>OZ242350.1:0-2775098 GCA_965208645.1 Dehalococcoidia bacterium | reverse complement strand
CGTAGCAACTAGTATGGAAGGCGAATATTCCTAATGACTCTCAACCAGATACTTCTCATCGGCAACGCGGGCCGCGACGCCGAGTTGCGGTACACACCGAACGGCGCTGCGGTAGCAAACTTCAGCATCGCCGTCAACCGCCGCTACCAAGTACGCGACGAGATGCGCGAAGACACTGAATGGTTCAACGTTGCTGCTTGGGAACGGCAAGCTGAATTCGTAGCCGAACGCGTAAAACGCGGCACCCGCGTATTCGTCGATGGTCGACTCTCCACCCGAGAGTACACCGCCGGTAACGGTGAAACTCGTACCAGTCTGGATGTCAACGCGAACCGTGTAATCGCGCTGTCACCCCGGGACAACGCGGTAGAAAACGAAGGCGGAGCATACCCGACCCGGGACAACCGCCGACCTAATGAGAACACACCGACATCGAATGGCAACGGTTCAAATGGTCACGTAACATCTGAGTACGCCCCGGCGGCGACTACTCCGAACCCAAACGCCCAGGTCGCCGAGACCGATGATCTCGAAAACCTGCCTTGGTGATCTGCGATGAGCCTGAATTTAATACTCCTGATTGGCAACGCCGGTCGCGACGCCGAGTTGCGGTACACAGCCAGCGGTCGCGCCGTCGCCAGTTTCAGTATGGCGGTGAACCGCAGTTACCAAGTCAACAATGAATGGCAAGAAGAGACGGAATGGTTCAACGTTTCCGTTTGGGGCCAACAGGCTGAAAATGTCGCCAACAGCGTTCGGCGCGGCGCCAAAGTTTTCATCGAGGGTCGACTCTCGACGCGCGAGTACACGAACCAAGCAGGGGCAACGCGAACTAGCTTGGACGTGAATGCGTTCAGAGTTATCAACTTGACAAGGCGTGAAGAAGGCGAAGAAGGTGGGTATGGGTCATATCCTCCCGCGCCCGAAACTGCACAACCGTACAGTGGTGGACAATCCCAACAGCCAGCGCAAGCAGCGCCTTCAGGATACGAAGCTGGAGGTGGCTACAACCAACCAACCGACGGCGAAGATTTGGAAGACTTGCCTTGGTGAGACATCACGTACGCGTATTCTTGACAAACAAACGTCCGATAACCTCAACTTCTTACGGAGCAGCACGGAGACACAATGACAACAGGTTCTAGAACTCGACCGCCATTCGGCAACCGCCGCGGAGGCGGAGGTGGGGGCGCATTCGGACGTCGTAGGCGCGGCAGGAATGTCCTAAAAGCCGAGGAAATCGACTACAAGGATGTCCAACTGATGCGTCGCTTCGTCAGCGAGCGCGGCAAGATCGTGTCCGGTCAACGCATCGGTGTGACCGCCAAAAACCAACGCCGCCTAGCCCGTGCTATCAAACGAGCGCAGCATCTCGCGTTGATCCCCATGGCTCCGGACCACGTTTATGTCACTGGAGCGGTCCAGACCGAAACGCCACGACCACAAGATTCCGAGGCGGTTGAGGATGAATCGTCAGTCGAAGCATCCGAACAACAAGAAGCGGTCGTTACACAAACCGAGGATACGGCTAACGAAAGCTCCGAGGAAACGGCGGATGCACCGGCGACCGCTGAGCCAACGGCAGAGTCAGAATCAACTGAAAACGCGACTTCGGACGATTAGCAACACGACGGGGTCCTCCTTGCCAATCAAGTTGTGCCAACTAGGATCGAACCAAGTCCGGGCGCGTAAAATAGTGTGTGTTCAACCGACGCCGATCCGTACTGAATGTTAGAAATGGCGAACGAACCGGAACGCAGCACATTCTCTCATGCACCATTGGGTGGCTACCAAGCCGGCCAACGGAGCATTACGAATCGTCGCGGCGTTTCGCGTTTCGAGCTCATGCGACGTCGGGAACGGGCTGCCCTTCGTAACCGACCGTTCATCATCGGCGCGATCATCTTCGTGCTGGCGGTGCTCGCGATCCCCGCATACGGTTTTTACCGGCAGTACGTGGAACCACCAACCGAAATCGCGGTAAAGGTGGAAGACTCCGTCTACACCCGCGGCGACATCGTCAACTACATCCGATTCTTCCAAAGATTGAGCGAGGACTTGGGCGTCCCGTTTGAGCTAGGGACCTCCGCATTCGAAGCGATGCAGACGCTCCAATCAAACGAATTGGCGTACCACCTCGCCCCGCGTTTTGGCATCACAGTCGAGCAACACGAGGTCGACAATCAGCTCGAATCACTCCTCGGGTTCGTCGCCGATACGACTTCCGACGCCTCAATGCGCGAACATCGCTCGAACGTCGAGGAAACCAAGAAACAGTTCCTGAACCGTATCGGACTCGATGAAGGTGTGTATCGCGATTTCATCCGCAAAGGCATGTTCAAAGAACGCCTCAGAGACGAACTCGGAAAAACACTTCCCCGCATTCAACCCCAAGCAGAGGTCTACCAGATTGTCTTGCAAGACGTGAGTCAAGCAACTATTAACCGAATTGAAAGAGACCTAGCGTCGGGTCGCACCGTAGGGGCGATTGTGTTGGAACTGTCCGAGGACCCGAACGTCCAACGAACCGGCGGCTATATCGGATGGCTGCCGCAAGGTGTGCGAACCGATCTCGACTCAATATTGTTTGGCCACAAAACCAACGAGGATGGCTCGAAAGGCGAACGTGTACTCGCGTTGAACACGCTTAGCGGCGGACGATACGACGAGGCATCACAGCTTTGGACCGCGCATATCGTTTCCGATTTCAGCGAAGCCCGCGAGATTGCGGACGACCATTTCGACATCTTGGCAAACCTAGAAGTGGATCGCTACATCAACGAGCACCGATTCGAATTCGATACCGCCATCTCGTTGAACAGCGAGGTCTACGATTGGATCAACCGTCAGGTGCGGTCCAACGCCATCGTGCCTACCGCGACGCCCGTATCGCCGTTCACATCGCTTGAAGAACTTAATCAATAGGCGCCGGATGCTGTTTGATGGCAATGGAACGGCAAGTGAGTAGCCCTAGCGCTGTTGGCGTAGGGTTGCTAGGCGCCGGTGTGGTCGGGTCGCAAGTCGCGCGGGTCTTAGTTCAGCCCGACTCTGATTTCGGTTATCTGCTCGCATTGAACGGAATCTTGGTTCAGGACATAACGCGCCAGCGGGATGGTGTACCGTCCGACCTCTTAACAACCGACCCGGAACAGGTGCTCGGCGACGATCAAAACGACATCATCGTAGAAGTGATGGGCGGTGAGGAACCCGCACACACATACATGGCCGCGGCATTGAAAGCCGGTAAGCACGTCGTCACCGCAAACAAAGAGGTGCTCGCGAAACATGGCGACGAGTTAACTCGTTTGGCCGCGGAGAACGGCGTTACGTTGTCTTACGAAGCCAGCGTTGGCGGTGGAATCCCTGTGCTGGCGGTGATCCAAGACAGCCTTCGTGCCAATCGCATCGAGAGCATCCGAGCCATCATCAACGGGACCACGAACTTCGTACTTTCCTCGATGGAAGAATCGGGAAGTTCATTCGAAGACGCGCTCGCCGAAGCACAATCCCTCGGTTACGCAGAGGCCGACCCGACCGCAGACGTCGATGCTCACGACGCCGTTTACAAACTGTCGATCTTGACCCGATTAGCGTTTGGCGCATCGGTTAACCCGGACGCAATCCACAGAGAAGGCATTCGAAACATCGGCGCGAAAGATCTCCGATATGCCGGCGCGCTCGGGTTTACGATCAAGTTGCTAGCGATCGCTCGTTCAGAGTCGAATGGAGTTCGGTGTCGAGTACATCCCGCGTTGGTACCAGTCGAAGTGCCCATGGCCAACGTCAACGGCGTCCTAAATGCGGTGGAGTTGAACGGTGACTTGTTGGGTCCACTTTGGTTGCAGGGCAGGGGAGCAGGGGCCGGGCCAACCGCAAGCGCAGTGATGGGTGATGTTCTGCGAATTGCCAAAACAATGTTTGCCCAAAGCGGTAAAGGACAATCCACCAACAATGGATCAAGCACTCGCGAAATCGAACCGACCGTTATCGACATGGACGACCTTCGAGTTCGCTACTACGTGAGACTCTCGGCCATCGACAAGTTTGGCGTTCTCGCCAAGGTCGCAAGTGTATTCGGCGACGCACACATCAGTATCGCCTCTGTGTTGCAGTTCGATTCAGACGACGAGCGAGGTCTGGCCGACCTCGTCATAATGACCCACCCGTCCCGTGAAGCCAATATGCAAGAAGCGGCAATGCGTCTGCGACAATTGGATGTTGTCGCGTCGCTTGAAAATCTGATCCGCGTCGAAGATTACGACGAAGTTTAGCGGTCGACAAAAACAAGCAGGCCACGTCGACCTGCGAATGGAGAGGAAACCGTGAACGGCACCGTCGGGGTCATCGAAAGATACAAAGAGTTTCTGCCGGTGAATGCGGACACACCCATGATCACGATGGGTGAGGGCAACACACCGTTGGTGAAATCTACCAACATTGGTCCGTCCGTAGGTTGCGAAAATCTTTACTTCAAACTCGAAGGATCTAACCCGACCGGTTCTTTCAAAGACCGGGGCATGGTAATGGCCATAGCGAAGGCACTGGAGGCCGGCCGCAAACGCGTGATCTGCGCATCAACCGGTAACACCAGCGCTTCCGCCGCAGCCTACAGCGCTCGATACAACCTTCAATCCTTCGTCGTCGTGCCGTCGGGTGAGATTGCCCTAGGTAAACTCGCGCAAGCCATGGCCTATGGTGCTCGAATCCTCGCAGTCGATGGCAACTTCGACGACGCATTGACAATGGTTCGCGATCTTGCCACGGAACTCTCGATCGAGCTGGTTAATTCCCTCAATCCGTATCGCCTTGAGGGTCAAAAAACCGCATCTTTCGAAATCTCAGATGCCCTCGGCGATTCCCCCGACATGATCTGCATTCCGGTAGGTAACGCCGGCAACATCACCGCTTACTGGAAAGGCTTCACCGAGTATCGAATCAACGAGCGTATCACTAAACTCCCACGCATGATGGGTTTCCAAGCCGTCGGTGCCGCGCCCATCGTTCGCGACGAAAAAATCGAAGACCCGCAAACGATAGCTAGTGCGATCCGCATCGGAAATCCCGCAAGTTGGCAGCGAGCTGTGAACGCACGCGACGAATCCGGTGGCAACATCGACGCGGTGTCCGATGCCGAGATCATCGAAGCCTACATCCGGTTGGCCCGCGAAGAGGGTATATTTTGTGAACCCGCCTCCGCCGCCTCCGTTGCCGGTCTCATCAAACTCGCTTCTCAGGGCGAAGACCTTAAGAATCTGACCGCGGTATGTATATTGACTGGGATGGGATTGAAAGACCCCACAACCGTCGAAAATCATGCCTTGGTCGAACTAGAGTACGTCGAACCAGACGTCGAACAAGTCGCGGCGCTATTGTCCAAGGACGCCGCATAGCTATTTCTCAATGACCTTTGCCACAACCCCCAGAATCGTTTCACCGACGTTCGATGATCTATCCGCCGACTGGAACCGAATCTACGCATCCATGCCCGCGAGTTCGGCCTTTGATTCCCTCGAATGGAACCAAATTTGGTGGGAGCATTTCGGTGGCGATTCCAAACTCATGCTGCGCTCCGTTGTTCGCCCGAATGGCACGACCGCGATCATTGCCCCGTTACGACTCGACTCGAACAACGACGAAGGCGTCTGCACATTCCTTGGTGGAACCGATCTAGTGGATTATCTCGGGTTCAAACACGATGCCGAGTTGCTTCCCAGCGATGTGCAAGACCTTCTCCAATCGCTCTACGACGATCCAGAAATATCTGCACTGGTGCTGGAATCGCTGCCTGAAGATTCACACTCCATCCACGCCGTCAAAGAAGTGGCAAGTGACATGGGATGGGAAGTCCATATTTGGGACGAAGGTGTGGCACCACGCGTCACTCTACCGTCTACAGTCGACGAGTATTTTGCATCGTTGACCAAGAAACATCGCCACGAACTGCGTCGCAAACTTCGTCGTCTCCACAACGCCGGCAAGGTTGAGCAACTCGAGCTGACCACACCCGACGAAATCGAATCGGCAATGGACGATTTCATCAAACTTCACCGCGGCAGTTCGATCGACAAAAGCGAATTCATGACTCCGCAACGAGAGGCGTTCTTTAGAGAAATCGCCGTCACACTCGCGGAAAACGACATTACCCGGATCTACTTCCTTACAATCAACGGCGAAAAAGTCGCCACATCCTTAGCCTTCAAAATCGGTAGCACGAAATACCTCTACAACAGCGGTTACCTGCCGGATCGTTCTTGGCTCGCGGTCGGCTTGTTGAATCACGCCATCAACATACTGGCATCGATTCGAGAGGGCATCGAGGTCTACGATTTCATGCGTGGCGACGAACGATACAAATACCACCTCGGCGCGGTCGACCGCCATATCTACACGGCCCGGCTCGACAAGAAGACCTAGCGACTTGCTACGCGCTCGCCCGCAGGTAGATCGAACGCAAACCTTGGAATACCGATGCCAATCGCTGTAATCAGCGTGCACGGATGCCCATGTATCCCGCCCGGCAGCACTGATGCCGGTGGAATGAACGTCTACGTTGACCGAGTTTCAACTCGATTAGCGCGCATGGGTCATGGCGTCCGGGTCTATTCCCGATTACATCCCGGTACCGGGAACGTTGACGATCAACGCGACTACGATTTGGTGCATATGCCAATCGGCACGTTGGACGAGCGAAAAGAGCAACTTCCAGCACTTCTGCCCGAATTCGCCGCCGCCGTGAACAAAGATGCTTCGATCAATCAATCCAATTTCGACATCGTTGCTTCCCACTACTGGCTTTCTGGTGTGGTCGGCTGTGAACTGGTCAATGGTTGGAATATTCCTCATGTGACGAGTTTCCACACCCTCGCCAGCATCAAGAAAAATGTCCGCCCCGAGGAGAATGAACCCGATATCCGATTCGTCAGTGAAGCTCGAGTTGCGCGAGATGCCGACCAGATCGTTGTTTGGACGGACGGCGAGGCCGCGCACATGATGTCAGAATTCGGATTGCCGAAGGAGAAATTCGTCGTTATTCCGCCTGGCGTTGACACGAATGAGTTTTCAGCGTCTCCAACTTCGTCAACATCACGAAGTCGACGACGCATCCTGTACGTTGGAAGACTCGACGCTCTCAAAGGCGTCGATCTGCTCATCGACGCATTCGCGATCATCATCGAACGAGGATTTGATGTCGAACTGCAAATCGTTGGTGGCGGAACCGCCGACGAGTTCCGACGGGTACTAGGTCGCATCTCCAAACTGCGCCTAACGGATCGAGTCAAGCTACCTGGCGCTTTACCGCAGTCCGAACTCCCAGCGATCTATTCAAACGCGGACTGCATTGTCGCACCATCGTTTCACGAGACGTTCGGATTGGCGGCCCTCGAAGCGGCAGCATGCGGTACACCGGCCGTAGCAGCCGATGTCGATGGTTTGAGATCCATCGTGATTGACAACGAGACGGGTTATTTGATTCGAAATCGGGACCCGGTCGTCTATGCAGATAAGATTCTCCAGATAATCGGCAACCAAGATTTGCAATATACGATGTCGAACGCGGCTCGTAAACGGGTCGAGGAATTTTCATGGGAATCGACCGTGAACGGGCTTGTGGATGTCTACAATCGAGTTGTGGAAACGCCGCTATCGGCAGCGCCTCTGCGATAATTACCATCAAACATCCCCATCGCCCGTGATGGAGTGGAGAGCGAACTGTGTATTTGCGCATTGAAGACCACGGCATTATCGGCGATCTCTACACCGCCGCGCTCGTCGGCGTCAACGGCACAATCGATTGGTTCTGTGCGCCGCATTTCGACTCACCCTCGATTTTCGCCTCGATTCTTGATGAAGAGAATGGCGGTCATTTCTCACTGAGCCCGGCCAATAACGATGTGCGCTCGACTCAGTACTACCTCCCCGAGACCAACGTTTTGGTCACGCATTTCACGTCGGACGAAGGCGTTGCCCAAATCGTCGACTTCATGCCGGTACGAACACGCGTCGCTGGCGATACCGACCACGTGCTCATACGTCGCATTACCGGCATCCGAGGCAATCTGCACATGCAGATCGATTGCTCACCCAGATTCAACTACGGTAGGGACGAACACGACGCAGTCTACGTCGGAGAAAGTGTTCGATTCATCTCCCCGGATATTTCTATTGAATACTGGAGCACCGTAAAACCAAAAATCATCGACAACGCCGTCAAAGTCGATTTCGAAATTCACGAAGGTCACACCGAATACATCGTTATCGACGCCGTTGAACATATCGAACGAGCCGACAAATTCGACGCGGAACGCATCGAGCTACTTTTCGACGCTACCGTCGATTATTGGAGACGTTGGATAAACAAGTGCACCTACACCGGAAGATGGCGCGAGATGGTGCATCGTTCGGCACTGATCCTAAAGCTCCTTACCTACGAACCTACTGGCGCATTCGTAGCCGCACCCACCACGAGCCTGCCTGAACACCTCGGCGGAGTGCGCAACTGGGACTACCGCTACACCTGGATCCGAGACGCAGCCTTCAGTGTTTACGGACTGCTCAGAATCGGCCTCACCGAAGAAGCCGGGCGTTTCATGGAATGGTTGGAAGCACGGTGCGCGGAGGGTGAAGAAGACGGCACCCTGAAAGTCATGTACGGCATCGACGGTAGCCACGACCTCGAAGAGCACACGCTGGATCACTTGTCGGGGTACATGAACTCGCAACCGGTACGTATCGGCAACGGCGCCGCCGACCAGCTACAGCTTGACATCTACGGCGAGCTGATGGACGCCGTCTATCTCTCCAACAAATACCAAACTCCAATCTCATACGACTTCTGGTCCTACCTGCGGAAAATCATTAACTGGGTCTGTGACAACTGGCATCGAGCGGACGAAGGCATATGGGAAGTTCGCGGCGGTCGCGCACACTTCGTCTACTCAAAACTCATGTGCTGGGTCGCAATCGACCGCGGAATACGACTAGCCGCGAAACGCTCGTTCCCTAGCGACACCGAACGATGGGTCAGAGTACGCGACGAGATCTACGAGCAGATAATTCAAAACGGTTGGAGCGACAACGTAGAGGCCTTCACTCAAGCCTACGGAAGAGATGCGCTAGACGCCTCGAACCTCATCATGCCCATGGTGTTCTTCATGTCGCCGTCAGACCCGCGCATGCTCAAGACACTCGACGCCATCCAAAGATCGCCGTCCAACGGCGGTCTCGTCTACTCCAACCTCGTCTATCGATACAACCTCAACGAAACCGCTGATGGCCTCGAGGGCGAGGAAGGTACCTTCAACATGTGCACCTTCTGGCTCGTCGAGGCCCTGACCCGCGCCGGACGATCCGACCCTTCACGGCTCGAAGAAGCCCGGATGATGTTCGAGCACATGCTCGGATACGCCAATCACCTGGGACTCTATTCAGAGGAGATCGGACCCAAAGGCGAGCACCTCGGCAACTTCCCACAGGCATTCACGCACTTGGCGCTCATATCGGCGGCGTTCAACCTCGATAGGGCGTTGGGTTCAAGAGCCTAATCGACGCCTACATTTAGACCGAAATACCGAACTTCAGAGTAAGTGCGATAACCCGCCGATTCGTAAATGCGGCGTGCCGGGGGATTTTCGGAATCGACATCCAAAACGAGCTCGGTCGCCCCTTGCGCGATCAGTCGTTCGACCCCCGCGTTGAAGATCGTCCAACCCAGTCGCTTGCCGCGCATACTCGGGTGAACCCCTACCATCTCAACGCGTCCAGAGCCGTCGCTGAGGGTGATCCAGTTGTAGCCGGCCAGCTCACCATTTGATGTGCGCTCCAAAACGACTATCGGCGCAAACCCGTTACGATCCTTATCTGCGGCCGTGCGATCGGATATTTCTTCGACAGTATTGGGAGAAAACCCCCAACTCCCAACGAAACATGCATTGTGAAGGTCAGTCACCGCGGCAACCTCTGCGGCATCAGACATATCGGCATCACGAACAATTGACTCGGAACTCGCAAAGGGCTCAGGCAGCTCCACATCTGAAACATCGACGCGCATCTTCAATACGGTCCGAACGACCCTGAACTCCGCGGCTTCGAGTGCATCAACGATCGCTTCCGATTCAATGTCCCGCACCGCAACGTGAATCTCGAACTGATCTTGATCCGATAGTTCCGTGGCGCGTGCGACACCGTCTCGGAGCAACGAACCCAATACATCGTCGCGTCCCGCGACGGCTGCCAAACCCACGAGAATCCTGCCGATGTTCAACTCTGGCTCGACAAGCGAATAGCCGACGGGGGAACCATTTTCGTAACTGATCGACCACCGACCTAGATCAGGATCTAGACGCGGACTATCGAGGGTCGCGAGCAATGACGCTTCATCGTCGATCGGCCACTCGCGGTGACCGTGTGGCCCAATCGCGCGCAAGATTTCGAGCAGTTCGGCCACGTGACCGCGGGAGATTGTTCGAAGTTCCATTGTGGTCCAGTTGTCGAGTCGGGCGTTTTGCGGATTCCGTAGCGTGTGGCATAATTGAAGAGCACATCCAAAATGCTAATGCTATGAACGGGAGTAGTACCGCGTCGACGACGGCATCAGAGAGTATTCGGTAGCTGGAAAGAATACGCATCGTCTGCGAGAACTCGCCCGGGAGCACGCGGCCTCAACATCTGATTCTCCGAACCGGACTAGTAGGGCCCCGCGGATTGCCACGTTAACGGCTACAAATGAAGCGGGTTGAATATCAGGTGGATCCTTGAAACTCAACCAATCAAGGTGGTATCGCGGGAGCAGTCTCGTCCTTTCAAATCAAGGGACGGGACTTTTTTTATTTGACCGACTGAAACTGCACTAAGAAGTACGTGAGAAGAGACAACAGAAACGACATGGGCAAGACACTTACTGGCGGCGACATAGTATGCGAGGCGCTTCTAAACGAAGGCGTCGATATCGTATTTGGCCTCCCCGGCGGCGCAATACTGCCGCTGTACGGTGTACTCGGCCGGTATCCTGAGCTCCGTCACGTGCTCGTACGCCACGAGCAAGGAGCGGCGCACGCAGCCGATGGTTACGCAAGGGCTTCGGGCAAAGTCGGTGTCGCCTTCGCTACTTCAGGTCCCGGTGCGACTAACCTCATAACCGGTCTTGCGACGGCGATGATGGACTCTGTTCCAATCGTCGCGATAACCGGTCAGGTCGGCCGTGCCGCAATCGGGACTGACGCGTTCCAAGAGACCGATATCACTGGTGCGACTCTCCCGGTAACCAAGCACAACTATCTGATCACCCGAGTCGAAGACGTGGGGGCAACCGTACACGAGGCCTTCCACATCGCCCGAACCGGACGACCCGGCCCGGTCCTCATCGACATTCCAAAAGATGTGATGCAAGAGGTTGGCACGTACGACTACGAACGCGATAGTCAGATCAATCTGCCCGGATACCGAATACCAACCGCCGCGCCTGACGAACAAATCGACGCAGCCGTGAAGCTCATTAACGAAGCGGAACGGCCGGTGTTCCTAGCCGGTCACGGCGTCATAATCTCCCGTGCTTTTGATGAGTTGAAAGAACTCGCCGAGAAAGCGCAGATTCCGGTCGTCACAACGCTGCTTGGGATTTCCGGCTTTCCCGAAAACCATCCGCTCCACGTCGGCTTCCCAGGGATGCATGGTGAAGCTTACGCGAGCTTGGCCCTCGACGACTCTGACCTGATCATCGCCGCCGGAAGTCGCTTCGACGACCGCATCGTAGGCAATGTCAACGAGTTCGCAACGAGATCCAAAAAAATCCACATCGACATCGACCCTGCCGAGATCGGTAAGGCGGTGCCGGTCGACGCCGCAGTCGTTGGCAATCTCAAACACGTGCTGGCACAGATGGTACCCAAAGCCAATCGCGCCTCGCGGCCGGAATGGATACGGCACGTCGAGCAACTCAAATCCGATCATCCCTCGTTGCACATCCCTGAGACCGGCAACCTATCGGGCCAACACGTCGTCCGCGGCCTGTCGAACGTCACGAAGGGCAATGCAATCATCTGCACTGGTGTTGGCCAGCACCAGATGTGGGCCGCCCAACACTATCGATTCACAGAACCCAACTCGTGGCTGTGCTCTGGCGGTCTAGGAACGATGGGCTACGAGGTGCCGTCAGCTATCGGCGCGCAACTCGCATTGCCCGAATCGCTCGTATGGTCGATCTGTGGCGATGGCGGGTTCCAGATGACGATGATGGAGCTGGCGACCGCGGTCGAGAACCGATTGCCGGTCAAGTACGCCATCTTGAACAATAACCACCTTGGCATGATCACTCAGTGGCAGGAACTCTTCTACATGGGTGACACCCAAGCCGATGCTTATACCGCAAACCCCGATTTCGTGAAATTGGCGGACGCGTTCGGCATGAAGGGCATGCGCGTCGATGACATTGACGACGTTGAATCGGCTATTGAAGAAGCCAACGCGCACCCCGGTCCGGTTATCGTCGATTTCGTCATCGAAAAGGTCGAACACGTCTACCCGATGATCCCCGCTGGCGGCAGCATCAAGGATCTGATGGAGGACACCAGAGTTTAAGATGTCCACGCAATCGAAATTCGAAGCTCGCACAGTTACCGCATTGGTCGAAGATAGGCCCGGTGTCCTCGCCCGGATTGCCGGTCTATGCCGCCGCCGTGGCCTCAACATCGCTAGCCTAGCCGTCGGACGCTCGGAGAACCCGGGACTATCGCGATTGACCTTCGTGCTTGAAGGCCCACCTTCAGTCGTCGATCAATGTGCGGCGCAATTGGAACGGCTCGTCAATGTGATCGAGGCACACGACATTACGAACATGAATCACATCTGGCGTGAACTGGCGCTCGTCAAGGTGAAAACCACCGCCGAAACCCGAGTCGAGGTCTTGGAACTCAGTCGAGTTTTCCGCGCGAACATCATCGACATTGGCGCAAACAGCGTCACGTTGGAGTTGACTGGCGGGCGCGAAAAAATCGACTCGTTGATCACGCTGATGGACCGTTTCGGAATCATTGAGGTGATGCGGACGGGTCGCGTTGCGGTCCTCCGCGGTACCCTTTTCGAGGGCGAAACAGACGGTCAATTCCAGGCCAACCGAAATTGGGCCAATGGAGTCCCCCACGAGTACCACGTTACACCGGGCGTTTCCGGAAGCGTGTAAGGGACCGAACAAGCAGTTAGTCCTTAAACCAAAACCTAGGAAGGTCAATAAACCAAATGCCGAAGCTTTACTACGATGCGGATATCGACGATTCGCCGTTGCGCGACAAAACCATAGCCGTGATCGGCTACGGTTCGCAGGGACATGCCCACGCGCTAAACCTCAAAGACAACGGCTTCAACGTAGTCGTCGGACTTTACGACGGTAGCAGTAGCCGCGAAAAGGCCGAGGCCGACGGCCTCGAAGTGTTGAGCAACGCCGAAGCCGCTGAACGTGCCGATCTGATCTCGTTCTGCCTGCCGGACACCATCCAGGGCGGGGTATACCGGGATGATGTCGAACCGAACCTCTCTGCAGGCAAGACGCTCCTGTTCGCCCACGGTTTCACGATCTTCTACGAACAGATCAAACCTCCGACAGACGTCGACGTAGTGATGATCGCACCCAAGGCTCCGGGGCATCGAGTGCGCGCAGTCTTTGAACGTGGACTTGGCGTTCCATGTCTCGTTGCCATCGATCAAGACGCATCAGGCAACGCTATGGAAAACGCGCTCGCCTATGGCAAGGGTGTGGGTGGCGGACGTGCCGGAATCCTTACGACTACCTTCAAGGAAGAGACCGAGACCGACCTATTCGGCGAACAAGCTGTGCTCTGCGGTGGCGTAACCCAACTCATCAAGACGGGATACGAGGTTCTCACCGAAGCGGGATATCAGCCAGAATCCGCATACTTCGAAGTTCTTCACGAACTCAAACTCATCGTTGACCTTATCTACCAAGGTGGGCTCGAGTACATGCGCTATTCAGTGAGCGAAACAGCCGAATACGGCGACTACAGCCGAGGTCCTGAGATAATCGACGATTCGGTGAAAGACAACATGCGACGCGTATTGGACGACATCCAGTCCGGTCGCTTCGCGCGCGAGTGGATCGCCGAGAACGATGAAGGTCTTCACCGGTTCAAGCGGATGCGAGAGGAAAACCTAGCGCACCCAGTTGAAGCAGTTGGCAAAGAGTTACGAGCAATGATGCCGTGGCTCGAATCCACGACTTAGGCAAATCAATCACGAATGGCCGTTTCGGATGTTTCGGTGCTTACTGAAACCCAGGGGCGACAAAATGACTACGCAAACAGCAAACTCAGCAGATCAAGTAATCATCTTTGATACAACGCTGCGCGATGGAGAACAATCGGCAGGCGCGGGTTTGACCGTCGGCGAAAAGGTCCGCATCGCGCACCAACTCGGCAAGTTGAACGTCGACGTAATCGAGGCCGGTTTCGCAGGCAGTTCCCCCGGCGACTTCGAAGCGGTTCGCCGCATCTCTCACGAGGTCGAAGGGTCGGTGATCTGTTCACTGGCTCGAGCAGTGCCCTCCGATATCGAAGCCGCGGCACGCGCCCTTGAAGGCGCGGCAAATCCGCGTATTCACACCTTCATTTCATCGTCCGATGTTCATCTCATGCATCAGATGCGCCGAGACCGTGAGACCATCATGAACATGGCGGTCGAAGCTGTGGAAAAGGCAAAGTCTTACGTCGAAGATGTCGAGTTTTCGCCGATGGATGCCTCACGCACCGCACCCGAGTATCTTTACGCGATCTTGGAAGCCGCAATCAATGCCGGTGCAACAACCGTGAACGTGCCCGACACCGTCGGATACTCCAACCCGGTGGAGTTCGGTGCCTTGATCAAGGGCGTGTTTGAGAACGTCTCCAACATTGACAATGCGATCGTGAGCGTCCACTGTCATAACGATCTGGGTATGTCGGTAGCCAATTCGCTGGCGGCAATCGAAAACGGCGCTCGGCAAGTTGAGGGATGCGTAAACGGTCTAGGAGAACGCGCTGGAAACGCGGCCTTGGAAGAAGTCATGATGGCCATCGTGACGCGGCCAGACCACTACGGCGTCTACACCGGCGTCAACATTCGCGAGATAAATCCGACCAGCCGCATGATCAGCAGCATATTCGGCTTCCCGGTCCAGTACAACAAAGCGATCGTCGGTCAAAACGCGTTCCGACATTCTTCTGGGATTCACCAAGACGGATACCTGAAGGAGCGAACGACCTTCGAGATTATGCGACCGGAAGACGTCGGATGGCGCGGCGAAACCTTGGTGCTGGGAAAGCTGTCGGGCAGAGCAGGGCTGCGCGCGAGACTGAGCGATTTGGGATACCAACTCACCGACGAGGAGTTGAGCAACATCTTTGTGGCCTTCAAAGATTTGGCGGACAACAAACGCGAAGTCACCGATGCCGACTTGGAAGCCTTGATGCGGGAACAGCACCGGTACGCTGATACGAATCGCAGGTACAAACTCGGTAAGATTCGAGTCGTTTGTGGTAATGACGAAATGCCGACCGCCGAAGTTTCCATGACCACTCCAGACGACGACGGCCGAAAGGTATCCTCCGAAGGTACCGGACCTGTCGACGCGGTATGCAAAGCGATCGACTCCATCGTCGATATGGATGTGGAGTTGACCGAGTTTTCAGTAAGTTCGGTAACCGAAGGCATCGACGCTCTCGGCGAAGTTACGATTCGCATCTACCATGATGGATCGATCTACTCGGGCCGCGGCTCGGACACCGACATCGTAGTAGCATCGGCGAAGGCATACGTGAACGCTATCAACCGGGCTTTGATGATCAACGAGTTGGAGAGCCATCCCGTTTCCGGGACGGTTTGAGCATTATCCTGTTCGTCGATTCACTGCGTTCAAATCGACGAACGACCGGATTCATCGAATGATCCTATTGGGACACAGAACCGCTGTCACCGAAGTTGAGAGACGGCATCGGCGGACCAATCGGCGGACGTACGTCGTAGAGGTCTTGCTGATCTTCGCTGTATCGCTGGCGGTCGAGTTCGCATTGGACCGCCTCGGTGTCGCGGGGCTTTGGGTCGATCTTTTACTGGCGTCGTTGTTGCTGTTCCTAGTAGCGAGAGCGTTTGCCGGTCGAACGCACGATCTGGGTCGCACTGATTATTGGACGATTATTCCGCTGGTAATATTCGCTGGTGGATGGTTGACATCCTTCTTCTGGACCGATGCGCCGCTGGCGATCGAGATCGTCTCCCATCTAGCATGGAGCGTGGCGCTCGTCAGCGTTGCGTTCGTCAAAGGCAATGAAGGCGAGAATAGATTCGGTTCGGCACCAGAGGATGCCGTCGAACTTAAAGTGATAACAAACGTAGGTTGACGAGCGGCGTTGCCGGGCCGTGAGCCTAGCAAGGAAACATAACCGACAGGTGGTGAAAATGCCGAAGACGATGTTCGAAAAGATCTGGGACGCGCATCTCGTTGCTGAACCGAAAGGCGAACCCGCAATCCTCTACATCGACCTGCACTTGGTGCACGAAGTCACGTCGCCGCAGGCTTTCGAGGGTTTACGTCTCACCGACCGTACCGTACGGCGTCCAGATCTCACGATCTCCACGGTAGACCACAACGTCCCCACTGACGAAACGCGGTCCGAGGAAATCCGCGACCCGATAGCCCGGCAACAGGTTGAGGAGCTCCGCAAGAACTGTGCCGATTTCGACATAACGCTCTACGATGTTGATTCCAGTGGGCAGGGCATCGTCCACGTTATCGGCCCGGAACAGGGTTACACCCAACCCGGCATGACGATCGTCTGCGGCGATTCACACACTTCGACACACGGCGCATTCGGCTCCCTCGCCTTTGGCATCGGCACATCCGAAGTCGAACACGTATTAGCCACCCAAACCCTTCGTCAGCGCACACCGAAAACCATGGAGGTTCGCTTCAACGGCGAACTCCCAATCGGTGTCTCGGCTAAAGACATGATTCTCGCCACCATCGGACAGATGGGTACCGCCGGCGGAACCGGCCACGTAATCGAATACACCGGCGAAGCCATCCGTGCGCTGAACATGGAAGGTCGGATGACGATCTGCAACATGACCATCGAAGGCGGTGCCCGCGCCGGTATGATCGCGCCGGACGACACGACGTTCGAGTGGATGCGAGGGCGCAAATTTGTTCCGCAAGGCGATGCCTTTGATGCGGCATGCGATGAGTGGAACCAATTGGCAACCGACGACGGTGCCGAGTACGACACTCTGGTCGAAGTTGACTGTGAAGAGCTCGAACCGTACATCAGCTGGGGAACTAACCCGGGGCAAGTAGCTAGGGTTTCTGATTTCGTGCCCGGCCCTGACGACTTCAATGATCCCGCCGATCAAGAGTCCGCCCAACGCGCCCTCGAATACATGGCTCTGGATCCCGGCACAGCGATGCAAGACATCCGCCTCGACCGGGTATTTATTGGCTCCTGCACTAACGCTCGCCTCGAAGACCTCAGAACCGCCGCGGCGATAGTTGAAGGCAAACGAGTCGCACAAGGTGTGCGCGCCCAAGTCATGCCCGGATCCACACTTACCAAATGGGCGGCGGAGCGGGAAGGTCTCTCCGAAATCTTCACCGATGCCGGATTCGAGTGGCGAGAATCGGGTTGCTCCATGTGTCTCGGCATGAATCCCGACATCCTCGTGCCCGGTGAGCGGTGCGCCTCGACGTCGAACCGAAACTTCGAGGGTCGACAAGGCAAAGGTGGGCGAACCCACCTTGTTAGTCCAGCAATGGCTGCCGCCGCGGCAATTGCAGGCCACTTCGTCGATGTGCGGGATTGGGACTGACGCGGCAAACGCGGCAAACTGAATAATGACGAAACCACCTGAAGAATCGGATAACCGCGCCCCTGATGAAGGGGCGAATAATGCCGATCGGGCCAGCGGCATCTACCGCAGGCCACGTCGCCGCACCGACCAAGACGTTCGAACCAGTGCGGCGGCTTCTGATGAGAACCGATCGGAACAGCCCTCCGACGGTTCGGAACCCGGTAGCAGCATCTACACTCCGCCAAGACGGCGCCGTGCCCGACGAGACTCCGAAGACCGCAAACCGGGATTATTCGGACGCCTCACCGGTCGCCAACGACTCGACGAAATACGCATCGCTCGATACGAGCCCTATACCTACGAAAGCAACGAGCAGAACATGCGGTGGGTCACCGTCGCAATGGGATTATGGTGCCTGGTTCTCGTATGGCTCGCATTCACCGACTACAGCAACTCCCAGCGATACCAAGAGTGGATCGATCAAGGCATCACCGACATTCCTCCCAGTTCCGACCTTGCCCAACAGATCGAACCCGCCGGGTCCTACGCGCAAAGAGAAGGCGGTGAGGAGTTCAAATGCGCGTATGTGAGCGGTGGGTTGTCGACTTCCGAGTGTCCCGATGGCGCATCCGATCCGATCAGAGTCTCCGAGTTCGTCGAGGAGCGAGGATTGGTTTGTTGGAACTACGACGACTACACACCAGAGACAACAACTGAGATTCCCGACGATGAAGCGGTCACGACCGGTGTCGAAATCGAATCAACCGAAACAGTCAGAATCTGCACCGCGGTTTGGACTTCCTATGGCCTGTTGAAGTTCGCCGACGAAACCGGATTGGATTGCCCGAATGTAGACGCCATCGTTAAGTCGATATCCACCAGAGCGTCCGAATATCCGGGATGCGAACGGGCATTGAAATACGCCGAAGATTTCCAAAAGAGCCAAGACCGATCGCGGCTTATCTGGCTCTTGGTCATCGCCGTCGTGATCGTAGTTGCCTTCCCCTACCTCTCACTCGTCCACCGCGCTAGTCGGAACCTGCTGCCCCTCAAGTCCGAACAGCAAAAACACGCTCCCGAATGGGCAGTGCTGCATCACTTCATTCCGATCATGAACCTGTTCCGCCCCGGGCAAGTAATGATGGAGATGTTCAAGGGTAGCGATCCTAATGTCGACACGGATGATGCGACGGCGTGGAAAAAACAGGGCAAGTTACGGGCGATCCTCGGTTTATGGTGGATCCTTTGGGTTGCGAGCTGGATATTCAACCCAATCACGGTGCCGCGATTTGTCAACGCCCAAACGCTTCCTGAGCTGATCGAAGCCAATGACCTGCTATTATTGTCTGATGTTTTGCTAATTTTCCTTGGTATTACCGCGGTGTTGATGCTAAGGCAGCTACACACGATTCAAGAGATGAAATTCGAGAAAATCGGGTTGATCACTGTCACTCCGCCGCCTCCGGTGGACCCGTTGGCAGAGGCTCTAAAGAAACAAGAAGAGCAACAACGCGCAAAGGAAGAAAGAAAGAATCGGCGTGGTCGATAAAGGCGAGATTACTCGCATTGGAAGGTGAGATGGAAAAATTCACGAGATTGAGTGGTAGAGTCGCTCCGTTAAATCGGGTGAACGTAGATACCGACCAGATAATCCCAAAGCAGTTCCTCAAACGAATTGAGCGGACCGGATTCGGTGAATACGCATTTTTCGATTGGCGGTACTTGGAGGACGGTGTCCCCAATCCAGACTTCATTCTCAACGAAGCCCGGTACCAAGGCGCGTCTATCCTAGTCGCAGGTCGCAACTTCGGTTCAGGTTCTTCTCGTGAGCATGCGCCATGGGCCCTCAACGAGATGGGATTCAGAGCAATCATTGCTCCGAGTTTCGCAGATATATTTCGGAACAATTGCATGCAGAACGGCATGGCGCCAATCGTGCTGAGTCAAACGGAAGTTGACTACATAATGGGCAACGCGTTGAAAGGCGTCGGATACGAACTGACAGTCGATCTCGAGACGCAGACGGTATTCGACGACAGCGGTTTCTCGGCGAATTTCGAGTTCGATCCCTTCCGTCGAAATTCCCTCTTGAAGGGTCTCGACGACATCGGTATCACATTGCAAAACGGCGACGAAATCGACCGTTTTGAGGCGGTCCGCTCACCTCGTTGGTAAGAGCGTTCCCATAACCGGGCGACCAAGCGGCGAATCTTCGCGTCTGAACGCGGCTCAAACCGATTGAAAACCCAAAACCAACATCCAACAAAACGAAAGATTTAACCATGGACATTCGAATAGCTGTGCTCGGCGGAGACGGCATCGGCCCTGAAGTGACCGCAGAATCCGTCAAGATACTTGACGCCATCGAGCGCCGTTACCATCACACGTTTTCATTCGTCATGGGTGCGTGTGGCGGACGAGCGATCGATGAATTCGGGACGCCGCTTCCGGAAGAGACGCTTGACATCGTTAAAGGATGCGACGCAGTGCTCTTTGGCGCGGTCGGAGGTCCTAAATGGGACGACCCACAAGCGGAAACCCGTCCTGAAGATGGCATCTTGACGCTTCGCAAAGACTTGGACCTCTTCGCCAATCTTCGGCCAGTCAAGGTATACCCACAGCTAATCGACGCTAGTCCACTTCGCCCCGAACGCCTAGAAGGCGTTGACATGGTCATCGTACGTGAATTGACGAGCGGGCTCTACTTCGGCAAACCCAAAAAGCGCTGGGCCAACTCCCGCGGCCGTTCGGCGGTCGACACGCTCACCTATCGTGAACGCGAAGTAGAACGCGTCGCGCGTGTCGGGTTCGAAATCGCGCGCGGCCGACGCAAACGACTCCACTCACTCGACAAGATGAACGTCCTCGAGACCGGTCGACTTTGGCGCGAGATCGTGACTGAGATCGGAGTCGAATATCCCGACGTCGAACTCATCCACATGCTGGCAGACAACGCGGCAATGCAACTCGTCACCAATCCGGCCGAATTTGATGTCGTCGTCACCGAGAACACCTTCGGCGACATTCTCTCTGACGAAGCCGCGGTAATCGGCGGATCGATGGGGATGCTACCCTCCGCTTCGCTGTCGTCGATTCCTAAATCCAATAACACCAACCGCCGTCCGCGACGTGCCGGCAAACGCGCTCTTTACGAACCAATTCACGGTTCGGCTCCTGACATCGCAGGGCAGGGCGTTGCAAATCCCATCGCGTCGATACTCTCTACGGCCATGATGCTCCGATACTCCTTCGCCCTCGACGACGAAGCGGACGCCATCGAAGATGCCGTCGCCGCGGTGCTGGTAGACGGAGCCAGAACACCCGACTTGGCCACCCAGCCAGGCGAGGCCATCGGTACTTCGGACATGGGCGACGCTATCGCCGGACGCATCATCGGATAACTGTCGTGACACCGCCCCGCTTCGTTCGAGGGCAGTCACGAAGCCGGCACCCGATCCTCGCGGTGTCCGAAGAACTCCGTCGATGGGTAGAAATCCTCCCATGCCCAGTCGAACGAACTGATAAACGGAACGCGTTGGAGAACGTTGCCCGCAAGAGGCCCGGACACAGCCACTCCAGTTTCGACATCCCAAACTGATCCAGTCTGATCGTCCTCAATTCGCCGAGCCGATTCAGATGCCGAGAACGTGAGAGTGCTTGGAGCATTCGCCGCTCCGTCACGTAGCTTGCGTGGGGCACGCAGGAAAATGTGGCCTTCACGCGACTCCCAATCGGCCCAAGCAACGATTTCGTGCGACCCAACAGCGTGATTCACTACGCCCGCCTGCGCGATGCTTCCGAAGTAATACCCGACCGCTTCACCACCGATATCCACACCCAAGACGAACGTGTTCGCCGCCGGATGGTGACCATACGCAAACGTCGCGTTCCGCTCATCCACCAACACCAGCGTCTCCGGATGCCGTTCCTTCCAATTGCCGTATCGCAATACCTCCACTGGCAACAGAACCAGTGTTTCGCCTTCAAGCTCTCCTGATATCGCCGCGCCCCAAGGTTGCGACCAGATCGAGCTCGTTTCCCAGTCCCACCAAGTCATCGCTCCCTTGAATAGCGCACCTTCATTTCCAAATGTATAGGTCTGCGCTCCAATCCTCCGGTCATGCACGAGACCGGTGTAACAGAGCGGTCACCACGTCGCCAAGATCGGCACTCCACCAATTACGTCGTTCACCATCTCCCGGAAACGCATCAATCCAACCGGCATCGCTCTCGATTCGCCGTTTATGTCGATTCCCATCACCAACTCGTCATCAGCCAAGTTTGACTCGGCAACCGAGATGTATTTCGGCGAATAGATTGGTGAAATCGCATCCCTGGGGAGCTTCTCCCTCTCGTCGAACCCAGTGTCGATGCGCAGATCTATCGATCTGATCTGCGGCTCGGGTTGCAACTCCTGATACGCTTCGATTGCAAACGGCTCGACAATATCCGTCAAATCTCCGACATCCGGCTCAGACGCACGTTCCCCACACGCAACATTCGCAACCACTACAACCGCGGTTGCGAGTGTTGCCAATGCCTTCGTGATCACGTCGATTTTGTCGCCAATGGAACGCTTGATATACGAAATATCGTCGATACTAAACTGTGGACGCGGTCGCGTTCCGAAATCTAGAAGACCAACCTGAATCCAACCATGCTCCGAGACTTCCTTCCCGACCTCACCGACGAAGTAACCTCTACCAAGATCGTATCTGGTGCCACGGTCTACCGCGACCGCTGGAGCATTCCGCACATTATCGCAGACAACGGCTACGACGCCTTTTTCGCCCAAGGATACGCAACCGCCGAAGACCGGCTTTGGCAGGTGGACTTCGACCGTATGCGGTGTCTCGGACGCGCTGCTGAGTATCTCGGATCGTCGGCGCTCACTGAAGATACTCTCATGCGACGACGCAATTTCGAAGCGGTGTCGCGCGCCGACTACGATCTCTGCAGCGATGATGCCAAGATCGCCCTTGACGCGTATACCGATGGTGTCAACGCATTTATCGATTCCAAGAACCCGCTGCCGTACGAGTACCGACTGCTCGGTACCGTTCCCGAACCGTGGCAATCTTGGCATTGCATTGTCGTATACAAAGTCCGCAACAGCGCCGAAGGTAGTTTCCAGGCCAAACTCTGGCGCGCCTCCCTTGCCGCCAAGATCGGTGCCGAACGAACCGCGCGACTTTCACCCGGATACCAACCCGGGATGTACCTCACGGTGCCGCCCGGAGTCGTCTACGACGGTCCAGCACAGAACGCCGTCGCAGAACTCCGTTCTATCGTCAGCGCAACCGCCCCGCTGAGGGAGGTCGATGGAGGATCCAACGGGTGGGCCGTCTCCGGCGACCTCACTTCGTCCGGACTGCCCATGGTCGGTGGCGACTCGCACCGCGGCCTCGAGATTCCCAACGTCTATTACCAAGTCCATATCCGCACACCAGAATTCGATGTCCTCGGCCACTCGATCCCCGGAATGCCGCTCGTCATGCATTTCGCTCACAACCGATACGTTGCTTGGGGTATGACGCATGGCGGAGTCGACACCCAAGACCTGTACGTTGAGCAACTTCGGCGCGGCGAAAGTGGTGTCGAATACCTATTCCGCGGCGAATGGCGCACCGCCGAACTTGCGCGCGAGTGCCTAAAGGTCCGCGCCGACGAATCCCAGACCATCGAGGTCGTCAGAACTCACCACGGCCCAATCATCTCCGGAAGTGTCGACTCTGGTTGGGGAATCGCGCTCGCCGATCCCGGTTCCAACGACGCAACACCATGGGTCGATGCCACTCTCAACGCGATGAAATGCAAAGACGCCGATGAGTTTGAGCAAGCCCTCAGCGCTTGGACCGACCGCGTCAACAACTACCCCTATGCCGACATACACGGCAACTTTGGATACGCCCTGAAAGGCCGCATACCGATCCGCAACGAGATCAACGGTTGGGGACCCGTCGAAGGTTGGTCTGGGGAATACGAGTGGCAAGGGTACATACCTGATGAAGACCTTCCGCGGGCTCGAAACCCGGAAACCGGGTGGGCCGTAACCTGCAACCAACGCGTCGTAGGTGACGATTATCCCTACTTCCTGTCCGCGACCTTCGGTCCCGACTATCGAGCGCGCCGCATCATCACTCACATCGAGGAAGCCAAGGCCAACGGCGAGAAGGTCAATGTCGAAGACATGGCCGCATTCCACGGCGACACCGAAACTGTACCCGGAGCTAAACTGCTCGCCTGTCTGGCCGACCTGGATCCCAACGCACTTGGCAACGACGATGCTCGATCTGCCCTCGAAATCCTACGCAACTGGGACGGCAGACTCGATGCCGATTCCGTCGGCGCCGTCGTCTACAGCGCGTTCAACGACGAGGTTTCACTGGGCCTGATGGAACAAAACTACGGTGTTAACCTCGACGAGTTCACGGAAAAACCAGATTTCAACGCCATCGACCATCTTCGCCGCCAACTTAAACCAGCCTTCATCAACTCACTCGAAAGCGGCGACGGTCGGCAATTCCTCGCACATCACAACACGGTAGGCAGTTTTCTCGCCGAAAGCCTGACTGCGGCAGCCAATCAACTTGTGCGCAGATTCGGCGCCGTCGCCGCGGTCACTTGGGCCGAAGTGCACATCACAAAACAAGCGCATCCACTTTCGATGGTCTTCCCAGAAATAGATGACGAACTAGACGCCCCAGCTATCGGCACTGCTGGCGATGGCGACGTGCCATTCGCCACGGGGTCACGACCCTCATGGAACTTCCGAACTGGCTCGGGGCCAGTTAATCGATACCTTCACGATCCCGGGAACTGGTCCGCCGGCCGATGGGTAGTGCCACTTGGCGTTTCGGGAAACCCGGGCAGTCCCCACCGACACGATCAGCAGCGGTTTTGGGCAAACGTCGAAGGCATCCCCCAGCTCTTCGACTGGGAAAGCATCGAAAGAACGGCGACCACAGTCCAGCATCTTCGTCCCGCGTCACAGTGAGTAATTCGACGCGAATTATCGCAATTCATCGTCAGTGCAGTTGAAATGTACTATTGATTACGAATTTCGTAATCAACGAATAACGGCCTATAATCGTCGTGTAGCACCAATATTAGTCTAATATTGGGTGAGTAATGGATGTAATCGTTGTATTAGCCCGATTATTAGATCGAATCGTATCAATGAAACATCCAAAAACAGCGTCGAAAAACGTCGCATCCTTGCTCAACAAGATGTTTAATGGAAATATGGCGGTTGAGTGATCGCCAGACCAAAAGACTTCCTTGAAAGGAGCATGACAAGTGAAACAGGCGTTGAACCAAGCTTTACAGAGGCTATCCCACGGCTTCGACACGAAGCTGGTAGGCGAGCGTGAAATGCAACACGCGACGCTATTGGGCGACTCGGTCGCGCGGATGCCGCACTACCCCGAACCCCGAAAACGACGCAATTCAGTCATCCCGACCTCGTCTGGAATGTATTTCTAAGCCAAGAAGTACCCCAGTCAAGGGCGACGAAGCGTTCGCTTCACTCTCTGAAAATAAAGACGCCCCGCCAACCCGGCGGGGCGTCTTTGATTCAATCCTCGCCGCAATTCATCTAACTACGGTCAAGAGTTTCCCCTCAGTGCCATTTCCTCTCATCCTCAACGGTCCTGACGCTCCCACGCGTCCGCGTTACCGCAGGACGAGCCTTGAGCGCTTGCTCGTCGACATCGATGCCCAACCCGGGTCCCGTGGGCAACTCGATGTATCCATCCTCTGGTTCCAAATACCCGATCGTTACATCCCGCGAAACCGCCTCCACGCCGACCATGTATTCGTAGATCAAGAAGTTCGGCATTCCGGCCGACGCCTGGATCGCTGCTGCGCATCCAACCGATGTCGAGTTCCAACCATGCGGCGAAACACCGATGTAGAACGGTGCCGCCATCGCCGCAATCTGCGTCAGTTCCCAGATACCTCCAGTGTTGCAGATGTCAGGGTTGATGATGTCCGCCGCCCGTGTCTCGCACACCTCGCGGAATCCCGATCGGGTATACAACGCCTCGCCTGTCACTACCGGTATCGTCGTGTTCTCTTTCACTTCTTTGATCGAAGGAATGCTGTCAGGAGGGCAGGGCTCCTCAAACCAATATGGCTTCAGTGGCTCTAGCTCGCGCGCCACACGTATTGCGTTCATCGGTGCTAGTCGTCGATGCACCTCGATCAATAACTCCACGCTTGGCCCCACAGCATCCCGCACCGCGGCCACCGTTCGCACCGCCTCTTCCAACGTCTCGCGTGGCGGATACTCGGTCCACGGCCCCGGGAAGGGATCGAATTTCAACGCCTTGAAGCCGCGCTCAGCGACCACTGTTGCCGCGATCTCTCCATACTCTTCTGGCGTTGAAGCACCTCCCGACCAGCCATTCGCGTACAGCTTCAATCGCGGACGAACTGGCCCGCCAAGCAAGTCGTAAATCGGTCGCCCCGTCGCCTTGCCGACGATATCCCACAACGCGATCTCGATGCCGCTCACCGCGCAGTGCAGATCCATTCCTCCTCGCTTCGTCGCAAAATCCTCATGCACCACATGGAGGAAATGCCTAATGTGAAACGGATCCCGTCCCTCCAGATACCGCGCGAGTTGCTTAACGTGCTCCTCGATCTGCGTGTCACGATCCGCTTGGGTGTACGCTTCGCCCCAGCCGGTGATGCCTTCGTCCGTCTCGATCTTCACAAATAGGAAGTTCTTTCCCGCGCCCGGATCCCAGAGAAACGTCTCGACATTAGATACTTTCATCTCAGATGCGTCCTTCGACTAGCTTGACCTCGATATCGACTAGACGCAAGGTTAAGCGCTAACCTCAATCATTGCCACAACGCACTCCTGCTCCGAGAGCCGACACAAGAAAACCCACCAAAATGCCGTTCCTGATTCCCAAGACCGTCCTCGCCAGCATGATCTCGCACGCACTCGAATCCGATCCCGAAGAGTGCTGCGGAGTCCTCATCGGAGCCGACGACAATGCCGAAGAGGCGAGACGCATCCAAAACGCACACCCCGAACCGATCCGTCGCTACGAGATGTCACCCATGGAGCTAATGCGCGCCGAATCCGACGCCGAAGCAAAAGGCCGAAAAATCGTCGCCATCTATCACTCGCATACCCACACCCAAGCCTACCCATCCCAAACCGACGTCAACAACGCCGTCCAATCGTGGTGGACCGAACCATATTACGTGCTCGTGTCCCTAGTCGAAAAGACCCGCCCCATCGTCCGCGCCTTCCGAATTTCCGAAGATTCAACGGTCACCGAGGTCCACATCGCAACCGATGGCGACGCCTATGTCGAAGTGACGCGCTGATTCACGATCATCGCCGTCTCTTCGCCACTCCACTCGAATCAACGGACAATGACGTGCGAAAATGATTAACTACATTAATCAAAAGTCATGACCACCAGATTTTGAGCTCCGATTCTCCAAGACCTGAGAACATTCTCCGAGATCAGCCGATGTTGCTGATGGACGAACCCATAAATCCGTCGATGTCAGCACCAAACGGCATCCAATCTAAGGTGCACGATTTTCGTTTCAAATGGCACGGCTATCAAGGCACCGAACCCCAACACTATCAAGCCCATTTCAACGAAATCTGTGAAATCGTCGGAGTTGAAAAACCATCTGACGACCTAGAAAATCAAGATTTCGATTTCCAGAAATCCGCGCCAACGCCAGGCGACCGCAACGGCGTTGCCGATGTCTTCCTTCGTGATGGAGTACAAAAAGCCGGGCAAAAACCTCGACGACGCCTACTCCCAAGCACTGCGCTACCGCGACGGCCTCGGCAACCCCCCATTACTGATCGTCTCTGATTTCGAGACCATTCGCATCCACACCAACTTCACCGGCACTGTCTCCGATACCTACACCATTACCCTCGAAGACCTACATGACATAGAACAAAACGCAACCCGCAAAAGCGCCCTCGGTATCGTCAGCGAATCTCCTCTTTCCGTCTACCAAGTACTACGATACTGCTTCCACGAACCTGGAAACCTAAAACCGTCTAATACGCCGGACCAATTAACCCAAGCCGCCGCAGACGTGTTCTGGAATATCTCCGACGAACTACAGCGATTCAACCCCGACAAAGACGCCGAAATCGCCCGCTTTCTTTCCCAACTCCTTTTCTGCATGTTCGCCAGCGACGTGGGATTGCTGAAGAAACAGTTGATGACCGAATACACCCAAGAAGTCGGCGATTTGCCCTCTGAAGTCTTAACGGCTAGATTGGATCAGCTATTCGACTGGATGAACGAAGGAAACCACATCGCATCGCCTCCTATCAGACGTTTCAACGGTGGCCTCTTCGACGGCTCCAAAAACGAACTTGAGATCGTTACTTCCATCATGCCTCTGGTGCGTCAAGCTGATGCCCTTGACTGGTCGCAAATCGAGCCCGCCATCTTCGGAACTCTCTTTGAACGCATCTACAACCCCGAAAAAAGAGCACAACACGGAAGACATTACACCTCCAGAGCCGACATCGAGACATTGGTCGAACCGGTCGTCATGACGCCGCTCCGCAGAGATTGGGAAAACGTCAAATCCTCTATCGGGGCCGCCGACGCAGAACTGGCCGCCGTGACAGCCCAAGACTTCGTAGACAGATTGGGCAGAGTCAGCATCCTGGACCCAGCCTGCGGCTCGGGCAACTTCCTATACGTCGCATTGAACCTGTTGCACGGACTCGAGCGCGAAGTCATCATTTGGGCAGTCGAGTTCGGGGTCGATCCACCAGAACCGCATGTCCATCCGCGGCAACTTCTGGGCATCGAAATTGACGAATACGCCCACCAACTCGCCAGTGTCGTCGTTTGGATCGGACATCTCCAGAACGGAGCTCGCGTCGGCAACATTGAAAATCGCGATCCCATTCTAGATCCTCTCGACAACATCGACTGCCGAGACGCAATCGTCGACGACAGCGGTCCCGAGCCGCGCCCCGCAGATTGGCCTGAAGTCGACTTCATTGTCGGAAATCCCCCATTCCTCGGCAACAAGCGAATGCGAGAAGAGATGGGAGATGAGGTTGTCGAACGCATCTACAAAGTATGGGGCGAACACGTTCCAAACGGAGTCGACCTATGCGCATATTGGTTCGAGAAAGCGCGATCTCAAATTGCCGATGGCAAAACAAAGCGGGCCGGCCTGCTCGCTACTCAAGCGATCCGCGGCGGTAGATCACAAGTCGTCCTCAAGAACATCAAAGAATCCGGCGACATATTTTTCGCGGAATCCGACCGTGATTGGTTGCTTGATGGGGCCGCCGTTCATATTTCAATGGTCGGTTTCGATGATGGGTCCGAGACGGATCGCACCCTTAACGGTCAGCCAACAAAACGGATTCACCCAGACCTAAGCTCTCGCAAAGCTGACCTCACCAAAGCTAACCGACTCCAAGAAAACTTGGACATCGCATTCCAGGGCGTGATCCCCGTCGGACCTTTTGATATTTCTGAGGACGAAGCCAAAGGACTGATGGTCGCGGTCAATCCGAGTGGAGTGGCGAACTCGTTGGTAGTCAAACCTCTACTAACTGCTAAGGACATCACTGACCGCCCTTCCAATCGCTGGATCGTCGATTTTAGTGATTCACCAAATGAAGCAGAAGCCGTTGAATACGAGGCTCCGTACCGATTGATCAAGGATCGAGTAATACCTCATCGCGCGCAAACGCCAAGTGCTGCCGACGTATCGTGGTGGCAATTCGCCAGCATTCGGCCAGGACTGCGATCGGCTGTTAAGCGGATTAGCCGCTACATAGCGACGCCCCGCGTGTCAAAGCACCGACTTTTCGTCTGGGTTGAGTCGCAAACCTTGCCGAACGAATCGGTCGTGATATTCGCTACGGAAGACGACTACTCACTCGGCATTCTGCAATCCCGCGTCCACGAATTGTGGTCGCGGGCGTTGGGCACTCAAGTTCGCGATCGTGAAAGCGGTTTCAGATACACCCACACGACTTGCTTCGAGACCTTTCCATTCCCCGAACCGACCGCGGAGCAACGAGACGCGATCGCTGATGTAGTCAAGACGATGATGTGGCATCGAAACAACATGACTACGCCTCGCGAGGACACTCCCGAACACATGATCCGTGACATGACCTTGACAAAGATCTACAACGACAACAACCGATGGCTCCAACTCGACCACGAAAAACTCGACCGCGCTGTCTTCGATGCATACGGCTGGTCCGAAGACCCTGCCGATCTAGACGACGACACGATCCTGGAACGCCTGCTAGAACTCAACCTCTCCCGCGAGCCGGCTTGACGCTAACGAGCCTGCCCGTGCAACGCCCCCCGGCGATTACACCGCGCAATCGCAACCAGCGTGCGAGCTTTATTGCTGTTGATGCTGACTCTGAATCCCCGCCGCGTCAAGTTCCGCTGCGAAGTGCGATGTCTCCAACTGTTCCTGCAATTCGAAGATCGAACCCGATGGCTCGGGGTGCTTCGGGAATGGCATGACAACCGGTACCGGTTCCAATCGAGGCCTGTTCGTAGCCTCGCCCCGCAACATGTCTCCCGTCCAAGCTTCCCAATCAGAGACTCCGCTCAAAGGCCAAGCATCAGCGGCCTGGTAGCCCATCAACAACAATCGACGCGGACGATCTGAGACGTTGGGGGCCGATCCATGCAATGTCCGAACGTGGTGTATCGAAACGCCCCCGGCCTTGATCCGAATCGGCACTGCCGCTTCCATGTCGAAATCTTCGTCTGAAACCGCGCCGATGAAATACCCATCCTGATGATGGCTCAACGCAGGACCTTTGTGCGATCCCGGGATGCCCATGAGACACCCGTTTTCGATCTCCATGTCGTCGAAGGTTAGTCCGATCTCCAGGATGTCATCGTTCGTCGCCGGATAGAAACCCCAGTCGGTGTGCCATTCAACTTGAGCACCACCGCCAGGCGCCTTCATGTTCAACTTCGTGTGATGCAGCTTGATGTTTGGACCCAGAAGTTGCTCGATGATATCCAGTAACCCCTCCTTGCGCATCGCCGCCTCGTAAACCGGATGCCGTTTGTGCGGCTCTTTGATGCGCCTCAACTTTGGTGACTCCGCGCTGTGACCAGCCGCAAAGTCCAGATCAAACATCTCCGTGTGCTCGGTCAATTCAGCAGATTGTTGAACGTACTCGTCCGTGACATTTCGTAGCTGTTCGACCTCCTCCATCGAGAAGACATCGTTCACTCCGATGAATCCGTTCTTGTGATACTCGGCTATCTGTTCGTCCGTTAGTCGGGAAGTGGTAGTGCCCATGGGTACTGAGTCCTGATGACAACGTCGCGCGATGGTGCCGAATTGTACGTTCGAATCCTCGAACGTTGCTCAACCCGATTTCACGGCTGCCCGTAACGGGCGCGTGAGCGGACCCCGCCTTCCAATCACGATGCGATCCATACCGAGCCAATCCGCCATCAGCCGAAGCTCCGTGGCCAAATTCCCAGCTACTACTTCCTCATCGCATCCCGCTTCCAAGAACGCACTCGGTACCCGCAAGACCCTCGCTTTTCGGTCCGCCTTCAGATCTACGCGAGCAACGAACCGGTTGCCCATCAAGAACGGCAACACATAGTAGCCGTACTTGCGCTTTTTAGCCGGCGTGTAAATCTCGATCCGGTACTCGAAATCAAATAACCATTCAAGCCGGTCCCGAAACCAAGCGACAGGATCAAACGGCGACACGATGGCACTAACATTCAGCGAATTCCGTGGCGCTTCGATCCCAGTCACCGCGAACATCTCAGATTTAACACCCTCGACACTTACTCGTTCCACCTCGCCGACTTCAATCAGGTGCCTGATCGCCGCGGATGCTACGGTGCGTTTAATCCGGTAGTAATCGGCACAATCCTCGACCGTACCGATCCCGAGCGATCTGATCGCCAACCGCATCATCTCGCGATGCGCCTCAATCCTGGTGAGCGATGGAACCGACAATATCTCTGACGGAACAACACGCTCGAATAGATCGTATCGGCGAGCTGATCTCAACCGATCCGAAACTGCTAAAACGCCTTGGTGCAGGGAAGTCTCCAAAACGAGTTTCGCCGTCGATGTCGACCAGTGTCGCCCGTACCGATCGCCTTTATTCTCGATGTCTGCAACCTCGAGAGGACCTCTACGCTCGATTTCGTCGGTCGTCGCCTTGGCAATGCCAGGATGTTCAGCCATCATTTCAGCCCACTGACGCCAAGGTTGCCACTCCGCCATCCGATGGCGAATCATCGGCAGGTGGTCGATCGGGACGAACGACGCCACGTGCACCGCGTATTCGAAAACGTTGCGGGTTTCATACGCGTAACGGTGAAGCATTTCGAGTGGGTATGCGCCGAGCCGTGAGAAGAACGGCATGTATTGAGCCCGAACCAGAACGTTGATGGAGTCGATCTGCACAATGTTGATCTGGCGGACGACCCGCTCGAAATCGTTGACGTCGACGGTCCCAACTTTCGGGCGCGGAATAGCGAACCCTTGTGCGACAAGCGCGATGCTGCGTGCCTCGTCTATGCTGAACGTCCTTAGATCATTGGCCACGGTACATTCCAATCCGGATCCAGCACCGGGAACGATCGATCGTCCAGCATCTCTTTGCCCCGCCGTACCAGAGAATCGATCTCGTGATCGTCCAGCGTGTCGGCCAACATCTTGCGTAGGTACGCTTCAGTGTCATCTAGGGTGGAGACGAATCCATCGAGACTTTCCAGTAATTCGTCGGAGTAGGGCGTACCGTTGAATTCGAACATCACGGTGCGCCGCCTCGCCAGAGGATTGAATGTCAATCCGTGATCAACCGCCCAAAGCTGCCCGTCGGCATCCAAAAGGCAAGCGCCTCCCTTGCGGTCCGCATTGTTGACAAGCACGTCGAACATCGCGATTGGCATGTAATCGTCAAGACGTTCGTCGCGCAAGTTGAAGTAATGCTTGGTGAAATCGGCATCGATGAATAGCTGTACGCTACCCACACCATGTGGCCCCTCTCGCACGACAGTTGGTGGAACCGATGGCCAACCCAACTCGTCGGCCACTACATACGCTGACAACTCGCGGTTGTGCAACGTGCCGTATGGGAAGTCTCGCAACGGGCGTTCACCCGCCGCGGGTTTGTAGATGCCGTAAACCTCCTCGTCATCATCCGCCAGCCGAACAACAAATACGTAATTGGAACCGCCTGGGTGGAGTCCGATGCCGGTGATCGGCCACTCGCTTAGCCGACGTTCGATCTCTTGCCGACTCAACCCGGCGACCGAGTCGGATTGCATATTCATGGCGCCGCGGCTCTATTCGCCGCAGTTTTTCTTGGGATGTTCAATCCTCATCGTCCGTGAGCTGGTCGACGATAGCGGCACTAAGATCGATGTCGTGACCATTGCGACGTTCGCAGACGTGGTCTTCGTCTGGGTTGATCGCGATGTGGCAGTACGGGCAGATTGGTCGACCAGCGGCGACAATGTCCATGCCGCGCTGAGCGATGAATACAGCTTGCTGATGGGAAAAACCAAACTGCAATATGACGGGATCAGGATCTTCTTCACCCGCCTCGATCTCTTCCAATCCGACGCCCGCCGCTGCGAAAAGGAAGACCTTCTTGCCCGAGTCGTACTGCATCGCGATGCGCGCCGCTTTGAATTCGACTTCCCCTTCCGAATCTGGCGGCATATCGGAAAGGGTCCGATCGGCGATATCGGCATCTTGATCCATCTTCTCGAGCGCATTGCTCAGCGAGAAGGCGATGTTGTACAACTGCTCTTTTTCAAGCCAGACTACCGCCGATCCGCGTTCGCTGTTGGCGGTGATGTTGAAGGTTCGCTGTCCTGGCTCGCCATAAGTCAGAACCTGCAAATCGTCAACAATTCCAAGGTGAGTTGAGTGCTCCAAACTGAGTGTCTCCTTGATGCCGAAGCAGGCGCGTTTCCAACCTCGCCATCTTCGATGTCGTGTTTGATTCTAGCAACTCACAGCAAATGAGTTCTGTGCACAACTACCGTCGTCCAGCGAAAGCCGGGAATCCAGAGGGTCTAGCAACCGTGGTCCATGCCGAAACTCACTACCGTGCCGTAGCTCGGATAGTTATGCACACAACCCAAACAGGCATCACTACTAACAGCAAGTCTTGCGCGGTCAATGGGCGTAATGTACGATTCCGAATTGAAACAGGTTTCAAAGGCGTAGTGGTCAACATGACCGCTAATCGGAGACGGGAAGCCCGAATTCTTGAATTATCTAGATGGGTACGCCTGACATCGCTCCGTAGCTTCTGGAAGAAAGCGCTCCTCGGAATCTCCGATCGGCGTCATTAGAACCAGGCGGTGGCGAACCGATATCACGCACGTAATGAGAGGCGTAGATTCCTAACCGGACTGTGCAAGGTGGGTGGTACCGCGAGCAACACGTCAGGTCAATCGTTGACCCGGCGGCCCGTCCCATCGATCAAGGACGTGCGCATTGGATGAATTAACCGCACTCGAGCCGCCCGTCCTCAATCAGGACGGGTTTTATTTTGCCCGTAGGGAATCCTCGAGAAATGCAAACGACCGAAACAGCCAGCAGTCCTAACAACGCAGCGCTTGCCGCAAGCACGAGAACGGCTGAGATTTACGACACTACGCTGCGAGACGGCGCTCAGCAAGAAGGCATCTCGTTGTCGGTCGAAGACAAACTTGCGATCACAAGGTTGCTCGACGAGTTCGGCATCGACGTCATCGAAGGCGGCTATGCGGGAGCTACGCCAAAGGACGACGAATATTTTCGACGCGTGCAAGATATCGAATTGCGGCACTCACAGATCGCCGCATTCGGCAACACGCGGCGCGCAGATGCCGATTGTGACGACGACATTACCATCCAGGCCTTGCTCCAAACCGAGGCCCCGATCACAACCATCGTCGGCAAGGCGTCCGAGTATCAGGTCCGCGTCGTTTTGGAAACGACCGTCGAAGAAAACCTAGCGATGATTGCCGACTCCGTGTCGTATCTCAAATCGCATGGGCGACGAGTGTTTTACGATGCCGAACACTTTTTTGACGGCTACAAAGACAACGCCGACTACGCGATCCGTTGCCTTCGATCAGCCTACGACGCGGGTGCCGAACGATTGATTTTGTGCGATACCAACGGCGGAACTTTGCCCTATGAGGTCGCGGAGATCGTCGGCGAAATCAAACGGGAATTGCCGGACGACGCAGTGTTGGGCATCCACACGCACAACGATACCGATACCGCTGTCGCCTCCGCGATAGAGGCGTTCAGAGCAGGTGCGCACCAAATCCAAGGGTGCATCAACGGATACGGCGAACGAACCGGCAACGCCAATTTGGTCAGTGTAATCGGGAACCTTAACCTCAAAATGGGAATCGACGCCGTCGGATCCGAGAAGCTACCGGAACTTACGAGCGTCTCGAATTTCGTTTCCGAAATCGTCAATCGTCGCCCGTTCCCGTACCAACCGTATGTCGGTATCAGTGCGTTCGCCCACAAGGGCGGTCTTCACGCCGCCGCCACTGAAAAATCCTCGACCGCATACCAGCACATCGAACCGAGCGTGGTCGGCAATGGCACACGCATCACGATCTCTGAATTGTCGGGACGAGGAAATGTGATGCGGTTGATTCAAGACTTGGGATTGGACAGCGAATTGACCCGCGACGACGCGAGGCGAATTGTGGAGCATATCAAGCACCAAGAAGCTCTGGGCTTCGCCTACGAAAACGCTTACGCATCGTTGGAGCTTGTAGTGCTACGTAACCTGCCGAACTATGAACCACCGTTCGAGCTGGTCGATTTCATGGTTATCGTGGAAAATCGTCGCCGAGCTTCTTTCGGCACCGGTTGGAGGGATGATGGTCGCGAACACCCCGTTTTGTCGGAGGCGACGGTGAAAATCCGGGTCGACGAGGAAGTTTACCTTGAAGCCGCCGAGGGCAATGGACCCGTGGACGCTCTTAACCGAGGCTTGCGAAAAGCCATCTCCGACCAACATCCCGAAATCAACAGCATCAACCTTACTGACTACAAGGTTCGCGTGGTGAACGAGACGTTGGGAACCGGCGCTTCGGTTCGCGTGTCGATCGAATCGGCTGCTGAAGGGGAGGTCTGGCGCACGGTCGGCGCGTCGACAAACGTCATCAACGCTAGCTGGATGGCACTTGCAGACTCGGCCGAGTGGTGGCTGAATCACAAATTGAGGCAGAAAAGCGCTGGTGCTTAACCACCTCGATGCCCGCGGCGTGCATGCCACGGCCCGCGTCGCCAGAATTTGTTGAGCTGGCTGGGGCGTCGAAACTGTACGTTCTTAGCAATAAACCGCATCGTCGTGGGATGCGCGCCGAGCATGATGCCCCGCCAATCTCGAAGGTTCTTAAACGTTGCGGCGTTGTTGGCGTAGGGTTGCGACCAACCGTCGAAATCACGCCATTTGCCATCCGAGGCGAGAATCATCACGTCGCCGCCAGCTTCCCGTACGATGATCACCGCTGCAGCAAAGTCCCAAACGGCCGCCGTACCGCCGATGGCGTATTGATACAGGCCTGTCCCAACGCTCGCCATCTCGTGGGAGGCACTGCCGGTAACTCGGACATCGCCAGCATGACCCCGGAACCGGCTATCAAATCTGAATGCGCTACGAGCGTTTCCCGGAAGCACCGACAACCGTCCGGAAACCGGTCTTCCCAATTCGTCGGTCGGTTCAAGGACACGCATCGTATCGCCGCCGCGCTTGGTACCGCCGTTCAAGCGCGCGTGCACTACGATCCCACCGTCGTCCGATGTTGGCCAGGGGCTCCAAACTGCGCCGACGATCGGAGATCCGCGATGCATTAGGGCCACCGATACCGCATGGGTCATCGATCCGTTCACATAGTTTGCGGTTCCGTCGATAGGATCTACAGCCCAAACCAAATCCTTCGCAGGATCAACTTCCTCCGTCTGGTCTTCCTCACCCAAGAACTGGTGCTCGGGAAATCGTTCGGTAACGATGTCGGAGATGATGACTTGGGAATTCTTGTCAACATCGGTCACCAAGTCCCGTCCAGGTCTTCCAGTCTTCGATTCGATCTCCATCGGGGACGAGATCCGCTCCAACACGTAGGTGCCGGCCGTCGAAGCCGCTTCAACCGCGACCGCTTCGAATTCTTCGAGTTGTGCGTCATCGAAATGCTGCAACATCGTGCTCTGAGTCATGAGTCCCTTAGCGTCCGTTTCATGGCGATGCATCTGATGGATTCGAACGCATCGTATCTTGAAGTTGGAATAGACTGAATCTTAATGAATGATGACACTTGGAGTAGTCGTTTTTGCGAGGAGAAATTCGAGACGACGAGAAGAGATGAATAACCATCAATCGGTAAGAAAGCTCAAACGCGATCCAGGCATCGTTTCTCGCATGTATTTCACCATGCTGCTGATCGGAATCCTGTACGGTCTCTTTGCGTACGTAATGATGCGGCTTGGAATGCCACTAGCGTTCGTCGGTGTCATTGTCCTAGGATTTGCCGTTTTCCAATACTTCATGTCCGATCGCTTGGTGATGATGTCGACGGGAGCTAAAGAGGTTGCAGAAGACCAAGCGCCCAATCTTCACGCCATGATTCGTGAACTGGCGGATCGTTACGCTATGCCGATGCCCAAGGTCGCAATAATTGAATCCGCGATGCCGAACGCATTCGCTACCGGACGAAACCCCAACAATGCCCTAGTAGCTGTAACCACCGGAATCCTCCAACGCCTGACTCGGCGCGAGCTCAGAGCCGTCTTGGGGCACGAGTTGGCTCACGTTGCGAACGGCGATATGAAGGTTCTGGCAATCTCGAACTTCTTCGTGACGCTGACAAGTTTCTTGATGACCATGTTCTTCTTCAACATGTTGTTCGGCAGGCGTGATACCGGAGGTGGTTCGGCACCATTTATGATCGCGTATCTGGTGACGATACTCGTTTACTTCCTCGGAAAGTTGCTTGTGTTGGCATTGACGCGTTATCGTGAATATGGTGCAGACCACACTGGCTCTGAAATCTCCGGCGACCCAGGTGGCCTAGCCGACGCTTTGGAAAAAATAGCAATGGGCATGGACTACATACCGGATCAAGACCTCAGGCGGTTGCAGACCGCCCAGGCGTTCTTGTTCGCCCCTGCACTCAGAGGATTCGCCGGCAATATGTTTTCAACACACCCGCCGATCGAGGAACGCGTCGCTCGACTACGCGATCTCGAGGTGGAAATGCGCTACGGATACCGCAACTGATGGGTTGGTTCTCAGGTCGACGGAAGTCCGCAGATTCGCTTTGGGATTCGATGTCATCCGTCTCGCGAATGGTTGACGGGTTCAAACGCGAAGGCGAGGCGGTCTCTCCGAGACGCCAAGCGGGAGTTGTGTACCGCCACGACGACGAAGTTCCGATTTTGGCTGCGATATCCGATCAATTGGACGGAATCCTTTACGATGGCCCGGGATCCACCAAGACGGCTTGGGAACTCAAAGACGATGAACACGGTATGCGCTGGGCGGTCCTCAACGACGGCAATTTCGCGGACCTCCTGAGTTCGGTCTTCACCGTAACCAACGCCATCCAGATGAACGGCGGGGGCCAAAACCTTCTTGCTGCGGTCTTCGAGTTCGACTTCGCCAATCACGCTGTCAACCCTAATTCGATGGTCGGTTCGGGTTTCGTCCATGCATATCTGATTTACCGCTATGACCGGAATAGCTACTACCCGTTTGTCCCGACTGGTGAAACCGCCGGCGAACGCGATCGCGAGACTGAGCGAATGTTGGGCACGGCAATACGTGGAGCCGGCCTAAAGACCGAAAACTCGCTTACCGAGTGGCTCGGCCTCTGGGGCATACCGTTTTAGCGCGTCGCGCCTGAGAATTGAACCCCTTACTCGCAGTAGCAGCTCCTGACGATCTAGTTATGGAGCAATTGACCGTCGAATGTGACAACAACGAGATCGCAATCGAGCGCGTTGACGCGCAGTTTCCGCCAAACGCCACGGGTCTGCTGGTCTACGCGCCTAACACTTTGACGTTCGACGAATCCTTCGACCTTGACCTCACGGAAACGGTGCAGCAGGCCATAAGTGCAAGCGTCCCAGTATTGGCCTCGGCTACAGGAATGCATCTTCTCAACGCCGCACTCGATGGAGGTGGACCACATGAAACCACCGCTCATGCCCATGCCGTCACCGACGAACGAAGACGTAGTTCGATTTTCCTGGCTCCTGGCGCCAAGGTTTCATCGACCATCGGTGGATCGGGATGGCTGAGTATCCAGTGCGACCACCGGAACGGAATCTCGCAGGCAGATCTGGCGACAGATTTGATGACCTCAGCGATCGCTGATGACCGTGTTGTCGAGGCATTCGAAATGCCCGGACACCAATGGGTAATTGGCATTCAATGGGACGTTTTCAGCGCAAATCCTATGCCGCGCGGATTTGATGCAGTTTGGATGGCGTTTTTGGAGCGCGTAACAGGCGAATAGTGCCATATATCGATGGAATTCCCGTCTCTTTCGCGAATGAACGCGTCGTAATTCAACGGGTTGAGAATTGGGAAAGTTTAGAATCTAGCCTAGGTCAAACTCCGTTTTCGCGCGCCGTACTAAGAGTGAATCTCAGGCCCGCGAAAAGGATCCAATCGGCGAATCTCTTTAAGGTGAAATCGGCATGGTAATCGGCTCTGACGTGGGCGACATTCGGACCATTGGCATCGAGGAGGAGATGCGATCCTCTTACCTCGATTACGCCATGAGCGTAATCGTGTCGCGCGCATTGCCGGACGTTCGCGACGGCCTGAAACCGGTTCAGCGCCGTATTCTCTACGCGATGCACGACCAAGGTATGCGCCCCGGTTCGTCTTACAAGAAATGTGCGCGGTTGGTCGGGGATGTGTTGGGTAAATACCACCCTCACGGCGATTCTCCGGTCTATGAAGCTCTTGTCCGCATGGCGCAGCCGTTCTCAATGCGCGAGCCGTTGGTCGATGGACAAGGCAACTTCGGGAGTGTTGATGGTGACCCGCCTGCGGCTATGCGCTATACCGAGTGCAAATTGGCCGCGATCACCGAATTCATGCTTGGTGACATCGATCGCGAGACCGTCGACTGGCAAGAAAACTTCGATCAATCGCTCCGAGAGCCATCGGTACTTCCCGCCCGGCTGCCCAACTTGCTCGTCAACGGAGCCTCTGGCATCGCCGTCGGCATGGCCACCAACATACCGCCTCACAACGTTGCTGAAGTGTGCGACGCCGTTGTGACCCTCGTGCGCAACCCGAACGCAACCGTCGATGAATTGATGCAGCACGTGAAAGGCCCCGATTTTCCGACGGGCGCGCACATCTGGGGCTCCGAGGGTATCAGGAATGCATACGCGAGCGGGCGTGGTCGGATCGTCGTTCAAGCCACCGGCGAGATTGAAGACGTCGCCAGACAAGACCGCAAGCGCATCGTCTTTACCGAAATACCGTTCCAAGTCAACAAATCCACGTTGATCCAACGCATCGCTGAATTGATCAAAACGCGTCGCGTTGAAGGTGTGTCCGAAGTGCGTGATGAGTCAGATCGCCGCGGGATGCGCATCGTGCTGGAGCTCCGTCGAACCGCTTCACCTGCGATTGTCATGAACAATCTATACAAGCACACCTCGTTGCGCTCTTCTTTCTCCGTAAACATGATCGGATTGGTCAAAGGCGCTCCTCGCGTTTTGAACCTTCGGCAAGTACTGCAGTACTACATTGAATTCCGGGAAGAAGTCGTTCGCCGACGTGCCGAATTCGATCTCAAAAAAGCGCGCGCAAGGCTAGAGGTCTTAGAAGGACTTCGAATCGCCATCGACAACCTTGACCGGGTCATCCAGATCATCCGAGGATCCGCTGATGTCGAGGAAGCACGCGTCGGATTGATTTCGGAATTCAGTTTCTCGCTGGTCCAGGCACAGGCTATTTTGGACATGCAGTTGCGCCGGTTGGCTGCGTTAGAGCGAGAAAAGCTCGAGAACGAGTACAAGGAACTGCTCGAGCTGGTGCAGCGGTTGGAGGCGCTACTGGCCGACGCTTCGAAGGTCAGTGCAGAAGTAATCAAAGAGACGCACCAGCTAAAGCGCAAGTACGGCAGCGAGCGGCGCACGGTTATCCACCAGGAAGAACTCGGTGAATTCAAGCGCGAGGACATCGAACCGCACGAAGACGTGGTCATCACGCTTACTCATGGCGGATACATCAAACGCGTCAAACTCGACACGTACCGCAAACAACATCGGGGAGGGAAGGGCGTCAGCAGCCAAAGATTGACGCGTGCCGACGACATTACCGGATTCCTTCAAGTTGCCGACACCCACGACACGCTGTTGTTCTTCACGGATCACGGCCGGGTTTACTCCTCCAGAGTGTTCGAGTTACCGCCCGACCAATCTCGACAGTCACGTGGCACCTTGGTCCACAACTTGGGATTCAACATTGGACCCGGTGAAACGGTACGGCAAATGATGGTCGTTAGCGACATGCATGCGCCCGACACCTATCTCGCGTTGGCGACAAAGCACGGCGACGTCAAACGAATGACGCTCGAAGCATTCGCAAACATCAATCGTGCCGGGCTAAACTGCTACAAGCTCAAGCCAAAGGAAGAACTCATTTCTGTGGCGATGGCGCGCGACGATGATGATCTGATAATGGTCACCAAAAACGGACAATCCATCCGGTTCCCGAGCCGTGACATCACATCCAGATCACGGATTGCGGGTGGAGTACGTGGCATCAGGTTGGACAAGGACGACGAGGTGGTGGGAATGGATGTCGTAGATGACGAAGGCTACTTGCTGATCATCGGCACCAAGGGTCGCGGAAAGCTCTCGGCGCTTCGGCATTACCGGGTCCAAGGACGCGGTGGCAGAGGCATCATCACTCTGAGCATCACTCGTAACACTGGCCATGTCGCAGCCGCAACCGTGATCAACGACGCCTTGCGCCGCGACGAGACCGGGAAACTGATGATCTTGACTTCCAAGGGACAGATCGTCAGGACTACCTTGGCCGAGATCCGTGAAACAGGACGTTCAGCACAAGGCGTAAAGATAGTGGCGTTGGATCAGACTGACCGAGCCGCCGCGATATCGGTTGCCGAGAAGACCTAGCGCCTGCACGCGGCGCGGAAGCAAAGGCGCACCGCATCAAGTTACATCCAACGAAACGTCCATGAACTGCCTAACGGCAGGTTGCGTCTTCGTCCCTTAAATCCGCATGCAGTTCTGAGCGCTTAAATGTTAGCCAAGTCAGGCCGTTGGATATTCCGATACCGGTATCTAGTAGTTGCCACTTGGGTATTGTGCCTGCTGGCTATGTTGCCAGTCGCTTCGCGAGTGCAGGACAAACTGTTGCCCGGCGGTTTTTCCAGCGAAGAGTATCAGTCGTACAAAGCGCAGAAACTCATTACCGAGCGCTTTGACCTCAGTCCAATCTCCCTACTTTTCATAATCCACCATCAACGCGCGGCACCGTATTCGCCTGAATTCGATCATCAAGCCCGAAGACTCATCGGGCAGATCGAATCGCATCCCAATGTTGCGAGCGTGCGATCATATCTGACCGAACCTGGATGGCTATCCGAAGACGGTGACATGGCGTTGATCGAAGCCGGACTGGATCTGGAGATCGAAGACTCGCTCGTGGTTTTGGACGATATCTCGGGGCGAATCGATCAGGTCGATCTCAACGTGGTGATGACAGGAGCGCCGCCACTGTACCGCGACATCATATTCGCGAGTGGCGAAGACTTCCGTCGGGGTGAGTTGGTTGCCTTCCCTCTCGCGATGATCGCTTTGCTGCTAGTTTTCGGCACTGTTGCTGCCGCGGTGATGCCGGCAGCCGTAGGTGGCGTCGCGGTGGCGGTGGGTCTTGGCATCGTGTACTACGTCGCCGATTTTCGCGACATGTCGGTTCTTTCGTTCAACATCATCACGCTTCTGGGCATCGGCATGGGCATCGACTACTCACTCTTCTACGTCAATAGATTCAAAGAAGAGTTGGCGAACGGTCTTTCTGTCGCCGACGCCATCACGAAGACTCACGAACGAGCCGGAACCGCCATTCTCTTTTCCGGCGTTACCAGCGTGATCGGTCTGGCATCATTGCTGCTCTTCGATCTTACCGTTTTGGATTCGATCGGCATCGGCGCCATCATTGTGATTGCAATCGCACTTCTATCGGCGCAGACGTTGATGCCCGCGGTTCTTAGCATCGTTGGGCACCGGATCAACTGGTTTCCGGTGCTTGGTTCTAGGCGATGGAGCGACGGAATGTGGTTGCGCATGGCGGACGGAGTCATGCGACATCCGTTGCTGTTCTTGATCCCAACGGTCGTGTTGTTGGTTGCGCTCGCGGTCCCGTTCAAAGACATCCGCCCGGGCACCGTCGATGCCACCATATTGCCCAAGAGGTATGAATCGCGACAAGGTTACGACCTGCTTCTGGAACAGTTCGGATGGGACATATCTACCGAATTGACGGTCGCATACACGTTTGAAGGAGACCCATTCTCGGAAGATAACCTCGCCGCGCTGTATGCCTTTGGTCAGGCACTCGAAAACATCCCGACGGTGGAACGAGTTTCGAGCATCGTCAATTTGAGACCAACCCTCGGAGTGTCTGAATACCGTGAGCTATACACCCATCCCGAGGCGATCTACGATGCTGCAACGCTTCGACTCCTGAACGACAGTGTCCGCCAGGGGGTAGCTCTGTTCTACGTCAGCAGCAATCTCCATCCCTTCACAAACGAAGCCCAAGCATTGGTGGGTGAAATCCGCGCTTTCGGTTCGCTCGATCAATCGAACGTCTACGTTGACGGTGGCGCGGCGCACGCCAACGACTTGATCAAATCCCTCTACGGTCGGTTTCCGATCGTCGCCGCCTTGGTGATCATGCTGACGTTCGTATCTCTGATGATCCTGTTCAGGTCGATCGTCATACCCCTCAAAGCCGTTGCGCTGAATGTATTGAGCATCCTGGCAAGTTTCGGCGCTCTGGTGTGGATTTTCCAACAAGGAAATCTCAGCGGTGTGTTGAACTTTGAACCTCTGGGCGTCATTGATGCCACCACGCCGATCGTGCTATTCGCGATACTTTTTGGTTTAAGCATGGACTACGAGATTTTCCTTTTGTCGAGGATTCGAGAGGCATACAACGATACCGGGAGCAACCGGGACAGCGTGAAGCTGGGACTGCAACGCAGCGGCACAATCATTACGGGCGCAGGGTTGATCTTGATCGTTGTGGGTGCGAGTTTCGTGCTCGCTGAAGTCGTAAGCGTCAAAATGGTCGGCTTCGGTTTGGCATTGGCGGTCTTCATCGACGTGACCATTGTTCGGATTCTGATCGCGCCGGCACTTATGCGACTGTTCGGCCGCTGGAACTGGTGGTTGCCGCACTGGATCGATCGACGATTGCCGAGGCTAACCGCGGAATGAAATCGATGGTTCGAAAAACACGGATGATTTTGATCACGTTGCTCGTTCTGGCAGTCATGGCCTGCGCGGTTGAAATCGAAACCAAGGCGATACCGACACCAAACCCGCCCGAGCCTACCCCTTCCCCGCGAGCGTTGGTGCTGCCCGATGATGATGCATCGCATCAATCCCCGATTGAGTGGTGGTACTACAACGGACACCTGCAATCAGAAGAAGGAGATCAATACTCATTTCACTTCGTGATCTTCCAAACGCAACGTGCCGATGAACATGAAACCTTCGAATTCGGCCAAGCGGGCATCACCGACGTAACCTCTGCAAATCATCACGTCATCAGTTCACATGGATTTGCCGCACTCGACTCCGAAGAGGATAAGAAAACCGAAAACCTGCTCAGTTTGAACCTAGGCAATTTCGCTCTCGACATCGAATCAGACGGTTCGCACCTGTTCGACGCTCAAGACTCGCTCACCGGAACCGGTATCAAACTACGAACGCGAGCACCCGAATCCACGATGTTGCACGAAGGCGTCGGATGGATGGATTGGCCGTTCGGGTGGACCTACTACTACACGTATCCTCGTATGACCACAGAAGGGACATTAACGATCGAGAACCGTGAGATTGAGGTCTCCGGCGAGGTTTGGTTTGATCACCAATGGGGAGATTTCTTCGTGGTTGGAAAACCTGCTGGTTGGCAATGGTTCGCACTGCATCTCGAGGACGGACGATCGTTGATGATCGCGGAAGTCCGTGGCTCCAATGGGCGAGTGGTAGCGACGGACGGTACCTTGATTGAGCCTGGTTCTCCGCAAAAGGTGTTGGATGCTGAAAGTGACGGTCTGCAGTTAGACGTCCTCGAGCATTGGACGAGCCCGCATACGGACGGCGAATATCCATCAGGTTGGCGCCTGCGCGTTGAGAGTGTGGGAATCGATGTGCAATTGGTACCTACCATCGCCGATCAAGAGATTCCTGCGATGCCATACGGCAATCAAGCTGCCGCGTATTGGGAGGGCAGAGTCGACGTTTTCGACACCGCGACCGGCCGCAACGTCGGAACCGCCTTCGCAGAACTCTCCGGTTACGTAGACCCCGATGCGCTGATTTGGAGAAATGCCAGGCCATAGTTGAGAAACTGCAACCTGACAACGGAGGGTACTGTTTTCGAAATGACGAGTGGCTATAATTCCGCGCAGGGGAGTGATTACCAGAAAAATGGCGAATACCGAGGTAACAGCGGATCTATTCCGAAACGCGTGGTCGAATTTCGCTACTGGCGTGACGGTGATTTCCACGAAGGAGGATGATGGCAGGGTCCACGGAATGACCGCCAACAGCGTCACGAGCGTGTCTCTTGAACCGCCTCTGGCGCTGATAACTATCGCGCACGAACGTAATTCCTACCCCCTAGTGAAGCGAAATGGTCGCTTTGGAATCAGTGTGTTGAACGCTCAACAGCAGGGCATCGCTCACCATTACACGGTTCCGGCTGAGATTAGGGAGACTCTGACTGCGCCTGAATTTGAGGCATTGGGCGAGTCGATGGTTGTTGCCGGATCATTGGCTGCAATGGATTGCCGAGTAGTCGATTCCGTCGAAGCAGGCGACCACACAATCTTCATCGCTAAGCTCGAGGCCATTAGGATCAACGAAGGCGATCCATTGCTTTATTTCCGCAGCAGCTTTGCCCAGATCGCGGACTGAAGGCGTCAAGACGCGGCAATTCGAATTTGCCGCTGGGTCGATGTTGTAAAATCGCAGAGTTACTCCTCATCGATTCGTCGTCCAACTGTGCCGAAAAGACATGTCTGACAACTACGCTATAGTCGCCACCGGTGGCAAACAATATCGGGTCCGCACCGGCGATCAGCTGGATGTGGAAAAATTGCCATACCCTGAGGGAGACACGATCACACTTGATGATGTGTTGCTTGCCTGCGTCGACGGCGACGTCGAGGTCGGAACGCCCACTATCGAAGGGGCTCAAGTGATCGCGAAAGTGCTTTCACACGGGAGAGAACGCAAGAAGACGGTCTTCAAATACAAGAACAAAACGCGCTACCGGATTAAGCGGGGCCACCGTCAATTCATTACGTCTTTAGAGATCACTGACATCGAGGTCTAATCGACCCGTCATACAACGCGGAGGCCACATCATGGCACACAAGAAGGGTTCGGGAACATCCAGGAACGGCCGGGATAGCGCAGGCCGACGTTTGGGCGTAAAGGCATTCGGCGGCGAGACGGTTACGGCGGGCTCCATCCTAGTACGTCAACGTGGCACTCGGTTCTTTGCCGGAGCCAACGTCGGAATGGGGCGCGACCACACACTTTACGCCACTGTCGACGGCACCGTCCGATTCGACTTTGCCCGCCAAGACAAAAGACGGATTAACGTCGACTTGATCGAAGCATAGATTCAGACGCCCAATTACGAGGACAACGCGAGATGAAGACCGACATTCACCCGACATATCACCCGGAAGCTAGGGTCATTTGCGCGTGCGGTGTTGAGGGCATGATCGTTGGCTCCACCAATGAAGAGATCCGCGTCGAGGTGTGCAGCGCCTGCCATCCTTTTTGGACCGGCGAACAACGCATCGTAGACACCGAGGGACGCGTCGAACGACTGATGCGTCGCTACGGTATGTCAGTTGCGGAGTAGTTGTCCCTAGCGGCGTTAACCGGCGCATAAAACAGCGACATTTGCGCCGATCGAACAGTCTCTGGCCGCAAGATAGCGCGACCTCGATCCAAGGCACCGATCAAATCGGGATGAACCGCGTGAGATGTCCGACCTAGAGAAATCCAATATTCCAACTCGGATGTACGGTGGACAGGCGATCATTGAAGGGGTGATGATACGCGGCGCTCGATCTTGCGCCGTCTCCGTGCGGCGCGCCGACGGTTCCATTCACCAAGAAAATATCCCGCTGTTAAGTTGGGCGAACGGGAAATTGCGTCGAGTACCCTTCGTGCGCGGAATCCTAGTTCTGATCGAAACCTTGGTGATCGGAATGCGTGCCTATACCATCGGTGCCAATCAGCAGATCAGAGATGCCGGGGATGATGACGATGCCGAGATCGGATCCCTGGGTATGGGCCTGATGACCGCGGTTGCCTTCGTGTTCGGTATCGCCTTGTTTTTCCTATTGCCCCTGTTCATCTCACGACCATTCGAAGAACAGTCAGATTTCGTCGCCAACGTGATTGAGGGCGGGGCGCGATTAGCCATATTCCTCGTCTACATCTGGGCAATCGGCCTGATGAAGGACATCAAGCGGATGTACGGTTACCACGGCGCTGAACACATGACGATACATGCATATGAGCGCGGCCTACCCTTGATTCCCCGCGAGATCAGGAGATTTTCACCTGCTCACCCGCGCTGCGGCACATCGTTCCTGCTAACCGTAGTTGTCGTATCGATCATTGCCTTCATGTTCATTCCGCGCGAGCAGCTGTGGATGCTCGTCGGATCTAGGATCATTCTCATACCGCTCATCGCCGCGGCAAGCTACGAGTTCATCCGGTTCACCGGCACTCACACTGGAAACGCGTTCGCCGATCTGGTTGGAAAACCGAATCTTTGGCTCCAGAAACTGACTACCGCACAACCGGATGATGAGATGATCGAAATCGCCGTTTCCGCGATGCAGTCAGCCATCGAAACGGATGAACGTGAGTTCGCTGGCCAACGCACTGTTAGCGCTAAGACGGGGTCCTGACCGGGAGTATGCCCCGACTAAACCCGCCGCGTCAGAGTCTGCGTCGCGCCAGTTCCTCCCAGACATCGTCCATCGGGACACCGACAGACTCCAATAGCGTCACGCAGTTGTAGAATAGGTCAGCCATCTCCAGAGCTACCGAATCGCGACTTCCGTCGGCTGCCGCCAGCCCAGTTTCACCGGCTTCTTCGATCACCTTCTGCGCCACACGCGATGTCCCCGCTGCAAGTAGCTTTGCCGTGTAAGACCCTTCCGGCATGTTGACAGCGCGTTCATGGATAACCTCAGCCAATTCAATAAGAATGCCCGGTCCCACTCGTTGCGTCGTTTCGCTATCTGCATCAATCGACTGGTGGAAGCAAGATTTTTCTCCGGTGTGGCACACCGCGCCGACCGGCTCCGCCAACACCACCAACGCATCTCCATCACAGTCCAGGTTGAGGTCGACAACGTTTAGGTAATCACCCGAGGTGGAACCTTTTTCCCACAACGTTTTTCGACTGCGACTGTAAAACCAGACGTGCGGGCCCGCAATGGTGCGCATCAACGCCTCGCGGTTCATGTGCGCGACCATCAAAACCTCGAGGGATCCCGCGTCTTGGACTACCGCCGTTAGGAGGCCCCGGTCGTCGAATTGGATCATTTCATGGTTCCCCGCGTTGAGTCGGTTCAATGGATTAGCCGCATGGGCAACCCACACTCGGCCATGTGAGATTTCACGTCTTGGATCCGCAATTCTCCGTAATGGAACAGGGAAGCCGCCAAAACCGCGTCGGCTCCGCCGTCGGTAACCGCATTCACAAAGTGGTCTAACGTACCGGCTCCGCCGCTTGCTATCAAAGGGATCGAAACCTGTGATGAGATTGTTCGCAGTAGGTCGCAGTCGTATCCCGTTTTTTGCCCGTCGGCGTCCATGCTGGTCACGAGTAACTCGCCGGCTCCAAGCTCTGCGCCCATGCGCGCCCACTTTATGACATCAACTGCAGTTGCTCTCCTGCCGCCATGAGTGTAGACCTGCCACAACGCTTCGGCAATGTCACTGCCACCGTCAGATCGCTCGATCATCGCCGGTTCTTCAACCCTCTTGGCATCGATCGCCAGAACCACACACTGCGATCCAAACTCTTCCGCGCACTCCTCAATCAGCATCGGGTTCGCCAAGGCGGCCGAATTGACACTAACTTTTTCAGCACCGGCTTCCAGCATGCGACGCATGTCTTCGCGTGATCGAATTCCCCCGCCGACAGTTAGCGGAATGAAGACTTCTGCAGACACGCGTTCGACGACGTCCACCATCGTGTTGCGGGCATCCGACGAAGCGGTGATATCCAAGAAAACAAGCTCGTCGGCACCTTCAGAATCGTAGAAGCGCGCGAGTTCCGCCGGATCACCAGCGTCTCGAATGTCTACGAAACTGACGCCTTTTACCACTCTGCCCTGATCGACGTCGAGACAGGGAATGACGCGGGTTGTCAACATTGCTGATCGTTGGGATGATGCTAGTTCGACGGAGCTCGGCGTTTGCGATAGACGTGCACGTAACGCTGGACACCCAGAGTGCGTCGAGTAATCGGCGTCATGTCGTTTTCCGACGCCCATCGATCAACCCGCGTAGCGTCGACTCGCTTCGATTTCGCCGGACCATTGTCACCGCGGGCATCAGTCGAGAACCAATCAGCGATCAACATCCAACCGCCGCCGGGCAGTAACTGCGCCACCGAAGAAAACAGCCGCGCCGGGCTAGTTGTCTGGTGTAACGCGTCAATGACGACAATGCCGTCAGTGTCGATTTCAGTTCCCGTCAAGTCATCCTCATCGACAAGCGTTAAATCCACATTGGTGAGGTGGACTCGCTTCACTTCGATAGCAAGTTGATCAAGGGTCTCTTGGTCGCTATCCAATGCGATCACGTTCCCGTCATAGACATATTTGGCGATCGGGATCGTGAGACCGTCGACTTCGCCTCCCAAAACCGCGACGTGTTGCGATCGATGAATGGGCAACAGCGAGATTATGGCGTGTGGATCGATCTGGTCGTTGAACGTGTGCCAGCTGGCAGTGGGTCTCGTGGTCAATTTGGTTCTCTCACGTCCGATTTGTTTTCAGCGTTGATTCGCTGATTCGTTACTTGATTTTTCGACCGATTCGATGGCGTCCGCCAAATTCAGGGAACCGGTATATATCGCCATCCCGGTAATGGCGCCAGCGGCACCGATATTACGCAGCCGCACGACATCTTCAACCGTCGCGATTCCGCCTGCAACCATAACTGGATATTCTATCCCGTTCACCACCGCGCTCACCGCATCGAAGTTCGGGTGAGACAATGTGCCGTCTCGAGCAGTGTCCGTGTAGATGAAGTTCCGAACCTCGCGGCGTTCAGACATTTCGTCCAATAAATCCAAGGCGAGCAGCGACGTCTCGTTAAGCCAACCGCGAGTTCGCACCACGCCGTCTTCGGCGTCAACTGATACGCAGACGCGTTCTTCGCCGAACTCTTCCACGCTCGCCTGTACGGCGTCCGGATCTTCGACCGCTGTCGTGCCAAAAATGACCATGTTCACACCGATCTGGAACACCGCGTCAGCGTCATCGACGCTCCGTATGCCGCCGCCCATCTGAATCTGCACATCCACCGACCGCGCTATCCGCGCCACAGTTGCCGCGTTGATTCGTTGCCCATCTTTGGCACCATCGAGATCGATCACATGCAAGCGTTGCGCACCCAAGTCAACCCAACGAAGAGCGGCATCCACCGGGTCGTTGTCGAACACAGTCTCCTGCGCGTAATCGCCTTTGAAAAGGCGCGCGCATCGACCTCCACGGATGTCTATAGCAGGGATTACTTGCATCGACAGTTCACGGGCGCAGTAGGTGCCTATGGCCTCCGCCGCGCATACGCTAAGAACTTGGAGTAGATCTCAAGACCCGACCGACCGCTTTTTTCCGGGTGGAACTGCGTGCCCACAACATTGTCGTGGACCACTGCCGCGCACACTTCGATGCCGTGCGGAGAGGTGGCGGCGATGTCGGAGGCATCGTCTGCAACGCAATGGTACGAGTGCACGAAGTAGAAATACGTGTCTTGTTCTATGCCCGAGAACACGGGATGCCTTGCTACCACGTCGTCGCGGAAACGCACTTTGTTCCAACCCATGTGTGGAACCTTCAACCGGCGCCCATTTGAGTTGCCAGCCACGCTTGGGAAACGCACCACGCGCCCGCGCAACACTCCGAGACCCGGTAGTTCGCCCTCTTCCGAGCTTTCGAATAGGATCTGCATTCCCAAACACACGCACAACAATGGCCTACCTGACGACGCGAAGTCCCGAATGGTCTCAATCAGTTCGCGGTCGACAAGTTGCTGCATCACTGCGTCATTCGCGCCGACGCCGGGGAGTATCGCCGCATCAGCCGAAGATATCTCGTCGGCCGAGGTCGTCACTACCGGATCACCGCCAACTATCCGGACCGCCTTTTCCACGCTGTGGATGTTTGCCGCTCCAGTGTTGATGATTGCCAAGCTAAATTCGTTCAATTTTCACGCCTCGTGCCAGTAACGATCTCCGTGGGCAAGTCCCGATCAACATATCGAGCCATCATGAAAATGCAATCCGAGAGACGATTCAACCAAACCAATAACTGCTCATTTCTCATTAACCCATCGTCAAAAAGGGCGACCGCGGCGCGTTCCAAGTCCCGAACCTTGCAACGGGCGAGATCAAGTACGGCAGAACTCTGCGATGCGCCCGGAATAATGAACGCTCGCGGCAGTTCGACCTCATTCTCCAATCGCTGCAAGAGAACGTCGAGATCATCGACATGCTCCTTCCCGATCGTCTGGAAGTGTTCACGTAGCTCGTCAAGGTGCGCAGTATCGGTCGTAAGCTCGGCGTTTGCGAGAAACATCAATCGCTGGTTTTCGAGCAGCGCGTCGTGGATGAAGTCGGAATTGCATAACGCCCGCGCCATACCTAAAGCACTAACCGCTTCATCCCCGATGCCGCTTGCTTCCACTCGCCGACTCGATTTTGCGACGCGACCACCGTAGAGCAGCGAGGTTTCACCGCTGTCTCCAAGTTTCGTGCTGATGGAATTCCTGACCAATTAGGTTGATATATCATGGGTACTGACGACTTTCTTGATTCTATGTCGTCTGAGGGCCACAACTAAGACCTCATCCTAGACTCGACTAGCGAACGAAATCCCCTATTCCTAGAACTCGAATCCAAACACCATGACCATCGCCGCCGAACACCAAGGCACGGTACCGATCAACACCGTGCGCGTGACGCCGAAAGCAGCATCCAAAGCTAAGGAATTCGCTCAGAAAGCGGGCCGGGAGCAGTGCGCCATCAAGATCGCAGTGCAAGGCGGAGGATGTTCAGGACTCCAATACGTGCTCGAACTTGTCGACGCGCCGGAAGAGACCGACAAGGTCATCGTCGAAAACGGTATCGAGGTCTACATTCCCAAACGCGCCTTCATCTTTTTGGCGGGGACAGTGTTGGACTTTTCTGATGGTCTGAACGGCCGTGGATTCGAATTCCACAACCCTAACGCCAAACGCACCTGTGGTTGCGGCGACTCGTTCGCCGTCTAAAGTCAACGCGATGGGCAGCGCCGCGCCGCGCGGTGACGCGGCAAATCTCGAACCAGCATTCTCCGCCTACACTGCGCGCGGAGCGGCATGTTTCAAACCGCCATTCGGATCAACGTTCCGTCACGTCGGCTCCGACGCTCTCGATCTGCTACATCGGCTCACCACAAATTCGTTGCTCGATCTTGCCGATGGGTCAGCGCGCCGAACGATCCTCACGAATGAAAAAGGACGAATCATTGACGTTCTTTGGGTGCTAAAACGCTCGGATCAGGAGTTGCTCCTCGTTTCGGATGCACCGGACGCGACCGAGATGATGGAGGGAATCGAACGGTTCACGATTATCGAGGACGCAGAACTCATCGATGTATCGGATCGGTGGCATCGTTGGTACGTGTTTGGTCCCGACGCGTCTCAAGTTCTCGGTGAAGTGTTGCCAGGACTAGATTTTTCTGCCGATGACATCGGATCGATCCGCGGGATGGATGTCTCCGAAGACGGGATGGTAATGGCACTGCGAAACGATTCTGCTGGGCTGATGACATGGTTGGTAATGGCCGAGTCGTCGTCGGCTGATGAGATCGCCGCACGATTTTCTCGCAATGGGTTGAGTTGCGCACCGGAGGAAATATTCAACCAAGTTAGGATAGCGAATCAAGAGCCGATTGCCGGAAATGAATTGACGCCAGAGGTGAACCCGCTTGAAGCGGGCCTGATGCACCTCATCGATTTCGAAAAGGGTTGCTACGTGGGACAAGAGGTGATCGCACGCCTCGACACCTACGATAAGGTGCAACGATCCTTGGTGGCGTTTACCCAAGAAATTGACGCAAACAATCAGCGTCAAGTGATAATGGGTGAACGGATCCAATCCAATGAAACCGCCAGGAACGTGGGTTGGATTACGTCGACCGGGCGCGACTGCACGAGCGGCGAGACGATCGGCTTAGCTTACTTGCGGAAACCGTACTGCGATGTCGATAGCGCACTCACGACATCGGAAGGATCGACGATAACGGTGTTTCCGCGGACGCATCAAACCCATTAAAAATCCGGTGTAGGAACTGGAGCGGGAGACGGGATTCGAACCCGCGACACCCTGCTTGGAAGGCAGGCACTCTACCACTGAGTTACTCCCGCGCCGCACGGATTAATTGTACCAGTAACGCAGTTTGAGACTTGGTTTCGATGATTTATAGAATTATCTGAGTCTGAAAGTTCAGAACCGACTGGCTCATAAATGAAGACCACTGGATTCCGCACGGTCGTGCTGGGCACGCCTTGGCGAAATTTGACATACTGTATCGTCGAAACCGATGAGGGCATAACCGGCATCGGCGAGGCGAGGGTACTAGGTAAAACCCACACCGTTTCCGAGTATCTGCGAGACGCCCAGCGCCATTTCATCGGTCACGATCCGTTTGACATCGAAGCACTCTATCGCCGGATGACACTACTGGATTTCGGGAAGGCCGGAGAAGTAGTCCACACCGGATTGGCTTTGGTTGAACTGGCTTTTTGGGACATCATAGGCAAAGCGTGCAATCAACCCGTCTACAAACTACTCGGTGGACAAGTTGCTGACCGCGTCCAAGCCTACGCCAACGGATGGTATACAGTCGAACGTGAACCGGAACAGTTCGCCGCTGCCGCCCAACGCGTGATCGATCGCGGTTATCGAGCAATGAAATTCGACCCGTTCGGTAATGGCGATCTGGAACTTGAACGCGAGGAATTCTACAAATCGCTAGATCTCATTGAATCTGTCGCCTCCGTTGCCGGTACCCGCGCGCAAATCATGATCGAGATGCATGGCCGGTTTGCTCCCCATCAAGCCCGGGAGATCGCGCGCCATATCGAAAAGTTCAATATCGGCTGGATCGAGGAACCTGTCCGACCAGGGGACATCCCGGCGCTCCAATCCGTTCGACAGCACACAAGTCTTCCGATCGCGACTGGAGAACGTTTGTACGGGGCTCCTGAATTCCGCGAGATATGGGGCGCACAGACGGTCGATGTCATTCAACCAGATATCACGCAGTGCGGTGGCGTTTTGGAGGTCAAGAAAATCGCTTCCACGGCAGAGAGCTACTCGATCATGGTGGCCCCGCACAACGTGGGCGGCATCGTCTCGACGATGGCCGCTCTTCACCTCTGCTTGACGTTAAGAAACGTCAAAATACTTGAACATTTCAACGATTTTGCCGACCCGCACGTCAAAAATGCCGGTTCCAACTATCCCGAAGTAATTGATGGCTATTTTCCGATCCCTGACAAACCGGGCTGGGGAATCGAACTGAACGAAGATCTCATCCACTCACAACAACCGGACTACACGGATGCCGGAGTTATCGCAGACCCGGGACTCAACATGTTCGAAAATTCCGATTGGGCCAAACGTGGGCAAAGCGATTGAAATATCGCTCCGAACGTGCCTGAATACAACTGACAAAGCAGCCGAAAGCTAGAAAATCTAAATGCAAAAAGAAGCAGTATCTGAAGAAAACCAATTGATCAGCCCTCACGGAGGTGTCTTGGTCAACCTCCTAGTCGGCGAAACTCGCGTCGCGGAGCTGGACGCCGAGGTCGCAAACCTGCCGAAGTGGACTCTCACACCTCGTCAACTTTGCGACATTGAACAGTTGCTCACGGGAGCGTTTTCGCCGCTCACCGGCTTTCTGGGACGTGAAGACTACGAGAGCGTCCGTGATGATATGCGGCTTTCGGATGGAACGTTGTGGCCACTACCAATAACGTTGGATCTCCCGGCCGAAACGGCAACCACTCTTTCGGCCGGTGATCGATTGGCTCTCATGCACCCCGAAGGAGTCTTGATCGCCATCTTGAACGTTAGTGATGTGTGGGTGCCGAATAAATCCGAAGAAGCGGCGAAGGTTTTCGGAACCGAAGACGATTTCCACCCAGGGGTTAACGCATTGATGAACCAGACCGCCGAATATTACGTCGGCGGGTCGCTGGAAGGGGCAAGAGCGTCACAACATCATACCTACCCGGGTCTACGACACACTCCAGCACAGCTTCGAGCGATGTTTCAATCCCTCGGATGGTCCCGGATTGTGGCTTTTCAAACGCGTAATCCAATGCATCGCGCCCACGTTGAATTGACGCGCAGGGCCGCCGATCAAGTCCAGGCAAACCTGTTGATCCATCCCGTGGTTGGCCTCACCAAACCGGGCGATGTCGAGTACCACACTCGCGTGCGATGCTACCGCGCGGTGCTTGACGGGTATGCAGAAAACTCGGCAACTCTTAGCTTGCTTCAACTCGCCATGAGAATGGGCGGTCCCAGAGAGGCGGTGTGGCACGCGATCGTGCGTAAGAACTACGGATGCACCCACTTCATCGTCGGCAGAGATCACGCGGGCCCCGGGAATGATCGCGACGGCAACCCGTTCTACGGCCCGTACGATGCGCAGACCTTGGTTGAGGAGCATCGGGACGAACTCGGCATTGAGGTAGTCACATTCAATGAGGTCGTTTACGACGGTGCGACAGATCGATACGTCACGCGCGATGAACTTGGCGACGATTCTGAAGTGATGAATCTATCGGGAACCGAACTGCGAGATCGGCTCCAAACTGGCGCCGAGATTCCGGAGTGGTTTTCATATCCCAGTGTCATCCGAGAACTGCGTTCATCTTACCCCGCGTTGCGTGAACGGGGATTCACGGTCCATATATCAGGTGGTAGCTCCGACGCAAATTCATCGCTCGGAAATGCGATCACTGAGATCCTGTTAGAAAATGGATCGCGACCAGTGACTTTGTTGGATGATCCAACGCTGTCTGCCGACACGATTAATCTCGTGGTCCGTGAAGTTTCTCGTAATGGCGGTGCCGTCGTTTACGTGGCTAGTGACCGAGCAAACGGCGTGCCTGCCACCCCTCGGGATGCCATTGCAGACAACAGTTTGTTCCTTTCGGTCCGACGTCAAGATTCGCGTAATGGCGCCGACCTCGCCGACGTTGTGCTCGCAGCCGGTTCATCCGCCGGGCAAGGAGCAGAATCAGTGATATCACGTTTGACATCGTTAGGATTGATAACTTGATTGTCGAGATGCGGACGAACTACCGATCAATGTGACAATGGAACAACTAACCAGAAATCGCTAGCATTGCGAGACCGAAGGAATAACGGATAGAGCCACCGAAGAGAAACGACCGAAATCATCAAAAGTTGGTCAATGGCAACTTGACTTCCAACGTTGATCATTTCGGATGACCTTTGTCGAGTGTAAGATTGCATAAGTGCTTGAAATTAACGAGCAATGAGGTAAACATGCGAATTGATAACATATCTCTGAGAGAAGTGCAAGAAGTCTGGGAAACAAACCACAGATATTCCGCGGCCTCGCGCACCCCGGAGATGGTCGCGCTGATCGACTCATTGTCCAAGATGAACGTGGATCAAGCCAGAGCGATTGGATACGCTCCCGGAAGGAATCCGGCTAACGTAAAGTTACAGGTGCAAAAGGCAGCCAAAGTCGTCGGGAAAAATGTCCACGCGGTCATCGACGAAAGCAACCACCGCGTAATGTTCTCCGTATTGGATAGACCCATGCGCATGAGAAGGCGCACCAATTCTTAGCGCCAGCGGTTCGTCGACAACCTAGCTTTCAGTTTTGAGCCAGTTTTTCGATCACGGAAGACTGGCGCGACTGATCAAACACTCATCCGATTTGCTGACCAACCAGCAAACCTAATCCATAGGTAATCGCGCCAGCGACCAAACCGACCGCCAGCATCCTAAGTGCGCCGTAGATCTTACCGCTCCCTGACATCCATCCCAGACTTCCCCCGACCACCAAAAGTGCTGACGCAGAAGCGCCCGCGCTGATTAGCGTCGAAGTGGTGCCGCCCAATCCGATTAGATAAGGTAGCAGCGGCACAAACGCGCCGCCGGCAAACGCGACCAACGAACTAACTGCCGCAACAGTTGGCGAACCGCCGAGATCATTAAGGTCGATTCCCAACTCTTCCCGTACGTGCATGTCCAACGCGGTGTCGGGATTACTCATGATCCGAGCCGCCGCCGACTTGGACTCGTCGCGAGAAAGTCCCTTAGCTTGGAGAATCTCTACAAGCTCAGCCTCTTCCTCTTCGTGCCAAAGGAGCAGCTCGACTCTTTCCCATCTAACCAGATTCTCATTGAACTCACGTTGCGAAACCACTGACACATACTCGCCAGTAGCCATCGACAACGCGCCACCAACCAAACCAGCAACACCCGCTAGCACTACGATGCCTGGATCTGACGCACCAGCGGCAACGCCGAGAGTCAGAGTTGTGTTCGATACTAGGCCGTCGTTAAGCCCAAGTACCGCAGCACGCAACGCCCCGGAACGCGTCGCCAACGAGCCGTGCTCCACGTGTTCGCCTTCCGATGTGGTTTCGTGGGAAAGCCGGTTCAACAAATCCATGCTCTCCACCGCTTCGGAGCGGAGGTCGCGGCGGAGGAATTCATCGCTCGACGTGCTCAACGCTCGGCGGAAATGACCACGTAGAAAACCCGAGATGCGCGCCGAATTAAACATCTTCGTAGCGAGTTTGAACAACGCCAACGAGATCGAAAACCTACTGATGCGATGCTCGGCGATATCAGAGGAGATCGACTTCGACAATCGCATCGCGATCTCGGTTTGGACTTCCTGAAGCCTTTCGAAATCGCGAATTTGTACCGGATCGTCGGATTCGTCCGCCAAAAAACGATAGACGGCGGCGTTTATCAGGGATGTTCGAATAAGCTCTCGAGTTTCGACTGTATCAACCATCAATCGGTCAGACCTTCAATTCCAACCATTAGACCGATCCGTCCAAAATAACATCGACGCACGCGGGTCTATCTGATGCAACAGCTTCGTCGATCGCAGGCTTGATATCTTCGGCGCGCTCAACGCGAATGCCCAATCCACCATAGGCTTCTGCTTGCGCTTTGAAATCGAATGGTGTCGTGAAATCCATCGCATTGTAGATTTCAGGCGGCGGCATCTCGTTGATGGTGTGATATACGTTCATGTTCACCTTCAAGATGCGATAAGCTGCGTTGTTGCAGATCACGTAGGTAACCGGGATGTCGTAGTTGACGGCAGTCCACAGACCCTGAACCGTCATCATCGCACTGCCGTCGCCAACGATGCCGATCGTTGGACTCTCCGGATTCGCGAGCTTCATGCCCATGGTAGCGCCGATGCCCCATCCGATCGCACCGCCGCGCGCACCCATCATCTGGATATCGCTTCGATGCGCTAAACCTTGGTGCACCATGCCGGTCGAAGAGATTGCGTCGCTGAACACGTTCGCGCCGCGGGGTATCGAGTCACCGAGCGCCTTGCCGAAAGCGGCAGTAGAGATCGGTGATCGGTCCCATCCACTCGCCGCCAGTTCCTCGAACGCGGCATTGCGAGCCTTATTTTCAGTCGCAATCTTCTCGCCTCGCCGCTCCGCCGCCTCGACCGATTCGTCCGTCATCCGCCTTCTGACGTCGATCTCGATCTCCGCCATTGCGTGGAGCGGTGAAGCCCAAATGCCGATATCCGTTGGTTCTTTGCGCCCAATCTGGCTGGCGTCAGCATCGATATGTATCAATGTCGTATCGGGTCCGACGAAGTTGCCCGATCGGTAGAAGAAGTCTTCAAACACTGGACATCCCACGGCGAGGATCACGTCGGCGTTGTCGACGGCATCTAAACCTTCCTCCGATCGGAAGGAAATCGCGCCTGACCATAGCGGATGATCGGTCGGGAAGGGCATGTGGCCCGCAACATGGCTATAAACGCGCGTGCCGATAGTGTCGGCGAGAGACGCGGCGGCTTCAATCCCACCGCTGGAGTAGACCCCGTCGCCGACGATCATCAAAGGGTTTGACGCGTTCGCCAAGACTTTGGATGCTGTTTCAACAGCCGCCGGTTCCGGCCTAGGTTCGCCGTGAATTGCATTCGATGGTTCGGTATCGATGTCCGCGACGTCATCCATCGCGTTGCCCGACAATGCGACGAAAACCGGGCCGGTTGGAGGTGTGCGCGCTTCTTGGAAGGCACGGCGCATTATCGAGGGCACCTGTTCCGGATGCGTAACCTCAGCACTCCACTTCGCAAACGGCGCAGCCATATCAGCGAGATCGCTACGGACATTCGCCTCGTGACGGATGTCCTTGTTTCCCGCTGTAATCACTACCGGTGAACCGGTTCGCCTTTGGTCGATCATCAGACTGAAACCGTTGGCGAGACCATTGTCGATGTGCAGGCTCACAAAGCCGACCTCACCGCTCGCCCTCGCATATCCCTCAGCCATTCCGATCGCCACACCCTCCTGGACGACCATCAGATACTCAAGATCGGGATACTCGTGCAGTATCCCGATGAACGGCGCTTCGCTAGTGCCCGGGTTGCCGAAGATGTAACGAACCCCTTCCGCACGCAGCATCTGCATGAACGCGTGTTTGCCTTGAAGTTTAGTGGTCATTGTTACGTCTCCTGACGTTGGCGGCAGTCATTAGCGTTTCACTCGCCAACTTCGACGGCTATGTAGCGGAACAGGGAACTACCTTCGGCGTCGAACCGAGAGTAATCGTGCCAGCGCATCTTATATTTCCTTAGCAGATGGATAGGGTTTCCCCTAGTTGAAGACTTACGCTTGGATGACCAAGCCCGTGTGCCGCACAATTTTACGCCCTGATGAATCCGGAATTTCTCGTCGTGAGTGTCTTTCCGACTTGATGTAGGCGTTTTCCAAAGTCTCTTGCGGTTTGTCAATAACACTGCAAACCCATGTTCGACGCGGTCGTGTTTGTCAACCATTCGTTCGAGACGCCCGATGTCTTTCACGAAACCGTATCGTGCTTGCGCGGATCGATAGTTTCCTAGCTTGAATCGCTCGCCATCGTGACGAATTTCTGGTGCTTTATCAAGCGGATATTTGAGTTCAATCGCCGTGGCGTCATTTGGTAGCCATATATCTATGCGCATGTTTTCCTTCGAGGGCGGCCACTCGAGCCGAACTTCGCAATCGGACCGCTTTTCCTTGATATGCCAAGCCAACGCGAACTGAAAATCGGCCTCCGAATGGAAGATCGGCCGCTTTTCAGCAAGTCCCCTCATAACCCTGTGAATGTCAAGCACATCGCACTCCGACATCACCAAAATCCCGTCCATCCTGTGCATCCATGTAAATTAACCCTCATTTGACGCGTCCAGTAGCACGCGCCTCAACTTATCAGCCACGACCTGAACCTCTTCATCCGACAGATTCAGGGGATCGACCCAAAATTCCGGCACTTCCTCCAAGAATGTCAGGATCATTATCCGGTTCGGTGCTTCCAACATGCGCTCACCGATAACGCTCTTGGGCGGGCCCCGCCACGCATCATTCAGTTTGATCACCGCATGCGGTATGTAATGGTTGTAGTCGTGTACAACCTCAGCGTCGACGCCGGGAATCTCGATGATCTGATCCACCACCGATTGCATCAATCTCTTGTAGCGCCGATTTTCCGCATCCTCGTCCTCGTTCATGAAGGCTTCTACCGCGGCCATTATGCCGACAATCGATTCCTTCGACACCTTCTGGGCTCTGGCGACCGTCGCGTTCGGCGCGTTGTTCAACTTGGCGTATTCGATCCACTCCTCGCTACCGAGCAAGAGGCCGGTAGCCTGCGGGCCTCGTATGCCTTTGCCACCGGAGAATGAGACCAAATCCGCACCGGCCTCCACGAACTTAGTCAAGTTTTCGCGCGGAGGCAGGCGAGACGCGGCATCGCACAAGAGCGGGAGACCGTTGGTGTGAGCGATGTCCACGAGCGTTTCGATCGGCAAAACGTTGTCACCGCTATATGGCGATTCGAGGTGGATGATCGCCGCCGTCTTGTCGTTGATCGCGTCTTCAACTTCCTCCGCAGTGCAACCGTCTTGGTTGCCGACCTCAACGAAACGAGCTCCCGGTGTGAGATACAGATGGTCGTATCCGAAGCGATGGTTACGTTGGATGATCAACTCGTTGGGGATGTCATCGGCGATCGGAAGCTGAAATATGAGTTCGGGATCGTCCTTCGCCATCGCCGCCGCGGTTTGGACAGTGAGACCGCCTGAAGCGCCACTGGTGACAGTGGCCGCGGGCACGCCAATGATATCGGCAATCCGTTTACCGGCCGCGTCGATCAGTTCGTGTAACTCGACAAATGGATCGACCATCGCCATCATGGCATTCATAGCTTCCGGCCGGGGACGAGTCCCTGAGAACCTCGTAACCGGACCACCGGCATTGATCAGTGGCACAACGCCCAAGCTCTCGAGTATCTTTTCGCCGCTGCTGTAATCCATCATCGAAAACTAACCTTGTAACTTCGTGGAACGCGCAACACCCTAACCGGGCGAGTTCCACACTTGCGTGAGTTTGGTGCAATTATCGTTGAAAACGCTGAGTGTGCACACTCAAAGCGCAATTGTCGAGACGCGATGGCTAGCGATGAAATCTTCATCCAGTTCAAATCCGAGGCCGGGCAATTCAGGCGCGGTCAAGACCCCATCGGCATTAACTAGAATCTCATGTTCCAGCCCGAACTGCTGAGCTTCCAAAGGCATCCAATACTCGTAGAAATCGCAATTCAACACCGACATGACGACGTTGAGGTTGCCCGAGTTCATCAGCGAATTTCCGGCGGTTCCGATCTCGCAGTTGACGTTGAAACCCTCTGCCATCCCACACTGCTTTTTCAATCCGGTGATACCGATCTTCCGAACCGTGCCACGGATCGTTCGGGGCCAGCCCTGTTCGAGTACTCGAGCCGCGTCGTGAAATAGGAAATGCGCTGAGTCGCTCATGTTGAGCGGAGTCTCGATGGTTTCCGAAAGCGTGCGGATCGCGCGGAAGTCGTCCCACGGTACCGGATCTTCAAACCAGTAGAAGTCGTTTTCGTCAAGCGCTCGCCCGATTTTCAGGGCGGTGCGGAGATCGTATCCGTTGTTTGGGTCGAGCATCAACCGCATCTCGTCGCCGACTTCCCGTCGCACGGCACCCACCATTTCAATCACCTCGTCAGTTGCCATCGCTCCCGGATGGATTTTGTAGGCACGAAATCCCTGCTCAACCAACTGCGCAGCTTCGGTGACGTAACCGTCGATCGTGGAATTACGCGGCGGATACGTCGCATAGACCTCCGTCGTCCGTCGCGCAGTTCCAAGCATTTCATGGATCGGCATCCCGGCAGCTTTGCCTGCAGCATCCCACATGGCCACATCGACGTGAGACCACAGCGCGTGGATCGACGCACCGTGCCCGGCGAAACGCGGCATTTGGTGCCAAAGCCATTCCCGGTCCGCGACGTTCATGCCGACGAGACGATCAACGAACGCCGATCGGAACGAGTTGATCGTGGACGCGCCCCCACCGCCGCGGTCACCGATATGTGCGTTGCCCTCGACACCTGTGTCGGTGACGAGGCGTAGCACTCCCGCGGTGAGTTTGCCACCCATGCCACCGCGAGTGTCGTTGATGCTCAGGCGTGGAACCTCGAACTCGATCACATCGATCTTGGCTTCGGCAATCTTCATCGACACTTTTACTTTCGCTGCGAGATTTAGTATTCAGTGTTGGTGATATTAACCCGCCGACCGCAAAAAGAACCGTCCAAACGTGTACTGGTGAACATGTCCAATTCAGATGCCAACCCCAAGATCCAGCTGTGGTGCGACTACATCGAGGGTGTGCGTTCTACCCACAACATTCCGGGTATAGCAGTAGGCATCGTGTGCGGCTCGGAATTGGCATGGTTTCAGGGCTTCGGAGAGACCGAGATCGGCAACGGATCTGCTCCCGATGAGCACAACATCTTCAGAGTCGCATCCAACACCAAGACCTTTACGGCGACAGCGTTGATGATCCTGCAACAGTCGTCAATGCTGTCTCTGGACGACCCCCTGCTTCTGTACATCCCTGAGTTCACGTCGGCTGCGGGGGTCGCCGGCGACCTCGAGGACGTGACACTGCGACGCATGACCGCGCACTATTCCGGCCTAACGACCGAGCATCCAGCAACCGATTGGGACGCGCCGTCCTTTCCCACAATGCAGACCAAGCTAGACCGCATTGATGAGGTCCAGATGGTCATTCCGCCAGACAGTGCCTGGAAATACTCCAACATGGCGTACGGCTTCCTCGGCGAAGTGGTCAGCAGACTATCCGGCCAGTCATATGAGCGATTTGTGCAATCAGAGATATTGGCGCCGCTCGAGATGGGAGAGACGACCTTTGACATCGGTGAAATCGCAGACGCGAACCGCGTCGTAGGGTACAGTCAACCTGCGCCAGGATCAGAAGATCTGCGCGTGGCACCGTACTGTGACCTGAACGGTATCGCGTCGGCAGGCCAGATGATGACGAACGTGGCCGACCTGACCAAATGGTTGGCGCACATCATGAGGACGGAGTCTGACGCCGGACCACGTTTGATCGGCGGAAGCACCCGCCGAGAGATGCTGCACCCGGCATATCTTGACGGAAACTGGACGGTCGGGCAGTGCGTGGGTTGGCGCGCCACCAGATCGGGTGATCGGGTTTACCACGGACACGGTGGCGGCATCCACGGATTTGGGACGCAGACAATATTTCACGCACCGTACCAAACTGGCGTGATTGTCCTGACAAATCTCTGGCCGAACGCGGTGTCGGTATCTTTGGCTCAGACCTTGCTTGATGCCGTGATTGAGGACTGGGATGAGATGCCGAAGGATTCGACGGCGGCCGAGCACGAAGTGCCGGTGCCTGACGAGGCTTCGGAATTGCGAGAGTACGAAGGTGTGTATTTCACCGAGCCAGGTTTTTGGATGCGGATAACTGCGGTATCCAACGAAGAGTTGAGGTTCAGCGGGCACGAGGCGTCGCCGTATCTTCTACATGCTCCGGCGAGCGCCAAGTTGATGGCTGATGGAACGTTCAAAGTGATTGGGAATCGAGGCGCCGGTGAGAGTTTCGTTCTCCGGGATGGCGAGTTCCGAATTGGTGGTTTCCAATATCGCTTGGTTGACCAGGGTTAAGAAAGGGCAGGAATGTCGAAGATCTATGAAATAGCCGACGGATTCGTTGATACCCTCGCGGAGTTGGACCCGATCGTGGCGACGTATCTTGGGGTGCCGGGTTACGACCACTTAATGCCCGACTACTCACCAGAAGCGTCGGAGCGGTCGGATGCCGCGGTACGCGATGTGATGAATCGTATTAAGGCCGAGTCGCCAGATTCGGTGCGGGAGCGCAGATGCAGTGAAACGGTGCAGGAAGAGATGACGGGCTCGATCGATCAGTACGCCGCCGGACTGCATTATTCGGGCATGAACATCCTTCATTCGCCGGTTCAATCACTGCGCCAGATATTCGATTTGATGCCTCGATCTTCGACGGCAGATTGGGAAAACATCGCTTCGCGGATGGAAGGCATCGCCGATTCGATTGCGACTTATCAGGTGACGCTTGAAGAGGGGATTGGCAAAGGGTTAACGGCGTCGAAGCGGCAGACCGCAGGATGTTTCGAACAGATCGAGACCTGGGTCGGCAAAGGCGACGCGGATCCCTTCTTCGACGGGATAGCGAATTCTGCTGATGCGTCGGATGAGGTGAGCGAATCTCTGAAGCACAGATTGGCGGATGCTGCGACTTCGGCGAATGCGGCCTATTCGGAGTTCGCGGCCTATCTGCGAGATGTTTACTTGCCCGCGGCGCGGTCGAGCGACGCAGTCGGTCGCGAGCATTACGCCTTGACTTCGAGGTCGTACAACGGCATCGACTTGGATTTTGACGAGACGTACGACTGGGGATGGGAGCAGTTGCGTTGGGTGCAGTCGGAGATGCGCAAGGCAGCCGATCAAATCAAGCCCGGGTCGACGATTGACGAAGCGGTCGAAATTCTGGAGAGCGACCCGAAGCGTGCGATCGACGGAGAGGACGAATTCAGAGACTGGATGCAGAATCTCCAAGACGCGACGATCGACGACATGAACGGGACCCATTTCGACATCGCGGATCCGGTGAAGAAGATCGAGGCGATGATCGCTCCGCCCGGTGGGGCATTGGCGATGTACTACACCGGGCCATCCGAGGACTTCTCGAGGCCGGGGCGGACTTGGTATCCGACGGGCGGCAAAACATCATTCCCTCTGTGGCGGGAGGTCTCAATCGCATACCACGAGGGCGTTCCCGGACATCATTTCCAGATCGCAACGACGATGACCTTATCGGACCAACTATCCCGTTATCAGCGATTGCTGGCTGGAACCTCGGGATATGTCGAGGGATGGGCGCTCTACGCGGAGAGATTGATGCACGAACTCGGGTATCTGCAAAACCCGGACTACTACATGGGGATGCTAGACGCCCAAGCATTGCGATCCGTCCGCGTCATCATCGACATCGGAATGCACTTGGAAAAGCGTATTCCTGAAGATTCTGAATACCATCCGGGCGAGGTATGGACGCCCGATCTCGCATTGGAGTTCATGCGTGACCGAGTGCATTTCCCACCAGAGTTCGTCGCCAGCGAGATCGATCGCTACCTAGGCATTCCCGGTCAGGCGATTTCATACAAAGTAGGTGAACGTGTTTGGCTGGAATCTCGTCAAACAGCACGCGCAGCGCAAGGCACATCGTTCAACCTGAAGAATTGGCACAACCGAGCGTTAGAGCTAGGACCGATGGGCTTGGCGCAGATGCAGCGCGAGATGTCTCTTATGTAATGAGTTTCAGATCGTGAAACCCATAACCCTAGAGCCGCGAACCATCCACATCCGGGCCGACCGCCGGCTGGTATTTCAAGTCCTGACAGCGTACGGAAACATGGGCCTCGACGGCTACTCATCCAAAGTGATGGAAGACCACGGCGACAGGAAGTTGGTCGAATTTCACACGCCGCTCAAGATTCGGAACACGACGCACGTCGTGCGGAGCGTCGAATGGGTACATCTGACCGAACCGGAAAGGATCGATTTCTGGCTGGCCGAAGGATACGAGGACAAGTCGATCTTCGCGCTCAACCTATTGGAAGACGCGTTCGCGTTGGCCGACCGGGATGGATGCACCGAGATGACGTACGAGAGCCGGTTTGCAGTGAAAACGCCCGTAATCGGCTGGTTGCTAGCGAGATTGACGATGGTCCCCGTGATGCGCCGGCACATGGTGGATCATCTCGAGGACATTAAGGGATTGTGCGAGGCTCGAGCGGAGAGGAGTCGAGTCTTTCCGCAGGTGGGGTGTGGGTGTGAATTGAACTAGGATGCGAATGATTTGTAATGATGGGATACGATCGTTTTCCTTCTACCCGTCTCGGAACGTAGAATCCAAATTGGAGGATTAACCTAAATGGCTACTAGGATTATGTCGGCGGCTGAACATCGCCAAGTTGCTCTCGACTTTCTCGCGGCTTCGGATGTCGAGTTCGAAGCTGGCGACGTCTTGCAAGGTGCCGAAAAGCTTTGGGGCGCGTCTGCTCACGCGGTGATGGCGGCGGCGTTGGAGTGGGGGTGGCAACACGAGAGCCATCGAGCGATGAAAAACACCGCGATCAATTTGTCGAGAGAAACTGGTGACCCATTGATCGAGTATGGTTTCATCGCCGCTGAGGCGTTCCACAAACACTTCTACCGTGATTCGATGGAAGATTTCGAGCGAGAAGCGAATCGACCGTTGGTGCACGATTTTGTTCGTCGGGTTTTGGAAGTGGCTTAGGCGTAACGAGGAGTAAATGCGGCGCGTGAGCGCTCGAATGATGAAAGTAAAAAGAGAACTTATCGAACTGACGGATGAGCAGAACGCGCGAATTGAGAGGTTGAAGGCTCTTACGGACGAAGAGATCGATACCTCGGACATCCCTGTGGTTTTGGGTTTGAAAAATGCTCGGCGAGGTTATTTCTATCGTCCGGTCAAACAGCAAATCACGATGCGCGTAGATGCCGATGTTGTTGCGTGGTTCAAGGACAGTGCGGGCGAGAATGGTCGGGGCTATCAGACTGAGATGAACCGGGCACTGCGGGAGCATGTTGTGCGGACGGAGAGGGGAAAGGCCGCGTAAGGGATCGGAATGGCTACACTGAACATCTTCGTGAGTTTCGAGTTCGATAAAGACGACGAACTCAAGGGCGACTTCTACAAACAGGCTAAAGAGCATACCAATCATCGCATCAAGAACTGTTCGCTGAATGAGGCTTATCCAGATGAACGCTGGAAAAACAAGGCACGGGAGGCGATTCGAGAGTGTGATGTCGTGCTGGTGCTGATCGGGCAAGATACTCACAACGCGCCGGGAGTGATAGTTGAAACAGACATGGCGCGTAGCCTCAACAAGCCGGTGATCCAGATCAGGCCAAAAAAGAGACCATACCAAAGTCTGTCTAGACTTGATGATCCGATTCGATGGAAATGGAAGAGGATCAATGCAAGGTTGGATGCACTAGCTAAGTAGCGGCCATGATGGTGCTTGTGTTAGAAGGAGAATCACGCGTAAACCTTGGATGTTCGGCTAGACCAATCGACGTTACATCCAGCTTTATCTTGGAGATGATCAAAGATCGAAATCTATACTACGATAGGCCATCTAGTAGTGCGATACAGTAGCGATACTAGAACACGGGCGACATTACATCACTCGAGATCGGCTACAATGTGTATCACTTATCGGCGACCACCCGAACCAATACGGAAGGATGACATTTGAACACGTACAACCTTTTCATTAGCCACTCGTGGCAGCATTCGGACAGCTATGATCGTCTAGTTGACCTGCTTCGATCTAGAAGATACTTCAGGTTTAGGGACTACTCGGTGCCTAGAGACGACCCCATCCACGGAATGAACAACGATGCCAGGTTGCGCGCTTCCATCCGCAATCAGATGGGACCTTGTCACGTCGTCGTAATCCTGGCCGGTATGTATGCAAGCTACAGTAAGTGGATCAACATAGAGATAGATTTAGCGTTGAACGGATTCTTACATCCCAAACCGATCGTCGCTGTGGAGCCTTGGGCTAGCCAACGAACTTCTGTCGTAGTTAGAGAAGCTGCAGATCGAATCGTACGCTGGAATACCGAGAGCGTGGTCAGGGCTATACGTGACGTAGCACTTTGAACGAGCCTCAACGAAAAGAGTACGTGGAAATCTACAAACTCCATGCCGAGCTGGCCGATCGAGTCAGCCAGCGTAGAGAAGGTGCGAACCGTCTGCACGTAGGCCTGCTAGTCGGAATGGTTATGTTGTTTGCGGCACTCCTACGTTTTGGATCCGGTGATGTGCCTCAGGATCTGATTCAAGTAGTGATCGGAGTTGGTGGATTATTAGTATCCTTATCGTGGACGATTGTGATTCGAAGTTATAATCACTTGAATTCAGCAAAATATCGTGTATTACAAGAACTCGAAAATCACATAGACTTTCCATATTTCACGAAAGAATGGGATATATTGATGAAAGATAAGGGCTTCAAAGCCTATTGGAGATTGACTGCTGTGGAGCGTATTTTGCCCGTAATATTCGGAGTATTGTGCTTGTTTCTGATTGGTTTTTCTTCGTATCAATTAGTGCGGTGATATAAACGGATGGTTTAGCGGTTCATCGCGTTGAGTAACGTACGCAACACCGCGTCGTTATGTCCCTTCAGCACTGCGACGTCTATGGGAAGTCTGCCTGCATTGTCGGTCCCGTTCGGATGTGCTCCGGCATCCAGCAAAATCTGGACTCTGGACGAGAAAACTTGCCGAGGATCAAGATTGAGCAACCCGAACAGGTAGCCCGTAGGGTTAGAGAGTTGACTTCCGGAATCCAAGAGGGTCCTCAGCACGGCATCGTTGTGCCCCATCTGCACTGCGACGTCCAGCGGCGTCCTGCCTTCATCGTCGGTCCCGTTCGGATGTGCTCCGGCATCCAGCAGAATCTGGACTCTGGACGAGAAAACTTGCCGAGGATCAAGATTGAGCAACCCGAACAGGTAGCCCGTAGGGTTAGAGAGTTGACCTCCGGAATCCAAGAGGGTCCTCAGCACGGCATCGTTGTGCCCCATCTGTACTGCGACGTCCAGCGGCATCCTGCCTTCATCGTCGGTCCCGTTCGGATGTGCTCCGGCATCCAGCAGAATCTGGACTCTGGACGAGAAAACTTGCCGAGGATCAAGGTTGAGCAAGGTATGTAGTTGAAGGCTCATTCCTGTCAAGGACGGAATGAGTGTGGGTGTAGGTGTTGCGATAAGCACCAGAGGTGTTCCTATTGGTTGCGCAATCGTAGATTTGGCCGCCGTTGGCGTATGTGTCGGCGCCGGTGTGTCGGTTGGTGCTGGTGGTGGCGTATTGGTGGGTACCGCTGAACTGCTGACTGAAGTTGTTGCCTTAACACTCGCTGCGCCTGTCGCAACTGAAGTCGGTGTTGACACGCGTTGGTTGATCACATCGTCAGACGAGCTTTGGGTCAATGGCGTCGTGTCGACTTTCAGCTCACCCCAACAGATCACGTTACCGTCCTGTAGGAGACCACAGGTATGATTTCGTCCACTACTAATCGATGTGAATTTTCCGCTTATTGGTGGCGACGATTGCCCAGGGTCTTCGTCTGTATCGGTCGCACCCCAACAAACCGCAGTACCGTCGAAGCGGAGACCGCAGGTGTGGTTCACGCCGCTACTGATCGCTTTGAACTTTTCAGCAATGGGTGGTGAGGCTTGCCCAGAGTTGTGCGGCCTGTCGGCACCCCAACAGACGGGTGACCCGTCATCGCGCACGGCGCAAGTGTGGGACCAACCGCTACTAATGGCGTGAAAGGAATGAGAGTGCTCGTGTGAAGGTGAGGCTTGACCGAAATCGAACTGTCCGTCTTCGACTCCCCAACACACGAGTTGCCCACTTAGACGTATTGCGCATGTGTGAGAGAAACCAGCACTTACGTACGAGAAACTCTGTCCGGAAGGCGGTGATGCCTGACCGTAATCATACAGACCGCCAATTGATCCCCAACACCCTATTGTCCCATCGTGACGGATTCCGCAAGTATGGAGAGCCGATATGCCGCTGCGAACGGATACGAAAACGTCGTTCTTGGGCGCTCTAAGTTGGCCCTGATCAGCGTTCCCCCAACACTCGGCCGTACCGTTTTCGCGCAGCGCGCAAGAGTGATAACGGCCGCTGGTGATCGAGACAAATCCGTCATCTATTGGAGGTGTTGCTTGACCGTGATCGTAATCGTATTCCGCTTTTACCTCATTCAACCAACAATCGATAGTCCCATCTTCACGTAACGCGCAGGCGTGATATGAACCGCTGCTGATCTCAACGTATCTGATGGGAGTTGTGGTTGCGGTAGGAGTTGGTGTTGAAGTGGGAGTCGAACTCGGACTCGGCGATGGGCTGGGAGAGCTTGTTGGTGTTGGAATGGGTAATGGGGTTTCTGTGGGTTTCGGCGTAGAAGTTGAAGTTGGCGTAGCGGTTGGTATGGGAGTGGGTGTGTACGTGGGAATAGGTGATGGCACGGGCGTGAGGGTCGCCGTAGGAAATGGTGTGGATGTTTGAGTCGGCGTGATTGTGGGTGTTGGTATTGCCGGCGCTACTCCGAATATGATCTGTTGCTCGGCTACGAGAGTGGCATCCCGGTACAGCTTTACATTGAAGTTATGAGTACCTGGTGGACACGATGCCGGTATCCTTACCGCCCTAGCGACAGAGTTTTCATCGACTGGCCCAATAGCAATGAATTCATTCATTCCCGGTCCGATGCAACGGCTGTCAAAAATGGTGACGATGTAGTTATATCGAGCACTTCCGCTAGCCAGATCGCCGAATCGAATATTTGCAGTTCTCACCGTGCCTTCTGTGCCATTTCGATTCATATCAATTGTGATCTTGGGGACAGTAATCGGCTCCGGAGTAGGGAATGGAAGTGGCGTGGGCGTAGCCGTTAGCGGTAGGGTGTCTGTTACGTTGGGTGGGAAAACGAATATCAAGAAAGCAACGGGAACAATAATCGACATCAGAAGCAGGAAGCCCACCGGCTTTGATGTGTACCATTTTTTGCCGCCGTTGGTGGCTTCGGTTGGCGGATTGGGAGGCGGCTTACCCGGCCCGTCGGTTTGATTTCGGATATCTCGATGCCCGCGACGCTGTTGTCCGCTCGCTTCTCTTTCGCGTTGCTGTGCAGCTTCGCGCTGGCGTTCTTCAACTCGCCGTTTTTCGTTTTCGAGCCTTTCGCGCTCGCGTCGTTGCTCCTGTGCTTGACGTCGTTGATCGGCAGCACGACGTCTTTCGTTCTCACGCCGTTTGCGTTCCTCACTCTCGCGTCGTTGTTGCTCTTCAGCTCGTCGTCTTTCGCGCCAACGTCGCTGTGCTTCCTCCCGCGCGCGCTGTTGATCTACTCTCCGTTTTTCCCGTTCGCGCCGTTCACGTTGCTCTGCTTTTTCGCGTCGGCGGCGTATTTCGGCATCGCGCCGCGCTTGTTCTCGTTGTCTCTCCCGTTCCTGACGCTCGAATTCGCGACGCTCCTGTTCTTGCCTTACTCTTGCCGCTTCCGCTTCTCGCGAACGCATCAGAAAATAGTGCTTGTCGTATTCAGCCCTGAATTCGGGATTGCTCAAGACGAAATGACCGACCCTCACCAAACTCATAAACGCAGACGCTGCTGGGTCACCGGCGAAATTGGGGTTTTCCTCGATGGTCTGTTGGCGGTGGATGTACGCGCGATCGATTTCGTCAAGAGTCGCGTTGGTCGATACACCCAACACGTCATATAGGTCGATGGCGCGTTCCAGCAACCAGGGCAACATGTTTTCGCGAAATTCCTCGAAGGGGTCTAGTTGGGATCTGTGATCTTCGTAGTAACGGACGCGTTGAGCGATTTCCTGATCGTGTTCGGCCCGTTTTTCTGGGTCTCCCAACGCTTCCCAAGCTCGATTGACTAGTTGCATCATCCGTGGTGCGTCGGGAGATTTGTTTAGGTCGGGATGCCACACCATCGCCTCGCGGCGAAAGGCGTGCCGAATCTCATCCGTCGGCGCATCCGACGAAACGCCTAGGATCTCGTAGTAATTGAGTGGTTGGTTTTGGTCGCGCATATTGTTGACCAACAATCCATGCTATGCGTAACCGACAAATGAGGTGGTGAGTGTGGCGAAAATAGCGACAACGCTTTTTTGTAATACTGGCGCGTTTTTCGGTGTTCTGGTTTCCCGCCTCCGCGGGAATGACCGTTGTGTCGCCCCATCCCAACAATTGAAGAACTCGACGAGATGATTAAACGTCCAGCTCCATAAGCTCTTCGGAGAAAATGACTTGACCGGAGTAGTGTTGGCGGATGTCGCCCAGGGCTTTTTCTAGCGGGCCGTGTTGGGTGATGTGGTGGCCCATGTGGATTAGGACTAGGGTTTTGATGTTGGCGGTTTGGGCCATGCGCGCGGCGGATATCGTGCCGGTCTGACCGTAGTTGAGGCCGTTCTGCTCCATGATGGCGTCGTCGTTGCCGCACATGCAGAGCATCATGTCGGCGTCTTTCGCAAGGTCGATGACGGAGTCGCAAGGTTCGGTGTCGCCCGTGAAGACTATGGATTTGCCGGATGCAGTGTCGACGCGGTAGGCGAGAGAGTCTAGGTAGGGTTGGACGTGGATGCCGGTAGCGGCGGAGACTTCCCACTTGTTGGATGTGACTACGGTTCCAGGGCCGACGTCTCGGGAGTAGACGACAGGCGGACGACGCGGGAGCGTGCCGCCTCGGTTTACGTATACGTTTTGGGAGATTGGGAAATGAACACGGGCGTACCAGTCATGGGCAAAGACGCCATCTTCCTCGTCGAGGATGCCGTGGGTTAGGCGTTCGGTAGGTGCAGGCCCGTACGCGCTGAGCGTGTTTTCCTTGCCGATCGACTGGTCCCAACGGCAGAGGAGGAAGCAGGGATAGTCGATGTCGTGGTCGAAGTGATGATGCGTGAAGAATAAATTGTCAATCTGGGTTGGGAATAGACCGACTTTGACGAGTTTGTGGGTCGCAGCGGGGCCGCAGTCAAACATGAGCTTTTCGCCTTCGACGTCGAGGACGAAGGCGGATCCGAAACGGGTCGGAGTTGGGTGCGGTCCACCTGCTCCGAGGATGTAGACGGTCGGGTTGGATTTGTTGGGCATTGTTGTTTTGCGGGCGGGTCCCCGCGCCTCCCCGGTCCCTCACCCTAACCCTCTTTCGTCCAGCGGGTGGTGTGCATGACCGCCGTCATTCCGGCGAAAGCCGGAATCCAGAGGGGCCGGGCATCGGAGTGCAAAGCGGGGCACCACGTCTAAACCGCCTTTAATTCCTCCTTGAACATCGAGGAGGAGGTCAGATGTCGAGTTTCATTAGTTCTTCGGCGTAGTTTACGCGAGTTATGTCGTTTAGTCGGGTTTACGTCGGAGGTGGGATTTTCGTGATAGGTTGGCGATCGGTAGCTTGGAGCCAAGCGTCGTTGAACTCTTGCTGATGTTGGATGGCCCATTCGATGACTTGCCGTTCGATGCGGTTGGGAATTCACCCCGCGGATACGGATGGGTTGTCGATATCGATTTTGGCGTTGAATTCGCCATATTCGACGTGAAAATGCGGCGGTGGATGTTCGCAGAAGCGTATGCGAATAATGATGCCGTTGAATCTGCAGATTTCAGGCAATGGTCGCGTGAGATTGTTCTGTTTGTCCGCGGTTTTCCGCGGTTTTTCGGGTTAATTCCATGTAGATGGTATCAGGGCAGATTTCGAGATCGTCAGTTCCTCCCCATGAAATGGAGTGATAGGGCAGTATGGAGACGGTTTCGAAGAATTCGCGATTTTCGAGCGGTTTGAAAACGACCTTTCCAGCGATGTCGGAAAGGTCTACTTCGCCTCCGGTACCGTCTTCGAATTCGACCCAAATACGGTATCGTTCGCGCGCTTCGACTGCGATGGGTTTGATCATGGTTGTATTCTAAGTCGGTGGTTTGTGTTCGATGCGCTGAGCGCGAGTTAGATTTCGAGTTTCATCAGTTCTTCGGCGTATACTACTTGGCCGTTGTAGACCTCTCGAATATCGCCGATGCCTTTTTCCAGCGGGCCGTGTTTCGAGATATTTGGCCCCATGTGGACGAGGACGAGTTTCTTGACCCCGGCGGCTTCCGCCATGCGTCCAGCACCAGTCGTGCCGCACTGTCCGTATGATTCACCGTCCTCGGCCATGACCTCTTGGTCGTCCCAACACATGCACAGCATGACGTCGGCGTCTTTGGCCAAGTTGATGACGGAATCGCAGGGTTGAGTGTCACCAGTGAAGACAACAGACTTGCCGCCCTTGGTGTCGAGCCGGTAAGCGAGGGAGTCGAGGTACGGCTGGACATGTTCGGCCGGCGCAGCCGTAACCTCCCACTTGTCCGCAGTTGCGACGGTGCCAGGACCAATGTCGCGGGCGTTGACGACGGGAGGTTTGCGCGGGAGCGTCCCGCCGCGGTTCTGATGGATCTTCTGGCTCAACGGATGGCTGACGCGGGCGATCCAGTCGTGGGCGAAGATGCCCTCCTCTTTGTCAAGCACACCATGGGTGATCCGCTCGGTGAGGGTCGGACCGTAAACGTTCAGCGTGTTTTCCTTGCCGATCGACTGATCCCAACGACATAGGAGAAAGCAAGGGTAGTCGATATCGTGGTCGAAGTGGTGGTGAGTGAAGAAAAGGTCGTCGATATCCGTCGGCCAGAGCCCCGACTGCACCAACTTATGAGTAGCCGCCGGCCCGCAATCGAACATGATCTTCTCACCATCGACATCCGCGACATACGCCGAGCCGAAGCGGGTAGGCGTGGGAGTTGGAGTGCCAGCGCCGAGGATGTGGAGGGATGTTGGGAGTTTGGAGTTGGGCATGGGGGTAGTTTAGGGGTTTGGGATTTGTCTCGCGACTACTGAATTTCATCCCATAGATCCTCGCCGCATTGGGCGAATTTCAAGGACACGGTGCCGAAGACGTTGTTTAGGAAATTGGCGCGCAACTGTTTGAATCTATCGCTACGAAACATGCTGGCGCGTTGACGTGGCGCGACGATCACCGCTATGCGTGAGAGATTCCGCAATGGGAGAGCACAGCGGAGTGTGGTTTGGTCCAAGTGGTCATAAGATTCGCTCAGCTGATCCATGCACTCATATATCTTGTCCGGCAAATTCGTTCGTTGGTCGGTGACTTCAACCAACGCGATCGCGTCGTCGCTGTTTTGGACCGTCAAGATGGCGAAGTCGCATCTTTTGTATGGCCCAACAATGGCACTGATCTCGTCATCGAAGTTAATCACTTCGTCGATGTCTAGAATTAACGATCCTGCCGGGAACGACCCGAAGTGGACTTCACAACCATCTTTATCGACTGCCGCGTCAGTCACAATTGCTGACGTGCTAGCGTAGCGAGATCGAATCGGTTCGATCCACTGCATTAAACGCCAAGCCCTTCGCGGGCTTCAAGGACCCTTTGTAGACGGTTGTATTGTCTGTTGACGGCTTTCGAGTGGTCACGTGGGGCATATTCGCGCTGTTCTCCCAATGGAATTTCGTATACGACCGTCCCACCTTCTGAATTTGATTGATCGAAACCGTATACGGCGGTTTCTTCTTCGGTCAGGTGGATGTCTTCTTCGCCAAGGGCACCGCCGAGGGATAGGGCGCGTTTCCTTGCAGGTTCGTCGAGTTTGGAGGCATTTACGAAGGCGCTCAGTTGCTCAACCATGTAGTGGCTGTGGGTCGTGATCAAGACGCGCAGGCCGGAACGGACCATGAAAGCTAGTGCTGCCGCCATCTGTTGCTGCGCTTCGGGGTGTAAGTGGGCTTCAGGTTCGTCGATTATTAGGAGATCGCCTTCGTCGATGCCCTGGCGCAGGAACATGACGATTGGTGCGACCTCAGTGACCATTGAAGCGGCGCGATCGATATCAACAGTCACGCCTGACCCAATGTTTTCGTATTCAAAATGCGTGATGCCCGAATCTTCAACCACATGGATTTTGCCGCCGAGAACACCGCGTTCGACGGCACTTGCCAGGCGCTCCATCACAGGTCCACCGAATGCGGGACGAGCAATGGATCGAAGTCTGACCAACGACTGCAGAAACTCGTTGGTCGTGAGTCTTACCGACACTTGGTCAGCAGGATGCTCTAATCGTGATTTGTATATAGATCTGTTAATCAAAGATGCAGCCAGTTCGCGGTACGAATCCATTAATCCAGTGCGACCGGCTTCGAAATAGTGGCTGAACGGAAGGTGGAGAAGGGTTGAACGAGCGAAAAGGCCCAATGTGTACTTAAGATCTAATGACCCTGCCGGATCCGTGAATGCGAACTGATCGCGTCCTCGCGTTTCTAGAAGATCCATATGGATGTCTAGGATTGGCGGTAATGCGAATGATTTGACCGATAAATGGTTGAGTGAAATGCTGACAGCGCCGTACTCGTAGTCAAGGTCAATGCTCGGTTTGGCATTGTGATCCGTGGTACGTTGGCTCAATCCTGTTAGTTCATTCACACCGAAATGATCGTTGACAGATTTCGCGGCTTCTATTGCATAGTCATGCAAGAATCGCCGAACGACTTTGGTGAGCAGTCCCCGGGAAGAATCGACCAGTCCAGAAACAGGAATCTCGCAAGTCGCGAAGCCGTGCTCTGTTTCGCGAATGCCGTCGTTTTTTTCCACCCGACAGTAGATCTCACGTTTTAGAGTCGCCAAGTCAGAATCGATGATGGTGTCAAAAAGATCCCCTGCTCCGCTATCGGTAAATGACATTCTTGGCCATGTATCCTGACGAGCTTTCACAATGCTATGTAACAGCAGAGCCAGGTAGGTTTTACCGGTGTTGCTCGGCCCCACGAAGACGGTCATGGGCTTGAACTCGATGTTTTTGGCTTCCGCGATGGGGCCGAAGTTCTCGACGTCGAGGATCAGGTTGGGACCGTGTAGGGTGTTGGCCTGAGGTTTTTCGCTGGCGGTTGCAGTCATGATGGAAGTTGTTGCTTGGGTGAAAGTCTAACAACGGGGTTTGGTTGGGATGGTGTATGGGGGTGAACTAGGATTGGAGGGATGATGGACACGTCTGGCGGGGGTGTCTATCGTGAGGGCGTTGAGGCGAGTGTGGGTGTTGGAGTGCCAGCGCCGAGGATGTGGAGAGAAGTGAGGTGTTTGGAGTTGGGCATGGGGGTAGTTTAGGGAGTTAATGGCCTTGGATGGTGCAAATCGTGTTTAGATTATCCGCCGAACATCTCTCTATAGATGTCCGAACCAGAACTCACAACTGTGATGTCGATATCGGCCTGCGCCGTAAAGGTCTTCAAGTCGTCCCTCATGAAGGCGCCTGAATTCAAAGAACCTGTGACGATTGCACCTGAAATCGCCAAATCAGGCAAATCAATGGTGCATTGATTTAATGCCCTCCTCAGCGCTGTATGGGAAGAGTGAAGTTGATCGACGGCCTTGAATTCGTCTCCAAACGCTTCTTGGCGAGTGCCTTTGGCTTCCAAAAGCGTGACTGAAGGCGTACCTGAGCGGTTGTAAAAGACGATCAGATCACAACGTTGTTCACGACGGACGATCTGGCGGGCGAACGTGTCGTTCGCGATCAAATTGTCGACATCGAGGATCAATCGTTCGCTGGGAAAACCGCTTAGATCGACCGTACAGTTTCCAATTTGCTGCCGCGGATCGTTACGAATCGCCTGGCGTCGTCTGAACCGGGTCCTCAGTTGATCTAGCCACGTCACTCGGCATCATGACCGTTGACGCTGTGACCATTTTGTTGTGCGCGCATGATGCGGACGTTGCGATTGAACTGCTCAGTCAGTGCCTGATTGTGATCCTCAGGAACATAGGCGAAGGATTCGTCGAAGGGGATATTCTTGACAATGGTGCTACCGCTGGAATTGTCGAAACCGTACACTCCAACTTCGTCTTCGTTGAGATATATGTCTTCTTCCTCAAGCACCGGACCTAACCGTAGTAATTCGCGACGCTTTTCGGGCGACAGATTTGATGCGGCGACGAAATCGCTGATTTGCTCGACCATGTAGTGACTATGGGTTGTGATCAGGACGCGGAACCCGTTGCGGACTAGCAACGCGAGAGCCGCTGCGAACTTCTGTTGCGCGGCGGGGTGGAGATGCGCTTCCGGCTCTTCAATGACAACAATATGTTTGACACCGAGGAAATGTTTCAGGGACAAGACAATAGGAGCCAGTTCAGTGATCATCGACGAGGATCTCGAGAAAGGAATTTCGCCCCAGCTCTGCGAGTAGATGAAATCTGGAGGCCCGTATTGACTTTCTACCGCTTTGAGTTCTCCATTCATAAGCGATTTTTCGATAATATCAGCCAATCGCACTACACGTTTATCTGGATTGAGAACATCCGGGTAAATTAGTAGGAGGTTTTCGAGAAAATCAAGTACGATGCGGTTATTCGGTAACACCGATTCTCTTTCCGAACGAGATCTTGCGATGCTTGAGATTAAGTTGCGATTTAGAGTTCGATGGCTAGCGAGTATTCCACTTCGAGCTGCTGGGAAGTATCTCGTAAGATCTGGACCGCTAAACTGATCGAGGAATGAATTATTGACCCAAATAACGAAAAACCTCGTTGAGGATTGACGCAAAACTGTATCATGGTCGTCTGTTTCGATAAAGCGCATCACTACGCTTTTGGGAAGCACAAGAGGCCACGGTGACGCTTCGGCTTTTAACCTGCCATTACTGTATCCTATTGTCCAATTCAAAAATCCATTGCGGCAACCTAAATCGAACTCAACCTGGAGATGTTCGTTCCGGTGCGTCAGATTATCAATGTTGCGAACTTGAAAGTAATTGGTTATCGAATCACTGATGGCATTGGATGCAAACTTAAGCCAATCTGAATGCAAAGAATCAACAGCATGTTCTAAATGATCGTTACCCGCCGCATGGTGGTAAGCGATGAGGTCTGGACCTAGATGGTGCGGGAACTTTTCGGACAGATTGTGTTCATCATAATCCGCTTCGCGTAAACCTGAACGTAAAGCAGACACTTGTTTGGAAAAACTTTCTATTTTGTGGTTATCCAACCAATCCTGCGCGTCGTCCAGGCCTCTAGAGATGGCGTACAGCAAGGTGGCTAGATAAGACTTGCCAGTGTTGCTGGGACCGACGAAGACAGTCAAGGGTTTGATAAGCACGTTCTCGGCCTCGGCGATCGGCCCGAAACTGTTGACGTTTAGTGTCATATCTCTGTTCGTGCTAGAGGACATACGTGGCTCTCTCAGACCATGGTAGCACTGCTTGGTTTTCGGGCTTCCGCCCGGATGACGATTGGGACGAGACCGCTGGAGAGTGCTAGGAACACCCCTCCGATAAGATTGAAACTGTGACCTCGCAACATCTCATACGGAATTTCTGCATCATCGCGCATGTCGATCATGGGAAGTCGACTTTGGCGGATCGGATGATTGAGTTGACGGGCGCGGTGTCGGAGCGGGATATGGTGGAGCAGCATCTGGATACGATGGATTTAGAGCGAGAGCGGGGGATCACGATCAAGGCGCAGGCGGTGCGGTTGGCGTTTCCGTCTACGGATGGGAACGAGTATCAGCTCAATCTGATCGATACTCCGGGGCATGTGGATTTTTCGTTTGAGGTCTCTCGGAGTCTGGCGGCTTGTGAGGCAGCGGTGTTGCTCATCGATGCGTCGCAGGGGATTCAGGCGCAGACGATGGCGAATGTCTATCTGGCGCTGGAGAACGATCTGGTGCTAATTCCGGCGATCAACAAGATCGATATGCCGAACGCTGAGCCGGAACGAGTGGCGGCGGAGATGGTGGATACGTTCGGTTTCAGCGAGGATGAGATGTTGTGGGTGTCGGGAAAGACTGGCGAAGGTGTGGAGGAGTTGTTGGAGCGGATTGTGGAGTTGACGCCTCCTCCGGTCGGTGATTTTGAAGAGCCGCTGCAGGCGTTGGTATTCGACAGCAAATACGACTCGTTCAAGGGTGTGGTGACGTATGTACGTGTGCTAGATGGGGCGATAAAGGCGCGCGATCGGGCGAAGTTCTTGGGTTCGGGTGCGCAAGGTGAGGTGTTGGAGGTTGGGTATTTTTCGCCGACCGTGATGCAGGCTCCGGAGGGTTTGAGAGTTGGTGAGGTGGGGTACGTGGCGACGGGTATCAAGGAGGTGAGCGAGGTGATGGTCGGGGATACCATGACGCTGGTTAAAGATCCGGCGTTAGAACCTCGGATCAAGTATCAAGAACAGAAGCCGATGGTTTTTACGGGTCTGTATCCGTCAGACGCTAACGATTATGCGGAGTTGCGAGAAGCACTCGGCAAGTTGAGGTTGAACGATGCAGCTTTGGTGTTCGAGCCAGAGTCGTCATCGGCATTGGGATTTGGATTCAGGTGCGGTTTCTTGGGGTTGTTGCATATGGAGGTGGTTCAGGAGCGATTGGAGCGGGAGTATGAGTTGGAGTTGATAACCACGGCTCCGAGTGTGGAGTTTCAGGTGATGCTGAACGACGGGGAGATCATCTACGTCGAGAACCCGTCAAAGTTGCCTGAGAGGCGGGATTACGCTGAGATATTGGAGCCTTGGGTGGACCTGTCGATCATCGTTCCGGCGGCGTACTATGGGAATGTCATGGAGTTGGTGACGAAGAAGCGTGGTGTGTTCAAGCGGATGGAGTATCTGCAGACGCAGGCGGCCGGATCGGGCAACGGCACGATGTCGGGATCAATGAATGGTGCCGGTCGGAACGCGCGGGTGATGCTGGAGTACGAGGCACCGTTATCGGCGATCTTGGTCGATTTCCACGACATGTTGAAATCGGCAACTCAAGGTTACGCGTCAATGGATTATCAGGCGTCGGGTTATCGTGAAGCAAGCATGGTGAAACTGGATATTTTGGTGAACCACGAGGAGGTCGATGCGCTGAGCAGCATCGTTCACTCGTCGGAAGCGGAAGTTACGGGTCGGATGTTGGCATCGAAGTTGAAGGAGCTGATACCGCGTCAGATGTTCGCGGTTCCGATTCAAGCGTCAGTGGGCAGCAAGATCGTGGCGCGGACGAATGTCAAAGCACTGAGGAAGAACGTGTTGGCCAAGTGTTACGGCGGGGATGTGACGCGGAAGCGGAAGTTGCTGGAGCGCCAAAAGGCGGGGAAGAAGCGCCGGGCGAAGATGGTGGGCTCGGTCGAGGTGCCCCAGGAGGCCTTCATGGCTGTTCTGCAGCTAAGAAACTGAGTGTTATGGGGTCACGGCGACCCGTTCTACAGTTGGGCGGCGAAGTCGACGATCATTTGGCGCATGGTCGGGTCTTTTGCTGCTTGGTGGAGCGACGCCCCGAACATTCCTTCTGGTACACCGGCGTCGTACCGAGCGGCATCGACGGTTACGGCGTGCGTGGGGAGGTCGTCCATGCACTCGATGATGGCATCGGTTAGCTGAATTTCGCCGCCGGCGCCGCGGCGTTGTTGGCTAAGGAAGTCGAAGACGGAGGGTTCGAGGGCGTATCGTCCGATGATTGCGAGATTACTAGGGGCATCTTCGCGTTTGGGTTTTTCGACCATTTCTTCTATGGCGATGACGTTGGGTTCGACCGATGGTCCGGCGACGATGCCCTTGGTGTGAACGTCGTCCCAAGAGGTTTCGGTGACCGCGATGACGTTTCCGCCGTAGCGGTCGCGAACATCGAGGATCTGGGCGGTTGAGGAGTGATCGCCCCAGAGGATTTCGTCTGGCAGGATGACGACGAAGGGTTCGTCGGCGATGAAGTTCTTGGCGAGAAGGATTGCGTGGCCGAGGCCAAGCGGTTCGAGTTGTTTAATCGAAGTGATGCGCGCCTTTGAGGAGATCTCGACCATCTGATCGGCGAGTTCGTCTCGCCCGCCTTGTCGAAGTTTTTCCTCGAGATCAGGCATCGAGTGGAAGTATGAACCGACGCTTCTCACGTCTTCCACGATGGCAATATCGGTGATGCCGGCTTCGACGGCGTCGTCGACGGCGTATTGGATGAGCGGTATGTTGAGGACCGGAAGGAGCGCCTTTGGGACGCTTCGAGTCACGGGCATGAAGCGGGTACCCAGACCTGCGACCGGGATGACGGCTTTGGTGATGACGGCAATTTCGTTTGCACTGACCATTTGAATCGAGTCTAACCAAGTCATGTCAACCCCTCTAAAGGGATCGGGTTTCACTTAGCAAGGATACGTAAGTGGAAGGCAAATGGTTTACGATTCAATGATGCGGTCGTGCCAAGCGGGGAGCTAGCGGTGCCCTGAACCTGCAATCCGCTCAGCAGGGCCGGATTCCTCGTGGAGGTTACGAAGTTCGAACCCCTGGCATTCTGTTCTTGGTGTTGAGAGTTGGGTTCTTGCGCGGCAGAGTCCCGTGAACCCCGTCAGGTCCGGAAGGAAGCAGCGGTAAGCGGTCCACTTTGGGCGACGCAGGGTGATCTGACTCGAGCCGAGGCGTTTGTTACGTTCGAGCACGGAGCCGAATTCGAGGTGCACGGCCGCATTACTGTTAATCAGCTGCGAATCTTCATCATGGCGCGCCGACGACTAGGCCAGCACTTTCTGCGTGACCGATCGGTCGCGCAGAAGATCGTCGACGCGGCAGGTATCTCGGTTGGCGATGTGGTTGTTGAGATCGGGCCGGGCGATGGCGCTTTGACGAGTCTGATTGTCGAGGAGGTGAGTTATTGTGGCGGTTCGGTAGTGCTTGTGGAGTTAGATGTCAAGTTCGCCGAACGGATGGCGGTCCGGTACCGTGACAATCCAGATGTGCGGGTGATTTCGGCCGATGCACGGGATGTTGCTCTGGAGGATCTGCCAGAAATGCATAGTGGAAGGGCTTACAAGGTGATTGCGAACCTGCCGTACTACGCGGGGACGCCGATCGTGAGAGGCTTTCTAGAGCGCGAGTATCGACCTACGAGTATGACGGTGATGTTGCAGCGCGAGGTTGCGAGGGATATGTGTGCGCACCCGGGCAAAATGAGCTTGTTGTCATTGGCGGTGCAGATCTATGCGTCGCCTAAATCGTTGTTCACGGTGCCGCCGAGCGCGTTTCGACCGCCGCCGAAGGTTCATTCCACGGTGATTCAGTTGACACCGTCGAGTGAACCATTGGTTCCGAGCGAGTTGGTAGACGATCTTTTCAAACTGGCAAGATCAGCGTTTTTGGGACGTCGTAAGCAGTTGCACAATTCGCTGGCGAATGGGCTGAGCATGACGACGGACGAGGTGAAGGAGATGACGACTCGGGCGGGTATCGACAGCGAGCGACGACCGGCTACTTTGAGCATCGATGAATGGGTATTGCTGTTGGACGAGTGGCGGAAGGTTCGGGAAACCGTTGTCGCTGGTGTTGAAGGGGAGTAGGCGGTTGTGATCGTCGAACGGGCCTACGCAAAGTTGAATCTCACGCTGGAGGTTATCCGAAAGCGGGATGATGGCTATCACGATTTGGCTTCGGTTATTCAGACTGTCGACCTGCATGACACGCTGGAGTTTGGTGAGAGCGACGGGATCGAGTTCGAGTGTTCTGACGTTTCGTTAGGAGGTGACAACAATCTCGTGGTTCGTGCTGCGGAGGTGCTGCGAGAGAATGCCGGGGTCCAGAGCGGCGCTCGGATCAGCTTGCGGAAACGTATACCGGTTGCAGCGGGACTAGGTGGCGGATCGGCGGACGCGGCGGCAACTTTGCGGGGTTTGAATAGGTTGTGGGAGTTGGGATTGTCGGAAAACGAATTAGTTGAAATCGCGGCAAAGATTGGCTCCGACGTTCCGTTCCTAGTTGGCGGCGGAACCGCGCTGGTTAGCGGTCGTGGTGAGACGTTGGAGCAGTTGCCCGCCCCCGAACATGGTTGGTTCGTGATTGTTACGCCGGACGGTGGCAATGACGGTGATCGGGAAATGAATAAGACGGCGCGGATGTTCGGGATGTTGGTTCCAGCGATGCATACGACGGGTAGCCTGACCCGGAAGTTGGCGGCGCGGATGTTGGATGGCCACGACTGTCATCCGGCCTTCATGTTTAACGTGTTTCAGCAGTTGGCTCCGCAAGCGTTTCCGGGTTGGCAAGATGCCTACGCCGGATTTGAACGGCTTGGGGCATCGGACATCGTGTTGTCTGGCGCGGGTCCGTCGATGTTTGCGATCGCGCCGAGCAAGGAGGTTGGGACAGCTTGGGCGTTGCTGGCCAAGGCGCGATTGGGATGTGAGGCGTTTTCGGTGTCGATTAAGGTATGACTAATGCAGACAAGAGCTTAGCGATCCAGGCAACTCGACAATCCGATCAGTCGCGAACTAGCTCGATTGTGAATTCAAAGTCCGCCCCGTAGATGTCCGCGACCGGTGGAATCTCCCCTTCATTTACGACTTCCGGAAGCGAGGAGAGATTGTTGCAAGAGGCATATTGTTCCCGTGGCCCTGTCCAGACATAGTGCTCCAACTGTCCAATATCGGAAGGCCATATCTCATCCACATCGATGGGTTTGTCGTTCCAAGCCACCTCATCGCCGTAGGCCTCAAAATATGCTGCGCAACTTGCCGGCAAGGAGGTGCTGAGACTTCCTGGCTGTATATAGCGAATCAAAGGTCCGACCAGCGCGTGTGGGTCGTCGATGCACTCCATGAACTGAGGGTCGTTTCCCGTCCATCGGTAAGTCAACTCACCGAATTCGGCATCGTAACTCTCGCTTTTAAAGTCAACATACGGAGCACAAGTTTCCGACCAAGTTGTATTGCTAACAACGAACGTTGCAAATTCAGCAGGGGCTGGAGGCAACAGCCCTTCTTTTTCAGCGAGCACCAAACTCCCTAGAAGAATGAACCCAGCCGCCAAGGATAGTAAGACGAATACGTACGCCGATTGAATCAATCGGTGCGATACATCATTCGGTGGGGACCAGTGAGGCGACATCCACAACCTACCGATCAGTTCGAGTGGAACCAACGCGAGGATCCAACAACATTACACCCCAATACATTCGATTTTTGTTCGGGAATTTCATTTTTACACCTTACGTCTTCAATCGGCAACGTATTGTTTAGTGTGTTACCACCCTACGAATGGTGTATATCACACGGTTGAATAAGTGTCGAGTCGCGGATTTCCTCTTGACAACCATCTGCTTTGCACGCTTGAGTTCCGGTGTTCAAAGGTTGCTTCAAACAGGATCTGGGTACTGCGTGTACGATACTGATCGAGGCCAGCAAAGCACGCGTGATTCCTTCCCAGTGAGGCTTGTGATTCTCTTTAGGGCAAGGGTGTAGAATCTCACGAGCGTGCGATGACCATTGCTTTGGACATATTGGCCGGGATGTTGTGTGGCACTTTGATGGGGTTGACAGCTTCGGCCCATGCGGCGGTGTTGTTTACGGTCAGACCTCCGCAGTTGCTCCAGCGACGAATCGCTGAGAATGGATCGACGAATTTGGTGACGATCATCGTGTTTGGGTTGGTTGTTGTGTGGACAACGGTGGGTGTTTTGTCAGCTTTGGTGGCAGATGCGGTGATTTCGGATGTCGCGGAGTTGAGCGCGGTGCCGAGTTCGGAGTATCTCTTTGCGGTCGTGCTCGCGTTGGTTATCGCTGGCGCGCCAGCGATGTTTTTCCTCAGGGATCGGTGGATGCATGGAGCATTCAGTCTGCTGTTGGCGCTCGGGATATACGGTTTTTTGATACCGAATGCCGTGATCGCGCTGCAGAATCGAGCGTGAGAGAATTCTGGCATCAATGAGGGAGCAGTTGTTATGAGTGGCAGGAACAGATTTGAGGGCAAGGTTGCGTTGCTGACCGGTTCGGCATCGTCATCGAGGGTTGCGCGAATGGGATTCGGCGGATGCACTGCCTGGCAGATGTTGGAGGAAGGGGCGCGGGTTGTAATCACCGACATCCAAGACGATCGGGGTGAAGAGTCGGCGTCGGAGATGCGCGATGCCGGGTACGAGGCGATTTATAGCCGTTTGGATGCGACGGATGAATCACAATGGTCTGAGGTTGTGGCTCAGACGGTGGGAATGTTTGGGCGCCTCGACATCTTGGTGAACCTTGCGGGAGCACAAGATCGCGGGACGCTCTACGAGGTTGAGGTTGATGAATGGCGCAAGGTGATGGAGATCAGCACGACGGGGATTTTGCTCGGGACGCGGGCGGTGATACCGGCGATGACTGAGGCGGGTGGAGGTGCCATCGTCAACCTGTCGTCGATGGCTGGTAAGTTTGCGGGTGAGTATGGTTCCGCATACGCGATGTCGCGTGCGGGGATGCTCCATTTCACGCGTGCGTCGGCGATTCAGCTGGCGAAGTTCGGGATACGGGCAAACTCGGTGTTGCCGGGATGGGTTCACACCCCGTTCACGGAGCACATTTACGCGGAGGATTCGGAGCGGGAGTGGCGTTCGGAGCGAGTGCCGTTGGGTAGGTGGGGCGAACCAGAGGAGATTGCGAACGCGATCTGTTTCTTGGCCTCGGATGAGGCTTCGTATATTACGGGATCGGAATTGTTGGTTGATGGCGGAGTTACGGCGGGGTTCAAGGGGAACACGATGCTGGATCGGAATTGAGGGATAAATCATCTAGGTCTCGATGTGGCTATATCGAGATAAGGTATTTCCTCTGTGCTCTTCCCCATCGGGTGCTGTACACAACCAACGTCATTTCGGCGAAAGCCGACGCTTCAGCGGACGGAACGTCCATCTATAGGGGCCGGGCAACGGAGGACAAAGCGAAACACCAGATCTAAACTCCCTTTGATTCGCCCTTGGACAGCAAGGAGGAGGGAATCGCGATGCCCCGGCCCTTATGCTTGGGCATCCCCGCGTGCGAGGGCGGGTTTCAAACCCGCCCTCGCACTACGTCGCGCCCCCTTCGCAAAGCGAAGGGGGGTAGTACGGTGATCGAGACGATCCATCCCATCATCTCTTCCACTTTCACAACGCGTCTGGATCCTCACACTCTGCAGCGTGCTTTCCCTACACAGCACCTCACACATCTCGATCACTCGTTCATTTTCCGCTTTTGCCGCTCGTCGCGGTGGTCATGTCGATCGCTGCATCGGCGTCCCTTCAATCACTGTGCGTTCGATGTTGAGTGGCGCCTTCTCACCATCGAGTCGCGTCGGTTGACGGTCTGCTTTGCCCAGGCTGTTTTCACACCTCCTCGTTCCGGTTAGCCGCTTAGATTCGACACGCCGGCACGTTTCATCGACCACATGTTCCAATCTGAACAGTGCCCGAAAGGCACGATTGTCGCTGATCGGGATCCATGCAGATCACCGCTTGCTGACCCGACCTCGGTCAGTGCTGGTCGTTGAGGTGATTGGAGGGACCGAGCAGTCGATCTGCGCTTGCGACGGAGTGCCTCGACCAAGAGTACGTCCGTCTCCCTTCAACCATCTCGCGCTAACCGAGATCGGGGATCTGATTTCGTCAAAGGTTTGCGCAACACGCGTCGAGTTCCGTGGCAGGTTCAGTCGGGTTTGACTTTGCAGAAGGTTTCACACCCCCAACCCGGCATCGCCTCCTTTTGGGACCCGTGAAATCACCGGCATCCCTCGGAATGGTTCGCACTCTCGTGGCTTTCGCCCACGCCTTGCGTTCGCCTTCTGATTCGTATTATGTCACGGATGTATGTGAAATGCAAGTGGTGAATTTAGGATGGGAATGATTTTGAATGATGGGAAGGATTGGGGCTCCTCGCTGCTATGTTGCCCTCACCCTAGCCCTCTCCCGCCGAGCGAGAGATGAGATGGTTGTTATGGGAGAGGGTTCCGCTACGGCCGGAGGGGTATTTTTGGGAGATGTTGTCGGGATGGTTATGGAATTCCCCTGTTCGAATCACCATTAGGCTTTGGCGTTTTCACACATTGGGGTTAGTTGATCCGCTGTTTAGCGGAGGTCTAGATTGAGTCAGCGGCGAGATGTGTAATGGCTGAGGATGAGCCTTCGTACTTGACAGGGTCGGAGTTGTCGGTTGATGTGGAAGTTACGGCGGGTTCGACTGGAACACGATGGCGGAGCGGGAGATAGGAGTTAAGCGGCAGTTGCCGTCGGGTTGTGGGATATTAAACCCGGCACGGAGTTGTGTTCCTCGTTTGTCAGACTGTCGTCAAGGTCTTGGATGCCTGCTAGCGTGATGGGGGGAGAGTCTGGAAATTCGGCTACGAGACGGAGTTTGCCTCCCATACCTTCGACGTATTTGGTCAGGGTTGAAAGGAGTAGGTCAGTTCGTTTCTCAATGCGGGAGACGTTTTCCTGCTTGATGCCTAGTTGATCGGGTAGGGCCGATTGAGTCAATTGGCACGCTTTTCGAACCGCTGCTTGTCCGACCCGCGTCCCAAGCCCAGCCGCCGTCCGGAACCGATTGTGTCCAGATCCACCATCAAAATGTTAGAAGATATCGTGGTCGGTTCGACCATCGAGACACGATGTCACTATAACGATTTCTGCGCCTGAACCATAGTCTCCGAGTTTCCCAGATTGAAGTCTTAGAGAATTTCATGTGTCCCACCCCCAACCCCGGCATAACTAGCCCTTAGTTCCGCATTTATCATGGGGTCGTTGGTACTCGACTCTTGCCCATTGATGAAAGGTGTTGCGTGATGTCAGATATTGTGAATCAACAGTTGCGATACTGGAATGAATTCCTTGCCCAGGCGCGACGGGGCGGTAAGGATGTGGTTGGCGCAGGTGGTCCTTATGAATCGACGGCTAACGAATTGCTTGTCAATGTCGGTGGTGGTGCTGGTGTCGTGCTCAGGGCTTGGATGAATCGGCGCGAAGGATTTATAGCAGTGGCGTTGTACCTTTACGACGCAGGCAAACACGATGCCTACCGATCGCTAGAATCGAATCGTTCAACCATCGACGCTGCGCTAGGCGATCAAGTTTCGGAGTGGCGGCAACCCGGCGCGGGTCGCCCTGCGGGATACGTTGCACTGACGAAGAAGTACGCCGATGCGATGGACGAAACGGATTGGGAAATCCAGTTCGAGTGGCTCCAAGAAAAACTCGAAAGGTTTGATGTGGTCTTTCGACCGATAGTCAAGCGACTCTAGATTGGGATATTGCGCGTCCCGTGCTTCCGTATTAACCCGTCGGCTTGGGAGTCATCTTCGACGGATTGACTTCGATCAGTTATATACCGAGGGTCTGCCCGATTCGTTCTTTGTCGGTTAGGCCGTCGTCGAAAAAACCGAAGTTCGGGAACGAGACGGTTGGGGAGTCAGGGAATTCGGCAACGATTCGAACTTTTCCGCCTTCGGTTTTCACCTGCTTGGCGAACGCATGCAGCATGAGATCTGCTTTACTTTGCAACTTGAAAGTTTCTTCGCGGTTGGTTCCCAGTTTCCTACCGACGACCTCGCGGGATTTTCGAGCGGCATCGCGCAGTTTCTGCCATGAACGCTCTTCGGCGAGAATCTCTTGCGCGCGCTGATCAATACCTTGCCGATGTTCTGGCGAAAGCTTGTTGAGATGTTCTTCGAACGTGGTCATGGTTCGCTAAACGATTTTCAGGGGTCTGCCTGGTGCTCTCCGTAACGAGAATCTGCGATCTTTCCGAGCAGGGTAACGTGATTGCACATTTGCTACGCAGTTCGTTAGTCCCGCCTCAAGTCGAACAGCACGAATACAGCGAATGCTCTACGGTCATCTCGGGCGACATGCTCGAATTCATCGATAGTCGATCTTGTCGCCTCAATTAACTGGGCAACCGAACCCCGAGATAACTGTTCCGACGGGTCGTAGTCGGCGATGTGTCGTTCACGTTGCATCGTTATGAACTGATCTGCAAATTTCTGGATCTCTGGGGGAAACTGGGCGAGAATTCGCCTGGGCCGCCTTTCAGAACACTGTTTCTTGATCCTTCCATGATTTAGTGCCCGATACGTTTGCCGCCAAGCCTGCCTCGTTTGGGTTGACGATCTGTTGCCAACCAGCAAGTTTGCCGCGTGTAGGGCCAAGGTATGAAACAACGCGTAGTAAGTCGCGCTGACCGCTCTTCGGAGTTCGGCTTGTCGTGGTCTCCCGCGTTGAGTTCCGATTCTGCCATGGGCGAGACTGTCTGCGATTTCGATCAGATGGTTAGGGTTCACATCACATGCTTCTTGAAGGTCTGCCACTCCGACTGTCCGACGAACCATTGGACGGGAATGCCGGGGAATCCAAGCGCTTCAGATCGATCCCAAATCATTCTTGACAATCCCGCGGTCCAAGACGGGTCCAATTTTCCCTGATCCCCTTTGAAGACGACGTAGGAACGCAGGTACCTTTCGCCGTCCTCATCGTATTTGGGTTTAACCACTATGGGGCCAAATTCGAGTTCCCCTTTGAAACGTTCGTCCAGCATCTCCTGGAGCAAATCTCTGATCTCGTCAGTTACCTCGTCGTCCTGCATCGTCTGATTCCTTCGCAAACTGAATCTTTTTACATGACGTGTATCCCATTATCGATGATGCGGAGATGCGACGAACGACGAGCAGAGGTTCCCGTGGGACTGGCTGTCGCTTTGGCAGCGGGCTAGATCGCAGCCACTGCTGCCTTAACGTCGTCGTAGGAGGGTTCGTTTAGGGGGGAGTCGGAGACCCATGACCACTGGACTTTGCCATTGGCGTCGATGACGAAGACGGAGCGTTGGGCGACGTTGTAGCCTTCGATGCCGGCGAGGTTGGCGAGGCCGACGCCATAGGCGTCAACGGTTGCACCGCCGAGGTCACTGAGCAGCGGGAAGGTCAGGTCGTTCTGACCGTGGAATTCGGCTTGGGAGAAGGGAGGGTCGACGGAGATGCCGAAGACTTTGGCGTTCATGTCGTTAAAGGCTGAAAGCGAGTCGCGGAAGGTGCACATTTCGGTTTGGCACACGCCGGTGAAGGCGGCTGGAAAAAATGCGAGGACGACGTTTGAGCCGCGTTGGTCGCTAAGGGAGATCATCTCTCCGTCGGTAGATCGGAGATTGAAATTTGGGGCTTGGTCGCCCGCGTTTACTGTGGCCATATTTTGCTCCGTTGGTGGTGCTGTAGTTGGTATACCAGTTGTGTTGGTAGTGTAGATTGACGTTAGCCATTTTACTGAATTCGGACTATCGTTAATTGAGAGACGCGGTTCGAGCAGTCGGAGACTGAGACAGAGATTGAGGTAGCAGAATTGAGCAAAGACATCGCGAAGAAGCGGATTTTGATTGTGGGCGCTGGCGCCGTCGGCAGTTACATCGGCGGTTGGTTAGCGCACACGGGTCACGATGTAATTTTTGCGGATTCGTGGGCGGATCAGGTGGATACGATTAATTCTGAAGGGATCCGGATTGAGGGCCCGCACGAGCCGTTTGTTTCGCATCCTCGGGCGTTCCATCTGCATCAATCGCAGGCCTTGGCGTTGGAGCCGCAGTTCGATTTGGCATTTGTCGCGGTGAAGGCGTACGACACATCTTGGGCGGCTCGGTTTGCGGCGAGGTTCGTCAAGGACGAAGGGTATTTTGTTTCGTCTCAGAACTGTATGCCGGATAGCGACTTGGCTGACGCGGTGGGTGAGAAGCGGTGTATCGGGTTGATTATGTCGTCGATTGCGGTGCGGGTTGGCGGGCCAGGGCTTGCCCAGCGAGCAGGGACGCAGCGTCGCCGCGATATGGGTCATGTGGTTTTTCGGGCCGGAGAGCAGGATGGTTCGGATTCGGAGCGGATTGCCGAGTTAATCGAAATTCTGGACCCGATAGACGCGGGTAAGACGACAACGAATCTATATGGTGAGCGTTGGGCGAAGCTCTGTCAGAACAGTATGGGTAATCCCGTGGTCGGATCGACGCTATGTGGTACGGCAACGATCGCTTCGTCCTCGCGGGGACGGGAGTTGCAGATTAGGTTGGCTTCGGAATCGGCGAAGGTCGGCCTGGCGCTGGGATTGGACGTAGTGGACTTTGGCGGATCGGCACCCAAGCATTGGGTTGCAGCGTCGAGCGATGGCGAGGTCTATGAGGAGCTGGACAACAAGATGGCAGAGTCCGCCGGTGCGTCAACTGGTGATTGGCATCCGTCTATGGGTCAAGATGTTGCGAACGGTCGCCCTTCGGAGATCGATTTCATGAATGGCCACGTATTGCAGAAGGGTAGAGTAGTGGGGGTCGAGACTCCGGTTACGGCGTCGATCGTTGAGGCGATGCGAAGGATCGACCGAGGCGAGTTGCTCCCAAAGGAATCGAACATTGAAATGATCTTGTCGAACGCTGGTTACTGATTTGCGCTTCGACGTTTTGGCGACACTCGAGTATTGATTTCCGAACGCTCTCAATTGGCGAACACGGTCTCGCCGCGCGCAGAAACGCTGGTGGCGCTCGACTTGGAGACCACCGGTTTGAATTCGGCATCGGACCGGATTATCGATGTCGGTGCGGTGAAGTTTCGTGGCGATCAGCAGATCGATGTTTTTCATTCGTTGGTCAATCCGCGTAAGGCGTTGCCAGAGTTCATCGTCTCGCTGACGGGAATCACGCAGGCAGACGTGGATGCCGCACCGGATTGGGACACCATACGCGACGATCTCGACGAGTTCATCGGTGGCGCTCGTTTGGTAGGGCACAACGTGGAGTTCGATGTCGGATTCTTAAGGTCGCACGGCATCCGGGTCGAGCAGTTGTGCTACGACACGGAGCAGATGGCGCGCGTGACGTTGCCACAGGGTCCGGAGTTCGGATTGGGGCGACTGGCGCAACGGTTCGATGTCTTGCATGATGATCCTCATCGCGCATTGTCGGATGCACTGGCTTCGAGGGATCTTTTTCTGATTTTTCTCGCGAAGTTCGAGAAATGGCCGGTTGGTTCGTTGGCGAGGATCGCGCAATTGGGATTAAGGGCTAGGTGGAGTGTCAGTGAACTGGCGGCAAACATGGTTTCGGCGGGGGATGGGGTCGATGATGCGGTCGGTCGATTGGGCATCGATGAGACTTCGTTGAGTGAACGGTTGCAGTTGCCGTCGAGATTCGCTACGTCTGCTGAACCGGATGTTGATGAGGATGGACAGCCCTCCGACGAGCATGTGGTTCAGACCGAAATGGCGTTCTTGCCGGGCGGCTTGGTTGAAACGACAATGCCGGCGTTCGAATCGCGAGACGGTCAACGGGAGATGGCGGTTGCGGTTGCTCGTGCAATTGCGGGTCAAGAGAAGCTGATCGTCGAAGCAGGAACGGGTATCGGGAAGTCGTTGGCTTATCTATTGCCAGCGGCGTTGATGGTGGCTGGTCAAGGCGGCAAGGCGGTGATCTCGACGAATACGTTGAACCTACAGGAGCAGTTGTTAAACAAAGATTTCGCGACGGTACAGGAGATCGTGCGGCGAGAGACAGGTGTTGAATTGGATGCGGTGCAGTTGAAGGGACGTTCGAACTACCTGTGTGTTCAGCGTTGGCGAGGTGCGGTTACGCAGCCCAACCACGGGCAGACGGATGCTCGTGTGCTTTCGCAATGTCTGAATTGGCTTTCGGAGACGGGGACTGGAGACCGTGCCGAGCTGTCGTTAGGGTGGGACACCGGAGCGTTCAGTCGGCTTTCAGCAGAGGGATGTCCGCCCAGCATCACCGGAGGCGGGTTCCCGTGCCAGGGTCCGCCGTGCTTCATGCTGAAGGCTCGGGCTAATGCCCAGCAGGCGGACATCCTGATCGTTAACCACGCGTTGTTGCTCAGCGATATGACGGCGGAGAACAATATTTTGCCGCCGCATCAGGTTTTGGTGATCGACGAGGCGCACCACCTGCGGGATGTTGCAACGCGGCATCTAGGCTTCGAAATCCGCGAGTCGCCGGTGATGGATGATTTGAGCGCTTTAACCCGGAGCGATGGGATGTTGCCTCGGTTGGTCCGTCTCGCGACGATGCGTGGCGGTGGTGATGAGGTATTGTCGTCGGTGCCGGAAATCCAACGGCGCATCGTCGAAGCGGCCGACAAGGCTACGCTCGACGTGAGCAGGATGTTTGATGCGTTGCGCGACCTGACGACTTACGCGACACGGCGTGAACGGGTTCGTGAGATGCGGATATTGGGAATGACGCGGATCACTCAGGAGTGGCGTCGAGGCGTCGATGAGCATTGGGTATCGCTGCATCCGGCGTTGAGCGCAGTCGTGAATGGTCTGCGCTCGTTGTTGGACTTGGCGGCATCGGATGGTCAACCGGATGCCGCGGTAATCAATGTGAATGCGTTGTTTGAGCGGCTTCGGGATGTCGATCGGTGGTTAATGTCGCTGATCGAGCAGCCGGATGACAATTTCGTTTATTGGAGTTCCGTGAATCAACGTCGCAACATGGAGTTGCAACTCAACGGAGCGCCGTTGGACGTGTCTGCCGAGTTGCGTGAGCGCCTGTTCAGCCAAGACCGGGCGCACGTATTGACAGGTGCGACGATCAGCGACGGGGGTAGTTTCGAGCGTGCTCAGACCACGTTGGGTTTCGACGCCGGTGAGACGCTGCACATCGGGTCGCCGTTCAATTTCAAGGAGGCCGCGCTGATTTTGGTGCCGGAAGATATCCCGCAACCGAACACGCCGGGTTACAACGAGGCGGTTACGAGTGCGATCCACGACATCGCAGTGGCGACGCAGGGCAGGACGCTGGCTCTCTTTACCGCAAATTCGGCTTTGAACACAACGCGAGACATACTGTTCAATCGGTTCAAGAATGCCGAGACGCAGGTGTTCGGACAGGGTCGAGACGGTCCGGCTTCGCGAGTGATGCAGTTGTTGAACGACTCTGAAGATGCCGTGGCGTTGGGAGCGATGAGCCTTTGGGAAGGGATCGATTTGCAGGATGCGTCGATCAACTCATTGGTGATGACGCGATTGCCGTTTCCAGTTCCGCGCGATCCGATTCATGAGGCGCGTTCGGAGAATTTAGAAAACCCGTTCAATGGCTATTTCGTACCGGAAGCGGTAACGAAGTTCCGTCAGGGTTTTGGGCGGTTGATCCGTTCACGCAATGACCGAGGGGTTTTTGTCGTGTTAGATAGACGGATCATCTCGAAATCTTATGGTCGTCTGTTCCAGAGATCGATACCACAGGCCACGGTGCGACGGGTCACTTTAGGGACGCTGTCAGATTATGTGGGGCGATGGTTGTCGGGAGTTCCGATTTGAGATTCGCACCGGCGTCGCAATTAGCCGAGGTGCCGAGGATGTCGACGATGACGTTGGATATCGAGCCGTTCGACCTTGAACAGACATTGGATGGCGGGCAGGCCTTCCGGTGGCACTTGATAGGGGAAGGTTCGTATTGCGGGGTGTTGGAATCGCGCGTCGTGCGAATCGCAAGTAACGGGCGACGAGTGGTAGTTTCGTGTGACGCCGATGAATCCCAAGATGAAACGCGGGAACGTGCGGAGGATTATCTGCAGGCCGGTATAGACGTATGCGAGGTTCGCCGAGTTCTTGGGTCGGAACCAGGTTTTGGAGAGTCTGTTACGGAATCACCATTAGTGCGGGTGATGCGGCAGGAGCCATGGGAATGTTTGGCGGCCTTCATCTGTTCGCAGAACTCGAACATTCCCCGTATCAAGCAGATGGTGGCTGCCGTGGCCCGCTTGGGTAGACGGATCGGCGAAGATGAATGGGCTTACGAATTTCCCGAACCGAGGGTTGTTGCCGATGCGGGAGAGGCGTATCTGCGTTCGGTGGGGCTAGGCTACCGTGCAAAGCATCTGTCAATCACGGCACAAGTGGTTGCGGGTTGGGGAGACGGCGCACTTACTCATCTCAGGACAGCATCGTATTCCGACGCTAAGGACGCTCTGATGGAGCTGCAGGGCGTCGGTCCTAAAGTGGCGGATTGCGTGTTGGCCTATTCGATGGACAAGGGCGAGGCATTTCCGGTCGACGTGCACGTTCGGAGAGCGGCGATACGTCTCTATGGCTTGGATGCGGACATCAAGAACGACATGGTCGGCGAGTGGGCACGGGATCGATTCGGGAAGTATGCGGCTTGGGCGCAGTTGTACATGTTTCGAGATGAGATCAATCGTCGGTCGACCGGTCGATGATGTGACGTCGCTCTTCCTCGGCGCTTGAGATGACGCCTTGGATGCGGAGGGCGAGTAGTTGGTCTAGTAGCTTACCGATCATGGGACCTTGTCTGATCCCTAGTGCGATCAGGTCGTCACCGTTCAGGTCAGCGCGGACATGTCGCAGGCGATTTTGGAAATCTTGGAAACGGGATTTTACTGTGGCACTGTGTTCGATGGCGATTGCGGCTCGGATAACGTCGTCTGGCACGCGTATCAATGAACGATACAGGTCGATGTCTGAGACATCGGTATATCGGCATCGATCGGCGACGTTGCGTGCAGTGGAGGAGTGTTTGGCAGTCTCGCCCCAATCGGTCGGCATCGACAACCGGTGTGTCAGCGCGCTCAATGTATCCGGTGGCAATAGGTAGGCGAACGCGGCGAAGCGTTCCAAATCGGACGCGTTCCTCGGTAGGTGTCGAAGTGTGTCCGGTGGAAACGATGTGTCTATGCCGAGAGCATCCAGCAACCCGGTTTTTTTTGCGAATTCGAGCAGGGTGTCGAGTTTTTCGTGGCGAGTGAACCATAGACCGAACTCGTTGAATACCCTCTGCGGGGAGTGTTCAACCATGTGGCGGAGGTCTTCACGAGCGTCGGACAATGCCCGGGCGGTTGCGGATTCGCATCGGTAGTCGTATCTGGCAGCCAGGCGGACACCTCGCAACATGCGGAGTGGGTCTTCACGGAAGGAATCTTCGCGGATGATGCGAAGGATGCCGCGGTTGGTATCTTCTCGGCCTACGAATGGATCGATAAGTCCGCCTAAGCCGTCCGGATGGATAGGCATCGCCATGGCATTGATCGTGAAATCGCGTCTGGATAGATCAGTTTCGATGTCGTCGACGAGAGTGATCTCGGGGAGAGAGCCGTATGGTTCGTAGGAATCGATGCGCGCCGATGCGACGTCGATGATGATTTGGTCAAATTCCAGTTTCGCGGTGTGATGCTGTGACACAGCGACCAATTGACAGCGACCTGTGTCGGTGACAATCGTGTGGGCGAAATCCTCTGCATCGCCAATTACGGAGATGTCTGGTGACGTGGAGATTTCCGGAAGTTGAGCGACTAAATCTCGTACCATGCCGCCGACCAAATAGATGTCGTTGGACGTGGCGGCGGCGATGCGGGAAATCGTCGATAGGCAACCAGCGACCTCTTCCTGAAGTTGACCCGAGCGAACGAGGGCAGCGAACGATACTCGGGGTTCGATAGGTTTTGGGGTATCTGCCATCACGTCAACGGTTTTCCGAATGATATTTGTCACGGCGTATGATGGTTTTGGGTTTGGTTTGGCTGGTAGAATCTCTTTAAGTTCAAGCAAATATCCGAAGGCATCGCGGTCATCAAGGAGTAAAGCAAGTCTCCAAATCGACCGCCCGCGAGAAAGGTCGGCCCGATATGACTAGCGACCTCCCGATTAAGATCGATGTATTCATTGACTACACCTGACCCTGGGTGCGCCAAGCTGGGATCTGGTTGTCCCGGGTGAAACAGGAGATGGGCGACGACCTCGATATTACGTATCGTAGTTTCGCGCTCGAGCAGGTCAATTCAAAAAACGGTCCGGAATGGAAGGCTTGGGAGCAGGGACCCGACTATGAGAGCCGTGGGTTGTGGGCGTTGCGGGGCGGTATCGCTTCGCAGATGCAGGGTTGGGATGCTCACGACAAGTGGATGCTTGAGCTTCAGCACTTCAAGTTTGTTGAACGAGGCGATATACGTGACCGCCAACCCGTTGTGGAGGCAGCCGAACGTGCCGGCCTCGATCTGGAACGGTTCGTAGCGGATCTCGATTCACCCGACCGTCTAGCCGAGATTGGCCGAGATCACGAGGAGGCGATAGAGCAGGGGATTTTCGGTACGCCAACTTTCACCTTTGAGGACGGCACTGCTGCTTTCTTGAAGACGTTTACGCCGCCTGAAGAGGAATCGTTGCCGGCGTTTGAGAACATGGTGGCGATGGCGCGGAGTCGACCATATTTCGGCGAGTTAAAGCGACCTCAACCGCCGTGGCCGCGGGGCGTTGAGGCCTAATCGTTGGCACCGGAGACGCAATCAGAAAAGGACTTAGACGAGCTTGAAGCCAAGCTCGGAGTAACATTCATCAACCGTAATCTGCTCAAGCAGGCGCTGACGCACGAGTCGTACGTCAACGAGTGGAACGCCGAAATTGATCGAACAGAACTGCGTTCGTATGAGCGGTTGGAGTTTCTTGGCGATGCGGTGCTGAATTTCACGGTTGCTAACGCGTTGTTTGAACAATCGGGGAGTGCGAACGAAGGCGAACTGTCGATGGGCAGGGCCGATATCGTTTGCAAGGATTCGCTCGCCAAGGCGGCGGATCGACTGAGTCTTGGCGAGTACATTCTGCGTGGCAAGGGAGAAACGGCGTTCAGTCCCAATATCCGTGACTCGGTGCTGGAAGATTCATTTGAGGCGATTATTGGCGCCATCCACATCGATCGGGGTTTCGATGCCGCCTGCCAGTTCATATTCGATCAGTTAGGGCACCAAATTGAGCACGTTGCTGAACATGGAGTTGAAAAGGATCCGAAATCTGCGTTCCAAGAATTGGTGCAGGGAGCGGGTTTGAAAACGCCGCGTTATCAGACAGAAACCACCAATGTGGACTCGAACGGCGAACCGCAGTATTTGGCGCGGGTGATGGTTGGCGGGCGACAGGTCGCTGCTGGTGTGGGGCTGAGCAAATCGAAAGCGCAAAAAAACGCCGCGGCAAAGGCACGCGTTCTTTTTGCCGACGGTATTCCTGATGAATTTGCGAAGATGACCGCACAGCGTGCCAGATCTGGTCGTGCACGATTGAAATCCGAATCGGCGGAGCCGTCTACGAAATCACGTTCTCAAAACTGGCGGCGCGTGGGCAATTTGTTGGGCATCTTAGGATTGCGCAAAAGTGATGAGTCGGCGCGGCGACGGTTGGTTTATCGGCGATCTGACTAATTCCGTTTCGATGTAGAGCATGCTCCGTTTACTAGGGCGAAACAAAAAGACATCGGAATCGTCGCAAGAGACGCGCCGGTCTTGGACCAACGTAGTTGGTGGTGTGTTTCGACGGTCGCAGATCGACGCGGATTTCTGGGAAGATTTGGAGGAGGCGCTGATCGTCGCGGACGCCGGTGTGGCGACGTCCATGGAGCTTGTGGAGAAGGTCCAGGACGAGGCCAAGTGGCGGGGTGCACGCACGCCGGACACGGTTTACGAATTGCTGCGCAATGAGATATCCGACATGTTGACTGATGACGATTCAGCTGCCGGTTTTGACGATGATGGGCCGGTGGCAGTGATGGTCGTTGGGGTAAACGGGTCTGGTAAAACCACAAGCATCGGTAAGTTGGTTCAGGCGGCAAAATCAGAAGGTCGCGTGCCTTTGATCGCCGCGGCTGACACGTTCCGCGCGGGTGCAATTTCCCAATTGGAGATCTGGGCCGAGCGCACTGACACGATGTTTGTATCCTCATCTGCGGGCGCGGATCCCGGTTCAGTTGTTTACGATGCATTGAATGCGGCCAAATCCCGCAAGGCAGATTTCGTGGTAATTGATACCGCAGGTAGGTTGCATACTGCGCACAATCTGATGGAAGAACTGAAAAAGATGCGCCGGATTCTTGATCGTCACACCGAAGATTTCGCTCCGCGAGTATTGTTGGTCATCGACGGGAATACTGGGCAGAACGGTGTGACGCAAGCTAAGTTGTTTTCCGAGGCCGTGGGTTGCGACGGAGTGATATTGACTAAGCTGGATAGCACGGCTAAGGGTGGTGTTATCTTGGCGATACGTGGCGAGATGGGGTTGCCGGTCAGATACATTGGGACCGGTGAGGGCGTTGACGATTTCGCGGTTTTTGATCCTCGGGCGTTTGCGGAAACAATCTTGCCGGCCGCGTGACTCGTGATGAGTGCGTTTGGTGTCAGCAGATCACTGCGAGTTACCGAATTGAGTTAGTGAATCGATGTCCGACCTGATATTTTGGCTTCTCACGCTGTACTTCATCGGTCTGGCCGCGATGCCGATTGCCTACATCGCGTTACCCAATCTGACTGATCGCGGTTTCGGACTGGTTAGGCCGATCGGAATGCTCTTGTTCGGTTCTGCGGTCTGGATGTTGAGTCTGTTGGGGATCTTGCCGAATGCCGGTTGGTCTTGGTGGTTGATAGCTGTGATCGTCGCGGTCGCTGGCTGGGGTTGGGTGATCTGGCGCGATCGTTTTGGTTTGGTGCGGTTTTTGCGTCAACGATGGTTACATCTGGTATTGATCGAAGCGGTGTTTCTGGTTTTCTTCGTGGTGTTTGCGGTTGTCAAGGCGATGGATCCGGACATTTCGCATACCGAAAAGCCGATGGATTTGAAGATGCTGAACGCGGTTGTCGGCGCCGACCATGCACCGCCGACTGACCTATGGTTGAGCGGATTTCCGATTGCCTACTACTATTTCGGGTACTGGATGTTTGGCGGAATCGCTCAGATGTCCGACGTGCAACCGAGCATCGCCTACAACTTGGCCCTTGCATCGATCGCGGGGTTGTCGGCAGCTGCGATATTCTCGCTAGTGTCGAATCTGGTCCGGCGCGATGGTGCGACGACGCTGCAGATGATCGCTGCAGGGTCGATTGCGACAGTTCTGTTGCTGGTGACCTCGAATCTGAACGGATTTTGGGAACTGCTGTCTTTGAGCGGGATCGGATCGGAGGGTTTCTACGAGTGGTTGGGCATCAAGGGCGTCGATCTCACAGATTCGGGAGGCGGATGGCGGCCGCAAGGATTCTGGTGGTGGTGGGCGTCATCGCGGGTCATCAATCGTTTCGGCCCTGACGGCGGCGACCTCGATTTCACGATTCAGGAGTTCCCGTTCTTCAGTCTGATGCTAGGCGATTTGCATCCGCATTTAATGTCGATTCCGTTTGTGCTGACGTTGGTTTCATTAACCGCAAACCTGCTGTTCTCAAGGGTCAGATGGGGTTTCGGCTGGCTCAAGCGAAATCCGTTGTCAACCGTAGTGATGATCGTCGCCATCGGATCGGCGGGGTTCATCAACACATGGGACATGTTATGGATGCTGCTCGGGGTTGGTGCAGTGGTTTACTTCAAGTCGTACCGCGACAATGGCCGGGGCCATATTGCGGCGATTCGGTACGGTGTCGCACCGTTTCTGTTACTCGTCGCGATCGGAGCCGCGTTCTTCTCGAACTACTACTTCGTAACGGCGCAGAGCCAGATCCAGTTTCCACCGATCATTCCGACGAGATACGCGACGCGCCCAATCCACTTCTTCACTGTTTGGGGCGGGATGATTGCGGTGATAGTCACCTTTTCCGGGGCGATCTTGGTTCCGGTGTTGGCCCGTGAGTGGGCGATCATGCGGCGGTCCGCAGTTGGCTACGTGATGCCGCCCGTCGTGGGCGAGAAACTTCCTTGGATCATCTCCATATCGTCGGCATTGTTCCTTTATTTCGCTTGGATGGTTTCCCATTTCACGTTCAATGACAATGCGACCGGGATTGACCTAATTTCTCGATTGCCGTTGTCCGCTATTCTCGGAGTGACGTTCGTCGCGTTTTTCGTGACTACGTACCGTCGAGGGATGCGCGGTGCGGACGATGGCGCGCAAATATTGCTGGTGTTGCTGACGATCTCGGCGTTGTTGCTGTACGTCGCGGAGTTATTCAGGTTGCATGACTTTTTCGGCGGTCGGCACAACACGGTGTTCAAGTTCTACTACGAGGTCTGGATATTCATGGCTGTTGCCGGTGGATACGGCGTCTACTACTGGATGCGACGCCATCCGTCGATTGTTGGCAGGTTGCATTACGTGAGCGCGGTTGGTGTTTTCATCGCTGCGTCGTTGATCGCGGTTTCCTTCTACTACCCGTTCGCAGCGACTGCGACTAAGTCGTCGGAGTCGGGCACCGAATTCACGCTCGACGGTCTCAAGTTCCTTGAAACCAGCGGTACGGCGATCCCGGAGGCTATGGACTGGATTCGAGAAAACGTAAGCAACGACGACGTGATCGTGGAGGCCTCGGGAACTAGCTACAGCAAATTCGGTCGCTTCTCTGGTTGGACGGGGAAGCCGTCGGTTCTTGGCTGGGCTCAGCATCAAAGTCAGTGGCGCGGAGGAGACGAGTGGTGGATAGATCGCGATCGCGACCTTGAGCGTATCTACAACAGCGCTGACGATGCCGAGACGCTCGAACTGACTAGCAAGTACGAGGCGGACTACTTGATTGTCAGTCCGAATGAACGCGAGAAATATACTGAGTTAGATGTGTCGAAATTCGATCGCATCGGTAGCCGTGTGTTTGAAAATCACGAAGTGATCATCTTCGCCCTGGGAGAGTAGGCTTGGACACGGCACATATTCGACCGGATGAGAATGCGGGGAATTCGACGGGAAGTCGTTCAGCGCGCGGCGGGTGGGTCGACGGTGGTTGGACCGCGTTCTCAAAGGCTCCCCGGACGGTAGTTGACACTGCGAACCAACTCGCTTTTTCGTTCTCTCCACGGGTCCAATACACGATCTATGCGTTGCTTTTCCTCGTCGGATTAGGGATGCGGCTAGTTCGTTTGGGCGACATGGCGGTGCATCACGACGAGAGCCTGCACGGTTATTTCGGCTATCAGATCGCCATCGGCAACGAATACGAACATACGCCGTTAACGCACGGCATGTTTTTGTTCGAGCTAATAGCGGGCATGTTCTTCCTGTTCGGCGATTCGGAATTCACGCTGCGTCTCGGCATGGTGCTGTTCGGATCGGCGCTAATCCTTGCTCCACTCCTTCTCCGCGGGCAACTTGGTGACATCGGCGCGTTGCTGACCTCGGTGATGTTGACGTTCTCACCAGCGTTGTTTTACTTCTCCCGCTTCGCGCGCAATGACATTTTGATGGCGTTCTTCGTCGCGTTGCTGGTAGTCGCAATGTGGCGATACATCGTCGAACAACGATTCCGATGGTTCTACATCTCGGCGGCGGTGTTGGGATTGGCCATGGCGACGAAAGAGACGGCGTACATCTTTGTCGTCATTTTTGCGGCCTATTTCGCTTGGGTAACGCGATACGAGCTTCGAGATATCGTATTGGGCCACATGAAGTTGAGCGAGATCAGCCCTGCTGGTCACATCCTAGTGTTGCTCGTCGCGCTATCCGCGCCTTTCTATGCCGCGGGCATCGCAGTTTTCCAAAGCTTGTTTGGTTTGACTTTGGCGGCGGTAGAGGGCACACCTGGGGTTGTGACAGGTGCTCCCGATGGCACCGCATCTACGGTTGTAGCTGCCTTTGTGACGCTCTTCACATTCGGGATTGCAGTGGTAATCGGGGCGTGGTGGAACTGGCGGCGATTCTGGGTGGCATTGGCGATCTTCTGGGCGATCTACGCCGTGATCATGACGAATTTCGGGAGCCACTACCCGGGCGTGATCACCGGGGTATGGCAATCATTGGGATACTGGCTCGCACAGCACGACGTGCGTCGAGGTTCGCAACCCTGGTACTACTACTTCGTGATTAGTTCGATTTACGAATTCCTCCCGATGCTCTCGGCAGTTGGTATCGCGACTTACTACGCGATTCGAACCGGTTGGCGGTCAATCGGCCTGATCGCCATCAGCGTCATCAGCTTTGCGATCACGACGACACTGCTTTACACGCAGTACTACCAAAACCCCGAACCGCCGTCAGACATTCTGATTTTGCCATTCGTGATTTTGGCCTACGTGACGTTACTTTTCGTCCCGTTGACCTTGAAGACGTCCGGCTTCGTTCGCTTCTTGATCTTCTGGTCGTTTGCCACGTTTTTGGCGTTTTCGGTCGCGGGAGAGAAGATGCCGTGGTTGCTGGCTCAGCTAACGATTCCATTCATATTCTTGGCTGGTCACGGTTTGGGATCGTTGATTCGGTACATTGATTGGACCGCGGTTTGGCGGCAACGCGGCTGGATGACGTTCGCTTTGGTGCCGTTGTTAATGATCGCGTTGTACCGGCTGCTGTTCTTCCAGTTCTACGACGATTTCAACATATCGAACGCGCGCGACTTGGGTCAATTTTTTGAGTTGTGGGCATTGATCGCGTTCTGCGGCGTCGGTGTGTTACTCGTGATTCAAACCGGCATGGCGCGGGGATTCCGACAGGTGCTTGCGGTGGTTGCCGTGGCGTCAGTGGTGGTGATGTTCGCATTCACGGTACGGGCAGGAATGATCGCGGTCTACAAGCACGGCGACATTGCGAAAGATATGCTCGTTTACACACAGACGACGCAGGATTTGCACCAGACAGCCAAAGAGATTGACTTGGCCCGCGAACTTGCCTGGAACAAGAGCGAGTTCAGTGTGGCTGTTGATACGAGGGACGGTTTCGCGTGGCCTTGGAGCTGGTACCTTCGCAATTATGAAGGCGTCGGTTATGTCAGCTTGGAGAGCGAAGGAGCATCGATCAACGATACGCGAACTGTTGCTGTGATCAATGCGAAGAACCACGACGCGGTCAAGGATTCTCTACCGGAAGGATTTGAAGAAGGGCGTCACATGATCCATCGATGGTGGTTCCCCGAGGTTTACAAGAACAAGACTCCAGCCGATGTCTGGAACGGTCTCACCAATCGTGATTTGTTGCGACCCATCGCGGACTTTTGGTTCCATCGCAAGCTGACTAAAGACATGGGTTACATCGACTCGTACGTCTATTTCCGTAATGACACCCCACAAGCCCCGCTTCGATAGTCGCGTAATGTCCGAAGCGATCCATGGGCCGCAATTGGCTTTCGCGAAGTGATCAAGAGCCGAGCGTTTTGGATCGGGCTCCTCGGTAGCGCCGCATTCTTGGGCGTGATGGTCTTCTTTTTCGTTGACTACGAAAAGGTGGGCGAGGTCTTAGCTAACGCGAACTACGCTTACACCGCGCCCGGGTTGCTGCTGTACACCCTCGCGCTGTGGTTTCGGACCGTTAGATGGCGATATCTATTGGGGCCGATAATCGGCGGCGAATCCAAACGTGCGTTGTTCCCGGTGGTAGTCGTCGGCTACATGGCGAACAACTTGATACCGGTCAGGATCGGCGAGTTGATGAGGGCGTACTACCTGACTTTGCGCGAAGGCGTCAGTACGATGGCAACGTTCGGGACTGTGGCGCTTGAGCGCGCATCCGATGTCATTGCATTGCTCCTGCTTTTCGCAATCGCCGTCGTGTTCGGTGCGATCGGAGTGCAGTCTACCCTTGGTTCAATAGCCGAAGATGTGCCTGGCGGATTGCCGGTGTTGGCGTTCGGTGCGTTGTTGCCGTTCATTGGCGTCTTTGCCGCTGTCGCCTACGTGGTCATAGTTTCGCCAGCGAAGGTCCGCGGGATGTTGGCGTTCATATTGGTGTTCCTCCCGCCGAGGCTGCGAGCCCGGATCGTCGGCACCGCGATGAATCTGATCGCGGGATTGACAGTGGTGCGGACTTGGCGTGGATTGGTGAAGGTGATAGTCCTATCGTTGCCGGTTTGGGTCTCCGAGATCGGAATGTACTACGTGATCGCATTGGGGTTTGATATCCGGTCTGCATTTGACAGTCAACTGCAATTTATCGCGGCGATCGTGGCATTTGGTACGGCCGCAAATCTAGCGGGCGTCTTGCCTTCGAGCGCTGGAAGTTGGGGGCCGTTCGATTTCTTCGGCGCGGCCGCGCTGACAGCATTGGGATTGGATGCCGAGATAGCCGCGGCTTACGCGTTGACGGTACACGTGGTGTTGTGGGCACCAGTTACCATCGCCGGCGCGCTCTTGCTGCTGGCGGACCGCACCTCAATGGCCAATCTGGCCCGCGGTGCACGTGCCGCACGTAGACAGGTTGGAGGATCCGAAAGGGTCAACGATGGATTTCAGCAACGCCACGCGGAGATGAATCCATGAAAATCGGTATCGTGGGTGCCGGCGCGGCCGGTTTGGCCGCAGCATACGACCTTAGCCGGGCAGGAAACGAAGTAACGGTTTACGAATCGGCCCCGTTCATCGGCGGACAAGCTTCGACGATACCCGTCGGCGGGTATCCGCTGGAACGCGGGTATCACCATCTGTTCACCAATGATCGAGCGATATTGGATTTGATGGAAGAACTTGGCATTAGAGATGCGATGGAATGGTATCCATCAAACGTGGGTACCTATGTCGACGGCGGATTGCATCGCACGACGACCGCGTTCGATCTGTTGCGATTCAGTGCAATACCGCTCTATGAGCGAATCCGGATGGGACTTTTCACGCTCCGAGTGCAACGCATCAAAGACTGGCAGAGCTTGGAGCCTTATACCGCCGACGAGTGGTTGAGTGACAAACTCGGTGGCAAGGCATACGACGTGCTTTGGAACCCGTTGCTGCGCGGAAAGTTCGGACGCTTCTATGGCGATGTCGGTATGCCGTGGTTCTGGTCAAAAATTCACACTCGTTTCGCCTCTCGCGAAGGATTACTAGCGAAAGAGGTTCTCGGTTACCCGACTGGAAGTTTCGACGTCGTATTCGACACGCTCGCCGACAAGATCAGGTCGCTTGATGGGGAGATTCGCCTCGAAAATCCGGTGTTGAAGATAGACCCTCCCAACGAGTCGGGAGAAGCGCAGGTCCATTCTGTATTGGCCGGTAAAGAGATTACCGAGTCTTACGACAGCGTACTGGCCACGGTACCTTCGTTCTCAGCGCCGAGTATCATGGAGAATCTGCCGAAAAGTTACCTTGATCGCTTGAAATCGGTGCAATATCTGGCGGCGGTGGTCGTGATATTAGAGCTGGACCGGGCTTTGACGGACTATTACTGGATGAACATCGCGTCCGACGATGTTCCGTTCTTGGGAATCATCGAACACACCAACATGTTGCCGCGCGAGTGGTACGACGGCCGTCACGTGGTCTACTTGACGAACTATCTGCACCGCAAAGACGATCTATTCCAGCTGCCGGCGGACGAGTTGATCGACCTATATTGCGAACATTTGCCGAAGTTCAATCCGGCGTTCGACCGATCGTGGATCAAGGATGTGCACTACAACTCGGTTAGCGCGGCGCAACCGATAATCGGCACCGAATACGGTGCAAAGAAACCGTCGCATCGCACGCCATTTGAGCGCGTCTATCTTGCCAACACGACGCAGATCTATCCAGAGGACCGCGGCACGAACTACTCGATCCGTATGGGCCGAGAAGTGGCGCAGATGATGTTGGACGATGCGAATAAGGGATGGGCGGGATGGGCATCGAACTAGTCGTGAAGCACGTGCCGACCGATTTTTGCTGAGTTAACCTTTATGCGTGATTTGAAGACCAACGAGAGTTAAAACAAAACAGGAGTTTTCGACGCATGGGCATCCTAGACGGCAAGGTAGCAATCATCACCGGTGCGGGCACTGGTATCGGCAAGGTTGCAGCGGACTTGTTCGCTGAGGCCGGCACCAATCTGGTTCTCGCAGGAAGACGACAAGCACCTTTAGATGAGGTTGCCGCTCAGGCTCGCGAGCATGGCGTTGAGGTCGAGGTGAGACCTACCGATCTGGAGGATGGCGACGCAGCGGCGGCGCTAGGAGCGTGGAGTCTTGAGCGGTTCGGCAAGGTCGACGTTCTGGTCAACAACGCGGGACACAGCAGCCGAGTAAGGTCGATGAGGTACGTGGGCCCGGAAGAGTGGAACTCGGTATTCAAAGTTAACGTGGAGGGAGTTTACCGGTTGACGCAGTCGGTATTGGCGAACATGATCGACCGCAATACAGGGACGGTGATCACCGTCTCGTCGATGGCGGCACTGAATCCTGGATTGTTGGGCGGTGCGCCGTATAGTGCGGCTAAGGCGGCGTCATTGAACATGATCCGCGGGATGAACGCGGAGTTGACCAAGTTTGGGGTCCGAGCGTGCGCGATTATGCCGGGCGAGGTCGACACTCCGATATTGGAAAACCGTCCGCGACCACCGGATTCTGATGATCGTTCAACCATGATGCAGCCGGAGGACATTGCGCAGGCGATATTCTTGTGTGCCGCGATGCCACAAAGGACGATCGTGGAACAGGTGGTAATGATCCCGACAATGCGCCGTGACGTCTCGCTCGACATGACCGCTGCCGAGATGGAAGGTGCCAAATAGTCGCCGTGGTGGATCGTCATTACGCGCGCCAATCAAGGATGCTCTGTTACGATTCCATCTAGACGGAAAACCTGCCGGGGCGTAGCGATTTGTCACGCCTCTGCGCGCCTCGCGAGAATGCCGGAGATAGATTGACGACAACTCAGCAACAGAGTCGCCCGAAATTGCGGGATCGTATCCGCCGGGCACTTGAATCTCAACGCGCCGATAAGGACCGAGCTCCGAGTGTTACCGTTCTTTCTTCACTCCTCGCAGTCCAGGACGAGTTGCACTACGTACCCAACGAGGCTATCGAAGAGACCGCGATTTTTTGCGAATCGACGATCAACGACGTTTGGAGTGTGGCATCGTTCTACACCAATTTCCGATTCACTCCTCCCGGTCAGGCCACAGTCGACGTATGTTGGGGACCGACGTGTCATCTGATGGGGGCGCAAAACGTGTTGGCGGCGGTGCAGGACGAGTTGGGTGTTGACGCGGAAGAGACCAGCGAAGACGGCAAGATTACCTTGCGGTACAGCACCTGCCTGGGCGCGTGCGCTCAAGCGCCAGTCATCGCGCGGGATCATGTATTGACGGGAAGGACGAACCCGGAAGCGGCTCGAACCTTCGTTTCGAATCTAAAACAGGAGCTTGAAAATGGTATCGCGCATTGAAGCACCTGTAGATACCTACGCGGTAGTGATGAGCCAGCAAACGCAGTATGCGCTGTTGCGGGCGCGCGCTCGGCAGCGATGGGATGACTTGGTGGCGGGGGATCGGCCTTGGGTGCGAGTCGGATTCGGAGCTTCGGGCCAAGCCGCAGGAGCTCAGGCGGTATTCGACGCGCTCAAACCATTCGGCCCAGAAGGCTCGAATCAGATCAATCTGTCGATGGTTGGCGCGCACGGTCTTATGTACTTGGAACCGATCGTTGATGTGGTCGTTCCCGGAATCAACCGGGTTTTGCACGCCAATGTGACACCGGAAATGGTGCCCGACGTCGTAGCGCACTTCGTTGATGGGCGTGACGAACACCCATTGCACGAATCGGCCTATGCGTACACCGATCACCGCGACCCGTACGTCACGCATCTCCCGGAATGGGACGAACTACCGGCGAACGCCAATCAGAGAAAGATTCTGACCGCCAATTTCGGGAACATCGATCCTCACGACATTTTCCAGTACATCGCGCATGACGGTTACGCGGCGCTCAACAAAGCCGTTCTCTCGATGAAACCTGAGAACGTGGTCGAAGAAGTCAAGACGTCAGGTCTGCGCGGGCGCGGGGGAGCAGCGTTTCCGACGGGATTGAAGTGGTCGTTCCTAGCGCCTAGTCAGGCTCCAGTGAAGTACGTGCTGTGCAATTGCGAAGAGGGTGACCCGGGCGCGTTCAACGACAAGGGGATTTTGGAAAGCGATCCGCATCGGCTCATCGAGGGCTTGATCATCAATGGATACGCGACCAACTCGACGCACGGTGTGGTATTCATCCGTCAAGGTCACGACATTCCCATTGAGGCGACCCGCCGGGCGATCGACGAAGCCTACGAAAACGGCATCCTAGGCGAGAACATCTTAGGTTCCGATTTCTCGTTCGATATGGAAGTCTCGCTGACCGGGGATTCCTACGTTGCGGGCGAGGAGACTGCAATGATGGAGGCGATTGAGGGAAAGCGCTCGACGCCGCGATACAAACCGCCGTTCCCGGCGCAGGCCGGACTTTTCCAAAAACCGACCAACATTAACAACGTCAAGACCATCGCTTACGTGCCCGGAATAGTGGCTTCTGGCGGAGACGAATTCAAGAAAGTTGGCACCGAGTCTTCGTCAGGCACGGCACTCGTGTGCCTGACCGGTCACATCAAGCGACCGGGAATGTACGAAGTTGAGATGGGATTGACGATCCGTCAAGTGCTCGAGGATATCGGTGGCGGCGTTGCTGAGGGCTCAGAGCGAATCAAGGTGTTGCAGACCGGTGGACCGCTGGGTGGTGTCATGGGCGAGGATGCATTCGATACCGAGATTGATTTCGATGCGATGGCGCAGTCGGGGGCCATATTGGGATCTGGCGGGATTATCGTCGGAGACGAAACCACCGACATCGTTGACCTTGTCCGTAATCTCATTGCATTCAATCAGTTCGAGTCTTGTGGCAAGTGTTTCCCGTGCCGTCTCGGAAATACGCACATGCTGGACGTGTTCGACAGGTTGTGCAAAAACGAGGCGAAACCGGGCGATATGAAATTGTTGGAAACCGTCGGCAACAATATGAAGATCGGGTCGCTGTGCGGTCACGGCCAACTCGGTTACAACCCGGTCTCTTCAGCCATCAACTATTTTGGCGAGGAGTTTGAGAAGCGATTCAACGGCGAGTTGGAAAAGTCAGGACCATTCGGCGATGGTTCCATGATCTTGCCGAGTCGCACGCGTCCATGAATCCGAGTCCGATTAACGGCGGCGAAAGTAGATATGCCTGATCCCATTAAGTTCACGGTCGACGGACAGCAACTAGAGGCTGAACCGGGGCAGACGATTCTGCAAGCTGCGCTGGATGCTGGGATCTATATCCCGTACCTCTGTTACTTCCCCCACATGAAACCGTACGGCGCGTGCCGCACCTGTGTGGTGGATACGGAGGCCAACGGCAGGAAGATGACGCTGGCCTCGTGCACCGCGATGCCGATGCCCGATATGGTGGTGGAGACGAAAAACGAGTCGGTAAACGAGCTGCGTCGCGGCATCATCGAACTGTTGATGTCGGAGCACCCCCACGGTTGCTTGACCTGCCATCGAATCGAGCTTTGCGGTCCACAAGACGTCTGCCAAAGGCATGTGGATGTCACCGATCGGTGCACGATCTGCCCCAAGAACGAGCGATGCGAATTGAAGGACACCGTGCGCTCCGTCGAGTTGGATCTCCGCACGCCGCTCAACTACAACCGTCGAGATTTGCCGATCCATGCCGACGACCCGCTCTATGACCGCGACTACAACCTCTGCATCGTTTGTGCTCGGTGTGTTCGTGTGTGTGAAGAAGTCCGAGGCGACAATGCGTTGACGTTGGTAGCGCGTTCCGGCGTGTCCCTCGTCGGTACTTCGCACGGCACATCGCTCATGGAATCGGGTTGCGAGTTTTGCGGCGCATGCATCGATGTCTGTCCCACGGGAGCGTTAGTGGAGCGTGAATACAAGTGGGAAAAGGCAAGTCGACAGGTCACCACTACATGCACCAACTGCGCCGTCGGATGTCAGATGATCGCCGAGGTCAACAAATTTGACAAGATAATTCGCTTCCGAGGCGATGTGAATGGCAAGGTCAACCAAGGGCAGGCTTGCTTCAAGGGTAAGTTCGGTTATGACTACCCAAATCATCGTTCTCGTTTGAAGCGCGCCTATTTCAGGAAAGACGGAATCCTCACCAAGGCGAGTTTGGAAGACGCATTCAATGCTGGCGCGGAAGCTCTGTCGAAATACGAACCGCATGAGATCGCCGTCATCGCTTCGCCTCGGGGGAGCAACGAAGACAACTTCATCGCGCAGAAGTTTGCACGGTCTGCGCTGAAGACCAACAACGTCGATCATGCCCACAACTTCATTGATGACGTGATGCAACACGTATCCAATCGTTGGGACATCGGGCACACGAAGCGCTCGATCTGGGACATCGAGAACGCCAACTCGGTATTGGTCGTCTCAGGGAACCCGACCGAGGATCAAAATGTCTTGGCGGTGCCGGTCAAACGGGCAGCGAGTCGTGGAGCCAAGATCGTCGTGATCGATCAGAGAGAAACCGAGTTGACGCGTTATGCGGATGTTTGGTTGCGGCCTCGGATAGGGACTGCCGATATGGCTGTGATGGGCATCGTCCGCGCGGTATTCGATTCGACTTTGGAGCAGGTCGACTTCATCAACGAGAAAACAACCAACGCCGATGCGTTCAAAGCCGCGTTGTGGGACTATGACCTCGGTAGGATCGCCACATATTGTGAAGTCATGGTTGATGATTTCGCCGAAGCCGCGGCCGCGCTCGCGAGTAGCCGCGAGATGGCGGTTTTGCTCGGCGCCGATACGGTGCCCACGGTGAGGCATGATGCTTTGGTCGATGCGGTGATGAACCTGCGATTGCTCAACGGTACCGCCGACGGACCAGGCCAAGGGGTTTATCCGCTCTATTTCGGCGCTAACGCCCGCGGATCGGAGCAAGTAGGCTGTCGTCCATTGGATGCCGGGTCCCGTTTTGCAGCCCGGCTGTGTGACACATGGGGCATCGATTTTCCGGCCGGTGAAGCTAAAGGTATAACCGAGATTCTTGATGGGATCCGTAACGGCACCATCAAGGCAGCGGTTGTGATGGCGGACGGCATCAACCCGACGGCCCGACAGTTAGCGGAATTGAATTCGTTGCTAGGCTCGCTCGACACATTGATCGTGTCATCGGTGTTTGACAACGATATTACGTCCAAAGCCGACATCGTATTCGCGGCGGCGCCATTCTCGGAGCAGACATCGACGGTGACGAACATCGAGTCTCGGGTTCAAATCGTCAACAAAATGAATGAACCTAGGTTCGATGAACTGTCCGGTTGGGAGGTTTTTCGCGGACTGGCCAAATCGATGGGTAGCTCGGGGTTCGATTACGCAACGGCGAGCGAGATTTTCGATACGATCTGCACGACCATCCCCGAGTATGACGGGTTGAGCCACGACGCGCTGTCAAACGGTGGCGTCATTACGACTTCAAATTCAAGAGACAACCAGAGCATGTCGAACTTTGAGGTTACGAAGCCCGATTTCTCGTCATTTGCCAGAGACGGCATTTACTTCGCTCCCGGTCGCGTTCTTCACCAACCAGATCGTGAAACGACGCTCGGCGAACGAAACTACCTGAACGTCGTCGACCGCGTCGAAAATATCGAGCTTCATCCGGATGATTTGGAGCCGCTCGGAATCTCGGAGGGAGATACCGTCGCGGTGGTCAGAGAGAACGATGGCGAACTCCTCGCTTCGGGTTTGGCGACGGTCTCAGATCACGCCTTGCGCGGCATCGTTCAAACGACGACCCTGTTCGCCGAATTGGCCACATACATGGAGGAGTGCGAGTACCCGGACCCATCTCCGACGGTTCCTAGCCTTGACGTTCACCGAGTGATTCTCGAAGTTGTGGCCAGAGATCGGGAATCGGAATTATTGGCAGTCTGAAATCGACACGACTCAACGGAGACCGCGGCTGCGAGAGTTTAATCAGATGGTAGAATCTTGAGAGAGCACCCGTCCGAATTTGGTGGGTTCGCGTGGTTTGACATAAACGCTTGAGTGAAACAGAAATGGAGCTAACTTGATGGCACATCCGATTGATGTAAACGATGCCGATTTTCAATCCGAAGTTCTTTCAGCGGATATCCCGGTACTAGTTGATTTTTGGGCCGAATGGTGTGGACCATGCAAGATGGTTGCGCCAGTGGTTGAAAAGTTGGCCAATGACTACGATGGAGTAGTCAAATTTGCGAAGGTTGACGTCGATCAGAACCCGGGCCTATCTGGCACCTACGGCGTGCGTAGCATTCCGACGTTGCTTATCTTCCGAGATGGCAGCCCCGTTGAGCAGGTAGTCGGCGCAGTCCCGGAGAGCGTATTGAAGGAAAAGCTCCAAGGCGTTCTGCAAATGGCTGCCTAATGTCCCTGAGCAATCAGAGAAGTTGAGAAGGGCGGTGGTAAATACCGCCCTTTTCGTTTGTTGGGACGCGATTGCACACAAATCCGAAACGAATTGGCTTTAATATCGTGATTTAGCAGCAGCGTGGGAGTGGATGGGTCCCGGTGGGCTTCACGGACTTCAAATCCGCTGGCGTGCACCCTTCGGTGTGCGCGGAGGGTTCGACTCCCTTGCACTCCCGCCACCGCATACTGTGATCGAGACCGAGTCAAAGGAAATTCGAGGAACCAAGCCATGAGATACGCAACGCTAGGCGACGGCGGCATTAAGGTGTCTAGGATGGCGTTAGGGTGTTGGCCTTTCGCTGGTGGCCGGGTCTGGGGACCACAGGACGACAACGACTCGATCGCCGCGGTTCATGCCGCGCTCGATGCTGGCGTTAACTTTTTCGACACTGCAGAGGGATATTCGGACGATTCCAATTCGGAGGAAGTTCTCGGTCGCGCACTCGCGGGACGCCGAGGCGACGCTGTAATCGCGACTAAGTTCAGCAGAACGGATCAAGATCCGCACATCATCCCCGAAAGGTGCGATGTGAGCCTGAAAAGGTTGGGGACTGACTACATCGATCTCTACCAGATCCACTGGCCCAACCACAATGTTCCGATCGCGGATACGATGGCAGAGTTGTTGAAGCTGCAGGAAATTGGCAAAGTGCGAGTTTTAGGCGTCTGCAATTTTGCGGTACGTGACCTGTCCGACATCCTCGAGTGCGGCGTGATCGTAACCGACCAGCTTCCTTACAACCTTCTTTGGCGCGCCCTAGAATTTGCCATCAAGCCTACCTGTGTGGCCAACGATGTTGGCGTCATTTGCTATAGCCCATTGCAGCAAGGGCTTTTGACTGGTCGCTACGCCTCTGCGGACGACGTTCCACCGGGATTATCTCGTAGCCGCCACTTCCACAAGGATCGGGAACAGTCCATCCACGGCGAAGATGGATGCGAAGAGGAGACATTCGCCGCCATAGCGGCCGTCTTGGAGATCGCTGATGAAGTTGGTGAGCATCCGGCAAAGCTGTCTTTGGCTTGGGCCTTGGCGCAGGAGGGGGTAACCAGTCTTTTGGTCGGAGCGCGCAATCCTGATGAGGTGGCACTCAACACACCGAGCTTCGATTACGACCTCCCTGCCGATGTTGCGAACGCGTTGTCCGTTGCGACCGAAGAATTGAAACAGATTCTCGGTCACAACGCTGACTTTTGGCAGTCTCCCGGACGGATGCGTTGATGGGGGTCAGGGCGTACACGGAAGTCGTCTGGTTAGTCGAAGTGGATATTTACGTAGGTAAACTGCGACAATGTACTAGTAGTGGATGGGCGGTAGGGGTGAATCACGGCGGGTTGATCCAAACATCCTGACCAGCACAGCATGACCGGAAATTCGAGAAAACAAAACCGCGACGAAACTTCCGTCGAGTTGTACGGAGTATTTGCCGGTTTCAATGAGGCGTATGCGACGAGCATCATGGACGGTGACACGGCGTCGCTTGCTTCCGACGGTGCCAACGGCGTCGAAACCGATTTCGAATACGACGGTCTTCTGTTGGACCCCTCATTCGAGGTAACCTTCGCTCCGGGCGTTAACGGTCACACCGACGAACCGATCGAAGAACCGCCAACCGATGAAATTGTCGTCGCGAGCAACGGAAGTCTAGATGCAGATGGCCTAGAAGCAGACGAAGGGGATCTGGCGCCGGAGGTCGCAGTCCAACCGGGCGTCTCAGCCGAACAAATCGTTCGCGTTGAGCGGTTGATCAACGCCATCCGAGAAGATGGTCATCAGGCCGCCGATATCGACCCGCTGGGCATGTTGCCGCGGTCAGACGACCATTTGCGTCCGGAGCGTTTCGGGGTGTTGCCAGAAACCCTGGCTGCGTCGTCTCAATTGCTCGCCGATGCGAACGACGAGATTCGCCAATGGTTGGCTCGACCGACGATCGGCGAAGCCATTGAGGAGTTGAAGTCCTACTACAGCGGTTCAATCGGTTACGAGTTCGACCATATCCATAGCGTTGAGGAGCGCCTTTGGCTACAGAACCAAGTCGAAAACCAATCGGCCATGCAGTTTATGCCCGATTCCCAGAAGCGTTATCAACTTGAACTGTTGACCAAGGTCGAAGGTTTTGAAAAGTATCTCCACGCAACTTTTCCTGGAAAACGTTGGTACAGCTTGGAGGGATTGGATGCGTTGATCCCGCTGATCGACCAGATAATCCTGCAATCGGCCTTCAATGTCAAACAGATCGTGATGGGTATGCCGCATCGCGGACGATTGAACACGTTGGCGCATCTACTGGAGCAGCCCTACGAATCTCTATTGACGGGATTCTTGGAAGGCAGGTTTGCCCACTTGGCGGCGATGGAAGCCGCTGGCTGGTTGACGGATGTGAAATACCACCTCGGTTCTCGCGCCGATGTCGACGTAAATCAGGATGGGATCACCGATATCCAGTTACGGCTGTTGCCCAACCCGAGTCATCTTGAGATGGTCGATCCGGTTGTATTGGGTGCCGTCAGATCGACACAAGATGCTGCCGCAGAAGGTGATGACCCGCATCTAGAGGCCATGGGGTTGTTGATTCATGGAGATGCCGCGTTCGCTGGCCAAGGCATAGTAGCCGAATCGTTAAACCTCGTCAATCTCGATGGATATTCGGTTGGTGGTGCGATCCATGTCATCGCCAACAACCAGTTAGGGTTCACCACCGAGCCGGATGAAAGTTATTCGGGCCAATATTGTTCCGACATTGCGCGGGGTTACGAGATCCCAGTGGTCCACGTCAACGCCGAAGACCTTGAAGCGTGCGCCCTCGCCGCAAAGATGGCGGTTTCGTATAGGTTGAAGTTCCGTAAAGAGTTCGTTATCGACCTAGTCGGTTACCGTCGACATGGTCACAACGAGAACGATGAACCGCGCTTCACGCAACCCTTGGCGTATCAAAAGGTTGCACAGCATCCGACGCTACGCGAGAAATGGGCTGAGCGTCTGGTCGCCGAGGAAGTCGTCTCGCAAGCAGATGTCGACGGATTTGTTGCGAGCACGTTCGAATCGCTGAGCACCGCGATGGAAGCCGTTAATGCGTCAGGTGCTGGAACTCGGAGACAAGAACCGCCGGATTTGGGATTAACGCCGGAAGGGATGCAAGGCGAGGAGTATCCAGACACATCGATCGAGGTGGAACGTTTAGTCAAGCTCAACGGTGAGATAAGCGCAATCCCGGACAACTTCAAATTGCATTCCACGGTCCGACGTGTATTTGCCCGCCGAAACGAGATTGGTGATGTTGGCGAACTAGGCATCGATTGGGCACACGCGGAAGCATTGGCACTCGGCTCCGTGATGCAAGACGGTATTTCCGTACGCTTGACAGGGCAGGATTGCGCTCGAGGAACCTTCAGCCAACGTCATGCCGTGGTTTGGGACATCGAGACCGGTCAACGATACTATCCGCTGAAACAAGTTGAAGGTGGCAGTTTCTCGGTCTACAACAGCCCACTGTCTGAAGCTGGACCCGTCGGGTTCGAGCATGGTTACAGTGTTTTTACGGAATCGAGTCTAGTCATCTGGGAAGCGCAGTTCGGAGATTTTGTCAACAACGCGCAGGCAATCATCGATGAGATGATTGTTTCGGCGAGGGAAAAATGGGGGCAACGCCCAAACCTTGTGATGCTTCTCCCTCATGGATATGAAGGGCAGGGACCAAACCACTCTCATGCCCATCTCGAGCGCTTCTTGGACCTCGCTTCAAGCGGTAATATGCGCATTGCCAATCCAACAACTTCCGCGCAGTATTTTCACCTCCTGCGGTCTCAGTCGGCATTGCTCGGCGAACCCGATAGGGCACGCCCGTTGGTTGTAATGACTCCCAAAAGCTTGTTGCGGCACCCACACGCGGCATCTTCGATCAATGACTTCACCGAAGGCAATTTCCGGCCAATCCGCAAGTTCACGTTGTCGAACTCCAATCCCGACGATGTTAAGCGGGTCGTCCTTTGCAGCGGCAAGATCTTCGTCGACTTAGCCACGCATCCGAGGATCGCTGATGTGAAGGACATCGGAGTGATCTTGCTGGAAGAACTGTATCCGTTCCCGGAGGAACTCTTGATTGACGCGTTTGAGTCGTTCGCCAACTACAAGGATGTTGTCTGGTTGCAAGAGGAGCCGCGCAACCGCGGAGCATGGGACTTTGTCAGGACACCGATCGCGTCGATCATTAAAACGGGCATACGTTACATCGGTCGCCCACGGAGCCCCAGCCCGGCCTCAGGTTCGAACTGGCTGCACCGGCGGCAGCAGGATCGATTGATACGTATCGCCCTGAAACTCGACCCGGCGAGTTAAGCTGAACCGTTTTGGAACTTGTCAGGCGTTACCACATCACCACGGATAGGACACACGGATAAATGGAAGAGATAGTCGCACCAGATTTCGGCGAGTCGGTTTTCGAAGCATCGGTAGGGAAGTGGTTCAAAATCGCAGGCGAGACGGTAGATGTCGGAGAACCGATCGTCGAACTGCACACTGACAAGGCCGTGCAGGAGATAAACGCGGTAAAAAGCGGCGTTATTGGGACGATCTTGAAGGAAGTGGATGATGTGGTCCGGCCGGGCGACGCGTTGTGCGAATTCAATTCCGAAGCCGCGGTGGCTACTGCCGACGTGTACCTAACCGTTGACGGTCAGACCGAAGATGGCGAGCCAGCGACCCAAGAATCCGAGCCCCCGACGATTGTAGCGTTGACGGAAGAGGTAGCCGAGCTGGAGGTAGCTGTTGAACAAGACGACGGATTCGTCGAGATCCAGCTAAATCCATTCGTTGAAGCCCCACCCATGTCGATACTCGAAACCGTGACCGAAGAGGTTGCAGAAGTCGCTGTGGAAGACGACGGTTCGGATTATGAAGCTGAAGTTGAGGAAGCACCCGAATTGGAGGTCGATGACACTCCGTCCGCCGAACCTGCGATCGCTCCTCAGATCGCGGACCTACGCAGAATCGAAGACGGGCGACCAGTGCGCCGAGAAAGGCTCTCTCGCCGTCGCCTGACAACTGCCAGACGCATGGCGCAGGTGCAGGCGGAAGCTGTGATGACGACGACCTACAACGAGGTCGACATGCATGAGGTCATCCGCATCCGGCGCGAATTCGGCGAACAGTTCATGGCCACGAATGGGGTCAAGTTAGGCTTTATGTCGTTCTTTGTGAAGGCAGTGTTGAATGGACTTAAGGCATTCCCGATACTGAATTCGGAGTTGGATGGCGACGAACTCGTTTACAAGGATTACTACGACGTTGGTGTGGCGGTTGCCAGCGACCATGGGTTGGTGGTGCCTGTTGTTCGCGACGCAGACCAAAAATCATTCGCCGAGATTGAACAGGAAATCCGCGGGTTTGCGGAAAAGGCCGGGAGTGGTTCGTTCTCCCTCGCAGACCTCGTCGGTGGCACTTTTACGATCACCAACGGTGGTGTATTCGGCTCGATGATGTCGACGCCGATACTGAACCCACCCCAGGTCGGCATCTTGGGCATGCACAATATCGTCGACCGGCCTGTTGTCATTGATGGGCAGATCGACATCCGGCCAATGATGTACCTGGCGGTGACCTACGACCATCGCGTCGTTGAGGGCGCGCACGCGGTTCAGTTCCTGACTACGATCAAGGAATCGTTGGAATCGGCAGAACTTCTGATGCTGGCCAGTTGAACCAGATTCAAGTCCGACCTACAGGCTAAAGTTCGCCTCTGCTTTGTCGGCTATGTAGTTGCCGATGACCAGCGACGATGTGGCGCCGGGAGAAGGTGCATTGAGAACATGGATTGCCGTCGCGCTTTCGTCGATGCGGAAATCGTCTAGGAGAGTGCCGTCGCTGTGAACCGCTTGGGCACGTACGCCCGAACCGCCGGGTGCGAGGTCCGACTTTTTCAATGATGGCATCAGCTTTCGCAGGCTATTCAAGAAAACATCCTTGCGCAACGAGCGATTCATCTCCCACAGCCCGACCTTCCAACTCTTCAGGGACATCTTCCAGAATCCAGGGAAAGTTACGGTGCGACCGAAATCGACGAACGAAAAATCTCGCTTGCGGTAGCCTTCGCGTTTCAGAGCCAAGACCGCGTTCGGTCCGGCTTCAACCCACCCCTTCATGGTCTGCGTCAGGTGCACGCCGAGGAATGGGAAAGAGGGATCCGGTACCGGGTAAATCAGTCCCTTGACCATGTGCTCGCTAGACTTCGCGAGGGTGTAATATTCGCCGCGGAATGGAACGATTCTCAAACCCGGATTGACGCCGCTCATCGCCGCGATCAAATCGGAGTGAAGCCCCGAGCAATTGACAAGGTACTTCGTTTCGATCTCTCCAGATGTTGTCTCAACGGTGTAGTTGGTACCGCCGGAGCCTTGACCGTTCGGTGTGATGTTCTTGACTTCGGAATTGAACTGGATGTTCCCGCCGAGAGATTGCACCTTCTCGCTGTAGACATCAGCAACCTTGCGATAATCGACGATGCCGGTTTTGGGAGCGTAAAGGGCTTTGGTGCCTTCGACAAACGGTTCGATCTCGCCCATCTCTTCGCGATCAACGATTCTCAAACCCTCAACCGCGTTGTTGGTGCCGCGTTCCCAAAGGTCCTCTAGTCTCGCTTCCTCGGCTGGATTGGTGGCGACGATCAGCTTGCCACACTCCCACACCGGGATCTCGTTGTCGAGACAGAAACGCGTCATGCTGGCGCGGCCCTTGACACAGAACTGGGCTTTGAACGATCCCGGCTTGTAGTAGATGCCGGAGTGGATGACGCCGCTGTTGTGACCCGACTGTTGCGACGCCGGCCCGTCGGCCTTTTCGACCACCGTAAGCTTCATCCCGGGCTTCCGTTGCAACAGCTCCATCGCTGTCGACAGCCCAATTAGCCCCGCTCCGACAACGGTGACGTCCTGTCGGCCGTTATTCAATTTTCAAGCCTTTCGTTCAGAAATTGCGGGCGTCACACACGAGTTGCGCACGCAGTTTTATCGGCGCATCAACATTAACCCAAGTTTAGCAGTGGGGTTGTGGGCGGTTACTGGTCAGAGGGTTTTATGCTGGATGTGTTGTGAAACGTGAAAACACCTCCGAACATCCGCGTAGCGTGAATCTATTTGTGACCTGTCTCGTCGACCAATTCGCACCAAACGTCGGCATGAGCGTCGTCAATATCTTAGAGGCGCAAGGGATCGAGGTGCATTTCCCTCCCGATCAGACTTGCTGCGGCCAACCGGCGTTCAACAGTGGATTCCGAAATGATGCGCGCCCCGTTGCCTCGAGGTTTTTGGACATTTTCGAGGCGACCGATGGACCGATAGTTTGCCCTTCAGGATCATGCGCCGCCATGGTCCGCAACTTCTATCCCGATCTCTTTCGCGATCACCCTGACGAGCTGGCCCGTGCCGAAAAGCTCGCCAATCGTGTCTATGAAGTGACTGAATTCGTCGTGGATGTGCTCGGCGTCGAAGACCTAGACGTACGTCAAGATATCGATGCCACCTATCACCGTTGCTGTCATCTATTGCGAGAGTTACATGTCGACGAGCAACCGACTGCGCTGCTTGAAAATGTTGACGGTTTGGAGTTGAAGCCGATGGAGCGCGACGAAGTGTGCTGTGGGTTCGGCGGAGCGTTTTCGGTCAAGATGTCCGATGTCTCAACGGCGATGCTAGATGAAAAGTTGGACAACGTGGTAGCGACCGGCGCATCGATGCTCATAGCTGGTGACACCGGTTGCATCATGCATATGCAGGGTGGACTACGGCGTCGCGGATCGGATGTCCAAGTGGTACACATCGCAGAGTTGCTGGATAGCCAATCCGATCTGAGCCGGAACGAACAGCGATGAAATCAACGACGTCAGCCTTTCGCAGCGCGGCATCTCAGGCTCTCGCCGATGTTCGCTTGCAGCAGGCGCACGAGGTTGTTTACAACGGTTTTCACCGTGCTCGACTGTCGGCTGCCGGAGACACCGAGGATTGGGAGGCCCAACGAACGCTGGGCAAGGCGATCAAGGACCACACCATCGCCAACCTCGACTACTACCTGGATATGCTCGCCAACAACGTCGAGAAGAACGGCGGCAAAGTCTATTTCGCCAGCGATGCCGCGGATGCGAATGCATACGTTCGAGGAATCGCCGAGAAGAATGATGTCCAAACGGTAATCAAGAGCAAATCGATGGTCTCCGAAGAGATGGGACTCAATCATGTCCTAGAAGCCGATGGAATCGAAGTCGTTGAGACCGATTTGGGTGAGTACATCGTCCAATTGGCAGGTGAGGCACCGTACCACATCATCGCGCCCGCCATACACAAGACGAAGGCCCAAGTGGCAGACCTGTTGGCGGAGGAATCGAAGACTGAACGACGAGAAACCGCAGAAGAACTGACCCAGCAAGCGCGTGAGATGTTGCGAGGGGTGTTCCAGCGCGCCGACATGTCCGTAACGGGTGCGAACTTTGCGGTTGCGGAGACGGGTTCCATCGTGCTCGTCACGAACGAAGGCAACGGTAGGATGGCGACATCCATGCCGCGTATCCACGTGGCTGCGATGGGTATGGAAAAGCTTGTGCCCTCAGCAGCCGACCTGAGTGCGATGCTGCGGATTCTCATCCGATCGGCTACTGGTCAGCGCATCTCGGCATATGTGACGATGGTCAACGGACCGCGAGCGCACGATGAGGAAGACGGACCGGAAGAGTTTCACCTAGTGATCATGAACAACGGTCGGGATCGGCTGCTCCGCGACGATTCCTTGCGTGAGGCGTTGAACTGCATTCGTTGCGGTGCCTGCATGAACTCGTGCCCGGTATACCGCAAGGTAGGGGGGCACTCTTACGGTTGGGTCTACCCCGGACCGATTGGATCCATCGTCTCACCAGTATTGACCGGTCTCAAGGACGGGGCCAAGTTGCCTGCCGCGTCATCGCTTTGCGGCGCTTGCCACGAGGCATGTCCGGTGAAGATAAACATCCCGCGCATGTTGCTCGAACTACGAGCACAGTCAGCCGAGGGCGTACCCGATCCACTGCAAAGGGCGTCGGGCTTCGGAGAACGGATGACGTGGAAGGCTTGGCGGAAGGGCATGATGAGCCGATCTCGTTTCGAAGCTGGATCAAGCATTGGAAAGTTAGTCGCTGCGCCATTGAAAAAGGACGGTTGGCTTAAGAAAATGCCACCGCCGATCTCTGGTTGGACCGACAGTCGCGATTTCCCGGCGCCAGCATCGAAGTCGTTTGGCAAATGGTTCGCCCAGCGAAAACGAGATTAGATTTGTCCATTAATCGACGGTAGCTCAACAGAGAGGAAATCGTGAAAGACAACAGTTCTCCAGATGGCACAGTACCTGTGCCCAGCATTCCCAGATACATCATCGGCATCATCGTAGGTGTTGTCTCGGTGGTTCTCGGCGCTTTCATCTTGACGGAACCAACTTGGTTGAGGATTCTCATATTGGTACTAGGCGTAATCCAGCTAATCGTCTCGGCCTTCCACACGCGGCAAGTGATTCGATACTTTTCCTCGAGATGAACCCTGATTAGTCTACCGATCATGGACCGCCACGAATTCCTATCAAACGTGAGCGCCGCGTTGGGGCGCTCTGGACCTCCGGCCGATGTCGGACCTTCGCCGGTACGCTACCCTGATCTGGCCGAAGCGCAACTTGCCGCGGAACAAGCGCGTAATGATGTTGCCGCAAGATCGACCGAACTTCTCGACGACGCAGCAGATGCCATGAATACCGCGGGTTGGAAGGTCCACCGGGCGGAGACGATAGAGGATGTCGGGGACCTCATCGCTGAGATATGCCGCGACATTGGCGCGGACACCGCCTTGCGCTCGGGTCACGAAGTCTTAGACCAAGCCCGCATCGATTCAGCGTTGGGGCGATCAGGGGTTAATCTTCGAAACATGACTCTTGGCGACGAGATGTCGGAAGAAGAACGTGCCGAGATGCGGTCGACTCACCGCAAGGAAGTCTTCCGCACCACCGTCGGCATCACCGGCGGCGACTACGTAATCGCCGAAACCGGGACACTTGTCATACACCCAAAGAAAGGCGTGTCGCGATTAACCTCATTGGCGCCGCCTGTCCACATCGCGGTCATCAAGAGGGGGCAAGTTCTACCGTCGCTCGATGAACTCTTCCTCCTCGAGCACGTCGATATCCATGGTGGAGATCGACACGCGGCGATGAATCTGATCTCCGGGCCGTCGCGCACTGGCGACATCGAAGCGACTATCGTCCACGGAATCCACGGTCCAACAGAGACCCATGTCGTGTTGGTTGGTTAAACACCAAATAGCATCGGCGCCCATTGACGGAGATGCGCGGGTTAGGATGCGATCGAAACTCGCAGTGCCCGGCAGGCCTGTTCGGTAGCCTTGGCAACAAGGGTTGCCGTCTCGGACATAGCGTCTTCAAGGGTCATGCAGCAATCGAGGATGCTGAACGCGGCATCGATTCCATGTTCGTGTACCAATTCGTAGCCATCGCCCAAGCTGCCCGAGATCGCAATCGTCGGGATGCCACGGGCCTTGGCACGTTGCGCGACCGCGACCGGCGCCTTGTTGAAGATCGTCGATCGATCGGTCTGCCCCTCGCCGACGATCACAAGAGAAGCATTTTCAAGGCGAGATTCCAGATCTAAAGCATCAACCACGATATCCGCGCCGGGGCGCAGTCGGGCGTTGGCAAAGGCCATGAGACCGGCACCCAAACCACCGGCCGCTCCAGCACCGGGGACTTCCATGACATCTTTGCCGAGGTCCCGCATCAACAGTTCGCCGAAACGATGGAGCGCGTTGTCGAGACAATCAACCATTGCAGCATCGGCCCCTTTTTGCGGGCCGAAGATTGCAGACGCGCCGGTTTCGCCGCATAGCGGGTTGTTTACATCGCATGCCACGTCGATCATCGCTTCGGACAAACGAGCGTCAAGCCCAGAAACGTCGATGCTTTGCAAGTCGGTCAAAGCACCGCCACCACGTACGAGTTCGTCGCCATTGGCATCGAGCAGTTTGGCACCGATCGCCTGTGCCATGCCCGCTCCGCCGTCATTGGTTGCGCTGCCACCGATACCGATAATCAGGTGTCGATACCCGGCATCAAGTGCGAGCGACATGAGTTGACCTACGCCGTAAGTGGATGTGACGAGAGGATTGCGTTCTTGGGGATTCAGCAGCGCGAGTCCGGATGACCGCGCCATCTCGATGACGGCGGTGCTCCCATCGCCTAACGCGCCCCATACGACATTGATAGGCCGTCCCAATGGGTCGTCTACGGTGGCAGTCATGATCTCGCCGTCTGATGCGTCGACTAACGACTGCAACGTTCCGTCACCTCCGTCCGCTACAGGGACGAGCTTAGTCTCCGCATCGGGCCATACGCGGAGCACACCCTCGCGCATTGCTTGGGCGATCTCGATGCCGCGGAGACTCTCTTTGAATTCTTGGGGTGCGATGACGATCTTCATTTTCTTCTACCCATGTGAATGAATCTAGATTCTGACTTGGCGAGGCGGGACACGGCGAGATTCACGGTGGACGATGTCGGTCACTTCATTGACCGCGGCTTCCAACTGTCCTTCATGATTGACAACTTGGTAATCGAATACTGGCGATGTCGCTATCTCATCTTCCGCCGCAGCGAGTCTGGTTTCGATCTCAGATTGACTGTTTAGACCTCGCCGTTCGATGCGCCGTTGCAATACCCCCATGTCCGGTGGATGGACAAAAATCATCAACGCTTCGGGAGCGATTTCTTTGATCCTCATCGCCCCTTGCACATCAACCCGGATAATGACGTGATTGCCAGCCGCTATTGCGTCTCTGACCTGCTGTTTGGGAACGCCGTAGTAGTTACCGAAAACGCGGGCCCACTCAAGCAGTTCATCCGTCTCTATCCGACGTTGAAATTCTTCAACGTTCAAGAAGTGATGGTTGATGCCTTCGCGCTCGCCAGGCCGGGGATCGCGGGTCGTCGCGGTAACAGTGAAGTGATAGTTCAATCCGCGACCGGCCATGCCTTCGATGATCACGTCCTTGCCAACGCCTGACGGCCCGGAGATTACGACGACGAGAGGATTGTATTCGTCGAGACTGTCTACGCCATCGCTTTCAGTCAACGATGCCGCCCAACGATTGCAGTATGTCCCAAAACTCAGGGTACGAAATGCTTGCGCAACTCGCTTCAACGACGCGAATTGGCTCTTCCGACACCATACTTGCGATACCCAAGGCCATCGCGATGCGGTGATCGTCTTGGCTCTGGTATGTGCCTCCGGCGATTCGTCCGGAACCTACAATCGCCATGCCGTCTTCACGAGCCTCGGCCTCGACTCCTGCAGCAACCAGCCAATCGACGGTCGCGCTGATACGGTCAGTCTCTTTAACGCGGAGCTCGGCGGCGTCGCGGATGATCGTTTCTTCCTCGGCCATCGCGGCTGCGACGGCGATGATCGGTACTTCGTCCATCAGCAAAGGCATTATGCTGCCCGCCAATTCAGTGCCCCGAAGGTTGCTCGTGGTCGCGACGACGTCGGCCACGGGTTCGCCCGCGACATCGCGTTCGTCGACGAGTTCGATATTTCCGCCCATGTCTTGTAGAGCGGTGATCACGCCAGCACGCGTTGGATTGATGCCGACACCTTTGATCACGACCTCCGCGTTGGGGTGAATGAGCCCTGCAACGATCCAGAAAGCCGCGCTTGATATATCGCCGGGCACATCAACATCGACACAATTGATCTGAGATTCTCCGACCGCGACGTTCAGACCGTCGACCTCGATATCTGCCCCCATCGCCTTCAGCATGCGCTCCGTATGATCGCGCGACGCGTCCGGCTGCGAAATACGAGTCTTTCCTTCGGCTCGTAATCCGGCCAACAGGATTGCGGACTTCAACTGAGCACTGGCAACTGGCAAGTCGTACTCGATGCCGTTCAACGCGCCACCGTCAAACTCGAGGGGTGCTAACGTGTTGTTTTCCCGACCTCGGATGACGGCGCCCATCTCCGATAGCGGCTTGATTATTCGCCCCATTGGCCTAGAGCGGAGCGAATCGTCACCGGTAATGGTCGATTTGAAATCGCGCCCGGCAAGTATCCCCGACATCAACCGCATCGTAGTGCCGCTATTCCCCGCGTCCAACACGTCATCGGCCGCGCGCAGACCATCGATCCCGGCACCTTTGATTACCAACGTGTCGCCAGAGTCGTCGGAACCGGTCGTCCGCGCAATATCCACGCCGAGTGCGCGCATGATCCCCATCGTTGAGGTGCAGTCGTCGCCGGGCGAGAAATTCCTGACGGTCGCTTGGCCCTCGCCGATTGAATTGAGCATCACTGCTCGGTGGGAGACGGATTTGTCGCCCGGTGCCACAACTTCGCCGGCCAATCTTCGGGGCCGACTAACCGTTAAATCCATATTCCGAATACCTTTGAATGTGAAACGCTGAATGTTGTGTCACAGCTTGCGGCGGTCGTACTTCGTTGGGTCGTCTTTGTCCTTCGAACCCCGGAAAGCCTTCATGATGAAACCACCCATCAGCATCGACGCGGTCGCTTCGCCGCTGCTCGGCAGCTGTTCGGCCGGAGCTGCGCTGGTCGGCGGCGCAGGTTGGATGCCGAGATCAAGCCGAAGACGGTTTTCCCACGCGTTGACCAGTATGTCGGCCAACGGTCCCTCTGGATCCCCAACATCTTCCTCGCTCTCCAACATCTGCTTGATACCGGCGAGTTTGACATTGATCTGATCGATCCAGTAGATGAGCATGTCGCGGTTGGTTGATGCCATGCCATTGACCCAAGCCGGATCGTTTGCCATAGGCTGACTCATCGAAACGAAGTCCTTACCAACGAATTTGCTGATCTCGTGCCAGGAAGGGGAATCTGAGGCGGCATTCAGCGCGGCCGCGGCGACAAAAGCGGGCACACCGGAAACTGCTGCCGAAAAGCTGTCGTGCTCATCCGGATCCATGAACAATGGGCGCGCACCAAGGTCGTTGCAGATCGCCTGCACATCGCGCACCGCCGACGGTCGGCTGCGCGGATGCGGAATGATCGCATATGGCGCATGCGTAAACAGATAGGGTGAAGGTTCGTCGCGCCCGGTTGCATCGGCCTTGACTAGCGGATGACCGCCGACGAACGATGCGTTGCTCGGTAGCAACTCGTCCGCCCAATGAAGGATCGAGCGTTTAGTGCTGCAAGTGTCGGTAATCGTGACATCTTCCTTGAGGTACGGAGCGATGTTTTCCATCGTCTCGTATGCGCGATTGACCGGCAGGGAAATGATCACGACATCGGCATCGCGAACGGCCACGTCGAGGTTCCACTGCGCGTCGTCAACAGCCCCGATCTTCTCTGCCCTGGCGTGAACATCTTGGTCCGGATCGTAGCCGATGACCCGGTATTTCTTGCCGTGCTCGAGCTTAAGGCCTAGGCCGATGGATGCGCCTATCTGTCCGACACCAATTAACGTTACCTGTTTCATAGCGGTCTCTCAGCCTGTCTTATTGCAGCGTTGTGTTGTTTGGAGATGAAGATCAGCGGGTAGATCCCAATCAAAACAGTAATCGTCTCAGTCTTCATCAGTGTTGCGAGTGCGTAGAAATTCGTCAAGTTCATCGATCATCGCCGTCGGTTCCGGGTCGTCGGCAACAACTAACTCGGAGTCGTACCGCTCCTCCAGATTTCGAACGTATTCGACGGCCTTTGGCGTGTTGCGGAGCGCGTAGTCGACGCGTGTCGAAAAGTCTTCTGCTTCACGTTCGAGTCCCGATGTTCCGACGGAGATGTTGGCGAACTTCTGGATCTCTTCGACGATCGCCAAGGTGATGGCCGGATTCTGCGCTCCTTGCAGGTAGCGCGGTGCGTGACCCCAGATCGAGACCGACTTTATGCCGCGTTGCGCCAAAGCGTCAATCGTCGCTGATGTCATACCCGACGGGCCCTCGTAGTTGGGACGACTGTATTCGACATGACCATATTTCGGACCCAGATCATCATGAATCGTCGTGCTCATCACCACCGCCGAACGGGTATGCGGTACCTCGTCGAGCAGCGCGCCGACGGTCACCAACATCTCGACATTCATCGCATTGGCGACATCGGCAACCAAGGACGTGTATGTCCGCCATTTCAAGTGGGGTTCGTTGCCAATGAGGAACACGATATCGGGCGAATCTTCGGTTTCAGATTTGTGATAGAAAAATCCATTCTTGGGCCACACGAGCCGCCGTCCACCGTCGACCGCGTTTTCGACCACTGGTCGCTCCTCGGTGAAGATGTAGAAATCTTCGGCATCAATCTCCGCGAACTTTTCGGCCCCTAATTCCTGCGTCATGTGATGGAGTGCGCGCGTCGCCGATTCGCCAGCATCAGACCAGCCAGACCAAGCGCAGATCATCAACGTATTTTGGAGTTCGGGCTGTTCAGCGATCAGCAGCTGGTCACTCAAATTGATTGCTCCATCGGATCGAATAGGGGATCGTGCGGCAAAGATAGTGCAAGTCTAGCATCTATCAGCCTAGGGACTTCTCGGCGCCAAAGCGATGCGGGCATGTAGTGTCGTTGAGGCGGGGCCCATTCCGTATCGGCACGCATCGATGCCATTGCGTGGACTACGAAATCACACGGCGGCGGGTCAAGTCGCCGATGCCGCCCACCAATCGCCGCCGCGCACAAAATCCCAAGAATCGATGAAATATGCATCATCCAATTGATGCAGCGTGACGAAGGGAGAATCGGCAGGCGGGGCTAGAATCAACGATTGGCCGGAGGTCGCCTGACAAGCGTAATTGGCGTCACACAGGTTAGGCCATACAACCACGGATTGTGTGTCATCCCCTCCGGCCATTGAGATTGCGCAGGCGCGACCTCTGTTGTCAAATGATACCACCCGTGACATTGCGCGATACATCCTTAGAGTTTAGAGAATACGCATCAACCGGTTGATGCAAAGCGTAGGCTATTTGGCTGATCGGGGGATACGATTCAGAATTGACCGGAGGTCGCTGTGACGAGCGTAATCGGCGAAGTATCCTAGACCACGTTACGGGTTCAACCGAGCAGATAAGGATACCTCACCTCCCTCCGGCCATTCGAGATAGCGCAGGGCGACCTCTGTGGTCAAATGATATCACCCGGTATCAAGTGTCAAGTTCGCAGCGATTCGCGGCAACACAACTACAGATGACCACGAAACTGGAGCCAACGGTGGGGATCGAACCCACGACCTGCAGTTTACGAAACTGCTGCTCTACCACTGAGCTACGTTGGCAGAATGACGCGCTACGAAGCTAGTCAGAGCGCACACTCAATGTTAATTCAACGCTCGATCACACCCCGATTCGCTCGCCGTCGGGAATCGTCCTCCGCTCGGCCTCGACCTCGTCGAACCAGTTCTCCAAATCGACCAGCAATTTGACCGCGCGATCGGGATGTTCGTCCCACAGATCGTGCAGCTCCAGTGGATCATCGGCAATGTTGTACAGTTCCGGTCGCGGCGGGTTGTCAATTATCCGCTCCGGTTCCGGCCACTGCGCGATAGACGTCACGCGTTCCGGCTCGTACTTGTAGGCGATGTCGAGCAGCACATAGTCATCTGCCAACTTCTGATCTGCGGGCGTTGCAGGTGACAACGGAAGCGCGGGGCGTACCAGCTTCCAGTCGCCGTCACGAACCGCAGCGTTGCTAATCCCAACCGGCGAGTACGCGTTCATCTGCCAAAAGCGTCGCGGCTCAGTACGTGGTGTCTCGCCTCTGAGTTGCGGCAACACTGAAGCGCCATCCAATCGTCGCATCTCGGCGACGGGTTTAGCCTCCGCTATATCCATAAACGTCGGCAACCAATCGATGAAGTGGGTGAATTGATGACTCTCACCTCCGGCGCCAAGGCCAGACGGCCATCGAAGCACCATCGGCACCCGTACGCCGCCCTCAAGAACCGAACCCTTCGCACCGTTCAATCCGCAATTGAACCGCGTCGTGTCTCCCGTCCCACCCGGCGGAACATGGTCCCACCGCACGCCAAACGCCGGGCCGTTGTCGCAGGTGAACATGAAAATTGTGTCGTCATAAAGCCCTTTTCGGCGTAGCGTCTCCGAAATCTGCTCCACACCTCGATCCATGACCTCGATCATGGCGTAGACGATTGCCACATCGACGGAGAAACCGGCCTCAATGTACGGAGTCACGAACTTTTGCGGTGCGTGCAACGGTGTGTGCGGCGCGTTGTACATGACACTCAAGAAGAACGGTTCGTCAGCGTGACGTTCGATGAACGCTGTCGCTTCCGAGGTCAAAGCATCGGTCATGTATGTCCCATCCGACGGCACCATCGACCCATTGCAATCCATGTGATACCGCCAATAATCGGCCCAACCACCTCTAAATCCAGCAAACTCATCGAACCCACGTGCATTCGGGTGATAGCGCGGATCGAGAGCGCCGTTGTGCCACTTACCGATCAATCCCGTAGCGTATCCGTTCGCTTTGAACACGTCACCCAAGGTCGTCTCACGCAATGCGATCCGGTCATAACCCAAAGTCTCCTGCGGCGTCACTGCCCCCGTCCTTATCGGATACCTTCCAGTCAGCAATGCCGCCCGCGATGGCGAGCATACCGGGCTTCCGGTGTAGTTCTGGGATAGGCAGATGCTTTCATCGATCAGTGAATCCAGGAATGGCGTCCGGACGCGCCCTTCGCTGAAGGTGCCGAAGTCGCCGTAGCCCATGTCATCGGCCATTATCAGGACAAAGTTCGGTTGTTTCATATTAGGTTCCTGACTGCCTCGACTATCGATTTCCTAGGTTCCTGTAGGGCCGAAGCGCTCTGTTCTCACGTTTATTGGCGGGATGCCGAGTTCCACGGCGAATTGAGCTGAGTTCTCAACGAAGTCGCTGGGTCCGCAGATGTAGCAAAGTATCTTGCCCTCCGAAGCCGGGCTAATGCCGTCGAGAGTTGCGATCGCATCGCGCATCAAGTCGATGTCGACGCGCCGCCGCCTGCCCGTCCAGCCAGACGGTTGATGGCGAGTAAGCGTGTGCAACACCGACAATTTAGGGTCCGCAGCATCCAAATCACCCAACTCACCACGATAGATGATGTGATTCTCGGTGCGCGAGGAGTACAAAAGAACGGCCGAGACGCTATCCGCGTAGCCAGAAGCCGCGCGGTGCCGCAGCATCGACATTAGTGGGACGACACCCGACCCTCCGCCGACCAACAACAGCTTAGTGTTGGGTTTGGCGCGCCAGGTGAAAGGGCCACCGATCGGTCCGCGTATCTCGATCTTATCGTCGTTTTCTACTGCATAGTGGAAATACGGTGAAACCTCGCCGTCTTCGAGCAGTTCAATGGTGATGTCGATACAGCTCTCGCGCTCTGGTGGCGATGCGATGGAGTACGAACGCTGCGCCTGGTATCCGTCCGGCGCAGTCAAGCGAACGTCGATGTGCTGACCTGCGACGAAACGGAATCCGCCGCGTTCTGGCTCAAGCATGAACGTCTTTACGTCTTCCGTCTCGTGCTTGATCGCCTTGACGGTCGCCAACTGCCAACCTTGTTTCAACGCCGTGTTCGCCATCTGTTTCAGACTCCGACTAAGCCCCGCGATTGCGGTAGTCAGGCGCCGCCATCAGGCGTTCAGTCACGACGCGCGAATCGCTGAGGCGAGATCGTATCGATTCCCACTGGTGTTTGCCACGCACCCGGTTCCAGTTGCTGTTGTCAGCGCCTTCCCAAATGATGTATTGGCTCGTAATAACCGTCGGCAACAGCCGATCATGGCGATGACTGATAATCTGGTACAGCTTCTCCAATGCCCAATCGGTCATCTGCTGGGCACCGAAGTCGTCCAGTATTAGCAATTCACAGTTTCGAATCGATTCGAATAGCGAGTAAAACGACGATTCGTTTGGTGTCGAATACGTATGCCTTAGATTGTCCAAGAGATCAGGAACCGACCAAAAGGTGATCGATCCACCTTTTTCAGATTGAACTTTGGCGATCGCGACCGCGATATGTGTCTTTCCGACGCCTGTTGGACCGTGTAGATAGAGCCACTTTTCGGGAGCCTCCGCGAAGCTTCGAGCCGCGGCCAACGCCATCGCCAAAGAGGAGCGTTCGTCAGATTTCGATGCTGGGGCTCCGTCGGGATCGAACGTCTCGAACGCCATGCGGTCCAACATCGTCTTTGGGATGTTGATACGCCGACGGTCGCGAGATGTGTCGCCTCCTGTCAATTGCGCGACATTCGATAAACCGGGATCATCCAACTTGAGAGCGATCCGTTCTGGCATCTCGGATATCGGTTTGGCGAGAACTACGACCGTTGGCAAACGTCCATTGAACCGGTGAGTCAGCAATTGGTCTACCTTCGAATCGATCCAATTATTCGCCTGTTGCGCCCCGAGATCGTCGACGACCAAAACCGGCGCGTCCAACAAAGAACCGAAAGTGCCGCCCTCCGCGCCGTCGGTGTCCTCAAATCGTTCGTTACGTACCAAGTCGGGTATATCCAGCGCGGATACATACTTCGCTGGCGAACCGCGGTCGATTAAGGAATTGACGATAGAAGCGGCAAGATGAGTTTTGCCCGATCCAGCCGAACCTTCCAAGACCAACCACCCTACCGGGTCCGCGGCGAATTCCTTGGCCGTCTCGGTCGCGACTTTGAAGAGGTTCTCGTCAACCCGTCCTTTGCGACCTTCTGGAATGACGGCCTCAAACGTCATCCGCTCAAGGTGTCCAAGTTGCGAATAGGTCTTGAGCTGAGATCGCGACGTTTCCCGCACAGACTGACAGATGCAGGGCACTACGGTCAATTTGCCACCGTTCTCACCCCCGGCCAAAACCCAAAGCGAGTCGTTGCAGCGTTCGCAGTCCGGCGCGATTTCGGAAAGGTTTGCGAACGCGTTATTTGGCGCGTGCGCGACTCCGTTTCCGTTGCTCCTCCAAGTACTTTCGGAGCTCAGCCTCCGGAACGCGTCGGTCGTTTGCTCCTCCGGTTGTTCCGTCTGTTCGCTCATCGGGTATGCCTTCTCTTGACCAGCGCCTCAATACGCCGGCGACGAAAGACCAACTTCGGCTCTCGTTCTCAACGGCGATTCTAATGGCGCGAGTGATGTCGTCATCGGTGAAATCTTCCAATGCCGCGAGGATGCTCTCACGAATCATCGGCGATAGCAAACCGATATTGTCCTCGTACGCTCGAAACGCATCGGATGGCATCGATGATGCCGCCGGCGTGTCCCAATCGTCATCAGAGTTCGTCGTCCCGAGAACCGCCGACGTGATGGGACCGTTCATCGCCGAGCGCTGGGCCGACTCGGTGTTGAGCATCAAACACACATTGCCGTTGATCACTACCTTAGCAATCACGCCGTATTCGATGGCGGTATCGAGAGCGCGTTCCAGTGCCACAGTGTTAACGAATACGTTTGACAACACCCGGTCTCTTTGTAGATCTTCGACCGCGATGTATCTCGGATACCCGCGCTGTCGTTCCAACAACCAGACCGCACGCAGTACAAGCTTGATGACATCTGCGTTGTCGATGCTTGAAAGAACCCGCCCCAATACCGCATTCGGGACCCGCGTCCCGGCATAGTCATCAGATAACGGAAATCCATTGATCGGTCGGATCGTCATCGTCCGACCTTCAATCCATGCCCGGTTCAGTGACCGACGAGAACAATCCCCACTCGTCACGCACCGACATCTCGACTGTCGAGGTCGGACCGTGGCGATGTTTCGCGATGATGATGTCCGTTAATCCCCTCGGAAACACCTGCGTCGGGTTACGTCGGTTCCACTCGTCCTCCGACATGTTTTTGTCGTTCCGGTGGATAAACATCACCACGTCAGCGTCCTGTTCGATAGAACCTGATTCCCGGAGGTCAGCCAACTTGGGCTCGTGAGAAGATCGCTGTTCGACTGCGCGGTTGAGCTGAGAGACGGCGAGAACCGGTATGTTCAAGTCGCGCGCTATCGCTTTGAGGTGCCGAGAAATCTCACTGACTTCCTGCACGCGGTTCGCCTCTCGACCAGAAGATGACCCGCTGATCAACTGCATGTAGTCGACGATCAGGAAATCCAAACCGGATTGCAGCTTCAATCGTCTCGCCTTCGCGCTTAGTCCGCTCGCTGTCTGCAACGCAGCATCGTCCACATAAATGCGCATGTCGCTCAAATAACCGTAGGCATCACTGAGACGGTCTCGTTCCGGCGGCGTCAAATGGTCGTTACGGATGTTCTGGATGTTGATGTGGGCGTGAGCCGCCGCCATCCGATGAGCCACTTGGTCGATACCCATCTCAAGACTGAAAATACCGACGGTCATCCCATTTTTCGCAGCGTTGAGACCGACATTCAATGCCAGCGTAGATTTCCCGAAACCGGGCCGCGCCGCAAGGACTATCATGTCTGAACGGTGGAAACCACCGAGCACTTGATCGAGCGATTGGAAACCCGTTGCGATCGGTTGATTTGAAACGTCGTTGCTGTCGGGCTCCGGAGGATCAAAAAACTCGGCGATCGAACGCGCATCTTTAATCGGAACAAAGTCGGCGGAGTCGTGCTCGCGACCGACCTGGAATATCAGCTCCTCGGCCTGCTTTAGCGCAGCGTCGACATCTTTGATATTGGCGAGGTCGGTGCCGATCTCATGGATCCCCAGACCCACGTCACCGATCAGGCGAAGCATGAACGCCGCTCGAACTATCTTGCCGTAATCGGCGATGTGAACTGCGTGTGGCGTATGTGCCACTGCAGCGCTGAGATATGCGTCACCGCCGACGTCTTCGAGAATGCCCTTGGAATTCAGACGGTTGCGAACCGTCTCCTGGTCGATGCCGGTCGACTCGCCGAACAGTTCACAACAGGCCGCGTAAATCTCCCGGTTGTGCTCTCCGTAGAAGTGTTCGGGCCTTAGGTCTTGGACCACCCGGAGGATCGATCCGCCGTCGATTAACAGCGATCCGATTATCGAAGTCTCAGCTTCGAGATTTGCTGGCGGGCTTCCGTTTGGGGTTAGGGTGGGCGGTTCTTGCATTCGGTTGTTTAGGTTCAGGAAATCTGCATTAAGGACGCGCAAGGTTCAACTGCTGTGAATCGAATCCTACCCTCAAATTCGGCACATTGCGCGCCGATTCCGGAAGAGAAATCGACACTATTGTCGATGTGTCGGACGCGCCTTAAAACGTCCAGAAGTGTCAGCTAACGGTGAACCAAGAGACAGCCTCTAGGCTGTCGGCGTCGGTATCCCCATCAGTCCGGCCCGGACCCCAGATAATCACGGTGCCTTCAGTCTTCATCGCGTTCAAACGATCGCGCAGCGCCTGTCGGAGCGTGCCCTCGCCTTTACCGTGAATGATCCTGAATTGCGCAATGTTGCGCGCCAGAATCCGCCCGGCGATCAGACCGAGCGCATCGACCGCTTGCGGCTCTTCCCAGCCATGTATGTCGATTTCGCCGCTCGCCAATATCTCGTCGGTGACGGCGTAGGGATCGGCCGTCGTTTCCTCTTCCTCGCCTTCCACAACGTCGTCTGAAACAACGCTCAGAGTGATGGTGGCATCAATCTCGTCCATGAAACGAACCGGCAACGGGTAAGAACCGACCATCCTGATCTGCTCTTGCATCCGCACCCGTTTGCGTTCGATCTGCCTGCCGGTGAGTTCGGTGAGCCGAGCCGCAATCATCGCGCTGGTAACCGAACCGTAGAGACGACCTGTGGGTCCCGTCCTCACAGTTAATTCGACCGGGTTATCGGTCAGTTCTTTGGCGATGTCTCGCCACTCGTTGAGTTCTCGCAACCGCCGCTCCTCAGCTTCGGCACGTAGCTTCTCAGCGCGCCGCAGTTGATGCTCGGTTGCAAGTACTGCCACGCGACGCGGAATCAGATAGTTGCGGGCAAAGCCGTTCTTTACGTCGCGGATGTCACCGGCTCTTGCGGTCGGCAGGGCATCTTCAAGGAATAGGACCTTCATGTGTAGAATCTCGGTTCAATGCTCGTGCGACCGCGAATCTCGGGTTTATGCACGTCTTTCAAGCGTTTCCATTAGATTCTACACGCCCGTAAGGACGCTCCTGCCAAAAGCCGCCGACCATTCAACCCGGCAGCCCACCAACGGCGCACCTCTTAGTGCCGACCTGCAATATCGGCTACCATGCAATGAGATTCGAATCCCAAGCTTGCGAGCCAACCAATGAAAATAGTCGACATCCGAGCCTACCCTATTCGCATCGATACCCGCGCCGATGAAAAATCCGAAGGTTCAACGCGTCCCCCTACCATCGAATTCGGGGACTACTATGTCGACCGCTCGGCATTCACATCCATCTACTCTCATCACCACGAAACCACCGTAATCCGCATTGAGACCGACACCGGCATAGTAGGTTGGGGCGAAGCACAATCCCCGGTCTCCCCAAATACTACCAAAACCATAGTCAACGATCTCGTCCGTCCCCTCATCATGGGCCGCGACCCCTTCGATATCGAAGCCATCTGGACTCGCAACTACGGCGCAATGCGAGAACGAGGTCACCCCACCGGCTTCTACATCGATGCCATCGGCGGAACCGACATCGCGTTGTGGGACATCGTCGGCAAGGCAGTCGGCAAACCAGTCCACAAAATCGCCGGCGGCAGATACCGCGACAAAATCCTGCTCTACGCCGGAATGGGTGGAACCGATCCCGAAAAAGTCGCCGACACCGCAGAGGAACACCTCGAATATGGATACAAGGCGTTCAAGCTCCACCTCCTCTTAGATGTCGAAGGCGTCGCCGAAATCGCACGAGCGGTGAGAAAACGCGTCGGCCCGAAAATCATGCTCATGGTCGATACCCACATGCGACAATCTGTCGCAAACTCCATCCTGCTGGGACGCGAACTCGAAAAGCTCGGCTTCACTTGGCTCGAGTCCCCAACCGTCCCCGATGACATCCCCGGTCAAGCCGAAATCACCCGCGCACTCGATATGGCCGTCGCAATAGGGGAGTGGACGCGCACCAGATATGAAATGCGAGAGCAGTTCGAGCGCCGCGCCTACGACATCCTCATGCACGACATCGGTCGTACCGGCATCACCGAGGGACACCGCATCGCTACCCTCGCCGACACCTACAACATCCCCGTCGCACCCCACGTCGGTGGTGGCGGCATCCTATCCGTCGGATCAACCGTCGAATTCTCCGCATCATGCCCCAACTTCATGATCATGGAACACTCCCACCACGCCAACGCCGTCAAGAGCCGCATCCTAAAACACCCTTACGAACCCGAAAACGGCTACTACAAAGTCACCGACAAACCGGGCCTAGGCGTTGAAGTCGACGAAGACGCCCTTGAAACATACGCCTTCCCCAGCCGCTAGAAGTGCGCCCGACTCCCTACATACTCGCCGTCGATATCGGCAGCTCTGCCGTCAAAGCCGGACTTTATGACGCCGAAGCCCGCGCCCTCCTGCACACGCAAGCGTCGGTACAGCACCAACAACGCACCGCCGCCGATGGCACCCACGAAGAAGACGCTGAGACAATCCAACACGCGACCGAGGCTGCCATCGATCGCGCCCTACAACTCGCTGGCAAAGAAGCCGACCACATTGCCGCCGTAGGCTTCGACGCCATGGCAAGCACCATCCTTGGCGTCGACAATCGACACAACCCGATCACACCGGTTTTTACCTACGCCGATACCCGGTCCGCACAAGACGTCGACAACCTCCAGTCCAACATCGATGTCGATTCCGCCTACCAACGAACCGGCGTCATGCAGCACACCTCCTACGTTCCCGGTCGCGTCCTCTGGTTCCGACGTACCGAACCCGAAACTGCCGAGCGTATCGCCAGATGGACCGACATCACCACATTCCTCTTCACTCGGTGGTTCGGATCCACCAACATTCCCGCCAGCTACAGCGTCTCCGCTTGGAGTGGCCTATTGAACCGGCACACCCTCGACTGGGACACGAAGCTTCTTGACGCCATCGATCTCCCAGCATCGAACCTTCCACCACTTGCACCGTACAACCAACCGCAAACTGGACTCTGCCCCGTCTACACCCTCCGATGGCCCCAACTCGCAGAGGTCCCGTTCTTTCTAGCCGTCGGCGACGGCGCAGCCGTAAATATCGGTTCCGGATGCACCGACCGCCGCAACGTAGCCCTAACTGTCGGCACCACGGGTGCCATGCGCCTCGTCGTCGACCATCCCGGCGAAAATCCGCCTCCAACCGTGCCCAAAGGACTTTGGGGATATACCCTCCGCGGCGATCGCACCTTGTTGGGAGGTGCGTTCAGCGAAGGTGGCAACGTAGTTGAATGGGCCGTCAACAACCTGAATCTCCCGCCCCTCGAAGAGTTGAACGAAATCCTTGCCAATGCCACTCCCGACGGACACGGCTTAACAGTCCTGCCGTTCATCGCCGGCGAACGAGCTGTCGGTTGGTCCACAAACGCCAGCGGTGTCTTCAATGGCATCCGCGTCTCTACCTCCGGCCTCGACCTCCTCCAAGCTCTGATGGAGTCGGTCGCCTACCGCTTCGCCTTGGTTGCCGCCCTCCTCCAAGACGAAATGACCGATGATCGAGTATTCATCGCTGGCGGCGGCGCAATGACCAACTCGCCTTGGTGGCTCCAATCGATGGCCGATGTCTTGCGAGGTGAAGTCCACGTCCCGACAGAAGAGCAGGCAACTAGCCGCGGCTCGGCGATTTTGGCGCTCAACGCCATCGGTGAATGGACAGGATTCGACGACGTGTTGCCCGAAATCGCCAAGATATACCACCCAAGAGACGACCACCAAATCACCTACCGCGCTGCCATCGAGAGGCAGGCCGAGCTCTACGAAGCCGTGATTGACCGATGATCTACTCCCACTTTGGCTGCTTAGCCAACCACAACGTAATCATCCCGAACACAAAAATCCCCACAATAGTCGCAAACGCCAAGTCGAAACTCTGCGTGTCGTCGTGCACGCGCCCCGCTAGCACTGGCCCGCCTGCGATCGAAACAATCTGTGCGAATTGATATAAGCCCATCAAACTCGCATACTCCCTCAACCCGAATGTCTGCTGAACCACCAAAACAATCAATGCTCCCAACCCGCCGAATCCGAGGCTGTAGACGAAGATTCCGACGACGATGAGCGGGATGCCGCCGAAGGGGAGGATCATCAACCCGACGCCGACAGCTTGGAATGCGGTGCTCAACACGGTCATCTTCCGGGCGCTGTAGCGTTCGCTGGCGCGTCCAAAGGCGAGCTTGGACACGATGCCCATCGTGGCGATGAAGGTCACTGCCGATGTGGCGGCGGCTGGAGCAAAGCCGTTTTCGCCGAAGTGTTGTCGGAGCTGAGTCAATACGCCTTGGTAGGTGAAGGTTGCGGCTACGAGTCCGACGAGAGTGAGCCAGAATGCCCAAGTCCTGACGGCTCGTTTCACGGACATGCCGGCGCGGGCCGCGGCGGCGCTCGTAGACGGCCGCGGTCGGTGAGTCCGGCGCATCTCTACTTCGACGTCACGGGGTTTCTCGCGCATGAAGATCATGACGGCGATGGCGAGGCCGACCATGATGATGGCAAAGGTCACGTACGCCAATTCCCAGCTGAACAAGGCGATGATGGTTGCGGCGAGTGGCGGCATCGTCATGCCGCCGAAGTTGTTGCCGGAAACGACGACGCCGGTCATGCGTCCCATCGAATGGGGAAACCACAACCCGACCATCTTCCCCGCAGGCAAAACCGTCGCCCCGGGAAAACCCGCGTACACGAGTGCGGACAGGGTGTACCAGTGCCAAAGTTCGGTGATGAGCGGGCGGAACGTGAATCCGATGGCGATAAGAACGAGGGATACGAACATGACTGGTCGCACGCCGAAGCGATCGGTCCAATATCCGATGACAGGAGCGAGGATTCCTGAAATGAAGGCGAAGGTGAGGGAGAGGTTGAGTTCGGTTTGGTTCCAGCCGTAGCGAGCTTGCAGCGGCCCCGCGAACTCGCCGAACGCGTATTGCGTCATGCCGATGGACAGCCCGGTAGAGAGGAAGACGAGGAGCGCGACGACGTAGCCACGGTAGATGCGCCGAACGGCGTGGATCGGCCTCGCGGCTAGGGATGGGAGATTCAATGCGTGGCTCGATTACGCGGAGAAAAAGTGTCAGATAAGGATACGCTATGGGAGGTTGATCGTTGTCAGATCATGGAGGTGGGCAGCGGAGGGTTTTCTCAAAAACTGCCTCTTCAGTATTGCCTTCCCAGAATGCGAGGTTGAGTTCTATGATGGATAGCCACTCGTAGTTTGTGCATTGGTCGCTGGTCATTTCGATGAGGAACAGTCCGTTGTAGCCAACCACATCAATGATGCCGAATGGATTGGGTTGGAGTTGGTGTCCAGTCTGAGTGACCATTCCGGTTGTTCCTCGGTTGGGGAGGACCACGGCTCCCGTTTGATCGGTAGTTACCTCGATTTCAGGTGTTGCATCGATGTGTGGCATCTGATCAACTCTTCGGCCGACGAACTCTTTATTTTCAAGTTGGAACAGAACTAGGCTAACGTTCGGTAAGGGTGAACCGTTTTGATCAACGATTCTGAGTATGGTGCTATCAGGAGTATCGAGGAGGTACTCGCCGTAGTATCCCCTTCGTTTTCCGTAGTTGCTGCGGAGCCCTCCAGCAGTATGTGTTCCGATAAAATCTGTCCATCCGCCAGACATGACATCTTCGACTGCTTCGGGGAGTATGTTGCACTTGTCATAGGTTTCAGGATGGAGACTGCATCCAGCTGCTACGCCAGGACGGTTTACATCGGGTACCAGTACTTGAGATGGGCCGATTGTCATCACATAGATGTCTATGACGCCAAGTTGATGCAACAGTTCGTGGATTAGGCCGTGATCAATTTCCGGCCGTTCACGGTATCCTTGCGGCGTGTAGATGTGGAAGTTGTCGATGATCGGCCATATTCCGTCAAGTTTCCGATGCGGCGGCGGATACGCAAAGTCATAGCGATACAATTCGCTAGACACGAGGAACTGCTCAGCCCGCACTCGGTCCTCCAGCCCAGCCATTTGCAGCATATTGTTCAAATGTACTATATGACTGTGGATCCAGTGTTCTGGTGATTGGTAAGTCTCGCCTTCTCGGTTAGAGTAGATCAGAGACTCGTAGGCTGCGGGGCTGAAGTAAAAGCCGATCGTGTATCCTTTGATCCAATCGACGAGTTGGTTGTTGTTTTCCAAAATCTCTTTGATTTCATTGGAAGAGTCTAGAGTGATGCTGACCGTCGGGTTGTCTCGCTGATCGGGCCAAGAAATCTCGAGTGGTATTGCATCCCAGCTTCCCGGTTCGAGGCCCGGATGGCGTCCTGTATTGGCGATGCGATTATTGATTTTCCAATCGTAGTTGAATTCTCCGACTGGGGTGTCTCCGAAATTGGCGATATGTGCAATCAGTTGGATGGTTTCGCCAGGTTCGGGCCAACGTTTTAGATCGTCCGAGCTTGAGCAGTGCCTAAGATCTTGATTGGGATCGATTGGAGTTATGCAGTCTTCATAGTAGATATCGTTGTATCTTTCATATCTCGGCAGACGTTCGATATATACGACGGATAGGTCAACTCCGCCTTGGAGTGTTATCTCCGGTCGCATCAATGAATCGAGATCTCCGCATAGAGGAAGATCAGTCTCTAGATGTGTGATCCTTGTGAATTCATCGTTTAAGCAGCCATCAAGGTTGTTTCCTGTAATGAGTAGAACATCTAGGTTGTCTAGACTTACGAGTTCATTTGGGAACTCGCCTTCCAAATTGTTATCTCTAAATCCGATCAGCCACAATGATTTCAAATCTGCTAATTCTGGGGGTACAGAACCTGTTAACTGATTACCGCTAACTCCGAACACTTCAAGGTTCACAAGACCGCTGATGTCGGGGATGTGTCCTTCAAGGTTGTTGTAACCGAGTCTTAATTCGATCAAATTTGTGAGTTGACCTAAATCATCTGGAATTGTTCCGACGAGATTATTGTTGCTGAGATCTAGGTCATGGAGATTTGTCATCGTAGTCAATTCGACGGGTATGGTTCCGCTCAGTTGATTGAAGGCGAGAGACAACTCGACCAAGGCCTCCAGTTCGGCCAAGGATGCGGGGATTTCGCCTTTGAGTGCGTTTTCATCTAGTTTGATGCGCTGTAATTCTGACAGGTTACTGACTTCATTCGGTATGATCCCGGTATGACCGTAACCGCGAAGGTCGATCTCGAGTACGCGTGCCGGATTGCCCTCGATCCATATCCCCGCCCACTCGTAGATGTGGTGATCAATACTCCAATTGAGTTCTGCATCGCCCGCGAGTGGATCTCGGATAGACAGGAGTGTTTCGCAGTCTTTGGCGAGGTCTGGGTTGTAGATTTCGGCATGAATGACGATGCCATTTGAGCATCCGGTTCCATCTCCTAGGATGACATGATCTGGCGATTGAGCAGATTCCGCGGGAGGTGGCTCATTTGAAGTCGGATCGTTGCACAGCTTAAGATCGCCTAATTCGGCGATTTCATAGACTTCTATGTTGTTGGGGACGCATCCGGTGAGTTCATTGCCATCTATTCGGAAAAATACATATGTATGGTTATCGATCAATTCTCTCGGCACCTCTCCAGTCAAAGAGTTGCCACTAAGATTGAAGTCATCTATAAACTGTGGCAGGTGCCCCAGTTCGGATGGTATTGTGCCAGTGAGCATGTTGTTTGAGAGATTCAATCTCTCGGGGGCCTGTAAATTGCCTAGTGAAGGTGGTATCGTGCCTTCGATGCGATTGTTGGAAAGATCCAGAATGATCAGGTTCTTTAGATTGCCGAGGTCTCGCGGGAGCGTACCGTGGAATTGGTTGTCGTTGAGAATCAAAAGCTCTAGCGCGGTTAGTTCGGTGATTTCTGCAGGAAACGGTGCGATTAAATCGCCGCCGCCGATGTGCAATGTCACAACGCGATCGCGCGCGACTTCGACACCTTCCCACAACGATATGGGATAGTCATCGTCCCAATTCAGTGCGACACCATCACCTTCGAATGTCTGCTTGATCCTAAGTAGAACATCACAGTCGTTCACAAGTCCGGGATTGTTGATGGCGTCTCTGATGGCAGAGCCACCGGCGCAGTCATGTTCTTGAAACTCAACAACGTCTTCTTCGGGAGTCAGTTCTAGGATCTCGATTTTGCGGATGGCGTCGCCGAGTTTGATGTTTTCAAGGTGGATTTTCCAGTTAAGCGCGCTTAACTGTTGCACTCCTTTCACCACCTTTCCGAAAACTGTGTGACAAGAGACTTCGATTGATTTGCAGTCGCGCAATGAGCCGTCTACGTTCATGCCATCTAGATGGGGAGCCGGTGCTAGCGTGATGTAGAACTGGCTTCCGTGCGAAGACGCGGATTCGTTGTCGGTGTTGTCCATTGCGACGATGCCGACGCTATCATGTCGCAGTTCCGGATGAAACTCATGTCCTAGAGAATAGCCGAGACCGTCGTATTCCACGTTTGCAGGGGCACCGGTTTGCGCTAACAATCCACCCACTACACGGTGAAAGGTCAGTCCATCATAGAAGCCGTCGCGTGCGAGGTAGATGAAATTATTGACGGTTGCGGCGGCTCTTTTTGCAAAGAGTTTGATGACAATGATGGTTTCAACTTCTTTTTCTAGGTGGACAATTGCGTAATATGTCAGATTTTCATCGATCGTGATAGGCGGTGCCGAACGCGCATGAGGTGTTGGAGTTGACATGTCGGTGTCAATAGCAACCGAAGTGACTTCGACAGTCGCGGTAGGGGTTAGCGCGGCCGTCGGAATAGGAGTGCTGGTAGGAGATGGTTGCGGCACCTTTGCAGCGGTCGAGATCGCGACGGTTGGAATGGGGGTAGGGACAGGGGTTGATGTCGACCTTGGAGGTCTGGTAGGTTCCAGAGTGGAGGTGGCGCTGGGAGACGGTACTGGCGTAGCGGTAGGATCGGTTTGGGTAGTGCAAGAGATGATGCCCGCGCCTATCAAGCTGGTAATTGCGATGGTAAGCAAGCCAAACGACGAATAACTACGCACTTGAAACAGGCTAAAGAGTGTATGCTGAATCAATTGCATTCCAGAGATTATATTGGATGTGAATCTGATCGCACGTTAAGTATGTAGGCAACCAGATTGAGGAATTCCGAGCAATCGAAAGGATTGTCATGCGCACCAGTAAGATACGCTCCGCCATTAACAACGGCACCAAAGTTTACAACATCACGTTCACATTTTCAGCTCCCTCACTAGCTGAGATGGCAGGATATGCCGGGTTCGACGTCCTGCACCTCGACATGGAGCACGGCGTCTTCGATTGGAACGATGTCGAAGATATGTGCCGGGCCGGCGAAATCCACGGTATGACATGCACCGCGCGCATCCCAAACACCGAAACCGACACCATCCTGCGAGCATTCGACCGCGGTCTCATGGGTATCTTGTGCCCCCATGTAGATAACCCGGAGCAGGCAGAACAGATCGCGAAAGCGGCACGTTTCGGTCCCGAAGGGGAGCGGAGCTTCGGCACCTCCCGGGGGCGGGAGTACGGAATGGCGGGGCACGAATCGCCGGACTACATGGCAGGTTTCAATGAGCAGGTCACAGTTGCGGCGCAGATCGAGACGGCGAACGCAGTCGAGACGATCGACGACATCCTGAAAGTCGATGGTATTGACCTGATCGCCTTCGGCTCCAACGACTTGGCGCAATCGATGGGTTTTCCGGGCTATCCGAACCATCCCGAGGTGCGTGCGGCGGAACAAAGGGTCCGCGACGCGACGCACGCGGCGGGTGGATTGCTGACGGAAGACGTCGAGGTGGGGATCAATCTTGTGCAGTGGTTGCCGGACATTTGGGCGGATTGGCTGGCCTCGGCGCGGGGTTAGCCAAGGAATGGCGTTGTGTAATAAACTTACACATACACAACGAAGATACACAATATTGATGGGGCATGAGTCATGGCCAGGGTTCAGATGATGATGCCGGATACGGATAAATATAGTTTCGTGCATCAGGCGCGGCGCGAAGGGATGTCTTTGAGCGCTTGGCTCCGCGCAGCGGCACGTGAGCGCTTGGAACGGTCACAGAAGGACCAGAAGTTCAAATCAGAAGAGGAGATGCGGGAATTCTTCAAGCGTTGTGACGAAAGGGCCGGCCCTGGGCGTGAACCGGATTGGGAAGAGCATTTGAAGGTTATTAACGAATCGCGTAGCCGTGGACTGCCTGACGTTTGATGTTCGTCGACACTAATGTTTTCATCTATGCAGTCGGACGACCCCACCCGCATCGCGACATCGCAATCGAGTTGCTAATCGACGCCCGCAACGACCGGGTCGAGTTGTTCACCTCTGCTGAAGTCCTCCAAGAGTTGCTTCACGCATACCATCCAGTGCGCAGATCCCAAACTCTGGCCGACGCGATGGCGTTAGTGTTTCGGACTGTGGCAGAAGTTTGGCCTTTAGAAATGGAAGATGTGAGCCTTGCGTCGAATCTTCGCGAACAGCATCCCTCTTTGAGCGCTCGGGACCTTTGCCACTTGGCATCGTGTCGTCGGCGCGGCGTGCGAGAAGTCATGACTTTCGATCGGGCCTTGCGCGGCGCGTTTGGCACGATTTCATAGTTCTCCGAAGCGTCAACGGCTATACCGTGATGACGTATCCTATTGAGCAATCCGAAGAAGCGGTGGAATAGAAGGAGCTCGCAAACGTCATGCCATCCTCAACCTCAATCTCCAATCCCGACGAACTCAAGTGGGAACCAGTCCCCGGTTGGCCGAAGCTGCCTATGGGCGTCTCTTTCTACGGCGACGCGACCTCGGTAGCCGTCGACTCGCAGGACAACGTCTACGTCTTCAACCGAGGAACCGACCCCGTGTGCGTTTTCAGCCCCGACGGCGACCTCCTTCGGACGATGCTCCACGACACCGTAACCCGCCCCCACGGCATCGAAATCGACGGCGACGACAACATCTACGTTGTCGATGATGACGGACACTACGTCCGAAAGTTCGACCAGGAAGGTGTCGAACAGATGACGATCGGCGTCCAGGGAGAACCATGCGAATGGCAGGGCGGCGGTTACTTCAACCGACCAACCGACATCGCCATTCAGCCTGACACCGGCGAACTATTCGTCTCCGACGGTTACGGCAACTCGCGCGTTCACCGATTCGACCCCGACGGCAAGCACATGCTCTCTTGGGGCGAACCCGGCACCTATGACGGCCAGTTCAGCCTGCCGCACAACATCTCCATGCTCGGAGACGACCAAGTCATCGTCGCCGACCGCGAAAACTTCCGCGTCCAAATCTTCACCCTCGACGGCGAATACGTCGACCAGTGGCACATCCACCACCCGATGTCCGTCACCCAAGGCAAAAATGGCGACGACAAGATCTACATCGGCGACATGATCCAGCCCGCGGTTCAGCGAGGCGTCCCTGACCTCGGCGCACGCGTCTCCATCCTCACCGCCGACGGCCAACTGATCGAGCGATTGGGCAACCCCCAACCCGGCATGGGTGTAGACCAATTCACCGCGCCCCACGGCATCTCCACCGATTCCCAAGGCAACGTCTATGTCGCCGAAGTCGCCTACACCAACTACTACTCCAGCCCCGAGAACTGCGGAATGGACGAACCTCCAAGAGGCGAGATCGTCAGCCTACGCAAGTGGCGGCCGGTTAACGGATGATAACTCTTCGCCATTCACTCTGATGTTACGCAACATGCGTAGTATCATATCTTTTCGGACTGGTGAGACAGTCTCGAATTTGACGGATAAATTTCAGAGCGAATGGCCGAATGAACACATCAGATTGGTTAGCCGCAGCCGGCATCGGCGCGTCGACCGCCACATTAGTAGCAGTCGGTTTCGGTGCCGTTTGGCTGCAACACAATTTAGAAAACTTGCGACTGAAACGCGAAGTCTTTAGGAGAGTAGTCGGAAACGCTCACGGGATACTATTCGATTGCCAAGATTTCAAGGAAACTCATGCGTTCAACGAAGCAGGGATCACGGCGATCAATGAAGTCCGCTCCGCCTTCCCTGAAAAGGAAGTGCACCGCGCTTGGTCACAGTGGTACGCGTCGAATGATATCGGTGACTTTGTGGTTCTCATCCAAGCTATGAGCGTTGCTTGTAAGCTAAGGCAATACCAAAAGATGCGGCCAGAGCAAGTTGGTGAAACAATACGATGTAGCTGTCTGCCCGTCGACCAGGGGGACACGACCTGATATGACGAAGGAAAAACAGCCCAAAAACCATCCAAAATCCGATCGTAGGTACAACTGGTATCTCGATTTCAAAAAACGAGAAGAAGACGCCAAAAAAAAAGCCGACGACAAGCAGACTGTCGACGCTCGTGCCGAGAGTTGACCTAAGACGACCACCGTATTGGCCCGTTGCCGCCCCACAGCAACGAGTCTGACGCCCGAAAAAAACCAAGGAGCACCCACTCAGTCATGCCTTACCAACCCGTCCCATACTGGGCAAAACTTCCTCATCCGATGTCCTTCAAAGAAGCGACTTCGGTCGCCGTCGATTCACAGGACCGCGTCTACATCTTCAACCGCGGTAACTGGCCAATGATGATCTTCGATGCCGATGGTAACTTCCTTGAGACTTGGGGGGCCGGCGAATTCAACCGTCCGCACGGCATCTTCATCGACGGCGACGACAATCTGTACCTCGCCGATGACGATGACCATGTGGTCGAGAAGCGCACTCCTTCGGGGGAGATAATCTTCCGATTGGGCGAGCGCGGAAAACCCGCGGCATGGCAGGAGGGAGACCCCTTCAATCGACCGACCGATATCGTCGTGCACCCGGAGTCGCGAGACATATTCATCACCGACGGCTACGGGAACTCGAGAGTCCACAAGTATGATTCCGACGGCAACCACATCAAATCGTGGGGTTCGCCGGGCGCATTGGATGGGCAATTCAGCCTACCCCACAACATCTGCCTGCTAGGTGGCGACAAAATCGTAGTGGCAGACCGTGAAAACTTCCGCATCCAAATCTTCAGCCTCGACGGTGATTACCTGGGTCAGAAGCACATGCATCGGCCAATTGCTGTCTCCAATGGACGGGGTGATGACGACAGAATATATGTAGCCGAAGCCGGAGCACCGCCGGTCCAGGCAGGCGTAGGCAACCTCGGCCAACGCGTCGTTGTTCTCGACACTGACCTAAACGAAGTCGACTCTTTCGGCGCGGGCCTTGCTGGCGAAGGCCACGACCAATTCATCGCGTCGCACGGCATCGCGACCGACTCATCGGGAGCGGTGTACATCGCAGAGGTTTCATATACGAATACGGGATCGAACCTGAATCCGCCGCGGGAGGTGACTAGCTTGCGGAAGTGGGAAAGAGCTTAAACCGTTGTGCGATTCATTGCTATTTGCCATGCATGATAGTGACGTATTATAGGTTAGACACAAGAAGTCTTGACGGACTAGTCTGACGATGCGAATGATAGCTGACCGGCAATGTACCCCCCCCCCCCCCGTTTCTAAAGCGCATTAGAGGGCGGTCGTTTTCAGTTGCGGTGCTGTTCGCGCTGGCTCTGACGGCGGTGCTTTTCACTATCGCCGTAAGCGATGATCAAATCGCGGAAGCGCAACAAACCACAACCATTCAAATTACACCCGATAACTTCGGCACCTATTTCGACATCGATTCCACAACTGAGGTGGCAACTCTAGACTCGGCCTACGCCAGCGATCACGCGTTGATCTTTGGTCCCGGCATCTATCGCAACTCGATTTTGGTCGAAAACGCCAGCAACCTTACCATCAAGGGTGCCAATCCAGTCGATTCAAGCCGCCCAACTACGCTTCAGGCAAACAAGATAATCGAAGATGCTCGAGGCTCGGGCAATGGAGCGATATTCGCGGTCAAAGCGTCTAGCGATGTAACCATCGATAACCTCGTATTTGATTATCAATGTCTGCTCGATGCGTCTCCTAGAACTGCGCTGTACGGGCTCTTTTTTGAAGATACATCCGGAACGATCTCGAACAACATCATGGAGAATTATTGGTACGCTTTCGGTGGAAGAGACGAGAGTGGCAACCGCCTCACCAATCCGTGTCCCGATCTTACCAGAGGGCTTGGGGACTTCCCAGGGTTTACGTTTGGCCGCGCTTCTTTCCGCGTCATTCGTGTGAGTATGACCGATAGTCATGTGCCAAATATTGATACAGGTGGAAAAGTCACCAATCTGTTGCCAATCCAGATAACAGGGAACAGAATCCGTAACGGTGACCGATTGGGCATTGGCATCTACGGATACTTCGACGTAACAATATCAGATAACATTTTCCATGATTTAAACACTACAATACAGATAACCGGTGGTGCCGATGCTACGGTATCAAACAACCACATAACCTACACTACCGCCGCACTAATCTACGCTCCACACTGGTTTGTGCCAAACTCCCCTGATGGAGAGACTATCAACGCTGAGATCGAGGTGCGTGGAAACGTCATTGATGGTGCATCGGGTGGAGCGATACAGTTGGGATTTGCCTGGGCGTCGGCGAACGACGGCACTACAGTTCACACTGATGCCAAGGTGATTGGCAACCACTTCCTTAACCTCCGACAGGATCGAACTCCAAGCGTAGGCAATTCGCTGGGTATCAGCGTATATTCCGATCACAATGAGGGAGAACAGATACGTGCTGAAGTAGTCGGCAACACGTTTGAGCAGAGGTCGACAGACAGCGACGACGATCCCACGGGCATCTACGGTAGCTCGGCTTATTTCGCTGGAGCGAGCAGCAGTACTTGGTTCGACTTAAGGGTCCACTACAATGCCTTCATCGGATTTCAAGAGCGAGACGGGATCGGAGCTTGGATAACCAATAAAGAAGGCGCGGATACGTTCGCAGTGGCGAATGCGCGTGTGCATGCTTCCCATAACTATTGGGGGCCTGAGTTGCGTCTCCCAGCGGATTTCACTCAAGACGATGTAGATCAGCCGCAGATCGCGGGGATCACTTCTGACCCATATTTGGTAGATAGCGAATTAGCGGGTTACACCGGACCTGATCGCGAATTAGCGGGGCACACCGGACCTTACGGCACCGGCACCAGAACCGTGCCTTCGGAACTGCCCGAAATCGTTCGTTTCACAGTTTCTCCCACTTCATTGGCGGTTTCTGAGGGACAGAGCACGAGTTTCGAAGTTGCGCTTGAATCGGCGCCCAGCCGTGACCTGCCTATAACCCTCACTACTAACAACGCGGACATTTCCATCTCGCCGAGTTCGGTCACGTTTACTCCAGATGATTGGAACACTCCGCGTACGGTATCGGTGAACGCGCGAGTAGATCATGACTTGGAGGGTGGAACGGCGATCATCGGCGCACTTATCAGCGACGCGGTCTACATGGGCGGATATTCAGCACTGGCGGATGTTCGGATCAACGATCTGGGCATCCAGGCGCATCATCGGATAAATCGCCTGGCACCCAGCATCTCGAAGGTTACCGTTCGAGGCGGGGATACGATTCGTCTAGGCGTTGTGCCGTACGGTCGGCAGGATATTGTAGACAATGATTTGATCGATGGCAAGACCAGCGTGATTTGGACTTTAGAGGATGGTTTAGGCAGTTTTGCGGAAGCGGATTCATCGCTCGACACCGATGCCTTGGCTAACGACCGCGTCGTTGAGCTTACGGCGCCGGAATCACCTGGGACGTACACAATTCACGCTACCTTGGCATCATGTGGTGACGCAACTGGTGAGGACTGCCGCGCTTCTTTCACGGTCGCGGTTCTGCGGTCCAGTCCAGCATCTGAACCTACCGTCTCCCCAACGAACCCTGCTGGTGAGATCCCGTCGATTCTGGTTGGAGACAATGGCGAACAATACGAAGTCTTCACACCCGTCGATGGCGGTAACTTTACAGATGGCATCGTAACGCTAATCGCCGGTTCTGGTGCCGTGCCGAATGGGGAGATCGTCGGCCTTCGGGTCGACGATGTCGGCGCGGCGTCGAACGCCGGGATGATGCATCAGCGTTACACCCTGGCTGGCAATTTGTACAACATTTCCGCGCTAGACGTGAGCGGTGCACCGGTCTCGAATTACCAACTCAACTCGAGTGTCGAGTTCTGCGCTCCCTTAGCGGATAGTTTGCGCGCGAACATCTCGGACGTTGCAACGCTTGCGATGAACGCCGACGGCTCGCTGACGGTGCTATCCACATTGATCAGGATAAGTGGCGATGGAGTGCTGGGATGTGCGAACGTGAGCACGGTCCCGGTGATGGTCGCATTGGGCACATCTGGTTCACCGGCGGCGATACCCACAGCCACGCCCGAACCGATACCCGAGCCGCCTGCTACAGGTGGCTACTCGCCCGGTGGAAGCATCGGGTTTATGTTGCTACTGTTCATCACGGGGCTGATAACTGTGGGTTCAGGTTTCAGATTCGCTTTGTTGCGTCGTCATCGAATCGATTATCGATGATCCGCAGTCTCGGCTTCTGCGCTCGTAGAAGTCCACTCACTACTCTTGCGCGTCTGCTCGCCATTCTGCAATCTGCGCTGCATGCTCCTCGTAGTGGAGGAGCGTCCATTCGTCGATCAACCGACGTCTCGGGTGGTCTTGGCGGAAGTGACTGGTTGGTGCATTGGCGAGCGCATCGCGTAGGCGACGGTGAGTGGATTCGAGTCGCTCGATGATTTGTCGCGGCGACCTATCAAGCATTTCCGAGACAACCTTTGCGTTAAATTCGTCGACATCCGGTTCGGGGAAGTCGTATCCGTCGTCGGGGGTTTTAAGCGCCGTCATCAATAGACGTTCCCAGGCGCTGATGTGCCAAAGAATCTCGTTCACCGACCAATCACCACAAGCACCGGGAGTTGAGGCATCTTCGCTCCGAAGTTCGTTGAACGACGAGCGCAATCGTCTCCACGCATCATCGATGGCTAGGATGATCAGGCGTTTGGTCGTGTCTGGGTTATGTTGATGCATGGGACTTTGCCACTTCTGAGAATACGATGGTATGCTTTGCGCATCGCTTATCTGCGTATCGTTTTCAATAAACATTCAGTTTGAGAAGAGCAATGTCGGAAGGAAGAGTTCGAATGTCAGGTGCGAAGGTGTTCTGGACACCGATAATCTCCTTCGCGGTTCTAGGTGCGCTCATACTAGGTGCAGTTGTATTCGGCAACCTCGCCGTCGATCGCGCCGAAGGTTGCCGGCCAGTTGGATCTGATTCACAAACTGGCTCTTCGGACGATGCGGCAACTTTGCTCGTTTATTCTGATCGGCACGACGCGTTGATGTTGTGTGATGTTCCTCAAGAAACCGTCGAGTACGATCCACCCCAGCGTAGCGACTCCAGAATACAGATCGGTGACGACCTGTATCGCTTCGCATCCTATGACGATCTCGACGAACCGTTTGGAGTGATCGAAGGCAATGATCTATTTCGCGATGCATCCAATTTCACGTATTCGCTCGAAAGCAACCGAACACCGGTGTATGTGAAGGGAGAATTCGGCAGTATTGAAGATTGTGGGATTTTAGGCGATAGTTCTTATGAAAGCAGTGATTTCGACGGGTTCGATGGTTCGGACATGTTTCATCCAGACAGAATTCAATCGTGTTGGATCGAGCGTGATTTCTTATACGAAAACTTGACCATTAACGGCGGTTAATCGGACCGGGCGTCGTTCGTATCCGACGGGTAGTCGACATCATATAGATTGCGACGCTCAAACCCTCGATGCCGTAACATGCATCACAATGCAATCGAACTTGACGCCTGCGGGCGAGGAGCAATGTCATGACTATCGTTGGCGATGGAGATTTCAAGTATGAAGTAGTGCCGGAGTGGCCCAAGAAGATGCCCGAAAGCTGGAAATTCGGCATGGCCTCAGATGTCGCAGTCGACTCCAAAGACCGCGTATGGGTCTTCGCCCGCGAGCAGCACCCTATCTCATGGTGGACCACGGACGGCGAACTCGTCGGAAGCTGGGGTTACGGCCTCGTTCTCGGGGTCGCGCCTGAATACTTCTTCCGCGAACCACACGGCATGTTCATCGATTCCGACGACAACATCTGGCTCTCGGAGAAGCAGCGTCACACCGTCACCAAACACAACCAATCGGGTGAGATTCTCCTCGAACTCGGTCAACGTGACTGGGCGGCCGTCACAAACACGTGGGACGGTCGACACGGTGAGCCATTCAACTCACCAACGGGAAGCTCCGTCGCACCAAACGGAAAAGTCTACGTCTCAGACGGATACGGCAACCGACGCATCCACCGTTTTTCCGCTGAAGGTGACCTCGAGTTATCGTGGGGCGTCCCCGGCGATGGTCCCGGCGAATTCGCACTTGTCCACAAAGTTGGAGTTGACCAGAATGGACGCGTTTATGGCTGCGACCGAGAAAACGGACGTATCCAAATCTTCGACGGTGACGGAAACTACATCACTGAGTGGACCGACGTGAACTCCCCAGGAGACATCCACTTCCGGGACGGTTTAGCCTACGTTGCAGAGCAGGGCGGGAACCGAGGCGTCTCAATCTGGACCCTCGACGGCGATCTGGTCACGCGATGGCGCGGTGATGACGATGCCAAGATCCTAGGAGCCGCCCACGGCATTTGGACCGACTCCGGTGGCAGCATCTACGTCGCCGAAATCGGAACACCGGAAATGGGTCAGCGCGTGCGCAAGTTCCAGAAGTTGTAAGGAACACTCATCTCAAAGAGGCTTCGACGAGTTCGCGCAACACGTTGGCCAACAGAAACACGATCAATCCGAGTGCGAGGACGGCGTTGTATCCGAGCAGTTTAGAAGCGATCCCTTCTTCGAGCGAAGCGCGCGGCGGCATCCGTCGACGTCGCCAAACGATGTAGAACATCCAGATCGCAAACGTAATCTTGACGCCCAGCACGATCGCCCACGCAACGGTCGCCTCACTACCACCGATGCGTGAGAACATCAGGATGAGGCCTGAAACTACAAGCGTCACTACCGCGATATCGATGATTTCGCGGTACGCCGGCGAGATCAGCGACATTGCGGTCGCCATCTTTGTCGGCTCTGCAACAGTCAGAGGGCGCAGGATCAAAGCGTGGAAAATGCTTCCCCCGACCCATGCGATGGCCGAGATGCCGTGTGCATAACGCACGAACACCAAGACCCAATCTCCAATGCCGATATCCGAGAACATGACCGATAAAAGCATACAAGCCGGAAACTCGAAGAAAACGTTGTTAGTGGGCGCGATCAACATGGACTTGATCGTTGAGACCGAACGGTTGGCGCGTGCCGGAGAGACTTTCGTCTGTGATCGCCTGTATACGTCAGGCGGTGGGAAAGCCGGCAATCAAGCGGTTGCTGCTGCACGTTTCGCAGGCGGTCATGGCGAAGTGAAGATGGTCGGGCGCGTGGGCGACGATGGGTTCGGCAAGGAGTTGCGGGCGTTCATGACGAATCAAGGCGTGGATATGGACGGGGTTACAAACGATCCGGAGATCGAGACCGGAGTGGCGATCATTTTCATCGAACCGAGCGGCGAAAACTACGTCCATGCAATCTACGGCGGAAACGGCAAGTGTGGTCCGGTCGAATCTCGGAAGGCGAAGGATGCGCTGCCGGATTCGGGCGTGTTACTTGTTCAACAAGAGATTCCGCTGACGTGCAGTTTGGAGGTCATGCATGAGGCCCGCGAGTTGAATGTGCCGGTCGTGTTGGATCCCGCTCCGGCAGTAACGAGTGACGCGGTGCCCGGCGGGTTTTACGAACATGCGGACATCATTACGCCAAACGCTCTTGAGGCGGAAGCCTTGGCAGGAATTCCGATCAATGATGTGACCTCCGCGGAACGCGTAGCAGACCTCATTCGCGAAAAATACGGGTGCCGTTGCGTCATCGTGACGATGGCTGGCGACGGCGTGTACGTTGCTTCCGACGAGTTGCGTGGACACTTTCCTCCGTTCCCCGTAGACGCAGTGGCTACCGTTGCGGCCGGAGATGCATTCGCCGGAGTGCTTGGGCGAGCGCTCTGCGAAGGAAACGATCTGGAAAACGCGATTCAGTTGGCAATGGCAGCTGGCGCACTTTGCGTTTCCCGGCCCGGGACCCAATCTGCTATGGCGTACCGCGACGAAATCTTGGAGATGGTGGCAGGTCGATAAAGGTGATTGACGATCAGTAGGGCGGGGGGCCGTTAATTTCGGCAAGGGATCGAATCGACGCGCGGTCCATGAGTTCGAGAATTCCGCGGTTCAGGCGCGCCGGGAGCGCGGGCCCCTCGTAAATCATCGCGGTATAGAGCTGAATCGCTGACGCCCCAGCTGCGAACATTCGCCAGACATGTTCGGCATTCGATATGCCGCCGCAAGAAACGATGCTGACGTGTTTGCCAACAAGCGCCGCCGCTTCGGCGGTCATGCGTTCGGTGTTGTCGAGAAGCGGGGTACCGCTGAGTCCACCTTTGCCGACCTTAAGTCGGGAATCCTCGATCGGTATCGTGTTCGCAACCACGAGACCATCAGCGCCAGCATTGACTGCGGTTTCTGCGAGGGCTAACGCGGCACGGCGTTCATCGGCTTCAGTTGACCAAGGCGGTAGTTTTACAAGCAATGGGGTGTGTGAGGCATGAATCTTGCGAAGTTGCTCAACCAAACTGCGAAGCCTCGCCGGGTCGTGGAACACGCGCAGGCCAACGGTATTCGGGCTAGATATGTTGAGTTCTATGCCGACAACCAGGGGCGCGAGTCGCCGGAAACATTCTGCGATCTCGTCTTCCAAGGAGCCGGAGATGCTGACGAACGAACGATTACGATGCGCGCCTAATCGGGCTATCCTGGGTCGGACGCGCGCCAATCCATCGCCCGGGAATCCGAGCGAATTAATAATCGCTGTACTTTCGGGAAGGCGCACCATTCGGCGCGGCGGATTGCCTGATCGTTCAGCCAGCGTAACCGTGCCACCGCTAACAAATCCGAAACCAAGGTCGAGCAACGATTTCAGCACCCGACAATTTTTGTCGTACCCGGCGGCAAGCCCTATCGGCGACGGCATTTCGATGCCGGCGACACGTGTGGCCAGGTTTGGGTCACCGATCATCGATCGGAATCCAAAGGTCTTCCACATGTACGGAACGTGCAGCGCGTATTCGGATAGCGCGTGGCTCTGTTCCTCGTCCAGCGAGAAAATCAATGGCCTGACTATTCGTTTGTACACTCGTAGTTCGATTCGGTTTGGACAGACAAAACGGGAGTGACAGCGTAGAATCGATATGTTGCTGTGCGGTTAACATTCTCTCATATCGGTGATCCGTGGCAGCACGTAGCCCGCTGAGCGGTTTCGAGCGGAGCGCGAAAAACCTAAAGAGCTTCAATCTGATGCAACTCGAATTCGAAAGAGGCGATGCCGACCAACCGAGCGGCCACGCGCTTGTCTATTTCCGCGACTCTAACGACCAAGATGCGATCGGTGTGACGTACGTCGTGATACTGCCGGTTCCGCTGGATATCGGCAAGTACATGCCGCCATTTCTCGCAGGTCAAGTCGCTGAAATGTCCGCCAACGTCATATCGTCGTTCGCATTTCCACCAGCGCCGGAACCTTTCGAGAGCATTGCGGAGGCCGAGCGGGTCGCCGAAATCCGAGGCGATGACCTCGTCTTCGCCGGGACTCTGAACTTCTCAGATGCATTCGACATGATGGAGCGTGTCAACGAGGCCAGCGCCGAATACGGACGGCTCTATACCGAGGCACATGGTGAAGACGACGATTTGGATGCAGTGATCGAAGACGCTCTCGGCGGCAGCCAGAAGTACGACGAAGATGACTACGATTTGATGTACGGCGAGATGGATGAAGCTGATCTTCTGACGGAGTTGTCGCAACAGTTGGGCCGCATGCGCTACTCAGTTGAAAGTGGTGACCGTTCCATGGCCAATGAGACGGAGGCGACGATACGAGCGATCGGTCGCTACCTGCCGGCCAACCGTGAAGTCGCAAAAATCGTCGCGGCCGCAACCTCGACGTCACAACGAGCATCCGAGTTGGCGCAACTGTATGTCGAGCGTGCCTACTGCCTTTACCGCGAAGACTACCTGCGGCTAAAGAAGATCGACGAGGATATCGCGGGGATCAACACCGAGGGGTAATTCCCTCGAATTTCTACTCGGCAACGACAGACTTCAGCTGCTCGATCGTAATGTTGGCACCGCTGGCGATCAGGACTACCCGTTTGCCTTTGATTTGATCGCGGATCGATTCTGCGCCGGCTAGCGATGTTGCGCCTGCGTGCTCGACTAACGTGCGGGTGGTGGCGATTATCGTGACGATCGCTCGTTGGATCGCTTCTTCGGTAACTAGCACGAAGTCGTGGAGGTATTTTCGGAGCATCCCGACCGGGTAGTCGTACGCCGAGCCCGTGGCGAGTCCCTCTGCGAGAGTCTCCATTTTGGCGTCGACTGTCGACCCTTGCATCTTTTTCCACGACAGATAGACCGAGGGGGCGGCTTCGGCTTGGACGCCGACGATTTTGGTGTTGGGGGACAAGTTTTTGGTGACGACACTCGCGCCGCAAGCGCCGCTGCCTGCACCGACCGGGACGACGATGTAGTCGATATCACTCAAGTCTTCGTGGATCTCGAGGGTGTAAGTGCCAACCCCGGCGACGAGCATCGGTTCGTTGGCCGGATGGACGTATCTCATCCCTTCTTCGCGCGCCAAGTTTTCAGAGTGGGCCTTAGCTTGATCAAAGGTGGGGCCATGTTCGACAACGATAGCGCCCAAGCTTCGCATCGACGCCATCTTTACAGGATTCGCGCCTTCTGGGACAACGATGGTGCACTTGGCACCGAATTGCTGAGAGGCGAACGCGATCGATTGGCCGTGGTTGCCAGTGCTCGCAGTCACGAATCCGCGCGCGCGTTCTTCCTCCGATGTTCGCGAGACCAGATTGATCCCACCGCGGATTTTGAATGCGCCGAGCATCTGCAAGTTCTCGTGTTTGACCCACACGTCGGCATCGAGCGATTCACATAGTCCCGGCACGCGTCGCAATGGAGTGCGGTGAACGTGCGCCGCGATTGCGCGGCGCGCATCGTAGACATCGGACATAGTGGGCTCAGGCAGAGAGCTTAATGACATTCGTAACCTCGGAAGAATTGCACGGTTGTTTAGTTCGATTCTAAAGTGCGGTGGAATATACTGAGTTTCATCTGCCGCATCACTTATCTCGGCACGAATCTCTTAAGCGAAAACAGTTGGCCACCACGGATACCACCGACGGTACGACTAGGCTAACGCCTCCTAACGCCGGGACAAACGAACCACCTGCCGCTGTCAGCGCCCCAACCCCAGCGGTCAAGGTTAGTTGGGCATCGCGAACGTTCGAGTCGATGAGGATTCGCGACTATCGACTGATGTGGATGAGCATGTTCCTGTCGATGGGTGGATTCAACATGCTGATGCTGGTGCGCGGTATCTTGGTTTACGAGATAACAGGGGATGCCCAGAGAACAGCGCTCGTATCAATCGGTTGGGCTCCCGGATTGCTGATCATGTCGTTGTGGGGAGGCGTGTTGGGTGATCGGGTAGAGCGACGAATGCTGATCCAGTTGGCGCAATTGGCAAACGCCATATTCGCCGTGTCGGTCGGTGTGTTGATCATGACGGATTTGATCGAGTGGTGGCATTTATTGATCGTATCCTCGATGCAGGGTTGCACATTCGCGTTGCAGATCCCTGCTCGGACGGCGGCGATGTCGCAATTGGTGCCGAAGAATCTGATCGGCAACGCAATGGCACTCAACTCGGGCGCGATGACACTCATGAGCATCGCTGCTCCGGCTGTAGGCGGTGTGCTTTATGAATTGATCGAACCGCACGGCGTCTATTTCGTAGTTACGGTAATGATGGTCTTGGCGATGGCATTCACTACTTTTTTGCCAAAGATGTACCCGGATCAGAATCAGTCGAAGACGAAGGAATCGCCACTCGTCAACATCAAACGGGGAATCCGCTACGCGGCTAGGAATCGTCTCGTTCGGGCGCTCTTGATCCAATCTGTCGTAATCGCAATGCTGTCGATGCCGTTCCGCATGTTGGTTCCAGTGTTCGCGAAGGAACTCTACGGATCTGTGCCTAGCGAGGTCGGATGGTTGGCGACGATGGCAGGTATTGGTGGCATCGCTGCATCGATCGGCGTTGCTAGCCTTCGTTCGGGGCAACGGCGCGGTTGGGTCATTCTTGCATCTCCGATAATCTCAGCGGTTTCCATATTCATGATTGGGATGATGCCGTGGTACTGGGTTGGCATGATCGTGTTTGTGGGAGTCGGATTTGGTGAATCTATTCGTTTCGCATTGGGCCAGGCGTTGGTTGTTGAGTACGCCAATCCACGATATCGGGCCCGTATGACCAGCTTGTCGATGATGACCTACGGATTGATCCCGATCGCCGCGTTTCCAATCGGTTGGTTTGTGGACAACGTCGGAGTTGTCGAGACGGTCATCGGCATGTCGATAGCCCTATTCACGGCTGGAGTAGCTTTCATAATTTTCAGTACTTCGGTCAGAAATTTGCGATAAAAATCGACCACTTCAGCTGGTGGTTCAGAATCCCGATTGGTTGACCGATAAGCGCTTCATTTCCCCGAACGCGTTTTTCGAATTCTGCCGCCTGCTTTGGCAGCTTATTTTGTGGATTTGCGCGGACCTTGTCGGCCGTTTTTGGCTATGGCAGGAGCCCACAAACTTTCAATGCCGTCGAAAATGACGCTTGTGCGGTTGGTGTAAACTTCGCTTGATGTTCCGCGAAGTTCTACATGGCATCTAAAGCCGATAAGCCTGCAGTTCGTCATCTAAGACCCCACGCAGTTTCGACCCGCATGCGAGTTCGCGGTCGAAGCGTCGCGCGGCGGACGTTCCAGTCCCTTGGAAACTCAGCGTATCGGCGATTCTGGTTCAGTTTGATCGTGTTGATGGCCGGCGTCAACATGCAGATGTTGGCGCGGGGTCAGCTGGCTTGGGACCTGACCAATGACACCTTCATGGTTGCATTGGTGGGTTCGGCATTCGCACCGCCAATTCTGATCTTCTCGGTGTTCGGTGGGACGTTCGCGGATCGCTGGGATCGAAAGAAGATGATCCAGTACAGCCAATTTGCGATTTCCATGGTTGCTGGATCGGTGGGGGTAGCCATCTGGCAGGACTGGATATCGATCTGGTTTCTGATGGTGGCGGGCTTTGCCCAAGGTGTTTGTTGGTCGTTCATGATGCCGGCTCGCCAGTCGATAATCCCGCAGTTGGTGAGCAAGAGCGAGATTACGAACGCGATCGCGTTGAGCGCCTCCGGGATGGCGTTGATGACGTTGTCTGGTCCGGGTCTAGGTGGATTGGCGTATGCCTGGCTCGGGCCTGCCAACACCTATTTCCTGATCACCGGACTGATGTTGATCGCGTTCCTGATGATGGCGGGTGTCAAGATCACCGGAGAAGCGGCGGCGCTCAAGCGAAGGCAAGAGGCAGTGCTCAAAGAAGTCTGGGAAGGGTTGCAGTACTCGGCGCGCAATAGGACGATTCTGATCTTGTTCATGTTGCTGCTCGCAACGACGATGACTTCGATGTCGTTCCGATCGCTGATGCCGGCGCAGGTCGATATCATCTTCGACGGTGGCCCGCCCGAACTCGGCATTTTGATGAGCATGATCGGAGTCGGGGCATTGCTCGGGTCGTTGTTTATCGCGGGTCTTACGGAGAACATGCGGCGGGGCGTTGTGCTGTTGGCGGCGACTGGTTTGTCGGCGGCGGCGATCTTGGTTTCGACATTTGTGAGCATATTTTTCATCGCAATGATCGCGATGATGGTGCTCGGTTTGGGTGATGCTGGGCGGCGTTCTTTGAACACGGCAATGTTGATGGAACAGGCGGACGAGGAGCACCGTGGAAGGGTCATGGGCATCTACATGCTGAACTTCGGATTGACACCGATCGGCGCGATTCCGCTGGGAATATTGGCGGAAGCGACAGATATCCGAGTGGCGTTCGCAGTGGCGGGATGCGTTCTGGCAGCAGCGGTGCTTCTGACGTGGGTTCTGACACCGCGCATAAGGCGGCTGTAGTTTGACGATTGGAGTTGGCGGAGCAGTAGGATACGGCCGGAGCTACGCAAACCGGACGTTCCATTCGCTCGGCAACTCGAACTATCGCAAGTTTTGGATCAGTCTAATCTTCCTGATGGCTGGTATCAATATGCAGCATTTGGCTCGTGGGCAGCTGGCATGGGATTTGACGCACGACGCTTTCTTGGTCGCGTTGGTCGGTGCGGGATTCGCACCTCCGATCTTGATCTTCGGATTGTTTGGAGGTTCGCTCGCAGACCGTTGGAACCGGCGCAGGATGATTCAGTACGCCCAACTGATCGTTAGCTTGGTCGCGTTATTTGTCGCGATTTCGATAGTGATGAAGTTCGTGACGATTTGGGTGCTGTTCGGCGCGGCGCTGACACAGGGTCTGTGCTGGTCGTTCATGATGCCGGCGCGCCAGGCGATCATCCCGCAACTTGTGCCGGATGGAGAACTGACGAATGCGGTCGCTTTGAACGCGTCGGGCATGGCGCTGATGACGTTGTCAGGGCCTGCAATAGGCGGCTTGGCGTATTGGTGGGTCGGGCCGGAAGCGACGTACTTCCTGATGTCCGGTCTGATGTTCGTTGCGTTCTTGATGATGACGAGGGTCAAGGTGGCGCGTCCCGATGCCGCTGCGCCTGGTCGGCGTCGTGAGAATGTGTTCAACTCGGTATTGGACGGCATACGGTACTCGGCTCGCAACAAGACAATTCTGGTTCTTTTGCTGTTGACGCTGGCGACGACGATGACTTCTCAATCGTTCCGCAGTTTGATGCCGGCGCAGGTCGATCTGGTATTTGGCGGCGACGCGAAGGAGTTGGGGATATTAATGAGCACCATCGGCGTCGGTGCGCTGATCGGATCGTTGTTCATCGCCGGACTGACCGATAACGTGAAACGCGGCGTCGTGCTGTTAGTCGCCGGGGCCTTGTCGGCCGTTGCGATACTCGTTTCGACCTACGTCACAGTCTTTCTGATCGGCATCGTCGCGATGTTGGCCTTGGGGTTGGGCGATTCGGGTCGACGAGCCCTAAACTCGGCACTGATTTTGGAGCAGACAGACGCGGAACATCGCGGACGGGTGATGGGGATCTACATGTTGAATTTCGGGCTCAGGCCGATCGGGGCCATACCGCTCGGAATCCTCGCCGAGCGGACAAGTTTGCAGATGTCGTTCGCGGTAGCTGGTGCAGTGCTTTTGGTCAGCGTGATATTGACTTGGGTATTGGCGCCGAGAATCCGAAACCTATAGCGTCCTCGGATTTCTCGACTTGGAGATTAATCTAGATTCAGACGTAAGTTGACAATCTCGAAATCGCGGTCACCTGAGCAACAATGCCAATCCAAGTAATGCCAGACGCTCTTGCGTCCCGGGTCGCGGCTGGAGAGGTTGTTGAGCGACCGGCGTCGGTGGTCAAGGAGTTGATCGAGAACTCCTTAGATGCCGGTGCCAGCCGAATCGATGTTGAGTTGGAGGGTGGTGGGAGGAATCTGATCCGCGTTGTTGACGATGGGCACGGGATTCCAAGTGACGAGTTGAGTTTGGCATTCGAGCGGTTCGCAACCAGCAAGGTTGATGAATCGAGCGATCTAGTAGCGATCCCGACGTTGGGATTCCGGGGCGAGGCCTTGCCTTCGATCGCGGCGGTCGCCGACGTGACGATGGTCTCGCGGAACGTTGAGGCCGAGAGCGGGGCCGAGTGTAACGTGTCATTCGGTTCCGATCCGCAAGTCCTCGCGGCGGGCGCACCGTCCGGAACATCGGTGACCGTGCGCCAACTCTTTCGAAATGTCCCGGCCCGCTTGAAGTTCTTGAGCAGTCCTTCGGCCGAGGCGGCTAGGGTGGCGACGCTCGTTTCTCAATTGGCGTTGATCCGGAGCGATGTTAAATTCCGCCTGACCGTTGACGGTGCGGTGCGCGTTAACACGCCCGGTGATTTCGACGATGCGGTGGCGTTGGCTTCGGTCTACCGCGTAAGAGATCCATCGGTGCTGGTAAACATTCACGCCGATCTCGATGCCGCATTCAGCGTGAGTGGCGCAATCGCTATGCCGAGTCTGCACTTCGGGCGGCGAACGCACATCATCATTGCGGTCAACGGTAGGTTGGTCCAGACGTATCGCCTCACCTACGCGGTGGAACGCGGATTCCAAGGGTTTTTGCCCGACCGACGATTTCCGATGGCTTTGATAAAGGTCAACGCACCGCTTGAGGATGTCGATGTAAACGTGCACCCACAAAAGACCGAGGTCCGATTCCGGCGCGAAGGGCTCATCTTCTCGGTCGTCGAGAACACGGTAAAAGATGCGTTGGGCAAACGGGCGGCGGTACGGCAGTTTTCAGACACGCGGATCGAGTCATCATTGACGACGTCTCTTGAGGGCGCGTTCGCGATGCGTCGAAGTTCAGGCTTCGAACCCGTAACCGAGGTGCCGATTTCGAACGGTTCCGAAGAACAGCAGATCAATACGAACGGGGATCAAACCCCGAACAGCACAGCCAAATCGCAATCGAACGAACAGTCGACGCCCCAAAAGCGTTCCTCGCCACAGCCACCCAGCCCGGCGAGACATCGCGACGTCCTGCCGTTGTTGCGAGTGCTCGGTCAGGCTCAATCCACCTACATCGTGGCGGAGGATGCGAGCGGCGTGTTTCTCATCGACCAACACGCGGCGCACGAGCGCGTGAAGTTCGAAGAGATACGCGCAAAAAGGGCACGGCAGGCGAGTGAATCTCAGCCGTTGCTATCGCCTCAGATGGTTGATCTGACGCCACAACGTCAGGTCGTTTACAGCGAGGGAGCGCAATGGTTCGCAGATTCGGGCTGGGAGATCGAGCCATTCGGCGGTGGATCGGTGTTGGTTCGCGCGGTGCCTCAGGTGCTGGCGGAACGGGCTGCGACGAGTGCCAACGCTGCGGAGACGGCGCTCGTTCGAGTGTTGGACGACATGTCGCAGACGGATGAGCGACGTTCAAATGCCGATACGATGCCGTGGTCGGAGAGGTTGCTGGCTACGATGGCTTGTCACGCCGCAGTGAGGGCAGGGGACAGTTTGACGCTGGAGAGTTGCGACGAGATCGTGCGCTTGTTGCAGGAGTGCGAGCATCCACAATCATGCCCGCACGGCAGGCCAACGATGCTACTGCTGACTGGCGAGGCGTTGGAGCGAGAGTTCGGGCGCAAATGACGAGCATCATCCGTCGTTAGCCACCGCTGGAAGGTGTCTTAACCGGTATTCCGGCTTTTGCTTCGCTTCAGATGCCGTTGGGATGGAGGATCTCGACGATAAATCGGAACTCAGCTGGCCGGGGCAGCTTGCCATCTACGGAGGCGCCGCTGGGTACACCTGCCGCTCGTAGGACCGTTTCGCAGTCGAACAGATTCCGGGCCGAGCCGTCCCAACGGTAGAGAGAATACTGATCGTCTTGGTCTATGGGGCCATCTCCGACGACGTGCGGAAGGCAGATGTCGCTCCAGCTACCGATTCCAGTGTGCTCCCCTTTGACTAAAAAGGAATCTGTTTCGATGCCGTAGAAGTAGTCGTAGGACCTCATGCAATCTTGGTATTGATTCGAGGTGCCAGACCACTTGAAGTACAGCTTCCCGTCTTCGTAGTATGGCTCGTCGTCGATCACGAGGTCGCCGCACTCTGAGGCGAAGTTCATCCTTTCGTGCCATATCGCGGCGAACTCCTCAGATGCCGGGGGCAAGTCGAAATACGGATCGTGCGTGCTGTCATCGTAGTGGCGGTAACCGATGACGGCGGCGATTACACCGATGGCGATGACTGAGGCTAGGCCGATGAAGAGTGTAAATTTCCACCTGCTGGAAATTGATTGCAATCCCATGTCCTTCTCCTCCTTTGCCAATGGCGTTTAAGACGACGAAAAATTTTGAAGATTTGGACGAAAATTGTTGAATTATGGCATAAGTTTAACGTACTCAGCGCGACAAAGGTGATGATTTTCACGATTACCGCCATTCGACGGAGCGGCGGTGAATGTCGTCGACCGAATATGGTGATTAGAATCGATTGAAAGCACCGTCGCGTACCGCCTTGGATAAGCATTCGTTGAGCATCAACGCCAACCGCGACGGCGGTTCAAATGCGGGATTAAACCCGCTCCGCCGTCTTCAGATATTCCTCGATACTATCAAGTTCGAACATTCGATCTTTGCTCTTCCGTTCGCGGTTGCAGCAGCGTTTATGGTGGCAGGAGGTTGGCCGAACTGGGTGCAGTTCGGTTGGGTGATCGTGGCGATGGTGACGTTGCGGACCTTTGCGATGGCGGCCAATCGGCTCTTGGACGCGGCGATCGATCGACGCAATCCGCGCACCGCGGATCGTGCTTTGGCGACCGGCATCATCGGCAAACCAGAGGTGATCGGATACATGGCGGTTTCGGCGGTGGTATTCGTGGTCGCGGCTTGGCAGCTCGATCCGTTAGCTTTGCTCCTATCACCGATACCTATTGTCGTGGCGTTCACCTACCCTTATCTAAAGCGTTTCACGTGGTTAGCGCATTTCGGAATCGGCGCAGTCTACGTGATCGTTCCGCCAGCGGTGTCGATCGCGATGACCGGAACCATGCCGGCAGAGTTCGTGTTGCTAGGCATCGCGGCGTTGTTCTGGGTTTCGGGCTTCGACGTTTTGTACGCCATAGCCGATATCGAATTCGACCGCGCGAATGGGTTCCACTCGGTACCCGCGCGTTTCGGGATATCAAGATCGCTGGTCATAGCCAAGGCGTTGCACCTCGTAACCCTCATATTCCTAGTTCTATCGGTCTTGTCAGGAGGGAGCGGGTTTTTGGCAGCGTTCGGTATTGTCGTCGTGGTCGCACTGTTCGCGTACGAACACTCGCTCGTGAAAGAGGATGACCTATCGAAGCTAAATATGGCGTTTTTCACGATGAACGGCATCATCGCCGTCGTGTTCGCATTGTTCGTTGTTCTCGACGAGTTGCTGATCGGTTGACCACATGGCGCGTTACATCGTAGGCATTTCGGGAGCGAGCGGCGCACCGTACGTACGACGGGTATTGCAGGTGGTCGCTAACAGCGATCATCAGTTGGACTTGGTAGTGACTCAATCTGGCGCCAAGGTTTTGGAGGTGGAAGAGGGAGTTAACTTGACGGGAGAAGTTGGGGTCGATTACGGTGAACTGTCTCGGTGGCTCGATTACGACATGGCGAAGCGCGACGGTTTCCAGTGGCACCACGCGGCAAACGTCGCGGCTGATATTGCGAGCGGTTCCTGCCACGTCGACGGGATGCTGGTAGCGCCGTGCAGCGGAGGCACATTGGCGCGCATCGCAAACGGAATGTCACAGAGCCTTTTGGAACGTGCGGCGGACGTTACGTTGAAGGAACGACGGCGGTTGATACTGATGACGCGAGAGACACCGTTGAGTCTGATTCATCTCCGTAACATGACTGCCGTCACAGAAGCGGGTGCCATCGTTCTTCCGGCATCCCCGGGGTTCTACAACAATCCCGACACCATCGACGACTTGATCGACATGATCGCCGGCCGCATCCTTTATCACCTGGGTCTGGAGAGCACCCTTCTCCAAGTCTGGACCGGGCGTTAGCTACAGGCACCATGGCTTTCACCGACATGCAGTCATTCATGCGCGTTCTCGAGGCGCGCGGGCTGTTGAAACGCGTAACGATCCCGGTCAACGCCGAGTTGGAAGTTACTGAAATCACCACGCGGCTCGTGCGTGACGGGGGCCCAGCGGTACTGTTCGAGAACGTCGACGGTGCTTCGTATCCGTTAGTCGTGAATCTTCTCGGAACGATGGAGAGGATCGAGATCGGGTTAGGACGTCATCCAGAGGAGATCGGCGAAGGACTGATCACGTTCTTGGAAGACGTAAACCCACCATCAGTTTCGTCGATATGGCGGAACCGAGGATCGGCACTTAATCTGCTGAATGTCCGACCCGGCCTCGCCTTGAGTTCGCGTGTGCAACAAGTAACCGACGAATCGCCCGATCTATCACAGATGCCGATACTCAAATGCTGGCCTGAAGATGGAGGGCGCTTCATCACCTTGCCACTGGTCCGGACGCGCGACCCTGCGACAGGAGCCCACAACATGGGCATGTACCGGATGCAGATCTACGACCGATCGACCACGGGCATGCACATGCAGATTCAGAAGGGCGGCGCGTTCCACCACGTCGATGCCGAACGCGAGTCGAAACCGTTGGACATCGCGGTGGCTCTGGGAGGAGACCCAGCGCTGATACTGTCGGCGATCATTCCGCTGCCCGAAGGAATCGACGAGGCCGGTTTCGCGGGCGTCATGCGTGGACGCGCGACTCCGATGACCAAAGCCAAGACGGTTGATGTGCGAGTTCCGGCTCACGCCGAGTTCGTTATCGAAGGCCAGCTCCAACCCGGTGAAAGACGTCTGGAAGGTCCCTTCGGCGATCACTTCGGCCACTATTCGGGCGCCGCAGATTTTCCCGTCTTCCGCGTAAAGGCCATCACCCGCAAACGCAACCCGGTGTATCCAGCGACGGTGGTCGGCAAGCCGCCGCAAGAGGATCGGGCGTTGGGCGATGCGGCGCAGCTTGCGACGAAACCGCTGATCCGATTGATGCGGAAGGAAGTGCGGGACATGTGGTCGTACTACGAGTCCGGGTTCCACAACCTGCTCGTGGTTTCGGTAGACAGTCGCTATTCGCGGGAGCAGATGAAGACGGCGTTCGGGATTCTGGGAGAAGGACAGCTATCGCTCACGAAGGTGATGGTTTTGGTCGATGCTCAGACCGACCCATCGAACATCAAATCGGTTGCGCGGGCGATATCGCGTAATTTCCGTGTGGAGTCGGATTTCCGACTGCTGGCCCGTACGGCGCAGGACACATTGGACTTCACCGGTGACGCATTCCAACACGGCTCTAAGATGGTTCTCGACGCCACTGGATACGGACATGAACCGGAGCGCATCGACGGTGCCCGGTTGCGCTTCGACCCGATGTCGCTGTCGTCGGCAATTGTGAAGCATCGACTGCTCTGCGACAACATCTTGGTGATGCAGGTTAAGAGTGGCTACCCGGAGACTCGAAAACTATTAGGTCGAACGGTGAACGACCCTCGGGCGAGAACGCTCAAAGCGGCAGTGTTGGTTTCGGACGATGTCGATATCGATGATAACGTCGAGCTGATTTGGGGGATTTTCACGCGGTTCGACTGCGCCTTGGATGTGGTTTTCAGTGAGCAACGTTTCGCCGGGATTACGCCGATCTATAGCGGTGTAATGGGGATCGATGCGACTTGGAAGCCGGGATACCAGAAGCCATTGGAGATGGATCCCAGTATCATCAGTTTGGTGGATCGGAAGTGGGCGGAGTACTGGCAGTGAGTAGCCCAGATATGCTACGAACGGCCCGACGTTGTGACCAACTGATCCTTGACTAGCCCCCGCGCTTTATCCTGGTTGTCGGTGCTGAGAGATACTGTGGTGTGGCCGTGGGCTCGGTTTATGATGTGTAGGCTGAGGATGTTGATGTCGTGGTCGCGGAATCGCTCTGCCACTTTGGCGAGTGCGCCAGGTTCGTCGAGCATAGTGATCACCAACGTCTCGTCTGTCATGGCTTTATATCCCGCGTCCGCCAGCCACCACAGCGCCTTGTCGTGATCTTCGTCTTCGGTGGTGATGAATATAACGCCTGAATCTTCCATCACTTCGGTGCTGAGGCTCAGGATGTTTATGCCGTTATCAGAAAGGACGCTAGTTACGCCGGCGATGATGCCGACTTCGTTTTCTACGTTGACGGTGATCTGCTTCATTAGATAAAGGGTCTCCTTGTGTCAGTTTGTCGTGCGTGGATGTGCGACGCAGTCCGCAATGGCGGCGTCGATCTTGTCGCGGGTTACGTTGGGTACGGTGATGATGTGTGCGAAGTTTTCGTACGGGGCCATCTGCCATTTGCGAACGACTTCGTCTGTCGGTCGTCTGAATACGACGGTGATTGAGTTCTTGTTACGCCAGGCTGGGATGCCGTGCTCGTTGAATTTCCCGACCGCGTATTCGGCGGTTTCAAGTGACTCGTGAACGATGTTTCGGAAGCCTTCGAGTCCTTGTTGCTTAAACGCGTACCACAGCATCAGGGGTGTTATGGCGTTGCGGGAGCCTGAGAGCGTCGTGTCCATAGCGCCGACATACTCGATAGATCTGGCGACGCGTCCAACGTAGTCGCTCTTGGTCAGAACGACGCCGCTTGGGAGTGGCGATCCGATCATCTTGTGTCCGCTGATGGCGATCGAATCGATACCGGCGTCGAAGCCGTACGGTTGTGGATCGTCGACAAAGGGGAGAATCATCCCGCTCAGTGCCGCGTCGGCGTGGATGTAGCTGCTCGAGATCGCAAGTTCGTCGAAGATATCGCGGATTTTGTGGAGATCGTCTACCGCGCCTTTCATCGTCGTTCCGATGTTGGCCATCACGACCACTGGCAGGTGGCGATTGATGCGAATCGTCTCGCGCAGGTCCTCGTAGTCGATCTCTCCGTTGTCGAGGCTGCGGATCATGATGTTGCGGTAGTTGAGCACCCGCAGGTTCTTGCGGACGCTGTAGTGAGTATCCTGCGAGAAATAGACGACGGCTTCGGGGAACATCTCGCGAGCCATGTACAGTCCGTACATGTTCCCCTCGGTGCCGCCTGAAGTCACGTAGCCCCACGTCTCGTCTGGGGACAACCGCATGAGGTTGGCGAACGTTGCGATGACTTCGCGCTCGATTTCGTGCGAGTTGACTCGGTATAGGCTGTCATGGAACGGATCGCCGACGTTGTTGATGCTGAATTCCAAGAATCGGAACAGCGATGAATAGTCGAAGCATTGGTTAGTCGGGTAGCCGAGTTGGGCGTCCGATAGAGCTTTCAACTCGGAGAACAGATCATCGATCCGTTTCTGTGTTTGCGGTGGTGTTTCAGGCATTTGCCGAATTCCTCGAAGATCCTATTCGGCTAATTAGGGGTCAGATTCTGATGGTAACGAACGACGCGCACTTCGTTCGAGGTATGTGGAGAAAGAAGTCCAGTGAATCTGACCTGTGGCGTCGTCTCGACGCTCAATTCAGTTTGGCGCGATGATAGAGAATAGACGTAGTGATATATCGCATCAACCGTCATTTGAGAAAGCGGTCCGCATATGGCGATGGCAACCACAGCTGCAGACGTGGCGGCGACACACCCGACGAATGGCGCGGGTAGCAACGGTCACGTCGAAGTACCAGACATCTTGATCTCCGATTCCGCCCTCGAGTCGGTCTGGGAAAAGGTGAAACACGGCGAGCGATTGTCGGCGGACGACGGTGTCAAAATCTTAGAGACGGAAGACTTTTCGGCCGTCGGTTTGATGGCTGACTTCAAGAAGCGTCAGTTCTCCGGCGACAAAGTCTATTTCGTGCTTAATCGTCACCTCAACCCGACCAACATCTGCGTTCTGTCGTGCAAGTTCTGCGACTACGCCAAGAAACCGGGCGCCGAGGGCGCGTACGAGATGTCGATGGACGATATGCTGGACCATCTAGACGGCGACATTCGAGAGCTGCACGTCGTCGGCGGACATCACCCGACTTGGACGTTCGAGTTCTATGTTGACATGATCCGCGAGCTCCACAACGCTCGTCCTGATGTACAGATCAAGGCATTCACGGCATCGGAGATCGACTACTTCTGGCGGCGTTGGAAGGTACCGCCCGAGGAGTCGCTGACAATCTTCAAGGAAGCGGGACTGTCGTCGATGCCCGGTGGCGGAGCGGAAGTCTTTTCGGACCGCATCCATAAACTGTTGCTGCCCGGCAAGGCGAAGGCTGATCGGTGGCTTGAAATCCACCGTATTGCCCACGGTATGGGCATAAAGAGCAACTGCACGATCCTCTACGGCCACGTCGAGACTTTTCGCGAGCGTATCGATCACCTCATATTGCTGCGCGAACTACAGGATGAAACCGACGGCTTCTTAGCACTGATACCGCTCGAGTACCAAGTCGGTTACACAAAATTGCGCCCGCGCCACACACCGCCGATGGACGATCTCAAGATGCTCGCAGCTTCGAGGTTGATCCTCGACAACGTGCTGGCCATCAAGGCCTACTGGGTGATGCTCGGCGAAGCAACCGCGGGTATCGGTCTGAACTTCGGCGCAAATGATCTCGACGGAACTATCGGGAAGGAACGAATCGCCCACGCTGCGCTTGCCGAATCGCCAGCGGGAATTGCTCGTAAGAATATGGTCGCTTCGATCAAAGATGCCGGCAGAGTCCCTGTCGAGCGCGATGCTCTCTACAACGAGATCGCGGTCTACAACTGAGATCCACTCCGCGGCGATGCCTAACGACCTCGAATCTCGATGGCGAATCGGGTTCATGCCATATCTGAATTCGGCAGTTTTCTACTCGCGGTTAGAAGGGGATTGGTTTGACCTCGTAGAGTTACCGCCTCGCAACATGGCCGCCGCGATGCAAAAAGGGGAGTTGGATGCCGGTCCGTTGCCGATTGCAGAAGTTTTGCGGATGAAAGGCGAGATCATCGAAGGTGGGTTGGGGGTGGCTACGGACGGTCCGGCGCGTAGCGTAATGCTTTTCAGCGATGTGAGGGCGGAAGAGTTGTCGGGTAAATCCGTGGCCGTCACTGGGCACACCTCTACGTCGGTTCAACTGTTGCGGATACTTTTCGCTGACCACTGGGGCGTGGAGGACGTCAAGTTACTTGGCCCTGACTCCGACTCCGACGCGAAGCTTCTGATCGGTGATGTCGCGTTGAAGGTGGTATATGGGGGTGCTAGGAGGCGATTCGCCTACGATTTATCATTTGAGTGGAAACGATTAACGGGGTTGCCGTTCGTGTTCGCGCGATGGGTGGCTCGCGGTGATGCGACGAGACCTGAACTCGGCAGATTCGCAGAAACCCTCCATGGGTCGTTCAACCATGGATTGGCTCACATCCAAGAGATCGTGGGTCGAAAACCCGTGCCTATTATGTCCGATGACGATGTTGCGAGCTACATCCGCGGTTTCACCTATGAAATCGGTGAAACCGAAATCGCGGCCATCGATGAATTCCAATCTCGGTTATCCTCACTTTCCGATTGGCGACCCGAAGTGATCCCTTACGTATCCGAGAGATCACCCTTTGCGAAGGATGTTCCCAATGATTAACGACATTCGCACCAAGGTCCTGCGCGACGAGCGCATCGACTTCGAAGAAGGTCTTTACCTCCTCCGCGACGCCGATTTGCTGGAGTTGGCTCCTCTCGCTACCCACGCGAAAATTCGTCACAACGTTCCAGATCGCGTGACGTACGTAATCGATACGAACTTGAACTATACGAATCTTTGCGACGCCTACTGCTCGTTCTGCGCGTTCTATCGGACCGATCCAACGGATCCATCCGCATACACCTATTCGGTGGAGCAGATTATGGAGAAGGTGGGCCGAGCCTCGGACAAAGGCGTTACGACGGTTTTGATGCAAGGCGGATTGAACGATGTTCTGCCGTACGAGTATTACTTGGATATGGTTCGCGAGACGGTGAATCGATACCCGAATGTGATGCCTCATTACTGGTCGGCACCTGAAATCTGGCAAATGTGCGACGTATCTGGCAAGTCGCCGCTTGAAGTGATGCAAGACCTTTGGGACGCAGGACAACGAACTATGCCTGGTGGCGGCTCGGAAATACTCAACAATCGAGTCAAGGAGATCGTGTCGCGTTTCGCACCCAAGGACACATGGGTTCAGTGGACCGAAATCCACGAAGCAGCGCATGCTGTTGGCTTCAAGACGACCGCGACGATGATGTACGGGCATGTCGAAACGGACAAGGACATCGTCGAAACTCTGCAACACATCCGAGATGTCCAAGATGTGGCCGACGCGAACGGCGACAACGACGGCGGGTTTACGGCGTTCATTCCATGGTCATACAAGCGGGAAAACACGGCGCTGGGCAAGCAAGTAGCTGAGGAGGCCGGCCCCAACCAGTATCTGCGAATCATCGCATTAAGCCGGATATTCCTTGATAACGTCCCGCACATCCAGGCGTCTTGGTTTTCGGAGGGGAGGAAGACTGGGCAAATGGCGCTGCAATTCGGTGCCGACGACTTTGGCGGCACACTGTTCGACGAAAATGTGATGCTCGCCGCCGGTTTCTACAACCGGACAACCGAGGACGAAGTACGAGAATTGATTTCAGATGCAGGTTTCAGACCCGCCCAGCGATTGACTAACTACGAGATCGTGCGTGAATTCGAACGCGAGGTCTCAATACCGGTTGCTGCGACCGCATGATTCGCGCCGGAACAAAAGTGCTGTCGCGTCTCGTTGACAAGATCGCCCTCAACGTGACGAATTCCGAAGACCTGTCGCATTTGATCGATGTTCGACCGTTGCACAGCAACGAAGTTGACATCGTCACGTCGGAGTTGAACCCGGCTCGCAACGAAGCGACTCATCGGGGTCGACTGAAGTTGCAGCACGACGGGACACTTGCCTACTTAATCGCGTGGATCGGTGAAACGCCAGTTGGACACGGGATGCTGTTGTGGGAAGGTCCCGCTGGTTCGCCCAAACAACACATCAACGAGACGTGTCCATACGTGGAGGACCTGTGGGTGCGCAAGGATCTGCGTTCACGAGGTGTGGGTGCGCGCATGTTGGCTGAGATGACGATCCTGGCGATATCGCACGGTTACAGTTCGATTTCGCTTTCGGTGGGAGTCGACAACCGTCGGGCTATCAAGCTTTACGAACGAATGGGGTTCAACACTACGCCCGCACCGCGTTTCACGCTGTCCGGGATGGTTTCCATGGCGAACGGTGAGACGCAGTTCTGGAGTGAGAAATGTCAGTACATGAGGAAATCACTGGATTTCCGCAGACACAGAGAGGTTGAAAATGCCTGAAAAGGGAAAAATAGTTTTCGGACACAGTCCGGATGCCGACGACGCCTTCATGTTTTTCGGTTTGGCAGAAGGAGTAGTCAAGATTGAAGGTTACGAGATCGGACATCACATGGTAGATATCCAGTCGCTAAACCTTCTGGCCGAATCAGGAGATTTACCGGTAACCGCGATATCGGCGGCGCACTATCCCAAGATCGCTGATCGATACCGGATCATGTCTTGCGGTGCTTCGGTAGGGCGGAACTACGGCCCGGTAGTGGTTACAGTTCGTGACGATTTGAACCTCGAAGATTTGGCAGGCTGCACGGTCGCGGTTCCGGGCGAAAACACGACATCTTGGATGTTGTTCCAGATCTTCGGACCGGCCGGAGTGCGGCCTTTGTTTCTGGATTTTGACGAGGTAGAAGGTGCTGTCAAATCTTGCCGCGCCGAAGCCGGAATACTTTTGCACGAGGGCCAGATCCTCTTTGAGCAACGCGGCTTCAAGTCCTTGCTAGACCTAGGCAAGCATTGGTTTGCCGAAACCGGCTTGCCGATACCGCTCGGTCTAGATGTGGTTAACCGTTCGCTCGGCGAAGAGTTGTGCACAAGCGTCGCGTCGGCGCTCCGATCGTCGATCGAATACGCGCACGCGAACGAGGATGCTGCGTTGGATTACGCGCTCGGTTACGGGCGCGGCATCGAACGTGAAGACGGTCGACGTTTCGTGCGAATGTACGTCAACGACGACACGCTCGACATGGGCGACGAGGGGGTCTCTGCGTTACAGAGATTGTTTGGAATGGCGACGGCGAACGGAATTATTGACGAAGTTCCGCCGCTAGACGTGGTCCGCCCTCGTTGACGGGTAGCATCTCCCGCCAACCAAAGCATAACGCAGTCCTCTACCCGCGGTACGAGAATCGGCTGCGGTTGATGTGCTCAAACTCGGACATGTTGCGCATCACTGCGCTAACCGCGGTCGTGGGCCGAGGCAAATCGAGTTCGTTGCCGGAATGTCGGAGATAGTCGACGACTTCTTGGGCGCTGATCTGCGGACGTTCCCGTCCGAGAGCAAGTGCCGCGGCACGTATTTTTTCGCGACGTTCGACCTGCGCGGCTTGTTCTTCCGGTGTGCGGGACACTGATGGTCGAGGCGGAGTTGTTTCACCATCGTTCGAATCGTGCGGTTTGTGCGTGAAAAGGACGCGTCCACCGATGCGATCTACTACAATCTGCAGATTCATGTCGGCGCGTGCCGCACATTGCGTGACCAAATTACGGATCTGTGAGAGTTCTTCACCCGGCTCCGCGATGACTGCTTTCGCCCCGCCTGGCTCAAGTGAAAACATCGCCTCGTACAGCGCTCGCACGTTTGGGCTTTTGGCTCTGCTTAGCAAAGCGGTGCGGCGCATTTCCGTGAGATCGACTTCGACTATTTCTATCGGCATCGGCATTTCTCCATCAAACCTATTCAGTCACGTGATCGTTGACGCTTGTTTGGAACTCGGTCTTACAATCCAAAATAAGTTGATCCAACAAGATTTCCATATCTTCGCTACTTTCCATTTTACACGAACTACCCAGATGCAATCGTTCGAAATCGCGTCACTACCGTTTGCGGATGGAAGAATCCGGAAATTAGTCCATTTTTTCAAGTGAAACTATGTATCTTTACGACATGCATTGAGACCCAATCAGAATCCTCGTCGTTAGAATCGCGACCGACGGGATTCCGCAAGGCTGATCGGAAAATCGCACAATTCGGGACGAGCCAATCGAAATGAATAGGCGAGAACAGACACATACGCAATCACTGAACGGGCTGATCGAGCCATTGGTTCAAAGTCGGGTGACCGCCGTTTTTGTCGCGATAAACGTCGCAATGTTTGTAGTGCTCAGTGTCACCGGAGGATCGACTGAAAGTGCAAACCTCTACCGTTGGGGAGCGAAATTCGGACCCGCGATCCAAGCTGGCGACTGGTACCGAATGTTGTCACCGGTAGTTCTTCACGCGGGATTGTGGCATCTCGGGGCGAACACATTTGCGATGGTGTTGTTCGGTCCTCGTTTAGAACGTGAATTCGGTTGGCCCGCTTTTCTAGCAACGTACGTGGTTGCTGGTGTTTGCGGTGTTGCGGCCAGTTATCTTGTTTCCCCTGCATTGAGCGTGGGAGCGAGCGGTGCAGTCTTCGGTATCGTAGGCGCCTACGGGGTATTCCTCATCCGCAATCGTAAAGACTTCGGTGTAGCTGCGAACCCTGTAATCTTGAATCTGGCGATAGTGCTGGTGATCAATATAGTGTTCGGAATGTTGGTTCCGGGAATCGATCAAGGTGCCCACATCGGAGGGTTGATCGCAGGTGCCGCCATGGGTTGGGTGGTGAGTCCTCGGCGAGTTGTGACCATCGAAGACGATTTCTTTATCTTTGGCGCGCCGACAGTTCGAACTCGGTTCGCAAGGGCGAAGCTCTCGAGGACGCTGGCCGCGGGCGGTATGGGGTTGCTTGTGGCGTCGGTGATCGCTTGGTGGGTATCGAGTAACGCGAATTACGATCAAGCCACGATGAGTCTCTACGCCTATTTTGAGTTGGTCAGCTAATTAATCCTCATTTGGTCGCCTTGATCGAAAAAAGGAACGGTATTGTGCCGTGATTTTCGTTGAGACGCCACCAACCGTCATCGTGGCGAATCATTTGGGGGTACGCGCGGTAGCCGGAAACAGGAAACTCGTTTAGTTTCTCGATCGTGAGACCGGCATCAATGATTGCGTTAACGATTTCAGACATGCTGTGTTGCCATTCGTAACTGGGCGTTTCGATCATGTCTGAACCGGTGTACGTGCATCCTCCTCCCGCATCGTAAATGCCCTCCGGTTTCGGAAAATAAGGATGAATCGGTTTCAGCGATTTAGAGCCATCTGAAGCCGGAATCGACTCGAAGATGTGAGACGTTGGGTGTCCGTCAAGGATGTAGAACATACCGCCCGGCTTGAGAAAACGTGCGACGATTTGAGCCCAAGCCGTCATGTCTGGTAGCCAACACAGGGCACCGATCGCGGTGTAGACGATGTCGAACTGTTGGGCGAGAATCTTGGGGAGGTCGTAAACGTTAGATCGAATGAACCGTGCGGACAAGCCCAACTCGTCGTTCAATTCGTTTGCCAGATCAATCGCAACATCAGATATGTCGACCCCGGTCACATCAGCCCCTAGCCGTGCCCAAGACAAGGTGTCCATCCCGAAATGACATTGGAGGTGTAGCAGAGTCTTTCCGGTCACCGAGCCTATTTCCTCAATCTCGATGTCCGTTAGCGTGATTTTTCCGGACCTGAAACTCTCCACGTCGTAGAAGTCCGACGCCGCGTGTATCGGCGTACGTTCGTTCCAGTTGCGTCGGATGATGTCGAATTTCTCGTTCATGTCTTGATTTTCGTGCGGTTGATGTCCAGCAATGTGTGTTCGGACATCCGAAAGTAAATACGTCTAAATGTTCGCCTTAATCGAAAGCATGAATGGTATATTGCCACCATATTCGTCCAAATCCCACCAACCATCGATACGTTGTCGCATCTGAGGTAACGCTTGGAAGAATGAAAACGGATATTCATGCACGTATTCAATCTTCAAATCGGCTCCGATCAGGGCGTTAACGATCTCCGACATGCTGTGTTGCCATTCGTATACCGGCGTCTTGATCGTGTCTGATCCCGTATAAGAGTTGCGTTCGCCGTCGTCTAACAGGCCTTCTGGATTTGGGAAATACTGGTTTTTGGTTTCGAGATCGTAGCCGCCGTCGGCGTTTTGCACGGACGCGAAGATGCGGCCGGTTGGATGCTCGTCGAGCATATAGAAAGTTCCGCCCCGTTTCAGATAGCGGGCAACGATCTGCGCCCACCTCGTCAAGTCCGGTAACCAACACAGTGCTCCCAAAGCCGTGTACACGACGTCAAACCGCTCTTGGAGGACATTCGGCAAATCGTAGATGTTTGAACGGAGAAAGCGCACACCCAGTCCAAGTTCGCCATTCAATTCTTGAGCCACAACGATAGAGGCATCCGAAAGATCGACGCCGGTGGCCTCGGCGCCAAGGCGTGCCCAAGACATCGTGTCCATGCCGAAGTGGCACTGTAGGTGGAGCAACGACTTGCCTGCAACCGAACCCAACTCATCGATCTCAATGTCACTCAGTGTGATTCGCCCAGCTTTGAATCCTTCGACGTTATACAGATTTGACGCGACGTGGATCGGCGTTCTTTCGTTCCAATTGCGACGGTTGATTTCGATGCGTTGATCCATATTTTGCGGGTTCATCGGTGAGTAGAGTAGAGCCGCAATGATACAAGAACAGGGGTAGTTCAACGATTATGGATCACTGATTGTCAGGTATAATCAGTAAACGTAAGGGGACGAGTGGATTCGACAGGGAGCGTACCGCAAGGTTGCGTGTCGTGGTGCCTGACCACGATAAAACGGGCAAAAACACAAACGGCGAACGAGAAGTCGCCCTCGCAGCTGCTTAATCAGCCGCGATGTCCGGTAGGAGTCGCCCTCAGCGGCACTTATCGGGCACCGAAAATCTGAGGTGCGGATGTGCAATGCCGGTAGCACGTCCAAAGGTAACCGGCAACCGTGACCTGTGGCGGACGCCGTTGGCATCGTCCGGAAGCGGTATAAGCAACCAACGGCTACACACGTAGAAGCTTTGACGGGAAACTTTCTGGACGGGGAGTTCGACCCTCCCCCGTCTCCACCAGCGAGTTACGCCCGCGATGACAACGTCGCGGGCGAATCTTTCGTGACCCGCGAGAAACCACGATCAGTGGCTGTACGAATCCCAATCCGTGCCCGATTGTCACGGGAAACGCGCACGATCAACTTAAACGGCGAAGACGTCTCCTATGTCTTGCAACGCAGCACTCGCCGCCGCCGTACCATCCAACTCCAACTCGATCCGGAAGAGGGGCTCAAAGTACTCGTCCCGCATACCTTGACCGAAAAGGAGATCAACGACTTTCTGATCCAACGTTCAGATTGGATACTCGAACATCGCGTCAATATCGTAGACACTAAAAATCAAGTGGATTGGGGCAACGGCGGTACGACGATGTTGCGGGGACGAACAGCAAATGTCGTGGTCAAAGAGCGAGAATGGGACGACTTTGGCAGAGATCTACCTCCTACAGTTGCCAAGTCATTGGAAGGGGATATCGTTGAAGTGACCATTCCGCCGGGTATCTCAGCAGAAGAACGACCGAGAATCGTCCGGCGATGTTTAGAGGATTGGTACCGGCAGGAGGCGTGGGATCATCTCAGGTCGCGGGTCGGCGAATTCGGAAACGTCATGGGCGTCAAACCAAGCCAATTGAAGTTGAGCAATGCCAAAAAACGGTGGGGCAGTTGCAGCGGTAAGCGCTCCATCAACTTGAATTGGCGTTTGATTATGCTGGACGATCGCCTAATCGACTATGTAGTTGTTCACGAGTTGTCGCATCTGATCGAGTTGAACCATTCGGCTGATTTTTGGAAAATCGTCGAGGGTGTGATCCCCGACCACAAAGAGCTGCGACGGAAATTGCGTCGACAGGCACCTTCGGGATTGGGATAGTCGAATTGAATTCGGCGGCTAAGGCGCCAAGGCGATCGTCACCCCGCCGCCAGCGATGCAGATCGCACCCAATGCCCGGGCCGGTGTAACTCGTTCTTTGAGCACGACCGCGCCGTATGCAACCGCAACCAAGATTGAGATTTCCCTAAACGGCCCAACGTAGCTGACGGGTGAAAATGTCAGGGCGGTCAACACGAGGGTGTAGGCGGCGAACTGGAGCAGACCGCCAACTACCAGGATCTTCCAGTGGCGCCGCGCTTCGTCAATGAACGCGTCGCGCGTTTCAAGACGTGATTGGATCGCCATCATCCCCAACCCGCCGCCAAATTGTAGGAAGAACATGTACAGCGCCGGTTGGACGTGCTTCACACCTTGTGCGTCGACCACCGAGTAAATGCCGATGACCAATCCAGTTAGTATCGCCAGCATCCAAGCTGGTCTTACTTGAGCTCGGAAACGTTTCACGGCTCTCCACCTTCTCACCAACATCCACCACGAACGCACGGTTCGTTTAATCGTGGCTGTTTCGATGTCTGACGTCGCGACAAATACGAGGCCGGTCACGATCAGCGTCGCGCCAACAGCCGCCAGCCATGACATCGATTCGCCCACGACGAACACGCCCAGAATAGGGATTATCGCTAATCCTAGTCCGCGAGCAACTGGATACACGATCGAGAGGTCACCGGTGTTGTACGCGTAGCCCAGAGTGGCGAAGTACCAGATGTGCAGTACGATGGTCGCCAAGATGAACCACCACCCGGTCCCGCTTGGAAAGTCAACGATGAGAATGTAGATAGCAAGCGGAAGAACGAGTATTGCCGACGTGACGGCCATTAACCCGGTTGTGACCGCGGGTCTGGTCGCCCGCCGAACCATCAGATTCCACGAAGCGTGAGCGAACGCCGATGAAACGACGAGCAAAATGGCTAACGGTGGCACGGTGGGGGTAAGAAATGGCGCAACGAGGTCGATTGGGCTGGGGATAGACTACAATGCGCGTCGATGATGAATCCCATTCATTAGCCCTCGGAGCCTAGACAGATGCACTACCAAGACGAACGCACTCATGGATGCAGAATATCCGACGCTTGGACATATCGTGGCCTCAAGACGGTCGTCATGGAAAACGAACAGCTTCGAATAAGCCTTATCGCTGACAAAGGCGCCGACATGTTCGAGTTGGTCCACAAACCGAGCGACACCGATTTCATGTGGCGCACCCCATGGAGCGTTCGCAATCAGGCCTTGTGGGTACCGTCGACCGGTTGGGGCGAAGGGATATTCCACGACCTTTACATCGGCGGATGGAACACGATTGCTCCCACGGGCGGTTTCCAGCAAGACTACATGGGCGCCGAGATAGGGCAGCACAACGAGACGAACATGATGCCGTGGGACGCGCAGATCGTCGAGGATTCGCCAGAGCGTGTCACGGCGAAATTCTCCGTGCGTGCGGTGCGAACGCCGTTCTGGATCGAGAAAACGGTCTCGTTAGAATCCAATTCGCCAGTCGTTACGGTAACCGACACGCTGAAAAACGAGGCCGACGAGCCTGCTCCAGCCCAGTGGGGCCAACACTTGGCGCTTGGCGACCCATTCCTGACGCCGAACTGCATCTTAGATTTCGCCGGTGGCGACTTCATCGTGCCCGAATCCCCTGACGGCTCAGTACCATCCGGTTCTCGATTGATGCCCGACCGCACCGGAACGTGGCCGGTCGCCGAGGCTCCTGACGGTTCCGAAGTCGATCTCAAGGTGTTTCCGCCGAAGTCCGATCGACTGGTGGACTATCTCTCCTTCAACAACCTCGCCGATGGGTGGTACGCGGTAACCAACCCGGATCGCGGCGTAGGCATCGGTCTGCGCTGGGACAGCGATGTATTCAAATACCTCTGGTACTGGCAGGTCTTCGGTGGTCACAGCGGCTACCCGTGGTACAAGCGCACCTACAACGTAGGTTTAGAACCATTCACCAGTCTGCCAAGCGGGATGGCGGAGCCTGGAAGCGACGAATCGACTTCAATGATCTTTGAGCCGGGAGAATCGCGAAGCTCAACGGTGAGGGCGGTGATATACCAGGGTAGCAACGGCGTGATGATGATTGACGAGGATGGGAATGTGGATTTGCGGGGGTGACACCTCAAAGCATACCGTCTGTTAAGGCGATAATCCGTTCATATTCTCGATGCGACCTAAAAAGAGTATGGTGCCAGTTTCGCGATCTCGGATCAGGAATATGAATGGACGGTCGATCGTCAGTCGAATCGGAGGAGGCGGTTCCATCGCCGAATCGGACACGGCCCCACCGAAAACAGCCGTAGCAGCGGCGGCTTCAGTTCCCTCCTCATCCACCAATACAAACGCCTCGTGAAGAACTTTCGAGATGAGCAGACAGGGGACGGTGTCTTGAGGAGGGCATGACTTGCCGTCCATACCGGAAAAGTCGGCGGAATTAGGGGCAAAAGCGTGTGTTATTCCAATCTTTTTTAGAGTTTGTCCGAGATCAAATCGCGACCTAAATTCGAACTTGGGCATGGTCAGAAGGACATCTCTGCCAAGCGTGCTCCCAATGATTTGAGAGACAAACTCCGCATCGATCAAACCTTCGAATTCTTTGAAGCGTCCTTTGTCTGGAACTATGATGATCATCGCTAGCTCTCGACCGATATAAGGCAATTCCAACGCCTGGTATCCATGACCTTCTGCATAGCCGAATTTCGCGTCCCGGAACATCATAGCAACGTCTATGTCGCTCCCATCCAACATGAAGAATGGTTGCATAGAAGGAAATGCTTCGGTGAAGGCATCTTCCCAGTTTGCGTTGAAGTAAATGGCGTTGGTGAGAACCAACCTGGTGTCGCTTGCGATCCCACCTTCTGGTATCAAGTCCTTGATCCGTTGTTCCGTTTGTTCGGCCGTCCACTGGTTGATGGTGGCACGAGATGCTTCAGGCGCATCCCGAAAGTCAGTCAGTCTCACACCAGCGCCGTAATGCTCACCAAGCAGGTCGAGATACTCCCCAAGGAAAGCGTGGTCTTGCTGTCCCCACACCGCGTTTGCGTTCTTCAAACGGAATTTGTCTTCGGATGCTCCACGCGACTCCAGTCGCTGTTCAAGGTCATTAAATGCTGGATGCAACCTTTCTTGTGGCAGATTGAAGCTGAGCGTTTCGGCCATCTGACGTTCTGTCTCACCGCGCGCTCCGGCGTAGGTCATTGCAAGCGCCAAAGATATGCTGTATGGCGAGAAGAACAGATTCTCGTCTTCATTGACGAGTGCGCTGTAAAGGTCGAACGCGAAGTTGTTATTGCCGTCAACGAGATTATTCAGTTCCTCGTTGGTGGCGGATGGAGTGGCGCGTTCTTTGGTGATTTCAGGTTCATCAATGGTGGGTGTTGCGGTCGGAGTCGCCGTTGGCGTGTGAGTAACGGTATGGACCGGTATCGGAGTATTCTTCGGTGTTGATGTTGGCTTAGCAGTAGCTGTAGGTATTGCGGTAGCCGATTGTTGGGTGCTGATGGAAACCTGTGGCTCTAGCGTTGCTGGTTGATCGGGTTGAGTCTGCTGTCCACACGCCGAAACAGCGGTTGCGATTATCCAGAACATAGCGACAACTAAGATGGCACGCCGGACCGACCAGAAGTTGCCGCGTTTTATGTTCTGTGTATGGTGTTTGCCGTTCATAACCGCCAAAACCGATTCCAGTAAGACTTAAGGAACTGCCAGTAGGTCATCTCGACTCTGTACCGGCTCAAGTATTTGCGATAATCCGCCACGGTCCAGATGAAGGCGACGAGCAGAATGATCCATATGGCCGCTATAAAGATCATCGGCTATTCCAGCATGCTCCAACCACAGTATTGGTCATCAGGTCCAACGGAGTAACCTGACTGGCCATCCCGGTGTGTCTCAACGAGCTCAGCCATCTCAAAAGTGACTTCCACCCACCTCTTCTGAATGGCCTCACGATGCTGGTAGGCACGCGTCAATATGGCAGGATTCCCGACTTCGCAGGAACGATTAATCTGTTTCTCGACTATTTCACGCCTCCGCGAGCACCCGTGTTCCCGTCTTGTGTGCGTTGATCCAATCCCAGTCCAACGGGACACCAATACCGTGCCCGGTCGGTGCGTAGACGCAGCCGTTTTCATCAACTGCATCGAGATCGTCTGAGTAGTTAACCCAGATCGGCGGTTTGGTTGTCCTGACGTTGGGATGTACCAAACCGAGTTCGTAGTAGTTCGTATTCCGAACCGCCGACATTAGGTGTCGATGTGCCGGATCAGGACCATGCGTCTCAACATCCAACCCCACGCTTTCGCAGGCGTGGAAGATCTTCATCGCTCCGGTGATACCACCGTCCTCGTGTGCACCAACCCGGACGTAATCGGTGCCATCCGCGATTACGAAGTTCATGTGCTGCTCGGGTAGACGGATGTGTTCGGTCTGCAGCAAAGGTGTTTTGATGAGCTGGCGCAGTTTGCGGTGCGCAAAAGTCGAGACGCCACCGTCCATGAAGACATCCTCCCACCAGAAGAATTCGGCCTCATCACATGCTTTGCCTAGTTTGAGCGCATCGCCGAAGTTTTTCACCTCGTTTGCAGGGTCGATCATAAGGTCCATCTCTGGCCCGACCGCATCTCGAACCGCCAAAACGTTATCGACCTCTCGCTTGATGTTTTCACCAGCCAGCCCCCATCCGTGGATCTTGAACGCCGGGTAACCCATCTCCTTGCACGTCACCGCGAAATCGGCGAAGTCCTGAGGGGTGGTTAACCCCCCGTTTTCGTCGCCATGCAGCGTCGAGGCGTAGGCTGGCAACGGTTTGCGTTCCCCGCCTAAAAGCTGGAACAACGGCTCTTCGTAAATTTTCCCTGCGATGTCCCAAAGGCAGATGTCGACGATACCTAAACCGAGCGCCGCGGTGTGCCGCAACCCACGCTTCATCGCGTTGTAGTGCACCTCGCGCCTCATCGCGTCTTTACCAATGAGGTACGGCGTGACGGTCTCAATATCGGCCAGTGCATTCCCACGCCCGGCAGGGTACTCGCCTACCACGCCTTGATCGGTGTAGATGGACAGGATCGCGCCACCCGCTTTCATCGAGGTGTCAGGCTCGTACACCATGTTGAACGTGTTGTAATCCTTGCCCACGTTCTCGAGTTCGTGCTCGAAGGATGTGACTTCGATTCGAATTATCTTTGCGGCAGGTCTCACGGCATCTGACTCCTAAGCGATTGCATGGCGGGGTATGTTTCAGGTGTAATTCTATGCACGTTCCTATTGGTATTCGATCAATGTTCCTCACGACAGAGGACTATTGATCCACCGCGAGTTGCCGACACGATTCGAGTATGAGAGAATCGCCTCATCATGAAAGCACTGAGAATCCACGGCAATAAAGACATCCGCATGGAGGACCTTCCGGAGCCGACTCCCGGCATCGGCGAGGCAAAATTGCGGATCACCAACACCTCGATATGTGCCACCGACATCGAGGAGTGGCAGTACGGACCGCTCTGGACGCAACACGGCGGCCCCAATCCCATAAGCGGTCAGGAGATGCCGCTGATTCTCGGACACGAAATCTCGGGTCATGTCGCGGAGTTGAGCGATGGCGCAGATGGTTTGGCCGTCGGTGACCGAGTAGTCGTTAACAACGTGAGAACGTGCGGGGCATGTTTCTGGTGCATGAGGGGATCTCAAGCGACCTGCAACAGTATGTGCGTCGCGGGTCTATCCGCAGATGGCGGTCTCGCAGAATACATGACATGGCCGGCGAGTCACTTGATCAAGTTGCCAGACAATGTGTCGGATCGAGAAGCACCTTTGATCGAACCCGCAACGGTAGCGGTTCACGCGGTTCGAAGATCCGGCGTCAAGGTCGGCGACAACGTTACCGTGATCGGTTGCGGCACCGTCGGTTTGCTCACGATGCAAGCATTCCGCGCGGCAGGGGCACGCGTCATAGCCGTAGATGTCCGAGAGCAGAGCATTGCATTGGCGAAAGAACTCGGGGCCGACGAAACCTTGAACTCATCGGATCACGGCGCTCATGATCAATTGCTCGAATTGACTGGTGGAATCGGACCCGACATTGTCGCCGAAACCGCGGGCGCAGCCGAGACTCCCAACATGGCCATCGAATGGACACGACGGAGCGGCACGACGGTACTCGTCGGGATCTACTCCGCAACCCCGAAGTTCGACTTCAACAGAATCGTGGGGCAGGAGAAGACCGTCATAGGATCCGTAGCCGCATCCCCCGGCGATATGGTGGCAACTGTCCAACTCCTCGCCGACGGCAAGCTGTCGGTGAAAGAACTGATCTCGGCGGTCATCCCACTCGATCGTGTGATCCAGGACGGCTTCGAACGTATGCTCAGTCCGGAAAAAGACGTCTTCCGAATTTTGGTGACACCCAATGGGTAACACGTCTAGTGGCTATGCCCTTGGTCGTGCAACCGCTTGTGGACCGCGTCGATAGCCTCGTTGAATGGCCGTTTGAGGTAACCGATGTGGTCGTCTTCACCATGATGGTGCGTGACGTGCCCGTGCGCATGCTGGCGTGAACTGTTGTCGATGTAGGTCAACGAACCGTGCATCAGCGTGAGCATGTATTTGGCCGTTGCCTCGTCGAACATGGTCCACGGACCGCCAACCGACACATAGACCGGCGAGGTGTGCGAAAAGATGCCACGCTCCCAAACGTCGTAGTACTTGTAGCCCGCGTAGTAACCTGGGCCTCCAGCGCGCGCGGCGAGCCACGAGTTGCCGTCGATCTTGATCGATTCACTGAGGCTCAGTTTTCGCGTCGGTCTATCTACCTCGGACGAAGCGACGACCTTTCCCTCTTGGATGTTCTCGAGCTTGGACATCGGCACGACGCTCTCGGCCCAAGCGGACACCTCGACGATACCGGCGCTCGACAACTCGACCGTGTCACCTACCTCATATCCGTTGACGGTGAAATGGATGATCGGGCCGCCGCTCAGGACTGTCCGGCCTTTTGCTACGTTTCGGCACCAACTTTCGTAGGTGAACTCTTCGTCGTCCGGGATCCGGACATAGGTCCGATACATCCCTACGGGAACGTCGCTCGACATCTTGTCGGTGCCACCAACCAGCGGCAGGCGATACCCGCAATTCAGATACCGGTACCACTCGTTGTGCATGAACTCTTGTTGCTGAATCATCTCGATGGCATCGAGACGCCCGGTCGCAACCAACGCTGCCGGTTCTCCGTTCGGGAACGGAAAGTGTGGGTTGATGACGAACCCGCCCTGAGCGTGTGCCTCGTCGGCCCAGTAGCTCAAAGTCGTCTCCATCGGACCGCCGATCTCGGCCTCGCCCGGGCCGTCTGAGCAGAAAGGCATCACCGGATTCTTTAGACCCCAAAGAATCATGTGTCCCATGAAGTGCTGACGGTTTTCCTGCGAGGTGTAGACGATGTTGTTGCCTTCACGTGTCACGCTTGGATGCCCGGTGAAGTCCTCAACATTCGTGAATAGGCTGCCCCACTGCGACTGGAGCAGGTTGACGACGTTCAGGTCTTCGGCCTGAGATTCGAAGTGGCTTCCCTGCGTCGAGAGGAAGTGGACGTGCGAGTCGCCAGAGTACCACCCGCGCTCGTTCATGTTGATCCAGCGCTTGAGTCGCAACTCAAGCTCCTGTTGCCCTGGTGCGATCTCGATCTTGGTACGGAGCGGTTCGTATTCGTAGCCGCGGGCCGCATCAACGATCACTTCGCCTCGTGGAAGCCAGCCCTGCGCCGTGCCATCGATGTAGGCGTAACTGATCTGACCAAGCCGGGTGTCGCCACCGACATCAATGTGCCACGTATCGAGATTGGAGTTGACTTGGTTGTGATGGCCATGCGGTTGGTATGGCACACCGTCAGGGGATCTGAAGTGGATGCGGCACGGAACGATCTTCCCGGTCTCGTCGTCGACCACGCGCACCTTCACCCAGTTCTTGCCCGGTTCCGTAAGCGAAATCTGAATCTTTTCGGTGTCGACAGATCCTTTGTCCTCAACCTCTCCCCACTCGACGCTGTCGATCTTCTCTCCTTCCTGAGTAACTTCAACCGTCGCCGATGGAACTCCCGATAACTCAACATAGGCCGGGCTCGACTTGGGGTTCTGAGGTTCGCCGAAACCTTTGTAGTCATCATTCAGGAAATCTTCGGCGGACTGCTCTGGAAGCGGATGAGTATAGGTGCGCTCACCGCGGTCGATTGTCACGTCAAGGTTGAATGGTTTTTCCGCTTGCTCGGCATCCTTGAGGTCGACTCGAACCGGACGACGAGCGGCACGAGAAAAGGGATGTTCGTTGACGTGTCCAATGGTCACGCCAGCGACGATGAAGCGATGACCCTGAGGCACGAACTCGACGGACTCGATCACGCGTTCTGGCGTCGGGTTGCGCCACGCCCAAAGCCAGTACCACTTCGGCTGCGCCTGTACGACTTCGGTCTGACGCCTACCCGTCTCGTCGAAACGCCCTTCGTAGCGCGGTATCAATTGGTCGCCTTGGTCGGTTACCGCAATATATGGGTACCCTACGCCGTAGCGCGATATCCCTTGGCGGTCGCCAACGGCGCTGATCTCGTACCGTTCGCGAATTGGAACCGTCACAGTCTCAGAGTCTTCAAATCGGATAACGTAGTCCGCCACATGAACCCCAATCGGTCCATTCGCAGCCTGTTCCGTTTCCAACTGCCGGTGAGCGAAAATCACGTTGTTCGCAGTCTTGCCGATCGGCAACGTTATTGACGAGTCGCCTTCCGCCAAAGAGATGTAGCACTTCGCGGATGGGTTGCCGTCAGGTGATCCGACGGTGAAGGGGAGACCCCGCATGGACTGTTTGCCCAATCGCGGGTCTTCACCCGGTAGGCACTCCGTACCTGCGTCACATAAAGCGGAAATGTCGAGTAGCTCATAGTCCATGGTCGAGTGACCTCCGTATCGCGGTCAGAGTACTATGCATGTTAGTCAATTCCTCAGAAATATGCGCGGATCGCAGCATCGACCACAACGGGAGAGAAGATGTCAGACAGCATGAAAGCATTGCGTTACTACGGTCGCAGAGACATGCGATTAGAGGATGTGCCGGTCCCCTTGCCGGCCGATGACGAGGCGCGCCTCGTCATCTCGTACGCTTCGATCTGCCAGACGGACGTCGAACGGTGGTGGCACGGGCCGACCATGGCTCGATGGCAGACGGAGCCCAAGACCGTCGGCCACGAAACTTCAGGTCGAGTCGAAGCCGTCGGTACCAACGTTCGCGGTTTGTCCGTCGGCGACCGCGTCATGGTGAACAACATCCGACCTTGCGGTGTATGCCACTGGTGCGTACTTGGATCGCAGTCAAGTTGCGCGAACGTGAACTCCGCCGGGTTCGCTTTGGATGGCGGATTGGCGGAATACATGGTCTGGCCGGAAAGTCACCTGATTAAATTACCCGACAACATCCCCGACGTCCAAACGCCCCTAATCGAACCGACATCGGTCGCCGTTCATGCCACTCGTAGAACCGGCATCAAGGTAGGCGACACTGTCGCGGTGATCGGATGCGGCACTGTCGGCATGTTGACAATGCAGGTCCTGCGCGCCGCAGGAGCCCGCGTCATTGCTGGCGACCTGCGAGCGCAGTCTCTCGAACTCGCTTTGAAACTCGGCGCCGACGCGGCGATAAACACCGGTGATGAAGACGCCCTCGAGCAGCTGATGGATTTGACCGACGGTGTCGGAGCGGACATCGTCGTCGAGACCGCCGGCGCAGTTGTAACGCCCCGCATCGCGATCAATTGGACCCGCCCCGGTGGAACCACGGTACTTGTCGGAATCCACTCGGATGCTGCCAATTTCGATTTCAACGAGATTGTAGGAACCGAAAGGACCGTCATCGGGTCAGTAGCCGCATCACCGGGAGACATGGAGAAAGGGATCCAACTCATCGCAGACGGCAAAATTCTCCTCGAGGAACTTGTATCCGCGGTTATCCCATTGGAACGCGTAATGGAAGACGGCTTCGAGCGAATGTTACGCCCGGAAAAGGATGTCTTCCGGATCATGGTGACGTCGGACTACCGACCCGATTAGTCATCAAACGACGCGACCGGAAAGGGATCGTTCTTGCTGACCTCAATCTGAGCCTCGCGTATTGACACGCCCCGAATGGTCTGATCGCCCCAAAGGCTCTTCACGTACGCCAAAACGTCGACGATCTCCCGATCCGACAGTTGCTCGCCGAACGCTGGCATCCCAGATTTAAACCCCGGCAGATCCAGATAACCGCCACCGAGTTTAACCTGCTTGTAAAGGGTGCCGTCGCCGTGATGCCAGGTGTGACCGCTTCCGTTCAATGGCGGTGGTGGCAGCGTCCCGTCGCTCTTTTTGATGTTCCAGTGCGGCTCACCTTCACCCGTTTGACCATGACACGACGCGCAATACGTCACGTATATCCGCTCCCCACGCTCAACCGGATCGTCTGATTCCGCGACCGAACTGTCGTTTAGCCCATCATCCGAACCGCAAGCGCTCGCCAGCGAAATGACCACCAACCCCGCTAACAATATCCAGCGCCACCGTGTGGCCATTCTTCAACTCCTGATCGAATTCATTCGCAAGACCTCGGTGCATATTCTCGAAGGGTAGCAGGCCGATTCTGCGATAATCTACTAACCGCCGATCCAACCACACACGAAGCCGAGGTTGCCAGTTATGCATTACGCCGACGAACGAACGCACGGATGTCGGATTTCCGATTCCTGGACCTACCGCGGGTTGAAGACGGTCGTCATGGAGAATTCGTCGATTCGCGTCATGATCCTTGCCGACAAAGGCGCGGATGTCTACTCGTTCGTTCATAAACCGACGGATACCGAATTCATGTGGCGGTCTCCTTGGGGCGTTCGAGACCCGCGGAAGTTCGTGCCGTCCACCGGCGATTCGCAAGGAATGTGGCTCGACTACTACGAGGGAGGATGGCAGACGGCGCTTCCACATGGTGGTTACCCGGATCAGGTCTATGGCGCAGATTTCGGGTTACATGCCGAGTTGAACAATCTGCCTTGGGACGCGACAATCGTCGAAGATACCGCCGAACGGGTTGTTGTGAAGTTCGCCACGAAGGGTGTAAGGATGCCCGTGGCGGTTGAGATGACGATGTCGTTGGAGGAAGGGTCTTCGACACTCAAACTGTCGAAGACCGCGATCAATGAAGGCGAGGAATCGGTCGACATCGTCTGGCTTGAACACATCGCCATCGGCCCGCCGTTCCTATCTGACCAGTGCCGGCTCTACGTTCCCGATTGCAAAGTGTTGACACACCCCGAAGCGTTCGTCGATACACAGAAGTTGGTGCTGGGTTGGGAAGGTGAGTGGCCCATGGTGCCATCGACGGATGGCGGTGAGATCGATTTTAGGGAGATGCCTCCCAAAGATGATCGCTCGCTGGATATGGCTTACATGACTGGTATGGATGAGGGGTGGTACGCAGTCCACAACAAGGAGTCGAACGTCGGTTTTGCGGTGTCGTTCCCGACCGATGTCTTCAAGTACCTGTGGTACTGGCGCAACCTTGGCGGCGGTTGGGGATATCCGTGGTACGGGCGGTGTTACAACGTTGGTTTAGAACCTTGCACGAGCTGGGACAACCGCGGATTAGAGCACTCGATGGATAACGGATCAGCTCGTCTCTTGGCTGCCGGCGAGACCTTGACAGTTGATATCGCGGCGTCGGCGTTTGTTGGGGAGGGGGATGTTATTGGTGTTTCGTCTGAAGGAGAAGTGTCGCAAATCTAGGTTCTGAGCGAACCCGGCACTCGGACGCAATATCATTAGCGGACACGCGACATCGAGCTAACAAAGACGCGAGGAAATTATGCGACGGCGAACGTTTGGCGATTCAGGATTAGCATCATCGGTCATCGGCTATGGTGGCTGGCCGATGGGCAGAGGACAGTACGGAGATTTCGACGACGACGAAGCGATCGGAGCTGCCCATAAATCCTACGATTCCGGCATCACGCTCTTCGACACCGCCGCCGTCTACGGATGGGGCTACGGCGAGAAGCTGATGGGCAAAGCGATCGCACCATTCCGCAACGACATCGTGCTGGTTACCAAAGGCGGCCGCGAATGGGTCCGCGACAATCCCGACCGAACCGCCGCGACCGTATCCATCAGCGACCGAGCAACCCTCTTACGTAGCATCGACGAGAGCCTAGAACGTCTCAATACCGATTATATCGACCTGTTCCTAATCCACTGGCCCGACCACACGCGTTCATTCGAAGAGCCGATGCGCGCTTTGGAAGACGCCAAGGCTGCCGGCAAACTCCGGCATACCGGAGTCTCGAACTTCAGCCCTGAGATGATGGCGCAGTGTCGCGAACACAGCCCAATCGTCACCAACCAGATCGGCTATCACATCTTTGATCGTCGGGCAGAATCCGGCGTTATGCCGTTCGTCGAATCCAACGGCATGGGCGTTATGGCATACGGCACGCTGGCGCATGGTTTGCTGACAGGCGCATGGTCATCAGATCACGCTTTTGGCGACAACGACTGGCGCGCGAATGGAGCAAACTTCGGCCTCGCTTCGTTCGGACCCGAAAACCTCGCAAAGAACATCGCCGTCGTCGAGAAGTTGAAAGGTATAGCGTCAGACCATGGAAAAACGGTCGCGCAGCTGGCGATAGCGTGGGTGTTGGCGAACCTTACTGTAACTGTCGCGCTATGCGGAATGGTGAAGGACTCAGAGGTGGATGACAACATCGGCGGCGACTGGGAAATGTCGACAGAGGTAAAGCAACAGATCGACAATCTCGTGATCTTAGAAGGCGCGGGCGTGGGAACTCCAGAGATGGAGATCGCGACCTAGCGAAATTCATACCGCGCGCTCAGAACGCAGCTCTGGTTTTGCAGCGGTTACCTCGTCGAAGAGCTTGGTTACCTCTTCGGACGGTTGAGCCGTAAGAATCGTGGCTAAGTACGCGATCGGGAATGTTAGGAAGAATGCGAGTGTCGCTGGGTTCATGTCCCAGATTGGTCCGCCGAAGAAATCTGGTCCGCCTGACATCACTCCCCATAGTGTCGCAAGCAAGGTACCAGAAACCATCGCGGCCAGCGCCCCCCAGAAGTTGAAACGCCGCCAATAGAGGGCGAGAAGTGTTACCGGCCCGAACGCAGCTCCCATTCCACCCCAAGCGAATACGACAAGGTTGGCTACGGAGTCGGGGAAGTAGATGGAGTATAAAGCAGCTACCGCTCCGATGAGCACCAGCAGCCCTCTTCCAAGCCATACGCGGGAGGTTGCTTGGAGTGAGTAGGCGAATCTTCGGATAAAAGGCAGGTCGTCGGTCGCGACTGCCGAAGCAAGGAGCAACTGGGAGTCGGCGGTGCTCATCACAGCGGCGATGACGGCAGTGAGAAGTAATCCGATGACCACAGGATGAAACAGAGTGTCGACGATGATGTAATAGAGCCTCTCAGGGTCGTTCAAAACGGTGTCGAGAGCACCGGCTTCATCCATTGCTTGGTATGCAAACAGTCCTACACTCAGGCTCAGCAAGAACGTCATGGTGACCCATATCATCGACATGTTGCGGCTGGGTTTGATGCTCTTCTCGCTCTCAATCGCCATGAATCTCTGCAGAATCCTCTGAGCTCCAAACGCTCCGATCCCAAAACCGAGTGATGAGAGTATGTAGAAGGGCGTGATTACAGTACCGCCTACATCGGTAAACGGATTCCAGAAACCATCCGTATCTGATGCCGTTGGACCGAAGGGATCGGACGATATAGCGAAGAGCGTAACTACGATGATGACGAAGCCGCTGAGCATGATGAATGCTTGGAAGACGTCAGTTCTGGATACCGCCAAGAATCCGCCGATCAAGGTGTATGAAGCGACTGCGATGGCGGTGATTACTACTGCTTGAGGATGGTGAACTTGGAAGATGTTCTCTAGAAGCTTGGCGCCGGCGATAAACCCAGAACTGACGTAGAAGAAGACGAAGAAGATAGTGATTACCGCGGCGATGGTGCGCAACGTTCCGGTGTGGTCGCCGAACCGTTTTTCGAAGAATTCGGGCGAAGTCAACGAATCTGTCGCTGCCAAAGTGTAACGGCGTAAGCGTTTCGCCATCAAGACCCAAACCAACCACGTCGCTGCCACGATCCATACTCCGATCCAGAGCGCACTGACACCCATTTCGAAGGCCATCGCAGGGAATACCAGTATCGTCCAACCACTGGTTGCGGAAGAGCCAGTACTCAGTGCCGTGGTAAAACTGGAGACGTTCCGACCTGCTAACACAAAGTCGGACATGTTCCGTAGCTGGCGGGCGCGAAACAATGCAATGCCGATGAGGACGACGAAATAGACGATGAAGATCGACAAAATCCAAGGGTCGAATTGGAGTTCGAAATCTACCGGGTGTTCGTGGTGCAATTCTTATCCTTGTTGGTGACGGACGAGTCGTTGGGACCGAATGCAATGCCCCTCGAATCCTATTAATTGTAGGGTTGCGCAGGCGTATATCTGCTAGCAAACGGGTTGAAGAATTGGCTTACTATTGCGTACGGAGGTAGTCATCCCATGTTGATCATCGACACTCACACCCATGCCGGAAACAACTGGTTCGAGCCGATCGAGGTGCTCGAGTTTCAGATGGACCGCAATGGTGTTGATAAGGCATTGTTGGTGCAGCACGGGGGCACGTTTGACAATGGGTATCTTCTCGAGACGGCGGCAAATCGGGAGGATCGGTTCAAGGTGGCGGTGTTGGTGGATCCTGAGTCGCGGGACCCATTGGGAGATTTGGAGAAATTGGCAGAGCATGGTGCTGCGGGGATTCGGTTGGCGCCGGACGCTGTGTTCGTGAATGCTGGTCCGTACGATATGTGGAAGAAGACCGGAGAATTGGGTTTAATCGTCACTTGTCAGGGCGATCCGGCTCGGTTTGCGGCGGACGAATTTGCGAGGGTTTTGGATGCGTGTCCGGATACGCAGGTTGTGATTGAGCATTTGGCAGGGATCGCCGCAACGGACGAACCTTGGGAAGCGGACTACGAGAGGGCCATGAAACTCGCAGAGCGTGGCAATACTACGATCAAAGTTCCCGGTTTGGGAGAGGTTGCTAAGCGTCCGTCTCGGTTGTTGCCGGAGCTGAAGTTTGAGGGTGTGCCGCCGGTGTTCGAGATGGCTAAGGATGCATTTGGTGTCGAGCGGATGATGTGGGGAAGCGACTTTCCTCCAGCGGCTGGTCGTGAGGGATACTCGAATGCGCTGCGGGGAGTGATGGAGCATCCGGCGTTTGCGGGCGATGGTGAGTTGGAGTGGGTTATGGGTAGGTGCGCGGCGAGGGTTTGGGGTTGGTGATCGAGCGTAAGTTGGTTTTGAAAATGCGTGTGTGCGCGTTGGCTATGATTGGTCGTCGTTTTGGGTTCTGGGGCGCATTCTAAGTCGGTTGATTCGCAAATTCGGATCCGTGCCGTCTTGGGCCGCAAACCGACGCGCCGACTCTCGTTGGATGAGGGCGCGGATCCCTTCCTCGAATAAATTCGACAGACGTTCAATGCCTGTCATTTGACGAGCTTGTTCGTAGAGTTCGTCGTCGACATTTATTGTCGTTTGAATGCGTTTTGCACTCATGGCGTTGTCCTTTCAGCCGCTAGGACCAATTCGTCTCCTGCAACGATGCGATGGTGCCGTCGGGCGCTCGCCAAGGGGCGGCGTCTTTCCGCCAAGGGTTGGCTTTAAGCCAGTCTTCGTTCATGGATACGCCTAGGCCGGGGGTGGTTGGCAGCGGCAAATATCCATCTTTCTGCTGTGGAAAATCGCCGATGGTGGCGTCTTGGAACCAGGGGTGAATGCCGCCTTCTTGGATCATGAAGTTGGGTGTGCAGGCGTCGACGTGGAGGGATGCGATAGTGCAGAACGGCCCATATGGGTTGTGCGGTTGGAAGCCGACGTAGTGGGCTTCGGCCATGGCGGCGATCTTCTTTAGTTCGAGGATGCCGCCGGCTTGGACGATGTCGGGCTGGATCATCTTGACGATCTGACGGGAGAGGAGGTCGGTGTAGTCCCACTTGGTGAGGTGGCGTTCGCCGGTAGCGAGGGGGATGTTTACCGCTTCGGCAACGCGGGCTAAGGCGTCGAGGTTCTGCGGCGGGACGGGTTCTTCGTAGACGAATGGCCGGTATGGCTCCATGGCATTGCCGATGCGGATGGCGTCGGCGGGTGCGAGGCGTCCGTGGACTTCGACGAGGAGTTCGACGTCATCGCCGACAGCTTCTCGGACTGCCGCGAGTTTCTGGATGGCGATGCGCTCGGCTTCGATGGGGATGAATAGTCCGCGGTGATCGAAGGGGTCGCCCTTGAGCGCGGTTAGACCTTGTTCGGTATGGCGGAGGGCGTTTTCGACGGCGAGTTCGGGGGTGAGGCCGTCCCAGCGTCCGTAGCACCAGATCTTTTCTCGCATCTTGCCGCCGAGAAGTTCGTAGACGGGAACGCCCAGAGCTTGGCCTTTGATGTCCCAGAGGGCGATTTCGATGCCGGAGATTGCGGAGAGCTGGACTACGCCGCCTCGGACATGGAAGTGGTGGTAGAGCGTCTGCCAATGCTGCTCGATGCGACTAGGGTCTTGACCGATCAAAACCTCGCCGAACTCGTCGACCATGGTGGCGACGGCTAGAGGTCCGGCGGTTGCCTCGCCCCATCCAGTGATGCCTTCGTCAGTCTCGACCTTAACGAAGACGTAGTTGCGGGCTTGGCCACGCGGGGCAGAAGAGGCAGGGATGGCGGTTACGTTGGTGATTTTCATTTTCGGGCCCTCACCCTAGCCCTCTCCCGCCGAGCGGGAGAGGGGATTGATGGTGTTGTCTGGTTGGTAGGGGCAGGTTTGAAACCTGCCCCTACGGGTGTCCTTGGCTTCGTTGATCGGATTTTCTGCGGTTTGGGTGGTGGCAATGTAGGGGCGGTTCGCGAACCGCCCCTACGGGTTGCGATTCAAATTCCCACCCGGGTCCTTCCCAGAACGTCAGGATTGATCAAGTTTTCCGGCGCGTTGCCGCTCAGAACGCGCAGAGCTTCCTGGGCGGTTCTACGTTCCAGCTCGACGGTCGAGGCTTGGGAGAAGAAGGCGGTGTGGGGGGTGATGATGACGTTGGGCGCGGTCAGTAGAGGGTGGTCATTGGGAGGTGGCGCTGGTTCTAGGACATCTAACCCGGCTCCTGCCAGGTGGCCGGAGTTTAGGGCGTCGGCAAGCGCTTGCTCTTGGATTATTCCCCCGCGGGCGCAGTTGACGATGATTCCGCCGGGCATCATCATGGCTAGTTGGTCGGGGCCGATCATGCCTTCGGTTTCGGGTGTCAAGGGAGTGTGGACGGTGATGAAGTGGGAGCGTTTGAGGACTTCATCGAAGGTCGTGATCTCGGTTCCGTCTATGGTCTGCCCGGGTTCGATCATGGGGTCGTAGGCGATCAGGTTCATCCCGAAACTGGCGGCTTTATCGGCGATGGCGCGCCCGATGCGTCCGTAGCCGAGGATGCCGAGGGTCGCACCCCTAGTCCGATGCATTGGTTGGTCGAGGACTACGTCGTGCCAGCCGCCGTCTTTGACTTGGGAGTCGTGGGGCAGGAGGCGACGGTTGAGCGCAAGGATCATGCCGATGGCGTGGTCGGTGACCTCATCCATGCAGTAGTCGGGCACATTCGTGACGACGATGCCGAGCTCGGTGGCGGTCGGGATATCGATATTGTCGACACCGATGCCATACCGGGAAGCGACCATGCACCTTTCGGCAGCCCTCAGCACGTTGCCAGTGACTTGGGCGAAGCAGAACATGATGATATCGGCGTCGGTTGCTAGGTTGGCTAGGGTCTGTTCGGAGGTGTCAGGGGCGACGACGGGTTCAACACCGGCGGCTCTGAGGACTTCGGATTCGACGTCGATGTTTGGCCAGACATAGTCGGTGATTAAGGCTTTTTTCATGGGTGTGGTGGGTTGGTGTTGGTGATTATGTTTTCGATTACGTTAGGGTAGCAGTTTTCGAGTGGGATGGGCATGACTGGGAATGATGCGAACGATGGACGCGTTCAAAACTCCCTTTCAGGGGATTTTGGTCGACTGGTTGTCGAAGCATCGCCGCGTCGGTGGGGTTCATGGGGTTTGTGATTTGGTTGTTGGGGATGTGTTGGAGGTTGTCTGAACCCGTGATTACTGCGATACCGTAGTCGGATTACGGGACAAGCTTGCGGATTGGTGGGATGAGGGTTGTTGTCTGACCCCGGATTTCAAGGGTTGTAAGGATGTTGTGTTGGTTATGGAATCATGTGCTATCCTGCCAGTTGCCACGGTTCCGTTGTCTCAACGGGTCTGCTTCTGTTTGTCGGGCATGGAAACCCCATGCCCCCTGAATGCACCCACTTGAGACGGAACCGTGGCAGGAACCATGCTCAACGGTCCGAAGGGGGCACCTCAAATGTTCTGGTACGTGATGATAGCGAGTGGGCTCGCTGCCGCAATCCTTGCAAGTTGCAGTTCAGGAGCACCAAATTATGATGTTACGGCCACGGCGGAAATCCGACACGCTGAATTGACCGTCGCATCTGAACAGCGCAATGCGACAGCGACGCGTGAACGGGAGATCGTCAAAGCAACTGCCGACGTGGTTACTGCGACCGCTTCCGCAAAAGGAGCAGAAGCGACGGTTAATGCGGCCCCGTTGGCCACAGCCCGAGCAGAGGCTCGCGCAACAGAGAGAGCGGCGGCGACGGCAAAAGCCAACGCAACACCCACAGAGGCAGAGTATGCGGCGTTCACCCGGCGCATCCAAGATACCAACAATTGGTTCACCAACCAGGTTGAACCCATGCAGCAGTGCGTGCTCCGCGGCGACATCGACTGGGACGACTATGGCTGGAAGCTGGACAATATCATCGACGATTATGATTCCATCGCCTACGACGTGTCGGACGGCAGGACGGATATGTGGACAAAGGCGAAGATTGACGAGGCTATTTCTTTCGCCGAGGATCTGATCCGAGAGTTGAATCGCAGATGCGATTTACGTTGAACGTCCGCCTGATCGTCGTATTGGGCGCGCAGTATGGGTTACGTTTGAAAACAGCGTAATCAATCACCAAGAAGGTCGACATGGAGCGAGTCGAGGGTGCTCCTAAATGTGACGCAGGGAGGGAACTGCAATGGGTGGTGGTGGGGACCCACTTCTTGCCTCAGCATCTGAAGGTGGACCATATCATCGCGAGGTCGAAGGGCGGGACTAACCATCTGGATAACTTGCAGCTGCTTTGTGGGCACTGCAACTCGTTGAAGGGGGATCGTCCGATGGAGTATTTGAGGGCGCGGTTGGTTAGGGCTGTTTGAAGGGGGTGGAGGGATTTGATGATGGACTGTGATGTGGCAGCGTTGTGTGGACAGATGAGATGTTGAACTTTGGGGGCCGGAGAACGGAATTTAAGTATGATAGGAACTCATCGAGAGATTGCCATGCGATATGGTCAATTTATTTGAAGATTGAAGGATGATTGGATTCATCCACCCATTACATAATCGAGGAATAAAGTTGGGAAACTTCGAATTCGCTTCTATGAAATCCCATGCGAAGATATTTGCGGATTTCGTCAGGCGCAACTATATTGTGGTTCTTGACACTACCAAATCTGCGTCTTAGCCCAATTGACAATAGCGAGATTAAATCCCTTCCTGCGCAAGTCTCAACGTCTGAGTACCCTTGCTGTTGAATCATGTTGATTTCGGATACGATATTTGGAATGTCGATCTGTGTGTTTTGTGAATTGTTAGCAACTACCTGAACCAATTGCGGAATGTTAACTTGAAGCGTCACGGAATCTACAAAACGACTGTATCGGATTCCGTTGAATTTCAATCTCAGCCCATTTCGTTCTGAATAAAGTCTGAGAGCGGCGATTTTGCGAGCACCTTCATAGAGCTCGCTTAACGGATCATGGGCTAAAGCTCCTAACTTATCCGGACTTCCGTAATTTATCAAGATTGATCTCAATGCACCGGACTGGACTAACATAGCGTCCATATCATGGCATTCAGGTGAAACGACATTTTCAACAGCGCGGCACTGGCATTCAATCCTATCGAAATCGGCATCTATTATGCCTAAAACCCCAGTGGTTTGATAATCGTTCAAAATACCTAGAACCTGTAAAACTTCAGCCTTACCATGGGCGATTTTGAGTTTGCAATTGTTTTCATGTACGAATTGACGAAGCAACTGAGAATCGTGATATCCTTCAACGACCAGAAACACTCCCTCAAATCGGGATCGCATCATGCGGATATAGTTTGCTATCGCGTGAGGGTTTTCTCGAGTCATGAATCGGCCGACCCTTTGAGTTCGACCGTGAGTTCCCATCGATCATCTATGATTTGAGGCGAGTGAGTGGCTAGAAGGAAGTGACATTTGGAAAGGTCGCCAATTCGTTGGAAGGATTTTAACATTTGCTCCTGCCAAGCAACGTGCAAAGACAACTCTGGTTCGTCAATCAAAATCAATGAGTTATGTCTGACATTGAATAGCAGATCGTATATCAAGACAAGTTCATGTTGTTCGCCTGATGATAGATGACGTAAGTCAAGATTGCTACCGTCGGATGTAATGTCAAATCCGTTGGAACTTACCTTGATCTGTTTGTACTCGAACAACGACTGCAAGATTTCGATCATCATGTTGACTCGTGGGTATAACTCGTCGAAAACCGTCAGTTTGTCGGCAACATCAAGCGCATAAAGTTCCAAAACAGCCCTATTGGATTCGTCGATCGAACCTAGCGACTCCGATTCTAGTTGTCCTTGTTCAGGTAGCAACATCCCGGTTGCTTCAATTAACAATCTTTTCGATTCGTTTTTCCCCCAAAGTGCTTGGAGTTCTCCCAGTGATACTTGTGAATCCGCTGGTCGCTGTATTAATCTTTCAAGAAATGAACTATCGAGTGATTGGGATTCATTGCCATATTTGGTCAAAACTTGGCGGATACGATTGGCTAGGTCTGTTGAATGCTTAGTGACCGTGCGGTTGAAAGCTGGGACGTGTCGGCGCCTTGCGACTGTCCCCGGTCTGACGCTGGCTGGAGTTGTGAACAATCGTTCGGTATCGATAAATTGTACTGGGACTGATTCACGGAGATCGTCGAGCCAGGCTGGTAATTCCTGTTGCTGTGCCGACGCTTGTTCAAGGAGAACATCGGCGTAGAGTTCCCAAAGATCTTCGATATCATATCTTTCATCGGTTTCGAAGTCCATCCAGTCGTTTGGGCCGATACGGTGAATGTTTGGTATCGCGGCATCGATCAAGCGCGGATTCAGAAATTCATTCAAATCGCTTAACTGAAGCATATATGGTTCGTTGTCATTGAAAATGAAATTCAAAACGGTCGAAGGAGCATATGACTGATGGGCTTCAGCAGCTTCGTTGTTTGTTCTGACTACTTCAAGGTGATTATTGTTGTCGAATGTAACCTCGATTCGTTGGAAGGGGATCCGCAACAAACTCAAGAGTGAGCGGTTGAAAAGATCGTTGATGATTCGCAAGGTCACGGTCTTTCCCACGCCGTTTGGTCCGTAAATGATCTTGATTCGATCATCTGGCTCGAACGCAATTTCGTGAGTGAAACGGCCGAACAGACCTTGAACTCGGATTTCGCGGATTTGCATGTTAAGTCGTTTCTTTGGCGTGGTCGTTAAATGGACGGCGGAGCGACCGCAATTATAAAGGATAGCAAATCGAACTAAAACCCTCAATCTGGTGTAACCCAGCCGCCTATCTTCGAGCATCCCCTGCGTTCGCTTCGCTCCGCGTCCCCTTCGCTTTGCGAAGGGGAGGGAGACTGTTAGCTCTTGTAGATTTGTTCTTTAGTCTGATCGACCTCGTCTCGTAAGTAGGGGTTTTGGATGGCAGAGTCATCGACTGATCGTCCGAATAGGGCTTTGAGTTCTTTGGTGAGTTGGAAGCGGGTTTCGAATTGCTGGCCTTCGGGAGAGTCGTCGAATTGGACTAGGAAGTCAATGTCGCTTTCGTCGGGGCGGAAGTCGCCGTTGACGGCTGAACCGAAGACGTCGAGGCGCTTGACGTGGTGGCGTCGGCAGAGGTTTCCTATCTGTTGTTTGCGACTAGCTACTAAAGGGACGATTTTTCTTCGTTGGGGTTTTGCGCTGGCTGGCTGATCAACGGATTCTGTTTCGAGAACTGCAGTTGTTTCCTTAAGCAATTCGGGCAGATTGTCTTGAATGAAGTCCCAGACCTCGCGTTCTTCGACAGGGTCAAAGGGTTCAAGCATTTTGCCCCAACCAAGGGTACCGCCGTAACCGCCGATGCGTCGGACGTTAGGGTCGTCGTTGACGATGAGTCGCGCTAACGCGCCGCCGATTTTGTTGATTTGGCGTTCGACAGCGGATCTGAGGATTCGATCGGTGGCGTAGTCGTGGAGAGTCTTTCCGTCGGTGAACTCGAGGATTGCTTGGGCGGCTTGCTGGACCTCCCAGACGTGCATTTTGTAGTTGCGGGGCATGGATTTGTTGGCGGGCTAGTGGTTTTTAGGATATCGCGGTGTACCCACTTTGCCCTTCGGACATTTCCACCGCACAGCGGGGGAAACCCGCCCCCTTGTCCCCCCTGTTCACCATCACCCTAGCCTCTCCCATCGAGGGTGAAGGAGACCGCCGCCTTCCGCGCGCTTCTGGATACCCCGTCTGCGCGGGTATGACGGTTGAGATGCGTGTATGACGTAACTGTTGGCAGGAATGGCGGTGGAGTGGCTGTTCGGGGTGGGCATCCCCTGCGTTCGCTTTGCTCCGCGTCCTCTTCGCGTAGCGAAGGGGATGGTTCCGCCTTGCGGCGATCCTCTCCGGCGACCTCCTAGAGGAGGGGGTGAAAGTGGATGGTCTCGTGAAGGCGGGGGTTGGCGGGTGGTGGTGCTACTTCAACACCCTCTGAACGAGGTCGTGCACTTTCGGCCTGTCGGCGTCGCGTTCCCAATCTTCCATGATGCCGTGGTAGAAGTAGACGTGGAATTTTTCGGCGACTGCGAAGTTGGATGCTATCAAGGCATCGTGTCGTTCATCGGCGATGCGTGCGGCGGCGTTCTTCAAAGCGCGGTGGCTTTGGTGGGGCCAATCGCGTTCTTTCGCGATGGACATGATGGAGTGGGCCGCCGCGCCCCATAACTTCTCGGCGCCCTGCAAGACGTCGCCACGTTCGAACTCCTCGTCGGAAGCCGCGAGGAAATCGAGCGCGATCTGGCGGTGCTCTCTGGGGGACATTGTGGTGACTGCCATTTGTCAGAACCTTCCTGTGTCGATTCTACAGGGTGTTCTCCGCGTCTCTCCGGGCAGGTTTTGTCCCCACGATTTCGATGTCCGCCCCCCTTGTCCCCCGTATCGTGGTACGGGGCAGACCCCGGACATTTCCCTGCGATCGAGGGAAACCCGGCCCCTTGTCCGCCCTGTTCACCTTCTCCCTAGCCTCTCCCATCGAGGGAGAGGGGACACTGGCCCTCTGGGTTCCCGCGTGCGCGGGAATGACGTGGTAGTGTGCGGGAATGACGTGGTAGTGCGCGGGTATGACGGGGGCGGCAAATGTCTTCATAGGCAAACGCAATTGGAAGACGCAACTCAATGCCGGAACTTAATGACTGGCCGGGCCATCTCACTGCGTATTAAGGGGGTCGACAAAAAGGCGTCCATGTCGACGTTTCCGAACCGCGTCGGCTAACACTGGGCGGATCAAATCAGGTTGTGGAGTTGAGCTGGACTCTATGAGCTACTTCTTCGGAGTGCCACGTAGGTGATGACTGTGGAGGTGATGAGGCTGAGGAGCCCTCCGATGAGGATGTCGATTGGCACGAGAATGCCGGGCCACTTTGAAAACGTTACGAAGATCGGCACGATGTAGGTTGCATAAGCGGCACAGCCTAGAACGAAGCTGTTCCGCACAGCGACGCTGAGGCTTTTTTGCTTGATGGCTGGTTCGATGGCGAGGTAGCTGTTTCCGAAGGCGATTAGCATGAGGAATGCTAGCAAGGCTAGTATCTCGCCGCCGCCCCACGTATCCATCTGTTTTCCGAATGTGTCAAGTATCTCCTTGCTACCGTTCGATTCGTGGAGGTTTTCGTACATACCCATAGCGATGGGCGAGAGGTTCCAGCCTACGTCGATGATCGTGTAGACCAAGAATGCGGCTATGAATCTGATGTATTGCATGTGAACCTCGTTCGCGGTTTGAGATAGTTGATCTGCACGTTACTTTGTATCACCATTGGCGGGGTAGTGGTTTTCAGGATATCGCGGTGTGACCCTTTGGCCTTAGAACATTTCCACCATGAATGAGAACTTTGAGGTTGTGGTTCCAGATTTGGTTAGGGAAAGCGAAGGTTTGAGGTTGGCCGCCGGAGTGGATGAAGACTACCGGTACGTCTGAGTCGAGGTTGCCGAGTTGGATTTCGGCGATTAGGGCGGACATCGATTTAGCCGTGTAGGTCGGATCCAGGATGATGGATTCGGTTGTGGCTACTAGGTGCATCGCTTCGATGCCTAGATCCGTAGGAACGCCGTAGGTTTTGGTGTAGCCGGTTAGGGTGGTGATGTCGTCGGGTTTAAGGGGGGTGTCTAAGTTTAGGAGCTCGGCTACTCGGGTTGAGCGGTCTAGGTATAGTTCTTCGTAGTTTTCGGGGGTGTAGTGGGGTTGTGCTACGGCGGTTGCGGTCCAAGATTTTCCGGTGTTGCGGGCGTAGAGGATTATGCCGGCGATGGAGCGTCCGCATAGTCCCCAGAAATGAATGGGGGAGTTGGTGGAGAGGGGTTGCGCGGTATGCCCCGCGTCCACCTCCGCATACCCCTGCGATCTCGCTGCGCTCGCTCGCGTCCCCTTTCGTTCCGAAAGGGGACGGTTGTCTCCCGTACCCGGCCCTGCCTCTAGGTTCCCGCTTTCGCGGGAATGACGGGAGGGTGCTTCGGAATGACGTTTGATTTGGTTGTCTATTTCGTGAGCGGTTTCTAGGAAGGCGATCATGCCGGCTATGTTGGAGAAAGGGTTGTCTAGAAGGATTGTGGGGTTGCGCCCGAGGTTGGTTTCTTGGGCTAGGAGGTTTTCGGCGTAAGGTCGGGTTTCGTCTTTGGAAATGCGGTGGATGTTGGCGCCAGTGAGGTGGGCTATGAGCATGTTGCCTTGGATGGGTGCGTCTAGCTCGTCGAAGGCTACCCAGTGGTATTTCATGCCGGTTTTTGCACTAGCCGCCGCGGCTAATCGGGCGTTGTTGGAGTCGAAGTGGTTGATGTTAACGATGGTGTCGATACCGCGCTCGATGAGGTGTGCGAAGAGGAACTCCATATGTCGGGCTTTGTTGCCTCCAAAGGCAAAGCCGGTGGTGTCGTCGCGCTTGATGAAGAGGGGAGGGACGGCAGATATTTCGGCGTCCATGGATTCGGCGATGGCGGCGCGGAGGCGGGGCATCTCCTCGAAGGGCGTATTTTTGCGCGCGAGGGGGATGCGCGGGAGATCGGCGATGGCGTTCAGGATTTGATGGGGGTGCATGACGGGGTGAGAACTAGGATGCTAAGGATGTTTAAGGATTTTAAGGATGGTTGTTGGTTGTTTGGTGTTGCAGTTGAGTTTTGCGTCGATCACCGTTCGGTCAATAACGGTGTCCTTCGTGACGGGCTGCGAGGATTTCTTCTCTCGTCATTCCCGTGGCCCCCCAAGATTTGCGTTTCTCGATGAATCGTTCGACGGCGGCTTTTCGTTCGGCGCGTTCTTGGTCTGGTGCGGGTACGATGTGGGCTATATTTTTGCCGTGTCGCGTGATGACGACGGTTTCGCCTCGCTCGACGGTGCTAAGGAGTTCGGAAAATCTGGATTTGGCTTCTGTTACTGTGAGTTGGAGCATGAGGTGGGAATTGTGACTTGTTGTTTTAACGATATTGGAGGGAATGGGGCAGTGGTTGGATTCCGGCTTTCGCCGGAATGACGGGGTCAGGTTTTGAATTGACAGCCCTCCACAAAGTGATCGAAGAAGTTAGGATTGGTTTCTAGTTCGATATGGGTGATGGTTTGGGTTAGGTGTTCGATGGCGGCTCTTTTGGTGGCGTTGGTGAGCATGATGGTGGCGCCTTGGAGGGAGGCGTTGCCGATTTTGGTTATGCGGTTTGGGTCGATGTTGGGGATGAAGCCGATGTCGATGGCGTTTTGGATGTTGATGTAGTTGGCGAAGCCGCCGGCTAGATAAAGACAGGAGTAGTCGTTGGCGGATGTTCCGACGGTTTCGAGCACGATGTTTTGTCCGCAGTAGTTGGCGGCTTTAGCTTGGGCAAGGGCTGAGATGTCGGCGCGTGAGAGGGTGAGACGGTTTTCGCGGTGGAAGGTGAATTCGTCGGAGCCGTCGTTGAAGGCTCCTAGTTCGTTCATGATGTTGTGACGTCGGAGTTCTGCTAGGAGGTCGATTAGTCCGGATCCGCAAATGCCGATGGGCGTGGTGTTGCCGATGGTGGTTAGGACTGGCATCCCCTGCGAACTTCGTTTCTCTTGCTCTTTTCCTCTTCTTTGGGAATTGGAAGGGATGACCACGCGTTCTACAGCTCCGTCGTAGCCGGGCATTGCGTAGGTTACGTTGCCGCCTTCGAAGGCTGGGCCGGCGGGGCAGGAGGCGGCGTGGAGTTGGTGGCGGTTGCCGGCGATGATTTCGGTGTTGGTGCCGATGTCGATGAGCATGACGGTTTCGTCTTGTTCGTCGATGGCGATGGTTAGGAGGTCGGCGGCGACGTCGGAGCCGATGTGGGAGGCGATGAGAGGTCCGCTATAGACATTGGCGTTGGGGTTAATGCGGATGCCGAGGTCGTGGGCCGAGACGTTGAGGGCGGTGGTTTCGCGGTTGCCGTAGTTGAAATCGGTTTCGATGTGGGATTTGTAGGGTTTCTGGCCGATGGGTTCGACGTCGATGCCGAAGAGGATGTCGCGCATCGTGGTGTTTCCGACGGCGACGAGTTCGACGATCTGGCGTCGCCGGATCTTTAATGTGCGGACCATCTCGCCGATTTCGTAGTTGATGGACGAGATGAGGACCGCTTGGAGTTCACCGCGGTAGGAGTCGGTCTCGTATGAGATGCGGTGCATGACGTCGGAGCCGCCGAAGCGCTGCGGGTTTTCGAAGGAGGCGGTGTAGAGGATGTCGCCGGTCTCGAGGTCGACCAGGTTCATGGCGACGGTGGTGGTGCCGATGTCGGCGGCGATGCCGAGGATGCGGCCTCGGTAGCGATCGATGAGGCGGGGGCCTTCGGGCCCTTTGAAGATGATTTGGTCGTCTTCGCGGACGGTTAGAGGGTCGAGCTCGATGTTGTCGGTGGCTATGGACTCGGTCAGGATGCGGGGTTGGCGTCTAAGGATGTTGAACTCTATGTCGGCTTCGATGTCGACGACGGTTGCTTGGCAGGCTAGGCGGTAGTTCTCTCGGAGGAACTTCTCGGAGTCGGTTAGTGGGTCGAGGGCTTCCATGCCGCGCCGGACCTCGACGATACATTCGTGGCACTCGCCGGTTCGTCCGCAGGATGTGGGCACGCGGACAGCGAGATCGTCAGCGTAGTCGAAGAGGGATTTGCCGGGTTCTAGGGGGAGGGAAGTTTGGTTATGGATTAGGGGCATTGAACTAGGATTCTAAAGAATTTGAAGGAAGCGAAGGATTGGTTGGTAGAGGCAGGCTTGAAACCTGTCCATACAGCTACAGCGCGATGGGGTGCTGTGCACAACCCTCCCCCTTGATGCCCAAGGGGGAATTAAAGGGGGTTTAGACTTGGCGTTTCGCTTTGCACTCCGTTGCCCGGCCCCTCTGGATTCCGGCTTTCGCCGGAATGACGGTAGTTGTGCACAGCACCCGATGGGGTAGGCCCCCTTTGTCCTTCGGAAATTTCCCCCGCGCGGCGGCGGCAACCCTAATCTATTTCCCACGCCGATCGGTAGTCCAAATCGCCGTCTTTGGCGGTGCAGATTGGTGGGTCTAGGGGGTTTTTGGTGAAGTGTTGGTTTGTGCAGCCGAATTTGGCGGTGCAGCGGGATCGGGCGTCTTTGTAGGGGCAGCGGGTGAGGCTGGAGTCTTCGGCGTGTTGGGCGATGTCGGCGAAGATGTTTGCCATGCGGGCCATGCTTTTGCGCGCGGCTTCGACGTCGACATTTTGTATCTGTTGGGGACGTTTGATCTGCCCGGCCCCATTACTGGCCTGCTGGGTTCCCGCGTCCGCGGGAATGACGGGAGGCGTCGCCGAAATGCCGTGTTTCGCGTGAGTGGAGGGTTTGGGTTGGCCGTTTTTTTGGCCGCTTTCCATGGCGGTAGTGCCTTGGGTTTTGTGTCAGGCGAGCTCTTTTTGGAGCGCGAGGAGGCTGACGGCTGTCTCTACGCAGTCTACGGCGTTTTCTCCATAACCGTCGGCGCCCATTTCGTCGGCGAATTCGCGGGTGACGGGTGCGCCGCCGACCATGATGCGGACTTCGTCGCGGAGCCCGATGTCCTCGAAATACGAGATGGTGCGTCCCATGTTGGGCATGGTAGTGGTGAGGAGGGCGGACATACCGACGACTTGCGCTTCGAACTCCATCACGGCGTCGGCGAACTCCTCGGGGGCGGTGTCGACTCCGAGGTCGTGGACTACCCATCCGGCGCCTCTGAGCATCATGATGCAGAGGTTCTTGCCGATGTCGTGGAGGTCGCCTTTTACGGTTCCCATGATGACGGTGCCGATGGGCTCGATGCCGGACGCGGAGAGGATAGGTTCGAGGTGAGCCATGCCGGCCTTCATGGCGCGTGCGGCGACGAGGACTTCGGGTACGAAGATGACGTTGTCTCGGAACTTGACTCCGACGATGGCCATGCCGTTGAGAAGCCCGTTGTCGAGGATGTGGTTAGCGGTGTAACCCTTGTCGAGGCACTCTTTTGTGAGGCGGTCGACTTCGAGGTTCTTGCCGATGATGAGCTGGTAGGCGATTTCTTGCATCATCTCGTCGGCAAGGTCCAGCGCTTCGCTGATGTGTTTCTGCTCGCCGGGCCGGGTAACCCATTCGAACTCTCGTTGCAGACCTTCGTTGACGATTGGCATAGGGGTTATTGCAGTAGTGGATTGTGGATGGAGCGACGAATCGCGCATAAGTCAGATTCTACACTTGCCGTCGGCTAGAACCTCTTGTGTTTACAGCGATCGCCGCGAGCGGATGACCCTGTAGTGCCGAGTTGGGCATCAATTTTCGGAGTAGTCCCAGTGTTCGGCGGCCCAATCTTCTACGGCTCTTGGGATTTCGAGGAGGTTTTCTAGTTTGGTCTTGAGAGGGATGGCGCACTCGGGGGCGATTAGTTGGACGCCGGCATCTAGGCATTTGAAGACTTCGGCTCGGACTTCTTCGGGGCCTTTGGAGTATAAGGTGACGGGATTGTTGAGGTTGCCCACGAGGTTTATGCCGCCGTCTACGGCGTCCATGGCCTCTTGGGGGTCGTTTTTGGAGTCGAAGTGGAATGCGGCCATGCCTGTGGTTGCAATGTAAGGCATGCGGTCGGTGGTGGCACCGCAGATGTGGAGCATGATCGGGACGGGGAGGTCTTCGACGAACTCGTGATGGAGGTCCATAAGGAAGCGCCGGTAGTATTCGCCACTTACCAGGTCTCCGGTTGCGTGGTCAGGAAGAGTCAGGACGTCGGCACCGGCTTCGATCTGTGCAATGCCAAATTCAATGGTGAACTGCTTGAGGCGGTGCAACATGTCCATGACCATCGGCGGGTCGTCAACGGTTGCGAGCAGGAACGGTTCGACCCCGAAGACGTGATAGGCGAGTGTCCACGGGCCCATGGTCTTGCCGACGATGGCGACCTCATCGCCGAACTCCTGCTTGAGGAGACGTATCGACTCGATGATCGTGCGGTTGTCTGGGTGCTCTAGGAAGTCGCTCGGCATCTTGATGTCGTCGACGGTCTTCCAAATTGGGTAGGACATTCTGACGGTCGGCCAGTTGTCTTTGCCTTCCCACTGCATCTCGCATCCGAGCGCTGACGACTCTTGGATGATGGAGAAGTAGGGCGCGATGGCGTCGAAACCGAGCTGCGTGTAACCGGTCGCGGCTAGACGTGCGTTCATCTCGGGGTCGCGGTTGGCGTCGGGGAACGGTGCTTCGACGAGGTCCATGAGCTCGACGGTTGCGACGTTCGTGGGGTTAGTTACGGGAGGGCGGTCAACCGCTTCTCCCCGGAGGGCGCGAAGGGTTCGCTCTCTGGCGGTAAGAGTTCCGGCGAATTTTGTGGATGGCATATTGGCCCTCCTTGTGTAGCGACAGTATGGATAAGGGTGCGACTTCGTCGCTTTTGGATTGTTTTCTCTGGATTCCGGCTTTCACCGGAATGACGTGTTAGTTGCTGGCGAAACCCAGGGTTTGGGTTGTCATCTGCCCGGCGAGGTCGGCTTGTTCAAGCATGTTGTCGACGGCGCTGACGTTTCGGGCGTAGGGGAGTAGGAGCCGGGCGAAGCGGTCGAGGCGTTCGCCATGCTTGAAGCGGAAGCGGTCGCGATCTTCGCCGACGCGTTCGCATTCGCCGTAGCGCATGTATCCGCCGACGACGGCCATGATGCGCATCTTGGGTCGGGCGAATTCGCCTTCGGCGGTGACGTGGTAGGTCCAGCCGATTTCGTCGGAGCGTTCAGGGGTGACGGTGAAGACGAGTCGCGACTTGGTGTCGTTGACGGTGATGGGACCGGTCGGTATCGGGTTGATCTTTTCGACGGCTTCTGTGAAGGCGAAGCGGAGTGGGCGGTCGTAGAACTCTTGGGAGATTAGTTCGGCTTGATTGGTGGCGTCGGGTGTCGGATCGATATCGGCTAAGGCGCAAAGCCGGTCGCGGATGGTTTCGATGCGTTCGGCGGTGCCGTCGATTTGGGAGAACGTGTGGATGGTGAGGGTCCGGTCGCGCATGTATAGCCCGACGGTGATGTCGTGGAAGTGCGGATCGATCGCCACGAGTTCAATACATCTGCCGAGGTTTCGGAGAGGATCGGCGATGACGTTTTTGCGGGTTATTCCCTTTGAATAAGTAACGGCTGTTTCTCCTAATTGTTGATAGCTACTTTACCGCTTCGACGAGAGCTCGGATGTGTTCGGGGGTGGTTCCGCAGCAACCGCCTAGGATCTGGACTGGGATTTCGGCGAGTTTCTCGTATCGTTCGGCCATGTATTCCGGCGTTTCGGGATAGATGATGTCCCCGGCTTTGTAGACGGGTATTCCGGCGTTGGACTCGATGACGATAGGGCAGTCGACGACGGGTCGCATCTGCTCGGCGATTTCGATCATCTTATCGATACCGTTGCCGCAGTTTGAGCCGACGATATCGGCACCGGCTTCTCGGAGGCCGATCGCAGCGTCTTCGGGCGAGGTGCCCCACATGGTGAAGAAACCGCGGGGGCCTTTGTCGAAGACCATAGTGGCCATGACTACGAGGTCGGTGTTTTCGCGGGTGGCTTTGATGGCGATTTGGGCTTCGTCAAGGACCATCTGGGTCTCGATCATCACCGCGTCTGCACCGCCTTCTTCGAGGGCGGTGATCTGCTCTACGAATGCGTCGTACATCTCCGATTTTGAGACCGTTCCGAGGGGTTCGATGAACTCTCCGGTCGGGCCGACGGAGCCGGCGATGTATTGCCCGGGTCCGGCTTGTGATTTGGCGAGTTCGGCGGCGAGGGCGTTCAGCTCACGAACGCGGTCTTGCGCGTCGTAGTGCTGGAGGCGGAACTTGGTGCCGCCAAAGGAGTTGGTTAGGACGATGTCGGAACCGGCGTTGAAGTAGTCGCGCGTCATGCCACGTATGGTGTCGGGCGTGTCGGCGTTCATGAGCTCTGGGCAGCCGCCGGATTCGAGTCCGTGCTGCTGGAGGTACGTGCCGGTTGCGCCGTCGAAAACGAGAATTTCATTGTCGAGGCGGCTGAGGATTTCGTGGGAGGTTGAGACCTGAGTTGTCATGCGTCTATTCTACCCAGTCGTCGATTGCGCCTGGTTTTTCGACGCGTTTGCCAGCGTCGCGGAGGTCGCGAATTCGTGCAACAAAGTCGCGCGGCATACCTGTGTTAATGCGGTCCGCTACCTGTTGTGCGGCGGGTTGCGGGTCGAGGTCGGATTCAATTCCGTCACCCCATTCCCAAGCGTCGAGATAGGCGTCTGAGCCGTATGATCCATCCATCATGGCGACGGCATCGGCGGCTTCTTGGAAGCGGCGGTCAAGCTGGGTTGAGACGGTGGTTTCGTCGTTTTCGGCTTTGATCTGGACGGGAATTTCTTTCCAATAGAGGATGCTTACTCGGGAGGGCATAGGATCAACCGGGGTTAGGAATACGGAACGATATTTTGATTCTATGGAAGCTAAACTGGGGATACCGTCGAGGTTTTACGAAATCGGATCAGGTTTGGATTTTGACGATGAGCATATTTGGGTTAGACTATTGGCGCTAGGCAAGTTGGATATCCAACGTGACGGCTTCAAGCCGTCTATGTGACAGCGCATCAAGAGGTTGCGGTAACGCATACATGGAGGTCATGTATTGAAGATGAGTACAAGTAGAAAGTTCTTGCTGGCGAGTGCGGTAGCTATAGCCGCGCTGGCAGCTTGGGCCTGTGGCGAGACGGTGATTCAGACCGTCGTCGTCGAAAAAGAGGTCCAAGTACAGGGTGAGACAGTAATCCAGACCGTCGTCGTCGAGAAAGAGGTCCAGGTGGCGGGCGAAACCGTCGTCCAGACCGTCGTCGTCGAGAAAGAGGTCCAGGTGGCGGGCGAAACCGTCGTCCAGACCGTCGTCGTCGAGAAAGAGGTCCAGGTGGCGGGCGAAACCGTCGTCCAGACCGTCGTCGTCGAGAAAGAGGTCCAGGTGGCGGGCGAAACCGTCGTCCAGACCGTCGTCGTCGAGAAAGAGGTCGAGGTCGTCCAGACCGTCGAGGTCATCAAAGAGGTTGAGGTGATGGCACCAGAACCTACGGCGACTGCGAGCTTGATTGGCACCGTCGGAGCGCCGGACCCCAAGACTGAAGGCGGCGCCGCCGTGATCGGTAACGCGACAATTGGGCAGCAGGTCGGCAGGAATGCCAACCAGGCATCCGACGCGCTCAAGAACTGGGGAGTTGCAGAGACGCTGTTCCGCCGTGGTGCGAGCGACGAGACTGTCCCGTGGGTCGCGACCGACTGGACCATCAGCCCAGACCTAACTACTGGTAGCGTAACGATTCAAGACGGCATCACTTTCCGCACCAAGGACAAGAGCTACGGCGAATTGACTGCCGAAGATGTTGCTTGGAGCATGAACGACGCCAACAACGCGACTAACAAGACCTCGATCCACGGTCAGGCTGGCGACTTTGCCGGTCTCTGGGGTGAGTGGCGCGTCGTCGACGCAAACACCGTTGAGTGGAATTTCGCCACGAAAGCGGATGGTACTCCGGCGTTTGACGGAACTTGGAAAGACGACTACGTCAACCAGTCCGGTCAAGCATTCCCGGTTCTCTCGAAGAACGCTTTTGACACCGAAGGCGAAGACTTCGTACGAGACACCATCGTTGCTAGCGGGCCGTATTTGGTCGACACATGGATTGCCGACGACCGAATTGTTTTGACGGCAGATCCAGATCATTGGAATTTCAACCCGAAGACCAGCACCATAATCATGGTGCAGGCAGGCGACCCGACCAACCGTGCAACGCTGTTGCGCACTGGTCAGATCGACACGGCCCAGCTTGAGCCCAAGGACGCGGCGAACTTGATCGTCGACTCGTCCAACTGGGGTCAGTCTGGAACCGGTGGCGCAGTCCAACTCGGTATCTTCTTCTCCGGAAACCTCTGGGAGACTACAGACGCCAAGTCAGGCGAACCGCTTCCGCCCAAAGGCCCGTTCGTGCACGACCACGCATGGATTGGTAACTCCGACAGTGATTCGCACGGCGCCGACGACATGGAGCAGGCACGAAACGTGCGCTACGCCATGGCGATCGCAGTTGACCGCGATGCGGTAAACGACTCGTTGTTGGCCGGTCTCGGAAATGTTGTCGACATTGAGTACTTCGCCTCTTCGCACCCCAACTTTGCGAATGTGCAGTGCACGCAGGCCGCAGGTGCAGCGTTCACCGACGAAGCTCCCGCAGGTGATGGCCCTTGCACGTACGAGTACGACCCGGTTCAAGCAGTGCAGATCATCAAGGCGCAAGACCCTGACTGGCGCAAGACCAACGTGGCCTCCGACTTGGGGGACCACCGTTTCGAGGTCTCGGTCTACGCAGGTCCTGAGCTTGGTGGTGGCGCATCGGTTACCGGTGAAGTTGCAGACGCAGTTGCCGGTTACTGGTCCGACATCGGACTTTCGACCTTCTCGCTGAAGTTCACCTATGTGACCTTCCGCCCGACGGTTGTCAACCGGGCAAACGTTCACCCGTGGATCACCTCTTGCGACAAAGGTCGCGAGTCGAACCCGTGGCACTTCCCGAAGGGTCTGGTTCAGACCAGCCTGACGCGTGGTGGTTTCGCATGTGGCTTTGAGTCGCCGAAAATCCTTGAACTCTACGAGGGAATGGCGTCCGCAAGTGACACTGCAGAGGCTACCGACTTCGCGAACCGCTATCTCCAGTACGTCTACTACTGGAACCTGCAGCCCGGCGTCGTGGCAGTCCCGCAGGACTGGTTCTGGAACCGCAAGAAGATCGCATCTTGGCCACAGGACCGAGCAGCGGCAAGCGGTATCAACAACCTTTGGGACATCGAGCTGGCTAACTGATCAGCTTCAAACCTGAATTACACGTCATCGGACTTTTCGGCGCAATCCGACAATGTCCGGTGACGTAAGCACAGTGCACCCTCGCGGTTGACGAGTATGCGCGGCGAAAGATGCCGCGATCTGGTTCGCCGCGAGGGTGGATCGTCTAAGGCGGTTCACGCGTGATGCACGCTATTGGAGTAAACTCAATTGCACGCGAGTGCGTGAACTAGCAACTAATCTGACCATGCGTCGCTTTCTCATAAGAAGATTTCTCTTCATGATCTTGAGCACGATCGCGGCGACGGCGATCGTATTTTCGTTGTCACGTGCGGTGGGTGACCCTTTGTTGCTTTTCGCCACGTCTGGCTACGGCATTTCTGACGAAGCGGTTGCTGAGATTCGCAAGGAGCTCGCGCTCGACAGGAGCTATCCGGTGCAATACATTCTTTGGCTTGGTCGGGTGCTGCGTGGCGACCTGGGGCAGACATTGGCGTTCAAGTTGCCGGTGGCCCGGATAATCACCGAGAAGATTCCGCATAGTCTCCAACTTGGCACATTCGCTTGGGTATTTTCAGGAGTTATCGGTGTGGGACTGGGTGTGTTGTCAGCGGTCAAAAGGGCGTCATTGCCGGACTATGGCGGTAGATTTCTTGCCTTAATCGGTCAATCGATACCGATTTTTTGGTTCGCGATAATTCTTATCTATGTGTTCGCAGTGTGGTTAGATTGGTTACCTGCGGGATTGGCGGGCGATTCGACGCAGGAACCGTCACTTTGGCAGCTGGAGTATCTCGTGTTACCGGTGACAGCGATGACTTTGGGTGGATTGGCGGGTTATCTTCGCTTAACTCGTTCTGCGATGCTGGAGGTGCTCGATTCTGAGTACGTGAAGTTGGCGCGGGCGAAGGGTGTTGCGACGTCCTATGTGATTTGGAAGCACGCGTTTCGCAACGCGTTGATTCAACCGCTGACGGCATCGACATTGGCCTTCGCTGGATTTATCGAGGGTGCGTTGGTAGTGGAGACGATATTTTCACGTCCGGGCATCGGCCAGATGGCGATCCAAGCTGTTCACGGTAACGACTTTCCGACGTTGCAGGGCGCGGTATTGATGTTCATCTTGGTTTATGTGCTCGCGACATTCTTGACGGACATCGTTTACGCGTTGGTGGATCCACGGATAAGGTTCGACTAAACCAACCAACGGCGACAAGCATTGAGACGAAACATTGGCGACTGACCAGAGACAAGAAGGCGGATTAGCCGCTGCAGAGGCGGTTCAGCAACTGGACGCCCCGACGACTGGTCTTCGAAGTGTTCGTCGCTCGATACCATCTCAGATCTGGTACGTGTTGCGACGTTGGCCGATAATCCCGATCGTGATCCTGGTCTCGATCGCTTTCGTTGCGTTTGCTGCGGATTTCATCTCGCCGACGGACCCAGCACTCCAGAAGTTGAACTTTAATTTGTTGGCTCCGACTTGGGGACAGGCGCATCCGGCGAACGAAACCGCTGCCAACGAGGCCGATTTTGACCTGACAACCGATGAAGGTTTGATTGGGTACAAGATCGCGGCGAAGAAGGGGTTCGCTCGCAACGAATTCATCCTGGGCAGCGACGGACTGGGCCGGGACGTGCTTTCGCGCATCATTCACGGTGCGAGGGTTTCGCTGAAGGTATCGGGATACGCTTTGCTTTCCGGTGTGATTATCGGGACGGCGATGGGCATCCTTGGCGGGTACTACGGTGGATGGATCGACGAGCTACTGATGCGATTCGTCGATATTTGGAACGCGTTGCCATTCCTGTTGGTCGCCATCATGGTGGGCGCCACCATCGGCGCGACGGAGACGACTGTGATCATCATCATCGCGATGATCGCCTGGCCGCCGTTCGTTAGGCAGATTCGTGCCGACGTTCTTACCATTCGGTCGCTAGATTACATCGCGGCGGCGCGTATCATGGGTGCGAGCAATCTGCGCTTGATGATGCGACACATATTGCCGGGTACCGTTAGCACCGTTCTCGTGATCGCGACACTACGAGTTGGCGGATTGATATTGACAGAGTCGGTGTTGTCCTTTTTGGGCGTTGGAATACCGGACCCGACTCCGACGTGGGGCAAGATGGTTGACGAGGGCTATCAGTACCTCATAAACGATGTCTGGTGGTCGTCATTCTTCCCCGGACTGTCCATCTTCTTGCTGGTGATGGCGATGAACTTCTTCGGGGATTGGTTGCGAGACCGATTGGATCCGAGACTGCGGCAACTCGACTAAAGTCAGTCGGACATGGATGTGTGGTTGAGCAACTGCGCGCTCGTGGTTGAGCGTATACAATAGCGCGTGTCGCGGTTCACGAAAGCGCACAGCTTTTTATTGGCGGAGGGTGGCGGAATCGAACCGCGATGCTAGGATCTGTCTAGCAACCCCGGGAGTTGCAGTCCCGTTCGTCGCCTCGACGGCACCCTCCGTTAGCTCACCAAGCGCCCGGTTCATGCAAGGCGCTTTCTATTTCTACCACCATCGCAAGCGTTGATATTCGTGTGTTGGCGAAGAATCGGTGGTTAGGTAATCGCATAACGTTGCTCAAGCAGATCAGGAGGTCTGCCTCGTGAATTGCCTTTGGGTTCCCGAGTTCGCAGGAATGGTACCTGCCGTCGCTTATATACTTTCGGCGTCTATCTAAAGCGAACGAGTGCGTCGATTTTTGATGCACAATTGACTATCGGCGCGCACGGCGTCGTCTCAGCATGCTAGTTTAAGGAGCGACTGAACATGTCGGTAGGATTCATCGGACTGGGTTACATGGGCCAAGGCATGGCGGATAATCTGCTCGCCAAGGGTGCGGATCCCGTCGTTTACACGCGGACGCAGTCGAAGATCGAGGCGATGATCGATCGCGGCGCCAAGGGTGCGAGTTCGTCGTCGGATCTGGTTTCGAAGGTTGATGTGGTTCTGGCTTGTCTACCGAGTGTGCAGACATCTTTGGATGTGATAGTCGGCGAGGTCATCCCGGCGTGTGAGCCCGGTCAGATTATCGTGGACCACAGCACGGTCGACATCGGAACCTCTCGAACGTGTGCGGAGGCTGCGGAGGCGAAAGGGGCGATGTTCATTGATGCCCCGATTAGCGGCGGGCCAACTGGTGCTGCCGCCGGGACGCTGGCGATCATGTGCGGCGGTTCGGAAGAGGCATTTACGAAAGCGATGCCGTATTTCGAGTTGATGGGTGCCAACGTGCGTTACATGGGACAGAACGGCGCGGGGACGGCGATGAAGCTAATCAACCAGTTGCTGGTTGGGGTCAACACGGTTGCGGCCGCCGAAGCATTCGCGTTGGCAAACGCCGCGGGTGTTGATATCGAGGTTGCAGGCGAGTTGCTGAGTGTCGCTTGGGGCGGTAGCGCGATGGTTGAGCGCAGTACTCCGATAACGGCGGCTCGAGACTTTGAGAACTCGGCTGCGCCGGTCCGCAACCTCGACAAGGACATGGGCATCATCAAAGACTTGGCAAAGGCCGAGAACCTATCGCTGGAATTGGCGATCAAGTCCGAGGAGCTATTCCACGCGATGATGGACAACGATTGGGGCGAGAACGACATCGCCGGTGTGTTGGAGATTATCGAAGCGCGATCGGCTTGAGGTGTGGTGTAGCGTCGTGCTTTGTTTGGTCTGCTCTGGATGGGCGTCCCGCCCGCTGAAGCGCCCGCCTACGCGGGAATGACATTGTGGGAAAGGTCTGAAATTGGGTAAACACAGTATCGCGGTGATCAAGGGCGATGGTATCGGCGTCGATGTCGTCGACGAAGCGCTGAAAGTCTTGCGCGCACTTGCGGGCAGGCACAACATCGAGTGGGAGTTCGTTGAATTCCCGTGGAGTTCGGAGTACTACTTCGAACACGGTGAGATGATGCCGTCGGACGGCGTGGAGCAGCTGAAGGGATTTGACGCCATATTCCTCGGCGCGGTAGGGCACCCGGAGGTGCAGGATCACATTACGCTGAACGGACTACTATTGCCGATCCGGCGTGCGTTCGATCAGTACGCATGCGTGCGGCCGTCGGTCTTGTTGCCCGGCGTTGACTCTCCGTTGAAGGACGTTAAACCGTATGACATTGATCTGATTGTGGTGCGTGAGAACACCGAAGGCGAGTATGCCAACGTAGGTGGATTCCAGTACCGGGACTTTCCGGACGAGGTAGCGGTGCAGTCGGCGGTATTCACCCGCAAGGGATGCGAGCGAGTCATTCGCTACGCGTTCGAGCTATGTCGTGAGCGCAACAAGAAAAAGCACGTAACGTCAATCACCAAATCGAACGCGCAGGGCTACGGTATGGTGCTATGGGATCGGACGTTCGACGCGGTTAAGGGAGATTATCCCGATATCACGACCGATTCATTGCTGATCGACGCCGCGTGCATGGACTTCATTCGTCGGCCGCAGAATTTCGATGTGGTAGTGGCTTCGAACCTCTTCGGCGACATCTTGACTGACATCGGCGCAATTATCACCGGTTCGATGGGATTGGCGTCGAGTGCCAATCTCGATCCAACGCGGACGAGTCCATCGATGTTCGAACCGACGCATGGCAGTGCGCCGGACATTGCTGGCATGGGTATTGCCAACCCGATGGCACAGATACTGACCTCGGCGTTGATGTTGGACCACTTAGGAGAGAGTGATGCGGCCGATGCCGTGCGCAGCGCGGTCGAGGATGTGTTAAGCGAAGGCGAGATACTGACACCGGACTTAGGTGGATCGTCGACTACCGCCGCGGTCGGAGATTCGATTGCGGCGATGGTTTCTTGAACGATCAGAATATTGAGGCAATACGTTGAACCCGCTAGATAAAGTCGCAATCGGAAAACACGGCGTCGAGGTTACGCAACTCGGATTGGGCGGCGCGCCTCTGAGCGGCATGGTGCTTGGCGACGGGGTGTTCGGAGGGACGGCGAGCGACGAGGCTGGTCGGATCATCAGACGGGCCCATGAACTCGGCATCAACTATTTCGACACGGCACCGCTGTATGGTTCAGGAAGGAGTGAGGTCAGGTACGGCGCGGCGCTCGCAGGCATCGACCGCGACAGCTACGTTATTTCTACGAAGGTTGGACGCGTGTTGGAGGTGTATGAGGGCGGCATGACCGCAGCAGAATCGCCAGACAATTTCGCCGACCACTACAGCGTGGATAGTTGGACGCGGAACGATGTGATGCGGTCGATCGAAGATAGTTTGGAGCGATTGCGTACGGATCATGTCGAGATTGTGTTGGTTCATGACCCGGATACACAGCCGTATGGTGAGAAACAGGCGGTTGAGGAGGCGTTTCCGACGTTGATCGATCTGCGAGAACAGGGCGTGATCAAGGCGATCGGGTGCGGCATGAACGAGTGGCAGATGCCGGCGGCGTTCATACGTCGGTTCGACATTGATGCGGTGTTACTGGCAGGACGATACACCCTGCTTGACCACGATGCCTATCCCGAGTTCCTGCCGTTATCTGTCGAGCGAGACGTTAAGATTATCGTCGGCGGGCCCTACAACAGCGGCATTCTGGCTCGCGACCTCGATGGCGATGTGACATTCAACTACGAAATCGCGCCGCCGCATCTCGTCGAACGGGCGCGCATGTTAGATGCGGTTTGCCGTCGGCACGATGTGGATTTGAAGGCTGCCGCCTTGCAGTTCGTGCTGGCGCATCCGGTCGTTGGGACCGTAGTTCCTGGCGCGCAATCAGTGCCGGAGTTGGAGGAGAACTTCGCGCTGGTAGGGCAGACGATACCGGGCGACGTGTGGGCTGAGATGAAGGCCGAAGGGTTGATACCTGCGGATGCGGTTACACCGTAGAGCGCTGGAACCGCTAGATCGTCTGAATAACCTGCCATTTCCTCGTGACGAATTCGAAAATGTCCGTATAGTTGATCTGTATCAACTCCGAGGATTATTGCATCGTCGAAATGCTTCCAAACTCCCTGTACTACGGTGACAACTTTGACTGGATGCGTCAATGGCCATCCGATTCGGTTGACCTGATTTATCTTGATCCGCCGTTCAATTCGAACCAAACCTACAACCAACTTTTTGTATCTGGTCTCGGAGATGCGTCGGCTCAAGCGCGCGCATTCGAGGACACTTGGCGTTGGGGGCAACAGGCCGTTAAGGACCGTGACTCTGCGTTAGCGGCTGGTGGCGAATTGGCAACCGTGATCCAAGGATTTGAGACTATGCTGGGCCGTTCCGGCATGTTCGCATATCTTTGCCATCTCGCTCCGAGGCTTCATGAAATGCGGCGGCTATTGAAGCAATCAGGTTCTCTGTATCTGCATTGTGACGACACCGCTAGTCATCACGTGAAGTTGCTTTTGGACGCGGTTTTCGGAGCCACAAATTATCGAAACGCAGTTTATTGGCGTCGGGCTACCGCGCACAACGATGCGAAACGATTTGGTCGGATAGTCGATACGATTTTTCTGTACGCGAAGGGCGACGTCTCGTATTGGCGAGGTCAAGCAATATCCGTCAGTCGCACAGAATCGGAGCTGGCAAAACGCTATCCGTCTTCGGACGAATTTGGTCGGTTTAGAACTGGAGACCTCACAGCAGCCGAAAAACGGGGAGGGGAGAGCGGCAAACCATGGAGTGGTTACGATGTTGACGCTAGGAATCGCCATTGGGCGATCCCTAAAACCAGCAGTTACGCAGAGTGGATCGAAGAGAATTTCATTCCCGACTATCGGGCAATCGTTGGTGTCCACGACAGGTTGGACGCGTTGGATGATGCTGGATTGATTCATCACCCTCAACGAGGGTTTTGGCCAGGATTGAAACGATACGCGGCAGCGGACACGCCTTCCGGTCCGCAGAACCTGGTACTCGACCCGATCGGTTTCACGAACTACAACAAGGGCAAGGAGTATTTAGGTTATCCAACGCAAAAGCCGGAAGGGTTGTTAAAGCAACTGGTCGAAGTGGCTTGTCCGAAGGATGGATTGGTGATGGACCCATATTGCGGTTGCGGTACTACGCTGCATGTCGCGCAAGCTTCAGGCCGCCCTTGGATCGGAATCGACATCACACACCTTGCCATCGCAGTGGTTGAATTCCGATTTCGCGAGCGTTTGAATGAACAGCCGAACGTGATCGGACGACCTGAAGACATGGACGCGGCCCGTGACTTATTCGATCGGGACCCGTTTCAATTTGAAGCATGGGCGGTTTCGCGACTGCGCGGGATGTTGCCAAATGAACGGAAAACGGGGGATCGCGGGATTGATGGGCGCGGTTACGCTCGCGATAATGGACAACGCCATTTGGTGATGGCGCAAGTCAAAGGCGGCAAAAACGTCGGTGCGAGTGTTGTACGCGAGATGTTGGGCAGCATGGCCGACAGCGGAGCGATCATGGGTGTCCTAATAGTGATGGACAACAATTCGACTACATCTGGTGTGCGCAGTGACCTCGCCGTCGGAACGGTCGAAATCGCTGGACGAACGTATCCGAAGCTTCAACTGTTTACGATCGAGGATTACTTCTCCGGAAAATATCCGGATTTGCCAGTCATGTTGACCGCATTCGCCAATCGCGAACCGGACATGATTGATCTAGCGGATCAGGGGGTTCAGTTTGGTTGATCCCTACATTCAGTGTCCCTCCATCTCAACATGCGTCGCAACGGGTGTGCTGCCAACGGCGAAATCAAAATCGCAGCCGTGTTGGGCTTGCATGACGTGGCGGTTGTATACGTGCATGTAACCGCGTTCGGGTTGCATTTGGGTGACTGCTTCGGACGTTTCGAAGTCAGCTTGCCGCCTTCTTAATACGGCGTTGTCGACTAAGAGGTCGAGGCGACCACCATCGGCGTCAAGGGAAATCATGTCGCCATTTCGGACGAGGGCTAGCGGACCTCCGATGGCGGACTCGGGTGCCACGTGGAGGACGACGGTTCCGAATGCAGTGCCGCTCATGCGGGCGTCGGAGATGCGGACCATGTCGCGAATCCCCTGTTCGAGGATTTTGCGTGGCAACGGCATGAAACCAGCTTCGGGCATGCCCGGGCCGCCGATGGGACCAGCGCCTTGCATCACGAGGATGTCGTTTTCAGTTACATCGAGATCCGGGTCGTCGATGCGTCGATGGAGGTCTGCCGGACTGGAGAACACGACGGCTCGGCCGGTGTGTTGCAATAGGTCAGAAGATGCTGCGGAGCGTTTGATCACCGCGCCGTCGGGTGCAAGCGTGCCTTTGAGGATTGAAATCCCGCCATCCGGGTACAAGGCGTGGCCGGGATCGAGGATTACGTTGTCGTCATGACATTCGGCATCGGCAACGTTTTGGGCGAGGGTCTTGCCGTTTACGTTTACGCAGTCTTGGTTCAACAAGTGCAGTATTTTCTTGAAGAATGCAGGAGCTCCGCCAGCGTAGAAGAAGTCTTCCATCAGGTATTTGCCGGAGGGTTTGAGGTTGGCAATTACCGGGACTCTTTCTGAGAGTTCTTCCCACTTGGCGAGGGGTAGTTCGATGCCTGCCCGACCAGCGATGGCGGTGAGATGAATTATGGCGTTTGTGGATCCGCCCAAGGCGAGCAAGGCGAGGGCGGCGTTTTCGAAGGCTCCTTCGGTCAAGAGTTCGGACGGTCGAGTTTTTCGCCGAACGAGATCTACGGCGACGGTACCGGCGCGTTCTGCGAATACCCGGCGCCGGGAATCGGCGCCGGGGATGGCCGCACCGCCGGGTGGCGTCATGCCGAGGGCTTCGCATATGACCGACATCGTGCTGGCGGTGCCCATGACCATGCAGTGGCCGGGCGAGCGATAGATGGCTTCTTCCATCGAGTCGTATTCGGCTTGGGTTATGGTGCCAGCGCGCAGTTCTGACCAGTACCGGCGACAATCGGTGCATGAACCGAGCTCTTCGCCTCGCCAGTTGCCTTTGAGTTGCGGCCCTCCAGTGACGATGATTGCTGGGAGATCTGCAGAGGCGGCACCCATGAGCATTGCTGGAGTGGTTTTGTCGCAGTTCGACAGCAGGACGACGCCGTCGATGGGCAGACCGCGGATCATTTCCTCGACATCCATGGCCATGAGGTTGCGGTAGAGCATGGACGTGGGAGTGAGAAAGAACTCCCCGAGGGAGATGGTCGGGAATTCGAGGGGGAAGCCTCCGGCGGCAATGACACCGCGTTTTACGTGTTCAGCAATGACGCGGAGGTGGGAGTTGCAATGTGTGGCTTCGCTCCACGAGTTGGCGATGCCGATGACGGGTTTCCCAACGAAGGAATCTTCGTCCCAACCTTGGTTCTTAAGACCGGATCTGTGAAGGAAACCCTCGAGATCGCGGGGGCCGAACCATGCCTCGCTGCGAAGAACTTTGCCGTTGGAGTTGGTCATCAGTGTCACCTACCTTTGCGCAGCGAAATTGTACAGGGCAAGCCTTGGATTAACATTGACGAAGTGAGCGTCAAACGTTACATATTGTTGGGGGCCGTAGTTGGAGCCTGCGTGGCGATCGGCTTCAGTCTGGCATTGTGGTTTCAGTTCGACGCGGCGGGAACTGAAGTGATCGTGATCGCGTCGTTGCCAGTGTGCGTGGTTTTAGGCGCGCTGTTCGGATGGATTTGGTGGTGGATGTTGGGCCGCGAATGAACCGAGCGAGGGTGTTCAGTGCCCGCCGAAAAAACGCTTCAACCTAGAGAGTAAGCGTTCAATCGGGTTGCCTGAATGCGCCGATCTTCGCGCACGCGGGCTCTTGCCGTCTTTCCGATCCTCGACGCACTTGACGCAGGTGCAGTAGGGCGGATGTTCGTCGCGTGCGTAATTCCAACGGTCCATAGTTAACGATGACTCTTCGGTGTGCCTCTATGGCTACCAGTCTATCTGTCGTTTGAGTTCATCTAGACGGGCGCGTTCTTCGTCGGATGTGTTCTCGTAAAAGCCTTCTAGGCCGGAATACTCGCCAGTGTAGGTAGGGTCGCGGCGTTCGAGGAACGAATCTCGACCTTCTTGGGCGTCTTGCGTTGTGTGAAGGAGGAGGGAGTTGATCAACGATTGGATGTTCCAGGCCTGTTCGACCGGTAGGTCTGCGAATCGGTGGACGAACTCCTTCATTTTGATGGTGGCGAGTGGTGGCATTTCGGCGATGCGATGGGCGATCTCGAAGGCGCGAGCCATGAGTTGGTCGGGCGGAACCGCTTCATTGACGAGACCGATTCGGACGGCTTCTTCGGCGTTGACCGTTGTGTCGGCGAGGAGCATATTCATCGCATCGACGTATCGAAGTTGCTTGAGAAGGAGCGTTGCTCCGGGACCCGCGCCGACCCAGCCACGGGAAATCAGGCCGAAGCGGAAGTTGGCTTGCCCGATGGCGGCGATGCGGATATCGGTGGAGGCAAGTAGGAGGTAGAGTCCGGCGCCGACAGCCCAGCCGTTAACGGCGGCGATGACGGGTTTGTGTATGCGTGGGAAATGGTCGGCCATACCACCGTCGATGCCAGATTGCATTCCGTTGATGTAACCGGCGGGTTGTCGGAAGATGCGCTCCAACGACAGGAAGTGGTGTTCTTCGTCGGAGACGTCATCGCGCAGGGACAGGTCGTGACCGCCACAGAAATGACGGTCACCCTCCCCGGTTACGACGATAGCTCTGACCGCGCGATCCTCCCAAGCGTTGCGCCAAGCGTCAGCGAGCTCGAGCGCATGGGCCTTATCAATTGCGTTGGCTCGACGAGCGTTGTCAAGTGTGATGACCGCGATGTGACCGTCGGATTGGTAGCGGATGCTCATTTTTGCGGATCGGGCGCGGGGATTTTCGGTTTGGGAGTAACTTAGCGAAAATTATGTGTGAAAATTCCAAAAAATTTCGCCATCGACATCTTGCAATGAATAGCATAGATGTATCATTTCATAAATGTGAGTTGTGACCTTGGGCATAACTATAAAAGAAAAGGACGAAAAATTGTTGGCAAAGACGAACACATGCGCAGTTCATGGAGTAGATGGTCAGCTAGTCGAGGTTGAGGTGGATATATCGCCGGGCGTACCCCGGTTCAACATCGTCGGATTACCCGATTCGTCGGTTCAGGAGTCGCGAGAGCGAGTGCGCGCGGCGATCAGAAATTCGGGTGCGGAGTTCCCGTTGCGGCGAATCACTGTTTCACTGGCACCGGCGGACATCAAGAAGACGGGACCTTCTTACGATCTGCCGATCGCCATCGGAATCTTGGTATGCAGTGGACAGATACCGGATGCGGTAAGCAAGTCGTTGTTTTTGGGCGAACTCGCGCTCGACGGCAAGTTGCGGACGACGCATGGGATGTTGCCGATGTTGCGCGAAGGCAAGGAGCGGGGGTACGACACCGCGTTCGTGCCGCGCGTCAACTCGAAGGAGGCGTCTCTAGTCCCTGGAATCGATATACGACCGGTGGAAACTTTGCGCCAAGTCGTAGAGTATCTTCGTGACGAAGCAGACCTACCGTCGGTGCAAGGTGGTGGCATCCCTGATCTCGACGGGATACCTGCTGTTAGGACAGGATACGATTTCCGCGACGTGCGCGGACAGGAACAAGCGAAACGGGCGTTGGAGATCGCGGCGGCTGGGAATCACAACATCGTTTTGATGGGAGCACCGGGGTGCGGAAAGACTCTGTTGGCACGGTGTCTGCCATCGATCTTGCCGCCGATGACGGCCGAGGAGGCATTGGAGGTCACGACGATCTATTCGGTTACCGGATTACTGCCTTCGGGAAGTCCATTGATCACACATCGGCCGTTCCGAGCCCCGCACTACACGATTTCCAATGCGGGACTCATCGGCGGCGGGAGCATACCACGACCGGGCGAGGTGACGCTCAGCCACCGTGGGGTGTTGTTCCTCGATGAGTTGCCGGAGTTTGGGAATGCGACTTTGGAGACGTTACGTCAACCACTCGAGGACCGGACGGTAACGATCAGCAGGGCTCGGACAAGTTCAACGTTCCCGGCGAGTTTTATGCTGGTGGGCGCAATGAATCCCTGTCCGTGTGGTTATCACGGCGATTCGCAGCAGCCGTGCACTTGCGGCGAACCTGCAGTAGCGCGATATCAGCGACGAATCTCGGGACCGTTGATCGATCGCATTGACATGTTTGTTGACGTTCCGCGGGTCGAATACGAGAAGTTGATCACGCCGCCGGTCGAAGAAGGGTCCGCATCGGCGCGGGAGCGCATCATGGTCGCGGTTCAATTACAACACGAACGATTCCAGGGATCAACCGTGATGTCGAATGCTCTGATGGGTCCGGTTGAGGTTTGGGATTCGTGCAAGATGTCCGACGACGCGAAATCGTTGTTGCAGAGCGCGATGAAACACCTGAGGATGTCGGCGCGATCGTGCCACCGAGTGTTGAAGGTTGCACGGACGATAGCGGATCTTGAGCAGACGGCGTTGATCGAGAACCACCATTTGGCAGAGGCGTTGATGTACCGACACAAAACTTCGGCTTGAAACGAACGAATTGCAGGAACACAATTCGCGCTGGATTCAACTACAAGCTGTCCATGAAAATGGCATCGGCTGCGCCGGTACAAGGAAGACTAACGAACATTGACGATAGACGAACTGACTGCGAATTTAGAAGAACGCGGCGTGGCATGGCATGGCAGCGGGTTCGCACTAATCGGTGCGGTCTCGCTGTTTCTGTGGTGGGTATACTCTGAAGCAGACCACTGGAGCATCGGAGTTTACCGGCTCGCCGTAACTCAACTGGGCGTTCGTCGTCGCGATCGCCATGATTATCGAAGGAGTCAGGCAATTGTTCGAAACACGAACCGAGATCCGTAAACAGGCTAGGCAAAAAGCCATCGCAAAGGCATTCGCAAAAGGCGAAAAACGTGGTGAGAAAATTGGAGAGCAACGAGCCATGGAACGCATTAAGGTGGACCTCCGCGAACAAGGAATTGAGCTTTCGCCGGAGGTGGAAAAGAGACTTATGGAGAACGGGCGCGACAACAAATGGTGGAACCGCGTTACGTCGTTTCGATCGCGATGAATTGACATGGCTAGGGCGTGGTTTTAACGATCTCCCTCTCTACCGAAAGAATCAGAAATAAATTCGAGACAAGCACCGAAATCCGAAAGGTAGCCAGGGAAGAAAACCATCGTCAAAGCAGAGCAACGTGTTAATGAATGACCGGCGGCACCAGTTTGCGGCGCATTGGGAATCCAGCGTAGAACTTCCGCCAAGGATGGACCACGGACGGGGATTAACGGGTAACTGCAACAGCGCCAATCGGTAGCGCGCCTATGCCGTCGCTTCGCTCGCCGCGCCGCCTTTGGTTCGCGAACACGTCAAAGGGTGATTCCTGTGCTTGGGAGCAGCAGCGTTATGTTGAAGATGAATCTGGCTATCGGAATGACGCACTTTTTGACGGTGTCAATAGGTTGAGGTTTTGCGCCACGGCCAGTAGAGCAGCCAGACTTTACCTACGATGTCTTCCGTTGGGACGTAGCCCCAGTTTCGTGAGTCGTTGGACTGGTCGCGGTTATCGCCCAGGACGAAATACTCGTGGGGCGGCACGATTATGGGAAAATCGAGATGGTTCTTAGGTGCGGTGTGGGAATCGGTGTAGCTAGTCATGATGTCATTGACGATTACGGTCCCGTTGTGGATGTCGACTTTGTCGCCGGGAAGGCCGATGACGCGTTTGACGATTTTCTCGGTTCCGGGCTGCTGCGGTTCGAAAACGATGATGTCGCCGCGTTCGGGACCCGCGAATACGAAGTTCGGTTGACCGTAGAGCGACACACCCCAGAAACCGATCGCGCCGAATCGGTTGACCAAGACGCGATGATTTTCCATGAACGTCGGCTCCATGCTCGGGCCGTTTACAGTGTAGGTAATGGCGACGGTGCGGATGAATACGATCACGAGCGCGGTTATGATGAACATCTCTGCGACGTCGCGTAGCTGTGACCAGATGTGGTGCGTCATATCCTAAGCAATTCTATTGCCACCCTCAGATACGCTAATCCGACGAGATTTAGATGCAGACTCCTGAACATTTGGTGTTGGCGATGGCGAAGAATGGCGATGTCGACGCCTTCAATCGTCTGGTCGCGCTGCATCAAAACGCCGTGTACGGACTCGCCATGAGCCTGACGCGCCAGCATGCGATCGCCGACGATGTCACGCAGGAGACTTTCATCTCCGCGTTCCGTAGCATCTCGAAGTTGCAAGGTAGTAATTTGCGAGCTTGGCTATTACGGATTGCGCGAAATAAGGCGTACGACCATTTCCGACGCCAGAAACGACGACGCGAGGCCTCGGTCGATGAAGAGGACGCACCGTTCCTCACCACGCTTGCCGACAACAATCCTTCGCCACACGCTGTCGCCGTCAACGTCGAGTTACGCGACGCGTTGGAGCACTGCGTCGGCGATCTGAGCCACGAACACCGTGAGGTCATCGTGTTGATCGACGTTCAGGGCGAGAGCTATGACGACGCATCGGCTGTCTGCGGCGTAAACGTCGGCACCGTGAAGTCGAGATTGAACCGCGCTCGACGACGCGTTCGAGACTGCTTGCAGAGTATTCCGGGGTTGTTGTCAGATGGATTGGTGGCCCGGAGTTCATGACGATGTTGAAAAAGGAACAAAATAGGCTCACGCAACGTCATTTCAATATGAGGGACCCGCGAAAAAATAGCCTATCGAGCTACGAGTCGATTAGGAGTGACTTGCGGTGATCGATAGGTTGCGAAGAATGATTCGAAGTCCGGACCCCGTGGATGCTCTGATCACCGCGTACCTCGATTCGGCGAGTAACACACAACTCGAAGGCGTAGAACAACGTCTGCGCGCAGCGGGTGTGGATGTCGACGAACTGCGAACCGTGCGCGAGACATCCCGGTTGCTACGATCGCTGGACACCATCGAAGCACCACGATCGTTCGCGCTCACGCCAGAGACTTTGGCTGATCAGGGATATTCAAACGACGAGGTGGAAAAGATACTCAATCCGGGTGCTGAACGCCGCGGCATTGGCTTACGTGGTGCCTTAGTTGCTGGATCATTAGTGGTTGTCGCCGTCGCGGTTATTGGGGTCGCGGCTCTCACGATTGGAGACATAACAGAATACGCGACTGACACGATTGATCAGTTTGACGTTGAATCCGAAGAATCTCAGCTGTCGAGCGCGTCGGCTGCCCCCGCTGCGTTTGGAGGTGCCGAGGTCTTCGAAGTCGAAAAAGATGTGATCGTCACTGTGGTCGTTGAAAGGGAAGTACAAGTGGCAGGTGAAACGGTTGTGCAGACCGTCGAGGTGGAAAAGATCGTCGAAGTCGAGAAAGTTGTCGAGCAAAAAGTAGTCGTTGAGAAGGAGGTGCCAGTCACCGTAGTCGTTGAGAAGGAGGTGCCAATCACCGTAGTTATTGAGAAGGAAGTACAGGTTGTCGGCGAGATCGCCGTCCGAACCGTTCTCGTTGAAAAAGAGGTGGAAGTCGAGAGGATCGTGGAGGTTGAAAAAGAGGTTGTGCGAGAAGTCACCGTCGTGGTTGAACGTGAATCTGTGCCAGAGCCTACCGCTATGCCTACGCCCGCTGCCGCTACTGCGATGAAAGCACAACAAGCAGAATCTACCGAAACTCTCGATGGTATGGAGACCCCTACTCCGTTGCCGTGTGCCATACCGCCGACTGTGGCACCTGTACCGACTGGTTCTCCAACAGCATCTACGGCACCCGAACCGACCGCCACGATGTCGCCGATACCCATGTGTACACCGACACCTACGCCATCTCCCACTCCGACCGCAACACCGACCCCGACTCCTTAACACCTCGAACGCTTCGTTGACGATAATCAAGGGTTGGCATGGAACAAAGTAAAGTCGTGGTTCGTCTTTGTTTACAGAAGCCAATTTGATTGGCATTCACGAACCAGTTAATTGGAGAGGAAACATCAACATGTTGAAAATGAGGAAACACATCGCCATCGCGATCGTGGCAACTTTGGCCGTTGTCGGTTCGACAGTATCGGTGCTCAGCTTGAGTGCCCAAGACCCCGCGACGCCCACGCCCGAACCGTTGAGCAGTTTCGTTGCTCGTTTATCTGAACAGGAAAACAGCAAGGTGACGTACTGCGATTACCGGACCGATGGAATCACGGTTCAGGGATCCGGCGTCGTTACGCTACCCGCAAATATCGGCGTCGTCGAGCTGGGCGTCGATGTGACCGCTGAAACGGTGGTCGAAGCTCGCAGCACGGCGGCATCTTCGATGCAACTTGTCATCGATGCGGTCAAGGAGCAGGGCGTCACAGACGATCAAATCACGACGACGCGATTGAATATCCGGCCCGAGACTACTTGGGTTGAGGAAGATGTCCAAGTGGGCGAGGGACTCACCGGACGCAGGAGCCGTCAAGTCATCACCGGATACCGCGTGTCAAACCGAGTTCGCATCGAGATCGACGTCGCCGAGACGTCTGATGACGGCATCGAGGTAGGCGCATCCGACACGTCGGAAGACAAGAATGCGGACATTCTCAGTGCGGTGATCGATGTCGCGGCTACCGCCGCTGGCGACAACGTTCGGATCGATTCAATCTCGTTCCGGGCAGATCAATCGTCTGAAACGGTCGACGAGGCGCGTAATCTGGCTGTCCAAGACGCGTTGCATCGCGCAGAACTATATGCCGACGCGTTCGGTGTTGAAGTTGGCATGTTGCTGAGTGCCAGCGAAGTGGTCGCTTCCACTCCGGTGTTCGACAACGTTCAATTTGCGAGGGCAGAATCGGCCGCATTTGATGGCCCGAGCACACCCATCAGCGCAGGCGATGTCGAGGTCCGTGCGAGCATCACGGCGAAGTTCGCGATTGCTCAGTCGGGTTGCGTCGACAAGAACGCCGACGGGGATACCGAATAGTCCAAGAATCGCTAAGTTAGAATCCGATAACGCACGCTCCACGGCAAGGACTGTGGGGCGTGCTTTGGTTAGTGAAATGGTATTGAGCGACAAGAGCATACGGGATGAGATCGCTTCCGGGCACATCGGAATTACCCCGTTCAATTCGACGGATGTCCAACCGGCCTCCGTTGACCTTCATCTGGACGACAAAGTACTAGTATTTCGCAACTCGACCGCACCTTACGTTGACCTCCGGGAGGACGTACCGAATCTGAACGAGATGGTATTGATTGAGGACGACGAGCCGTTTATTCTTCATCCCGGCGAGTTTGTTTTGGGAAATACCCTTGAACGGATCAGTCTCAGCGACTCGGTTGTAGCGCGGTTGGAAGGCAAAAGCTCGCTTGGTCGCATCGGATTGCTCATCCACTCTACAGCCGGGTTCGTGGACCCTGGATGGGACGGACATTTGACGCTGGAGCTGTCGAACGTTTCGCGGTTGCCCCTGACGCTATACAAAGGAATGCCGATAGGGCAGATCTCTTTCCAATATCTCTCGACACCAGCGGAGAATCCATACGGGTCCGAGGCTTTGCGGAGTCGGTATCAGGGGCAGACAGAGCCTACGGCGTCACGCGCTCATCTGGGATTTGATGAGAACCGGCGGGGGTAGGGCAGGCGTCTTAGATTATTCACCCACCTACGCTGCTTTCAGAAGGACTTGGCAGTGTCCCTGATAAAATGGCGTTGCCGATCAGTTCCGCATTGAGAATTCCGATGACGACCCAATCCACATACCGTAGTTCCGCCGCTGCTCTGTTGGAGCAGGCGCGAACCGAGCTCGCTGCTGGCGATGCCCGGCAGGCGTCGGAAAAGGGTTGGGGCGCGGCTGCTCAGGCAGTCAAGGCCATCGCGGATGTTCGCGGTTGGCAGCACCGCAACCATGCGGCCTTGTTCCGAGCCGCTGGTCAGTTGGCGGCAGAATCCGAAGATGATGACATCCATCGCTGGTTCCTCACCGCCAGCGGTCTACACGTCAACTTTTACGAGAATTGGTTGGAAGCTGATGCCGTGGCTGTGGGTTTGGACGACGTTGATCAGCTGGTGCGCCGCCTAGCATCGGTCGATTGATCGACGAACTCCGCTCTTACATTCACTCCCAGTGAAAGTCGGTCTCGAATTCTGCTTTGCCTTGGACCTTGTCCTGCCGAACGCGGTATAGCTGACCGCCGCGGTTTGAGATTGAGTGGTACGCGGGCGGATCGTTGTCGGTGATCGGGTCTCCGGTGCCGAATGTGGCGGTTGTGACGTAGATGTCAGTGAGACCAGCGCCGCCGAACATTACTGCCGAGGTCTGAACGGCCGGGAACTTAATGCGACTCATCTCGGTGCCGTCGGGATCGAACTGGATAATTTGAGCGCCGCCCCAAGTGGCCGACCAGATGTTGCCCTCGCCGTCGACCGTCATACCGTCCGGAATGCCTTCACTCGGATCCAACTTCACCAAAATGCGACGGTTCGTGAGTTCCGACGTTGCGGCGTGGTAGTCGTAGGCGTAAATCTCGCCCGCCAGCGAATCGGTGTGGTAGAAGACGGTGAGATCGGGTGAGAAGCCCATTCCGTTGCTAATGCCGAGTCCGTCGGCGATGAGTTCGTGGGAGCCGTCGGGATTGAAACGGAGGAGTTCGCCGCGGGGCGCGTCCTCGAAATAGCTGCCGGCGTAGAAGCTGCCGTCAGGCCCGGCGGTGACATCGTTGAACTGCATCCGCTCCCGCATCTCCGGCTCGTGGTGCAACCACTGCCAGTCGGAGTCGGAGCGCCAAAGCATGACGCCTTCCCACGTCCCGAACGTCAGGCCGCCGTTCTTGTTGACGGCCGCACCGCCGACGAAGATGCCGTTGTGGATCGTCACGTTCACATTGGTTGCAGGATCGTATTTGAAATACCGTCCGCCGCGGATGTCGGTCCAGTAGAGGACCGAGGTCTTGGGTTCCCAAACCGGACCCTCGCCGACCAGGGCTTGTTCGTCAACAATCATCTCGATCTGCATGTCTGACATTTGGTTCTCCTCGTGCAACAGAGTTGCGTTCCGCTTAGTTCACAGTGGATATTATCGTTGTTGCACGTTGAACCGAAACACCCGTCATGCATCCCACCCTGGATTCCCGCCAGCGCGGGAATGACGACATCTTGCAATAACACCCACCAAGGAACAACCATGACCGAGAGCGAATATAAATCCCTGGCGCCGCATTACACGTGGGCGGAGACGTTGGAGGAGCAGGAGGCGCAGTTGAAGGAAAACCCCTTGCTCCAACGCATGATCGCCTCCCGAAATGCGAAGGCGGGGGATCCACATCGGCCGATTTACCACTACGTCAATCCCGAGAACACGTTGAACGACCCGAACGGGTTGTGCTTCTGGCAGGGCAGGTGGCACCTTTTCTATCAGGGGTATCCGCCGGAAGACCCGCGGGTGCACTGGGGTCATGCGATCAGCGACGATTTGATCCATTGGCGGGATTTGCCGTATGCGATCTACCCCGACCCTGAGGAGTGCTGTTTTTCGGGTGCGACGTTGGTAGAGGATGACCGGGTGATTGCGATGTATCACGGGACGCAGGTGGGTAACATGGTGGCAACTTCGAGCGATCCATTGCTGCTGAACTGGGAGAAGGTGACGGGGCAGGCGGTTATACCGACGCCCCCGCAGGACGGCTCGCCGCAGGAATACACGGTCTTCGACCCGTGCATCTGGAAGAAGGGTGACTACTACTATTCGCTTTCAGCGGGAATGTTGCCCGACGGTCCGGGTGGGAAGCGGATCGCCGCCGATTTTCTCTTCCGCTCGAAGGATCTTGCGACGTGGGAGTACCTGCATCCGTTTACCGAGGACGACCGGTTCACGCTGGTCGGCGACGACGGGGCATGTCCGTATTTTTGGCCGATAGGGGACAGGTGGATACTCCCGTTCTTCAGCCACATGAGCGGCGGCCAGTATCTCCTCGGCGACTACGACATGGAGCGCGACAAGTTCGTCGTGACCAGCGCCGGGCTGTTCAACTTCGGCGCGTCGACACCGTCAGGCGTCCACGCACCATCGGCGACGCCCGACGGCGAGGGCGGCGTGATCATCATCCACAACATGAACCCCGGCTACCCGTCCGAAGGCTGGAACCAGATCATGTCGTTGCCACGTCGGGTAACGCTCGGCGATTACGAAGATGAGTTGAAGATCGAACCAGCGGGCGATGTCGAGTCGCTGCGCGGTGAGCACACTTCACTAGGGGAGACGGTGTTGCCGGCGAACGAGGAGCTGGTGCTGGACGATGTATCGGGCAACGCGATGGAGCTGGTGTTGGAGGTCGACGCCAAAGACTCGCCGATGGTAGAACTGAACGTGTTGCGGTCGCCGAACCGCGAGGAGTACACCCGCATATCGTTCTTCAAAGAGCGCGGCTTCCGGATGCACCGCGACCTGCCCAAGAGCGGAGCATTGCTGGCGAGCGGCGCACCGGCAGTGCCGAAGTTCGGCGCACCGAGAAAGGTGCCCGTCATGCAGAGCATCGTGTCGCTCGATACGTCGTATTCGTCCACGCTCCCCGACGCGCTCTCGCGACCGCCGGAGACGGCGCCGATCGTGCTCGGAGACGACGAGCCGTTGCGCCTCCGCGTCTACATCGACAAGAGCATTGTCGAGATGTTCGTGAACGACCAGCAATGCATCGCCGCTCGGGTGTATCCGGGACGGGAGGATAGTGTGGGAGTTTCGCTGCGAGCGCAGGGGACCGACGCCGTATTGAAGTCGCTGGACGCTTGGCAGATGTCGAACATCACATAACCCTCCCCCTTGATGCCCAAGGGGGAATTGAAGGGGGTTTAGACACCGACCAGACATCCACTGTGGGAACTGTACATAACCACCGTCATTCCGGCGAAAGACCGTCACTCCGGGGAAAGCCGGAGTCCAGAGGAGTGGGGGTGGCAAGTACCATTGAAGTTGCGGGGGAGTGGCGGAATGGTAGACGCGCATGCCTTAGGAGCATGTGGCTTAGGCCGTGCGGGTTCGAATCCCGCCTCCCCCACCAGAGAGTGGGAAATTGCATCGGTTCCTTCGTCTTGAAGTTCGAATCGTAGAGGAACCGAAAAGATAGGATTGTGATGGGATGAGTGCGATGCAAAACCAGACGAATCGAAACAAATCAGATTTTCGTTTGACGAGGATCTGGGCTCGAAACTTCAAGAGCATTCGTAGCCTAGACCTTGAACTTGGTCCGTTGACGGTGCTTGTTGGACCGAACGCGTCCGGCAAGAGCAACGTGCTAGACGTCCTGCGTTTCATCAAAGACGCACTCGATAGAAATCTCGATTCGGCTGTGACTTCTCGACATGGGATTGACGCGGTCAGAATGACGAATCCTCAGCGCTGTCACAGCAACGTCGAGGTTGGTTTCGAAGTAGCCAAAGACGAATTCGAGATGCGGTACGAGTTCGAGATCAGTAGTCAGGAAGGTGTTTATCGCGTAGAAAGGGAACACGGTACCCTAGTAACTGCCGCGAGTAATTGGGAACCGATTGAGTTCGAGATTAAAGGCGGCATTGCAGTCACACCTAAAGGGTTCCGCGATAATCTGTACGGCGATCTGTTCAACGATTACGTGTTCGACGATTCTGAACTTGCAATGCCATTTTGGGCGCTTTTCCTTTTCCGTCCCATAGAGCAAAATCGCAGTTCGCAGCATTTGATGGGCCGCGGTATCGGAAGCGATGTTGACGAAGCTATGAAATTCGTGAGAGGGATGCAGTTTTACCGACTGTTTCCCGACGCGATGCGTGAACCGCGAAAGTTGATGAACCCGCATCTCTTAGTTGAGGACGGGCAAAACCTGGGGTCAGTCTTAAGCGAGATGGTCAAGTTGGATTCGCCATACCTTGGAGAGATAAAAAATAGCCTGAACCAAATCGTGCCGGGATTAAACGACTTGCGCGTAGACCAGTCGGGTGGATACTTGGTTGTCAAGTTGCGGCACGAAGTCGGTGAAGACGGCGGTACGGGCTCACTGTTCGATCTGACTCAAGAATCTGACGGCACGGTGCGCCTATTAGGGTTACTGACGGCCTTTTACCAAGACGTGCCCAATTCATTGGTTGGAGTTGAGGAGCCAGAGCTAACGATACACCCCGGTGCGCTCGCGGTACTTGCCGATGTAATGGTCGAAGCATCAAGTCGAACACAGGTAGTGGCTACTACGCACAGCCCTGACCTCATCGACCGACTGCCGATCGAATCTTTGAGAGCGGTTGAGATGCGGGACGGATGCACTGAGGTCGGGCCTGTTTCGCAGGCACAAGCGAAAGCGGTGATGAACGGTCTTTTTACTAGCGGTGAACTGCACAGCATGGAAGGTTTGGTACCGCGCAGTTGACACCCTCGATGCGGTTTATCGTGCCAATCGTGGAAGGTCCGGGCGATGTGGCGGCGGTGCCAGTTTTGTTGCGGCGAATTCTCCACGAACGAAGCGATCGCTACGACATCGGTGTGTTGCGACCCAAAATGGCGAAAGGCAAGGGAGGAATCGTCAGACGACTTGAAGACTTTTTGGGGTACGCAACGATCACCGATGGTTGTGCAGCGATTCTTGTGCTAGTAGACGCGGATGCCGATTGCCCAAAGGAGTTGGGGATCGAATTGGCGGATAGGGCTCGTGCCACCACGGTCGGCGTTCCTACAGTCGTAGTTTGCGCCAAGCGTGAGTACGAGAGTTGGTTTCTCGCATCTGACAAAGACTTTAACGGCGACGCTGAGGAGTACAACGGGGCAAAGCAATGGCTCAACCGTAGAGTTGCATCGGGGTTGACGTATAAGGAAACGAAAGACCAAGTACGGTTTTCGGCGACGATGGATATCGATGCGGCGTTCCATGCCTCGAGGTCGTTCCGTCGCCTGTGTAATGCTGTCGATGAGCTAGTCCGTTTCGCCGATGCTGGCGAAGTAAAGACCACTCCCGGTGCGTAAAACGCATAAACTCGGAAACCAATTGACTGCCTCATCGTCAAGGAGCGATGAACGACTGCGAATGTCCGACGGGCAGTACTATTAGACATTGGCGAGTGGCGGAATGGTAGACGCGCATGCCTTAGGAGCATGTGGCTTAGGCCGTGCGGGTTCGAATCCCGCCTCCCCCACCAGACTCGATCAAATCGAGAACTCTCAGACTGGGTTTTGTTCTCGCCATGTGATTAAAGTATTCACTGAAGGAGCGACATGGAAAAGGTGAAATTTAAGAAGCGCGAGTTCGATACGGAGCATGAAGCAATTTGCTCGGCACTCTTCGACAAGTATAGATGGGAATGGGAAAGACCCCAGAAAACCTACGGCGGATGGTACCCTGATTTCATCCTCAAAGGAAAAACGGTTGTGTTGGTCGAATGTAAAGGTGCGCTTGAATTTGACAAGGTTAAAGAGTTCCAAGAATTGCCGAGATATGAAGATGCAGTGAGCGGCACCGACCACGAAGTGCTTCTCATCCCCAAGTCCCCCAAGAGCGTGACGAAGAGCAATGGGTACGATATTAGCGCTCTTGGGTATTTGTATGACAGGGAAAGATGGTCGTATGCCGAACTCGGAAGGTGGTCGGATAAAGTCGGTTTCTGTCACACGGCGGGGTCTTGGGAGGATCGCATGTCAGGTGAAGATGTGAATCTTTCGTCGGGAAATGGGAAGCGACCCAACGTAGAACAGGATTGGAATTTCGCGAATCAGGTGTTCAGAGGTGATCAAGAGTCTGGAGGCAAGAGGGTGTCTTATTTCCAAGAATCTAGTGACTCCAAGATTGAGTATTGGGATATGTCTGGTGAACAGCGGGAGCCGTGGTAAGTACTATCTCGGTTACGGATAAGTAGCGAAATAGTAGACGCGCATGCCTTAGGAGCATGTGGTTGCGGTCGTCCGCGTTCGAATCCCACCTCCCCCACCAGAATTCACCGTTGACAAGACCAATCCCGGGGAAGGACACGTTCTCGGCGTTTATCCCGCCTCTTGAGGTGTCCTGTGGGAACGACTGGACTCGCGGCGTTCGAGAACAATTGAACAGGTACCCGATGGACCGACGTGAAATAGAAACCCATCTGAGAGAAATCGGCAAAGGTTGTTTCGTCCACTACTATCTTAATCTCAACCAGTTGAGCATCCCTGACGAAGCATTGGCTGAGTTCATGGCGGAACAGGAAGGCTGGGTGTATTCAAGCACCCTGCACATCCGCGTCAAGCGGTCACGTGAGATAATTCAAGCAGGGCAGGGCAAATTCGCTCTTCTCATCTGCGCCAACAGCAATGGCCTGTCGCAGGGAATCCGTGACAGGGCGTGGGAGTTAGCTCATCCAGAGGACGACTGACCTCTGCCGGCGATCGCCGTCGACATTCGCGCGAGAGAACACTGCGATGCCCACCGCCGACGCGTTTTGCATAGTGGTCATGAAAGGAACAGCGATAGTAATCGTCGGCGGTCAACAAAGAACCGATACGTTGGCCGAGTTTTTCGACGGCAAATTCAAGATGTTCACGCTAGAAGACAAGTCGTCGAGATTCCCTAGCTTCCTGCTTGAGAAGCCCTGCCCATGGGGCAAAGTATTCGATCAGTTGGGCCAAGAATCGAAAGACAGGTTTGTGAAAGGCAAAATCCCGGTTGCAGTTATCGATGCGGAAGACGGTAACGACAATCGATTGACTCAAGGAGTCGCACATTGATGGAATTTCGGGTCCAAGGAGAGACAGGCATAACCCAATCGTGCCTAATCGCGCTTGAAAGCGCATTAGCAGGCCCGGCACCCGTCCAAAAAGTAACGGTGTTGACCAAAAATGGTCGCGAACATCTGTTTGTGGTGTGGGAGTCTTTGGAATGGCCGTACATAGGAGCAATCATTCCCAGCGGGTTCATGAGCGGTTACCGGAGTGAAGGGGGAAGAGGATTCTCTCTGGCTCTTTGCATGATCCATGAATTGAAAATCCCCATCGAACATTTGACGGTGAACGAAATCGCCTTTGACAAGATTGACAGCGGTGAATTTCCTTCGAAATGGCACAATCAAGCGAACGAATCAGCTTCGCCGCTCGAGATGCCGGTTGCCGGTTGGGTTTTCAATAACCATTGGCAGCTCATGTCTGATCACCGGTTGTGGCGGGTGCAAAGATGGAAACTCTGGAATTCGCCTATGGATTGGCCGAATCCTGCCTATTTTGTTGATAAGTTCAGTTGGGATGTAGGCGACAAGTTGTATGCCGCAAGCGTAAACCTCTCTGGCAACGCGCAACCCGAAAAGTGCCAACAAGTTGGGTTGATGCTACGTGATGCGTGGATCGAGTTTACGAGTATAGCAAGATCGGACCTAGATGAGATCGACAAGGAAGTCGGTATCAACGATGTCAAAAGAGTCATTGACACGATGCAATTGCCGGTTGATACCGCCGTTAAGGGCAGGAAATCGCATTCATTGACCAACACCCTCCAACACGATCGTCGGGCGACTCCCCAAACGGCAGAGCATTGCTTCAATGAATGCGTTGAAGCGATGGCCGAGATAATCGAGATGCGTTTCGAGGGAGTGACTGACCCGCGAAGTCGCGAATTGTTACCAACGAATTAAAGGAGCACCTCTTCGGAAGAATATTGGACGCACCTTCGCTGGTCCGACACCCAATACGAAACCGCCCCTTACTCACTCACGTCCTGTCAGAACTGCACAGTAGAGAGTGTCCGTCAACCGCCACTGTCCGGAGATTTTGCCGCCGTCAATGAAGAGTCCAGTTCCGGTCATGCAGCAGGATTCGTCGGAGGCTATGAAGACTACGCCGTAGGCGTTCTCTTCAGGGGTGCCCATTCGATCCATGGGACGGTTGAAGGCTCAGTTTAGGTCCGCGTAGCCGCCTCCACAAGTGGTTCAATATTGCTAACGTCAGTGGTGTTGCGCGCCAAATCGATGTCGTACATCCGCTGGAGGTTTAGCCAGTAGTCGGGGGTGGTTCCGAGGGCGCGACCTACGCGTAGCGCGGTGTCGGCGGTGATGGCCCTGCGCCGTTTGATGATCGCGTTGATGCGGATCGGTGGGACGCCGATCGTCTTGGCTAGGCGGTACTGGCTGATGCCGAGTTCCTCAATGAACTCTGCAAGGTGCTCGCCGGGATGGATAGGTTCGGGAGTGTTCACAGTGTTGCCTCTTTCAGTGGTAGTCCTAGCATACCCCTGCTCGCTGCGCTCGCGTCCCCTTTCGTGTCGAAAGGGGACGGTAGGTCACGACTGTCCCATCAATGCCGCGCCGTAAGGCGTATCTGCCAAGCGCCATTGGCCGGAGAGTTTGCCGCCGTCGATGATTAGTTCGGTGCCGGTCATGTAGCTGGATTCGTCGGAGGCTAGGAATACGACGCCGTGGGCGATCTCTTCGGGGGTGCCCATGCGGCCCATGGGGCGGTTGAAGGCTTCGGATTCGCCGATCTGTTCGGAACCGGCGTGGAGCATCTGGGTGTCGATAGCCCCGGGGTGGACGGAGTTGGCTCGGATGCCGTCTTTGGCGTATTGGATCGCGGTGCATTTGGCGAGGAGGTGGACGGCGGCTTTGGAGGCGTTGTATGCGGCGGACCATGCCTGTCCGACAAGCCCGGCGCCGGAGGATATGTTGATGATGGAGCCGACGCCATCGGCCCGCATGTGGGGGATGACGGCCTTGGTGCCGAGGAACGTGCCCTTGCCGTTGACCTCCATGACGCGGTCCCAGTCTTTGGCAGTCGTTTCTTCGACGGTGCCGGCGTGCGCCAGCGCGGCGTTGTTGACCAAGACGTTGAGTTTGCCGTAGCGGGTTAGGACTTCGTTCACACCATCGTCCCAGTCGGTTTCGCTGGTGATGTCGAGCCGTTTGAATAAGACCGCGTCGCCGACCGACGCGGCGATGTCGGCGGCGGTCTGTCGGCCCTTTTCCTCGTCGATATCGGCGATGCAGACCTTTGCGCCTTCTTGAGTGAAGAGCCGCGCCGAAGCGGCGCCGATTCCGCTGGCGGCACCAGTAATGACGGCTACCTTGCCTTCAAGCCTCATGGTTTGTCGGGTTCCTAGGTATGTGGTTCGGTATACGGGAAGGAGTCTATCGGCAACGGAGAAGCCACGCTATCGGCGATAGAGGGACATGTCATTCTGAACGGAGTGAAAAATCTGGTGCGGTGAGATTCCTCGGTTGCGCTCGGAATGACAGGTTAGAGCAGATGGCTACAATACCAAGGCGTAGGTAATTGAGAGAAAGCGAAGTGTGAATCGGAGCAACAAAAATGGCTGGCAAGACGTCTGAAAAGTCAATGAGTTTCGAGGAGCGAGTAGCCGCGGCGAAGGCTGCGGGAAAACCTGTGTTGTTGAGCGGCGGGAATCCGCAGATTGCCAAGGGCGATGGTGATGCGCCAGTGCAGGCATATATTGCGGCGATGCCGGAGTGGAAGCAGGATATCGGACGTCGGTTGGATGATCTGATCGTACGAGAGGTGCCGGGCGTGAAGAAGGCAGTGCGGTGGAACTCACCATTTTACGGGGTCGAGGGCATGGGATGGTTTGCGAGCATGCACGTATTCACTCGGCACGTGAAGGTGACGTTTATGAATGGAGGTTCGCTGGACCCGTTGCCTCCGCTAGTGGGGAAGAGCCCGGAGGAGCGGTGGGTGAACATCCCGGAAGATGGTTGGGATGAGGATCAGATGGCGGAGTGGGTGTGTCAGTCGGCGGGGTTGCCGGGGTGGGATGGGTTTTGAGGGGGGTGAGGCATTGTGAATCACGTGTTAATGGTTGATCGACCGCTTCTTTTTCAAGCAAAGACGGGTTCTGCCAACTGCGCGATTTGATGGTTGTCTATCTGATGCTTGATCACAAACGGGGAAACCCCGAATTCCTCAGCCAGATCTTCGACTTCATCATCATCGACCACTTGACGCGTGACTTTTTCCCTCAAACTGAAGGAAGGTGCAAGGAATTCTGCCGCGAACGCTCGGTTGCGTTGTTGACGCTCGGAGTGCGACTGCGTCAACATTCCACCGTGAAGCGGAAATGATATGACTTGGGATACACCTCGGCAAAATGCGAAACGTCGACCAGGATCGCTCGATCGCCTGAACGCGAATGACGCGTTTTGGTAGTCATTGATTGTGACGACACCATCAATTAACGGCATATTGGTCAGAATGTCGTTTGGTTTCGTGATCTCGTCTACCAATTCCCCGTCTACACCCAATGCATTACCCAGACTCTTCATCGTCGGGATTGGTTGACCATCAAGGTGTAACTGTTGACGAAGGTGTTGAGCTTGCAGGTATCCGATTTTCCACGGCGATGTCTCGCCAGTAGCTTGGACGAATTCTTGCCCGTTTTTTTTGAAATTGAGATGTTGAAGCGGTAGCTCACGCTTCTTGGAAATTTCAATCGCAGAAATTAGGGCAGCAGACTGTTGCGTTAGGGCCTTTGGATCGACAACTTGTACCGCTTCGTCGGTTAGGTCGCCCAACGCGTCGGCCATTGAAAGGACATCTTTTATTTGTGTTTCTTTGAGGTCGTATGGATCCCAACCAAGTCCAGCGACGGTTTCACAAAATTCACGTTCCTCTGGGTCGGTTTCGGTGCGCTGGATGGCATGCCATTCATCTTGAAGGAGTGTGTCTTGGATGCCGAATGCTTCAAGTCGTCTGACGACACCCTCGATAAATTCAGCGCATGCATGCCGAAATTCGACGCTATCCACCGAAGCACGCCCTTGATCAAGGAATTCAACCTTCGTCCATTCGGGTGCACAACGGTTCCAGATCAAGTTCGTCCGACCACCATACGAAGTAATCTGAAGGTCGGGTAATGCGTATCCTTCGCGACCCGAGCTCAATGAGTGCCGGCGACGGAAACAGGGATCGATCAGTTTTTCACGGTTGGGATATTCGGTGGCTAGGAACCACCAGTTGGTCGCCAACCATTCGGCCAACGGATAGATCGACACGTAAATGGAATCACGAACGGTTTTTGCCCGACCATCGACGACACGTGTGACGATTGAATCGTACGCAACGATCTTAAGGGACGCCCAAGTCGCGGACAGTTCCGGCCCGTTAGCGTCTTCAGGGTCAACCCAATCGTATTCGAATCGAAAACTACGCATGTAATGACTCAATACCAGGTGGCCACTCTTCGGAGCTTAAAGGATAGCCTTTGTACGTGCCATCTCCGCGGTTCACCAGTCTTGCTTCGTAGACTGTGTCGTTTTGCTTGTGCCATACGTATCTAGGATATCCATTTTCCCAAAAAGCACTGGTGTGCCCGCGTTCAATGGCTGATCTCAACCACTGCGTAACCGTGTCTGCATCTCTGATCGAGCGAGGACAAAGAGACGCGTCACTACGACGTTTTGGCTGACCAGCGAAACTTGGAAAGTCTTTATGTTCAGGGCTACCAACATACGTTACTCTTTCAGCGACGGCGACAAGGTCGGTGTTGGGAGGCACTAGGATGTTGCGTGTGCGGTGTCTTCTTCTTTTGGGGCGGCATCAGGAGGCCAGAATGAATGTCTTCGGAGCGAATCATCATGATAACGGTTGCGACGCCCGCGTTCCTTGGATAGCCGGCAAAGAGAGGCACGAGCCTCTGCGCCCACCATTAGCGGCTATGAGATCGAAGAGACGACAGCGACGATTGCTGCGAGTCTCGGTCAGCAGTTCGATGCGCCGTGTATCATGCGGATAACAACAATTAGCAGATGGGTTACAATGAGTGGCAGCCATGGTTCGACACGCGAACTGGCGGCTTTGGGCGAAGGGTGTGACGCACGATGCATAGAGATGCGCCACCAATTACGCTTGCTAGGCGACCTTCGCCCACTCTTATTCTAGGATGTGCGATAACAGCGATTAGCGCGAAGGCGGGTTGACCGACTCGCGATACGTGAGGCCGTCGGTGCTGACTATCCGGCGTAGCGTGTCCACAAAGATGTGATCGTTGCCGCGGTTGCCGAAACACCACCCCAACTCTTCGACATAGCGGTCGAGATGTTTGGCAGAGACCGTATGAAATGGGATCCTGTTATTGACCGCTTTAACAATGTCCACAGGCCCTAGATTGAGTTGGTGTGCACATCGCCGTGCTCTGTTCAGGGTGACATCGGCTGTGCTGCACTCGGATGAGAGTAAAGGTGGTGCTGCAATGGGCTTGAGAAGGAGAATTACCGCTTCACTTTGCCCAAGAAACTATCGGCACCGGATAAAAGGATGGTGGTCAGGTGTGTGTAGAGGTAGGTGACGCCTTGATTGAGATAACGGCGGGTTGCGGTGGCGTTGCCGGCGGAACCGGAGGTTTTGTTGGCGGCGGCGATGGTGGCGAAGACGGTATCCATGGCTTGGCGGACTTGCGGGGCGTCGGGGCATCCGGGGTAACCGAGCGATTGGGAGAGGTCTGAGGGGCCGACGAAGAAGACGTCGACGCCGGGGACTTGCACGATGTGGTCGACGTTTCTGACGGCTTCGGCTTCTTCGAGCTGGACGCAGACGAGTGTCTCGTTGTTGGCGTGTTCGGCGTATTCGGACATCGACATGCTGTATCCGTACGAAGCTGATCTGGTGCCGGCGGCTAGTCCGCGTTCGCCTAGCGGATGGTATTTGACGGCTTCGACGGCTCTGCGGGCGTCATCGGCAGTGTTGACGTGGGGCACCTGCACACCCATCACGCCGCGGTCCATGAGTTGTCCGATGGCCTCGAATGAGTTGACCGACGGTCTTGCGATGGGTGTAACGCCTGCGGTTTCGGCCGCCATGACCATGAGTTCGACGCTCTCGATTCCAATTGACCCGTGTTCGCAGTCGATGAGCACCCAGTCGAAGCCGAGTCGTCCAACGATGTCGACGATGTGGGGAGACGGAATCATTATCGACACGCCGAATGCGGGTTTGCCGGTGAGGAGTTTGCGCTTCATGCGGTTGGGAGTCATCGTGGGTATCAGCCTAAAAGATCGACGGTTTTGGTGACGGATTTAGCCGTTGACGAGGCCCGCGGTCTGTTATTGATGTGTGACAGATCGTGGGGAACAGGAAGTGGAAGGTCTGTGTGATGCCCGGAATCGGCATATAATCCCGTCATCGCAACGGCACCGAAGAGGTAATGAACATCTCAAGCACTTACGACACGATCATAGTGGGTGCCGGTTCGGCCGGGGCAATTCTCGCGACGCGGCTGACGGAAGATCCTGACCATTCTGTGCTGCTGATCGAAGCGGGTCCGGACTACCCGGATTTCGACGAGATCCCGGACGATGTCAAGTACGGTTACGGTCATACGGATCAACCGTGGCGCAGGGCGTACAGCGATCATCGATGGACCTTCGTGGCGCGTTACACGGACGAGGCGACGCCGGGTCTAATACCTCGGGGCAGGGTAGTGGGCGGATCGAGCGCGGTCAACGGGCAGATTTTCCTGAGGGGCGTCCCGGAGGACTATGACAACTGGTCGTCTTGGGGTAATGACAGGTGGAGCTTTGAGGAGTTGATGCCGTACTTTCGGATGGTCGAGACTGACACCGATTACGGCGGTGATTTCCACGGATCGGAAGGCCCGATCATTGTGAGGCGGTTCAAGCCTGATGAATGGAATCCGGATCAAAGGGCGTTTTACGAAGCGGCGCGCGCCAACGGTTTCCCGGAGTGTCCAGACCACAACGCGCCAGACTCTACCGGCGTGGGTCCGACGCCGTTGAACAATCCCGGTCGAGTGCGTTGGAGCACTGCGATCGGTTATCTCAGCATTGCACGAGAACGCCCCAATCTTACGATACAGCCGGATTACTTGGTACACAAGGTGCTCTTTGACGGTAAACGGGCGGTTGGAATCAGGGGAGAAGTGGGTGGTGAGGTCGTGGCCTTTGAGGGCGAGAAAGTCATCTTGTCAGCTGGCGCGATTGGTTCGCCGCACCTTCTGATGCTTTCGGGCGTCGGGCCGACGGAGAAATTGGCATCAGTCGGCGTGCCGGTGTTGCATCACCTTACAGGCGTGGGAGAGAACCTACGCGATCATCCGCAGGTCAGGATGGTTTGGCGTACGCATGACGGCTTTGAGCAGCCGGTCGGGATACCCGGCATGCAGGTGACTCTGCGGTACACCGCAGGAGGCTCGCACCTGACCAACGACATGCTCATCCAATCGATCTCGCGCAGTCCGATTGACATCAGGCCTTATCGAACTGAAGCGAGCGACGAGTTGGGCTTTGGGATGGTCGTCTGCATCGACCTCGCCGTAGGGACGGGAAGTCTGTACCTGCGAGACAGGGACCCTGATATTCAACCGTTCCTCAACTACAACTACTTGGAGGACGATTTCGACATGGCGCGGTTACGGGAGGGTGTACGGATAAGTCTCGGTTTCGCGGAGCACGAGGGATGGGGCCGTCTGGCGAGGGAACTAGTGGATCCGACGGATGCGGATCTCGAGTCAGACGAGTCGTTGGATAACTGGATCAGGCGACGGGTTGCGACCAGCCATCATGTATCCGGCACCTGCAAAATGGGGCCGGATACGGACCCGATGGCCGTAGTCGACCAGTTCGGGAACGTGCGGGGGTTGGAGAACTTGAAGGTTGCGGACGCGTCGATCATGCCGGACTGTATCCGTGCGAATACGAACGTGACCTCGATGGTTATTGGGGAGCGGGTGTCGTCGTTTATCGGGGAAGGGCTGTAGGCAGGACACGGTCAACGATAGCGGAAGCAGCTCGTTACGTGGTCGTTAACGAGTCCTGCGGATTGCATGAAGGCATAGCAGATGGTTGGGCCGACAAAGTTGAAGCCGTGGGCTCGGAGGGTCTTGCTCATGGCGCGGGATTCTTCGGTTTGGGCGGGTATGTCGGCGAGGGTCTGGAAGGTGTTTCGGATGGTTTCGCCGCCGACAAAGCTCCAAATGAACTTGTCTAAAGAGCCGTGTTCTGCTTGAACAGATAGCGTTGCACGGGCGTTAGCGATGGCGGAGTCGATTTTGGCGCGGTTGCGGATGATGCGGGTGTCGGCGCGGAGCCGTACGCGATCTTCGTCGGTGTAGGAGGCGACTGTTGCGATGTCGAAACCGTTGAATGCGGCGCGGTAGCCTTCGCGACGGTGCAGGACGGTTCGCCAAGAGAGTCCGGCCTGCGCGCCTTCGAGGACAAGGAGTTCGAAGAGCGCTCGGTCGTTATGGATTGGGACACCCCAATCCTCGTCGTGGTACCGCCGCATCAGTGGGTCGTCTCCGGCCCATTCACAGCGCGAATCAGTTTCAGGTTTCATGCAATGGAAGCGTACTACGGCGTGCGATAAGGATGTGATCTTGCTAGTCTTTTGGAGACTGAATGACGCAGTTTACGCATGGGCGGTAACTATGAAATGGAAGCAGCATGAATCTGAGGATGCAATCCTGGAGCCGGGGCTGCATGAGGGCGAAGGTGTCGTGACACGGCGGAGGTTTTTCGACGGCGAGTCGAAACTGCCGGTGAGGATCGAGGTTTGGGAGTTGCCACCCGGCGCGAGCGAGGGTAGCCACGTGCATGAGGGCGACGATACGCTCGAAGAGTTCTACTACTTCATTTCCGGCAGGGGAGTGATGTGGTTGGATGGCGAGGAACAGGCGGTCGAGGCTGGCGACGCGGTTCTGGCGCCGCCGGGAGTAGACCACGGGTTCCGGTGTGTTGGAGATGAGACGCTGAAGCTGGTAATAGCTTGGGGCAGACCGCAAGAGTGACGCTGGTTGCGCCACGGTAGACTAATCAGATGGCGGCGTATTTCTGTGTTTACTTACAATGGTAGGTACTAGGCAATCAGCAGGGAATCAGCGATGCAGGCTAAGAAGAAGAGACTCACGCTCGACATGGACCCCGCGTTTCAACGTCGGCTAAAGGCGACCGCGGCGTTGAAGGGCGTTAGCATGCGGGAGTATTGTTTGAGCGCGATTGATCGAGAGTTAGTTAAGGACCAGTTGGACGAGGACAAAGGATTAAACTCTGTAACGCCAGCTTCGAACCAATACACGATAAGCCGGCATGGGCGTTCGGGAGATTTGGTGTTGACGGGAGACTCGGTCGAAGTGCTCAAGAAGGCGCGTGAGGTCAGGGATGCCGAAATCGAAGCGGATGGCAAGGCCAATAGACAGTCGGGCCGCTTCGGTATAGGAGAGGTAATAGCCCTCCGAAAGGAGCTTTTTGGCGACAAAGTGTTTCCTGGGAACTCGGTCGACTTGCTTAGAGAAGCCCGTGCGATCAGAGACGCTGAAATCGAGGGTTGGGCGTGAGCCAGTCGGTCGTTGTGGACGCCAACCTAGCGTTCAAATGGGTGGTGAAAGAAGAATACTCTGACAAGGCTGAAGCATTGGCACTAGAGTGGCACGAATCAGGAACTCAATTAGTTGCGCCGTATTTCATGCCTGTAGAAGTGACGAACATTCTTCACCAGCGGGTACGGCGGTCGGAGATGAACCTAGAGGAAGTGATGCAACTGATCGAAAAGTTGCTATCCGCCGATATCGAACTGCATCACTCTCTGGATATCCATCGACGGGCATTGGAGTTGGCGAACGAACTTGGACAGGGCGCCGCGTATGACTGCCACTACTTGGCACTCGCTGAATCACTGGATTGCGAGATGTGGACGGCCGACGCGCGTTTTTATCGCGTTGCGAGCCCTACATCCACAAGATTGCGCCTCTTGAACGAGTTCGTCGCGCCGGAGTTGTAGGTCGTTCCAAGCCGTCTGCATTGATCACGATCAGGGAAGAAACGATGTCGGCGCTTGCCGAGTATGCGAAGGTGTCGATCGCGTTCATGGTCGAATCCCGGTATGTGGCGACGCCGAACGAGGGTGATGGCGGGTGGAGGTTGACCGAGGAGGCAGTTGCTTCGCCGTGGGTCAAGGATTACGACGGTGGCGAACCGCCGACTCGGTGGCTGCGATGGGACAACACCAATTGGCGGATATTGTCGGCGTTTGCAGGTAGTGAACGGGTCGGTGGTGCAATTGTTGTTCACGATTCATCGGAATTGGATTTCCTTGAAGGTCGGAAAGATTTGGCGGCGTTGTGGGATTTCCGAGTCGCGCCCGAGTGGCGTGGGCAGGGCGTCGGGACGATGTTGTTCAAGCGCGTTGTCAGCTATGCACGAAGCGTGGATTGCGTCGATCTAAAGATCGAGACACAGGACATCAACGTGAACGCTTGCGATTTTTATGCGAAGCAGGGATGTCGACTGGTGAATGTCGTTCCCAATGCGTACCCCGGTTTACCAGAGGAGGTGGAGTTTGATTGGTTGATGATCTTGGAAGCGAGGCGAGTAAATGTTCGTAAGGTCTGATTGTTCGTGTTTGTACAACCGAATCATTCACATTCATACAGACGAATAGTTGACGGGCTGTAATCATGGACAAACGTTGGAACAGAGGGCCGAACATAGACTTGTTGTTGTCCGAATATGAGGAATCGGCAGTACGCGGCGCGGAGGTGAAGTCGTGATATGTGTCTATGCGTGGCGCTTGGCCTGTATAGTTCAGTTTCGTAGTGAGGATGTTCGGCAAGACGATGTTCGATAATCAGTTGGGCAATGTTGTAGATCGCGCGGTGTGCGTTAGTCTCTAGGAGAGTGCGTATGGACAATCAAAAGGTCATAGTGATCGGGGCGGGAGCTGCGGGGATGAATGCCGCCTACACCCTGAGGAAACGTGGTGTCAACGCCGAAATCCTCGAAGCTAAGGATCATGCTGGCGGTCGTATCGCGGGGGAGTACATCGACGGGTTCTATGTAGACACAGGTGCCAAGTTTTTCACGAACAACTATCGCACTGCACTTGGACTTGCCGAAGAGTTGGGATTGCCAACGGTGAAGGGGCCTAAACTTTCCGGTTCGGGCAGGATATACCGAAAAGGGAAGATGGTCAAAACGAGAAAAATCGACCTTTTACTGCTTAGGAACTCGTCATTGAAGGCTGTTTTACAGACGCTTAAGTTGAGGCGCAACCTGTACAACAGACGTAAGGATGATTTTCTATCTGGCGACTACACTCGCCTCTTGGACTTCGACACTCCTGGAGAAAGCATCGGGGATTGGCTGAAAAAGAATATAGGGGAAGAATTCGTAGATGAGATCTGCGAGTTTCTGTTGGTGAGCACTAGTCTGGCTGGTCCGGAGAGCATGGGAACCGTTTTCGGTATGCAGTACATGTGGAATCCGATGTTTGATCTTGGTCAGCACTACCTGAATCCGTCGATTGGGGTTGGGGGTTTCGGTCTTGCTCTCGCCGATGCGTGCAAGGACTTTACTCGGCTCTCCACACCTGTAGAGCGGGTAGTGATCGAAGATGGGGAAGCAAAGGGAGTAATCACGAAACAGGGGTTTGAAGCAGCAGACGCTGTGATCTGCGCTACTACGTCGAGCGAGTCGTTGGCGATCATGCCGGACTTGCCGCGCGATGTGATCGAGAGTCTGAAAAATGTGGCGTACTCAGGCGGGTGTCACATAGCCTTTGGGGTTGATGGGCATCCATTGCCTAGAGACACGTTCATATACCTGTTTCCACGTATGCCTGAGTACAACATCGTGAGTTATCTGGACGCTACGGTGGTCTCGCCAGAAGCTGCTCCACAAGGAAAATCGGTGATTCACGCCTACACTTCAGGTAACGACCTCTTCCCATTGAGCGATGAAAAGATCGTAAGACAGATCATCGAAGAGATTCAACGGCACTATCCGGACATGCCTGACGAGCCGGTGTTCTCGAAGGTTTACCGTTGGAAGGAGGCGGCGTGCATAGCCCCTGGCGGGATGCTTACCGACATGTTGCGGATGCGTGGAGGAGTTAAGGGTGTGCACCGCTTGTTCTTAGCTGGCGAGCACATGTACTTGCCCGGCGTGGACGGGACATTGAACAGCGGTTTCAATGCCGCGGATGACGTTGTGAAATTTTTGCGAATCAGTCCTGATGATAGGGACGTGGATTCCTCTGGAGGTTGTTTCAATTACGATGCTTGAAACCTGCCGTCGTTTCGGAAGGGTACCCGATTCGATGTTCCACAATGTGGGGTTTCCCTCTGAACGCGCTGTAAATCACGGTGCAGCGGACGAATGTAAACTCTATTCGCGTCGTGGAGTAAAACAGTGACTCGCCCATGACTCGTGGAAGGAGGTTGTAAATGACACAGCGATTGGCGCGCATGAGTGCGCGAAACCCGATTGTGATCGTGATCGTGTGGGTCGTTTTGACGCTGGCTGCGATTGTGATCAGCGCGATATTTCTCTCAAGCGCGATGACCTCGGAACTCCGTGTGAACAGTTCGTTCGAGTCGGAGCGCGCAGCGAGGATGGTTGAAGAGTTTCTCGGCGGACCGGAGCCGATATCCGAGGTGGTAGTCGTTCAGTCGGATTCTTACACCGTTGATGACGCGGAGTTCCGGGTCAAAGTCGATGCAGTGTTTGAGAAGGTGATTTTGGAAGGCGGTGATGCAATCGCAAGCGCACTCACCTACTACCAGACAGGGAGCGAATCGCTGGTATCTACGGATCGTCGCACCACGATAATACCGATGGTTATGGCAGGGAGTTACGACGACGCTTTGCAAAACGTCTCGCATGTTTTCGATGCGCTGTCGGCTCTCGATGATGACGACGAGTTCCGAGTGCTGACGACCGGGATTGCAAGTATCGGGTTTGAGAGCAGCAAGTTCACGACCCACGATCTTGAACAAGGCGAACGGTTCGGGATTCCGGTAGCTTTATTGATCCTTCTAGCCCTTTTAGCGAGCGTTGTTGCGGCGCTTTTGCCGATCGCGATAGGCCTCTGTGCGATCGTGATCTCTTTGGGTATCGTGGCGTTGCTTGGTCAAGCGTTTTCTCTAGTGTTCTTCGTAACGTTGATGATCACGATGATTGGATTAGTGGTTGGAATTGACTACTCATTGTTCATGGTTTCGCGTTTTCGTGAGGAGCTGGATCGCGGCTTGAGCGTTCAAGATGCGGTTGTCCAGGCTGGAAACACGGCCGGTCGGACGGTGATGTTTAGCGGTGTGACCGTGGTTATTGCGTTGTGCGGCTTATTCATGATTCCTTCGTCGTTTTTTCGGTCGCTTGGATTGGGGGCGATTCTGGTAGTGATAGTGACGATGGCGGCGACGCTGACATTTTTGCCCGCGATCCTGGCGTTGCTGGGGACAAGGGTTGATATGCTGTCCATTCCGTTTTTCAGGCGTCGGAAGGTGAGCGCAGAGGAAGTAAAAGAGGGTTCTGATAAAGGGTTTTGGGAGCGCACTACGCGGATGGTGATGCGTTTCCCCTTGATCAGCTTTCTCGTAGTTGCGGTTCCGATGGTGGTAATCACGACGTTTTATTTCGATATCGAAACCGGAGTCAACGGAGTTGAGACACTACCAGAAGGTTCGATAACGAGGGAAGCGTTCATGGTGTTGGAGGAGAACTTCGCCTTTGGTGTTGCAACTCCATCAAAGATAGCGATCAAAGGAGACGTTGAAAGCATCGAGATGCGAAACGCGATCGAAAAGCTGCAAACAGCGATTGTAGAAGACGCGAGGTTCACGGTTCCACCCACGTTGGAGGTCAATACTGAAGCGGGCATAGCGATAGTGACGCTGGCGATGCCGGGTCATCCAAGCGGTGATATGGCATTGGACGGTCTATCTGCGATTCGTAACGACTACATTCCCAACTCATTCGCAGGGGTTGATGCTGTTGTCGTCGTGGGAGGAAATACTGCGACGTTCGCGGATCTATTCGAGATCGTTGATACTTACACACCGATAGTTTTTGCGTTCGTGCTCGGCTTCAGCTTCATCGTGTTGCTTTTGGTTTTTCGATCGATCGTTATCCCGATCAAAGCGGTGATCATGAACCTGCTTTCGGTAGGAACGGCTTACGGGATGATGGTGCTGGTGTTTCAGAAGGGCGTTGGGACGGAGTTGCTAGGTTTCGAACATGCGGAAGCGATCGATGTGTGGGTGCCCCTGTTCCTATTCACGATACTGTTCGGGCTGTCGATGGACTACCATGTGTTTCTTCTGAGTCGTGTCCGGGAGCACTTCGATAAAACGGGTGATAACGCAAAAGCAGTAAGTCATGGGTTAAGATCGACATCTTCACTAATCACGGGTGCAGCGTTGATAATGGTCGCGGTATTCGGTGCCTTCGCATCAGGCGATCAAATAGTGATTCAGCAGATCGGGTTTGGTCTTGCGGTGGCGATCCTGTTGGACGCGACACTGGTCAGGTCAGTGCTGGTGCCGGCGAGCATGGAGATGCTCGGCAAGGGCAACTGGTACTTGCCGTCTTGGTTGAATTGGCTGCCTGACCTGAGAGTTGAAGCAGAGGAGTGATGACTCACAGATGATGTTGTTCAATTGAGTTGCGGTATAGTAGCCGCGTTTCGAAGTTTATGAAGATTCCAACTGACAATGTGTCCGGTTTCGAGAGGGCGCGCGCGATTGATCGAGAGGTTGCGACGAACTACATCGCGCACCTGTCAATCGCCGACCCGCCAGCTGATGATCTGATGGAGGAACTCAACGACTTTGATCGGGGGGCCATGGCGGAATTCCTTCGCGCCGGGTTCGACAACGATGAGGCGGCGTTGAAAGCCGCTCCGGTCGCTTTGCAAGAGTTTTTCAGCGATATCTCAGTTCCGCCTGAATGGCTGAGTGACATCGATTTTGCGCCGGGTATTCGTATGTTTTACCGGAATTCCAAAGTCATTCTCGCTTCATTCGTAGCGGGAGTGTTGATCGAGGGATTCATGACCAATATCTCTAAATCGTTCTTCATCACGGGACGGGTGCGGGATCAAGGCGTAAGACGATTGCAACAGAACAACCGGCACCTTGTGGATTCGTTTATACCTGGCGGTTTAGATCGAGAAGGGGATGGATGGAAGTTGTCGGCTCGACTTCGAATAATCCACGCGCAGGTGAGACGCCTGATGAGAGAATCGGATGAATGGGATGCTGAGGCATGGGGCGAACCGATAAGCGCGGGGCACTTGGGTTTTGCGATCACGGCATTTTCGGCCAGATTGTTGACTCATATGAAGCGTTTGGGGGCGAGTTACTCGAAGGAGGAAAGCGTCTCTTTCATGGCGGTGTGGCGATATGTGGGTTATCTGATGGGAATACCGGAGACGATACTTTTCCGGGATGAGGCAGAGGCGAACAGGTTATTCGAAATCGGTGGCATGTGTGAGCCCGAACCCGGCTTGGAATCGGTCTCGATGGCTAATTCACTCGTCAACTCGGCACCGCTGCTCGCAGAGATGAACGATCCAGAAGTGCGTCGAAAATTCGCGAAGTACATCTACGGGGTATCGAGGGCTCTGATCGGCAACAAGTTGGCGGATCAGTTGAAATATCCGCGCACGTCAACCATCGGAGTGTTGGCTTGGTTTCGGATCCAGCAGCGGTATGAGGCGTTGATGCGCAATACGAGGTTGCGGAAATTACCGTTACTGTCACTTATCGACCGCGCTGGATACGATCAGTTCAGCGGTCTTTTGGTGGTATCAGCATTTGACGAGGCTGGAATATCGTATGCGCTGCCGGATCACGTTTATAACGAGCAGTCGAGCAAGTGGTAAACGGGTGAGACGTCAGACGTTTTCGAACGGGTTGCGTATCGTCACGCCGAAATGCCGTTAAATGTCCGTGAACGAAAATCCCGAGTGATGTTGCGATGAATAGAGCACCTCCGATCGTATCGACGGATCATTTGGTTGAGAACTACGATGCGATCGCGTTTGATTCGTATGGCGTGTTGGTCGACGGCATCGATCCCTTGCCTGGTGCGATTGAGTTGACGGATCGGTTGTCTGAGTCGGGCAAGCCATGGGTACTCGCCACCAACGATGCGTCTAGATTGAACGCGAGCCGTATAACGGTGATGCGGAGCCAAGGGTTCACAATCGGTGATGAACAGGTGATTTCCGCCGGTTCGTTGCTCCGCCGATTCTTTGAGGAGCGGGGTATAGTCGGGATGGATTGCATCGCCACCGGTCACGGCGAAGCGGTGGAGTTCGTACGAAACGCGGGTTGCAACCCGGTGCCGTTAACTTCGATCGACGATCATGCGGCGTCGCTGGTAATCGCAGGCATTACGGGATACGACTGGGCGGAGGCGACCTCGGAGATGTTGACCTTGATAATTCGTCGTATGGATGCCGGAAATCCGCTTCACTTAGCGGTTCCAAATCCTGACGTTTTGTATCCAGACGGACTGGATCGTTTCGCCATCGGACCTGGCGGCTTGGCAGAACTACTCGAAGTTGCGGTTTCAAGGCGATTCGGCGAAGACCCCGCGGTAAAGTTCGCGAAACTAGGCAAACCGTACAAGCCGATGTTCGATGCCATAAAGGAACGACTGAACGGTTGCCGAAAGGTCGCATTCATCGGTGATCAGCTGCAAACGGACATCGCGGGTGCCAATCAGGCCGGTATCGACTCCGTTTTAGTCGGAACTGGTATCACGAGATGGAAGACTGCCCACGATCTGTTAGACGTGCCGGACGCGTTAATGCCGACGCTGCTGTTGCCTTCGATGAAGTGAACGGCGGGGTGATTGATCCTCATCGCCTATGATTCCCGCTTGGCCATCAAGTGGGAGGGTTTCGTAGATGTGGATGTTCGTATAATCCACTAAACTTGCATATGCTTCGATTCGGGTCGTCGGGAAGTGAATCTGCCCGCCCAAAACCGTGTCGTTGAACGAAATAACAGCTTGGGAGCGAAGATCGTGGCAAAGTTATCTGGCGGTGAAGCGCTAGCCAAATCATTGGTGAGAGAAGGCGTCGAGGTCATTTTCGGGTTGCCGGGAGTGCAGATGTATGGCTTGATTACCGGCATTCGCGACGAACCGGGTTTGCGGATGATCACCGCGCGGCACGAGTATTCGACGACGCACATGGCGGATGGTTACGCTCGGGCGACTGGGAAGCCGTCGGTCGCCATGGTGGTGCCCGGCGTTGGTCTCTACAATGCGGGATCTGGGATCGCCACGGCCTACGCGCGTTCGTCGCCGGTGCTGCTGCTCGCTGGCGAAGTGCCCCGTGGACAGATCGGCAAAGGGCTCGACGGATTGCATGAAATCGTCGATCAATCCGATCTGATGAAGCCGATAACGAAATATCGTAAGTCGATCATGCGGCCTCAAGAAGCGCCGAGCGCGGTCAACGAGGCGTTTAAGCACATGCGATCTGGGCGTCCGCGACCAACGTTTATCGATATGCCGCCGGAGGGTATGGTCGAACGGGAGGAAGTGGAACTGTTAGAGAGCCAGCCCGGCGATCGGGCGACGGCCGACGATTCGCTGATCGAGCAAGCCGCACGCGATATTCTCAACGCCAAATCGGCTGTGATCTTTGCCGGTGGCGGTGTGGCAAGATCTGATGCGTTCGATGAACTGGTCCAATTGGCGGAGTTGACAGGTTTGCCAGTCGTTAACTCAGCCGGTGGGAAGGGCGTCATTCCACATTCGCATCCCAATAGCATCGGGTCATGGGTCGGGGCAGAAGGCCCGATAAAGAGCATGATCGACAACGCCGAGGTGATTCTCGCTGTCGGTACTCGCTTTACGCCTAGGAATCCGGTAGCAGGTGGTTCGAAGGTGATCCAGATCGATCCGGATGAACAGATCTTGAGTCGTGCGCACCCCAACAAGGTGAAGCTCCAAGGCGATGCCAAGGCCACCCTGGCTAAACTCAACGCGGCGTTAGATGATCTGGGTTGCGATCCTGAAGCTATGGCGGCGCGTCACGCTTTCGACAAAGCGGCGTTGCAAACCTATCGCGAAAACGATCGCCGCGAGGATGCCGCGTACCCGTGGCTGGTTGCTATCCAAGATGCCTATCCGGAAGACGCGACGGGCGTTTGGGGTATGACGCAGCTGGGTTACTACTCGCGCCAACACTTTGAGGTCGATCGCCCGTGGTCATACATCGACTCTGGTTACATGGGCACCTTGGGATACGCGTATCCGACGGCACTTGGTGCCAAGGTCGGCGTCCCGGATCGACCGGTCATCTGCGTTGTGGGCGATGGTGGATTCATGTATGCGTCGGGCGAAATCTCAACCGCGGTCAAGTACGGGATTAACGTCGTCGCGGTGGTGTTTAACGACGGAGCTTACGGCAACGTTGCCCGTGATCTGGATCAGGACTTTGGCGGTTCGTATGAAGCTGATTTCGTCAACCCGGACTTTGTGGCCATGGCGAAAGCTTATGGAGCCGAGGGATTCTTGGCGACTAATCCGGAGGAATTGACGACAGCAATCCGCGCTGCGTTGGAGGTCGACGCGCCGAGCATAGTCGAGGTGCAACTCGGACGATTGCCACGACCAAAGGCGTGGACGGCGCGGGCTCCCTGGACGACACCGCAAGAAGGGCTGTTGCCTTAGGCAACTAAATCCCTCAGTTGAGAGATTCTCGAAGATAAATCGTCGTCCTAAGGCAACGACGCGGTCGCAATTCAGACTGTTTGAGTTAGCGACGCGCGGTTGAGCATATCGACGGGGTTCGGAATAGTCGTAGGACGCGCATCAAGTCATTGCGACAGGTTTGATCGTTCCCATATGATTTGGCACATTGCCTTGAAAGGCTCTTCATATCGGTCTCTTCATCTGGGAAGGAGCAGCCCTGATGTTGTTGTCAAAGAACGAGTGTCCGAAGTGCGATCGCGGAGTGATGCGGTTGCAACAAGATGTATACAGCACCTATTTCACGTGCGTCACTTGCGGTGCTTCGATCGTCACGCGTTGCCCACACTGCGAGACTCCGAGTATTGCCGTCAACTACAGCGACAAGGGACCGGTGATTTACTGCCGGGCATGTGAATGTTCGAATCGTGATCTGGCGGCATCCGATTGTAGCTACGTTCCGATCGTAGCCCCGGCCTAAACACTTGTCGATACACCCTCGGACATCAAGGAGAGGGTGAACCATCGTCTCGGACTTCAAGTCAACTCGCTTAGGTGGTCGGCAACCCAACCGTTCCATTCGGTCCAACCGCCGCGTGATGTTTCGCTGACGATGGTGTAGGCGCAGTTGGGCATTCTGGAATGAGCGTTTGGCACTCGATCCGGGAGCCGAATGGCCTGTACAGTTCTACAGGTTGTCAGATGCGCTAGGCAGGGCGGATTATCCCACAGGCGACGCGGTCGCCGATGTCGGACTCCTCTTCGCCGTAGGCATCGGGCTTTGCGTGGATAATGATTGCGGATCCGTCGGCGTCAAATATGGAGTGGCGTGGTCCAGGGTCCAGAGTGAATCCAACCGTGAAGAAATCGGCACGCGCGAAGCCGTCGGATGCGGCATAGATGTTGGGCAAGTCCCCGCCATGGCCTCGGGTCCCTTCGCCGCGCTTCCACGATGAATGGATAAATCCGTGTTCCGCATCTTCGGGGTTGAAGTGATCGCCAGCGGCGCTAAAGTCGGGTGTACATGTACCGACCTCATGCACGATAAAGGCATGACCGCCTGGGCTCAGGCCGTTCACTTCGGCAGTGATCAATACTCCAGTTGCGGTTTGGCGAAAAGTAACAGTTCCTACAGGATCGCCATCTGGCGATTCCAGGGCGGCCTCGGCCATCAGGTCTGGAGTAGGCTTATGGGTTTCGCTGGACCGAGCAGCGATAAAAAACAGTCCGACGGCCAGTAGGATTACGACGGGAGTTAAGGGCACGGCTATGAAAATTGCCCGATCGAATCTTCGAGGCATTTTGGTCACCCTTTGAGCAAAGCACAACTATTGCGACGGTGTGTCATTTTAGTACTCTTCGCCGGATCACAGCTTCAAGTCTTTGGTGTTGCACGGGGATCGTGAAACGTAGTAAAGACACTCATGATGATACTTGATATCACAAAATATGATTCTTACGTTAGGCAAGTACAGAATCGTCTGTTAAAGGGTGCCTGAGAGTTGAATCTAGGTGAGGTTGCCGCACGGCGATCGTGGTAAGTCGGGCGGCATTGGTTTCTTTAGAGCGTCTAGGTGATCGCTGTCAGGTGATCCGAGTGCCAACGTTCCCACTTGGTCCAACCGCCGCGTGATGTTTCGCTGACGATGGTGTAGGCGCAGTTGGGCATTCTGGGGCGGCTACGGTAATCGAACGCGCGTCCGGCCACATGGTCGAGGATGACGCCGATGGTTCCGGCGTGTAGGAAACCGACGACGCGAGCGCAGTTCTTCGATCTGGCGTCTTCCAAGAGTTGATGAAAGCCTTGTTGGACGCGACTTGAGAATTGGTCTGGATTTTCCCCACCGAACTGGGCAAAATCCAATTCGACCCGGTGGTTGACAACGTCGTTCTTGAAGGCGACTGATGCGTCTTTGATGCGTCCGACGTCGATTTCGTTGAGGTCTGCGATGCGATTGAAGCGGCGAGAGGTTAGATCTGCGTAGGTCTGGGCGGTCTGGATCGCGCGGGGCAGGTTGCTGGAGTAACACTCGTCGAACTCGACATCTTTGAGCGCGTGTGCGACGGAACGTGCCTGCTCAAAGCCGAGTTCGGTTAGGCCGTGATGTGGTTGGTAGAGGCCGTCCTCGCCAACGATTGTGTCGCCGTGTCTAACTAGCCAGAGTTCCATGTTGAATTGCTTGTGATGGATTTGTGAAGAGGTGGTCGGCGCTAATTCACTTACAATTAGCCGCCAAAGGTCTATTCTGCAACAATCGAATGTTGACGCGTTTTAACTCGCGATCGATATCGTCGAAAGGGTCAATGTGATGAAACCTGATGGAACGGTACAGATCGGATTTATTGGTGCTGGTTGGTGGGCAACCGCGAACCATATGCCGGTTTTCGCCGCCCGCGACGATGTTGAGATGACGGCGGTTTGCCGATTGGGTGTGGATGAGCTTCAAATGGTCAAAGAATCGTTTGGCTTTGTGCACGCCACCGAAAACTACGAGGAGTTGCTGGAGATTGACGGGTTGGACGGCATTGTGGTCGCCACGCCGCACTCGATGCACCATGAGCACGCAATGGCCGCGCTCCGGCGAGGTCTGCATGTGATGTGTGAAAAGCCGTTAGCCACAAACGCGACACACGCGAGAGAGATGGTCGAAGAGGCCGACAAACAAGGCGTTCAACTGCTGATTCCGCACGGTTGGCACTACGCACCGTATATCCAAAAAGCCAAAGAAATCATGGACCAACAACCGGTGGGCAACATCGAGTTCGTGATGTGTCACATGGCTTCGCCGGTCCGGAGCCTATTGGAAGGGAAGCAATTTCTCGCGACAGGCGGTGGCGCAGGCGACAACATGTTCGAGCCCGCTGCCGATACTTGGGCTGACCCGGTGGTCGCGGGCGGCGGTTACGCGTTGGCTCAGATGACCCACTCAGCAGGAATGGCGTACTGGATGACGGGTCTGAAGGCCGAGACGGTATTCGCATTCAACTCCGCGCCGACCGCGAAGGTTGAGTTATACAACGCGTTTTCAGTCGGGTTTGAGGGCGGTGCGATCGGCACGTTCTCGGGGGCCGGCGCGTTGCCCCAGGATCAGACCTTCCAACTAGACATACGCGTCTTCGGCGATGAGGGCGCGTTCGTCCTCGACGTCGACCGCGCTCGGCTCGAGGTCCAACGTCACGACGGCGACCACATCGTGGTTGATGTGGGGGATGACGCAGGGGAGTACTACGGTGGTGGCCCGCCCGACAACTTCACAGACATCGTGGCCGGGAAGGACGTTCCTAACTGGGCACCTGGTTGGGCAGGTATGCGGGCGATCGAAATGATCGATGCTGCGTATCGGTCGGCAATTTCAGGCAAAACCGAAGCGGTATAGAGGACTGGGAGCGCAATTGGGAAAGGATAAAGGTACTCGGCAGACGATATTGGTGGTCGAGGATGATCCCGGTCTTCTGGCAACCCTCGAGTTCAATCTCGAAGCTTTGGGTTACCGGGCTCTTTCAGCGTCGGATGGAGCGACGGCGCTCGACATCCGCCGATCCAACGCGGTCGATTTGATCATCTTGGATCTTTCGTTGCCAGTGATGGGTGGGATGCAGGTGTGCAGGGCGTTGAGGGAATCGGGGGATACCGTGCCCATTGTCATGTTGACTGCCTGGCACGAGGAAGGGCAGCGCGTCGACGGCCTAGACAGCGGTGCTGACGATTACGTGACCAAACCATTCAATATCCAAGAGTTGATGGCACGGATCGCAGCTCAACTTCGCCGAGCACAAGAATTCTCCAAAGTTCCTGCAACCACTGGTGGCAGGGGGCGTCACATGATCGAATTAGGCGACATGGAGATAGATCTGGTGCGGCGCAAGGTGGTGCTCGACGGCGATGACCTCAATCTGAGAACTAAGGAGTTCGATCTGTTGGTCCATCTGGCTTCACAGCCAGGAAGGGTGTTCTCCCGATCGCAGTTATTGGAGGGGGTGTGGGGCGAAGACGGTTCCGGCGAGTCGCGAACCATCGATGTGCACGTATCTCTTCTCCGGCGCAAGTTGGAAGGTGACCCGGCGAATCCTAAGCGACTGGTCACCGTACGAGGTGTCGGTTATCGCTTCGTGCCATGAACGATGCCCGATCTGTGCCGAATCGTTGATTTCCTCCCGCTCAAGTGGCGGTACGCAAGTGTGGTTGCGGTACCGTTAACGGTTGGTTTTGCTCTCTACGGTTTCTTTGGAATTGCGGCGGTCGCGGTAGGGGCGACAGTCGCGATTGTGGTAGTTTGGTTCCTTGCCAATCGTCAATCTCAGTTTTTCTGGCGAACTGCGAACGGCATCTTGCGGACGCAGTCGATCGATCGATCGAATCGATTGACGACCTACGGTCCGCCGGAGCAACAACGCATCGTCAACGCAGTGAATCGCCTTGCCGACAGCGTCGAATCGATCTTGGCGGAATCAGATCTCAACCGGGCGTACCACGAAACGATCCTCAACGAGTTGATGATCGGGATATTGGTTGTGGACGAGAACGGGATGTTGCAATACGCGAATCCCGCGGTCTGCGCCACGTTGGATTTCACCTATGACGAAGTGGGAAACGGATTAACCACACTCGCGTCGAAAGTCAATGTCTACGAAATCAATGAAGCCGCGACAACGAGTGCGACGGTTGGGGAAACGGTTGTCCTTAACTTGGAGATTTACGATTCACAACGCCATCTTGAGGTGATTTCGCGGAGTTTACCGACTGACGACAGCGGGGCCCGACGCGCGATCGTGATCATCAACGACCGGACGGATGAGATTCGTTTGGGAGTTTCGATGCGCGAGTTCGTTGCTAATGCGTCTCACGAGCTTAGGACGCCGATTGCGTCGATCCAAGCATCGGTGGACACGTTGAAGATGGGTGCTGCGCTAAAAACAGACGCTGCGGCTGAATTTCTTGATCGCATCGACGACAGTTCGCAACGCATGGCGGCTCTAGTGAGCGAAATGATGGACTTGACGATGCTTGAGACCGGACGATCTCCGTTGAATGTGGAGCTAATAGCTCTGTCGCCCTTGATTGATGGTGTGTTCGACGCCTACGGGCCGCTTGAGCTAGAACCGATCCACCAGTATGAATTAGCGGTCGACGAGGGCCTCCCGCAGATTTCTGTAGATCGGGCGAAAATCGAACGGGCGATTGGCAACCTGCTCGGTAACGCGAAGAAATTTACACCACCCGGAGGTCGGATCCGGCTGTCCGGACGAGTTGACGACGGTTTCGTCGCCATCACCGTCCAAGACAACGGCGAGGGTATCGATCCGGACGAATTGCCGTATATCTTTGAGCGGTTTTACAAATCGCCGCGTTCGAGCGGTGATCGAACCGGGTTTGGGCTGGGCCTCGCAATTACGAAAAACATCGTTGAGATGCATCGTGGAAGCGTGGAGGCGGAAAGCGTGGTCGGTGAGGGTTCGAAATTTACTGTCAGATTGCCGATACCGTGAAATGAACCGGCATCAGTCGCTCAATGTAAATAGCAATTAAAGGTGGTGTTGCATCGTGATTCTTTGGGAGGAACACACAGTGTGTTCACTCCTAAGAAGAAACCAGATTGGTATTAGGAGATCCGAAACTCGATGCAGTATCAATTTACTAGGCACCTGGCGAGCGCTAAGGGCCTGCTTATCATCGGCATGTTGTTGCCGGTCGTGATGATCGCTTGCAGCAGCGATGACCAAACGCCACAACAGCCTGCGACGGCGCCGCCTGCGGCTACGGCGCAACCTGCGGCCCAAGCAGAAAAGGCTGCTACAGCCCGACCGTCGGACCCGGCGGCAAAAGGTGCGGCCGCACAAGCTGGACCGCTCTCTGGGGAGATAGTCATCGACGGATCCTCTACGGTGTACCCCGTGACGGTGGCTGCTGCGGAAGACTTCCGGAAGGATCACCCGCAAGTCCAGATCCCGGTCGGCATCTCCGGCACGGGCGGTGGCTTCAAGAAGTTCACGGCTGGCGAGACGGTGATCTCCGATGCCTCGCGACCGATCAAAGATTCTGAGCGTGAATTAGCTGCCGAAAATGGCATCACCTTCATCGAGTTGACGGTTGCTTACGACGGACTTTCGGTTTTGGTGAACCCGGACAACGACTGGGCGACCTGTTTGACCACCGACCATCTGAACGAAATCTGGAAGCCTGACAGCGAGATCTCGAACTGGAACCAGGTCGATCCGAGCTTCCCGGATCTCGACATCGTGCTCTACGGACCAGACGCCGACTCTGGCACGTTCGACTACTTCACGGAAGAGATCAACGGCGACACCGGCGTAATTCGCGACGACTTCTTCCCGGCGGTTGACGACAACGTGCTGGTGCAGGGCATCGCGGGTGACCGCGGCGCGTTGGGCTACTTCGGTTACGCCTACTACGTTGCGAACTCCGACAAACTCGAACTCGTGGACGTCGATTCCGGCGAAGGTTGTATCGAGCCTAGTGAAGAGACGATCAACAACGGCGACTACTCGCCGCTTAGTCGTCCCCTCTTCATCTACGTGAACATCAAGTCGCTGCAACGAGAAGAGGTCAAGGCATTTGTCGATTTCTACCTCCGCAACGCTGCTGATCTGGCCGCCAGCGTTGGTTACGTAGGACTGCCCCAGCCGCTTTACGATGCCGGTCTGGTGCTACTGAACAACCCGGTGCCGGACATCAGAGAGGTAGACGATGCCGAGACTGCGTTGATGGTCCCGGAGCCGTTCGTGCCTTCTGGCCCACTCTCCGGCGAGATCGTGATCGATGGTTCGTCCACGGTCTACCCGGTCTCAGTCGCCGCGGCTGAAGACTTTCGCAAGGAGTACCCGCAAGTCCAGATCCCGGTCGGCATCTCCGGCACGGGCGGTGGCTTCCAGAAGTTCGCGGTTGGCGAAACGGTCATCTCCGATGCATCGCGTCCGATCAAAGACTCCGAGCGTGAAGTGGCTGTCGAGAATGGCATCGACTTCATCGAACTCACGGTCGCCTTCGACGGTCTCTCGGTGCTCGTGAATCCGGACAACGACTGGGCGACCTGCTTGACGACCGAACAGCTCAACGCGATCTGGAAACCGGACAGCGAGATCACGAAATGGAATCAGGTTGACCCGAGCTACCCGGACCTTGACATTGTTCTCTACGGGCCAGACGCCGACTCTGGCACTTTCGACTACTTCACGGAAGAGATCAACGGTGACACTGGTGTTATCCGCGATGACTTCTTCCCGGCGGTCGACGACAACGTGTTGGTGCAGGGCATCGCGGGCGACCGCGGCGCTCTCGGCTACTTCGGCTACGCCTACTACGTTGCGAACACCGACAAGCTCAGGCTCGTCGGTGTGGACGGTGGTGCAGGCTGCATCGAACCGAACGCGACGACGATCAACGACGGTTCTTACTCGCCTTTGAGCCGTCCACTCTTCATCTACGTGAGTGTGGCTGCGCTTGAGCGTGAAGAAGTCCGAGCGTTCATCGACTTCTACCTCCGCAACGCTGCCGACCTCGCGGCGAGCGTCGGCTACGTGGGTCTGCCTCAGCAGATGTATGACGAAGCATTGGCGCTAGTGGAGAGTGCCGCCACCAACGGAAGCGCAGTTCAACGGTAAATGGACTCGACGGGGTGGCCATTCGATTGCCACCCCGTCGGTTAGCTACTACAATTTGAAATGTTTTCTATTAGCGCCATCGATACCCTCCGCCAAACGGGAATTCTTCGCGAACGGAAGGTTTTCGACCCTGGATCGAAAAATCAAACGTTGTCGGAAGGCGAACGATGGCGCTAGTAGAACGAGGAGCTTTCCGAGTCGACCATGACCAAGTGTCGACGGATCCACTAGACGGTGTGCAAGAGCGTTCTAATACTTTGTCATTGAGAATAGACGAAAGCCGATTGGCCAGTCATCGGGCACGTCGGCATTTCGAAGAGTCGGCGATCCTTTGGGTGTTGCGTGCTGCTGCTTTGATCTCCGTACTGGCGACGATCGGCATCGTCGCGGTGCTCGTTTCTCAGAGCGTCGGATTCTTCCAAGAAGAGATCTGCGTCCTAAACGAAGGTGAGCCGATCAAGCCATGCGAACCGGGCGTCAACGGAACTCTGACGCACGTCGGCATTGTTGATTTCCTAACCGGCACTAAATGGTCGCCGTTGTTCAAACCTTACAGAGAAGTGGGGCAATCTTTTGGCGTTCTTCCGTTAGTCACCGGTACTTTCCTGGTCGCAGCGGTTGCGGGAGTCGTTTCTTTGACATTGGGTATAGGGGCGGCGATATTCCTCTCCGAATATGCGCCGGAAAACGTCAGGAGGGTCATCAAACCGATACTGGAGGTGCTCGCCGGCATACCGACGGTGGTTTACGGCTATTTCGCGTTGTTAACGGTCGGTCCCGCTTTGCGCTGGATCATCGGTGACGACAATTTGGGTACGTTCAGCGCTTTAAGCGCGGGACTGGTGATGGGCATCATGATCATGCCGATGGTGACGACGCTCAGCGAGGACGCCATGATCTCGGTGCCTCGATCGCTCCGAGACGCGGCATTTGCACTCGGTGCGACACGCTTTGAGGTTGCCACCAAAGTCGTCGTCCCGGCGGCGTTGTCGGGGATCGTGTCATCGTTCATTCTTGCAGTCTCCAGGGCGGTTGGCGAGACGATGATCGTTTACCTCGCGGCTGGAGGACGTCCGATTCTCACCTTCGACCCGCTCGAAGCCGTTCAAGCGATGACCGCGTTTATTGTGAACGTGGCGCTCGGCGACACGCCACATGGCGAGATCGAGTACTACACGATCTTCGTAGTTGGTCTCCTGCTGTTCCTAATTACGCTCGTGATGAACATCGCTGGGCGCTGGGTGGTGCAGCACTTCCGGCAGCAGTACGAGTAGCAACAAGCACCGACCACTTTTCATTCCGAACCTCAGCAGGCAAAACGAATGGCCCTTCGATCTCAAAGCAGCACCCGCAAGACCTACCGATTGGCGCGGGACAACGTTTTCGCCGGACTTTTCGCGGGATCGGTAATCATCGGCGTGTTGGTGCTTGCTTGGTTGCTGATCGAGGTTTTCATCGACAGCGTCGGTTGGCTAGACTGGCAATTTTTGAGTAGCTACTCTTCGCGACACCCAGATCAAGCCGGAGTGCTGGCGCCGATCGCGGGGACGTTCTGGATCATCATTCTCACCGCATTAATGACGGTGCCGGTTGGCATCGCTACCGCGGTATATCTTGAGGAGTTCGCGCCAAACAATCGGGTTACGCGCTTGATCCAGCTGAACATCTCAAATTTGGCTGGAGTGCCGTCCGTTGTTTACGGATTGCTGGGTCTGGCTATATTCGTGCAATACCTTTTCGATGGTCAACGAAGCCTCTTGGCAGGCGCGCTAACGCTCTCGTTGCTGGTGATGCCGATCGTGATCATTGCATCGCAAGAGGCGATTCGCGCCGTCCCGCCCAGCTATCGAGATGCGGCGTATGCGATGGGAGCAACCCGTTGGCAGGTAGTGAAGATGGTTGTGTTGCCACAGGCGTTTCCCAGCATGATGTCCGGCATCATCCTCGCAATGTCTCGCGCGATCGGTGAAACGGCGCCGATCTTGGTGGTGAGTTCGCTCGTATTCATCACCTACGTGCCTACATCGCCGTTTGACCGCTTCACGGTGTTGCCACTGCAGATCGTATCCTGGGTTTCGCAACCACAGGATGATTTCCGTCACATCGCAGCCGCGGCGATAATCATTCTGCTTATCATGCTGCTGTCGATGAATGCTGCGGCGATCTACATCCGGGCCAAATTCCAGCGCCGCGCAGAATACTGAGCCCTCGAATCGGGAGTCAGTGATCAGAGGGTAAGGTCATCTAACAAGGTGGCGTTGGGTATCTTCTTGAGTACCTCGGGATCAGCCTTGATCTTGGTCGAACGACTGCCGCCTCCTAGGATCAGGTATGGTTGCTCGAGCAGTGATGCGTCGATGTAGATAGGAATCTCGGGCGGTAGGGCGAGGCAGGTGACGCCGCCGATCATCATGCCTGTAAGCTCGGAGGTCTCTTCGGGTTTTGCGAAAGACGCGCGCTTGATACCCATCAATTCGCAGACCTTGTGGTTCACGTCCAATCGTTTGTCGGCCCGGACGACCGAAGCCGAGTGTTTTTTCGCGCCGCGTTTGCTGGCAACGACGATAGTATTGCCGGAGGTTTCGATGGGGAAGCCGTACTTTTCGCAGAAATTGTGGGTGTCGGCGAAATCAGGGTCGATCTCGACGATTTCGTAATCTGCCTCGATGCTGTCGAGAAATGAAACGACTCGTTCTTCGATTTGGCGGCTTGGATCAGTCAATGCTCACCTCGGGTTGCTGCTGAGTTGAGAAACGTTATCTTTCCTAGCGTATTATTTTGAATGACATGACATGCTGGATGATCAATACTCAACGAGAAAACTTCGAGATCACGCGCGAGCGGGGTTTTGACCTTATCGGCGTTGATGCGCCCAACTCGCGCAAGGCTTCTCAAATGGCTCAAGGCGATCGTCTGGTGTTCTATATACGAGACGATCGTAAGTTCGCAGCTACCGCAACGGTCGCTGGAAAAAGTTTCCGCGACGGGTCGCCGATTTGGAAGCACCATTCGAAGCGAGAACGGTTTAACAACCGAGTAAACATCAAGCTCGACGCGTTGCCATCCGAAGACGACTGGGTAGATGCGCGTCAGTTGGGGCCGACATTGGAGTACGTCAGGCGCTGGCCACCTGAGATGTGGGACCTGGCGTTTTTCGGGATGGTGCACATACTCTCGAAACGGGACTTTGATCTGTTGGAAGGCGAGCTTTGTCGCTATGTGGATGATGACGAATCGATCGAGGATGTGTCCGAGTTTTCGATGGCCACTACGGACGCATCGGACGACGCGGAAGAGTGACCGCACCGCTAAGCGGCGATCGGCTCGGCTTCGGTAACGCCGTCAGTCAAGACAAACCCGGTCGTTGAGACGCTAGACTTCATGCGTGCCGGCGCTTCATCAACCTCGAAGTTGGCGGCATAAAGGTGATCTAGTGCAGTCATGTCGTCCGCGCTGATATCGGCGATGTCGCATGCTCCGACGTACTCTTCCAGCATTGCTTCGGTGGTAATTGTCGGCGTGCAGGAAGCCACGACATCGGACACCAAACAGAATCGAATTGCTAGTTGACCGATGGTCGCGTCGTAGTTTTCGAGCAGAAAATCGATGCGACTGAGTTTGCGAATCGCAGACCGCATCCACATCAGACGCCGGTATGAGCGATGGTCGGATGAACCAAACGGCGTCTCGTCAAGGACAGTGTCTTTAGTGTGGGTGCCGTCCAGCATCCCGGATGCATGGGGAACTCGGGTGAACACGCCGACCTCGTTTTGAATTGCCGCGTCCAATATCGCACGCGCCGGGTCTTGCTCAAACAGCGAGTAGATGATCTGCGCCGGCACACGGCGTTCTGAGACGGCCGCGATGCCTTCTTCCTGCCAACCCAGGTCGGGTCCAACAGCAACTGCGTAGTTGCGGATCTTGCCCGCATCTGTGAGCCGCTCAAGCTCTTCGAACGTGTCGTCGCGTCGGATCGCTTGGAGACGAGGGTTGTGCATCTGATACAGGTCGATGCAGTCGGTATTGAGGCGCTGCAGGGAGGCGTCACATGATTTTGAGATTGCTTCCGGCGACCAATCGTGGGGGCGTTCGCGATGTCCGGAACGCGGCGCGTCGAGATCGTACCCGAATTTGGTGCCGATCTCTAACTCTTTCAACTCTGAACGACTGAACGCGTCAGCTAGGACCGTTTCGCCGTAACCGTCTCCGTAGGCTGGAGCGGTGTCGAAAAATGTAATGCCGAGATCACGCGCTTTGCGGAGCAGATCGACGCCGAAGTCTCGGTCGGTAACTCCCCACCACGTTGTCGCGACACTCCACACACCGAAACCAACTTCAGAGAGTGCCAGATCGGTAGATTTAAGATGTCGATGCTTCATACTGCCAGAACAGGTTTCGCGGAGGTTCCCGAAAGCAAGAGTCTAATCCTTTGTGCGCGTTCCACCCATTCTGGTTCGGAAACTGCGGGTTTGCAGCCAGCAATTTCGGTCGCCGGATCGATGTCAACCCAAGATTTGCAGCCTTTGTGATGCGGTTCGACAGGCAGGCGGATGGGAGTTGGAAGCGTGTAGGTTTTGAGCACGATAAGGTCGGCGGCGTGGCGTGGTTTCCAAGCAATGCGCTTAGTTACGAACTCGTCCGACCAGATATGTAGTTCCGACAGCGCATCCAATGCATCGGCATCATTGACGCTCAGCACATCGCCAACTTCGGCGAATGCTTTGAACACCACGGTCTCACGTGCAATGGAATCCTTCGAATCGACGAGATGTTGGAAATTCGGTTTGAGCAGTAAGTCTGCTTCGTGGAAGTGGGTGGGGTAGAGGAGGAATCGACGGTGTGGAAGTTCGAAGCTGCGGTTGGTTTCGCGGATGCCGCCTTTTCGGAGCAGGAACAGTTGGTCGCCTGACGCGAGCGCATTGATGGTTGCGGACCATTCTTTTAGGGCGATGTTGAGTTGCATCGGAGTTTTGCGGATCGTCGCCTGGCGGTAATCGATCAAACGGAATCTCCGTTTCGACTTGAGCGCAGTTTTCGGAGTTGCTCTGCGAGCTGGCGGATCCGATCTTCGGCGGCCGCCAAACGTTCGTCGGCCGTTTTTGAGTACTGGTTCTCCGAAGCGTCGAAAATTCGGAACATACTGTCAACCCATGCGAGGGAAAGACCGAGGACAGGGCTGAAACCCTTCGGATGTCCGTCTGATTCCTCGGTTATCGGAAGCGGTTCGTATACGCCATCTACCAAATGCTCGCCGACGAGAGGACCGCCGTAGAAATCGCCACCGGTGGCGTCGAAGCGCCAGTATTCGGGGATGCCCATCGAGGCGTAGATATCGCGTTTACGCGTCAGGTCGTTTCGTGCGGTGCTAACCGAAGCCAATTCGAGGACGAAATCAGGCTGTTTACCAACTTCCCAAGGGAGATAGCCCGCATCTCGATCTCGGATCGCTGGTTCTTCCACGCCGAACGCCACATAAAGGTCGGGTTGCAGGCGACGGTTTAGGTTGGATGGATCGTAGCAAAGGAAGGTGCTGGAACTAATGAACACCGTTTGGTTGGGTTCTCTTCGCATTAGCGCGTCTCGGATCGTTGCGACCAGGTCTGTCAGCGGTAATTCTTGCTGCATGGCATCGGGAGGTGGAACCATATCCCAATCCAACGCCGCGATCTGCGCATCGTAGGTGGATTGGCGGTTGTAAGGAATGAATGTTTCGGTTAATGTCATCGCGCCCTCCCGCTTGAGGGGGATTCGCATGTGATGTTGTTTTCTGATGCTAGCACATTTGGTGCTTTTGCTTGTGCCAACCAATCTGGAAAACGGAACACCGTGTCAAAGTGACCGATCGTGAAATGTCTCCATACTCACGCCCAGTATCTCCACCAAACACTCGGCAACTAACCGCACGTCCTTCGGCTCCGTCCATTTGACGCGGTTCTTTTTGAACGGCTGAGGATAGGCGTCGGTCTCCAGCACGATACTGTCCACCGGGATCCGACATGCGACGTCTTGGAGTTCCGGTGATCTGAGCAATGGTTTGGCGAAGGAGATTTTTAGACCGAGGTCGAGGACTTTGCGAGCGTATTCGTAGTTGCCTTGGAAGTAGTGGGCGGCGCCTCCGAGGCTGCCGACGTCGTGTTCGGCGAGGATGGATAGGGCGGAGGCGCGAGCCGTGAATACACTCAGGTCGTCGAGGTGTTCTCGGACGTGAAATACGACGGGAAGGTTATTTCGTTTGGCGATCTCGATTTGAGCCGCGAATGCTTCCTCTTGCCATGTGTGATCAGGACTGTTGGGCATGTGGTCGATGCCGATCTCGCTCATGACGGTTACGCGGTTATGCGCAGCCATTTGGTCGAGAAGTGCGATGTCGTTTGGCGTGATGGGCGCAACGAGATCGGAAGGGTGGATTCCGACGCCAGCGTAGATGTTTGGGTATTGCTCGGAGAGCGCGATGGCGCGGGTGGAGTCTTCGATGGTAGTGCCCGCGGCGATGACGGTGGAGACGCCGGCTTGAGCGGCGCGCTGTAGCATCCCCGGAACTTCGGACGGGGCGTGCTGCTGGATGTGTGTGTGGATGTCGATCAGCATGAGCTTCGCTCGGTTTGGTCTCGATCAGCGTTGGTCTCGAGCACATTTCGCAGGGTTGCGGCCGTTTCATCACTCCAGCTTTCGACTTCGTCCCACTGGCGATAATCGCCGTTGGGCGTGACTCGGAGAATAGCGTCGATGATGCCGAGGTAGAAGGGAAGGTTGCTACGTGAGTAGGCACCGGTGAACGTGGCATTCGAGACGATGTTCAGTTGCACGTTTTCTTGGTTGAACGCCTTATCGAGCCACGCGTCATGTTCCTCACGGAGCTTGCCGGGGTGCTTGACGTCGATCATTCCGACACTGAATAGGGCGATTGGAATGTCTGCAATGCGCTCTCGATTGGTGATTATCAGTATCGCCGGTTCGGGCAGCCAACGCGCGGCGTACATCGGCGAGCCGACGACGAGTGCGTCGTATTTGGCGATATCGATACCGAGGTTGGCGTAGAGTACATCGGTGTCGAAACCCGCGTCGGTCAAGCGTTCGCCGATGCGCGTGGCTATCTCGGCGGTGGAGCCGTGTTTCGTGCCGTAGGTGATTAAAATTCGTGCCATGCATCAACAGGGTACAGCGATCATGTGATGTCGAAAATCGGAATATGCTAAACGCACGTATCGGGTGTTCTTTCATGGTGCTAAGAGATCTTGTTCGGATCTCTAGCACCAGATTGGAGACTAGAAATGATTGAAACAGCCTTGCTCTACGTTCATATTCTCGCTGGCTCGGTCGCGTTGCTCGCGGCGGTAATCCCGGTTGTAACTAAGAAGGGCGGCACGAACCACGTGAGAGCGGGAAGGGTGTATGCGTTGGCAATGACCATGGTTTTCGTAACTGCGTTGCCGCTAGCCGTACTAGGTGCTGACATCTTCTTGCTTATAATCGCCATCTTTAGTTTTTACTTAGTATTCGCGGGTTGGCGATTCGCTCGAAACAGCGGAGGAAAACCTTTGTGGGTAGATTGGATGGCCGTGTCCATCATGGCAGTTACGGGCTTGGGAATGTGGGTATATGGCGTTGTGTTAGGACTGTCAGGCAATTCGATGTGGGTTTCGCTAGCAGTGTTCGGCACCATCGCGATCGCTCTCGGCTTGGCGGATGCGCAATACCACCGCAAATGGTCAGATTCCACGAACCAGAGAATTCAACGGCATCTAACCAACATGCTTGCTGGCACCATCGCGACGATTACCGCCGTAGCAGTTGTCAACTCAGACCTCGAACCCGCTTGGATTGTTTGGATGACACCGACCGTGTTGATCACCCCGCTCATAGTCTGGTGGAATATCAGGATCGCTCAACTAAGAATGCACCGAACGTAACCAACATGTTGGTGCCGCTACCATGTGGATTTTGCAACTCACAGATAACCTTTAATGCACTGGTTACGGGATCGATTCGAAAGGCGCTAGAAAATGCGAGCAGGATTTGGACAGTTCAATACGCCGAGCCGAGAGTATCTGCGGTTTGCGGCGCAGTATGGCGTGAAGGATGTGTTGCTGAACACGCCACAATTGCCGGATGCCGGTGGCAAGTGGGCCGTCAACGACCTCGTCAAACTGCGATTGCAGGTCGAGAGCGAGGGATTGCAGTTGATGGCGCTGGAGAATGTTCCGACGCATTTCTATGTTGAGATCATGTTGGGTGGCCCAAATCGTGATCGGCAGATCGACAACATGATCCAAACCGTGCGGAACATCGGCGCGGCAGGTATCCCGATATTCGGTTACAACTGGATGCCCTCGCATGTGTGGCGGACGGAACCGGAGCTGATTAGGGGCGGTGCGTTGGCGACGGCGTTCGACTATGACGAGGCGCTGAAGATGCCAAATACTCATGGTCGAGAGCATACGGAAGAGGAGATGTGGGAGCGGTTGGAGGAGTGGATTCGGATTATCACGCCAGTTGCTGAGGAAGCCGGAGTAAGGTGCGGAATTCACCCGTGCGACCCACCGGTAGAGAAACTTGGCGGAATTCCGCAGTTATTCCGGTCGTTTGAGTCATACAAACGATTGACCGAAATCGTTGATTCACCTTGCAACGCAATCGAGTTCTGCCAAGGCACATTCTCCGAGATGGAGGATGCGGCGAACGGCGGCATCTACGACATGATCCGGTACTTCGGCGAACGCAAGAAGATCCTATACGTCCATTTCCGCAACGTCTCTGGCCCGGTGCCGAAGTTCCGCGAGGAGTTCATCAACACTGGTCACGTAGACATGTACAAGGCCATGCAGATCTATCATGAGGTCGGATACGACTCGTTCTTCATCGACGACCACGTTCCGCAGACGTTTGAGGACACGCCGTGGGGTCACCGCGGCAGGGCGTTCGCCAACGGCTACATTCAGGCGATGATAGAGGCGGTAACCAAGCAGAGCGTGGGATAAAGAAATCCTCCCAATTGACGCCCATGGGGGAATCAACGGGGGTTAGGAGATAAACGATGGCAGATTTCAGAGACGCGGTTCGAAGCGGGTTGATCGAGTACATGGAGGGGTTAGAGAAGGCTTTGGATGGTTTGAGCGAGGACGAGTTGCGTTTTCAGCCTGCGATCCACGCAAACTTCATCGAGTGGATCGTGTGGCACATGGCCCGCGTCGAAGATCGCTGGGTCAATCTCGTGCTCCGGCAGGACGACGACATCTGGGTCAAGGACGGCTGGTACAAACGCTTCGGCATGGATCCCGACGACTACGGTCGCGAGGACACAGCGGAGATGATGCGTGCGATGCCTAAGACCGACATCAACGAGATGATGGAGTACTATCGGGCGGCCCGCAAAGCGACATTAGCACATCTCGATCAGATGCCGGTTGAGGACCTCGACAAAGAGTTCTATCACCCGCGGCGGCAGGTTGCGGTTAGTGGGGCGTGGGTATTGGGGCACATCTTGGTGGAAGAAGCTCAGCATCTTGGTCAGATCGCATACGTGCGCGGGATCATGCGCGGAGTTGATGGTTAAACGGAGGACAACGCATGCAACCATTCCTACAGGCCATCGATAGCGGGATAAACGAGCATTTCTCCAAACTGAATCGCGCTCTGAACGGGTTGAGTGATGATGAGCTGTCTTGGCGGCCGACACTGGAGTCAAACACCATCGATTGGATGGTCTGGCATATGGCGCGTGTAGAGGACAATTTGGTCAATGTTGTGCTTCAGAGACAAGACCCGATTTGGGAACGCGACGGTTGGGGCGAACGTTTGGGCATCTCCTACAACGGTGCCGGCGCTGGGATGACGATGGACGAAATCCGCGACATGGGCCGCATCAACGTCCCGAAGGTCATGGAATACTACCGGTCGATCCGCAACGCAACATCAGACTATTTCGCTAACGTGATACGCGAAGATGACCTTTCGAGAGTCATTGAGCACACGAACTTTCGCGGTTGGACCGGTGCTGCGATTCTGGGGCGATTGCTATGCGAAGAAGCTGAACACCTAGGGCAGATTGAGTATCTGCGCGGGATGATGAGAGGAATGAACAAGTGATGCAACCATTCTTAGTCGCCATCGATTCCGGTCTCAACGAGGCGTTTGCGAAGTTAAAAAGAGCGCTCGACGGACTTTCCGAAGATGAGCTCCACTGGCGTCCGGCGTTGGAGTCGAACACCATCGATTGGATGGTGTGGCACATGGCTCGCGTCGAGGACAACTGGATCAACATGCAGCTTCGCAAGTCTGAATCGATTTGGGATCGCGATGGCTGGGCTGCGCGTTGCGGTGTCGAAGAACCGACCAACGGCTTTGGTCAGACTGCCGAAGACATTCGTGGGATGTCAGCATTCGATGTCCCGAAGGTTATGGAGTATTACGAGGCGGTTCGAGAGGGAACATCCGAGTATTTCGCCAACGAGATGAAAGAGTCTGACCTGACCATCGAGATCACGCATCCACGTTATGATCCAGTTGACTACGCGTGGGTGCTGGGGCACTTGCTATGTGAGGAAGCAGAGCATCTCGGGCAGATCGAATACCTGCGAGGGATGATGCGTGGGTTGAATAACTGAACTAGGATGCGAGTGATGATGAAGAATGGAAAGGATCCGGGATGAAGCCTTTCTTGCAGATCGTCGATGCGGGTCTTAACGAGGTTTTTGAGGATCTGAAAAATGCGTTGGATGGTCTCGATGAGTACGAGTTGCATTGGCGACCGACGTTGGCGTCGAACTCTATCGACTGGATCGTTTGGCACATGGCCCGGACTGAGGACTACTGGATAAATACCCGTCTCTGCGAGCGGGAGGCAATTTGGGTAGAGCAAGGTTGGCGGGAGCGCGTTGGAGTCTACGTGGAAGGTACTGGTTATGCGCAGACGTTGGACCAGATACGTGAAATGCCGGAGCTTGACGTTTCAGTTGTGATGGAATACTACGGTGCGGTTAGAGAGCGGACGTTGGAGTTCTTCACGGATGAGATGGAGGAGGAAGACCTGGGGAGAGTTTTAGGTTTGATGGGTACTGAGCCGATGACTGTTGCGGGAGTGCTTGGTCACTTGTTGGCGGAGTTAGCCGAGCATCTGGGGCAGGTGGACTATATTCGGGGGATGATTAGGGGGATCAACAAGTAGTTTTTGACTTGTGAGGGAATAGAAAAATGATTGAGCCAAGAATGCCCCAACTGCAAGGCAACCCCATATGGTTCGCTCTGGCTACTCCTGATCCAGCTGGTGCCAAATCGTTCTATACGGGTCTCTTTGGCTGGGAATGGGCGGATGTTTCGATGTCGGGTGGCAATACCTACCACATGGCGATTCGCGGCGATGCCAACATCGTCGGGATGTCTGCTGACAATCATGCTGACGGTGTATGGATCAACAGCGTTTATGTCGAAGATGCCGAAGAGATAGTTAAACGGGTTGAGGCGAATGGCGGTCGTGTGCTATCTGGTCCGCACAATGCCGATGGTTGGGGGGTGACCGCGACCGTTGCGACACCGGAGGGTGCTGTGTTCGGTTTGTGGCAGAGCCTGATGGGATATGGAGCCGACATTTTCGCGGAGCTCGGAGCGGTCTGCTGGATTGAGTACCATACTGGCGACCTCGAAGCCGCAAAACGGTTCTACTCTGAGGCCTTTGGCGTCGATTTCGACACGATAACGATTCCGATGGATGCTGCTGCTGGTTCAGACTACAAAGTGACGATGCTTTCCATCGACGGCGAGCAGATGCCATGCGCGTTGTTCGCGCTGACAGGGGATGAATCTACAGCGCGTTGGGCGACGTACTTCATGGTTGAGGATATTCACTCCTCAGTCGCAAGGGCAGAATCCCTTGGAGCCAAGGTAGTGTTTCCGGTAATGGATGTCCCACCGGGATCACTTGCGTCGCTCACCGATCCCCAAGGCGTGCGATTCAGTTTGTGGCAACCGGCAGTCTAGCTGGTTTGACGGATCTGATTTGCTAATTGATTTGGTGTATCGCAGATCAACGTTAGATAATCTTCGTTAGTTACGATCTCTAATCGGTTGAGAAAGATTCTCGTCTCGATTGCAAGCAAGTCAGGAGAAGCAGTTGAGTAACTCGTCTGGACATGTGCAGGGCACGCCGGTGTGGTGGGACTTGGCGTCTAAGGATGTCGAGGCGACCAAGAAGTTCTATTCCGAATTGCTGGGATGGGAGTGGCACGATCTGATGTCGAGTCCGCAAGGCGTGTTTTCGCAGGCACAGTTGGGAGACAAGGTCGTTGGTGGTGTCTACACCTACAGCGAGGGAATGCCTTTGCCCGAAGGACCGTTGATGTGGGTGAACGCGTTTTGGGTGGACGATGCCGACGCGGCGATGGAACGCGCTGTGGAGAAGGGAGGGTCCGTGATCATGCCAGCGTGCGACGATCCAGCCGATGGTGGGAGGAAGTCCTTGCTTTTGACCCCGGAAGGTGCTCCGTTCGTCGTGTGGAGCGGCGATAAAGGCGTTGAGAATGAGGCGTGGGGCGAAGTAGGCGGTGTCGTGTGGACGGAGTACTACACTCGGGATGTTGCTTGCATCAACGAATTTATCGGTCACGTGTTCGGGTCGCGGTACCAACGTGTTGATCTGATGCTTCCGCCGTCGGATGATAAAGATGCGGAGGGCGAGATCGAGTATGAGTATCACTGGCTGAAGATCGATGGCGTCGAACCGGATCGCGGTGGGATGATGCACATGGACGAGAGTTGGGGCGATATGGCATCGCACTTCATGGTCTATTTCCACGTCGAAGACTGCGACGCGTCGGCGGCGAAAGCCGCTGAACTTGGTGGCAAAATCTGCGTCCCGCCCACGAATATCCCACCGGGAAGATTTTCGGTGTTGGAGGATTCGCAAGGCGCGACGTTCAGCATCATGTCCTTGCGACCGATGGAGTGATCACATTTTGGCGAGAAGACTCGTCGGGTTCATTTCGACACGTCCAAAGCAACAACACACTAAGCCGAGAAAGGCCAAAACACATGCCGAAAGTTGAAAGTTACGCTCAAGGGACCCCGTCGTGGGTCGATCTATCGACCTCAGACCAACTGGCGGCGAAGGATTTTTACGCCTCGTTGTTCGGTTGGGAATACGAAGACAACGACATGGGTAATGGGCAGTTTTACTCTATGGGCCAAATCGGTGGTTCTCCTGCTGGTGCCATCGCGGTTCAGCAACCGGAGGAAGCTCAACAAGGTATTCCGCCGCATTGGAACGTCTACATCACGGTCGATGATATCGACGCAATTGCTGGACGCGTACCAACTTTGGGCGGAACGGTGCTCATGGGACCGATGGATGTCTTCGATGCCGGGCGCATGATCGTTGCACAGGATCCGGTCGGTGCGGTCGTCATGTTTTGGCAACCGTTGCAACATATCGGAGCAGAGGTACGCGACGAGCACGGTGCGCTCACTTGGACGTTGGTGATGACTACTGACAAGAACGCGACCGCGACTTTTTACTCCGAGTTGCTCGACATCGAAGTAACGAAGGACGCAATGCCTTCCCCGGGCGGCGGAACAGTTCACCTATTGCTGGTCGATGGGCAACCCGTGGCGACCGTCATGGACATGTCGCAGGATATGGTTGATATGGGGATTCCATCTCACTGGGAGGCATACTTCAGGGTCGACGATGCGCAGGCAGCGTGTGATGCGGTGACGGCGAGTGGAGGACAGGTTTACATGGGACCGGCGGATTTGGGCCCAATCGGAACGATCGGTTACATGCAGGACCCGCAGGGCGCGCAGTTCGGCGTGCAGTCGCCACCAGCCGGATAGTCAATCAGCTAAGGAGAAATTGAGTTGAATACCGAAAGCTACACACAGGGAACACCGTGTTGGACTGATCTATCGACGACTGATCAGGACGGCGCCAAGGAGTTTTATTCCAAGATATTCGGTTGGGAATATCAGAACATCCCCATGGGCGAAGGTCAGGTCTACTCAGTAGCGCAGCTTGGCGGATCAGATGCAGGAGCGATATTCACGCAGGTGGCTCAGGAGTCTGAAGCTGGAGTCCCGCCGCACTGGAAGGTTTACCTCGCGGTTGATGACATTGATGCGACCGCTTCCCAAGTGTCTGATCTTGGTGGAACGGTCATCGTTGATGAGTTCGATGAGGACGAGTCTGGACGGATGATGTTGGCGCAAGACCCAACCGGCGCGATGATTCAGTTCTGGCAGGCGAAGGCAAATATCGGTTGTGAAGTCAGAGACGAGCACGGCGCCTTGACGTGGGCCGAGTTGCTGACTTCGGATCAGGAAGGTGCGGGGAAGTTTTACACAGAGTTGCTAGGGATTGGTTTGGACATCGAAACGATGCCGACACCTGAAGGCGACCCGTACCACATGTTGATGACCGAGATGGGGCCAGTGGCCGGCATCATGCCATTGCCCGACCACCTGGTCGAAATGGGCGTCCCGCCGCACTGGGAGGTCTACTTCCGAGTAGACGACGCTAATGCGGTCGTCGAGAAGGCGAAGTCCTTGGGTGCGACGGTGCTTTTCGGTCCCGATGTGTTGCCAATGGTTGGCACATTCGCGGTGATACAAGATCCACAAGGCGCGGTATTCGGCGTTCAGCAAGCACCGACGGTGTAATTCAAGATCAACCCGCCCGATGCCGCTGCTCGACCAATATGAACACGGAACGCCGTGTTGGGTCGATTTAGCTACAACGGATCTCGGCGCGGCGAAGGAGTTCTACTCAGGACTGTTCAACTGGAACTGCATCGACGAGCAGATGGACGACATGGGTATCGGCGCCTATTCGATGGCGATGGTGAACGACATTGCGACCGCGACAATCTACGAGCTAGGTCCAAACCAGCTCCGGCCAGTTGCCAAACCCGCGTGGAACGTCTACGTCGCAGTCGATGATATCGAAGCAACTCTACAAATCGTTCAGCAGAACGGTGGTATCGTCGTAGTCGACACCACAGATGTCGGTAGCGCCGGGCATGTAGCCGTGATCGAAGATCCGACGAGGTGCCAAACCACGTTATGGCAAACCGACGAATTTCAAGGCACTCTTATCAGGGCAGAATCGGGCGCAATCACATGGCTCGAGCATGTGAGCAATGACCGAGAGCGATCGGTACGGTTCTACGAGGATGTCTTAGGTATCGAAACGGTTACCACTCCAATAGGCAGTCTTGACGCATACACAACGTGGATCGTCGACGACAATCCGGTGGCCGGCATGTTTCAGTGGCCGGATGAGATGATTGCGGACGGTGTTCCGTCAATGTGGTTCGTCTACTTTCAGGTGAGCGACCTCAACGCAGCGGTGAACTACGTGGAAGCAACCGGTGGCGAAGCCACGGCCGGCGAACCGGCAGAGACGGCGCTCGGCAGGATAATTGTGTTGCGAGACCCGCAGGGAGCCGATTTCTGCGTCGTTGAGCCGGCGAGTTAAGGCGTCCACCGTCTTGGTCTGAGAAACTGGATCGCGAAAACCAAAGTGATGGGCAGGGGTCGCCAGTCGACCACGTCCATGGACAAGAGCACAAGAATTGCCACAATACACGAATCTCAGCCAAGGAACGCCGTTTTGGGTGGACTTGAATTCGCCCGACATCGGAGCGTCAATGTCGTTTTACGCGAAACTGTTCGGCTGGGGCTACGATGAAGCACCGGGGGGAGTCGCCGGACGACGCTACGTTTGGGCGAAAATACCATCTGGATATCCTGCGGGGATTGCTTCAACCGCCGGGCAGAAAATCGCGCCGGACGCGAAGTCTTAATGGGGTGTGCAACTTCTGGTGGATGACATCGAGGAAGTCATAAAACGGACCTTGGATTTAGGAGGTTCTGTGGTTCAGGTTCCGTCCAAAGTCGGAGAGTATGGGATCAGCGCCGAGATCGCAGATCCGACGGGCGGGACAGTGAACATTTGGCAAGCGTTTCAATCGGGGCCTACCATCAAGCATGAGCATGGATCGATGCAGTGGTGTGAGTTGATGACACCCGATCCGGAAACGGCCGCAGCGTTTTACCGGATGGCGCTACGGGTGACTACGGATCCGATGGAGATGCCGGACGGTTCGGTCAACTCGATCGTCAGCACCGAGGATGGGCCGGTGATGGGCATCAGCGCGCTCGGTGGGCTTTCGGACGAGCTGATCGCGCGCCTCGGTGGCCCGACGTGGATCGTCTATTTCAACGTCGACGATGTTGATGCGGCAGTCGAACGGGCAGAGAAGCACGGTGCCGAGTTGCCGGATCCGCTGTGGGACGTGCCGGGAGTAGGCCGAATGGCGTGGATCTACGACCCGCAAGGGGCACTGCTGGGGTTGATCACACCTTCTGGATCGTAGCGAATTGCCGCGTCCGATTGCGTGTAACATTTCAGGCGTTACACACAATCTGCGGGGGCGCGGTAAATGTCAACAGCCAATTTCGGGGAGCGACTAGCTGGAAAGGTCGCCATCGTGACGGGCGGCGGGGGAGCGATGGGAGGCGCGCAAAGCCGATTGTTTGCGGCGCACGGCGCTGCGGTCTGCGTAGCCGATTTCAACTTGGAAGCGGGCGAGGCGGTTCGTAACGATATCGTCCACAGTGGTGGCATGGCTATCGCTCACGAGTTGGATGTGCGAGACGAGGCCGCGTGGGAGGCCTGCGTTAGCGCCACAGAGGAGGAGTATGGGCCCATCAGGATTCTCTGCAACAACGCCGGTGCCAACTTCCGAGTTAGTTTCGATGACCAGACGCTTGACATGTGGAACATCATCATGGACACGGGCCTGACCGGCGCGTTTCTCGGCATCAAGGCTGTTGTACCTTCAATGCGACGCGCAGGCGGTGGGGCGATCCTTAACATGGGCTCGTTAGCATCGATTCGTCCAGGAGGCGGTTCGCCGGCGTATGCGGCGCAGAAGATGGGAATGGTTGGATTGAATCGCGCCGCGGCCGCCAGCTACGCAAAAGAAAACATCCGTTCTATCATTATCTCGCCCGGTCACGTGGATACGCCGTTCATCCGTGGAAATAATCCACACAGCCCGAACGATGAGTCGACTAGTATTGACAATCCGGAGAATCTGGCAAGGCGAGTTGCCGGGACCCCCATGGGGCGGATGATGTTGCCGGAAGACTTGGCGAACGCTTTTTTGTTTGCCGCTTCCGACGAGGCAAGCGGCGTTACTGGATCGATGATCACAGTTGACGGCGGTGCCGCTCTATGATTGAAGAATGAGGTTTCTGATATCTGGTCCAAGCGGCTACATTGGGCAGGCATTAACGGACCGCTTGCGCAACCGCGGCGATGAGATAGTTCATCTGGTCCGACGGGAACCAAAACCCGATGGGGATGTGGTGGAGATGCGATGGGATCCGACCAATCCCGACTCCGTGGATGTCGAGGTCATTGGTCACATCGATGCCGTGATCAACTTGTCAGGAGCGTCGGTGGCAAAGCGTTGGACCAAGAATTATCTGGAGTTGATTTCGAGTAGCCGCATCGTGACTACTGAGACGCTGGTGGAGATCTGCAGACGGATGGAGGTCACGCCGACCGTCTTGATCACGACATCAGGAGTTGCGATTTACGGGGATCGGGGTGACGAGCAGCTGACTGAGTCAAGCCCACGGGGAGAGGGGATCCTAGCCGACATCGCGGTGCCATGGGAGGCGGCAACTGAGAGTGCTTCGGGGTTCGGCGTTAGAACGTCGACAGTGCGGTTTGGGATCGTAATGAGCGGCGACGCGGGACCGTTGCCAGTGTTGGCGAAACCGTTCAGGAAGGGATTGGGTGGCCGACTTGGTAATGGTCGGCAGTGGACGCCGTGGATTCATCTGGACGATGCGATATCGGCATTGCTGTTTATCGCTGGCGAGGAGAATCTGGATGGTGCGGTCAATGTTGTATCGCCGGGAGTGGTTCGGAACGTCGAATTGACGCGGGCGATCGGCGATGTGTTGGGCAAACCAAGTTTTGGTTGGTTGCCGGCTGTATTAGCTCGGATAGTTATCGGGAACTACGTTCAAGAGCTGGCGATCAACAGCGCACTCGTGATACCGGAGAAGTTGATGAATGCGGGATTTGAGTTCGAGCACCCTGATCTGAGCGAGTGTTTGCGACGCGAGCTGGCGAACAGCGAATCATAGCACGTTGAGGAAGAGCCGGAAGATCAGATGCTGGACGCCGTGTAGCAAAGCTCAGGCGTTCTGAGCGATCATCTGTCTCAACACATAGGGCAGGAGGCCGCCGTGTTCGTAGTATTCGGCCTCAATGGCGGTGTCCACACGTGAGAGGACCTCGAACGATTTGATTGAACCGTCACCTGAGGTCGCCGTAACACTCAGATTTGCGCCCGGCTGGACGGTTCCTGCTACTCCTTCGATCGTGTAAGTCTCTGTGCCGTCGAGCCCTAGGGACTGTGCGGATTGGCCGTCCGTGAATTGGAGCGGAACTACACCCATTCCAACAAGGTTTGATCGATGAATGCGTTCGAACGATTCCGCGATGACAGCTCGGACACCCAAAAGCATCGGGCCTTTTGCCGCCCAATCGCGTGAGCTTCCGGTACCGTATTCCTTGCCGGCTAGAACGATTAGTGGAACGCCATCTGCCCGGTAACGTTCGGCGGCGTTGAAGATGCGCATCGTTTCGCCAGTCGGGTGGTAAACCGTCCAATCGCCTTCATATTCAGGAGTAAGTTGATTGCGGAGTCGGATATTTCCGAAGGTGCCCCGCATCATGACGTTGTGATTGCCGCGGCGAGAGCCGTAGGAGTTGAATGCTCGTCGGGGAACGTCGTTCGCAATGAGGTGTTGGCCTGACGGAGCAGACGGCGGAATGCTACCAGCGGGGGAGATGTGGTCGGTGGTCACGGAATCGCCGACGCTGACCAAGACCCGAGCCTTTTCGATGCTTTCACGCGGCTCGGGTGCGAGTTCAAAGCCTTCGAAGTACGGCGGCGGTTGAATATAGGTGCTGCCGGTTTCCCATTGGAATAGCTCACCCGTGGCTGTTTCGAGTTCTTGCCACTGCTCAGGCCCTTCGTAAACGGCACCGTATCGGTTGTTGAACTGGTCGACACCGACGGCGCTGGCGACGGTCTGTGCGATCTCGATCTGGCTGGGCCAGATGTCGGATAGAAAGACTTCGTTCCCATCTTCGTCAATGCCGAGCGCATCGCGGTTTAGGTCGACATCGATGCGTCCGGCTAGAGCGTAGGCCACAACGAGCATCGGTGATGCGAGGTAGTTGGCCTTGACTTGCGGGTGGACGCGACCCTCGAAGTTGCGGTTCCCACTAAGGACAGCAGCAGCGACGAGGTCGTGGTCGGTAACGGTATCTGCCACTTCCTGCGGTAATGGGCCAGAGTTTCCGATGCAGGTTGTGCATCCATATCCGACAGTCTGGAATCCAAGTGTGTCCAGCGGATCGGTTAGCCCGGCGCGGTCGAGGTAGTCAGTGACGACCTTCGAACCGGGCGCCAAACTGCTCTTAACCCACCATTTGCGCTCCAATCCGCGTTCGACGGCGTTACGCGCAAGCAACCCGGCACCGACCATCACGGAAGGATTCGAGGTGTTTGTGCAGCTGGTAATGGCGGCGATGACGACTGAACCGTCTGTGACATCAGCGCCGTTGGAGGATGAATCCGGAAATGCGTCGCGGAAGTTACCGGCTACATTGCTTAAGGTAACGCGGTCCTGCGGACGCTTGGGGCCAGCCATGCTGGGTTCGACGTCGGCGAGGTCGAATTCGATGGATGTGGTGTACTGCGGGTCGTCGGATTCGGACGGGGTGAGGAAATTCGCTTTGGCGTAGGCTTCGGCTAGGGTGACGGTTTCTTCCGAGCGACCGGTTCGCCGTAGATAGTCGAGAGTCTGGTCGTCGACTGGGAAGAAACCACATGTGGCACCATATTCAGGCGACATGTTTCCGATAGTGGCGCGATCCGCAACGGGCAATGTAGCGAGGCCTGGGCCGTAGAACTCGACGAATTTTTCTACCACACCGACATTTCGTAGCACCTCGGTGATGGCGAGCACGAGGTCGGTCGCCGTTGCGCCGTCCGGCAAACTGCCGCTGAGTTTCACGCCCACGACTTCCGGTACGAGCATGTAGTAGGGCTGGCCCAGCATAACCGCCTCTGCTTCGATGCCGCCGACACCCCAACCGAGGACGCCGAGGCCATTGATCATGGTGGTGTGCGAGTCGGTACCGACGCAAGTGTCGGGAAAGGCAAAGGTTTCGCCTTCGAATTCGGTCGTGAGAACAGTTGAAGCCAAGAACTCGAGATTGACTTGGTGTACGATGCCGGTTCCGGGCGGCACAACGAGCATATTGTCGAATGCTGATTGCGACCACTTGAGGAGTTTGTATCGTTCGACATTGCGCTCGAACTCGAGGTCAATGTTGCGTGCGAGTGCCCCTTCCGAGGCGAAGTAGTCGACTTGGACCGAGTGGTCGATGACGAGATCGGAATGAACTGAGGGATTGATGATGCTCGCGTCGGCACCTTTGGCGGCGACGGCGTCCCGCATGGCTGCAAGATCGACGACGACGGGAACGCCGGTGAAGTCCTGCAAAGTCACTCTGCCCGGCATATATGGGAACTCTTTAGGCGGAGCTTGTTCTGGCGACCACCCGGCGACTAAACGTACGTCGTCCTCGGTCGCGGGGCCGATATGAGCGTTACGGAGGGCATTTTCCAGCAGTACGCGGATCGAGAACGGCAACGTCGATATGTTGCACAGACCAGCTTGTTCAATGGCCCCTAGATCGTAGTACGCGTAGCTGCGTCCGTTTACTTCCAGGTTCTTAACGGCGTTGAATGGTGCTGGTTTCATGCGCTACTCGCGAGTTGGGATTGGATCCTATGAGTGGTAGGGACACTCGAATCTAATTTAACAGCGAAACAGCGCCAACGATTGTGGCTTATCATTTTCAGCGCAGAACATGAGTTTATCGTGGCGAATCTGAAAGGCGGAACGCGAGAATGGGACATCCCAAAGACCAACTAATCTTCGTCGGAACGTATACCAACTTGGGTGCCAAGGGGATTTATACGTGCAAATTGGATGGGGCGACGGGTCGATTGACTGAGTTGTCGGTTGCGACTGACAGCGGTCCTAACCCGTCTTTTGTTACCTTGCACCCCAACGGGAAGTACCTCTACTCTGTCGCCGAGGTCAACGATTTCGAAGGCGACGATGCCGGTGGTGTTCACGCATATGCGATTGGTGCCAATGGCGAGCTTTCGCTCATCAACAAGGAATCGACCAAAGGGACCGGCCCTTGCCACCTAGTGGTCGAAGCTAACGGCAAGTACCTATTCGTCGCCAACTACGCCGGCGGTAGCGTCGCCATGTTCGAGATCGACGATGACGGCAGTTTGAACGAAGCCTGCGACTTCCACCAACACGTAGGCGGCAGCATGGTTCAGGCAGACCGTCAAAACGAACCGCACGCCCATTCCGTAACCATGGCGCCGAGCAATAACCAATTGATCGTTTGCGACCTTGGCTTGGACAAGGTGCTGGTCTACGGCATCGATCACGTCGCTGGAAAAATCGTCCTGAACGACGACGCCTCTGCCGATTCTAGGCCGGGCGAGGGCCCGCGACATTTCGCCTTCCATCCCGACGGCACTGCCGCGTTTGCGATTAATGAGATTGGTTTGACCATCAGCGCCTACGACGTTGATGCCGATACCGGCGGACTGACCGAATCTCACTGGGTCGGCACCGTGCGACCCGATGTCGTCTACGCCGACGGCAACAGCACCGCCGACATCCACGTCTCGCCAGATGGTAAGCACATTTACGGCTCCAACCGCGGTCACGACACTTTGGTCATCTATGGCTGGGACCCTTACGCTCGGATGCTCTACTACATCGCCAACGAGTCGACCCGCGGCAACACCCCACGGAACTTCGCCATCGATCCTACCGGGACTTGGGTACTCGCAGAGAACCAAGATTCGGGCACCATCCATACCTTCCGCCGCGATGCCGAATCCGGCGAGCTGACCCACACCGGACATATGATTTCGATACCGGGACCTGTCTGTATTCAGATGATGGACGCATGATTCACGTTCGATTCCCGGCGAAAAACGTTTAATCAAACCCGAAAGGCAATCATATTGGCATCAAACGATTACCGGCATCGGCCGGAGGTTCAAGCGCGATCAGTTGAAGTTCTCTACGACGACGGAGTTCCGTTCCGAGACCTCAACAAAAACGGCGATATAGACACCTACGAAGACTGGCGACAGCCGGTCGAGGCACGTGTTGCCGATCTGCTTTCTCAAATGACGTTGGACGAGAAGGCCGGGATGCTGATGATTGACCAGTTGAACGCCGACGCAGGCGGTCAGGTCCCGCTCTTGGCAGGCAAATTGCTATTCGAGGAGAAGATGACCCGCTTCATCCTCCGGAACACCGTGACGAACTCGCCCGGGGACACTGGCCATCCGTTCTTCGGAGCGCAGGTGACACCGTACGAAATGGCGCAGTTCACCAACGCCGTCCAAGAGATGTGCGAATCTACGCGTCTCGGAATCCCGGCGATCTTCAAATCGAACCCACGCAATCACTTCGAAGAAGGCGGGATGGGCGGATTAGATGCCTCCGTCGGCGCATTCTCCGCCTGGCCCAAAGAGGCCGGTCTTGCGGCGACGCGCGACATGGACCTCATCGGCGAGTTCGCTCGAACGGTCGCAAGCGAGTGGGCAGCACTCGGGATTCGCGGAATGTATGGATACTGCCTCGATCTTTCGACCGAACCCCGGTGGTTCCGCATCACTGAGACCTTCGCGCAAGATGCCGACCTCGTAAGCGAGATCGCCACAGTTCTGGTTAAGGGAATCCAAGGCGAATCGCTCGACCACCGCAGCGTGCAAGTCACGATGAAACATTTCCCGGGTGGTGGACCCCAAGAGGGTGGTGCCGATCCACACTTCGAGTTCGGAAAGTACCAAGCGTATCCGGGCGACAATTTCGACTACCACTTCAAGCCATTCGTCGCCGCGATCAAGGCTGGCGTTTCGTCGATCATGCCGTATTACGGCGTACCGGTGGGGCAGAAGTACCTCCCGAACGACGTCGGAATGTCGTTCTCCAAGGGCATCACAACGGAGTTGTTGAGGGAGAAGCTAGGCTTCGAAGGCAACGTCAACTCCGACACCGCAATCGCCACAACTATGCCTTGGGGTGTAGAAGACAAACCCGTCGGCGAACGGGTAGCGATGGCGATCAACGCTGGAGTGGACGTGCTGTCCGGCTTCAGCGACAACCAGCAGATGATGGCTCTAATCGACGCCGGCACAATCTCCGAGCAGCGGCTCGATCAAGCGGTGAGCCGATTGCTGACCGAACAGTTCAATCTCGGCCTGTTTGAGAACCCTTTCGTTGAACCGAACCGAGCAGGATACATCCTCGGCAGCCGCATTACGCAAGCCAAGGCTGACGAAGCACAACGTAAGGCCATCGTCCTCCTCCAAAACCGCAACAACGTGCTGCCATTGGAGACGCCGTCGCCGAAACCTCAGCCGGACCCGTTCGCTTTGCTCGGATTTCATCAAGATCCGACCGACGAGCCAGAGATTGAACCTGTTACCAAACTGATCTACGTCATGGGTATGGATCCGGAAGTGGTTGCAGGTTCCGAATGGAACGAATATGAAGTCGTCTCTGGCGATTACCATGCCGACGCTGGAGAATCCAGACCAGTCGTCCCTGAGGGCACGGATTACGCCATTATTCGGGTCGTAGTCGGCAACAACAGCAAGATTGGAGGCGGATTCCTGCCCGTTCCAGACCCTGAAGAGCTGGATATGATCGCCTTCTCCGACATGGAAAAGTCCAACTCGTGGACGGTCACGCCTAGCTTGGCCGACATTAACGGCGTCATGTCTGAAATCGGAGCCGACCGGACGATCGTAGCGATCCGCTTTCGCCAGCCATTTGTCGTCGACGAAGCGAGTGGCCTCAGAGACGCCGGTGCCGTCATAGCCACCTTCGGATCAAGCGATGCGGCATTGATGGATGTACTGACCGGCAAACATTCGCCACAAGGCAAACTACCTTTCGCCTTGGCAAATAGTGCGGAAGCCATCCTCCGCCAGAACTCAGACGTACCGGGTTATGCGGAGGAGGACACGCTGTACTCCTTTGGGCATGGTTTGAGGTACTGAAACCAAGTGCGACTCTAGCTATCTGATCAACAAATCATGATATTGTCTTGAAGATTTCATGATCGATTCATGATAATATACAGAGATGGCTACTCTGCAAGTAAAAAACCTGCCCGAGGAAACGTATGAGCGCCTACGCCGATTGGCGAAGCGTCGCAATTCGACGATCAGTGCAACGGTTCGACAAGCGGTGGATCGAGAGCTTGAGGCTGCATCTTGGTGGGATGATTGGGACAAGATACCGCGCAGCAATGTCAAGATCAATTCTGCGGAATTGCTGAGGGAAGCCCGAGAACTCCGCGACTCGGGGCAGGAATGACTGGATACGTGATCGATGCTTCGGCGTTGGTCGAAGTTGTTCTGCGAACAGAACTCGGCGAGTTGGTTGCAGACACTATCCGAGATCGAAGATTGATCGCACCTGAATTGATCGACGCTGAGGTTCTGGCTAGCCTTAGTCGCAGTGTCTTGGCCAATTCAGTGCCGGACACTGAAGCCAACGCCGCTGTAAATCGTCTCATCAACGCGCCAATCACTCGTTATTCTCATAGAACTCTCGTCAGGGAAGCATGGCGATACCGCCAAAATGTCAGCGCATATGACGCGTTGTATTTGGCGCTTGCGCTGAAAAACAGAATGCCATTGATCACCGTTGATTCCCGATTGAGTCGCGCCCCGGTGACCGATGTTGCGGTAATCAACCTCCGCTGAAAAACCTACTGCAACGGCAACCAAGGCTGCCACCAGTGCGGCGAGTCTGTAAGCCGTATCTCATCCACCCATTTGACCCAGTCGTAGCCGCGTCTGCCCGGCGCTACGAGGCGCACCGGCGCGCCGTGTCCGTGCCACAGTGGCTCGTTGCCAACTCGAGTCGCTAACATCAAGTTCTCAAACTCCGACGACGCGTATCGTCGCGTGTAGCCCGTAACCGAGTGCACGATGCAACTCTGAGCTTCGAGATTCATCCCTGCGGCCTCGACAAGCTCTAACAGATTCACGCCACTCCAGAATTGGTGGGAGTACCAGCCGCCCGTGCAGTCCAACGTCGCTTCGATTTCAGAGAATCCGGTGCCCAGGCCGTCGTTCTCGAGATCGAGAAGTGTCAACGAGGTTGATGCGCCGTCGGTATCGGTGACCTTCAGCCGATATCGAGCGATGTCGATCTCGACTGGTTTGTCGTTGAGCCAAGATGTAGTGGGGAAGCGGTTGCCCTCGTACGAACGCCGTTCGTGAGAGCCGGTGAAACGTCGATCGGCACCTAAGGTAGGAATCGCCTGGATCGCGTTCTCACCGACGACCCAAGCCGCGGTGCCCGCAGCGAGGACAGAGCTAAACCGCAAGACTTCGCGTCGTTCGGCGCTGTAACCGACGCGGAACCGGGCGGTGTAAACCCATGCATGCCAGGCAATAAACGGCATGATGGCGGCCCCGGCATAAATGTGCAGGCTCATGCCGGTGACTCCCTCGACCGACCAGAATCCACCCGTGCTCCAGACCACACCTATGCTCAGCGTCATCAAAAGGAGCACCGAAACGATGATCGCAACGTTACGTGGCCTACCCCTCGATGGTCGTTTGAGCGAACGTAAGGCCAAGACCGTTTTCCAACCAAGAACGGCGATGATGCTGTAGCCAAGGACGCTGTGAATCTGCAACACGATCTCGTTACGTGCGTTGCCGCTCATCAATCCGACCGCGCCGGTTACGAACTCGCCTGCGACGAGAGCGAGGAGAATGAGATTTACCCACTTATGACGCATCGAAGCCCTCTGAGGGTGGTTTGCGTAACCTCACTTGTAGTGAAATCTGGGCGAACTCGCGGCGCTCCCCCGTTGCCCGGCCCCTTTGGATTCCGGCTTTCGTCGGAATGACGGTGGTTGTGCACACATCCCTCTGAGTGGGATGGTACGTGAAAAGTGGCAGCGCCTAGACGTCGTCCATCTTTGCTGGAGTCATGAGTTCCCAGAACTCGATCTCTTGACTCTCTATGTGCTCGCGGACTTGCCCACCGACCTGTAATGCTTCCGATGGGATGCTTCCCCCCGACATGTAAGGCGATTCGAGCGTATCTTGCGTCCACTCAAGCACAACCTGGTCGGGTTCGCCGGGAACCGTTCCGGCGTTGAAATAGACCGTGCCCGTGGAACGACCGGACGCCTCGTAGATTTTCTGTTGCTTCTGAACTAGTGAAGCCACGAGCTTGCCATGGCGGTGCTTGGCTTTGTAGACCCGTCGGAGCATGTACATTGAATATCCTCGTACGTTGTTTGTGTTCTCTAGGAGAACCTGTTGTCGGCTCAAACAAAACGCGTTTCAAGCGTAGCGGTTACCATAATATTCTGAATTCCTTGTCCAATTCCCACTCAATCCGCCAACACCTTGAAAATAGGCATCAATCGAGAAAACGCGCCCGGTGAAAACCGTGTAGCGGCATCTCCGGATCTGGTGTCGAAGTTGGCGTCTGCTGGGCACGATGTTGTCGTGCAGAGCGGCGCGGGAATCAGCGCCGGGTTCCCAGACGCGACATATCAACAAGCGGGCGCTTCGCTCACAGATTCAGCGTTCAATATCGCCGAGTCGTCCGATTTACTGCTCCATGTTGGCAAACCTTCCGATGACGAAATTGGCGCGACGCGTAGTGGATCTGCGTTGGCGACAATCTTGGATGCTCGACGCGACACCGTCACCGTCGACGCGCTCGCCAGCGCCGGCGTTACGGCGTTCGCAATGGACCTAGTGCCCCGGATCGCGCGGGCTCAGAGCATGGATGTACTGTCCTCACAAGCCTCCATTGCCGGCTATAAATCGGTTTTGATGGCGGCAAATGCCTTGAGCCGTTTCTTCCCGATGATGATGACCGCAGCCGGAACGATTCCTCCCGCGCGCGTTCTGATCTTAGGTGCCGGCGTAGCTGGATTACAGGCCATCGCCACAGCAAAACGCCTCGGCGCCGACGTCTACGCTTTCGATGTTCGAGCGGCTGCCGGCGAACAGGTACAGAGCCTAGGCGCGAAATTTATCGCACCTCTCGACAGTGACGACGCCGAAACTGCGGGCGGCTACGCTCGAGCCCAAACCGAGGACGAAAACGCCCGACAACGCAGATTCCTTGCCGAACACGTCGTCCGCGCCGATGCGGTGATAACGACGGCCGCAATCCCCGGACGAACCGCTCCTCTGTTGATAGAGACGGAGACCGTCGAAGCTATGAGGCCCGGTAGCATCGTCATCGACCTAGCAGCTGAGACCGGTGGGAACGTCGAAGCGACCGTTGTCGGAGAAGATGTTGACGTTAACGGTGTGACTGTCAAAGGGCCAGTCAACGTCCCATCATCAATGCCGTATCATGCCTCGGTGACCTATGCCCGCAACTTGGAATCGCTGATGACGCTAATCATCGGTGAAGATCTGGCTTTATCAATCGATTTTGAAGACGAAGTCGTTGATGCGATGTGCGTAACGTACGACGGTGAAGTCCGCGGACACACCATCGGGCGATGATTACAGGAGACGAAAATGTCAATTGAAGAACTCCTAATCGCGTTGGTCGTCTTCGTCTTGGCCATATTCGTCGGATATCTGACGATCACGCGTGTCCCGCCTACATTGCACACGCCTCTGATGTCCGGTTCCAACGCCATTTCAGGTATCGTGATCGTCGGCGCAATCATCGTTGCAGGTTCAGTCGGAGGTTTGCTCGGTGCGATCTTAGGAGTGGTGGCAGTGGCCTTGTCGACCATCAATGTGGTTGGCGGCTACCTCGTGACTGACCGGATGCTGCGCATGTTCCACCGCAGCGATGAGGAACGTCGTTAAGCGCGAATCATGGAGATTTCCTCAACAACACTCGACAATCTCACGCTTGGAGCGTACATTGTCGCGTCGGTCCTGTTCATCACCGGACTGCTCTGGCTGCGGTCGCCTGAGACGGCACGGGCCGGAAACCGGCTCTCTGCATTGGGGATGCTGATCGCCGTCGTGTTCACCGTTATCGACCGCGACATCGTCAGGTACGAGTGGATCATCGTCGGCTTAATCGTGGGTGCCTTGATCGGCGCAATCGCCGCCCGACAGGTTCAGCTTACCGCCATGCCACAAATGGTCGCTATATTCAACGGATTCGGCGGTGCAGCATCGGCGGTCGTGGCGGGTGCACAGATCCTCAGCCAGAACGATACCGGCGACGTCGACCGCGTGGTCAGCGTCACCGTCGCATTATCCGTATTGATCGGCTCGTTGACCCTCACGGGCAGCCTCATTGCCTTCGGCAAATTGCAGGGCATCGTCGCGACGCAACCCGTACTGATACCGCTTCGGCACGTCGTCAACGTGATCCTGGTTATCGGCGGATTAACGATGGCGGGATTGCTCATATTTGATCCCAACCTCGAATGGGCGCTCATCGCCATGGCCGTCATTGCGCTCGTCGTAGGCGTAATGATCGTCATCCCCATCGGCGGTGCCGACATGCCCGTCGTTATCGCGCTCTTGAATTCTTACTCTGGATTGGCCGCTGCGGCAACAGGATTCGTGATCGACAACCCGATGCTCATCATCGCCGGTTCGTTAGTCGGTGCATCCGGGCTCATACTCACCCGCATCATGACTCGGGCGATGAACCGCTCCTTGGGTAACGTGATGTTCGGCGGATTCGGCGTTGCAGATTCGACAGGCGGCGCAGCCCCTGGAGCAAACGCGATGGATCGACCGGTGAGGTCTGTCAACGCTGCTGAGGCCGCGATTCTCCTCGGGTACGCTGACTCAGTAATTTTCGTTCCCGGATATGGTCTCGCCGTTGCGCAGGCGCAGCATCAGGTTCGAGACTTGGCTGACATGCTCAAAGAACGCGGGGCAGAGGTCCGATACGCTATCCATCCCGTCGCCGGCAGAATGCCCGGGCATATGAACGTCTTGCTAGCCGAAGCCGACGTCCCGTATGACGAGTTGAAGGATCTCGACGAGATCAACGACGATTTCAGGCGAGCTGACGTTGCCGTAGTGGTCGGCGCGAATGACGTAACAAACCCGGCTGCGCGAACTGACCGAAGCAGTCCGATCTACGGCATGCCGATATTGAATGTCGATCAAGCACGATCGGCAATCGTGTTGAAGCGGTCAATGGCATCAGGATTCGCTGGTGTGGAAAACGAGCTCTTCCACATGGAAAACACAATGATGCTCTTCGGCGATGCAAGAGCGTCTGTCGAGAACCTGCTTTCCGAGATGAAAGAGCTCTAACCTCGGTTACGAGAGGGAAAACCGGTATGAAAATCCACGGCGTAGGCCAAATTTCGATTTCAGTCACTGATGTCGACAAGGCGGTTGAGTTCTACCGAGATATTCTCGGCATCAACTTCCTGTTTCAGGTCCCCGGCGACAACCCGATGGCTTTCTTCGACTGCTCCGGAACTCGCCTCTACATCAATCAACCTGAGAATCCCGAGCAAGCCGGCACCTCCGTCATCTATTTCCAAGTAGATTCGGCGCAAAAATCCGCTAAGGATTTAGCCACACGCGGCGTCACGATCGAATCCGAACCCCACATCATCCACCAGACCGAAAACTACACCCTCTGGATGGCATTCTTCCGCGATCCAGACGGCAATCTCATGGCCGTCATGAGCGAAGAGGGCGAGTTGATGGGGTAGGTACGACGATCACCAAGTCGTCGGAACCGACCGAAAATTCACTTGCGGTTTGAGAGAAGAAGCCGTAAACCGAGCGCGACCAGCACGACGGCGAACGGGATCCAGATGTAGCGGGGCGATAGTTCGATAATGTTGAATGCCCATAACAAGACCCACACGCCGATCACTAGGAACAGCACGCCGCAACCGATCCTGGGCCATTGATTGTTTTTCTTCATTCCAAATCCGAATTGGGAGTAGTAGACGCGGATCGGCGGCCTTCGACGGTCGGGATGGCGCGGGTCGTCTTCATCATTGCGCCGAGGACTGGAGTTCACCCTGTGTCGGGGTGTTGTTGTTGCTGCGCTTCTTCGTAGGCTCTGAGTTCGTGGATTGTTACCCCCCTGCCTTCTTGCTTTGCTTTAAGCCAACGCCTGAACGACTTTTCGCTTTCGCGCGAACGCCAACCGACTAGAAGTGCTTCGACCAAGATGTCCTCGTCCAAATTCGGCCAGCGGATCGCACCGCCATCGCCTTCGAGATGCCAATTGTCTCTTTCGGCTTGTGTGGCGTGAACCAACCGCGGGTACCAAGATAACGGCGCGCTGACAACGCGTCCATCGACTAGCTCAGCGGTAAGGGATTCGCTTGAGCAACTGATATCGACCGCCAGTGCTTCGTTAGTTTTCGGTGCCGAAATGGCCATACCATTCCTCTAAGATCAAATCGTGGTTACTTTCTATTATCCGCGTAATTCGCCGGATTTCTGTGCGATCGAATCCACCATCGTCGGCCAACTGCGTCCGAGCGAACCAAAACTTCGCATGATAGCGGTCTCGTCGAACATGCACATGTGGCGGCTCGGTAGCGTCCCGCGAATAAAATCTGAATCGATACGGTCCTTCGCTGAAAACGGTTGGCATAGATTTCTGGAAAGATTTATCTTTCCGTACCTCCTTGCTTGAATGGGAGGAGAAAATTATCGAAGATCCCTCGAAAGTGTTATTCGGTTTGGATTGAAATCGAACAATGTTAAACCGATGCGCATCGGCGTTACCAAGCCCCGTGCAGATGATCGGCCGGCGTCATCGGCTCCTTGTTCCAAAGCGTCTCCAACGTGTACCGCGGCTCCCAACCCAAAATCCGACGCGTCTTTTCGCTGTTGAATTTGTGGTGCGGAGTTTCTGGGAACGTGAAGAACGTCTCGCATCGGGAGGGCAGACGTTCGAGCGGAACTTCCAACGCCGCTTGGATCGCCGTACCGCAGTCCGTCCATGCAGTGGTGAACGGTGTCATGTCTTCGTGATAGGTAGCCTCGGGCACGCCTCTGCCCATGCCCCAGTTCCACGTGTGGCGCATGTTGTAATAGAGCATTGTTATGACGTAGATGCCGTACTGTTCGCTGAAGACGCGACAGATCTCCTGACCGAGCCCCTTCGAGTGCGCGTAGAGACGCGTGCCGAACTGCGGCGGCATGTCGGGGTTGAGATCGAAATCCCAGTTCTCGTACGTCTCGCCGACCAGTTGGAAATGTGGTCCGGTGTTGATGACTCGTTGGATGCCGTGCACCCGTGCAGCCTCCATCATGTTGTAGTTGCCGCGGGTGCTCACATCGAATGCGAGCTTACGGTCTTCACGCAGCACTGAAAGGTTGATGATCGCGTCGCAACCTTCTGCCGTTGCGACGACACCATCGAGATCGTCGGCACTGACCTGTCTGAATTCGCCGTCGAAACCATCATCAGGCGGGTTAATGTCGGTCAGGATGATTTCATGGCGGTGCTTCAATGCCTTGACCACCCAGGGGCCAAGCATCCCGCATCCTCCGAGAATGAGAACTTTCATCGTTCGAGTTCCTTCCAAAGTGATATGGACGCTAAAAACCCAGCGTCATTGTGGCCTTCGCCGTGGTGTAGCGTTGGTTGACGATTGACGATTGGATGTGAATGTCTTGCCAAGGTTCGATGTCCGCTTCAAAAGCGGCAATCACGGCACGACCGAGGTCTTGCGAACATAGCGAGGCGTCGCCTGAACCATCGCCGATCGCGTCCGGACCACCATCAATTAGTGGCCATCCGAGTCGTAGATTGACCACTTCGAATTTTTGGTCCCTGGCGTATTCTTTGCAAATGGTCTCGACGAGATGAGCGCACAGCAGGTTGATATCGCTCGCGACCGGTTTGCTACGCCATAGCTCAGTGACGACCAAATTCTCCTCGTACGCCTCCATCAATCGAAGAGTGCTGAGATTGATCACCCGCTTCACGCCGGCATTGGCGGCTGCCCAGAACAGGTTGTAGGTTCGTCGTGTGTAGTAATCGAGATGAAAGCTGACCGGCATCTCGACCTCGTCCTGATAGCCGACATTGATGATGGCGTCGATTCCCGCAACCAACTCATCAGTCGCTTCGTCATGCTCGAGCGAACACACGACGACATCCTGCTCATCGTATGGTGCCATCGAAGTAAGCCGAAGATTGTGGCCAGAGTCGGCGAGTTGATCGACGACGGCACGGCCGATTGCGGTTGGCGATCCGTTGATTAAGACATTCATGGGTATCGTAAAGTTTGTGGGTGTCGGGTTCTGCGAAGATGATATCGCGTGGATGATGCTGGTGCTACGCTGATATTCCATGATCTCCAACCTGAAACGCATTGCACCGACCGAGGTGGTGTAGAGATGTGTGGACGCTTCGGACTCTTCACGGACCTCGCCGAACTGGTCGAACTGCTCGGTATCGAGGTGGCGATGCCGCCTGACGCCTATGTGCCTCGTTGGAACATCGCACCCACGACTCCCGTACTGACGATCAACGAAACAGAAGGCGCCCGAACCGGAGCGATGATGCGCTGGGGTTTGATACCGATCTGGGCCAAACTGGACACCGCTTTCAAACGTCCGATGTTCAACGCTCGATCCGAGACCGTCGCCGAGCGACCCATGTTCAGAGATTCCTTCACAAAAAGGCGATGCCTGGTACCGGCAAACGGCTTCTTCGAGTGGCGAAACGACGGGAAATCCAAGAAACCCATGTGGATCTGCGATGCCGAGTCGCAACTCCTCGCCTTCGCCGGCATCTGGAGCCGTTGGCACGGTCCCGATGGCATCGTCGAGTCTTGTGCCATATTGACGACCGCGCCGAACTCCTTGATGAAGCCGATCCACAATCGCATGCCTGTGATCCTGAACGAGGATTGGGCCGCCATATGGCTCGACGACGCGGCCGACAAGGCAGTACTGCTCGAAGCCCTGAAGCCGCGCGAGTGGGATACGATGACCACTCGGGAGGCGAATCCGGCTGTCGGATCTGCTCGAAACGAAGGCCCGCACCTTATCGAATCGCAAAGCACGCTGTTCTGATAGCTGGCCTTGAGCGTGCCGGCTGTGTATGAAAAACTGAAGTGACACTTCAGTAAAACATGAAAAAATGAAGTGATCATGCAAAAATACATGATAATATGAAGTAGCTCTTCAGTATTTCATCGGATGATGGGTCGATGTTCAGAAGAAATCTACAATTGCCGCCCTCGGGAAAAGAGTCTTTTTTCCTCTGGGGACCGCGGCAGACCGGCAAGACGACGCTCCTGCGTGAGCGCTATCTCGGTTGCAAGTGGCTCGACCTGCTCAAGAGCGATGAATACGTTCACTACTCGGCACATCCGGAAAGACTGCGACACGAGGTCGAAGCTGAAGGACTGCGACCCGAGAAGCAGATCGTGATCGATGAAGTGCAACGCGTCCCCGAACTATTGAACGAGGTGCATTGGTTAGTCGAGAACCACCGGCTCAAATTCGCGCTCTGCGGTTCCAGTGCGAGGAAGGTGAGACGTGGCGGAGCTAATTTGCTCGGCGGCAGGGCGTTCAGGTACGTGATGCACGGTTTGACCGCCGGGGAACTCGGCCGCGAGTTCGATCTGGACCGGTTGCTCAACCACGGATACCTGCCCCGAGCGTACGAGTCCAACGAGCCGACGCGAGTGCTCGACGCCTATGTGGCCGACTATCTGGAACACGAGATCGCCGCGGAAGGATCGGTGCGTCGACTTCCCGTATTCGCTCAATTCCTCGACGTCGCCGCGTTGAGCGACAGTGAAAACGTCAACTACACAAACATCGCTTCGGACTGCGGCGTTTCAAACAACACCGTCAAGGGCTATTTCGAGATCCTCGAAGACACGCTGCTCGGCACTTGGCTACCGGCATATCGACGGCGTGCGAAACGCCGGGTTGTTAAGTCGCCTAAGTTCTACTTCTCCGATGTGGGTATGGTCAATCGGTTAGCGCGTCGCGGCGCGTTGATCGCTGGCTCCGAGCAGTACGGGAAAGCGTTCGAAAACTGGGTCCACCACGAGTTGGCCGCATACATCAGCTATCGAAATGTCGACGCCAACTTGACGTATTGGGGATTGACGAGCCAAACCGAAGTCGACTTCTTACTCGATGACCTCTCGATCGCAATCGAGGCGAAATCGAGCGCTAACATCGGCAATCAGCATCTGAGGGGGCTACGGTCGATAGCCGTCGAGTACCCCGAGATTGCCCAACGCGTCGTCGTGTGCCGGGAACAACGCGCGCGGTTGACCGACGACGGGATATTGATCCTGCCCGCCGAACGCTTCATCGAACGCCTTTGGGGTGGCGACCTGCTCGGTTGACCTGACCCTCATCCGGTTGTGCGGACCGATTGTCGGCAAGTGCGTCACGGTCATCCAAGAAGGGAGAACGCATTGAAGATGCCAACCATCTGCGTTTCTCATTCCGGATTTCACATTACAGTGTCCGGAAACGACATGGAATTCGCGGTGAATCCGCTTCAATTGCGGAGCGTGGAAACTGATGGCCCTCGTATCGACAACTACGCACTCCGCGATTCATCGGAACAATCGTCAGGTGGTTAGTTGGTGGTAAAGTCGTATCCACTTGAGGTGCGGCGAAGAGATCGAAAATTACAGTCTAGAGGAGACGCGATGGCGATGATTACGGTGCCTAGGATAGGTGGTTTAGCGCTGATAATTGGCTCGGCGCTATACATTATTTCGACTTTTTTGTCACCGGGCGTCGTGATTGATGGGACTACTGCGACAGATTTGTACGCCTATGTCGACGCAATCGGTGAAGCTCCGCTGTTGGCGGGTTTTGCGTCAATATTGGGCGCTGTGGCGGCGTTGGTATTGCTATGGGGACTGGTGGTAATGTGGCAGACCGCGCAGAGTCCATGTGCTTTGGACACGTTCGTGAAATTCGGGTTGGCGGGTGTGATGCTCGCCGTGATCTCATTGTCGATGTCCCAAGCATTCACCTACGCGACTTCGCACGTGGTTGAACACGGCATCGGACTCGGTTCCGGCGCAGACCAAGAAGAGGCTTTGAGAGCGGTGGGGGTCCACATGCAGTCGGTCGCCGGGGCCGCCCGGGCGATGGCTTCTATTGCGGGTCTGATCGGGTATCTGGTTCTCGGATTTGCGTTAGCCAGGAAGTTCAAACCGGGAGCGTACAAGATCTTGGCGCTGATCGTCGGCATCGGAGCAGTCGTCTCGCTGATTGGCTTGGCCTTGACTGAGCCATACCATGAACTCATCGACACCTTGTCGCCGATTTTCATGGCGCTATCGTTGCTGTATCTGGTCTGGTGGATCGTAATTGGGGTCGGGGTTTATCAAGAGCGATTCGGCCTCCAAATAGGTGTAACGCCCGAGCACTAGCCAACTGCCACGGCGTTACTCTCCACGTCGCACATGGCCATACCGCGAATGTGCGATAAACTGCCGCCATCGCTACCGTTTCAACACGACTTGGGAGTCACGTCATGGGTATTTCACCAATCATCGAGCGCATTGAGCTTTCGAGATACCGCATCCCGACGTATGACTTGGCGACCGATGTCAGTTTCGCCATGGGGCAGTTCTACCAACCCGGCGCACACGGAATAAGAGGGCGGGTCGGAATCAAGATCCACACCGACCAAGGCGTCACCGGCGAGTACATGAGCGGCGCACCCGCGACCTATGAGCAGATCCTCATGTTCGTCAATTTCCTAGTCGGCAGAAGCGCGCTGGAAAGAGAGCGCTTCTACAACCAGGCAAAATCGATCCTCAGAAAGAACGACCGTATGGGCATCGGCCCCATTGATGTCGCGCTCTGGGATCTCGCCGGAAAGTACCACAACGCCCCGATCTATCAGCTTCTGGGCGGCCACCGCAAGAAGCTACCTTGCTACGCCAGCACCTATCACGCCGATCGAGAACCGGACGGCCTCAGCAGCCCTGAAGCATACGCCGACTTCGCCCAACAGTGTCTCGAGATGGGCTATCCCGGCTTCAAAATCCACTCTTGGGGCGAGATCGATATCAAACGTGAGATCGACACCGTCCGCGCCGTAGGGGAGCGCGTCGGTGGCAAGATGGCACTCATGACCGATCCGTGCTGCGTCTATGACACCTTCGCAGACACCTTGGCAGTCGGACGCGCCTGCGACGATTACAACTACTACTGGTACGAAGATCCGATGCGCGATGGCGGTGTCTCACTCTGGGCCCACAAACAGCTCAAGAAGATGATTAAGACACCACTTCTCCAAGGTGAACACGTCCACCTGGTTGAGGCGCACACCGACATGGCGATCGCGGAAGCCACCGACTTCTGGCGCGCCGATTCCGATTACGACGGGGGCATTACCGGCGTCATGAAGATCGCCCACGCGGCCGAAGGGTTCGGCATGGACCTTGAACTCCACATCTCAAGCCCTCCCCATCGCCACTGTATGGCCGCTATTCGCAACTCGAACTTCAACGAAATGGGCCTCGTACACCCCAAAATCGTCGAGACCGGACCCAGCTTCTACAAATCAGACTACGCAGACCAGATCGACTCCATCGACAAAGACGGCAACGTCTCCGTCCCTGAAGGTCCCGGCCTTGGCATCGAATACGACTGGAAAGGCTTAGAGCGGTACCGCGTGGACACGGTTGTGATCAAATAGGGCGCTTCGAAATCACCTGCAACGCCGCGTGCGCAATACCTACCGCTCCCACTCCGCAATATTCCACAACTCGCTGTCCCAAGCGTTCATCCGCACGCCCTTCAGCGTTTCGAGATGCGCTGACACCAATCCCCGATTGACCAACGGAATCTCGACGTAGCTTTGGACGTATAGATCATTGAGCCGCTTGATCAATTCATCGCGTGCCACCCCAGTCGGCGTCTCCGCCAACTGTTCGTAGACATCGTCGTAATCCGGGTCGCAAGCCCGTGCGATATTCCCAAGCGACCAGTTGTCTTCACGGGTCGGCACGTGCTTGCAGATCAAATCCGACAGATATGATTGCGGATCGATGCCCGGACCGGTCGTATACATCTGCACGTCGGCGAAGAACCTACGGTACGTCATCGCCGCGTCATCGATCGGATCACCACCAAAGAACAGCGCCGCGTCGTGATGCGTGATCGTCACATCGATCCCGATCTGTGACCACCACTCGCTGATCAATCCTTGGGTCGTCTGCCGCACATCGTTGGTCGACGTTTGGAAGACCACGCTCAGCGGCGTCCCGTTGAACTCTCGAACGCCGTCGCCGTCGGTGTCTACGGCACCCACATCATCCAACAAGCGATTCGCCCCAGCAATGTCCTGCGTCAGACAATCGTCGTTCGCCGCCGACACATAGTTCGGAGGCCCGGTAATCAGGTTGCAAGTCGCTTGGCCTGCTACGCCGTAGAGGTCGCCAGCCAGCCGCTCACGGTCAATCGCCATGGACATTGCTTTACGAATATCCGCGTTTGACAGAAACGGATGTGCATTGTTCCCGTTCATATATTCCGACCTGTTATCACCCAACCTAGGATCAGGATTGGTCTGATTTAGGACGACGCGTTCCACCAAGCTCGAGAACGCAACGACCGTTGTACCGTCGCCCATCCCCTCGAGACGGTTCAATTCGTCGGGCGCGATCTGAAGATTCCACGCGTAGTCTGTTTCGCCCGTCTCCAATACGGAACGCGCCGCGTTTAACGCGTCGCCGCCACCTTTGAGCACTACTCGGTCGAAAAATGGCTCGGCGCCTCGATACTCTGTGTTGCGCTCGTAGACCACCTCCTCGTTCGGCGTGAAGTTCACGATCCGGTATGGGCCGGCGCCAATCGGTTCAAATCGTTGGTCGCAAGAACTTTCGGCTGATAGACAATCCTCGAACTGCGCCGCACTGATGATCGGCGTCCCACTGCCAACGAATGCCACGTACGGGTAGGGCGTCGGCGCCTCGAACGTGATCCTGACGGTCTCACTATCGATCGCTTCTACGTCAGCTATGCCATCGAACGAACTCTCTCCGGTGCAACTGGTGTTCGGATTGGTGCAGTATCGCCAAGTAAACACCACGTCGTCAGCGGTGAGACCGCTGCCATCCGACCACTTCAGCCCTTTCTTCAATGTCCACGTTATCGAGGTCAGGTCCGAAGAAACTCCTTCACCGACCACGGGAACCGATGACGCCAAAACCGGCACGATGTTTCCACTTGGGTCGTACCGTGCTAACGGCTCCAAAGTGATCGCCGCTGCATCGATGTCTTTGACACCCCCGGAATGGTAGGCGCTGGGCACCGACGGCGCTTGCCAGTAAACGATCGTCAGCACCTTTTCCTCTTCTTGGAATCCCAGCTGACAAGACAATATCGTCAACGCAACTAGCATAGCGACAACAACCTTCAATCGGTTCTGCATGGCGGGTGTCCTGATTTATCTCGATGCTGAACAGCTACGAAATCCAACTAGTTAACGTAGCAATCGAATGAAGATTCTAAAACCACAATTGAATTGACAGATTTTTCAGTGAGTTGAAAGGGAAAAATGAAGATTTTCGGTATTACACAATACAGTGAACTAAACCGACATTCAAAAGACAAACCGCTTTACGTCCCCGGAATCGTTAGATCTAGCTCGACTCTGGAACGTCGATTCCACCTAATTCCAGTCCTTCGACTTCAGACTCACTCGCGGCGCTTGGTAACTCATCCCATTCATGCGCCAAATAGCGCACCATATCTCGGCCCATCGATACCAACGGAGGACCGAATATTATCCCCCAAATCCCAAAGAAATGACCGCCGACGATAATGACAACGATCACCGCTACCGGATGGAGATTCAACGTCCCGGCCTGCACCCGCGGCACCAGCAACGTGTTCTCCACCAGCTGTACACCAAGGTAGAGCACCGCCACCCAGATCACCTTTTCTGGCGCGGTCGCCAAAGTCACCAGAATGCCCGTCGCCCCTCCGATCAACGGACCGACTATCGGGATCATCTCCGATACACCTGCAATAACTCCCAATACCACCGCGAATGGGACCCCCATCGCTATCAAACCGATCGTCACCGCAATCCCCACGATCGCGCCCAAAATCAGTTGTCCACGCAAATATCCGCCGGCAGCCTTGTCACCGATCTTTGCCACGTCCACCAAGTACGGTCGCAACGCTTTGGGAAACGGAGCAAGCAAACTTGAACCGACCTGTTTCGAATCCTTGACGAAGTAGAAAATCAGCACCGGCATCGTCGCGAGTCCGATGATCAATGCAAACGTTTCAGAGACCAACCCGACGGTGTTCGGCAACACCTCCCAAGCGGCATCCACGATGATAGCGCCTGCACCAGCGATGTTTTCTTCGATCTGAACACGCATTTCATCAGGAACCAATTCAGCGTTCTCGCCGACCCAACGTTCGATGGTCATGCGCGAAGAATTGAAGAACGTCGGGAATTCGTCGATGAATTCCTTCCCCTGCTTGATCGTAGGCGGTATCACGATCACCATCGAACCTGCAAAAATGCCGATCGCCAAGAGGAATATCAACACGACCGCAATGCCGCGACTCAGTCCCGGGTGTCTGTCGCTCCACGGCATTACCCGCACCATCACGTTCGCCAACGGGAGCAACACGTAGGCGATCAATGCACTGAACATCACCGTGATCAACACCGATCCCAAAACGTAGAACAGAACCAGCAAAGCTGCAAAAACAGCCACCGCGCTCAACATAAGGAAGCGTTTGCGCTTCAGCTCTTGGTTCAATTCATGGCCCTCACCGAATTACGATACCCATATGAGTTGACACGACCTCACATCAAGCGGCCGCGGGAATAGCCAAATCAGGCAAGGGCAAGGGAGGACGTTGCGACTCTTCCACGGCTCGCATCTGGTCTTCTGACAGTGGTGCAAAACGTTCTGCAGCATCTAACACCTTCGGCAAGAGGCTGATCTCACCGCAACTCGGTGCGGTGTGCACGCCATGCGAGAGCACCCACCACAGTGAAGCATCGATATCCGACTGCTCACGATGAGGATCGTACCAAGTGTTCGTCTGCTTCTCGCCATCGCCCCAACCGCCACGAGCGATCATCTTGATCGTCTGCACCCCGATATCCCGCTCTTGACATACCGCAAGGAGTCTCTCCGTCACATCTCGATAACCCGCATCCCTCGCCGCCGCCGGGTTCAACGGGAACATCACCGTATCGAAATCGAAACGTTCCAACGCCTCGAGAATCGTCGCTGGAACCTCTGGACCGTGCCCGGTGATTCCAAGCCATTTCGTCAATCCCTGCTCCCGCATCTCGACCAGCGTTTCAAGCGAACCACCCGGAGCGGTCGACAACTCCAATTGTTCGATGTTCCCCACCGAGTGAAGCTGAAACAGGTCGAAATCCTCTATGTTCATCCGTCGCATAATGTTTTCGACGTCCCGCCAAGCACCGTCTCGATCCCGCACCGCGGTCTTCGCACCCACGAAAATCCCTTGCTTGCGAATCTCCGGCATCCAAGGCGCCACCCGTTCCATCGCGTGACCATAGGTCGGCGCAATGTCGAAATGGTTCACCCCAGCATCCAAAACCAACTGAATCGCTGGGTCTGCCGCATCTTGGTCCAAATATCCAACCGCGTACGTTCCGAACGAAACGACCGTACTATCGTGACCCGTCCGCCCAAGGGTGCGTTTCTGCATTGAAATCCTCGCTTTGAAGTTACTGGTCGCTCAACAGTCTTGTGCTGTCCAGTCTCGCAAGTTTACGGTCGAACGTGTAGAGCGGCGTAGCCCCATGTTCATCGGCCGCGGCGAGGATCATCAGGTCCGCGAAGTCGATACCACTTTGCATGTATCTGTATGCCGCGTGGGTCATCGCGCGCTCATTTTCCACGATCAAGTCTCCGGAGGCGATTAGCTCCAATATAGCGGCGCCGATGGTTGCCCTAGGCAGTTTGTATACGCGTTCAAGAACCCACACGAGTTCGATCAAAACTTCACGACACACAAATCCGGGATTATGTGTTGTGAGTCCGTCGAGCAAACGTTTTGCTGCTGCAGACTGTTCCACATCGTCGTCCATGAGGGACCGAACGATGACGTTGGTGTCAACAGCGATCACGATCCCATGGCGCTCTCGATGGCGCCTTCCACAATGCCTCTATCCATGTCTTCAAGCGAGACCGGAGGCCCATCGTATTTCAGCATGCCGTACAGCCTAGATGCTCGGAGTATGGGCATCATCATCACCTTGCCGTCGGCCAGAATGGCGTATTGCACTCGGTCGCCTGGTTCAATCCCAAGCGCCTCCCGCACCGCCTTGGGTAACGTCGTCTGTCCTTTGGATGTGATTCCAGATTCAATCAAGACAAATCTCCTTTGTCATTACCAGGCATGATATCGCATTGCTTTCAATCTCAAGATAAGGAATTATTTGCCGTTTCATTGTCAACCAACGTTCTCGGCCGCAATTCGACGCGTCCGCGGCCCGTTCAGCAACGCGCCGATCCACGTGTATCTCACTCCGTACTGGTAAACGACCAACAGGGTAGCGGTCACTACCGCGATGATAAGCGCCACTTCAAGATGAACGTTAAAGGTCAACTCAGCCGCAATCCACTGCGCGCTGTATATCAAAACCAGGTGCCACAGATAGATCCAATACGACGTATCCGATACGTACCGAACCCAAAATCGATCCTTCGAAGCAATGATCTTGAATAGTCCCATCAAACCGAAACACGCCGCCCACGCGTACACGATCTGCAGAACACTCGAAAAGAGATGTGCAGCAGACCCTTTGTCTACAAACTCGAAATGCAGACCCACGAAAAATACGGGTATCACCGGCAGGAGCGCGAAGGCCCAGCGCTGACCGACTGTTAGACCGGTCCGGTACATGAACGCCCCAAACATGAAAAAAACATGCATAGTAAGCCAGCACCAGCGGATTGACCCACAACTGAGCCGATGTGTCCGGCCCCCAAGTCTGCTCGGTCATCAGCAACTGCGGAACCAATACCAACGGGATTAAACCCCACCAGAACCGCCGATCAAGGAGTTTGTCGGATATGGAGATGAAACCCACGAAAACCCCCACCAACAGCAGCAACACCCACAAGAACCAAAGGTGATGGAGACTCCAGCTACAACCCAAAAGCACGGTCCACACGACACCGGCGAAATCTACCTCGCCGTCGTGCGTAAATATCCACCAAAGGGACTGTAACGGGACAATGGTGAAAACTCCGATCAACAATGGCAATCCGACGTGTTTGAGCCGGTGCATGATCAACGCATGCGTTCCACGCCGCTGCCAAAGCAGCGCAGTGAAGAATCCGCTCAACAGAAAGAAGACGGGCATCCGAAACCCGTGAATCGCCAATACGATGTCGTCGTACGGCAGGTCAGGCGAAATCTCCTTCGCCACTACCGGCCAGTCTTTTGTCACCAGGAACAACGCCGCATGCAACACGACGCCGAGAAGCATCGCGAAGGCGCGCAAAGCATCCAGTTCGTGGAATCTGGTCATCTCGAATATCCGGTGAATCGTAAAATCCAATTATCAAGGTTTACACATGCGCGTCGTACTAATCGTCCTAATTGCCTCAGCCGCGTTCGCCGGCTTTGGATGCGTTCGGTATTCGAGAAGGGTTGCCCAGACAACTTCGATCTCTGGGTCGAGTATCAGCTTTTCATGGGTCGCAGCGGACCCGACGGCGATATCGTCGACGATGCTGAGTGGGATGCCTTTCTTGCCGACGCCGTCACACCACGTTTTCCAGACGGCCTAACAATTCTCGACGGCAACGGCCAATGGCGCGAGGCGGACGGGCAGATTCAGCGCGAAGAATCCAAGATCCTCATCATTCTGACACCAATCGACGACGAACAATCCCGAGACTTGATCGAACAAGTCGTTAATGAATACAGGACGCACTTTGAACAAGAATCGGCCCTTAAGACAGTAGACAAAACCTGCGTCGCTTTCTAGAAGTCAATCCGCGCGCCGATTCTGGTGGCACATAGCGCGGGGACGAGATCCGGTTCTACCTTTCGGAACCGTCAAATCCATTCATCTTTCAGCTCCCGACACGGCTGACATAATTCTGCGACATTTCATTTCTATCGTCAGGAGCAGGAACAATACTCTACGAAAGCGGTGAAAAGATGATGCGCAAGCAATTGATGACAAAGAAGACCTTGGTTGGATCTCTTCTAGGAGCTATGCTCTCCATGGCGATCTTCGGCGGCTGTATGCTCGACAATTTGCATAGGGATGACCAAGCTTCCAATCGCACCACGATAAGTCAGGGAACCTCTCAGCAACAAGGTGCCGAAGGAACTGCAGGCGAGGGTGGTAGCGAATCGGCTGGCGGTGAGTCCGGCGGCAACGGTCAGGAACTCAACGAGGCAGCGATGTCGAGCCCGATCACTCCGCTCGATCAGACGTGGAAGGGTAACCTAGGTCCACTAGCGATCGACGCTCGCTACGATGCCGCGACCCAGTCCGTCATCGCGACGGTGCAGAACACCACCGCGCAGCAGATCTGCTACGTCCAAGCCGAACCTCACCTAAAGTCTGGCACCACAACCGTGGGCGAGCTCAGGCCCGACAAGCTCGGCGATCTCAACCCCGGTCAGACGGTGACTACCAACGTGAGCGTCGCCAGCGAACCCGCACTCGCAGGTGTGGCGTTCGACGGCTACGTCGTCCACATGGAAGTTTTCGACTGCGCAGGCCCCGGTCCTCAGCCTCATCCGCCCGGTCAAGGTGGCGAGGGGGACAGCGAAGGCGCAGCTAGTGGCGAAGAAGGCAGTGCGGCCAACCAGTTGGCACCGGACGAGACGTTCGACATGGTTCGGAGCGGCGTTCGGCTGATCATGAACTACGACGCAAACACCAACTCGTTCAAGGGTACAGTCGAGAACACAACCAGCGGTGTGTTGACCCGCGTCAGGATCGAAGTGCACCTGTCGAATGGGACGGAGCTAGGTCCGACGCCGCCGGTCAACATGGCACCCGGGCAGACCGTGGCGATAGATCTTCCATCAACGGCGGCACCGTTCACTGGCTGGGTGGCACATGCCGAGGTCGGTGGCGGTGAAGGCGGCGGCGAGCATGGCACTGGTGGATCAGGTGGCGGCGAAGGCAGCGAGATCGGTGGTGAAGGCTCCGGCGGAGAGCACGGCGGCGGCGGCGAAGGGAGAGGAGGTGGATAGATATGATCGGAAGTCGCTGTTGATAGATGTCGGCACCTCGGCCTCCGGTACGACAATCTATTCGAGAGCACATCCGACCCAGCGACGCGGCGTCCGAATATGGGTGCCGCGTCTTGAACCATGTCTAGAGGACAGCCGATGAACGGCACAATATTAATAATCGAAGACGATACGAGGATTGCTAACTGGGTCAAGGTTTACTTCGAGCGGGCCGGATTCTCTGCCGAGGTTGCTCATGACGGCGAAGAAGGTCTGGACCTGGCCCGTTTTCTGAACCCGGACCTGATCATCCTTGACCTCATGCTTCCCCGTCTCAATGGCTTAGACATCTGTAGAACCCTGCGTCGAGATTCTGATGTCCCGATAATCATGTTGACTGCCAGAGAGGTGCATGTCGAGCGGATCATTGGACTGAACAGCGGTGCCGACGATTACATCGTCAAACCCTTCGATCCGGAGGAAGTCATCGCCCGCGCCCAAGCCGTGCTGCGCCGCGTCCGAGGAAAAACTCAGCAGACCATCACACGCAACAACATCACCCTGAATGAAACCACCAAGAGTGTGACTGTCGATGAAGAATCCGTAGATTTGAGCCAAGCGCAAATCGCCCTGTTATCAACTTTCATGCGCCATCCCAATCAGGTGTTGACCCGTGACCAGCTAATCTCGCTGACCTTCAGCCACGGATTCCAAGGGTTCGACCGCGCTATCGATAGCCAGATCGCTCGGCTGAGAAAACAGATCAACCGAGGCGGTAGACAACCCATTCAGACCGTCTACGGCGCAGGCTACAAGTTTGTGTTGGAGGATGAATGATGTCGCTACGTTGGCAAATCATGGGTTCGATGGTCTTCGTCATCGTCCTTACCGTTTTGATCAACATCGGTGTGGCTTACTACAGTTCGCAATCCCGCCTCGATGTGCTAGTTGACCAGATTGGGGACGACGAAGCGATACAGCTGGCACGGAACTTGAGCCGGGAGTACACCGCGACGGGGAGTTGGATAACAGTGGACAGCGCGCTGTCCGAGGCCGGATACATCTACGACGGCGCTCGGGAGGGAGAGGGCGAAGGGCATGGGGAAAGTGAGAGGAAGTCCTCCGAGTCCTTCCACAAAGATCAGATACGAGTCGTCATCGCTGACATTGATGGGCGTGTAGTGAAGGACAATTTATCCGATGTGCCACCCGGAGCTGCGGCATCCAATCTCGAGGGGCGCCGCGAAACGGTATTCGATTTATCTAAGAACCAGCCGGTCGGACACATCTACGTGGATGTGAACCGTGAGTTCCTGTCGACTGAGTCGCGTGGTTTTCTCAACACGCTCCTTTTGATAACTCTGATCGGTGGAATCCTGACTGCTTGTGTAGCCACATTGTTCGCGGCTCGCCTCTCCAAACGCATCACGACACCAGTGACGGCGCTGACTGAGGCGACGCAGGCAATCGCACGCGGGGATACGACCCGGTTGCCGGTAACATCCTCGGACGAGGTGGGTAGCATGAGCGCGGCTTTCAACCAGATGACCTCAACATTGGAATCTCAACGCGCACTCCGCAGACGGTTGATAAACGATGTCTCTCACGAGTTGAACACTCCCCTCAGCGTCATTCAACTGGAAGCAACTGGACTGCGCGACGGACTCCAGACTCCGGACGAAGCGTCTGACCAGATAATCCATGAAGTGGACAGGTTGCGCGGCCTAGTTACAGATTTGGATTGGCTCGCGGAGACGGACAGCGGTGAGTTGAGACTCACCCTTCAAGTTTGTTCGGTGGACGAACTGCTCACTTCAGAGGTCGACCGCTGGATACCGCAATCCTCGGCGAAACAGGTCGAACTATCTTTACATGCGCCAGATGACCTGCCGGAACTGAACCTCGATCGGGCCCGAATGAGTCAAGCGCTGGGGAACTATTTGAGCAACGCTGTTCATGCTACCGAAGCGGGCGGGCACATCGTGCTCCGGGCAGAGTTGGAAGGCGACGAGGAATTGGTGATATCGATCATCGATGATGGCATCGGTATCGACGCGGCAGATCTACCGCATGTATTAGACCGTTTTTACCGCACCGACCAGGCGCGCGATCGACGGATAGGAGGTTCCGGCTTGGGTCTGGCCATCGCCCGAGCGATAGTGGAAGCCCATGGAGGCAACATCGCCGTGAAAAGCGATGGACTGGGGCAGGGCGCAACCGTCACAATTCGCCTTCCTCTGAATGAGTGAGAATCGTCCACAACCGCCCGGCGTAATGTCATTGACCGTATCGCCGTCAAGTCGTCAAAAACTGCGCGGCCGCCGGAAATGGTGGGCCCGGTGGGATTCGAACCCACGACCTTCGGATTAAAAGTCCGCTGCTCTGCCGAACTGAGCTACAGGCCCGCACATCCCCTCGATTCTAACGCCGCGCACACCCGTCACTCGTTGAACTCCTCACCTTCATCCGCCAAAGCCGACGCCGTGGACCCTGTCCAACTATCAGGCTGACCGTCGTCCACAACGGACGCCCGCAACCTGATCCCCAACGCCTTCAAGACGCGAAGCACCGTCGAAAACTCAGGATTTCCGTCCGGCGACAGCGACTTGTAGAGGCTCTCGCGCCCCAGTCCCGCATCCCGCGCCACTTGCGTCATACCCTTAGCCCGCGCGATATCTCCCAACACCGCGGCGAGGACACGATGGTCGCCTTCTTCCAAAGCCGCTTCAATGTATGCCGCAACATCGGCATCGTCGCGGATATGCTCAGCCGGATCCCATCGTTTTGTTGCTACCTTAGTCATTTCAGCGGTTCCTGATTGCTGAATCAAAGCTATTCAGCCAGTTGTTGGGCGGTTCTGATGTCTCGAGATTGCGAGCTTTTGTCTCCACCTGCGAGCAAGATCACGACATTGCGCCCGCGTTCGCAGAAATAGACCCGGTAACCCGGACCGTATCGTATCCGCATCTCCAAGACTCCTTTGCCAACCGATTTCACATCGCCATGGTTACCGAACGAAAGCCGGTAGATCCTAACGTCAATGCGAGATCGAGCGTTACGATCCCGCAGTTTCTCAAACCATCGAGTGAACGTACGTGTCTCTCTTACCTCGATCATAACACAATCGTATCCCGCAGGATACACTCTCTTTCAGTTTTTCAACCAGCTGCGAATGGCCCAAAGGAATTGACGCTTAAAATTGAAATGTCAACCCACCTGATTCTCCATTCCCGATGCCTGACCGAACATTCACTGCCGACGAGATACGCGAACATTTCCTCAAATTCTTCGAGGAACGTGAACATTTGCGCCTGCCGTCCGCCTCGTTGATACCCGCGGGTGACCCGACTTTGCTCCTCACAACCGCCGGCATGGTGCCGTTCAAACCTTATTTTTCGGGCGAGTTGACACCGCCATCACCCCGCATAACAACCGCGCAGAAGAGTTTTCGCACCACCGACATCGAAGAGGTCGGCGACGTCTCGCATCTCACCCTGTTCGAGATGCTCGGAAACTTCTCGTTCGGAGACTACTTCAAGGCCGAATCGTGCAAGTGGGCGCTCGAACTATGCCTCGGCGTCTACGGCATGGATTTCGAACGCATCTACGCCACCATCTACACCAACGACGACGAGGCAAACCAGATCTGGCTTGATCTCGGCGTGCCTCCAGACCGCATTTCGCGCCTCGGTGACGAGGACAACTGGTGGGGTCCCGCCGGCGACGAAGGCGCATGCGGCCCCTGTAGCGAACTCAATTACTACCTCGGCGACCTTGACGACATACCACCCGTCGACTCACCCGCCCGCGGCACGACTTGGGGGCCGGGCATCTCCGACGACTTCCTCGAGTTCTACAACCTCGTATTCACCCAGTACTACCGCGATCGCCAAGGCAACGACGAACTGTTGCCAAATAAGAACATCGACACTGGACTTGGACTCGAACGCACAGTCCAGATCCTCCAAGGCAAAAAAAACGTCTATGAAACCGATATCTTTGGCCCCTTGATCGACCTCGTCGCCAACCGCGCTGGCCTGACCTACGGCTCAAACGAACAGACCGACCGCGCCATCCGCGTCGTCGCCGAGCACGGACGTTCGGCCTCGTTCCTCATTTCCGACGGTGTCGTGCCCGGCAACACCGGCCGGGGATACGTCCTGCGACGAGTTATCCGCCGCGGCATGCTTTTTGGGCGCGAACTCGGTCTCTCCGGACCGATTCTGCCCAAGATCGCTGAAGCGACATCCTCACAGATGTCCCACGTCTACCCGGAGTTGCACGCCAACCTCTCCTTCGTCCAACACGTCCTCCAACGCGAAGAGGAATCGTTCGAGTCGACGCTCGATCAAGGTTCTCGAATGCTTGACGAGGTGATCGCCGACTCCAAATCTGCCGGTATTGCAACCGTCCCCAGCGAGTCCGTCGTCCGACTTTACGACACCTTCGGCTTCCCCATTGAAATGACCGCCGAGATGGCAACCGAACAGGACATCGAAGTCGATCTCGAAGCCGTCGACTCCGAGATGGAAATGCTGCGTGCACGTTCCCGTGCCTCCGCCAGCATGTTCTCCTCAGACACTAACGCCGACGATCTCTACCGCTCATTCGGCATCGAAGAGGTCCCGTTCCTCGGCTACCGTACACTCACCGCCGACGCGGAGGTCATCGGAATCGTCAAGGACAGCCAACTCATCGACCAAGCGTCCCAGGGTGACGAGGTCGAGATCGTACTCGCTGAGACCCCGTTCTACGCCGCTCGCGGCGGCCAGATCGGCGACACCGGACACATGCGCAACGGCACAACATCGATCCGCGTAGACGACTGCCAGGCCCCATACGGACACCTCAACGTCCACTCCTGCGAGGTCGAGAACGGATTCGTATCTGTCGGTGACGTCCTGACCGTCGAGGTCGATGGCGACCGCCGCGAGAAGATTCGCCGCAACCACACTGCGACTCACCTTGTGCATGCCGCACTGCGGGAGGTCCTCGGTACCCACGTCCGACAATCCGGTTCCCTCGTCGCACCCGACTACCTCCGCTTCGATTTCACCCATATGGACGCACTAACCACCGATGAGATCGTCAAGGTCCAAGACCGTGTCAATCTCGCCATCCGTGAAAACATCCCCGTCGATGTCCACTGGACCACCTACGGCAAAGCGGTAGAGGAGGGCGCCCTTGCCTTCTTCGGCGATACCTACGAACACGACGTTCGCACGATCAGGATCGATCCCCCGTGGAGCTATGAACTCTGCGGCGGCACCCACATGGACGCCACTGGAGGCATCGGCATCTTCGTAATCGTCGGCCAATCCGGCATCGGCTCCGGTATCCGTCGCATTGAAGCCCTCACAGGCATCGGTGCCGAGGAAGAGGTCCAACGCCGCTTCAGGGTGATTGATGTCTTGAAAGGTGAATTTGGAGTTAGCGATACAGACCTTGTCCTCGATCAATTCGCATATTTGCAACGTAATTTCGCGCTAGCGCAGAAACGCAATGAAAGGCTTGAGGAACAGTTATTACGCCAGTCCGTCGACGAGAACGAATCCAATAACAAGGATCAAGATTTTGATCTTCAATTGGGCAATACGGCAATCCCAGTGCGGATCCGGAACATTCCTGCTACCAATGTTCAAGCGATGCGACGCGCGGGCGATCACATGCGCGATATATTAGGCACGGGCATTGTTGTTCTGGGAAGCGTTATACAAGACCGTCCCGTCGTAATCGTTATGATCACCCCGAACATCGCTAACGAGCAAATGCATGCTGGCAAATTCGCGAACGCAATTTGCCGGACAATCGACGGTGGCGGCGGTTCGAATCGGCCAGATTCTGGTCAAGCTGGCGCACGCGACCCCTCACGTATCGATGAGGCGCTCAAAAACGCTCGTTCTGTCGTCGAATCGCTAACTAAGTCAGTTTCGGTAACGGGAGGTTGAATATGACGAGTATTGATCGCAAACGTCGTACGGGTAGGTGCTTGGGCGTTGACTACGGTTTGGCGCGGGTCGGATTGGCCGTGTCAGACCCATCCCGTGTGATCGCTTCTCCGATTGCGGTCGCGGCGACGGAAGATGCACTTTACCGCATCCGAGAGTTAGTCGATGAGCGTGGTATCACGGAGATCGTCGTCGGCGTGCCCCTCAACATGGACGGAAGCATGTCTCAGATGGGACGTGAAGTGATCTCGTTTGTAGCCCAGCTTCGCGCCGCAGTTGCAGTTCCCGTAGTGACGCGGGACGAAAGACTAAGCACCGTCGAAGCGGAACGAGCCTTGAACGAGATAGATTCCCCCACGCGACGACGTAACCGGACCAAGGGAAGAGTCGATTCCGCCGCCGCGGCGATAATCCTGCAGTCCTATCTTGACGGCGTGTAGATTGCCGCCTCCATCATTGCCGATCTAGGTTGGCTAATTTCAGCGAGATCGGCATCGATTTCTCAATTGCTGTGCCAATGCGCTGACCAAGTCGTTCGGTCATCTGCGGCGGTCAACCCTGCTTACCTTCGATATAGCATTTACCTAGACCCAAAACGGGAACAAATTATCGCCACTCAAGAAGATCTCCAAAGTCGCCCATCAAAGTCATGACCACCAGCAACTTCGGCATTATTGGATACCCGTTAGGGCATACCTTGTCGCCCGTCTTCCAGAACGCCGCGCTCAAGCACCACGGAATCGACGAGCTGTTCGAAGCGTGGCCGACGCATCCCGATGATCTCGTTGCAAAAGTCGAATCGTTCCGGGCCGAAGGGTTTCTAGCCAGCTGCGTCACGCTGCCGCACAAACAGGCCGTCATACCGCTGATCGACGATCTCGCTGACACCGCGGTAGCCGTCGGCGCGGTCAATTGGATCATCAACGACAACGGGCATCTTACCGGCCACAACACCGACTCGCCAGGATTTCTGCGCGCCCTGACCGAACTCGGCGAGTTCGATCCCGCCGGAAAGTCAGCCCTCGTCTTTGGCGCTGGCGGCGCCGCCCGAGCAATCGTCCACGCCCTCAAGACCGCTGGCGTAGCGTCCATGACCATCGCCAACCGCACCGTCGAACGAGCAGAAGAACTCGCTGACGATTTCTCCGACGACAAGCTAGTCATCAACACCTGTGGCCTCGACACCTCCGGCCTGGACGACATCTCCCTCGCCGCAGACCTGCTCGTCAACACCTCTTCTATGGGCATGGACGGCGGCCCCGCGCCCGATGCCACTCCCGTCACGGCCGATGCCATCTCACCAAACGCAGTCGCCTACGACGCTGTCTACGCGCCCCCGATGACACCATTCCTCAACGAGGTCGAAAAAGCCGGAGCCAAGTCCCTCCGCGGCTTCACCATGCTCCTACTACAAGGCGCCGTCGGCTTCGAGTTGGCGACAGGCAAACCGGCTCCTGTCGACGAAATGTTCGAAGCAGTGAGACGAGCTACTTCCTGATGACCCATTTCAGATATCTCACCGCGGGTGAATCCCATGGTCCCGGTTTGACCGTGATAGTGGAGGGCGTACCCGCTGGACTCCCGATAGACGAGGACTACGTCGAGGAGCAGATGGCCCGCCGGCAAAAAGGCTACGGTTCGGGCGGCCGCATGAAAATCGAGAAGGATCGGGCCGAAATCCGAGGTGGAGTGCGGCACGGCAAAGCGCTTGGTTCTCCGATTGCGATGTGGATTGAGAACAAAGATTTCTCGAACTGGACCGACGCGATGTCGGTCGCCGCAGTCGGCGACGACGTCGACAAAAAGACCCACACGCGGATCGTCCCCGGCCACGCTGATTTCCCCGGCGCGCTCAAATACCTCCACCACGACGTTCGCAACGTGCTCGAACGCGCCTCAGCCCGTGAGACCGCGGCCCGCGTCGCGGCGTCAACCGTTGCTCGAAGAATTCTCGAACAATTTGATATCGATATCCGTTCGCATGTGATCAGTTGCGGAGCGGAAAAGGCACCGATTATCGATGCGTCCGAAATCGATTGGGGAGCGGTCGAGGATTCGGAAGTCAGGGCATGGGACCCTGATGCCGATGCGCGTTACCGCGCAGCTATCGACACCGCCAAGAAGGAACGCACGACTATCGGCGGAGTGATGGAAATCATCGCCTTCGGTGTTCCCGTCGGCCTCGGTAGCCATGTCATGTGGTACCGCAAACTCGATGGCCGGCTCGCCCAAGCGATGGCCAGCATCAATGCAGTCAAGGGAGTCGAGATCGGATTCGGTTTCGACAACACCGCACGGTGGGGCAGAGATGTCCAAGATGTCATCGTGCCGGATCCCGATGATCGGCGTCGCTTCCGTCAATTGACCAACCATGCCGGCGGAATCGAAGGCGGGATGTCCAACGGCAACCCCGTTGTTGTACACGTCGCGGTCAAACCGATCGCCACGATGACCCGTCCGTTGCCCAGCATCGACATCAACACTGGCGAGGTAATCGAAGCCGCATACAACCGCTCCGACATCTGCCAGATAGCGCGCGCATGTCCCATCGGCGAGGCCATGATGGCACTCGTCCTCGCCGACGCCTTTCTTGAGAAGTTCGGCGGCGATTCTATCGCCGAGACCCGCCGCAACTTTGACGCCTACATCGAATCTCATCAAGAGTTCGGCGTTGGGACGAACGTTTGAGAGTGGACCCGTCCGGCAATATCTTCCTGATCGGTTTCTCCGGCACTGGCAAGTCTCTGAGTGGGATCAAGGCGGCTGAACTGTTGCGACTCCCTTTCGTCGATATGGACGATTTGATCGAGTACCGAACCAAGAAATCCATTCCCGAATTATTCGAACAAGACGGCGAAGCCGAGTTCAGGCGAATCGAAACCGACATTCTGCGGGAGCTTGCGGAAAAATCGAGTCGAGTCGTTTCAACTGGTGGCGGTGTACCAGTAAGCACCGTCAACCGAGAGATCATGCGCGCAAGCGGCATCATCATTTTGCTGACCGCTTCGCCCGAAACTATCCATCGTCGGTTGACGACGAGGCAGAATCGAAACCGAACCTTAAGACCATTACTCGGAGACAATGTACCGGAGCAACGCGTCGCCTGCTTATTGGCGGAGAGGAGCGAGGCATACGCATGCGCAGATATCTCCATCGACACGGAGGGATTGACCCACGCGCAGGTGGCAACCGCGATTGAACGCGCTTGGCTCGACTTGGCCGCTGAACTCCGAAATAACCGCGAGGCGGAAAATGCTTAACTATCGACCGTCGGTCAATGAGCCGGCCGCGACGGTACGCACCTCGCAAGGGGACTACCGCGTTATCGTGTCACGGGGCGCGATCGAGAGTATCGGCCCTGAGATGCGTGAGGTGGGCATTGGAGGACGTGCATTCCTAATCGCCGACTACTCAATGTTTCCGCTGTTGGTTCGCCGCGCACACGAAGCTCTGGAACGCGCCGGCTACGAGACCCACGCACTGATCCTCGAACTCGGTGAATCGGCCAAGAACATCGAGACCGCGACCAAAGTCTACGAATGGTTGGCCGAACAACGTGCCGAACGCGCCGACTGCTTGGTCGGTATGGGTGGCGGCGTAACAACTGACCTCGTTGGCTTCGTTGCCGCTACCTGGCTTCGCGGCGTTCCAGTTGTCCAAGTTCCGACATCGCTAGCCGCAATGGTCGATGCCTCGATCGGTGGCAAGGCCGCGGTCAATCTCCCGATCGGCAAGAACCTTGTCGGCGCTTTCAAGCAGCCGCGCCTCGTCGTGCACGACATCGACTTCCTCGACACGCTTCCACGCCGCGAGCTTGCAGCGGGTTGGGCCGAGGCCGTAAAGCAAGCGCTCATCCTAGACGACGATCTGTTAGACACATTTGAAGCCCACGCCGAGGATCTAGCGGCGCTATCGGGCGAACTGGTTGAACCGGTCATCCGACGTTCGGTCGAGATCAAAGCCAAGATCGTATCGGCGGACGAATTCGAGACTGGTAACGATAGGGTGTTGCTCAACTACGGCCACACAATTGGCCACGCAATCGAAGCAGTTACCGAATACGGCACCTATTTGCATGGAGAAGCCGTCAGCATCGGGATGATGGTAGCCGCTGGTATCTCGCGACGGACAGGACTGATTTCTGAAGAACTAGTAGACCGCCAACGCGCTCTGCTGCAACGCTTCGAACTACCGGTCTCTTTGCGCGGTGTGGATGCCGAAACCTTGATCGAAGCCACCGCTTCCGACAAGAAATCGCGCGGCGGAAAGATTCGTTGGGTGTTGCTGCGCGGTCCAGGACGCTCTACGACGAGCCGGGATGTCCCGGATAGGGTAGTGCGCGCCGCGCTTGACGACGTCCTCATCGGCGACTAGCCGCCGGCAACCGCCGGGACGATGCTAACCTCATCTCCGTCACTTAGCTCGGTGGCGGTTCCGTCGATGTAGCGGATATCTTCACCATTGATGTAGATGTTGACGAAGTGACGCAGCTCTCCATCGTCGTCGCAAAGGCGTGCCTTGATGCCGGGAAACGAACCTTCGAGCGACTCGATCATCGCCGCCACGTCACCGCCCGCGGCGCTAACCGTCGACTCTTGGTTGGTCAACCGTCGCAACGGCGTTGGGATCTTAACTGAAACTGCCATTTGTCTATCACTCCATCAACAGCCAGCGCCAAGCGCGGCGTTCAAGGTTACTACATTATGCTGAATGATGATTCTAGACGATTCCTGCGGCGTTCGAATCGGGACGATTGGTAGGGAGAACAACCAACTAGGCACATGTTGCAACCCCCGCAAAACGACACCATGAACATCATGATTCGCTGGACATGAACTCTTTTGCCCCGCACACGTGCTCAATCCCACAACATAGTATTCATGTGGTAATATGTTGGCTAAGAGGAACACTGTGATGGTCAAGAAAAACAATACAAAAGACGAAACCTTCGAAAGAGCCAAAGAGCTCTACGAAAACGTCATCAAACACCAGCTGACCGACGATCAGTTGGGTTTGTACCTAGCCATCGACGTCGAATCGGGCGATTACGACATCGGAGCGGATGGATTACAAACAGCGCTTGCCCTCCGCAAGCGGCGACCAACTGGCCAAATATTCCGAATGCTCCACGGATCCTACACCACCGGTTCGATCGGCTACGCACCACCTAGGCCCGGATCATGGTCACTGGTCGAGTAAACGCGTACGGGGCGAACCTACAACCGGTTGCAGAAGTGTTCGTCTACGGTCAATCCAATACACGGGCGCGAGTTCAAGCGGTGGTCGACACCGGTTTTACACAGCATTTGACCCTACCGGTGGGCGCGATCTCCACTCTAAATTTGGAGTTTGCGTTTAAAGAAAAGCTGACTATGGCAAATGACGAACCAATCAACACCGACGTGTACACCGCTTCGATAGATTGGGGTGGTCGAAAACGCCAAGTCGAAATCCATGCCACTGAAGGCGATCCCCTCATCGGCATGGCAATGCTGCGCGATCACGACCTACACGTCCGCGTCGTTCCCGATGGGCTGGTAAACATCGACCCGCTTGCTTAGCGCGGAACCCGAGCACACCCCGGAAAGCCCGTTCGCTGAAACGCGTAGAGACCACGGACACCAAGTCAAACTACCGTCTCAACGCGCAGCGCCTAGGTCGCGTCTTTTGGCGTCATCCACTCCACTAGGAGCCAGATCAAACCCGCCACGAAGAAAGCGACGACAATCGCAATAAGCACTGGGATCATGTTAGTGACTTAACTCCTTGAAGATGATGTTCTAATGCCGAGCCTAGAACTAGTGACGCCTCCGAAATTCGCGCCGGAAGTGCCCGTTCAAGGTAAGAGTGAATCTAACACATCCTGTTTGATGCACTCGTAGATTGGAGCACGGAAACGTCGCTCGCACAACCTGCACTCGCCATGATCGTTCGGCATAGCTTGGACGGTATTTGCAACCACAGGCAGCAACGTGCTATGGCAGATTAGGTAGAATTTGCAATGAATTCAGATCGTTCGGACACACCCTTTCAACCCGATGCAAATCAAGAATCCCGCTTCAACAACGCCAAATTGTCCGAACTGTGGCCGTCGTATGGTGTCACGCACTGCGCGGCAGAGTCAAAACCCCGGCAACCAGTTTTGGGGATGCACGAGTTATCCGGATTGTAAAGGTACTCGTCAAATCCGTGAACCAGGACCTGTTCAGACGCACATGTTAGGACCCCCGCCCGTTAGCGCGCCTCCAATCGCGGAGAAGGCGGTTGATCATGCCAATGCACGCATCCCTGTCCGTTGGCGTGAGACTCGACGCCGAAGCGAATATGAAGCCGAATATGTGACGATCGGTTCAATGCCCGGTCTGATCAAAGATTCTTTCGAACATGACGATACTGTCAGGAAACTGCTGTGTGATTCATTGATATTGCGTAGACGGAACAGAGAAGTGACGGAAGTCGATGGCCATGGCCGTTCGCGATTCGTTTCCGCTCTTGTGTTGAAACTCCTCCAACGCGGCCGGATGCCCTTGCCTACGTTGGAGATTGAACAAGCAGCGATCCGAGCTTTTGATTTGGAAGATTGCGCGAACAATCTGAGCGAGAACGACGGAAGAGAATTGGGATGGGAATCAAAGACGGATACACGATACAAGATCGACCTAGGTGAATTCGTTTCTCGATTGTCTCAACGTCGTAAATTCAAACTTGAGCCTGATGAAGGTTTCCCAGAGGCGCTAGAAGATTCTGATCTCGAACGCAAATTCATAGATCAATGGGTATCGCAGAATCTGGGCTTTGAAGCGGGGCACTGGATAACTCCCCAAGCACCACTCGATACCCTGATCAAATCATCAGTCAGAGGACAACAGGACGACAACAAAGAGAGACGAGTTGACTTCTTGGTGTACGCTCCCGGAGCCCACGCATTCGTTATCGAGATCGACGGGCCTGAACACGAGAGCGAGAACGCTACCCATGTCGATCAACAGCGCGATAGTTCGCTGGAACGTTCGACCAAGATGGACGTGATCAGAGTCCCCAACCAAGAAATAACAGCCGGACCCAGCGAAAAGCTAGAACAAATTAAGCAAAAATTCAGCGTTGCCGGTAAAGCCAATGTCCGTACTTCAACTAACACTGAGATTTCCGGTCACGCGAGATTCGCAGACTTTGCAAGAGATTGCTCGATCGGTTCCAAAATACAGTTCGTAATCGCTAAAGCCGTGGATCGAGGTTGGTTGATCGGCGATGAGTGGAATCTAGATATAGTAGGTGGAGGGAAAGCTGTCGCTGGTGCGGTGCTGGATGTTTTGAGGATGTTCTCGGCGTATGACCTGCTCTACGGCGGCAAATCTCGACCTGACAGCTGCACGCTCCGAACCGATGGCGGGAAGGTCTACGCATGGTTGTTTGACGAAGGGCAGTGGAAAAAGGTCGAAGATGCTGCATTGGGAGGGTCGTGCCTGAGTATCCTCGTCGAATCAGACTCGAGCCCATTTGATGAACTGGGTCCAGGAGATGCGGATTTCATCATACGTCCAGCCTTTTTGCCGGTTGAATTCAGTGTGGATCTGCATTCGGATTTCACGCGCACGCCCATAGTTGCAGATACTTTTGAAGCCGCGGAGCCGGCATTGACGTTTTTCCTGCAAAACGTGTTCAGAAAAAGGAAATTCAGAGAGGGGCAGGGGGTCGCGATATGGCGAACGTTGCGACAAGAAGACACCGTCGTACTGCTACCGACTGGCGGCGGCAAGAGCATCATCTACCAGTTGTCCGGATTGTTGATGCCCGGCATCACAATGGTCATCGACCCGATCGTCGCACTGATCGAGGACCAAGCCGAAGGGATGCATCGCTACGGCATCGACCGCGTGACAGGGATTTCGTCGGTGTTAGGACAAACCGAGAGGCAAGCGATCTTGCGCCGTGCCGGCCAGTTTCAATTCATTCTGATGGCGCCGGAGAGATTACAATCGCCTAAATTTCGCGATGCGGTCGTCGCCTTGCGTCCGAGTTCCTTGATAAATCTCGCCGTGATAGACGAAGCTCATTGCGTATCTGAATGGGGTCACGAATTTCGCCCCGCTTATCTCCGTCTTGCTGATACGTTGAAGGACATTTGCCGAGACCGAAGTAGAACACGACCTCCATTATTGGCTCTGACGGGGACAGCTTCACATGCCGTGTTGCGGGACATGATGAACGGTTTAGACTTTGATGAATCCCAGAACGATAACGTTATACGGCCTGATTCGTTCGATAGAGAGGAGCTCGAATTTGATATCTGGCGTCAACGGACGTCGCGTGAGGGCATGAAAGCGCTAGAAGGGGTTTTGAGTGGCATACCCCAACGCTATTCTGAAACTCAAGCACAGTTTTTCAACCCACGCGGACGCGAGACATCATCCGGAATCGTATTCGTTCGATCTGTCAATGGAGAGTGGGGATTGAGTAAAACTATCGAGGCAGTGTCTCAGGCCACAGATGCACGAGTGCTTGGCTATTCTGGGGGCACTACTCCAAAGGAATGTAACGCGCAAGAATGGCCGGAACAGAAGCGTAAAAATGCTCGGAAGTTTAAGGACAACAAAGTGCCGATCTTAGTGTCCACCAAGGCTTTTGGGATGGGTATCGACAAACCAAACATTCGCTTCGTCGTTCATAACGGGATGCCAGGTTCAATCGAGAGTTTCTACCAAGAAGCCGGGCGTGCGGGCAGGGACGGTAAACCGGCGTTGTGTGTCGCTGTCACCTCCGAATATGATGAACATCGGACTCGCAAATTGTTAGATCTGGGTACTGACCTAGATGAAATCAGGACGAGATTCGAGAATCATCGCAGAGAATGGAACACCAGTGATGATGTCACCAGTGCGATTCACTTTCACTTGGAGTCATTTCGAGGAGTCAATGATGAGATACAAAAAGTCGGCGAAGTACTGAACATGCTTGGAGATATCAAAGACGCGAAACTGGTGGAGATTCCATACCCAAGTCAAACTGAACAGAAAAAGATCGAGTATGCCATCGTTAGGCTTGTCCGTGCTGGGGTTGTTAAGGATTACTCGATCGATTGGAATCGACAGAAGTTTTTGGTGGATGTGCCACATTTCGAGTTTGGCAGCTGCAAAAGAAAAGTAATCGAAGAGATCGAACGTGTGCAACCAAGCAGTAGCCGTGTGTTCGTAGAGAAGATTAATTCGCTACCAGATGGGCCGCCTAGTGAATCCGCTATGATCCTTGTAAAGGTCTTGATTGAGTTCACTTACGATGTGATCGAACGATCGCGACGTCGAGCAATTCAAGAAGCAGTCAGTCTCGCTCGTAGCGCGAAAACCGACGAACAAATTCGGAGTCGCATAATCGAGTATCTTCAGGAGGGTTCCAAGTCCAAACGTATCGATGAGTTGTTGTCCCAGAAACAAGACAACCTTGACGATTGGTTGGCAATGATAAAAGACACGAAGAAAGCGTTTGAAGTGGGTGAATTGCGCGGGATCGCGATCCGCAGGTTGGAAGCCAATCCTGGTGTTCCAGGCTTGTTTTTTGCGCGTGCTGCTTCTGAAGCGATGTGTTTAGACTGTAATGACTTAGATTGCATTCGCGAATTCACCTCAGGTGTTGAAGCAGGAATCAAGTACCAAACGAACCCAGCGCACATTGACGAGTTCATCACTAACCTCTACGAGTTCGGCGAGACTCGATCTCAGGAACTCTGTTCGTTGTTGACGATGGGACTTTTGGAACTGGATTCCAACGAAGGACAGTACAGTCGATTCCGATCGCGGGCGTACGAATACGCCAAAAACTCGCGGCATCCTGAGACTTCGACGGTGGCATCGGTGTTTGCCTTGAACGAAGCTATAGAACAGGCCGATGATGTCGTGGATAAGTGGAGTAATCGCTACAGCGACAAAAGCCGACAATTGCTGGGAATTGCATAAGGAAAACATATGTTAGAAGAACTCCAATCCAAAATCGAAGCCTCAAACACTCAACTCTCCAGATTGTCGAACGACATCGAACAGATGCGGTCGATCGAAGATGCGTTAGTCGCAACCGATCAGAGCATTTCCGCATCTGCGAACGAACTTAAGTCGTTCGTTGATGCGGCTAGCCGTACTCATCAATCTCTTATCGATACCGCGGATGCCTTCAAGGATGCCGCCGACGCGCTTGGAAATATCGATGCCGTCAAACTGTCCGAATCGATTAAAGATGGAACCGATAAGATACGTGCTGATATCGACAGAAACCAAGAGAGTTCACAACGCAATTTGACAACCCTCGAACAACGGTTATCGGCCGCTGTTGGTACAAGTGCCGAAGCAACCATCAATCAAGTCAAGGACGCAAACACCGAGTTAGGCGAAACAACTCGTCAAACGATAATCTCCCAATCGGCTTCAATCGAAACGGCTATCCAGAACGCGACGGAATCTGCCAAAGCTGACCGCCATGCCCAGACCGCAGAATTGGTTTCTGCAAACGATGCGGTCGGTAAGCGGACCGACGAAGCAATCATCAATCAGGTCAAAGACGCAACCACCGAGTTAGGCGAAACGACTCGTCGCACCGTAGATCCCGTCAAGTGGGTAGGAGTGCCGACTCTGATGGTTTCGGTTGCCGTCCTCGCAATTACGGTGTTAATCCTGATCACCGAGTAACCCCGACCTTCACGGCTCTGGGTCCTCTGTAGGGGAGTGCGTCTTGCCCAACATCAACTGGCATCCTACTCTGTCTTCTCGGTGGCCATGAGGTCGTGATAGGCCACGCTATGTCCGGCCCGCTTTGCCTTGAGCCAGCGTTTGAACGACTTTTCGCTTTCACCCGATGGTTTACCTGCCAGCAAAGCCTCTACACTAATGTCCTCGTCCAAGTCAGGCCAGTGGATATGTTCGCCACCGACGTGCAATTCCCAGTTGGCACGCTCTTCATCCGTAGCGTGTACCAGACGAGGGTACCAGAACAGCGGAACTGAGACCGTCCGTCCGTCGACAATCTCTACCGTCAACTTCTCGTCGGTCGTCTTAATCGTTGTTGCCATTGGGTTTTCTAGTTCAACTATTGAAATACTCATTCCAAGCCTCGAGTAATGCGGATTGTTCCTGTTCAACGATGCGATAGATACGACGTATCTCCGATCGGTTGAAGTAGCGGCTACTTGCCAGTTCTACCGGATCGAGCCAGAACTTCGCAGAACTGTTGTCCCGCTGAACATGGATGTGGGGTGGTTCGTTCCGATCCCACGACACGACGTAGAACCTGTAAGGACCCACTCTCAAGAAAACTGGCATCGTATATTGACATCTTACCGCACTTCGCATAACCCAGATCCGCTACCAACGCGTTCGTATCTGCCGGCAGTTTATCGCGCGTGAATTGTAGTACGGTTCGCTAAACGCGATCTAGAACTGTTGCCTCAAAGCACTATCATTCTCATCTTCACGCCACCGCACCCAACATCATCTCGTCGAACGACCTTACATCGGCATCGATTGTCGTCACTCGTATCGAATCCGCCACCGCGTCCATCGTCTTCAATCCACTGCCCGTGATCAACGCCACAGTCTCTTCGTCCCGATTGATCGCACCGCTCTCAGCTAGTTGTTTGAGCGCAGAGATTACGACACCACCGGCTGTTTCGGCAAAGATGCCCTCGGTCTCCGCCAAGAGACGAATCCCCGCCGCGACATCCTCTTCTGGCACGATACAGCCTTTGCCGCCAGATTCGGTCGCTATCTTCGCCGAGTAGTATCCGTCCGCCGGGCTTCCGATAGCCAACGATTTGGCGACAGTGTTGGGCACGACCGGTCGTGGATGGCTGTCGCCTTCCTGCACGGCACGGGCGACAGGGGAGCACCCCTCCGCTTGGGCGACATGCATAGAAGTCGGGGAGTCGTCGATCAAATCGAGGTCCGTGAATTCGCGTAATCCCTTCCAAACCTTCGTCAACAGTGACCCAGAGGCGACTGGCACGACGATGTGCCGAGGCGCGCGCCAGCCGAGTTGCTCCGCCAGCTCAAAGCCCAATGACTTGCTTCCTTCGGAGTAGTAAGGGCGCATGTTGACGTTCACAAATGCCCACCGGCGCTCGTCGGCAAGCTCACTGCAAAGTCGATTCACGTCGTCATAGTTGCCGCGCACTAGGATCACCGATCCGAAGATCGCGGCCATGTTGATCTTCGCACGTTCCAGATCATGCGGCACGAACACCATCGTGTTGAGCTTTGCCTTACGTCCGTGCGCGGCGGTGGCGCCGGCTAGATTGCCAGTTGAAGGGCAGGCCAGGGTGTCGAAACCGAACTCGAGCGTCTTCGTTGCGGCGACCGACACGACTCGATCTTTGAACGAATGGGTGGGATTCGCGGTGTCGTTCTTGATCCAGAGATTGTCCAGACCCAGAACTTCGCCGAGATTGTCCGCCTTCAACAGCGGGGTCAGTCCGGCTCCGATGTCGACCGCGTTCGACGCGCTCGCCGGTAAAAGGTCTGCGTAGCGCCAAAGAGTAGCGGGACCGCGCTCGATAGACGCACGGCTTATCGAACGACTGACGGCGTCGTAATCGTAGGTGACCTCAAGCGGCCCAAAGCAGAAGTCGCAGACGTAGAGAGGCTCGATAGGGTAGTCGGTGCCGCATTCTTTGCAGCGGAGACCGTTTACGTGTGGCACGGGTTGTCGTTCCTCGAAATTGCGCTGATGTCGATCTCACCTGCGCATGGGAACCGTTGTGGTCGGACCCGTGCCGGGAGTGACAGCAGCAGCGTTGTGATCCTAAGCTCGCTGATTCACCGACCGTTCTGAGCGCCACATTGGGATCGGCGCACCAGAACAAGGTATCGACTTAATCTTATTCGTGATTAGTGCAGAAAGTCAATTTCTGCTACGGACATCTAACTGACGGTCGGATAAAACTCCGCATGCTCGCCCATCGTCGGATGGTTCCGCTTCGGTATCAACACCGTGCGTCGCACCGACAACACACGCTCGTTCCGCTGGTTATAACCAAAACAGTCCAGCTGAACGACGCCGCGGTCACCTTTGGACGTCTCCCATTTGTCGAGAACATGCGCCTCAGAGTAGATAGTGTCGCCGTGGAACGTCGGACCCTCGTGCGTGATCTTCTCGTATTCGAGCGCGGCGATGGCCCTTCCCGAAACGCTCGGCACGCATTGGCCGATAACGATCGCGAACACCAGAATGCCATTGACCAAGCATTGTTGGTGCGCCGTGTGATTTTCGGCGTAGTTGGCATCGATGTGAATGGGATTTTGGTTCTGTGTCAACAGCGAGAACCATGTATCGTCCGCCTCCGAAATCGTCCGCCCCGGCCAGTTCCGATAGACGTCTCCAACCTCGAAATCCTCGAAAAACCGCCCAAATGCCTGCGTTCCGTTATCGCTCATGTCACTTCTCCTCAGCCTTGCGTTGAATCCATTGTCTTATGTTCGATCAATCATCGAGGTCCAAGTTCACCTTCGCCAACACATTGCGTGCCCTTGCTACCACTGGCGCATCCACCATCTCGCCATCCAGCGAAACACTCCCACGTCCCTCAAGTTCTGCGACGCGCGCGGCTTCGAGCACTCGTCTAGCACGCTCGATCTCCGCATCCGTAGGCGAAAAAATATCCTCAATCACCTCGACCTGAGCCGGATGGATCGCAAACTTGCCGCTGTATCCCAATCGCCGAGCCAAACCCGCCTCACTTCTAAGCCCGTCAGAATCGCGGAACTTCACGTACGGTGTGTCCAGGGCTTGAACGTCTGCTGCCCGCGCGGCAACTGCAACCGCCGACCGCGCGTACAGCAACGATGCCTCGCCGTACTCTGCCACACTTCCCGTATCCGCTTCCGCGACATCGACTGCTCGGCTGATCCCCATATCCGCACTGTAATCCTCAGCACCGAACGCAACCCACCTCACCCGATCCGAAGCGCAACAAATCGCGTACGCATTCACGATCCCGCTCGCAGTCTCCAACCAAGGCAGAATTCCAATTGACCCAACCTCGATCCCTCGATCTCTCTCCAACTCCGACAACATCGCATCGACCACCGCAATATCGTCTGGGCTCTTGACCTTCCCAATGCTGATCGCGACAATATACGGCCCGACCACCGCTTCGAGATCATCCATCGTCAACCCAGTCAGCAACGAGTTGACCCGCGGCACCACAGCTTTCCCCAACTCATTCAGGCAGGGGAGAGCTTCAGCGGTAATCACACGCGCCTCTGCCTTGTTCGCCATCGGCACCGAGTCCTCCATGTCCGGGATGTATGCCGATGGCGAATATCGTCCGGCCTTACCCAACATATCCCGTCGATTACCTGGTATGAACAGCGGACAACGTAAGTCCATGTGCGAAAATGGTGCAGGTGACATTGAGGACTCCTGAAGGGATAGTTTAGAACTACGGATGCAAGACCGACACAAAATCCATGTCGCTTTGCCACGCCGTCCAGCAATTCGGTCTGCGCTCGAAAACGCACTGCAGGTTGCCAGCAATCTCGATCTAGGCAACTTCGACCTGACAGACAGAATCGATGACGCTGAGGTCGTTGTCACCGATAGTGAAACTCAGGTGAACGACATTGACCAACTGCCCGAATCGGTTCGATTTCTGCAACTCATAGATTGCGGATCGGGCGAACCAAACATGACCGGCGACGATCTGACCGTGGCCAACGCCTCTTCGTTACTGGTTGACGATCCAGCCGACTGGGCAATCGACCAGTGGCACGAAATCACACGCCGATCATCTCGAACCCGGCAAAATGGACCGAGTGTCGCCGGAATCATCGGTTTCGGATCCTTGGGATACGAACTCGGCAAACGGTTGAACGAATTGGGGGCAAAGGTCTGGGTGAACGACATTCGTACGCCTCAACAAATGTCGTTCCAGAGGGTCGGGGCGCGCCGATCGTCGCTCGATCTGCTCTTGTCTCAAAGCGACGTCATGTTTCTCGCCGTTCATCACGGCCCCACTTCGGACCCATTGCTGTCACGCCGTGAATTGGGTCTGATTGAAACCGATGCCACTGTCATAAACATGTCAGGCGAAAAAGTCGTCGACCGCGAGGCGATCAGGACGCTGAACGAATCTCAAGATCGGAAGATCGACTACCGCGAGATGCCATCCGATCTAGGAAGTGCATCCGCATCGCGCAGACCCCGTGCCGCAACGAGTTGGGTTCTAGACAACCTAGGCAATTACGCACTCAACCACCATCCCCGCTCCATCGTCGAACACGTAACCCACCCCCTAGCCGGTGACCCCGCATTCTGGGCATCAAGAATGCACCCGAGGCAGACGCCGGTTTGATCTCCTTTCCGTTGATGTGAGAAGGCTACGGCGAGGGTGAAAAGGCGACAGACTATTGCCTGACAATTCAAACGACAGCTCGACCAACCAAGAAACCGAACAGTTCCAGACGTTGTCAGTAAGCGAAAGTGAGTTCTGGAGATGGTTCCAGCCAAGCTTAGCAGAAGACTGGATGCGGGGAGTGGTCGGTGAGTATTGGGTTGCCAACGCGCTTGATCTGTTGAACGAACCTCGCGAAGCTTGGAAACCATGGGATCTAGAAACCAAAACCGGAATAAAGGTCGAGGTGAAAACTTCAGGTTGCCTCCGGCGTAAAGCCGGCGACATCGTACCCGTGAAAAATATCCAGTTTGACATAGAGGCCGTAAATGTCGACGAAGATCTAGAACAACGGTTATCCGCTATGTATGGTCGACCAGCAAATGTCTACGTTTTCTGTCTACATTCCAGTCTGGATCCAAAGACTCTGGACCCTTTGTGCGTTTCGCAATGGAAGTTCTACGTCATAGCCACTAGAATCTTGAACGACAAACGCCCAAATGGCAAATCCATCAGCCTCAACCCGATGAAAAAGCTAGGTGCCGAAGAGACTGATTTCGCTGGACTAAACGACGCGATCATTCGCGCTGCAAACGTCAACCACTAGTCACGAAAAACTAAGGCGCAACACCAATCAGAATCAATGGGAAATTAGGTACGCCGTGGCCTTGACGGATTATGTTGAGTGGGTCGCGTTCGTAGTAGGGAACGCCCGATGACATCTGACGTTCGAGTTCCTTCATCGGAACGATCTCGATACCGATCTCAATCGCGCCCGACGTGAAGAAACTCATGTGTTTGACAAAGATATCGTGTGCAACGAACGCGTACTTTCCGAACTGAACCTCGATGCTAATTTTGTCTTTAACGAAATCTGTTTGGTTGTAGCTGCCGATGGGCTCCTTGCCGTGGTTCGCAATAATGCGTTTTTGTTCATCATGTGGCAGACGCCAGATCCGTTGCATTAAAGACTTATCGTTGGTGACGTAAAACCGATTCCGCGATTGTTGCCAGCCCTTGTGGCGAAATTCAACCGAGAATGCCTTATTCATGGCAGCCGGCGAATAAAGCATATCGCCTTGCCTATTCCGCTCTTTCGACACCTTTGTCTTGCAATTCTCAGCGTCTACGTTGGCGATGACTTCTTGCACCTCTTGCCAGAGTTGAGGTTTGTGAACTGTCAATCCTTCTAGACCGAATAGATGCGAATACGTCTCAACAATCCGCATCAGTGACCACCATTGCGTTTCGACGGGTCGTAAACCGGTTTGCCCATTGGTCTAGTACGGAGCGTTCCGTCTTGCAACGCCCGCACCCGTTCCCACGCAATCTCGACATACTCCTCAACGACATCGCAACCGAAGCCTTGTCGCCCATGCTTTAACGCCGCAACCACTGACGAACCCACGCCCATATAAGGGTCGAAAACGCTTCCCCCGACCTCCGTCATCGACAATACAAGGCGTTCAACGAGTTCAATCGGAAACTGGCACGGATGAATCGTTTTTTCCACATGATTGTGTTTGACGTTTGGGAAAATCCATACATCGCTGGGGTTCTTGCCTCTGGGATTCCCGCTCAGCTTACCGACATTCGGCCCCTTGAAAAACCGCTTGTTTGGATACTTCGATGGAACGCGGATCGGGTCAACATCGAAAACGTAGTCGTCGCTCTTGGTCCACCAGTTGATCGTCTCGTATCGGCCAGACAATCGCCGCGTGCAATGTAGGCCGTGTTCAAAGTGCCATACGATACGGTTACGCATCTTCAAGCCCAAGTCTTTGAAGATCGGATACAACACCGCGTCCAACGGTACCACCTCACCATCGTCTACGAAATTCCCGACCTGCCAGCAAATCGAACCGCTAGGACTGAGTAGCCGGACACATTCCTCAATCACCTGAGTTTGGGTATCCAAATACCGCGCCAACGAGGTCTTGCCTTCGTAAACCTTACCCAAGTTGTAGGGTGGCGACGTAACTATGAGATTCATCGATTCATCCGGTAGACGAGCCATGAACCGAAGATTATCCTCGCATTTCATGACCGGATTCGTCTGCGTGGCCGCTCCCCGGATATCAGGCGACTCCCGATAGTGTGACTTTTGGTCGAGCGTCTCGACCTCGACCAAGAGCGGCGTAGATTCGTCGATCTGCAATCTATGTGATGTGATGTCGAAATTGGTCGGATTGGTCAGCGCCCGATTGCGCCTTGCATCCGTTGGTATCTGAATCGATCTGTGGACAGTCTACTGGAATATTACCATAAAACGTACAAACGTAGGAATAAACAAGAAATCTACATCCCATTCCGACGCCCATCCACCCCCGGCATCAACTCTGTCGGTTGCTTAACCTCTCCCGCCAACCGGATCCGTCGCTGCGCCCGTCGAAACTCCTCATCTTGATACTCCGACTTCGAAATCTTCACAGCACACGCCTTGAACTCCGGAGTCTCGGTGATGAAGTCGTAGGCATCCGACGTCACGTCGTTCGTACGCGTGAACTCCGGGAATGCGAATGACATGAACACCAACCCCCGCGGTGACCGCTCTGTCAGCCGCGCCGCAACCGTAACTCGCCCACGCCTCGACGCTACATCCAGCAGGTCACCGTCCTGCAAGCCCATCTCCTCGGCATCCCGCGGATTGATCTCTAGCATCTCGTGTGGAACTAACAGCTGGAAGCCCGATGCCTGCCCCGTCTGCGTCCCAGTATGGTAGGTAGAACGACGCCGACCTGTAGTCAGCAACCATGGAAACTCGTCGTCCGGTTCCTCCGCGGGGGGAATATGATCGACTGGAGCGAAGAAGCCCGGGAATCCAGTCGAGAACTCGTCGCCGTGTAAATACTCCGTGCCCGGATCATCCTCATCGCCGGACGGCCACTGGATACCGCCCTCACGGTCCAACCTTTCATGCGAAATCCCGCCATAGATCGGCGTCACACTGCGCATCTCATTGAAGACATCCTTCGATGTCTCCATCGACTGCGGTTTCCCCATTCGCTCGAATAGAGAAAGCAGTATCTCGACGTCGGTTTTGGCCTCGCCTGGTGGCGAGACCGCGGGGCGTACCCGCTGCACTCGACGCTCACTGTTGGCGAAAGTCCCATCAGATTCGGCGAATGCGGCGGCCGGCAGAACCACGTCTGCCAACTGCGCGGTCTCGGTCAAAAATATGTCTTGAACCACAAGGAAATCGACCGACTTCAGGGCGTGTTCTGCATGATTGGCGTGCGGGTCCGACACGATCGTGTTTTCACCCATCACATAAACCGCTTTGACACGTCCTTTGATCATCTGCTCCATCGCGGTGATCTTGGTGATGCCTCGCCTCCTCGGTAACGGTTCACCCCAAGCCTTCTCAAAGATGTCGCGGATTCCGGGGCGCTCAACTTTTTGGTATCCGGGAAGATCGGTCGGGATGCAACCCGCGTCGCCGGCGCCTTGGACATTGTTCTGACCGCGTAGGGGGTTCACACCACCGTTCGGTACCCCCAAGGTTCCGCACAGCAATCCCAAGTTTCCTAGTGATTGAACGTTGTGCGAACCGCAAGAGTGTTCCGTAATCCCGAGGGTGTAGCAGATCGCAGATTTCGGTGCCGCCGCGGCGAAGTCGCGGGCCGTGTCGATGATCTCTTCCGGCGTGACGCCGCAGATTTCGGCCGAATACTCGGGCGTGTACATCTGAACATGCCGAGAGAATGCATCAAACCCCTCCGTACGGTACTTGATGAATTCACCGTCGTGCAGGCCTTCGTTGATGATGACGTTGGCCACGGCGTTGAAGAACGGTATGTCGGTGCCTACCCGTATCTGAACGTGTCTCGTTGCCCATTTCGTAAGTTCGATCTTCCGAGGATCGACAACAACCAGCTTCGCACCGTTCTTAACCGCGCGCTTCATGCGCAGAGAGATGACCGGGTGGGCCTCAGTAGTGTTTGAACCGGTAACGAGCAAGAAGTCGGAACCCGCCAACTCCTCGATCGAATTCGACATCGCTCCTCTTCCTACCATGACCGCCAGACCGGCGACCGACGGAGCGTGTCAAGTACGGGAACAGTTGTCGATATTATTCGTCCCTATCGCGACGCGCGCGAACTTCTGCATCAAGTAGTTTGCCTCAGTCACGACGCGTGCCGAAGCCCAGCAAACAATTGAATCTGGCCCTTCGGTGGCGATAGCGCCTCTGAACTTACTGGTCACGAGGTCAAGGGCTTCGCCCCAAGATGCTTGGCGGAAGGCTCCGTCCGACTGTTTTATCAGGGGATGTCGGAGTCTCTCTTCGCTCCGTACGAACTCCCAAGACGCGAACTGACCCTTCACGCACAGCGACCCGCGGCTCGGCGCAGAGAAATCTGGCTCGGCGCCTATGATCTCACCGTCGTGAGTCAATAATTCGATACCGCAACCCACGCCGCAATAGGGGCAGACGGTTTGGGTGTGATCGACGTTTTGTGCAGCGATGTCCTGACTAACCACTTTGCGGTCGGTCAACGCGCCAGTAGGGCAGGTGTTGATGCACTGACCGCAGAACGTGCAAGGCGAATCGATCAATTCGTTATCGAAGAAAGTGAAGATGCTCGAGTCTTGACCCCGACCGTCGACCGTGATGGCCGCAGCTTGCTCCCAATCGTTGCAAATGTTGGTGCAACGATAGCAAGCAATGCAGTAATCGTAGTCCCGCTGGATAAATGGATTGGTGTCGTGCGAGGCCTTCTCCCGGGCGCGTAGCTGCGGGAACGCGTCTTGGCGAGCTTCATACTCCTCCACCGCACGATCGAACTCCGTTGGACCAACCTTGTTCGAGTACGGATTGGCGTTCATCGACGCCATTTCGGAAAGGAGCATTTCAAGCAACGTCTTGCGATAGTCCTTGATCTCCTCGGTGTGTGTTGCAACCGACATGTCGTCTTCCGCAAAGGCAGTGCACGACGCCACTTGCTCCGTTCGCCCGTTGACTTCGACTTCGACGAGACACATGCGGCACGTACCCTGAGCACCAACCCGCTCGTCGTAACAAAGCGTCGGAACCTCGAATCCCGCATCATTCACCGCATCCAGCACCCGTGACCCTTCGACGGCCTGGACTGTCACGCCGTTGATTCGCATGTCCAACCACTTCGTCTTGATTGGCGGTCTCGGATTGGTAGCAACAGTAGTCATGTTTCTCACAGGTTCATGAAGAATTACCCCAATTCTAGCGAAACGTTGCTCGTACGCAAGAACAGGGCAGGGGAGGGCAGGGAGAAGCGAGCGGTCACGATACCGCGGATCGTCAACGCCATGAATTGTGTCGGTTCACGAATCCGACGATTTGTCCAAGACCGGATCTACACCCTACCTACAACCGCCCGTTAGGTGCCTCAAGTTCAAACACCGTCGTAGAGCGTCGTTTCAGGGATTTCACATAACAAACCTCATCTCATGGTTTTCGAGGGCGAGTTTGGCAACGCGCGACGTCGGTCGGAAATTCCAAACGCCGAAATTCCTGCCGTAACATGCCGTTGGCACAGAGTCGGTGACAATCGAACAAGTTCAAACGATGTAACGTACCAATTCATACGCTTGACGGTCGACCAGCAAAGCTGATTTACTCGAATGTTATACTTTGTCGAAACTATTTTCGAAATACGCGGAACTTAATCTGAACAAGTTCAATCTGTGTCTGAAAATTGTTGAGCATTGTCGTGTAACGTGTTGAAACACATTCAATACTTACTCTAAACTAGTTCAAATACAGTGAAGAACTTACAGCGCCGACCACGTAATCGAACAGACACGCCGAGCCATGGAGGCTCATGATGACCACCGTCAACTATTTAAGAGAGACAAAAGCCGTTACGGAAGCCGAGAGAATCCTCGACGGTCCGCTGCGTGACGTGCTGAGAACCAAGCTCAATGAACCGGGGATCACCGTCAGCAGCATCGCCAAGGATGTCAACGTACAGAAGGCGACCATCAACTATTGGATGGCCAAACTTGGTATCAACTATGGGCGTGTAGCTCACTACTTCGACGAAGTCGTTAGGATTCTGTCGCAAGAAGAAGCGCAACTCCTCGACGTGGTTTTGGAGAAAGGTCTGACGGCCGAAGACCTTGATGAATCAAATCCCGAAGCCGCAAAGATCGTGCATCGCTTAGCGGATATGGGCATTCCGGTGGATGAGCTCGCAGATCTAAACGCGATGGAGGTCTTGGCCCTTAGAAGGTTGTCGCGAATGGGGTTGACCGACGAGCAAATCGATCTTTTTGAACCCGGGATGTTGGACGCAATATCCGAATTGACGCGTGCCGGAGTCTCCAGCCGGGAAGTGGCATCGTTGAGTAAAGCTGATGTCGAGTTCATCGGGCATGCGCGGGAAGAGGGCGTATCGGTAGAGGACCTCAGCGAAGTCGGAAGCGAATGGTTGTCCCTGATACGCCGAGTGAAGCGGCACAACATCGACCCGCAAGCGATTGCGTCCGTCGACGCCGAAACCATCGGCGTAATGGACAGAGCCAAGGAGCGGGGGATCGACCTCCACGAGATCGATGCACTAACCACTGACGAGTTGGAACTGATAAAGAAAATCCGCGATCGCCGACGGGAAAACCCGGAGCAGGTCGGTCACATGCTCGGCATGATGAACCTCACGTAAACGTGTTCAAGTTGCGCGTTCAGCTATCGTAGAATTGTTTGAGTCGGAAGAGCCAGAACTTGGGAGAGCTCTGCATTGCGTATCGCTGGTTATTCGTTTAAGCGCGTCAAAATCGGTCGGAACCGCCTAGCGGTTGCGAGTTTAACCTTTCTGCTTCTAATCTCCGTGCTCCTTGTCGGATGCACGGAACTTGCAAAACCGACCGCCACAGCGGTCGTGTTCGATCCCACACCGGCACCGCCTGGTACTCGCGAGTTAGTGCTGGCCGGCGGATCCGCAGCCGACATCGCCGCGTTGGCGCAACCGGTCGAACTGCCAGAAGGTAATGCCTCCAACGGCGAGCAACTCCACACGACATTGGGTTGTGCGGCGTGCCATTCAATCGCCGATGACGTCATCGTGGGACCGGGATGGAAGGGTCTATACACCCGTGCGGGTGAACGGACTGCGTTGGATGCCGAAGAATACCTGATCCAGTCGATCACGAAACCGTCCGCATTCATCGCCGAGGGCTTCACCAACGTCATGCCGGCGTTCGATTACCTGTCTGATCAGGAACTAGCCGATCTCGTCGCGTTCGTCCAAGCGAACAACTAGGGCAGCACCAACAGAGCCCGAACTTGGTACTGGGAGAATTGGTTCCGCCTACTCCGAACGCATTTCACTAGCCGACCGGCAAATCAACGCGGCTTGGTATCCCGCCGAAAAGCCCGCGTCTATATTCACGACCGAGACGCCGGCGGCGCACGAGTTGAGCATCGTCAACATCGCCGCGTATCCGTCTAACCCAGTCCCGAAACCATTGCTCGTCGGCACCGCAATCACCGGCGCGGCAACCAATCCGCCCACCACGCTTGGCAACGCGCCATCCATACCCGCCACGACGACGACCACGCGGGAGCTTCGCAGCGCTTCCTCATGGGCCAGCAATCGATGGATACCAGCCACACCTACATCGTTGATTCGCTGAACCTTGCAAAGCATCAACCGGGCCGTGATTTCCGCTTCGTCGGCTACTTGCGAGTCTGCCGTGCCGGCAGAGACGATTGTCAATCCTTCGTGCATGGGATCGATTCCCCGGTCATCGGCCCATATCGCACCGCACGACGCTTCGAAATTCGCCGACGGCACGAGCGACCTGACTTGATCCGCTGCGACCTTAGTAGAACGGGTTACTAGAACCACTTTCGCCGCGTCGTAGATGCGTTTGGTGATAAATCCGATCTGTTCCGGCGTCTTACCTTCACCCATCACGACCTCCGGAAAACCGGTTCGACGTTCGCGATCGAGATCGACGGTGGCGAATCCCATGTCCGCGCTAGACGGTTCGTCCGCTGCGCCAGATTGGGAAATTCGCGTTGGATCGTTGGGCATCTTGGTTCAGTTTCGGTTGAACTTGCGCGGAACTCAAAGCAGAAACGGCTACGCTATATCATTACAGCGAAGAAAAAGGGATTCGTGTTGTGACGTTTCCACGGTTTTCACAACGTGATTCTAGAATCTGTGCATCAAGCGCCAGATCCGGCATACACACTAGTTTTCAAGGCTGGTCGGAATGAAGATCACTTGCATACAAGACAACCTAACGCGCGGGTTGCGCGTCGTGCGGCGAGCAGTGCCCTCGAGGGCGACGCTACCCATCACGCAAAACATCTTGATTGAAACCGAGGACGCCCGTCTCAAGCTCGCGGCGACAGACTTGGAGCTTTCGATAACTACCTGGGTAAGCGCCCAAATCGAGCAGACCGGGTCGATTACTCTACCTGCGCGAACGTTGCTCGACACAATCAGCAGTTTCGATATGGGACGCGTCGAGCTCGAAGTCACGGACGAACCCTATGGTGCCAAAATCACAACGACCACCGAACGTGGTGGCAGTCCGATGACGATCGATACAGATCTCCGTGGTGCACCCAAGGACGATTTCCCACCTTTTCCCGAAGTTTCTCCCAAACATCGGGTCAGGGTCGATTCAGGAACTCTGCGTAACGCCTTAGAGCGAGTAGTATTTGCCGCGGCCAGCGACGACGCACGGCCGGTTCTAACCGGCGTCAAGATGGAAGTCGAAGGAGACAAAGCGACATTCGCTGCTGCCGATGGCTTCCGACTGTCGATCGAATCGGCGCAGTTAATGGAAGCGCCCGAGGAAGGTTTCGACGCGCTGATACCTGCCCGCGCATTGTCCGAATTGACGCAACTTATGGCCGGAACTGTGTCGACGGTCGAGATTATGGTTTCGGAGACCGGCGGCGAGGCGATGTTCCGTATCGGTGACGAAGTCGAGATGATCACTCAGCTGATTGCTGGAACGTATCCGGACTACAAGAGCCTCGTGCCTCAGAATTCAGACACTACGATGGCGGTCCCATTGGAAAGCGTTGAACAAGTTGCGCGGTCCATGCAGGTCATTGCTCGGGAGGGTAGTGCCATCGTTCGGATGGTCGCCTCAAACGAGGAGGGGCAAGGCCGCCTCACCGTATCCGCCAATGCCGAGGACCTCGGCAACAGCGAGGGAACCCTCGACATCGACATCGAAGGTGAAGAGGGCAAGATCGCGTTCAACGTCCGGTTCTTAACCGACCTCGTCAGGAATTCCCAAGGTGGGACATCCAATCCAGTGGAAGCCTCAGATAGCTCAAACGAGACTACAGGGCCGGAGAAACTGATCCTCTCGATCACAACACCTTCTAGCCCCGCAGTCTTTCGACTTTCACACCACCCCGGCTTTACCCACGTGGTAATGCCGATGTACGTTCAGTGGTAGCAAATCGGGCTAAACCCCTTACTGCCAAGTTAACTATTCTGCTGCTGGTTTTGCCGTTCGCGATGTTGTTCATCGCGTGTGGTGATGCTGAAGATGCCGCGCCGATCCCGACACCAGCATCTGAAGCGCAGAGACAACCGGAAGCAACGATTTCGTTGCCACCTACTCCCGTTCGGGCGTATGACCGCTACGATTTCCAGTTCGTCGAAGCGTTCGGTGGGCACGTTTGGGACCGGGCAGTGGACATCGCTTTTCTCCCCGATGGAGAATCGGCACTCGTCGCGGATCAAGTCGGTCAGGTTTTTCGAGCGTTCCTCGACGCGCGGCGAGACCCGATCTTGACATTTTCCATTCGAGAGCGCACGAGTCGCGATTCAAACGAGGAAGGATTGCTCTCGTTGGCGTTGGACCCGAAATACGAGGAGAACGGCCGGGTCTGGATGTACTACTCGGTGCGCGGTGGCATTCGCCGTACGCGGCTATCGTGGTTCACCGTCGATGAATATATCGCCGATTGGAGCAGCGAGCACATCGTCTACGAGCTCATCCAGCCATACGGTAACCACAACGGCGGGAAGATCACCTTCGATAACCAGGGATATCTTCTCCTTGCGTTCGGCGACGGAGGATCGCTGGGCGATCCGCAGAGCAACGGTCAGGACTTGTCGAACGTCTACGGAACAATAATCCGGCTCGACATCTCGGAATCCAATGACGATGAACCATACCTAGTTCCGCCGGACAATCCATACCTCGGCGATCCTGACATCCCGGATGAGATTTGGGCCTATGGTCTACGGAATCCGTGGCGCATGTGGTTTGATGCTGAAACGGATTTGCTGTGGATCGGCGACGTGGGGCAGAGCTACCGTGACGAAATCAACGTCGTAGACACCAACAGCGGCGGTGGCACGAATTTCGGTTGGAGCACGATGGAGGGAACCGCGTGTTTCAGACCGCGCAGTGACTGCAACCAAACCGGCATGGTTTTGCCGATTGAAGATTACCCGCCCCGATCCGGTCACTGTTCGGTGATCGCAGGTGTGGTCTACCGCGGTGTCGCAATCCCGACATTGGTTGACAGTTTCCTTTTCTCCGACCATTGCAAAGGCGAGCTTCGGGCGATGGACGCGATCGATTGGTCGACTCGAAGCGTCGTATTGAAGCCGGTCGCACCTGAAGGGATCGAGTACGACAATCCGGGTATCTCATCCTTCGGAGTGGACAACGAAGGTGAAATCTACGTATTGCGGTTCGATGGGGCGATCTTGAAGATGGTTCCTCGCTAATAGTCCCTTTGGTGAAGCTTAGATGTTGTTGACATTCAGGAGGCGCAGACCCCGAAGCCGCCGATATGGCAGTTCACGTTGGCTAGGATTGCTACGACTGCGACGATGACGTAGGACCACCAACGGGGTCGTCTCCGAAACACCTTTCCGATGAACCACACGCCGAAGACGCAAGACGCTGCGAACAGGAATACCTGCGCAGCACCTACGGGGAACCCGCCGATCACCGTGCTGACAATGACCACAATCGTAATCCCCGCCATCAGCCCAGCGGGGATGAACGCCAGTGTCACCCACGGGTTAGCGCGCGGTATGTCCTCCTTGAAGGCGAGCTGTCGCCGCGGTTCGGTGAACAAGGATCGCTCTTCGTCCGGAGGGGTGGGTCGATGGTCGTTTGTCTCATTCAATTGATGGTGCGCTCCAGACGAGCCTAGCGATTTGAAAGCAGATCGATCACAAGTTGGCTTCCTCGCGTTCCGCCGTCGTTTCGTGGATTGCAAAGGCTGTGCCAGAGGCATTCGGTTCGCTCAGCGTGTGCGCTCCGGTCAGTTTCGATGTTGCACATTGATTGCCGCCCCATTGTAGTCCAAGCCGAGGGACGCAATGAGGGGGCGCTTTCGCTGATGGAACACAGTAACGCCCGAGCGTCGAGACCACGCTATCCCTGTGATGATCGCGGAAAGCGCCGACGCGTCCACCTCCAGCAGCGCACTGCCACATGCGCGATGAGGTTGCAGGTGTCCGCAATGCTGCTTAAGATCAGAGTCCATATCCATGCGCCGATGAGTGTGAGCGCAACGATGTCCGTAGCGTATGGAGCCGTGCGGAACATGGCTTCAACACCGAGTTCACGAATTGAGCCGCAATCGATCTGGCCAGCGACCCCGTCGAATTTCGGCGCTGGACCTGCAGGGAGTGTCGAACCTGTCACTTGGCATTCGGGCGCATTCGCAGCCTCGACGAACTCTCGCAGAAACACAAGAAAAAGCATCATGCCGGCTATGAGCGCCATCACGGCTGTGAATAGGAGATAGTATTCCCGTCGCACCGACCAAATCGAAATCCGTCCGTCGAGTTCCGGGTCGATATAGCGGCGCCGCCTGCGACGCAACCGCCTCTCTCTTACGCTCCGCTTGCGATTCATAGCCGAGAAAATAGCATGAACACATCCTGAGTTACCATAGGCTCCAGTGCATTTCGGTGGGGGTTATCGTATGAATCTGCTGAATGCCAACAGCACCTACGGGATCGCTGTCGGGTTCAGGAGCATGGGTCCCAGAACCACGTCTGACCTCGCGGTCGCTACATGATCAATCGAGGTCGATATTCCAATCAACTTCGTTTGAAGACGAAGTTTAGTCACGTCTTCATCAATATCCGGGTAATACCGGCATGTCCAACAGATTCGCCACCATGCGTCGCTCGATCCGCCCTTTGATAGAAGCGCAATACAACATGACAACGTCATAAAGTTCTACTTCTCCACCGAACCGCAGTTCATCATATCTGCCTCGATAGTAATACCTGAGGAATTTGTCCATTTGTGCAACAGTAGCTGAAAGGTTGGATTGCGTAGCGTCATCAATGAAATCTACGCATCCTACCCAGGTCTCGACATCAAATTCAAATTCGCCGGTTCCAAAGGTTTTGGTCAATGGATCGCCAGCGGTTTGATCGAGCATCCTGACATCGTTGTCCGGCAAGGGACTGATCATATCCCAAAACGACCCACGACTGATCAAATCCCGTGCACGCTCCGAATTCGCCCAGTCGAACATACCAGTTGCTACGTTTAGCCAACGTCCTAAGTCCGCACGATAAAAATGCTCCCCCTCGTTGCGGCGGTAACGCACCAAATCCCACGCGCGCGCCATGAGTCGTTCTTCGATATTTTGCTTCATGCCGCCGCACCAAAATTCAATGTCCTCATGACTGAAATCGCGGAAATGCTTGCCGAATTGAGAGTAGGGCTCAGGCAGGTACGTGCGCGGATAGGACTGCACCAAGTTCGCAAGTTGATCAATGGTGCGGCGATTGGTTGGATCTTCACGCCACACCACGCACAGGTAAGCGTGATCGAGATCATTCTCCAACTGCCCTCCAAGATAGAACTTTTGTAATTCAATCAAGACTTCATCAACTACAATCACCGATGACAATTCGGGTAGCGAAGTAGGAATATGAGTAGGCATCGGAGTATTTGTTGGTGTAGGTGTGTTAATTGATTCTTCGGTGGGAGTACTCTCCTCACTTTGTGTACAAGCTGATCCGAAGGTAATTGCGAGTACGGTTGCAATGCTGATAACAGCGGCGTAAGGGCGAAAACTGCACATCATTTTACCCAGCCTTCAAGGGCAAAAAGCTCAGCAAACCCTATCCCGTCGGTCTGCGTTGTGGTCGGTATCGAGACGACGATACCCCGGGGGTGCCGCAAGATCATGTGGCTTCCTCTCGTCCGCCGATGCTCAAATCCCGCACGTTGCAACGCCCTCGAAAATTCGTCGCCCGAAACCAAAGGCAAACTCGGCATCTTACTTGGCCGCCACTACCAAGTAATGCGCTTCAATTTGGGCACCCCGCGACGCGAGTGTGCTGTCTCCACCGTTTGGTTCCGATTTTTCGCGGAAATTCTTGACCATGTCTTCGGCCAGAACTTCAAGATAGCCCTCTATCGCCTCTTTGATGTTGGCTTTGGCTTCTTCGATGGTCTTACCTTGAGAATGACATCCTGGCAAGTCAGGACACCAAACGTGGATCCAGTCGTTTTCATCGGGTCCATACAAAATGTGCAACTTCATTTCGCTCTCCTCGCATCCCGCGAACTCGGGTTGCTAATTGGGATTGTAGTCGCACCAGCAGGAGATCACGTCTATCCGATCAACCAACGAACAGCTTAACCCGTCGGTCTGCGTTGCGGTCGGTATCGATAGTTGCGGATGCCGGGCGTGTAGCGCCAGATCACGAAGACGACGATTACAGAGATGAAGCCGCCGAGAATCAAGACGTTCCCGGCGCCGATGATGCCTCCAACGAACGAGACTTCCATCTGTCCGAGGTGGTTTGCGCCCATCGCCGAGAAGGAGTGAGCGCTGCTCGCCCTTCCGAGCATGTTGTCGGGCGCGGTGAGCTGCACGAGCGCTTGACGCATCGTCATGCCGATTGCGTCCGTGCCTCCGAGCAATGCCACGAGGACCAGTCCGATAGCGAAGATGTAGTTGAACGTGTAAGACAGGTCGAACAATCCCAAGGTCAGATTGGGGTTGTCAACCATATCGACGCGGTTGAATCCCCAAGCCAACAATAGCAACGCGTACACGAGCGTGGCGACAAGGACGATCATTCCCTTCCGACGCCAGCGTTCCGTTATGAAGACGATCATGCTGCCGACCACACCTCCCGTCGCGTTGGCGGAGGTGAGCAGGGCAGTGCCTTGCGCTCCCATGCCGTAGAGTTCCTGTGAAAAGAACGGGAACAGCATACGGTAGAAGCTGAAGATCGTCACGCCGATGTCGAGCATGTAGAGGCCGGGCAATATCGGGTGCCGACGAACGAAGTTAAAGCCTTCGATGATGGTCTGGAGCTTGACGCCGCCGCCACCGCCTTCGGGTGCGCCTGAGGCGCGGATGATGAGTGGCGAGATAACGCTAACGGCTGCGATACAAGTCGTTACGAGGAGCGTGGGAGCGATGCCGTAGTTGATGTAAAGGGGGCCGAACAGAAAGGGCACCGTGATAGCCGCAACCTGCATCGAGGATGTCGAGATGGTGACCGCATTGGTGAGGTGCGATCGGGGCACACACCGTGGGAGCATCGCGGGTCGGGCAGAGCTTCCCAACATGTTCACCATGCCGGTGACCCCTGTCACTACCCAGATGTGCCACGGCGCCAAGACCTCGCTGAACGCGAGGAAGGTGAGTATGATCAATGAGACCAACGACACGGTTTGAGTCATCGCCATAAGAACCTTGCGGTTCACGACGTCGGCGAGCGCTCCGCCGTAGATCACCACCGGCATTTGAAGCAGCTGTACCGCGCCCAGGATGCCGAGTTGCACAGCCGAACCGGTTTCGTCGTAGATCCACTGACTCGTCGACAACAGCCGCATCGTCATCGCCATCGTCATCGTGATCTGCGCGGCCCACAGAACCGAGAAGTTGTAGTGCTTGAACGATGACCAGGGCCGGATGCGCTCCGTTCTGGAGTGCGCTACTCGAGATGGATTGTTCAAGGTTGGATTCGCAGAGCTGCGAGAAAGCTGAGAACATATCCAGTTCTCGGCGGAGGAGTTTCAAAGTTCATTGCATGATACATGCGAAGCGCCCGCGTTGGGAACCGAATGCAGTGATTTAACCCGTCTTGGAAACATGCGGCGAGGAAACCTATGCGGCTCGATGCAGACTTCGTCGAAAATGCTGTTATTGTGATTGGCTAAGTATTTGAGATCTGAAACTCGAGAAATGGAGTGACAAAGTGGGTGAATTTGAAGGCAAGTCCGTAATCGTCACCGGCGGAGCACTGGGCATCGGCGGTGGTGTTTCCAAGGCGTTTGCAGCGGCTGGAGCCAACGTGACGGTGATGGATATCGACGATGAGGCCGGGGATGCATTGATCGATGAGATTACCAGCGCTGATGGGGCGGCACAGTACGTCCCCGCGGACGCCGGGACGATCGAGGGTTGTCGGGCGACGGTAGATGCGGCGATCGACGCTTATGGCGGTGTGGACATTGTCATCAACAACGTTGGGATTCAGCCGCCATCGTCGTATGTGGACGCGGTCGATTTGCCAGAGGATTCATGGGAGCGTATCATCAACATCAACCTCCGCAGCCGCTTCCTGATGGCCAAGTACTCCGTGCCCTCCATGCGAGTGCGCGGCGGCGGCGTCATCATCTCCGTCGCCAGCGTCCAGGGACTTCTCTCCATGCCCTTCGTCTCTGCATACGCAGCCAGCAAAGGCGGCGACCTGTCCCTGACCCGACAGATGTCCATCGACTTCGCCAAAGACAACATCCGCGTCCTGTCGGTAAATCCCGGAACCATCAATACTCCCATGGTGTGGAGGGCGTTGGAGGGGACCGGTGACGACATCGAACAGGGATTGATCGACTCTGCCAAGACGCACCCCCTAGGCCGCATCGGACAACCCGCCGACATCGCCAACGTGATGCTGTTCCTGGCGAGCGACAAAGCCTCGTTCATGACGGGATCGTATGTAAATGTAGACGGCGGCATGATGGCCGTCGGAGCTTGGGCCGGCACAGTTGGTGCTGGTGGGAGTGATTGAGTGCCGGAATTATCGGCTAGAACATGATAGAGATACCGAAAGTAACCTTACCCAGAGGCGCGTGGCGCATAAATTCAGCAATTCTGGCTCGGATGCGTCGGATGCTGTGGGCGCTTCTGGTTGCAGTCGGCGTTTATGGGTTGGTGTGGGTCGGAGAGGAGTCGGAGGGGCAGGCGTTAGACCGTGGTGACGGCGTCTACCTGATCCAACTGGATCGCGCAATCGATCCGGTTTCAGAGCGCTATCTGGCTCGTGAATTGGATGCGGCTCAAGAGCAATTCGCGCTGGTGGTGATTGTGTTGGATACGCCGGGAGGATTGTTGGACAGCACGCGGGCGATGGTGAATGCGATCTTGGAGTCTCGAGTGCCGATCGCGGTTTATGTTTCGCCTTCGGGTGCTCATGCGGCAAGCGCGGGGACGTTTATCGGCGCGGCGGCGAATATCTTGGCGATGGCGCCGGTCACTGAGATCGGCGCGGCGGCTGTTGTGGGTGGGCAGGGCGAAGACTTGGGTGAGACGCTGCAGGTGAAGGCCAATGAGGATGCGGCGGCGCTGCTGCGTGGAATCGCGGAGAAACGAGGTCGGAACGTTGATGCGTTGGAGGCGACTGTATTCGAGGCAAAGGCGTACTCGGCGGAAGAGGCGGTCGAGATCGGTATCGCGGACGTGGTGGTGAGCGACATCGACGAGCTTTTGCATTGGGCCGAGGGTAGGACGGTGGAGACGGCGTCGGGTCAGGTAACGCTCAAAGACTTGCAGCATTCGCGCATTGAGGAGAGTGAATACAGCATTTGGGACCGCATGCTCAGCGCAATCGCCAACCCGAATTTGGCGTTTCTGTTGATTTCGCTCGGCGGATTGGCATTGATCGTGGAGATTTGGAACTTCGGATCGTTCATCCCGGGAACGATTGGGATAGTGCTGCTGGTGGTTGGGTTCGCGGGCGTTGGTCAACTGCCGTTCCAGTGGGCGGGAGTGGTGTTGATCGTGCTCGCGCTTGTGCTCTTGGTGGCGGAGGTCTTCGTAACGCCCGGTTTCGGGTTCTTCGGCGTCGCGGGTGCGATTGCGCTCGTGCTGGGTGGACTGTTCCTGTTCCCGTTTCCGTCGATCGAAGCTCCCGAACTCCCCGGCGGGCAGATCCAGGTGAGTCGATGGATGTTGGCTGGCGTTGGCGCGGTGGTTCTACTCTTCATGATCTGGTTGATCCGGGAATTGAGGATCGCGGCTAGACCGGGTTCGTACATCCCCTCTGGGACGTCGGACACGCTGATCGGCAGTTCGGTATCCGTCACGAATGCGTTGGCGCCGATGGGGGAGGTCTACGCCGCCGGCGAGCATTGGACGGCCCGTACGTCTGACCGGAGCAGTGTAGACGTAGGTATGACAGTGAAGGTGGTCGATGTTGACGGTGTGACGCTGGTCGTTGAGCCTGAGAGCGAGAACGACTCGGTGTCGGCCGATCGATAGCGGCACCAAACCGACGACAAGAGTAGCTTTTGGGATAAGGTTGCGACAAGTACAGTGACTGCAAACGCAAGCAACGATTGGACGGTTGCAGTAAGGAGAAAAACATGGCATTAATCAATTTCGTTCGTGACTACGAACGAGTGGCACGCTTCCGACTCGGCAGATTCGAAGGGATGATGGGACCCGGAATTGTGATTTCGATCCCCATCATTCATCAGACCCAAAAGGTAGACACCCGAACATCGGTGCTCGAGATCCCGAGACAGACCAACATCACCAGGGACAACGCACCGATCGACATCGACTTCCTCGTCTACATGCGAGTCGACATCAACCAGGCTGATAAGGCGGTCCTCGAGGTCGAGCACTACACCTCCGCCGTGGTCGGACTTGCAACCACCACGCTACGTGCCGTAGTCGGCGACATGAGCCTCGACGAGGTCCTGTCGCAACGAGAGCGCATCAACGAGATTATCCGAACGCGTCTTGACCAAGAGACTGGACGATGGGGAATCAAAGTCACTAACGTAGAGATCCGCGAGATTGAACCACCGACCGACATCCAAACCGCAATGACCCGACAGATGTCCGCAGAGCGCATGCGTCGATCGATGGTCCTTGAGGCCGACGGCCAGAAACAAGCCGACATAACTGTCGCGGAAGGGCAGAAGCAGTCCGAAATCCTCAAAGCCGAAGGTGCCAAGCAAGCCGAAATCCTCCAAGCCGAGGGTGACCAACAAGCGGCGGTTCTCCGTGCATCTGGTTTCGCCGACGCTTTGCAACGGATTCAGGATACTGCGAGCGGACTCGGTGGAAACACCATGACGCTTCAGTACATGGACGCGTTGAAGGAGATGGCGTCAGGATCGTCGACGAAATTCGTGCTTCCGATGGAGATGACGAAGCTGATGGGCGGTATTGGGAACATGATGGGCACGGCAACTGAACGCGACGACTAACGCTGAGTTTTCGGAACTAACAAGCTAAATCTACGGCGGGATCATCAACAATCCCGCCGTTTTTTGCGTTTAAGTTCGTGGGTGTTTGAGTTTCGCCTTAGTTTGGTAGATTCAATGAGTTTCCATAATCTAAGTTGACATGACAAAAGTCCAAATCTTTGTTGCATATTAATTCGGAAATGCTGGGTTTCAGGCCCGATCCATGAGATCCAATAACGCGTGCCACGAAATTGAAGTTCACAGGTCTGTATTCGACCTCATTGAGACGAATAGGTCATGAATTGACCATTTCCCTGAGCTTGGTGGACAGTTGCAGCGGGTGCCATCGACAGCACCGTGTCCAAATTGGCGGACCAGGTGGTACTGCAACCATTGGTTAGATTTGATGGCTGCGTGACAGTGGGTAGCGGACGGCTTGTTCCCCGCTCCGTCCAGGGGTGCTGTGCACAACCACCGTCATTCTGGCGAAAGCCGGAATCCAGAGGGGCCGGTCAACGGCGTCCAAAGCGCAACGCCAAGTTCAACCCCCTTTTGTTCCCTCTGGAGCATCAAGGGGGAGGGTTGTGCACATAACCCACAGCTGTAGCCGAGGCGATGAATCAGTAGATAGATGCGACTCGACATGCGCGGACCCGGATGCGTCATCGCCCAGTCGAGGACGTTCGAAATCGGCGGTGATGGTGAGCCACCAAATCGCGACTGAGCGACGTGGAATCGACCCATCGACGGCACGAAAAGCATATTGCCGACAAATTGCCGACGATACGGCAAACGAACGGATAGAGCGCGTTATAATGCCGTAACATGCTTGTGGAACGTTTGCAAAGCAGAAAATGAGCGGCAGAAACGGCAAAACATGGCTAAATTAGGTGGTTTTGAGTTTCCAGAGGTTGGACTCGTAGATTCGGTCGTTTTGGCGCGTCGGATCCACGAAGACTTGGGTGGAGAGGTGCGGAGAGACGCTCTGGCGATGGTTTTGGACATGTCGCCCTCCGGAGGGGCCTACGGAGCCCGAATCGGCGCTTTACGCATGTGGGGCCTCGCGACGGGCCGCAGCGTGATCAGGTTAACTGGGGACGGTGTGAGGGTGGTTTCTGCACGCGGAGACGGCGAGGAGATGGAGATGATGCGCAAGTTATCGCGATCGGTGCCGTTGTTCAACGAGCTTGAAACACGGATCGGCGACGGCAAGGTTGAGCAACGGGTTTTGGCGGTGATGTTGCAGGAGGTCACGGGTGCCGAAATCGGTGAAGTGATGAGGCGTATGCCGATGGTTGAGCGCATCTACGGGGCGATACGCAGTTTCCTGGAAGGGTTTAACGACGATGTTTGGGATACCGATGCGAGTGATTTAACGGAAACTGGTCGGCCGGAGGACGGCGTAACGGACGTTTCAGTTTTGCCGAGAGGTTGGATAGAGTTTCGCTATGACGATGGGACTTTGAGATTGCGAGAGACACCAGAGAATCTGGACGTTTTGATCGGGGTCATGGAGGCGCGCAAGTGGCGCGTCGGAGGGAGTTAGCCGGGTTCACAGATAGCCTGTGACTTTGGCGGCTAGGCTAGGCGTTGCGACATACCCGCAGTGGCGTTCGCCCGAGGAGCGCTAAGATAAATTGCGCTTGAGGGCAACGTACGGCATGGGTCACGCAGACGTGTGGCGTTCGATTATCCGCTTAGTTGATCGATCAGGGTGACGATTGAAACGACGACGGTAGTGCTGACCGCGACTGTGCCGACGAACCAGCGAATGATTTCAGACTTGAAGTTGGCGATCTCGGTTTTGAGTTCACCGAATCGTACCTCGATCTTCGTGTCGAGTTCGCCGAATCGTGCTTCTATCTTGGTGTCCTGTTCACCGAAGCGTGTTGCCATCTCGGTTCTTAGTTCGCCGTGCGAGTTGGCTAGGTCTTCTTTAGTCGCCAAGGCATCGAGCCGGGTCTCGAAGCGGACTAACCGGTTTTCGGTGTCGGAATCGGCTTGTCGTGTGGAGGTTGTCATCTAACGTTTCCGTTGGTTCCCTAAAAGTATTACAGACTTTTCGTCGTCGTGAAACACATTATATCGAACGAATGTTAATAATTGCAATGGATGTGGCGAAGATTTGTTCCGGCGCGGAGCGTCATAGGTAGTCTTTGACTTTGGCGGCAAGGCGCTGGGTCATTCCGGGGGTGGATGCTAGTTCTAGTTCAGATGCTTCACGTATGGCTTTGACTGAGCCGAAGCGTCGCATGAGGGCGCGTTTGCGAGATGGTCCGACGCCGGGTACGAGGTCTAGCGCGGATTTGAGTGATGTGCGGCCCCGGGTTTTGCGGTGATACGTGATGGCGAATCGGTGGGCTTCGTCGCGGACCTGCTGTAGGACGAAGAGGGAAGGGGCATTGCGCGGCAGCCGGATGGGTTCCGAACTGTCGGGGGTGTAGAGTTCTTCTTCCTTCTTGGCTATAGACGCGAGAGGGATGTCGGCGACGCCGAGGTGGAGCATGATGGCGAGCGCGGCGGATAGCTGTCCTTTGCCGCCGTCGATGAGTACGAGGTCGGGTGTGATGCCGAAGGAGTCGCCGGCTTTGCTCAATTCGCCGGTCTCGGCTGTCTTTTTGCGAGCGGCGTTGAGGCGTTTGAAGCGGCGCGTGAGGACTTCACGCATCGAAGCGAAATCGTCGTTGCCTTCGACGGTGTTGATTTTGAAGCGTCGATACTGCGATGTTGCGGGTGCGCCGTTCTCGAAGACGGACATGGCGGCCACGGACGAAGTGCCTTGGATGTGTGAGATGTCGTAGCACTCGATGCGGTAGGGTCGGTTCGGCAAGCTCAAGGCTTCCTGTAGATCGTCCAGAGCACGCCCCATCAAGTCGGAGTTGGACTGCCACTTCAGTTTTAGCTGTGCGAGGCCCTGTACGGCGTTCTCGTGAGCCATTTCGATGAGTTTTCGCTTGGGACCACGTTGCGGGACGTTGATCTCCATCTTGGTGCCGCGATTTTCGGTGAGAAGCTCTTGGAGGACGTGGGCATCTTCAGGTTCGGTCTGCGTCAAGAGGCGGCGCGGCATGTGCGGGTTGCCGACGATGTAGAACTGCTCGATGAACTTGGCGATGATGTGGGAATCGGTGTCGTCGTAAGTGCCAGCCATGATGAAGTTGTCGCGCCCGACCATGCTGCCCCGACGGATGAAGAAGACGTCGATCCATGCTTCGTCGCTACCTTTCTCGCATGCGATGACGTCCATGTCTTCTTGTCCGATGCCGACGACCTTCTGGTCTTCGTAAACGATCTTCATTGCGTTCAGACGGTCGCGGAGAGCGGCGGCGCGCTCGAACTCGAGATTTTCTGCGGCCTCGGTCATCGCCTCTTGGAGATCGACGACGACCTTTTTGGTGTCGCCTTGAAGGAATGAGATGACTTGTTCGATGACCTCGTCATATTCTGGCTTGTTGGCGTAGCCGGTACACGGTGCGATGCAGCGTTTGATGTGGTACTCGAGGCAGGGACGCTCTTCTTCGCCCGTGATCTTCATCGTGCAGGAGCGGTAGGGGAAGAGCTTTTTGAGTAGATCGAGAGTCGTTCGGACGGAGTATGCCGAGGCGTAGGGACCGAAGTAGCGCGCACCGTCGCGTTTGGAGCGTCGGCGCGTGAAGTAGACGCGGGGGAACTCGTCGTCGAGGTCGACCTTGATGTAGGGATAGGTCTTATCGTCTTTGAGCCGGGCATTGAAGCGGGGTTTGTGCTCCTTGATAAGGGAGTTCTCGAGGAGTAAGGCTTCGCGCTCGGACTCGGCGATGATGTATTCGAAGTCGTGAATGAGATTGACGAGTCGTTTCGTCTTGCCACGCAGTTTGGTTTCGTTCGAGAAGTACGAGCGGAGGCGGTTACGCAGGCTTACGGACTTCCCGACGTAGAGAATCTGTCCGCTCTTCCCGCGCATGGTGTAGACGCCGGGTTTGCGAGGAACAGCGGCAAGGCGATCAGCGAATAGATCGGCGCGGGAGGGGGATTCGGTTGTAGACGCTGGAGGCATGGAGATAAGTTGATTTTACGGGGTTGAACTGAGATGCGAAGGATGCTGAAAGGTATGTAAGTTTAGTGGTTACCAGGATTCGAGGGGAGCTATGGAGACTAGTCCACCTAGCCGCATCTCGATTGAGAGGGAATAGCTGCGTATAAGTTCGCGGCCCATCAGTGGTGCGATGCCTTCGATGACTCGGACTGGTTTGAACTCGCCGTCCCACATCACTTCTGCGAGATAGTAACGCGCTGATCGCCGATCACCAGTAGCAGAAGTGATTTCAGTAGTTCCTGGAAGTTCCTGCAACCCCAATCTCGCTATGATGTCAGGTGTCATCACGAGACTGAAGTCATTGCCGGTATCGACGATGAATGTAACGAGGTTAACCGCGCCGTCGTGATCTCGAATCTCGAGGTCAACCAGTGGGTAGAGATTGCCGCCTAGGACGCGGCCGGTGATCAACTGCCTGGCCTCAGGCGGTGGAAATCTGCTATTGCGGCTTCAATGTCTTCAACGTCGTCTGGCGAGATGCCTCCGTCTTTGAATCCTGACTTGGCTATCGGGATGGACCAAGTTACGGCGTCAGCACGGCGGGCCATCAGTCGGTTGAGGACGGCATCGTCGTGCCCGTAGTGTCCGATCTCGTAATCGCCACTGATGCCATCAATGACGATGTGGCACCCCTTATGAGAGTCTTTGTATTTGGGTAGCAGTTCTTCTTTGTAGATCCGCTTGGCGTTCTCAATCGCCTCATCGAAATCTAGTCGTGCACGTCTCGAACCATGTTGCAAAATCGTCACAGCAAACCCCTTTGATGGTGGAGTATCGCAATGCTCCAAGTATAGCGTCCAGCTATTAAGGGCAAATTGTCGAGCATCGCGTTTTGGCTCGTTCGCCGTAGTAGACCCAAATCGCTTCGCCGATTCTTACGGGTTCGTCGGGTAGGAGGCGTGAGAAGGATTGAGTTTGCGAGTCCCAACGAAAGGCGAGTTTGAATTCGTTGGCTTTATACTTCAGGGTATCCATGTGAAGGTTGAGATACGTCGCTACGGTGATCGGTCGATCGTTCGCATCCGTTAGATCTGAACCAAATGCCACCTCTGACGTGTGATGTCGACCTTCTGCGGTGACGCCAACGAAATTCCAACCGGACAATGGTTCGGTTAGATGCGAGTCGTGACGGAAGAATGTTGGCCAGTGGAGCGACACTGGTATTTCGACGTATTGAGAGGCATACACCCAATAACCGTCATTCTGGCGTAGCAAGATTCCGGGCGAAACGCGATCAAGGAAATCGAATGGAATAACTGGGTGCCACCCGTCATCGCGTCTAACAGCCGCTGACCATCGGTTTGACTTGGAATCGTACTCGCCGAATACGGTCCGAATCGTCTTGTGTCCCAAGATTTGATCGATGAATTGATCGCGAGGAAGTGAAGGAAGTGAAATCGCGTTCCATCCCGGAGACATCGTCAACACAAATGGATCGCGTCGCATTGTCACAAGTTTGGAATCGAGGATCTCGAATTCGATTTCCAACTGAACATGATTGGCTGCGGCATCGAACGCGTCGACGCTTATGACGTGGATACCCGGCGCGGCAAAATCCCGGTAATGTGTTGATTCTCGAAGAGACATCACGACAAGTGTTGTGTCGCAACAGAGTTGAGGGTCAGGCTCAACCACAGTAAACCCAGTTATGTCGTGGTTGTCATAGGTGAACGAGTTTACAGTCACGGTAGTTGACTCCTCTAACTCGATCCAGACGTACGGCTCGACCAAGCGGTCGCTTATGAAAGAGCCGTTTGTAGGATAGGTGTATCCTCTGCCGGGTTCCAGTGGCGACCTGAGGATAGTGTCGAGAGTGAAGCTGGCGGAAGCAGACCCGAAGTTGTGGATGGTTTCGCCATCGTAGTGGCGCTGATATTCGGACTCATCGCGGGCGTGGGCTACGGCGGTTAGGAGGCCGTCGTTGAGTCTCTGCTGAGCGTCTTCGGAGTTGCGCCATTCGCAGGTCCATGATGTTTCGCTGGCAGGCGCCATGGAATCTGTGGTGAGAGTCAGGTCGCTGTCGGCTCCGCAGCGATAGTTGGGCGGTTGAGCGTTGAAAGCGTCGAGGTTGGAGGATTGGTTCTCGGTCAGGTGGCCGGATCGATGGGCTAGGAAATTATCGATGTTGCGGTGAACGGTGACTGCATCGACAGATTCGATCCACTGGATGTCGTTGCAAACGACCGTGACACGGGGTGGCTCGGCTAAGGGTTCGTCAGAGGTTACGGTGATGTCGATTTTGTCTTTGGTGAGACGATCAGGTCCTTCGTCGCCTGTGCCTGTACCGGAGCCGCCGCTGAGGGACATGGTTAAGGTAGGGGGAATTCCGTCGTTAAGTTCAAACGGTGGGAAGTAATGGCTGACGGAGGAAGTGTTTGGCGTGGCGTTTGAAGTGAGCGAGTTTTCCAACTTGAGGAATACGAGGGTCTCGTGAGCGGATGTTTCGAGGATTTTGGCGTTTTCGCCGTCGTCCAGCGTCACGATGAATGTTTGTGTAGAGACGGCTGATGGTGAAATCACTGCATCAAACACCAGCATAATGCCGGAGTGATCGGGGATGGGGTAACCCGTGGCGTCTACTCCGTAGAAACCAGTGGCTGATTGGGCGACTAGGGGAGCTTTGAGGATGTCCGCGTTGTCGGCATTTGTTGGTTCCGCGATCAAAAGCGTTGACGCGAGGACGATGAGCGCCGCGATGAGCAGAGCAGTTGAGGCTAGAACGGTTTTCAATGGTGGAAGCGATGAAGTTGCGATAAGTGTATGATAAGCGAGATGAAATTTGCCGACGCGGCGAAAATCGACAAGCGTGCGGCAGTGCTGTGTTAGCGAGTAAGTTCCGTTTACAGAACGATCGTGAAGACCGCTAAGGCGACGACTATGCCGGCGGCTAGGATTCCCATTTTGCGGATTTCCAACGGGAAGGTGCGGGCGTAGACTTCGGAGCGTGTTCGTTGAGTGCGGCGTGGGCTGGCGGTGTTTGGTCGGTTGGGGGAGGCCGAAAGGTTTCGTGGTGCAGGCGCGGATGCGACGGCTGATGGTGCTGCGATGGCTTCTTCTGGTTGTTCGGGTTGTTGGCGCCGCGCCGTCGGCTCTTCGGTCTGGACGAAGACGTTAGGTCGTCGTCCGGGTCGTCGTCGGTTTCGGTTGCGAGGTGGCATGTGAGATCGGGTGGTGGTGAATTGGTTTCTAGGTGAAATTCTAGACGATGACGGAGCAACGCCGTTAGAGTTTGCCGTCGTCGTCGAGAGATTCAGCGGCCAAAATGGTTGCTCTAGCAGCGTACGAGACGGTGACGTCGGATGTGTTGAACATGAAGTGATATAGGAACGGATCGATCGGGCTTGTGCCAAATGCCTTGTCGAAGTAGCGGTGTTGTGCGGCATCCGAGTGGGAGATGAAGTCTCGTGCTTCGTCCATGGAGATGTTTTCGCGTTCGGCTACTCTCTTGGCGCGGTCTTCCATTCGCCCGACAACACCGACGCGTACGACATCGTTGCGTTCTCGAAGGATTGCGGCGCCGCCGCGACTGAGGATGACGATGTTGCCTTGATCGGCGATGTCGTTGATGACCTCACGCGTGGTAGCGATGAAACGTTCGTCGTTGACCTCTTCGGCGGTGGTGTGTGGTTCTTCCTCGTATTCGCTGTACTGTCTAGAGATGAGGTCTTCGACTCCGGGTCCGAAGTATGGGTCTCCGCCCATTCCGGCGACGGCGGAACGTTCGAGGACGCGTTGGATGCGCAGAGCTAAGCGATTTACCAGCGAAGGTACACGGCGCTCCTGGTCAACGAGCGCGCGCATAGTGGCGTTTACTCCGCGGGCTACCTGAGCGAGGATAAGTCGATCGACGAAGTCGATCTCCAGTTCGCGAGCCACGAGACGCCCGAGATCGGGTGCACCGGCTCCAACTCTACCTTCGACGGTGATTATCGGCATATCAACTCCTTTGCTGAAACGTTTCGGCTGATCAAGTTGTGGGTTGACCAAGTTTGAGTCTGAGGGCGAGGGTGTTTAGATAGTTTCATTATCGCTTGAGTTGGTCATTGGGGTAGAAATGGAGTCACGGGTTTTACCATCAACTAGGTTGTAGCGAGGCCATGGTCCTTGTGACAACGACGGAATCTCTAGCAGCAAGGTGGTTGAATTCGGATGCCCGTAGGCGCATTGACATCTCAACGATGGCGTGACAATTCGCCAACGACGTTTAGCATCGAGAACCGTCCAGTAGTTGGCTACGGTGGGGTTGTTGGATCGACGCATACTCTGGGTTCTGCCGCAGGTGCCGAGATGTTGGCTGCGGGCGGTAATGCGATTGATGCGGCAGTGGCGACGTTGTTTGCGCTGAGCGTGGTGGAGCCGATGAAGATGGGAATCTACGGCGCGGGGTTCATGAATATCCGTCTGGCGAGCGGAGATCGATTCGTGATCGACAACTACTCGCAGGCACCGGCGGCGGCAACGATGGAGATGTATACGCCGCTGTCGGACGAATGGCCGAACTACATGCGGGTTCGAGGAGATTTGAATCAGACGGGCGTGCTGGCTTCGGGTGTGCCGGGAGCTTTGAAGGCGTGGTGCGAGGTGCAGTCTGAACACGGCAAGTTGCCGCTGTCCGAGGTCATGCAGCCGGCGATCAGTCACGCCGAGTATGGATTTCGAGCAACGGATCATCATTGCAAATTTGTGGCCGACAACCAAGACCAGCTACAGCTTTTCAGCGCCACGAGCAGCATATTCATGCCGGCGGGACGCGTGCCTCGAACTGGAGAAATGGTGGTGCAGCGGGACCTTGCCGCGACATTGAAGCGGATCGCGATTGAAGGTGCGGATTATCTTTATCGCGGCGAATTGGGCGAGGAGATTGTGAGTTATTCACAGTCGCACGGCGGTATCTTGACGATGGACGACCTGCGGGGTTATGAGACACGGACGAGCAGGCCGGTTGAAGGAGGTTATCGCGGTTACACGATTACCGGACCTCCCCCGGCGTCGGCGGGCGGCGTTCACTTGATCGAGTACCTGAATGTCTTATCGTTGCGGGACATTCGAGGGATGGGTTTCGGCAAGAGTGCGACGATCCACTTGATGGCGGAAGCGATGAAGCTCGTATTCGCGGACCGGAACCGGTATCTTTCGGATCCGGATTTTGTCGAGATACCGACTGATCGGTTGTTGTCGGAGTTTCACGCGAAGGAGTTGATGAGTCAGATTCTACCGAATGCGGTCCTGCCAAAACTTGCGACGCCGGCATTTGCTGAGTCGGACAGCACGTCACATGTGACGACGGCGGACGGGGAAGGGAATATTGTATCGGCGACGCAAACGATCAACCACATATTCGGCTCGAAGGTGGTCGTTCCAGGAACGGGAGTTTTACTGGACAACACGATGTCAAACTTCGATCCGCATTCTAACGTTGCCAACTCGATTGAGCCGATGAAGCGAGTTGCGAGCAGTATGGCGCCAGTAATTGTGTATCGCGGCAGCCGACCGAGTTTCGCATTGGGGTTGCCCGGTGGATTGCGGATTTGGACGTCGGTGGCGCAAGCGATAGTCAATATCATCGATCACGGTATGACGCCGCAGGAGGCGGTGGAGGCGCCTCGAATGTTCACGCAGGGGCAGGCAGTAGAGTTGGAGCGGGAATTCACTCCCACGGTTTCGACGGCGTTGACCAATATAGGTCATGAGGTGGAGATGGTGGCCAATGTAGCCGGCGGAATGAACATCATTGAGTTCGGCGACGATGGGTCGCTGGCCGGTTCTTCTTGTTGGCGTTCAGACGGCGGTGTGGTTGCGGTAAATCGGGGGTCCGCGCGACCAGGCGTTGGATTGTCGGTTTTTGAGCCCAGTCGAGGTAATTGACGGACGGTCTGTCGTTGATGTCTCGCGAGAATTCGCCACGGGTGATGGAGGTGCGTTCGTCGCGCTTTGAATTGATCTGTGCCGTTTGCGCCGAGGTTGCGGAGGTGCCATCGGTGCGGAACGTCTACTGCGATTGCGACGGGACCTACGACATCCGGTATTTCGATGCCGAGGATGTAATTGCGGAATTACCAACTGCGGCATCAGATCTAGTGGTCGATTTGGGGCAGGGGAGCACTCCATTGGTGCGGTTGGATGGATTAGCTCAGAGTGTTGGGGTCGCGGATTTGGTCGCCAAGTTGGAGTTTTGTTCGCCGACGGGTTCGTTCAAGGATCGGGGCAGCGCAGTTTTGGTTTCAGCGGCGCATGAAGAAGGTGTCAAGGAATTTGTCGAGGATTCGTCGGGCAACGCCGGTGCGTCGATGTCGGCTTACGCGGCTCGTGCCGGTATACGAGCACACATATTTGCGCCTTCGAGCGCGGCGCAGGGGAAGTTGGACCAGATTCAGATATTCGGTGCCGAGTTGCATTTGATCGACGGTCCTCGGCAGGCGGCGACCGATGCGGCGGCAGAGTTCGCGGATCGTCAGGGAATCCCGTATCTCTCACATGCTCTTAGCCCTTGGTTTGCCGAGGGCGTTAAGGCGATGGTTGCAGAGGTTGCTGACGCTGGTTTTAAAGCCACGGATATTGTAGCGCCCGCGGGTAATGGGGCGTTGTTGATTGGTAGTTATGCGGGATACCCTGATGACGAACGTCCGCGGATACATTGCGTACAGTCGCAGGCGGTTCAACCGTTGCTGCGTGCGATACAAGGAGCGGAGTGGAACGCTGACGAGGCGATGCCGACGGCTGCGTCGGGGATAGCGGTTAGTATGCCACCACGCGCGGCGCAGGCCGCTCGGGCAGTGGTGGCGTCCGGTGGATCGGCGGTTGCCGTCGCCGACGCAGCGATGTTGGAGTGGCGGGAGCGGTTGGCAGCTGAAGCTGGGATCTTTTGCGAGGTAACTTCGGCGGCGGCGTTCGCTGGTTTGGAGAAGTTGGTGCGTAAAGGTGAGATCGGAAGAGAGGCGCGAGTTCTCGTGCCGGTGACGGGGTCGGGGTTGAAAGAGGCGATATAGGGGTGAATGTGCGCTGCCGGGTCGGAAGGCAACGATAACGACGATCAACCGTCTTCTGCCAACGGGATCTCGAGGTGGGTGAGGTCTGGAAGGTTGCCGCAGGACGCTACTTGTGAGAAGGTTCCGCCAGGTATGGAGACGGCGACGGCGTGGTTACCGTCGAGGATGGTGCTGACGTGGCGTTCCGGGAGGTTGGTTACGGATACACCGCCAATGGCGTGGTCGAGAGTTTCGACCCATTTGAATTTAGCTAGGTCGCCGGCATCTTCGCATCTGCCGGAGCGGATGCTCAACTGTTGGATCGTGCCGGGCGCAGGTCGAACAGTTACTTTGATGCGCGTGCCGCGGTCGAGTTGGGTGACTACCCCGGCTCCCTGCTGCGGATAGTCCTGGAGTCCGAGATTGAAGCCGATTTGGACTTTGCCGTCATCTTCGTCCTGAAAGACCGTGGGTGTAGGGGTGGTGGCCATGGCGCCGGGCGTTGCCGTCGGTAAGGCGATGACGGTTGGTTCGGCATCGTCGCCACATGCGAACGCAGTTAGAGCGATCACACCCAAAAGAGGGGCGATGAAGAAAAAGCGGGCGATTTGGATGCGTGTTTGGGCGAGCATGAGAATCGATTCTATCCACCTGCATTGGCTTCGTTGAAGGCTTCGGCAAAACCTTCGATTGATCCATGGAGCACTTCGTCTTCTACGCAGTATGACGCTCGGAAGTAGCCGTCCATGCCAAATCCGACGCCGGGAACGACGAGGACTAGTTTGGATTTGAGCAGGTCCACGAATGCTGTGTCGTCGGGGATTGGAGATTTGGGGAACAGGTAGAAACCGCCGTCTGGGAGGTTTGAATGGTAACCAATGTCCGTGAGTGCAGAGTGAATGATGTCGCGTTTGCGTCGGTATTCGGAGATGTCGACACTGGCGTGCTGGAGTTTTGCCACGACGCGTTGCATGATGGCGGGAGCATTAACGAAACCGAGCGTTCGGAGCATAAAGACCGATGCGTCGAGAAGATCTGCTTTTCCCGAGTCGTCTGGGTTGACGGCGAGGTAACCGATACGCTCACCGGCTAATCCGAGGTCTTTTGAGTGGGAGGTTGCGACGATGGTGCGAGGGTGGTGTTCGAAGACGAATGGGTATGCGGTGTCGGTGTAGATGAGTTTTCGGTACGGTTCGTCGGTGATGATGTAGATCTCGGTGCCGTGTTCCGCTTCGGTGGTCTGAATGAGCTGTGCGAGTCGGGCAATTACGTCGGTGGGATAGATGACTCCGGAAGGGTTGTTCGGCGAGTTGATGATGACGGCACGGGTGCGTTCGTTCATCAAAGACGCTAACGAGTCGAAGTCGGGCATGAAGTCGGGGGTCGACTTTGCTTCGCGGTAAACGCCATTGGCGTGCTGGACGTAAAAGATGTATTCGGCGAAGTATGGCGCGATGATGATGACTTCGTCGCCGGGGTCGAGCAGCGCTCTGAGGGCGACATTGATGGCACCGGCAGCACCGACGGTCATGATGATGTCGGTTGGTTGGAATTGCGTTCCGGATTCGTGAGAAAGTGCATCGGCAACGGCGGCCCGGGTTTCGATGAAGCCCGGGTTTGGCATGTAGCGATGCGTGCCGCCGGGAGCTTCGTTGGCGATCTCGGCGAGGGCTTGGTTGAATTCGGGTGGCGGCTCGAGAAGGGGGTTGCCGAGCGAGAGGTCGAAAACGTTTTCCGCGCCGTGGATCGCTTTGAGCTGCATGCCCTCTTCGAACATGCGACGAATCCACGAACTCGCTTTCATCTGTTCTCGTGCGAGTTTTGAGATTGCCATCTAAGCGCCTTTCGGAATGTTTAACTTGGTGTGGAAACGATTAGTTTCGTCGTCGATTCCGGCGTTTGCGGCGCGTCGTTGGGCGTCCGACGCGTTGTTGACGGGTCTGGTCAGGCTGTGCATCGTCCCGGGGTGCGAACATTCGACCGAAGAACCCGGGACCTCCACTGTTGGGAATGACAACGACGTAAGTTCCGGCCATTTTGTCGTGCCAACCCTGATGTTTGTGGTCGAATATGACCCAGATGATTCCGATACCGAAGGTTATTGTGGAGACGAAGCGACCGACGACTTCGCGAGGGATGGCGACGGCGACGCCCGGTTTGTTGCCTTCGTCGTCGACGACGGAGATGCCGGCGACCCATTTTCCAAGCGTGCGCCCGAAGAGCCCAGTAGGGATGATGAAGTATGCGAGAAAGATAAACACATCGATGATCCCGGCCTGTGCACTGAAGACGCGACCGCCCGAGATTGGAGCGACCATGAAAACGACCATGAGAAGGATTCCGATGTCAATGGCAAAGGCGTAGAAGCGGCGGAGTGGACCAGCGAATTCAAGCCCCAGAGATTCGATGGGTTCGGGATCAGGAGTTGCTGGCTCTTCGATTTGGTTCGCATCTGGTGCGTCATGAACCGGTTCTTCAGAATGAGCCGGGCGAGGTCGATGACTGCGTCGAGAGGTGGTCATGTTGGCGATTTGCGATTTTATCGCCTCAGCAGGGGATGCTCAATCGGTAGCACGTGTCCGGTCCAATTCACCCTCACAATTTAGGATCCGTCGATCTGCGGTAACTAAGGCATGGTGCTCGAGCGCCGTCGCAATTATGATCCTATCTGCGGGATCGCCGTGAATGTTCTGCAAAGTTGCTGCCCGCTCCGCGATGTAACCGGAAACTGGTAACTCAATCAATCCTTGGCTATTGAGGGTCTCGCGCCAACCTCCCAGACCTAGGCGCAAATCGATTCTCTGTTTGTCTATCAACACCCCAATCTCCCAAATTGAAATCGCCGACACGGCGATCTCCCCTTGCGAAATTCCGCTAGATATGGTTCGACGCGCGTTACGTCCCAGCCTCTCATCGCCACCATCAAACCAAAGCAATGCATGCGTATCGAGGACGATCAAAACAGTTCCTCGTCGCTATCGTCCTCTTTCGCGTACCATTCTTCGGGCATTGGTCCGACGATGTCGCCGAGGATTTCAATTTGGTCGCGGTGCTGCCCGAAAACCATGGTTTGCTTGGGCCGTTTGGGTTGCGGATGCGGTTCGTAACGAGTCAAGCGAGAAACTGGCTTTCCGTCCTGGGTGATCACGAATTCTTGTTCACCGCTCGACACTTTGGCAACGGTTTCAGCAACCCGGTTTTCGAGTTCATGGATGTCGATGAAATGCAGTGGTTTGTTTTGGTTTGGTGAAACTGTCATGGGGTCGCTCCTAGGAGGCGCAGATAGACTTCATGCTAGCAAACATAGCCGTTGCGAAAGAGATTGCGCGCGCGAGTGGGCGTGAACATAAACTTACTAACGCTTACTAGGCATCGAGCATTGGAGCGAACATGGGCAGGCTTGACGGAAAGACCGCTTTGATCACCGGCGCGGGTTCGGGTATCGGCGCGGCGTGTGCCGAGTTGTTCAGCGCGGAGGGAGCGAATGTATTCTGCGCCGATTTGGAAGTGGGTGCAGCGCGGGATGTTGCGGACCGGGTGACTGAGCGCGGCGGATCGGCCGCGGCAGATGCTGTGGATGTCACGAAACGGAGTCAGTGCGAGGATTTGGTCGCGGGCACTGTGGAGAGATTTGGCGGGTTGCATGTTTTGGTCAATAGCGCGGGGGTGACACCTCGGAAAGCGCCGTTGGATTGGGATTTCGAGGAGAAGTGGGACTGGGTGATTGATGTGAACTTGAAGGGATCGATGTTGATGTCTCACGCAGCATCGGAAGTGATGCTGCCCGCCGGATATGGTTCGATAGTGAACTTGGCGTCGATCATCGGATTGGTCGGTTACTCGACCGGGATGAGCGACGGTTTCAATCCGTATCCGCATTCGAAAGGCGGGGTTGTGCAGATGACACGCGATATGGGTGTGGCGTTCGCCAAGCGAGGCGTCAGGGTGAATGCGCTATGCCCGGGTTTCACCTATACAGCCCTGACGAGGTCTTTGACTGACGATGCCGACATGCGCGTGCAGCTGGAGTCGCTGCATCCGATGGGACGGCTCGGCGAGCCGATTGAAATTGCGTATGCAGCGTTGTATCTGGCATCGGATGAGTCGTCGTTTGTAACCGCTTCGTGCCTGCCCGTAGATGGCGGGTACACGGCGGGATAAGGAAAGCAAATCAATGGTGGAACAGACACGAGCGAGAGAATCGACCGTTTCGGGGCGTTTGCGAGGCAAGGTAGCGTTGATCACCGGCGGCGGTAGCGGCATTGGTGAGGCGAGCGCCAAGTTGTTTGCGGATGAAGGCGCGACGGTTGCGATCGCCGAATTGAACATGGAAGGTGCGGCGCGCGTTGCAGGTGAGATACGCGAAGCTGGCGGTTCGGCGATGGTTACGTCGGTTGACGTGACAGACAACGACAGTTGCGCGGCCACGGTTGACGCGGTAGTGGATGAGTTTGGACGAGTCGATGTTTTGGTCAACAGCGCAGGCGTGGGTGCCCGGCGAGCCTCGGACATGACCTACGAGGAGCGTTGGCAGTTCGTCATCGACGTCAACTTGAAGGGCACGGTATTGATGGCGCGGCACACGGTGGAACAGATGAAGGAGCAGGGTAGTGGTGCGGTTGTGAATATCGCTTCGATTCGAGGTCTTATCGGTTATCCGGACTTCATAACCGACGGTTTCAATCCCTATCCGCACTCCAAAGGTGGCGTGGTCAACGCGACGCGCGATATGGCGCTCGGACTGGCGAAGCAGAATATTCGGGTCAACGCGGTCTGCCCCGGATTCACGCATACGGAAATGACGCGCGGGACGTGGGAAAACCCTGAGATGTACGACCGGATCGTTGCTTTGCATCCGATAGGCCGGTTTGCTCAACCGATCGAGATTGCCCGGGCGGTGCTGTTCTTAGCCTCGGAGGAGGCCTCGTTCGTAACCGGTGCGTGTTTGGTGATCGACGGCGGGTTTACGGCGCAGTAACGCTGGTATCCGTTCGCTAAGTCGATACGGCGGCTAGCTCGTTCGTTGACGTCTGGCCGTTGTCGCTAGTTCCGTAACTGGATTTCCCTTTGACGTCAAAGACTTCGTCGGCGCTTGCAATGATCCATGGATCAGTTTTGTAGACGACTTCCTCGTCTTTTCCGTGGTACGGGAGAAGATTCAGGACGTGACGAATGGAGTTGATGCGGGCGCGCATTTTGTCGTCGGATTTGATGACGTACCAGGGAGCGAAGTCGGTGTGGGTGTGATAGAACATCGCCATCTTGGCGGTTGTGTAATCGTCCCATCGGTGGTACGACGCGAGGTCGACCGGGCTGAGCTTCCACTGCTTCAGGGGATCGCGCTGCCGTCGTTTGAACCGGCGCTCCTGCTCGATTCGGCTGACGGAGAAGTAGAGCTTGATGATGCGGATGCCGGAGTTCGCCCACATCTCCTCGATCCGTGGAGTATCGATGAGGAATTGGTCATATTCCTCCTCGGTGCAGAATCCCATTACTTTTTCGACGCCGGCGCGGTTGTACCAGGAGCGGTCGAAGAGAGCGATCTCGCCATCGGTAGGCAGGTGTTGGATGTACCGCTGGAAGTACCACTGTCCGGATTCTTGGGGCGTGGGTTTTTCGAGTGCGATTACTTTGGCGGCTCTGGGGTTGAGGTGCTCCATGAAGCGCCGGATCGTTCCACCTTTTCCCGCTGCGTCACGGCCTTCATAGACGATCAAGACCTTCTCGCCGGTGTCGCGCACCCAGTTCTGCATCCTTACGAGCTCGATCTGGAGCGGGAACTTGTGTTCGTAGTAACTGTCGAGGCTGATTTTTCGCTGGTAGGGATAAGCGCCTTCGCGGAAGAATTCACGGCGCTCTTCGGAGTCGAGGTCGTCTCGATTTTCCGGTGCGCGGTAGTTTCTCAGCTTGCCGCGCGTCATCTGGTCTTCGAAAGCATCACCCCATTTGGTGTTGAAGAAGCCGTGTGCGCGTTCGCTCGTCGTACTCTTGTATGCGGGTTCGTTCTCTGCCATGATGCGAGACCTCATGGTGCGTCGTGAGTGGTCGAAGGATTGGTTACAAATATACCAGCGTCAAAGCTAACGTCAGATTACGACGCGAGCGGAGGTTGTGTTCACACATCGCGTCGAAGTTAAATGTCCTCGAAACGAGAAGGTAGGACGATCTCCGGGGGTGAGATTTCCTGCAAGACAAGGTCTGCGATCCATTCGGCCATCAACGGCGAGAGCAGTATGCCTTTTTTGCCGGCACCGTTGGCATAGAAGAGGCCATCAGCTGCACTCGAAGCACCGACGATGGGAAAACCGTCGCTGGCTACCGGACGGAGGCAAGCGGTGGTCTTGATGGCGCGCAGCCCTGCGAGTGATGGGATATAGCTGGTAACCCCGCCCATGATGTGATTGCGACCCTCTTCGGAGATTTCGCGGTTGAAGCCGACGTCCCATTCGTAGGTACCGGCCCACACTGAGCCGTCGGGTTTGCGGCCGACGTTGAAGCTGCCGAAGCCAACACGGTTTTGGAGGTCGCTGCCGGGGCGCTCAAGACGAATGATTTCGCCTTTCATGGGTTTGATCGGGAGGGATGGAACGCCGTTGATGTCACGCGTCCATGGACCGGTCGCGACGATGACGATTGGAGTTTCAGCTATTGATCCATCTGCAAACTTCACGCCAGTTACGGAACTCCCGCTGGTTTCGATAGCAACGGCGCAACCGTTGGCGAAGATTGCACCGGCGCGTTGTGCTTCGGTTGCGATGGATTTTGTGAATGAGTAGCTGTCGAGTTCCCAACCTGCGTCAACGAGTGACGCCGCGACCATGCCGTTGCGGATTGCCGGTTCCAACCGATACAGATGCTCGGCGTCGATCATCTCCGCTGCAAAGTCTTCGGATCGCATCCATTCGACATCGGCTGTCAATTGACTTGCTGTGGTCTCGTCGTCCGCGAGTGAAAGCGAAATCACGGGTTGCAGTTCCCAGTCGTTGGACGCGGAAGAGGAGAGTTCATCGTAGAGTGCGATGTGTTTGGCAATTGCGTCGCGGTAGTGTTCGGTCATGGGACCGGGCACGCCGTTTCCGAAATGAGCGGAGAGTCCGCCCCAGGCGAATGCGGAAGCGTTCGACGCGATCCCGTCGCGGTCGAAGACTCGAGGTGCGATACCCGAACGCGCGAGTTGCAACGCGATCGCGCAGCCGACTGCGCCGGCACCAAGAACCACCGCGTCGGCTTTTAGGGGAGTGTTCAACTCAATTTCCTCTCATCATCGAGTTCTTGTGCGTGATTCGCGCAATAGTCGGCTGTACGTCAATCTGAAAGTGTTGGATTTTGCGGAGACGGCAGCGTGAGCGCAAGTTCCGTCGGTTAACACCGCGCTGAGGATGCTGGGACAGATTGTAACGACACGGATAGCGATTGCCGGAAACATTGCGGAATTAGAATCTGGTGATATTGGCGACGATGTATTTGACTCCGCTCGGTTAATTGCGCCGTGGTTTCTCGTGATTGGTTAACGATGTGCTTTCGGTTGATGGCAGATTGATTCGATGATAGGCCGTAACGGCAGGATTCGACGCGCCCCTGGCTTCGAAGACCGGACGGGCAGGGATTTCGAACGAATCGAGGATTCGATCGAAATCGCGCGCGGCGTGTTGCACGGCCTTGGCTACCAACCGATCGAAACCCCGCTGATAGAGCAGACCGAGCTATTTCTACGGCGATCAGGAGGTCTCTTATCGAGCCAATTGTTTGACTTCATAGCCCCCGACGGAAGCGACATAAGCCTCCGACCGGAGATGACCGCCCCGGTGGTTCGTCATGCATTGGAGATCTCCGGTGGCCAAGGCCCGCAAAGATTCCAATACGCGGCACCGATATTTCGCTACACCGAAAGGCCGTACGACGTACCATCCAGTTCGGTTCCCAACAAGCGTCAGTTCATTCAAATTGGTGCGGAGTTGGTCAACGCATCCCAGCCTTACGCCGATGGCGAGATAATTTTCGCCGCGTACACCTTGGCTCGGAGATTGGGTTTGGACAAAGTTTCAGTTCGGGTCGGGCACATCGGTTTGATACGCGAACTGTTGAGTCGATTCGATCTCTCTGAGCGCGCTCGGATGTTTCTTGCGGATAGCGTTACCGGATTGGCTGATAGCGACGACGACAGCGGATCGATTGAAACTGAAGCGGTTCGATTGGGCTTGTTACCGTCTAAGGGTCAACAGAAGATCGAGACGCAGGCATCGGCGGCGGATCTGTTGTCGAGATTGGCGTCGGGTTCGGTGCAATTGCCGGAAACTTCGGAGCTGACGACGAGATCGGCCGATGAGATCGTTGCTGGATTGCGACGAAAAGTGGAATGGGACGCTCGAAACGTTGATTTCCCGGACGCATTGGCGCTCATCCGTCAAATCGCTAATTTCAAGAGCGCCAGCGTCGAAGTTGATCAGGGCGAATCTTCGAACTGTCGATTACTGGAAACCATCGATGGTACAAGGCGACTTACGGAGAGTTACGGCCTCGAATCTTTGTGCAGCCTGGATAATTTGACATCCGTCGTCGAAGCCGCCGAATTGAACGGCGTTGACGGTTCCGATGTCACCGTCGATCTCGGTCTAGGAGCTTCAATCGCTTACTACTCCGGGATGATCTTCGAAGTCAGTGCCGTCGTGGCTGGACAGAACATTGTCCTGGGCCGTGGTGGCCGTTATGATGGGTTGGCTTCGGCGCTAGGCTCAGAGGCGGAGTTACCCGCTTTGGGTTTTGCATTGAACCTCGATGCCGTGTTGGAGTTAACTCGCGGCGGTCAATCAGAAGCCGCGGAGCGCAGCTATATCGTTGTCTCGCCAACCGACGACAGTTTTGTCGAGGACGTGATCAAAAAGGCCGTCGAGCTCCGTGAGGCAGGGAACAACGTGGTGTCGTTGTTCGATAGTCAAGTAGACGCCGACGAGGTTGCGCAGTCGATTGGGAACGCGCGCGTCATGCGGGTGGGGAAACCCGAGCCAATTGATGGAGTTGGGGAATGACGGAGACGTTGCGCTTGGCGATTCCGTCCACTGGCGCGCTTGAGCAGGGCGCGGTTCGCTTGCTCGCGGAGTCGGACGCGGCGGTCAGTCGGGTGAACTCAAGGCGGTATACCGCGGAAATTCCCTCCATACCGGGTATCGAGGTCATCTATCAACGGCAGTCAGACATCACTACGATCGTGGATTCCGGCAATGCGGATTTAGGTGTCGTGGGCCTCGACAGATACTTGGAGGCGCGTTTAGAAGACGGTGAGACGTTGGTTGTCGCCCCTGATCTGGAGTACGGGCATTCACGCTTAGTGATCGCGGTACCAGATTCGTGGCTCGACATCACCTCGATGTACGACTTGGCGGATATGAGCCTCGAACTGCATGAAGGCGGGCGCGATCTTCGAGTCGCGACGAAGTATCCCAGGTTGGTGAAGCGATTCCTCAATCGCCGAGGTATCAACTATTTCTCGATGGTTGCGATCAATGGTGCCCTTGAAGCCGCGCCGAGAATCGGATACGCGGACATCATCGCCGACATTTCAGATACCGGAAACACGTTGCGGGAGAACAACCTTCGCACGTTGGTCGACGGCGTGGCGATTGAATCTCAAGCCATATTGGTTGGGAACGGACCACTCCTAGCCGGATCGAAATCGAAACTGGATTTAACTAGGCTGTTGCTGGAGCGGATCGAGGCCCGATTAAGGTCGAGGTCGTACCTACGTGTGACTGCGAACGTGAAAGGGTCTTCGGAAACTGAGATCGCGGGATTAGTGCTCAGATCGCCGGAGCTTTCTGGCATGCGCGGCCCGACGGTTTCGAAGGTCTTTACTAACGATGGGAATCACTGGTTTGCGGTTCAGATAGTGACGCGCAAAAGTGACGTGTTGCGTGTGGTGGACCACTTACGGGCTTTGGGTGGAACCGGCACTTCGGTGACAGACATCCAGTTCCTGTATCAGAGCGAGTGCGAGTTGTACCGGAAACTGGTCGAGAGTTTGGGTTCGTCCGCAATGGGAACCAATCCGTGTTGAGGCGAATCCACGGACTAGACGCCGCGATCGTCGCGTTCAAGGACCGTAGCTCGAAAAGCGACGGGAATGATCCGTTAACGGACGGCGGTGGCATCTACGACGCGGCGATGACCCCCGACGCGTTTGCCGAACGTGTGATCGCGGATGTTCGTTCGCACGGGGATGAATTCGTACGACGAATCTCGAAGAAATTGGATGGGGTGGAGATCGACGAATTCAAGGTTCCGGCGGATGTCGTGGCGGAGGCAAAGCACCAGTTGCGCCCGAATGAAGTCGAAGGATTGCATTTGGCCGCGCGTCGCGTGGGGGAGTTTCAGGCTCGAACATTGCCGCAGTCTTGGAGCGACGACGCAGAGGGATATGGCGAGGTAGCGCACCCGGTTCAATCAGCAGGTTGCTGTATCCCTGGGGGGACCGCGCCATTGGCGTCGACGGTGATTATGACGGCGGTTCCGGCGCGGGTTGCTGGAGTTCCCTATGTCTGTGTGGTCACGCCCCCGGGTAAGAACGGAGTTCCGCACCCCGCGGTCTTGGCTGCGTGTCATATCGCGGGAGTGGACGATGTGTTCGCAGTAGGCGGGGCTCAGGCCGTAGCTGCGTTGGCGGTCGGAACCGAATCGATTCCCAAAGTCGATGTAATCTGTGGTCCGGGTAGCCTCTGGGTAACCGCTGCGAAGCGTCGGGTCTACGGGATGGTCGGTGTCGATGGAATATACGGTCCCACCGAGACGATGGTCATAGTCAATGACGATTCGGATGCGGCCGTTGCGGCGGCGGATCTATTGGCTCAAGCCGAGCATGATGTTGTCGCGGCGCCGGTTCTAGTGGCGTTATCCGACCGCTCTGTCGATGCGGTTGAGAGCGAGTTAGCGACGCAGTTGGAGAGATTGCCGCGGGCTGAGATTGCGCGCAAGGCCTTAATGGGTCGCGGTGCGGCGGTGGTGGTCGATACCATCGCAGAGGCGTTGAAGGTTGCCGAAGTTTTCGCGCCGGAGCATCTGTGTTTGGGCTTCGCTGGTGCTAGCGAGATGCTTGGGGATGTCCGACATGCAGGTGGCATCTTCTTGGGCGAGCGATCTGGCGAGGTGATGGCCGATTACGTTGCGGGTCCGAGCCACGTGATGCCGACGGGCGGATCGGCGCGTTTCTCGTCGGCTTTGTCGGCGCGGGATTTCATCCGCGTAACGCCATTTTTGGATATGGACCAATCGACATACGATTCGATTTCCGGAGCGGCTTCGGATTTGGCTCGGTTGGAGATGCTCGAAGCGCACGCGCTGGCGGCTGAGATTCGTCGGAAACGATAGTATTGCGAAGTCATCGAACGTTAAAAGGCAGGGGACGATGCGCGACTTGATTGGCATGATGCGACCGCATCTCTACAACCCGACGGGTTATGTCGGAGCTCAACATTCGGATCATTTAGCTACCGCGGTGGGAATCGATCCGGCCGACGTCATTCGATTGAACGCAAATGAAAATCCATACGAGCCGTTAACTGAGATAGCGGACGCGTTGGTTGGGTTGCCGATCCACGAGTACCCGGATCAAGATCTGGTGCGCATCAGATCGGCATTGAGCGAGTACACCGGGCGCCCTTCGGAGCAGTTGATCGCAGGATCGGGTGGTGATGAGATCATCGAGTTGCTGACGAAACTTTTCGTGGCTCCCGGAGAGTCGATGATCGACTGTCCACCGACGTTTGGGATGTATGAGTTCTGCGCTCAGATTTCGGAGGCCGAATTAATCCCGGTTGAACGTCGAGACGACTGGGAAATCGACATCGACGCAACGACCGAGGCAATTGATCGAACAGGTGCGAAGTTGCTGTTTATCGCTTCGCCGAACAATCCAACGGGCAATCTGTTACCGGAGAACGATGCACGAGCGATCCTAGATACGGGCATTGTGTTGGTAGTCGACGAGACTTACTACGAGTTTTGCGGTGAGACTACAGCCGGGTTGCTGGACGAATACGAAAATTTGGTTGTGATCAGGTCTTTCAGCAAGTGGGCGGGCATCGCAGGTCTGCGCATCGGGTATGCGATCGGGTCGGAACTGATCGTCGACCATCTGATGACCATCAAGCAGCCATACAACCTAAACATCGCAGCGGAGTCGGCAGGCCTGGCGGCGTTGAAGCACAAAGACAAGCTGCTGGCACGCATTGCAACGTTGGAGAACGAGCGTAAGAGGATCGAGGCGGTCATTGACGAGTTGGACGGCGTCAGCTACTCGCCGTCGAGGGCGAATTTCTTGCTGATCAAATTCGATCGTCTGAGTGGCGACGAGGCGTATGGATTACTAGCTCGGCGTGGCATTTTCGCGAGAAAGTTCAGCGGAAGAAGGTTGGAGAATTCGATCCGGATCAGCGTCGGAACACCGCCGCAAAATGATCTCGTGATCGACGCGTTGCAGGACATGGTGTAACGCGTTCGGATGCACGGGAAATCGTCGGATCGAGGTGCGTGAGGATTCGATAATTGGGGTTGAGGTGCACGAATGAGTGATCGAACCGCAGAGATTGAGCGCGTAACGGGCGAGACGAATATCCGCGTCGGCCTCAACATCGATGGGCAGGGCAGAGCTGAGATAGACACGCCGATCGGGTTCATGAATCACATGTTGCACGCGTTGGCGAAGCATTCAATGATGGATCTCTCGGTGGTGGCTACAGGTGATATCGAAACTGGCTCGCACCACACGGTTGAAGACACGGCAATAGTAATAGGTCGGTGTCTGTTGGCAGCGATGGGCGATGCCGCGGGTATCGTTCGCATGTCCAGCAAGCACGTCCCTCTCGATGAGGCCTTGTCACATGCGGTGGTCGATCTAAGTGGTCGGGGTTATGCGGTTGTCGATATGGGTTCGACCTCGAACATCGGCGATTTCTCGCCTGACATGGCTCGGCACTTCTTCGAGTCGCTGGCCGCGGAAGGTCGGTTCAATTTGCACCTAACGGTGTTGCGTGGAACGAACGAACACCACATGATCGAGTCGGCGTTCAAGGCGTTTGCTCGAGCGTTGCGAGAAGCTGCGTCGATTGATGACCGAGCCGACGGCGCGGTTCCGAGTACCAAAGGTACGCTTTCGGACTGAGTTCCTTGCGGACGTTGTTACTTTGATCGGCGTCGGCACCAACGGCTTTCGTACCGGCTTTGCAATCGGGTAAAGCGTGAGCAGATCACACGCGTTGAACGGAGAATGACGATGGTTGAGCAAATGAGCCGTCGGCGGGCCATATTTGAATGGCTTGCGTTGACTGCAATTGTCGCGTCGGTGAGCGTCACCACGTTCGACACAGATATCCCGCATCTTTGGCAAGCGACTTGGGGTCCGGAGAAGGGTTGGATCGATGATGTCGCATACGCTGCGGTCATATTCTTCGCGTTTGAATACGTTGTCAGGGTGTGGACCGCTTCCGATAGACGCAAATACATCTTTTCGTTTTTCGGCATCATCGATCTGCTAGCCGTAGTTGTGGGAATCGTGGCACTACCCCAGTTCACGTCCTTACGACTTTTCAGATTGTTGCAACTCATCAGGTTGCTCAAGATGGCGCGCTTCAGCCAAGCTATGGCGGATCTAGGGAGAGCGTTTTCGCATATGCGGGACGAGATTGTGCTGTTTCTCACATTAACCGGGTTGGTTGTTTTCCTGGCCGCGTTTGGGGCGTACCATTTCGAGCACGAGACGCAACCGGAGCAGTTCAGTCACATGGGCGATGCGCTGTGGTGGGCGGTGGCGACGCTTACAACGGTCGGCTACGGTGACATCTACCCGGTCACCATTGGTGGCAAGATCATGACCGCAGTCGTCGTGCTGTGCGGATTGGGTATCGTGGCCGCGCCCGCGGGTATCGTAGCGCAGGCAATGGCGACCGCGTTGCGAGAAAAACACGCTAGGCAAGAGGACGGCCAATCGGAAGGATAGACGGGTGTCTTTGCGGCGGTTAGTCGATTATCTCTACGGAGTAGGTTTCGATTACCGGGTTGGCAAGTAGCGTTTCGCACATATTGCGCGCCGTCTGCGCCGCTTGTTCGGCGTTGTCTGCTTCGATCCGCACGTCGAAGAACTTTCCGGCGCTGAGCGACTCGATTTCGTTGAAACCAAGACGCGCGAGAGCTCGGTTTATGGTCTCCGATTCAGGGTCATGAATGCCGGGTTTGAAGTAGACGCGGATGTGGGCGAGGTGTGTGCCGCTCATTTCGGATCCGCGTCGTTCAGTTCGCTGGTGTCATGCCGGCGACTTGCGGCTCGAAGCCACGGTCGAAGTATGCGTCAATGAACTCCAACATCTTGGGTTCATCGATCTCATCTAGCCGGAGGTGGTGACGCCACGCGGTGAGCGTGATGACGGTATCCGTGAAGGGATACGGCGAAATGATGAATCCCGTATAGGTATCGTCATCGTTCCAATCCTTGGCAATCCGCTCTAACGTCGCTGCGATCTCTGCACATGAGTTGGTGTCACATTTGGTGGTGTCGTAATGCATACCGATGCCACCGTGCTCGAGGTTGTGGATCAAGGCTTGGTCGGGTATGACACGTTCATACGGACCCCATCCGGCAGGAGCGCGCTCGTAGTTGTTAGCCTGGCTGCCAAGCGTGTTCCAGTGCGGGCCCGAGGTTGGCGGATAGATGCTGTAGCGAGTTTCTGGAACTATTGAATCCGGGACGTGAGCGCGGCCATCGTCTGGATCTTGGGGAACAGGTCCCCCGGCGTTGTATGGCCCACGCTCGCCGGCGAGTTGGTGGTCGCGAGAAACGAAACCTTGTTGGAACACAAGGGCGAAGATGATGAGAACCGCAAAAACCGAACCAAGTGCAATGAGGACGGTTCGTTTCCGTTGCTTGCGGCGATTGCTACGTGCTCGTCGTTCTTCGCGAACCTGCGAGCGGGTCATGCCGCGGCGATGCTCGGGGCGGGTGGTGGCTACTCTGTCACTTGACTGGGTCATCGATTCAAAATTCTATTTCACGGTGGCCAATTGAGCGGGTCATGCAACGAAGGTAGTGCCGGTCAATCGTTCGTAAGCCGAGACATAGCGTTCCTTCGTCATGTTCATGACCTCGGTCGGAACCTTTGGCGGGGGTGGTTCCCGATCCCAACCGCTATGCAAGAGCCATTCTCGTAGATGCTGTTTGTCATACGCCGGAGGGAACGATCCGGGTTGCCATTCATCCGCGTCCCAGAATCGACTTGAATCGGGCGTTAGGACCTCGTCGATCAGAGTCAGTTGGCCATCTACGAAGCCAAACTCGAACTTGGTGTCGACGAGGATCATGCCACGTTCCGATGCGTGGTCACGCGCCCGCTCATAGATTTCGATGCTGGTCCGTTTAAGTGTCTCGTGGAGGTTTGCGCCGACGAGTTCTTTGGCGTCGGCATCCGTCAACGGGAGGTCATGGCCGTCTTCGGCTTTGGTAGATGGCGTGAAGAGCGGCTCCGGCAGGTGTTCGGCCGCTCGCAATCCCTTCGGCAACGGTGCGCCGTTGAGTGTCCCTTGGGCTTCGTATTCGGCCCAACCTGATCCGGCGAGATAGCCGCGGACAACGCATTCCATATCGATGCGTTCGGCTTCGTGGATCAGCATTGAGCGGTTGGACCACTCGCGCGGCAGGTGGGCGAACGCACCGACGAGTCCGACATCGGCTTCTACCTGATAGTCGTCCGCCATGCAGATCATGTGATTTTCGACAATGTCGCCGATGACGTTGCGGAACCAGAAGGCCGACATCTGAGCGAGCAGGACACCTTTGTTGGGCACCGGATCGTCCATGATGATGTCGAACGCTGAGATGCGATCGGTAGCGATCATCATCAAGATGCCGTCAGACACGCGATAGGTGTCGCGCACTTTGCCACGGTGCGCTAGGCCGGGCAAATCAGTGCTGAAGACTATGGTCTCAGTGCTCAATCTAACTCCTCCATGCCTAAGCGAGCAAAGACAGGGTCTACTTGTTCGATGAAAAAGCTGTAGTCGAATAGATTGCTCAAAGTCGCGTTGTCGAGATGCTGGACCACGGCTTGATCATTACCGATGATCGCTTGGAAGTCGGTTTCCTGATCCAATGCCTGCATCGCGGCGCGTTGCACAACATCGTAGGCCAGGCCGCGTTCAACTCCAGCTTCAACTAGGGCGAGCATGACTCGCGGCGAGAAGACTAGCCCGTGCGTAAGGTCCATGTTGCGACGCATGCGGTCGGGTTTGACGGTCATATTCGCGATGATGCCGGTCATCAAGTCGAGAATGTAGTCAACAGCGAGGGACGAATCGGCAAGAACCACGCGCTCAGCAGAGGAATGGGAAATATCTCTTTCGTGCCACAGGGCTACGTTTTCGAGCCCGACGATGGAGTTGGAGCGGATGACGCGGGCGAGGCCGCAAATTCGCTCGGAGAGTTCTGGATTGCGCTTGTGGGGCATCGACGAAGACCCCTTGCTGACGTACCCAGGCCGTCCAAATGGCTCTTCGACTTCGCCGATCTCGGTACGTTGCAGCGAACGGATTTCGGTGGCCATCTTATCGAGCGTTGCCGCCGTGAGAGCGAGTACTTGAAGGTACTCGGCGTGACGGTCGCGTTGGATAACTTGATTCGACACTTCGGCTGCTTGGAGACCGAGTTGGGCGCACACGTGCTCTTCGATCTCGATGGGAATGCCAGCGAAGGTGCCGACGGGGCCGGAGAGCATACCGACCGAAACGCGGTCCTTCATCGCGATTGCCCGGTCGCGGTTGCGGCGCATTTCGGACCACCACAGGGCGAGTTTTAAGCCGAAGGACATCGGTTCTGCGTGAATTCCATGGGATCTGCCCATGCAGAGGGTGTATTTGAATTCGATAGCTCGCGCAGCCAGAGCCGACATCAAGGCTTCGATTCCTTCGATAAGGAGGGTCGTGGCATCCGACATCTGCATAGCGAGAGCGGTATCTTTGACATCGTTGGATGTCAGACCGTGGTGAATCCACCGGCCTTCTTCGCCCAGACTCGTCGAAACGGCACGAGTGAAAGAGACGAGGTCGTGACGCGTCGACTCGAATTGGCGGTCGTATTCTTCCCGCGAAAACTTCGCAGAGCGGATTTTCCGCATATCGCTTTCGTTGATGACGCCGAGTTTCGACCACGCCTCGCAAGCCGCGATTTCGACTCGAAGCCAGAGGTCGAACTGATGGTCTTCAGACCATATTCGGCTCATTTCGGGTCTTGAGTAGCGGGGTATCACGTCGGAGGTCTAGTTATCGGAGGCACGTTGCGGAAAAAGCAGAATACTAATTCAGGACTGGTTCAATCTGCACCGATGGCTATATCTGACCGGTAGCGCGCACCCTCGAAATCGATACCGTCTGCGATCTCGAACGCTGTCGAGCGTGCATCTTGGACGGATTCGGTTGAAGCGGCGGTAGCGACAAACACTCGGCCTCCAGCGGTGATCAGTTGTCTGTCGTTGTCCTCCGATGTCCCGGCGTGAAAAACGATGGCGTTGTCTTCACTGGGCAGATCGCCGTTGATCGGAAAACCTGTTTCGTAAGCGGCTGGATATGTGCTCGAAACAACGACGACCCCTACGGCACGGTTTTGGTTCCACGTTACGGACATTTCATCGAGTCGGCCTTCGGCGACAGCGAGACAAACTTCTGCAAGATCAGAATCGAGGCGCAGCATCAGCGGCTCGCACTCTGGATCTCCGAATCGGCAGTTGAACTCGATAACCTGTGGGCCGCTCTCGGTCAGCATTAAACCGGCGTAAAGAACGCCTCGATATGGGCATCCCTCGGCTACGAGGGCGTGGGCGACGGGTTCGAGTATCGACGAGCGGATGTGATCGAGGTCTGAAGGTGAGCACAGGTTAGGCGAGGTGTATGCACCCATGCCGCCCGTGTTGACGCCGAGATCGCCGTCGTAAGCGCGCTTGTAGTCCCGAGCGGCGACCGGAGTCGACACTGTTTCGCCGTCGATGAACGCGAACACGCTGAGCTCCGGACCGGAAAGTCGTTCCTCGATGAGGATTGTTTCGCCCGCCTCGCCGAATGCGCGATGTTCAAGCGCGTCGGTGATGGCTTCGATCGCCTCGGTGGGAGTCTCGGGAATCGTTACCCCTTTGCCAGCGGCGAGACCGTCGGCCTTGACCACGATTCCACCTGGTGGGCAAGATTCGACGTATTGAATCGCCGTCGCCGCGTCGCTAAATGTACGGCTTTCGGGACAAGGAATGCCGAGGCGATACATGATGTCATTGGCCCACGATTTCGAGCCTTCGATGCGAGATGCGGCTGCCGAGGGGCCGAAAGTAGGGATGCCGCGTTCAGTGAGTTGGTCGGCTAAACCTAGGACAAGCGGTGCTTCGGGACCGACTACAACCAAGTCAGCGTTAATATCAGTCGCTAGCGCGACCAGACCATCGACGTCTTCAGCAGCGACGTTGACAAGGTCTGCGTAGTTCGCCATACCGGGGTTGCCGGGCGCACAGACGATTTCAGATACGAGGTTCGACTGTGCGAATTTCCACGTCAGTGCGTGTTCTCTACCTCCGGAACCGACTACGAGGATCTTCATTGCTTGGTTCGAGACTTAATGGCTACGTGATGCGACCTAAGGATGCCGTCACTCCCATTCAATCGTGCCAGGTGGCTTGCTCGTAATGTCCAACACTATGCGATTGACCTCGGGAACTTCGTTGACGATTCGGTTGGACATCCGAGCGATTGTTTCGTAAGGAAGGCGTGCCCAGTCCGCAGTCATTGCGTCGGTGCTTACAACGGCGCGTATTGCGACGACGTACTGGTACGTTCGAGCATCGCCCATCACGCCGACGCTTTGGGTGTCGGTCAATACAGCGAAGCTCTGCCAAAGCTGCTCGTAAAGACCGGCGTCCTTGATTTCATCCACGACGATCCAATCGGCGGCGCGGAGGATTTCGAGCTTTTCGTATGTGACTTCGCCCATGATGCGGATCGCAAGTCCGGGTCCCGGGAATGGCTGTCGATTAACAGACTGCGCAGACAAGCCGAGTTCGTGACCGGCTTCTCGGACCTCGTCTTTGAACATGTGGCGGAGCGGCTCGACGAGTTTGAGATCCATCTTCTCCGGGAGACCGCCAACGTTATGATGCGTCTTGATCTTGTGGGCAGCGGAGCTTTCGGGAGACACAGATTCGATCACGTCGGGGTAGAGCGTACCTTGGGCGAGGAAGTCGACCTCCCCGATATCTCTCGCCTCCTGCTCGAAGATTCGGATGAACTCTTCTCCGATCCGGCGACGTTTCTCTTCAGGATCGGTGACATCTTTCAATGCCGACAAGAATTGCTCGGTGCCGTCGACAAATCGCAGATTGACCCCGAGTTGGCTGGCAAATACGGTCTGGACTCGCTCGGCCTCTCCGCGGCGCATAAGGCCGTTGTCGACAAAAATGCAGGTTAGGCGGTCACCGATTGCACGGTGGATTAGGGCGGCGGCGACGGATGAATCTACGCCACCGGAAAGCGCGCAGACGACCTTGCCGTCGCCGACTTGTTGTCGGATGCGAAAGATGGAGTCGCGAACAAAGTTCTTCGGCGTCCACGAACCCGATGCGCCGCAAATGCCGTGAGCGAAGTTGCGGATTATTTGGTCGCCTTGTTGTGTGTGTGTAACCTCAGGGTGGAACTGGATACCGTAGGCGAGCATCGATTCGTTGCCCATCACGGCGCATGGCGAGTTCTCGGAGAACGCGAGCGAGAGGAATCCTGGGGGCATCTCGGATATGCGGTCACCATGGCTCATCCAGACTGGCACCGAGGTGTCGAGACCTTCGAAAAGCGGGTGATTGACGCCGTTGAGTCGAAGTTGAGCGTGACCGTACTCACGCTCAATGCCGGCGACGACCGACCCGCCGAGTTGATGCGCCAACGCTTGCATTCCGTAGCAGATGCCGAGGACTGGTACTCCAGCTTCGAAGACCCACGACGGGATTAGAGGCGCACCGTTTTCGTAGACGCTGTTCGGTCCACCGCTGAGAATGATGCCCTTGACGTCTTGCAGGTGCAGCACGTCCGGACCGGCATCGAAGGGGATGATTTCGCAGTAGACGTTTGCTTCGCGGACTCGGCGGGCGATCAGTCGGCTGTATTGGGACCCGAAATCGAGGATTACTATCGATTCGGTGCGCACCGGAACAGACGGCGAGTCGCCGCCCAGTCGATCGCCCTCGGCTATTTCGAGGTATGTGTTCAGCTCGATGTCGTCAGACGTGGCGACGCGGTGCGAGGTGGATCGGGGTTCGATAGTTGTCATATTGTGAGAGCTTTCATCTATGGATTCTAATGTGTGCACAACCTCGCCCGAGTGCAAAGGTTCCCTGTGAAATGCGGATGTACGATAATCAATGACGCGTGCTTTTTGTTTGCAACGATTAGGTTTGGATGGCATTGGAACAGATTGACTTGAGCGAGGCCGTTGACGCGGTGAAAGCTGGTGGCGTAATCGCGTTTCCCACTGACACCTTTTACGCGCTGGGCGTGGATGCGATGAACGAGTCTGCAATCAGAAAGGCGTTTGAAATCAAGAGACGTCCAGCCACCACACCGATGCCGGTTTTAATTTCGGAGCAATATCAAGCTGAACCCCTGGCGAAGAATTTCGGGCGTTCATCGCATTTGCTTGCAGAGCGATTCTGGCCGGGTGCGTTAACGGTCGTTGTGCCCGCCGCAGACGATGTACCCGGGGTGTTGACTGGCGGACTGAATTCTGTAGGGTTGCGGATGCCTAATCACGAACTTGGGTTGAGACTTATTTCAGAAGCGGGTTGCGGGTTGACTGGCACAAGCGCGAACATCTCTGGTCACCCGCCTACCAAGGATTGGCAAGTAGTGGCTCACGCGATCGGTGATGAGTTGGATGCGATAGTGGTCGGAAAGTGTGGTGATGCTTCGGCCGCATCGACGGTGGTTCAGATCGTCGATGGCGAGGTGCGCGTGCTACGCGATGGACCGATTTCAATCGGTGAGATTGAGAGTGCACTGGGGAGGCAATCATGACGACCAACGCGACCGCATTGCTTCCGCACGAGGCGGAAGATCGTCTTGAAGACGCTATTCGGTCTTCCTTAAAAGACCGAGAGCTAGAGATCTACCAGATGATGTCCTGGCAGATGGGGCATTCGGATGATCGTGGTGCCGCGTCGATGGGACCTCTGGAGCGCAGATTGCACGGATCGTTGTTGTTGGCGTTGGCGCAGTCACTACACGGCGATTACTCCATCGGGTTGAAGTATGCGATTTCGGTTGAGTTGATGTACAACTTTGCGCTTATTCACGCGGATGTGCAGGATGGCAATACCGAACGATTAGGCAGGGCGTCGGTATGGTGGAAATGGGGTCCGTCGCAGGCGATAAACACCGGCGACGGGATGCACGCCTTGGCGAGACTATCGTTGTTTCAGCTCTGCGATGAAGGTGAACCGCTCGAGCGTGTCAGCAAGGCGATTGAGATCGTTGACGATGCCGTGTTGCGGCGATGCGAAGGCGAATATCTCGACGTTGCATTTCAGGAACGAACATCGGTTTCAGTCGCCGACTATCTGGATATGGTGTCGAAACGGGTTGGTTCGCTGTACGGCGCATCGGCAGAGTTGGCGTCGGTACTTGACGATGACTTCGGAATTGAACGCCGTTCCGCGCTCCGGTATTTCGGCGAAAGTGTCGGTATCGTCAAGCAGTTGGTTGCCGATCACCGGGCGATTTTCGGGGAAGATGACCGCGATCCGGTGGTTCAGGGCAGGATCATATCCAAGAAGAAGAACCTGCCGATTGCTTATCTGTTCGACACGGTCAAAGACCCGTCGATCTTGAGACGGGCGGGCGAGATGTATATGCAACGCGTCATTGATCCCTCGCGCATTGCCGAACTCACATCGTTGGCGGCCGATGCGGGTGGCCGCGATTTCACTCTGAAGCAAATTCAGTCGCACCTCAAAAACGCCGAGGATGCGCTTTCTCAAACTGGGATTGAAGAGGATGTAAGGTCGAAATTGATGGTCCTCGCCAAAGATATCGGCGATGTGGACCGCGCCGACTTGTTGTCCGATTGAGGCATCTGATGCCAGTCGGAGGATCGCCGTGACTGAAGGTCTACTAAGAATCGAAGAACTCGAGCTGCGCAGCAAAACGGTGTTGCTACGCGCCGATCTCAACGTGACTTTCCGGCCTGGGACTACCGATATTGCGGATGATAGCCGAATCCATGCGTCCGTAGGCACCGTTGAACTTTTGCAAAGCAAAGGAGCGAAAATCGTGCTGTGCTCGCATCTCGGTCGTCCGCGCGGCAATGTCGTGCCGGAGATGCGAATCGAGCCGGTACGCTTGCGAATGTCCGAGGTGCTTGGTCGCTGTGTGCGCCACGTGGGCGGATCGGAAAGCGCAAGCGCGCTCAGCGCGGTCGCCGGGCTATCCGACGGTGAAGTTGCGATGCTTGAAAACCTGAGGTTCAATCCCGGGGAGGAAGCGAACGACGCAGAGTTTGCTAGGGGATTGGCGTCCCTCGCCGATGTGTACGTCAACGATGCCTTCGGCGCATCACACAGAAGTCACGCATCGATTGTCGGCGTGGCAACAATCTTGCCTGCCTACGCCGGTTTGTTGATGCGAGCGGAGATCGAAGCGTTGAACCGCGCGTTAGTTTCGGATGAAAGACCTGCGGTGGCGGTTCTCGGAGGTGCGAAGGTCGCCGACAAACTCGGCGTAGTCAAGAATCTAGCGCCGAATGTCGATGCGGTTTTGATCGGCGGTGGGATGGTTGGGGCGATGTTGGCGGTCCAAGGATACCGCGTTGGATCGACCAAGTTGAGCCAAGATGAATTGTCGGCCGGCAGGGCATTGATTGAGATGAAGATATCGCCTCGAAGATTCGGTTGCCAAAAGACGTTGTGGTTGCTCAAGAGTTCGATGAGGATTCAGATTTCGCAGAAGTCGCCGCGGATGCGATTCCAAAATCGGGATACGTGTTGGACATCGGAACCAAAACGACGGCTGAATATGCCGACGTAATCGCGAGGTCTAAGAAACTGATCTGGAACGGCCCAATGGGTCTTTTCGAGTGGTCGTCTTTCTCGAAAGGCACAGCGAGGGTGGCTGAGGCGATTGTGGCGAACGATGTGGCGTTCAAATTGGCGGGAGGAGGTTCAACGGTCGAGGCCATTAATCACTTTGGCATCGCGGAGAAGTTGACGCACATCTCGACGGGTGGCGGCGCCTCGCTCGAATTTCTGGAAGGCAAAACACTGCCAGGCATCGCGGCGTTGCGATAGAATTGAATGCATTGGGTTTCGACGGTAGTTGTTGGGAAACAGTGCCAATCCGCAACATCGGACCCTTTGGGTCGTTGACGTATCGGCAAAGTGACGGTATCTTTAATTTGCGCGTACGGAATTGCCGACAACCGATTGGTCCGCCGGAGTCAGTGAAAAGGCCACAAGTTAGATTTGAGTGTTCGTAAACCCCTAATTGCGGGTAACTGGAAAATGAACACCACGCCACAAGAGGGCGTGGCGCTGTCACAATCGATTTGCCGATCCGTTGGCGATTCGGAAGTCGTTGATGTTGTTGTTTGCCCTCCATTCACTTCACTCATCGCAGTTTACGGCGTTGTGCATCACACGCCGGTCATGCTTGGCGCGCAAAATCTAAATCAGCACGTGGACGGCGCGTACACAGGCGAGGTCTCCGCAGGGATGTTGCAAGGATTGGTAAGTCACGTCGTCGTAGGCCATTCTGAACGGCGACAAACATTCGGCGAAACGGACCAGATTGTTGCGGCGAAGGCCGGGGCGGTTATCGATGCTGGAATGACCGCGATACTGTGTGTTGGAGAAGACGACGTCGAGAGGCAACGGAGGCGCGCGGAGCGATTTGTGAGACGACAGGTAAGGTTGGGGATTGCGGGAGCGCACGACCCATCTAAAATTGTGATCGCCTATGAGCCGATCTGGGCAATCGGGACTGGCGTTGCGGCTACGCTCGGGCAGATTGAATACATGACGGCTTCAATCCGCGAAGAAGTCTGCGAAGTATTCGACGAGAAAGTCGGCGCTGCAATTCGGGTGCTGTACGGTGGCAGCACTAATGCTGGAAATATCGGGCAAATCGTCGGAAGCGAGGCGGTTGATGGGGCATTGGTCGGCGGTGCGAGCCTCAACGATGTTGAATTCTCTTCAATGATCGAGATCATAGCTGAATCTGTCGATGACTCGTAACTTTGTCACGGTTTGACATCTAGAGCGTCCCCCGATCAGCGCACCCGGGTTGTAGCCATCGTAGGGGCGACTGCCACAGGTAAGACGTCACTCGGGGTTGAGATTGCGAGGCGTTTCAATGGCGAGATCGTCAACGCTGATTCACGGCTTTTTTACCGCGGAATGGACATTGGCACCGCTAAGCCGGACGCAAGCGAACGCCGAGGTGTCAACCATCACCTCATCGACATTCTCGAACCGCACGAAGGTTACAGTTTGAGCGATTTCCTCCGTGCCGCGAATCGGGTGATCGCTGACATCCATGAATGTGGGAACGTCCCAGTTTTGGTTGGCGGATCTGGGCAGTATGTCTGGGGACTGTTGGAAGGTTGGGAGGTGCCAGAGATTCCGCCGAATCCCGCGTTGCGTCAGGAGCTGGAACGGGAACTTGAGGTGGACGGGATCGAGAGGTTACAGTCTCATCTTCGAACGACGCGTGCGGCAAACATCGACAAGGTTGAGATTCTGAACCCACGGAGGTTGGTGCGAGCCATCGAACGTGCCGTTGCTACAGGTGATGCGATGGGGGGTGCTAGCAAAATGGAGATTCCGCCTTACGAAGCAATGGTCATTGGTTTGAAGGCACCTAGGAAGGTATTGCATGCTCGCGTGTCTGAACGGGTAGATCGGATGCTTGCTGCGGGTTGGCTCAAAGAAGTGCAGAGGTTACTCGACGCTTGGGTAGACCCCGCGATGCCCTCCATGTCAGCTATCGGTTACCGGCAGTTGGCCGATTTCTTGGTCGGCAACCGGTCTTGGGAAGCAACGCGTGACGAGATAATCATCAGGAATAACCGGTTGATTGGCGCGCAGCACAACTGGTTCAAGCCCCGAGATTCGAGAATCAGTTGGATCGACATCACGGATCCCAATTACCTTGATGCAGTGTCCGAGATGGTCGGTGAATGGTTGCGACGACGGGCTGATGCATCAGTCACGGGGTAGAATCGCTTTGTGATCGACGTATCTGACGCGAGGTGTATTGATTGGCGATTGAATTTGCAAAGCTGCACGGTTGCGGCAACGACTACATAGCGGTTGACGGACGTTCGCTTGATCGAGACTGGGCGGCCTTGACCGCGGAAATGAGCAGGCCGGCGTTTGGCGTCGGTTCGGACGGCATCGTACTGCTCCAAAACTCCGATGTCGCTCAAGTGAGGATGCGTGTCTACAATCCGGACGGTTCTGAAGCCGAGATGAGCGGCAATGGAATTCGGCTGTTCGCCAAGTTTGTCTTGGATCGCAAAATCGCTGACGCAACGACAGATGGTTTGACGGTCGAGACCTTGGGTGGTGTCCGAACCGTTTGGCCGGAGATGGTTGACGGGCGCATGGTATCGGCGCGTGTGGCGATGGGCCCAGCGACGTTTGTAGCTGCCGAGGTTCCAGTTGACACGTCAGATCTGGGCGGCAAAGCCACGGTTATCGCCGAGACGTTAGAGATTGGCGGAGTCCAGATGGCGGTTACATGTTTGGCGATCGGAAATCCGCACGCTGTGGCGATCATGGATGATCCAGTGGAGGATTTTCCATTGACGGAGGTAGGTCCATACGTTGAGAATCATCCGATGTTTCCGCAACGGATCAATTTCGAGATAGTAAACGTCCATTCGCGAGACAAGATTCGAGCTCGCATCTTTGAACGCGGCGCGGGCGAGACGATGTCCTCGGGGACGGGAAGCACGGCATCGGCCTTCGCGTGTCGGAAACTGGGACTGGTTGATGATGCCGTCGACGTCGTAGTCGACGGTGGCGTGCTACGGATATCTTGGGACGGGAACGACGAGGCTTTTTTGGAAGGTCCGGCGGTCGAGGTCTTCACCGGTGTTTGGAACGAATAAACGCTGCATACCGAGCAGCATCCAGTTATCAGGTCGAGGGACAAAATGCCAAAGTTAGCAAGACGCGTGCAGCAACTACCGCCGTATCTTTTCGTGAACATTTCACGGGCGATTGCCGCGAAGAAGGCGCAGGGCATTGATGTCGTGTCTTTCGGCATCGGCGACCCGGATATTCCGACTCCTGATACGGTGTTGGACGCCTTAGATCGGGGTGCGCGTAAGACGCCGAATCATCGATATCCAGAGAGCGAGGGACTGCCTGAGTTTCGGCAAGCGGTGTCGGAGTTTTACGCTCGAAGATTTGGCGTTGAGTTAGATCCGGCGAGTGAGGTGATTAATCTAATCGGCGCAAAGGAGGGCATTGCCCACGCGGCGTTGTGTTTCATCGATCCGGGCGACATTTCGATCTCTCCAGACCCGGCGTATCCGGTGTACGAGATCGGGACGATGTTCGCGGGTGGCGAGACACATTTCGTGCCTTTGCACGAGGAAAAGGGCTACCTGCTCGATTTTGATGAGATTCCGACAGATGTGGCCCGCAAGGCAAAGACGTTGTGGTTGAACTATCCGAACAACCCCACGGGTGCGGTGGCTGATCTGAAGTACTTCGAGAACGCGGTTGCGTACGCGAAGGAGTTCGATCTCTACCTGTTGCACGACGCGTGCTACACCGAGGTGACCTTCGATGGCTACGTGGCTCCGAGCATCTTGCAGGTGCCGGGCGCATTCGACGTTGCGATGGAGTTCCATTCGCTTTCGAAGACCGCGAACATGACTGGTTGGCGCGTGGGCGCGGCAGTTGGTAACTCGAAGATGGTTGACGCGCTGATGAGGGTGAAGTCGAATATCGACTCTGGGTTGTCGCAGGCGATTCAAGAGATGGGTATCGAAGCATTGAACCTACCGCAGGCGTGGATCGACGGGAACAATGAGATTTATCGAAGACGTCGAGACCGGGTTGTTGCCGCACTGAACGAGATCGGATTAGAAGCCACGACTCCAACCGCGACGTTGTACATCTGGACTCGGGTGCCGGAAGGATATACTTCGGCCAGTTTCGCCGAGAAAATGTTGCAGGAGCGTGACGTTGTCGTAACGCCAGGTGCATCATATGGTCCATCGGGTGAGGGATACATTCGCCTGTCGTTGACCATTCCTGACGATCAGATCGACGAGGGAATACGTCGCATTTCTGGTTGGCGCGTCTAGTATCGGCAGACGGTTCGGAGCTAATTTGGCAAAGCGCAAACGATTACATCGCACTGAATCGAGGCGTGAACGCGCTTGTCTGGTCGGTGCGCAGGTTCGGAGACGTGGAAATGGCTGGGCACTGGCGGATTCGGTGGCCGAGCTTTCCGCATTGGCGAGCGCGGCCGGTGCGAATCCGGTTACGACCATTACGCAGACATTGAACGCACCCTCGCCGACCTATGTGGGATCTGGCAAACTCGACGAGATCGCAGAAGCGGTTCTAGATTTTCGCATTGAAACGGTGATCTGCGACGATGAGCTGACTCCCGCTCAGCAACGTGTGCTTGAGGATCGGCTGGAGGTCAAGGTGATTGATCGGACGGCGTTGATACTCGACATCTTCGCTGGCCGGGCACGGACGCGTGAAGGCAAGTTGCAGGTTGAGCTGGCGCAGGTCGAGTACCTGATGCCGCGACTTGCAGGGCAATGGTCGCACTTGGAGCGATTGGGCGGTGGTATCGGGACTAGAGGGCCAGGAGAGTCGCAGATTGAGACTGACCGGCGATTGATGCGATTGAAGGCGCGTGATCTGCGGCGGTCGATATCAGATGTCCGGGACCAGCGTGGCTCACAACGTCGACGAAGGCAACGCGGCGAAGTGAAGACCGTTTCATTGGTTGGATACACGAATGCGGGCAAATCGGCGCTTTTCAACACTTTGACGGGTTCCGACATCCGGTCGGTCGACCGGCCATTCGAGACACTGGACACGACGACGCGGCGTTTGTATCTGCCTTCTGGTGCATCGGCGACGCTTAGCGACACCGTGGGTTTCATCAACAAGCTGCCTCCGATACTTATCGACGCTTTCAACGCGACGTTGGAGGAAGCGATGTTTGCAGATCTGTTGGTGCATGTAACGGATATCTCCAATCCTCTTGCCGCTGAGTCTGCCGAGGTTGTCGATAGCGTGCTTGCGGATCTGGGATTGGGCGAGACGCCGAGGGTGTTGGTGTTGAACAAACTCGATCTCGTGACTGATGTGCCGCCGCCGGCCGAAGAGATTTCCAGCGATGGAAATGTGATGACCTCGGCGATCAAGCGTTGGGGCATCGATGAACTGAGAACCGCGATCGATGTTGCGTTGGGGAATGCCTCCGCAGTTGATGAGGTTGACGATGCTGCCGCGACAATCGCGGTTTGACGCAGACCGCGGTATTGAACCGTCGGTGTGCCGTGGTCGATGCGCTTGAATAGGGCGCAAAATGAAACTTCGCACTAGACATGTTATGTAAAGCTGGAAGTAGCGAGTTCACTTATGCAACCGACTTTTCGCACTGATTGATGGTCCATCGTCCGTCCCATGTCTGAACCTTGGTGCAATCGGCTTTGAGGTTGGCTTCGTATATTCTGGTATCCATGTGACTGTGAAAGTGACGCGTTAAGTCGCCCTAATCCAAATGAAACGAAAAACCATTATCGACCGATTTTCTCTCTTCGCAGTGTCGGCACTGACGCTGGTGCTGCTGTTGGGGGTGTCGTGCAGTTCTGAAAGCGAACCAGCGACTGAGGTTGTCAGTGAAGATATCAATGTAGAGGTTCCGGCTACTCAGGAGTCGGAAACTGTTGAGTCTGCCGAGGTCGTTGATTCCGAGCCGGTTGCTGAGGATCCGGTTGGCGAAGTCGTCGCCGATGAGGACGAGGACGAGGTTACGACGATAAAGGATGCCGACGTACAGGCGATGCCGAGGGTCGTCGATCTGCCCCAGACGCGGGAACTGCCCGATGCGGTGCCTGAGGATGTTGCGGTTATCTGGGAGGCGTTCCAGTTCATTAACGACGAGTACGTCGACTATAGCCTTGTCGATCCGGCCAAGATGTCTGAGGAGGCGATTCGGGGTTTCATCGAGGCGCTTGGCGATCCACATATGACGTACATCTCGGCGGATCAGATGCGTATGAGTCGGGATGATCTTGCGGGAGAGTTTTTCGGCATCGGAGCTACTGTTGCGCAGGCGCCGGATGGTAAGGGCGTGATCATTCAAGCTCCGATGGAGAACTCGCCGGCGATGCGGGCCGGGATTAAGCCTGGCGATCGGATTTTGGCGGTTGACGGTGTAGATGCTACGACTTGGACGGTTAGTGAGGCGGTGTTGGTGATACGGGGTGAGGAAGGTGTGCCAGTGCTCCTCACGATCCTGCATGTCGGTGACGTGGATCCGGTCGATATCGAGGTGATTCGTGGGCGGGTCAAGTTGGAGTCGGTGTTTACACGGATGATACCGGACACGCCTTACGGTGAGATGGATATACGCCAATTTACCGATGAGACGCCGGGCGAGATTCGCGAGCACATGACGGACCTGTTGTCGCAAGGTGCTGAGGGTGTGGTTATCGATTTGCGGAACAATCCGGGTGGCCTTTTGCACGCAACGTTGGATTCGGCTAGCGAGTTCATCGCTGAGGGGCGGTTGGCTTACGAACAGGATCGTAACGGTGCTCGTCGGGACTTCTATGCTCACGGCGAGGCTAACTTTGAGAATGTGCCGATCGTGTTGCTGGTGAATGAGTGGTCCGGAAGTGGCGCTGAGCTGTTTGCCGGTGCGATTCAGGACCATGGGCGTGCGGTTCTGATCGGTCAGACGACATTCGGGAAAGGGAGCGTGAACATTACTAGAACATTGTCGAATGGGGCGGGTTTGAACATCACGATCCGTCGTTGGTACACGCCTGAGGGCAATGTGATCGAGGGTGTAGGTTTGACGCCGGACGTGGTTGTGGAAGCTGATCCGACACCGGATCAGCGGGATGTCGATTGGGTTGAGCCGCAGATGGATGCGGCGATAAAGCAGTTGAATTTCCAGACGCAGGTAACGACGGCGGTTGGGCCGTAGGGGTACCGCTCTCCCCTTCGCGAAGGGAGAACGCAGGGGATGCGCGACGGATAATTGAACCTAAACCCCCTTTAATTCCCCCTTGGGCATCAAGGGGGAGGGTTGTGCTCAGCAATCCTTGTGCGTCAAAGGGGAGGGTTTTTGATGGTTATGGCACGTAAGAATCGCAAGAAGAAGGTTTCTGCCAATGGTGCGGCCACGTCGGGGACGATGGCTACGAATCGGCGCGTCCGGTTTGATTACCATCTGCTGGATGATTTCGAGGCGGGGTTGGTGCTGAAGGGTTCGGAGATCAAGTCGATTCGGGATGGGAAGATTGATATCTCGAACGCGTATGTTCGGGTTACGAATGGTGAGGCTTGGTTGGTGAATGCGTATATTGCTCCGTACCAAGCGGCCGGGGTGTGGAGCCAGCACGAGCCGTTGCGGGAGCGGAAGTTGCTGCTGCATCGTCGGGAGATCGAGTTTTTGCGGGGGCGGATCGAGCAGGAACGGTTGACGGTTGTGGTTCAGCGGGTCTATATCGTTCGGGGTGTTGCGAAGGTTGCGATTTCGTTGGCTCGTGGTAAGCGGCATGAGGATCGTCGGGAGACGATTAAGCGTCGGGATCAGGAGCGGGATATGGCGCGGGCTTTGCGGCGGTAGTGCCCCCTTTGTCCTGCGGACATTTCCCCCGCGAGCGGGGGAAACCCTGATGCTCGGCCATTTGCCTGGTGAATGTAGGGAATCCGGCCGCCCTGATGCTCGTGCATTCCCTGCGTTCTCGCTTCGGTGGCACCCCCTTGAATTCCCCCTCAGAGAGGGGGAGGGAATTGGGTTTGCTTCGCGAAGGGGATGATTGTTAGGCGGGTTGTTTTGCTTTTTGGAATGTGGTTGAGGGGGTGTATCTGACTTTGCCTTTGGTGGATCCGGGATGTCCGGGGGTGTTGTAGAGGGCACAGCCGTCGCAGTTTGATCGGATTCCGCAGGGCGTGGGGGTGAGGGTTGTTTGAGTGCCGAAGGGTTCGCCGGGGTCGGCTAGGATGGATGCTTGCGTTTCGCGTTTGACCTCTGCCCTGTTTTTGGTCAGATGTTCGGTGCCGCCGTCGGTGCGGGTTTTGCGCTCTTGGTTGAGAAGGTTGTCGAGGCGAAGCTGTTTTGCGGGTTCGGGTCGGTGGCCGGGGAAGGTGATGAATGGCCAGGCGCGTTTGCGGACTACGCCCATAAGTGCGAGGTCTTGCCAGCGTGAAATCTTGGCTCGGCGTCGGTTTTGGAGGATGCGTTGGACGCTGATGGGTCCGAGGCCGGGGGTCCGCATGAGTTGGTCGCGATTGGCGACGTTGATGTCGACTGGGAACGCGTCGAGGTTTTCGAGGGCGATGGTCTGTTTGGGGTCGAGTTCGAGGGGCAGGAAGCCACCTTGGTCGAATCCGAGTTTGATTTCGCTGTCGGAGAATTTGTAGACGCGTTTGAGCCAGTCGAGCTGGTAGAGCCGGTTGGTGCGTTGCATGGGAGTGGCGGGGTGCTCTTCTAGGGGCGTGTATCGCACGGGTCGGAAGGGCGAGAAGTAGACACGCTTAAGTTCCCAATCGGCGTAGAGCTGAGAGATACGGTTGAGGATGTCGAGGTCGGTCTCGTCGGCGGCTCCGACGACGAATTGGGTGGCTTGTCCGATGGCGCCGTTTGTGGGGCCGCGTTTGAGTTCGTCGATCCATGCCATGGGGTCCATGATGTCGCGTTGGTAGTGCTTCATCTTGGAGAGCTTGTTCATGTGTTCGACGGTGGTGGTTTCGAGGTTTACGGAGAGTCGGCTTCCGAGGAGGTGCGCCGCTTCGACGATACTGCGCTCGGTTCCGGGCATGACTTTGAGGTGGATGTAGCCGTTGAATTTGTATTTGTTGCGGATGAGATCGACGACCTTGACCATTCGCTCGGTGGTCTTGGATCCGGTTCCGGCGACGCCGGAGCTTAGGAAGAGACCTTGGACGGTCTGTCTTTCGACGAGTTCGTTGAAGGTTTTGGCGAGTTCGTCGACCTTGAAGCCGAAGCGTTTGCGTGGGACCCAGTGGCTGTTCGGGCAGAAATGGCAGTCCATCTTGCAGAAGTCGGTGAACATGACCTGCATGAGGTTGGTGAACTTGCCGTTTGGGAGACGGGAGCGGTAGACGCCCGGTCCCGGGTTGTTGCGAGGGATGGAGTACGGGGCGCGTTCCTTGACGGGGACTGGGGTCTGCCCGGCTTGTGTTGACGGTAGGATGATGTCGTCGGTGGCCATCTGGCCTAGATGTGCCATCTTGGTCCATCGGTCGGGTCGAGTTTTGGTGAGCATGGCGTTTTCGGGGTGCGCTGGAGATGGGTATGTTGGTTTGGCCTGCTGGGGAGTGCAGGTTTTTGGGTTTGGTTGGGGGTATGCCCCCTTTGTCCTTCGGACATTTCCCCCGTTAATGGGGGAAACCCGGATGGTTCTTCGGACATTTCCCCCGCGAGCGGGGGCAGCTCGAATGATCCTCGGACGTTGTCCCTTTTAACGGGGGCAAGCCGATGGGTTTTGTTTCATCGCCGCGCTTGCGGGGATTGGACGTGGGCCCGTCCTTTAGTTCCAGCGTCTGCCCACGTTGCCAGGCCGTGGGCCCGGAGTTCGGCTGCTTGAGCAATGCCGCTCTCCATCGCTCGGTTAGTCCCGAGCTGGTGCTGTAGCCGCGCCCTGTTTGTTGTCGAGGGCCGACGTCTGCCGGATTCACGAACGTTCGTCCAGCCCTTGGACGTGCACCCCCTGCGGAACCCCCTCTTAGTCTCCCCCTGGGAGGGGGAGGGAGAAAAGGTCGCCCCTACGGGGGTACTTTTGTCTGGCTCGTGTTGTGGCGCCTGCTTGTGGCGACGCGACTGGACCTTGTAGCAGCGTTCGTTTCTAACGGTCCCTTCCGAGGTTGCATCTTGTTTGCTCAAGGATGCCGAGGTTGCCCGTCGACGGTTTAGCTCTTGTGGTGTTGCGTTCACTGTCTGGTGGTTAGTCTCGGGTTTTTGTCGGTAGGGTCTTGTTGAGGTCGTATCCGCACCCGTCGGCGCGGCGATGTTTTTGAATTCATGTTCTATATTAGCACGAATGTTTTGGTTGTCAAGTGTGAACTATGATGGGAATGATTTTGAAGGATTGGAATGATGGGGTATGCCCTGTTTGGGTTAGCGGCGGTTTGTTGTTGGTTGATTTCTTTTGGTTGAGGTGATCTAGGATTCGGCGTCGGATGCAGGTGGTGGACATTCCGACGTAGATGCAGGTGTCGGAGGACTGGCCAAGTTCGGGAGGTTCCCAGATGGCGTAGATGCCTTGTCGGTCGCGAGGGAGTTGTTGGACTTGGGCGCGGGCGAAGGGCTGGGGCCGATGTCCGGTTCGCCATTTCGTTTTTAAGAAACGGTCATCATGGAATAGAATCTCTGTTCAGCACCTTTCAGGTACCACGAATGATTTGAATCCAGCAAGTTTGAGAACTGGTAATTCGACCATGCCCAGGCGAAATGTACGCGAAACCAACCGCGAAGAGGCGGTGAATGTTCATCTCGCCCAAATGTTGAAGGAGCGGGGTATCGTGGCACGGGCTGAACGACGCAGCCGCGAAGGAATACCGGATGTCAGTGTAGACCTGATTGGCGGCTACGAGATTGTTTTGGAGTGCAAGTACGAAGGTTCGACGAGCCTCTTGGAATCGCAACTTGCGACACGCTTGACTAGCTTTCCGGATACCGTGGGTATTATGGGCATGGTCTATCCGAGTTGGATGCGTGGCTGCGTCCCGGCGAGGGGCGTTTAGCCCTAGTATTGCCCGTAACAGTTTGCACTGGTCCGTCTTGGTCGCAAACTCGGGCGTTGGTCGAGAGCGATTTCGCTTTGGACATAGTTGTAACCTCGCACGATCCTGAACGTTGGAACTTTTCGGACAGCACGGATTTGTCTGAGGCTCTCTTGGTCGCGACTCGACGACCGGCGAATGGTGATGATGTGAAGCATAGGACTACCTTCGTCAACCTTTGGCGGAATCCGAAAGGAGTGTTGGATGCGCATCTTGTGGCGGATGCTGCCAACATGACGCAGCCGGCGAAAATCGAGGACGCTGGCACGGCTCTACTAGAGGTTGATGGCGAACATGTAGGCGAAGTGTTTTCGATTCCGGAATCGAAACTCAAGGGCAAACAGTGGATAGGTGTGCAGTTCGCCCGCGTTGATGTGGTTCGAAGCGCGTTGAGGTTGTTGGAGGAAGGTGAGGTTTGGGTGCCGGGTGAGACTGTAGTTGGCAATGTGCCGATGTGTCGGCTCGATGAGATAGCGGAGATTGGGCCGGACGTTAGGGATGTTCGCGATGGTTTCGAACCGACTGATACTGTGACGGCTTATCCAATGGTGCAAAATCACAATACAGATGTGCGCCGCCGGATCATAACGCGTCCCGACAAATATCTTGCGCCTTTAGTTACGCCGCGACCGGGTCGATGCCTTAAGCCACTGGATACTCTATGGTCTAAAGCGGGCCAATTGCTCGTGGCTGAGCGTCTTCGCTTGAACAATGCGAGAGTCATCGCAATGACTGTCGAAACTCCCGTGCTCTCTAACGTCTGGTGGCCGACTAAAACGGAAAATCGTGATTGGGACAAGGCTATCGCGGTGTTTTTGAACAGCACTTTAGGATTGCTAGCCTTTCTCACGAATCGAAACACCACGGCGGGTAATTGGGTCAAGTTCAAGAAGTCCGATCTTAAAAGCATGCCGGTACTCGATCCGCGCCAACTTTCACCGACGCAGCTTCAAGCACTGTCTGATCTGTTCAATGAGTTGGCAGACGCTGATTTTGCACGGTTGCCGAGTATGGATCACTGCCCTGCTCGGAGGGCTTTGGATGAGGGGGTTTCGGAGATTCTGGGGTTGCCGGATTTGCGGGGGTTGAGGGTGTTGTTGGCTTCGGAGCCGGTGGTTTGTAATGTGGGGTTGTGAGGGGACTTGCGTTTTGCACGATCAACGTGGGCGTTACCCCACCAACTAAAACCATCGGTCAGCTCATTTCGGGCGTTTGTCAAGATGCTGTTCTGGTTTTTCAGGTTGTTCGGTTTCACCTTCTTCGGCATCGTCAATCTGTACACCAACTATCCTCGCCACTGGCGCGAACCCTAATCCTGTAATGGCACCAAATGCCATGCCCAGTGTCGCGATTATCCACGCAAACAACGAATACTTGAGCAACCATCCTGGATCGAATATCAGTTCGAGATAACTTGCGTCGAAATTCTCTAATAGTGTCAATGGGGTGTGATTACCCAACCACAGAACACCTGCTAATGCCAAAGGGAAAAACACGTAGGTGACGTAGTCTCTGTGAGGCATCTCGGCTCTAGCGGAGACGTCTAGTCCGTATCGACGATAGATCATTGCCACTGTTGCTAGTTTCGACGCGCGCAAAAAGACGAAAGCGGGGCCGACCAGTACAAGGACGATTGTGAGCAGGGATGTTTCGATGTTGATGGATGACATTTATCGTTTCCTTTGAGTTGGTTTAGTACTCAGATGAGCCTGCATCCGACAGCTTAGCACATATGTTAGGTTTGGTGTTGCGCCCGTCACCTAGACCTTGCGACATTCCCGGCACAGCGAGTGCAACCCTATTCCCCTCATCCTACAGATTCCGACTTCTGCCGGAATGGCGGTTTGGATGCCGGGGTAACGAGATCTCGGCATCCTCCCGAGGTCGCTTTGCTATCGGCTTCCCCTTGCGTCGCGCCGTTGATAAACCACCGAGTGATGCTTTAGCATTAGTCCCACGAACTTTTGCCTTGAAAACATGAACTCAAATAGGGACAACTTCGCCCACCATTATCCTCCGGATCTGTTCGGGCTTATGACGGACGTGATCCCGCGGCTGTGCAGAACGAAACGAGATGTACTGACTTTCTTCGACGGAGCGGGTGTTACCTCGGAAGCCAGGCGCCAACTGGATGATAATCGGGCGCGCATCAGCAAATTCGAGATCGCCCGAGGCGTAATCGAACGTTTGAACCAAGCAGGAGATCCTGGATTGCGTGCTAGAAGGGAATTAATAAAGCGCGTGATCGATTTTCAAGACTTTGGCACATGCTGGCCAGACGATGCGGATCAAGCTGAGTTGCTTGTTGGTAGAGTCCGAACCCTTGTAAATCGTGTAGACACTGCGACGCGAATACACCTACACCAGGAAGCGGAGATGCGCCAGCGTATCGAAGATCGGCGCGCCAAAACCGAGCGATCGAAGGTACCGCATCAGGACATCGAAGAAATTCGCCGTGATTTCAACCGACTCTTTGGTATCGATAATCCGCAAGAGAGGGGGCGGTCGCTCGAGAACGTCCTCAATCGTTACTTCGCTGTAAGCGGCATTCTCGTGCGTGAATCATTCGCTTTATCTTCACCATCGGGACCCGGTACAGCTGAACAGATCGATGCCGCGATCAGACTCGCAGGAAATCTGTACTTGGTGGAGATGAAGTGGGTTAGTGGCAAAGTAGATGTCCAGGATGTATCAAGGCATATAGGTCGTGTGCTTAGCCGTGATCATGCCCGCGGGATAATCATAGCCAACAACGGTTACACGTTGCCGGCAGTCGAAACATGTCGAGAATTTTTGTCACAAAGGCTCATTGTGCTTTGCACACTTGAGGAAATTTCTTCATTGTTGGAATCTGGCGACGACCTTGGAGAGTTCCTGACGAACAAGATCGACCGTTGCGAGCTCGAAAAGAAACCGTTGTAGCACTGACTGGTCCTGGATTCCACGTGAAGCGACACAAAGTTGTGACCATACAGACGCATACCATGCTAAGACATTCGGGCGCGATTCGAGACTAGCCCCCGGCAAAGAATCCGATGCGCCGAGCACGGGCAGGATCGCGGTGAAGGTCATCAACCATACGGGGGTGACGAGGTGATGAGGGTTTTTCGGGTGGAGTGATTGGGCGCCTCCGCCCTGCCCTGCCCCGGGCATCCCCCTGCGTTCGCTTCGCTCCGCGTCCCCCTTCGCTTTGCGAAGGGGGGTGTTTCAATCCTCGTTTGTTATCGGTTCGATGCTAACTGTGCCGTTGTGGATGGCTCGGATGTGGATATCGTTGTGTGCGAGCAACTTCATTCCGATTGTTGGTACGCTCTCCGAGCGATGAACGGTGATTTGGCGACGTTGTCCGAACCAATCGACGTTGGCCAAGTAGGATTCGAAGTAAACGACGCTACTGTCACCCAGTTCCATTCGGCTGCTCCCAGCCTGCTGGAGGCCTAAACCGTCGATTGCTCTGCCAGATAGGGTGAGGAATTAGGTGAAGCCAGTATCGAGCGTCGCTCTTAAGGGCCGACGTTGTCCGTCGATGCCGTAAATCGCGATGTTGACGTAAATCCGGAGCGACTCGCCCAATGAGGCGACTACACCTTGATCCACGAATCGTCTTCCTCTGGTTGTCCACCCCAGTAACCGACGGTGACAGGGCCGTGTCGCAAGAATACGATTTCGGCATCTGGGATTCGTTGGGTGAGCCGTTCGAACAGATCTATGTAGTCACCGCCGATCTCATACTCGCCGGAGTTGACGTCGACAGCGAGCATCATCCCGAGTTGGTCGTCGGTCAGCTGATGCTTGATGCGTTCGTGGTAGAGCTTGGTGCCGAGTTCGCCGACGTGTGATCTTTCTTCTTGGGTTCGGACCATGATTTCGCCTTAATGTCCCTTGTAGTGACTTTACCATCGGAGGGAGAGGGGGGTGCGCTGCCCTGCCCCTCTGGATGGACGTTCCGTCCGCTGAAGCGCCGGATTTCGCCGGAATGACGTGGGAGTTCGCTGGCGCACCCCCCCTATAGTTCCCCCTCAGAGAGTGGGAGGAAAATGGATGTTTTGTCGATTCTGGGTTCCCGCGTGCGCCGGAATGACGTGGGAATTCGCTGGCGCGTATCCCCTTTAGTTCCCCCTCGGAGAGGGAGAGGGATGTTGACTACAGAATCTGATCCAAGAAGAGTTGCGTTCGGTTTTCTGTGGGGTTGGTGAAGATGTGGTTGGGGGTGTTTATTTCTACTAGTTGGCCTTCGTCGAACATGGCCATGCGGTCGGCTACTTCTCTTGCGAATCCCATTTCGTGGGTTACGCAGAGCATGGTCATGCCGGTGTCGGCGAGTTCTCGCATGACGTCAAGGACTTCTTTGATCATTTCGGGGTCGAGTGCGGATGTGGGTTCGTCGAAGAGCATTATTTCGGGTTGCATGGCGAGGGCTCTTGCGATGGCTACTCGTTGCTGTTGGCCGCCTGAAAGCTCAGCGGGGTATTTGTCGGCTTGTTCGGGGATTCCGACGCGTTCGAGGAGGGACATTGCGAGGTCGTCGGCTTCGGCTTTGGGTAGGTGTCGGACGCGTTGTGGTGCGAGAGTGATGTTGCCGAGGACGGAGATGTGGGGGAAGAGGTTGAACTGTTGGAAGACCATGCCGACTTCGCGGCGGATGGCGTCGAGATTGCGGAGGTCGTTGGTCATCTCGATGCCGTCGACTTCGATTTTGCCTTGCTGGTGCTCTTCGAGGCGGTTGATCATGCGGATGAAGGTCGATTTGCCGGAGCCGGAGGGTCCGAAGATGACGACTACCTCTCCCCTCTTTACGGACATGGTGACGTCGTTTACGGCGCAGAAGTTTCCGAACCATTTGTAGACGTTTTCACAGACGATGATGTCGTCGCGTTCTTCGAGGGGGACGTTGCGGATGTCAGGGTTGGTTACGGAGATGGATTCGGTGGTCATGGTGGATTCCTTGAACTAGGATGGGCAGGATTGGAAAGGATAGGAAGGATGGTGGGTGTTTGGGTTGTTTGGGTGACCAGGCGTGTTAGGGCGACCACAAGGGTCGCCCCTACGGTGGGTTTTAGCGTTGGCCTACTCCTAGGGCTCGTTCTATTCGTCTTGAGATGTATGACATTGAGAAGGTGAAGATCCAGAATACGGCGGCGATGAAGATGTAGACTTCGTGTCCGTCGTCAACGAATTCTAGGTTTCCTTGGATGGTTACTCGTCCCATTTCGACGAGGTCGAGCATGCCGATGATGAATACTAGGGAGGTGTCTTTGAAGAGGGATATGGCCTGCCCTACGATTGCGGGGATGATGTTGCGGAGTCCCTGCGGGAGGGTGATCATGACGGTGGTCTGCCATCCGCGGAGTCCGAGTGCTCTTGCGGCTTCGGTCTGTCCGGTGGCGACTGCGGCCATGCCGCCGCGGACGTTTTCGGCCATGTAGGCGGAGCTGAAGAGAGTGATGGTGATCATGGCGAGGTATAGCTCGTCGATCGATACGTTCTCGGGGAAGGTAAGGGGCAGGAGGTGTCGGGACATGAAGAGTAGCGTGATGAGGGGGACGCCGCGGATGATTTCGATGAAGCCGATGCAGAAGTATTTGAGGAATGGGAGATGGCTGCGGCGTCCGAGTGCTAGTGCGATGCCGATGGGTATGGAGCAGACGATGCCGACGGCGGCGAGGAGGAGGTTGAGGGTTAGTCCGCCGAGGTCTTGGGTTGGAACGGGGTCGAGTCCGGGGATGAAGCTGGTTCCGATGACGAGGATGGCGGAGAAGATGAAGAAGACGATGGCGGCTATCAGGAAGTTTCTGAATGTTCCGATGGATCGGATGGTGGCGAGTCCGTAGCCGATGGCGACGGCGAGGAAGTTGATGATGAAGAGGATGTTTACGAGGAGGTCAGGTGGGTCGGTGACGCTGTATGAGAGGACGTATTGGTTGTCAGCGATTTGTTGGGAATCGATACGGATGTAGTAGGTGCCGGCATCGATGGTGGTGGTGATCGAGTCGTCGGAGTTGCCGGAGTTGCCGCTGGATTCGATTACGGTGCCGTTGGAGTCTTCAAGGAAGAGATCGGCGTTGGCATCTTGATTTCCGAGGATGGATTTGAACTTCAGCGTGTCGGTGATGGTGAAACTGTAGTAGTCGGAGCGGTCTTCGTCTCCGTCGAGGGATCCGGCGAGGTAGGTGGTTCCGGTGAGGTCGGAGATGTCTTTCTGGTCGATGGCGTTGGCGCGGTTGGCGTCGGAGATGTCGCGTTGTTTTTCGCGGAGGGACATCGACGCCTGATCTGGTGAGATGGTGGGGTCGTGCTTGGGTGCACCGAGGTCGACACCGAGGTAAGGGAGGGTCCCGGCGAGGAGGGTGACGATGATGAGCGCGATGGCGAATCCGCGGGCTATTCCGCCCCAGAGTCGCCAGGCAAATCCGAGGAGTACGGAGATTAGGAGGAGCGCGGTTTCGGGTCGCCAGTAGAACTCTTGGGGGTAGCGTCCGATGACGTAGAGGGGGATGCGGGAGGTTACGGCTTCCCATGATGCGGTGAAGAAGACCCAGTTAATGGACTGGAAGATGGCGAGTGCGACGATTAAGCCGAGGACGATGGTGATGATGCTGTCGGTTGGCGAGGCGAAGAGGTTGGCGCGTATCCATCCGGGCACGCCGACGGTCATCATTGGCGGTGCGGGGTTTGGTCTTGTGGATTGCTGGTTCATGAATCGGTAGCTATCCGACGCCGGCGTATCTGGTTATGCGGTTGTAGATGTTTCCCACTAGTGAGTAGAAGAGGCTCATTGCGAGGTATGTGGCCATGACCATGCCGATGAGGGAGATTGCGGGTGCGATCTGGGTCATCGTGGTAGAGACGCTGACGAGGTCGGGGTATCCGATTGCGGCGGCGAGCGATGAGTTTTTGGTGAGGTTTAGGTACTGGCTGATTAGCGGCGGGATGATGACTCGGAGTGCTTGTGGGAAGATGACCCATCGCAGTGAGGCGTTGGTGTGTAGTCCGAGCGCACGTGCGGCTTCGGTCTGTCCTCGGTTGACGGCTTGGATTCCGGCTCGGACGATTTCGGCGATGAATGCGGAGGTGTAGACGACGAGTCCGATGAGGAGGGCGAAGAAGCTGCCGGACCATCGGGCTCCGCCCTGCAAGCGCCCAAAGGGTCCTTCTTGTCGTTCTGGGACAACCAGTTCTAGGGGTGAGAAGATGATGAGTCCGACGATGGTGACGACGACGAAGATGGTTATGCCCGCGATGATGGGATAGCTTGGTTGCCCGGTTACGATCTCTCGTTTCGTGAGGAAGTTGAAGGCGAGGATTCCGCCGCCTAGGCCGATGAGCGACAGAATCGCCCAAGGCCAGAATCCGCCAAGTGGCGTGGTCCATGGCATGTAGAAGCCGCTGTTGTTGAGGTAGAAGGCGTCGAAGAAGATGTATCCCTCGCGGACATTGGGGAGTTCGAGGATGATGAGGAACCAGAACAGCAACTGGATCAGGAGAGGGATGTTGCGGAAGGTCTCGATGTAGACGAGGGCGAGACGGCTGAGCAGCCAGTTTCTTGAAAGACGAGAGACACCGATGATGATGCCTAGGGTTGTGGCGAGTAATACGCCGAGGACGGATGCTTTGATGGTGTTAAGAGCGGCGACGGAGAAGCCGTATAGGTATGACTGTGACGGGTCGTATTGGATGACACCTTCGCCGATGGGTATCTGTGCTGCATCGTCAAGGAATCCGAATCCGAATGGGATCTCGCGGTCTTGGATCTCGTTTGCAACATTGAAGATTAATCCGGAGACGATAGCAATGACAATGATTGCGGAGACGATCTGGACGACCCACTGGATGAAGACGACATTACGCCACAGGGGGATCCCGCCGGGGTATAGGATGCTCTGCACTACCAAGTTCTCGTTAACGCGTCGTGATAAGAACGACGGCTTTGGTGTAGTTTAATGGCAAAAAAGAAGGGGGATGCGATCGCATCCCCCTTTTTGGGTTGGTCTTTCGACCGGTTACTAGCGCAGGGGAGCTGCGTAGATTTGGCCGCCTTTGGGGCAGTCGCCACAGGGAGCGTCTGACCAGAGGGCGTTGCGGCCGCCTTCTCGGGGGAGGTCGATGCCGTCGGGTCCGAGGTTGCGGTCGTAGATTTCGCCGTAGTTGCCGACGGCGTTGATCACGTCTTGCATGAAGGTCTCGGAGAGTCCGAGGGACTCTTGACCGATGGTGCCTTCGGTGCCGAGGAGTCGCTTGGCTTTGACGTCGTCGCCATTGGCTTTGTCGCTGACGTTTCCGCTGTTGATTCCGTAGCCTTCGGCGTAGATCAGGCCGGACATGACGGTCTTTACGATGTCGAACCACTGGTCGTCACCGTGTGGGACGACAGGGCCGAGGGGCTCTTCGGAGATGGTCTCCGGTAGGATCACGTGGTCGGCGGGGTTCTGCAAGGAAGTCCGCAGTGCGGCTAGCTGTGATCGGTCGTTGGTGAAGACGTCGCAGGCGCCTTGCTCGTATGACGAGAGGACGATGTCGGTGTCTTCAAAGACCTGCGGGTTGTAGTCCATGTTGTTCTGTCGGAAGAAGTCGGCCATGTTGAGTTCGGTGGTGGTACCGCTGGTTACACAGACGGCGGCGCCGCTGAGTTCGTATGCGGAGGTAACACCGAGGTCTGCGGGGACCATGAAGCCTTGTCCGTCGTAGAACATGGTCTGCGCGTAGTTGCCCCACTGTGCGTCTCGGCTGGTGGTCCAGGTGACGGTTCGGACGAGGAGGTCGACTTCACCGGACTGGATGGTCGGGCCACGCTCAGCAGCGGTGATGTACTGAATCTCGATCGCTTCGGGGTCGCCGAGGACGGCGGTAGCGACGGCACGGCAGAGGTCGATGTCGAAACCGACGTTGCGGGCGGAGTCGTCGAGGGCGCCGTATCCGGGCACGTCGTTTCTGCTCGCGCAGATGAGGGTGCCGCGTTCTTGGACTTGAGCGAGGCGACCATGTTCTTCTTCCATCATCGCGTCGTCGGCCATTTTCATGGCTTCGTCGGCAGAAGCTTCGGCGGCGTCTGCTCGGGCATTGGCCGCGCTGAGAGCGGATTGTGCGGCAGATGCGGTGGCTTGCGCGTTCTGGAGGTCCGCGTCAGTCGGACCATCATCGCTCGTACAAGCGCTAAACGCGACGGCGAAAACCGATACAGTCGCGAGTATTGCGATCAGCAGTTGTTTTTTCATGTTTTAGTTTCCTCCGAGGATGGCGATCTTCTCTGTGTTTGGGCTACATCCTAAGAATCTCGAAACGAGACTTCATCTCTAGTTTATGGCATTGTTTGGATCTTGTTGGACTCGTTTTGCCGGTTGCGATGTGCATTTGCCTCTGGCGCATTGCGCGGGCGATTGAATCGGTGCATTCTGAACCCAATACTCGATGTCAGCGCAACGGAGCGGCGTAGATTTGGCCGCCGTTGATCCAGAGATCGTTGCGGCCATCGCGTGGGAGACCGATGCCGTCGGTGCCGAGGTTTCGTTCGTAAATTTCCCCATAGTTTCCCACTTGTTTGATGACGTCTTGCATGAAGGTCTTTCGGAGACCAAGCGCTTCTTGCCCGAAGTCGCCTTCGGAGCCGAGTAGTCGTTTGGCTTTGACGTTGTCGCCTGCGGCCATAGTGTCGACGTTGGTGCTGTCGATACCGTAAGCCTCGGCGTAGATGAGGCCGGCCATGACGATTTTGACGACATCGAACCATGCTTCGTCGCCGTGGGGGATGACTGGGGTCAATGGTTCTTCGGAGACGATTTCGGGGAGGATTAGGTGTTCTTCGGGATTGGGAAATTCTGTCAGGAGGGATGCGAGGCCGGAGCGGTCGGTTGTGAAGGCGTCGCACTGCCCCGCTTGATATGCGTCAACAGCGACATCGGATTGCTCGAAGACTGTAGGGGTGAATTCGAGATTGTTTTGGCGGAAGTAGTCGGCGAGATTAAGTTCGGTAGTGGTGCCGGAAGTTACGCATATCGCAGCACCTCCCAGTTCGAGGGCCGATGTGACACCAGAGTCTTTGCGCGTCATGAAACCTTGGCCGTCGTAGAACATGACTGGTGCGAAGTTTCCCCAATTGACATCGCGGTTGGATGTCCATGTGGTCGTGAGGTTCATCAGGTCGATCTCACCGGATTGGAGGGCGGGCCCACGCTCGGCGAGGTCGGTGAAGCGGTAATCGATTGCGTCGGCATCACCGAGGACAGCGGCAGCGACGGCTCGGCAGAGGTCGACGTCGAATCCTACGCTCTGCCCTGCTGCGTCGAGGTAGTGGAAGCCGGGCGTGTCGTTTCCGGTGGCACAGGTGACATCTCCGCGGTTTTTGATGGCGGCGAGGCGGTCGGCTGACCTTTCAACGATCTCGGCGCGTGCCACTGCGTCATCGCGTTCGGCGATGGCATCGTTGCGGTCGATGACTGCGGCCTCCGCGGTGGCTTGGGCGCGTTCGACGGCGATCTCGTTTGCGCCGCTGTTGGTCGTGCAGGCGGTGAGGAGGAAGATGAGAGTGACTGCTGTTGCGAGGATGTTTTTCATGGTGTGGGGCTGGGTTTTACTTAAACTCGTTGCCACGCGGTCCATCGGTTTCGATTTCGGGGAGCAGATCAGGGTCTTGCTAAGACGCGATCATTATCGTCGCGGTCATGCTTCGTTTTACGAATGCGGAGTACGTTGTCATCCAATACAAATTCGACCGATGAGCCTTCTTTGATTCCTAAGTCATCGGCGATGTGCTGGGGTATCCGTACGGCGAGGTCCGAACCCCATTTTGAGATGCTGGTTTTCGGCATGCCTGTCCTCAGATATATCTCTTGTATTTCATCGGATGGTTTGGAAAGCCGCCCGGCTTGGGTTAATCAGCGTCAGTAAAGTAGAAGCCGCAGTGTTCCATCTGTTGTTTGGTATTAGCGGAGTATGTTGCGACAAATGTGTCATCGTCCATGGTTCTCGCGAATCCCGTCACGGTGTCGATTGGTGCGTCATTCCCGTATTCAGAGCTGATAACCAATGTGAAAACACACCCGCCTTCCAATTCGGGGTCAACGAAGCTATCGGAAGTCGATTCGGTGCCTCTGTCTTCAATAGTGACCTTGATTAAATCTCCGTCGTCCATGATGTTCCCAATGTCTAAAGGCAAAATGAAGTCGATACTGGCATCACCGCGGTCGCTGTCGGACGGTGAAGCCGTGTACATCACGGTGCCGTTTTGGTCGATATCAGTGACATCAATGGTTGCGGCGTTTTCCGCGGGCTCGGTTTGGTCGACAGGGTTTTGTGTAAGAACCAGCGAGACAACAAGCGCAGGTACCAGAGCAGCGACAGTTATCGCGCCCATCACGGTCAGGACCGCTGCGAAACGGCGAATCGGGGAGTTGTTTAGGATCGTTTTCATCGTGGCTTAACCCTTTAAGCGGAAGCGAGGGCTAAGCGGAAGCGAGGGCGGAAAGGTGCCTGTATTGTAGCGCGTCAGTTGGTAGTGCTATCTATCGGGGCAATTTCGAGTTCGGACAGGTCGATTTCGGCGATTTCTTTTTCGCGTGCGGTTGAACACGATAGCCATTCGGTGTCTGTGCCGGTCCATCTGAAGGTTACTTCGATGGTGTCAACTAGGCCTAAGGCGTCCACTAGCCAAGGATGGCTCTTCTGCTTGAATTCGTAGTACGGAGCGCATTCACCCGGGAGGTCCCAGTCGTAGATGTTAGTGAAATCGGTTCCTTCCCAACTGATGTATCCGGCTTCGTACATCCCGATGTAGTTGCGTGGATCGAAAGGGAGTTGCCCGGATTTATACGCCTCAACGCACCTTTTCAGCTCCGCTCCGCTAGTGACCGGTTGAATCGAGAAAATTCCTCCGTTGTCGTCGGTTAAGACGGTGAATCCGCTGCTGTCGCGGTAGCACTGTATGGGCTCTCCGCTGTTGCTGCGCAACGTGTAGATGTCGATGTTGGATTTCGAGGTAGTCGCGCCGAATTGGTAGCTCTGCGAGACAACAGAGACGACGATCAGCAATGCGATGATGACCGTTGCGGTCGCCGTAATAGATAGGAGCACTTTTTTCAGTCGCCGCAACATGCTATTAGTCCTTGGTTGTCGGTTTTGTACTCAGTTAAGGGAACCACGAGGGTTGCCCTGAATTGACGCGACCTTGGTTCTTTTTTGCGACGAGGGGGTTGTTGCGGATCCATTGTCATTTCCGCACTTGGGTGGACGCTTCGTCCGCTTAAGCGCCCACCTGCGTGGGAATAACGGGTTCTACTGCGCGTTGGGTTCGTCTAGGAAGAAGATTCTGCAATCGCTCTTGGCGGATCCGGTTTCATCGTCGTCGATCCTGATGCGTCCGGTAAGAATGTCCTCTTCGCTGCTGCCTGTATAAACGCGGAGGTTCAACACGCAACCTTCTTCGGATTTTGTGTCGAGAAAGACGACTTCTCCGGAAAATTCGCCAAAATCGAGTTCGTCGTGCGTCACCGCTAGCTGGCCAGCATCGCGGACGAAGTCCACCCCATCATCGACGATCACGACGGAGTCTTCACTTGAAAGGACGCGCGTTTCGTCGGTTGTCGGCGCGACTCCGTGGATTAGCTCGTCAGAAACATCTGCTGCTGATGGCTGTACACTCGCCAGATTCTCTGCGCTTGGCGATTGCACCGCGTAGCGGTCAGCTAAGAATGCTGGTGCCAATACGAGTATCGGCAATGCGATGAGCAGGATCAGGACGCCGGCGAGACGGCCCTTCAGGCTTCCGGTAGATTGAGTTTTCATGACCTCAACCTCCTTTTGCGAGACTGTTACAAAACTCCAGTCTCCTAGCCTGTGCTATGCAAGCAAGAGGGAGCTGAACCGTCATCAACTGCCGACTTAATGGACCCCTCCTTATCAGTGCAAGGAGGCGAGTTTTGCGGATGTCTCTATAGGCATCGGCGGTTTGGTTCAGTATGGCTTGAAGGTTACCACGCTTAGGGGTTCTGTGCACAACCCTATCCCTTGATGCTCCAGAGGGAACGAAAGGGGGTTTGAGCTTGGCATTTCGCTTTGGACGCCGTTGCCCAGCCCCTCTGGATTCCGGCTTTCGCCGGAATGACGGTGGTTGTGCACAGAACCCTTAGGGGAAGGAGGTTTTTTCGGGGTTATTCGCCTAGTTCCGCTCCCGGTCTTCTAGTTTGCAGCGAAAGCCGGAATGACGGTTGTTAACTCCGTTCGTGTGCGCGACGCCAGAACCGTAGGGGCAGGTTTCAAACCTGCCCCTACCACAACGATCAAACTAGTTATACGGGCATCGTACGCCCAGTTTTGGCTCGGCCGTATTCGGCGACTTCTTTGGAGTGGGCACCGATCATCTTGCAGCCTAGGTCGTCGAGGAGGATGTCGAGTTTTTGCTCTTCGTTGAGGTTGTCGTCTTGCCATGCGGCGTAGAAGGCGATGTTGTTGTTTGCCAAGGCTGTGGAGACGATGTTGCGGGCGTTGTCCATGAAGTCGGGATATGGCGGGTCGTGCGCGTCGGGATCGCCGAAGGACATTCCCATGTCGCCGGGTCCCCACTCTGCGAATGCGATGCCGGGCACGGCCGCGGTCTGCTCTGCAAATGGCAGGCAGTGGCGGTCTTCGATCTTGAGTCCGAGCATGAGCTCGCCGTTGGGGTTCATGGGCCATGGGTCGGCGATCTGGACGTATTCGTTGGGGGATACGCCCCAGATTTCGGCGGGTTCGCGCTGCCCTCCCCCGCCGCGCAGACCTTCGGGAATGATGTCGCTGCCGATGGTTTGGAACGGGTATCGGCATGCGGCGACGAACCATTTGGTGGCTTCGGGGCTGCGAACGTGGGTGTGGAGGAGTCCGTGGATTCCGGTGGTTAGCGCGTGGCGCATTTGCCAGGCGTTGTACTGGACTTCTTCAGGGGTGATGGCGTTGTGTGGTAGCGATGTGACGACGGTTGGCGTCGGGTGACCGCTGGGGGTTGGTCCGCCGTCTTTGAGGCCCTTCATGAACGTGGCGAGGCCGCCGACATCGAAGTGTCGATGCTCGAAGTCGATGAGGATCATGTCGGCCCATGTCTGGGCCATTTCACGTCCGGCGTCGTAGGAGAGTTCTGGCGTTGGAGTGTGGTAGTACGGCTGGCCTTGTTTCAAAAGGTCGATGCATTTGTTGATGCCCATTGTTTTGGTTCCTTCTTGTGGCGGAATGCGACGCTATTCGTCGCGCGTGTTCATACTTTATCGCTTTATGGGACGCGCGGTTTACCGAGGATGGTCGGCATTGACAATCTGACGAAGTGCCCACTTGAACGGTCAGATATAGGCATCTTTCCGGACGATTTACGAAGTGGCCTTTAGTACCAAGCGGCTAAATTCGGCAGTTTGATGTAACCTGTGATTCGCTGATGTCCAAGGTCTCGACTTACATGAGAATGTTCCTGGTGCGTTGGCGGTACGTCGGTGTCGTGATAGGTGTCGCTCTGGGGATGTTGACGGCAGGCTTCCTGATCTTTCCTGAACGCAATAGTCAATTGGCTATAGGCCCTATGAATACAGGTCACGAAGCGTTGTCCTGCCAAGAGTGCCACACGCCCGTGCGTGGTACTGCGGCGCAGCAGATCAGTGCCAACGTCCATTATTGGTTCGGACTGAGAAACTCAACGATTGGCTTTGGATCGTCGGATGTGGAAAGCGAGTCTTGTCTTGACTGTCACGAACGTCCTGATGATCGACATCCCATATCGCGTTTTTTGGAGCCACGCTTCGCCGACGCACGCAAACACATCAAGGCTCACATGTGTGTGACCTGCCACACGGAGCACCGAGGTGTGCGAATCACTGAGCCCACGATCGGATACTGCACTCACTGTCACCAAGATATGGCAGTGGAGGAGGATCCCATCTCTCCGACGCACGAGCAACTGGTGAGCGACAACGCCTGGAACACGTGCCTGAGGTGCCACGACTTCCACGGTAATCACGTTTGGAACACGCCTACGAAACTCATCGATGGCGTAACAGAGGAGGCGATACGAAGATATTTTGCTGGCGGGTCATCGCCGTATGGAGACGAGAAGATTGCGGAATCTTCTACGACCAAAAGGGATCGTAATCCGTGAAGACGATCGCCGTTGTTATAGCTGTCACGGTTGTCCTCGTAGCGATCATTATCGTGAACGCGCCACCCCCGGATGATGCCATAACTGACGGTGGTCCTCCAGTGCCTATTGAAGCCGTATTTGCGATCTTAGAAGCGGAGAACGACACCGTGCGCCAACTTTGGGCCGAGGAGATTGTGGGTGCGGGTCAAACACGAGGAATGCAGTTCCACGAGGACTGGCACGACGAAGGATTAGACGCCGGACCGTTACCAGCTCTGTTTCTGCGTGAGACCGCCGAACGTCTTAGGCGCAACCCTGTACCGCTCTATCTGTTTCTGGGCTCCGACTTTCCCATCAACGATGCCAACCAATTCACTGGATTACAATCCGAGTGGTTTGCAGAGATCAAGCGCACAGGTCAACCGCAGTTCTTTTTGGACCCAGAGATCGGGTTCCAGTCCGCCATGTTCTCCGATATCGCGTCGACGGAAGCATGTGTGACCTGCCACAACAGCGAACCTGACTCGCCGAAGACTGACTGGGTGGTAGGCGACGTTATGGGCGCGACGACGTGGACGTATCCGGAGAGCGAAGTCAGCTTGACAGAGGCGCTGATGCTGGTTCAGGCGCTGCGCCAAAGCGTGCGTGAGGCGTATGAGCACTACTTGGAAGAAGTGGAGTCGTTCGTTGAACCGCCGCCACTCGGCGATCGATGGCCAGCCGACGGATACTATCTCCCCTCCCCTGACGTATTCATGGCTGCGGCTGCGGCGAGGTCCTCAACCGCAACCTTGCGTTCACTGTTGGAAATCCAAAGCGAGGACCATTAAGTTGTCACTAGAAGGGATGACTTCGAATCTGCCGGATGCCGTCGTTGAACGTGCCGTCAATCAAGATCGTACAAGCAAGAATGTCTCAAGAGAACGACCCTTCATGGCCTCGATCGCGGTTTGGCGTTGGCGAGTTGCGGGTGTCCTAGGGGTTCTGCTCTATCTGGTACAGGACATCTTGGGGTTGCGCTGGGAGTGGCTCGCAGATCTCCAAACTGTTGATCTGTTCAAGTACGTAACCGGAACCGCGCTGTTGTTTTACATGGGCTGGCAGTGGTGGCTCTTCTACTCTAGGATCAAGGGGCGCAATCTGCGACGACTGCTGTCTTGGCACCAAAAGACAGGCGCTCTGGTTCCGCTACTGTTTTACCTCCACAGCGTTGAGATCGGTTACGGCTACTTAGCGATGCTCAGTTGGATATTTCTAGGCAATATGCTCGTCGGCGCAGCTAGCCCTTTGGGCATCAAGGTGAATAACCGCTACTACACTGCGTCATGGGGAGTTGTCCATGTGTCAATGGCCGCCCTCACAGTGGTACTGGCGCTCTTGCACGCTTACATCGCGGTGTACTACAAGTGAGGGCGGACGATTTGAGTCGCAACGCTTAAACTGGCATCGTGCGACCGGTTTTGGCTCGGCCGTAGTCGGCGAACTCTTTGTTAGGGGCGCCCATCATCTTTACGCCGATGACATCGATTAGGTGGTTGACAATCTGTTCCTGCGTCATGTTGTCGTCTGCCCAGCTGGAGTAGAAGCCGACGCCGGCTTTATCTAGACCAGATTTGACTGTGTTTCGGGCGTGGTCCATGTAGTCGGGGTACGGCAGGTCGTGAGCGTCTGGGTTGCCATGGGACATTTCCATGTCGCCGGGTCCCCACTCTGCGAAGCCGATGCCTGGAACGGCGGCGACCTCGTCGACGTTGGGTAGGCTGTGGCGGTCTTCGATCTTTATGCCGAGGAGCAACTCACCGTTCGGATTGAGTGGCCAACGGGCGACAATTTCGACGTATTCGCGTGGCTACAAGCCCCAAAGCTCGGCAGGGGCGGCTTGCCCGCCTCCGCCGCAGAGGTCTTCGGGAATGACGTCTCGAGCGAGTGTCGCATCTGCCAGGCGTTGTAGCTGACTTCCTCAACGGAGATTGCATTGTGCGGGAGAGTTGTGACGACGGTTGGCGTGAGGTGCCCGCTCGCGGTGGATCCTCCGGCGGTGAGGCCCTTCATGAACTTGGCGAGGCCACTGACGTCGAAGTGTCGATGCTCGAAGTCGATGAGGATCATGTCGGCCCAGGTCTGGGCCATTTCACGTCCGGCGTCGTAGGAGAGTTCTGGCGTCGGCGTGTGGTAGTACGGTTGACCTTGTTTTAAGAGGTCGATGCATTTGTTTAGGTTCATTGTTGTGGCGGAATGAGACGTGATTCGCCGTGCGTTTCCATACCTTATCGCTAAACGGCGCGATGTGTGCAGCTAGCGGAATTGCGTAGGGTTGGAGGTCAGTCGTCGTAGTTCTCGGGCATTAGGACGAACTCAGGGTATGCCTCGATTCCTAGTTCACCAGCATCCTGACCGAGTTCCTCGACGTCGCGGCCGACTCGGATTCCCAACGGACTGATTGCGAGTGCTTTCCACAGCAGCCACGACACTGCGAATACGAAGGCACCGATGGCGAGAATACCGACGAGTTGCGTGACGAAGTCACCTCCGGCGGCGATGCATACCGCCAATGTTCCCCAGATTCCGGCGACGAGGTGAGCCGGGATTGCTCCCACAACGTCGTCGAGCTTGACTTTCTCGAGTAGTTTCGTGCCGGCTGTGCACAGTATTCCTCCAATTGCACCGATGATGACTGCCCAGTAGTGGTCGGTCATGGTCGGACCGGCGGTGATTGAGACGAGACCGGCAATGGCACCGTTTAGGCCGACCACGAGGTCCATCCGGCCGAGGATGAAGCGGGAAAACGCTAACGATACGACGATGCCTGCGGCGGCGGCGAGGTTGGTGTTGACCAGTACGTTGCTCATTGCGATGGCATCGCTGGCGGTGCCGAGCTTTAGCTGGGATCCTCCATTGAACCCGAACCAACCGAACCATAGGATGAATATGCCCAAGGTGACGATCAGGACGTTCGAGGGCGGTGTGGGTCTGGCTTCTCCGTTGCGGCGGAACTTGCCGAGCCTGGCACCGGCGATCATCACACCTGCCAATGCCGCCCAACCGCCGGTGCTGTGGACGATTGTCGAGCCGGCAAAGTCTTGGAATCCCATCTGAGACAACCAACCGCCGCCCCAAGTCCAGGCCCCAACGATCGGATAAATCAACGCGGTAAGTACCAAAGTGAAGAGGAAGAATGGCCACATTTTCACGCGTTCGGCCAGCGCGCCAGAGACGATCGATGCTGTAGTAGCCACAAACACCATCTGGAAAAACCAGTCCGACATCGTTGAGTAGTCTTGCTCCAATACTGCGGGCAAGGCGTCGGTGTCACCTTCCAAGAGAGCGACTTCTGGAGCAGACGAGGTGTACATGAATCGCAGTGACCCGATGAAGTCGCCGACATCGACGTACATGAGGTTGTAGCCGATGAAGAAGAATGCGAGACCGGCGATTGAGTAAAGACCGATGTTCTTCATGCAGATCATCGATGCGTTCTTGGTGCGGACCGACCCGGATTCGAGCATGGTGAACCCGGCGCACATCCACATCACGAGTACACCCCAGATCAGAAACGAGAAGGTGTTGAAGACGAACTCGGATTCGCTGATGCCCTCGGCGAAGGCGACCGACGGTTCACCGAGTAAAAAGGCCGGTACCGCGATAAATCCGCCTAGATAAACCGGAGCGATGCGCCACGGTACGATCTCGCGTACGGCATTGGGAATTCGCTTGACGTTCGGAATCAGGTTGTTGGGCAACCGTGAATCGCGTCGGATCATCGTATGTGTCCCCATCAGTCTGGTTCGCGACATCTTCGCAGATTTGCCACGACCATCAATCGTTTCGTGATACGAAGTATCTCAGAGATTCAGCAGGCACGCATCGTCGAGTTCATTTCCCAATCATGCAGATCTCAGCGGAGCGGATTTGAAACCCGCTCCTACTTTGTCGGTTCTGGGTTCCCGCTTTCGCCGGAATGACGGTGATTGTGGACAACACCCGTTCAGCGGGATGAGGGTTAGACCGGCATGGTGCGGCCGGTTTTGGCTCGGCCGTAGTCGGCCCATTCTTTGTTGGGTGCGCCCATCATTTTTACGCCGATGACGTCGATTAGGTGGTCGACGCGCTGTTCCATCGTTAAGTTGTCATCGGCCCAGCTGGAGTAGAAGCCGACGCCTGACTTGTCGAGGGCGTCTTTGATGGTGTTGCGTGCGTGGTCCATGTAGTCGGGGTACGGCGGGTCGTGGGCGTCGGGGTTGCCGTGGGACATTCCCATGTCGCCGGGTCCCCACTCTGCGAATCCGATGCCGGGAACTGCTGCGATCTCGTCGGCGTTCGGCAGACTGTGGCGGTCTTCAATCTTGAGGCCGAGAAGAAGTTCGCCGTCGGGATTGAGGGGCCACGGATCCGCGATTTGGACGTATTCGCGTGGCGACATGCCCCAGATCTCAGCAGGTATGCCCTGCCCGCCTCCGCCGCGGAGTCCTTCGGGGATGATGTCTCGCGCAAGGGTTTGGAAGGGGTATCGGCATGCGGCGACGAACCATTTGACGGCTTCGGGGTCGCGAGCGTGGGTGTGGAGAAGACCGTGGACCCCGGTGGTGAGTGCGTGTCGCATCTGCCAGGCGTTGTAGCGGACTTCTTCGACGGAGATAGCGTTGTGCGGGAGGGTTGTGACGACGGTTGGTGTGAGATGTCCGCTGGGTGTTGGTCCGCCTGCTTTCAGTCCGCGCATGAATTCGCCGAGGCCGCCGACATCGAAATGGCGATGCTCGAAGTCGATGAGGATCATGTCGGCCCAGGTTTGGGACAGTTCGACACCGGCGTCGTAGGAGAGTTCAGGGGTGTGGGTTGCATAGAAGGGCTGGCCCTCTTTTAGCAGGTCGATGCATTTGTTTATGCTCATGGTCGTGTTACCTTCGGTTGTGATCAATCGACGCGGTTTGTGGCGCGCAAACTTACTTTATCGCCTAAATGCGAGTCTGGGCGTTCATGTTCGCGTCCGATTAGAGTATGTCGCGGATAAACGTGGATATCGACGAAACGGCATGCGCTGAAGTGATGCGCCGATTCCAATTGCCCACCAAACAAGATGCGATCAATTTTGCTTTGCGTTCTTTGGCGATCGAGGCTGCATCGGTTCGCGAAGCGCGTGGTTTGAAGGGGATCGGATGGGATTGCGATTTGGACGAGATTCGGACCGATAGAGCGAAGTGATTCTGGTCGACCATTCGGTATGAATCGAGTTCGCGCGCTACTACAGATCTACGCGTGTACGGGGATTGAAAAAACGGGAGTCGCTGCGGTAGACCTGTTTGGGGAGTAAGGGCGACCTGCCGATTGTCGATTGGGGTCGCCCCTACCTTGTAGGTTCTAGGTTCCAGCGTTCGCGGGAATGACGGTTGCCCGCTGTTAGACGGGCATTGTTCGGCCGGTTTTGGCTCGGCCGTAGTCGGCGAACTCTTTGTTGGGGGCGCCCATCATCTTTACGCCGATGACGTCGATTAGGTGGTCGACGGTCTGTTCCATCGTCATGTTGTCGTCGCGCCAACCGGAGTAGAAGCCTACGCCTGCTTTGTCGAGTGCGTTTTTCACGGTGTCGCGTGCGTGGTCCATGTAGTCGGGGTACGGTGGGTCGTGTGCGTCGGGGTTGCCGTAGGACATTCCCATGTCGCCGGGGCCCCACTCTGCGAATCCTATGCCCGGGACGTCGGCGATTTCGTCGGCGTTCGGTAGGCAGTGGCGGTCTTCGATCTTGAGGCCGAGGAGGAGTTCGCCGTTCGGGTTGAGAGGCCAGGGATCGGCTCTTTCGACATATTCACGAGCGGACATTCCCCATAGCTCGGCAGGTGCGCCCTGCCCGCCTCCGCCGCGGAGTCCTTCGGGGATGACGTCTCGTGCGAGAGTCTGGAATGGGTAGCGGCATGCGGCGACGAACCATTTGACGGCTTCGGGGTCGCGTGCGTGGGTATGGAGGAGTCCATGGACGCCGGTGGTGAGTGCGTGTCGCATCTGCCAGGCGTTGTAGCGGACTTCTTCGACGGAGATTGCGTTGTGCGGGAGAGTTGTGACGACGGTTGGCGTCAGGTGTCCGCTCGCAGTGGGTCCGCCAGCGGTGAGGCCTTTCATGAATGCAGTGAGGCCGCCCATGTCGAAGTGGCGATGCTCGAAGTCGACGAGAATCATGTCGGCCCATGTCTGGGCCATTTCGACGCCGACGTCGTAGGAGAGTTCAGGAGTGTGCGTTGCGTAGAAGGGTTGTCCCTCTTTTAGCAGGTCGATGCATTTGTTTATGCCCATTATTGGTTCCTTGTTGGTTGGGTGCTTTATTGGTTCTGGGTTCCCGCGTTCGCGGGAATGACGGGGGTTTTGCGGCGTGTGCCCTCTTTGTCCTTCGGACGTTTCCCCCTGCTCGCGGGGGAAACCTTAGTTTTTCACGTCAGCCTCCACGGGATTTCCAGTTCGGCGGTTATGCTGCGGAACCAGTCGATAACTTCTGGGTGGTACGGTATGCCGTGTTCCCGGCGTTCGATCTCTTCTTCGTGTTCGGGTAGGCCGGCGTAGACGACGCGGTCTTGACCGGGGGCAGGCTTGCTGTTTGAGAGAGCCCGCATGTACTCGTCCATGTCGGTCTTGAAGTCTTCGATGTCGGTGAAGGCTTCGAGGTTGTAGGCGATGAAGTGGTGGGATGCGCCTTGGCGTCGATTGGGTCCACCGCCGTTTCCACCCATGATTCCGGCGAGGATCTCGATCATTACGGCCATGGAGTAGCCTTTGTGGGCTCCGAGTTCACGCGTGGCTCCCGCGGGGAGCATGATGAAGTCGTCGGGGACCTCGGCCTCCTCCATTACGGGTGTGCCGTCGGATTTGGCTACCCAGCCGGGCATAACGGGAACGCCGATGCGCTTTGCGAGGACGATTTTGTTTCCGGCGACGCTACTCATGGAGGCGTCGAAGATGAAGGGCGGTTCGTCGCGTGTCGGTGCGGCGATACCTAGGGGGTTTAGGCCGACCAAGCGTTCAGCGCCGTGGACGGGTGCCACGTTGACTCCGCCAGTGGTCATGGCGACGCCGATCATGTCGCGTTCGAGCGCCATTGCGGCGTGGTAGGCACAAGCACCGAAGTGGCGACCGTTGACGGCGGTAACGGTGCCGATGCCGTAAACCTCTGCCTTATCCATGGCCATGCGCATAGCCATCGGGCCGACGGCTAGTCCATGGCCGCCATCGCAATCGAGGGTTGCGGCGGCGGGAAGTTCGCGGATGATCTTCGGTTCGGGAGTCGGGTTGATGCCGCCTTGCCCAAAGGAGGCGACGTAGCTGCGGAGCATGTTTGAGACACCGTGGGATTCGATGCCTCGGGCGTCGGCGTAGACGAGGACGTCAGCCGATTGGACAGCGTCATCCTCGGGCATTCCCATCTTTCGGAAGATGTCTTCGACTGTTGCGCGCATGTCTTCGATTTCGACATGGACGGCGATGTCATGTGGGACGTGGAATCGTTCGAGCAATCGGATCTGCCTTTCGTATTTGTCGTCGCTGGGGAGTGCCCTTGGTATCGGTCTTTCGACCAGCATAATCTCGCTTTGGGCGCACCTCTGTTAAACGAGTCGAAAGTATACATACGCGGCGTCCATAAACGGACCGAATGGGATATATTCGCGAGCATCATGCGCGGCGCGTTTGAACGATGTCGCGAGCATCCAAAAGAGGATAGAAATGCCAACCGGAAAAGTTGCCGTATTCACACAGACTGGAGTGCCGTTCCACATCGAGGAGTTGCCGACACCGGAAATCAATCCGGGAGGTCTGTTGGTCAAGAACACTCACGCCGTCATTTGCGGTTCTGATCTGCACGGTTGGCGTGGCGATGGCGATGTGTTGCCGCCGCCTAAGCGCCGAGTCACCGGACACGAATTCACGGGCGTTGTCCATTCATTGGGCTCTGGCGTTTCGACGGATTCATTGCGTCGGCCGTTGAAAGAGGGCGACCGGATCGCGTTCCCCTTCTTCAATCCGTGCAATCGGTGTTACTGGTGCATCCGAGGCGAGCATCATGCGTGTCCGCATCGCGGCAGGTCGAACCATCAAGGTCTGGACGGCCATCCTTACTGCGACGGGGGTATGGCTGATTACTACTACCTGCCGCCGGGTCATTACGCCTTCAAGGTGCCGGACGAATTGCCGACGGACGCGGTGCCGCCGGTCAACTGTGCGCTGTCGCAGGTCTTATTTGGTTTAGAGCGCGCCAAGATGGATTTCGGCGACACGGTTGTGATCCAAGGCGCGGGCGGTCTCGGGATATTCGCCACTGCTGTCGCTTCCGAGAAGGGTGCATCGAAGGTGATCGTCATTGATGGTCAGCAACCGCGATTGGATTTGGCGATGAAGTGTGGCGCTACGGACACCATTTCAATGGTGGACTACCCCACTCCTCAGTCGAGGGTCGAACGGGTTCGCGAGTTGACCCACGGTGTTGGAGCCGACATCGTGGTTGAGGTGGTGGGCATCGCGGCGGCGACGTTGGAGGGTTTGGACATGGTGCGTTTTAACGGCAAGTATGTAGACATCGGCAACATCAGCGGCGGGAGCATCGAGTTTGCTGCTCGCAGGATCATTAACAACCAGACTCAGTGGCAGGGCCTGATGCACTACAACCCGTGGATCGTCGAGGCGGCGTTGCAGTTCTTGGTTCGAGTCCAAGATCGGATGCCGATCGCGAATGTTATTTCGCACAAGTATCCGTTGGAGGAGATCAACGATGCGTTCGAGTTCGCCGAGTGGCAGGGGCGCGAAGGTGGGTCGACCGCGAACCGGGTTGCGTTGACGATGTGATTACCTACGTTGCCGATCGGAGCTAAGAAGAGTGAGGGGTGATTCTTGCCGAACGGCAGAGTAGCTGTTTTCACAACTTCGGGAGTTCCGTTAGACATCGTCGAGTTGTCGACGCCGGAGATCGAACCGGGCGGGTTATTGGTTAAGAACACGCATGCGGTGATTTGCGGTTCGGACCTGCATGGTTGGCGCGGTGATGGTGATGTTCCAATACCGCCGATTCGCAAGTTGACGGGACATGAGTTTACGGGTGTGGTTCATTCGTTGGGTTACCGCGTTCGCGGGAATGACGTGTGGACGGATTCGCTGCGGAGGCCGTTGAGAGAGGGCGATCGAGTGGCGTTTCCGTTTTTCAATCCTTGTAATCGTTGCTACATGTGCGTTCGCGGTGAGCATCATGCTTGCCCGCATCGGGGTCGGTGGTACACGTTGGAGGAGCATCCATATTGCGATGCTGGGATGGCGGACTACTACTACTTGCCGCCGGGGCACTATGTTTTCAAGGTGCCGGACGAATTGCCGACGATCGCTGTGCCGCCGGTGAATTGCGCGCTTTCTCAGGTTCTGTTCGGTTTGGAGCGGGCGAAGATGGGTTTTGGGGATACCGTCGTAATTCAAGGCGCCGGCGGATTAGGGATTTATGCGACGGCGATTGCTTCGGAGAAAGGTGCATCGAAGGTGATCGTGATTGATGGTCAGCAACCGCGGTTGGATCTGGCGATAAAGTGTGGGGCTACGGACACGGTCTCGATGTCTGACTATCCAACGCCTGAGTCGAGGGTCGATCGGGTCAGAGAGTTGACGCACGGCGTTGGTGCCGATGTAGTTGTGGAGGTCGTGGGCATCGCGTCGGCGACGTTGGAGGGACTGGACATGGTGCGGGTTAATGGGAAGTACATCGACATTGGGAATATCGGCGGGGGTAGCATTGAGTTTCCCGCCGCGAAGATAATCGGCAACCAGACGCAATGGCTGGGTACGGTTCACTACGATCCTTGGATCATTGAGGAAGCGTTGCAGTTCCTTGTCCGGGTGCAGGATCGGATTCCGGTTGCGGATGTTGTCTCGCACACGTTTCCGTTGGAGCAGATCAATGAAGCGTTCGAGTTTGCTGAGTGGCACGGACGCGAGGGTGGCACCACGGCCAACCGCGTGGCACTCGCGATGTAGAGAAAGAGGCCAACGATGCCAGTCGGAAAAGTGACTATATTTGACAAACCAGGTGTTCCCTTCGAATTGGGTGAGTTTCCGACGCCGACAGTTGAACCGGGAGGGTTGCTCATCAAGAACACCGATGCGGTGATTTGCGGCTCCGACCTTCACATCTGGCGAGGCGATATGTCAACGCACTCGAATCGGATCGTGGGGCATGAATTTACCGGAGTTGTGCACTCGCTAGGAAAGGGTATTGAAACGGATGCGATGCGGCATCCGTTGAGGGAAGGCGATCGCGTGGCGTTTCCGTTCTTCAACCCTTGTAATCGTTGCTACTGGTGCATCCGGGGCGAGTTTCATGCGTGTCCGCACCGATCGAGGCGAAAGGACTTAGACAGCTACCCGTTCTGCGATGGCGGCTATGCGGACTACTACTATCTGCCGCCGGGGCACTACGCGTTCAAGGTTCCGGACGAATTGCCGACCGATGCGGTGCCGCCGGTGAACTGTGCGTTGTCGCAGGTTTTGTTCGGTTTGGAGCGGGCGAAGATGGATTTTGGGGACCGAGTGGTGATCCAAGGCGCAGGTGGTTTGGGCATCTACGCCACGGCGGTCGCAGCCGAAAAGGGCGCATCGAGGGTGATCGTGATCGATGGACAGCAGCCACGTTTGGATTTGGCGATGAAGGTTGGAGCGACTGACACGATCTCGTTGGTTGAGTATCCGACGCCGGAGGCACGCGTCGAACGGGTGATGGAGCTGACCGATGGAGTCGGTGCTGATGTCGTGGTCGAAGTGGTTGGCATTGCCGCTGCGGCGTTGGAAGGGTTGGACATGGTTCGGACGAACGGCAAGTACATCGACATTGGGAACATTGGGGAGGGCACGATTACGATCCCGGCATCGAAGGTGATCGGCGGGCAGACGCAGTGGTTGGGTACGACGCACTACGATCCGTGGATCATCGAAGCGGCGTTGCAGTTTTTGGTTCGAATGCAGGACCGAATCCCAGTGGCGGACGTGATTTCGCACAAGTATCCGCTGGAACAGATCAACGAGGCGTTCGAGTTTGCGGAGTGGCAAGGACGTGAAGGTGGGACGACGGCGAATCGTGTTGCGTTGACGATGTAGGTGTTGAATTTAAACGCGGCGCGCCGTGTGTGGTCAAGAACATCTGCGGTTTTTCATGACTCGAGCGAATTAACATCGATTTTCCGTGGTTACCAAATTACTGATCTCCGTAGTCGCGAGCGCGATCGTCGCTGTTTTGTTGGTGGGTTGCGCGGAGACTGTAATCCCGACGCCGATTAGTGTGCCGACGGCTGCAGTAGAGCCTTCGCCGGTTCCACCGTCGCCGAACTCAACGTCTGAACCGCGGGCGATCATCGAGTTTGCGACGCCCACTCCCCTGCCTTCGCCGCCTCCTTTACCATCTCCGACGTCGATATCTGAACCACTGGGTGATAATGAGTATGGGGTTGAGATTGTCCGAGTATTGGATGGGGATACAGTCGAGGTGAAGATTGGGTCGGTGAATGTTGTGGAATTGCAGATACAGACTGTTCGTATCGAGGGAGTAGATACGCCAGAGACTCGGACGAGCAATGAGTTTGAGAAGGTGTGCGGGAACTGGTCGAAGTCTCGAGTTGAGGAGTTTTTGTCGGAAGACGGCCAGCATGTGTTGATGACGGGGTTTGAGGACGGGGGATTCAGTCGGATTCTGGGTGATATTCGTGCGCCGGATGGTCGGATGCTGAGGGATTTTCTGTTGGATGAAGGTCTTGCTGTTGAGTACGACGCGACAGCGCCTCGAGATTTTAAGGAACATCGGGCGAACTGCGAGGCTTTGGTTGAGGCCGGGCATATTGTGGTTCCCGGTATGACGGAAGCATCTCCGCCTAATGAGGAATCGACGTCGGCACGTGAAACTACCTCTGAACCGATGCCAACTCAAACGTCTACGGCTACTCATGTTGGCGATACTGCCCCATCGCCTACAGCAACGGAACATCCGACGGTTACTACCGAAAACGACGAGGTAGGCGCGACTTACGAAACCTGCGAGGAGGCTGAGGACGCTGGATTGGAGCGAGAACCGGGCACGGAAGGCACTGGTTGGGGATTTCCAGACAACATCGTTACAGGTGAAAGAGATGGTGATGGCGATGGATACGTATGCGAGGAAGCCAGTTCATCTTCGACTTCATCAAAACCGGAATCCAATCCGACAGTCACCGCTACTGAAGAACCCATTGCAGCACCCGAACCCACATCCGAACCAATGCCAACTGAAGAGCCAACGATCGTTCCCGTTAGCGATACTGCACCGTCACCTACCATGACATCAACCGAAGAGCTGACGGTCACCGCTGAACTTGCAGTGACTTACGAAACCTGTGAAGAAGCTGAAGAAGCAGGGATTGAGCGCGAGCCCGGCAAACAAGGGCCAAGTTGGGGATTTCCAATCGAGATTGTTACTGGCGAACGTGATGGCGACCAGGACGGTTATGTGTGCGAGATCGATCCCGACGAGATTGGACTTGTGCCAACCGCGATCCTGACAACGGAACCCACGGCAACTACGGCGGTCGATTCTTCCAAGGCTGGCAACGTGTATAGCAGTTGCGAAGAAGCAGAAGACGCCGGATTGGAGCGCGTCAAGGGGACAAAAGGGGACGGAAAAGGGTTTCCGAGAGAGTTGGTTGTCGGCCCTCGGGACGGTGATGGTGATGGGGTTGTTTGCGAGAAATAGGTGGTCAGATTTTTGATCTGTCGATGTGATCGATGCCGTTGAGGTGGCTGGTGTCGTTGAACGCATAGGTTCGCCATGTGTTCGGTGTGTAAGGATGCTCTTTGAGCATGGTCACGCTCGTGTTGTTGAAGGTGAAGAACCATTGATGCGAGGCGGGAACGTTGAGAAGATGTGCGAGGAGGGCTTGGAGCGATCCGCCGTGTCCGACGACTAGGATTGTCTCGTTTCCTTCACGATGGCGTGCGAGGGTCTGTTGCAGGAAATCGCCTACTCTTTGCCACGCCTCCCGTAACGATTCTCCGCCGGGGAATCTGATGTCTATCCGGGTATTCAGGTTTTTCCAGCGTTTGAAGAGGTCGGGATCCTTTTCGCGTACCTCTTCCCAGTGAACGTCCTCAAAGTCGCCGAAGTGGTACTCGCGAAGTTGCTGGCTCGTGTGAATCTGAAGTTCGGATTGCCGAGCGATGACCGCTTTTGCGGTTTCGAAAGCTCTGCGGAGGTCGCTGGAATAGACGGCGTCGAATTTGGTATCGGACAGACGTCTGCCCAGCGCTTCGGCTTGAAGTCTGCCCAGATCAGTGAGCGACGCGTCGAAATGCCCTTGGGCTTTGTCGTCCAAGTTACCCTCGGTTTCGCCGTGTCGAACGAGGTAGATGGTGCGCGGCGATGGGTTGACGATGAGGTTGGACGTGCTCAAGCCAGATTCAATTGTGCGAGGTTCAGGTGGTGAGTGTCGTTCCAGCGTTCGATTTGCCAGCCGTCGTCGCGCCAGGTGGGTTCGGAGATTATGGCGCTGATGCCGGTGTTGTCGGTTTTTAGGCGCCACTTGTCCCCTAGCCGGAGGTCACACATGTGGGCAGCCGCGGCCTTTATCGAGCCGCCATGACTAAAGACGAGGATCGTTGCGTCTTTTCCATGATTGTCGATGATCCTTCTGGTGAATTTCGCGACCCGTTCCATGTGCTCGCGATCGGATTCACCACCGGGTATCTTTACGTCCGAGCCGATATCAGGGTCGAGGATTTCGGGAAAATCGTCGAGGATCTGACGCCAGGGGAGACCTTCGTACTCCCCGAAGGATTTTTCGCGTAACTCGGGGCTAGTCTCGATGTCGTAATCGGATCTGAATTTGAGCAACGGTTCGGCGGTCTGGATCGCCCGTTTAGAGTCGCTCGAATATATGGCGTCGAAATGGTGATTTTTGAGCCTTTGCCCGAGCAGCTCGGCCTGCGCTCTGCCCTTCTCGTTGAGCTCATCGTCGTAAAAACCATGGGCGACGTCGGTTGCGTTGCCGTTCGTTTGGCCGTGGCGGACTAGGTAGAGGGTTATCAAAGTTGAGGGATTTCTGCTTTGTTTGCCAGCGCTACGACTCAATGGTATGAAGGTTGTGTGATTTGGGGTTTGCGCGGTTAGGTGCAAAGAACGAGCAAAGAAATTTTGGCGGTTTATGAGTTTGGAATCTCGGTGAGAACCTTCGGAAATGGTCTTACGCGCAAAGAGCAGGCAAAGAAATCTTGGGCATGATTGAACTTGGAATCTGAGAGGTTTGTTTCGGAAAAGGCTTTTTGCGCAAAGAACGGGCAAAGAAAATTTGGGAGTTTCTGAGTTTGGTACCTCAGTGAAATCTTTCGTAAGAGGTCTTACGCGCAAAGAACAAGCAAAGAAATCAAAAGTTGGACGGTAGCGCGTCCCAGTTTGGCAAGTAAGAGCGGCTCTTGTTTCCAGCATCAGGGTTACGAATGATCAGCATGCCTGAATCCACGGCTTCTTTGAGTAACCGAGAGGCTTGGTCAGATCGGTGGTTTGGGATGCCGAACCGTTCACGGATGGATTGATTGTTTGTCGTTCGACTTGTCAGATGTCGTAGGCAAGCGTGCCAGTAGCAAGCTCGAATGCGTTCTTCCCGGCTCATTTCCGAGAGGTCTTTGTGGGCGAAAAGCACACATCGCGTCGAGTCGCCGACGACTTCGAATAGCGGTGCGGGTAGCTGATGGACCTCGATCATGTCAACGACCTTGTCGATCCCACTGCCTCGTTCTTCGCATATTCCGAATCGACGCATTAATGAGGCGATTGTCTCGTTTCGAGATTTTGGGGGTGCGTCCAAGAACCGCAGTGTTTCGACAAGCGGTTGTCCGGGGTTGGTGACCTCGATTCGGTCTTCGAAGATCTCTACCATTGGCCCTGATCCAGTCGCGTGGAAATCCTGATGGATAACAGCATTTGCGACAAGTTCTCGAACCGCCACTTCAGGAAACATGGGTATCTCGATGTTCAGAGCATTCTCGATGACTTCGTTCGTCGGCACGAGCGCCATGATGTGCTCTATGACTCTTTGGAAAGCGGACGCATAGCCCAAATCGAACTGCCGTTCTCTGGCAGCATTGGAGCGTCCTGACCCGTCGTACCTTATGACTCGCAACCGTTTGCGGGCAAGAGTGCGAAAATCGTTCAGATCGCGACCCAACAGAATAGCCGCCAAATTGGTGATATCCCAACCGCCAGCATCCGAAATTCCTATCAGGCGGTCGCGTCGCATTATGTCCAAGGTGTTTGAGTTGCCGTCGGGAAGGGGTTGATTCAACAAGTCGAAATACGACGGGTAGTCAAGAACCTTTAGGATTTCATCTGCCGTCAGATTCATCGCCACGATTCCATCTTCGAAACTAAGTTGGTCGAGTAGTCGCCATAACCGGGCTTCGAGTTGAGGGGCGGCTTGCAGCGGTTTTGTCGCGCTTCCTACTCGAATGAACGCTTCGCTTCTGTACCTGACGGGGTACTGTCGCGCCGGGTTTACCTCAAGAATGACGACCTTTCGATGGTCAACTTCGATGGAGTAAAACTGGAAATCGCAGTTGTCGCTCAGGCTTGCCCGAATGCGTGGTTCGCGGGGACCTTCGCCCGTTGGTTCAAGCGAAAACTCAGTACCGATGATTTCGTGGGTTTCGTCATCTACGCCCCAGACCACGTATCCGAACGGTCTGTCGTGCAGCACCGCGCTGTTGGCCAGGGCCGAGATATTTTTGCCGATGGTGTTGGGATTCGTGTTATTGACCTTGAATTCGACCCACGCGGTCTCTGATTCCAAAGCACATAACTCGCGAACCAGATCGCGGAGGTATTCTGGTTCGCGAGGTTCCATAATCGAGCTATGTTAACGCGCTTGACAATGCGCGTGGCCGAGGGTTGGGGCGCTGGTCCGCTAGCTACTCGCAGGGGAACTCTTCGCGGAGTTCGGCGAACATTTTGGCTAAGGGGCCGCAGCCGAGGGCGAGCGGGCTGCTGATGTTCATCATCGTGTAGCCTTCGCCGATCCAGCGACGGGCCACTTCGGGGTCTCCGAAGGTGGTTGCCAAGGCTTTACCGGTGCCTTTTATGCGTTGGGCGACGTCGGACATTATTTGCTCGACGCGGTCGTGGTGGATCTGCCCGGGGATTCCGAGCGTCGCGGAGAGGTCGGTCGGGCCGACGAGAAGGACTTCGAAGCCTTCGAGGGCCAGGGTGTCGTCGAGTTTCTCGTATGCCTCGGTGCTCTCCATCTGGATGATCAGCAGGGTTTCGTTGTTGGCGTGTTCAAGGACATCGTCTTGGGTGATGTCAAGCAAGGATGCGAACCACGGTGCGATGCCGCGTTCGCCCATCGGGGGGTACTTTGCGTACCGGATGGCGTCGGCGGCTTCCTCGGGGTTGTCGACCTGTGGGACCATTACCCCGACGGCACCGACGTCGTAGGCCTTCTTGATGTCTCCGGGGTCGTTCCACGGGACGCGGATGACGGGTGAGACGCCGAGGTTGCGACCTTGTACGCAGATCGTGCCGATGCTCTCGGTGCCCCATGGGCTGTGCTCTTGGTCGATCCAGACCCAATCGGGCTTGATGCTGCTGTAGATGGTGTGCGCCACGTGGGGTTCGCGCGAAAACATACTGCTACTGAGGACAGCGCCGCCGGTTGCCAGTTTCGATCTGATGGTGCTCGGGTACATGTTTCTCCAGTTCTTTGGTTCAGTGTCGGTCGATCATCGTGTAGCGGTTTCGACCGGGTAAACAGGATACTAACAACATAGGTCTTCGACACGAATAACGGAGACTGAAGTGTTAACTTTGAAGCAGTTAGCGGATACGGGTCGCGGACCCCGAGAGGCAGAACAATATGATCGTCGTCACGACAGAACAAGTGGAAGGCAAGGATACGGCGGAGGTGTTAGGGATGGTGCGCGGGAATGCGGTTCGGGCCCGTGGGATTGGGTACGACTTCATGGCGGGGATCAAGAACATAACCGGCGGAGCGGTTTCCGAGTATTCGAGTCTTTTGCGGGACACTCGAGAAGAAGCGACGGCTCAGATGATTGCGGAGGCGCAGAGTATAGGTGCCGATGCAGTGGTGGCGACTCGTTACAACACGTCGTCGGTGGGTCAAGGATTCTCCGAGATTTTCGCGTACGGTACGGCGGTAAAGCTGAAGTAGTTATTGGCAGCCGATAGAAACCGGAGGATCCAAGCCATGACATGGGGAAAAGACTCACCAGTGGTGTTGACAACGACGAATTTCGTGCCTGGTCGAGAGATCGAGATTGTGCTTGGATTAGTGTCGGGTGCGGAGAAACTTGGGCGTGGCGGGACGAACAACGTTGAGGAGAAGGCTGCGGAGGCGATTGATCGTTTGACGACTGCGGCCGAGAACATCGGAGCCGACGCGGTTATCGATTTGAGGATTAACCCGATCCAACCTTCGGGCCAGCATGGTTCGGATCAGAACTACAGCGTCTTTTGTTACGGGACCGCGGTCAAGTTAAAGAACGAGACGTTTTGACGCCGGAAAGCGTCGAATCTTGTAATCGGAAGAACTCAAGGGAGTTGATAGATGGCAGAGATGATGGTTCGCGAAAACCGCGTCCTAAAGGCGATGAATGAGGGCCGTAAGGCGCTCGGGTATCAGATGACGTTCCCGTCAGTTTGGGATGTCGAGATACTGAGTCGCATGGATTTTGACTACGTATGGTTGGACGGCGAGCATGGCCCGTTCGGTTATACGGAGTTGGAGGAGATGGTTCGGGCAGTTGAAGCCGCCGGTGCTACGGCGATTGCGCGTGTTGAGAACGTTGAAACGTCGCACATCTTGGGGTATCTGGACCGCGGCATACAAGGGATCATGGGGCCGCACATAGCGAGTGGTGAGGATGCCGAGAAGCTGGTGGATGCGTGCTACTTCGGTCCGATCGGACACCGTTCGTTCGGTGGGAACCGCGGGACCAACTACTCGTTCACGCCGGATGCTTGGGGCGACAAGCGGGATTTCTATCAACAGGCCAACGACAACATACTTGTCGGCGCGTTGCTTGAGGATCAGGGTTCGATAGACAACATCGACGACATTTTGGCGGTCGACGGCATCCATTACTTCGGCATCGGGATGAACGACTTTGCGCAAGGTATCGGTTACCCCGGCGAATGTGAACATCCGGACGTCGTGAAGGCGGCTAATAAACTATCGGCCTACATTCGAAGTAAGGGCCGAATGATGAGCGACGACATCATGAGTTCCGTCTGGATCCACGAGTTGCTGTTGAACAGCGCGCAACAGTTCATGGATGACAACGCGTCTTGATGGCGTGCTTGACATTTCTGGATTCCCGCGTCCGCGGGAATGACGGCGGTTGTTTGGAAATGACGGTGTTTTGCGCGGGCGAAAAGGCGGTTTCATGGGAATGATGACGGTTTTGCACGAAAAGCATCTTGATGATTGACGAGAAGTTGATAGAGCGCCTGCGGGACATCGTCGGCGAAGAGTATGTCATCTGGGGTTCAGATGATTTGTTGCTCTACGAATACGACGGGTCGATAGACCGTTCGCCGCCCGGCGCGGTCGTCCTGCCGGGTTCAGCTGAGGAGTTGGCGGCGTGCGTGAAGGCAGCCCATGAGCATGACGCGAATATCGTGCCGCGTGGCGCTGGAACGGGTTTGAGTGGTGGTGCGGTACCGTTGCACGACTCCGTTGTGTTGCCTGTAACGCGACTCAATCGAGTTTTGGAGGTTGACGTTGAAAATCGAGTCGCTATCGTAGAGCCGGGACTTGTCAATATCGAGTTGTCGGAGGCGGTGGCTCAGTACGGGCTGTATTACGCTCCTGATCCGTCGTCGCAACGGGCGTGCACTATCGGCGGTAACGTGGCGGAGAATGCTGGCGGACCGCACTGTTTGGCGTTGGGTGTCACAACGAACCATGTTTTGGGTATCGAGGTTGTGCTTGCCGATGGAGAGAAGGTTTGGCTCGGCGGAACGTCAAGGGATACGTTTGGATTCGATCTACGCGGTGCGTTCATCGGTTCTGAGGGGACGCTGGGAATCGTGACCAAGGTGGCGGTGCGTTTGATGCGCAAGCCAGAAGCGGTATTGACGATGTTGGCAGCGTTTCGCTCGCTCGACGATGCCTCGCAGTCGGTTTCGGACATTATCGGCGCCGGTATGGTGCCGTCGGCCATTGAGATGATGGACCGCGTGACGATCGATGCGTGCGAACCGGTTTATCACCCTGGATACCCGGAAGATGCGGAAGCGGTGCTCATAGTTGAACTCGACGGGCTACGAGAAACGGTTGACGAACACGGCCAGCGAGTGCGCGAAATCTGTCGTGCGAACAACTCATCGGAGATTCGCGAGGCAGAGGATGATGAGAAGCGAGCGGAGCTATGGGCGACCCGCAAGGGTGCGATTGGCGCTTTCGGAACGATTGCTCCGAACTACTATCTCGTCGATGGCGTCGTTCCTCGAACCAAGCTGCGAGACGTAATGCGTCAAGTGAGGGAAATCGGCGAGGAGTTGGGGTTGACCATCGGGAACGTGTTCCACGCTGGTGACGGTAACCTCCATCCATGCATTCTGTTCGACGGGCGTGACCGAGCCCAGGTTCGACGCGTGATCGAGTGTGGCGAGCGGATATTAGAGGCTTGCATCAATGCGGGCGGCGCGCTGAGTGGCGAGCATGGCATCGGCATCGAGAAACAGGCCTACATGCCGCTAGTTTTCACCGAGGCCGATATGGCCGCGATGGCGATGCTACGCCCCGCTTTTGGAGCTGGAGAGCGCTTCAATCCGGGTAAGGTGTTCCCTGGTGGCGCAATTCATGGGAGCGCGTACGGGATATCGGAAGATGCGTTTAGGGCGACGGGACCGGGTGGTTTGCAGGCGGTTTGATCGTAGGCGATGGGATTGCGGGCGGTGCCGAATTAATCGACGAACCCTTGAATGAACGTTGATACTGATGTCGCCACGATGATCGAAGTCATAACCATCGCGATCATCCACCGCAGGAGCCGACTCTCCAAACTGGCCAACTTTGCTTCCAAGCGAGATTCAACCCGAGAGATATCCGTTTTCAAGTCTGCCATTAGGTCGGCCAGGTCAGCCTTGGTGGTCAGATGTTCGTAACCGCCTTCTAAGCGGCTAACCCGTTGTTCTAAAGTTGTCATGGACGATTCCTCAAAGATGATGTTTACAGTGTAATCAAATCTGAATGGAAGTGATGTTACAACACGTATGTAAGATATATAAGCGACGTTGTCGGCATCGTCTAGCCAAAAGACATCGAAAATGAAATGGACAAGCAGTGAAAAATCAAAAGCTACGAGTTGGAATAATCGGCGCGGGTGGATTTGCCGCGCAGCACATGGAGGCTTTCGCCGGGATTCCGGAGGTTGAAGTTGTTGCATTCATGCGGCGGTCGGAGGGGCCGCTTCGGGAGATGCAGGAGCAGTGGGGAGTTCCGAAGGGGTTTGTGGATCATCGGGCGATGCTGAATGATCCCGACATCGATGCGATTGACATCATCACCCCTACCGATTCGCACAAGCAGTACGCGCTTGATGCGATCGCGTCAGGGCGCTCGGTGCTGTGTGAGAAACCGTTGGCGTTGAATGCTGCGGATTGTGAAGAGATGCTGAGCGCGGCACAGGACGCGGGTGTAATACATGCGGTCAACTTCAATCAACGTGGACGAACGCCTGTTGGACGGATGGGAAGGTTGATCGATGCGGGATACGTTGGTGATGTGTATCACGTCAATATCAGGTGGGGGATGTCGATGCAGCAAGATGTTCGGCCGGATGTCGGATCGTGGCGCTTCTTGCCCGAACAAGGCGGAGGCACTGTTTATGAGCTGATACACGTCTTCGACATGGCTCGAGTGCTCAACGGCGAAGTCGCGCGGGTGTCGGCGATGCTGAACACGGCGGAGGCACATCGAGAGTTCGTCGATGCGCCCGAGGGATTCGACGTTAAGGTTCCCGATTCGTCGGCGTTTTTGTTGGAGTACGTCAACGGAGCTTACGCGGTTATCCACACGAGCTTTGTGCAGCGCGGCGAAGAGCGCGGCCGCGGCGTGACCGTGGACGTGGCTGGTTCAAGCGGTCGGATCATTTCGGATGGAAATGACAGCATATTAGGTTCGTCCGGTGACAATATGCCGGTTGCTAAAATCGATCCGGGTCCGCCCTACTCCCAGCCGTATGAGCAATTCGTCGCTGGTGCGCTGGCTAGCGATCAGTCGTTGGTTTTCACTGGTTTCGAGGCCGGGCTTGAGGCAGCGCGGATCGTAGATGCGATTCACAAGTCGTGGGTGGAACGGCGGTGGGTGGATGTTGAGCGGTGATGAGCGTAACTGTCTACGGTGACGGAAGCTCTCGCTTTGGCGCGTTGTGATCCAGCCAAACGTTGTAGAAAGTCGATCCCGGGTACTTAGGCGGATGCAGGTCGTGGACCCACGGCTGGACCCGGTAGTGTTCGTTCGATGGGAACACTTCGATGGGGATCACAAGGGCTTGATCGGCCAGATAGTTTTCGACTTCGAGATACATCTGGTGCCTTTTCGCCAAGTCCAATTCGACAGCCGCAGCATTCATCATTTCTTCCACCTTGACGAATTCGGGAGCTTTGCCGATTTCGCCGAACGGGGCGTCAATTACTCGTAGGACTGTAGAAGGGTCCGGGTATGCCGGACCTTGGTGATACAAGCTGACGTGGTACTCATCGTTATTTCTGCCGCCAAAATCGTCGATGACATTGTGGTCGTAGTGCCCTTCTCGAACGTCAACGTTGAGCAGTTCGCTCCATTGATCGAAAATAAGGTCGAAATCGTACGCTAATCCCCAATTCTCGGCCTGCAGAAACCCGATTTCCCATCTGTCGGTATGTAGCGCGTATTTAGATCGATCGAGTTCAGTTCTCGCTACATCCGTGTTGTAGCTGACGTAGTTATCTTCGAGGGATAGGGTCGTGACATCGTCGGTTATCAATCTCGGAGTATCACCGGGATACCAAGTTGCTGAATCCACATCGGAACTGGCTGCGACGGCACGACGGAAGTGAACATCGTCGAACGGAGGAGCGGATGGGTTTAACACGAAAAAGCTGATTGTCGCTGGAAGTTCGTATCGGAGTATTTCGGCTCCGTCAACCTCGATCATTTCACCTGGCACATCGCCGATCGCTGATCCATCGGGGAGGAACGCAGTTCGTTCATAGTCAGTTTCTTCCTGGACAAATGCCATTGGATTCGTGCCTACTAAATAGTGCGTTTCACCATCCACGGTCTCGGTTTCACGTTGCATAACCTCCGGTCGGAACCATACGCCATCCAAATAAGCTGGTCTGCCCCAATAGTGCGGATTGCGGGCAATGGCACAGCGCCCGGGTTCCGAGCCGATCCAGTAGTCGACTAGTTTGAATGGCCCTGCTCCAACTGGCAGATTGTCTTCCGTAGTCGGGCCAATTATGTTCTCGGAACCGTCACCTCCCCATGTGGTCATCCATTGCAGAACATCCTCCTGTTTCAACACCGATGCAACGGGGTCGGCAAGCAAAGAAGTGAATTCTGCCCTCGGATTAGTCAGGTGCATTTTGAGAGTTCGGTCGTCGACGACGGTCACACCGGTGAGGTCTGAGCTTTCGCCATCAATGACGGCGCTGGCACCGTCGATCAAACCGAATACATCTCGCGCTCTACCGGCATTGCCCGACATTTTGAGGGCGCGTTCCCAGCTCCACTTCACGTCGCCGGCGGTCAACGGCGACCCGTCACTAAACTTGAGGTTCTGACGGAGCACGAATTCGTAGAGTAGTCCGTTTTCTAGGACGCCGTAGGAATCTGCCAGTTCCAATTGAACCGGGGCGTTGACGTCGTCGCTAAGGCGCGTCAAACCGGCGTGGATTTCGGTCACGAGTGGAAGGTTGTTGATGCCGAAAAGTCCCAATGCCGAGTCGATTGCCGGATCGTGAATTGGGCACCAATTCATCGGCGCGGCTAGTACGCCGCCTCGTCGCGGGCCTTGGGGATTTAGCGGTTCCGGTTCATCGCCTTCTGCGGTTGGAGGTAGGGTTTCTACGATTTCGATGCCTTGGAGGACCGATGACGTTGGGTCGGTGGGTGCGGATGGAGGGTCTTCACTCGTGCATGCTATCGATGCGATCGAAACACCGATCAATGCAATAACGATTGTCCTGAGAAACCACATTGGAAGTCATCCATTTCGGAAGCAAAATCACCGTATCAATCACTCTCGCGACATGCGATCCGCATCGATCGACAGATTGTTGACCGCTATTGTATCGGCTAACATCGGTTAGAGCATCGTTGAATTTGGAGGTGATGTCATCCCTATTGAATATGTAAAACTGGGTCGGACTGGGGTGAAGGTATCGAACCTTTGCTTGGGATCTGACAATTTTGGCAACCCGTGGGGTTGCGATCAGGATACTTCGCATCAGATCATGGCGAGGGCGTTCGATGCGGGTATCAACTTCCTGGATACATCTGATTCGTATTCGATTGGTGATTCGGAACGGGTCATCGGGAATTATTTCCGGGCGTCGGGCCGGCGTGATCAGGTTGTGTTGGCTACGAAGTACCGTTCGCGGGTTGGCGATGGGGTGAATGATATTGGAGCGTCTCGGTACCACATCGTCCGAACAGTGGAGGCTTCGTTGAAGCGGTTGAAGACGGACCGCATCGATTTGCTGTACTGCCATTCATGGGACAATGAGACGCCGATCGAAGAGACTTTGCGAGCAGTGGATGACCTAATCCACCAAGGTAAGGTGGTTTACGCGGGGGCTTCGAACTTCCCGAGTTGGGTGCTCGCTAGTGCGTTGTGGACTTCGGATGTCCGTAATCTTTACCGAGTTGAGGCGATCCAGAGCGTGTTCAACATCTTGCAGCCGGGTTTGGCGGTGGAGATGATCCCGCTGGCGCGGAAACACGGTGTTGCGGTTGTGCCCTACAGTCCGTTGGCGAGCGGTTTCCTGACTGGCAAGCATTTGGAGTCGTTCGTTTCGGATTCGAAGTTCGGCGAAAGGGACGACAGCCGGGGCGGCGTACTCAAGCGGAGGTATGGGGATGACGTTCGGCATGAGACGGTTTCAAAGTTGATGTCGGTCTCGGAGCGGCATGGCGAGCCCATGGTTAGGTTGGCGTTGCAGTGGGTTGCTGATCACGATGGAGTCACTGCGCCGATTTTCGGTGCTCGACGGATCGATCAACTCGATGGGATATTGGAGGCTTGGAGCCGCCGCGCAAGCGATGAGGCGATGGCGGAGGTTCGAGCGATCGCCGATGATTTCGCAGCGTCGCAGCCGATGAATTACCCACCAGCGCCCGGTCAGGCGTCTGTGTTGGCGACGCGTAAGGCGGCTTAGGCATGAACAACCACGCAGAATACGAAGGCATCGTCTACGTTTTGACAAACGAGGCGATGCCGGGTTTGGTAAAAATCGGTAAGACAAAACGCGACGACTTGAAATCACGTCTTAACGAATTAAATGGCACCGGAGTTCCGTTTCCGTTCGATGTTTTCTTCGCTGCCAAGGTTGCAGATGCCCAAGACGTCGAAAAACGCTTGCACAAAGCCTTTGGGCCATATAGACCCAATCCCAAAAGAGAATTCTTCAAAATCGAACCTGAACAGACGCAGGCGGCACTGGGGATAGCCGGCGGCGAAGAGATCACGGACGAGGTCGCGTCAGAATCCAATCAAATTGATCAAGAGGGCAAGCAAGCAGCAGAACGATACAAAAGTCGTCGTCCCAATCTCAACTTCATCGAGATGGGTATCCCCGTCGGTGCCGAATTGGTTTGCAACAAGACGTCTGAGATAGCGAAGGTTATTGACGGGAGAAAAGTGGCCTACGAAGGTGACGAAATGACGTTAACAATGGCGACACGCATGACTTTGGGTTTGAGCTTGGATGCGCCAATTAGGCCCGTCGCCCACTGGGAATACGACCAACGGTCCCTAATGGACATCTACGAAGAAACGTACTGAATAGAATTGCCATGGAATTGCCTACCGACGGGTTTTCACGATCGTATAGCCAATTTCGGGTTTCCTGAAGAGATCGGAAACAAACCTTGACTACTCGAATCGGGCAAAACCAATGAACTACGTAAGACTTGGCAGAACCGGCATGAAGGTGTCGGAGTACTGCATCGGTGCGGATAACTTCGGTGGGCAGACGGATGAAGCGGAGGCGTTGCGGATCATGGGTACGGCGTTCGACGGCGGTGTGAACTTCATCGACACGGCGAATTCGTATATGGATGGACGGTCGGAGCCGATTGTTGGCAAGTTCATTCAGGGCCGTCGATACGATGTGATTCTTGCGACCAAAGGGAACAGTCGCGTCGGGGACGGCCCGAACGATCAGTTCGTTAGCCGCAAATACGTGATGCAGGCGATTGACGACTCGTTGCGGCGGTTGAATACGGACTATGTCGACCTGTATCAGATCCACTCGTTCCCGGTTGATGTTCCGGTTGATGAGTTTGTGCAGGCTTACAGCGATGTGGTCGAAGCTGGTAAGGCGCGTTACATTGGCGTGTCGAATTTCGCTGGCTATCAGTTGGTCGAGGCGTTATGGGAGGCTGACAGGCTAGGGGCGCGTCGGTTTGATTGCGTTCAGCCCCAGTACAACATGTTGAGGCGGGATCCGGAGCGTGAGTTGTTTCCGGTTTGCGCTGAGTACGGCGTCGGGGTAATCCCCTACTCTCCGCAAGCGGGTGGTTTCTTATTGGGCAAGCATCGGAATTACGAAGCTGAATCTGGAGGTCGTTTCTCCGACGATTTCCGGGCGTCGGAGTGGTATCGCAACACATACTGGTCGGATCCGATGTTTGCTGCGTTGGAGGAGGTGCTCGCGATTGGTGAACGGTACGGTGTCTCCGCTAACGCGTTGGCGTTGCGGTGGGTGATCAGCAATCCGGTGGTGACATCATGCATCGTCGGCGCTCGGACCGAGGAGCAGTTGAGGTCTAACCTGTTGGCATGGGAGGAAGACGTGCCACAAGAGGCGATTGACGAGGCGACGGCGGCGAGCGAGGCGGTCAGGACCACGTTTGCGCGGGTTTAGACTTTATCGCTGAATCGCGTAGTAAGGCGGCGGTCAGGTCGAACGAGGTCCAAAAGAGAAACATGAATTACGTAAGACTTGGCAGGACTGGGTTGAAGGTGTCGGAGTATTGCATGGGCGGTGACAACTTCGGCGGGCAGATGGATGAAGAGGAATCACTCCGAGTCATGGCTGCGGCGTTCGAGGGAGGGGTGAACTTCATCGACACCGCCAACGTTTACGAGGAAGGTCGCTCGGAGGCGTATGTCGGCAAGTTCATGCAGGGACGGCGTTACGACGTGATTTTGGCGAGCAAGGGGAATGGGCGTCTCGGCCTCGGTCCGAATGATCGCCAAGTCAGTCGCAAGTATGCGATGCAGGCGATCGATGATTCGTTGCGTCGTTTGAAGACTGACTACATCGACCTCTACCAGATCCACGACTTCCCGCCTGATGTGCCGATTGATGAATATGTGCTGGCGTACAGCGACATTGTCGAGGCCGGTAAGGCTCGGTATATCGGTGTAGCAAACTTTGCTGCATTCCAACTGATCGAAACGTTGTGGCAAGCGGAAAAGCTAGGGGGCCGTCGTTTCGATTGCGTGCAAACACGGTATAGCTTGTTGGCCAGAGATCCTGAACGTGAGTTGTTTCCGGTCTGCAAAGAATACGGTTTCGGTGTCATGGCGTTTTCGCCTAGAGCCGGCGGTTTGCTGCTCGGGCAAGATCTGCATTTCCAGGCCGAGCCGGGTAGTCGATTTTCGTCAGATTTCAGGCACTATCAATCTTTCCGAAACACGTACTGGTCGCAAGCCAATTTCGACGTTGTCGAGAAGATAGTAGCCATCGCGACGAAATACGGGGTTTCGATGAATGCTTTGACTTCGCAGTGGGTTATCAGCAATCCGGCGGTAACGGTGTGCATCATGGGTGCCCACACGGTTGAGCACATTCGATCGAATCTGGAAGCGTGGCACGAGGACGTTCCGCAGGAAGCGCTCGATGAAGCGACGGCGGCTAGCGAGGCGGTCAGGACGACTTACTCTGAGGTAAGGGGCACTTACAACCAGGATTACACTAGTTCACTACGTTAACGACACGAGGAGACTGTATTGAGCTTAACAATCTATCTGCACTTCAATGGCAACTGTCGCGAGGTCTTCGAGTTTTATCGCACGGTCTTCGGTGGCGAGTTTGAGTCGATCAGCACGTTCAGAGAGGGACCAGATGATATGGGTGTGGACGAGGATGCACTTGATCAAGTGATGCACGTTGCCTATCCGATCGGCACATCGATATTGATGGGCTCGGATGTACCGCCGCCATTCTCGTCGGCCAAAGTATCCGGGGATAACTTTTCGATCTCGTACTCGGCTACGAGCCGAGAAAAAGCCGATGAGGTGTTCGCTAAGCTGTCGGATGATGGGCAGGTGACGATGCCGCAAACCGACATGTTTTGGGGCTCCTATTTTGGTTCGTGCGTTGACAAGTACGGCATCAGTTGGCAGGTCAGCATGGACGCCTCCGAGAATTAGATCTGGATTGCGCGATTTCCGAGTTGACGGGTTAATTCCCGGGGTCGTCGTCAGTCCGACCCAAAAGTCAGACGTGGCTTTGCGCCTGTCAGAGCTTTTTGGTCAGGGCAAGAAGGTTGTACCTTGGGGGGGCGGAACGCGCATGGCGATTGGGAACGTCCCGACGCAATACGATGTCGCACTTGATCTGTCGGGAGTGAAATCAAATGTTGAACATGTCGCCGGCGACATGACGGTGGTGTGCGACGCGGGTGTAAAGATCGGCGAACTATCTTCGATGCTAGCGGAGTCGAATCAACGATTGCCGTTTGAGGTCACTCGGCCTTCGGAGGCGACGATTGGCGGTTCGGTGGCATCGAACGCCCCAAGTCGACTGGCACCGAGGTTTGGCGGCATCCGGGATTGGGTCATCGGCATGTCTGTGGTGCTTGCCGACGGGACGCCGACGAAAACCGGTGGTCGAGTCGTCAAGAATGTCCAAGGTTACGACCTGCATCGACTGCACACTGGCGCATTCGGCTCTCTGGGTGTCATAGTGAGCGTGGCCATTAAGTTGATTCCGATTGCGGAGCGAACTCAAACAGTCGCGATGTGGTTCGATCGATTAAGCGCGGCCGCAAATGCGGTGTCCGATGTCAGCAACGTCAATGTCACGATGGAAGCTGCTCGGCTGTATTCGGGTCCGGCAGCGGTAGGAGCGATACGAGAGTTGGCAGCCGATCGGCACATGGATGCAGGGGTCACATCCGACGGCACGGGATTCTTGATGTTGGTTCAAGTAGTCGGTTCGAAAGCGGCATTGATTCGTCAGGTGAATGAACTGACTGGTTTGGCCGGCACGGTTCCGGCGTCTGGCTACGAAGTATTGTCTGGAGTGTCAGAAGCTGATGTCTGGACTTATGCTGGCGCGACCGGCAATAACGCTACGGTAAGTGTTCGGGTCGCGGCGAAACCTACAACCTGCGTCGACTTGATGAGCCGGTTTGAGAGACTACTTGGTCGAACCCGAGAGCTGCACACATCGACGGTATTCGATGTCGGTTACGGTTCGATGCAGTTCAACGTCGAGGAAATTGGTAATCCCGAGGCAATCGCATTCGTCAACGATGCAACGCCCATAGTTCGCGACGTCGGCGGTTCGCTTATGGTCGAGCGATGCCCGGTCGAGGTAAAGAGTGATATCGACGTTTTCGGTATCGACGCATCGTCTGCCCAAATCATGAAGAATATGAAGAAGCAATTCGATCCGCATCGGATATTGAATCCGGGGCGATTCGCATTCAAGATTTGAACGCTGGATAATCCGATTGAAATCAACACCGACAGCGCCCGAACGAGGGTTTGTCACCGAACACGCGCCTTCCGAGGACGATCTCTACAAGTGTGTGCAGTGCGGATTCTGTCTGAATGCATGCCCAACCTACCTTGAGACCGGTCTGGAGGCGGAGTCGCCTCGGGGTCGCCTTATGTTGATGAAGGCGGTGAACGAAGGTCGCGTTGAGATGACGCCGACGGTCACTCGCCATTGGGATCTCTGCTTGCAATGTCGGGCATGTGAGGTGGCTTGCCCGTCAGGTGTCCCCTATGGTCGGATCATGATGGCTACACGCGCCGAAATGAAGTCGCGCGTCAAGCGTCCGTGGCGGGAGCGTTTCGCCCGCGAGATCGGGTTTAACCGGCTGTTGCCGAAACCCAAGTTGATGCGAACTTTTGGCAAGATAACGCGCTTTTATCAGCGCTCTGGAGCACGAGACCTGACCAAAAAAATCGGCGTGATGAAGGCACTGCCGGACAGATACGGGTACCTTGATGAATCGCTACCGCCGATGGGTGAGGATTTCTTTGTCGCCGACGGTAGGGTCTTAAAACCCAAAGGGCCAATCAAGGCACGAGTCGCGATACTGGGTGGTTGTGTGATGTCGATGATGCACGCAGAAACGATGGAATCGACGGTCCGGGTGCTGGTCCACAACGGCTTTGAAGTGCATCTCCCGGCAGGACAAGGTTGTTGCGGCTCGTTGAATATGTATGCGGGAGAACGGGCTACGGCTCGGGAAATGGCGGCCAACAATACCGCCGCTCTGCTCTCTATGAACCCCGATGCGGTTGTTTCATCCTCCGCTGGTTGCGGCTCGACGATGAAAGAGTACGGCGAACTATTGGACGGCGATGAGAAGGCCGAGGAGTTGGCACGTAAGACACGAGATGTCCACGAGTTACTTGCTGAGCACGGGTTTGAAGCCCCGACGGGACGAATCAGCGCCAAGGTAGTTTTCCAAGACCCGTGTCACTTGCTATCGACGCAACGCGTCAGCGACCCGCCGAGGGACCTGCTCCGATCGATACCCGGCGTCGAATTAGTCGATATGGTTGAATCCTCCGTGTGCTGCGGCTCCGCGGGGACGTACTCGATATCCCAAAGGGATATGTCGATGAGACTTGGGAATCGCAAGGCGAGCAACATCATCGCAAGCGGCGCGAGTTACATGGCTACCGGCAATCCTGGTTGTGCGCTCCAGTTAACGAACGCGCTGGAACGGGCGAAAGCCGATGTTGAGGTTAGGTATGTTGTGGATTTGTTGGATGAGGCTTATCGGGTCGGCGGGGATTACGAGTAGGCACGGACCACCTTTACCATGGTGACGCGTAAAGCACGTCAATTTTGAAATGTTAGGAGGATTTGTTTATGACTAGGCACCGAAATCCAACTGAGGAAGAGATCAGACTCGCGACGGATCGCGCCAAGTCTCATTATTTCGATGACATACAACACCAACTCACCGAAGCCGACAAGGGCCGATACGTTGCTATCGATGGGAAATCTCTCGAATGGGAAATCGGCGACACTGACGATGTTTCCGAGGTTTTACGAGCCCGCGTTCCGGATGCGGTCATTTTCCAACTGCGGCATATCATCATGGTTTCGGAGTACATTGGCGCAGTCCCTGCCGAGTTTGAGCAAATCATTCGTGACGAGGAACAACGACTTCGAGCGGATCGAATTGGATTTCCGACGCACCAGCTTGCAGACCGCCGCGAAGAGTTCGGTCGATGACAAAGGGTTACGTCCGGGAGATTCGCGGACAGTTGCTGCCGATGTACCCGATCTACGTCGAAGGCCCAACTGGAAAATCCGACGTTTACGTGGCCTATATCGACACCGGATTTACGGGTCACCTGATTTTGCCGAAGACCATAAGGCAGGAACTTGAACTCGAATACCAAATGGCCATCGACGCGAAATTCGCCAATTTGGAGATTGAAGAAGTGGCCACATACCGGGCAACCGTGTTTTGGGGCGACGGCTGGCGGGATGTCACAGTATTAGAGACTGGAGACCGTCCGTTGATCGGAATGGAACTCTTGCGAGATAGCTCCTTGAGTTTCGACGCAATTGATCGCGGGCCAATCGAAATCCAACCGCTAAAACCGACATCCGACTAGGCGATTCGTTCAAATCTGCACCACGCGTTGCCTAGATCGTCGCCACTGGCGCAGGATCGGCGGCGAGGGTTTTGGACGCGGCGGCGACTGCTTCGCCGCTAGGTACTTCGTAACCCAATCTGGGAAGAATGTGCTCCAAGGCGCCGAGCAACGCGAAGACATTAGCTGGAACGCAGGATTCGCCCATTAGTCCGATGCGGATGACTTTGCCCGCGAACTGGCCTAGACCGCGGCCCACTTCTATTGAATACTCGTCAAGTAACGCCGATCGTAGTTCTTGATCGTTTACTGCATCGGGCAGCGACACGACGGTCAGTTGGTTTAGCCGGTTCGCTTCATCGACTGGTGAATCGAGGTGTAGGGCCGAGAGTCCGGCCCTTAGGGCTTGTGCAACCTTTTCATGCCGTGTCCAGCGAGTCTCGAGACCTTCTTCCGCGACGAGCATCAACGCTTCGCGGAGTCCGTAGATCATGCTTACCGGACTTGTGTGGTGGTGGACATGGTCGGGACCCCAATAGTCAGCGATGAGGTTGAGGTCAAGGTACCACGAACTGGGTAGTGTTTTCCGGTTGCGGATGTGATCCAAGGCTCGGTCAGAGATTGCTACCGGGCTTATGCCAGGCGGTGCTGCCAAGCATTTTTGGGACCCGCCGTACGCGTAGTCGACCTCCCATGCGTCAAACTCAACGGGCGTTCCTGCGAGCGAGGTTACGACGTCGGTCATGAAGAGTGCATCGTGATCGTGGGCGATTGCGGACAGGGTGTTGATGTCCTGCAGAACTCCAGCAGATGTCTCGGCGTGAATGGCGCATACCAGTTTGGCGTCGGGATTGGCATTTAGGGCGTCTTCCAACCTTTGCGGATCAACGGGTGTTCCGTACGGCGTTTCGACACGAACTACTTCGATGCCGAGTCGTTCGCACATCAAGATCTGGCGTTCGCAGAAGAAGCCGTTGACGCAGATGATTGCTTTGTCGCCGCGTTCCAATAGGCTTGATAGGCCCGCCTCCATTCCGGCAGATCCGGCGCCAGCGACCGTCATCGTAGTTTGGTTGGTGATAAATACGCGGTCTAGGAGCGCGGAGACTTCATCGAGGACAGTAAAGAATGCAGGGTCAAGGTACCCGATTATGGGTTGTGACATCGCCCGGAGGACGCGCGGGCTGGCGGAGCTAGGCCCGGGCCCCAAGATAACGCGCCGCGGAACCGGCTGATTGCCGAAGTTGAGCAGATCTGCTTCGGATGCTGCGCCGTTTGCTGATTGATTGGTGGTCAATTGGCCGATCCTCAGATGCGGTGTTAATTGCGGGTCAAGATTTCACGATAATGTATAACGTCTCCTTCGGCAAGCGGATACCGTTGCATTGCAGTCCGACGAGATATTGATTTGAGAAAGGAAACCTCGGTATGGATATTGGACTTAAAGGGAAAGTAGCAATCGTAACTGGCGCGAGCGATGGCATCGGCAAGGCCGCGGCTGAACGTTTTGCAGCCGAGGGTGCGAATGTGGCAATCCTCGCACGCACCATGTCTGACTTGGAAGCGGTTGCCGCGGAAATCCGTAATGCGACCGGTAGCACGGCGATTCCAGTTTCGGCTGATGTTTCCGACGAAGAAGCCGTTAAGAGCGCGGTCGAAAACGTAGGTGAGAAGCTAGGTGGAATCGACATTTTGGTTAACAACGCGGGTCAAGGGAACGCGCATCGATTTGAGAACATGACCAATGAGCTTGTCGAGTCCGATTTTGCGGTGAAGGTCAAAGGTGCGATATATATGACGCGTTACGCTCTGCCCTATCTCAAACGATCGGATTGCGGTGCCATTTGCAACATCATCACCGCTGCAGGTAAAACGTCACCCGGTGGAGCGCAACCTACTTCGCTATCTCGAGCCGCCGGCATCTCGTTGACGAAGGCGTGGTCGAAGGAGTTCGGGGAGTACGGCATCCGCGTCAACACAGTTTGTATCGGATCAATCAAGAGTCGTCAGAATCGCCGGCATTGGGAAGTGGCCGCCGCGAAAGACCCGTCGTACACATTGGAGGACCACTGGGCGTCTTACGGACCTGGCATACCGCTCGGTCGCGTCGGAGAGTCGGAAGAAGCTGGCGATGTCATCGCGTTTCTGTGTTCACCGGCGGCTAGCTACGTCTCGGGAACGGCGGTGAATATCGATGGGGGAGCGGCACCGGTTTACTGAGCCGCGAACTGCGATACTTTCAATTTAGGCTAAAGAATTCGACTGAGGACTGGATCGATCCGGTCCGGCATCATGAAAGGAAACTGACGAGATGGATCTTGGGTTAGCAGGAAAAGTAGCGATTGTAACGGGAGCGAGCGACGGCATAGGCAAAGCGGCAGCATACCGAATGGCAGCAGAAGGTGCAAGTGTCGCTTTGGTATCGAGAACTCGGTCCGATCTCGAGGCTGTTGCCGCTGAGATTGGTGGCGAAACAGGCAGCACCGTGATTGCGGCCCCGGCCGATGTCTCTAACGAGGATGCGGTAAAGAGCGCGGTGGAAGGCGCAGCGGATCAACTCGGCGGCATCGATATCTTGGTCAACAACGCCGGAACGTCATCAGCAACGCGTTTTGAAGACATGACCGACGAGATGTTGGATATCGACTTCTCGCTCAAGGTCAAGGGCGCTATCTACATGACCCGCTACGCTCTGCCCTATCTCAAGCAGTCCGAAAGCGGCGCGATCTGCAACACCACGACACCGGGCGGCAAGGCGTCGGCTGGCGGCAGTCAACCCACCTCTCTGTCTCGTGCAGCCGGCATCTCGTTGACCAAGGCATGGTCGAAAGAGTTTGGCGAGTATGGCATCCGAGTGAACACGGTATGTGTCGGAGTACTGAAGAGCCGACAGCACCGAATCCGTTGGCAGGCGGCGAACGAAAAGGATCCGTCCTACTCGTTGGACGACCATTGGGCATCGTTTGGTGGTGGAGTGCCGCTCGGTCGCATCGGCGAGGCGCAAGAGGCGGGCGACGTGATCGCGTTCCTGTGCTCACCGGCGGCAAGCTACGTTTCAGGCTCGGCAGTAAACGTCGACGGTGGTGCGGCGCCAGTTTACTGAGCCGGAAAGCCGTCCGCATCGCTCGTGCCAGTGACAAATGTTGCTGGCTAACTCGTATTTGGCGCTCCGCTTGATCAATTCACCGCAACGGCGGGATTTTACTGGGTTTGCCTCCTGACCAAAGAACATCCCACGCTTTCAACAATTCGACTTCGTTTAGAGTCACCCACTCTCTGATATCACGCATGACTCGCGGTGGCATTCTTTCCGACGATCTGATGCGACATCCTCGGATGTCTATGGTCATATCGATTCCCGAGTATTTGGCGTGAATGTGGGGAGGCAGATGATCTTGGTAGATGTGAAATGAGATGCCGCCGAATCGGCAAAGTTCAGGCAACGGATTGTACCTCATCCACTACCGGCATCAACTCGTCGACAGTCTTACCCGTCAACTCCATGTAAAACGTGTCTGTACACAATCCGAGGTCGTCCGAGTCATCCCAGATCAAGGTGCGATAAGGCGCATCGATCCTTACACTTTCGAATACGTTGCGATCATCCCAAGCCTTGAAAAAGCCCTTACCAGCGTGCCGGCTTAAGTCAGCTTCCCCTTGGATCCCGTCTTCGAACTCGATCCAAATCTTGTACCCATCAAGGGCTTTTACTTTCGTTGGTTTGATCATTTTGATTACACGCCATAAAACTTGTCGATGCGTTTTTTCAGACGTTCCCAGACGGGTAATCCGAGCTGCTCTAATGCGGGTTCCACCATGATTTGTGGATACGCTACGTTGTCACTCAAAAACTGCTCGTTGAAACTTTCAAGTTGTCTGATTACTGCCTTCACGCAGTCCATCGTGATTTGACGGTCAAGGTCAAACCGTTGCTCGGATGTCTCGGGTGGTAGGTTGTCGAAATCAGTTGTCATCGGTTTTGTCTCGTCTTGTGGTGAGGTGAAATCGCAGGCACATACTTCGCTTCTTTCCGGATTGCGGAGACGCCCTATTAGCGTAATCATTACATGTCTCGGTGCCACAGGTCGGTGGACATCGATTATATGTGGTGGTACTCTACGGTATCCCCTCGATATCCAACGCCGCTCTGACGAATATCTCCGTCCCTATCGGTAAACACCCCTCGTCGTAGTCGAATTTGGCGTTGTGGTGTCCTTCTGTGCCTTCTTTTGACGCGCCGAGGATGAAGTAGGTGCCGGGGATGCGGGTCATGAATTCGGCCATGTCGTCGCCAACGGATATCGGTTCGATTTCGCCAACGGATTCTTCGCCGATGGTCTGCATTGCCATACTCGTAACCCAGTTGGCGACGTCAGGATTGTTGATCACGGGCGGCGTCCCAGCGAGACGCGTATAGGTCGCGGTCGCACGAAGCGATTCGGCGACGTTGGTCGTGATCCGACTCACTGCATCGGCAATGGTTCGGTGAGTTTCGGCGTTGTACGCTCGAATCGTGCCGTTGAGTCGCACCTCACCGGCGATGACATTGCCGGCAGAGCCGCCGTGGATGCTGCCGAACGTTACGACACCCATCTCTTGGGGCGAGATCTCACGAGCCACAACCGTTTGCGCGGCGTTAATGATGTTTGCGGCCGCCACTACTGGGTCGACGGTAAAGTGTGGCATCGCGCCGTGCCCGCCGTGCCCTTTCACCGATATCTCGAAAAGGTCGGCACCGGCGAAGACCGTTGATTGATTGACCCCCACGAAGCCTGTCGGAGTCTGGTTCCAGAGATGAGTACCGATAACGGCATCAGCTTTGGCAATCTCCATTGCCCCGTCTTCGATCATCGCAATCGCGCCGTTGCTAAGTTCCTCCGAAGGTTGAAATATGAAAACAACGTCGCCTGCGATCTCTTCAGAGATACTGGCCAGGATCTCCGCCGCGGTCAGCGCCATGGTGATGTGTCCGTCGTGTCCACACGCGTGCATGCTACCGTTGGTCGATGCGAATTCTAGGCCGGTCAGCTCGTTGATCGGCAGGCCGTCGATATCGGCCCTAATCGCAAGCGTTCGACCGGGTTTTCCGCCCTTCAACCTGGCAATGATTCCTGTCGTACCGATGCCTTCTTGGACCTCAAGTCCGGCGTGGCGAAGGCGACCTGCGATGTAAGCTGCTGTCTCATTCTCTTGGAAGCCGGTTTCTGGTCGCGCGTGGAAGTACCGACGCGTCGCGACGATCTCGTCATGTCGCGCCGTGACGAGGCGGGAGATATCGTTTCTCATGGCTAAATGTACTCGCCTTCGCGGGCGGCGGAAGTGGCCATCGAGCGTTCGATGAATGCCTTTTGGGCGGCTGACACGTTGTCGGGGTTTCCGCCCCACGTGCTGAGCGGTGTGGTTTGTAGGCCGCGTCCGTACGAGAATGTCAGCTCCCAAGGAGCGTTTTCGGCTTTGGCTATCTTGTTGATGGCATCTAGGTTGACGGTCGCCTCTTCATCGCCCTGCCCTCCTGAAAGGAAGGCGATCCCGGGCACTGCGGCAGGAATGGTTCGTCGGAAACAGTCAACGGTGGCGCGTGCAACGGTCTCTGCGTCAGCGCGATCTTCGGCATCAGCGCCACTTAGCACCATGTTGGGTTTAAGGACCATGCCTTCGAGGTCGACGCGTTGCGACTTGAGTTCGGCGAACGTCTTGTTGAGCGTCCTCTCCGTTACCCATTCGCACATTGCGATCGAGTGATCGCCGTCCATAAGGACTTCCGGCTCGACGATCGGGACAAGTCCGGCTTCTTGAGAAAGTGCCGCGAAGCGACCTAGCGCGTGGGCGTTGACGTTGATGCAGTAGTCGGAAGGGATGTGGTCGCCGATGGTGATGACCGCACGCCACTTCGTGAAGCGCGCTCCGAGTTCGTAGTACTCGTTCAGTCGATCTCGAAGCCCATCGAGGCCATCGGTGGTCAATTCTCCGGGGGCTCCAGCGAGCGGGTTGGTCGATTGGTCGACCTTTATTCCGGGAATCACGCCTTCCGCTTGCAAGATGTCCACGAACAACGTCCCATCGCTGGCGGACTGCCGCAGCGTCTCGTCGTAGAGGATGACGCCGCTGATGTACTTGCCGTAACCTTTGGACGTGAACAAGAGTTCCCGCCATGCTTGGCGATTCGGCTCTTCGTTGGGCATGTTGATGGATGCCAAACGACGTCCGATAGTGCCAGTAGATTCGTCCGCTGCGAGGATGCCCTTACCCCTTGCAACCATTGCCTTGGCGATAGCGTGAAGCTCGTTGCCCATTGTCATAAATCCTCCCGTTCAAACCGGTGACGGTCTGCCTGCGATGCCCTTTGTCGCTGAGTTCAATGCCGTATCAGCTTGATGCAAATGATATTGCATTCACTGAAGTTGGTTACCACTCCAACAGCCAGAGGTTGGCATTTAGGGGCATATAATTCAGGCACGAAAACACTTGACATTCCCCATGAATCTTGGGATGGTGAACAATGCCTGTCACACCACCGAATCTCTTCCAGTTTGCGTCGGATAACTCGAATGACGAATTCGCCAGACCGTCCGATCTGGCGGTGCTGCTCAACGCCATCGGGTCGGCTGGCAAGTTCATCTCCTCGGAGGTCAACCGGGCGGCGTTGCGTGACTTTTTCGGTTCGGCGGGCGCGGCGAACGTTACCGGGGACGATCAGCAGAAGTTGGATGTGATTGGTGACAACGTCGTTGCCGAGGCGTTGCTGACCACCGGGTTGGTCTGCGCGATGAGTTCGGAAGAGAATGCAGGAATGATCGATTGCGGCGACGCGGCAGTTACCGGCGAGTATGTCGTCGTCTTTGATCCAGTCGATGGCTCGAGCAACATCGATGTTGCGGCTCCGATCGGCACGATCTTCGGAATCTATCGACGGCTCAGCGAGGGAGTTCCAGCGGGAGATGTAGACGTGCTGAGGCCCGGCAGCGAGATGTTGACCGCTGGATACGTGCTCTACGGTTCGTCAACCATCTTCGCATACACATCCGGCGACGGCGTCCACTTCTTCACGTTGGACCCGACACTAGGCGACTATCTTCTTACGAACGAGAATGTCCGCTCACACGGATCATCACACGTCTACTCCGCGAACGAAGGCAATTCGCCCAAATGGCACGATGCCGACCAAAATTGGGTCACTCATGTCAAATCCGAAGGCTACACCGGCCGCTATATCGGCGCGCTTGTCGCCGATTTTCACCGCAATCTGATGAAGGGTGGCATCTACGCTTATCCCGGCGACAAAGGCAATCCAAGCGGGAAGTTACGTCTCCTATTCGAGTGCGCGCCGCTGGCGTTCATTGCCGAACAGGCAGGTGGCGCGGCGACCAACGGTTCCACACGTATTCGGGACCTAGAGCCGGACCAACTGCATCACCGTACGCCGATGTATATCGGCAATGCGGATGAAGTGGCGTTGCTTGATGGTTTTCATGTGACCTCGGCCAATCGTCAACGCGATGCGATATGAATGGGACGACGAAAAACGGCGCGGTAATGTGACCAAGCACAGTGTTGATTTTGCCGCGATCGAAAACTTTTGCCAATCGGCGTGAGGCAAGACGCTATGCCCAAATCCAAAGAACTAAGTGATATGTCGTTTGCTGAGGTTGCCGACCGGGACGGTGAAGACGCGGCGATCGATGCTGGCATCGCATCCGATCCTGACACGTTTGAATTGGATGACGAGTGGTTTAAGCGGGCGGCGCCCAGCGGATCAAGTTGATCCGGCGCTGGTAGATGATCCAGAGCCGGCTATTTCATCCGAGTCCTAACGAACCTAGTCCGAAGTTCCGTGGTCGGTATTTCCCAACGCTGACGATGTCGCGATGCTTGATGGCTTTTATGCGGACCCATCACACTAGCCCTCACCCATGGCGGAGGGGGCACTGAGATGCCCTACATCAGCCCGCGTTTCTTGAAGAGTTTGGCGAGTTTCTCGATGCCGTCGTAGCACTTCTCTGGCGTCTCAAAGGCGAAGCATAGGCGAGCGCAGTTCTGACCGTCGCCGTTTGGTGCAAAGCCGACGCCACCGTTGTAACCGACACCCTCAGCGAATATTTCGTCCCGCGGTGTAGTGATGTCAGTTCCCTCGGGCATGGTTAACCAGGTGTAACAACCGCCTTGGGGCTTCGACCAAGTTGCGCCAACGTCCGTGAAATTGTCCGACAGCGATTCGTCCATCGCGTTGCACTTCTGCTTCAACAGCGGGTTAAACCGTTCTCGGTGTTCGTCGAGACTGTTTCGCAGGAATCCTTCAATTGCATAGCTCGCGAACTGGTTGGGGCCAGAACCAATCTTGCAGCTCATCGCCCGTCGCAAGACCTCCGGCGCGGCCGTGAAGTAACCCATGCGAAGGCCGGGTGCAAGCAGTTTGGAGAACGATGCGACGTGGATAACGATACCCGAGTCGTCAAGAGTTCGGAATGCAGGTTGGACCTCGCCGTCGAAGCGGAGGTCCACGTAACACTCGTCTTCGACTATCGGGACACCGTGCCGATGTGCGATCTCGAGAATCGCCTCGCGTCGTTCCAACGGCAACGTAGGTCCCATCGGGTTCTGATGCTCTGCGATGGTGTAGATCATCTTCGGCTTTTTGCCCTTTGCCGACAGTTTGGTGATCAATTCGTCCAAGGCTTCGGGCACTAATCCGTCGTCATCCGTTTCGGCTCCATACACGGTGTTGCCGAAGCGTTGCAACTGGTTGAGTGTTCCGCTGTACACAAAGTGCTCGGTAATGGCGGTATCGCCTGGGTTCGTCAGAGCCTGTATCGCAAGACCGATCGCTTCGCCCGAACCGGCGGTGATCAAGATGTCGTCAATACCGACCTTGAAGCCGCGGTCGTACTCGAGTTTCCAAGCGGCATACTCACGTAGTTCAGGCGAACCTGCGGGCTGCGGATAGTAGGCCATATTCCGGGCCACCTCATCGCCGCGCGAGTCCATCGCCGTCTGCAAAGCGCCGATCAGCCCGTCCATCGGTGACGTTTCGGGCGCGGGATATGCGACCGCGAAGTCGTATTCGGCGTGGGCAACGGTATTGATGGGTGAGTCTTCTGACCGTTCCGAGAAAAGGCCTTCGTAACTAAAGCGCGTTGTGGCTGCTGTCATATGCGACTTACTCCGATTTGTTGAGTCAACTTCACGAATTGTATTGGCAAGTGGATGCAGAGTCTAAATGCACGCTAGACTTCCTGCATCGAACGAGAACAATGACGGACAACGACGCCATTCCGTTGGCCAAAATACGCGGAGGTTCTGCGATGCGAGGGATCAGATTCCTAGGCGACCACCGTTCTGAAGTCATCGACTATCCGGATGAGGAGCCAGGCCCCGGATATGTGTTACTCAAGATGCGTTCATCGGGAATGTGCGGTTCCGACCTGCATCGATATCGCGCAACGTTACCGCCGGAAGAATTGGAACGACCTCCAGTGCGGCCTGGTCACGAGCCCTGCGGCGAGGTCGCAGCGATCGGTGATGGTGTCCAAGGGTTGCGGATCGGTGATCGCATCATGCAGCACCACTATGAAGGCTGTCGAGAATGCGGCTTTTGCAGAACGGGGTGGTCGCAGCTATGCCGTTGGTCCGGTCGAATGACACATGGATATGGCCGGCACGGCGGACACGGCGACTACATGATCGCCCACTCGTCTACGTGCTTAACATTGCCCGACGATTTGAGTTTCGAGGTTGGTGCCTTTCTTGCATGCGGCGCGAGTACCGCGTTCCACGGATTGAAGAAACTACAACTCTCGGGTCTAGACACCATCGCGATATTTGGTGCCGGACCGGTCGGTCTGGCTGGTGTGATGTTCGCCGCTGCGATGGGTGCGCGCGTGATCTCGGTCGACATCTCTGGCGAGCGATTGGAGATGGCGAAGTCCGCCGGCGCGTGGGAAGTCGTTGACAACAGCGATGGGTCAGCCGTCGAGCAGATTGTCGATCTAACTCACGGTGAAGGCGCCGACGCCACGCTCGAGGCCATCGGCCTGCATGCCACACGCCTCGCCGCTGTCCAGTCGACAGGCATCTTCGGACGCTGCTGTTTCGTTGGAGAAGGTGGCGATTTCCAAGTCGAACCGAGTCCGGACATCATCCATCGGCACTTGACTTTAGTTGGATCTTGGACCTTCAGCACGCACGGGCTCGAAGAAGCGGCGACGTTTACGTCGCGCCGAGACGTGCCTCTGGAGAGTTTGATCACTGGTCGTTGCGACATCGAGGGAGTACCTGCCGCTTACCGAAGATTTGAAGCAGGAGCGCCAGGTAAGTTCGTCATCAATTGGGATTAATGCCCACCTATAGATGGTTCGTGAGTCCGCTGGTTCCTGACCCCTGAAAGGAACGCTTGCGGCTGGGTTTAGGCGGCATGTTTGCCTACGAGAATCCATTTACACGCGAATTTGCGAATCCTGCTAAACTAAGAACTTCCGCATTGGCTCGTTTTCGTTTTGCGACGAAGCACGCCACGCGGAACGCTTCAAAGCGCAAACGAAACTTCGTTGCAACTTGCGTCGTAACACCTAGAAGAGGCAAACCCTATTCCGAGAAAATGGTCTGAGTGCGATCCGCACCACTCTTGTCAGACCATCGCAACCTACGCTCGCTCACGGTTACTGGAACCGACGAACATGGCGAAGTCAGTGCATTTGAGCGACATAGTATCAGAAACGACGCGGAAGATGGTCTTTTGCAAGCCTAGGATTCAACGATTTACAAACTACCACTGGACAAAAATCGATTGTTAGAACGATTACACGAAAGGGAGCTGATCAATTGGTGACAATTGCCAACACTCGAGTTGACGACGCCTCCGACGACGAGACGGACTTGACAGCCAGCGAAACCGGCACTGCCGTGATGCCTCAGACCGACGGAGGCACCTTTAGTTTTGCTGATTTGTCGTCGGACGACGAAGGTGCGCCGTCAATCGGCGCAGCGAACGCGTCGACTGAACTAGAAGCGTGGGAAGCTGCGCGCGAAGAAGGACCGGAAATCAACCCGGCCGCCGCAACGGAAGATTCGGCCACGGACGATAACGTCCGGATGTATCTGCGCGAGATCGGCGATGTTCAGTTGTTGAGCAAAGCCGACGAGGCGATGCTTTCGCAGCGTGTCGAGTCCGCCAATTGGTTGGAACGCATCGAATGGGACATCCGCGGTACTCTTCTGACCGTCCACGGTTTCAAGGAATATCCCCGCAATCGTGACCAATTGCCCGACAATCCCTCACCGGTTGAGGCCGTTGGTGTTGTAGCCATCGTTTTGCGCCGATTGAGCGGTCTCGCCCTCATCGCAGACCAAATTGCGACCTACATGGCGAAGCCGAAGCCCGTAACCCTCGAGCAGTTGCTGGTCGACTTCGAATATCGCACGATGATCAACGCGGCTCGCGACACCCAGGTCAAAGACCTCAGCAAGTTGCCGCCTTACGAACTCCTGCTCCGCTACCTGGCGGACACGCTCGAGATTTACGAGACGACGAACCTCATGGACCGCTTCGGTGTATTTGACGAGACGGCTCAGAAGGGGCGCGGCAAGAAAGCCCAGAAACTCAACACCAAAGACGCGCGTCTGAAGCGTCGCTTGGACAAGACGAGTCTGCTCGTCCGCGAGTTGGCTATCCTTTCGAGCCTGTTGCCGTCGGACCTGAGTCTTGTGATGCCGCCGGAGTTGAAGATCGAAGACTTGGCGGTCGACGAAGGCATCGAGCCGTGGCATGAGTCTTACCTTACCGAGGCCAATTCGATCCTCGAATCGCACCTGTCGTCCATAAAGCACGACGGCGAAAAGGCGCGCGACCACCTCGGCAAGGCCAACCTTCGCCTCGTAGTCAGCGTCGCCAAAAAATACACCAACCGTGGCCTGACCTTCGAGGACTTGATCCAAGAAGGCAACATCGGTTTGATGCGGGCAATTGACAAGTTTGACTACCGCAAGGGCTTCAAGTTCAGCACCTACGCAACATGGTGGATCCGACAGGGTGTCACCCGGGCGATCGCCGACCAGTCGCGAACCGTCCGTATTCCGGTTCACATGTACGAGGCGTTGAACAAGGTTCGACGCGCGTCGCGTGAGCTTGCGCAGGAATACGACCGCAAGCCGACGATCGAGGAGATCGCGGAGCGTGTCGAGATGACAGTGGAAAAGGTCACTGACGTTCTCAAGAACGGGCAGGAGCCAATGTCGCTTGAAACGCCGGTGGGCGAAGACGGTGACAACGAGCTTGGCGACCTGCTCCCCGACCGCGAAGCATTGGCGCCGCCCGAAGAGACGGCCCAGCGACTCTTGAGCAACGACATCTCCAATATCCTGAATGAACTCGAGGAACGCGACCGCGAGGTCTTGATTCTTCGCTTCGGCCTGAAGGATGGAAAAGAGTACACGCTCGAAGAGATCGGTACCCGCATGGACTTGACGCGCGAGCGCATCCGCCAGATCGAACGAACGGCACTGAAGACGCTTCAGCGCAGCCGCGCCGTCTGGGAGATGAAAGAACACCTCAACTGAGGTGATGCGCTGCCCTCTCGCAAGGGCGACAGGTAATGGTCAACTGGCCCCGCGTTCCAATGGCGCGGGGCCAGTTGCTTTGTTGTGAAATCGGCATCCGGCCAGCGTGACCGAAGGTAAGTGTATGAGCGCGATGCCGTCATCGTTATATGATGTTGATTTGCTTTGAATCAACATGAATAGCGGCCTACGAGTCGACTGAGGGGACTATGGCAGACGCAGAGCGGGTCCGATCTAACGCGACGGGAAATTGGGAAGACATTCTCACCGACGAAGTGAAGAGATTGGTCGCTTCACTTCAAGACGAGTTCAGCGAGCGCATCGCCGGATTGCGCGAGGCGCGCATCGATAGCATCAACGCGGCGGTCCATCGTGGCGTGCAACCTGGACATCTAGCCGCGAGCGCAGCTACCACCACAGAGTGGTCCGTCCCCGAGATGCCGGACGAACTCTGGAATCCGGGAATTGAGATTTCCGGACCCGCGCACATGACATCGATGTTCATCAACGCTCTGAATCCAGGTCCCGAAGGCGAACGCGCAGCTGGCGATCTTGACGATGATGAGGACTCCGCGAGTCATCTTCTCGATGACACGCTACTCGCCGCTCGCAATCGCAAAGGCGCAGTTGACCGTTCGTTGACCTTCTACAACGAAGTTCGCGACCGCCGCTACTCGATTCAGGACGGCGAGATACCGTTCTTCATGCACCGTGAGCGAGGTCTGCATCTTGACGACCACGATCTGCTCGTCGATGGCGAACCAGTCTCTGCAACCGTCTTGGGGTCCCTGCTCACGCTCTACCACGCTGGACAAGCGCAGGCGGAAAGAGGCCAAGGGATCTACTTCTACGTCCCCAAGACCGAGTCTCCTGAAGAAGCGGCACTCTATCGTGACCTCTTCGCGTCGATCCAGAACCGCGTTGCAGGACTGAAAGACGCCACGATACGCGGCATACTCCTAGTGGAGTCTTTGCCACTGGTATGGACGATGGAGGAGAGCCTCCACGCGCTCGGGCCCTACGCGGCTGGGCTGAACGCCGCCCGTTGGGACCTAAAGGCGTCGCTACTCGAATATGTGATGGCGGACCGAGGGAGCCTATGGCCCGACAGATTCGGCGTCGCAGTCCCAACGACGCCCTTCATCGCCAATATCTTCCGGCGTTTAGTTGCAGTCTGCATGAAACACGACGCTGTCCCCATCGGCGGCATGGCGACCGCCCTGCCCCATCGCGATCAAGAGGTCAACGAAGAGGCCGCGGCCACGGTGCGCGGCGACAAGACTTGGGAGGCCGAACAGGGCTTCCTGCGCGGTTGGGTCGCCCACATCTACCACATGAAATCCGCCGGCGACCCCTTCAAGGAACTCCGCAACAGCGGTTGGGAACCGTCGCCCGACATGACGGACCCCGATAACTATCCGGTAAACATCGAGACTCCCGAAGGACCAGTCACCCAAGAAGGTACCCGTCAAAACGCCCGAACCCTCATCGAATATGTGGAAGGATGGCTCGGCGGCCGCGGCGCAAAAGGGATTGACCGATTGGCCGGTCGACCGGGACGTCGCCCCGCCCTAATGGAAGACCTCGCCACTGCTCGCATCTCCGTCGCCCAAATGGCGCAGCGCGTTATCCATGAAGCCCAAGCCGAAGACACCGGAGCAACCCACGACCTCTCCCTGTTGAAGTCGATAATCGCCGACGAAGGCCAAGACATCATCAACCTCCTCGGCCCCAACGCACCCGCGGCAGCCGTGAAACGCTACGAAGACGCGACACGAATCTCGATGCAATGGCTCAAGAACTACACCGAGTTCAACTTCCGGTCACTAGGTTCTTACAGCCGCAAGGATCTCGCCGCGATTGCCGCTGCAGAGGACGCGATTTAGGTTCTCATAGAACCGGAAGTTTGTGTTCAGTGCCAGTTGCTCACGATCTAGGGTGCTGCATCGGATGGTTATTCATCGCCCATGAATGATGGTAGGGTAGAAACCATATCGATCCGTCTACCCTATCCATAACCATGGCTCTCAACATCAAAAACAAAGAAACCTGCGATCTCGCCAGAGAACTTGCCGAATTGACAGACGACACCATGACTGGTGCTATCACTAACGTATTGCGGGAGCGAGTCGAGCAAATCAAGCGTGAACGCGACCGAGAAGCAGTGCTCCGAGATGTGCGAGCAATCCGAGACAGATTCGCAGAAAAGCTGAGAGCCGGTCCATCTGTGGAGGAGATCATAGAAGGAATGTACGGGGAATATGGTGAACCGATTTGATCATCGATACTTCGGCCATCGTTGCGGTTTTTTTGAATGAGGATGATGCCGCCCAAATTGAAGAGAAAGTTGTAGGCGCTTGGCCGCGCCGAATGTCAGTGGCTAGCCTGTTAGAGGCAACGATGGTGCTCGAGGGCAAAGCGGGTCCTTCGGTAAGTGCAGCACTTGACGCTTTAATGGATAGATTCGGTATCGAGTTGGTCCCCGTCACGCTTGTTCAAACACGTGCCGCCCGCGTGGCTTGGCGCCGATTCGGCAAGGGAAACCATCCGGCAAGGCTCAACTTCGGCGATTGCTTTTCCTACGCCCTAGCCAAGACGACTGGCGAGCCTCTGCTATTCAAAGGCAATGACTTCGCTCAAACAGACATTCAAGCCGCCTAATCGGCCAACGCCACGTTGACCTTGGGCATCAACTCGTTGGCGAACAGCTCCAAGCTGTTGACCCACGCATCCTTGTCGTCCCAGTCGTAACCCATCATCACTAGAGTGCCGAACTTACCCGTCTCCTCGGTCATTTGGAGAATCCTCTCCATGGCGTAGTCGGGATCGCCGGCTATGATCTGCTCACGCATCCAGTAATCGACATCAACATCCGCGTCCGGTGTTGATTGGTCACGCTTGAACATGCCCCGATCGCGTCCCGAACGATCCATGAGGTCACAGATGTATTGGAAACCGCCAGAGACGGAATTGGTGCGCGCCCTCTTCTGCGCCTCCTTGGTGCTGTCAGCAAGAAATACGGCCCGCGCGATCTTGAAATCTGATCGATCGGGTTCGTTGCCCGCCTCGACCGCCGCGGTCTCATAGGTATCCCAGATGTTGGCTACGACGTTGTTTGCGATGAGACTATGAGCGAACGGCTGAAATCCCTTGCGCCCCGCAGCTTTGGCTGTGCCTGAGTTCATCGAAGTGATCGGCATCGAAATCGGCGGGTGCGGCTTCTGATACGGCTTGTGGGTGATACCTAGCCCGACTACGTCATCGATATGATCCTTCATGCTGATGTTCCAGTAGTTACCCTGCAACTCAATCGGGCCGTCCGCCGCCCAAAGGGCCAACACCATCTCGACCGCTTCCGCGACCATCATCGGAGAATCTCCTCGTTCGATTCCGAGTATCTCCAAATCTGTCGCCACGCTCCCCATGCCGAAACACAGATCGAGACGACCCTTACAAAGGTTGTCCAGCATCGCTAACCGACCCGCCACATGCACCGGGTGATGCTGTTGAATACAAACCGGCGCTGGCCCCATCCGAATGTTTGATGTCTCACGCATTGCCGCCGCTATGAACAACTCCGGCATCGGCATGTTCTCAAACGCCATCGTATGGTGCTCGCCGATCCAGAACTCGTCGAAACCCAGTTCGTCGGCGCGAATCACCAGCTCCATGTCCTCGTCGTACGTCTGCGCAAGCGGCTTGGCCGGGTCGTGGAATGGCATGATGAAAATGCCGGATTTGATCTTGGACATAGTGGGAACGAGTTCGGTTAGGGACGGGATTTGTTGCGTCAAGTATACGGGCAATACGTCCGATAAAATGACGGGATACCTACCATTGAATTTTGGAAAAATGAAATGATGCGTACCAAAGAAGAGCTTGACGCCATCGCCGATCGTGCGAAGGCGTATTATCACGGCGGGATAAAAGACCAACTGTCGGATTCCGACAAAGGCCGATTCGTCACCATCGACGCGAACTCCGGCGAGTGGGAACTCCACGACGACATGCTGGAAGGAATTCTTCGCTTGCGTGACCGAGTTTCGGATCCCGAACCGTTCACTCTTCGGCACATCACAATCACCACAACGCGTTTTGGCTCCGCGCCTTTCCGGCCGCGACCATGATCGTCGGGTTTGTTGAAGAAGAGGGTGGCGGGTTATTCGCCTATATGGATGTTCTGGTTCGGGGCCCAGCTGGTCGAGAAATATGTGTTACCGCGTTGATCGATACCGGGTTCAACGCATACATTTCTCTTCCGCACAGAATGGTCAACGACTTGGGGCTTATGCGCCTCGGCACCGATGATGTCATCTTGGCAAATGCCGACAGAGATGCTGCAGAGTTGTTCCTAGGCGAGGTTGACTGGCGAAGTTCTAGGCACAACGTACCCGTACACCAGATCGGCGATGAACCCGCCGTGGGAACCGCGCTACTAAGGGCGCACAACCTGAGTATCGAATTCGTTCCCGGCGGTGCCGTGCACGTCATTTCGATCAACTGACCCGAGGCGACAAGATTGATCCGGGTTCAGAACCCACAACCTAGTGGCATCGCGCCATACGACAATCATCGTGAAGCGGCTTGGAATCGCCTCAATCCCCCGCCTCCGCCAACAACTTCCGTAGATCCATAACCTGATCCCGCAGCTGCGCCGCCGTCTCGAACTCCAACTCCCGCGCCGCCCTCTTCATCTGTCGTTCCAGATCCTTCACTATTCGCGTCAACTCGTCCTTCGGCAATCCCATCTCGGCCCCAAACGGTTCACCCTCATCCGACAACACAGTCGGCTCCGATTGCCGAACGCGATCATTGATGTCTTTTATGTCTTTGACGATGCTGTAGGGAGTGAAGTCGTTATCAAGATTGTGCTGCGTTTGCAGTTTCCGACGACGATTCGTCTCCGAAATCGCGAATTTCATCGAATCGGTGTATCTGTCCGCGTACATGACCACCGTTCCTTCAATGTGTCGCGCGGCCCTCCCCACGGTCTGAATCAGCGACGTCCCCGACCTTAGATAACCCTCTTTGTCAGCATCCAAAATCGCAACTAGTGAGACTTCCGGTAGATCAAGGCCTTCCCGGAGCAGGTTAATACCCACCACGACGTCGTAAACACCCAACCGCAAATCCCTCAGTATCTCGGTCCGTTCCAACGTATCGATTTCAGAGTGTAAGTAATGGACCCGAATGCCAAGCTCCCGAAGATAGTCCGCCAAATCTTCCGCCATCCGTTTCGTCAGAGTTGTCACTAAAACTCTCTGTTGCTTGGCCGTCGTGGCCCGAATCCGTTCAATCAGGTCATCGACCTGGTTCTCAGTCGGCAGAACCGTAATCTCAGGGTCGATCAATCCCGTGGGACGAATGATCTGCTCGACACGTTGCTGTTCGTGTGCATCTTCATACGGACCCGGCGTAGCCGACACATAAACGATTTGATTAACCCGGTCCTCGAACTCCTCAAACGTCAGCGGACGGTTGTCGATCGCCGACGGCAGCCGGAAACCGTACTCGACGAGATTCGTCTTCCGAGCGTAATCGCCGTGGTACATCCCACGAATCTGCGACAGCGTCATGTGCGACTCATCGATGAACATCAAGAAGTCTTCCGGGAAGTAGTCCAGCAACGTCCACGGTGCGGAACCTGCTGGGCGCCGTCCTAGCGGGCGCGAATAGTTCTCGATGCCCGGACATGTGCCCGTCTCGTGCATCATCTCGAGATCAAAAAGAGTTCGCTGCTCAAGCCGCTCCGCCTCCAGCAGCTTTCCCTCGTTCCTAAACAGCTCCAACTGCTGCTCCAACTCCGTCCGAATTTCCTTCAGCGCATCCGCGAACTCCTCCTCAGGAGTGATGAAGTGCTTGCCCGGGTAAATGTCGTACTCCTGGGCCTCGTTGAGAATCTCGCCGGTCAGCGGATCGATCAGGGTGATGCGCTCGATCTCGTCACCAAAGAACTCAATCCGTACGGCCAACTCCTCGTCCGCTGGCATGATCTCCAAACTATCCCCACGTACTCGGAAAGTGCCACGCCGTAGATCCAATAGATTTCGGTCGTAGTACATGCCCACAAGCCGACGTGTGACCCTCGTCAACCCCGGCTCATCCCCTACCCGCAGACGCAATGTGATCTGGTTATACTCCTGCGGTGAACCCAAACCGTAAATACATGACACGCTAGCGACGATCAACGTGTCCCGCCGCGTCATTAGAGAACGTGTCGCCGCGTGCCGCAGTCGGTCGATCTCTTCGTTAATGTCCGTCTCTTTCTCGATATAGGTATCGGACCGCGGTATATAAGCCTCTGGCTGGTAGTAGTCGTAGTACGACACGAAATACTGCACGGAATTGTTAGGGAAATACGTCTGAAACTCCGTCGCCAACTGCGCCGCAAGCGTCTTGTTGTGAGCAATAACCAGCGTTGGACGTTGCACCTTTTCCACGATGCTCGCCATCGTGAAGGTCTTGCCGGAACCTGTCACACCTAAAAGCGTCTGGTGCTTGAAATTCTGATCGCCGATGCCCTGAACGATCTTGTCGATCGCGGCCGGCTGGTCGCCTTGAGGAGTGAACTCGTGTTCGATCTTAAACTCGCCAGTGGTCGGCGCGGTGATCGGAACTGCAACTGGTTCTGCGATGGTGGTCATATTGCGATTTTACCCATGTGCTAGATACCGTTCAGGAATTAAAGTTGCGATATACGAATCGTTCTCGTTTCTAAGCGGGTCGACACTAGATGAGCACAAGGTTACAGGGACCGGACCAGGATGATGATGATCGTGGTCCCCAGGATGAGGAGATCGATCTTCGGTATCGCTTCTACGAAGTCGAAGTAGATGATGAAGAGGAACCTGAGCGTATTGACCGCCGAGTCGCCGATGGCTGGGCTACCGAGACCGAACCTAAAACCGCGTGGTGGCTCAAAGCCGGCATCGCCATCATCTCGATCTTCATCGTCTTGGGACTCCTCGCCGGTCTAGCTGGGCCCTTCTTGGGATCGTTCGGTTCCGACGAACCGCAACGGATCGAATACGTGCCCGCTCAAGTCGTCGAAGTAATCGACATGCGCACCATCATCGTCGAGATCGACGGTGAAACCGCAACCGTACGCTACATCGGCGTCGAACCACTGCCCTTGAACAGCCTTTGGTACGACGTTGGCTTCTTGGCCAATCAGCAACTCGTCGCTAACAGTGAAGTCGTCTTGGAGGCCGATGACACAGACACCGATGATTTCGGACGCCTCCTGCGCTACGTCTACGCCAACAACAACATGGTCAACGGCCTCTTGATCCGCAACGGTATCGCGTTGCCAGGCGAACGCCGGGACGGTTTAGAACGGCACTATTTGAGAATGCAAGACTGGAGCGCAGCGGCAAAGTTGGAAGGCCTGGGTCACTGGAGCAACGCCCGCCCGCAGTTCTTGCCGAATCGTGGCGCCACAAATGGGGGCGACAGCTGAAAATCCCTGCGCCGACTCGCGATGCCGCGCCGCGCCGGGCGCGACTGAGACGACCAACACCTAGACGACGTCGCGCTGGCGTCGGCAATCCGATCGCGAGATTCAGGGTCGTTCTCAACGCTGACTACGCCCGACTCTGGGGCATCGGCATCTCCAACAACACCATGCGTTGGCTCGAGACCGTCGCCCTCGGCGTCTATGTCTATGACCTCACCCAAGACGCCTTCCTCGTCGGTTTCGTCGGATTCCTGCGCATGGCACCGATGCTATTCCTCGGCGCGTTCATCGGTGCCCTCGCCGACCGCGTTAACCGACGAGCCATACTCGCCATAGCCAACATCACACTTTCAGGCGTTTACCTTCTGCTCGGCTTCCTGGTCCTCACCGACCGCATTGAACTTTGGCACGTTTGCGCGGGAGCCTTTATCGCCGGCGTCGTATGGGCTACGGACTTCCCAGTAAGACGCGCCATGATCGCCGATTCCGTCCCCGCCGATCGAGTCTCCTCAGCGTTCGGCGTCGATATGGCGTCGTCCAACTTCTCCCGCGTTATCGGCCCGTTGGTCGGCGGCGCGTTCCTCCAACAAATTGGCATGCAAGCCGTCTATTTCCTCGGATGCGGCCTGTTCCTGTTCGCTTCGATGGTTGCGGTCTCGATGCTCGTCATCCGCACACCGCCGACCTCCGACATTCGCACGCCCGCATCCAGCAGCAATTTCGACCTCCGAACCGGCATCAAGCACATCGCGGGCGACTCAGTCCTCCTCGTTACGATCATCATCACCATAACGATGAACCTGTTCGCCTTTCCCTACCAGCAGATGGTTCCGGTGCTCGGCGCTGAAAAACTGATGGTCGACCCCGTCCTCGTCGGACTGTTGCTCAGCATTGAAGGACTGGGAGCCACCTTCGGCGCCCTCACCATCGTCGCCGTCGCACAACCCCGACACTACACCCGCGTCTACACCTACGCCTCCCTCAGCTTCCTCTGCATCATCGCCGCCTTCGCCCTCACGCCCTATTACTGGCTTGCCATCCCCCTCCTCTTCATCGGAGGGTTCGGCATGTCCGGCTTCGGCGCAATGCAATCCATCATCGTCGTCTCATCCACCCGGCCCGAGATGCGAGGCCGCGTCCTAGGAGTCCTCGCAGTCGCCATCGGCTCCGGCCCCATCGGCGCACTCCACGTCGGCTGGCTCGCCACCCAAATCGGCACCGACATCGCCGTCCTCGCAATTGCGATCGTAGGCTTCGTGCTGACAGCCGGCACCATACTCTTGTCGCGCAGGTATCTTCGGAGTATTCCACGCTACCGAAGATGAGGGGCAAGGACGACAAGCCCCTTTAGTGGCGCGTAGCGGAACGAAGGGGCGCGAGCAACCATTTCCCTCCCCCTCTCTGAAGGGAGGGGGTGCCGCCCGCCGAGGCGGGAAACCCCAAAGCAACAACCAATCCAATCAAATACCACTATCCAACAAAACACCCCGCAGAGCTGAACGATGACAATCTCCATCTCCCACTTCGCCACCTCTCGAATTTCAGTCGATACCTACTCCCTAACCCTCGCCCAACTCACCAGCGTCTTCATCGCCGAACTCGAACGACTCCTCGGCCCGCGCGATCCCAAATTCACCTACGTCGGGCTCGAATTCGACACAACCCCAGACGCCAAACCCCACATCTGGTTCCTCAAAACCGGTTACCCCGGCCACGAGACAGACATAGATCCAACCCACATCACCATCCGTCTTACCGAAGCCGCCCAAAACGACGCCAACCTAGCCATCTGGCAACTAGCCCACGAATGTGTGCATCTGATTGATCCTTGGAACACCGAACGCGAAGGCCGACCATCCAACTATCTCGAAGAAGGTCTAGCTACCTGGTACCAAAACACCATCATCCAAGACATCACCAACACGCTACCCCAATACGTCGAAGCCAAATCGCTGGTTGAGCCGTACATGTCTGAACTGGCTGGCACCGTCAAGCACTTACGCACCGAACACAACCTCCACATCAGTGCCATCGACGACCGTGATCTTCTTTTGAGACATAGCCCGGAGATGGACACTAAAGTAGCCGAACGACTGTGCCAAGGGTTCGAAACAGCTTAGGAGAGGTGGGTCGCATCTGCGACCTGCATGTACGCCCAATCAGCACACATGTCCAAACCATCACCCTCACTCCTCAAAATCGCGCCGATACGGCGTAATCCGCACGCTCTCGAAAACAGCTAAATTTCCGAGTCTCCTAGACCACGCGCTATACGTAGTCAACTACTAACACGTTCGGTGTAGTTTGCTAATCTCCGGTAGCGAAAAGACGCTCAAGCCATCCCGCAAACGATTTGCAATGATCCGTATCAGCATCGAGATCTCCCGCACGAACGGCTGACCCTATGTGCGGTGGATTCTTTCGCGCGGCCAACCACGCGTAAAGTTTCGCTCGATCAGTCTTTCGTTCGTTGAATTTCCGTTCATCCCGAGGGATTTTATCGATATATTCCACCGCTTTAGGCCATATCAAATCGTCTTCATCAATCATGTCGATAACGAAGTTTTCCAATTCCCCCGTGGATCGGTTATCCGGCATCAGCCAAACGCCGATTCGTGGTCTAGTGTCGGTGGCAGCGACAACGATTCCATTTGATTGTGGTTGCTCGGGAACCTCTATCCCTGATTCCGCTAACCGCGCCTTGAGCTTTGGCCAACTCGGATTGTCATCATGATCCGCATCCACCATCAAACCCACAACATCACGCCCACTGGTCACGACCTCAGAGTAAACCGCCTCCAACAATCGCGGCAATCCCCCTTTATCGTCTATATCAAACTCCAAGCCCAAGTTCAATTTGTCCCTAAATTGCGATACAAAATTACAATCGCTCTGCCCCTCTACCAGCAGTACCTTGTTGCTTGCGGTACGAAATCCCGTAGTCAACCTCTCACCTCGATCCGTTGTTGAGCAGCTATCACAAGCTCTTTTTCGGGTAATTCCGCTGCTCTCAATGGGCCACGATCTCGAGACAATTGCACCAACCTACCGTCAACCTCTGGCATGTCAAACGCTGCTTGAGCGAAACCCAGAACACAATCGTAACTGTGAGTAGTAGCAATCACCTGAACGTTGTTGTTGTGCGCTGCTCTTAATACCATGCGCCAAAAATCGGATTGGACGGAGTGGTGGATCCCGTTCTCAGCTTCATCCATCAACAAAAAGCCATCGCGGCTCTGAACCAAGGCTAATGCCACACCAAGCATCCTCATTGCTCCGTCTCCAAACGACTTGAGCGGGAATTGCCGTTTGAGATTCAACCGTCCAGCTATCAATCGGGGTTGGTTTCTAGGTCGACCTCTCATGCCGCCTCTCACTGCGACTCGAACAATGTCGTCGCCAAGAATAATCCTTAACGCGTCGAGAGCTCTTTCCTCGTCGTCCGTAATCGTGATCTTGTCCCAAATCTCCGCAAGTTCGAGATTCTCTGGTAACCCCGGGCCGAATGTGGCACAAGTGATCTCAGAGGGGGATTGTTGTTGGCGCAACCTGCGGTGAATCTGCGGAAAACGTCGATCGAATCGATAAACAATTGGAGCCGCAAAGTCGTCGAACGAAAAAACCCAGGGCAAATCGTGATACGAGCCGTTGAAACTAACGCTAAGCATCTTGTTGCCTAGCTCGTAAACCTCAGGATTCAGTCTTCCGAAAAGTTCGAGCTGCTCTTCTGTAACGTCACCAACTTCGATCTTCAATTGATTGTCCGCGTTTGATGAGCCGATGGTGATCGAGCTAGTGTCGTTTACTTCCCAACCATTAAACAACCCTGATAAATCGACTCCGTTGACCGGATCGCCATCTTCGTCGGTTATGTCCGCGAATTCTTCTCGGCCTCTGAGCAAATTCGTCAACACTGAGTAACTACCGCGCGCAGCGTAAACTTTGACTGCTTCAAGAACCGAAGACTTACCGACGCTGTTCTTGCCAGTGATCATAGTCACTCGCCCAAGGCTTGATATGTGCAAGTGGTCAAGACCTCGAAAACCCCGGACTACAAGATCGGGCAGATGCAGTTGACCATTGGTTTTTTCGCCATCTTGTGCAGATACCGCGTTTTTAGCTTCAGTTACTGTCATATCGCTCACTCCTCATCGCTCCCTAGAGACAACACCAACTCACTCAAACAGTCAGTTGATCTAACATGCCACCGCTTCCAACGATTTTACCAGTCATGTGTCCCATGCTCTTTCTTTACCATTGAATCCCACGCGCCAAAAAACGCGCAGAAACGAACCCGCACCACCCCCGAAAGGTCCCCAACCCCCCATGCACAACTACGAAGACCTCCTAGCCAAATCCAAAGAATGGCGTGACTGGTACTACGATGGCGCACCACAGCCAAACCCGGTCACCGACGGCGTTACCGACGACGCGTTCGACCTCATCAACGCAACCCTGTTCGGACACATCTACCAGCGCGAAACCCTACCCGGCAACATTCGCAGCATCTGCACCGTCGCCGCACTCATCGCCCTCGACAAACCCAACCAACTCCCCGGACACATCACTGGCGCCCTCAACTACGGCTGGACCAAAGAGCAGATCGTCGAACTCATAACCCAGATGCTCTTCTACGGCGGCTACCCCGCATGTGTCAACGCCCTGAACGCCGCAGAGCAAGCGTTCAAAGACTACGACGAGCGCCACGCCGGAGATTAGCGGTATCGCCCCGAGCGCGGCGCATGAAGAGGGCACGGTAGGGGCAGGATTCAAACCTGCCCTCCGCGCACGGATTCACCGTTGTATTTCTCGCAACTATGTGGCAAAATAGCCACATACCATGATGAAACAGACAGACAATACGCCACTTCCGAGGACCAACGCAATGCATACCCAGCAAGGACTGCCGGTCGAAGAAGAAAAACGCCTCGTTGAACGCGCCAAACGCTTCTACGAAGATCAACTCCTCGACCAACTCATCGATGATCACAAAGGCGACATCGTTGTAATTGACGGCTATACCCTCAAGTACGCAGTGGCCATGAACGCAAGCCGCGCGCGTCAGGAACTGCGTAGAAAATGCGCCAAACCGGTAACTTACACCGCCCGTGTAGGTTTCGACTACGTCTATTACGTACCGTTGCCTTCGACAGTGTTGTCAGGTACTGTCGAATGATCCGCGGTAGAGTAAACGCCGAACTCCAACCCATAATCAGCATTGACCTCCGTTGTCAGACTGGGGAATTCGGAAGGTTCGAAGTGAAATTCGATACCGGCTTCAACGGAGAACTTGCGCTTCCCAGCGCGATACTCGAAAACCTGAAGAAGTCCCTTGCTGACACGCAGGTCACCAGGTTCGCAAATGGAGCGAGTGAAACAGTTAGTGTCTACGACATTGAAGTGCTGATTGATGGCGAGATCCGAGAAATGGAGGCCCTAGATTTGGGTAGTGGTAGCCTGCTTCTCGGAATGAAAGCCCTGTCAACATGGACCGGTTCCGTCGGATTCAAAGTCAACGGCGACGTAACTATCCAAGAACCGCAGTAAAGAAATCTAACAAACACCAAAGTATCCACATGACCACCCCCTTCCGCTCCGAACGCGACTCCATGGGCGTCCTAGACGTCCCCGCACATGCCTACTACGGCGCCAACACCCGACGCGCCGAGCTCAACTTCCCCATCAGCCACCTCCGTTTCAGTCGCTCCTTCATCCGAGCCATCGGACAGGTCAAGCAGTGTGCCGCCGAGGTCAATCTCGATCTTGATTCCCTCGACGCCGAACGCTCCTCCGCCATCGTCGCCGCTACGCAACGGGTCATCGACGGCGAGTTTGACGATGCATTCGTGGTTGACATCTTCCAGACTGGCTCCGGCACGTCAACCAACATGAACGCCAACGAGGTCATCTCAAACGTGGCCATCGAGGCGCTTGGCGGCGAGCTCGGTTCCCGTGATCCCGTTCATCCAAACGACCATGTGAACAAGGGTCAGTCCTCCAACGACGTCATCCCGACCTCCATCCAAGTCGCGGCCGCAGTCGCCATTGCCGACTCTCTCCTGCCTGCGATGCAAGAGTTGGAAGACGGATTAAGAGAGAAGTCGAAAGACTTTTGGAACGTCGTCAAGACTGGCCGGACTCATCTCCAAGACGCCACACCGATCCGATTGGGCCAGGAGTTCCTAGGCTACGCCGGACAGCTCGAGTACGGTCGTCAGCGCGTCCAACGCGCCCTTGACGAACTCGCCGTCCTGCCCCTCGGTGGAACAGCCGTGGGAACCGGTATCGGAATGCACCCCGAATTCGCCGAACGCGTCATCGCCAAGCTTGGCGAACGAACCGGTATCCCCTTCTCCGAGACCGATAACCACTTCCAGTCGCAGAGCACCATCGACGCCGTGGTCAGCGCCTCCGGCGCGCTCAAGACCGTCGCAGTTAGCTTGATGAAGATCTGTAACGACCTGCGATGGCTAGGCTCCGGTCCCCGCGCCGGCATCGGCGAGATCGCACTGCCCGAGGTCCAGCCCGGTAGCTCCATCATGCCCGGCAAGGTCAATCCCGTCATCGCCGAGTCCGCAACCATGGTCTGCGCCCAAGTCATCGGCAACGACACCACCATCGCCATCGCGGGACAGTCAGGCAACTTCGAACTCAACGTAATGATGCCCGTCGCCGCGCACAACCTCCTCGAATCGATCGACCTCCTAGCCGCAACCTGCACCAACCTCCAACGCCAATGCGTATCCGGCATCCAAGCAACCGAAACCGGCCCCTCGATGGTCGCCCAAGGCCTAGCCATCTGCACCGCCCTAGCCCCTATAGTCGGCTACGACGCCGCGGCCGCCATCGCCCACGAAGCCTCCGAAACCGGCGAAACCATCCGCCAAGTGGCCCTGCGCCGAACGGATCTCGACGAAGCGGCGTTGGATCAAGCTCTCGATCCGTTTTCGATGACCGAGCCGAATCCGAATATATCGGCGAGTGGGTGAAGCTGAGAAAATGAATGAACAATTGGATGCCGAAGAACGCGAAATCCTAGAACACTTCGAACGCGGCAAGTTGCAACTCGTAGACGATGCAAAGAACGAGATCGAAGCCGTACGCCGAGCGGCTCGTGACACGCTCAACAAAACCGGGCGAGCAAATCTGCGTGTGATCGAACCAGACTAAAATATCAGCGCGATCGACAGAAATCCATCCGTCTGATGAACCCCAAAGTCCACTAAGTTTCAGATCAACGAATCGCTGATTGGTGGCGCATCAAAAAATCCAATCAACCGTTCGCACTCCCAAAATCGCAATGTGTAACGCACCATAAAGCACGGGTATCCAGCGTTCGATCATAGTGGCCGGCAAATACGCTTTCGAATCGCCTTTTCGTGCTACATGCCATTCGTGGGCGTAGATGCGGAGTGGCAGCCCCTTCTCAATATCGCGAATGATCTCGAATTTGACCGTGTTTAGTTTTCGATAAGACCAGATCATTGCGAACCACACAACTGCGGCGAGCAGACCTGCAAACGGGATGCTGTTAATCCAGTATTCCGCACCATCAAACGCAGCTCCGATGCCGTAAAGAGCGACGATGCCGGTGTTCAGAGTTAGCAGGAAATTGTTGGAGGAGACACGACGGGCGCTGAGGTTGTCGGCCGACGCGACGTAGAGCTTGTATTGCTCGAGTAGGTGGTCTTCAAAATCGCCGCTGTAATGTTCAGGCGCGATACCCGATAGTCCTTTGGCTCGTTTGTCTGTCATTTCTTTCCCAAGTCGACTATCAAGGCGTTAAGCGATTTCCATTGCCATTTTTGCATTTCATCGTTTTTGCGCGCGTTTGGTGGTGTACTGCAAGATTGACGCGGGCGGCCTTTCAGCAATAGGTATGGCACCTTTTCTTGCTGGATCATCGTCAATTCGGCTTCGACACCCTCCGCGGAGTGCGTGTTAGTCCCGCACATCACGATGGCCAAATCGGCTTGTCTGATGCGGTTTCGAGCATGTTTCTTCCATGCCTCGTCTACGGGACCAGGTAGTGACCAGTCTTTGACATTCAGGTGAGGTACATGTTCCTTGGCCTGTGCGATGAATGATCCCTTGAGGTTTGCATCAGTGTCGAAATCGAAGCTGATGAAAACTCTTTTCGTGTTGTTGGATCCGGGCATTAAAATCTACCTGTTGCGTGGTTTATGGTGTTTCATTCGAAGAATGTATTTTAGAACCACATCGTTGATAGCGGTAGATTGTTGTGACCCGCCGGTGTAACGCATCGCACACGATGAATCACTTTCACCATCTTCCTCTTCTGTGCGACGTGGTTCTATCCTGCACGACATCTATCTGATAGCATTGTAGTAAATTTGTATGAACATCCATCCGCTACTTCAAAGAATCCATGCCCCAAAAACCCAACATCGCTGTCCTCATTGATGCCGAGAACATCAACAATCTCAACTCGCTCGGTAGCTTACTCGACATCCTCGAAATGGACGGTAACGTCGTGCTTAAGAGGGCTGTCGGCGACTGGTTTCGGGCCATCAAATTGGTTCAAAACGGAATGCAAGAGATGGGTGTCGAGCTGGTGCATCAACCCAACTTCGTGCCCGGAAACAATATGGCCGATGTCCGTATCGTCATCGAAGCCATCGAGATACTCCACAATCCAGATATCCACGTAGACGCGTTCGCAGTCGTATCTTCAGATCAAGACTTCCTGCCACTTTACGATCGGTTGCGCGAACTGGGCAAACGTGTCATCGTCGCTGGCGACACCTCAACCAACCACGCCCGAATTGAACGACACTCCGACCGATTCATTCCCATCAACCAAGTTCTCGAACCAGAAATCCGGTCAATCTACGACCGTGACCCAAGACGCAAATCCAAGCGAAAGGTTGTCAAAGTCGCTCGAAAACGCATGAACCAAAACGTCCGCGCCCAGGTCCAAAAGCTCCTTTACCGAGCCATGACCGCTTCAGTTGACGAACGCGGCACTGTCTCCGCCGCGAAGCTGTATCAGACCATGCGGAAAATGAAGCCCGATTTCAGCGTTAAACGTCTCGGCTATACCCAGTTCGCACGATTGATCAAAAGTTACCCAAACGTCGTCCGGGTGCGCGGCAACCGGAGCGCGAACATCACCGTTCAACTCCGAACACACGCACGTCGCAGTTGATACGCTATTTTTCTAGAAACTCGACTTCAATCGTTGGCAATCAATATGATCAAATCGGCCTCAACGTTAAAATCCCTCGTGCTCGCTTGCTCGATCCTCGGGCTTGGATACTTATTGTTGGCTTGCGAGGACCTGGAAGTCGCAGACTACAACCCTGAGTTCCGACCCGTCCCCACCATCGAGCGCGCTCCCACGGTGGAATCCGCACCGACCATCGCCGCTGCACCGACCACAACGCAATTCGACGGCTTCAAACAAGCACCAACCGCCGAAAAGTTCGAAGGCTTTGAGCAAGCACCCACTGTCACTCAGGCCGAAGATTTCAAACAGGCACCGACCGTTACCAGATTCGCAGGTTTCAATGAAGGCAACCCCTGCGAAACCTTCTTAGAAGACCCCACGCCACGCAATGCTGAAGACGCCGCGGAATGGGCAATGGGCCACTTAGACGGTGCCGGCGGACAAATCGACCCCAACAACAACGTCCAAACCATCGCCGCCTGCGAAGCGGTTCTGGGCAGGCAACCTTGACCGATACCTTCAGGAACTTTTCTAAGCGCCTACATTCGCATTGCAAGCGAAGTCGGGTGATCGATCTAAACCCCCTTTAATTCCCCCTTGGATATCAAGGGGAGGGTTTTGTGTTGGCTTCCCAACGCGCGGTTTCCGCGCGTTAACATGGAGTCGCTAACCAGCAAGCTCTCAACGCATTTGAAGAATGGAGTCCCAACCTTGTCAGCTGAAGCTCGAATCGAAGAACTCGGCATCGACCTCTCGTCACCGTCAAACCCAATTGCCAACTACGTCCCGGCGGTTCGGGTAGGCAACCTACTATTTCTCTCGGGGCATGGACCTCGGCGCGGAAGCTCCCCCGAAATGATTACCGGCAAACTTGGAGCCGACCTTTCGGTCGAAGAGGGATACGAAGCCGCAAAACTCGTCGGCATCCAGTTGCTTGCCTCCATACAGCGTGAAATCGGCAGCCTCGACGGCGTCGAACGCTGCGTCAAGGCCCTCGGAATGGTCAACGGTTCCCCTGATTTCGACCAGCAACCCGCCGTCATTAACGGCTTCTCAGACCTCATGGTCTCGGTCTTTGGCGAAGTCAACGGCAAGCACGCCCGATCCGCAGTCGGCATGGGTAGCCTGCCAAACAATATCGCAGTCGAGATCGAACTCATTGTCCAGCTGAAAGACGGTGCATAAATGGGCGGCTTCAAAGTAGAAAAGATCAACCACGTCGGAATTCCAACCGACGATCGCGGCGCTTCCATCGCCTTTTACCGCGACCTCATCGGCCTCGAAGTCATTCCCCACGAGATCGAAGGCAATCCCCTCGTCTGGACGCGAGCGGAAGACGGCGCAATGGTTCACCTCATCGAACCCAGAGATGGAAACCCAGCCGGTTACCACGTCGCTCTACAAGTCGACGACCTCGACGCAGCACTCAAAACCGTGAAAGCCGCCGGTATCGAGATAACCTCCGGCCCTGGCGAACGTGCGAACGGACAGCGTTATTTCTTCGTCGATGACCCTGACGGCAACCGCATCGAGATTGCAAGCGCTGGCTACACCATTGATTCTGGACGAACCGTCGATGAAATGGGCTTCACCTACGACGCCGACGGCAACAAGCTCTGAACCTAACGGTCCTTGGCGTGGCGTTCGACATTCGAGAAGAACGTCTGCATCATCTGCTTCGAGATGCCCGGTAGCATCCGCTGCCCCACGCGTGCGATCATCCCGCCGACGTTGAGATCGCCGTCCGCTCGAATCAAAGTCGTGGTTGGCGATGCTTCCCCAAGTTCGACTTTGCCCGTGCCGTTCATCCAACCATGCCGCGAATTTCCTTCAACCTGTAGCTTGTAAGAGTTGGGCTCATCTCGCTCCGAGATCCGCACTTTGCCAGTGAAGCTCGTCCTTATCGGACCGATACCGAGATCCATCGAAGCGGTGTACTCGTCGGGACCTACCTCCGTCAACCCTTTTGCACCCGGGATCATCGAACCTAGCGCTTCAACGTCGTTTAGCGTTTCCCAAACCTTGTCTCGAGGCGCGTTGACAGTGAATTCACCGCTAATTTTCACGATTCTTCCCCTCGGAAATCGTCTCACGCTGATTCGCGTCGAAGTTTTTCGGATAAACTTGCGTCAGTTTCCAAAGTCCATCTTAACCCTCGGGAGATGTCCATGAATACAGAAGTGACGATAACGATCAACGGGACGGCGCACCGCCTGCAAGTGCCACCACGAACGTTGCTATCGCAAGTGCTAAGAGACGAGTTAGATCTCACCGGCACGCATGTGGGTTGCGACACCAGCAGTTGCGGTGCCTGCACCGTTCTCGTCGATGGAAATGCGACCAAGTCGTGCACGATGTTTGCCGTCCAAGCCGACGGGTGCAGTGTGACAACGGTCGAGGGGTTGGCATCGAACGGCGAGTTGCATCCGATCCAAGAAGCATTCCGCGAAAAGCACGGTCTGCAGTGCGGATTCTGCACTCCCGGCATGATGATCACCGCAGTCCAGATCCTGGAACGCAATCCATCACCATCTGAAGAAGATATCCGGAGCGGCCTGCGAGGCAACCTTTGCCGATGCACCGGCTACCACAACATCGTCGCTGCGGTTCAACACGCGGCTGCAATCTCGGGAGGTGACTAGAAATGACAACTGAAACTCTCATTGGCCAGGAGGTCAAGCGCGTAGAAGATCATGCGCTGATCACCGGTAGAGGCCAATATGTTGACGATCTTCGACTACCCGGACTGCTCCACTTGGCGCTCGTTCGCAGTCCATACGGTCACGCCAAGATAAATCGCGTCGATGTCTCGGCCGCGGCAAACGCAGATGGCGTGGTGTCCGTTTTCACCGGCGCAGACCTCGCCGAACAACTCGGCAGCTTACCCGCCGGTTGGTTGCTCGATGAAGAGACCACCGGGATGAAGGCACCGGAGCACCCCCCGTTGGCGATTGAAAAGGTTCGTTACGTTGGTGACGCAGTAGCCGCCGTCGTAGCGAATTCACCGGCTGCAGCCTCAGACGCGGTTGCACTCGTCGAGGTTGATTACGAACCCCTGGACGCCGTCACCGACGCCGAAAAGGCCACCGCTGACGGTGCACCAGTAGTCCACGACGATGCGCCCGGCAACTTGGCTTTTGACTGGTCAGTAGGCGCCGGCGATTACGAGGCCGCCGCGGCGGAGGCCGACGTTGTGGTCTCCGAACGAATCATCAATCAACGGTTGATCCCTAACCCCATGGAAGCGCGCGGCATCATGGCCGACTACAACGGCGGGACCGACCAGTTGACGATCTGGACATCAACCCAGATACCGCACCTTGTCCGCCTCTTGTTTTCTCTCGTCACCGGTCATCCTGAACACAAAGTTCGGGTCGTTGCCCCAGATGTTGGCGGAGGATTCGGGTGCAAGCTCTATCTATACGCCGAAGAAGTCATCTGTGGCATCGTCGCGAAGCAGCTCGAACGACCGGTCAAATGGATCGAGAGTCGGACCGAGAACTACGTCGCCACCACTCACGGTCGCGACCACATCGCCGATGCCGAGATTTGTGGCACCAGTGACGGCATCGTTACCGGGCTCAAGGTCCACGTCTACGCCAATCTGGGTGGTTACCTTTCGACTTTCGCACCAGCGATCCCGACCATCTTGTTCGGCTTGATGCTTGGCGGGTGTTACAAGTTCGAGAACCTCTCGTGCACGGTCAAGGGAGTATTCACCAACACAACCCCCGTCGACGCCTATCGTGGTGCAGGACGCCCGGAGGCAACCTACGTCGTCGAGCGAATGATGGAACGATATGCCCACGAGATCGGGCGAGATGTTCTAGGAGTTCGCCGTCGCAACTTCGTGCGCCCCTTCAAACGCGGTCACGACATGCCCATCGGCGTCACCTACGACTCTGGAAACTACCAAGGCGCGCTAGCCGCCGCGCTAGACAAATTCGACTACCAAGCATTCCGCGCCGAACAACGCGCAGCGCGCCGTGAAGGCAAACTGCTCGGCGTCGGATTCTCAACCTACATCGAGATCTGCGGAATGGCACCATCAGCAGTTGCCGGCGCTTTGGGTGCCGGTGCTGGCCTGTGGGAATCGAGCACGGTTCGTGTCCACCCGACCGGAACCGTGACCGTTTTCACCGGAACGTCACCACACGGACAGGGCCACGAGACAACGTTGGCCCAAATAACATCGTCGCGCCTCGGTATCCCGATGGAAAACGTGGAAGTCGTACACGGCGACACTGAACGGCACCAGTTCGGCACCGGAACCTTCGGTAGCCGGTCATTGGCGGTCGGCGGTGAAGCCTTGATGATGAGCCTGGACAAGGTGATCGACAAGGCCAAGCAGATTGCGGCCCATGAAATGGGCGTCGATTCGAAGCAGGTTAGCTTCGAAAACGGCACGTTCTACGTCGAAGACATCCAAGAGCGCGAGATCCCTTGGGGTGACGTCGCACTTGGCGCCTACTGGGCTAAAAACCTGCCCGATGGGCTTGAACCTGGCCTAGAAGCCGTCAGCTTCTTCGACCCCCAGAACTTCACCTGGCCGTTCGGCACACACGTCGCAGTCATCGAGATCGACGAGATGACCGGCGAGACGAAGCTCGCTCGATACGTGGCCATCGACGATGTCGGCAATGTCATCAACCCGATGATTGTCGACGGTATGGTTCATGGCGGCATCGCTCAAGGTGTTGGGCAGGCTCTCCAAGAGTGTGCAGTCTATTCCGACGACGGTCAGTTGCTGACCGGTAGCATGATGGACTACGCGGTTCCGACGGCCGAGGACTTCCCGAACTTCGAGACCGGTCGCACAGTCACTCCGACAACCGTCAACTCACTTGGTGCCAAAGGTGCTGGCGAAACCGGCACGATCGCGGCATCGCCCGCGGTGGTGAACGCCGCAGTTGACGCGCTCAAGCACCTGGGCGTGACTCACCTGAATATGCCGTTGAGCGCAGAGAAGATGTGGCGAACTATTCAGGACGCAAAAGAGGCACGTCGAGCCCGACGTTCGGCAGCAGCGAGAAGGGGTAACTGAACATGACAACTGGAGTAACTGATCCTTTCGCATACCACGCACCTTCAACGGTGCGTGAGGCGTCGCAAGCACTGTCAAGGTATCGTGGCGATGCCAAGGTGTTGGCTGGTGGACATTCGCTGATCCCGATGATGAAGCTTCGAATCGCGTCGCCGCAGGCTATCGTTGACCTGCGCAACGTCGAAGGCCTCAAGGGCATTACCGGGAATGACGACGGTAGCATCACGATCGGATCAATGACGACCTACTACGAGTTGATCACGTCCGACGTCATCAACTCGAATGCCTGCTCGATTGCGGAAGCGGCTTCGCAAGTAGCCGATACACAGGTAAGAAACTGGGGAACTATCGGTGGTTCGCTGGCGCATGCCGATCCCGCGGGCGACCTGCCCGCGGTTGCAGTCGCTCTCGGTTTCGAAATCCACGCCGCGTCGGCGCGCTCACAGCGCACGATCGCGAGTGACCGATTCTTCCGCGGCTATCTCGAGACCGCGCTCCGACCCAACGAGATTCTGACGGGCGTAACCGTCCCGGCTCAAGGTGCCGGTAGCGGAAATGCGTACGTGAAATTGGCCAACAAAGCATCTCACTACGCAATCGTTGGCGTCGCTGCCTCATTGACGATCGACGACGGAGGCATATGCACTTCCGCGCGCATCGGTATTACCGGGGCTGGCCCGCACGCGGTTCGATCTCGACGTGCCGAGCGAATCTTGGTTGGCAAGGAACTTACCGAAAGTGTCGTCAACCGCGCCGCGCAACGTGGCGGAGCGGAAATCGCGGGGCTGTTCAACGACGATGTTCACGCATCCGCCGAATACCGCGAAGCCATGACGCAGGTCTACACCGCCCGCGCAGTCAACGCCGCAGCCGAGTGCGCGATGAACTGAATTCGAAGCATCGCATGGGTTCAAAACACGGATCAGGCCGGATTGTTGCCGGCCTGATCGTCATTGCACTAGGAGCGATTTTTCTCCTCGATAGTCTCAATGTCCTCGACATTGATGTTGGTGAGATTATCGGGTGGGTCGCCGCGATCGTCTTCATCGGATTCGGCATCGGAACCTTGATAGTCAAAAGATTCCGGCAGGTCTTCTTCCCGATCGTGCTGATCGTAGTGGGTCTATTCCTACTGCTTGGCAATCTTAATGTTGACGCCTACCAGTATTGGCCTGTAATCCTGATTGTTGTCGGCGGGGCTATCATCTTCGGTGGTTCGCGCCGTCGGTCACGAAAGCACGAGCCCGAGGTGAGCGCATCTTCGACTACCACGACTACCAGCGAAGGCTCCGTTGACATCTCTTGCACCTTGGGTGAGGCTAACGAACGCGTAACCTCCGGCGATTTCACCGGAGGTACCGTGAATGTAACGATGGGCAACGGAAAGCTGGATCTCCGGGATGCATCCATCGTGAATCGGCCCGCGACTTTAGACGTTTCGCTCACGATGGCAGGATTGAATATATGGGTTCCATCTGAATGGGGCGTTGCCATCGAAACCGATGTCACGATGGGCGAATCCGAAGACAAGCGCTCTCGCACGGGTCCCACTTCTGGTTCGCCGCACCTCGTAATCACCGGCAACGTCACAATGGGCAATTTGGCAATCGACGACTAGCCGTCACCAGCGATACCCAAGCATATCTATCGACCTAAACAGGTATGCTCAAAGACATGCCGTCAATCTCTGAAGAAGCGCGTTCGCAGATCATCGATCTCGTCCGCGAATTCGTGCGTCGGGATGTCGAACCGGTGGCATCGCAATACGACCATGAAGACCTCTACCCTGCTGAACTCGTCGACACGATGCGAGAGATGGGCCTATTCGGTATCACCATCCCCGAGGAGTATGGCGGTCTCGGGTTGGATCATGTGACGCTAGCAATCGTCTTTGAGGAGTTGAGCAAGGGTTGGATGTCGGTATGCGGTCCAATCGGCACCCATCTCTTGATGTCGGCGATAATCGCGGAATACGGCACCGAAGATCAGAAATACCGCATCTTGCCGGGAATGGCCACTGGCGAGATCCGAGGAGGATTAGGACTCACAGAACCTGAAGCAGGTAGCGATGTCCAAGGGATTCGGACCACGGCCACGAGGGACGGCGAGGAGTATGTGTTGAACGGCAGGAAGATGTTCATCACTAACGCCGAGAACGGCAACGCCTACGCAGTCCTAGCAAAGACCGACCTCGATGCAGACCCTCCATACCGCGGCATGAGTTGTTTCATCGTTCGAAAACCCAACCCCGGTCTCTCGGTCGGCCAGCACATCGACAAGTTGGGATATCGCGGTGTCGATACTGGTGAATTGATCTTTGATGGTTGCCGTGTTGGCGCGGAGGATTTGATCGGTGGTGAAGAAGGTAGAGGGTTTCATCAGGTGATGAGTGGACTGGAATCGGGACGCGTCAACGTCGCAGCTAGAGCCGTCGGGGTTGCAACTGCCGCGTTTGAAGCCGCGATTTCATACGCGCAACGCCGCCGATCGTTCGGTGTGCCGATAGCTGACCATCAGGCAATCCAACTCAAACTCGCCGAGATGGGCACAAAGATCGAGGCAGCGAGGCTCTTGACGATGAGCGCCGCTCGCAAGAAGGACGCTGGAGAACGCGTCGACTTGGCTGCGGGAATGGCGAAACTATATGCCAGTGAGATCTGCGGTGAGGTAGCGATGGATGCGATGCGAATACACGGGGGCGCCGGTTACACCAAGGATTTGCCCATAGAACGCTACTATCGCGACGCACCACTGATGATCATCGGCGAAGGCACGAACGAGATGCAGAAACTCGTGATCGCCAAACGGCTTCTTGAACGTTATTGTGAGTAATTGTCCCGATTCTCGCCATTTAGCAAGTACGAATTCGGGTACTTCGGCGACAATGTCGTAATGCACAGATTTGAATCTGATTCCATCTCTGACCATGCTTGACCTCCTAAAACAATATTTCGGCTACGACCAGTTCCGCCCGCTCCAAGAGGACATCATCTCGAGCGTCCGCGCTGGGCACGATTCATTGGTGATCATGCCTACTGGCGGCGGTAAGTCTCTCTGCTATCAGCTTCCTGCGTTGCGTTTCGAGGGCATCACGCTCGTCGTTTCGCCGTTGATCGCTTTGATGAAAGACCAAGTCGACGGATTGAAGGCCATCGGCATCAAAGCTGAGTTCATCAACAGCTCCCAATCTTATGGAGAGACGACGCGCATCCGAAGTGAGGCGATCCGCGGCGAATTGAAGATTCTCTACGTTTCACCCGAACGACTGGCGCTGGAAGGCTTTCAGAACTTTCTGAAACAACTCACTGTGAGCCTCGTTGCCGTCGATGAAGCGCACTGCATCTCGGAGTGGGGTCATGACTTCCGGCCGGACTACCGTGGGCTCGGAGCGTTACGACGTAGTATGCCGGAGGTGCCGTTTATCGCCCTCACCGCGACGGCAACACACCGGGTTCGAGACGATATCGTCACGCAGCTAGGTTTGAATTCACCGAAGCGTTTCGTTGCGAGTTTTAACCGCGAGAATCTTGCGTATGAGATCCGAACGAAACAGAACGCGTTCGGACAGATTGTCGAATTGTTGGAGACTCGTCGGGGCCAATCGGCGATTATCTATTGCTTCTCACGCAAGGAGACCGAGGAGATTGCAGTCGATCTACGGCAATTGGGATTCACTGCCAGGCCGTACCACGCCGGAATGGATTCGGAGGCTCGGCGTAGGACGCAAGAGGGATTCATTACCGGCGAGTTCACGATTGTCGTAGCGACGATCGCGTTTGGAATGGGTATCGACAAACCAGACGTCCGGCTCGTGGTCCACTACTCGCTTCCGAAATCGTTGGAGGCCTATTACCAGGAGACCGGGCGCGCGGGCAGAGACGGATTACCAAGCGATTGCGTACTGTTGTACTCGTATGGCGACAAGTCGAAGCAGGAATTCTTCATCAATAAGATTGAGGACCAAATTGAACGTAAAAAATCACAGGATCAGCTTAACAAGGTTATTGAATTCAGCCAACTGACTACGTGTCGCAGACGATTTCTACTCGAATATTTCGGCGATAACACTGCTTCACAAGGTGAAAAACAGAACAATTGTGGAGGTTGTGATGTTTGCTCAACCCCGCGTGAACAGTTCGACGCCACAATCATAGCGCAGAAGATTCTGTCGGCGATCGTCAAGACCAATCAAAAGTACGGAATTTCGCACGTCAATGACGTTCTACTCGGCAGTCGACGCAAGAAAGTCTTAGAGCTAGGGCACGATTCTCTCAGTGTCTACGGCATCGTCAAAGATTATGACCGGAATGAACTGAGAGAAATCGCCGGCATGTTGGAAACGGAGGGGCTGATCGTCAAGAATGAAGGCGAGTACCCGACGTTCAGAGTCACCGAAAAAGGACGGCGATTCTTGAGAGACCGCGAGTCGTTGACGCTATCCAAACCGAAACGAGTTGATCGACCTCGACAAACTAGGGTCTACGCAGCGATGTCGGAAAACCCGGATCTGTTCGAACGACTGCGTCGGCTCCGCCTAACAATCGCGAGAGAACTTGACGTTCCGGCGTACGTAATCTTCGGCGACGCCAGTCTACGAGACATGGCCGCGAAGGCTCCGCAAAACATCGCTCAATTCGCTTTGGTGTCTGGAGTGGGTTCGGTAAAACTGGAACAATACGGTGAACGGTTTTTGGCGGAGATAGCCGATTACACCCAACACAATCAGACAGCAACCGATGGCGACCGTCCTACTGTCCGTAGGACGCCCAACACGCACCGAAGCGGTTCGACATATGCTGAAACTAGAGATTTCCTTAACCAAGGCATGTCGGTTGGCCAAGTAGCCCATCGCCGGGGACTGGCACTCGGCACTATTGTCAGCCACGTTGAGATGATGGTCGGAAATGGTATGGCGGTCGAATTGGCATCGTCGTTGCCGAGGTCAGATCGAAAGGCGAAGATCGAGTCTGCGATTGGGGAAGCGGGAGGAATTCAGGCGAAACTCGCAGAAGTCATGAAGGTCCTCGACGAAGAGATACCGTACGAGGATGTACGCATAGTCAGAGCGCACCTAACGCAATCAACCAACGGAGTTAGTTAGTGAGGCGAGTCGTATGTGCAGAAGCATCAAAGTACTGAGGGAACGAGATGTACCGGCGAGCGACCATGAAATAGCCGCTGCTGCACTGCAGTACGTTCGCAAGATCAGCGGTTACCGGGCGCCATCGAAGGCCAACGAAGCGGCATTTGACGCGGCTGTTGAAGACATCACAGTTGCGTCGAAGCAATTGTTGAATTCGTTGCGGTATGGAGTCCGGGCTTGACCGGGGTTCACGATGAAACGGACGATTTGAGGTATTTTCCATGGCAAATGGTCTTCAACACAAGCAAGGCGACATCTTGGTGCTTGTCGGCACTCGGAAAGGCGCGTTCGTATTTTCAACGGGCCATAGCCGCGACAAATGGGAGATGACCGGTCCGCATTGGCCCGGATCCGACGTATTCCACATCGTTTACGATGCGCGCGTTGATGGTAGGTTGTGGTTAGTCAGAAACGATCCGGTTTTCGGATCTGAAATCCATCGGAGCGACGATCTAGGCGTGACTTGGGAGAGCGCCCGTCAAGGACCCCAGGTCACTTCTACCGATGAAGTGAAACTGAACAGTTTGTGGCAAGTGACGCTGGGTGCAGACGACGAACCCGATGTGGTCTATGCGGGAGCGGAACCTGCGACGCTATTCAAGAGTGAGGATGCTGGCGATACGTGGCACGAAATTGCCGGCATCACATCGCACCCTACACGCGAGCGTTGGGAGGGCGGTTTTGGCGGCATGTGCTTGCACAGTATCGTCCAGGATCCGACTTCTGCCGACCGATTGTGGGTCGGCATATCGGCAGCCGGAGTTTTCGGAACCGACGACGGGGGAATTTCGTGGCAACCGCTGAACAAAGGTGTCCGCGCCGACTTTATGCCGGAACAATATCCCGAGGTTGGACAGTGTCCACACAAGGTTGTGATGCATCCCATAAAGCCGCAAAGGCTGTACCAACAGAATCACTGCGGAGTGTTTCGTAGCGATGATGGCGGTCGAGAATGGTCAGATATAAGCGAAGGGTTGCCGTCGAGATTCGGATTGCCGATGGCTATCCACGGGCAGGATCCCGACACGGTCTACGTGCTTCCTGAAGATAAAGTCGTCGGGGACCAACTCGGAGGCGGCATGCGATTCGTAACCGATGCGAAGTTCCGCCCGTTTAGGAGTAGAGATGCAGGCCGAAATTGGGAACCGTTGACAAAAGGATTGCCCCAGAAGAACGCGTATCTTCATGCGATGCGTGACGGGATGGCAACCGATGCCCTAGATCCATGCGGTGTTTACGTCGGTACGAGTACGGGGCAGCTGTTTTTCAGCAAAGATGAAGGGGATAGTTGGGAACTATTGGCGGATTATCTACCACCAATAAACTCGGTCGAAACCGCCAAATTCGACTGATTCAGCGCGTTTGCAGACGTCGCCGCGCTTCATAAGTCGAATATTCAACCATCGCAGCGAGGCCCTCGCCTTTCCCCATCGAGAGTTGTCGCCCAAAAATGCGATGAACTATGTCGGGAGGGACGTTTGCGACTTGATCTACCGGTTGACCCGAAAGGGTTTCGTCGAGGATCACGCCCATGGCACGCGCGGAGATGCCGAGGGGATTTTCGACGGCGTAGTGGAACTTTAGCGTGCCGTCATCTTGGTCTTGAGCCCAAACAAACGCTTCTGATTCGCATTTAGGCACCCGGCGGTTTTCCGGGAACGGCCGAGTTGCGATAGCTTCGGGGACTTCCGAGAAATCGTCTGAAAGCTCAAGTAGGTATTGCGCTCGTTCCACCCTATCGAGGCCGTCGAGTTCTTCGAGCATATTTGTGAGTGGACTTGGTATGTTGTCCATCGTGGGGGGATCGGATAGCCGCGGGCACCAGTGCTAAAGCGCCCGCGGCTTTCCGTCGACTTTCGTCGGACTATTTCTCGATCGGTACGCCGACTGAGTTGCCCCACTCCGTCCAGCTACCGTCGTAGTTCTTGACGTTGCCGTAACCGAGGAGGTTGGTGAGAACGAACCAGGTGTGGCTCGAGCGTTCGCCGATGCGACAGTAGACGATTACGTCGTCGTCTGAGTCGAGACCGGCGTTACCCTCATAGATGTCGCGAAGGGCGCTGGCGTCCTTGAAAGTCCCGTCCTCGTTGGCGGCCGTTGCCCAAGGGACGTTTGCCGCACCCGGAATGTGTCCACCGCGCAGTGCGCCTTCATTCGGGAAGTCGGGCATGTGGAGTCGCTCACCGCTGTACTCTTCGGGGCTCCTAACGTCGATCATTTGACCTGAGATCCCGATGTGCGTCAAGACGTCGTCGCGGAAGGCACGCACCACGGAGTCGTCTCGCTCAGGGGCGTTGTAGTTGGCCGATGCGACATTCGGAACTTCGCGGGTGAGGTCACGACCTTCGGCTTCCCACTTCAATCGACCACCATCCATGATCTTGGCGTTGGTGTGGCCGAAGAGCTGAAAGATCCACAACGCGTAGCATGCCCACCAGTTGCTGCGGTCTCCGTACAGGACGACCGTGGTGTCGTTGGAGATGCCTTTCGACGACATAAGGCTGGCGAAACCGTCACGGTCGAGATAGTCGCGGCGCAACGGGTCGTTCAAGTCGGCCGCCCAGTCGATTTCGACCGCGCCGGGGATGTGCCCGGAGGGGTACAGCAGCGGGTCTTCGTTTGATTCGACGATTCTCACGCCATCGTCATTACCGTGCTTGGCGACCCAATCGGTCGACACGAGCGCGTCGGCGTTGGCGTAACCCCGGGAGTTGATGTCGGACATTATTTCTCTCCTGAATACATTTGGCGCGGAACATTTGCTGTGTGCGCCGAAGCCCTGAGATGGGATGGCTCTACACGCGTGCGGTCGCGCACCAGTTCGATTTAGTTTGGTCTGAGTTGATTCTATGCTAAAGAGGTTTGCGAAGTTCGAAATCGTGCAATTGAAAATGTCTTCACAACCAGGATGCGCGGCGCCCTCGAGGATTGGCGAGGCATAGTGGCGGACTCATCGACGGAACCTAAACGGACTAGATCGGTCCGGCGCAACCGCTTCTCGATCGTTTCGCTCATTCCGACGGTCTATGCGCCAGCGTTTTTGCTTGCGGTAGGTCAAGGGGTGTTGATCCCGGTGTTGCCAGTCTTCGCCAAGGACGAATTCCTCGCTACGGAGGTATTCATCGGTCTCGCAGTCGGCGCAAAGCACCTTGGTACGCTCGCCTTCGACGTCCCGGCCGGCATCTTGGTTTCTCGCTTCGGGATGTGGCGCACCATGTTGGTTGGTATCGGGTTGTTCGCGATTGCGGCGGTTGCGGCGGCGAACAGTCCGAACTTCACGTTCCTTTTCGTCGCCCGATTTGCAGCTGGTGCAAGCTTTGCCTTCTGGATGATTTCTAGGCACGCATTTATCGCAGGCGCAGTGCCCACACGGCATCGCGGGAAAGCGCTGTCGCTCTACGGCGGAGTAGGACGCGTTGCAGCCATCATCGGGCCCATTCTCGGTGGCGTGCTAGCGGAATACGTGAATATCCGAGCACCGTTCTACGTTCAGGCGGTGATCGCCATACTCACGGGGATCTTCGTGCTTTACGCCATGAAGAAAACCGGTGGCGACAAGGTCGATCCGCAAGGTCACCGCAACGTCGTAACCAGTGTCGGCTCGACGCTATCAGCTCATCGGCACGACTTTATGACCGCCGGGTTGGTAGCGGTCGTCCTTCAATTTATACGCGCTGCGAGGGAGTTCCTGATCCCGGTCTGGGGCGATGAGATTGGTCTCAGGACTGATCAGATCGGATACGTCGCCAGCGTGTCGTATGCGGTGGATTCGACGATGTTCCCGATTGTCGGTTGGACTATGGATCGCTTCGGTCGGAAATATGTTGGCGTGCCGGCGTTGGTCGTCATGGGCATCGGATTGTCACTATTGCCATTCGCAGATGGGATAACGATGCTGATGATCGCCGGCATCGTGACTGGCTTGGGCAATGGCCTCAGCAGCGGGTTTGTGTTGACCTTGGGATCGGACTTAGCGCCGTTAAACGACCCAGGAGAGTTTTTAGGAGTTTGGCGGTTCATATCCGACGTTGGTGGTGCCATAGGGCCACCACTGATCGGAGGTATCGCCCAGATCATGGCGTTGGCAACCGCGACATGGTTCACCGGTGGCATCGCCGGCCTCGGTGCGTTGGCTTTGGTTACGTTGGTGAAGGAAACCGTTGCGCGACGGCGGTTGCGGCGGCGGCGTTAGGCGAGAACGGGGCTAACCTATTCCCTGCTCTACCAACAAGGCGTGGAGGTCGCTAATGCAAACGGAGTCGCCCTGCAAATCGCGGCCGTCCACGAACTCTTTGCTTTCGCCGCTCATTCCCTCGACGGCACCGACCGCTACGATATTCCTGACCATCTGTTTGGCCTCTTCGACGCTGGGCAATAGATTAATGCCGTGTTTGATCGAGAGCGCGGCGACAAGCCCGTAGCCACCCCAATTCGAGCAGCTGGCAATGATGAGTTCGGTGGTTGTCGTGACGCACGGATTCTTGGGCAAGAACTCGTGTTCAATGGTAGGGATGACGTTCTGGAGGTTACCCATGCCGATCTCGTTGCCACCGTCTCCGATGCCTACTGAGTATGGATGCTGGTCGAAAAGATGGTCGATTTTGGCGTTGTAAGGGGTGAAATCGACACCTCGGAAGTTGCGGTAGGTGCCATCACCAACAAGTCCTGCCCGTTCGATGGCGATGAGCGCGCTCGGTGAATGCTCCTGAACGAGTTCGTTGGCGAAGTTAGCGGATTCGAAGTGATTGGTAATGGGAAACTCAATGACCTCGTGATCGGCGATCGACCGGACGACTTCCGATGACAGTTCATCGGTGACGTAGACGACCTCATTACCAAGCTTGGCTAGCGCGTTGCCGAGAGTAACTGCGCCGGGAGGCCCATCGGTCTCGGTCGCTTCAGCGGCCATGATGTAGAAACCGGTGATGATGAATATCTTGCCCGGGTGGTCGAGGAGCAGGTCCGCGCACCGCGCGACGTAGTTTTGCGGCATGTGGGGTTTGAGGGCCGTCATGCCTCGAATGTCGTCCTGCAGGACGATGTCTTCGATCTGGGATATCGGGTCGTTATCGATCATCGCTTTGGCTTTCTTTTCCAATGTTCATTTGGGTTTGTCGCTCGGAAAATGCCCTACATGACCGCCAAGTCTTCGTCATGCAAGTCGGTTACGAACATGTAGCCGGGTGCGTGCGTGATCATTAGTTCGGGTTGCGACGCCATCGCCACTGCTTGAGGCGTTACGCCACACGCCCAAAACATCGAGACATCGTCATCGGATTGCGGTTCCCAAGCGTCACCAAAATCGGGATTAGATAGATCTGTGATGCCTATTTCAACCGGATCGCCGATGTGGACCGGTGCTCCGTGAACGGCCGGGAATCTCGATGTCGCCTGCACTGCCCTGACTACTTTTTCACGCGGTACCCAACGATGAGTTACGACCATCGGTCCGCTGAACGGCCCCGCCGGAGCGGTTTCGATGCTGGTCTTGTACATCGCGACATTTTTGTCGGTGCCATAGTACGGAAGATGGACACCGTTGCGGATGAGAGCGTGCTCAAAGGTGAAGCTGCAACCGAGGAGGAAGGTCACCAAATCATCTCGCCAAATTTCGGAGATGTCGTTCGGTTCCTCAACGAGTTCCCCGTTGCGGTAAACCCGATACATTGGCACGTCGCTTCGGATGTCAGAGCCGCGCGCGGAAAGAACGGCCTCCGTCTGCCCGGCCTCTAGCACTTCAATGACTGGACACGGTTTGGGGTTACGCTGACAGAACACCAAAAAGTCAAATGCGAGGTCTTTCGGCAGGATAGCGACGTTCGTCTGGACGATATCCGGTGCGGCACCTGACGTGGGCTGGGCGAATTCACCGATTCGGGAAGCCATTCGGACATCTTTGCCGCTCATCTTGGTTGTGTCCATTACCGTCGCAATCATGTTGAATCTCCATCTTGAAGCGTCGTCAGTGGTTCCTCATTTGGATAAAGTCTATTCCCAACATAGCAGCGGTGTGCGGCATCAACTGCTATGAAATTGAATCAGCAAGACTTTGGAGATCAATCGTGTCACTCAATGTTGGATTGGTGGGTTATGGACGTCGTGGTCGAGGTCATATTAGAGCCATCGAAGAGATCGACACGGCACGCGTCGCCGCGGTATCCGATCCGATCGAGAGTGCGCGCCGGGCGGCGATGGCGGAACTGCGCGGAGTGTCAGTCTACGCATCGGTCGCCGAGATGGTCGAATCGAGTGATGTAGATGCAATTATTGTGGCAGCTCCAGCGCACTTGAATGGGGAGGTCGCGTTAGATGCCATCCGCCGCGGCATTCCGGTGATGATCGAAAAACCTCCGGCGATGTCCATGGCTGGTCTAGTCGAGTTGATCGACGCGGCACATGTCAGCGGATCGAAGGTCATGGTGGCGTTCAATCGACGATTCAACCCGTTAATCCGAGCCGCGATAGACGTTATCAAGGAAGCCGGGCCTCTGCGTCAGATCGTCGCCGAGTTTCACAAGGACATCCACGAATTCACTGATGATCCCAGATTTTCGCCCTCGATGTTCGATTTCATGTTGCTTGAATCACCGATCCACTCCGCCGATATCGTCGCTCATTTCGCGGATGCGAAGGTCAAAGATGTCCATGCCGTCGTCAAACGGACATCGAGCCCATATCGGGACGTTCATGCGGCGTTGATCGAGTTTGAAAATGACGTGGTCTGTCAATTCACATCTGCCTACACCGCCGGCGGCAGGCTAGAACGGTACGAGTTGCACGGCGAATACGTCTCCGTCTACCTTGAAGGCATCAACCGAGGATGGGTGCTTCGCGGAGGTGAACAAACCGAATTGGCGGTGCCGGATGGCGCGGAAGTCGATACCGTAACCCAGGCGCGGCATTTCGTTGCTAGCGTTCTCGACGACATTGAATACCCACCACCAGCGGCGACGCTTCAGTCGTCGATCAATACACTCAGGCTGTGCGAAGATATCCTAGATAGCGTAAATATGTCGCAATCTCAACCGTGATAAACGAGTTATGGCCACAGCTGAACAATACCGATCAACCTCAACTCACCTTTTCGACCAAGCGATGGTGGAATTGGAGGCGGGCGACCTGATTCAAGCATCCGAAAAGTTATGGGGTTCCGCGGCGCAGGCGCTGAAATGTGTTGCAGAAAGGCGCGGTTGGAAACACAACTCACACGCCCAGTTCTACAACATCATGGCCGAAATTGAACGGGATGACACGTCATCCGAACTCCGCAGAGATTTTGATTCCGCCGCCCAATTGCACACGAATTTCTACGAGAACTGGTTGGATGAAGATCAGATTAGACGGCGAGCCGAGGACGTTCGTCATTTCGTTGAGCAATTGAACCAGTTCGGTTAATGCCGACAACGAGCCGTGTAGACTCGTGCCGACGACCCAACGGACCTCTCCGGATTCAGTGACATGAAGATAACGCGCGTTGATCAGTTTTCACCTCGACAGCGGACTCGTCTGGTTCGCATCACGACGGACTCAGGTATCGAAGGTTGGGGCGAGAGCACGCTTGAAGGCAAGCATCTTTCGGTTCCGGCCGCGATCGAAGAGTTTTCGGGCTATCTGATAGGCAAAGATCCGCTACGGATCGAGCATCACTGGCAGCAGATGTACCGCTCGTCGTTTTTCCGTGGCGGCGCACACAACATGTCGGCGATCGCCGGAATCGATGCCGCGCTTTGGGATATCGCAGGAAAGCATTACGGCGTGCCGAGCTATATGCTTCTGGGCGGCAATGTTCGGGACCGCATCCGTGTCTACGCCCACTGGGGCATCCGCGACATGTCAGAAGAGTCGCTCGAACAAGCTCGGAATCGCCTGGAGATGTTGAGTGCGATGGGTTACACGGCCTACAAAGCCGGTCCTCCCGGATTCTGGCGCGCACATGAACCGCCTTCCCGAATCGACGAATTCGTCGAAATGGCGTACACGATGCGCGAGTGGGTCGGAGACGATGTCGAGTTGTGCTTCGACTTTCATGGGAAGATGGCTCCGGGAATCGCCATCGAGGTCTGCAATGAACTCAAAGGGATGCGGCCGATGTTCGTCGAAGAACCGGTGCCGCAGGAAAACGAAGACGCTTTGAAGCTAGTGTCAGATCATGTGCCCTTCCCTATCGCCACCGGCGAACGTCTGCTGTCACGATGGGAGTTCCGACGCGTCATCGAACAGCAATGCGTTTCGCTTCTGCAGCCGGACGTGGCCCACTGCGGCGGTATTACAGAGCTGAAGAAGATCGCCAACTACGCAGAGATTTATTATCAGCACATCATGCCGCACTGTGCTATCGGCCCCTTGGCTCTGGCCGCATGCATGACGGTTGATGCGGTGGTACCCAACTTCTTGGTTCAGGAGCAGGTCGATCAAGCGTTGGGCAACGGCATCATCAAGAACGACTGGCAGGTCAATGACGGTCATATCGAGTTGTGGGATACGCCAGGATTGGGCGTGGAAGTCGACGAGACCGAGGCGATGAAGGTGTTTGACGGCGATGCCACCGGATATCACCGTGAGTTGGGTGGTGAATCGTACTTTGCAGATGGTTCCGTCGCCGATTGGTAGACGATTCGACCGGTACTGGAGAACGCGTTGAATCTTGATATCGCCATAGTCGGCGGATTGATCGGGACTTTTGCGGCGATCTTAGTCCTGCAGGTCTGGGAAGTTGCGCGACCGTCCCAAAATCACGTTGGAATTGTCTCGCTGATCGGTTCAGCCTTTACGCAAAAAACGTTTGGTCAGCAATTGATAGGTCGGTTCGTACTGCTTGTCATTGGCGTCTTTTATGGCATATTTACTTCAGCGGTGATTTATGCCTTTGAGGTCGAAGCCACGGCTTGGCTGTACGGCGCATTCGTTTCTGTGATCCTCTGGGTGTTGACTGGGATCAGTCTGACGTATTTCAGGTTGTTACACCCGCGTATCCGTAGCGAAGAGATCAAGGCGCCCGGGCCGTTCGCGCTTGGATACTCACGGCAATATGCTGCCGTGCTTCTGATCGCACACCTGATTTTCGGTTTCGTGTGCGGCGCAGTTTACGGTAATATCGCGTGATTACGCGAATACGTTGCCGCCGTATGCTGACTTGAGAAGGTCGCCTTCTTCGAATCTGCTGAACCGCAAGGGATTCAAGTCAAACGTCGTAACATCCGCATTGGTTACAAGTTCTGCCATGGAAAGGCCGATTGCTGGCGACATCTTGAATCCGTGTCCCGAAAATCCCGCACCCACAACAAGATTCTCGACTCCGGGAACGCGGTCGATCACAGGGTTCCAATCTGGAGTGACGGTGAACAGACCAGACCATCCGCCCGCCCAAGTCACGTTTTCGTATGCGGGTATGATCTCGGCGATTCGAGTGATTGTTTCGATGGCGACATCGGTGTCGACACCTTGGTTGTAGGTGTCGCGATCCACGGGGTCTTCGCGGTAACCGGCCAATGAGAAGCCCGGTGTATCTGGTCTAGCCGACAGTCCCGACACGCTTTCCGCGATTGTGGGATGGAAAGGGTCGGCGTTGTCGCTGAACTCGCTATCGTGTTGGAGCCGGACGACTTGATGTCGTACTGTGTGGAGTGGTAGCGTCGCACCGACGCTTTCCAGGAATTCCATATTCCACGGGCCGGCTGCCAACACGACCCGATCGGCGAATATGTTGCCTTGATCGGTTTTAACTCCGATCGCCCGTCCACTATCGACCAATATGTCGGTGACGGTCTCCCCTAACCTGACGGTCGCGCCGCGGTTTCGCGCGGAGTTGGCGAAACCACGGGTAACGAGGTGCGAGTCGGCGAAACCCGATTTTCGCTCCCAGACGACGCATTCGGTGTCGGGAAAGCGCATGTAGGGCCATTGTTTTTCGGCTGCATCGACATCGAGGACCTCGGTGTCGATGCCGATTGATTGGCCTAGTTCGACGTTCTGGATTGCCGCGCGTTTGCTACCCGGTCCAGGTACAAGGATCCACTGGTTCTCGCGGTAGCCACTCGGCGCGCCGGTGATTTCATCGAAGTTGCCCATCACGTCCCTGCTCCACCATGCCATCTCACCGGTGACGCGGTTGGAGTAGTGCATCCTGAGGATGGTTGTCGAACGTCCAGTGGAGCCAGATGCTAGCGTGTCACGTTCGAGAAGAATGGTGTCGGTGATACCGAGGTCGGCGAGGTAGTGCAGCGTTGCGCAACCCATCACGCCGCCGCCGATTACGACGGTATCGAAGGTTTCGCTCATAGCGCGTGTCCTCCCTGATACGTTATCTATGTTTTCAGGACACCTTAGGTCGCGTGGATGTCCACGGTCGCGCCAACTCGTAGGCTCGCGATGCCCTAAAAACCAGGGGGTCGTCGTTGATCGGGCCAATGATCTGCAGTCCCAAAGGCATACCGCCGTCGCTGAAGCCGCAGGGCACCGAGGCGCATGGGTTCCATAGGATGTTCCACAGCGCAGTGAATGGGATCGCAGATGGGTTGGCTATGCCTTCTTCAAGCTTGTGACCGCCCACTTCCATCAGTGTCTGTCGGTGCGGCCACGCCTCAACTGCCGTGGTCGGCGTTACAAGCAGGTCGAATTCATCAAAGAGCTGCCCTACTTGAATGCGATGGGTTTCGGCTTGACGTAGCGAGACGGCGTAGTCGGCTCCGGTTACACCATATCCAGCGTTGACCATCTCCATTGTGTAGTCGGTTAATTCGACGGCAGGGTCTTCCGCAAGATGTCCGTACATCGCCACTTGACCAGCCGTCCAGATTTTCCACCAATACTCCGCGGGCACTGGATCAAAGCTGATGTCCGCGTTGACTACGGTAGCGCCGGCGTCCTCCAGTCCTTTGAGCGCCTCCTCGGTGACCCGAGCGACATCGTCGTTGACGTAGGCGTAACCGAGGTCCATCGAGAAACCGACTTTCATTCCCCTGATGCCATCCTCCAGGCCGGCAATGCAGTCCGGCACGGGTGATTTGAGCGAACCGGGGTCACGCGGATCGTGCCCTGATATTGCCATGTGCATGATGGCTGAAGATCGCACGTCTTGCGACATGGGACCAGTCGTACTGGTGCAGTTGTAGGACGGCATGGAACGCCCGCCGAAACGTGGAGTACGGCCATGGGTAGGTTTGTGGCCGAAAATCCCAGTGAATGATGCCGGCAACCTTACAGATCCCCCTCCATCGGTCCCACTTCCCAGCGAGAACATCCCTGACGCGATCGCGGCCGACGTGCCACCGCTCGACCCACCGGGGTGTCGCGTGACATCCCAAGGGTTATTGGCGGACGGGAACAGATCGGTGAATGTCTCTGCGCTATTCCCAAACTCGGGAGTGTTGGTCTTGCCGAGTATCACCGCGTCGGCAGCGCGCAGGCGTTGAACTACCGCAGAGTCAAAGTCCGGTACCCAATCAGCGAACGCGGTGCATCCAAGGGCCGTCCGCAGACCATTCGTAACTTCAAGGTCTTTTACACCGATGGGGACACCAAGAAGCGCGCCGGTCGCTTCGCCGGAGGATTGTTTGCGGTCGCATTCTGCCGCGGACTCGAGGGCACCTTCTTCGTCGATTGTGACGAATGCGTTAAGTTTCGAATTCAGATCGTCGATTCGTCGCAATGAAGCCTCGGTCAATTCGACAGAGGTGATTTCGCCGTCCGTTATCATCCGACGCTGCTCGTGCGCCGGTAGGAACATTAGTTCGCGGTCGTTCATGGTGGCCTCTCAGAGGGTTGATGTGGAGATTATCGGGGGTATCAGCGTCGCCTCGATGGTATCTGCATTTCGATAACCGATTTCATCTTCGTGAGCTCGGCCAAATTCTGTTTGCGCATCATCGGTTTGCTGAAGATGCCGGTAATCGCAAACATTATCGAAGTGAACATGCTGTCCGAAAACGCGGTGCGCGTCATCCGAAACAGAGAGCCGTTCGAAGATGGTTGGCAGAGGTATTCGGTCCGAATTGGATAGTTACCTTCGATTGTGTGGAATTCAAAAGCGCCGTCGCGCGGATCGCACACATCGACTTCCATCACGATCTCATTCTCTCTGCCCGCGTACTCGTAGAGCATGTCCCAAGTGTCTTGGGGGCGAGGAATTTCTGCTTCTTGCCGTCGAATCCAGTCGGCTCGTCGAACGCCGTTCATCCAATAGACCATGTTGCCGGGTTCAACAACCCATAGGAACGCATCCTCCGCGCTCACGTCGAGGTATATCTCGACGGTGGTTGAGATTTCAGCCATGTCACGTTACCTTGCTTCGCCTTGCAGACCACCTAGGGGATCGGTTGATGGGCCGCGATTTCAGTTCATGATCCCGCCACCGTTGACGTTTAACGCCTGACCCGTGATTTCGGACGCGTCGTCGGACGCCAAGAAAGCTACGACCTTGCCGATGTCTTCTGGGGTCTGCTCTCGGCCGAGTGGCATCGTGCCCTTTATCTGCATCTCGAAGATTTCGCGGATCGACATGTCGGCAAGGTCCGGATTGAGTTCTTTGTGATTCTGGGCGATGGCCTGCCACATTGGAGTCCAAAGACGACCCGGGCAGACAGCGTTCACGTTGATATTGAACTGCCCGATGTTCATGGCTAGCCAATGCGTCCACTGTATCGCCGCCGCTTTGGAAACCATGTACGGACCTTGGACGTTGCCGCGTCCCTCGTCCGGGACGCCGCGGGGCGCCCGCCCGCCGTGCGAAGCGATGATGACGATTTTTCCGTACATCCGCTCCTTCATGTGATCAATCACTGCATCCGAGGTGTTGACGACTCCGCGCACGTTGACGTCCCAGGTCATATCCCAGTCCTCTGCGATGTAATCTTTCCGCGACATGAAGGTAGGACCGCCAAGAACGCCGGCGTTGGGCACGCAGATGTCGAGTTTGCCGAAGGTTTCGATAGCGGTCTGCGCCACTTCGGAAATCGAATCGATGTCGGTAACGTTGCCGCCCGCAGCGAACGCGGTGCCCCCGCCCTCGTTGATCTCGGCCGCGACTTGCTCGGCAGACTCAGCGTCGATATCTGACACACATACTTCTGCACCTCTTGAAGCCAAGGTCATACTTATGCCCCGCCCAATTCCTCTGCCGCCGCCAGTGACCAATGCACTTCTGCCTTCAAGTTGCTGTGATGTCGATTTCGCCATAAATTGTCTCCCATATGCTGTTCTGGTGGCTGTATCATTCAGTCTGCGTAAATGATACGGCAAACCAGTTATTCGGCGAGGTATCGATGGTGTCAATTGCAGAGTCGGCGAAACTAAAAGCCCGGATCTTGGCAAATGAGTATGGTCACGTGTTGGATCGACCAGTGGTCTATACGCAGGGGGTCTCGTTAACGGCACGACTAGAACTCTCGGCGTTGGACTGCGAGTACCCAGACCCGAGAGCTGAGATTAAGGCGGTAACGGCAGAGTATGTCGACAATCCTGGTGCCGTTTTCGCAGATACCGATGGCACTGCCAACTTTGCCGGCGTCAATTGGGCTTCGTCGCTGGCAGATGACGCGCGCTATCGATCATTGATGATCGCAACTGCCGATCGTTTCATGGAGCGCGAAGACGATGGATTCTCGAGCATTTTGGATCGCGATTTCAGGGTCGAGGACATGTTCTTTGCCGGAACGATTCTGCGACGCGCTACTGAGTTGACCGGTGACGCTTCCTACGCCGGACTGGCAGCCGATTTCATGCTCGAATGTGCCGATCGGCTGTTGCAACCTAGCGGGTTGTACTGGCATTGCCTATCATCGCCCTATGTTTGGGGACGAGGAAACGGTTTCGCAGCATTGGGTTTCGCCGAGACTCTTGTCGGCTACACGGGAACCAAACGTGAACGATTGGTCGCGCGACACATCGAACACCTTGCAGGATTGAAGACCTTCCAAGATCCGGAATCCGGCATGTGGCGGCAAATCATCGATGATTCTGATTCTTATCTGGAGCATAGCTCGACGAGCATGGTCGGCATATCGATTGCGCTTGGAATCAATCACGGTTGGTTGACAAAGAACGATTGGGGCGAGGTACTCACCAGCGCGTGGTGTGGTGCGGCCGACGGGATCGATGACGATGGCGGGGTGCGTAGGGTCTGCGTCGGGACTGGCCCGTTGGAGAGCCTCGATGACTACTTAATCCGTGATTCGGTTACCGGGCAAGACGATCGCGGAGGTGCGATGGCTTTATGGTTCGCGGTCGAAATGATGAAATTCGGGCTTTGATTACGGATTGACCTCCGCAAATGCCGGAGTTTGGAGCAGTCGATCTTTACACTGAAACTATACGGTGTTTCCACTGGCACCGTCTTATTTGCACGAAACCGCAACAGCCTAAGGTCGGCAAGTCAAATTGAAACGCAACCTCGATAACGTCAGCTTGGACACCGTCGTCAGCCTATGCAAAAGGCGAGGGTTTATTTTTCAGAGTAGCGAGATTTACGGAGGCATCGGAAGCCTCTACGACTACGGGCCAGTCGGAGTCGAACTCAAACGCAACGTCAAGGACCAGTGGTGGAAGTCGATGGTGCGCGACCGCGAAGATGTGGTCGGCATCGACGCATCGATCCTGATGCACCCGGACGTTTGGGTTGCCAGCGGCCACGTTGACAGTTTCACTGATCCTTTGGCAGAGTGCAAAGAGTGCCACAGAAGGCATCGCTCCGACTTGCTGGAAACCGATGGTTGTCCGGACTGTGGCGGCGAACTCAGTGAACCACGTCATTTCAACCTCATGTTCCGTACCCACATCGGTCCGGTTGAAGGTGATGACAACATCGTCTATCTGCGCCCCGAGACGGCTCAAGCGATGTTCGTCGATTTCGACAACGTGGTGAACAGTAGCCGAGTTCGGATACCGTTTGGAATCGCGCAGCAAGGCAAGTCGTTCCGCAACGAGATAACTCCCGGCAACTTCACTTTCCGGACGCGCGAATTCGAGCAGATGGAGATGGAGTATTTCTGTGAGCCCGGCACTGACGAGGAGTGGCATCGGTACTGGATAGATTTCTCGTCGGATTGGTTCACCGGACTTGGCCTCCGCCGGTCGAAATTGCGGGTGCGTGAACACGAAGCGGACGAATTGCCCCATTACTCGAAGGGAAGTGCCGATATCGAGTTTCTATTCCCGTGGGGATGGGGCGAGTTGGAGACGATCTCCAATCGCACCGACTACGACTTGAAAGCCCATATCGAAAAATCGGGCAAAGACTTGTCGTACTACGACCAACCGAACAATAAGCGCTACGTACCGTTCGTTGTCGAACCCGCTATGGGTGCCGACCGATCTGCACTAGCGTTCCTCGTCGATGCGTATGACGAGGAGGAAGTCAACAACGATAAACGCGTGGTTCTGCGATTTCACCCGAATATTGCACCATACCAAGTTGCCATCTTGCCGTTGAGCCGCAACCCGAAGTTGACGCCCAAGGCTCGAGATGTCTATGACTTGGTGCGTTCAGGTTTCAGTACGCAGTACGACGAGACGCAGAGCATCGGGCGTCGTTACCGCCGTCAGGACGAGATCGGTACGCCGCTGTGTGTGACCGTCGACTTCGAAACCGTGGAGTCGGACGATGCGGTTACCATCCGGCACCGCGACACGATGGCGCAGGTTAGGGTCCCGGTCTCCGGATTGAGGCATGCCTTGCAGGATCAGCTTGACGGCATCGCCGCAGACGTTCTGTCAGAGTGACCGGATTTGATCGCGGGCGGTTGATCATCGGAAACTCTCGATCATTTCGACACGTATCATCTAATAGAAAGACGCTGAATCCGAATGGCGGTGAGAAGATGAAATTGCGTTTGCGTCGTTTGCCAAGCGCTAGACTGATTGCATCGTTTAGCGCGTTGGTCGCGGTAGCGTTGGTAGTCGCATGTGGCAGCGACACCGAGCCAACTCCACAACCTCCGACTCCCGCCCCAACCGTCGCATCCGAGCCGGATTCTCCGGCTGCAGAGACGGAGCCCATGGGATTGCCCGACTCCTTCGAATCGGCGATCATCGACGGGTTAGGAGACGTGGACGGGTTCCAAGGTACGACTTTTGCTCATGGCACTTTTGACACCAGTCAACTGGCCGGCAAACCGATCGTCATCAACTTCTGGTTCCCCTCGTGTCCACCGTGCCGCGCCGAGTTGGAACATTTCGAAAATGTCTACCAACAATTCGGCGCACCCTCCGGCGGAAACGTTGAGTTCGTCGGCGTTCAGCAACTAGGCCTCGACTCAATAGAAGACGGCGCGAATCTCTTCGAGGAACTCGGTGTGACCTTCCCAGGGTTGCCCGACAACAACTCATCGATCCAGATCGGTTACAACATATTCTCGTACCCGACCACTGTCTTTCTCGATCACAACCACAATGAGCATCGGGTTTGGCAAGGCGCCATTGACGAGGACAATCTAGTTGAGATCGTCCGGGAGATTTCTGAGAGCGCAACCTCGGCGATCGATGATGGTCAAATTCCGGCCGAAGGCGATGCGGTCGCGGTTCCCTTGGTCGCTAACGATTCGAGTAGCGCTGAGGCCGAGTTGGCCGAACCTGAAATTGTGTATGCCGGCACTCAGACCTTCACAGGTTTGGGTGACGCTCCGGGGTTCAAAGGCGACACATTTCACCACGGATCTTTCGATCTCTCCGAACACGAAGGTAAACCGGTGGTCATCAACTTCTGGTTTCCGTCATGTCCTCCTTGTCGAGCCGAGATTCCGAACTTTGAGCACGCTTATCAAACGATGGGAACGCCCGGCACCGATGAGGTCGTCTTCATTGGGGTCCAAGCCGTAGGTTTCGACACTGCTGCTGAAGGTGTGGAGTTTCTGGGGAAAATGGGTGCCAACTACCCGGCAATCCCAGATGTCGGCAGTGCCATCCACATCGCATACCAGATCACCGCAGCACCAACCACGTTTTTCTTAGATCGAAACCACAACGTCTTGAGCGTCCACCAAGGCTACATCAAACACAACCAGCTCCAAGACATCCTAGACGAGCTGACTAAGGTGTAAAGTTCGCCCGGCGCAAACTCGGATCCTTTCACAAATTCCCTTAGTCCAACTGCCGCAAACGCGGATCCAACCGGTCCCGTACCCAATCGCCTAAGAAGTTGAAGGCGAGAACGACAAGGAATATAGCCGTGCCGGGAAATACTGTTTGCCACCAGGCGGAACCTACATACTCCCTACCATCCGCGATCAATACGCCCCACGCAGGTGTGGGTCCGGGAATACCAGCGCCCAAGAAGCTAAGCGAAGCTTCGGCCAGAATCAACTGCCCTACTCTAAGGCTCGCAATGACGAAGATCGTGTTGACGAGTCCGGGTAGCAGGTGCTTGGCAATGATCCTCAACGTTGAAGCACCGTTGACGCGCGCCGACGCAACGTAGTCGCGCTCTTTCAAGCTCAGGACCTCACCTCTAAGATTTCGAACGTATCCGCTCCAAGCCAGCAATATGAGTAGAACAATTATCAGGTTGAGACTCGCCTCGAAGATGATTACCGCGACCATGGCGAGCAACAAGAACGGCACGGCGTACCATATATCGACCATGCGCATCAATATTTCATCGACGATGCCTCCGTAGTATCCCGAGACGACACCAATCGTGACACCGAGTATCAAACCGGAGAAAAGAGCAACGGAAGTGACCACCAGCGAGATTCGCGCCCCATGGATGATACGGCTAAGAACATCTCGACCTGCATGGTCAGCTCCGAGTATGTATCGGTTGCTAGGATCTTTGATGGCGCCTGCGGTATCACCTGGAGTGAACAACGCTTGTGATAGGTCCGCTGCGTTGTCCCAATACTCGGAATTGGTGTTGAAAATCCGAGGTGGAGCGTTGCGGAATCTAAGATCGTTTTCGTTTTCGTCGTACGGCGCCAACTGATCTGCAAATACACCAGTAATAACTAGGACCGCCAAGATCACAGCCGGGATGATTGGCCAACGTCGCACCACGTACCAAAGATAAGCAGGCGTGAAGCGCCACTGACGGGCGACCGGCTCAGAATCGGTCTGAACCGATGCAGTCTCTCTTGTTGTGCTTTCGATGGCCATGTCGCGCTGGTTGATTTCTCAATATCTAATGCGTGGATCGATCGAGGCATAAAGCACGTCGGTGATGAAATTCACGAAGACGAACACCGAGGCGAAAAAAAGAACTGTGGCGGTAAGGATTGGGAAATCGTTGTCTTGAACCGCCTGCACCGCAAGTCTACCTAGACCGGGCCACGAAAAGACGACTTCGATCACAACACTACCGGTGATCAAACCAGCCATCATCAATGAAGATACCGTGAGGGGCGGAATCAACGCGTTGCGGAAGGCGTGTTTCCAGATTATCGTTGTGCCCCCGACACCTTTTGAGCGCGCCAGTTTGACGAACTCCGAGTCGAGAACTTCCAACATGGCGGAACGCGTGAGTCTGAGGTAGACCGCGGCCGCACCCCAGGCAACCGCAAACGACGGAAGAATAAAGTAGCGGAGATTGTCCCAGCTCAAGAAAAACGACTCACCAGTTCCGCGGGTCCCAAATGGTAACCAATCCAACCTCGTATTGAAGAGGAGTATCATCATCAAACCCAACCAGAACGTCGGTAGAGACTGGCCGATCAGCGCGAATCCGCGGCCTAAGTAGTCCCATACGCTACCCCTGAGAACCGCGGACAGAATGCCTAACGGCACGCCCATGATTGTTGCCAGGACCCATGACGCAACTGCCAACTGCACCGTCGCGCCCATCTTGTCACCGATGACCTTCGTGACTTCTTGTTCCGCTAGAAGTGTCTTTCCGAAGTCGCCTTGTAGCAGATCGGTCAGCCACAAGAGGTATTGGACAATCAAAGGTTTATCTAGGCGCAATTTCTCCTTGAGCGCCTGTTCTTGCTCCGGCGTCACCCCGTATCCGCCCGGCTTGGCATAAAGCAACAAGGGGTCACCTGCTGCCCTTGACAGGCCGAATACGATCGCTGTGGCCGCCAGTATTGACAGGATGCCAGCGAAAAATCGCCTTATAAGGAACTTTCGCACGGGTTGCGTCTATCTCGTTGATGAACACCGGCGACGCGACCGAGCAATCGATCACGTCGCCCTAGGTAGAACCATAACGTCGATCCGTATTGTGATTCGACCCAAGTTTCGTCGCCCTAGACGTTAGCAAATTGCGCGGCTAGGGCGACGAATTATGCTGTTTTCACCTTGCCGGAACAATCAGTTCGGGCGAGGTATGCGGCGCTTGTGGTCCAGGTCGCATCGGCCATGCCGCGATCGAATTCGGGTTGTACGCCGAGACGAACGGTAAGGCGATGATGCCGATCTTCAACTGCTGCTCGTAGAAGTAATCTGCCAAAGCGATGTTGTATTCGGTCCGTTTGGCCGGGTCGGCTTCGGAAGCTACCTTTTGGACAGTTTCGAGGATAAACGGGATTTCCATGTGACAGCCGAAACCGCCGCGTGTCAACGTCGTTTCCTCCTCACCAGTTACCCAGTCATACGGCTTCCACAGGTCAGACCTGCACCACTGGGTCGCCGGCGTGGTTGTGCTTCTTGCCACCAGGCTCGGGCGTACGATGGAGTACGCTACCTTTACGACGTTGGTCTCGATGCCAAGCTGGTTGATGAAACCGGCCGTGGTGTCGGCGATCTCTGCCCAGTCTCGGACTGAGGTGAACGCGTAAATCGGCATGTCGAACCGTTTGCCATCATCATCTCTCGGGTATCCCGCCATGTCAAGGTAATCGTTCGCCTTTGCGGGGTCGTACGGTATCCGCCACTTGTCGTCCCAATCCGGTGAGTTCACGTGGAACATGCCGATGTGGTACTCAGAGGCGTTGTTGCCGTAGAGCGACTCGTTGACCAACGGTCGGTTGATCGACATCGCGATCGCCCATCGAACTAGTCTCGCTTGTTCCATGTCATCGATACCGGCCGGGTTATTGCCGTCATCTGGCTTGTGCGGGTTACCGATCCAAGGGATGTCGTGGGTGTAAGTGACGTGGACAACTGGCTCGCCCGTCTTAGAGAGGGTCGATTCCCAGTAGTTACCAGCCATATTGAGCGGCACACCGCTTTGTCGTCCGGTCGTCAGCACACCGAATCCATCGCGCGTGAGGTCCTTCATCTCACGTACCGGCAAAACCGCCCAGTCTGCGCCACCGGAACGCAACGCAGAAACGCGCGCAACTGTTTCAGGAACATCGATGAGGCGCAATGTTGAGACTTCGGCTGCTTTGTCCCAGTGGGAATCTTGAGCGATCAATGTTGCGCTGTCAGATTGACGCCATTCCTGCACGGTGTATGGGCCCGTACCGATGACGTTCTCACGCATCCAATCGGCACCCATCTCGTCAAAGGCCTTCTTCGAGAAGACACCAAATGCGTCGCCAGCCTGGTTGAACAGCAACGTTGTCCACCGAGGTTCGTCGGCGTTGAAATTGAGCACTAACGTGCGGTCGTCGGTAGCTTCGGCGGCATCCATGAATGCCGCAAAGTCACCGGCCTGACCGTGGATACTCTCAGGTGTGATGGCTCCGTTTGTGTCGTTCAAACTCCAAGCGAAGTCATGCGCCGTCAGTTCTCCCCATCCGTCATGGAATTCGACACCGCTGCGAATCTTGACCGTCGCCTGTGAAGCGTCTTCGCTAACTTCCCAACTCTCGGCGAGCCATGGCCCAACCAAAGTTCCATCGTCATTCGGGCGGAACAATTGCTCGGTAACACCCCAGTACATCAATGATTCGGGAGCTTGGGATCGGTTTATACCGACGCCGGGCGCGACACCTTCCGGGATCATCACCAACGTGCCGACCGCCGATTCAGGTTGGGGAAGATCCTGGCGTGGCGTCTCCGCCATGGCGGTCGGTGCGACTTCCTCGTCTTCCACCATGACCTCAACGGTCACGACTTTCTCAACCTCAACCTCTTTTTCGACCACAACGGTCTGAATCACGGTCTCGCCAGCGACTTGCTTCTCGACCACGACGGTTTGGATCACGGTCTCACCCGCGACCTCCTTCTCGACCACGACCGTTTGGATGACGGTCTCCGTGCCACCACACGCCCAAGCAGCGACGGCGACAAGTGCCGCAACCACTCCTATGAGGTATTTTGACCTGTTTCTTAATTTCACAGCAACATACTCCTGTAGCCTGTGTGCCGATTGTTCTGGTTCGAGCGCGATGCATCCGCATCGGGTGGCGGACCCTCGCGGTTGCGACGAGACGCAACCAACTCAAATCTCGCCACGTTTTGCGTCAAACGATGCGCTCACTATATACCAAATAACGCTACTTGGAACGGGATTGGAGATTCGAAACGACAATCAAGGACCAACATCGCCAAAACGAACCAGCAACCTTGCCTTTGATTCAGCGGTGAATCTGAGCAAGGGAGGGTTTGTTATCATGAATTTCAGCGAGCCGTTGCCGATTCGTCTAGTGGTAGGACACCAGATTCTGGATCTGGGAGCGCGGGTTCGAATCCTGCATCGGCAGCCAACAACGCTGACAGCACGGATTGCGAAATCTGGCTCGCGCACCATTACGGTGGCCCGTTCGTCTAGTGGCCCAGGACACGGCCCTCTCAAGGCTGAAACAGGGGTTCGACTCCCCTACGGGCTACCAATCCTCATCGCGGTGCTCTCTCTTTTCCCGATACCTTGGGTGGCCATCAAAACGCGTTGAGGTAATATGCCGTCTTAAATGAGGCGTTAGTATCGAATCGCGGAATCTCGGAGGAATCTATGCGGCAAGGGGGTATGCGTGGCGGTATGGGCGGCCCTGGATTCGGCGCGTTTCAAGAGGAAACTAGTAACCGACCGTTTCCCCGTGGCACGTTCAAGCGCGTCGTCAAGCTTTATGCCGACTACAAGGTGACCTTGGCGATTGTAGGGCTGCTGGTTCTCATTACCTCTGCCCTCGGCGTGATCACTCCCCTGTTAATCCAGCGAGTGATCGACGACGCGTTACCGCAGCAAGACATGAACCTCTTGATGTGGTTGATTGGAGGCATGGTCGCGGCGGCGGGGATCTCGGGAATTCTCAATTTCGCCCAATCGCGCCTGAACGCTCGAGTCGGCTTCAAGGTGATGGAGGATATGCGGCACACCGTTTACAACCATCTACTAAAACAACCTATCTCCTTCTTCTCCTCAACCAAGACTGGCGACATCCAATCCCGATTGGCCAATGATGTTTCGAGCACTCAACTCGTTCTGACCGATACCGTCGTCAACATTCTTTCAAGCGTCACGGTCGTTGCTGCTGCGCTCGTCGCGATGTTGATCCTTTCTTGGGAACTGACCATCGTCGCCGTCTTCACCATGCCGATATTCGCTTATCTTTCCCGCATCGTCGGTGCTCGTAGACGGAGATTGACGAGCCAGATGCAGCGCACGTTGGCGGATTTGACGGCAAAAACCGGGGAAACTCTGTTTGTTTCTGGCGTGATAGTCGCCAAAACCTTTGGTAGAGAAGCTGAGCAACTCCGCGAGTTTCAGGAGACCAATACGAGCCTCACCGACGTCTCGATACGCCAATACATGACTGGTCGGGGTTTCTTTATCGTGGTTCAAGCATTCTTCACGATGGCACCTGCGTTTATCTGGTTGGTCGGCGGGATCCTGATCATCGACGGCAGCGACCGGGTAACGCTTGGCGATATCGTCGCCTTTTCGACCATTCAAGCGCGACTATTGTTCCCAATGGCTAATCTTTTGCAACGTGGAGTTGAAATCACGGGATCCCTTGCCTTGTTCGAGCGGATATTCGAATACATGGACATCAAGCCAACCATCGTCGATCCTGTTAATCCCAAGCGCCTGGATCCGTCAAACACCAAAGGCGAGGTAGTTTTCGACAACGTTTCCTTCACCTACCAGCAATCAGAACTCGAAATCATCGCAGCCCGACATCGAATGCAGGTTTCTCAATCCGCCGCGGGATCCGTTGGACGTCCGCCGAACGGCCCAACCGTTGGCCAACCGGGAGGAGACGGACAAATCGGCTCCGACACGCCAATTCCGACGACGACCCGCGGCCCCGCCGGGCGAGGGAATGGGAGTCCGCAAGCGCCACCAACCGGGCTGATCGGCAGTGAAAACGAAAGCGAAACCGATGACGAGCTGTTCTCGCTGATCGATATCTCGTTCATCGCGAGAGCCGGTGAACTTACCGCGCTCGTTGGTCCGAGCGGTTCCGGGAAGACGACAATCGGCTACTTGGCCTCCCGGCTCTATGACGCCAACCAAGGTGCGGTTCGAATCGATGGCGTCAACGTCAAAGACATCACCCACGACAATCTGACGCAGCTAGTCGGAGTGGTGTCACAGAATCCGTTTCTTTTCCACGCAACCGTCCGGGAGAATCTTCTTTACGGGCGCCCTTCCGCGACCGAACCCGAATTGATCGAGGCCGCAAAGGCAGCTCAAATCCATGACACGATCGCGGCGATGCCAGAAGGTTACAACTCGATTGTCGGTGAACACGGATACCGGCTATCCGGAGGCGAAAGGCAGCGATTGGCGATCGCGCGAGTGATCCTCGCCGACCCTCGCATCCTGCTGCTCGACGAGGCGACAAGCGCGCTCGACACACTATCCGAACGATTGATTCGCGAAGCGATTACAAGGCTCCGAGAAGGTCGCACCACCATCGCGATCGCTCACCGCTTGTCGACCGTGATCGCGGCCAACCAGATACTAGTCGTGCAGGACGGGGATATTCAAGCGCGCGGACCTCACGACGAATTAATCAACGAATCCAGTCTCTATCGACGGCTATATGAAGAACAATTCACTGTCGTGCCTGGCGTCCAACCGATGCAATTCGACCAAATCACGCCGGCAGTTGCAAGCCCTAACTAACGACACCAAACGCCGTCGTCGTACCAATCATTTCTGACTTTTACGTACGCCCCACCGGCGCGCACGGTCTCCGAAAACTCGTCGTCGATATACAGATCGTAGTTCAGGTCAAAACGATCGTCTCGTCCTTTGGTGGCGACCGGATTCCGTGCGTCCAACATGTCGGGTGTGGTGTCCAACCGACTCAAGTATTCCCGGACATCCTCGGTGAAACGTTTGACGTCACGCCGAGATCGATAGTTTGGACTGCAGTTATGGAATGCAGCTTCCCAATCACCGTCTCTGATCGCGATGGTCTGACGATTGAACAGATCCACGATGTTCGTCTTTGCGATATCGGTAAACGAAGGCGTCGGTGTAACTTCTGCGACATCGACCGGGGCCGTCGGCGACGCGAGGCTTCCAACCGTGCCACAGGCAGCTACGAAAATACCAATTGCTACGAGGAATGGTACCGAGATCGATATTTTGACCGAGTTTATTGTGCGTCGACTTTCGCGTTGTCTGGCGGTACTACGACCACGTCTTGATCTTCTGCATGGACGCTGCTCAGCGCCCAGCGTCGATCCATCGTGAAGCCCACGTCTAACGACAGGTGCTGGTAAACCCTCGACACACTGTTGTATACGCTGCGCCTGATCTGATCGTGCCGGTGGATGTCGATCGTCTCTCGTGTATCCGGCGAGATTATGACGTAGACCTGCAAGTGAATGTATCGACCGATGTCAATGATGCGCAGATGGGTCTCGACATGTGGAACGTCGGCGATTGCGTCTTCAACGAGATCGGCCACTTGATCTTGAACATCCTTTGGCGGTGCTTTACCGACGATCTGCCTCAGGTTGTCTCGAATCGTCTGGAACGGTTGCGGTGCCGCTATTGCCGCGATCGCGAGCATGATCACGGGATCGGCATAGGGCGCGAAATTCGACCAATCCGAGTTCTGAATCAACAACGTTGCCACGAATGCGATGCCAACTGCAGAGCTGATGAGCGTGTCGACCGTCCAGTTCTTGGCGTCCACGTCGACGATGGGCGAACCGGACTGTTTTGCGTAGCGTTTCAGTACGAAAACGACGGCCACGCCACCGCTGACGGCGATCACCGCATATATGATGCCGCCGGCCGCGGCGATGTCTTGTCCACCCTGCAAAATAGTTGTGACTGCACTCCAAACGGCGTAAATCAACGCGAAACCGATGAGCAAACCCTTGAACAGATTCAGCATCGGCTCAAAAGTCGCATAGCCAAAGGGGTATGACTCATCGCGCGGTCTGGATACCAATTGGGATACGTAAAGGGAAAGCAACCCAACTACGGCAAAGACAAGAGAAAAAAGTCCATCCAAGAACACGGCACCAGAATTGCTGGCGACCGAAATCGCGACGCCCAGCAAACCGAACGAACCGCTAGCCACGATCGTGATGATGATCGAGCGTTTTTCGATTGCTTGCGGTGTCATTTTCGATGAGTAGAGGTGCTAGAGATTACTGTGTCTGCAAGATTCTACGTTACCGCCGAACCCACGGTTCACGCGGCTGAACCCGCGACTGACAAAATGCCCCGTGACTAAGGCATTTTGAGGATGGTGATAGTCGTCTTACCAGATTGATCCGAGAACGGGATTGCAACTGCTTGCGGATTTTTGGCTTCTATGGTCCTCAAAACATCTGCCGGTTCGCGCTCCCACGGATGTGAGAAAATGATGCAACCGAAATTCGCAGCATCCGGAAATCCTCTGATGGCGGCTTGTTGATGATCTAGCAACAATGGTGTACCAGGTACTTCCCCGCCTTCATTCGGATACAGTGACACACTGCCCGGATCATATGCGTTCAGTATCCGCCGCACGACGTGTTGGTCTCTTGAGACAATCGCGACGCGGTCATGCTCGACGTATCCGCAAGTCTCTGACTGCATAGCCCCGATCGTCACCGCCACCGGAGATTGGTGAAAGACCATTGGCGTCTCGTACTCAGCTCTTTGATAGTTCTGCACCAACGTGACCGCACCGACAACAGTCAACGTCACGATGGTGATTACTTTCGGATTGAAAATCCTATTGTTGTCGCCCCAAGAGATGTTCATTTGGATCGGCCAGATGAACTTGGATATAAATAGACCCGCGAGCAATGACAATGGCAACACCATCGGAAATAGACGAGTGATCGCGGTGTGCCAATCGTAAGGACTCAATCCTCCAGCACCCGCAAAAACCAAAGCCAGCCAAATGATCAGGAACGACGACGTTGGATCTCTGAAACGACCCAAGCCGAACCCGGTTGCAACAACCGCCAATGTTCCTGAAATCGGGTCGAGCAGCGAACCAGAGATATAGTGCGAGCTGTGCTCGTTGAAGTTAAACGCGAACAAATTGAAGTTGATATTCGACGCGATTCGTTCGTAGAGCGACAGGTCCGAAATCTCACCTTGACCGCCGAGCACTCGCCCAAACATCCTCGTGATCACCTCATTGCCATCGACTAACAACATCGGCAATACAGCCAATCCGATTCCGACGACGAGTGGCACAAGCCATTTCACAATTTGGCGATTTGGAACGGCAAGTTGCTGCAATACGGCAAACACGGCGATGGTAGGCAGAACTACGCGGGCTGCGACGTTGGTGTAAAAGCACATCCCCACTAACGCTCCCGCGACGTAAAACATCAACGGACTTTTTGTTCGCGTCGCCACGAAAAAAACGCCAACAGCCAAAATCACTGGCAAAAGCGAGTCGGTGTGATCGTATCCGACGTGAGCAAGTTGCCCCAGATAGTGACTGAAGGCGATGATGGTCGATGCAACAGCTCCGGCGATCCGGCCGCCGCACAATGTACCAACGACATATACCCCCAAGACGACCAAACACATGATCAACATCGAACCGAATTTCCAACCGAAATATCCCGGGCCGAACACGTCCATCGGGATGCTTTTCAGCACAATCCCAAGTCGCGGATGGAAATCGTAAACTCCACGTTGGCTGAAGGGATCGTCGATACCGTTTTGTGAAAAGTGAACGGCGAGGTCGTAAAAGTTGTACTCGTCTCCGATTGATGCGTAATACCAATCGTCCAAATCGGTCGCGTTGACTGCAAGAAAAACAACAGTCAAAACCCCTACGATCACTACGTCAAGCCACTTTATCGATCGCCAAGCCAATCTCAGCCCCACCATAATGCGTGTTACCGACGGTGCGAACGGACTGGCACACCCCAACAAACCGACGATCCATATCCAAAGATCATCTCCTGACGTCGAACCTCCCAACAACCTCAGGATCAAAAAAGCGAAAGCGAAAACTCCGACCCCGAAGATGAATTTACGGTTACCTTCGATGTTGAATCTAAGGGTTCGCGGAAACGACACACTCCAAGGTGCGTTGCGCAATCGGGCATCGAAAAAATAAGCAGCAATCGCTACCACCAAAAAGCCCTGTATCAACCCAAATCGACCAGAGTTGGGAATCGTTCCGTCTGTCGACTCTCCACCCGCAATCAACACGAACTGCGAGAAAAACACGATCCCGATCCCGATCAGCAGCAGTTGCCAATCGCGACCTTTGTTATAAATCGCCTCGAAAGCAGAGTTGCTAACCAGATTACGCGCTGTCTGCAGACTGTTCATTCAACTCCAATGTCAAGCCAGTCCGCGATGCAGATGTGGTTATCCCACTAGCTATCGCTCATCTGCATGATCTCAATGAATTTTTCAATCGGGATCGCAGCGTAAGTCGTCGTATCGATCGTCCCGCGTGCTCCAAGTTCGATTGCTATGCGAGACATTTCGCCGTTGTCAGGCGCCTCGATTATCGTTACGAAATCGTAATCACCCATCATAGCGTACTGGGCGACCACGTTACACCCACGCATCTCTACTTCATGATTAACCTCCAAGATCCGCTCGGGATGGGTCCGTACTCGGTCCCGCCCCCGTTCGGTTAACTTGGAGAACATGATGTACGTATTGACTTTCTGAGTCTGATCGGCATCCATTTCGGACTGCTTCCTTCCGCTACTACTCCATCTTTGATCCGACGAAACGCGATAGCGCCCGAGCCGTAGGGTCTGTTCGCACATTCACGATGGCCGGAACTCCCGCGTCGAATGCCCTTTCGAGAGCTGGCCTGATGTCGGCCGGTTCAGTCACTTCCTCGCCAAAGCCGCCCATCGCCTCAGCAATAGCGTCGAATCGGGTCCAACCGAGTTCCCGGCCAGGTTTCCTGACGCCTTCAACTCGGGCGGTCCAACCTTCGTTGTTGGAAACCACAACGACGATCGGCAAGTTGTGTCGGACCGCGGTGTCGAAATCCTGAATGTTCATTCCCAGCGATCCGTCGCCGTGAAGAGCTACCGATTGTTTGTCCGGTTTCGCCAACTTGGCTCCGATTGCAAACGGCAATCCTACTCCCATGCACCCCGTGGCACCCGAGTTTAGTCGATGTCCGGGTTCAAACGTCGGGATTGACTGTCGGCCGTAGTGCAAGATCTCGTTGCCATCAACCGACAAGATCGCATCGCGATCCATCACCTCTCGCAATTCCTTGCACAATCTCAACGGGTGAATCGGAACCTGTTCAGAATTTTCCAATTGTTCCGAACGTTGGCGCCTGTTCATCTCAATGTCCCGCAAATAGTCGACCCAGTCAGAATCGGCATTTGACCTCATCCCGGTCCGAGCGACCTCGGCGACCATGTCCCGCATCGCGGACTTGGCATCGGCGACGATGCCGATATCGACCGAACGGTTGTGGCCGATTTCAGCCGCGTGCACATCGATCTGGATGATTTTCGCGCTCTCAGAAATCCTTCGACCAAATGTCATGATCCAGTTAAAACGCGTTCCGATAACCAATACCGCATCTGTTTCTCTGAACGCGGTCGAACGAGCCGCTGGAAACGATACTGGATGGTCTTCCGGTATCAATCCACGGGCAATCGGCGTCGTGTAGAACGGAATCCCGGTGCGATCAACGAATTCTTGGAGTTCATCCGAAGCACCTGACCACCATGGGCCACTTCCTGCGAGCAAGATGGGGCGTTCGGCCTCCGAAAGTATCTTGACAGCTTCAACGATCTTGGCGGGATTCGCGCTGGGTGGCGAGACTTGCGCGGCGCGCGGCGGCGATTCCGCCGCATCTTCGTCGACCTCGCCATAGAGAATGTCTTCATTGCACTCAACGTAGACTGGTCCCGGACGATCACTCGTCGCGGTTCTGAATGCCGATGAAATGTGTTCTGGCAAACGATTGGTGTACGCGGGTCTGATCACGGACTTCGACACCGGTGCAAAGATGTTAGGTAAATCGACCTCTTGGAACCCGTCGCGGTAAACGTCCCGCAAAGGTCCTGCTCCTCCTAGAGTGACCATCGGAGCCGCATCAACAAACGCGTTGTAAATGCCCGTCAACAGGTTGAGAGTACCGGGGCCGGAAGCCGACGTAGTCACACCTGGCACCCGCTTAACACGACCATAAGCATGTGCCGCCATCGCCGCCGCTTGCTCGTGACGGAAATCTACCGTACAGATACCGAAATCTTCCGAATTGTTGACTATCTCATAGTTTGGACCGCCCATCAGGTAAAAAAGGCAGTCGGCACCCTCTTCCTTCAAGGTCCGGGCGATCAGATAACTTCCATCAACTTTGGGCATGAACTAAAGGGTATATCGCTGTTCCAAAGCCGAATGCCGCCGTGTGTCTTGAATACGAACAGCAGACGACTGCAAAGTGACTAGGCATCGAGCGTTAAATCTGTGTCTCCCTCAAGCGCATAGCACCAGTCTCAGGAAACGAAGAAAGGTATCGCAAGGGATCGTTGTGGAGTGGTTCGTTATCGTCGCGCATTGCCTCCGTGATCAGTGCAACCCCCGAATTGAAATCATCGACATGGATGTATTCCGAAACGATCGAACCGTCGTCTTCGGTGTTGTGCCATGCGCCGAGGGGAAACGACGTTCCGGTGACTCGATAACCATGCGCCTTGAAAGCACTCGCTTCACAACCTCCCGCACCCATCAGCGCGCGTTGGACCTTGAAACCATCCGCGCTCCTATGCTCCACGACACGATTCGTAGCGGCATGTAAAACCGCCTCGGCGCCGTGGTCGAAAGTCGTTATCCGATCACCCACACGGATGACAACACCATCGCCCTGCTTGGCGTATTCACTCTTCAAACTCGTCTCGACGGAAACCACAATGGCGTCCTTGCGAACAAATTCGTCAGTCGCCGCGAGCGCCGCACCCACTAGACCGACCTCTTCGGCTCGCGTAAATAGTCCAACAATGGGTCGGTTGTTCGAACCATCGTTTTTGACAGTGCACAACGATGCCAATATCGCAGCACAACCCGCGAGATCGTCCAACTGTCTTCCTTTAATCAATTCGCCTTCGACACCGAAACTCGGCAGATCCAAGACCGCAGGTGCTGGGTACGCAACATCAGATGCTTTGCCCCCAATCGCACCGGTTTCGGGTTTGATCATCACCCGGTCAGTCCGCGCAAAACGGCCGTTGCCGACCTGACGCAAAAGGCCGTGCGATTCAATGGTTCCGTAAATCACCGTTCCGTCGCGTGCGACCATGCGCACCCCGGTTCCGACATCGAAAGCTCGCGTCCCCAACCCGCCGCGCGGTTCGGCTACGATCAGTTGCTCGTCCTCATTTACCTCCACTGCCTCGATCGCCTCAAAGCCGGGGTGGTCCATGTGCGCCACGAACACCAACGGCGCTATCGAGTCATCGCCGTCGATCTCCGCGATTACATTCCCCCAACGGTCTCGCCTCGCGTTGAGTCCACTACTACTGATGATCGTTGAGATTTCACGAGCAACTCGCCATTCATGAAACGGGACTGCAGGTTGCTGGCAGAGCCTTTCGAGAATTTCAAGCGCGTCCATGGTCAGAAATCATACGCGACAACGATGAATGCGTATCGTGTGCGCCAGTCACAGTAGCCGTTGCGGCCTTAAGTAAAATGACGACTCTCACTGCGTCTTTAGTCCACAGACAGCAATCGCGCTCTTTCATGACCGCATAGCGCTCAGGTCGCTTTCGCATGGGACGCCAAGTCACCAACACGCTCTCAATTGTCAAGACGTTTAAATCCGTAGTTTTCCGGTACCCGGCATTTGCATCCGGGATCGGTTGGATTTTCATTCCTCTGGTCTTTGGCGTCCTCATCGGCAGGTCGTTGGAAGGGATCTACGAACGCCCCAACTACGCTGGCATCGGGTTCGTCCTCGTAATGTTGGTCACAGCTATTGCCTGGCTAAACCGTTCGGCATTGCTGCCTGCCGTCCAGCAGATTCCCGACCAAATCAGGAATATCGACGGAAATTGGGTCTTCGTCGCGGCGGCCGTCGGACTGCGTTTCGCCATGCTGCAGATCGTCCCTCCCGATTTCCCGGGATTCGAGGAGATGCAACAAGGGAAGATTGCTCACGACATCGTTTACAACGAAGCCGCTCTGTCATTTCATTTCCTGTTTTCAAACGTGTTGTCGACCATCGGCTTCACATTTTCAGGACACGAATTGGAGGATCTGCGGCTTGGATATCAGATTGCCGGCGCGGCCTCCATCGTGCTTTTGGCCATATGCCTGCGTCGATTGAAAGTTGATTGGGACGCAACACTCGTCGCAGTATTCGTTTTCGCGAGCCTTCGCTGGGCCGTCATCATCGGAGGACTCGCAGAAGAATCCTTCGGCCCCAGCATCTTGTTGACGCTGTTGATCTTGCTGATCGTAATGGCCGAAACGTCAACTCATAACCAGTATTTCTGGGCTGGTTTAGGCGGTATCGCTGCCGGTATGTTGATGTACGAGTACACCCCGTTCGTGTTTTTCTTGTCGATTCCACCGATCTACTGGATTATTTCGACGAGGATCGGTCGTCGCTTCGCGGTACGCCGCGGCGCCTTTGTAAAAAGCCTTTGGTTCGTCGTAGCGATGTCGGTAGTCGCTGCACCTCTCGTCGCACAGTTCGTCTTTGAGCCTGAGATCACTCACGTTGGTGATTCGTTTTTGCGGCACAACGTCTACGAAACCAGCTCAGAAACTGGAATACTCGGAGACGTCGACAAAATGCAGAAACACTTTACGAGTTACATGAGCGCGATTTTCGGCATCAAGTCTGATATGTCATCTCCCTATTTCAGAACTACAGACGGATCCGTCGTTCCACTGATCGTGGGATTGATCTTCATCGCCGCAGTGCTGAGTGCGTTAAACAACCCGAAGCAGCTATTGCCCTTCATTCTTGCGATCAGTGTGCCAGTGTTCCTGATACTGATTTCCGCGACATCGCTCAGGTACTATGAAGCGCGACTTACACCGCTGTTGCCCATCCTGATGCTCTTGTCTGGTCTGGCCCTAAATCAGGCAATCCCTTTCGTCAAAAAACGGTCATTCGTTGACGCGCGCTACGTGCCGATCGCGATTGCGGTCGGCACCATCGCGATCGTGAGCATCAACTTCGTCGGCTCAGCTCGGCTTTCGATTGATGAAAAATCGTTAATCGAATACACGAATAACAACTACACCGTATGCCGCGCCGTCGCCGAGCAGCCATATGACTTCGATCAACTTTTGGTGATTGGAAATGTCGGCTGTGGATTTGGTGACGAAATCTGGCTGTACCCGGACCGCAACTTTGCTACTGAAATAACAGAGAACATCCCTGATTCGTCCGGAATTTCAACCGGAACGTTAGTTGTCGCCGGCAACAATCACGGGTTGTCGGCCAAGACATACGACGATGTCCGTCAGATGGCAATCGAACTCGGAAGCGACAACACGACCCTCGAATTCGCGACGCTATTGAACCGCACCGCAGCTTTCACCTTTTGTTATCGCTGCGAACCGAACGTTGAATGATGGAATTCCCGATCTTTCTGACCCACATCCTAAGCTCGAATCGAATGTAGAATCCCTTTCGAAACGTCGGATAACCGATATTGGTTGACGTCCTGATTCGAGGAAGATCGATATGCCTAATGTGTTGGTACTGTCAGGCCCTGCCCTACCACTATTGAAAATGGCCGAGGAGATGAAACCTGAGGGCTATGAACTAAGCGTCTGCACTTCTGAAACCGAGGCGGACGACGTTGACCGCCTCGCGTCGGCAGCCGACTTTGTGCTCGCATTCGGTCACGGCGTCGACGAAGAGATTCTGCGCGCCGGCAAGAAGCTCAAACTAGTGCAGCTATGCTCTGCCGGCTACGATGGCGTCAATCTCCGTGTAGCCGGTGAATTGGGAATCCCGGTCGCCAACAATGGCGGCGCTAACGCGCTGCCAGTCGCTGAATTCGCGATGACGCTTATTCTGGCTTGCCATCGGCACCTCCCCATCGCCCACAACGACACTCGCGACGACGCGTGGATGCGTCCCGAGATCGATGGTTACGACTCCTACGAACTCTTCGGCAAGACCGTCGGCATCGTGGGTGCGGGTCGTATCGGTTCGACGCTGGCTGGCATGTTGCGCGGTTTTGAAACGACCACTCTCTATACCGACGTTGTGCGATCCGAAAAAGCCGAGAACTATGGCGCCAAACGTGTCGATCTCGATGAACTGCTAAGCGAATCGGATGTCGTCTCGCTCCACACCAGCCTCAATGCCTCTTCACGCAAATTGATCGGCGCACAAGAGCTGGGTTTGATGAAAAAGAGCGCATTGCTCGTAAACACCTGCCGCGGTCCAGTGGTCGATGAGGCCGCATTAATTGAAGCTCTACGCAATAACGAGATCTGGGGCGCCGGGCTAGACGTGTTCGAGATTGAACCCGTGGAGGCCGATAACCCGCTGCTTTCGATGGACAACGTCGTAGTTGCTCCGCACGTCGCAGGTAAGAGCTGGGAATCGTACCCACGCCGAGTCGACTTCGCGTTTTCAAACATGCAACGAGTCTGGCGCGGCGAGGCTCCCGAGAGCGTCGTCACCGAAGAATGAAGGTTACACTTCCAATCACGACAAAACTGAGGAGAAATTGAATGGCTGAAGAAACCTTGAAGATTCTGTATCTGGGTCCCCAAGGCGGTGACACCCACGATGCCAGTTCGACCGAGCAACAGTCGAGAGCCGCCCGCGCATACGGTGCAGAATTCGAGCACTATTCCGGAAGTAGTGAAGGTGAGTTGATCGAAGCGTTAAAGGATGCCGATACCGTCATCAACCAAGGTCACGGCTGGGACCCTGCACTCTTCGTCCATATGGGCAACAACGGTCGCTGCAAAGGCCTGGTATCGTTCGGGCACGGCTACGACGGAATGGACCTTGAGACCGCGTCGGTGAACGGCGTCGTCCTCTCGAACACCGCGTCGTTCGGCACCGAAGAGGTCAGCAACCAGACGATGATGCACTTCCTCGTCTGCTCCCGCAAGTTCGTCCTCCACGACAAGCTCGTCAAGGCTGGTGAATGGACGCGTCAATACCTACCGCCCATGGGTCACATCTCCGGTGAAACTTTCGGAATCGTCGGGCTCGGAAACATCGGCCGCGCCGTCGCGCGCAAAGCGCAGGCATTCGGTCTAAACGTGATCGCATTTGATCCGTACCGTTCCTCGTGGGACGCCAAAGAGTACGGCGTCGAGATCGTGCCGACGCTCAATGAGGTAGCTGAGCGTTCCGACTACGTATCGCCGCACGTCTTCCTCTCCGAAGGCACGTATCACATGTTCAGCGACGAGTTCTTCTCGGCGATGAAGCCGACTGCGTACTTCATCAACTGCTCGCGCGGTCCTGTCGTTGATGAACCAGCGCTCATCCGAGCGCTCCAAAACGGTGAGATCGCTGGTGCTGGCCTCGACGTCTTCGAACAAGAACCCGTCGACCCGAACAACGCGCTACTCAAGATGGACAACGTTGCTGTCACCAACCACTACGCTTCCTACAGCGAGGTTGCATGGGAACGCGCCAATACCCAGCTTGGCGAAGAAGCCGTCCGTATCGCCGATGGCTACTGGCCGATGTCGCTGATCAACCCGGATGTCAAGCACAGCTCGCCACCGCGTCAGGATCCCATCTCATGGGAAGTGATGATGGCGAATCGATAAACTTCAACCGTTAAACAACCGCAAGCAAGAACCCCCATCCGAAAGGAACTCCAAAGCAATGGCAGAACACAAAGTCCTCATCTTGGGCATCGACGAGAACGATCCCCTTGACTATGAGCGCGCCGAGATGGCCGACCTAGACGTCGAATTCGTGCGCGGCAACCCGCAGTCCGAAGGCGAGGCGATGGAACTCGTCCGAGATGCCGACGCGTTGATGATGCGCTCAACGCCCTACCAAGGCGAGCAGGTCCTACGCGCCGCAGAAAAAGCACAAGTCCTTGCCGTCTATTCTCACGGATTCAACCAGATCGACACCGATGTCTGCAACGAGATGGGCATCATCATCACCAACGGTGCCGGCATGTGCATGGAAGAGGTCTCGAACCAAGCCGTCACCATGATCCTGTGCCTCAATCGGCAACTTATTCAATACAACGAACGGACGAAGGCCGGTAAATGGGGACGGACCGAAGGACCTCCGATCGAGCCGATTGACCAGCAGGTTCTTGGACTAGTGGGCCTCGGCAACATCGGTCGCCAAGTGGCACGCAAGATGTTCAATGGCTGGCGCATGAAGGTAATCGCCTACGATCCCTACTGCCCGCCGTGGATCGCGCAGGAATACGCCGTCGAGCAGGTCTTCTCGCTTCACGAGCTCTTTGAGCGCTCGGACTACATCTCCGTCCAGATCCCGCTCAACAAAGAAACGCATCACCTGATGCGCAAGGAACACTTCGACTGCATGAAGCCGACCGCTTACTTCGTCAATGTGTGCCGCGGCGGAGTCGTCCGTGAAGTCGACCTAATTCAAGCCCTCCGAGAAGGCAAGATGCGCGGCGCCGGTCTCGATGTCTTCGAGCAGGAACCCGTCGATCCCGACAACCCGCTCTTGAAGATGGACAACGTCATTGTTGCCCCGCATTCGGCTGGTCAATCGACACGATCCGCATGGCTCGCCCGACAACGCGCCTCGCAGCAGGTAGCAGCAGTGCTTCGAGGCAACTGGCCATCCGCTGGGCAAAACCCCGAAGTTGCGAGTTCGTTGAAGAGGCGTGATCGGATGCAGTCTTTGGAGCCGAAACTGGAGGCGTCGCGAGAGGTCCTGCCGATGGCGGTGCTGCCGGAGGGGTAGGTAGAAAACAGCACCTTTTTGTGGAAGCACAGATGTGAAACTGAGCACCGCGTTGCACAGGGGTAATCCTTGTGCAACGCGATGCGAGATTAAGAACGGAACCGCGTCGATATGGCAACCAAGGTCTGGATAGTGCGCGGAGGAGGAAACGGCCAGTTTACTGGTCAGTTTCTAGAGGTGGGATACGTCGGGATCGGATACAACCTACACGACGTTGACTTATCGTGTGTCAACAATCCTAGCCAATTGAGAAGTCTCTACAGCAAGGAGATTTCCGGCGTGGATCCGGGGGCCAAGAGCAATAATCTGACAAAGGTCGAGCGATTTCTGTTTGAGATGCAAATCGACGATTATGTAGTCACGCCCTCACCACATCAAGAACGTCTCATATGTGGACGTATTGCGAGCGGACCTTACCACGATCCAAATGATGAGGTGAGCAACAACTACTTAAATCGGCGTAGGGTCACATGGCACTATAGGAGTATCCGACGGGATGAAATGTTCACCTTGGATGGTCAATATGTGAGTGGTGTCGCAGAGGTTACGGATCCGGAACATCTCTCGATCTTCTTTGATGCCATTGGCCGAAATGCTTGAACCGCATTGATTTATCCAAGCTGTTCTACATAAGGCCACTCATCTCCGTCACCCCCCATACACCACGACCAGCACAATCGCGCCAGTCGCAGCGGTGAACACGGCGAAGGGCCAGAGGGTCAGCGTTCCCATCCTGCGTATGAGCCACATGAATAGGTTGATGGCGATGTATGAGGCGACGAATGAGATGGCGAAGCCGATGGCGAGTTCATCCCACTCGGGTAGCGATTCGGAGGATGATGCTAGCACTTGAATGATTGAGGCGATGGACGCGATGGCTATCACGGGCACAGAGAGCAGGTAAGAGAATCTGACTGCTACCACTAGGGGCATGCCGCGCGTCAATCCGGCAGTAATCGTTACTCCCGATCTCGATATGCCGGGTATCAATGCCGCCGCCTGAGCGAAGCCGATGATTAACGCGTCGGTGTAGTCGATGACTTTGGATCGAGTACGGCGGTCTTTGCCAGTCAGTCGCAGGTTGGTGAAGTGATGTCCGAGTAGCAATGCACCGCCCGTCACGATGAACATGCCGGCCGCAACTTCGGGAGCGCGAAATGCGTCGGAAGTGATCGCCTGATACGTGGCAGCCCCTATGGCGGTGGCGGGCAGCGAGCCCAGTCCAACGGCTTTCAAGAGGTTCTTCGACGGCATCGACATTCGCATGGACAACCGTCGCCGCATGTCGCCGATCCGGCGGTGTCTCTCTAGCGTCTGCATCGACATTAGATCATCATCGCCGCCCAGAGGGATCGTTCGACCTCTCCGGTATGTCCTAAAGATCAACATCCAATCTCGCCTGAAAAAGAGCGCCAGAGCGAGCAATGACCCCAAATGAACCGTTGCATCGAACGCTGTTGACGGTGGGTCCCAACCGAGAACCCAAGACGCGATGATCATGTATCCGCTGCTGCTGATCGGCAACAGTTCTGTGAAACCCTGCATGAACGCGAGGGTAGCGACTTGGACGATGTTCATGGCGATGTCTACAATCTATCCGTCAACCTATTGTCTAATCCGGAGTGGAACTGGCGACCTATGGACGTTGTGATCACAATCACACGTGGTAAATTGAATGTTGCCTTGCAACCGCCCTGCATTCACCCAATATGTCCAAGAAACTCCCAATCGTAACGCGCATCGAGACTTTACGAAACCCAACTGCTGCACACATTAGCTGGGTGCGAGTGTTCACCGATGATGGCCGAATCGGAATAGGCGAGACGGCATTCGGTCCCGAAACGGTTGAAGCTTGGGTGCACGAAGATGGCGCGGGCTATTTGCTTGGCAAGGACGCAACCCAAGTAGATTGGCACTGGAACAAACTGAACGGTTTCGGCGGCAAAGTGATGGCACGCGCGGCCGATATGAGCGGATTGTCCGCGATTGATATGGCACTGTGGGATCTATACGCGCAACGCGCCGGTGTGCCCTTGTACGAAGCCTTGGGCGGTCTCAGCCGTCCGTCGATCCGTGTCTACAACACCTGCGCCGGGTACTCCTACGGCGTCAATCGTGCGGGGAGGTTGGAAACGGGCGACCTCGATCATCGCCCGGAGTATCGATACGAAGACCAGCAGGCGTTTCTGACCGATGCCGGAGCGCTCGCCGACGATCTGCTCTCCGAAGGCTACACCGCGATGAAGATCTGGCCTTTCGACCAGGTTGCACCGAAGTCGAACGGACAATTCATCTCGGGTCCAGACCTCGAGATGTGCACCGAACCGTTCCGTCTCATCCGCGAAAAGGTCGGCAACAGAATCGACGTAATGCTGGAGATGCACTCGATATACAACCTGCCATCTGCGGTTCGCATCGCCAAGTACGTTGAGCCATACGACCCGTTCTGGTTCGAAGACCCGGTGCCGATGGACAACATTGACACGCTAGTGGAGTTTCGCCGCTCAACCGATATCGCGGTGACCGCGTCCGAAACCGTCACAACGCGCTGGGCATTCCGAGAGATGTTTGAGAAACAGGCGATGACGATCTGCATGTTCGACATCTGTTGGGTCGGCGGCATCTCCGAAGCCAAGCGCATCGCCGCCATGGCTGAGGCGTATCACATGCCGATCGCACCGCACGATTGCGTAGGTCCGGTCACTTTCATGTTCTCGGTGCACCTTTCGCTGAACGCACCGAACGCATTGATTCAAGAGACGGTACGGGCCTTCAACTCCACGTGGTACATGGATGTAGTCGACAAAATCCCGGAAATCAAAGACGGATTCGCCCTACCGCCGGAAGGTATGGGAGCTTGTCAAACCCTGTTGGATTCATTCGTGAGTGATCCTGGAACAAGCATCCGAGAGAGTAACCTATGATTGCTGACACGATCTTGAGTGGCTCTAACAACGGAAGATTGTTCGTGAAAAACGCTGGTAGTCATACAGCAAGGAGATAAGCAATGGCATACAAAGTCGCCGACCCCATACCGATGTTCGTATCGCCCGGACCCAAACCCAACGGTTTGCAGGCCGCCAATGATGGACTCTGGTACATCGACCAAGGCAACAACAACGTTTACAAACTCGACTGGCAGACTGGCGAAACGTTGTTCGAAGCTCCTACCGAGACCGTGCACTCCAGCGGGATCACTCTCGACGATGAGGGAAACGTCTGGATCGCATCGACCTACTCCTGCGACATTTTCGTCGTCGACCGCGAGACTGGTGCCACCATCGATAAGTTTCCGTCACCCGGCGCAGGTATCAACGCCACTCGCGAGCACTTCGACGAATCGATGGGCCGCGCCGCGCAGCCTACCGGCGACCATGGTCTTGAGTGGAAAGACGGCCATATCTACATCGCGTCGCCGCCATCACAGTTTGTCCACGTCCTAGATGCATCGACTTGGAAGGAAGTGCATCGATTCAAGGCTCCGGGCTATCGCGTCCACGGTATCGCGTTCGCCGAGGAAGAAGGTCACATGTGGGTCTCCGACACGTCGTTCGGCATAGTGTGCCGACAACGCATCAAAGACGGCCGCTGCTACGACGTGTTCCGCGTGCCACACCCTCTCCAAGTCCACGGCATGACCATCAAAGACAACCGGCTCTGGTACGCCGACGACCGCGGTCCCATCGGTTGGCTTAGCGTGAGCATGGAACCTGATTTCTAATCCCGTACGGGATTTTTCGCCATCTCAACATTACGAAACCCCTGACGTGCTTTAACGTACGTCGAGGCGGTTTTGTAAACATAGGAGTTGAAAGTTGAGATGGCTTCGTCCGATACCTCAGGACTGGATACCTTGGCACCTGGTGCTATTCATGACCCTTTGCGTGATCGGTTTGGGATTCCGTGCAATCGAAGAATTGCCGCGACACCAACCCGGCGACGCGATCGGTTTCACAAACACTATGGTCGATGGCGCGGTTTCAGTAATCTTAGTAGCAGCAACCATCAGCACGACAATCGTGGAGGGAGCAATGATATTCGCAGAACGATACCTCAAACACCGGTATGAGCGCGGTCGCGAAGAAGGCATCGAGGAGGGCAAAGAGGAAGGTCGCGAAGCAGAACAACAACGCTGGGCTGACTGGATGGAGCGAAAGCAGCATGCCGAAGAAATAGGTGAAGAATTCTCAGAACCTTCTCCATTGGAAGTCGACCGATCAAACAGATCTGATTCGTCTGATCGTTCCTGAATAGATCAACAACCACCTAACCGGCAGGAAACTCTTACATGACCAAAGTGCTAGTAACCGGAGGCTCTGGGAAAATGGGCCAAGTAATCGTCAAAGACCTCTTGGCGAATGGGTACGAAGTAGTCAGTACTGATCGAAAAGCACCGAGTTCGACAGACGGTTTCAATTTCATCGAATCCGACGTCACCGACCCTGATGAAGCGATGCGTGTCATGGACGGCTGCGACAAAGTCATTCATATGGCGGCGATACCCAACCCGCTGATCGCATCCGAGTGGGAAGTTCTCCGCGTAAACACGATGTCTAACTGGGCGGTCCTAGAAGCCGCTGAAAAACATGGCATCTACAACATCGTCATGGCCTCCAGCATCAACGCCATCGGTGCCGCCTTTTCACGCAATCGCGTTCCCCGCCCCTATTTCCCACTAGACGAAGAACAAGGAACGCTGTGCCAAGACTCCTATGCGATGTCTAAGTGGTACGGCGAGATCATGGCGGACACCTTCGTTCGTCGCAATCCAGGAAAGATGCAGATCGCATCGATGCGCTTCCATTGGCTCGGATCGAAAGAAGAACAACTAGAGCGCAAGAAATCCCGCAATCCCAGCATGGTGAATCCTCTGCGCCGCAACGCCATGGATTTCTGGGGATACTCCGACATCGAAGAATCGGCCACCGCATGCCGATTGGCGCTCGAAAAGGAGTGGGACGGCCACGAAGCATTTTTCATCAACGCCACCGACACGTTTTTGGAGGTGCCGACCGAAGAAGCAATCGCAATGGCCTACCCAGAAGCCGAGCTGCGGTCCCCGCTATCAGGTTTCACGTCCGCCATCAGTCCCGCAAAAGCCAAGCGTATCCTCGGTTGGGAGCAGCAACACAGCTGGCGCAACCTCTAAAGGTCTCAACCACCGCGAACCGTCGCATCATCAACCATCAGAAAGACATCTCAATGGCAAACTCCATCGCCGGAAAAGTCCAAACCGTTCAAGGCCTCATCGACCCGAGCCAAGTCGGCGCCACGATAACCCATGAGCACCTTTTGATCGACTTCATCCCCGTCTTGGAAGAGCTTCCCGGTGCCAGCAACCTGAAGAGGATGCTGGAGCCAGTCAGTTTGGAAAACTTGTGGTGGGTGCGACATTACTGGAACAGCAACATCGATAATCTCAGATTGCTTGATGTCGATGTCGCGATCTCAGAGGCTAGCGAGTTTTACAACGCTGGCGGTTCGACGATCGTCGATGTAACATCCATCGGAATCGGTCGCGATCCACTAGCCCTACAGCGCATCTCCCGTGCCACGGGCCTAAACGTAGTGATGGGCGGCGGACACTACGTCTATTTGACTCACGGCGAAGACATCCAAAATGCTACGGTCGACGAGTTGACCGAAGGGATCATCCGCGACGTCCAACATGGTGTCGGCGACACTGGCATCAAGACCGGAATCATCGGCGAAATCGGAAACTCTTGGCCGTGGGAAGACACCGAAAAGAAAACCCTCGAAGCGGCCGTCATGGCTCAACGGGCAACTGGCGCTCCCCTCCTTATCCATCCCGGGCGCGACAACTATGCGCCAATCCAACTCCTTGAAGCCGTGGATCGTTGGGGCGGCGAACTTTCGCACACGGTCATGGGTCACATCGAACGAACTATCTTCGACATCGGCGTCCTCGACGAAGTTGCGACAACCGGCGCTTACATGAACTGGGACCTTTGGGGACACGAATCTACCTTCTACCCTATGAACCCTTCAACCTACATGGCCTCGGATCAGCACCGCTTAGAGCAGGTCGAGCATGTGATAGCCAACGGACACGTGAAGCAGATTCTCCACGCCCATGACATCTGCTCTAAGCACCGCATCAAAAAGTACGGCGGGCACGGTTGGGACCACATCATCGCCAGAGTTGTACCTCGCATGCGGGCCCGTGGGGCATCCGAGGACGACATCAATACGATGCTCGTCAGCAACCCGGCAAGGATGCTCACGTTCTCAGAACCCAGCAATTGACGAATCTCACGCGTCCCGCGATCGCAACTTTGCGTCCAATTGATGTCGCGGCTCTCAACGTCTCGGTAGCAGGGAAACACCGGCAATTGACCAATCGATTTATTTCGACAACGTCGATTTAGAATCAGAGTTGTCACATCCCGCGCCCCCGTAGCTCAACGGATAGAGCGAAAGACTTCTAATCTTTAGGTTGCGCGTTCGAATCGCGCCGGGGGTGCCACTCTCTTCACCTCGAACCTAAAGTGGCCCGACACTTCGACGAAACGAATCCAATTATCGGCCTTGATCGTCGAGTTGCTATCGCCGTAGATTCCTGCGCCTTGCTGAGCCCCGAATTCGTCTCGGTTCACAACGTACCCGTAGCGCAGATGCGCATTCACATCGGTGACGATTCCTTCATCGATAACCCAGATCTCAACTACTCCGATCTTTACTGGCGCAGCGCGCTCGAACCGAAAATCCGCGGATGGGCATCAGCGCCTGTCCCAACAGGGTGGCTCGAAACGATCAAAATTGCCTCGCCAAACGTCGAAACGGTAATCTGCTTAACCGTTTCCGCCGGCCTGAGCGCTTCTTACGATTCCGCCCGCGTCGCTGCCGAGATGTCACGGACCGAAAACAAAGACCTCGATGTCCGCGTCATTGACTCGGGCACCATATCCGGTGCCTTGCATCTCCTAGCCACGGAAGCAGTGCGCGCCACCGAGCAAGGACTCGATGCCAACGCTGTCGTTGCGCACATTGAACGCACAAAGTCTAGTCTTCGAACCATCGCCACTTTGGACAACCTCAACCGGATCCACCATATCGCCAACATTCCTCGAACGCTGATCAAATTAGCACACTCAGTGAACGTAAAACCTGTTGTCACGTTCGATATCGATGAATTTCGCATAGTTGCAAAACCGTTGTCGATGCGATCAGCGATTCGCCGAATGTTGCGGGAGATTTCAAGTGACTTAGGCACCGAGACCGCTCGATTCATCGTGTTACACGTCGACGCACCTGAACGTGCCAGATCGATCGCCGCTCAAATACGAGCGAACTGCGACTGCGAACTCATGCTCATCTCCGACTTCCATCCGTTCATCGGACTTTACGCTGGGCGCGGCGCGATCGGTATCGCATGGCAAAAGATATAGTCGACCTCGCATATGGTTCGCGATCGAGGGTTGGTATCCTATTAGACGGATTTTCCCGTTATTGCAGCTAAAACCTCAAGTTGCCCGTGAATAAAGCCGAATACCACTTTGGAGTTCCAAAAATACGAAATAGAGCCGTCGTTCTACGACGAAATGTTTCACGGCGATGGTTCGCCGCGGCAACATTGCGTCGAACTTCACGCGACGCTCTCCGACTTGACCAGTCTTGAACTTAGCACGATGCAAGAGCGTGTCACGCGTTCGTTTTACAACGAAGGCATCACGTTCATCGTCTATGGCAACGAAGCCGCTGGCGAACGTATCATCCCTATCGACTGCGTCCCTAGGGTCTTGGCGAACGCCGAGTGGCGCCACATCGAGACCGGGTTAGACCAACGCCTTCGCGCATTAAACCTCTTTCTGCAAGACGTTTACAACGAAGCACGCATCGTCGCCGACGGCGTCATCCCGACCGACGTCATTCGCGACTGTCCACAATATCGGATTGAGATGCGAGGGCTTTCCGCTTTGCATGGCGCGTGGGTCGCTGTCTGCGGTACCGACCTCGTTCGCACCAATGACGGCTTCCGCGTACTCGAAGACAACCTTCGAGTGCCTTCAGGCGTTTCTTACATGATTGCCACCCGCAAGGCGGTTAAGGCTAACCTCCGGGGTGTCTACCGGAGATCGAATGTTCTAGACGTGGAACACTACGGAAAGCTGCTTTTGAGCACTTTACGTGACCTTGCACCGCCAGGCGTCACCGACCCGACCATTGCGCTGTTGACGCCAGGCGTCTACAACTCCGCTTTTTATGAGCATATGTTCCTTGCTCGAGAGTTGGATGCAGAGCTGGTTGAAGGACGAGATCTGATCGTCAACGACGGCTACGTCTATATGCGGACAACGAGTGGATTGCGTCGGGTAGATGTGATTTACCGCCGAGTCGATGATGACTTCATCGATCCACTAGTTTTCAGACCCGATTCGTACCTCGGCGTACCCGGCCTCCTCCACGCCTATCGTCTCGGAAACGTAACGCTCGCAAACGCGCCGGGAACCGGCGTCGCCGACGACAAAAGCGTCTACGCATACGTCCCCGAAATCATTCGCTACTACCTCGGCGAAGAGCCCATTCTCGCCAACGTAGATACTTATCTGTGCCGTCAACCAGAAGGGCTCGAGTATACGCTGGATAACCTCAAAGATCTCGTAGTAAAGGAAGTTGGTGGGTCTGGCGGTTATGGGATGTTGATCGGACCGCACTCGACAGTCGAGGAGCGACAGGAATACGTTAAACAGATCCAAGCAAATCCGAAAAACTACATTTCGCAACCGGTCCTCGACCTCTCCCGGGCACCTTGTTTGATTGACGACCAATTCGAACCGCGACACGTCGATCTGCGTCCGTTTGTGCTTCGCGGCAATGAAACTCGTATCGTCCCGGGTGGTCTTTGCCGCATCGCTCTGAAGCGAGGCAGTTTGGTGGTCAATTCAAGTCAAGGCGGCGGCGCGAAAGATATCTGGGTGCTTCCCGACTGACCGATATGCTCTCCAATAGCGCAAACGGAATCTACTGGATGGCGCGGTACATGGAACGTGCCAGTTACATGTGTCGCTTGCTACACATACAGTCCGAAGCGCTCGTAGACCGACCTGTCAGCGAAATTCAATTCGGTTGGCGGCGGATATACACGGCGATTAACCGGAATCCACTCGGCGGAGTGCAAGCGGTGGGACCGTTCGATGATTACAACCTAGTTGATGCGTATTTGCTCACTGACGAACTCACCTTCGTGCGCGACAATCCAGAGTCGATTCTCAGCTGTTTGGAACGGGGTCGCGAAAACGCCCGGCAGATACGGCACTGCGTCAGCGATCAGATGTGGACCGCGCTCAACACCGAGTTTCTCCGCATCCGCGACGTCAAATTGACTGACATCTGGCTAGCGTCGCCGAGCTCTTTCTACGAGGAACTGCTCGCGGCCATCGATCGATTCTCCGGCGTCGCAACAGCAACGATGTACCGGGATGAAGGTTGGCACTTTTTCCGCGTCGGGCAATTTATCGAGCGCGTGCAATTTGGCTGCTCTCTTCTGCTAACACAGAAGATGATCGAAAACCAATCCGGTGAACTCGCCGAAGCCAGTTGGAGAAGTCTGCTCAAGATATTCCATGCGTCTGGCGCGTACGACCGGACCTACAGCATCGAGATCCAACCTGACTTGGTACTGGATCTCCTGGTAACCGATCGTCGGATTCCCGAATCATTGTTACGCTCAGTAGATCGAACCACACAAGAACTGTCTTCGCTGGGTGACGGACCCGACGCAGCCACCAGTGGCGCTCTGCGCCGTCTCGCAGGTCGCTTAGGCGCACTGCTACGATACGATTGGCCGGACCGGGATGATCGCGAGGAAGTGCTACGCCAAGTCTTGCGGTATTCCAGACAACTCGACAACCTCCTTTCGCAAACCTATTTCAACTACGCCTTTCAAGGTGTACCGAGGAGCGATATCCGATGACCGAGATGGTTCGATACGCGATCCAGCACAATTCTCGATACCAATATCGCAAACCCATCGCGCGCTCCGCAATGTGGATTTGCCTCGAACCACGTAGCGATTTTGATCAAAACGTCCGTCGATTCGAAGCAAACACTGAACCGAGCGTCTATCTCAGTCCCGAAACCGACCCTTTCGGAAACAACAAGCATTTCATCACCGTCAACTTCGAACACGATTCCCTCGTCATCGACACCAGTTCGGAGGTCGACAACATCACCGCGGCAAGACTTCCAACTGCTCTCGGACCGGGAGCTTGGGAAGAGATCGCTTCTTGGACGAATACGTTCGATCATTGGCATTACACCCACGAAAGTCCGATGACGATAGACTCGCCAGCGCTCGAGGACTTCGTAACGAAATATCGCATCGGTTCGGGATCAGACCCGGTCGAATCGCTTCTTCGCCTCGGCGACACCCTATTTCGCAACTTTGAGTACACCCCGGGATCTACGAACGCGGCCTCGAAGATTGAAGAGATTCTCGAAACCCGACAAGGCGTTTGCCAGGATTACGCGCACGTCATGATTGCAATCGCTCGATCATGGGGCATCCCCACACGCTACGTGTCCGGATACATGTACCTCACTGGCATGCATGGTGAGCAGGTTTCGGAATCCGCCACCCACGCATGGGTCGAGTGTCTGCTCCCCGAACTCGGTTGGTTCGGATTCGATCCCACAAATGCCACCATCGCCGACGAACGACATGTTCGCATAGCCGTTGGGCGTGACTACCTCGACGTCTCCCCTACCCGCGGCATCCTCATTGATGGTGAACCCTCAACTCTAGATGCGACCGTCAAGATGGAAGTCATACCCTTCTCCAGCGTTTAATTCCAACGCCCTAGAATCAGTCAAACGAGCAAATTCAAGGGGTATTCTGACTAAGGAATGGTCGGCGGTAGGAATCAACTATTGAACGTTCAGTGCACATTGCATACATCCGGTACGCCAGCGTCGGCTATTTGCTTGATGTAGTCCAGCCTTTGGGCGTCGTTAGGCATATCGATATCGGCGAGAGGATAACAAGCCCTTCGTTGCCGAAAAGGTCCCATTCGAGGTAACAGCCTGATGAGGCGATGCGGTGAAGCGTATCGACGTCGAATACGGTGCGGTCGAGATGTCCGATAATGCCCCGGGATATATCCGCCAGAGATTTGCGCTCGTTAGAGATCAGCGGCCATGTGCAACCTACTTCTCCGATGATGCCCGTCTTTACACCGCTCCCATCAACGCCTTCGACGTTGCGCCCATCCATGTCGTCTGGATGGGCCGCATCCATGTAAAATCCTGCGCCCATGACGATGTGAACACCTGATCCACGTGATATTTGGACCAACGAATACTTCTCCTACCGTGGCACCAACTACAACTTCCCAGTCGAGGACACTGTCTTCTCCCATCCAAATAATCCGTCGACCCCCGCCTGGCAACAAGGAGACGTGGTAACGAAGCTGCGAGTTACACCGAAACCGTTCCAAAATCTACATCCATCGCTTTGGATGACCGTCTCCACGGATCGATCGGTCACGACCGCCGCCGAGTTAAGCCTCAAGGCTTGCTACTGGCAACCGCCGGCACTAAGGATCAAGGAACGAATGGAACTCTACGCCAAGGTCAGGACTGAGTCAGAGGGTCGACAGTTCCGATTTGGCGAAGATCAAGCAGTAATGCGGTCAACGTACGTCGCCTCTTCGATGGAAGAAGCGCGCAGAGATGCGGAAGAAGGCATAATGTCGGCCTTCATCTTCAACGATCCGTTCCGCGGCCGACAGGTGTTCACCAACCCGAACGAGGTCCTGGCGGATGAAGTCGAGTTGGACTGGGACTTCCTGGAGCCACGAACGCTGCTAGTCGGATCCCCTGAAAATGTAATCGAAAAGATCCAAGAGCTCCGCGAAGTATGCAACCTGGACTACCTCCTCGTCGAGTTCACGCACATGGGAATGCCGCTGAGCAAATCACTGATGAACCTAGAGAATTTCGCCACCAAGGTAATGCCGAGTTTCGCCGGGAAGGGCTGAAAAAAATCGAAGGCGTCCCAGAAACGGATTATCCGCCGAGTTAGTTTGCGGTATCAGCTGAGGAAATCAACTCCATGCAAACTAAGATTCGAATTGGAATCGAAGGTATGTTGGTGGGCCAGGAGGGAATCTTCGTACGAAAGAAATCTCGAAACAATTTTTTCAAGGTCTGACTGAATTCCCGGTGCGCGTATTTCGCATCAGATCGTCCGATTTCGGCAATCGACTGGTTTGGTGTGGAATTTTTTGCCCGTGACACGAAATTGTCCAATTCACTTGGGCTGACGAAACCATTACCACTTCCTAGACTGTGAATCAGGACTCCCCAAAGAAAGGAGAATTGAAATGGGAACCATTGAACTTGATCTGCACGGCTACAAGTGGTTAGATGCGCTTCAAGAATTCATCCGCGTCTACAACGACGCAGTTGAAACCAACCACGGATTGGAATCGCTACAAATCGTCGTCATACATGGATACGGATCGTCCGGCGAAGGCGGTGTGATCCGTGATCGCATCCGGAAGTTTTTGAGGCGTTTTCCCAACAGTGTCGACTTCACTCCGGGTGAAGAAGCGATGGACAATCAAGGCTGCACTGTGGTCAGACCTCTCGCGAAACTACCAGGATCACTCGATATGCTCGAGGAACAGATAGCGGAATACTGCGAACAACCACGTACGAAAAACGCCATTGCCGGAAAGTTCCGTAGACACGGCGACCGTCGGGTGTCAGCCGCGATCCAAACCTTGTTAGGACGAGGCAACCTGCGCAAAACACAGAAAAACAACCGTCTCGCGTATAAGGTTCGATGATCGCTCGAAGGCATCGTTTCCCGAAATGAATCGATCAAAGAACAACAAAAATGGCTACAGTTTGCCTTACAGCGGCGTGATCGTGGGTGCCGTTGTCAACGCTCTAGACTTTAATCACGGCGTCCTGAAAGACAGGACTGCCCGACGCTTTTTCCGCGGTGAAAAGATATCTGAGCGCAAACGGAGAGAGATATTCGAAGCCCTCGGCGAAACGGTGATCGACCTCGGCATCGTTCCGGAACCAGCCGTGTTGAAACGATTCGGGACACCGATGTCTTCGATCATGGGCGTGGCCTTCGCCGTGACCGGCAATCGCTGGGATGCTCTTGTGGCCCGGATGCAGAGCCATTCAGCGCCGATCCATGACGATGCCATCGCGGTCAGCGGATTTCTCCGGTTGGCAGTCGTCGATTTCGCTCTTCGCACATTCGCGTTGGTGCGTCTGGCCGAACTGGATCCGCCAACATCCGTGACGCCCGTTTGGGCAGAGGGCGACAGCCAAAGCATGCTGTTACGCGGTTTAGTACGGGATGCGGGTTTAACACGCGAACAGCTTGCAGATCGCCTCGAAAGGTCGGACACGTCGATCGACAATTGGCTTGATGGCAAAGTGAGACCCACGCGCACAAACATCTCAGCGCTTGCCGAAGCTTTGGCGCAAGGCAACTCTGCCGCCAGTGCCGGCCGTATCGATATCGACATCCAACGTCAATTCACCTTGGCTCGCTTGGCGGATCTTCTCGTACCTGTGATCGGTAGGAAAACGGTTTTGAATCTGGGCACCGCGCTCTACCGATTCGTGCGTCTCATCTCAACTAACGTAGCCGGGATGCAACGACCGCCTCTGGATGAGAATCCGACTGCCGAGGTCGCCGCCCTCACGTACGGCACCGCCCATCCGTCCACATTTCCGTTGCTGGAAGATCTTGCATCGATTGAAACGGACCGAGACTGGAAGAACTACATCATGGCCGCCGCGACTAGTTGGGAAGTCGCTGTTCAACAAATCGCCGTTGATGCGGGTTTGCCGAGAACGGCTGCCGGACTTGCCCAGGATATTTCGGATGTGTTGAAGAGCGGCTCAATCCGGTATAGTGATCTGGAAGACTGTCTGTCGCCTGATCACGCCGCTGAGATTCGAACGCGATTGACACAAGCGTCATCCATCGAGAACATCTCTCGGATTATCCACGGCGGTATCCGGGCTATGACTCGAGATTGGGAAAACAGCATCGCGCTCAGACGTGCGTTGGTTCGAGACTTCCCAACTGATCCCGAGGCGCACTTCAATCTTGGTTCCTACCTAGGGAAGGTGGGCGAGTTGACTCGTCGTCGGGATTTGGTCGACGACGGCATCCGTGAATGCAAAATCGCATCGGCGCTTTTGCCCGAATGGGACGCACCGGCGGCCGAACCGGCCATCATTCTCGCGAACTACGGGGCATACGAAGAATCGCTTCAAGAGCTCAACTGGGCACAATCGGTGCTGCCCGCACCTACACCTCGTCTCCAGTACTGCTTCGGTTACACGCTAATGATGCTTGAAAGATACGATGAAGCGTTGCCGTATTTCGACGAGGTACTCAAAGCCAAACCAAATTACGCGCTGGTGCTCCGGGACGCGGCTCGCTGCTCATTCAAACTGGGCGACCACAGCGACGGCATAAGCTATGCAAAAAAGGCGCGCGAGTTCGGAGATCCGGTTGAGTACAACCTGTGGCGGGAGGGCGAGTATTCATCGCGAGGGCTGCGTGGGGAGGGTCGCTGACAGTCAGCGCCCAAGCCGAAATATCCCAAACCTAAACCGCAAGGACTTCGACAACGTCATCTCAGTTGTCCAGACGCGCTGTGCAACCGCCTGCACTCGCAAACCCAAGATGTGCCAGTTGGTTTCATCCGAATTTAGCGCGTCCACTTTTTGTACCTAAGGCGGTATCTTACCTAAGGCGGTACCTGACTTGCCGGCACACCCGAATCCAACCAAAAAAACAAAGATGTAGTGGTGGGCCCGGAGGGAATCGAACCCCCGACCGATCGGTTATGAGCCGACTGCTCTAACCCCTGAGCTACGGGCCCACGCGGTGAATTAGGTGTAACGGCGATTCTAATAGCCTAACCCAAACCCGATCACTTGATCGCATCACAAACGCCCTGCGCTAACATTCAACTGTGCCGATCAGCTCCAGATGACACGAAAGCAGGAATTCGATGCAGATCACCGATGTACGCCTCGATATGTACAAGTGGCCCCGCGAGGTCCCGATCACCAACGGTCTATACACCTACACACACAACCTGCTGAACATCGTGGTCATCGAAACCGACGATCCCAGCATCACCGGGATCGGACTTGCCGGAGGCATCGAAGCGAGCCCCGAAGTTGGTGAAGCGATCATCGGTCACTTCAAGAAGATGCTCGTGGGTATGGATCCGCTTGATAACGAGCGTATCTGGCACGAGATGTGGCGCCCCAAGCTCGTCGGTCGACGCGGAATCACTACCAGGATGCTTGGCGGTGTCGACATTGCTCTCTGGGACATCAAAGGAAAGGTCGCCGGCCTTCCCGTCTATAAACTACTCGGTGGATTTACTGACCGCGTCGATACCTACGTGGCCGGCGGATACTACGAAGAAGGCAAGGGCCTCAAAGAACTCGCCGCCGAAATGGCCGAAAACGTCGAACTCGGCGCGCGTGCAGTCAAGATCAAAGTCGGCGCTGTCTCAATCAACGAAGACATCGAACGCGTCCGCGTGTGCCGGGAGACCATTGGACCAGACATACGTCTGATGGTCGACGCCAACAACGCGTACCGTCACTATCAAGCCATCGAATTCGCACGAAAAGCCGAAAAATACGACCTCTTCTGGTTCGAAGAACCCGTCGAACCAGACGACTACATTGGGCAGCGTGAAATCACTCGCGCAACCTCCGTTCCCGTTGCTGCGGGAGAGAACGAATACACTCGTTACGGCTTCCGAGACATGATCGATCACCGCGCCGTAGACATTCTGCAACCCGATGCTCTTGTGCTCGGAGGCATCACGGAGTTCATGAAGATCGCCGCGCTAGCGCAAGCCCACGACCTCGATATCGCACCTCACGGCTCCCAATATGTCCACATCCACCTAGTTGCGGCAATTCCGAACGGACTCATCCTCGAGTACTACCGTGACACCGTTGATCCTATGCACGGCAAGATCTGGCAACACGAACTCGACATCCGCGATGGTTACGTTCATGCGCCAGACCGCCCCGGATTGGGACTTGAACCTAAATGGGACGTCTTGGAAGAGTTCCGCGTTTGATCGACAGACACGCGAATTCATTGAACGGCAAAAGCTCTGGTTGACGGGACTTCAGCGATGACCGAAGCGACCTCAACCAACGATCCAAATGATTCGAAATCGCGGCTAGTCAACCTACTGACTATCTTCGTAGTAGCTCTTCGGCTCGGCCTTACTTCCTTCGGGGGACCGATCGCCCACATCGGTTTCTTCCGGCAAGAATATGTCGAGAATCGCCGCTGGCTCTCCGAACGCCGTTTCTCAGATCTTGTCGCCCTCTGCCACTTCCTGCCCGGTCCGACCAGCAGCCAAGTAGGCATAGCGGTGGGAATCACCCGTGGTGGTCTGCTCGGTGGCGTGCTAGCCTGGATCGCCTTCACTGCACCATCGGCTGCGCTCCTCATCGCTTTTGGGTTCGGTATAACCGAATTCGACAATCTCCTCGAGGGAGAATGGCTCACCGGCCTAAAGATCGCCGCCGTAGCTGTCGTTGCCCAAGCTCTATGGGGAATGAGCACAACCCTAGCGCCAGATAAAACTCGTGCTACCGTCGCCGTATTGGCCGCCGTCGCAGTACTTCTGTCGCCTCTAGCGATCAGCATCGTGGGCGTGATACTGGTCGCTGGTGCCTACGGTTGGTGGCGATTCCGCCACTACGTCGACGAATCTCCGACCGAAGACTTCGCGTACGACATCCCGAAATCGGCCGGCATCGCGGTGGCGGTCGTTTTCGTGGCGCTATTGGTCGGTTTGCCTCTGGCGCGATTCTTCTTGGATGTCGATGTCCTAGCGATATTCGATGGATTTTTCCGCATCGGGTCGCTAGTCTTTGGCGGCGGGCATGTCGTTTTACCCACGTTAGAAACCGAAGTAGTGGACAACGGATGGGTTTCCACCGAGCAATTCATCGCGGGTTACAGTGCATCACAAGCTATACCCGGACCACTATTCACCTTCTCCGCCTACCTCGGTACGATAATGGACATCGGGCCTGGTGGTATCAGCGGCGCATTAATCGCTCTCGTCGCCATCTTCCTGCCTTCGTTTCTTCTCGTCGTTGCCATTCTCCCCTTCTGGAATGAACTCAGCCAAGCGTCGAATTTCCGGGCCGCATTGATCGCTATCAACGCGGCAGTGGTAGGGGTTCTAGCCGCCGCCTTTTTCGATCCCGTATGGACATCCTCGATCAAAGAACCAAAGGACTTCGCACTCGCCGCCGCGGCCTTCGGCCTCCTCATGTTTTGGAAACTTCCTTCCTGGTTGGTAGTAATTCTCTGCGCCGCGGCTGGAGCGGGCCTCGCAATCATTACGTGAACCAAATCGATATCCGAAATTCGAGGTATCGTTAATCTCAACAGTCCTCTGGAAATTAAGGACACCTCACAGATGAACCTGCCAATCAGACCCCCGAGATCAATAGTTGCCGTAATGCTCGCAGCGACCGTATTGATCTCATTGACTGCCTGCAGAGCGGAAATCAATGTATCGGTCGACGAGGAAGGCAATGGGAAAATCGAGATAATCGGCGCGGTGAACGATACCATCCTCTCGATGGTCCAACTCGGCGGTGAAGATCCATTGGGCGACTTCCTGGATGCCCCGACCGACGAACTCGAATCCGAAGGTCTCGCAGGTGCAACAATCGAACCCTATTCCGAAGCCGGATACACCGGCGTCAGGATCCAAGCCGATTTCGATCCGCGTAGCAATGCAATCTCTGCGATATCTGACGGCGAGTCGATTCTCGGCAACCTGACCGAAACGGTTGGCATCGGGAAATTCAACTTCAAACGGACTGAACAAGACGATGGTTGGGTCGTCGAACTGAACCAAACCACTGATTCGTCGATTACAGAAGGTTTAGACGGTCTTACGGGCGACATTCCTTTTGACCTCGGAGAGCTGGAGTTGCCCTTCATCCTGTCACTCGAACTACCCGGCGAATACATTGAGCACAATGCCGATCGAGAAGTCGACGGCGTCCTCATTTGGGACTCAAATCTCCTTGACGGCATCGATGTATACGCGCAAACCCGCGATCCCGGCTTCCAATTCGCCATCGGCCCCATCATCATCACAACCCTGTTCGTCTTGATCGGCGGTGGCATCGTCACCAGCGTTGTCGTCAGTCGAATCCGACGACAGAGACGCGAAGAAGAAGACGCAGCAATGGAAGCCAAGGAACGCGGGTCTGAGTCAACGACGATCGAGTTGATCAACTGAGAAGTAAACCAAAATCATCGCAAATTGGTCGCGAATAGTAGCATGGTAATGTAAGTCCGTGCGGTGGTGGAGTCAGGTCCGTCAGTTCGGGCATGTCGCAGGAGAATCTGAAGCATGGAATCGGTTTTCAAAGCAGCCGTCGAAGAGTTGGATGGCCACAAACCAATGGTCGTCGCAACCGTCGTGCGGACGTCTGGTTCGACTCCCCAAAAATCCGGCGCTAAACTGTTGGTCCGTGAAGACGGCAGCGGCGTAGGAACACTGGGTGGAGGTTGCGTCGAAGGCGATATCTGGTTCGCAGCACAGGAGCTACTCAAACGCGGAGGTGATGCCGAACTGCGCGATTATGAACTGAACGAAGACCTCGCCGCACAAGACGGACTCGTTTGCGGCGGCACGATGTACTTTCTCATCGACCCCGTTCGGCAAACTGACCCGTACCGCGATTTCGCAGCCCAAGCAGCTGACGCATATGCCGGTGGGCCGCCAATGGCAATCGTCAACGTCACTGCCGCCCCATCCCACTCCGACGTTCGAGTCGGTGCCAAGATGCTCGTCCGCGAAAACGGCGACACTCAAGGCGGTCTCGGCGACTCAGTCCTCGAAGCAATGACCGTCACAAAAGCACGCGATCTGATGGCCATGGGTAAGAACGACTACTTGCGTTTCGACGACGGTGTCGAGTGCTACATCGAGGCATACACCACTCCACCGACCCTCGTCCTCATCGGTGGTGGACATGTCAGCAATGCCATCGTTCCCATCGCCAAGAGCGTCGGGTTCCGCATCTTTGTCTTCGACGACCGCGAGCAATTCGCCAACCCGGAACGCTTTCCTGAAGCCGACATCACCATGGTCGGTGACTACCGTAATGGCTTCGACAATCTACCGGTCAACGCCAACTCCTTCGTCGTCGTTGCCACCCGCGGACATCAATTCGACGACGCGGCGGTTTCGGGTGCTCTCAAAACTCCAGCTTCGTACGTCGGTCTTCTCGGCAGCAAACGCAAAACCATTCTCATCTTCGAGGAACTCATCCGCAACGGCTTCGACCCGGAGGAACTCCGGCGAATCAACGCCCCTATCGGGCTCGACATCGGCGGGCGCACGCCCGAAGAGATCGCCATCAGCGTCATGTCCGAGATCATCGCCTTTCGACTTGGCGGCTCGGGCGAAAGCATGAAGCTTCAAGAACGACTCCTCGACAAAGCCATCGAACGCGCCGCCAGATCAGCCGTAAAAGAACGCGCATTGGCCGCCGGTAGCTAGCCTCGGCGGCACATTTCCCCTCCGATGGTCGTCGAGGCAATACTCCTCTCAGCTGGCGAATCGTCCCGAATGGGCACGCCCAAAGCCCTCCTCGATTGGTTCGGCCAATCCCTCGTCCTAGCCCAAGCCGAAGCCCTCTTCGAAGGTGGAGTGAACCGAGTTATCGTCGTGACTGGCGCTCATCACAACGAAATCTCAGACACCATCGCCGATCAACCAAACATAACCGTCGCCGCCAACCCAGATTGGTCCCGAGGAAAAACGACCTCAATCAAATCTGGCCTCCGAGAACTTTCTAGCAGTTGCCAAACCCTCATTGTCCTTGCTGTGGACCAACCCCGACCTGCATGGGTCATCAACCAAGCGATCCAATCCCACCTGCATTCCAAATGCCCCGTAACATCGCCACGATACTCCGGCCACGGCGGACATCCATTGCTCTTCGATGCGGCACTACTACCCGAGCTGTCCAATATCTCCGAAGAGCATGAAGGTCTACGCAATGTCATGAAGCGATACGACCAAGCCATGAATCGCGTCTATTTCGACAACCCGGTTGTACGCTTCGACCTCAACACACCGGACGATTACGAAAACGCGCTCAAAACCTACCCGTCCTTAGCCGAGAACCCCTAAAAATGGCAACCGACCTCAACGCCGCCCGCGAGTTCCTTACCGACAATGGGATATCCGGTTGGCTTACCCGCGACTACCGCTACACCAACCCGATATTCTTCGCAGCACTAGGTTACCAACCCAAAAACCTCACGCGCCCGGTCTGGCTATGGATCCCGGCGCAAGACGAACCGCGCCTCTTAACCCATGATGTCGACGCCAACCGCTTCGAACGTGACGACATCGAAATCACCGTTTACAGCAACCGCAATGCGATGGTCTCATCGCTCAAGTCCTTAATCCCTGATCACGGCAAAGTAGCCATGGACTACTCCCCGGCCTACGAACTTCCCCGTGTCGCCAGAGTCGACGCGGGCTCAGTCGAGTTAATCCGATCGTTCGGCGTGGAGGTGGTCTCATCAGGCGATGTATCCCAATACGCGACAGAACGCTGGGACGCCGCCCAATTGGCATCTCACCGGTACGCCATGACGGAACTCGTAAACATAATGCACGATTCCTTCAACTTCATCGGCGAAAACGTCCGTTGGGCACTAACAGAGCACGACGTAGCCGAGTTCATTCGTGGACGTTATGACCGCGCGGGTCTCCACACCGACGAGGGTCCCGTTGTCGCCTTCAACGTCAACTCCTCAGACCCTCATTACGAACCGACCATCGAAAATTCCTCGATCATTCGGCGCGACGGATGGCTCTTGATCGACTCCTGGGCCAAACCGACTTCAATCGACCCATTCGCCGAAGGTGAAGCTGCGTCCACCAGCGAACCAGTGTATGCCGACATCACCTGGGTCGCCAAAATCGGTTCGGACCCGATACCCGATCAAGTCGAGGTGTTCGATTCCGTGAGACGCGGCCGCGACGCCGCGTTTGATTTCCTGCGGAACCGGCATCGCAACGGCGAAACGACGCGGGGATGGCAACTCGATCGAGTTGCTCGAAACTCCATCATTAACGACAGTTACGGAGATTATTTCGTCCACCGACTGGGCCACAGCGTCGGACCCGAAGTTCACTCCAACGCAGTAAACCTCGACGATTGGGAGACTCACGATACCCGTCAACTCATCCCCGGCATCTGCGTGACTATGGAGCCCGGAATCTATCTTCCCGAATTCGGCGTCCGCCTCGAGATGGACGTCTACATCGGCGGAAACGACATCGAGATAACAGGCGAAATCCAGCATCAGATTCACCAGATTCAGACCTGAACGATCACACGGTATTGGTTGTTGAGCGCACCGATGTTGACGTAACGTTACGCGATGGATCCGTCACAATCGCAATCGACGCCGCAAAGACGCCGGTTGCTGCCTCGGACACCGAGTCCCTTCGCCGCGTTTCGGTACCCCGCGTTTCGACTGTTGTGGTTCGGCGCCAATTTCGTCGCGCTAGGAATCTGGGCTGAACGATTAGCCGTCGGGTGGCTGGTTCTAGAGCAGACTGATTCGGTGTTGCTATCGGCTGCGACGTTCGCCGCTGGATCGGCTCCCGGCATCATCGCCGCGCCAATCGGCGGTGCAGTCGCGGACCGATTTCCTCGAAACCGTCTGCTGCCTCTGACAGCGTTAATCAGGTCGATCTCCATGCTGTCAATCGCGCTCATCGCGTTGAATGGATTCTCCAATCCGTGGCCGATTTTCGTCATCGTCGCATTCGAAGGTGTTGTCAACTCGTTCGATATGCCCGCCAAGCAGGGACTGATCACCGACATCGTGCAACGTGAAGCCCGGATGAACGCAATCTCAGTTCATTCTGTCGGTACGCGGGCCGTCGCTGCCGTCGGAGCGTTGGCCAGCGGCATTATCGCAGAGTTCATCGGCATCCCAGCCGCCCTGTTGGTAGCTTCAGGCGCGGTTCTGATCGGCGGTGTCGTCGTACTGTTCATCCCAACAATACGGAGTACGGCGCAACAAACCGGCGCTTCTGCGAAGAACATATTCAAGGACGCGATGATTGGCATCAGGTCGATGATGCGAATCCCGACGGTATCCACTCTCCTCTGGATGGCGATAGTCGTCGAGATATTTGGCTTCGCCTACGACTCGGTTATGCCAGCCCTCGCACGCGACGAGTTGAACGTCGCCGAATCAGGTCTCGGCACATTGAGATTTGCCGCCGGGATCGGTGCCGTGGCCGGCGCAATCGCGCTCTCATTCTTGGGTGATTTTAGCCGCAAAGGACCGTTGCTTCTCGGCATTGCGGTTGGCTACGGCATAGGTCTGATGGGAGTTGCCGCCAGCCCCAATCTGATGACGGCTTTGCTCCTTGTGACGATGGTCGGAGCCGCCGCATCGATGTTCGACGCGATGGAGTGGACACTGCTTCAAGCTAACGTCCCGAATCGTCTGCGCGGCCGGGTGATCGGCGGTTGGGTATTCGCAATCGGCTTCGGTTGGGTCGGTCACCTAGCGATGGGCGCAGTGGGCGATGCGTTCGGAGTGAGATGGGCTATCGGAGGTGCCGGATTAATCGTCACGGCTGCGAGCTTGATCGCCCTGGCGATATCGCCGGTTTTGAGACGGGCGTGATTCTCAATGTCTGCGAATCACGCTGCCGATCAACAGAACCAATCGATAATTGCCTTGCCACCTTTTGAATTCGGGGAAAGCGACGCGCTCCGGGCCTGGCTCTGGCTGTATCGGATGACACCGTCCTGTTCTCCAACGTTGTCATCCAACCCCTGATTCCATCTTCTAACTTGACGCACCACTATGATCAGAGCTTCTCTGCGCATTGCTTTTTCGAGTACGTGGCATCTCACGAACTCCAAGGCCAATTTGGACGAAGGCAGCTTGTTAATCAAAGTGCCAAGCCCTGAAGCATTGGCGCTCTGATATGGGAACAGTTCAATCACAGCAAACTTGTGTCCTAGCATGTCTTGCGCCTCGTCAAACACCATTCCATTACAACGAGCTATTTCGGCAATCGTTTTCTTCAACTTGCCGAACCAATAACTGTGGCCGCCGTGGCGGTCAAATTTAGGGTCGAGGAAAAAGAACGGCAAGACGCCTTGTGGTTGATTCTGCTTGATGTTGTCCAGAAAAGCCTGTCGATAACGTGGTTTGCGATAGTTCGCGTCGTAGTCGCTACAAGCAAACCCCGGATTCAGCGTAAGGACGTAGACCTCCGCGTTCAAGAGGTCCCCATTGAACGGTTGTGGTAACAAACTGAAATGAATTGACTTTTTGCGGTCATAGTCGGGATGAGCTTCGACTTCGTGACAGCTCTTCCCGATGATCTCCAAGTCCTTTCGTCTTTTCGACGACTTGAGGACAGGGACGTCTGAATCTAAGGCGTACGGCGGTTGATCAAGCAGAGCATTCTTCCACGCATCCAACAGTTTCATCGTCATAAAACCCGATTGCCTTGTTCATTCCCACGATCACGTTTGATACTTAACCAAACTGTGATCCTAGGACTTACGGTTTCTGATACATCATTCCAATGGTTCTATTTTGCTCGGGGTTCGCATGACACTTGCATCTCGCCACGCCTGCCGAAGCTCCGAGTGGTGTTCCGTTGCCCATCGCCTGACTTGCCGGAGTACTCGCCTAGGTAAACGACGCTCCATCTCTTGTAAATCCTCGATCCTAATTCGCCCATCGATGCCCGAATATTTCACATGAAAGTGAGGCGGTGGATGGTCGCCACTGTGCATTCGTATGACTATGCCATGAAACCTACACAATTCAGACATGCGTCGTCATCGGCTGATAGTCTGGAAATATCTCCTCAACGGATTTTCCAGTCAGACGCATGTATAGCATGTCAGAGCATAGTGACATGTCACCTGGCCAGGCTATTGCATCGTAGTCAGGAACTTCAACACTCTCAAAGAAATCCCGGTCTTCCCACGCCGCGAACACCCCGCGACCGGCAAAATCCGACAGGTCGATCTCGCCTTCGACCCCATCATCGAACTTTATCCAGATGCGATAGCCAGCAAGTGCTTTCACTTCTACGGGCGTAGTCATTGTCCTTCGATCTCTTTCGATACCTTTGTTGTTCAGTCAATCGACATAACCAAATCGTACATCACCTAGCCCCACAAGCCTGCAAACAAGCCTGCATGTGACCTCTAGATTCCGCGGCAATAGTGCAACACTGATCCAAGCTGTATCCCTTCGCACCAATGACCTCAAGATTGAGCGCGCCGTCGTACCCGTGCTCGTGCAACACACGAACAAACCCCAAGAGGTCGATGTCGCCACGACCGTTAGCTTGATCTTCCGGCTTGCCAGGACCCGACTGCATACCTTTGCAGTCGCGGATGTGAACGTGTTTCACGCGCGACATCACGGCGGCGATCGCTTCCGCCGGGTTCTCCCCTGCCCTATAGATGTGCGATGGATCCATGTCTATGCCAAAGGCGGGCGACTCAATGGCCTCCATCACGCGTAGCGTGGTCGGCGTGTTGTAGATACTCGCGCCGACGTGCGCCTTGACGCACACTGCGACGCCGTGTTCCTCACCGATCTTCCCCATCTCGGAGAGCGACTTAATCGATGCTTTCAAGCTATCTTCATCGCCAGATGTTCCACCCGGTCCGCAGTTGACAACCGGTATACCTAACGCCGACGCGGCTCGGCAAGCTCGATCCATGACGTCGGGATCGCGTACAGGTTGCTCCATGGCAAGAAGTTCGAGCCCGTACTCATCCGAGAAGTCGCGGATATACGGCACCAGTTCTTCCCATCGATCCAACACCAAGTGCTCGCTCATCCCGTCGATAGCCGACAACTCGATGCCGTCATATCCTGCCATCGCGATGCATCTGAAAGCATCCTCCATACTGTGTCCGCCGAAGAGAACTGAGTTAGCGCCGAGTTTCATTGTGATATCCCTTCGATTTCAACGACATGACCGCTCTCCCAAGATTCGATCGCGGCTTCGATAATCAACTGCGCCTTCAGAGCGTCTTCGCCTGACCCGTCGATCTCGTCCGGATCAGCACCTACGATGTTCTGATCAATCCACCTCGTGATGCGACTCTCGAACGTCTCCCCGAAACTCATCATGTCACCAAGATACGCGTATTTCTCGACCTGCTGAGATCTGCGGGGATAAAACTCCAAATGCTCGCAGGCTTCGAGCAGCACGAACCTCGCCTCGGATCCCACGACCTCCAGCCGCTCCAACCCGTAGCTGCCTCCCGCGTCATAGCTACCCGTCAGATGTCCGATCACTCCATTCTCGAACTGCATGTTTACCTGTACGTTCGACCAGATGTTTCTGCCCCGTCCCTTCTTGAAGAACGCATGCACTCGCGTAACATCGCCGCAGAAGTAACGCATCACATCGATAGAGTGAGGATGCAGAGCCCGCATGTGGAAATACGGCGAACTCTCGTTCGGGTTGTTGATCCACATCGTCATATTGACAATGTTCAACTCTCCAAGTCGACCCTTGGCGACCCATTCCTTCGCTCTCAACGCCGCTGGAGTGAAACGGTGATTAAGGTTTATCCCGTACCGCAATCCCTTTTCCTTGGCCAGAGCGACCATCTCTTCCGCCTTGAGGATTTCGTTGGATATCGGTTTCTCGCCCAAGACAGGGATGCCGGAGTTGAGCAGAGCCATCGTAGGTTCGTAGTGGTCGCCACCATTCTCAACGCCCGCCGTGCATACGCTCGCGATGTCGATTTTCCCACCTTCCAGCATCGTTGAAACCGAGCTGTACGCGGCGCATCCGTATCGCTCAGCAGCCGCTGCAGCCTTATCTGCAAAGGCATCACACACCGCGACAATCTCACAACGTTCATCCGCTTGATAGATGTCGGCATGTCGCGTGCCGATGCCACCCATTCCTACGATTGCGACTTTCAATGTCACGAAACCTGCGCTCCTTCAAAAACGATGGTGAAGTTGACTACCGCGACTTCGCTTGCAGTCGCCTCGCCGTCGACGAATCGCCGATGTACAGCGTGTCGTAAGCCTGTTGAGACGACTTGAATGAGCCTATCCCATCAATCCCGTGCCAATCGCCCTGGTTGTGGATGGGATTTGCCAGTCCGGTCTCAACTTCACGTTTAGCGATCCAACTCTCCATTCGCTTAGTCAACGCGGCGACCACGTCGGGATGCGCCTGGGCCACGTCGGTTATTTCCAGCGGATCCTCGATCATGTTGTAGAGCTCGACGGGCGGTTTGAAGTGGAAATCTGGTTCTAGCGCCCTAATCAACTTCCACTGCGGTGTTCGCCATCCGTGCTTCCTCATCCAAGTGCACTCGGTGATGTAAATCTCCGACTCGTGCGACGCAGACTCTCCCCTAACCATACCCATGAGACTCCGACCGTCAAACTCGATATCGCTCTCGATCCCTGCCAGATCCAACAGAGTCGGCATCAAATCCTTGTGTTGGTTGTAGCCGCTTACTCTTAGCCCGGCCGGCATCTTCGGCGGATAACGGATGATGAGCGGAACGTGGAGATTCGAATCGTAGAGCCCATGATGGTCAAAAAAGCAATCGTGTTCATAGAGGGTTTCTCCGTGATCTGAGTTGAGCACTACAATCGTGTCGTCGAGAATGCCGCGACTCTCCAGATTGGTCAGAATCGTCTGGATGCAGGCGTCCATGTACGCGATTGCCCCGTCGTACTGGGCAATCACATAGTCCTTGTCAGTAATGCCCGGCGGCATCCAACTGGACAAAAAGTCGCGAAACGGCTTGAACGCCATGACTGGTTCCATCGACTTGTTTGCAGGATCGCACTCGTCGCCGTGATAAAACATCCGCTCATACGGTTCTGGCGCAAGATAAGGCGCATGATGATCCATGTGCCGGAGCAACGCGAAAAACGGCTCATCGGCGCTGCAAAGTCGATCCAACTCCGGCAGAAAGACGCGATTTAGATCCTGAGCCTTGTCACTACGACCTTCCTCCCAGGAACCCCATGCGCGGTAGTCGAGATACGTGTCAAACCCTCTCGAACTTGGATTGCCACTAAGTCCTACGCACGCGGTGTTGTACCCCTCGCCCTTCAACAGTTCCGGCAACAACGTTACTTCGGGTCTAACTGGCCCCTTGTGTCGCAGTGCCACCACCTGTGATGAAAACACATCCAACCCGCTTAACATCGACGTGTAACCGCTGGTGGTCGGAATGTGGGCGCTGAACGTGTTTTCGAACAAAGTGCCCTGTGCAGCTATGCGGTCGATATGCGGCGAGGTAAGACGCGGGTAACCGTAGCAACTGAGGTTGGTCGCTCGCAAAGAGTCGACGCCGATAATCAGGATGTTTGGTTTGGCGGTCAACGTTGAGTCTCCCATCGAGGCTGAACCGTTCTCGCAGTTGCAAAACGCAGTTTAGATGAGCACCTCTGCCCCGACGCGTCGAGCGATTCCTACGATCTCGTCATAACGCGCCTGCAATATCGGCACTCCATTCGCCTCGCGGTCTTTCATCGCGTCGTCTTCCGGGTCGCCGGCGACCATTACACGGTCGGCACCTGGTTCTGTGGGCGTGTCGTGCAACGCCCGGATCATCTCATCCATCATTTCTTTGAACTCGTCGACCGGACGGAAGGCGGAGATATCGATAGCCATCGCGAACGACATGTTCCTGCCGCCACCAATGAACGAACTGTAGCCACCGCCCGAAAGCACACCACACAAGATATCGACCATCATCGCCAATCCGTAACCCTTGTGGGCACCTTGCTCACGGGTGTTGCCGAGCGGATTCTGCGCCCAATGATCTCCCCTATCGCCCGGAGGTTCCGTGATCGGTTCGCCTTCAGCACCAACCGCCCAACCTTCAGGTATCGGAACGCCAAGTTGGCGCGCCAAACCGATCTTGCCGCTGGCGACTGTCGAAGTAGCCATGTCTAGCACGAAATCGTTCTGCTCTCCAGCAGGCGCGGCGAACGCGATCGGATTGGTACCCAGCATCGCCTGTCGTCCATGCGCAGGCCGAACCGCCGGTCCGGCATTGGTCATCGCGATACCGATCATGTCGCGTTCCGCAGCCAGCATCGCATAGTAGGCAACCATACCGATGTGATGCCCATCACGGATCGTAGACATACCTACGCCATGCTCCGCCGCTTTGTCCATCGCCATCTCCATGCCGATGTGCGCCGCCGGATGTCCTAACCCCCAACCGCAACTCAACAGCGCAGTCGTTTCGGATTCAGAGATGACCTCGATCTCTTGTGGCGACTTGAAAGTGCCTTCTAGGATCGACTCGGTATAGCGAACAACATTGGTCGCTCCATGGGTATCGACGCCGCGCAGGCTGGCAAGTGTCAAGGCATCAGCGGTTATTTGCGCGTACCGCTCTGGTGTGCCCGCAGCTACAAAGATCGACGCGACCTGCTGGCGCAGCGCATCGGCCGGAACTCGGACGGCATTGTCATCAGGTATCTTCAGAAAATCGAGCGCCATCGCGTGCCTCCTAGCCATTCTTCACTTACTTGAGCGGGGTGCCAACGCCTTTTTCTCGTGCCAACTCTACTATCCGTTCGCACGCCGCGATATCTTCCAAAGCGAGTCCTTGCGACTCGAACAACGTGATCTGTTCGTCGTCATCTCGGCCGCTGGTTTTCCCACCGACGATGTCATGGATCGGAACTGCCAAATCCCATGAAAAGCGGCCCACCTCCGCGGCGCGCATCAACTCCCCGCACTCGAATTTAGCCTGTTCTACATCGTCAGTCGCGACGATGTCGGACATCGCTATAGCCCGAGTATCGATCTCGCGTTTAAGCCAAGAGTTATTGCCCGCCGCGTTGATGTGTGTGCCGGGCTTCAGCCACTCCCCGAGCAGGACTGGCTCCTGCGAATTCGTTATCGTGGCTACGATGTCCGAGTTGACTGCCTCTTCGCCGCTAGAAACTGCCGTGACATCGATACCCAACGCGTTCGACATCTTGGCAGCGTATCGATTGCGATTCTCTTCCGAACGGCTGTAGACCTTCACGCTCTTGATATTTCTGACGTGCGCAATCGCCGCGAGCTGCGTTTCCGCCTGGTACCCCGAGCCAACGATTCCCACCGTCTCGGAGTTGTCGCGCGCCATGTACTTCGTCGCTACTCCAGACGCCGCACCGGTGCGCATCTGACCCATGCGGTTGGCCTCGATCACCGCAACCAGCGAATTGTTGGATGTGTCATACAGCATGACGTGGAAATTGATGCCGCCCGCACCGCCGGGATATGACTTCAATCCTGCGATCTGGTGCCCGCGCCAAGTCGCAAACATGACGTTGTAGGCGCCCGAACTCGTCGGCAACCTCCTGCGCGGCTCGTTGAACGCATCACCTTTTGCGCGCGCTTTGAACGCCTCCTCGACCGCCTCAACTGCAATCGGCATCGTGAACAGCGATTTCACTTGCTCTTCCGTTATGAATAGCGGTGTCGTCATTGCGTCTCCAGACTTTCTAATTCTGTTCATTCGGGACGTATGAATGCGCCCACATGTGGTTCAACGGTCCGTGTCCGCCACCAATCGAGGCAGCATTCACCATCGCGTTCCAAACATATCTCTGGGACAGTTCAACAGCAGGCGCGAGATCAAGACCGTGCGCCAAATGCGCCGCAACCGCAGATGCAAAGGTACAACCAGTACCGTGATTGCTGGTCGTGTCGATCCGCAGCGTCGTGAACGTACGAGACCCTGCCTTCGAAACCAAAACGTCATTGACCCGCCCTGTGCCGTCATCGAAGTGGCCACCCTTGACTACGGCGGCATCCGCACCCATCATCACCAATTCACCGCCGGCCAGCTCCATATCCTCCACCGAATCGATCTCGATACCCGTCAAGGTCTCTGCCTCTGGCACGTTGGGCGTGACTACCGATGACCGAGGCACCAACTGTTTCCTCACGCTCTCGACAGCATCGTCCTGCAGAAGCTGCGCACCAGTGGCGGCAATCATCACCGGGTCTACAACGAGAGGTGCGAGTTCAAGCCGTTTTACGGCTTCGGCGACGCACTCCACGATCTCGGTTGACGACAGCATTCCGGTCTTTACCGCGTCGACGCCGATGTCGGACACCACTGCGTCGATCTGATTGTTGATAACCTCAACCGGCACTTCTGCCACAGCAGTCACACCGAGAGTATTTTGCGCCGTTATCGCGGTGATCGCGCTGGTACCGAAAACCCCAAGTGCGGCAAACGTCTTTATGTCCGCTTGAATCCCCGCACCGCCGCCGGAATCGGATCCGGCTATGGTCAACGCGCGAGGTGGGCTTGCGGAGTTCATTTCCATATAGAATACGCAAGCGTGATGCCAGATGCACGCCCAAATGAACGTCGAAACGATCTCTCAAAGGTCGAAGCATTGATATTCGATGTCTTCGGAACAGTGGTCAATTGGCGTGATTCGATAATCGCCGAAGTCACAAAAGCGGCGACTGAGCACGGGAAGCCAGACGGCGATTGGGGCAGGTTCGCCGACGAGTGGCGGGCATGGTACGGAAAGTCGACCCGTGAACTCAGCACCGGTGGCGGACATTGGCGATTGGTTGACGAAATTCACCGAGAAAAACTGGACGTGCTGCTTGAGGAATACGGACTATCCGATGCCATGAGCGAGGAGACGAAGCAACACCTCAATCGAGCATGGCATCGCCTAGATGGTTGGCCGGACTCCCCAGGGGGATTGCGCCGCCTCAAGTCAAAATACATCATCGCTACCGCTTCCAACGGTAATCTCGCTCTTCTCGTCAACATGGCAAAACACGCCGACCTGCCCTGGGACGCGGTAATGTCGCCTGATGTCTACGGTGCATACAAACCGTCGCCGAAAGTCTACCAAAACGCCTCAAAACTTCTCGGACTAAACACTGAGCAAGTCATGATGGTCGCCGCTCACGTTGGCGATCTGGAAGCAGCATCTCGCCAAGGTCTAGCCACTGGTTTTGTCTACCGACCCTTCGAACATGGTTCCGAAAACCCCGCCGAGATGCCCGACACTTCATCTTTCGACGTATCCGCTACCGATTTCGACGACATGGCCAATCAACTTGGTTGTGCCTGACCAGCCGTCTAACTACTACCCAAACGGGAGATTTAACAATGCCTTGGACATTTGAAGACGCGGCACCCATGATCGGTTCGATCACCGAGGGTAACTGCTGGACCGGCTCGCACATGCTCTACAGCAACATCGCCCTCGACCGCATAATGCGACTCGATGTCGAGTCCGGTCTCGTCGATGTGTTTGCTGAAAATACTGAAGGCACGAATGGCCTGAACTACGATGCCGACGGCAATCTCTACGGTTGCGCAAGTACCGGTCGTAAAATCATCAAGTTCGACGATGACGGCAGTTTCGAGACCGTCGTCGGCCGGATAGACGGCGTTCTACTCAACAGCCCTAACGACTTGGCAATCACTCCCTCGGGCGCGATCTACTTCTCCGACCGCGTCGGCGAGTCGAACCCCGATGTTGGCATACCCTACTCGGCGATCATCTCGGCTGAGCAAGATCACGACGGCAATTGGGTTTGCACACGCCGCACCTTCGACACGACGCAACCCAACGGCCTAGTCTTTTCCAGCGACTACAAGACGCTCTACGTTGCACAAAGCGACTTCCGAGCCAGCGAGAGCCGAGATTTGCGCGCCTATCCCGTCAACGACGACGGCTCGCTCGGTGAATGCCGAATCCTGCACGACTTCGGTCCGCATCGCGGCATCGATGGCATGACTCTCGCCTCAGACGGCAGCATTGTCGCCTGCACCGGTTGGGAAGTGTCAGGACCCGGCGGTAACGTGACCCATTTCGATCCTAACGGTATGATCATTGAGCAGCATCCAGTAGTCGCGCAACGCCCGACCAACTGCACCTTCGCCGCCGCCGACCTATACGTCTCGTCCATCCAAGGCCACTGCCTAGTCTCACGCGACACCGGATTGACCGGACACCTGCTCTATCCGCAATGATCATCTGCGCATCGTAGCTTCGACATCAAAAGCGACCAAAGGTCTAGATTACCGATGAACGATTCTTGGGAATGGGAACTGATCGCCAAACACGATTCGCTCACTGAGGGGCCGACGTGGGACGGAAACGCCCTGCTCTACAACGAGTGTTACGCGGCGATGACTTACCGATGGGACCCGAAGACTGGCAAGAGCGAGGTGTGGCGAACAGGCACTAATCAGGCGAATGGGATGAAGTTCGACCGATCGGGTCGGTTGTTCGCGTGTGAAGGTGGTGGCAACCGCGTCGTAGAGATCGATCCTAAAAACCCGAAAGCCGACGAAACGGTCATTGCCAACAATCTCGACGGCGCCGGGCTCAACATGCCTAACGACCTCGACATCGACGGTCAAGGGCGCATCTACTTCTCCGACCCCAACTACTCCGCCCAACCAAACAACCTTCCGTATGAATCTGTCTACCTAGCAGCGCACTCGTTCGGAGGCAACTGGACCACCAAACGGGTTACGTTCGATACCAACCGGCCGAACGGGGTGCTGCTGTCTGCGGATCAATCGATCCTGTACGTCGCCGAGAGTCCGGTCAACAAAAGCCTTCGGCGTCAACTTAGGGCATATCCAATCAACCCAGACGGAACCTTGGGCGACGGCACAGTGTTATTCGATTTCGGCGAGGGTCGCGGCATCGACGGCATGGCGCTGACGACGCATGGTCATATCTTGGCGACCGCCGGTGAGCCGACGGCTGGAGCGGGTTCGGCAATTTACGTCTTCGAGCCGAATGGATTAGTCAGAGCGGCCCATCGGACGCCAGCGGATAGTCCGACAAACTGCGCCTTCGGCGGTCCGGGGTTAGACGTGCTGTTCGTTACTTTCGCGACGGGGCATGTTTACCGGGTGAGGAACGCGGGGATGGTGGGGCATCTGGCTTATCCGCGGCGGATGTTTTGAGGGTTAAGGGCGGGAGATTTCAGTTGAAGGAGATTGGCTGGTACTGCTCTAGTCCACTCATCGGGTCGAAGCCCGGAGGAAATTTGCCGGTTAGTTCAACTAAGATTCGGTGGCTCAGTGGGGCTTGGCGGTTAATTTGGGCGACATGTACCTCAACATTCGTTGATTTCTGTCCATCACGATGACGCAACACGTCTGCGAGATATCTTGGTAGCCAACCGATAACGCATTGATCTGGCGTTTTGACGCATACCGTATTCGCGCTAAAGGGGTTAATGGCCTCGAACGCCAATTCGAGACGATCTCCAGGGTTAAGGGAAGCAACCTTGTCAACGATTATTTGATCGGCTTGTGGCAACCCGTGTACGATGAAACGTGCCTCAAAATTCCCGTCACGATCCGGTTCGATTGCAGGAAAGGTTTCGAGACGGTCCTTTGCAATGTGCCCGCCTGAAACCGCTAGTTCTTCAATCACGTCCGCCTCACGGATGCGGAGGCCTAGGGCGTTCAGATGTTCTGATAGGTCGGGTCTGCTGCGATTCATTGCTCGGGAACGAAACGCAGGAAAAACGTCGTAGGCACGATAGGTCTTGGTCAGGACAGGGAACCCCGGGACCGGGATCATCAATGGATTGGCGGATTTCTGCGCATCTTCTGCTCCTCGGAGGTATACGAACTCGTACTCGGTCGTTTTCGATTCTCGGCAGGTCAACCGACCAACCGGATACCAATTTCGCTTATGGCGATCTTGCCATGCTAGGTAGAGCGTCTTCATCAGATGCTCCTCAGGAGTTCGCGCCTACTCGTAACAATGATCTGAAATGCAAAATCTTTGGCAGCTTCAGACATGAATTCGGGTGGGACACGGTCAACTGCGGACTGAAATTCCGAATCACCCACACTGGCTATCCTATCCATAGTGTCACGAGTGTAATCGGGCCATCGATGACATACTGATCGGGCAAGAGCTAGCGGCGCCGGCGCATATTTGTCATCCACATCGTTGTAAACACCACCGCGACCTCTTCTCAAGTAATCCGTCACACCGCCTGAACTCATCCTCCGAAGGCGCAGATCGTCACGCAACTCTCGCCCCAAAGATGAAGCATGATCGAACGACGGTGCAGCGGACATCCAGTTTCCTTCGTCCGAGAACTCGATTTTCAACATCCAATTCTCGTGATGCCTATCCATGTTGCCGATCAATCCGTCTAGCAAGGCATACGACGCCAATGCCCGCATAATATCGTCAATTTGAGCAATTCCAGGGGTACTCAGGTCATGAAACATTTCCTTGACTGCTTGAACAATGTTGCCGACGTTATGATCTCGTTGACGAAACCGGGCTTCGATGTCGTAATGATCGTTGCTCCACGCCAAAACATCGCGCCCTTCTAAAAAGATCGTCTCTTCAACGTCGGGTGAAACAATTTCAACGATCCAATCCATTTCACCGTCCGCGCCCTGCTCTCCTTCGAGCAGATCACTTTGCTCGTCGCTCAAGTCGTACTCGCCGAACCACACGTCGGGATAGAAAGACTCACAGATCGTGACCAAATCTCCACCTGATTCAGCCAACTCGACTCGCGCGCAATCCACTCCGATCAACTTCCCTACTTCCGCGGCAATCTTCTCAGCCCAATGCTCGCCAGTGTCAGGCCTCGGGTATTTGAGCAACCAAAGTTTCGGTTTTTCCTCAAACGAAATCCAAAACTTACGTCTGCTGCCTCTTGATTCAAGCCGCAACTGCTGAATCTCGGGCCAGACAGGTAGTTGGAGAACTTCGTATTCGGAAGGCGACACGTTTTACTTCGCGAATCTTGGTTGGTTCGGGAACGGCGATGTAGGTTCGCAGGAATGGCGGTGGTTGTGGGTAACGATGCCACCGCCCTGCAACGTCCTAGCATCCCCTGCATTCGCTTCGAGAAGGGGATGGTTTTCAGTCGTTCCGCGGGTTTAGAGGGGGCAAGATTTTAAACCTGCCCATACAGGTCGTTTGTTGGGTTTATTTGTAGAATTCATCCGTCCAAGCCGTACTCACATCAAAATCTTGCGGTATCAGGGCCCTGCTCTTCATGTAATCGCCAACCGATTTCCACTGTGATTCGGAGAGGGTGCCGAACTTGCCGTCTTCGCTGTCTAGCCATGCAGGGATCAATAGAGGGATTCCTCGGCGGTCTAGGGATTCGCTTGATTCGTCGATGGAGTCTTCGTTGAGTTTTACTAGGATGTCGATGCCTCGTTGTCCGTCTTCGGCGACGTACTCGAAGCCTTTCGTGAAGGCGGTTACGAAGCGTCGGACAACGTCGGGCTGCTCTTCGATCATCCGGTCGGAGGTGATGAGCATCATCTCGTAGTAGCGGGGTACGCCCCAGTCTTCGGGGTAGATGATCTCGACGGGGAATCCCATGTCTTCGAGGACGAACGATTCGTATGACCAATATGCACCGATGACGGCGTCCATAGTTCCGGCGGCGAGCACCTGTGACAGCGCGTATCCGACGTCATGGAGTTCGACGTCGTCGAGGGTTAGACCGTCAGCCTCGAGCATTGCGGCCAGCATGAGCTCGTCCCACTCGATGCCGGGGTATCCGACCTTCTTGCCTGCAAGGTCTCCGGGGCGAGTTATGCCGGAGGATTTGAGGGCCATCAGGGAGTTGATCGGGCTTTGGACGATGGCTCGAACGGCTACGACCGGAACGCCGGCGGCTCGTGCGAGAGTGGTGTCGGTCTGGTAGAAAATGCCGAAGTCGCGCTGCCCTGACCCGACGAGCTGGGCGATGGCTGCGGCGTCAGCCGGAACGCTCACCTCGACCTCGAGATTTTCTTCCTCGAAAAATCCTTGGTCGATGGCTGCGTAGATGCCGGAGTGGTTGGCGTTTGGCGGCGACCAGTCCAGTTCGATTGAGACGGTTTCTGTTTCCGGCTCAGACGAACAGGCAATAACGAGTGCAAAAAGAGCCACTCCTAACAGGATCAGGCCTGTAATCCGTTTCACGATTGTCCTCCTTGGGGATTCGACCCCGGATAGTTACGCAGGATACGCGATTGCAACAACGCTATCGCAATGAACATCAACGCGGCCATAACCGAAAGGGTAAATATAGCCGCAAACACGAGTTCTGTCTGGAATTTCGGAGTTGAGGTCTTGATTAGCCATCCGAGGCCGGATGCTGCGCTGATCCATTCGCCGATGACGGCACCGATCACGGAGACGACGGCGGCGACTTTTAGTCCTGCAAAGAGGTAAGGAAGCGCGGATCGGATATAGAGATTGGTGAACATCTGCCATCGAGATGCGCCGAGGGTTCGGAACATGTCTACCATGTCGGAGTCGACCGATTTCAGCCCGGTCATGAGGTTGATGGTTACGGGGAAGAATGTGAAGAGGACAACGACGACGATTTTGGGTGCGATTCCGGTGCCGATCCAGATGAGAAGCATGGGTGCGAGGGTGAATACGGGGATGGTCTGGGATGCGATGAGGAATGGGTAGACCGACCGTTCAAGGAGTCGCGACCAGAACATGGCGGTGGCCATAACGCCCGCGAAGGTCATTGAGACGGCGAATCCGATGAGGATTTCTTGTGCGGTTACGGATGCGTGTCGCAGAAAGAGGTCAGGCTTATCGGCAAGTTCGGCGAGGATGAGGGATACGGGCGGGAGGATCCAAGTCTGAACGTCGAGGACGCGGACGAGGATTTCCCAAAGAACCAGGCCGAGTGCGGCCAATAGCATTGCGGATCCCCATGCGCGGACGAATGAACGGGCACGAATAGCGAAGGTGTGTTCTGACGGTGTCGGGTTTGACGCGTTGGCCGGAGTGGCTAGTCCATTGATTTGTTGCTGCGAACTCATCGTTAGTTAGTTGGGTCGTCTAGGGCGGATAGCAGTCGCCACTTGTAGTCGACGAACTTCGAATCACGGACGATGTCGCGTGGGCGTGGACGGGGGAGATCGACATCAAGTTCTAGGACGATGCGGCCAGGTCTAGGAGACATTACTAGGACGCGGTCGCCGAGCATCAATGCTTCTTCAACATCGTGGGTGACCATTACGGTTGCGCGGTTAGTGCGGTCGAGGACATCTGAGAGCCAGCGTTGGAGTTCAGCGCGGGTGATGGCGTCCAAGGCTTTGAACGGCTCGTCTAAGAGCAGGACATCGCGTTCTGGAAGGACGGCACGGAGGAGGGCGACGCGTTGTCGCATTCCGCCTGACAAGGTCGCGGGATAGGCGTTTAAGAAATCGGCAATTCCGAAGCGTTGGGCCAAATCCGTCGCTTTTGCGTCAGCGTCGGCGCGAGGGACACCGGCGATTTCGAGGCCGAGGGTCGCGTTCGAGAGAACGTTGCGCCATGGGAGGAGCAGGTCGATCTGGTGCATGTAGGCGACGCGACCAATGCGTTGGGCGTCAGGGTTGCCTTGGAGGCTGACATTTCCGGTGTCAGGTTCAACAAGTCCGGCTATGATGTTCAGAAGCGTGGATTTGCCGCAACCACTAGGGCCGACGATTACCACGAATTCGCCGAGAGCAACATCCATAGATACGGCGTCAACAGCTTCAATCGGCGGCAGGTCGGGACGAACGAACGATTTAGCCACGTCTCGAACGGAAACCGCGGGAAATCCCGATCCGGTCAACGCGGCCGAATTTTCGCCAGCATCAGAACGTGGCGAGTCGGTGTTCAATGCGGAACTCGAAAAACTGTCGTCGTTCCGAGTATGAACGGTTGATGGAATTCCCGATGTTTGAGACATCGGAGTTGGTTTCCTCCGCTGGCATTATCCAGATCAGGTAATGTGGGTCGGCGGGTTGGCGTTCGCCCTCTCAGCCCAGCTTACTGAGCTCCCCAGATTCAATATGGATTCGTCCCTAGGACGCTTCGCTTTGCAGTTCGATTATATCAAGGGAGGTTACCCTTCAATCGAAGGTCAGTTGCCACGAGACCAATTCGCCTTTACAATGCTTTGGCATGGGAACAGCCGACAACGGGCCACGAGATAACTTCGTTCGATCCGTAGCGCGTCCGTCCGCCCAAATCAACCTAGCACTGTCTTGTCTGTTTATCGCCGCGGAGGACGATCCCGATCTCGACGTTTTGCTTTATATGGGCGCGATCAATGAGATCTCTGAACGTATCAAACAGCAACCTCTGATTCGACCCTCGATCTTCGATTCTCTATACACTCTCAACGACTTGATGTTCGTCGAGATGGGGTTCCGCGGAAATGCGGGCAACTACTACGACATTCAGAACAGCTTTTTGAGCGATGTCCTGGATCGGAAGTTGGGCATTCCAATCACGTTGTCCATCCTCTACATGGAGGTTGGTCGGCGCATCGGATTACCCCTTACGGGCGTAAATATGTCCGGTCATTTCCTTCTCTCAGCCGGCAAGGGCGATCTCCTCGTGTTCGTCGACCCATTTCGAGAAGGCAGGATCTATTCGCGGTGGGAATGCCTGAAGATGTTGAGCGGATCGAGCAATCCTCCCAACGATCCGAAAAAACTCGATCAACTCGAACGACGGTATCTTCCGCGAGCTGACAACAAGATGATCCTCGCTCGCGTCTTGAACAACATGAAGATGATCCACACCCAAAACGGCGACTACGTCGGAGCCATCGCCGATGCTGAGCGGATTCAGTATCTAATGCCGTGGAACTGGCGCAACATCGGCGATATCGCTCATCTGCATGGTCGATCCGGGCGTGCGCGCGATGCTTATGACATGCTTTCGCGCATGGTCCAAATGATGCCACCTCACGAAGATGTGAAGATCCAACTCGATTCGCTCGAAATGTTGAAGCCGTTGGCAGAAATTGATGGATTAGTTGATCCAGAAAAGATCCACGAGATCCCCTTCTTCCGTATCTGAGTCAAACCGGTACCGAAAAAACGCACCAGGTTCCAACGGAATCGAAGTCAATTCTCACGGAAGTCGGCGAATGATCAACTACCAAGAGCTCACAGATCAAGAACTGCTAGCCGAAATATCGGAAGAAAACACCGATGCATTCGCAGCACTCTACGATCGGTACGGCAAGCGTGTATTCGGGTTAGCGGCGCGCATCCTAAACGATGCCGTTAAGTCCGAGGAAGTCACTCAAGATGTGTTCATGCGGGTTTGGCGGCGTGGTCACACCTACATGCCAGACAAGGGCAAGTTCACTACTTGGCTCTTCCGAATCGCCCATAACCGCACCATCGACGAACTCCGTAAGCTCCGACGAGATAAATCCCGCTACAGTGACGACATTACTGAACGCTACGACCTCGAATCAGACGACATCTCCCCGCCTGAAGCGGCAGTGGCCAACTCGGAATACGAACAGGTGCGTTTAGCCCTCAAGGTTTTACCGGAGCCGCAACGCCAAGTTGTCTATCTGTCTTACTTTGAGGGAATGACCCAAACTCAAATCGCAGAAGCGACCGGCCAACCGTTGGGGACCGTTAAAACGCGAATGCGACTGGCCCTAAAAAAACTCCGCGTGGCTTTGGATAAAGAAATCTACGGCGACGACTAATCCTGGGTGGACTCAAAAGATGCCTCGAGACGACGAAATCATCGCGGATTTTCCGGCGTACGCTTTAGGCGCGTTGGACGAACGCGAGCAACAAGCAGTCGAAGAGCTAGTTGCGCGCGACGTAGACGCGGCCGACGAACTTAGTGAGTTGCTGGAAACCGTCGCTGGCATCTCGGCGCGGATCGGCGAAGCCGCGCCACCAGTTTCGCTCCGCGACAAACTGTTATCAAGCGCGAGTGCCGAAACCAGCGTCGCCAAAAACACTTCGACTTACTCCTCCCTCGTTGAACACCTCGAAAATCGCATCGCGATTGAAGAAGTCGAATACGAGCGTGACCTGAGGACCATCTGGAAACGACTTGGCAACGTTCTGTCGGCTGGCCGATTGGCTTTTGCCACTTCAATTGCCTCATTCGCCATCGTGGGCATCATGGCTATCCAATTGGGTAACGACAACGTGGAACTCAATCGCAAAGTTTCTGATATGGAACGCGAGGTAGCTGCCGCCTATGCCCACACCGAGTCGATGGTGAACGACATGTCATCGAACGAGCAACTATTGACGCGTGCTCATGAGCGAATCTCGCGACAGGATCAAGAGATCGTCAAGATGACGGAAATCAATGACGCACTCCGCACATCGATGAACGATCAGATCAGTTTGACCTACGCGACGCTGCGTAATGAGTACCAAAGCCCTGCGTGGCAACCTGAAGCCGCGTTGTCCGGCGATGGATACGCGTATCTTCTGGAACATCAACAGAAACCAATCGGTGCCCTCGTAATTGGCGGAGTCGAACAAGCGCCTCCGGGAGAAGAGTATCGGTTGTACCTATTCGATGAAGACGAACCCACCTACGTCGCATCTTTCGACATGAACGAAGCCGGATATAGCACCGTCATTTTCGGACTTGAGTTACCGCTGAGTCTCTACAACGGCGCTCACATAACGCGCGAGCGTGTTGTCGATCCTCCCGATCCGTCATTGGCGTTGCCGGAGAACCGGTTCAAACCCCAGTAGAGCGAACGCTCAGAGCGTTGCGGGTGCTCGATAATTCCGGTCCGTCAACACGGCAATTCGAAACTGCCTTAAAATCTGCTCAAAGGCGTTTTGTCATCTGCTGGTTCGCAATGGTGAGCCGACTCACTCTGGGGTTTCAATACATGCGGGATTTACGCTTTGCCGCGTTCTTGTCATTCATCGTGTTCTCGCTAGGCGCGGCAATGTTGGTTGCTTGCACCAGCGCGCCGGAACTTTCGCCTGCTCCACCACCGCCCGCGGTCGTTCAGCCTAGTCCAACTCCGACTCCCGTCCCATTAAATCCGGATGAAGTCATAGAGAACGCAATCAACTCCCTTGTCGAAGCCGGCAGTATCTGGTTCATCCTTGAACACGAAAACGGTTTCACCGAAGCGCTGGGTGGTCTGGAACTTACGCGCGTCGAAGGCGCGATCACCGAGACTGGGATGAGCATCAGCGCCGAAGCCAATCTTGGCAGGATCTACATCGAAGTCCAAGCGATTCTGATCGGAACCAATACTTGGTTGACCAACCCATTAACCGGAGAATGGGAGCTACTGCCCGATGAGCAAAATCCGATCGGTTTCTTGCAACCGATCGCCGCGGTTCGGGGCGTCCTTGAAGGTCTTACCGAAGCCGAGTACATGACAACCCCGGAACCTGGCGTCGACTACCAGATCACGTCGCCTTTGCGAGCAGACGCGCTCAAGTCATTGCTCGGTGAAATCATCCCCGATGGCATCGGTGTCGCAGAAGTGGTAATCGACCACGAATCGTTCGAGATGAAATCGGCGCGCATCGCCGGTTCTCTCCAAGTCCGCGACAGTGATTCAACCGTGCGCATCCTCCAGATGAGCCGCTACGGCGAAGATTTCGTGATCGAGCAACCGATTCCCTAATGCTTGAAGACCGCAGCCAGAAATCGCAATAGTCGTGAATTGGGTTAAGACGGAGGTATCTCCGTATCTTCTGTTCCTGCCGTTGTGCTACGGGGTGTTCATCGCGGCAGACGACATGACTTTGGTCGTGACGATCTTGCCAGACATGATGCAGAGCCTGAAGATTCCGGTCAACGACATCACGCGGGCGAGCTGGTTAATCATCTCATTCCTGATCGGCTACTCGGCAACGATGCCAATCATGGGTCGTCTGGCTGACCGATGGGGCTACCGCGCCACGTTCCTGCTCGCATTGAGCGTGTTCATGGTCGGTTCAGTCGGGGTTGCATTGATTCCGTTGGTTTCGACTTCACTCGACGCGATCCCGTTCTTAGATCAATATCGTTGGGCAATCGCTACAAGGGTCGTGCAGTCGATCGGTGCTGGTGCGGTCATACCGATATCGCTCGCCGCCGCCGAGACTCTTGTCGGGACGCGCCGCCGAATCGTCGCCTTCGGCATGGTCGGTGCAGCCGCAGAAGCTGGTAGCGTATTTGGTCCTGTCTGGGCGGGTGCGATTGCCGATTGGATCGGATGGGAATACACCTTTTGGTCCAACATCCCGCTCTCATTGATCGCAATAGTCGCGCTTGCCAAACTTCCCAAAGGGATACGTCACGACACTGGCGTCGACTGGGTCGGAGCTGCCGCGTTCACTGCCGCCCTCACGACGCTAACGGTCGGACTTTTCCGCATATCTGATCCAGACCTGCCGATGATAATGCTTTTCATTGCCGCCGTTGCCCTAACCGGAGTTGTCGCGATATCAAATCGTGTTGCCGACGAAAAGACGGTTCCACGATCACTGGGCAGGCTAAAGGACTTCATATGGTCGAACGTCACGCATTTCCTCGTAGGTTCGGCGTTAATGATCGGGTTGGTCAGCGTCCCGCTACTTGCGGGCACAATCTACGGTCTCTCCGCGCTCGATTCAGGACTCCTTCTCGTACGGATGACGGTGGCGCTCGGAGTTTCCGCATTTGCCGGCGGATTCATCGCCACGCGATTCGGCGTCCGCATTCCGACCATCGCCGGATTGGTAATCGCGGCGATCGGCTTCAATTTCATCTCCACGTGGGACGTCGTGTTGGAAGAGCCTCGATCATCGTTTGACCTCGTCCTCGTCGGCATCGGATTGGGTCTGATAATCGCCCCGATCGCCGAAAGCGCCTTGCGACGAGTTCCTGAAGAGGACAAAGGCATCGCGTCCGGGCTTTTGACGCTGTCTCGGAATATCGGCATGACGGCTGGACTAGCGGTTGTTGCTTCACTTGGTACCGAGCAGTTCCTGTTGACCGCACCCGGACTAGAGGAAATGATCGAACGACCTGAAGCGGCGAACGAAGCGGGTATGGCAGTATTCTCCAACTTCTTCACATACGCCTCCACGGCCTGCATCATCGGAGTCATTCCTGCATGGTTGATGACCCGAAACTACGAGCAGAATGTCGACGGTTCGGAACCGAACGATTCGGCCGTCTGAAACGCTGCGTCGAATGGTTTTGGCGGTGATACAGTGTTAGGGACTCTAAACGAGACCCGAGGTATTGCAGATGACACGCCGTGATCCTTCCGCATTCGAATCTTCAGTGCGCCGCCCTAATGATTTCGACGAATATTGGCGGCAAACTGAAGCTGATACGCTGTCCGTGCCACTGAACCCTCGACTGGAACCGGTGACGATGCGTTCGACGCCCGAAGTTGAGGTCTTCGAAGCTCGATACGACAGCTACGGTGGTCTGGAAATCGCAGGCTGGTACTGCCGACCTCGCAACATCGAAGGTCCGCTACCCGGCTACCTATTCGTCCCCGGATACGTCAGCGAGCCGAAATTGCCGACCGATTTGGCGATGATGGGATACGCCGCATTCTCCGCCGCACCACGCAACAAACTTCGCAGCAACTCCGTCTTTAATCCGGGCTACCCAGGCCTCTTAGTCCACAACCTCGACAAGCGGACCGAGTACGGTTACCGTGGCTTCTACATGGACGCCATCCGGGCATTCGATTTCTTGAGCGGGCTCGACGAGGTCGATTCGTCGCGCATCTGCGTTCAAGGCGGGAGTCAAGGCGGCGCTTTAACCCTCCTCGTTTCAGCACTACGGGCCGGCCAAGTGGCCTGTGCATCCGCTGGCGCACCCTACCTGTGCTCCATGATGGATGCGGCATCGCTGACAAGGTCCTACCCCTACGAGGAGATCAACGACTACCTCCGACTCCATCCCGAGCGGGAAGAAGCTGCTAGAGACACCCTCGACCTTCACGACATCCACAATTTCGTCGACAAGATCGATTGTCCGATCATCGTCAACATCGGCTTGATGGACGACGTCTGCCCGCCAGAGACCGGATTTGCGGTGTTCCGAGAGATTGGAAGCCAAGACAAGAAACTCTACACCTACGAGGATTGCGCCCACGACTCCGGATCTGGCGTCGGTCATGACAAGGTGCTGCATGCCTTCCTCGCCGAACATCTCAACCCTGTAGCGCTGTAACCTCCAACGGAGAACCGAATCATGAACGAATACTGGTCTGCGCGGGTAGAAGCCGCCGTCAACGCGGCTAAGGGTGATGTCTCCATCGAGGATCTGCCCATCCGAACCAACGAGACATCGAATGCCTACTCCGTCCGCTTCAACGGGGTTGGCGACTACCCGCTCTACGCCTATCTTCACATTCCCAAATCCGGCGGACCTCACGTACCACTGTTTCAAGCACCCGGGTATGGGAGTGTTGTTGGTGTACCGCTTTATGAACGACGCGCGGCTTACGTGGTCATGGCGCTTTGCCACCGCGGACAACGACTTGCCAACTCTCGCTATGATGCAGCCTACCCCGGTCTCCTGACCGACGGCCTGCCCGGCGAAGATACCTACGTCTGGGGCGAAATTGTATCTGACTGCATCACTGCCGTCCAAATCCTTCTGCAACAACCCAACATCGACGCATCAAGACTCGCCATATCCGGCGGCGATCTTGCCTTCATAACGGCAGCCTTGACCGACGGCGTACACGCCCTCCAAACCGGCGGGCTCATGTTCGCTGACATCGACAGCCGAACCGCCGGAAACCCGGACTACCCGCTCGCGGAGTTCAACGATTTCAAGCGTTCTCACCCGGACGCATGGGACGAAGCACGAACAACACTCGCCAACTACGATCCAATGGCACTGGTCAGCGACGTCAGCGCCAAAAATGTCCTGTTCTCAACCGGAGCCGGCGAAAAAGACTACTACGACCAGTTAGCGTCGGGTCTCTCGGGTCAGACCACCGTAGGTATCAACCTAGGAAAAGGCCACCTCGATCACATCGCCCAAGAAGACTGGCTCGCCAACGCCTGCGGCGTCGAAAAAGGACCGGCGCACTACCCGCGGTTGTCATAGAACATCAAACAGCGACGGTTGCCGCCGTTGCGATTGGCGAAGCTCCGACGAAAGGCGACCAAGCCCGTAGTCTTTCGCATCGACGTACTCCATCGCGTCGGCGATAACGGCATGGCCTGCTTGATCCCTGATTAAAGCGTGCATCTTCAGGCAGATGCGGCGGTAGTCGGAGTGGCCTGAAGCCCCGGTTCGCAACTCCAGCATGTGGAACGCCTGCCGAGCGTTCATCTGGACGTTGTAGCGGATGCGATAGCCAAACGGAACCGTATATTGCGCAACGTCGGCACCATGTTCCTTGAGCACATCCCAATACAATTCGGACATCTCTGACATCGAGTCATGCCATCTATTCGCTACTTCCCCGCCAACTTCTTCAATCTCAGGCGGCGTCGAATAACCATGTCGCGGCGTCAATCGCTGCCAATCAATCGTCATCATGCGATGCCGTTGGAGATCGCGAAAGCTGCCGAAATCTGATAGCACATCGAAACGGTAGTAGATCCGCTCCATCCCTCGTCCCGGTTTGTGTCGACGATTCAACCGCTCGCCAACATAAGTCGAAATCACGTTCCTGCGCTCTTCGTCACTCATGCCCGACGCTGTTTTCAGCAGATCAACTTCCGATCGATTCGAATACGGATACAACGCTGCAGCGACGAGTCTTATCTCCGCGTCAGGATCGTAGTCCAACATCTCTACCTCGTCACGTTCCAGATCAAAATCGCTTCCGTCCAGCGGCGCACTTTCACCCTCTAACAGTTCATTCATGTTTCGGGCGACGATTTTGAAGTAGTCGCTCCATGCAACGCCGCGATCCTCGACGTCGACTCGCGACAGGAAACCGGCGATCACCTTGCGCAGTTCGACGAGCATCATTTGGGAATATTCGCGCGCTTCGGTTAAAGGGCTCGCATTCATGCGCATAAGCAGCGCCTCGTAAGCCTGACCCGTTGCGAAAATCCCTAGGTTTGAGGTCGTAGATGCTGGCAACAAACCCCGTGCCGTGTCGCAGGCGCGGGCTCGAGTAGCACTGCGGTATGCGCCTCTTGTTTCCTGAGTGCCTTGCGGAAAACGCGTTTGGAAGTGCGATGTGAGCGCGCGGACTACGAAGGAGTAGCTTTCAAAGAGTCGATCCATCGTTGCGGAGTAGCGGCCGGCGATTGGGCCCTGCGCGATTTCAGGCGGCGTCTGATACCGGAATCGTGCTGCTCCGTTTGCATCTTTAAGTTTGACGTCGTAGTAGATGTAACGCGTGCTCTGCTCCAAATACGCCGCCAATCGCCCCCTTTCGAGCACCTTCGTCAAGATCGCCGATGCCTGTTCACAGGCGACATGGGCGCCGCCCAACTGCGCCACCGAGTCATCACCGTACTCCACGAACACTGTTTCATACAGCTTTTCGGCTCGACTCAATCCTCGAGCATCATCTGCCACCTCGTCAGCGATCGCTTGGATCCCGATCTCCGGCTGTTCGTAAAACTCATCCAGAAACAACCGACGCAGAGACTTGTGCGTCCGACTGTAGCGCGCAAACATCGCACCTTTGACGATCTCCGGAAGGTTGACGATGGCAAACACCGGGAGGTCGGTGTTGGTGAAGAAACGACTCAGTATCGAGCGTTCGTCGTCGGTAAATGCCTCTCGAACGTACACAGTGCGTCAATCTTCGCACATGGACGGGAGCACAACCTGAGTGGACTAACGGCTGGTCACAAGATCAGACGCAGAGGCCGTTCGAGGTTGTCCTTAACCTCGTTGAGCAGAATCGCCGCTTCTGCCCCATCGCCAACTCTGTGGTCTGCAGAGACAGTGGCGTTCATCATCTGCCGCACGACGATTTCGTCACCGACAACGACTGGCGTGGGTTTCACCGCACCGACCGCGAGGATGCCGGCTTGGGGCGGGACAATGATCGCCGCGAATGTGTCGGTGCCGAACATCCCGAGGTTCGAGGTCGAGAACGTGCCGGCCGTCAACTCTTCTTGGGTCAACGAACCGCCTTCACCACGAGCCCGGGCACCAAGGTCTTTCGATGCATTAGCGACATCGACGAGCGACATGCTTTGGACGCCGATCAACGCTGGCACGATCAATCCGGCTTCGAGCGCAATCGCCACACCGATGTTGACGCTTTCGTGACCTTCCAAACGATCCTCATGGAACGTTGTGTTCCACTTCGGGTACTTGACAATCGCCATCGTCAAAGCTTTGATGATCATGTCGTTAACGGAAACGCGGACACCCGACTCTGCAAGTTCGGCGTTGAGTTGGGCGCGGAACGACATCGCTTCGGTCATGTCAACGCCTGATGTGACGTAGTAGTGGGGCGCTTCGGTCTTGCTTCGGACGGTGACACGGGCTATGGCTTGGCGCATCGTCGTTAGTTCGATATCTGAGCCGTCGACGGTGACGGACGGCGCTGAGACGGCTACACCAGACGGTGCAAAGGCTGGTGCCGGTGTGAAATCGAGCACGTCGTCGCGGGTGATGCGACCGCCGGGACCAGTTGCCGGAATGGCCGCTAAGTCGTAACCCTTCTCCTTCGCAAGCCGACGCGCGAGCGGGGAAGCCTTTATCCTCCCACCTTCAACGGTTGGTGTCGCCGGAATGGACAAGGCCGGAGCTGGTGCAGGAACAAAGGATTCCGGTGGTGATGGAACCTCAGCAACCGGGACTTCCAACTCGATCTCGGGTTCTGGTTCTGACACCGCTTCGACTGCCGGCTCAGGCGCGGCATCAGTGGTTGGCAACACGTCGTCCGCACCGCCAATGTACGCCAGCAGTGACCCGACCGGCGCCTTCGTGCCGTCGCCCAATACGATCTTCCGCAAGATGCCGGCGTTGTACGCCTCCATCTCGACGACAGTCTTGTCGGTCTCGATCTCCGCGAGCTTGTCGCCCCGAGCCACGTCATCTCCTTCGCTCTTCAACCACTTCACAACGGTGCCTTCGGTCATGTCGGCACCCATCGCTGGCATCGTGACTTCGTGGATCAACTTTTAGCTCCTCGGTTGGTTCGGTTCAATTTAGGGTGGCGCGTGGGAAACTTAAGGTCGCGCATCAAAAACTAATCAATCGCCGAGCTGCTTCGACGACATCGTCGGTGTCCGGCAGAATATCTTGCTCAAGACCGCGGTTATACGGCCAGGGCACGTCCTTTGCCCCGACTCGGACGATTGGCCCGTCGAGCCAATCAATCGCTCGTTCTTGGACCTCAGAAACGATTTCCGACATAAGACCGCCGGTTTTTCGAGCCGTGTCCAGCATCACCACCCTACCGGTCTTCTGGACCGAAGCAACCACGGTGTCAAAGTCAACCGGACTTAACGAACGCAGATCGATAATCTCGGCATCAATCCCCTCTGCTGCCATCGCGTCGGCCGCTTCCTGCAAAACACGCACTCCGTACCCATATGACACGAGGGTGAGATCGTCCCCCGTTCGATCGATCCGCGCCTCTCCGAATGGGATCTCGTAGTAATCGTCCGATACCTCTCCGCGGGCGCCGTAAAGGTGCGAATGTTCCGCGAAGATCACTGGGTTGTCTGATCTGATTGATGTGCGAAGTAGTCCGAGCGCGTCGCTCGGGTTCGACGGGCAGGCGCAGTACATTCCCGGGACCTCAGCTAACCAGGTCTCGAAACTCTGCGAGTGCGTTGCGCCCAGTTGCACGCCAGCACCAGTTGGCGCTCGGATAACCATGGGCACCTTGATCTGTCCGCCGGACATATAGCGCAAATTAGCCGCCATATTGACGATCTGATCGAACGCTACCAAAGAGAAACTGATCGACATCAGTTCAACTATGGGTCTAAGACCCACACTCGCCGCGCCCACGCCTGCGCCGACGAACGCGGCTTCCGAAATTGGCGTATCTTTGACGCGCTTGTCCCCGTACTTCTCGAGGAAACCCTTGGTTACCGAATACGCCCCGCCATACTCTCCAATGTCCTCACCCATGATGAAGACATTCTGATCCGTCTCGATAGCCTCAGCTAGGCCCTGCGTAATCGCCTCTCGAAAAGTGATCTCAGGCATAGAAGTTACAGAATTTCACTCATCGAACGTTGGGACGATTAGGCGTAGACATCGTCAAACACTTCCGAAAGATCGGGATCGGAACTGTTCGCCGCAAACTCCACCGCCGCATCAATCTCGGCGTCGACGCTCGCCACGATGTCGTCGAGGTCGGCCTGCGTCGCGACGCCAAAGTCGAGCAGCCGCTGTGGATACGTCTCCAATGGGTCGCGGCGTCGCCAAAGATCGACCTCCGACCTCTCTCTGTACTGATCACCAGGATCCGCGAAGGAGTGTCCCACGAACCTAAACGTCTTCGCCTCAATAAAAATCGGGCTCCCCTGAGCCCGAACACGATCGACTGCTGCCTGCGTAGCCTCGCGAACCGCTACTACGTCCATGCCATCTACCGAAATCACATCGACGTCGTAGGCACCCATCGCGTCGCTGAAGTCAGGACCGCGATGTCGGACCCTGCCAACCGCGGACCCCATGCCGTAGAGATTGTTTTCCATGAAGAAAATGATGGGTAGTTGCCAAACCGACGCCAAGTTTAGCGTCTCGTGGAATGTGCCTTGGTTAGTCGCACCGTCGCCGAAAAAAACCATCGTAACCACGTCGGTTTCTTGGTATTGCTGCGCCAACGCGATCCCGGCGGCCAATGGAAGTTGAGCACCGACGATAGCATGACCGCCCATGAAATGCTTGGCCGCATCAAATATGTGCATCGATCCGCCCTTGCCCTTGCTCAATCCGGTTCGCTTGCCGAACATCTCGGCCATGATGCGGTTGGTATCGAGCCCGCGGGCGATCGCATGCCCATGGTCGCGGTAGTGTGTGACGATATAGTCCCGTGGTTCAAGCGCGCTGATCGCTCCGATCCCAGTCGCTTCTTGACCGATATACAGGTGAAGGAATCCCCGCACGTTCCCCAGTGAATAGTGCTGACCGCAAGTTTCTTCGAACCTGCGAATTAGCACCATCAAACGATACATCCGCACAAGCTCCGCGTTGTCGAGGTCATCGGATAGAGTCGCAGCCGCTTTGATGTCGTACCCGTTGGTACTGGGCGATACAAGAGTGGATTCTGTGAACGCAGGCCTGACTATGCCCGTAGTGGAAACCCTTGGTTTTTCGGCTTGTTCCATAACCCCGAAATGATTCAATGCGCGCGCACAGACCATTTCCGTGCAACGCGATGAACTGCGCGTTCCTCAGCGTGAAGTCGATTTTCGATTCTATACCAAACCATAACGATGCCGAAGTCGCCCTATCTCATCAGGCAGTGGTCACTCATTCGCTTTGCAGCTTGGCGGCAAGCACAACATTTTCGAGCAGCATCGCGACCGTCATCGGACCGACGCCACCCGGCACCGGTGTAATCGCCGAAGCCTTCTCTTTCACCGCTTGGTAGTCGACATCCCCGGTCAACCGAAATCCGCTTCTGCGGCTCGGGTCTGCAACGCGCGAAACTCCCACATCGATCACCACAGCCCCTTCGTTAACCATGTCGGCGGTCACCGTATTTGGCACCCCCGCAGCCGCGATCAGAATATCTGCCCGGCGAGTGTGCGCTGCGACGTCCCTCGTCCCGGTGTGGCACATCGTCACCGTTGCGTTTGCTCCACGACCTCGCTGTGAGAGGAGCAACGCCAACGGTCGACCAACCAGGGTGCTCCGCCCTACGATGACCACCTCGGCACCGTTGACTTCAACATCCTCCTCGAGGAGCATCCGTTGGACACCCAATGGAGTCGCCGGCACGAACCGCGGTCGACCCAGCGATAACAGTCCCGCATTCTGGGAATGGAGGCCGTCGACATCCTTCAACGGGTCGAGTCCATTGATGATCTCATCCGCATCGATATGATTCGGTAACGGTAACTGAACCAGGATGCCGTGGTACCGCGAGTCGATGTTCAATTCGCCGATCACTCCTGCGAGGTGATTCGCGCTGACGTCCGCATCTATATGCATCGTGTCCGTCAAAATCCCTACTTCTTCGCACGCCAATTCCTTGCGCCGGACATACGAACGCGATGCCGGATCGTCTCCAACCAAAACTACCGCCAAGCCAGGGGAGGAGGCATGCGCCTCTCGAAATGCAGTCACTTTGACCGACACTTCGGCGTGCACTTTTTTGGCTATTTCATTGCCGCTGATGATGCGATTTATCATGTGAACCGTTGACCCAATTCCCGTCGATGCTTTAGGTTGCCAATTGAGGGCGCGATTCAACACCATTGCGTCTACCAACGGCCCCGCTCGCGTCCCTGAAAAATGATATACACCGGCGTCGATCTCATCGAAATCCCGCGCATCGCCACCGTTCGCGACCGGTACCCAGTTCGATTTCTCAACAAGGTATTTACCACCGAAGAACGCAGATACGCCCGCAATCGCGCCCCCCAATTGGCGAGCAGATTCGCGGCAAAAGAGGCCGTGATGAAGGCCTTGGGCACTGGTGTCCGAGGCATCCCCTGGAAATCCGTTGAGGTCACCCGCAAAAGGGGTGGACCTCCAGAGATCACTCTCCACGGGAACGCCCGCAGACGAGCCGACAAGATGGGTGTCAAGCGCATTGCGCTTAGCCTCTCTCACTCCAAAGAATTCGCCGTCGCATCTGTGGTGATGGAGGCGCAGGACGATGCATGGCGACCATGATCCAGGAGCCGAAATGACCGCGATTCAGAAGGTGGTCACCGCATCAGAGATGCTGGCCATCGAAAATCAGTGGTTCGATTCCGGGACCATCACACTCGACGAGCTAATGGATCGCGTTGGACGAGAGATCGCAGATTGGGTTCTCAACGATTTGCGCGGCCAAGACAAAAACACCACGGTGCTTGCACTCGCCGGAAAGGGCAACAACGGCGGAGACGCGATCGTAGCAGCCCGATACCTGGTCGAGGCCGGTTTAAACACCATCGTCGGCCTTGCCATGCCGCGATCCGGCAACGATCCGTTGATAACTGCATTCGAAGCTGCCGGTGGCACTACTATCACACTCGACGGGCTTAACGGACAAGAAAAACTAGCAAACTTATGCGACAAATCAGACTTGATCCTAGATGGTGTGTTCGGTTTCAGCATCTCCCGGCCAATCGGTGAACCGATCAATTCTCTGTTCGAGATCGCAAAAAACAGTGGCAAAAGAACCGTCGCCATTGATATGCCCAGCGGTGCAGATCCAGACACGGGAGAATTCGATCCCAACGGACTTCCAACCGACGTATGCCTGTCCGTCGGCATCCACAAACTAGGTCCGGCAATCAGATTCGGCGAACCTCATTTCGGCACCAAGATCGAAGTACTCGACGTCAATGTGCCTTCCGAACTCACTCAGCCCTACCGACGCGAAGTAAACAATTTCGCCTTGGCTAAATCTCTACTGCCCGACCGCGATGCCACTGGTCACAAAGGCGATTTCGGACGTTCGCTGCTCATATGCGGATCGAGCACATACGTCGGCGCTGCGTCGCTCGCGACGCAAGCATGCCTAAGATCCGGCGTCGGTTTAGTCACGCTAGCAACACCCACAAGCGCGTACCAGGCACTAGCCGGGAAATTGCCTGAAACCACCTACTTACCGCTGGAAGAAGACGCCAACGGAGTCCTGCCGAGTCCCGCGTTCGCGAAAATTCAACAGAACATCCCGACCGTCGATTCTGTCCTCTTCGGCGTCGGCTTGTCTCTGTCATATGGTGCCCGAGAACTGACATCGAGATTGACCTCCAAGCGCGATATTTGGGAAGGTCACACGGTGGTCATTGATGCCGACGGATTGACGTTGGTTTCGCAGATGTCGGAATGGTGGGAGATCTTCGACGGCAATCTCGTTATCACCCCCCATCCCGGTGAAATGTCCAGATTGCTCGGCATCTCTATTTCGCAGGTCGAAGCCGACCGCCGCGCAGCAGTTGAGATGGCATCTGAACGTTTCAACTGTGTCACGGTTCTCAAGGGCGCGACGACCCTAATTGCGTCCGCCGACGGTCGCCTACGCATCAACATGATGCCAAACCACGGCCTTGCCAGAGGCGGAACCGGTGATGTACTTGCGGGCCTTTTGGCCGGCCTATGTGCAAAAACAGACCCTTTCGACGCCGCGTCACTGGGCGTTTACCTGCACTCGCAAGCAGGAAAATTCGCGCGCGAACAACTCACTCCTTATGCCATGACCGCTGGTGACCTCTTAAATCATCTGCCCGATGCGTTCCGTGCGTTAGCATCGTAGCCATCGGTCTAACAACTAACTCTCTCGGAACGTTATCTATGGCGAGGAGCAACAAACCGACGCTCGAAGAGATCGTCGATCAGTACGTCCAAAGAGCGCGTTCGAAGTTGCGCCCAACCGAATACGAGCGCAGCATTCGCGACGACCTGACTCTTCATCACGTCGTAGAAAACGACGAATTTCGAATCCTTGACCACATCATCGCCGTCAAGGATCGTCAAGTCGAATGGGTTTGGCGTTCCCAAGATTTCTGGCCGACGGACCAGTTGACCGACATCACTGTCGCCGGAGATGACCTTAGAAATTACGGCGTGATCCACGGAACGAACCGCATATCCGGCGTCAAATTCACCATCGGTCCGCGCAGCTACGCGGGACCGGACCCCGACGCCTGCCTGCCGTACGTCAACGACTACCTGCACCTCGAAGCACATTACCGCTGGAAAGACGACCAGATGACGCTGCAACGCGCCCGGATCGGCGTCGATTTCAAGACCAAAGACGGACTGACGTTGCGGGCAAGATCAGTCGAAATCGAACTCGCACGATTTTGGAACTTGGAATACCGGTACCGTTCATCTTTGGGATCCAGACTCTTGGTCTCCGTTGACGGCGATGAACAAATGAGGATCAGCGTCCCGACGTCGCTAAATACTGATGAAGTGCGCGGCATATTTGATTCGGTCATGGCCTATCGCTCCGGCGAATCTTCCACCACGCTTCCCAGTCAATTCGTAGTCGAACGGGAGTGAGGCCCACCACACTGCCCCATCGATTCAATCTGATGCATCATGGACGCACCAACACCTAAACCCCTCGCATCCAAACGCATAGTGCTCGGTGTATCAGGGTCGATCGCGGCATACAAATCTGCCTACGTCGCATCTGAACTCGTCAGACTCGGTGCGCACGTCGATGTCGTCATGACCGAATCGGCACAACGATTCATCGGTAGCAACACCTTCGCGGCATTGAGCCATAATCCGGTGACCACATCGCTTTGGGACAGCAACTCCCAAATCAACATCGACCACGTATTACTCGGCACAAAAGCCCATTGCATCGTAATCGCACCTACAACAGCTAACTTGCTCGCCAAATTGGCGCTCGGAATCACCGACGATGCGATCACGGCGACCGTTTTGGCTTCCAATGCACCAGTCGTCGTCGCACCAGCAATGGATGCCGACATGTTCAGCGCACCCTCAACCCAGTCCAACGTTGCAACCCTCAAAAATCGTGGCGTCTTGTTCGTCGGACCCGAATCGGGACGCCTAGCTTCGGGACTCATTGGCGAAGGACGGATGAGCGAACCATCAGACATCGTCGACGCCGTCCGCTTGGCTATCGGCAGAAACCAAGGCGACTTATCGGGCCGCCGCGTAGTAGTAACCGCTGGCGGAACCCGCGAACCCATCGACCCGGTCCGCGTCATAACTAACCGTTCCACCGGGAAAATGGGCTACGCCGTCGCCGAAGCCGCACGCGACCGCGGCGCCGAAACCGTCCTCGTCACTACGACGAACGGCATCCGGCATCCATGGGGCGTCGAAATCATCGAGGTCAACACCGTTGGAGAGATGCGCGACGCAACTCTACCCGCCGCCGCAAGTGCCGACGTGCTCGTCATGGCAGCCGCAATCTCCGACTTTCGTCCGAAATCATTCGTCGATGAAAAGATCAAAAAACGCGGCCGAAACGGTCTAACGATGGATCTCGAAGCGGTCGAAGATTGGATGCCAAGCGCCACCGGTCCGCGCTTGGTAAAAGTCGCATTCGCCGCCGAAACCGGCGATGCCGCGGCAAAAGGTGCCGCTAAGATGGAAGCTAAAGGCGCAACCCTCACAGTCGCCAACGATGTCACAGAACCCGGAAGCGGTTTCGGGACCGACACCAATCGCGTCGACATCGTGCGAACCGACGGCTCTGTCGAACCCCTACCGCAGATGAGCAAGTACGATGTCGGCAATGCGATACTAGACAGAGTGAAACCATACTTAGTCGATATCGACTGAAACATCTCCTCCTGCCCATGCGACTCTACTGGCGACAACGAAAACGCGGCTACGACCTGATCGTCGAAGACGACGACGGCGATCTTTTCAACGTCGGTGGAGTACGTCACACCCGACGCGGCGGCATCGAAGCCATCGCGAAAACCATGGGCTACGACCCCGGGCGGGCGATAAAACAACTGCCCTCGATGGACCACGGCATGCAGTTCGTCGAGCAGTTTGAACCATGGCGGGACTTCTTCCCCGGATACCCCCTAGAGCTCGAACCTGATGTCGTCGTCCCAGACGAACTGTCGTAACTCAACTCCAACGCACCCCGTTTGACCGAACTCATCCAGCGAGCCCACGACCTCGCATCGATGGTCGCTCCTCATGTCGACCGCATCAACAATGAACGACGCATCCCTGAGGACGTGGTTCGCCCCCTAATTGACGCGGGATTCTTCCGTCTCTTGTTGCCACGATCACTCGGCGGTTCCGAGCTCGAGCACCCAGAATTCCTGAAGGTCGTCCGCATCTTCGCCGAAATCGACGCCAGCGTCGGTTGGTGCGTGAATCAAAACAACGTATTCTCCACGAATGCCGTTCGGGTCAGTGAATCCGCAGCCCAAGAGATATGGGGCGACCACACGACAGTCGTAACCAATGGCCCGCCACGGACGGGCACCAAAGCAATCAAAACGGATGGCGGCTATCGTCTAACTGGCCGATGGGACTTCAGCAGCGGCATTTCCCACGCCACCTGGGTAGCCGCGCTTGCACCAGTCCATGAGTCGGACCCCGTCGAGATGCGAACTTTCCTGATCCCCAAATCACAAGTGGAAGTCATCGACGAATGGTTCGTAGGCGGCCTGCGCGGCACCGCGAGCCAAAGCTTCGTCAACGACGACCTCTTCGTCCCAACCCAACGCTCTTATGGCCTCAACGAACCGTCACGCGAACCCGGCCCCCTCTACGTCATCCACACCACGCCGATGTTTGCATCCGGATTCGCTACCGTCGCGCTCGGTGTGGCCCGAACCGCGTTGAACTTCGCCGTCGACCTCACCAAACGCAAAACCCAACAAGGCAGCGCCAACATCCTAAGTGCCGACAAAACCACGCAACGAATGATCGGCGAAGCCGAAGCGTACTGGAACTCTACCCGCGCCTTCTTAGACGAAGCCACCAACCAGATGTGGCAGACCGTCGTCAAACATCACAAACTGCCAACCGAGGAGCGAATCAAAGTCCGCCTCGCCGGCACCCACGCCATCAGGACATCCGCCGACGTCGTCAACACCGCCTACACCATATGCGGTTCAACCGCCATCTTCGAAACCAACACGATTCAACGCTGTTTTCAAGACGCCCATGCCATCAGACAACAAATCCAAGGCCGACCTGACCACTACGACACCGTCGGTCAGTTCTATCTCGGCATGGAACCCAAAGGCATCTTCTGAAAGCTGCTCCGGTTTACCGGGAGCGCCCAATCGTCTGTGGCAATGCCACCGGTTCAGGATCCTCCGTCGAAATCATCCATTCCGCCAGCAACCGCCGCATCTCCGAAACGATCTTGACGTTCTTGGGATCATGTGCCACGTTGTACAGCTCCCAAGGATCATTCACCAAGTCGTACAACTCATCTTCAGGGTCTGCGACATCGCCGCTACCCGCGCCTTGCGCCATCGGATCCGTCACAAATTTCCACTCGACCGTCCGGACCATCTTTCGCCGGCTCTGTGCCTCCCTGCCCCACAAGGTTGCAATGAGCGTTCGATAACCCCAAGGCTTTTCACATTCGTCGAGATGCGACATCGTCACGGGCGGTCCGCCCGCACCATATTCTGAAAACGCCGCGAATCGCGGCGCCGCCCCAGTCGCCGTGGGAAGGGATTTACCTTGTATCCGACGGAGCAACTCATTTCGAACCGTTCCGTCAACGCCAAGCGTCGTCGATCCATCCTGCGCATCCGCGTCCGGACGCGCACCGACCCAACCGTCATGAAGCCCCTCAAATGTCGCCAATCCCTGCAACTCAAGCAACGTCGGCAGAATATCAACTGTATTCGCCATCGATTCGTCAATCGCACCGCTGGGCACTCCACCTTTGGGAAACGACACTATCAACGGAATCCGTGTCAGACAGTCGTAGAAAACGCCGCCCTTAACCGACATGTTGTGCTCGGCCATGAAGTCGCCGTGGTCAGCCGTAAAAACGATGATCGTGTCTTCCAGCATGTCCAACTCTTCCAATTTATCGAGAATCCGGCCGATACCATCGTCGACCATTCGGGTCATCGCGTGGTGAACCGAAACCAGATTTCGGATTTCTTCTTCACTGTCATCATTCATTCCCAACATCGCGTACAGCACCCGATTCACCTCCGGCGCTGGACTGACTTCGCCACTCGGTGGATACGGACCATCGTCGAGATGTTCAACACCGCCATCCTTATCGAACTCTCCTCGTCTGGTCGGAGGTAGAGCGATTTCGTCCGGCGGGAACATGTCCACGTATTGGCGCGGTGCTTCGCGAGGTTCGTGGGGGTCCGGATAAGAGACCCAAAGCGCGAATGGCGAATCATTGTCGCCTCCGAGTTGATCGCGGCCGAATTTGTCGCCTTTGGCAATTCGGTCTAGAAACGCTTCGGTTTGGGCCGTGATGACGTTTGAACCGTAATCCTCGAGCGGGTAGTCGGTTACGGCGTATGCGATCGTGGGACTTTGGGGATTTTCGTTGAGTTGCGTTCGTCCCTCGTGCGCCTTGTTGATCGATTCAACCGGTCGTACCCAATCCATGCCCTTCGTATTCGGTTCCGATCCCTGGTAATCGCCTTTCGACAAACCCCCGTGCGACATATCGCAGTAGACATCGAAAACATCTAGATCGACAAAGCAGTGGTTCTTCCCGATCAGCCCGTTCGTGTAACCCGCATCGCGCCAGATCCGGAACGCATGCGTCTCGGTGTCCGGCATCAGTGTCTCGTTCCGTCGACATCTGGTCGAGTGCGGATACCGCCCAGTCATTACCGATGTGCGCGCCGGGACACAAAGAGGGTGCGGGGTAACCGCGTTCCGGTACATAACGCCACGCGCCGCCAACCGCTCCAACGACGGCGTCGGGATACCGATCTCGGAGTACATCCGCAACGCCGACCACTTCAACTGGTCAGCCATGATGAAAAGAACGTTAGGACGTTTCAACTTCGTGTCCTCCGCGCTGACGCTTTTCTGAGTTCAGTAAGCCGCGAACGCTGATCTTCAGAAAGATATTTCACCGCCTCGCGAAACGTGACCGACGAGGCCATCGCCGTTCGCGGCTTCATCCATTCAAACACCAAATCCGGCGAGTGCTTCGACACCTCTCGCAACACCCAACCGATCGCTTTCCTGATGAAAAACTCATCTTCATCAAACATCGCATCGGCGTACCTGGCAAACTCCTCCCAGCCGTCGAGTCCGCGTCGCAATCGTGGCAACAGCGCGAGCATTGCCGTTCGGCGCACCCAAAAATCGTCATCCTCCGACCACCTCGCACGAACGCGCTCGGCGTCCGACGCAGACAAGAGTATCGGTGCAACAACATTAATCGCCAGATCGTCAATCAGCGCCCAAGTGTGTGACCGGCGCAGCAATCCTTCGACGAACCCGACATCCTTCACGCAGAAAACCTCAATTCGCGCCGCAAGAATGTTCACGGCCAACTTCCTCAGCTCATAAACATCTCGGTTCCACAATTCGGTTGTTAAACCGATCAACTCGGGTTTGGTTAAGTTGCTGCGCTCACGGGCGAAGCGGCGTGCCGACTTCCTTATCGTCGGCACGTTAACGCCGTAATGCTCGATCTCGGACTTCAGATAACGTTTTTCATTGACCGCGCGATCTTCCGTTCCTGCAGCCCTCATCTCGATCGCCAACTCGTCAGCAACCGCAACCATGTCCATCGCCATCAAACTACTGCGCCTCACACAGGTCCCACGCCAGCGCGATCATGCACTTCGTGCCACTGATCAACGACTCGATACCTACGGATTCGTCTGTGCCGTGGGCACGAGACAACATCGGATCATCGTCGGGATGCGTTCCGGCGAAACCGTAGGTGATGATGCCGAGGTTGCGCGTGAACCTTGAATCGGTGAAGCCGTTGCTGACGGCTGGTATCCACTGGATGTCATCTCTCGAGACCGCCAAGGCTTGGGCGCGTTTGATGGCTTCAGCCAAGTCGGTTTCGAACGGGGATGAGTTTGGTACCGACATGTAGTCGATCTCGAACGAAACGCCTTCGACGTCGCCGATGGTCTTTTCGATCTCGTTGTGGACATATTCCTCGGTTTGGAACGGCAAGGTCCGAACATCGCAGGTTACGGTAATGTTTTCTGGAACGCTGTTGGACTTGATACCGCCGCTGATCATGGTGGGTGTCCAGACCATTCGTGATAGCGCACGAAGCATGGAACTCAGTCTTGGGGAGTTGTCTTCGAGGTCGCCGAGAATTCGTTCGATGTTGTCGGGCGTTGGGCGTTCTTCAATGCCGAAGAGATTGAGGTAATCGAATATCGGCAATGAAGTATCGACTTCGGGTTCGTAGTTTTCGATTCGTTGGAGCACTCGCCACAGTCTTTCGGAGGCGTTGATCCCTTGCCAAGGAACGGAGGCGTGGGCGCTTTCTCCGATGAGGGTAATCTTGATCTCGAGCCGGCCTTTTTCGCCGGTGCCGAGAAGGTATGACAGTGCACCGCCCTGTTCGACGGGAGTTCCGCCACCTTCGTTGACCGCGAAGTCGCACTCCAGAGACTCAGGGTGGTTGTCGGCTAACCAGCCGAAGCCCCATCGGCCACCGTGTTCCTCGTCGGCGCCGCTGACCAAACGAAGGCCGTGTTTGAGTTGCACGTCGTTGCGTTTGAGGATCGCCATCGCCATAACTTGGGCGGTCAACAACGCCTTGCAATCGGACGCACCCCGGCCGTAGATCCTGCCGCCGGAAACCTCCGCGCCGAAGGGTTCCCACGACCACTTGGAGTAGTCTTCGACCGGTACAACATCGGTATGAGACATGAACATCAGGCGGCAACGGGATTCGCTACCCGGATAGACGGCGATGATGTTTCCCCGTTCTGGGTCGCGGGCCAGTATCTGGGTGTCGGTGACGCCTTCGTCGTGGAACCAGTCGCGGATGAATTCGGCAAGCGGTGTTTCGTCGCCCGTTGGCATTTGACCAGTGTTGACGGTTGGGATTTGGATCATCTGCCGTTCGAGCTCGACGATTTCGGCGGCAGATGCGTCGACCTCTTCGAGGAGTTGTTCTAGTGTTGTCATATTGGGTTTCCGTGGTGTTCTTGCATCAATAACCTAACAAATTACGTTGTTCGGATAGAAAATTGAAGCGCTGGCAACCATTTTTCGCTTCCCAGCTAAAACTCTACGAACCGAATGTCAGTTGATTCGCCGCCTTACTATCGGTACAATTCAGTAAGGAGTAATTCAATGTACATCAAAATCACATCCAAGCGTCAAGCAACGTTCCCAAAACACGTTTTGGAGTCCCTTGGAGTCGAACCCGGCGACCAAATCGAACTTCGAGAAACCGAAGAAGGTTACGTTTTACATCCCCGGCGTATAGATCTGTCGTTGCTCGGTGGGTTACAGCACTTGATCAAACCAGGTCAGGAACCATTCGATATTCGTAAGTTCAGGGAAGGCACTTATGATTCGTCGTTACGGGATTGATACGTCGGTGCTCGTCAGACTGATGTCGCGCGATTCGCTCGACGAATATCGACGTTGCGTTGCCGTTTTGACCGACATCGTTGAAAATCAAAACGGTGAAATCGTCGCTTCGAATCAAGCCATCGGAGAAGCGTACGTCGCGGTCCAACACCACTACGGCGCAACGCGAGCCGAAGCTCGGAACGAAATACTGAACATTTTCCGTTCGGGTTTGATTCGACCGTTGAGCGGTTCTCGGATCATGAGGATATTGCAGACCGCACGCGGCGTCGGGCTCGTCGATCATTTGATCGTGGACGGCTATTCAGAATCCGGCTACGAAACCTTGACGCTCGATAAAAAAATGGGCAACCTGCCTGGTGCTAGGGTTTTGTAAATGTGAATCCAGTGGCGGTTTCACCACGGTTTCACCGACACGTTACATTTCGTATCCGCTGGACCCGTCATACCTTCACGTACGTATTGCTCGTCTTCCCGTCGTCTAACGTTCCGTCATTCGGTCCAGTAATATTCGGTATCCGGCCCTGAGCCCGATCCTGCTTAGTACGCTCCCATTCCCGTTCCAAGTCCGCGGTATGCCCTCTGAACCTCGGCATCACGTACCGGGCAAACAACTCTTGTGAGTACATAACGTGCCGCATCGGCATCCATTCGTGTGTCGTCAGCATTAAGCCGCCAATGCCGCCCGTTTCTTCGACGATCTCTTCGATCTGCTCGATCGCATCGTCAGGCGTGCCGATGATCCAGCGCCGCTTCCCTACAATCTCCTCAAACGTCAGATCGGCCGGGTTCTGGTCCGGACGAATTAACCAACTTCGCGGAGTGTTGATCGTGTAGAAGTAGTTGTGCACGTCACGCACTGCGCCGTGTCGGGCCTGCTCGAACGCTTCTTCGCGGGTGTCTGCCAAGTGAACGTAGGTCACGACTCGCCAGTCGTTCTTGTCGGGCGAGGTACCGTATTTCGCTGACGCGTCAACCACCTCGTCCCACTGCCGCGCCAACGGCACAGAATCTGGTGGACCACTACCCGCAATCGAAAACATCATCATCTCGTACTGCGCCACGAAGTCCAGTGAGCGTTTGCTACCGGCCGACGGCGTCGCTAATTTGAGCCTCGGCTGCTGATACGAGCGCAACTGGAGGGCCATCTCGTCAATCGTCCAGTACTTGCCGTCATACGAAATCGGATCTGGCGACTCCAACAGCTTCACAATGATGTCGGTAGATTCTCGCATCATCGCGTTCAAATCTTTCGGAGGAATCTTGAAGCGCTGGGGATCTGTGGGCAAACCGCTAGGCCCGACGCCCAGTACCGTTCTGCCTCGGGTTAGATGATCTAAGAACGCGAAGCGTTCAGCGACATGGAACGGGTGATGAAACGGGAGCGACACTACGCCCGTGCCCAGCGTGATCCGCGTCGCAGTTGCCGATGCCTTGGCTAGCACCAATTCAGGGGTCGGCATGTTTTCCCAGGCCGCAGAATGATGCTCACCGATGAAATACTCGTCGAAGCCCAGCTTCTCGGCATAGTTAATCATGTCGATGTCGCGTTCGAACGCCAGAGATGGATTCTCGTTGGGCGTATGCAACGGCATCATAAAGAACGCAAATTTCATCGACATCTCCCAGTCTGGCAGGTATTCAGCACGTATTGCGATTTTAGATGCATCTGCATCACTTGAAACAATCAAACGAAATTGCCGAAAATCGCGTAAAGGAACCCACAGTTTTCTGTTCTCACACGTCTGGTTCCGTCGCATCAACAACGTCATCCGGACTCAATATGAATTTCGCCAAAGCAACGGTCCTCACCGCCATCGCGACTGCTACCCTCATCGCGACCTACGCCTGCGGAGGCGACGGTCTAAGCTACGAAATTGCCTTCGTATTGGAAGACGAAGACAACCAGCTTTTTCTGCTCGAAACCAACGGCGAAACTTCGAAAATCGTCAATGAGGCAGTCGAGAATCCGATATGGTCCCCGAACCAACAGCGCATCGCATTCCTAACCGACGTTTCGAACGGCACTGGACAGTTGAAGATTTGGGACCGTTCAACCGAGGATGATACTCGTGTGCCCGACGCACCGAACAGCGTATCCAATTATTTCTGGGCGCCTGACTCGCGCAAGATCGCTTACCAAACCGACTCTGCTGACAACACCGAAGTCTTCGTTCACGATTTCGATGAAGACAAAACCACCTTGCTCGTCAGCGAACCTGCCGGAAACGTCGAACTCGGCAATTGGTCGGGTGACAACGAGTGGGTCGTCATGAGAATCAAAGTCGACGGCGGTGATGGTATCTACATGCGTTCGATAAATGGCGTCAACGAGGTCCAACTCACCGACTACCCAGACTCCCGTCCGAGGTTTTCATTTGACGGACAACGGGTCGCATTCGCACGGACACAATCCGACGATTCAACCGAAATCTATACATTGGTCGTCGACACCGGTGACGGTCCGAGCTCAGCCTCTGCACTGACCGATGACGACGGAAACGAAACCGAATTCGAGTGGGCACCAAACGGGCGCGACATCGTATATCTCTCAGAACGCGACGGCAACGCCGAAATTTACTCCATCGATACCGACGACAAAAAGACTCGACGTCTCACCCAAAACCGCGTCCCCGATTCCAACCCGATTTGGTCGCTAAACGGGAAACAGATCCTGTTCCGCTCGGAAGTCGACGGCAAGAATCATCTCTTCGCCATGGACTTCAAGTCCGGCTCTCAAGAACGCATCTACGAAGACGATAGCAATATCGTGGATGCCGATTGGTAGAAACCCGGCTACGATCGGGAATTCAGCATTCGCGAAATCCACGACTTCCGTCGATCATTTCTACGTGGCCCTGAGGCACTACCGTTTGTGCTCGGTGCCTCAGATGCCGAATTCGACCGCTTGTCGACCTGTGAGCTTCGTTGCCGGGAAGCTGTCGCCAATCCACGTCGCTCAGTACGACTCACAGGCTTGGCATTGCTGTCGAGAACTGAAGACAAGCTCCGGCGGGTTTCCGTACGTCGGACTCGGTTAGGCGTCTTCGTGGTGGTGTGACCATTCCGTGACGACGCAGCGTTGTACGCGTTACGGCGATCAGCGTAACGTTCGGTGAAGGGTCGGCGATTGTTCGTCTGCCCTCGTGAAGCACCTTTATCCTCACCATTCGGCGAGGCCGCTTCATCCGTCACCAGCTTACGTTTCTCTGCTGCCCGAATGTTGTTGCTCTTCTGGTTCGAAGACATCCACAGATCATCGAAGTAATTGCGGTCGAACTTGATCAACACATCCGAAAACCGCGCCGCCTCTGAGGAAAGATTCGAATCAAATGCCGCCACCTCGACCTGTTTACCGGTGTCCTTAACCACCTGCAACGCAGGATAGAAGTCAGCATCGCCACTCACCAGGATCGCCGTGTCATAATGGTCTTCGTAAGCGTGTGCGATGAGATCCGCGGCAATCATCACATCGACGCCCTTCTCCACCATCGTGTTGCCCCGCTGCTTCCAAATCCCTAGTTTCACTTCCAGATATTCGGTCTCGTAAAGGGCGTTCAAAAACCGGTCCTGAGACTCGGCCAAACTTGGGTTGTCAGGCGATTCCTGACGGATGTTGTAGTAATAGGTCCGGATCAGCTCTCGATCTCCAGAGAGCTTTTCTGCAAATTTCTTGTAGTCGAGATTTTGTTTGTCGGTGTTCTGTTTAAGTACGTGGTATAGGTTGCTGCCGTCGATAAATATCATCACTCGACGGCCTGTTCCATTAACGTAACCTTGATTTTGCATGCGATTGTTTCCTTATCATCTCAACCGCCTCTCCCTGTTATTCGATGTATGTCTCAGGTAGTATGATCGCCGTCTCGATTGGACAGCTGCACAGCATCCAAGCATCTTCTCCGTAGGCGTCAGGAGGGTTCGGTTAAACCAGTGGTTTAGGTAGATTGCCCGTTGAATCGGGTCTTTAGTTTCGCCTACTCTCACGCACAACTATTCTAACACACCCTGTCTCAGTCTTTTCTATTGTTGCCGTGACACCCTGGGGCAATCCGAGATCGATTGGTTCAAATGGCGCGCCAGAGATGCTTTCAAGTTAAACTACTTGCACTAGGATTGAGCGAAACAACATTGCGATTGGAGCGTCAAATATGACGATGACAGCGACGAAATCGATGGTGGCAACTACCATCCCGTCTCCATGTGAAATGCCGAACGGCCTGCAGTGGTACAACGACCAGTTGTTCGTGATGGACCAACTTACGGACAACGTCTATGTGATCGACGAAGCCGGCAACGTCCTCAGAACCGTGTACACCGGCACGGAGAACGGCTCCGGCATCACCGTCGGAGACGGGCATATCTGGACCGGTTCCAACGGCACCACTGTCTCCCGACCCTACCGTAGCACCGACACCCACCTCGGCTACGTCGTCAAGTGTGACATAGACACCGGAGAGACTGTCGACCGGTGGCGGACACCAGATGGCGGCGGAATCCACGGCATCGAGTGGGACCACGACCAGAACCTGCTCTGGGTCACTGCATTCAACCCCAAAGCCATCTACCTCGTCGACCCGTCTGATGACTTCAAGGTTGTTCACATGTTCGAGGTCGAACTCGAGCGTCTGCACGGCCTCGCCTTGGAAGGCGATGACGGAATCTGGTGCGCACACACCACCGACAACGTAGTCGTCCTCTACAACAAAGAGTCTGGTGCCGAGATGGACCGCATCACGATGGGACCCGAAGACCCATTTATCCACGGCTTCTCCTCCAAAGACGGTGTCCTATGGTTCGCCGACGCCAACTTCGCCGGCAGCCACGGAACCGCCATCAGAGGCGAACCCGCCATCGGAACCATAGCCCGATAACCATTAGGTTTCCCCCGTTAACGGGGGAAATGTCCGAAGGACAAAGGGGGTACGCTCGCACCAGTCCGGGAAATGTCCGAAATACAACGGGGTATATCCCCGCGTGTCCGAGAAACGTACTAAAGCGCCACGCCAACAACTCATCCACCCGCAAGGATCCCCTCTCCCGCTCAGCGGGAGAGGGCTAGGGTGAGGGCAACCGGGGCGGCCCAAGGGGGGCCAACACAATCAAACCATGACCGTAGTCGATAGCCACCACCACTTCTGGGACCTAGACCTCCGACCCTACGATTGGATGCCGAAAGGTAGTCCGCTTCGGGTCAATTACGGACCTGATGAACTGCGTCCCTTACTCGCAGAGGCCGGAGTCGATAAGACCGTCATAGTTCAAGCGCACGCCTCCGTCGAAGAAACCAAGTGGTGCCTCGAAATCGCTGAGAATAACGACTTCGTCGCCGGAGTCGTAGGTTGGGTTGACCTCAGCGAGCCCAACGTCGGCTCAATCCTCGACGATCTCCAACAAAGCCCGTACTTCAAAGGCGTCCGCCATCTTTGGGAAATGGATGAAGACCACGGCTGGCTAGCAGGCGACGCTCCCATCCAAGGCCTCAAAGAAGTCGAACGACGTGGTCTCTGCTACGACTTCCTGGTCCGCCCTTGGAACCTTCCCTTCGTACCGCGCATCATGGAGCACGTCCCAGACCTCCGCGCCGTTATCGACCACATCGCCAAACCCAACATCAAAGAGGGCGAGGTAGAACCCTGGCTCACCCGCCTCCGCGATGTCGCATCCATCGACGGCATGCGCTGCAAGGTCTCCGGTATGACGACCGAAGCGGACATGGAGAAATGGACCAACGACGACCTCCTACCCTACGTCCATCACGTCATCGGCATGTTCGGCGTCGACCGCCTTATGTTCGGCTCCGACTGGCCCGTCTCAACCCAAGGCACAACCTACCCCAATTGGGCCAACTCAGTCCGCGAAATGCTCAAAAACCTTCCCCAAGAACAATCAGACTACGTTTTCGGCCAAACTGCCATCGAGTTCTACCGGTTGGACGTCTAGTAGGACGGCAACTACGGTACCGTGCAGCAAATCCCCTGAACTCGATACTTTTTTCCACGATTGAATCTACTATTCAAATATGGTCGTTCCGAATTCTAGCGCTCCCCTCCTCGAGGCGCGCAATCTCACCAAACTCTACGGAAATGTCCAGGCCCTAGACTCGGCATCCTTTACCGTTGGCCCCGGCATCACCGGACTTCTTGGTCCTAACGGTGCCGGCAAATCGACCGCCATCCGCATCTTCCTCGGTCTGACCGAGGCCACATCCGGCTCTGCACTCGTCATGGACGCCGATACTCGTGACTTTAAAGCACGAACCCGTTTGGGTTACATGCCCGAACACGACTGTCTACCCCCGAACCAGTCGGCCGCAAACTTCTTAACGCACATGGCTGAGGTCAGCGGCATCCCACCGTCGAGGTCGCGCGCCCTCGCCGCCGACACACTCCGCCACGTCGGTCTCTTCGAAGAGCGCTACCGCCCTATCGGCGGCTATTCGACCGGAATGAAACAGCGCGTAAAACTTGCCCAAGCCCTCGTCCATGACCCCGTGCTTATCCTGCTCGACGAACCGACCGCGGGCCTCGACCCTACTGGTCGCACCGAGATGCTGAACTTGATCCGTCGCATCGCCCGAGAATTCGGCATCAGCGTCGTCCTATCGACTCACCTCATGCAAGATGTCGAGCGTACATGCGACAACATCGTCCTTCTTGACCTCGGACGCGTCAAAGAATCATCCGACGTGAAATCCCTCACCGAAGAGACCGAGCTCATCTACATAGAGGTCGCCAACAACCGCGACCGGTTTGCGTCGGAACTGACTGATCGCAACATCGAGCACACTTCCGAAGGTATCGCGGTATCGATACCCGATGTCGATGGAGCAAAATTCGATGCCGTCCGCGATGCCCTCGTAGCATCCGAAGCCAGACTCGTCCGCATGGGTCCACGCCAACGAGCCTTGATCGACCTCTTCCGCACCAACTAACCCGTGACCTCCGACCAACAACCCAAACGCACCGGAACCGTATTCGACATCGGTTACCAGTCCTACGCTGGCGAACGCGAAGGTCGCAGCCGCGCCTGGAAGACCATGTTATGGGACAGCGTTAAAAACGGCATGGGCATCGGACGCGGCGGATGGGCCAAATTCCTCCCGTGGCTGGTTCTCTCCCCGACAATTGCTACCGGCCTCGTCTTCGCCGCCATCGGCGCATTTTTCGAACAAATCGGCTTCGACGTCGACGAAACCGAGGGCGGGTTACCCGTCGACCTGCCAGGCCATCTCGAACTGACAGCCGTAATCTCATTCATGATCCTCATATTCGCCGCATTCGTCGGCCCCGAACTCTTATGCCCAGATCGGCGAAACCGAGTCATCCATCTATACTTCGTCCGACCCATCACCTTGTTCGACTACCTAGGCGCAAGATGGTGCGCTCTATTCCTCCTCCTTCTCGCCGCTTCCATCCTGCCGCACATCACATACTGGATTGGACTCTTATTTGGCGTCGGAGATTCACTAGGCCACGCCCAAGACAACTGGCTCGACATTCCCCGATTCGTCGGCAACGGCATCGTCTTCGCCATATTCACAACATCAATCACCATCGCCATCAGCTCCATGACCGATCGGCGGATGATCGCAACGCTGATCGTCATCGGCGTCATCATGATCTCGACATTCGCCGAACTGATCGTCAACCTTTTTGAACTACAAGAGTCAATCAGCGAGCTAATCGCGCTCGTAAATCTCATCGACATCAACGCCAATGTCATGCCATCGATCTTCTTCGGAACCTACAACGAAACCAACGACCTCAATATGTTCCTACCCATCGCATGGGTCGTCTTATTAACCGCAGGCTCCATCTTCGCGACGTGGCGCTTCTATTCGAGACAAAGATGATCCAGTGCAAATCCGGACCGAAATAAACAATCACGCCGGCGACGACGCTATCGTCTCTTTGGATTCGGTGTCCAAATGGTTCGGAAACGTCGTCGCAGTCAGCGATATCACGCTCAACATCGGACCTGGCATCACCGGCCTCCTCGGACCCAATGGCGCCGGAAAAACCACCTTATTACGCATGATCTGCGGCCTTTACTCGTCATCCGAAGGCACAGTACGGCTCCTCGATACCGATCCGCGCACCGACCACAACGTCTACAAACGCATCGGAATCATGACCGAGAACGAGTCAGCGTACGAATTCATGACCGGGCTCGAATTTGTTCGCCTATCCGCAAGACTGAAGGACCTCCGACGCGAAGAGAGCCACCTCCGGAATGCCATCGAACGCGTCGACATGTCCTTCGCCCTCGATCGAAAGATTTCCACATACTCCCGCGGCATGCGCCAGCGCATCCGACTTGCCGCGGCCCTCGTTGGAGACCCCGAACTCCTCATCCTCGATGAACCGCTCAACGGAGCCGATCCGACTCAACGCCTCCGCTTCCAAGAAATCCTCCATCAGACCGCCGACGAGGGGCGCTCCGTGATCATCTCCTCTCACATATTGGAAGAGGTCGAAGATGTCAGCGACAGCGTCGTCCTCGTCGTCAACGGTAAACTCGCCGCGCAAGGCGACTTCCACGCCATCCGCGCCGCCCTCGACGACCGCCCATATCACGTCAAGATCGAGTGCTCCGATCCCAAGCAACTCGGCGGCGAACTCGCCAAACTGCCAGCCGTTCAATCGGTTCAGTTCGATCCCGACGGTTCAATGGTCGTTCTCACAACCAACGTCGCAGTCCTTCAACTTGACTTGCCAGTGCTCGCGCAACGCAATGACATCCGACTAACCCGAATCCAACCAATCGACGACTCCCTTGAGAGCGTCTTCTCATATCTGGTCGAAGGCTGATGGAGTGCAATTGCACTAACCTAGGTTTCCCCCGCTCGGCGGGGGAAATGTCCGAAGGACAAAGGGGGATGTTGCCGCTTGATCAAAGAGAAATTACCTAGACTAGAGTTTCGCAAAGAACACTAATGGGCACCATCGCAGAAACAATCTTCATCCTCGCAATTCGGCAATCGATCTCGATTCGCCGCATCGCGGTTCTGCTGTTACTCGCCACAATCCCGCTCGTCATCGCCATCATCAGCGAAATCCTCAACATCGAATGGGACGGCGACTCAACCCAAGGTTTCATCCAACGACTGATCTTCAACACCGGACTGCCCCTCATCGCACTCATAGTCGCTGCACCAGTCTTCGCCGACGAAATCGAAGACCGAACTCTTACCAACCTCATGCTCTCCCCTATCGCCCGATGGCAAATCTCGATACCAAAGATGCTCGCGGCTGTATTCATCGTCGCCATCCCATTGGCCATCACCACCTTTGTCTCCGTACTTCTTGTAATCCAAGACGACGCCTACTCTGCCGCGATCGTCGGAGCCTTCGGCATACTCATCGGATCCATCGCCTTCGTCTCATTGTTCGCTTTCGTGGGCACCCTCACGACACGAGCCGTCGTCTTCGGAATCGTCTACGTCTTCGGCTTCGAGGCACTCATCTCATCCGCAATACCCGGCCTGAAATACGTCAGCATCAGCGGCAACACCCTTTCGATAATGCAAGAACTCAACTCAACCCTCATCGACGCGCCCATATCCGGCTCAAACCAACTTCCACCCATCGAATACGCCATCATCGCCCTGCTAACCGTAATCATCCTCTCCAACATAGCCACCATCTCGCGCCTAAAACGCATGGACGTGCACTAACACCCATCACGCCCCGCCTCCACGATGCCCTACAACATACAAGGGGGCGCGAGCAAGCGCAGCCCAGAGGACCATACGAGAAGCGGGAATGCACGGGGCAGCAGGGTTCCCCCCGCTATGCGGGGGAAATGTCCGAAGGACAAAGGGGGCCGCATCCCCCCCCCAATCCCCAAAAATCCTCCGCATCCTAGTTCAATAACCCACTTCGCTATACTCTAGTGTCAATCCTTCGTCGACGCACTCGCGTCGCGCACTCTAATGGCCGACACTCAACCCATCGCGCAACCCGCGCCTCAAACGCCCGCGTGGGATCCCGGCGCGCCCGAAAACGCTTGGTACAAGTGGCGCGCATTCATGGCCGTAGGACTTTCCCTCGTCACGATGGTGATGAGCTTCAGCATCATCTTCCTTGCTCTATCCGCCATCGCCGAAGATTTCGGAATCACCTTCAAAGAAGCATCCCTCCTCGTCATTGCACAATCCCTCACCATCAGTTCTTTAATGGTCCCCCTCGGCAAAGTAGCCGACATGATCGGACGCAAGAAGTTCCACCTCATCGGCATGGTCCTCTTCGGTGGCGGCGCCATCGCCTGCGCTTTCGCTACCAGCCTAACGTTCCTCATCGTCACCCGCGTCATCATGTCCATCGGAAGTTCGATGGGCCAGTCCGTATCCACCGCCATCACCACCTCAGTCTTCCCCGAAAACGAACGCGGTAAAGCACTCGGAAGCCAAACCACCGCCGTCGCCATTGGCGGCGCGGCTGGCACCGTCGTTTCAGGCGTCACACTACAATTCCTTCCGTGGCAAGCCCTATTCATATTCATGGCCATCCCCACCGCCGTCGCATTCTTTTGGGGCCTTTACATCCTCAAAGACGAACGCATCGGCTCATTCTCAGGCGAAAAACGACCTCCTTACGACTGGCTCGGAGCGGCCCTCTCCGCCGTCGCCACCGCAATCATCATCCTTACCATCACCAACCCGTTCGCCCTCGCTTGGGGCTCACCGATCATCATCACTGGAGCATTCGTCGGCATCTCAACGCTCATCGTATTCGTATGGTGGCAACTCAAAACCCCCAACCCGATGGTAGACCTCAGACTCTTCAAAATCCGCGTCTTCAAATTCTCCATAATCACCCGATACCTGGCATTCATGCGCTCTTCCGCCACCCTCTTCCTCCTCCCCATCTACCTGGTCGCATTCCGAGGTTGGCCCGAGATCTACGCCTCCGGCGTCATGCTAATGATGGCCATCGGCATGGGAATCGGTGCTCAAGTCTTTGGCAGGCTCTCAGACCGATACGGCGTAAGGCCATTCATGGTCGGCGGATTCGTCGTCCTTGTCTTCACCGGCATCGGACTCGCTACCCTCAACGACACCTCGAACCTCTTCTACATCGCCACCCTCGTTCTCATCAACGGCCTCGCCCAAGGCGCATGGTCCGCACCAAACGCCGCCGCAACAATGGGGTCCGTCCCTCGATCAACCTACGGACTCGTAAGCGCGATCATCAATCTCACTCGAAACCTCGGAAACGTCAGCGGACAAGCCATCATCACCGCCATAATCGCAGGCATCATGATTGCCCGCGGCTTCAACGTTCCCTTGGCAGAAATCGAAGATAACCCCGACGCTGGATTCGCATTCCTCGACGGATGGAAATACGCCTACTTCGCCGCAACCGCAATCGTTGCAATAGCCTTAGTTACTGCATTCCTAACCAAACCCAACAAATCCGACACGGAAGAAACCTAAACCCAACGGAGGAAACCTGTGAGCAACGAATCACTAGAAGGCAAAATCGCACTCGTCACCGGCGGAGGCACCGGCATCGGAAAAGGCATCGCCCGCATCTTCGCCAACAACGGCGCAATCGTCACCATCGCCGCCCGAAACATGGAGCGCCTAAAAGCAACCGCCGACGAACTCTCCGCCGAATCCGGCATCGACGTCACGCCGCTATCCATGGACGTTACCGACGAACCTAGCGTCTCATCGGTCTTCGAATCCGTCATGAACGCCCATGGTCGCCTCGACATCCTCGTCAACAACTCCGGCTCCGTCGAAGGCGACCCCATCGAAACCCTCGCCTCGGAAAAGTGGCTCCGCGTGATGAACACCAACGTCACCGGAATGTTCTACTGCACCAAACAAGCCTTCAAGATCATGCGACCCCAAGGCGGCGGACGCATCATCAACATCGGCTCCATCGCCGCCCAACGATCCCGACACTCAGCCGCCGCCTACACCACCAGCAAACACGCCGTTTGGGGCCTCACCCAATCCGCCGCCATAGAAGGCCGAGACATCAACATCTCCGTCTCCGCCCTCCACCCCGGCAACACCATGGTCGAACGCCGCGCCGACGCCCGTTCCGGCTCCGGCCGAGACGAAGGCCCCGAACCCATGATGGACGTACAAAATATCGCCCGAACCGCCCTATTAATGGCAACCCTCCCACCAGATGTCAACATGCTGGAAGCCATCGTGATTCCGAACCAGCAACTGTATATTGGTCGGGGATAAACTCCATTCCTCTTCGCAAACCGAAACGCAGTGGGTGTCCACAACTGTATCCAGCGGATTCGCTACGATAGATTCGCCCGTTTACTGCGCTTGAACACGAAGAATCCGAACAGCGCGAGTGCAGATCCTGCCAACATTGCGATCAGAGCCATATTCGACGGAACTGCAAAACCGCCGACTCCGAGTTTCCCTATATCAGGCATAGCGTCCATCGTGGGAATCGGCTCGGATGTCGGCAACGGAGTGGGTACAACATCCGCACTCGGTTTCGGATCGGGCAGACTCGGGAAGTCAAGATCAACCTCGCGAATGAGGGGTAAGGTCCAGATTTCGGGCGATGGACACAATGAATTGGAATCAACACATGGCTGCAAAGTGGCGAACCAGTCCGTTACCGTGGACTTGATCTCTCCGTTCACCCAGAATTCGATTTGAGACCCAATCGGGTCTAGCCACAATGGAGGCACCACGATTAAGTATTCATACCGGAAGGGACTTTCGGGGTTTACGCCTACTGTGACGGGATCAGATTCATACACATCGCTAATTCGAGCCGTGATCGTGAATCCGCTGTACGCCGGAATTTCACCGTTGACTGTCACAGTACCGCTGAAAACGACTGCTGGTACATATCCCGCAATCGGCCCTTGCGCCTGCACATCGTCAACGTGGATCGACCCGATCAAGGCCAAAACCACAACCGCGACAACCACCTTCCAAATGCTCTTCATGGTACCCAACATGGTATCAATGAAGATGGCAGCCCAAAATCGAACGTCGGTCAGAAATTCCCAAATCCCAATCTTGGGTTCATTCCTTAGCGAACAGGAGGCGAACCACCGGCAGGCGGCATCAGTCATCCCCAATCAGCAGCTGCATATCAGGCGGGGATAGGTGTACAAAACGCCTAGCGAATAATCTCGGAGACGCTTGACGCACCAAAGATTCCTTGCTACGTTAAAATCACAACCATCGCCGTCAAATGCGATCGGAATTTCTCATGAGGTTGATTCCAAAATTCGGTACCGACAAGAACGGCTCTTCACGCCGAAAACCCACGTTCGTCTCGCCGTACCCCATCGTCAACCGCATGATGTCAATGCACCCCAACGATGCCTTCATGTTTCAAATGGAGATGGAGATGTGGAGTGAAGACGACGTGCGCGCAGCGTTTGACACTGGAATGAGTCCGGACGAGACTGTCAACTTCGTTTGGAACCAAACATGGCAACGCATGGGTGCTGATTTGAGCCGTGTATTCCAAGAGCGAATCGATGCTTTGCCCGAAGATCAACGCCGGCAGTTGGCGGACGAAATCGAACAATGCTGAAACCGGACGAGCCCTCTCCGGAATCACCTTCGCCCGCGTCTGAAGACGAAGATTCGGTCACGATTATCGCGAGCCAATCGGTCAGCTATTCTTGGCAAGGGCCACCGCCGCAAGTCCTTCAACAATACGAACGCATCCTCCCCAACGCAGCTGAGGACACATTTCGTGAATGGCTCAGTTCAAACGCTCACCAACGCGAACTTGAAAAGCGCGAAGCTGACGCTTTCAACTACAACTTCAAATGGGCAGCTGCTTACCGTCTAGCCAGCATCGTTGTGATAATCGCTGGCGGATTGTTAGCAATCCTGTTAGGCGAACCAGCAATGGGTTGGTTCCTCGGGTTGAGTGCCGCGCTCAGCTATCCAGTCGGCTCAGCACTGGTGCGAATCCTCCGCGGGCGAGGCAGAGACGAAAACTCAAGCTCTGATCAGTCTAACGCCCCCTGATCGTCGTTATCGGAACTCGTGGGGGTTCGGTCTACGCGATCCCCGCGATATACTCCATAACGGCAATCAAAGCCCACCCAACAATCAGGAGATCCAAATGTACATCCTCATGGTCCGTCTAAAGGTCAAAGATGACCGCATCGATGACTTCATCGAAGCCTCAATCGGCGACGGCGTAGGCTCCGTTCTCGGCGAGCCCAACTGCTACCGATTCGACATCATCCAAGACGACGAAGACCCCACCAAGTTCGCCTTCTGCGAGGTCTACGAAGACGAAGCCGCGTTCCAGTACCACACGATGGCATACCACTTCCACCAGTGGCGTGATGCATCCGCCGACATGTTCGCTGAGCCGCCGGAAGTCTCATTCTGCCGATCCGTTTACCCCGCCGGACCCGCCGACTGGGACGCATACCGCCCCGGTGCCGTCGACGACCCCGCATTCCAGCAGGGCACCCTCCACGTCATCCACGCACCGCAATACGTCCAAGCCGACAAGGTCGACGACTTCATCGACGCGGTCACACTCGACGGCATCGGCTCCACCCACGAAGAGCCCGGATGCCTACGCTTCGACGTCTACCAAAACATCGACGACCCAACTGAGCTATACCTCTACGAGGTCTACGTGAACGCCGCCGCATTCGACTACCACGTCGCAACGCCCCACATTAAACAATGGCGCGACACTGTAGCCGATTGGTACGACGAAGAACGCCGAGACGCCTCAATGGCCGGAAACATGGGCGCACGAAGAGGCCGAAACGTCTGGCCACCCGACAACTTCAACTGGTCCTCCGGCCAACCCGACTTCTAGGTTTCCCACACTCATGGGGGAATGTCCGGGGCCTGCCTCGGGCTCCGATACGGGGAACAAAGTGAGACGCCAACCGTAGGGGCGACCCTTGTGGTCGCTCTTTCGTTTGCCGCTAATAGAACCCCCTCAAAACCACGCACATCCATTACGCTTTACCAATCGAATCAACCGACGATTTATCCCCTCTCCCGCTCCGCGGGAGAGGGTTAGGGTGAGGGTGACAGGGGCGGACAAAGGGACGGAGTATGCTAAACATCCACCACGCAACCGTCAACTAAAATCCTCTCCCAAACACCCGCCTCTTTTCCTACGGCCCCATCCCATGCCCTCCAAACTCCGCGTAATAACAAACCGCCGACCCAACGCGGACCCCAACGTCCCACCCTTCCCCGTAACCGAGCCCGTCGAATGGATCTACACCGAATTCATCGACAACAAACCCTCACCCGAATCCCTCCGCGGCGCCCACGTATTCATCGGAACCGACTTTACAACCGAAATGGGCGCAACCGCCGACTCCCTCAAAGCCATTCTCATCCCAGCCGCCGGATACGACCGCATCGACCCCGAAGCCGTCCCTGAAGGCTGCATCGTCGCCAACGCCTACCACCACGAAGCACCCATCGCCGAGTGGGTCATGGCAGTAGCCGTAGCCCTCGACCACGAACTTTTCAAGTCTGAACGCACATTCCGCGCCGGATCATGGGAGATGTGGCCCGGCCGACACGGCTCCTACCGCGAACTCATGGGCCGTACCTTCGGCATCATCGGATTCGGTGCCATCGGACGCCGCGTCGCAAGACTCGCCCAAGCCTACGAAATGCCCGTCATCGCCGCCGGAAGAACCGATACCGTCGAAGGCGAACTGTACGGCTCAAACTACATCGGAGGCGGCAAACACGCCCGCGAATACATCCTCGCAAACTCCGATTTCATCCTCATCTCCACTCCCCTAGTCTCCGCCACCGAAGGCCTGATCGGCACCCACGAACTCGGACTGATGAAACCAACCGCATACATCATCAACCCCGCACGCGGACACATCATCGACGAAGCAGCCCTCTACAACGCCCTCAAAAACCGAAGCATCGCCGGCGCTGCCATCGACACCTGGTACCAATACCCCGAATCAGCAACCGATGCCCCACGACCATCCGACCACCCCTTCTGGGAACTAGACAACATCATCATGGTCCCCCACCACTCCGGCGCCACCAACGGCACCGCCGCCCGCCGAGCCCAAACCGTAGCCCAAAACCTAGATCGTCTAACCCGCAACCAACCCCTCATCAACATCGTCCACGAAATATCCCGCTAGACCCATCCCATCAGCGCAGCGAACACAAGGGATGACCAACAAGCCCCAAGTCAACCCCAACGGGTGCTGTGCACAACCACCGTCATTCCGGCGAAAGCCGGAAGCCAGAGGGGCCTGGCAACGGGGGAGGCACACGTGATCTGACTGTGAATCCGTCGTAAGTGAAGTTGTGCACAGTACCCCAACGCGATCCACGTCATCCCGAACCCGCTTCATGTCATTCCGAGTGCAGCAAGGAATCTCAACACCCCGCTACACGAAAAAACCACGCCACACCCAAACACCCAGCCCCGATACCATCGCAACAATCCTCTCCCGCAACACCCATCCTTAACATCCTTCCCAATCCTTCAAATCCTAGTTCAAACAGCCCAAACGCGATACAATGAATACACGTATCGCCCAAAATACAGAGTGCGAAATGCCTACCTCCATCCGTCTATCGCCCGAAACCGAGCGCCGACTCGACAACCTCGCATCAAAGACGCGCCGCACGAAAGCCTTCTACATCCGCGAGATGATCGAACGAAGCATCGATGACATCGAGGACTACTACCTCGCCGCAGAAATCTCAGAGCGCGTCCGCAAAGGCGAAGAAGAAGTCCTCTCCGAAGAGGAAATAAGGCGAGACCTTGGCTTGGACAATTGAGTACACCAGATCCGCCAGATCCGAACTCCGCAAACTCGATAGACCCACCACACGACGAATCGTTGACTGCATGCGCCAGCGAGTCGCCGATTCGGAAAACCCAAGGCAGTTGGGTACGTTGCAATCTGGACCATTCCTCGGTTGGTGGCGTTACCGCGTGGGTGGCTACCAAATCATCTGCGACATCCAAGACGACGTTTTGCGAGTTCTAATACTCAAAGTAGCCCGCCGTAATCGAGCTTATCGGTGACCCTGCGCTAAAACCTGCGCCGCAACGGACGGAATGCTCACCCCGACAAAAACGCCGCACCGGCGCAAGTGGCTCCAGCCAACAACCGCCTTCCTGTCACCGAAATGCTTTACGCACAACAACGTTTCCCTATCCCGCGACCGACACAGCCGAAGGTGCCACCAACGACACCGCCATCCGCCGAGCCCAAACCGTAGCTCAAAACCTAGATCGAATAACGCGAGGCGAACCCCTATTCAACGCCGTAGAAGATATCTCGCGCTAGGACCTATCAAAAAGAGTCATCAAGGTCAAAACGAATCACCTTGAGCGGCGCGCACCCCTCACCACAATCCACGTTGTGATGCCAACTGTGTGATTTCTCGGAATTGCGAAGGTGCCACCAGTTCGTCAGTAAACATCGCCGACAACCCCGCACCATCCACAAATTCGGCGAAACCCTCACCAATGGGATTGACCATCCATTCACACAATCCGCTCACGTCCGAAAAGTCCGACATCGAAACCGGAGAGCCACCTCCGAGGTAATCGAAGAACACTTCGCTCATCCGGACCGCCGCACTCAAAGACGCATCATCTACTCCAGTGTGTCGGTTCTCGCAATTGAAGCGCGCGACGCCGAGCAAATGGTTCAATACCAACGCTTTGGACGATGGCGGAAATGCTCTGGCACACTGCTCTGCAATGTCTCCTTCATTAATCTTGTAAACGCGAGCCGCATCACCGACATCAACTTGGATCAAATCCTGAACAACCGAATAAACCCATTCGCGGTTTTGGTAATACGGCCTAACCGAGTGAGTACCGCAAGCGATCGCGAATTCTCCCACGTAACTCCCGACCTCCGCAGCCAAACTGACTTCACGCTCCTGCAGATACTCGTAGACTCCGATTCCGTCCGACGAACCACCCGTTATCTCATCGTCCTGACGTAGATCGGTAGCTGTTGTCCCGGCCGAGTCATTCCCTACCTCGTTAATCGAAAGATATGCTTCAGGCACCCAGGCATCCGGGTGGAAAACCAGCATCCCATTGGTCCATCCGGCACGTACTTCCGCTTGATAAGACACTTTCATCTTCCCGCGTCCGTTTATTTCTGCCCAATCCAGAACCGAAGAGAACGTAGGTAGCAACGGGTTGATTGAACCGCCCTCATGGCGTCTTTGAACCGTTATCTCCTCACCGTCGATCAAAAACGAAAAGCTTTCCCGATCGAATCCAATATCCAAGAGACCAAATACGCCGCGAATATATGCGCTGGGCGGAATCTCGAGTTCTACCGTGACACTCAAACATTCGCCACCTTCAATCGGTGGGTACCAAGTGGAGCAAGGAGAAGCTAAGTGTTCAACCTCCGATACATGAAGCACCACACCATCTTCCGCAATTACACGCGTGCCGAACGGTGCAGGTCGCGTCGGAGACGTACTCTCGCGCCTCAATCCACCTTCGACCGATGTTGCGTTCGGCGAATCCAATGTGTCCCTTGGCGGAACCAAAGGTTCTAATGCCAAGAACCCACCTGCCTCGAAGTCGTACGGCAAATACACCAATTTCAGTCCCCATGCGTCCGCCGGCACCAACCAGACCAGATCTTCCGAAACTCTTCCGCCACCGTAAACCCTGGCCGTCCGATCGCTTTGTCGCCACCGCCGGAAAGCCGATTGGCTCCATATTGCCCCACCTTCGTCCGTAAGGTGACGTTCGGGGTTCGGATAAAACCCGCTCGGGTAAATCCGTCGATCATCATCGATCAAAAACATATGTGCTGTGTTAAATGTGCTAGCGGAACCCAACGAGCCGACATTCTTCGCTTCGACTGAAACTCGCACATATTCGCTCTCACCGTCGTACTCATCAAATGAGGTGCCTTGCCGTGCCAACAGTTCATTCGCAGTCTCGCGATCCATCGTTGCCATAAAGTCACCCGTTGTTGATTTGAGCAGAACCTCCGACAAAATATCGTTGCAACATTCCTCCGTCGGTATCCATCCCCGTTCAAATTCCAATACCGTGATCGCAAAACCGTGCACATATACGGAAGTGCCAATAGGTGCCGCAAATATCTGTGATCCACCAGCCGAACCGATCAACACCCGCGATTCCATCGCGTCCGACGGAGTATCTGAAGGCAAGTCTTCAACCAACCGAAACGCTAACTGTCGATTACGGTCCGAATACACCAAGAACTCGGCTTCGTCGTCGGAATGAACGTACCGAACGACCCGCGTCGTCAACCGCTTCTCCGGGTACACCTTGATGTAGTCCTCGCCATAAGGCGATACTCCCGGATCTGAAGCACCGTCGCTGTAGGCGACACCGCTCGTTCCAATCAACTCGAATCTGGGATTCGAATACCAAATTTCTCGCGTGTATGGCTGGTTCAACCGACCATCCGATGCCTGCAAATTCGTGACCTCAAACTCGACAGCAACGCATACATACCCCTCTGGTGCATACCCTTTGCCGCATCGCTCACCCTCTTCTCCACGCGCAACCGCTACAACTCGCAACGACTGCGAAGTGTCCTTGTACGTTTCTCGGAACGGTATCGGATCCGAAACCCGACCAAAATCTGAATTCGGCTCTCCTCTCAACACCTCGAGATCCTCTTTCAAGACCGTCACTGCGTTTGGATCGCACCGCGCGACTTCGTCCACATATCCAAGCGTCGCTCCTGCGACATCTCGCGTATATCGATCAACATACAAATAATCGAATCCGCAATTGATCAAGTGTTCCAATACCACTTTGTTGCGAACATCTGCATTTCCTGCAACTTCGTCCGGCTCACTTTCCCATTCCTCACCGCGGCGGAGTGAGAACTTCATCGATATTTGACCGAGGTAATCTAATCTCAACTCTTTTGGGGCTCGAGGCACTCGACGCGGAATGTTCGCAAGCAGACGTTCTCCGCTCTGCAATACGTAGCCCCGTCGCTTATATCTGACATTTGGAACACCAGCATCGAATTCCGAATACAAGGTTTTGTCGAATCCCGTCACATCGAAATCATCATCGTCGAATGTCCAAGGGTCCGCGCCTAAGTTGGTTATCTCAAGCCCAACGTTTACACAATCGATTGTCTCCGGTAACACACCACAAAAGGAATCTCCAGGGACTGGACCACGATCAATACTCACCACTCGGGCCAATAGACCTCCCCGCTTTATCGTTTCGTCCAGAGCCGCGATAGCATTCAACGATTCCTCAATCTCATGTAGCGAAGCGATTTTCGCTTCCGAAACGATCGAAATCCTCGGAGAACACATCCCGACAACCGTCTCCCCCGTGTCGCGAACTTCCGTCAATTCGACGCGCTTGTCCAGGCAAGGTATCGATATCTGAATCGGTGGTTGGTACTCCAACTGGCGACAATACCCGGTAAGTTCGTGACAACCGTCGATCTGCGATGCGTCCATGATCGCGGCCGTGCCGGACAACGTCACGGTTGGATCGATTGGGCGCGGCCCCAAAGGGGGAATCTCGATCCCAACCGACACCTCGACCATTGTCTCTCCATCTCCCTGTTCAGGAGTTGAAATCGCTGCCACAGTGGGTGGCGTCGCAGTAGGTTCCTGCGGCACAGTTGGCAACGGTGTCACAGTAGGTTCTAATGTCGCAGTTGGCAGCGGTGTCGATGTGGGGGTTTGAGTCGGTGTGGGGGTCTGAGTCGTAGCACGTTCCAACTCGGCAGAACCTGACGTTGGCGTAACGGAAAATGTTCGGATCTTCACCACAGCGTCGACTAATGGCGTATCCGTGGAATCCGCCAAGACAACAGTCGCCATCGTCGAAGTTGCCGACGGCGTCGCCGCAGTGATGGAAGCTTCCCCTGAAATCTCCTCCGACCTTTCAACAACCTCCCCGACATCGTCTCCGACGCCACGAAAAACAACAATCAACAACACCAAAAACAACGCGGCCGCAAACGCCACAATCGAACCGAACAATAGACCCTTAGTGTTCAAGAGAAAACCCCCGTTGTTTTGTCGCCACGCCGCATTGCCCAAATTTACACCCACCGCTAACCCCTCATCAAAGCCTCCAAAGAAATACCACCTCAGTTCAACGGATCCAACCACCCCAAATAAGCAACCCCGACATCACCGCAACACCCCCTCCCGCAACACCCATCCTTAAAATCCTTCCCAATCCTTAAAATCCTAGTTCAACCCACCACTTGACATTCGTTACATCCGTAGTATTATTAAAAGTGAATTCAAAAGACATCGCCGCCCTGACGAGTGCGGACACCAATCTAGCCGAAAGACCGAAGGGACAAAACGTCAGATCGTGGAAACGCAAGGAACAAAAAACGGGTACACGGGGTCCTGCGAAGGTAACCCGGACCCGTCCGCGCGCAGAAACGACCAGCAGCGACGCCCCTCGCCCAATCTTGAGACGGGCGCAAGGTCCAGAGGTTCCGTTCGAAGCGATCGAAGTAACAAGTTCTGGTCGCCGGGGACTAATGCACCCCCGGCAACACGAGCCAGCAGGCACAACCCTCCCACCTTCGCAAAGCGAAGGGGGAGGCCTGCCAAGGGCCAGATAAACGGTCGTGGATTCGGCAGACGTCGGACCCCATTCGCTGCGGGGCCGCGGCTACGGCACGAGGATGTGCAAAACTACCCGATGATCGGCGACGCGACTCAACAGATTGGTCGCCGAGAGGGCCCGCGGTCTGGCGACGCGGGCAGTGACCGGAAGAGGGAAGTCGGCAGTCCAACATCTCGCAGCAAAGCGGCGATGTCCAACCGAGCAACGCTTCGAAATCCGAAGCAGGCTCAAAAACCAATACCCGTTCCCTTTCTCTGAAAAGGAACCACAACCAACCAACCCCGCCCAAGCGGAAACACAAAGGAGGCACAACCACCTCCAATCAAACGCGCCAAAAAAACAAAAATCCTTATAATCCTTCCCAATCCTTCGCATCCTAGTTCAATCACACCCCCGGTGGCGCCACAACAACATCCTCATAAGCATGACGCGAACCCACCATCCCTGAGTGCTCGAATACGTCCAGAGCCGACTCATATAGATCAGTTGGTATCGAAATATCCCCGTCCCAGTTTCCCAACTTCTGGTAGTAACCCACCGCAGCCGCAGTCGCCTCTACTGCCATCCCCGGGAAGAACGGCGCCTCAGCCTCCGCAACCTCCATAGGCTCCGCCGTATTCACCCACTCACGAGAGGCCCGGTAAGCCCGCGTCACCGCAATCGAATCGTCCGACCCGATCCAATCCCATCGGCCAACCAAGCTGCTAAAAGCCGTCGGTCCCACAATCTCACCAATCGAACCAACGATGTGTCCCGTCCCGTCATGCTCCAACTGCTGCGGAAACGCGCCCTGCTCGTGGAAATAGTCACCCTCGCCATTGCGCCACTGCTCCATCATCTCGTCACCTCCAGAGGACTCGATACCCTCGATGTCCGAAAGATCAATGCCTACCCGGTGCAACCCGTATCGCAACATCGCCTCTGGCTGACCACCATGCACGTACAAGAACTTCGCATCCAGTAGCTTCTCCCACCGGAAATCCGCATCCGGCTCACGCGCCGCAACGATGAAACCATCAAAAGCGTTGATCTGAGCGAAATGAGCTACGGGTGGTTTCTCACCTGCATCAAGTGCGCTCCAACTCCCCGATACCGCCGATTGCCCAACATCCGCCCTGCCCTCGGCGACCTCAATCACCGAGTTCTGACCCGCGGCCGCCGGTGCATATGTCGCCGAAAGGCCTTCCTTCTCAAGGAAACCGCCGGCGATCATCGAGATCAACGGACTGTAAAAAGCCGAATGTCGGGAAGCAATCAATCTAATGTCGGGCATCGATACAATCTCCAAGTTCGTTCACCAGTTAACGCCTGCCAATTCTATCCCCTTCCCAACAACCTGCCCGTACGTCCCCAAAATCCAACCACCCCACTAACGCATAATTGAAGGTCAAACCACCCGAAACCACTAAACCGAAACCTTCGTTTAATTAACAGACAACCGGCAACACCGCGCCTTCCTTATGAGCAAATCCAACACGCCACAACAACCCGCGCCCGAAACCGTTCTGGTGACCGGCGGAGCAGGGTTCATCGGCACCCACCTCGTCGACGCCCTTATCGAACGAGGCGAACACGTCACCGTCATCGACAACCTATCATCCTCAAACACCCAATACCTCCATCCCGACGCCACTCTTATCAACCAAGACATCTGCGACCCTGACATCCACGACCTCATCAATGACCTCAATCCCAAATCAATTTACCACCTAGCAGCCCAAACTTCCGTCGCCATCTCCGCGCGAGAACCATTGACCGACGTCAACATCAACGTCAACGGCACCTTAAATCTCCTAGAACCCATCAGACACCTCCCCCATCGACCCCGTTTCATATTGTTCTCCACCGGTGGTGCAATCTACGGCGATCTCGATCCTTCTGCCCTCCCCGCCAGAGAATCGATCGCGGCCAAACCGCTATCACCATACGGCGCCTCCAAACTCGCCATGGAAAACTACCTCCGCGCCTACGGCCACCTCTATGACCTGAACTACACCATCGTCCGACCCGCCAACGTCTACGGCCCACGCCAAAACCCTCACGGTGAAGCCGGTGTAATCGCCATCTTCACCAAAGCAATGCTCGAAGGTCGGCAAATAACTATCTTCGGCGACGGCAACGACGAACGCGACTACATCTATATCGACGACTTCGTTGAAGGCGTCCTCGCCCTCGCCGACTCCGACTTGACTGATCCGTACAACATCGGTACCGGTTACGGCGTATCCGTTAACGAGATACACGATGTCCTTTCCGAACTGATCTCGACCGCCAAACCGGCGGAACACGGACCGCCCAGAGCCGGCGATATTCCGAAAATCTGGCTCGACGTCACCGCAGCCAAAAACGACCTCGGCTGGCAAGCCAAAACTTCATTCCAAGATGGCATCTGGCAAACTGTAGATTGGTTCAGGCAGGCGACCTCTTGATGTCCGGATCCTTCGTGCGCACCGTGATTATCGCGGCAACTTGTGTTCTCGGACTCGCACTCGGTTGTAGCGAAACCGAACCCACACCAGTCGCCACTAACGTACCGACCGCGACATCAATACCAACCTCAACTCCAACGGCAGTTGAAGAAATCGCAACACCGACGGCCACATCCAAACCTGAACCCACAAATACACCCAAACCGGTCGAACCAACCGCAACCGTCGCCGCACCCACCGTCACACCAGAGTCTCAACCGCCGACAGCTACCGCAGCCGACCCAACGCCCACTCCCGAACCTATAACAACACCAATAGCGCCAACAGCAACCGCTACGCCCGAACCACCAACACCCATCCCTCCCACATCAACGCCGGCTCCCACGCCCCAAATCACCGCGACACCAAACGCAGTCGGTCCCAAATTCTTCATACCCGCCCCAGTGAGCGGTCAGCGCGGCGGCGAAATCAAGGTCGCAGTTCCGCAGTCACCTCCACACCAAGACATCCATAAATCGGTCTCCCCTATCCTCGCGGCGTGGGGATCCGGCATCGCGTACTCCCGCGTGTTCCGTTATCGATGGATTCCACCCGGCGAAGCACACAGCGGTACCGACGCTCTTACCGGCCGCTACGATCCGAACGCCTCAACTTCGGCATACGAAATCGTCTGCGATCTATGCGAGAGTTGGAAGTTTGCGGACGACACCACGCTCTCCATCAAGCTACGACCTAATGTCGCTTGGCAAGATACAAACCCAGGTCTCGGCAGAGACCTAACCGCTACGGATGTCGCGTTTAGCATCAACCGCTTGACCGACCCCACATTCGCTAACTCGCCACTGGTAAACACAGTCGCCGAAGTCCGAGCGATCCGCGACGACACAGTTGAGATCGAGTTAACACTGCCGGATGCGGAGATATTCGACAAACTCGCAGATGCGAGAATGGCGATTGTCTCGCCCGAAGCGGTCAATTTGAATGGCGACCTCATCGAAGGTCCGACGATTGGGAGCGGACCTTGGGTCCAGACCGTCTTCGAGCCCGGTGCGATGCGGTTCGAGGCCAACGAAGATTACTTCATCCCAGAACTGCCTTTGCTTGATGGCATCATCGTTGCAGTCATCGAAGAGGCAGCGTCTCGCACGACATCCTTACGCACCGGTCAAATGGACCTCATCCAACCGGAATTGAGCGATCTTGTCGACGCGGTCGAACGATTTCCGGAGTTGCATTGGACACGGAGCCACGACGCTTCCGCCGGCATCGAAGTTGCGTTCAACACCAGACGCGGTTACCTGGTTCACCACTTCTTGCGAAACGCGATTCTTTATTCATGGGATCCAAATGCGCTGATCGACACTGTGCATGATGGTCAATCATTCATCAGCTCGGGTCTGCCATTGAATGATCCCGACTGGCTGTTACCCGCCGAGGAAATCGATTCACGTTTCAATGACAGAAAAATGGTGTTGGAGCTAATGGAGGGTATCAGCCTACCGCGTGGGATCGATTTCACCATCCGCGTCGGGCAGTTCGGCGACGACTACATCGAAACGGCAAACTCCCTCGCTGCCGCAGTCCAATCACTCGGAATTACGGTTGCGGTGGAACCTGTTTCAACTAGGCAATTCGGTGAAGAGGTATGGCTCGATCGCGACTACGACATCTATGTCGGTGCACCACCGCCGCAGTCAAGCGTCACTTCGATGCTCTTTGCCATTCATCACTCCGATTCACTGCGAAACACTACAGGCTACTCCTCACCCGAACTAGACGCTTTGATCGAACGACAGGCCACAGAGAACAACCCCGCGACAAGACGCGAGTTGCTGCTAGAAGTCCAACGCGAGATATTCCGAGGAGCGCACCTGTTCCGCGCTGCTGCAAACGTTTACCACTGGTCATGGTGGTCGCACTTGAACAACGTCTCTCCGAACACATTCCGGGCCGATTCTTTCTGGCTTGCCCGCATGTGGCTCGGTGATCGCGTGCGCGGTTAGCCCAACTTCGACGCGTTATAACTCTGGATCGCGTCTTCCAACGTTGCCCACGCCAGCAACGCACACTTGATACGAACCGGAAAGCGAGAGACATCACGCAATGCGACAGCATCGCCAATAGAATCCTCGTCAATCGATTCCGGTAACTCGCCTCTGGTTAGCATCAACCGAATGTTGGAAGCGATGTCGGTGACCTCCGAACTACGCTTGCCCTCTACGGTCTCCCCCATAATCGAGGCCGATGCCTGCGTGATCGCGCAACCTGAACCCTGAACGGAGATCCCAGTCACACGATCCCCTTCGAACTTGAGTTGCACCGAGACCTCGTCGCCGCAAAAAGGATTGTCGATTCGTGCCTCAGCGTCGTTGACAGGAATAGGGTCAGTGTTCCGAGGATTGCGACAATGATCCTCAACGATGTAGCGATTGACTTCGTCGAGATGTCCGAACCCGCTGCGCATCGGTGGGTTACGCCTTAAACAGTGACGCGCGTTCCGCCTGAACGCGGTGCAACTATTCTAGCCTTAGATTGCGTCAGGTATTACGCAGTTCCGATTGTGTCAGAAGCTATCTGCAACGCGGGCATCAACTCGTCGAGTTGGTTCTCGAGGAACTCCCGCAATGTGTCATCGCCAAACTCGGAGATGATCTCGGCCGCGAAACCCCTAATCAACATCGCCTGCGCAGTGTCGTAGTCCACGCCCCGCGACTGCAAATAGAAAAGCGTGTCTTCGTCGACGTATCCGGCGGTAGCACCGTGGCCACACTTAACGTCGTCGGCGTAGATCTCCAATGATGGCTTCGTATCAACCTCGGCACCGTGCGAAAGCAACAGGTTGAGATCCTTCTGGCTCGCATCGGTCTTCTGCGCGCCGCGCTCGACCGTGATCTTTCCGCTGAACACCGCTCGCGAACGTCCCGACAATATGCCCTTGTAGTACTGATCGCTCGTGCAATGCGGCGCTGAATGGGTAGTACTGATCTCGTTGTCCTGGTGTTGCCGATTGGTGGTCAGATAGACACCGTGAAGCGTTGAAGCCGCGTGTTCACCCGCCAAGTGCGTAAAAACGTCGTTGCGCCCAATCGAGCAGCCTATGGAGAAGGATGACGACTGGTAGTTTGAACCTGACGATTGCTTGACGCGGGTGGTTGCGAAATGGTACGAATTCTCGTTGTCAAGTTGCGCTCGGTAATGCTTCAACGACGCGTCTTGCGCCATCGAAATCTCGACGACCGGCGCCGAGAAATGTGCGGCATCGGACATTGATACGTGGGTTTCAATCAGCATCGCTTCGGCGCCAGGGCCGATTGAGGCTGCGACGCGTGGGTAAACGGCCCGATATCCATCGTCGAGCCCAGTTGTCACGAATACTAGGTGTATCGGCTTGCTCGAAGATGCCCCGGCATCGACATCGACGAAAATGCCGTCATTGAGGAAAGCAGAGTTAAGCGAAACAAATGCGTTGTCTGCGCACTGCGCCAATTTGCCTAAGTCGGCAAAACTCGAAACCGAATCAAATCGGACTCCTGCTTGCTGTCCGACAGAATCCGAATGAGATCGATCTAACCTACCATCAACGAAAACAAGATTCTGCCATTCAGACGGAAGCGGAATCTTGGCGGCAAGTTCGTTGCGATCAAATGTTCTCGACGGCGAACCGGATCGAAACTCCGCACGATCAATGCCCCTCAGGTCGGTATACTTCCATAGCTCGTTTCCCCGTCGATGAATCGGGAATCCGACTCTTTCGAACTCGCGCCAACCGACATTTCTGAGCTCGTTGACTGGACTGGTTGCTACACCGTTGCTCGCTTGGGCGGCTACGAAATCATCCCAATCCTGACGGTAAAGATCGAGGTGACGAACGACGTTTGTCGGGATTTCTACGACATTGAGGGTCATGAAATCTCTTCGCTTCTCTGCATCATCGAACCGCTAAATAGTCGCGGTACCCGGTGGCTTCGATCTTCTCAGCCAACGCAGCTCCGCCAGTCTCTACGATCTTCCCGTTGACAAGAATATGGACGACATCCGGCTTCACGTAGTGCAGCAGTCGCTGGTAATGCGTGACGATCACGAAGCTGCGATCCGGCGAGCGCATTTTGTTCACGCCGTCTGCGACAGCTTGGAGCGCATCGATATCGAGGCCCGAGTCGGTTTCGTCCATGATCGCGATCCGTGGTGCGAGCACCTGCATCTGGAGCATTTCGTTACGCTTTTTCTCGCCGCCGGAGAAACCCTCGTTTAGTGACCGCTTGATCAAATCGGGATTAATACCGGTTTCGGTGACCTTCTCGTCGAAGAGTTTCGAGAATGCCCGTACGGACATCTTGGACTGTCCATTCGCATCGTCGATCGCGTCTTTTGCGGCTTTCAGGAACTGCCACGGGCGAACTCCCGGCACCTCTGACGGGTACTGCATTGCGAGGAACATTCCCAAGTGGGCTCGAGCGTCGGGCATCAGTTCGACAATGCTTTCGCCGTCGACCGTGATGTCACCGTCGGTGACCGAATATGAAGGTTTGCCCATGAGGACGTTGGCGAGCGTGCTCTTGCCGCTCCCGTTGGGTCCCATGATGGCGTGCACCTCTCCCGGGTTCACTTCAAGGTCAATCCCTTTCAGTATTTCTTCCTCGCTGTCAGTTACGACGGCGTGCAAATTTTCAATCTTCAGCATTCGCTCTCTCGTAAGATGTGACCCGGTGTGGGTTGTATAGTTCACGTTCCCGTCGATTGATTGGACGGGTTAGATTATCCGACCGCGCCTTCAAGACTCACCTTGAGCAACTGTCCAGCTTCAAGCGCGAATTCGAATGGCAATTCATTGATGACGTCGCGGCTCCATCCTGTGATGATCATGTGGTGAGCATCTTCTTCGGAAATCCCGCGTGCCATGAGATAGAAAAGCTGTTCATCGCTTACTTTCGAAGTGCTCGCTTCATGCTCCAGTCTCGCAGTGGGATTACGCACTTCGATGTATGGGACCGTGTGAGCGCCACACTGATCGCCGACCAGCAGCGAGTCACATTGCGTGTGGTTCGTGGCGTTCTCGGCGCCCGGCAAGATTTTCACTCCGCCGCGGTAGGTGTTTTCACCGTGACCGGCCGAAATTCCTTTTGACACGATGGTCGACTTCGTGTTCTTGCCGATGTGGATCATCTTCGTACCAGTGTCGGCCTGTTGGTAGTTATTAGTTAACGCGACCGAGTAGAACTCACCGACGGAGTTGTCACCCCGCAGAATGACTGACGGATATTTCCAAGTGATGGCGGAGCCGGTTTCGACCTGTGTCCAAGAGATCTTGGCGTCGTTCCCTGTCATCCCTCGTTTGGTTACGAAGTTGTAGACGCCGCCTTGGCCGTCTTTAGTTCCCGGGTACCAGTTCTGGATCGTCGAATACTTGATTTCGCCGCGATCGAGCGACACCAATTCGACCACAGCAGCGTGAAGTTGACTGGTTCGGCGGATTGGTGCGGTACAGCCTTCGAGGTAACTAACGTATGCGCCCTCGTCGGCGACGATAAGTGTTCGTTCGAATTGACCGGTGCCTTCGGTGTTGATTCGGAAGTAGGTCATCAACTCGATCGGGCAACGGACGCCTGGAGGGATGTACGCGAATGAGCCATCGGAAAAAACAGCAGAGTTGAGCGCGGCGAAGAAGTTGTCGGTGTATGGAACCACGGATCCCAGATACTTCTGAACCAACTCGGGATGTTTCTGGACCGCTTCTGTGAATGAACCGAAGATGATCCCGCGTTCCTCGAGTTGGTCAGCGTAGGTAGTGGCTACCGATACCGAATCGAAAACGGCGTCGACTGCCACACCGGCTAGGCGTTCGCGTTCGTGCAACGGGATACCGAGCTTATCGAAGGTCTCGAGCATCTCGGGATCGACCTCGTCCAAACTTTTCGGGGCGTCATCCAGAGTTTTGGGCGCCGCGTAGTAGTAGATGTCTTGGTAGTCGATCTCGGGGTAACGTAATTTCGCCCAACGCGGCTCAGCATCCTGAAGTTGAAGACTGTTCCAGTATTCGAAGGCCTTTAGCCGCCACTCAAGCAGCCATTCAGGTTCGTCTTTCTTCTCGGAGATGAGACGGACGATGTCAGCATTTACACCCTTGGGTGCCATCTCCATCTCGACGTCAGTCGTAAAACCCCATTTGTAGCCCGAGTCTTCGAGCTGGGATTCGCGCGAGATAGTTAGTCTTTCCTGTGTAGTCAACTGGCCTCCCAGTTTCTGCGTCCGCTTGTCAGTCGATACGGCGACGGTCGGGCCGCCAAAGATCGCGAGCCGATTTCGGAACAGTTCGAGCCGACCATCGTTGCTACGTCGGCTGTTGATTGCTTCACGTCTTTAATTTTACCAGTCGCAAAGCCGTGCTCGTTTCGGCGACATCGCCTTGAAATCAGCCTTAGAAGAGCGAAAAACCATGATTGCTGGTGCCAATTCCAATTCCTTACCTGATTTGCGCACTATTTCGTGAAACGCTATCGTACCTGTGTATTCTTCATTCAGTAAGAAACGGAAATTGCACCAGGGTTATGGATACAGGTAGCGTCCGGAGTTTTAGACGTGATACTCCACCAGATCAAAGATCGACTGTCTCGCATCAGGAATCCGACGCTGCGCACGAACGCCGGGCTTGAGCAGATGGCGTTGGAAGATGCACTTTTGGCCCGACGAGAACTCGATCCCAGGGTTGTCGATGCCGTGATGCGGGTGCCGCGGGAAGAATTCGTCATGTCGAGCGATCGCCAATGCGCGCAGGATGATAGAGCCCTATCAATTGGCTTTGGGCAAACCATCTCGCAACCGAGCCTCGTCGCCCACATGGTGTCGGAATTAAAGATCCCAGGTCAGGCAGGTCGCGTTCTCGATATCGGCTGCGGTTCGGGGTACCAAGCGGCGATCTTATCACTGTTGGCCGAAAAAGTGATCACCCTAGAACGTATCTCGTCGCTCGTCAACGCTGCCCGTTCGAAACTCGCGCGATTGGGTTACCACAACGTAACAGTCATCCAAGCTTCCGACGATGGTCTTGGGCATCCGCAATCAGGACCATACGATGCGATCATCGTCGGTGCAGGTGCGCCCGCGATCCCCGATTCCTTAGTCGGCCAATTGAAAACGGGCGGCCGCTTGGTGGTCCCGGTCGGTCAACTCAAACGACAACGGCTTGTCACCGTCGTAAAAACCGAAGACGATTCAGAAGTGAACTACGGCTTAGACTGCGTTTTCGTACCTTTGATCGGTCCAGAAGCATGGTGATGCTCGTCGGACGGCAGCTCTGAACGTGTATTGCAAAATAGAGAACATTAGCGGAATTTGGAATAAGCGCAATGACAACAACTGAGTTTGAAGCGGTAATCGGTCTTGAGACCCACGTGCAACTCAACACGAAGAGCAAGATGTTTTCGTGGTCCGGTGCTGGCTACCAAAAGGCGCCGCCGAACACCTTGGTAGATCCGGTATCTATGGCGCTGCCGGGCACATTGCCGGTAGTTAACAAGCGCGCCGTCGAATCGGCAATTGAAATCGGTCTCGCACTGAATTGCGATATCGCCGAGGTTACAAAGTTCGACCGCAAGCAGTACACCTACCCGGACTTGATGAAGGGTTACCAGATATCCCAGTTCGACGAACCGATTTGCACTGAAGGTTGGCTCGAACTGCCGACCGACGTACCGTGTCGGGTTGGGATCAACCGAGTGCACATGGAAGAGGACGTGGCGCGACTGATACACATTGACTCCCCTACCGGCGGTGTGATGCATTCTTTGTTGGACATCAACCGCGCCGGAGTGCCGCTCATGGAGATCGTCACTGAACCAGACATGCGAACCACGGAGCAGGTCGAGGCTTACATCACTTCGTTGCAGGCGATCATCCGTTATTTGGGTGTTGGGACGGCGAACATGGAGGAAGGATCCTTTAGGTGCGACGCCAACGTAAGCGTCAGACCAGTCGGTTCATCCGAGTTAGGCGAAAAAGTTGAAGTCAAGAACATGAACCGCGTACGGGCTGTGTGCGAAGCGATCGAGTACGAGATTAAACGTCAAGTCGCCGCCATAAAACGTGGCGAAGAGATCGTCCAAGAGACGCGAGGTTGGATGGACGGTGAGAAGGTAACAATCGCCCAACGCTCCAAGGAAGACGCCCACGACTATCGATACTTCCCGGAACCGGATATCCCTCCGCTCCAAATAGAACGTAATTGGGTGTCTCAGATCAAGTCTGAAATGCCGGAGTTGCCACTGGCTAAGAAACAAAGGTTCATCGACCGTTGGGGGTTGTCCGATTACGATGCATCGCTGATTGTCGATGACCGTAGTTCCGCAGAATATTTCGAAACGGTAATGAAGTCGGTGACCGACGAATCAAAAAGCGCGCAGGCAGATTTCGCTAAAGAGACCGCAAACTGGTTGAATGGTGAAATGGCCCGAATGATGCACGAACACGATGTTGGATCGGTCAAGGAGACCCGCGTCAATCCTTCGTCGTTGGCAGTGCTCGTGAGGAAGTTCCAAAAACGCGAGATCAACAACAACTCAGCCAAACGCGTGTTCGGCGAAATGTTCGACAATGGCGCTGATCCCGAGGAAGTGATCCAAAGACTTGGTTTGGCCGCGGTTGGCGATGCCGACGAGTTGACACCCATAATCCAAGAAGTTTTGGCAAACAATGAGGACGCGGTGGCCGATTACCGGTCAGGAAAGACGACCGCGATACGCTTCTTGATGGGGCAGGTTATGAAAGCAACGCGCGGTCGAGCTGACGCGCAGGCGGTGATGCGGCTACTCGGCGAGGCAATGAACCAGTAATCTGAATGCCGAAGTTACTGATGTGGCGCCGCGCTGAATTAACCTTGTAGACATGTGGTTCCAAATTGCGCTCCTCGTCATCGCCATCGTTCTGATCGTGATTCTGCTGTTGCAGGCACGCGGCAACAATCCGTCCGTATTCGGTCAGGCCGAGAGCACGTTCCACGTCCGTCGCGGCGTCGAAAAACTGCTTTTCCGGTCTACGATCGTGCTGACGGTGATATTCGTGGCCGTCGCAATTGCCAACGTCCGATTCAGTTGATGAACTGATCGACCACCGTCACGCACGCCGCCAAGACGTTCCTTGCGGGGTATCGGAAATCTCAATGCCCATGTCGAGTAACCTGTCGCGAATCGCGTCAGCGATATCAAAGTCCCGTTGCTGCCGCGCTTCTTGACGCTTGGCGATCAAGGTGTCAATCTCGGAGGAATCTGGGGCATCATCGATTCCAGGTTCTTCAAGCGTCAATCCCAAAACGCCGACCAACTCCCTCAACACGGCCTGACCATCAGCGATATCGGCTCCATTCGCTTGATAGGTGAAAATCTCACGGGCTAGATCAAATACGGCAGCCAGCGCCCGCGGCGTGTTCAAATCATCGTCCATCGCCGAAATGAAACGTTCTCTGATGTGTTCCCCGTCGTACGATTCGTCGCTACTAGCACCAGAGTTCTCCGCGTTGGCCGCTTGTCTCAACCTTCGGACCGAGCGTTCAGCAGCTACGAGGTTCTCGACATCGTAGGTCGCTGGGCTACGGTAGTGACTCTGGAAAATCCACATCCGAATGGCATCCGTTGAATATGACTTGAGCGCGTCGCGCACCGTCACGAAGTTGCCGAGCGATTTCGACATTTTTTCATCGCCACCCATCCTCAACAAACCGTTGTGCACCCAGAAGCGCGCGAACGGGACCACTCCCGTGGCCGATTCAGACTGTGCAACTTCATTTTCGTGATGCGGGAACACTAAGTCCAGACCGCCTCCGTGGATATCCACTTGGTCACCCAGGTACCGACGCGCCATCGCGCTACATTCGATGTGCCAACCCGGCCTACCCGGACCCCACGGGCTTTCCCACGATGGTTCACTCGGTTTCCACGCCTTCCAAAGGGCGAAATCCTCCGGATTTTCCTTCAATAGATCTGGTTCTAACCTCGCCAATTCAGCCATGCCGTCGATCGTTCGTCCGCTCAGTTTCCCGTAGTCTTCGTCACGACGAACTCGGTAATATACCGAACCTCCAGCTTCGTATGCGGCGCCTGATTCGACTAGTTCCCCAATCAGATGGATTATTGATTCCATCTCTTCCGACACGCGGGGGTAGTGATCCGCTCTTTTTACGTTGAGTCCGTCCATTGCCTCGAAGAAGGTGTCGATATGCTGTTGCGTCAACTCGAACCAATCGATGCCGTTCTCGGCCGCGCGATCGATAATCTTGTCGTCGACATCGGTGAAGTTTTGAACCCTTTTGACGTTGATCCCGCGGTACTGCATGTATGACTGCATCACCTCAAAAATCATGGACGACAACGCGTGCCCCAAATGCGGTTCGTCGTACGTGGTAACCCCGCACACATACATTCGCACCGGGTCGGAAATCTGTTTGAACTCTTCTTTCTGGCGGGTGAGCGTATTGTAGAGAAGCATGATCAGGCTATCGGAATCGGGCTATCGAGGTTGGTCTCGAAAGATTCTACTAGTGCCGGTGGCTATCGAACTAAGGTCACGATTGCTTGAGCCGCGATGCCTTCACCTTTACCGATGGCACCTACCTCGTCGGTCGAGGTGATCTTCACGTTAACGCGTTCATTTTCGATACCGACTGCTTTCGCGATGTTCGACTCGAACGCCGGTGCGTATGCCGCCAATCTGGGGCGTTGAGCTATCACCATTGTGTCGACGTGGTCCACGCGCCATTCTAGCGACGCGGCTCGGATGGTCGCTTCGCGAATGAATCGCGCGCTGTCCAAACCGGCGTAATTGGGATCGTCAGAAGGGAAGTTCACGCCAAGATCGCCAAGACCAGATGCGCCCAATATCCCACTCGCTACCGCGTGCATCAGCACGTCCCCATCTGAATGTCCTTCGAGATGCATCTCAAATTCGATCTCCGAACCGCCAAGTCTCAACGGGCCGCCGTCAACGAGCCGATGACCGTCGAATCCGATTCCAGAGCGGAACGTTCGCGAGGGTCCTTGCCCCACCGCGATTGCATGGGCGATTGGAATATCGGATTGGGTCGTGATCTTGATGTTCTTGTTTGAACCCTCGAATGTACCCACCAAACCACCCGCGATTTCGACCATCGACGCGTCATCGGTCACATCTTCATCAACGGTTTCATGAGCGGCGTGGAGAATCTCAGATCTGAATACTTGGGGGGTTTGGACCGAAAACAGTTGGTCGCGTTGCGGAGTATCAATGACCAGTCCGTTTGAGACTTGCTTGATGGTGTCCTTGAGCGGAACAACCGGGATGACCGCACCGACCCTTCTAGCCGTGAAGACACCACGAGTTAGCATGGCCGCGTCGATGAATGGTCGAGCCGCGTCGTGTACGGCAATAAAGGTTGCTTCGTCATTGATCCGGCGAAGTTCTTCGATACCCTTGCGTACCGAATCCTGACGACGGGCCCCGCCCGCGACTATCTGACAGGGCTTCGAAAATCCGCTGTTGGAGATGCTGTCACGAAACTCGAGGATTCTCGATGGGTGAGTCACAACGATGACCGTGTTCACCAACTCGCACTCTTCGAATACCGCCAATGAGTGCCAAAGCACCGGCCGTCCATCGATCGACAGAAACAGCTTGTCGACACCTTCCATCCGAGATGACCGACCAGCCGCCACGAGGATGATTGATAGGTCGCCGTGTGGGCTTGGAACGTCGGGTGCGATTGAGGCGGACATCGCTACAGTTGGGATTAAGAACTAGAGTACCGGCGAATAGACGGTCTCGGTGGAAGATCGTTGAACAACTATCCTATCGGCAGGTTCAGTTCGAAGATGTCTCTCAACCATTCGATACCCGAACGGCACGCGTACGCCATGATGATCAAGCGAATCAATTTGCCCGCGAAAACATAGATGAGGAACTTCCGATACGGGTAGAGGAGCGCCCCTGCTGCAATCCCCGCGAGGTCGAAAAATGGGGTCGGTATCAGCGAAACCGCAAAGAGGGTCACCGCGCCGTTGCGCTCCATTAAATCGTGAATGCGGGAGTACCAACGGAACTTCATCGCCGCGTTCTGACCTGCGAAACCAACTAAGTAAGCAGTCGTTTCCCCCAGCGTCGCACCTACCGCGCCAACGAACCCGATAATCATCGGATGGAGACCCAAGGATGGTTCGGCCGCAACGCACGCGGCTAAAACGCCCGGTAACGGCATAATGATCGTTGCTGCCCCGACAAGGTTGAGGTAAAAAGTCGCTAGGTACCCAACGTCGGTGATATCGAGATAGTCACCGATCCACAACCCGATGCCGACCGCGGTGGAACCCAGAACTACTGACCAAATCCCGATCTGGACCCATTTCGGATTTCTGGCGAGATATCCGAGGACGACTTCAGTCAGACGAGCACGAGAAACGCGGTTGGAATTGCGGATTCCGACGACCGAATCGTCGTGGTGAAGTTGGTCGTCTGACGGTATCAAACCGAGATAACTTGAGCCGAGGTTTGTAGAGAGTTTTTTCGGTTCAAGTCTTGTCTCGATTCTAACGATCAGCTGGCCTCAGCCAGTGTGGATTCTGTCTTTGTGGTGAATTCTTTGACCCCGTCTCGGTTGAATACGACCCTTCCGTCTTCAACATCGATGACGACATGAACGCCATCGCTTACTTCGCCATTTAGCAATGCCAATGCCAAGGGAGATTCGATGTAACGCTGAATTGCCCTTGACATGGGACGGGCTCCCATCCACGTGTCATATCCGCGCTCCGCGAACCAACTTGCGGCGGCAACGGTCAGTTCAATTGATATCTCACGTTCTTCAAGCCGCTGCTCAACCTGCCAGATGAATTTCCTAACGATTTGATCGATTTCGCTTCGTCCAAGCGCGTCAAAGACAACAATGTCGTCGATTCGGTTCAGGAACTCCGGTGCGAACCGCGATCTCAATGCCTGTTGGTGACGATGTGTCATACCGGGCGAATCAAACTCATTGCGTCTTTCTTCATCGGCATCTGTGGTAAAACCCAAACCTCCTCGATTACGGTCAGCCGTTCCTAAGTTACTGGTCATGATGATGATCGTGTTGGTGAAATCGACCGTGCGACCATGACCATCCGTCAATCTGCCATCGTCGAAGATCTGTAGCATGCTGTCGTAAACGCTGGGGTGAGCTTTCTCGATTTCGTCGAGCAATACGACAGAATAAGGTCGACGCCTCACGGCTTCTGTCAACTGCCCCGCATCATCGTAACCGATGTATCCGGGTGGTGCGCCGATCATCCGAGAAATCGAGTGGCGTTCTTCGTATTCCGACATGTCCAAACGGATCATGTGGTTCGGATCGTCGAACATGAACTCAGCCAATGCTTTAGCCAGTTCGGTCTTGCCGACCCCAGTCGGGCCCATGAACAGGAATACACCGGTCGGGCGATTCGCATCTTTCAAGCCCATTCTGCCTCGACGAACCGCATCTGCCAAGGTCTTGACTGCCACGTCTTGCCCGATCACGCGTTCGTGGAGCCGCTCTTCGAGTTTGAGAAGTTTTTCGACTTCCTCTTCAACAAGTTGGTCCAATGGGACACCGATTCGCTCCGCAATCAGCGCTGCGATGTCCTTCTCGTCAATTACGAGAGGCACCGCGTCTGTCGTGCTGTTTTGATCATCGATAGCCACTGCTGGTGCGCGTTCGATCCTAGCCTTGGCGGCCGCTTCATCGATGAGGTCTACAGCCTTGTCGGGGAGTTGTCGATCGGTGATATAGCGGTCACTCAACCGGGCTGCGGCCCTGAGTGCGGAATCGGTCAGTTCAACGTTGTGGTGTGACTCATAATTGCCACGGATCGCATTCAACATTTCAACCGCCGACTCCGCGTCAGGCTCCTCTACCCATATAGGTGTGAATCTGCGTTCGAGTGCGGCATCCTTTTCGATGAATCGTCGGTATTCCTCCGGGGTTGTGGCACCAACGACTTGGAGTTCACCGCGCGCGAGTGCCGGTTTCATCATGTTGGCCGCGTCGAGAGAACCCTCGCTGCCCGTACCAGCGCCAACGACCGAATGGAGCTCATCAACGAAAAGGATGATCTCACCGGCCGATGCTTGAGCTTCATCGATGACCGACTTCAATCGCTCTTCGAATTCACCGCGGAACTTTGCGCCCGCCAACAAGACGCCGATGCTCAAGGCCAAGACTCGTTTGCCCGACAACATCGCTGGGACATCGCCTTGGACGATCTTCTGGGCCAACCCCTCAATGATGGCAGTCTTTCCCACACCTGCGTCACCGATCAGCGCCGGGTTATTCTTGGTGCGCCGTGTGAGGGTCTGCATGACTCGACGGATCTCGTAGTCGCGACCAACGATCGGGTCAAGCTTGCCTTCGCGAGCTAGATTCGTCAGATCGGTCGTGTACTTGCGCAACACACCGTATGCCTGTTCTGCGTCAGGCGTAGTGACCCGCGCGGCACCCCGCACCTGGTGATCCGCGACGTACACTCGTTCCGCAGTAATGCGGTGCTTCGCCAGCACCTTGGCTAGTTCGCCGTCCGCTTCTTCCACGATTGCGATCATCAGATGATCCATGCTCATCAGGTCGTCGCGGAAGGTTTTGCGCTGAATCGTTTGAGCTTTACTCATCGCGTTCTGCGCCCTTGGCGTTATGTAAATCTGTCTTTGACGTCCAACCTGCTGGCCAATACCTTGCGGTTTAGCGTCGATCAGATGCATCAAGTCGGTCCGCAACTCTTCGGTGTCGACCTCAAGAAAATCGAGGATCTGGCGCACCGGGCTTTCAGCGCTGTCCGTCATCGCGAAAAGGATGTGCTCAACGTCTAGCTGGACGTTTTTGCGTTGCAACATTAGTTGAACGGCGGCATCGATCGCCGCTCTTGCTACGTGCGTGAAGTTTTCAGGTGAAATGGTCATCAGGTTCCCTGGTGTATTACGCGCTCGCATCGACGACGGTGCAAACGGCTTGATGTGATGCGTGTCATAATGATAATTGTATCATGTCAACAATAAAACTTGACACGCTACATATCTAGTTTTAACATCTAGATCATGTGAGCAACTGAGATGCTCATGATGTCTGAAAAGGAGATTGCTAGATGACAGCATTGACACGTTGGAGCCCATTCCACCGCTCCGCCGTATCCCCATTCGATTTCTGGGGCATCGTAACGCCCTCGAGTCTAAACCTCGATGTGCCGTTGGAACTCGGAGTGGATGTGGCCCACAACGAGGATCGTTACACGATCGAGGCGTCACTCCCGGGATTCGATCCGGAGAAGATCGACGTTACGGTTGACGACGGCGTCCTGAGAATAGTCGCCAAGAACCAGAGCAAAGAGACCCAAGAGCACGGTACGTATCTGGTTCGAGAGCGTCGTTTTGGGAGTTTCTATCGCGCGCTCAGGATTCCGGAAGGTGTCGACATCGATGCCGCGACTACGTCGTACAAAAACGGAATTCTCAAGATTGAGCTACCTAAGAGTGAATCTGAACAACCAAAGAGACTGCCTATAGCCGCATCATAAGTGCGGTAGGTCAGATTCACTTGACTACGCCCCGCGGGATTGCGGGGCGTAGTCGCGTTTGGTGATCGTGTCCAATGCTCGATAGGCGGGTGACGGCTGGCACGGATGCTTAGCATTGACATTGCGTATCATTTGTGAACACATCATGCCCGCATTAGCTGAACGAACCCAATTGCCGTCGTTTTTCGCTCGTTACCAATCGGTGATCGATCGCGCCCTACGCGCCGAATTACGAGGTTACGCGTCCGAGATATCCGCGACACACCGGTATCACATGGGTTGGGCAGACAAAGACGGCTCAGATTTAGTTGCTAGGGAAGGTAAACGCCTTAGGCCTACCATCGCTCTACTCGGAGCTGAAGCTGTAGGCGGTGAGATTGAATTCGCCCTGCCCGCGGCGATCGCCCTTGAATATGTCCATAATTTTTCGTTGGTACACGACGATATCGAAGACCAAGATCGCTTCAGGCACCACCGTCCGACGATGTGGGTGGTCTGGGGCGAACCGATGGCCATCGTGTCAGGCAATTCGATGCTCAAGGTCGCGGATCGTGCTGCACGCGAGATGTTGGAATTTGGCGTCGATCTGCCGACCTCGATCCTAGCCCAGCGATTGATTGTAGAAGCGTACTTGTCGATGATCGAAGGGCAATATCTCGACATATCATTCGAGAGCCAAGCCGAAGTGACGATCAACGAATATCTCGCCATGATCGCACGAAAAACCGGTGCGTTGATCGAGGCCAGTCTCCACGTTGGCGGGTTGGTTGCCGCCAACGGTAGGTCGGATGAGCGTATCTCTGACGGCTTGCGAAGGGTCGGATACCAATTCGGTCGGTTATTCCAGATCCGAGATGACATTCTGGGGGTGTGGGGTTCCGATGAAACCGGGAAACCGGTCTGCGGCGATATCTACAACAAGAAAAAATCACTGCCAGCCGTACACGCGCTTAGTTCGGCGCGCGGAGCGGCGGCGAATCAGATTCAGAGCATTTACCAGAAGACCGACCTAGCTGGCCACGATGTGGATACGGTGCTCGAGATTATGGATTCGATCGGCACCTACGAATTTTGTGATTCAATGTCTGCGAACCATTGGTCGGAGGCTGAACAAATCATCGACGAATTAGACTTGGGCACAAGTGTCAACACGGACTTTCGTGAACTCGGCGATTTCCTAGTCGAACGAAGTGCTTAGGGCTGATCTAACTCGTTGGACATTACTGTCATGGACGCTTCCGTACACTTCACTAGCAACGCGAGGGATGTCGCAGGAGCCTTTGATGCCTGCCGGAATTTGGCCGGCACGAGCTACGAAAACTTCAACGTCGGCAGCAGATTCATCAAAGCTGGTCTGCGACCCCATTTCTACTCCGTGTACGCGTTTTGTCGGTTGGTCGACGACCTTGGGGATGAGGTCGATGAGGATCGATTGGAACTGCTCGATCGATGGGAACATGAATTGATACTCTGCTACCAAGGCACCCCGAATGTGGTGTGGTTTCAAGCGTTGAGGCAGACTATCGAAGAATTCGCTATCCCGCCCGAGCCTTTCCTACGATTAATCGAAGCGAATCGGCGTGATCAGAGGGATAGTCGGTACCCGGATTACCAGGCATTGGTTGAGTACTGCACCCATTCCGCGACACCCGTCGGTCATCTGGTTCTATACCTGTACGGATACTTCTCTGAAAAGATGGCAGCGCTGTCGGATCATACCTGCATTGCGTTGCAACTTGCGAATTTCTGGCAGGATGTCTGGCGCGATTATCTTAAAGGCCGAATCTACATTCCCCAGTCCGACATGTCCGAGTTTGGCGTTGACGAATCAACCATCAGAGATCGCGAACCGACCCCTGAGTATCGTCAGTTGATGAAGTTCCAAGTCGAGCGCACTCGCGATTTATTTCGAGACGGTTATGGCCTCTATGAACATCTGGAACGAGATTTCCGATTGGAATTCTCTGCCATCACCGCTGGGGGACTGTCCGTTCTGGATGCGATTGAGCTGTTGGACTACGATACGCTCACGGTACGGCCGACGGTAACGCGATCTACGAAATTTCGGATAATGCTGGGCATCGTCGCGAGGAAGTTGATTGGGCTTACGCCTGTTTCAGCAGACTCGTTCCTTAGCAACTCTGAGCGCCGATTGGGATCGGCGTAGTCGATGTTGCATGACAGAAGTGATGGACAACCGGATCGAAACCGCGTATCGTGAGTGCGCTCGAATAACTCGTTCGTCAAGCTCAAATTTCTACATCGGATTTTTGGCGCTTCCGAATGAACTGCGGCGCGCAATCTACGCCACATACGCGTTCTGCCGTCTGTGCGACGACATTGTGGACGAACCTGCTTCGGGTCAGGATCCGGCAAGCGAACTGGACCTGGTGCAGGTCGCGCTGGACAATCGAACGGTCACGAGTTACGAAGACGATCCGATTTTTGTTGCCATTGAACACGCAATAGAACGGTTCGACTTGGACAAACAGTATTTCATTGATGTGATTGATGGTTGCAGGATGGACATTGGTACGAACCGGTATGAGACATTCGACGAACTCAGTGTCTACTGTCGGCGCGTCGCGAGCTCGGTCGGGCTCATTTGCATCAGCATTTTCGGTCATCAATCACCAAGTGCCCTCAAATACGCTGACGATTTAGGGATCGCGTTTCAGTTGACGAACATACTCCGTGATGTTCGCGAAGACTACAGCAACGGCAGGGTTTACCTGCCACGCGATGAACTGCGCGAATTCGGTGTATCTGAGACCGAATTCGCTCTCGACACCTCCAGCGCCAACTTCAGAAGAATGTTGCGTTTCCAAGTTGATCGCGCCCGCGGCTATTATGAACGCGGAGAACGAGTGATCCCATTGGCCACGCGTGGCAGACAATGCCTCGAGTTGATGAGCGGGTTCTACTCGCGGATCTTGGACAAGATCGGCGAGGAAGACGCTGACGTATTGTCCAACCGGGTCAGTCTATCGACATCGGAGAAACTATCCATGACCCTCGGCGTCGCTTGGCGAAGTGCATGGCGTACGTTTGGTCGCGATGATCAGCGGGACGGGAATTGAGCGACCGCGACGTCATAATCCTTGGTGGTGGCCTCGCCGGTATCGCAGCCGCCGTTCACTTGCTAAAACGTGACGTCAAGCCCACCTTGGTCGAACGACGCCCCTTCCTAGGCGGTCGAGCATTCTCATTCGTGGATCGAATCAGTGGCGAGGAGATCGACAACGGCCAACACGTGATACTTGGCGTCTGCCACCAATTCCTAGAACTCTTGGAAGATCTGGGCACGAGAGATCAATTGGACTTACGCCCCGCGTTAGACGTCCCGGTGTTGTTGAACGGTATTACTTCCGACCTACGTGCGAGCCGTATATTCGGCAACGCGATCGCTTTACTCCACTACCGTCACCTCCAACTGACGGACCGAATCTCGATTTTTCTTCTTCTGTTCAAAATCAAGTTGAACCTGATTAGCGAAAAGGAACGACAACGACTGCGTGCCACATCGTTCGGTATGTGGCTTTCCTCTCGGGGCCAATCCAGCGCTACGATCGAGCGATTTTGGTCTCTCTTCATATTGCCGGTATTCAACTGTCACATTGATGAGGTAGCAGCACTCGACGGACTCGAATTCACACGGTCTGCGCTGTTAGGAAACGTCCGTGACGCAGCGATCGGTTATCCGAAGACGGGATTGTCGTCACTCATTGGTACCCCGGCAACGGAATTCTTAGGGTCGCGGGGTGCGGAATTGATAACGAACACGCGCGTCGTCTCCTTTGCACGTTGCGAATCGGGGCAGTTTGAAGTCGGGTTGTCTACCGACGAAACATTACGGTCTGGTAACGTCATTTCGACATTGGCACCAAACGCCCTCAACGGCGTCCTTCCCATGTCTGATGCAGCTTTTTGCGCGGTCAAGAATTCGCTGTCCACCCTCGACTACTCCCCTATCGTCGCCGTCCATCTTTGGTACGAACAACCAGTGATGTCAGTGCCGGTAGAGGCGTTCCTTGACCTCGGATTGCAGTGGGTCTTCAACGATTCTGCCATCCGGGGTCGGTCAAGCGACGGGCCTCAACACATCGTGATTTCGTTGAGCGGAGCCGAATCTTGGGCAAGTTTGAAAAAAGAAGAGATCCTTGAGCGTGTATCGTCGGCGATGCGACGAGCCTTCCCTGCGGCGTGTGACAACTCGGTGGTCAACTCCGCTGTAGTTAAGACGCTGGAAGCGACGATAAAAGTGAGCCCTGGTTCGCAGGCTCATCGGCTTGGCCCAAATGTCGGCATCGCGGGATTTCACGTTGCCGGCGATTGGACGAATACTGGCCTACCGGCGACTATGGAAGGCGCTGTAAAGAGCGGTCATCTAGCGGCCAATCTGGTGATGCAACGGCTATCCAATTGAACGGCTAATATGCCCTTGGCGTTTCAGCATCGGTCGCTGAAATCGAACACTATATAATCGGGATGCAGTCCAGTTTTGGGCTGTAATTCGACTCTCACACGAGAACCTAACTTGAAGCGCGACGAATTCGATATGGTCGACCGCGAGGTGATGAACATCTTGCAGTCCGATTTCCGGCTCGTCCGCGAACCATTTCGCGATATCGGCAATCGTTGCGGCATGGCCGAATCAGAAGTGATCGATCGCGTGCGTGAGCTGAAACGCAAAAACGTGGTTCGACAAATCGGTGCGATTTTCGACACTCGTCGATTGGGATATACGTCGACCTTGGTGGCGATGCGTTTCGCAGATGCCTGCTTAGACCGCGGTGCACATATTCTGAATGCCCATCCCGGCATCAGCCACAACTACGCCCGAAACGGCGAATTCAATCTTTGGTTCACGTTAGCGCTTCCACCTGGTAAAGACATAGGTGCGGAGGTCGAAAAATTAACCAAGCTGTCTGGTGCGGAAACAGCGCGCCTCCTACCGACGATTCGATTTTTCAAGATCGGCGTTAACTTTGACATGGTGAAAAACGTGTCCAACGCCACGGATTACTTCGTGCCAGATGCCAAGTTCGCTCATAGCGGAGAAAACGGGACAGCATCGAACGGCGTGCCCGTTGCTGACGAAAACCTGAGCGATTTCGACATCGCGTTTGTTCGTGAATTTCAAGAAGATTTGCCGTTAAAGTCCCGTCCATTCGATGCAATGGCCGAACGGTTGGGACTCAGTGTCCCAGAGCTTTTCGCCAAAGCAGACGAGATGGTGAACCGCCGGTTGATGCGCCGTTATGCTGCGGTACTCCACCATCGCCGAGCAGGTTTTTCGGCCAACGCGATGGTGGTTTGGAACGTACCCGAGGTCCGTTCGATAGAAGTTGGCCAGAAAATGGCAAAGCATCCTGCGATTACTCACTGCTACGAACGCCCACGGTACGACGACTGGCGATTCTCACATTTCACGATGATTCATGCTGTCACCCGTGACGAGTGCGAAAACATTGCATTTGAGATCGCGGGCGAAACTGAATTAACCGATTATCAACTCCTCTACAGTCACCGAGAGTACAAAAAGACGCGGGTGCGCTATTTCGTCGATGACAATATCGACGTTGAACGCGCCGCGGTCGCTACGATTGGGTAGTTGTCATGCCTCGCTACTACGGAGTATTCGTTGACGTCAAAGACCGTCGCTGCTTAGTGTTTGGCGGTGACCCCCACGAAGGCGAACGAAAGGTCAAGTATCTGGTCGAATGCGGTGCCAACGTAACCCTATTTAGTGCTGAAGACGGTACGTCGGACAATCTTGCGAAAATGGCGGCATCGGGGCAGATCGATTGGGTGAGACGAAATTACGAATCGGGCGATTTGGCCGGGGCATGGGTGGTGATCGTCGCTGACACATCCGATTCAGCGACCAACGAAGCCATATCGCAAGAAGCTGCGAAGCGAAATATCCTCCTCAATGTCATGGATGTCACTCCGTTGTGCACATTTATTGCGCCAGCGTTGATCCAACGAGAAGACGTGACGGTGGCAGTGTCCACCGCCGGAACCAGTCCGGCACTAGCGCGTCGGCTTCGCGAGCGAATATCGGATCACGAGTATTGCCGCTGCTTGCAGTGGGCGGATATGGGTCCGATGTTGGCAGATGTCCGGAAAGACGTCCGATCCCGTGAATTGCCTGTGACCCCCGACGACTGGGCAGAATCAATAACTGACCGGATGTTGAGCGCATTCCGGGATGGCAACCCTGACGCGGCGCGTGGCATGTTGGTCGATGCCCTCGAAGCACGCGCAGCACTCAACCGTCAGGCATAAAATGCCCTTACATGACTCTGTCCGCACGAAAAATCGTCTTAGGTTGTCGAAACAGTCGCCTCGCGATCGCTCAGGCCAACGAAGTCGCGAACGCGTTGACCCAACGGTTCGACGACATCGAGATTGAGCGCGTCTGCATTAAGACGAGCGGTGACAACCGTCCCGATGCAGCGATATCTGAGATCGGGGTCGGCGTGTTCGTGAAAGAGATCGAGGCGGCCTTACTCGAAGGCGAGATCGACATTGCCGTGCACAGCCTAAAAGATCTCCCATCGCAAATCGCCGATGGCCTAGTCATATCTGGTGTGCCATATCGTGAAGACCCCCGTGATGTCGTGGTCAGCAAACTCGGAGTTGGGTTGAACGACCTTCCCACTGCCGCGATCGTCGGTACCGGAAGTGCCCGTAGGCGCGCTTTGATCAATGCCGGGCGTGGAGATCTGATTCTGAAACCGATCCGTGGGAACGTCACCACGCGACTAGCGATGCTTGACGATGAGGATTCGGTGATTGATGCCCTCGTATTGGCCGCGGCGGGTCTGAAACGACTCGGCATGTCTGACCGCATATCTGAATACCTAGGATGTATGTCGTTTGTCTCCGCGCCCGGCCAAGGTGCATTGGCGCTCCAAACACGTGCGGAAGACGATTTCACAAGTGGATTGTGTTCGGCTGTTGAACACGCCGAGACGCGTGTCAGCGTAGATTCGGAGCGGGCATTTTTGGCTCACATTGGAGGTGGATGTAGCGCGCCCATCGGTGCGCATGCTCGGATCGACGACGACACGATAACTCTGGCCGCGTTCGTGTCCGAACCGTCAGGTACGCAGATCGTTCGCCACCGTGATTCGTCCGAAATCCAAGACGGTATCGAGCTTGGCAAGCGCGTCGCCGACAATCTCATCAAGCAAGGCGCGCTTGAATTGTTACCTCAACTGTCAGCCGTGTCGAGCGCATAATGACGAAAAAGGGCACCGTCCAGCTGGTCGGCGCGGGACCCGGCGACCCCGGATTAATAACCGTCAAGGGTATTGACGCGCTGCGCAAAGCAGACGTGGTCGTATACGACCGTTTGGCTTCCAGCGAACTCCTTCGCGAGGCTCGAAATGATGCTGAATTGGTCTCTGCCGCCAAAGCTCCCGGTGCCGTGGCGCTGACGCAAACCGAAATAAACGAATTGTTGATCGATCGAGCGCGGCAAGGCAAAGCTGTCTGTCGGCTCAAAGGAGGAGACCCATTCGTCTTTGGTCGAGGCGGCGAAGAGGCGTTGGCACTTGCCGAGGCAGGTGTTCGGTTCGAGGTGGTTCCGGGCGTTAGTTCAGCGATCGGAGCTGCAACATACAGCGGTATCCCGGTAACGCATCGCGGCGTCGCCTCATCCGTCACCATCGTCACGGGCAGCGAACGCACCACCGGCGCTTCTGGGACGAGTGTCAACTGGGAAACAGTCGCAAAGACCAACGGGACTGTCGTAGTTTTGATGGGCGCTACTAGGATCGGCGAGATTGCATCTCGATTAATCGGCTTTGGTCGCTCGCCAAACGACGCCGTAGCGGCTATCCATCGCGGCACATCCGCGATGCAACGAACGGTTACAGGCACGCTGAGCGACATCGAATCCAAGGTGGCCGAAGTCGAATTGACCGCTCCGATAGCATTGGTTATCGGCCGCGTCGTTGAGCTGCGAGACCGCATCGCTTGGTTCGACAATCTTCCTCTTTTCCGCAAGCGCATACTGGTTACACGTGCGCGTAGCCAAGCAAGCAGGTTGGCGCAGGGGTTGACCGCTTACGGCGCGGATGTCGTCGAATGCCCGGTGATCAAGTCTGCGCCAATCGAAGACACAACAGATCTTGACGCGGCTTTGGCGAATTTGGATGAAGCTGAGTGGGTAGCGTTTGCTAGTCCGAACGGGGTGAACCAAGTGTTGGGACAACTTAATGCCAAGGGTTCGGATGCGCGTGCGTTCGCACGCAATAAACTCGCCGCAGTCGGTCCTGCGACGGTCGCGGCTTTGAGGTCGCACGGCATCGTAGCGGACCTCACGCCGGACACGTTTACGGCTGATGGATTGGTGGAGGCGTTTCGCGCCCGTGACCTTGCGCCAAAATCTGCCGTCGTGTTCAGATCTGATATCGGACGCGATACGCTGCCGCGCGGATTGCGCCAGCTCGGAGCGAAGGTGACCGAAGTCGCTGCATACCGTACCGTAACCGCGGAGGATTCCGCGGAGATGGCACGAAAAGCGTTCGACGTCGGAATCGACGTGGTTACGTTCACCAGCTCATCTACGGTCAAGAACTTGGTCGGCCTCCTCTCAGGAGACGTAACTGGAATTAACAATGGGGTTGTAGTCTGCATGGGACCGGTAACAACTGAAACGGCGATGTCTCTCGGCGTTCGAGTGGACATCGTTCCTGAACAGCAAACCATCCCGGGAATGATCTCAGCTTTGGCAACCTATTTCCAAGACCGCGCCTGAATGTAATGTCATCCTCCGCCCTCCCCGAATTCCGACGTTTTCGTCCTTTGCGGTCGAGTGCTGAGGTGCGTTCGTCAAACGCTGAGACGCAGCTCGACGGTTCGGAATTCGTTTACCCGATGTTCGTCATCAACGGTGTCAACCGACGTGAGCCGGTGCCGTCGATGCCGGGGATCGCCCGAATGTCGACCGATGAAGCGATGCGTGAGGCGGAAACTGCCATGCTCGCCGATGTCAATCGTTTCCTTTTCTTTGGCATCCCTGACGAAAAAGACGCGACGGGCACGCGTGCTTGGTCCCCAATCGAAGCGGTTCAACGTACCGTCGCCGAGTTCAGAGCGCATTTGCCCGAAGCCGAGACGATAACTGACGTCTGCATGTGCGAGTACACCGACCACGGACACTGTGGCCAACTGACCGCCAGTGGCGAAGTGGACAACGACGCGACGTTGGATTTGCTGGCGGATACTGCGGTATCTCACGCCGATGCCGGCGCTAACGTGGTGGCACCGTCGGCAATGATGGATGGACAGGTGTCGGCGATTAGAGCCGCGCTCGATGATGCTGGCCACGAAAGCGTAAAGATCTTGGGATACTCGGCGAAGTATGCCTCGGCCTTCTACGGACCGTTCCGAGACGCCGCGGATTCTGCTCCGAGTTTCGGCGATCGGCGCGCCTACCAAATGGCGCCGAGCCAACATGAAGAGGCGATGCAGGAAATCGAAGCCGATATTGCTGAAGGCGCAGACTTTATCATGGTCAAACCGGCCCTTTCTTATCTCGATGTGATCGCCTCGGCGAGTTCTCGGTTTCGAGACTACCCGTTGTATGCGTATAACGTGAGCGGCGAATTTTCGATGATCCATGCGGCGGCATCGAAGGGATGGATTGATCTTGAGAACACGGTTCTGGAAGTCTTGCTGAGCATCAAAAGAGCTGGTGCCGACGCCATCATCAGCTATTTCGCCATCGATGCAGCCCGATGGATCAAGGGAATTCGCTGATGAGCCTCGTCAAGGTGAATTCAGACCCACCTAAGAAGACCCGATTGTTGAATGCCTGCATGGGAGAGACACTGGGAACCTTCATATTGGTCCTATTCGGCACTGGTTCCGTCGCGGCCGCAGTGTACACCGGCGCACAGATGGGACTGTGGCAGGTGGCTGCGGTTTGGGGCTTTGGTGTGACGATTGCCATATATGTCAGCGGTGCTGTTTCGGGTGCGCATCTCAATCCCGCAGTCAGTCTCGCGTTCGTCATATTTCGCCGCGACCAATTCCCGCTAAATCGCCTATTCGCCTACTGGATCTCACAGTTGCTCGGTGCGGTCCTCGCCGGTATCGTGGTGTTGATCCTCTTCAATCCGTTCATCGATCAATTCGAAGCTGACAACGGAATCGTCAGGGGTGCTGAAGGAAGCGAGAAATCGGCGATGGCGTTCGGCGAGTACTTTCCGAATCCGGCAATGTTCGATTCGCTTTCCATATCGCCGTTTCACGCGTTCGCGGTAGAGGCCTTCGGCACCGCTATTTTGGCATTGGTTATATTTGCGATTACCGAACGTCGCAATGCCGGCATCCCGACGAATGGAATGGCACCGTTTTTCATCGGTTTCACAGTTGCCGCGTTGATTAGTCTGTTCGCGCCAATCACTCAAGCGGGTTGGAACCCGGCGCGCGATTTCGGGCCGCGGATCGTAGCAGCCCTTGCTGGTTGGGGTGAAATCGCAATTCCTGGGCCAGAAGGCGGGTTCTGGGTTTACATCGTGGGACCGCTCGTGGGTGCTCCGATCGGAGCGTTGATCTACAAGCTGGTTATCGAAACCGGGTTACCAGGCAACAACAAAGAACTTGAAGAAGTCGTGAGGAGCCGATATGAGTGATGACCGAATCGATGTTCTCTTCATCTGCGTGCATAACGCTGGTCGGAGTGTGGCAGCCAAGGTGCTATTCAACGACAGTGCAACCAGACTTGGTTTAGGCCTGCGGTCTGAATCCGCGGGAACGATCCCCAGCGAACGGGTCAACCCATCAGTTAAGCAAGTTTTAGAAGCTTTCAATCTTGACACCAGCAATGAGACGCCGAAACTTTTGACCGACTCGATGCTCGCTTCCAAGCCGCGTATTGTCACCTTGGGTTGCAACGTCGACGCCGAAGCATGTCCGGCTATCAACTTCTCGGATGTAGATGGTTGGGATTTGCCCGATCCCTCCGAGATGGCCGATGACGAAGAGATCGTTTCTTTGATCCACGAGATTGCCCGACGGGTCAATGCTCTGATACGAGAGATGTCGACGGCGTCCGCGTGATTCGGTTAAATACGATCAGGTTCCCTAGACACCGTTAACGATCGCCGGGAGAATCACTTTCCGGCACAACGACCCTACCGGCGATGTGATCGCGGGGAACGGGTCCAAACTCCCGGCTGTCGGTAGAACGTCTCCGGTTGTCGCCAAACAAGATGTATTCGTTATCCTGCAACTGCCATTCTCGGTTGACGCGCGGTTGCACACCGAAAATGAATGGTTCATCGAATTCCTTGCCGTCGATGTAAAGTCGCCCGTTTTCCAAAATCACGGACTCGCCGGGTAGGCCGATGACTCTTTTGGTCTCCCAAAAGCCGTCGCGACGAGGGTGTTCGAAAAACGCCACATCCCATCGTTCCGGCGAACGGATCCGATAGGCTCTGCGGCTGACCCGTACGCGCTGTCCGTCTCGGAGTGTGGGATACATAGAGTGCCCGACTATCACAACCCATTTGCTGATCAAACGCTCAACAACGGCACCGGGTAATGCCTCGATGCTTTGTAATATCCTTTTGACGCTAGCGATCATCGGGTTAGTCTATTCTTGAAGTGGATAATCGACCCGTATTCGACTATCACCGAACCTATTCGCGAAAATGCCTCGCGGAAGAACGAAAGGAACCACAACAATGCTAGGAAGTGTCAAAAGATTAGCCGACCGACTGTCACCCTTCGGCGTTGCACACGCACACTGTGACATTCCGTGCGGTATCTACGACCCGCATGACGCGATCCAAGCTGCTCAGACGTGCATCCGCATGACCGAGTTGATACTCGAATCGGAAGACGTATCGACCCTAGGCGCGCGTAACAATCTTATCCGTTACGTTGCCGCCAAGGAGGAGCACGCCACAAAGGCGAAGGACGACATCCTAATAATCTGGACCGACTACTTCAAACCCGAGCACTTAGAGAAGTACCCCAACCTTCACGAACTCGTGTGGAACGCATGCAAGCTCGGCAGTCAGGTCAAGCAGAACATTGACATGGACGCTGCCCAAGCTTTCAAAGCGGCACTCGAAGAGATCGGCAATATCTTTTGGGAGACCAAGCAGTAAGCCGGTCGTAGCGACTTCGGTCGCAATGACGCAATCTGCGTCCGCTCGTCACTATCGTTGACGTTCGGACGCGGTTTGCTGTCTGTAGCTTTGAAAAAAGCCTCAATCGTTGGCGAAAAAACCGATGTCCTCGGAGATGTATTCCTGGCGGATGGGCGACCAAATGTCGAGGGCGACGCAACCTTCCTCGGTCGCCCTAACCTGATGCGGTACGTTGCCCGGGATAACATAGTGTTCCCCGGCCACCAACTTGGTTTTTTCGTGCCCTTCTAGCTCGAACCACGCGGAACCTTCGAGTACTCGCCCGCATTGTTCATGAGGGTGCGAGTGCCAGGGGACGATCGCGTCCGGATCGATGTCGATGATGCCCATCATCACCCGCTCCCCCCAGATTAGTCGAGCTGTCACACCTGGCAACAACTCTCTGCGCTCTACGTAATCAGGGTCGAAATACCCGGCGCCACCATCCGGTGCCCGCGTCTTGTCAACTTTGGTTGTCATTTTTGATTCTCCATTGTTGTAATCCCGGCATCTATCCGTGCGAACCCATTTTGCGGTCGATGGCGGCTTCCGCCACAGGACTGATTATCTGCCCGACCTCAATGTTGAGCAAAGCTGGCCCGTTGTAGTCGAATGCCCGTTTTATGGCTGGTTCCAATTGTTCTGCGCTGGTCACATTCTCGCCATACGCGCCCAAACCCTTCGCGACCAGATCGTACCGCGTGCCTTGCGCCAAGTCAGTCCAGACCGGACGCCCGTAGATGCCCTTCTGGATCTGCCAGTCGATTCCCCAGATCGAGTTGTTGCCTAACAGGATCTTTACCGGTAGGTTGTGGCGCACCATCGTGTCAAGTTCCATTCCGTTGAAACCGAATGAACCGTCGCCGGTCGCCACAATGCATTGCGTGTCGGGCAATGCCGCTTGGGCACCGAGCCCATACGCGATTCCCACGCCGATCATTCCAAAACTCGAAACGTTGTGAAACCTGAACGGTAGCTCGCGCGGAATCGACGCACGTAAGAAGTGGCAATAATCTCCACCGTCAAACGTAATATGGGCGTCATCATCGAGGTATCGTTGAACCGCCTCGCTTACATACATCGGGTGCATCGGCTCCGGTGATCGAGCCAGCTCGTACAGCTCCGCCAACCACTCATCGTGCGTGCGTCGCAGGGACGATATCCAATCGGTCCGCTCTTCCCAAGTCAATCGCTCAGCCTCGGCATTCAACTGATCGCAAACCGGTCCTAGATCCCCAAGAATCGATATTTCCGCTGAACGAGCCCGGCCGATCTGCGCCGGTGACGGGTCGACAACGATGGTTTTCACATTCGCGTTAAATGGCGGCGAGCCACCGAAACCCAGCGTGTAATCCAATCGTTTGCCCAGCATCAAAACGACATCGGCATCCCGCACCATTTGCGCCGCGCGGTTTAACGGTAGGTACCCCAATCCGAAACTGGAAGGATGCGAATCAGGAATCAGTGCACGTGCAGAATCCTCTGACACGAATGGAGCGCGTGTAGTCTCAATTAGGCATCGCACAACTTCGGGATCGGCGGTCGCACCAGCCGAAGATCCGGCGAATATTAATGGGCGTTCCGCAGAGTTGAGCAACTTTACTGCCTGCCGGACTCGCTCGGGATCGGCCAATACCCGAGCCGGTGCACTGTATTCCCGTGGAGCGTAACGCTCGAAATCTGCGGCGTCAACCGTTGCGGATTGATAATCGTGCGGGATAGTCAAGTGAACGGGACCTTGCCGACCGCTCAAAGCGGTTCGAAAGGCAAGAGCGACGAACTCCGGAATGCGTTCCGGCGACGGCACTTCCCATGCACCCTTCGTAACCGGTCGCGCGATGCCAACCTGATCGATCTCTTGCATCGCGCCGCGACCCAGATTTGGGGAGTCAGCGCTGCCCGCGATGTTTACCACCGGCGCTTCGGAGTGCAACGCATTCGCCAGTGCAGGTACCGCGTTTGCGTGTCCTGGTGTGGTCGAGAGGGCGACGGAGGCTCGCCTCAGGATTCGAGAGTAAGAATCGGCAGCGTGAACCGCCCCCGATTCGTGTCGAGTGTCGATCATCCGAAACGGTTCGTCAACCATTCGATCAAGCATATCGAGGATGTGATCTCCGGCGATGCCAAATAGCGTGTCAACCCCTTCGGCTTGTAACGAGAGATTCAACAGGTCACTGCCCGTCAGCTTGTCTGTCAATTGGATGCTGTCCTTTCCGTGGCAGGGATCGCTCCCAAAACGTCCATGAAGTTAGTCACCGGCATTTCGTCGAGCGATTCCGGAACTCGAAATAGATCTTGAACGCGCGCCGAGTAATCGCCGTCGCCGTAAGTTGAGCGCAAGTTTTCCAAGAATTTCGCACCAAGCAAGGGGATCGCTTCGGGACGCCTCGTTCGATGGCCGATCGGATAGCGGACCTCGATTTCCTCGGTACAGCTGCCGTCATTGAAATGCACTTGGATTGCGTTTGCTATTGATCTCCGATCAGGGTCGAGGTATTCCACCGAGTAGTTCTGGCGTTCAGTTACAACCATTTTTTCGCGCAAACTGTTGATGCGCGGATCACGCGCCGCGTTCTCCTCGTAGTCATCGGAGGTGACGTTTCCTTTGATCAAAGCCACTGCGGTCATGTATTGGATGCAGTGGTCCCGATCGGCAGGGTTGTTTAGCGCACCGCGCTTGTCGATGATTCGGATCGCCGGTTCTTGTGTCTTGATTTCAACAGTCTTTACGTCTGGCAAACGATGAGCGATATGCGGATGCAGTGCGACTGCGGCTTCGACTGCAGTTTGGCCGTGAAACTCGGCCGGATACTTAACCTTGAAGAGCACGTTTTCCATGACATACGATGCCAATTCACGTTGCAGTGTCACCGAACGCCCCTCAAACCAGACGTCTTGGAAACCGTACGTCGGCGCCGTCAACGCGGTCTTTACCCCGGGCATCCCGCGTGTGGCGAACGACCCGAGGGTCAATCCGCGCGACGCAGCGTCACCGGCGGCCCAAGATTTGCGGGCGTTCGTGTTAGGTGCGTGTCGATACGTGCGAAGAGTCGCGTCGAGCCAAGCGTGAGAAACCGCTGAGGAAACGATTTCCTCATCTCCGCAGGAAAAAACTGCGGCTGCCACTGCTGCGGACGCAACCTTGACCAGCAGGACGTGATCTATCCCCACTCGGTTGAATGCGTTGTCGAGCGCCAAAACGCCCTGAAGCTCATACGCACGGATGGCGAATTCAAACACCTCACGCATCCGGAACTCACGCTGATTAGTCCGGGCAAAGCTGTCGGCCGCGGCAAGTATCGCTCCGAAATTGTCCGAGGGGTGTCCCCACTCGTTCGCTAACCATGTGTCGTTAAAATCCAGCCATCGGATCGCGGTGGTGATGTCAAATGCCGCTTGTGAAGCCGTTTTAGTGTGGGCGGTGCCGGGAATCGGCACACCACCTGGGATGTTGGACGATGCATCATCCGAGGTGATGAAGTCGCTGCACGCCGGGAATCCCAGCGCCAACAGCGCGCAACCGACCGAATCCATCAGCGCCAGTCGAGCCGTGGCGTAGGCGTCTTCAGTGCCGATCTCGTTCTTTAGGCACGCGTACGCCGCAATCTCGGCGATGAGATCGTCGTAGCGATTCGCCATTACCGTCCCTGCAACTCGACGAATTCTTGCGCTGGCGGGCCGGTGTAGTCAGCGTTTGGTCGAATCAAACTGTTGTCGTTGCGTTGTTCGATCACGTGGGCTACCCATCCCGATGTTCGGCTTACCGCGAATAGCGGCGTGAACATCACGGTTGGTATCCCGCACAGATGGTATGCGGTCGCCGAGTAAAAATCTAGGTTGGGGAACAGTCCTTTTTCACGCATTATTACGTTTTCGATGCTTTCCGAAATTTCGAAATACATCGTGTTTCCGCTTTCGTACGATAGTTGGCGTGCCAGCTCCTTGACGATGTCCGAACGTGGGTCGCCGTTCTTGTAGACGCGATGACCGAATCCCATGATCAATCTGCGCGCATCGAGCATGTGCTTTATCGACTTTTCCGCTTCTTGCGGCGTTTCGAACGAAGCGATCAACTCCATCGCCGCCTCGTTTGCACCGCCGTGTAACGGCCCGCGCAGAGCACCAATTGCCGCGACAACGGCAGAATAGGTGTCGGCCAACGTACTTGTAACAACTCGTCCTGTAAACGTGGAGGCGTTGAATTCGTGCTCCGCGTATAGCACGAAGATCGTGTCGAGGGTGCGCCTTGCGGTTTCGATCGGTGGCGCATCATTCATCAATCGTAGGAAATGTCCCGCCAAGCTAGTCTCATCTGATTGCGTGTCTACGCGCTGCTTTCGACGCGCGTAACGATGCCAGTAACCCAGCATCGATGTCATGCTCGCAATCAGGCGGTCCGCCACGTACGCCGCTCCCCTACCGTTCTCGCCTTCTGGTTCCAACGAACCGATCATCGACGCGCCAGTCCTCAACACGTCCATGGGGTGCGTTGACATCGGCAAAGTTTCCAGCATCTGGCAAATTGACGGAGGCAACACGCGCAACTTGGCCAAGCGCTCCTGGTAAGCATTTAGCTCGGAGACATTGGGGAGCTTTCCGTAGATGAGGAGATAAGCTACCTCTTCATAAGTGGCATGCCTCGCCAAATCTTGGATGCCGAAGCCGCGATATGTCAGCCCAGCGCCGGCTTTGCCTACCGTGGAAATGGCGGTTTCACCTACGGTGACCCCGGCCAAACCTTTTGCGATGATGGTCATGTGATTTATTCCGGTTGATCTCGAGCAGAAAACAATTCGTTTATCTTGTGCTCGTATTCGCGGTAGCCGATATTTTCGTAGAGTTGCTCACGCGTCTGCATCTTGTCGACGATTTTTTCCTGGGTGCCCGCACCTCTGATTTCAGCGTACACGCTCTCAGCGGCAAGGCTCATCGCGCGAAACGCCGATAAGGGATACAAAGCCATTGCTACGTCGGCACTCCGCAGTTCGTCGATAGTGAACGGGGGCGTTTTGCCGAACTCCGTAAGATTTGCCAAGATCGGAACGCCAGTGCGGGTAGCAAACGCACGGTATTGATCCAGATCCGTTACCGCCTCGGCAAATATCGCGTTCGCACCGCTTTCCACATACGCGCTGCACCTATCTAACGTGCTTGCCAATCCCTCCATCGCCAAAGCATCAGTACGGGCCATGATGATGAATTCGTGGTCGGTGCAAGCGTCGACCGCGGCCTTAATCCGGTCGCACATCTCGTTGGTCTCCACTACCATCTTGCCGGGTAAATGGCCGCATCGCTTTTCTTGTACCTGGTCTTCGATGTGAATCGCGGCGACACCGGCGCGCTCCATTTCTCGGACCGTTCGTGCGATTGATGATGCTGCACCCCACCCGGTGTCACAATCGACGAGCAACGGTAAATCGCAAACTGAAATAATCCTCTGCACATCCGCCAGAACGTCGGTCAAACCTGTCATCCCGAGGTCGGGCAGACCATAAGATGCCGTCGCGACACCGCTTCCAGAAATGTAGATCGCTTGGAATCCCGCATTCTTTGCTTGAATTGCCGCGTACGCATTGATTACGCCCGCAATCTGCAACGGTTTCTCCGTCGCCATAGCGTCTTGGAAATTGCTCCGCATCAAGATCGGTCTCATGGGTTTTGATTTGAATCAGTTTATGTTGCGAAACGCGCCGAACAGGACCGCCGGTGCAACGAGCAACAATACGATGCCGACCACAAGCCTCAATCCTGGGGCGTCAAATCGGTTAGCCATGCGAGTTCCGATGAACATTCCCAACACACCGGGTAACCCAACGATCGCGATAAGGTGCCAATCCACACTTCCGCGCAATAAGTGACCAACGAAACCGGAAATGCCGACGAACACCGTAATCGCCAGATTAGTCCCGGCCGCTTTGTGGGGGTCCATTTTCATCGCCAATAATGCTGGCATCCTCAATACTCCGAGAACCAATCCAACCGCGCCTCCGATCAAACCAATCGTGAAACCAGCGGCGCCTTCCCGACTGACTTGTTTTGCGTCAAGGTGCATTTCGTCTTCGTTCCCACCACCCGTCATAGCTTTCCTAAGGCGAGCTGCCGGATACCGCCGGCGAATTCGAACGATGCGAACCGACCACGCGATGAGGAACAACGCCGACCAACCCATCAGCAACGTGACCGCGGTCAACAGTATCCAGATCGGCACCACGTTGGCGAAATAACCACCGATAAACGCCCCCACCATGGCGGGACCGCCCATAGCCAACACTACGGTCGGTGCGACGCGATGATCGAACGACGCTTCGAGCGTGCCCACGGTCGATCCCATAACGCTGATCATTAGATTTGTGCCGGCCGCGATCAATGGGTCGACGCCGAACAATGTCAACATCGGGAGACGTATCACGCCCAACGCGATGCCTACGATGCCACCGGTCAATCCTACGCCGAGCGAAATGGCGGCCATCAAGGCCAATTCCCATACTGGGAAATCGGTGGTCGTGCCGAGAATCACATCCATCGTGACTCCCGAAGCTGGATGTTTTCGTGTGTAGTTTGATTCGACGCGACATGGCGTCGACAGTTTCCGACAGCAACTTCTTCAGTCGCCTCAACGGTGCAATCGAAGCCGTTTCGGCATCGTGATATGTTTTTGGGAGAATGCCTCAACTTTTCGACGCTTGCTTCGCGGGCTAACCGGTAACTTCGAGCAAGCCAACACGGTCGAGCAAGTCATCGACCTCTCGCAAGTGTGTCGCGTCCGGCCTCAGCGAGGGACCTCGGGCATGAATGCCGCCTCGGCTGAAAACACCGCGTCGCCACATTATGTGTTTGTAGATCCAATTCGCTAATCCTTGACCTTGTGCCAAGGTTCGGATGATGGATGCGTACTTGTCGAACGCATCATGCGCCCCTGCCTGATCACCCGAATCCCATAGTTCCAAGATCTGAACGAACTTGTCGGGCAGCGTTGATCCAGGCATGGTTCCAACCGACCCTCGTCGCAATTCCTCCAAAAAGAACGCGCCACCCATTCCCCCGAACAGCACGAGGTCGGTGCCGTCACTGGTTAGGCTCTGTGCTTCCGCCATGCGAGGGATTGTAGGCGGCGTTTCGACCTTGATATAGCAAAGGTTTTCGTGCCGCCGCGCGCACGCGGCGGCCATCGCCGGCGGAACTTGCGCGGTGCTTTGGTCCTGCAAGAAGATCGGAATGCTGACCGCAGCCGCGACGCTCACGAAAAACTCAATGTGCTCCGCAGCCGTCGTAGGGATGTAACTTGTCGGACGGATCATCAACGCATCCGCACCCAACTCCTCCGCCCTCTTGGAGTAGTAGATCGTCGCATCCGTACCCTCAGCGCCAGTGTTCATCACCACTTTTGCCCGGCCGCTAGCAGTGTCCACCACCGATCTCAGAACTGCGTCTCGCTCTTGTTCGGTGAACTTAAAGACCTCGCTCGCCATCGCGATTCCAACGCCATTGACGCCTTGATCAACGATCCAGTCAACCTGGTTCTCCAGATCATCAAAGACGATGTTTCCGTCTTGATCAAACGGCGTCGAGAGTATCGGGTAAACCCCTCGCATCGTGAGGTCAGGCATTGTTGATTCTCCGTGGAACAGCGGTTTTGTTTGGGCAATCGCTTACGAAAATCGATATTACACGCGCAGTGTGTTCGGGCGGCAATCTAATCAACCAAGGAGAGATGGGACAACCGCGATGAGAACACCAGCAACGGTCGCGGTGCCGATGACGCCTGCGACATTCGGGCCCATCGCGTGCATCAAGAGGTAGTTGTCAGGGTCTTCGTCCTGACCCATGTTCTGGACGACGCGGGCGGCCATCGGCACCGCCGAAACGCCGGCGGCCCCGATCATCGGGTTAACTTTGCTTTTCGAAACCAAGTTCATTAACTTCGCTAGAAGCACACCGGTGATCGTCGCGGTCGCGAAAGCGAATAAACCCAGAACGAATATACCGAGCGTTTCGGGTTGCAGGAAGATGGAGCCCGGCATGGTCGCACCAACTGACAATCCGAGAATAACAATCGTTGCGTTCATCAATGCATTTTCTGATACATCTGCGAGTCGAGGTACGACGCCGGACACTTTGATTAAATTGCCGAGCATCAGCATGCCGATCAATGGGGAGGCCGACGGAACCAAGACGCTGACGACGAGGGTGGTCAATATGGGGAAGATGATCAACGACCTACGCGAGACCGATTCGGTAGGATATTCCATGCGTATCTGACGCTCGTTTTTCGTTGTCAATAGTTTGATCAACGGAGGCTGGATTATTGGAACCAGCGCCATATACGAATACGCCGCGACCGCAGTCGCACCAACGATGTCACGCACTTGGACGTGCGGCAATGCTTCTCCCAACTCGCGCATCCGCGTCGCTATGAAGATCGTTGTCGGACCGTCCGCACCACCGATTATTCCAATTGATGCCGCCTCGAGCAGTCCGAACTCGAACCATCCAAGTGCACCTAGAACCAACGCGCCGATCAAAGCGAAGAACACCCCTGCTTGCGCGCCAGCCCCCAACAGCAACGTCTTCGGATTGGAAAGCATCGGCGAAAAATCTGTCGCCGCGCCGACGCCCAAGAAGATGAGCAAGGGAAAGATGTCCGTCTCCAATCCGACGGTCTGGAACGTCCGCAGAACCCCAGTCGGTTCGCCTTCACCACCTACTCGAATGAACTCACCCAAAGGCAGATTCGCGAAGAGAATACCCATTGAAATCGGAACTAGCAACAACGGTTCCTTGCGCTTGGCGACACCAACATAGAGAAGTGCGGCAGCGATAACCCACATCGCGACGATGCGAGGATCTTCGCCTATAGCTTCGAAACCGACGAAAATTTGGTCTAATACGCCATCGCCAGACATAACTTATTCGAGCTCCACAAGCGATTGTCCATGCTGAACCGATTCATCGGCTGAGACGTGCACTTGCGATACAACTCCGTCACGTGGTGCCGCGATAGTGTTCTCCATCTTCATCGATTCGAGTACCGCGATCGCCTGTCCCCGCGTGACTGAGTCACCAGTTGCGACATTCACGCGCACGATCCGACCAGGCATCGGTGCACGAACAACATCTTCGGAATCAGAAGCTCCAGACATCGACGGTCGAGACCGCTCTGCCGGGCGGCGACGAGGCGTATGTCTTGGCTCGACGCGTGATGGGCGTGCCGACGGCGATGGGGATTCAGGCGCGTCGGGTATCTCGACTTCGTAACCAACACCGTCTACGGTCACTTGGACTGGCGAAGACGAGATGTCTCCGACCTCAACATCGTAGGTGACACCTTGCACTGTGATGCGGTATCGGTTCGTCATTTCCACGCCTTAGAGACCCGCGCAACGTCGCGGTTTGAGCGTTGCCTCGCTCGCCCTTCTGTCAACCAAGTGTCGTATGAATGGGCAACATGAACACCCGACGGCGATTGATGTGTTGCTACGGTAGTTGATTCGGATCTTTGCGAAAGTGCGATCGCGACTGCTATCGCGGCCGCGCGAGCTGCCCCGGATTCAGCCGGACCGCCTGCATTTGCCGACTCGGAATCATTGTCTGCTTCAGACTCGATTTCGTCGCTTGCTATTTTCGCCGCCGCACGCCGATTCGAATAGGCGTCGAACAACGCCATGCCGCGCACGGACAACGCCAAAATGACGAGCACCGCGCTCGTCATACCCATTCCGATGCCGCTGACATACAGCCCGTCGATTATCGGTTCGAAATCCAATCCAATTTCCGCGTTCTATGCTTTTCAGTCATTCCTGTAATCGTGAGAACATCTAATGGTCGGTGCCGTTCATCTCACCCGTTTATTCGTGCGACGCTTCAACGGTTACTGCGATCTCCGCGTGGTCGCGGATGTCCGCATAGATGATGCCGTTGGCAACCATCGCTTCCTCAATTGTCGTCGGACGCACTATCTGAACATTGTAGGTTTTGCCATCGACTTCGAGATGCGAGGCGAAAATGCTTGCCGGTTCGATCAATGGTGTTTGGTAGATCGATTTCTGGAATCCACGCGCCAATTCTTGGGCATCTTCGATACCGACGAGTTCAAACGCAATCTCAGAACCGGGCGTGCGTTGGACAACGTTCGGCAAATCGGGACCGATTACCGAAGCAATCTTTGCGTATCCTCCCGTCGGTTGACGATCGGCCAACAGCACGATCGGTTTGCCATCCGATGGGACTTGTATTGCACCCATGTACGCGGGGTCCGACACAATATCGTGCTTGCCATCGATCGCGGGGATTGATGCACCGTCCAACCTGGCCCCTTGGCGGTCGGTTAGGTTGCTGATCGTGAATGCCGTTGCAAAAAACTTCGACTTTGCATCGTCGTCGAATGCATCGTACTGGGGCGCAGAAATCACTCGAATGGGCCGTTCGCGGTCGTAAGTTCCAGAAACGACACTTTGCGGTGCAGTCGTACCGGCGCGCGGTCGTGGTTGACCGTCAAATTCTTCACCGATCGGCAAGGTATCTCCGACAGCGAGGCTCCGACCTTCATGGCCACCGAGCGCTGATGCGACGTGCGTCGATCTGGAATTCAAAACGATCGGAGTGTCGATGCCACCTGCGATGGATATGTAGGAATATAGACCGGTTGACGGTATCGACAGGGTAATCACCGCCTCCGTGGGCAGAATCATAGTTTCCCAAAGTGGCATTTGGAACCCATTCACATCCACGCTCACCTCCGCCCCTGTAACCGCAACCCGCGTTTCGCTGTTGAAGCTCAGTGACACACCGCCAAATGTGGCTTCCAGCATTGCCGAAGTTGCGGGATTGCCCACTAGTCGATTCGCGGTGACCGCAGCCGCTAAATCGAGGACGCCGCTTACTGAAACTCCGAATCTTTGGCTACCGCGTCGACCGAGGTCTTGAACTGTCAAACGATTGCCGGGCGAGATTACTTCGACTAATGAGTTCATTCCGAACCAACAGTCGTCTCGAACTCGTCCTTGGCGATCGGAACGAAAGTAACCTTGGTGCCCGGTAGCATCGCAGAAGGTGGATCAGCGTCGACATCAAAGAGTTTCATCGGCGTTCGACCGATGATTTGCCAACCTCCCGGACTTGGGTTGGGATACACACCGGTCTGTGATTCAGCAATTCCGACGGCACCCGCGGGCACTAGCGTTCGGGGTGTGGCTAACCGCGGACATGCGATCCGAGAATCCATGCCTCCCAAGTACGGGAATCCTGGGGCGAAACCCAACATGAAGACACGATAGTCGGTATCCGAATGAATCGCAATTACCTCTTCTTGCGTCAAGCCAGCGTGTTTTGCGACATTCTCGAGGTCAGGCCCGTAATCGCCCCCGTATGCGACCGGGATCTGGTGAGAAGCCTGTTCAGAACTCATCTCAGTGCCGCCGGACACTGTCGTTGTCCCGATCAGATCGTTGACACGCTCCTGTAAATCGGCGTAGGGGTATTCTGACACGTCGTATTCGACGAGCAACGACCTGTAGGAGGGGATGAATTCGACGACGGAGGTTCCAAGATCGGAGTTTTCAATCTCCGTTTGCAACGCGTAGACCCGCGCGTTCGTCTTATAGTCGATAGTGTCGCCAAACTCGATGAGTATCGAGGAATCGCTTGCCGGGAGAATGCGCGGATATTTGATCACTGGTCCACTGTCGCAATTGACGTCGGTCGTGGTCAACCCAGAATCGAAGTGAGCGGCTTCACCTCGATCCCGTTCGATTCGAAGGTCGCTCTAACTGAGGCCGCCATCTCCACCGCACCCGGCGTATCGCCATGCAAGCAGATCGTGTCGGCTGCGAATTCGATATCGTTACCGTCCGATGCCGTAACTTTCCCTTCCGCGGCAAGGCGCAATGAACGGGAGACGACTTCTCCGATCTCGTGGATGACAGAACCAGCCTGCGAACGCGGTACTAGAGATCCCTGCGGGGTCACTGCGCGATCGGCGTAACATTCGCGCGCGACGCGGACGTTTTCGTTCCGCGCTACGTCTTCCCACACCGAGTTGGCGAGCACAACATGTATCAATTCGTCGTCGATCTTGCGTATCGCTCGGACAACAGCGGCAGCGATGTCTTCGTCGCCCACAGCTCGGTTGTACAAGGCACCGTGGGGTTTAACGTGTTCGAGTCTCTTGCCATTCGTGAAGGCGGTGAGCGCACCAACTTGGTACGTCACGGCGTGCGCGACCTCGTCGGGCGTCAATGCCATATCACGGCGTCCAAATCCGGCAAGGTCTGGGTAAGCGGGATGCGCTCCGACGCTCACTCCATGCTCTTCGGCGAGAGCGACCGTCCGCGCCATCCAATCGGGGTCTCCTGCATGAAAACCGCAAGCGATATTGGCCGAGGTGATGTGCTTGACGATGTCTTCGTCCATGCCCATCTTGTACGACGCGTACGATTCGCCGATATCGGCATTTAGATCAATCGCCACTGATTGCGTCATGGCTTCTACTCCCGAATTACGTTGCGCTCGATTCTGCCCGATCTAGACAGTGTCAACTACGATTTCCCAACTCTCATCTGGGATTAGTATCGTAACACCGATGACCCCAAAACCATCCGATGAACAACGCAGACGCCCTTCAAAACTGCCTGAAGAGCACCTTGCTTCGATCCGACTTCTCGAGCCAGCATATTTGGCGGAAAACGATCCGATCAAGCAGTCTGGCTTCAGTGGCGGTGCCGAGCGATGGCGAGCGGAACGGTCTCCGTTGCTGGAAGGTGTAGAAGGTGATGGTGAATTCTTGGATTTAGGATGTGCCAACGGATTTCTCCTCGAATCTGTCGTGAAGTGGGCGTCTGAACGCGGGGGCGCTCTCGTGCCCTACGGCCTCGACCTCAATCCGCTTTTATTGCAAAAATCGACACGGAGGTTTGACGATCTTTCGCACCATTTTTGGGTGGGAAACGCTTGGGGTTGGTTGCCGCCGAGGAGATTTCGATGGGTTTACGCCATCTGGGATTTGGTTCCGATTGCGCTGTTTCCCGATTTGGCGCGGCATCTGCTGACCCACGCGGTCAGTCAGGACGGGGCATTGATTTTCGGCGCGTACGGTAGCAAGTCTGACGACACGCCGAGCGCCGACGTCGCTCAAGTTCTTCGAAACGCTGACATCCCGGTGTCTGGCGAAGCATGCGGCGGAGAGTTGCCGAGTGGCGGACCGGTCACACGATTTGCCTGGATCCGAGTCGACGATTGGTATCGGCAATCGAACGCCGTCAGCTGAGTTTGCGGCTAGTCCGGGGATTAGTCGAAAAATCCACCAACTTGCGCTGCCGCATGCTGACGAAACTGTGCATGTCTTCGCCCAACACGATGTGGTCGACCAATTCGATGTCGAGTAGGTGACCGGCCATCACTAAGCGGTCGGTAAACGAGATGTCAGCGCCGCTCGGGTCCCCTCTGCCGGACGGATGATTGTGGACCAGTGCGTAACGCGGGAAATTACGTTCGACGACACGACTCAGAATTTCGCCGGTTTTGGCAACTAGTTGATCGCAACAGCCGATGTAAACACGCGTTCTGCCGCGGTAACGGTTCCGGACATCAAGGAAAACGATCCACATCTCCTCTTGAGGGTTATCGCGCAGGTGCGTCGTGAACTGCTTAGCAACGCACCAAGCGATGCTTTCGCCGTTTGCCATGGGGGAACCATAGTCACCCTCAGTATTTTCGACGTCTTCAAGCGCCGCTCGTCTGCCTAACTCGAATGCCGCGGTGAGGACATCAGCTTTGGTGCTACCAATGCCATCGACTTTTTGCATGTTGAATGCGCTGACTCTGCTGAGTCCCCTCAAACTGTCGAAAGTGACCAACAACTCATCGGCGACATTTTTGACGTTCTTGCCTTGGATTCCCGAACCTAGAACGATAGCAAGCAGTTCAGTAGTGGTGATCCCTGCGGGCCCGAGTTGGTGCATCCGTTCCCGGGGACGTTCGCGCTCCGGCAGGTTCTCCAATCGATCGTTTCGCGGAGACACTCGATTGACAATCGCTTCGGATTCAACTACGTCAGAAGCGTCGAATTCTTCGGGCTCGAAATCCAGATCTCTGACGTCGGTCGGTAGTTGCTCGTCGTCATTTGAGGTCTCGATCGATTGGTTGGATCGCGGCCGCGCTGGTTGCGAGTTAACACACTTCGCCAGATCAGACTTCGCCGACACGTCTTCGAAGCTCGGCGGATCAGGCTGTAGCTCGATCATCGCCATCACTTTGTCCGGTTTCACAAAGGATGTTCGTCGACCGATTTCAGTTAATTCTTGTATGAACGTCTCAGTATCTGAATTCATGACACGTTCAATGTTACATACGTAACGCAATTGTTCAAACCAAGATGGCGAAAACAGACGACTATCGGTTTTCGCCTAGAATTGGGCAACGACCGATCGGTAATCCGCGGTCGCGATCGTCCATGTGGACGTGACTAAAGGGGTAGTCGAACCATGTCGCCGCTTTTTACGGATTCGGAGACTGCGTCCGTGAATTGCATGTACTTCAGACCGTCGGTGAAGTTGGTGTGGGTTACCGGTTCGATGCCCCGGATTGCGTTAATGAACTCTTCTTCTACTCGCCAACCGCCGCGGTTCTCCTCGGGCACTTCTATCGGCGACATTTCGCCGTCGCCGCGCCGTGCACCACTTACGGCATAAGTTGCGCCGTTCGATGCGTTCGGGTCCGCTAACTCGACGCGGATCACTCCGTCGGTACCGTGAACCCAAAGGTCAAGTTCACGTGCGAATGCTGAAACGGTAGTGACGGTATAGTTCATTGAGCCCCCACCCTCCATGTTCGTGAGCACGTCGAGGTGGTCAGGGATCGATGTTGAGCGTCTTCGCCCGTCGTCCATGCGATGTTTGACGACCGTTTGACCCAGCGCTTGAACTGTGACGGCCGGCCCGAACCATCGCATCATCGCCTCGTACCAGATACCCATCGTCATGATGTTGTTGCCGGAGAAGTCGCGATTGTGTCGCCAATGGAGTGGCAGATCTGGATTTGGGAAATCGCTTCCAGTGCCAACCTGCAACCTGACGTTAACAAGATCGCCGATGAATCCCTCGGAGATGAGATTAATGATGGTGCTGTCGATCTCAAGTGAATGGGGAGCAGGCACGATCTGTGCGATGAGGTGTGGAGCGCGTTTGGATGCGTCCAGCATTTCGAGCGCTTCGTCTGAATTCATGGCCATGCGGGCCTCGACGAGGACGTGCTTTCCTTCTTCGAGCGACTCGATAGTTAGCGGAGCATGCATGTAAGGCCAAGTTCCGATACACACGGCGTCGATGTCGTCGTCTTCGAGTAGTTCCACCCAATCTTCGTACACTTCCGGAATCCCGAACTCGTCAGCGACGCGCCTCGACGATTCTAGAGATCGGTTCACCACACCCTTAATCTCGACGCCCGCTTGTTCGCGTAACCCTGGAATGTGTCTTAGTCGGGTGTTTCCGCCCGCGCCGATTAAACCGACGACGATGTTATCAGTAGCTGTGGTCACGATTTTGCTCCCATGTGTCTGTTTGCGGAGTGGTTGTTAGATACGCTTAAACAAGGTTAGCCCAGCGTCGCGATTCGAGTCGCGAATCGGCGTGTTCTCTGGCAACCATCGCAAATCCTTAATGTCAGAAACTAACATCATCGCAACCCACGTCGATCTCGTCGGCGAAGGTGTCTCCATCACCTGGTCCGACGGTCCAACGTGCTTGTATCCGTATCGATATTTGCGCTTGCAATGTGCATGTGCGGGTTGCGTCGAGGAGATGACCGGCCGGATCTTGCTCAACGTAGCGACCGTGCCGGAGGACGTTATTGCCGTCGACTACATCGAAGTTGGTAGGTACGCCCTGCAATTCCTCTGGACCGACGGACACTCGACAGGCATCTATCCATTTCGGATGTTGCGAAAATTGGCCGAAGCGGACGACGCGGTTGTATGTTCGGAACGGGTGGTCTGACTAAACCCCGAGCATGGTCTTGACGGTGTTCACTACATCATCTGGCTGTGGCATAAAGGCGGTTTCGAGGCCTTTGTTGTATGGCACTGGAGTGTGGGGTCCGGTTACACGCTTGATGGGTGCATCCAAGTAGTCGAACGCTTTATCGGCGATAATCGCGGCGAACTCCGACGCCATGCTGGCGCGTGGTGTGTCTTCGTCGACGATAACCACGCGGTTGGTTTTCTTAACCGACTCGACGATGATCTCCTCGTCGAAAGGCGAAAGACTGAGCATATCGACGACTTCTGCATCGATTCCCTCTTCGGCGAGCGCGGCGGCGGCTTGTTTGCAGACTACCGAGGTATAGGACATCCCGATCAACGTCACGTCGTCTCCATGCTTGAGATATCGGCCTTTGCCGAGCGGGAGTTCATACGATTCGCCAGGCGCGAACCCGACTTCGTTGATGAGTTTCTTGTCGTTGACTAAGAACACCGGGTCGTCGTCTCGGATCGCGGCGGCGAGCAGTCCCCGGACCGTGTACGGGTCGGATGGAACCACTACCTTGAGCCCGGGAATGTGAGCCAACATCGAGTAGAAGCTTTCGGAGTGCTGGGCGGCGTGGCCGGTGCCTCCACCTGAACGGGCAAACAGTGTCAACGGTACTTTGGTTTGGCCACCGAACATGTAGCGCGACTTCGCAGCGTTTGACAGCAGCTGGTCGTAGGCAACGGTGACGAAGTCGAAATACATCAGGTCGACGACGGGCCGCAGTCCAGTAAGAGCGGCACCGACGGCGGCACCGACGAATCCGGCTTCAGATATCGGTGCGTCGCGGATGCGATCCGGCCCGAAGTCTTGCACCAGACCTTTGGTCGCTGCGAATGGCCCCCCCCAAGCGTCGAGAGGTTCAAGCGTGTCACGATCGAACCCTCCAGAAATGTCTTCGCCCATGATGAAGACATCTGCGTCACGATTCAATTCATCGCGCAAGGTTCGATTGAAGGAGTCGCGGTAGCGCTCGACGGTTCCCGGAACGTCGTAACCCGGGCCGGGTACAAAAACGCCCGAATCAGTGAGAACGGAAGTCGGTTCTGTGGCTTCGGCTGTGGTCATTTTTTGGGTCGCCTTTCTAAATCACTGAGTTGGTCTTCAACGGAGCCCAACCAATGGGTTGGAGTAGTTGACGTAGACGTCGGAATAGAGCTCCTCAATCGGTGGCATCGGGCTGTTCAAAGCGAAATCTACCGCTTCTTGCATCTCGACCTCGATAGAGTCGCGAATCGCTTCGAGTTCAGATTCGGTCATTGCATTTTGCTGCGATACCAGGCGCTCGAAATGCTGTAGACAGTCGCGCTCCTGATACTCCTCCTCTTCGTCAGTCTTCCGGTATTTCTTGGGATCGTCGGCATGGAAGTGGCCGTGATACCGGTAGGTCTTTAGTTCGAGGAGTGTGGGGCCTTCACCTGCGCGTGCACGCCTAATGGCTTCTTCTGCCGCTTCGTAGACAGCAAATACGTTCATACCGTCAACCTGCACACCGGGGATACCATATGAATCGGCTCTCGCGGCAATGTCATCGGTCGAAACCGCGTACCACGCGGGGGTGGCTTCGGCGTACTGGTTGTTCTCGCAAGCGAAGATCACTGGCAGCTTCCAGATAGCTGCGAGGTTCATTGATTCGTGAACCACGCCTTGGCTAGTGGCCCCGTCACCAAAGAATGCGACGCCGACGGATTCATTCTCCAAGCCACGGTATTTCGCGGTCAATGCTGCACCGACGGCAAGGGGGACCGAAGCTCCGACGATGGCGTTTGCTCCAAGCATGCCTTTGGAGAAGTCGGCGATGTGCATGCTGCCGCCTTTACCTTTGCATTGTCCGGTGTAACGTCCCATGATCTCGGCCATCATCGCCTTAGTGTCCAACCCTTTGGCGATGCAGTGACCATGCCCCCGGTGTGTGGAGCCGATCCAATCTTTTTCGGTGAGGTGAGCGCAAATGCCCGTCGGTACCGCTTCTTGACCGTCGGATGGATGGGTGACGCCCATCGCGTTGCCCCGGAAAGTCTGCTCGAGCATCGTCTCTTCGAATCGACGGATGCGGTACATCGTTTCGTAGAGCCAATGCAGTTTTTCTCTAGTTAATCGCATCACGTAGTTTCCCGAAGTCCTGCGGGGTTCCGTAAAACGCCCGCCGCGGCTTTGTGGTTGTCATGGTTCATTCAGATTGATGTTACTAAGTTTGGCGGTGCTTCTCGCTTGCGGGATTGGACGGGTGGAAACGCGTGGGAACCTGTTTGCACTCTCCTCACCAGCGGCGTATCTCGCCTCCGGTGTAGGTGCTTTGGGCTACACTTGCCAACGCCTTTTAAGCGCGCTTCGCAGGATGGGTGCTACTACAATCGATGAGCGGCGATCATTACAGAGAATCTTGCTATGCCTCAAGTCTGGATAGATATCGAAGACAACGACAACTGCGGATATTTCCCGATGCAGACGTTTGAGGCGCGCGGCGAAGAGCGAGTGGCATCGAGCATCGTGTTGACGTCCGTCACAAACGTCGAAGGACGATGTGAAATCGTTGGCTGGTCGGACGAGGGTCAATGCGATGTTCGGGTTATCCAGGTCGGAGATTCGGGTGCGGGCGAATCGATACTCGTGTATGGCGACAATCATGGCATCCGGCTCCGTCCGAGCGATAGCACAGGTGAGTGGAAGCTCGATTCCCCGCATGAATTCGGTGAACCCTACATGCTGCTGCCTACCGGTACCGAGGTCGAATTCATCGGATTGCGTCCGAATTGAGCGCGTCAAACCGCATCTGGCTTGCTACAATGCATTGGTTCACCACTCCAATGGCGGTAGATGATGCGCGTTGACAGTTGCGCTTCACGGCAAATAAGATAGATGAGAGCGCGCAGCCGAACCATGCGCCACTGGAAGAGATCGTTTAGCAAACCTGAAAGACATTCCGGCAGCCTTTAGATCGTCTGCCCGTTAGTTGAACAAGAGAACGGCGAATGGATCCACAACCGCTTTCATCGTCCGAATGGGCGCAGATAGGCACCGTGCTGAAGTTTCTCTGGGCAGCTCTTGGTTGCGCCATCGTCGCAGGTTTTAGCCTTCTCACCGCCCACGCCATCATCACCTCGTTAGTGGACACCAACACCATTCCCGCGAAATGGTCGAGTCTGCGCCCGGTTTTCTACACCGTTGGCATCGTCGCACTCATTGGCGTCATTGCTTGCTTCGTCTTAGCGGGCTTGAACATGGACTGGCTCGAAGTCAGATATTCAAGGTATTGGCAGTGATTTCGACTTCAGCGCCATGTAGCTTTAGGCCATCAAAATTGATGGCCGCACCGATGCTTAAGTCGCTTACCTCGGTAACTCAGGAGTTGAAGCTTGTTAGCTACATTGCTTGAGTTCCTGCGCGAGAAGCACCGGACAACCCCGATGTGGTTGAAGGTGTTGATTCCCGTTCTTGGAGTCGGATCTCTCGGCGTAGTAGCTGTAATCGGGGCTTTCTTGGCGTTCGTGGTCACAGCTTGGCTAGGGCAACCAATACCGGTTCTAGGATTCGATCAATCGGTCGAGCAGCCAATCGCATTTCCTCACACCATTCACGCTGGCATGGGTGTCTACACGAACTCGACAGGCGACCAAATTCAAGGCCTTGGGATGGACTGCACGTTTTGTCACCGGACCGTTACTTCGCAAGCCAACGCTGGCGTGCCACCGGTCCAGTTCTGCGCTTACTGCCACCAAGTTATCGGCGGCGAGGAGAGTGAACCTCTAACTCAGGTCCGTACCGCAGCAGGGATAATTGGCGAAAGCCCACATCCGATCGACTGGAAACGGGTGCATCGAATGCCGGACCACGTGCGATTCGTGCATGAACCGCACATAAGATATCTGACGCAACACCCGGACAAGGTCACCAATAGCACAAGTGGCGTGACGATGGGCGCAGCAGGTGTCTGTTCAACGTGCCACGGCGACGTCGCCTCGATGGAAGAGGTCGCCCAGGTCGAGCCGCTCAAGATGGGTCAATGCGTGAATTGCCACCGCGACAATGATGCGCCAACGGATTGCGCGTCATGCCACCACTAAATTAGAGACGATTACGGGCTAAACCACTAGATGAAACTAAGTCGAAGAGAGTTCCTAGCGCTAGGCGCCAAGGCAACAGCCGGCACGATGATTTTCGCGGCCTGCGGTTTGCCTGAACGCGAACTCATCGTCCAGAGTCCGATCGACATGCCGGAGGACCTCGTACGGGGTGAAGACGCTTGGTACGCGACGACTTGGCCGGATATGCCAGGCGGCGATGGCCTCATTGTGCGTGTAATGCAAGGTCGTGCGAAGAAAATCGCGGGCAACCCAGACCATCCGGTCAATTTGGGCAAACAGAGCGCCCGCCACGACGCGGCGATCCAGCTGACCTACCACCCAGACCGCATCAGCGAACCGATGCTGCGCCAAAGCAAAGGCGGTCTTTACGACCCAATTTCTTGGCAACGTGCGGAACAATTGCTGCAAAGCGCGGTAGAGGCGGGCAAGGACAACTTGTCGGTTATCACGAATCCTCTCGGCGGCCATCTTGAATGGGTCGCAATCAACTTCGCGGCGTTGAATGGTGGACGACACATCAAATACGATCCGACCGAACAAGGCGTCATGCAGGACGCGATCAAGTTCGTCTACGACCAAGAAGATCCGCCCTACTACGATATTTCGAATGCGAAAACGATTCTTTCCGTCGGTGCCGACTGGTTAAGCACTTGGCAGTCATCCGTTGGATATTCGGTCCGTTACGGGGATTTCCGATCCAAGGGTGAACGCGGTTATCTCATACACGCCGAACCACGCATGTCGATGACAGCAGCGAATGCCGATCTGTGGTTGCCGGTGATGCCCGGTTATGAAGGTCACCTAGCGATGAGCATCGCTCACGTGATCGTTGACGAACGCCTTACAGGATCGGGTGAGATCAGTCGATTCTTCAACCAGATACCGACTGCGTCGCTGGTCGGCTTCCGACCAGAAGACGTTGAAGAACGAGTTGGTGTATCCGCAGAACGGATTCGCAAAGCTGCTCGGCATTTCGCGGAAAACCGTCCGAGTTTAGCGTTCGCTGGCGGAAGCGCAGGTGGACACACTAACGGGCAATTCAATATCGCAGCGACTCACGCACTGAACACGTTGGTCGGGGCGGTAGGTTCCGATGGTGGAGTGAAATACAACCCGTTGCCAACCTTGGACGGGTTGACTGGCCGATGCAGCGGAGACTCATTCTCGGATTGGGAAGTTGAACTTGCGCAGTGGCGTGGCGGCAATGTGCAGACGGTTATCATCCGAGGCGCGGATATCGTGCACGGGATGCCAAACTCCGTAGATGTCGTCGGCGCTTTGGATGGCGTTCCGACGGTGATTGGCTTTGGCAGCGTCATGAACGACACCCTCGCGAACTGCGACTTGATATTGCCCGAGAAGACATTCCTGGAAACTTGGGGAACTACAATCCCCGATCCGGCGCCAGGATATGAAGTCGTTACTATCCAACAACCGGTCATTGGAGATACGGAACTGTTCGGCGGAGGCGGGTTGATCTCGGACGCGCGCGGTTTTGGTGACGAACTGCTACGACTGGCGGATGGCGGACTGGGCGCTGACGATATGGAAGAACTCGTCAACATCTCAATCGACCAGCTTTACGACCTGAACCGCGGTTCGGTATCGGCTCCCGATAAACGATTGTTCAAGCAAGGCGTGTTGCAGCGCGGCGGCTGGTGGGACACGGAATCTACCGCGGAAACGCCGTCTGACCACGCGCCGCCAAATGTATTCGATCTGGACAGCACCGTCAACTACTCGAGCACTGACGGATTGGGTGCTGGCAACGATTTCCATCTCGTCCCGTTCCTGTCCAACAGTCTTTACGAAGGTCGGCTGTCGGCGACTCCGTTTGCCATCCAAAACCCGGACCCCATGAGCAGTGCAGCTTGGACTACCTGGGCCGAGATTAACGACCAAGAGGCTGAACACCTCGGCATCCGCGAGGGTGACGTTCTGTTCATCAAATCCGAGCATGGCGAGATCGAAGCACTGGCCTACCCGACTCCGGGCGGTCGTCCGGGTGTCATCGGCGTCCCCATCGGACTTGGACACGAGAATGGCGGTAGATACGATGAAGGGTTGGGCGCTAATGTTTTCAAGATACTGGCGCCGCATGTTGAAGCGGCAAGCGGTTCGCTCGCTTGGGCGGCCACTCGGGTTCGAGTGGAACGTTCCGGCCGCAAACGCGAACTAGCGAAGTTCGAGGGCGAGGTCACCGCGTTCCCAGTGGAACCGGGTGTCCCGGTACTCGTAGTCGCGCCGGGCGAAAGCGCTCACGACGCAGAGATTGCAAACCACCATAAATACCAACAGAACTTCCTGCTTCCTGATAAGTCCGAAGAAACTGAAGAAGGGTCAGGAGGAGGCCACTGATCATCGGAAACCGCAGAAGCGGAGACTGTGAACGTGGGTTAACTACATGACACTGCAACGGGAAAAAAGAGACTACAGCTGGGGCATGGTTGTCGATGTCGACAAATGCACCGGTTGCCAAGCGTGCGTGCTGGCATGCCAAGCCGAGAACAACGTGCCGTTGAACCTACAAGATCGGTTCGAACGGGCACGCGTGATGTCTTGGATACGTGTCGAACGATACTGGGAAGGCGAGTTCCCGGACATCAAGGCTCGGTTCATCCCGATCATGTGTCAGCACTGCGAGAACGCGCCGTGTGAGCCGGTCTGTCCGGTGTTTGCGACCTACCACAACAACGAAGGTCTGAACGTTCAGGTCTACAACCGTTGCGTCGGCACGAGGTACTGCGCCAACGGTTGCCCTTACATCGTGCGTTTCTTCAACTACTGGGAACCGGTGTGGCCAGAGGCTTTCCGCAATCACCTGAACCCGGATGTAACTGTTCGCAGCCGTGGAATCATGGAGAAGTGCTCATTCTGCATTCAGCGCATTCGGCGTGGGGTGAGGAATGCGGAGCGAGAAAATCGTGATGTTGTCGACGGCGAGATTCAGACGGCCTGCACGCAGGCCTGCCCGACCGACGCATTAGTGTTCGGAAACTTCATGGACGAAGACAGCAAAGTATCGAAGATGAAGAAGGATGATCGTCATTACACGCTCCTCCCCCATCTCGAAACCGACCCTAACGTGGTTTATCTGGCCAAAATAGACACTGACAAATCAGCAGGCGAATCGCATGGCTAGCGAAGCGATACATTCAGGCGCGCAAGCCGACGCTCATTCGGGGACGCACGCCGAGGCTCACCACGAGCTTCCGGCCCGTGTTGAACCCGACGTGATCACGTCGGAACTGGTCGCGTCGACCGATTCGAACTCCACAGGTGTTCGTAACTGGATGTGGATTCTTGGCATCGTGACGCTCGTCGGTATCGGCGTCGGATTCGCAAAATTGTTGATCGAGTGGGGCGACCAATCCGAATGGGGCTACACGGCGGCGATGGTCGCCTTCCTGTTTAGCGTTTTTGGTGGAGCACCATTGGTAGCGATTGCACCCACCTTGGCGAAAGCGAACTGGGTACGCCCGGTCGCGCGTTTCGCGGCGCTGTGCTCCCTCGCATCTATCGTCTGCACCATCTGGATGATTCCGCTCATCCTAAACCTCCCCATGCTCCTCGTAGACGGTGCGCGCCGCCGTTCAATCTGGTTCGAAGGCCCGGATGTATCCCCGCATCTGTGGGCGTTAGTCTCCATGATCACGTTGATCATCGCGGCGCTCGGCCTGATCTACTCCTACGCGATCCCCGACTTCGCGGCGATGCGAGACCACTCTTCAGGCTGGAAACAGCGGTTTGGCGGTTGGATGGCGCGCGGTTGGATCGGTACGACGATACAGTGGCGCACTTTGCGACTGCGCATTGGCATGATGGGAACGCTCTATTTCTTCACCTTCGTGTTCGTCCACTTCATCATCAGCACCGATTTTGCGATGAGCCTAGTTCCGGGATGGCGTGACGCCATATTCCCGATGTACCACGCGATTTCCTCGATCCAAGCTGGGCTGGCAGTTACCGTTCTTGGCTTGTGGGCCGCCCGTAGATACATGGGAATGGACAAGTACTTACATCTCGACCAGTTCTGGTCGATCGGTCGGTTGATGTTCGCATTCACGCTGCTTTGGGGTTATTTCTTTATCTCGGCGTTCATCGTCTACTGGTACGGTCGAAGCGGCTCCGACAAGATGTGGATCGACTACCTGATATTGGGTCCGTATTTCTGGGTGTTCATCTTGGGTGTGTTGTTCATCTGGTTCACGCCGTGGTGGTGGCTGATTTGGAACCGCGTCCGCCGGAGCTACAACGGAACTGCGATCGGCGCTGGATTGATACTGTTCGGCGTGTTCCTTGATCGTGTACGGCTTTATGTAGCCGCTTGGGCCGTGCCTGAAAACCGCATCCACGAGCGATTCCTCACCGAATATCCGTCGGCTGTGTTCCCTGATCTCATGGACCTGTTCATCATGGTCGGTGCCCTCGCTGGTTGCGTATTTATCGTTCTAGCCGCTACGCGAGTCCTGCCAATCCTGAGCATTTGGGATGTTCAGCAGTTCAATCTGCTCTATCGACCAGTCAATTACATGAAGACGAAGGTTTCCCTCATCGGCAAGCCCGACTAAGATTTGTCGGCTGCAAACGCACTAAGCCACTATGCAACAACGAAGAACAATCGACCAAATCCACACTAACCGTGTCTTGCTGAACGGTCAGCTAGACACGCCGAAGTGGTGGGCACCGACGGTCATAGTCCTTGGGATAATCGTTGCCATCGGTTTCTTCATGATCGGCATCATGGTTAACAAGGGTCTGGGCGTCACGGGCCTCTCGCGCCCGGTCTACTGGGGTCTCTTCATCACGACGTTTGTGTTCTGGGTAGGTATTAGCCACGCCGGAATCATGATTTCGGCCATCCTTCGCTTGTCACAGGCGGAGTGGCGCCGACCAGTCACTCGGGCCGCAGAACTGCTGACAGTGTTCTCTCTGCTAACCGCATTGATGTTCCCGTTGATGCACGCAGGACGGCCTTGGCGCATCATCTATTACATCCTGCCCTACGACTTTGCGCGCGGCATCATGCCCAACGTTCGTTCGCCGTTAATTTGGGACCCGGTCGCGATCAGCACTTATCTCACTGGTTCGACGTTGTTCTTGTACATCGCACTTCTGCCGGACCTCGGCAACTTACGGGACCGCACGACCGGTTGGCAGAATGCGCTTTACACGATCCTATCCCTAGGTTGGCGCGGTAACCCGCGGCAATGGAAGTTGCAGACTGTCGGCGGTATCTTGCTATCCGCGTTGATGCTGCCCATCTTCGTTTCGGTCCACTCGATCGTGTCGTGGGACTTTGCGGTCACGCCTGCCGTTGAAGGTTGGCACTCGACGATCTTCGCACCATATTTCGTTATTGGCGCGGTCCACTCAGGTGTGTCGGCGGTGGTAACGATGATGGCCCTGATGCGCTGGTTGTGGAAGTGGGAAGACTTCATCCGTCCAGAGCATTTCGACGCTTTGGCACGACTATTGATCGTAGTCGCGACGGGATGGCTTGCGTTTACTTTCTTGGAACTCATCTTCGCCGTTTACGGACTTGACGCCCCTGAACTCGCACTACGCGAATTGCAAATCTTCCAATGGCCGTGGAACATCCTATTCATCACTTTCGTGATTACCGGATACATAATTCCGGTCGGGATGTGGTTACAGAAGAGTGTGCGTAACAATATTGCGCTCATGTTCTGGTCATCGTTGTTTGTCAACATTGGGATGTGGCTGGAGAGATTCCTGATCATTGTTCCCGGTCTGGCACGCAGGACCCCGTTCGTTTACACCTGGGAAGCTTACCGGCCGAGCGGATTGGAGTGGTTCATACTGTTCTGGTCGTTGGCATGGGTGACCTTCCTGATGCTGTTGTTCTCGCGTTTCTTCCCGTTGGTTCCACTGTTTGAACAGAAAGAAAGCGAAACGTTTAGCGACTCGATCAAGATCGGCCGCGTCAAAGTGCCTGCGATAGTCCGCGAGGCAGATTAAACAGAGGATTGAGGAAGCCATCGAAATGAGCAAGAGCGTACTTGGTCTATACAGCGATCCGAATCAAGCCGCAGACGCGATGGATGCGCTGAAGGGAGCTGGATTCCCACTCGGAACTTTCGACGTTCTGACCGGAACTCCATACCCGGAAGGTGCGTTCGGCGAACACGTTCCGCAGCACCGACTGTTCCGCTTCCCCGCATTCGGCGCGATCATCGGTTTTACGTTGGCGATCTTCCTTACGGCGGCGACGCAGATCGCTTACCCGCTAGTCACCGGTGGGAAGCCAATCCTTTCATTGTTCGCCATGTTGGTCATCCTCTACGAGATGTCGATGTTGTCGGCGGTCATCTCGACCGTCGTGGGTATCGTCATCGAATCTCGCTTGCCTAACGTGAATCCCGGCGTTTACGACAATCGCATCACAGAAGGATTGATCGGGGTTGTAATCACTACCGATGATGACAAGTCTGACACCGCGATCGACGCTTTAAACGCCGCCGGCGCGATGGAGATCAAACAGGCGTGAAACCCTTGATCGATCCAATCATCTCAATGTCCACTCGCCGTATCGCCATACCGCTATTGGCGGTTGTGATAGTCGCGTTCAGCGCTGCATCGTGTGCGGTGCAGGAATCGAACACGTATCCGATTGAAGTTTTCTCCGAGATGCACTTCTCGCAGGCGAATCGGATGCAGGAACCGCCACGTCTGGCGCCAGCGGCAGACGCGGTTCCGTTCGTACAGATCGGGACCGAAGAGGTCCTAGATGTGCCGGAGTACCGTGAACGTCCATACGACGCGGCGCGTGCCCGAGAACTCTACCGGATCAATTGCTCAACTTGTCATGGAATGTCCGGAACCGGTGATGGTCCCGCGGCACAACACATCGTCTCGAATGATAGCTACTGGGCGCAGACTAACGATTCGCCATACGTGGGACCCGCAGATCTGATCGAAAAACGCGCTACGTATGATCAGGAAGCGATGATCAACTTGATCACCAACGGCGTTATCGTTATGCCTAGGTTCCGCCATTTGCTTCCCGAAGAAGATATTCGCGAGATCGCGACCTATATCTACGACCAAAACACCGGCGTCGGTCGCTGAACACTAACCGCCAACTTAGGCCCCAAGGTTTCGACCGAAGGACTGTTGGCGACGCAAGGGGTTGTCAGCCTCCGACGACACCCTCAGCATGTTGATGCCAACCATCCCGCGAACGCCGTTAATTTGGCGAACGCTCGTATCGATAGGTTTCGTGGCGATCTCCGTTCCTTTGCTGTGGCTTGCGACCGGCTGTGTCAATGAAGACGATCTAACGACTGACCAACGCGCCTACCAACTTTCTCAACAACTCATGTGCCCAGTCTGTGACGGTCAAACGCTGGATCAATCGCAAGCGCAGCTTTCGTTGGACATGCAAGCGGTGATAGAGCGCAAGATCGAGGAGGGTGAGAGCAATGCTGAAATTCGGGGTTACTTCGTTGCACGTTACGGCGAGGTCGTCCTGGCATCACCGGACGCCGGAGGTTTCAACATCATCGCCTGGGTGATGCCCGTGATCATTTTCGTGGGCGGGGCCCTGTTGGTCGGGAATGCATTTCTGAATATGCGACGGAAAAGACGTGACGACGCCAGTAGCGATGAAGTTGAGGAGTTAACAGAATCGACGCTCGAAATGATGTCCTCGGACAACGTCATGGACGAATATCTCGAACGCGCCGATCGTGAGATTGCAGCGGCGGTCGGTGACGTGCAACCTCGAACGGTTACCGACGCGGACAGCGGGGATCGGACGTAGTGGATCAGGTCGGTACTACTGCAATCTGGCTCGGCGTCGCCGTTTCGGCGTACGCAGCAATCACATCATTGATCGGCGCGAGAAGCGCGGTACCGGAACTCGTAGTTAGCGGGCGCCGTGCTGTCTATATGGCTCTCCTAGTCGCGCTCGTCGCATCCGCGGGCCTGTTGATCGCGTTCTTGACCAACGACTTCAGCATTAAGTATGTTGCCAACAACTCAAACATCGTTATGGGGAGGGGATACACTCTGGTCGCTTTTTACGCGGCAAATGAGGGTTCGCTACTCTACATCACTTTGGCACTGGCATTGATGTCTGCCATCAGTGTCAGGTTGGCGCCACGACGCTTCGCCGGTGCAATGCCCTACACCGTCGCAATTCTCGCTGTCGTGTTGGCTTTCCTATTCGGTACGATGGCGACGTACGCAAATCCGTTTGAAACCTTGGAGACCGTGCCACCGGATGGTCGCGGTGTAAATCCGCTCTTGTTACATCCCGGTTTCTACAGCCATCCCCCGTTAGTGATGGCTGGATTGGTTGGTATTACAATCCCATTCGCATTCGCATCTGGCGCGCTCATCTCCGGCGAGTATGGCGATGATTGGGTAGACATTGCTAGGGTTTTCGCCATCATTATGTGGGGCATCCTCGGCATTGGCATACTCCTCGGTGCGTGGTGGGCGTACACGATCCTAGGTTGGGGCGGGTACTGGGGTTGGGATCCGATTGAGAACGTTGCTCTGATGCCATGGCTGGTACTGACCGCCTTTATTCATTCGATCATGGTGCAACGACGGAGGGGAATGTTCCGAATGTGGAACATCGTCCTGATCGACATTGCGTTCATCCTCGCTCAACTCGGAATGTCGATCAATCGAGGCGGAAGCGTCGTGTCAGTGCACTCCTTCGCGGAATCGACTTTGGGACTGCTGTTCCTGTCGTTCATGGCGATCAGTCTGCTGTTCGCATTCGCAATCTTCATCTGGCGATACCCGCGGCTGAAGAGCGAACGCGCCATCGAGTCTTTCATGTCGCGGGAAGCATCCTTCTTAGTCAACAACTTCCTGCTGCTCGTGGTGATGTCGATAACGCTTTGGGGTGTCATCTATCCAGTCTTTTCGAACTTGGCTCGCGATGTCGATGTCAGCGTATCCGCGCCCTATTTCAATCGAGTGAATGGACCAGTGCTCCTGCTCATGGTCATCGTGATGGGGATCGGACCGTTGCTACCGTGGCGCAGAACGTCTACGAGGTCGCTCAACAGATGGTTGATTGCGCCGGTGGTAGCCGCATCGCTGACTGTCATAGTCCTAGTCGCGTTCGGCATTTGGGAGTTTTGGGCAGTTCTGGGGTTTGCGGCCGTCACGTTTGCTGGGACTGCAGTATTCGAAGAGTGGTGGATGGGCGCTCGAGCCCGTGTCTCGAATTTGGGTGAAGCGCCCTGGACCGCCTGGTGGCGTTTAGTCAACGGCAATCGACCGCGCCATGGAGGTTACATCGTTCATATCGCCGTATTGTCGATAGCCATCGGGATCATCGGCACCCAATTCTTCGACCAACGATACGATGCTGCGATTGCGCCGGGCGAGAGTATGGTGTTGGATAACTATCGCTTGGAATACGTCAACAAAAGAATCCACGACCGACCAGATCGACTAGCTCGTTGGGCACAGATCGATGTCTACAAGATCGACCCGGCCCAATACAATGGCGAGTTTTCGGCCGCGAAGGACGCAGGTAAACAGGGCTTCACCGTCGCTACAGACCGGCGCCCTGGTGACAATTTTGTCGGTCAACTTGAGCCTAGCCACGAATTTTTCCGGAATTTCAACATGGTTTCCGTCCGTTCCGGGATCAAGACAAGCCCGATTGAAGACCTTTACGTAATCCCGCGGGACTTCCTCGAAGACGAACGTGTGTCGCTTGCTGTAAGCATCAATCCGTTGGCGATGTGGTTGTGGATCGCAGGTCCGATATTTTTGTTGGGGAGCCTTGTCGCCCTTTGGCCACATCCGACTCTCGAACGCGTTGCTCGTCGCCGTCGTCTCGGAGTCACAGTGCCGACTGATGCGTCGAACGTGGCATTGGAATCCTAGGGACGGCACACGTGGCGGCAATCGTAGGCATCATCCTCGCGGCGACAATCGTCATTGTTTTGGTCTATCCCTTCATCAAGGGTCGCCGAAATGCTGCACCCGCGACAGATCAAGTCGATCGCGTCGCATCCGCGGACACGTTGCGCCATCTGCTCTATCGGGAGCCAGTGACGTTGCGCAATGAATTCGAATCGGGAAACATCACGGAACAAGAATATGAGATGCAGTTGGAGGAACTTCGCGTGCGAGCCGCGGGATTGATGCAGCAACGCGCCGAACGACGCAACCAATTGCTGACGGCAGAGTTGGAGCTTGAGCGCGAGGTCCGGCGCATTCGGCGAACACGCCAAGCTTCCGAGGCAAAAGGCGAAAACACCGAGGTGTGATCAGTTGATCTTCGAGCAAAAAGCACGCCTAACGGTATTCACGCTGATCTTGTCATTGGGTTTGATGTTGTCATCAACCCTCGACGCTGTCGCCGAGGCACAGTCTCCGGAAAATACGATCACAATTTCTGGCCGCGTGGTCAATGGTACCGATGGTGGAGATCCACCCGCCGACTTGACCGTATTTGCGCTTGTGATAGACGAAGACGCGGAAACGATCGTTGAACGCGTTGAGACGGTTACGGACATGGATGGATCGTTTCAATTGGAAGTGGTCAAAGTCGACGCAGGGCGTTTCTACCGTTTGGTGGCTGACGATGGCGTCTACACGCCGTTCGTGGACGTCTTGCCGACCAACGCCGGCGAGGCAATCACTCTCACTGTGTACGACCGAACGACGTCGCTCGAGGATATTTCGGTCACGAACTATTCGATAGTCATACCGGTGATCGACGAAACAAGCGGCATTTTAGGTGTGCTCGCCGCCGTAAACCTCGTCAATTCGGGCGACGAGGTTTATCTCGCTGACCTCGCCGATCCTAGCCTGACCGGCTTCAAGCTCCTGCGATTCAATCTTCCCGAGGGTTATCAAGAGCTAACGGTCGAATCGGATCTCCCCAGCGGCAACGTAATGGAGATAAACACTGGTTTCGCGATCTCCAATCCAGTGCCGCCGGGCGAATACAGCATGGTAATTAGTTACAGTGCTGGGTTCGAAAATGGTGAGTTCGAATATCCATTCCGACTTCCCTTTGGTGCCGAATCGGTCACCATTTTGATACCTGAAGGTTCCGGTGAAGTCACGGGGATGGGTTTGTCACGGACCGACGCGGCAAACATTGGTGATGAAAACTACATCAGCTACGAAGGCGCCAACTATGAACGAGGTGTCGAATTGGGAGTTCGCATCACGGGCTTGCCAAAACTGGGCGTCGGCGATCAGTTTGTGGAGTTTCTGGGAAGCGACCAAGCTCGGGTCGCGATTGTGGTTAGCGTCGCGATCGCGATGATTGCCGCGGTCGCCTACGTGATACTCGTTTCTAGACGGCGACAGTTCGCAATGGGGACGGGTGGTTCGGCTCTCGAAGACCGAGAGGGTGGCGCAAGACCCGAAATAGTCGCAGCGATCGCCGAATTGGACGAGATGCACGAGCTCGGAAAGATCGAAGACTCCGATTACATGTCAAGACGGCGGCAACTGGTACAACAGGCAGTCGATTCAGATGCCGATCGAGACCCCTCGTGATGCCAAGTCGCGTAAAGCCGTTACTGCTAGTCGGTATCCCGTTGCTTATCTTCGTGGTTGTGCTCATCATCGGCATGTTGCAATCTGACGTTGGACGCGGGCGCCCCGGAGTGAACGACACGTTGGGCGAAGTTGCTGTTTCCACAGACAGATTCACCGATTTGCAAGTCACGACGTTGGACGGACGCCCGTTGCGATTGAGCGATTTACGGGGATCGATCGTAATGATCGACTTTTGGTCTTCTTGGTGCCCTCCATGTCGATCTGAAGCACCGATTCTTGCTGAAGCGTACGAGAGATGGTCAGAATTGGGCGTTGAATTCGTTGGAGTCTCGATTTGGGACACTGATGGCGATGTGCGCGATTTTGTCGAACGGCACGGCATCAAGTACCCGAACGCAGTCGACGAAGATGGGCAGATCGCGGTCGAATTTGGTGTGCGTGGCATCCCTGAAAAATTCTTCGTGAATCCCAAAGGAGAGATCGTGCGCAAGATCAACGGACCGAACACTTCACAGTCGCTCGACGAAGTGCTGACCCAGATGAGCGACACGGCTATCGGGATCGGCGGAAATTAGAATCTAAAGGTTGAAAATTCACGAGTCAAACGGGTGATACATGGAACACAAGGGGTTTACTCTCTGGTTCACGGGACTTTCTGGTGCCGGCAAGACGACGATAGGGGACATGATCTTGGAGCGTTTGCAGGCAAGCGGTGCCAAGGCCGAGATTCTTGACGGCGACGTAGTCCGGACCAACTTGAGCGTCGGCTTGGGATTTTCCAAAGAAGATCGCGACACCAACGTCCGACGGATCGGTTTCGTCAGCGGGCTTCTGGCGCGCAACGGGGTTATCTGTATCGTCGCCGCGATCTCGCCCTACAAAGCGATCCGCGACGAAATCCGCGAGCAACACGAGAACTTCGTAGAGGTATTTGCCTCTTGCGAATTGGACGCTCTTATCGAACGAGATGTCAAAGGTCTCTACAAGATGGCTCTGGAAGGTCGGATACCCAACTTCACCGGAGTTTCGGACCCATACGAACCGCCGGTCGACCCGGAGATCATGTTTCGATCTGACCTCGAAGCTCCCGAAATCAGCGCCGATCGGGTTTGGGACAAGCTCGTAGAATTGGGTTTGATTTTACCTTAACCGGGTTGACTAGGCGTTGTGAAATAACTGCGTTACCGCATGAACGGCGAGGAAAGATCGATAGCTTTAGAGGCAGCCTACAAACTGCTGGAAACTCCGCGGTCACATCTCCGAGTAAAACTTGAACAGACTGAAGACGGCGTCTTGCTTTCTTACCAGGATGACACCCTGACCGGTGTGGAACTCGACGAGTCCGGCATCAATGCCGCCTCCGCTATGGCTGTGGCTCTCGGTGTCAACGTCCCACGGTCGGGCGAGGCCGTCGAGGTTTTGGCATCAACAGGATTGCTTTACCGAGTGTTGGCTCTATCCGATCTGGACTTCGCAAATCCGACGGCGTTCGAACTCGCGAACCATCTCGTCAACGAAGCTATCGACATGCAACGCGGAGGTGGCACCCTCTCAGGTGCCTAGTCCACACGAACGAAGTTATGAATCTAGAAGACCTAAAGTCAGGACAACTCTTCGGACCGTACGCGATCGAACTCACGAAGGTCGATGCTGATGACTACGTCTGGGCCACCGGCGACGAGGCTACTCCGCATAAATTCGGAGGAAATGTTCACCCGCTGCATCTCGACGCCTTCGTATTGAGTAGGTTGATTGCTGATATCGGCATCGTCGAAAACCGAATCGAGACGGTACACGCTGGTCAACAGATGACGGTCCATCGCGAAGTTGCTCCCTCGGAAAACATCGTGGCGAATGCCACATTGAAAAGTTGCTCGAATCGCAGAGGGAGCATCTGGGCGATCTTTGAAACCGAGTTCCTTGACCATTCCGGGGCCGCGGTTGCGGAATCGAGTTCAACGATAATCATGATGCCTTGAGATCGGGTAACGAAAAGGACCTGTGACGTGAGCGTACCCTGCACAATGGGCCAAAGTCTGCAAGGATTCCACCGAACGGTTACGCAAGACCGCGTGACCGCCTACGCACATGCCTCTGGTGATCACAATCCTATCCACCTCGACGAAGATTTCGCCGCGAGTACGCGATTTGGCCGCCGCATTGCACACGGGATGTTGAGCCTCGCCTTCGTGTGGGAGATGATGTCTCTGAATTATCCGTCGACATGGCATAGAGGGGGCACCGTTAAGACGCGCTTCACCTCTCCCGTCGTACCGTGCGAAGAAGTGGCGGTCAGTGGATCCGTAAAACGGTTGCGCATCATCGACGGCAACCAATTCGCGGAGTGCGAAGTGGCGGTCACCAGACCGAATGGCGAAAAGGCGCTAACTGGGTCGGCAACCGTCCTGGTGGCATGATTCAAACTGATATTGAGCCTGCGGAGACTCGCATATACTAGTGTGAGCAACGCGACGTTCACCGTCGCGTTCGATTTATTGTGACCGAAATGACAACCAGCGCAAGACCAGATATGGTGGTAGCCCTCGATGCGATGGGCGGTGATCGCGGACCTGAAGTCACGGTTCCGGCCGCACTTGAAGCTGTGTCTTCCGGCGACGTTGCGATCGCCTTGGTGGGTGATTCGGAAGCAGTTATGCCGGTCTTGGCTGAACACGACGCCGTTGAACATCCGCTTGTGCAAGTTGTCCCGTCTGATGGTGTGGTTGAGGAAACAGACAACCCAGCAATGGTATTTCGCTCCAAGCCTCGCGCCTCGATTTTCGTTTGTTCGGGATTGGTCAAAATGGGCAAAGCTCATGCGTTTGTGAGCATGGGCTCAACCGGGGCTTCGATCGCCGCCGCCACTGTCACCTATGGAACGATGGAAGGCATTTCCAGGGGTTGCCTCGGTGGACCGATCATCGGTTACGCGCCGAACACGGTCATCATCGACCTTGGCGCCAATATCGACATTCGCCCGCAACAGCTAGCCGGTTTCGGGACGCTCGGCACTGTCATGTCGAGGGTCCTATACGGACAGGAAAATCCACGGCTCGCGCTGTTGAACGTCGGATCTGAGGAGACCAAAGGCAACGAGTTGGTCAAGGGAACTGCAGAGTTGCTGCGCGACTCATCTCTCAATTTTGTCGGCATGATCGAGCCTTACGATCTACCCTTGGGTAAAGCGGAGGTCGTGATCTGCGACGGATTCGTCGGCAACATCGTCTTGAAACTCACTGAAGGCCTAGGCCAGGCCATTTCCAATCACGTCCGGAAAAAAGGCGGAAACGACGCGCTTGCAGATGAAATCGATTCGATGACCAACTCATTAGCAATTCACGGCGGTGGCCCGTTGCTCGGCGTGAACGGCATCGCAGTAGTTGGTCACGGCGCGGCGGGAGCATCCGGGGTATCGACCGCGATCAATACCGCCAAATTCGTTTACGACAATGACTTCGTTGGCGCGCAACAGAAGGAACTGACCGCGTTTCTTTCCAACGCCAGTTAAATTCATCAGAAACCGCCGCAGTCAGACATTCCATTGGAACTATTAGACCAACCGCGATCCGCACTCGTAACCGGTGCCTCTAGAGGTATCGGCAAGGGAGTCGCCATCAAGTTAGCGTCGATGGGGCACTCCGTAGCCGTCAATTACAACTCGCACCAAGCCGAGGCCAACGAGGTGGTCCAGGAGATCCGTGATGCCGGGGGTACCGCAACTGCCGTCGGTGGTAGCGTGGCAACGAAAGAGGGATGCGAGCAGATCATCGCCGGAGCTGCCGAAGCGCACGGACCCGTAGAGATTCTCATCAACAACGCGGGTGTGATCTCCGACAATCTTTTGATCAGAATGAAGGACGAACAGCTCGAGCACACCATCGACACCAATCTTTGGGGCACCATCAACTGCACGCGGCTTGTGCTACCGGATATGGTACGAGGCCGCTGGGGTCGCATCATCAACATCTCGTCGATCGTAGGCATCCGCGGCAATATCGGACAGTCCAACTACTCCGCATCCAAGGCCGCGATCCATGGTTTCACCTACTCCGTTGCCAAAGAACTCGCCAAACGCAACATCACCGCCAACGTCGTCGCACCAGGATATGTCGCAACCGCCACTAGCGAGGTGATTTCAGACCGCGCCCGAAAGATCCTCTTGGATTTGATCCCGATGGGTAGATTCGGTTACGTGGAAGAGATAGTGCCGATGGTGGCGTTCTTGACGAAGGAAGAAGCACGCTACATTACCGGAGATGTGATCCGCGTTGATGGCGGACTTGCGATCTAACGAGCTTTAGGATTTGGTGGATGATCGGCGTTGATGGCGGACTTGCGATCTAACGAGTTTTAGGATTGGTGGATGATCGGCGTCTGCAAGGAGATATACGCGTGGAAATGAAGCCTGAGAGTAAACTTCTCGCCGGGAAAACTGCGTTGGTTACAGGTGGTTCGCGAGGGATTGGTCGAGCGATCGCTCTGGAATTGGCGAGACGTGGTGCCGACATCTGCTTCAACTATCTTCGGAACCATGCGGCGGCTCGGGAGATGGAGGCGGATCTTCAGGGACTGGGAGTCGAGGCTATGCGGCACCGCGCGAATCTGGCGGATGACGCGGCGATCGGAAAATTGGTCGAAACGGTCGTTACAAGGTTCGGCAAGGTTGATATCTTGGTCAATAACGCAGCGTCTGGTGTCATGCGTTCGTCCGTAGAGTTGAGCGAAAAGCATTGGGAATGGACGCATGCGATCAACGCGAAGGCACCGTGGCGGCTCGCGGCATTGGCGTCATCACACATGCCCGCTGGTTCTCGAGTAATCAATATCTCATCGCCGGGGTCAAGCAGAGTTTTGGCATCGTATTTTCCGGTCGGTGTTTCCAAGGCGGCGTTGGACGCGGTGACGCGGTATATGGCGATTGACCTCGGCCCCAAGGGGATTTCGGTGAACGGAGTTTCGGCGGGTTTTGTCGATACGGACGCGCTGGATGCGTTTCCCGATGAATTGGGAATCAAGGACGTGGCGCACCGCCCTACTCCCGCAGGCAGAACGATTTTGCCGGAAGATGTGGCGTGCGTGGTCGCGATGCTATGCTCGTCAGATGCCGAGATGATTCGGGGGCAAGTGATCATGGTCGACGGCGGCGAGATGTTGATACATCGTTGAGATTGCCGAAGTGGTCGGGGAGGCGGGGATCGAACCCGCGACCTCCTGCTCCCAAAGCAGGCGCGCTTCCTCTGCGCCACTCCCCGTTAATCCAATACTATGATTCTATGCTTTTGCACATCGAAATCAGTCATTGGGTGGCATGAATGCGCGTCATCTGCGACTTTCACCTACATTCACGCTATTCCTTGGCGACCAGCAAGTCGCTTGATCTTCGCAGCTTAGCCGAAGGTGCCAAGCGGGTAGGTATCGACCTCCTCGCAGCTCCGGATTTCACTCACCCGGTTTGGCGTGAGGAGATGAGATCCGAACTATTGGAGACGCAGTACGGTTCAGGCGTTTTCACGACTCGTGGTAAGAACTTCGTCTTGATGAGCGAGGTTTCATGCATTTGGCGACAAGATAGCCAATCTAGGCGCGTACACATATTGATCACTGCGCCCAGTTTCGAAGCAGTCGACAAGATGTCTGCGAAGTTCGCTAAACTGCAAAATCTCGAATCTGATGGGCGTCCGATCTTCAAAATCTCTGCCCGCGAACTTTTCGAGATCGTCCGCGACGCTGATCCCAGATGCGAATTAATTCCGGCCCATGTCTTCACGCCTTGGTACGGCGTTTTTGGAGCAAAATCAGGATTCGATTCGCTCGACGAGTGTTTCGAGGATTACGCTGACGAGATACCAGCGGTGGAAACGGGGCTTTCCAGTGACCCGTCGATGCATTGGTCGGTCCCCGACTCCAGAACACGAGCCATTGTTTCGTTTTCGGATGCTCACTCTGTTGCATCATTGGGTCGAGAAGCGACCGTACTGGAAGTCCGCGAGTTGTCCTACGAATCGGTAATCTGCGCCCTGCGCGGTCGAGACGTAGTCGAAACATACGAATTTCATCCTGAACACGGTAAGTATCATCTCGACGGACACCGAAAGTGCGGTGTTCGAATGCATCCAGACGATTCCGTCGAACTAGATGGCGTCTGTCCGAAATGCCTGCGAGGCATGACCTTGGGTGTGTTGAATCGCACCCGAGCTATATCAGACGGTTCAAGAATTAGAGCTGTCAAAGATGCTACGGGTTTGTGGGAAGACCCGCTGAACATCCACCCTCCATACCGCCATTTGGTACCATTGAGCGAGATTTTGGCGTATACATTAGGTGTTGGGAAATCAACAAAACGCGTTAAATCAGTATATTACGAGCTCACGGATGCATTTGACACCGAATTTTCTGTACTACTGTCGCCTCCTGAATCCGAAATAAAATCGGTTACCAAGCGTGATGACGTTGCTCGCGCGATCATCAACGCCAGGCTCGGCAATGTGGAGTTGGACGCGGGCTACGATGGTGTATTCGGTTCCGCAATTCCGCGAGTGATCGAATGACCGATGAACCCTGAGGGAATCTTGCGTGAAAGTCCAAAGCCTGAAAGCTGTCTACCCGAAGTACCGCAACGTCGTCTCATCATGGCGCACGCATCTGTGGCAGATCGTCGTCGAGGTTCGAACCGATACCGGTGTTGTGGGTTACGGATATGGCGGAGGAGGTCTCGCTTCATTGCCCATCGTCAACGGACATTTCAGTGAGTTGTTGGTCGGCAAGGAATTGAATTCACCTGACGACATCGTGAACATGTGGGATCATCTCTACTTTGAGTCAATTCCATACGGTCGTAAAGGCATCGCAATGATGGCGATGAGCGGTGTCGACCTGGCTCTGTGGGATGCGCTCGGGAAGGCAGAACGAAAACCGGTGGCGGAACTCATTGGCGGCATTCGAAAAGATCGCATCGACGTCTACGCGACGGGACCTGACTCCGAGTGGTACGCCGAACTAGGCGTTTCCGGTCAAAAGTTGACCCATCGTTGGAACGGGACAACGCATGACGCGGTCGTTTCAGCGGGCGCAGCTCGCGAGATCATGGGCGACGGGGCCAAGGTCATGTTCGACGTCTATATGTCGTGGGATGCCGAAATATCAATCCGCATGGCTAAGGACCTTGCCGAATTCAATATCCACTGGTTCGAAGACGTTCTAACACCTGACGATTTATCCGCCCTCAGTGACCTACGCCCGAAGGTCTCTCCTATCAATCTCGCGGGTGGAGAACACGAATTCGGCGTCGTCGGATTCGGGGAGATTGCAGAGCATGGCTCCTACGACATCTGGCAGCCAGACATCACTTGGTGTGGTGGTATTACGGCTGGTTTGCGGATTTGTGAGTTAGCGGCCAGTCTCAACATTCCGGTTGTTCCCCATCGCGGCGGTGAGGTTTGGGGATTGCAACTGATTGCGGCGAACGACGCTTGCGAGAACTTGGCGGAGATGGTGATGGGGACGCGGGGTGCGGGAGGTGACGATATCTGGGTTGGCACCCCTCAGATCGAGGGTGGGAAGTTGTCGCTCAGTGATCAGCCGGGTTTCGGCGTCTGGTTGAACGATGTGCTTTTGTAGTGCTTCCCTCGTCTGGGATGTTATTCAGACGAAGTGCACTCTAAACCCAACCAGGGATACTTCGTTCGGGCATTGACCAGTTGATCGATGATTTGATGTAGAGTCGCACGTTGGTCATCGGTAATGCCGATGATAGCGTCCACAGATGTTTCGACCGCTTGCGCATCCACTTGCCCGCAGTATAGATCTGAACTAACTAACTGCAAGCCTTCGATGACCGCGGCCAGATTGTCGTCGCCCATTTCAACACCGATGTCTTGGTCCAATTCTTCGGAATAGAGCCGGAATCGTTCGAGGTGACTGATTAAATCATCGTCCCAATACGCATACTCGGCTTCCCAGAATTGCATGCAATCCACTTCGCACGCGACATCCGCCAAGGTGTTTACAAAGTCAACCAGCTGTCGGCGATCGGCATTTTTCAGAATCGTCAGGAGTTGCGGAGAAATACTTGTTCGTCCAGCGTTTTCGGACGAGGCGAGGTGGGGAGAATGGTACAGGATAGCATGATATCCGTACATGATGTCCCAGAGGCGGCGTTCGTCTTCAGGAAGACGTGTGTACCAACGAATCTCTTCTCGCCACGTCGTGTCGTCGCCTTTGGCTAAGAAACCAGTAAAATAACCTCGCAAGGGCGGTGGTACGAGCAGCAGATTCCCTTTCACAGTCTTTGGAATCTCAGTCTCGAGCTCGTGGAAGATCACATCGTAAAGTTGCTCAACTGCGCCCTTTTCGAATAGATCCCAAATGTCTTCTCCGTCATCGTTCATGTAGTCTCGGGTGATACCAGCGATGTAAGTGTAGAATGACCGCCAATCTTCCCATGGGTTTGTCAATCGGCGATCATCGTAGTCCCTAAACTCGACTATGAACTTGGCGACTTCGCGTCTAAACGCGTAAATGTTCAACCGATCACATTCATGCTCGAACTCACTCCAGTGTTCCCACCACGCGTGCATCATCTCGTGCATCAACGTGACAGGACCAATCGGATAGCCTACCTCTATGTGTGTGATGACACGTCCTAAGCTTGGGTTGTTGCGGAGTCCTTCGACATAGACATCAGACAGCAACCATTCCCTGACATGATCCGGCAGAAAGTAGATATTAGCGATGTCATTGAGTCTGTCACGGGACCACGGATCCTCGTTTCCCCTGCGGGGTTGAGTGCGGAACAATGTAACCTCACCCGGAACTTGGTTGTATTTCCGCGTTACGACTGGCAAAGTTTCGACACCATCCTGATTTCTTGTATGGAGGCCAACGGAGTAGGAAGCATCTTGGTTCAGTCCGGAGAATGTTACGCAGCGTGAAGTCCCCCAACCGGAATCAACAGTGGTCTCAAAATCGTCATCTGAAATAACAATCCGGTACACCGTCGCTTCAGAGTTCCACTCATCCCAGATAGGCAGGTCGAATCCGTCAGTCTCGATATCTGTGGCATCGACCATTACTGGCGAGTGTGCCAAGGTCGCGACCGTAGATTGGGCACTCATCGCCGAACCATCCGCCAATTGCGACCTGATCTCATAAACGTATGCTGTGTCAGGATCCAACCCTGTTTCGGCGAAAGTGTTCTGGTCAGGTTCAAGCGACGCAACGATTTCGCCGTCTCTCAATACTTCGTAGCCAGTCACTGCTTCAAGATCCGTCATCCAAGCCATGTTCATACGCCACGGCGAATTGGAAAAGACCACCAACTGAATCGATTCTCCGGTATCCGTTTCGGCGGGGCCTTCTGTCGTGCAATACGGCAGCCCAAGCGCGCTGAAGTCGCTGGACGGGATATTGGCCAATTGATCCGGAATACAACCCTCGAACGAATTTCCGCTGACGAATATCCTCGAAAGGCTTGGAAGGTCACCAACTTCGGCAGGGATTTCACCACTCAACTCGTTGTCAAAAACCACCAAATGCCTTAGGTCTGTGAGGTTTTCTATTTCAGGGGTTAAAGTACCAGTCAGACGGTTGCTGCTGAGGTCTAGGCCGACAACGCGTTGGCGGTAGTCCATCATCACACCGAACCACTCAGACAGCGGTGCATCAGTGAGCCAATTTGTGTTATCGTGCCAGTTTTCGCCATCTGTGGAGTTGAATATCGCGACGAGGGATTCGCGTTCCCCACACGACACTAGGCCGATTACGTCCAAATCGTTCTCTTGTACATCCTTCAACTGGTCTACCACGCATCCGCTTAGATTGTTGTCTCCGACCGATAACTCGCGCAGGTTTGGGATTTCAGCCAACTCTGCCGGGATCCCGCCCTCAAAACGATTCGAAAATATCGACAGCTCTTCGAGTTTGCTGAGTTGACCTAACTCAGCGGGGATGTTGCCAGTCAAGTTGTTGCCCCAAAGTGACAGGATCCTCAGTTTGCTGAGGTTGCTCAATCCTCTTGGCAACTCACCGCTGAATCGGTTGTCAAATCCGTAGAAAATCTCCAAATCTTGCAGTTCGGCGAATTCGTTTGGCAATTTTCCGGTGAAGTTGTTGCTTGCAATGTTGAGTTCCTTAAGACTGACGAGGTCGCCGACTTCTGGCGGCAATGGCCCGGAGAGTTGATTTCCCCAAAGATTTAAGAGGGTCAGGTTCGTGAATTTGCCGATTTCTGGTGGTAGGTCTCCCGCGATATCGTTGAAATCCAACAACAGTTGCCTGAGGTTGGTCAATTGACCGATTTCGGATGGGATCGAACCAGTGAGGCTGTTCTCGGACATCGACAACACCTCTAGGTTCGACAACTGACCGATCTCTCGCGGCAACTCACCGCTCAATTGATTTACGCCGAGGTACATCTCTCGAAGACTTGACAACCCGCCGATTTCAGGCGGTATCGTGCCGATCATTTCGTTGTTCCATAGAACAAACAGTGTCATCTCTGACAGAGCGCCGATTTCCGACGGTATCTCACCTTTTAAACGGTTTTCAGCGAGGACCAGTTCGGTGACGCGGCCATCTATGGTAGTCACGCCGTACCACTCACCGATTGGACGATCACTCAACCAGTCGCGGTTATTTGCCCAATTCGGACCGTCTGTCGCCTCGTATAGTGCGATAAGTGCTGGACGGTCAGGCGATGGCCTAGGAGTAGCTGTGGGGGTCTGCGTAGCCGTGGGAGTTGGGATCGGAGTGTCTGTCGGTATCGGTGTCGGTGTGTCCGACGGCACTGGTGTAAGCGTAGCTGTAGGTTCTGGCGACGGAGTCGCCGTAGGTTCAAGCGTGTTTGTGGGGACAGGCGTAGGTGTGTCCGATGGCACTGGTGTAGGCGTAACCGTAGGTTCTGGCGGAGGAGTCGCCGTAGGTTCAAGTGTGTTTATGGGGACAGGCGTAGATGTGTCCGACGGCACTGGCGTAGGCATACTGGTTGGAACTGAAGTAGGCGTATTGGTCGGCGCATCACCGACCTCAACCTGCTCGCGTGGCGCGGCGGTCAAATTGGGCTCAGCTTCGTCTTCGCAGGCCGCGATGAATACAAGAACTGCTACCGAGGCGAGAACTATTGCCGACGAAACATTAAGCAATCTGAAAAGCATCTTGTTAAGTCTTCAACGCCCCCACGATCGCCTCGCAGGCCAGTTTGTAGATGATGGCGTCTACGTTGATGGAGATGTACTGGATGCCGAGATCGATGAGCCACTTGCCCATTTCGACGTCCTTGGCGTATGATCCAACGGCTCTGCCTTGTGAGCGAGCTTTGGCGGTTGCTTCGCGTAGTGCAGTCTCGACTATTGGGTTGCGGACGTCTCCGGGGTATCCGAGGGATTGGGAGATGTCGTAGGGGCCGAGGAAAAGTACATCAATACCTTCCACGGTCATGATTTCGTCGAGGTTGTCTAGGCCTTTTTTGCCCTCGATGTGGACGACGGTCATCGTCTCGTCGTTTTGGCGGTCGGTGTGGCCCTCACCGTCGTTCTCGAAGTAATTGCCGGCGCGCGTGAATATTGAAAGTCCACGTGCGCCGAGGGGGGCGTACTTGGCGGCATGGACTACCGCTTCGGCATCGGGAATCGAGTTGATTTGAGGTACTTGAACGCCTTCCGAGCCAACGTCGAGGGCTCGTAGGATAAGCCGTTCATCGTTGTCGCCAACCCGGATGATCGGTGCGACGCCAACTCCCTGAGCAGCGATCACGAGATCGGTGGCCGATTCCTGGGATATCGGGCCGTGCTCAGTATCGATAATGCAAAAATCCATCCCGGAGTAGCCCAAGGCATCCATCAATGGCACCGATGGGATGATCACGAACGGCCCTAGTACGGTCTCGCCAGCTTGGAGTTTCTTTTTAAGTCCGCCTCGGATGGACATTTAGTCACCTTCTTTGATTGGATTTCAGACCACGATAAATGGCACGATACTTTCGGCGGTGGTTATTCCGCCATGCATCGATTCTAAAGACACCTCTCGTTCCGTATCCGACGCGTATATCGACCATCTTCCCCTCGACAACGCAAAGAAATCGCCCATCCGAGCTCGTGAAGCATCGGTAATCAGTTCAATGGGACCAAAAATGCCCATGTCGATGGCGTCTTGGCTCCTCATGAGCGAGAATCGATCGCCCAATCTCTCTTGAAACAAGCCTTCAAACGCGGTTTCTGCACCCGGTTTGGTGTGGAAAAACAATGTTCTAGGTTCTCCCGCGGGGACACAGGTCAGATGCTGGATCAGTTTGTCGGAAGGGGTCAAAGTCGTCCAGACTGCTCTCGGGCTGTCTAAGTGGCCGTGATCAGCGGTGACGATCAATCGCGCGCTGCCCGTCAGTACGTTCCCAAGCGCCTCGACCAGCGCCGCCGCGCGATGTACGGCCGCTCTGGTGATGGGGTGTCTTTCGCCGTACGCGTGTGCGCTGCTATCAACTTCAGTCCAGTAAACGTAAGTGAATGATTTAGATGGAGCGGTGGAGATTGCGTCGTTAACATGGTCGACAATTTGCGTGATGGAGTCGCCTTCTGTCGAGTAACCCGCAGTGTGGAGTTGTCCGTACATCTGCGTTGTGGTGGACGTGGCGAGGTCATTGTCGACGACGAAGGTAAAAGACCCTAGGTTGCGGTACGGTATCAGCGGAGCGAATAGGAGCTCGAGTGGGCTAAAACCAATTTCGTGCAGTGGCCGACCTGTTCGAGTGAGCCGCCACGGGAGCGGTTCGATCCTCTCTCCGAGACGCGGGATGTGTACATCCCAGCCCAAGTTTCCGTGAGTGCCTGGCCATCTGCCAGTCGCAAGGGACATCAGGTTGGGGCCGGTTGATGTTGGAATTGTCGAGCACATCGTCAGCGTGTTCTTTTGCCGTACATACGCATCCGAAGGCAGTGTATCGACGAAGTTCATCCCGAATCCATCAACCAGAAAAAAGACAACATGGTCGGGTTGACCGATTACGTCTTCAAATGTCGACGACGCCGATTGCGTAGCGTCATCGAACTTGTCAGGCTCGAGAACACCGAGGGTTTTGCCCAGCGCGAAGCCCAGCGCGGCGTGGTTCGGCGCATCATGCTCAGCAATGATGCCCTCAAATTCATCATCCAACGAAACGATGAGATCTAGTTTGTTGTTGATCAAGGGACAACTCGCCTCAAAATAGGATTCGACCAAACAGACGACATTCCTCAAGAATAATCGGCAACCGAGTGAACGAAACCGCTTCGAGTCGTACCCTGAAATAATGCCAAATGCCAATGCAAAAGCGACGGTGATGTTTCTCGGCACCGGCACGTCGGAGGGTATTCCCCGGGTGACGTGCTTGACGGCTGATCCGCCGACCTGTCTCGTGTGTACCGATGCGATGAGACCTGGTTCTAAGAACCGTCGACGCAACACCGGGATCGTTATCCAACGCGAACAGACGGACGGCCCGCCAGTAAACATCTTGGTCGATGCAGGGAAATTCTTTTACCAGGCTGCCATCGAGTGGTTTCCCAAGCATGCGATTCGCACGATCGACGCGGTCGTCTTGACGCACGCCCATGCCGATTCGGCCGGTGGTCTGGACGACTTGCGGGATTGGACGAATATGATGCGGTTTGCGAGCGGTGATGAACACGCGGCGCTGTTGGCGCGTGGGCGAGATGCTCGGATACCGATATTTCTGCGAGAACAAGACCTCGATATCGTGTCGAAGACCGCGTACTACTTGGTGGATCGGACGCAGATGACTAGCGGCGGGACCGTGGCGATTTTGGACTTCCAGACGTTCCACGAGCAGCCAATCGACATCTTCGGCACATCGGTAATCCCGTTACCGGTGCCCCACGGTCCCGATTATTCCTGCAACGGATACCAGATCGGGGACTTCGCCTACATCTCGGACGCTTCCGAAGTGCCCGACAGCGTAATGGCCCAGATATCCGACGTGGACACACTGGTCATCGATGCCTTGAGGACCAAACGCACGCACGGTTCGCACCTGACGATGGAGCAAGCGGTCGAGTACGCGAAGATCATTCGCCCGCGCCGGACGTTGTTGACTGACGCCGCGCACGGAATCGACCACTACGCGATGAATGCTCGGTTGCGAGATCCAAAATTCAACGACGGCCTAGATATCCAATACGCTTACGACGGCATGAGTATTGAAATACGGGCGGATTGAGAAAAACTCGTTTGTAATCTGCCATAACTAAGCATCCCGCTCAGCACGGTATTGCTCGATCACTCCGTCGTCGGGTGGGTAGTACTTGCCTGGAGTGAGGTTTTCCCGGTCAAGACGCGCTCGGATCCATTCTTCGAGGTCGTCGTATTCGATAGCTTTTTGGGCGATGTCTGGGGCGACGACGCGCGGGATGCAGACTACGCCGTCATCGTCCGCAACGATGTAGTCACCAGGTTTAACGAGGACACCGTCGCAGTTGATGGCGTCGTTAGTGGAGTACGGGGTGCCAACGCGAGTGCCTAGGTTAGAAGTTTTGTCATACCCGTACAGAGCGATACCGTAGTCTTTGACCGTGTGCATGTCACGGATGCCGCCATCGCACACTAAGCCGTCGATGCCACGCTGCTTTAGGCGGAGAAACTTGATGTCACCGCCGATCGACATCAACTTGGTCCTCATCGATTCCATAACAATGACATCGCCCGGACCACCGAGTTCGAATGCTGCGTATTCGGGAGATTCTTCGCCACCTGGTTTTTCGGCCATGAGGTCGGGCCGGGCGGGAAGAAAGCGAACGGTAACGGCGCGGGCGACAAGTCGGACACCGGGATTCATCGTTCGGATATGCGGCATGTACACATAGCGCGGATCATGCCCGTTGCGGGCGAGGATGTCGACTACCGCGGTTGAGTTGACCGTCTTTAGTTTTTCGATCGTTGCCGAATCGAGGACGTGATCGGGGGTTGGTTGAATGATGGCCAAGGGTTGTAGGCTCCCAGAGGGTTTCTTCAGGGGTTCGCAGGTTTAGATTTTAGATTTGTCATTAGATTTGTCATTGGGATGCGGTCCGTGTTCGATCGGTCAGTCACGGGGATCGAACTCCTCTCTTTCATCCGCTAGCGCGGCGAAGTTCGTGATGCCGACTTCACCTTCAGGGAACTCAGCGGTAATTTTCAGCCTGCCGCCCACCGCCTCGATGTAGGAGCGCAGGCTAGAGATGTAGGCGTCTGTCCTTTGCTCCATCTTGGAGACGGCGGGTTGGTTGACGTTTAACGTCTCCGCAAGGTCTTGTTGAGTCAAAGATCGAGCGCGGCGCAATTCGTGCAGCGGCATCTCGGCGATCAACCTGTTTGTCATGTCGTCGATGCGACGGCGCCGTTCGGGCGAGAATTCTTCTGTCAGTTCGTTCCAAGGTTTGTGACCGGCCATCAGATCAGTCATTCCTTCCGGATTTCTTGCAAATGTTCGTCATACAAACGATCGGCGATCGGGACATATTCGTCGTAGAAACGATCGTTCCCGGTCTTGTCTCCCCCGATCAGGAGGATGGCTGTCCTCCTCGGATCGAATACGTATAGGGTCCGCAACAGGCGACCACCGCTCTGGGTTCGTAGCTCTCGCATCGCTCCATGTCGCGATCGATTGATGCCCGAAGAGTGCGGGAAGAGCAATCTCGGCCCGTACCGTATCAACAACTCGACGCTTGCGCTGAGCGAATCTTGCTGTCATTCGGTCAGGCCGTGCCACCAATCTTCGAAATCGTTCGTGAACTCAACCGTCCAAGACATAATCAATTATATTCTCTAATAGGAATAGTCGTCATATGGAATGACTAAGATCCCTTGGTTGAAAGTTTTATTTCAATTTCACTTGGACCGCCATTCGGCGGCAAAGCGTTGCACCAAACGGGCGATACTCTTCGCTCCGAGGACGAAGTCGTCAACGGTGATGTTCTCGTTTGGGGCGTGGATTTTATGGGTCGGGTGGTCGATACCGGCGGATGTTACGGGAATACCGAGGACTCCGCCGAAGTCGTACATGGGTCCGGAGCCAGCCATCGTCGGGTAGATGACGGCGTGCTTGCTGTAAGTCTCTTCGGAGGTTTGGATAGCCATTTGCGCCCATTTGGAGGACATGTCGGTTCGAAAAGGATGGACGCCGCTAATCAGATTGAGGTCGACGTTTTCGAATCCGTTACGATCCAGATGACGGCGGAACTTGGCGAAGATATCGTCGGGGCGCATGTCCGGTACAAGCCTGAAGTCCATTTTGGCGGTGGCCTTCGCGGGCAAGACGGTCTTCATGCCCTGGCCCTGATATCCCGCATCGAGACCAGCGACGTTGGCGGTGGGCATGAAAAGGTGTTTGCGTGGGAGGTCTTCTGAGCCGAGTCCGGCAACGAACGAGGCGTTGCCGAACGTATCGCGCCACTCATCGGAGTCGTCTGGTAAGTTGGCGAGCGCACGGTCTTCTTCAGGAGTGGATTCGCGAATGTCGTCGTAGAAACCGTCGATCAGGATGCGGTCGTCGGAAGGGTCTTTGACAGAGTTGAGCGCGTTGATGAGCGTCCATGCGGCTGACGGAAGAACGGTTGCGTACGACGAGTGAGCATCGCCTTTCAGTAACGCCACCGAGAGTTCGACAGCAAGCACGCCTTTTAGACCTAGGTAAATGAGAGGTCGGTTTTGAGCGTTTCGACCTCCGCCCTCCCAGATGCACGCGTCGGCTGCGAGCTTGTCCGCGTGCTCGACTATCAATCCTGGGAGATTCGGCGATCCAGACTCCTCTTCGCCCTCGGCGAAAATCTTGATGTTGCACGGAAGTCCTCCCCACTCATCACGGAAGGCGTCGATGACGGCGAGACGTGCGGCGATGTTGCCTTTGTCGTCGGACATCCCGCGGCCGTAGAGGCGGTCGTCTATTCGCGTTGGTTCGAACGGATCGGTTTCCCAGAGTTCGATAGGATCAGTTGGTTGAACGTCGTAGTGGACGTAGAGCATCAACGTTGGCGGGTCGTCGGATGGATTGTCGATGCCCGCGAGATTCTGAGCGCGGTGGAATGCTTCGTTGTTAGCTGGAACATAGCCGTATACGGATGGCAATCCATCGTTGGGTGCTTCGAGGATCTGGGTGTCGAATCCGTGTTCGGTAAAGATTTCGGCGACGAGGTGCGGTGCGCGGTCGAAGCCTAGGCGTTGTGCAGAGACACTAGGTTGTCGGACTAGCGTGAAAAGGGTTTCCAACGAGCGATCGACGTTATCTTCGATATGTTGGAGGACTGATTCCATATTGGTAGCTCCTGCGCTGTGACGAATGGATTTCCTATTGATCGGCGGCACCGGGCATGCCAGGTTCTAGCGGTACGGATTCGGGCGGCACGCCACCCGCAAGGAAACCGCCGTCAACAGTGATTGTTTGTCCATTCACGTAGTCCCCGAGGTCAGAGGCGAGGAACAGGCAGGCGTTGGCGATGTCGCGTGGGACTCCGCCGCGGCGGTTGGGGATATAGTCGCGGGCATAGTCGACATAGCCTTCGAGTTGGCCACGAGTGTGCTCTAGCTCCGGCGGGAGTACGCGGCTGTCGATGTAGCCTGGTGCGACGCAGTTGGAGGTGATTCCGGTACCAGCAAGGTCGACAGCCATGCTGATGGCCATGCGATTGAGGCCGGCTTTGACGATGCCGTAGACGGTGTCTTGGGGCCACGCGCGATAGCTGTGGACGCTGGAGATGGAGATGATGCGCCCGCCACTGCTCTGTCTGATCATCTCCTTCACGGCGCGCTGCGAACAGAAGAGATATCCCTTGAGCGCGTGTCCGACGAGGAAGTCCCAGAAGTCTTCGGTGATTTCGGTGAAATGCGGGTCAGCGGATGCGACGGCGTTATTGACTAGGATGTCGATCTGTCCGTGCGTCGCAATGAAGTCGTCGAACATGCGGGTGCGGTCATCGGTGCTTCCGACATCCGCTTGGTGCCAGGTTGCGACGCGTCCCATGGCTTCGATCTCAGCGATGATGTTGTCGGCATTTTCGTCGCGTTCGATGTCGTTGATGCCGACATCGGCGCCGTTTTCGGCGAAGACACGTGCGATTCCGGCACCGATACCTCGCCGGGAGCCGGTAATTAGAGCTTTCTTGCCTTGCAGTAGATCCATGATTGCGTTGTCTCCTTGACTCGAAGAACGATGCTTGGCGAATGAGTTCGTTATTGCGTTGAAGCCAACTTTAACGCCAATTCGATTGCCATTTGGACATCGGGCAAGCGGTAATCGCCTTCGCCATCGTTGTCGGCGGCCAACCGCGAGAATAGAATGTTGGCCTCTGTGACGGGAATGCCGGTGGATTTCTGGGCGGCGTAGGCATACGCCCCAAGTTGCGGGATGTAAGGCTCTGCCATTTCGGAGATCGAACGATTGAAGGAACGGTCGGTCTTGAAGTCGGCGATTCCGAGCGTGCCGTCGGCTCGGCGATAAATGAGGTCGACTCGGCCTTCGATGACCTTTGTAGAACCATTTCCTGTGGACATTCGGACTGCGACTGGAGTCTCGACCCAGATGTCTTCGCGACTCATGGCTGCGGCTCGTTTCACCAACGGCATATTCAGCGTCGCGACGGTGAGGCGGGTGATTTCATCGACGTTCTCTGCAACACCGTGTTTTTCAGCTTCATTGCGCGCTATTTGATTGAGGTCGACGTATGGCATCTCCAGACACCGCTGTACCGCAGCGTGCACAGCGCTGCCGATTTTGGTCGCGGCACGGCCTCTGCCCGTCGGTTCGTCTGTGTCGGGAATCGGCGTTAAATCGGGTTTCTCGTCTCGCTCGTCGGATGATTCCGCTACGACTTCGGCCTTTAGAATGCTCGGCGAGAGCCATCGCCGCTCGCTCGCAGATGCGATGATTTTCCGATATCGCAGGTTCCAAGCATCCCGGTCCTCGATGGTTGGCGATCGATCAGGCACTTCAGGGCCGATTGCGTGATCGAAAGTCCTGGATGCCCAGTCCTGTGGGATGGGAGACCAAAGAGAGTTGTTGGAACCGACAAACTCTTCGAATCGCGTGGCAATGGATTTTTTGTCTTGTTCCTGCCGGTATCTGCTGATGATGAGGTGATCCCGGGCTCGAGTTGCGGCGACGTAAAGGACCCTAGTGCTCTCCAACTCATCCGCTGCTTTGTTTCGTTCTAGAAGCTCTTCGTATTCTCCAGTCTGAAAGTAAGCGCCTTTCGTCCCACCCAAGCGAACGCCGATCTTGCGGTTGCCATCGTCGGTTGATTCCACATCGACTATCAGTTGCGGGTCTTTGCTACGACCTCCGGCACCACAAAGGTCGGCAAGGATCACGACGGGGAACTCCAATCCTTTCGAGGCGTGCATGGTCATGAGCCTGATCTTGCCGTGGTCGAATTCTAAGGATGGTTCTTCGCGGAGAGGGTCGTCCGCTTCTTTGAGTTGCGGAAACCTGGTCAAGCAGTCTCGGAGCGACGCCGCACCTTCCTCGGTAAATCTCCGAACCAACTCTACGACGAGATCGATCCTTCGTAGGCCGGGCGCTGGATCCGGCGTGAGGAACATCAGCTCGCGGGCTTGGCGCTCGCGAATGAACTGTTCAACTAGTACGGCGGGTTGAAGTTCGTCGCGAAGTTCGTGATATTTTCGCAGTACCTCCATGGCATCACGAACGGCAGTCGACTTCGAGTTTGCAGGAAATTCGGAAGTGCAACTGAATCTGCCGCCCGATTTTGCCCATTCATAGAGGTCGACATCACTCCATCCGAAGTGCGTCGATTTGAGGGCACCGACGGTTGCCGGTTGGTCGGACGGGTCGTCGATGGCAGTCAAGCAGTTGAGTATGTCGCGGACCTCTTGGGTGTCTAGCACCGCCGCGCCGCCGATTTCAGCTGTGTACGGTAAGTTCAGTTCGTCAAGTTGCCGCGTATAGGTCTCCCAGTTGGACCTTGCTCGCGTGAGGATCGTCAGGTCGCCGGGTTTTGAAGGTCTGGTGTCCCCGGATTGACGGTCGCGCACTTCGAGGGCACCGGCGCAAACCGCTCGAGCGATGATTGCGACTTCTTTGGCGTCTTCTTGGCGGACTTCGGGCAGATTTACATCCTCCATCGTCTCGCCGAAGTGATAGACAGATCCGAATGTGTCGGGCGCAGCCGTGTCAGAGGCAACATCTAACGGGACATAGTCGGCCTGTGCGGCCTCAGATGGCATCCATCTTCCGAAGACGTGATTTACCCAGTTGATAACCGAGCGAGTGGAACGGCGGTTTTCCCTGAGATTCAGGTATTTTCCGCCTGCTTCAGAGTTTGCGATATCGGCCTTGACGCCTTGACTTACTTCGACTTGTGCACCACGGAAACGGTATATCGATTGCTTGGGGTCACCGACGACGAAGAGTGATCCAGGTTTGATATGTTTCTCGCCAGGCGGGATGGTCAATAGTCGAACGAGGCGAACCTGTTTAGGGTCTGTGTCCTGGAATTCGTCGACGAGGATTCGACGGTATCGACGTTGCAGTCGACGTCTGATGTCATCGTGCTTCTCGAGCATGTCGATGAGCCAGGTCACCGCGTCGTAATACGAAACAGTTCCGGCGCGGCGGCGCTCTTCGACGACTGCTTCGACGAACTCAGCGGCGTAAACGAACAACTCGGTGGTTACGGCTTCGCGCGCTGTCGTCAACGCTTCATTGATGGTGTCGATGACTGATTGAAGAGCGGCAGCGGCATCCGCTTTGCCCTCGCGTCCCCAGTTTTTGATGGTGCCGCCGCTGGAAGTTGTGGCGGGCCAACTCGCAAGAATCGCCTCAGCTTCATCTTCTGATGTGACGTTTCGAGATGCGAACGTAGTTGTATACCACTCAACAAACCGTTCGATTTTGACATAGAGGCTATCCGAATCGCTTCGGCAAAGGTTCATCAGTTCTTGTAATCGAGCGATCGAATCCGCAAGAATATCGACTGTCGCGATCCCGATCCTTTGCGGTTTAGGAAAAACGGCGTGGGACATTTCGCCATGGTTATCGTTGATGGCTTTGGCGAGATCGCTGACACTCGCGAATGGTGACTTCAGTTCGAGGCGCATCGCCGTTGACAGTGCGTGAGGGAAGCGTTGGTCATCCTCCAAACGCTCAACCGACCATTGGCGCCACCGATCCCGAAACATCTGGAGTTCTGCGAACTTTTGTTGGACCTCGATGATGGGTGGTAAGTCCGCATCGAGCGGATGCTCCCGCAGTATTGAGTAGACGAGAGAATCGATCGTCTGAAATGCGGCGGTATCGATGCCGTCTAACGCAGTCTTGATTCGCTGGTCGGATGGATTTGTCGCCCGCAGTTGCTCCAACTCACCACGGATGCGGGAGCGCAATTCGGAAGCGGCAGCGCGAGTGAAGGTAATCGCGATGATTTCCTCGATCTCGACGCCCTCCTCGAGCAATGCCACGATGCGTTGAACCAGCGAGTGAGTCTTGCCGGTGCCCGCGCCAGCTTCCACGTAGATGCTGGATTCGAGGTCGTTCCGTATAACCGACAGCGAGTCGGCGTCCGACATTTTTTGAGCTACGGTGATAGTCACTCGGCTCCACCCTCTACCAATGTCAGGTAACCAGATAGAGGTGGTGATGATTTCTTGCGGTCCCACAAGATCAACCGATCAGAATGGCAGGCATCGGAGTAGTCGCAGTACTTGCAGTTTTTCCACGGAGGACCATCGCCCCACGAGTCCCGATTGCCGGGTCTAGCAGGGAAGTTTCCGGCGCGTATGCCACCCACGATAGTTTCGAGCACCGGAGTGAACTTCTCTTGAGCTTGTTCCAACGAGACTTTGTGTTCGGGGCGAAGTCGTTTGTTGCCCCGCTCGAAAACGAACCAATAAGCGGCGCTGATTTCACTCGCGGGTCCGAGGATCTGATGGGCGATCAGAGCATATATGGGTAGTTGCAGCTTGGTACCCGATGCTGTGACATCTTGTTCAATGTCGGAATAGCTACCGGTGCTACCGGATTTGAAATCGAGAACTTGCGCGTAATCTCCTGCCGGGGAAACCGCTATTAAATCGATTTTTCCCCGCAGACGCAACGTCCCGCCGTCAGTAGTTTGCACATGGCCAAGATCGTCTGCTTCGTAACCGAACGACACCTCGGGCATCACCATGCCGTCGTATCCCGACATGACAATCATGTAGTCACGGTGCCATTCTTCTAGTTGGTTGAGCAATCGAACTTTTTCGAGTTCGAATATCGAGGGATAACCGACATATTCGTCTCGCAGGAAGTGTTCGAACACTCCGTGCGCCACATCTCGCAATCGACGCAGTCCGTTTTCCGCATCTTCGGGACGAAATTCTTCGAAAAACCGCTCCAGAATCGAGTGGACCAAGATCCCTTTGTCGAGACTTGACAGTTCAAGGGATTCGTCCGGGTCGATACGAGCATCCACGTGAAGTTCGTTCGTGATGAAGTAGCGATACGGGCAAGTCGCGTAGCCTTGGAGCGCGCTTGCAGATAGGTGCAAGGACGGTCGCGATCCGTTGCGTTCCAAGTTGATGTTGCCGTCGTAAGGGCCAAAGACGCTAGAGTTTCCGGATGCCAAGGTTCGGGTGCCAAGTAAGATGGGATAATTCTCTGGGGCGGCGAGAAATTCTCTCCGACCCGATTCGTCATTTGAGCGAGTTGCGACGTTTTGCAGCCCGAATTCATAGTCGGAGAATGCTTCGATACCAGTCGTGCCAATCTCAGAGAGCGGGGTGACCGATTCCACCCAATCGGTCTGCGGGTTCATCAAAGACTTGACGGAAACATTCGTTTCGTTGTGAGTTTTAAGCACCTCATCCACGAACCACGGCGAAGGGTACGATTCGTTGGTGGCTCCGAGCAGTGCTTTGTTCCAATACATCCGCCGTGTAGTCGCGCAGCCCAGTGCCAGATTGAACTCTCGATGTTGCCGTTCAAGTTTGTCGCGTCTGGTTGTCAACCAATGACCGTCGGGATCCAACTCACGCCGGAGATCGTCCGATAACAATGGATCGGATCTACCCGGACCGGGCAACCCGCCTTCTGACATTCCCAGAACATGGACGCTTTTGAATGCGGTACCGATACCCGCCGATAGAGGTGCGACCAATAGCGCCGATCCCCATCCTGACGAACCACCCGTTCGCGCACGCAAGAGGCGTTGAACCGTGCGGTTAAATCGATCAAATCCGACGTCATCGTTGGTGATTTGATCCAGTTCGCGGAGTTGGCTCAGCTCGGACGCGACGCGCGTTCGTCCGATTCGCTCACGGTCGTCATAAACGTTGTGAGGTGAGTGGTAAACGGCTATGATCCCCTCCATCCAATCCACCCATTCCGTCCACGGTCTACTTTGATCGACGTCGATCCGCGATGCTAATTCTGCGACGAACCACCTTAGCTGTGTGGCGGCGTTGGCGGCGTTGCGGAAAGTCTCTGGATCGACCGATTTTTCGTCATCGGTATCGTTGTCTGCCCGCTGTGCACGGTTACTCATCCTGTTGGCGTAACGGCGCAATGAACGTTGCCAGTCAATATTAGCGTCGAAGCGAACTATGTTGGAGTTACGAGAAATGATTTCCCATTCAACCGCGGATACTCTCGACCCGTCGGAAGGGTCGATCACGGGAGCCGATGCTGTCCAAGAGGTGAATGCGTCTCGGCGCATGTCGTTGGCCAACATGGTGAGGAAAAGGGCAACGAATTTGCCGGAAGGAGTTTCGGCGAGGGTCTCGGTTGACGGACCGCAGTTTTTGATGTTGGCGGCATCTAAAGCGTCCTTGACGCGTGAGGCATAGTCGATCGTCGGATAAAAGACGGCCATTTCGCCGAGACGTACGCCGGCACGTGCATCAGTCAAGATATTGCGTATCAGCGCCCTTGGCTCATCTGCCGCGCTCAAAGTTGAGTAGAAATTGGTTTCGGTTCGATGGTCTGGAGATTGGTCAACCGAAGTCGGTTCCGGATCGATACGAGCCGGAATGGCGGCGTCTAGTTGTTCGAGGGCGTCCCAAAGCCTTGTGTATGCGTCGGGGGCCAATGGCGCTCGAAGCACGATCAGATGGGGCCCGAAGATCGCGGTTGAGGTCGATGGATCTTTGGTAACTGCAGCTGCCGCCAACGCGGCTTTGTTTTCGCGAGTTAGGTAGTTGGAGGCTGGCGCGGCGTATCTCCGTTGCAACTCGAGGAGTTGCGGATAGAGGCCCTGGCGTGATCCTCTCGCCAAGTGATCCAAAGCTGTTTCGGCACCGATATCAAGCAGGTCAAGTTCTCTCAGCGTGTTTTGAATCGCTGCCAATGTGGAGTCGTTTTCGCGGTGATTGCTAAGCGGACCGGACGTAACCAACTCGGCGATCGCGTTGTGAATCAACTCTGAGGCGATCAGTCTCGTCATTGATGGTTGGTCGGTTTGGCCGGAAACTGCGTCGAAAATCGTGTCGGCGACCTCCTCGATGCGCGCGAACTCGACATTGAAGAGACCACCACCGTCATCACTACACAAATTCTCAGTTACCGCCCGTCTTAGATAGAAGGCCGAATAGAGCGAAGGCGCAACGACGAGAATTCGTGTCATCACGTTCTGGGTTCGGATCCGCAATATCGCGTCGGCGACGAATTCGACTAACGGTGCGCCGTTGGGCACGAGATGTGAATATGGGACGGATTGAACCATGTGTTGATCGTGGCGCCCCCGGTGAGGATCGAACTCACGCACCCGGCTTCGGAGGCCGGTGCTCTATCCACTGAGCTACGGGGGCGGGTTTGAGCGCTAAAGGATATACGACGAGGCGTTCAATTTCGAACGCCGTACATCAATGGGCACGTGCAGTCGGGCGGCTACGTTTTCGGGTATTCCCGAATGCACGGACGAGGAATATCGGAGCGATGATGGTAGTAATCACCGTCATGACAATTGCCACCGTGAATATGTCTCGGTCGATAATCCCGCTGGCGCGGCCAATCTCGGCGACGATGAGTGCTACTTCGCCTCTAGGCAACATTCCTAGCCCGATACGCCAAGCTCGGCGTTTGCCAAATCCGATCGCCATGACAGGTAGACCGGCTCCGGCCACTTTGGAGATGATTGCTACGAAGGTAACAACCAACGCAAACAACGATAGTTGGAGGAGATTGTCCGATTCCCAGACGGCGGTTAGATCAACTTGCATGCCGATTATGCAGAAGAAGACCGGAATCAAAACGCTGCCACCGTTACGGATGGCGAAGATGGTGTACTCCTTCAGCACCGTTGCCGACAGCGCCAAACCCATAGAGAATGCGCCGATGATCATGGCCAATCCGAAATAAACTTCGGCAACGCTCGCGGCGATGAATGCGAATGTAATGGCGAGCACCAACGTCGCGCCATCAGATTTGAACCACATCGTCACTCTTGAAATGCGGTTGGCCAGAAGGCTTCCGATTAATGTCAATCCGAGCCAGAAACCTACGGCTTTAACGATCAACAAGGCAACCGAAGATCCTGAAACTGAACCATCTGCTTCGATCCCGACGACGATTGCTACGAGGACGATTCCAAGCACGTCGTCGACCACCGCAGCGGCCATTATGATGACCCCTTCAATAGAGTCGAGCCGACTGATGTCACCGAGCACTCGTGCGGTAATGCCGACGGAGGTCGCGGTCAGGATAGCGCCGACGAACAACGCCGGTATCGCTTCTTCGATTGAGTTGAAATTGGCGTACCCGAACCACAGTGTGACCAGTGCTCCCAGTGCAAACGGGAATATCACGCCACCGAGGGCGACAACTGTCGCTGGACGTATGAACTTTAAGAACTGCTTGCGGTCAGTCTCAAGTCCGGCTTCGAACAGCAACAATACCGCGCCGAGTTGTCCCACGAAGTACAAAGCGAAGGGAATCGCGGGTTCGACCACATCGCTGGCATGAGTTGCTGATTCAGCAATGAAGGGACCGACTTCGTGGAAGACCGGGCCGATCCTGTCGAAAAAGCGCATCCCCCCTAACGCGCTGGGACCAATAAGGATTCCCGCGCCTAGTTCGCCGATGAGCGCCGGAATTTTGAGGTATCGCTCAGCGATCTCGCCACCTACCTTAGCGGCGACGAGGATGATCGCGAGCATGATAATCAGCTCAGCGGATAAGTAAAGTAACGATTCTCCGTGCAATTGTCGATGCTTTGTGAGGTCTTAGGCTCAGTTTCTAACAGCAATCAGGAGGCGTGGCTCAAACAGACTTAACTCGAATTCCTTGCCAGACTGAGATTCTACATCCGAGATGATTCGCTCGATTCGATTGCCGTGCGGAACACTTTCGCCGGTCGCAATCGGCCGGTCGCTGGATCGTGGTAGCCCAAACCCAATAACTCATCGGTGTCTCCGTATACGCGCACTTGCACTTCACCAGATTCGGACGATGTCTGATCGACAACCGTCTCCCTTCCGTGCGTAAATGCTGCCGCCTGTCGGTCTCCGATGCAGATCGCATCGAAGTGTTTCAACACATAGTCTGGTTTTAGCAAATGACGCGCCCACGAGTCATCGCTCGCGCCTGCGGTTAGTTCGTCAATTGAGATGGAATCTTCGATATCGAACTGCCCTGCCCCTTCTCGACGAAGCGATGTCATATGTGCACCGCAACCCAAGATTTGACCAAGGTCATGTGCGAGACTCCGCGCGTAGAAGCCGCTGCTACATTCGATTCGCAACTTGAAATCTGGTGGGTTCCAATCGCTCAACGTCAACGATTTGACGGTTACTCTTCTTGGTTCGCGTGGGACGGTTTTCCCTTGCCGCGCAAGTTTGTATAGAGGTTGCCCGTCTATTTTGATTGCGCTGTACATCGGCGGAATCTGTTCGATTTCGCCATCAAATTCAATCATTGCCGATCTGACTTGAGACAATGAGACATCGCGATGATCGTGTTGCTCGATGGTGTTGCCTTCTGAGTCATAGGTGTCTGTGGTGACGCCGAGGCGCACGGACATGAGATAGGTTTTATCTCCTGACAACACGTATTGGGACAGACGCGTTGCGTTGCCGACGCAGATTGGCAACACTCCGGTAGCGATCGGGTCCAAGGTGCCGCCGTGACCGATCTTTATTCGGCGCTTGCGCAGCTGGAATGCGGATCGTAACTTGGCTACAACGTCCGAGGAAGTCCAATCGCCAGGTTTGTCGACATTCAGAAATCCGCCTGTCGGACTGATTGGATTCTGCATATCGGAGAGGCGGCTGTGGTTCCTTCAACGGCTCGATGAAATATCTGAAATCAGATCGATCATGCTCTGACCGTCTTGGAGCGACGTGTCAAGGACGAAGTCGATCTTTGGCGTTCGGCGCATCTGCGCCCGGGCGCTTAACTCGCGCCGGATGAATGCGATACGTCTTTCCAGATACTCGATCGTGGCACGAGGTTCTGAATCGGATGCGTAGACACTTACGGCAACCCTAGCGGTTGTTAATCGAGTGTCACAAGTAACATCCATGACGGAAACCATGCCGGGTGGTCGCAACTCTTCCTGGATGATCTCACCTAAGATACGCTGCACGTTTTTTTCTACGCGCTCGATTCTTCTTGTCATGTTTGAACTTGAATCGTGGTTGCAAGTCGACCAGAACTGATCATCTATCGATTCTGAACCGCCTGCATCTCGTAGCAGGTGATGATGTCGCCTGGTTCGTATTCGTGGAAGCCGTCAAGGACGATACCGCCTTCGTAATTGGTGGCGATCTCTCTGACGTTTTCGTCGAAATGCCGCATTGACGAGACCGCACCTTCGAAGAGGTCTTCGCCGCGTCGCGTCACTGTCATTCGGGCGTTGCGACGCATCAAGCCGGAGTTCACCCGGACGCCGGCGATACGTTCTCGCCGACCATGCTGGAACACCTCCAACACGGTTGCTCGGCCAAGTACAACTTCCTGTTGCTCAGGTTCGGTAAGGCGGGAAGCCGCTTGCTTCACGTCGTCGATCATCGTATAGATGATGTCGTATGTCCTGATCGGGACATCTTCCTGATTGGCTAATCTGGAGGCCGCCGTTTCGACTGTGGTTTCGAAACCTACGATCATGGCATCAGATGCTGATGCGAGCATTACGTCCGATTCTGAAATCGGGCCAGTTGCAGCGTGCAGAAGTTTGACCTGAACATCCGGCGACGATAAGCCGTCGACGGCACGGCGGACAGCATCGATAGTGCCCTGTGCGCCGGTCTTGGCCACTAGGTTGAGTTCCGCAGCATCGTAACTCTGTCGGTGCCTAAGGACCTCTGCAACGGTCGATGGCCTACCTGAATCATGACGCCGGTTTTCCTGCCGAAGACGAGTGTCGATTCGCTGCCGCGCTACCTTCTCGTCATCGACCACTTCAAATTGTTGACCGGACTCTGGAACCCCGTTCAATCCCAAAATCTCGATCGGAACCGAAGGTCCCGCTTCTGTGATTTCATTTCCAAACCCGTCAACCATCCGTCGCACGTGACCAAACTTGTCGCCGGCGACCACGGTGTCGCCGATGCGAACGGTGCCAGATCGAACGATCACGGTCGCAACTGGACCCCGGAACCGGTCAAGGGAAGCCTCGACAACGACGCCGATTGCATCTCGCTCGGGGTCGGCGGTAAACTCGGACACCTCCGACAATAGCAGCAACGAATCGATCAGATCAGAAACACCTTCGCCCTTGAGCGCCGACACCGGCACGGACAGAACATCGCCGCCGAGTTCTTCCACAATTAGGTCGTGTTCGAGTAACTCGGTCGTAACTCGCGTCCTGTCTGCTCCTGGAAGATCGATCTTGTTAACGGCGATGATGATCGGAACTTGCGCAGCTTTGGCGTGATTGATAGCTTCAATCGTTTGCGGCATCACCCCATCGTCGGCGGCAACGACGATCACTGCGATATCGGTGGCCTGTGCCCCGCGTGCTCGCATCGCCGTGAACGCTTCATGTCCAGGCGTGTCGATGAACGTTATCAACTGTCCATCGTGGTCGATCTGGTAAGCCCCAATGCTTTGAGTTATCCCGCCCGCCTCAGCATCAACGACATTCGTGCCGCGTATTGCGTCCAGCAATGTGGTTTTTCCGTGATCGACGTGACCCATCACTGCGACGACGGCGGGACGGGGCTCGACTTTGCTGGCTTCATCATCAACACCGACACGATCCGAGGCTTCTGATTCCTCCATGTCGGCCGGTTTGCGAACTCGGACACCGAGACGAACCGCCACCGTTGCAGCCACTTCAAAATCCACCGAGTCGTTCATGGCAACCATCATGTTGAGGCGCATGAGTTCTTTGATGATCTCGATCGGCGACCTTCGGATGACTTCCGAAAGTTCGGCTACGCTGATCTCGGTCGGGAGATCTACGGGGCCGGCAAACTTAGCTACCTCGCGCCGTTGCGCAGGCCGATCAGGCGACCCGTTACTGGTACGGCGGCGGCCACCGCCGCGTCGTTGGCGTGTTCTTGGTGATCTTGCCATTAGCTTTTTCTCGAATCCCGTCCCGATACCACACTACTCGGACATTATCCGCACCGACAGATTCTCGACAAATTCCGCGGAGAGGTCCGTTTGTAGTTTCAGTGCTCTCTTTATCTTATCGTTAATTCTGCGCGGTTCGAGCATGGTCGCATTCATGCATACGTAACACGCCCTGCCGGACGCCCTTCTACGCTCATCGATGCACACCGAATCATCGACCGTGCGCGCAATCCGGATCAACTGATGTTTCGGGCGTTTATCGCCGCAAAGAACGCAGGTCCGCATTGGCACATGCCGATTGTTCGGCATATGTTCACCCCCCGTCTGCGGTTCGGTCAGCGTCGGTTTCTGCGCGAACTGCCGCCACGCCGACGGCCGCCACCGCGACGGCCTTCTTCGTCACGATACCCGGAGATGTCCTCGGCGAACCGCAAACCCGATTCGCTGGTGTCAGTGACGACTTCAACTTCGCTAGGCAACATCCAAAGATCGTCGGAATCGATGTCCTGTTCCAATGCTTCCAACTCAGCGGCTGCACGTTCGGCTTCGGCGCGCTCCTGCTCCTCGATTTCGAGTTCCTTAAGCTTCTCTTCCAATTCGAGGAGTTCGAGATCGAGGTCTTCCTCTGCTGGCCCCGTGACCGATGGCGGCGGTTCAGGCCGCTGCACGTTCGGAACAAACAATGCTGGCATCGCCGGTGCTGGCGGTGTTTCTTCCTCCAAAACAACCGTGTCTTCGGAAATCGTCGATATCTCGTCTTCAACGACCGCTAGGTCGTCGCTTAGCTCAGCGGCAATCTCTACCACGGGTTCGTCTTCGATTTCCGGCTCTGCTATAACTTCTTCATCGAGGATGACGGCCATCTCAGGTTCAGTTTCGGCTTCTTCCAACACTTCTGGTTCCGGCACGTACAGAACCGGCGTTACCTCAACAGGATCCGTTTCGGCAACGGGTTCTGGTTCAACTTCGGCTTCGGGTGCAACTTCCGCGACCGCCGCTTCTTCGATTTCGCGGAGTCGTTGTTGTTCTTCGGCTTCCGCAGCGACTCGCTCTGCGATTTCGGCTTCGAGCGCAATCCTCGCCGCTTCACCTTCGGAGGCCAATTGTGCCGCTTCTGCTTCTCGTTGACGCTGTCGTTCGATCAGCTCCTCGGCGTAAGCTGCAGACCCTTTAATGTCTATTCGATATCCGGAAAGACGGGTCGCGAGGGAGACATTTTGGCCATCTTTGCCGATCGCAAGCGACAGTTGGTTTTCTGGGACGATTACCTCGACGGAATCGTCGTCGACAACGACCACATCCTCAACCTGTGCCGGACCAAGTGAATTTGCAATGAAGACAGAGGGGTCGTCACTCCACTCCAAGATGTCGATCTTCTCGCCCATCAATTCGGTAACGATGTTTTGGATGCGGATACCTCGAAGACCGACACACGCGCCGATAGGGTCAATATCGTGCTTGTTCGAGTAAACGGCGATCTTGCTCCGGGCTCCGGCCTGCCTTGCGATGGACTTGATTTCGACGAGACCTGACTTTACTTCGGGGACTTCTAATTCCATCAAACGCCGTAGCAACATCGGGTGTCGGCGGGAAACCACGATCTCAGGCGACCCATCGCCATCTTCGGTCTCGTCACTGACACGTACGACGAAAAATTTGAGCTCCATGCCCGTGCGGTAGCGCTCGTTGGGACTTTGCTCGTCGCCCGGCATGATCGCGTCAGCCTTACCCAGATCAACGAAAACAGTTGGGCGGTCACTGAAGGATTCGAGTTGGCGTGAGGATGCCACTCTTCGGATCGGAGCGGAGATGATCTCGCCTTCTTTGTCGGCGTACTGCTCGAACACGAGCCGCCGTTCGGCGCTCCGCAAGCGCTGCATCAGGACTTGGGTTACCGTGCGCGCGGCGATTCGTTGCGGCGTGAAATCGAGAACGCCGGTGATGATGTCGTCACCTGGTCGGGCATCCGCGCTCAACGTGCGAGCTTGCTCGACATCTACCTGGCCACGCGGGTCTATTTCATCCAACTCATCAACCACGTGAACTACGGTGTTGATGATCACTTCACCGCTCTCCGGGTCGAGTTTCACCGCCACGTCTTGTTCGTCGACAGCGGGGTCTCTACGATAGGCAGCAGCGATGGCGTCTTCAAATGCCGAGACGACTGACTCCTGCGGAAGATTTCGTTCCGCGGAGAGCTGCATTACCGCAAGCAGCATGTCGCTCTTCATCTTGTTAGACCTCCATCAATTGCAATATCGGCTACGTCGCGCTATGCCCAAAAAATGAAAAAGTGGGCACCCGCCCACTTCCTCAACACATCGCAGCCGCAATGCGCGTTCTTATTAATTCGACTCTATCACGTTCGGAAGTTACCCGCACAATGATTCGCCGCACACAACATCGATACGGTGAAGGCGGTTTTTCGGATTTGATTCAGCAATTCAACATTGCTTGAACCGCTGAGACCGCTTCATCAACGGCATGGATGGTGGATTCGGATGGTGCCGCCTTGCGATATTTGACCTCGACGCCGCCGTTTTGGATGCTTCGCGGGCTAACGACCACCCGAACCGGCATCCCAATCAGGTCGGCATCTGCAAATTTCGCCCCGGGCGCTTCGACTCGATCATCCAGAAGTGTGTCGACCCCAATATCGTTCAGCTGTTGGTAAAGCGACTCGGCGAGTTCGCGCACTTCGTCGTTGTTGTGCATGTTGACGGCAACGACGACGACTTCGAATGGCGCAATGGATCGGGGCAATGTCATCCCCCGGTCATCATGATTGGCTTCAACCGCAGCGGCTAGCAATCGTCCGGTCCCAATTCCGTAGCAGCCCATGAACACTGGCCGTAGCTTGCCGCCTACGTCGTTGAACTTGACGTTCATTGCATCGCTGTAGATGGTTCGCAACTTGAATATGTGCCCGACCTCGATGCCCCGGTGTTGCCGAAGATAGCCATCATCGCACCGAGGACACTTGTGCCCTTCGACCGCGGCGGCGATATCGCCGATTTGATCGGCGTCCCAATCGCGCCCGAAATTGACGTTGCGGAGGTGATACCCCTCTTCATTGGCACCAGCAAGGAGATTCGCGTTCTCGACTGCTGAATCATCGGCAATCACCAATTTGCTGTCGATACCGACAGCGGATGCTGACCCGGCTACGAACCCGGCGGCTAATACTTCATCACGGGTTGCCAAACGGGGTTCGGCACCACCCATCAGATTTCGCACCTTAGTCTCGTTCACCTCATAGTCGCCGCGAATCACAACTACGTAAACCTGGTCCTCGATGGTGTAGAAAACCGCTTTTACAGTCTTTGCTTCGGCAACTCCCTCCGCTGTAGCTAATCCTTGGATCGTCTTTATCCCCGGAGTCGCGAATTTTTCGACCTCCTTGGCAATCTCCGTCGCATTGCGAGTCTTTAGGAACTCGGCCTTCTCCAGATTCGCACCATAGTCGCATGCATCGGAATCGCACGTCAACACGGTGTCTTCCCCACTATCGGCGAGAAGCGCGAACTCAGCGGAATCCTTGCCGCCGATGGATCCGGAGTCGGCTTCTACCATCACCGCATTCAAGCCGCACCGTGAGAAAATGTTGTGGTAGGCCTGCGCCATGGCGTCGTAACTGGCGTCCAATCCCTCCACATCGGCATCGAAAGAATATGCGTCCTTCATCTCGAACTCACGAACGCGCAGGAGGCCGCCACGAGATCGAGTTTCGTCACGGAATTTGGTCTGTATTTGGTACAAGATGAGCGGCATATCGCGGTGACTGGCTATCCCGTAGCGTCCCATGATGGATACCGTTTCCTCGTGAGTTGGCGCTAAAACCATCTCGCGCTCGCGGCGGTCCGAGAACTGCGCCAATGGCGGGATGTAGGTATCTGCTCGACCGCTCTCCTGCCAAATGGAACGCGGCTGGACGACCGGCATGGTAACTTCGAGACCGTCGATGGCGTTCATCTCTTCGCGAATAATGTTGCGTATCTTGTCCAGACTGCGCTGTCCGAATGGCATGATGCTGAAGATGCCCGCTGCGATCTGCTGGATAAAGCTGCCTCGGGTGAGGTATTTGTGGCTGATCGACTCGGCCTCTACTGGTGCCTCGCGAGTCGTCTTGATGTAAAACTTTGATGCTCGCATCCGTGGTTTGCGGTCCCTCTCGATAAAACTAGGTGTGTTTGCGGCCAGTTTTTGCGCCCCAACGATGGTCGACATACTCGTTGACCATGCCGATGAACTCTTCGGCTATCGTTGGTCCTGACAGCATACGATCTCGTTCACCGTCGATGAATACTGGAGCCCTCGGGCTCTCGCCGCTTCCCGGCAACGAGATGCCGATGTCGGCAGCCCGTGACTCGCCAGGACCGTTTACTACACATCCCATCACGGCCACCTTTAGCGATTCCGAACCGGGATACCTCTGTTTCCAATCTGGTAGGTTGACGTCGATTTGTTTCTGGATATCGCTCGCCAATTCACGGAACAGCGTCGAGGTAGTGCGCCCGCATCCCGGACATGCCGTTACGGATGGTCGGAAAGTTCGGATACCGAGTGCCTGGAGGATGTCTTGGCACAGTTTGACTTCTTTGGAACGATCGCCGCCAACTTCAGGAGTCAAGCTGGATCGGATCGTGTCACCGATACCGTCGTAGAGCAGCACCGAGAGCGCGGCAGTTGTCGCGACAATCCCTTTCTGTCCCATCCCGGCTTCGGTTAACCCCAAGTGCAAAGGTATTTTGGTCGATTTGGACAGCGTCTTGTAAGCCTCGACCATCTGCCCGAGGCGTGACACTTTGCAGGAGATGATCATTGACGTCTCAGGGAGGCCGACGTCTACTGCCGCGCTTGCGCTGGCAATGGCGCTTTCCACCAACGCTTCACGTTCCACATCGTCGCCGCTCATCGGGTTCACGCGTCGTGAGTTTTCGTCCATTTTTTGGACCAACAGATCTGGGTCTAGGCTTCCGGCATTGACGCCGATCCTGACTGGTTTCCCGAGGTCGCGCGCGATTTCGATGAAGGCGTTGAAGTTCTCGTCGTGTCTCTTGCCACGCCCAACGTTTCCCGGATTAATGCGGAACTTCGCCAAGGCTTGGGTGCATTGTGGATGATCGCGGAGCAAGCGGTGACCAATGAAGTGAAAGTCGCCGACCAACGGAACGTCGCATCCCAAATCAGCTAATCTCTTGGCGATTTCTGGCACCGCTCGAGCCGCGTCATCGTTATTGACGGTGATGCGAACGATTTCACTGCCGGCGTCGGCGAGCAACTTGACCTGCGATGTGGTCTTCTCGATATCAGCGGTATCCGTGTCGGTCATCGACTGCACAACGACGGGACTGCCTCCACCGATTGGGACATGACCGACCATCACGCGATGGGTTTTAGAGGGCGCGGTGGAGTTTTTTTCGACCAGATCAAGCATGCTTCTATCCATTATCGACTAAAGGAAGCGTTCCCCGCCGATCAAACGCGCAATGTCCGAGAACGAAATGACTACGATGAGCGCGAGGAGGATCACAAATCCGGCAAGATGAACAAGGTTTTCCTTTTCCGGTGAGATTCGCCGACCGCCACGCACAACTTCTAGCACCACGAAGGCCAAACGACCGCCGTCGAGGCCGGGGAAGGGCAAGAGATTGATCACCGCCAGTGAGATGCTCAGTGTGGCGGCCAGGGTAAGGATGATTGTGACGCGGGCGCTGATCGATATGTCGGCGGTTGCCACTTCGCCGGACAGTTGGCCCAAACCAACGGGTCCCACTGCGACCGGGCCCTCGAATTGCGGGTTTTTCGAGCCGGAAAGGGCGCCAAATATCGAGTTGCGCGCAAGGGTGACGATTCCGAAGGTCTCCCTGATACCTTCGGGGATGGCGCGGGTGATAGGTACACCCCGCGCCGCGATGTAGGGATTTTGCAGTTGGAGTTGGACACCCGCAGCACCTTCTTGCAGGTACGTCACGGTACCGAGTTCAAGGTTGAATTTCCGAGCGTCAAGGTAATGGATCCCGGTGCCGTCGTCGGATCGTGTCACGGTGATAACGTCACCGATCTGCGCTATAGGTACAAATTCCGTGATATCGGAATGCGAGATTTCATAAAGGTCGTCTCGGACAGTCCCATCTGATACCACCGTTAATGTGTCGTTCAAGCCGACGCTTGGATTGTAGGCACGAGCGACTCCAAGACGCATCTGATTCAAGGGATTTTCAACTTCGTCCACGATTTCATGTCGCGGCGGGTCCCATCGAGCTATAACCGTGACGACCTGGGTATCGCCTTCCAGGTAATGGACGGTCGGTTCGGCCGGACGCGCGAACGGGTCTGGAATGCCTCGTTGGACGACCCATTTCGACTCTTGACCAAGCTTTTTGATCACCGCGCTTTGGAGATCATTGAAGTTAGTGATCGGCGTTCCGTCAACCTCGACTATTTTTTGTAATGGTCGAATTCCCGCTTCGTATGCGGGTGAGTTAGGCATCACGTTCGAGACGACGACATCGCCAGCGACGTATTGAACCGGGATCATGACGACGACAGTGAACACGATGAAGGGAATGACGGCGTTCACCGCGATGCCAGCAGTGATTACCAATATCCGGGTGATTGCTGATTGGTTCGCAAGGCTGTTATTTGCCTCGGGATCCTCTTCTCCCTTGAGTTTGACGAATCCGCCGAACGGCAACCAATTTATCGACCAAACCATCTCGGATACGACGATGCCATCAGCGTCGATTCGTCTTATCTTTCCGACGAAAACTGACGCCGAGGATTGAGCGGTTGAGATGTCCTTTTTCTCGAAATCTGTCACGCTCGCTGCATCGATCGTCCCATCCTGCCTCTCTTCACCCAAGATCGTCACCATCTGACCGACTCGAAGCGCGGTTCGGCCACCCTCTGCGTCATACCGAGTTTGCGGAAGTGTCGATATCGTGGTCGAGCCAGTCCAGATACCAAATGCGCGAGGTGGGAATCCGAAACCAAATTCGAGCACCTTAACACCATTAATCTTGGCCACGAAATAGTGTCCGAATTCGTGAAGAACGACCAACGGTCCGAGAATCAGAACTGCGAGCAAAAGGCCGTATACGAGGGTTGGGCTCATCGAGGTAAACGAATTACGTGCGTGCGTGGCGCTTAGTCGTCGTTTTGTATGCCCACTGGGCGGCGAGGATCGCGTCTTGCACGGTGTATTCGGTCTTTGCTTCGTGCAGATCGATGGTCAACTGAATCTCTTTCGCGATCTCCGTGAATTTGATCTTTCGATCCAAGAACAGATCAACCGCCGCCTCGTCGGCTCCAGCCAAGACTGCGTTGTATGTGCCGCCGATTCGCGCGTACTTCATCGCTAGATCGAAACATGGATATTTGGAAGTGTCCATCGCTTCAAACGTCAATTCGTGACCGTCCAGCAGGTCGAATTTCGGCAATGTTTCGTTGGGCCGCCGTTCCGGGTAGAAAAGGGCGAACTGAATCGGGTGACGCATATCGGGCAGGCTAAGTTGGGCCTTGATCGTCCCGTCCTCCATCTCTACTAACGAGTGGACGATGCTCTGCCGATGTATCACCACGTCGATCTCGTCCAATTCCGCGTCGAAGAGCGACGCGGTTTCGATAACCTCGAACGCTTTATTCATCAAGGTTGCGGAATCGATGGTTATCTTTTTTCCCATCGACCAAGTAGGGTGCTTTAACGCCTCCTCAGGCGTTACGTTGGCCAGTTCCCGAGGCGTCCGATCCCGAAACGCTCCACCGGATGCGGTGATGATGTAGCGCTTCGGATTAGATGTTTCGCCGATCACGCATTGCCAGAGTGCGCTCGGTTCAGAGTCAATCGGCAATATGGTGCCACCGTTTTCGTCGGCGACGCGCTTAAGGTGATCACCCGCCATGACGATCGATTCTTTGTTGGATAGTCCGACGTTTTTGCCCGCATTGAGCGCGGCGATCGCACATGGCAATCCTTCAACACCAGACGTGGCGTGCATTACAAACTCAACGTCTGGATGAGTCGCCAAGTCCGGCATGGATATCCGCTGGGCGTTGCCAATCTCCTTGATCGAATCGTCGAGACAACTGAAATATGGCGGCCCAAACTCCGCAATTTGTTTGGATAGTTCGTCGACGTTATTGCCAGCGGAGAGGCCTACCACCTCGAAATCATCTGGAAACTGGCGGATGACGTCTAGCGTCTGCGTACCGACCGACCCTGTCGAGCCGAGGATTGCAATTCGCTTTTTCATACCAACCATCTATCGATGAAGTATATGAATACGAAGTTTGGGGCCAGCGCGTCTAGGCGGTCCATGAGACCGCCATGGCCAGGAATGATTCCTCCGGAATCCTTGACACCCGACAGCCGCTTGATCCACGATTCTACGAGATCGCCTGCGCCCCCTAGGACGGCTATCGCCGCCCCAACGATTGCGATCATGAAGATTTTGTAGTCGAGCGACAGCAAGTTCGATAGCGCCCAAGCAGCGATCAACGCTGCTACGACACCACCTGCGAATCCTTCCCATGTCTTGCCCGGACTCACGTTTGGGGCCATTTTCCGTTTCCCTAACGCCTTACCGACAAAGTATGCGCCAGTATCCGCGGCAAAAACTGCCAAGATCACGAACGTCAAGAGCTCGCGCCCATCGTCTTTCGTCAAGATAAACGGCAGCATCGTAACTGCCATCACGGCGAACGCGCCGTACGAGAGGGTCAAATTCCGTCGCACAGCGACGACTTGCGTAAAACGTGACGTGATGACGATTTCTATCAACAGCAACGCGATGACAACTCCAATCGCCGTGGCAGTTGATGAGGCGGCACTGGCATCGATTTCTAGTTCAGCAAGCGCAGCAGCGAATACGCTGACACCAGCAACTACCGCTCCCGTAAGCATCGCTATCGCTTCATATCTCGTAAATGAACCAGACCGACCATAAGCCATCCGTCGCGTCTCTAGCCCAACGATCGCGGCTACGCCGATTGCGATGACGGAAACGGGCCAGAATCCGAAATAGAGAGCTAGACCTAACAGCGGGAGTCCAACAGCTGCCGAGATCAGGCGGAGGACGAGTTCGGATGATTCGGAACCAGATCTAGGATTAACCGAATTGTTTTCCCAAGACACGCCGATTGTTTCTCAGAACTATTCTGACTGCTTTGGACGTCGGCCAAATCGGCGCTGCCGTTCGGAATAGGCTGCGATGGCCTTTTTGATCTCTTCATCGCCAAATTCCGGCCACATGACGCGCGACGAGTAGAACTCGGAATATGCCGATTGCCAGATCATGAAGTTACTGATACGGAACTCGCCGCCAGTTCTGATTACCAAGTCCGGGTCGGGGATGCCTGAAGTGAACAGGTAACGCCCCACCAAATCTTCATCGATCTTCTCGGAAGGTACGCCGTCGGCAACGATTCTCTTGACGGCGTTAACAATCTCGTGCCGACCGCCGTAATCGAACGCCAAATTCAGTGCGAAAACGCTGTTTTTACGCGTCAATTTCTCTGCTTGCTTGATCTTGACGATCATGTCCGCCGGCAATCGTTCTTCGTAGCCGACGTGGCGAAGTCGTACACCGTCAGCATGAAATTGCTCGACGCCGCGTTCAATCGCCTCAAAAGCCAAGTCCATCAAAGCTTGGACCTCGTCCTCCGGCCGATCCCAGTTCTCCGTTGAAAACGCGAACAAGGTGGACTGCTTCACTCCGATTTTCGCCAGCGCCCGTGCAACTCTACCGATATTTTCGTATCCGGCGCGATGGCCTCGGGCAACACTCACTTGGTTCCGTCTGGCCCAACGCGCGTTGCCATCCATGATGATCGCGACGTGATTGGGAACTCGGATATCTGGTGACAACCCGTTTTGACCAGACTCGTTGTCCCCAGCATCGACGAGGGAAACCGATGAATCCGTTTCGTTGATCGCGTCCTCAGTTGCAGAATTCACTGTGACCTCGCAGATGTCAAATATGCTCGGATACCGATTGACTACCGGTTATGCGAGAATTTGCTCTTCTTTGTTGGTCAAAAGTTCGCTGACGCGGCCGACCGCTTCGTCGGTCAGATCCTGCAGCGATTTCGAAGCGCGTTTGCAATCATCCTCCGAAGCCTCGCCTTCGGTTTGAATCTCGCGGATCATGCTCTGGGCATCGCGGCGGACGTTGCGGATTGACACGCGTGCGTCTTCGGCCCTTCGACGAGCCATTCTGACCAGTTCTTGTCGTCTTTCCTGCGTAAGTTCTGGCAATATCAGTCGGATCGTCTGGCCATCGACGCGGGGATTCAGTCCAAGGTCCGACATCTGGATGGCTCTCACAATCGCAGCCGCAGCCTCTGGGTAAAACGCCTCAATCTTGATCGTTCTCGCGCTTTCAACAGCAATCATCGCGAGTTGATTCATCAACAAGGTGTCGGTCGCGCCGCCCATATCGACACCGACCTGCATCTTTGAGACGAGCGTTGTCGACGCCTGGTTGGTTCGAAAACCGTCCAGATCATCTTCGAATACACTCACTGAGGAGTCCATCCGGGTACTTGCGTCATCCAAGGTTTCTTCCAACATCCAAACACCTCTCTTGCTCTACGGGCAGGGTGATCCTGATTCGCTCTTTTGCTAGTCGCCAACGGTTTGCCGCCGGTCAACTGATGCGTTTTATTGGCGTCAAACCTATGAGGCTGACGCCTGTTGCGGCATATGCAGTTGTTCGCCCGCAGCATCGACGGTGATTCGCGTGCCGACATATCCACCGCTAACGATACCTGCTAAATTGCCAAGTTTGAACATATCAAACACGATGATCGGCATCTTGTTGTCCATCGCGAGCGATAACGCGGTTGAATCGAGTGCTTGCAGGCCGAGTTCCAACGCTCTGTGATGGGTGATGTGGTCGAATTTCTTCGCCGTCGGGACGGTCGCCGGGTCCGCATCGTAAACGCCGTCGACGCCATTTTTAGCCATCACCAGAATGCCGGCATTCATTTCTAGCGCCCGCAGGCTTGCGGCGGTGTCGGTCGACATGAATGGGTTTCCGGTTCCGGCGGCGAAGATGAGCGTACGGCCACGTTCGAGATGGTGCAGCGCCCGCGATCTGACATAAGGTTCGGCGACTGTCGGCATCGGTATCGCGGTCATCGTTCTCACCGGTATACCGTCACGTTCAAGTTGGTCGTGCAAGACCAACGCATTCATCACGGTCGCAAGCATTCCAGCGTGATCGGCGCTGGAACGATCCATCCCTTGAGCTTCATAATCGGTGCCCCGCCACATGTTTCCGCCGCCCACAACGACCCCGATACCGACACCAGCGTCATGAACCTGCTTGATTTCACCGGCGATGTATCTGACCGTTTGATAATCGATGCCGAAGTTCTTGCCGCCTTTGAACGACTCACCGCTGAGTTTCAGCAAGATGCGGCTGTAGCGTGGCGTCGACCGCAAAGCACGGTGCTCCTTTGCTTATTCGCCGAGCGCAAACCTCTCGATGCGTCCGACCTTGACGTTTTCTCCGACCTTTGACATCAACTCCGTGACCAGATCCGCTACCTTTACGCTGTTGTCCCGGATGTACATCTGGTCAAGCAATATCTCATCTTCAGACACATCACCGGCGTCTTCCGGGATTGATTCACGATCAACGTAGCGAGGACTCATCGCGGCGACCTGCATCGCCAAGTCTCGAGCCAAGGCTTTGAATTCTGGCGTGCGTGCGACAAAGTCGGTCTCGCAATTGAGTTCGACCAGTGAACCTACCCTGGATCCGGTGTGGATGTATGCCTCGATTACGCCTTCTCCAGCTTCGCGTCCGGCACGCTTTGCAGCAGAGGCCAAACCCTTTTCCATGAGGGCCTGAGCAGCCGCTTTGATGTCTCCGTCTGCCGCCTCAAGAGCTCGTTTCGAGTCCATGATCCCAGCACCAGTCAGTTCGCGCAACTCCTTGATCTGCGCGGTGCTGATAATAGCCATTGGTGACAACTCCGTTTCGAATGTTTTTGGTGGGTGTTTAGCAGTCGTGGTGACTAGCTATCCGAGTTCTGCTGTTTCGACCGTTCCGCCGCAGCCGCGCGGGCCGCCGCCATGGCTGCTTCCTGCGCGTCGCGTTCGGCTTGAACCGCCACTCGTTCGCGCTCCCGCGCCGCGGCGAGTTCTCGACCCTCCGAGATTGCCGCCGCGACATGGCGAGCGATCAGTGAGATCGAAGCGTGTGAATCATCGTTTCCGGGGATCGGGTACGTGATCGTACTCGGATCGCAATTTGTATCCACAATGGCGACAACGGGAATGTTCAGATCGGTGGCCTCTTTGACCGCATGCTTCTCGCGGTCGATTCCAACCACGAATAAAACATCGGGCAGTTTGGCAATCTCTTTGATGCCACCGAAAAACTTATTAAGCCGTTTGACTTCGGTTTGCTTCATCAACAATTCGCGTTTCGTATGCGCCTGCACCTCTCCTTTGGCGAAGTCCTCTTCAAGTTGAATGAGCGCTTCGATGCGACGAGATATCGTGCTGAAGTTTGTCATCGTGCCGCCGAGCCACCGAGAGGTGATGTACGAAGCGCCAACCGATTTGGCCAGCCGCTCGATCTCGGTTCGCGCTTGGGGCTTCGTGCCAACCATGAGGCATTCACCACCGGCCGCGACAATTTCACGCACCGCGGTCTTTGCCGCCTCGATCGCTTCGATAGTTTTGTCCATGTCCAGCACATGGCGTTTCTGGTGCTTTAGTCGGATGTAGTCACGCATGCGCGGGTGCCAACGCTTCGAAAGATGGCCAAGGTGCACTCCAGCGCGGTAAAGCCCTTCGACGGTCAAGGGCTCAAGTTCTTCAGATTCTGCGGCTGCGACCTGTGTCTCGGCAGCTACGGTTTCGGTCGTCAAGGTAGTAAGGTGATCTCCTGATCGTCGTGTCTTAGGCTTTCACATGGCGCGCGAAGCGCCTCCAAAGCATCAATTTGACCTTTGGAACCAATGTTCGATGGTATCACAAAGAGCTATTTCAACGGCATCAATCGATCATTCGGACGGATGACGTGCGACCAAATCCCAGTCCGAGTCGTTATTCTTTACATGCATCGGTTGTCGCGCGCATATTTGAGCAATCGCGATCACATCGTTAGGTTCGTCAATAACGGGAGTCATGACATGAAGTTGCCGGGGCCACTTGCCCAACCGATAACACCGATCCAACTTACTACCGCCATTGGCGCCGTACTGTTGCTGGTTATTGCCTTCGTAACGGGGGTCCTGCAAGGCCCGGGCGCTAACGACACCGTCGGCAACGTGCTCGGTATTCAAAGCACCTCGACGTCGTGGGTCACCAACATTGGCGACCTCTTGCCGTTCGGTTACGCTTTCGTGGCCGGTATGGTCGCTGCGGTGAATCCGTGCGGATTCGTGATGTTGCCCGCCTACCTGACGATCTATCTGCGGGATGAATCTGATGTCGATGGCGACACAAGCTTAGCCGGGGTTGCCAAACGCGGATCGAAGGCCATCTACGTAAGTCTGGCGATGGGTGTTGGATTTGTGGCGCTGTTCGGTGCCGCAGGGCTTTTGGTATCGGCGAGCCAAGAGCTTGTCAAAGAAGCGTTGCCGTGGATCGGCTTCACACTCGGGATCGTGATGACTTTAATTGCGGCCTACATCCTGGTCGGCGGGAAGATCTACACTGGCATCGCGCAACGCATGGCGGACCGCGTCGGAGATCCAAGAGTGTCGACGCTTGGCGGTTACTTCCTCTTCGGCGTAAGCTACGCGTTGGCGTCTCTGAGTTGCACGCTACCGCTTTTCTTGAGCGTTGTGACCAGCTCGTTCGGTCGCGAGGGATTCTTTTCGGGATTGATACAGTTCGTCGCCTACGCTGGCGGGATGGCGTTCCTAATCATGTTGGTCACTCTCGGCATCGCGTTGTTCAAGAGCGCCATCTTGAATCCGCTCCGAAGGTCGATGCAATACGTTGAACGCGCTTCCGCGGTCATCCTCGCGGTGGTAGGTGCGTATCTCGTCTTCTACTGGCTTACCGAAGGCGACCTCTCGACCTACTTCGGTGCCAGTTAGAAGAGATTGATCATCGGAACCGGTTACGCGGCCTCGACCGGGTTGTGTAGCACGCCGATCTTGTCGATTTCTACCGTCACGTCTCCACCGACGTTGATCGGCGGGGTGGTGCCTGATGTTCCGGTCCACAGCATGTCGCCACATTCGAGGGTGACGTACCGCGAGATGAAGCTGATCGCTTGCCGGACATCGAAAATCATCTCCGAGGAGTGGCACTTCTGCCCTTCAACGCCGTTTACCAGACCACGGATGTTGACATCCTGCGGATCGATGTCTGTGACTATAAACGGCCCGGTTGGACCGAATGTGTCGGCCGACTTGGCGCGCCACCATTGCGTATCATCGCTCTGCCATTCGCGTGCGCTGACATCATTGCCCGCGGTGTACCCGAATACATAATCCAGCGCATCCTCTTCGCTAACGTTCTTGGCTCGCTTGCCCATAATCACGACGAGTTCGGATTCGCAGACCACTAGGCCTGAGTCGGCAGTTACCTTGATGGGGTCGCCGGGACCGATGATCGCGGTCGGCGTTTTGTAGAACGGTTCCGGGCGAGTAGGTTCTGCAACCCCGTGGAGGTGCGATCGGTAGTTGCGGGCCAAACACAACATCTTGATGGGGTTCGGGTTCGGCGCAAGTATCTTGACGTCGGCCAAATCGTAAGAGTTTCCCGTTTTCTCGTAAGACTGGCCGATGGGTGAGTTGGATATCTCGACCACCGTGTTGTCGTCTTTGACGATGCCGTACATCGCACTGCCGCCGTTCTCAAATCTGACGAACTTCAATCTTTCGCTCCCTGGTTGCTGGATTGTGAATTCTCCACGCAAGTTTAAGTTAAAGATTCGCGAACGCGCAGGCCAACCCGTTTTAAGCGTTGCCAAGAAAACCCGTTAAAATCCACTCAACGGCTTCATTTGTAACCAAGGTGCGGGGAACATGCTGGATATCAAAATTGTTGGGGGTACGGTACACGACGGCAGCGGAATGCCCGGCGTTCTCGCTGATGTGGGCATCGCTGGCGACACCATCGAGACTGTCGGTGACCTCAGCAGCGCCGAGGCCAAGACGACAATCAATGCGACTGGGAAATCGGTAACGCCCGGCTTCATCGACCTGCACACTCACTCCGATGCTTCATTTCTCGTGGATCCCATGGCAGACTCGAAGCTCACTCAGGGTGTGACGCTCGAGTACTTCGGCAACTGCGGCATGAGCTTCTGCGCCCCGCTCTACGGCGCGGCGAAAGATCAATTGAGAGAACGTCTGACGCGCGGTGGCGAAGGTACGTTCGATGTCGATTGGGAGAACTTCGACGGCTATCTGAACGCGCTCGAACAGCGCGGTTCGACAATCAACGTCGCTACTCAGGTCGGGCACGGTACCGTCCGCGCCGCGGTTATGGGCATGGACAATCGCGGTCCGACCATTGATGAACTCGCGCACATGACGCGGCTCGTTGAAGAAAGTCTTGATGCGGGCGCATTGGGTATGTCGACGGGTTTATGGTATGCGCCTGGTTCGTATTCGTTGACCGATGAGGTGATCGCGCTCAACCAGCCAGTCGCCGATCGCAATAAACTCTATTCGTCGCACATTCGCTCCGAAGCGGATGATCTCTGCGGCCTCTTCCCGGCGCACGCCGAAGCCATCGAAATTGGTCGTCGTACTGGCGGACGCATACAGGTGTCTCACATCAAAGCAGTTGGTCCGAAATTCTGGGGACGCGGACCTGAGTTACTGGAAGGCTTCGAACGCGCTATTGACGAAGGAATTGACCTTGCCGGCGACCAATACCCCTATTCGTGGTCGAGCACCGGCTTCAGCGGAGCAATGTTTGCACGGTGGGCGTTGACGGGCGGTAGAGATGCGACTCTGGACCGGCTACAAGACGCCGATTTAAGGGCGAAGATGCGCGTGGACACTGAGTATTACATTAGTCGTAACCACGGCGCCGTCGGTTCTGTCGTAGCCCATTTCCCACCTAACACCGATTATGAAGGCATGAATCTCGCAGAAATCGGCGACGAAATGGGATGCGGACCAGCGGAAGCAGCGCTTCGACTATATGAACAATCCGACGGCTCCTATGTTTTGAACTCCATGGAGGAATCCGACGTCGAGGCGATCGCGCAGTGGCGGTTGATGACCGTTTGCTCCGACGGGAGTTCGCTACGAACTACGGGACCTCTTTCATCCGGAAAGCCCCACCCTCGCAGCTATGCGACGAACTCGCGCCACTTGGAAACGTTCGTCAAGGCGCGCAACCTGCTCTCGTTTGAGGAAGCGATCTTCAAGATGACCGCGCTTGGGGCTAGCCGACTAAATCTGACCCGTCGCGGTCGTATCGTTCGAGGAATGTATGCGGATGTCCTGGTTTTCGATCTCGACAACATCAAACAGAACAATTCCTTCACCGACCCGCATCAGTACTCAACCGGTATGGATTACGTAATCGTCAATGGCGTACCGGCGATTGCAGACGGCGAGGTGACGGGCTCCACGCCGGGCAAGGTAATCCGTGATTTCGATGCCTAGCACACGCATCGATCGTGCGATGCAAGCATCACGAGGTGAGACATGACTTGGGATCTGGTAATCAAGAACGGGACCATAATCGACCCTAGCCAAGGGTTACATGCGAAGCGTGACATCGCCATCTCTGGCGGTAAGATCCGCGCGGTGGAGGAATCCGTCAGCGACGGCGACGCGCACGATGTGTTGGAAGCTGACGGTTTAATCGTTACTCCGGGTCTAGTAGATCTCCATGTCCACGTTTGGTGGGGCGTCGCGCATCTTGCGGTTGAAGCGGACCCTTCGAGCCTTTATCGCGGCGTTACCACCGCTATCGATGCTGGGTCAGCCGGCGCGAACACAATCGCTGGCTTCCATCGCTACGTGATGCAACAGACCGACACACGAGTGTTGGCATTCCTGCACATCTCTGGGATGGGACAACTCGACAATGAAATCGGCGAGCTTGAAGATGTCCGTTGGGCCCGAGTAGAAAAGGCAGTAGAGGCGGCCCGAAACTTCCCTGAGGTCATCGTCGGCATCAAGATCAGGCTCTCCGAGGGGATAGTCGGTCACAACGACTTGATCGCAATGGAGCGCGCTCTGGAGGCTTCGAGTCAACTCGGAAAGCCGCTCATGATCCACATCGGCGGAACCGTAAATCCAGTTGAGCGGTACCTTGAACAGTTGCGGCCCGGCGATATCGTCACCCACAGCTTCACGGGAAATCCGCCCGGCATCGTCGACAATACAGGCAAGGTCATAGATGCCGCTCGCGACGCCGTGCAACGCGGTGTCAACTTCGATGTCGGACACGGAGCAGGGTCATTTTCATTCGACGTAGCCGAAAAGTGCGCCGCAGACGGATTTGGGCCAGGCACGGTCAGTTCAGATGTCCACCGCTACAATATCCGCGGCCCCGTCTACGACCTGCTAACAACGCTGTCGAAATACCTGTACCTTGGGTTTTCCCTCGACGAGGTGATCGCTTTCGCCACGCAACAGCCTGCATCTGCGATAGGCATGACCGAAACGATCGGTTCACTACGCGTCGGTGCCGATGCCGATGTATCGATAATCAGAATGTTGGAAGGCAACTTCGAGTTGACCGATGCGAAAGGCGCAACTCGGCAAGGAAAGCAACTTTTGGTGCCCGTAGAGACGATCCGCAACGGACGACGCTATCCCCCGCACCATTCAGCGCATCCACATTTGGTAGGTCATCATCACCGCCACTGAAACCGATACATCAAGTCAACCGCGGGAACCGCTGTTGCAGATGAACGCGGTCAGCAAGCGATTCGGCGCCGCGACCGTTCTTGACAAAGTGGACCTCGTTGTTGCGGCCGGCAGTTTCACCGTCATCCGCGGAGCGAACGGGTCCGGAAAATCGACGCTTCTTCGGATAGCCGCAACGTTGACGAGCCCAACCGAAGGTCAAATCTCGATCAACGGCGTCGACGCCCTACGTCACGCTGCCGACGCACGGAGAGAAATCGGCGCCGTAATGCATTCACCCATGCTCTACTCCGACCTGACCGTTCGCGAAAATCTCGCTCTGTTCGCCACGCTCTGCCAACTCGAAAACCCGCAAGATCGCGTCGAGGCGGCGGCTTCCAGACTGCGGTTGGAGGCTCGCTTGGACGAGCGGGTGCGAGGTCTCTCCCACGGGTACCGTAAACGAGTGGCCATCGCCCGCTCCATAATCCACACCCCGAACCTACTGCTATTAGACGAGCCGGAGACCGGCCTTGACGAGTCATCGCTAGAGGTCATGTTGCAAATCGTCGCAGAGTGGAGGTCACGAGGGCGATCGGTGCTGATGGCGACCCACGGTTCTGATTTCGCGACGAGTGCGCCTGATGCTGCGTACACTATGACCGCCGGCCGATTGCAATACTTCGAAACCAGTTGACGTTCGATTGACTGCATCGCTTTCGATAATCTGGACGCTGACCCTCAAGGAGCTACGCATCGAATCGCGCAACCGCGACATCGCGGTCGCGATCGTGATGTTCGCTTCATTGGTGATCGCCATATTCGCAATCGCCATCGAACCTAACGCACGGACGGCGTTGGCGACCGGTCCCGGCGTGCTTTGGGCCGCGATCACATTCGCCGGCGTGGTTGGTATGACCCGCGCCACCTCGCACGAACTAGAGAACGACGCGGTCGGCGCGTTGATGTTGGCGCCCGTGTCCCGAGACCTGGTGTTTATCGGCAAATCACTCGGAAGCTTTGTGTTTCTGACGATCGCGATGTTGATTGTGTTCGTCGTGTTCACCTTCATGTTCAATTTGTCGATCTTCCGCGCCGAGATATTGGTTGTCGCGTTGTTGGCTACAATCGGATTCGCGAGTGTGGGCACGCTGTTTTCAAGCCTGACTTTTCGAGTTCGTGCTCGGGAGGTCCTACTACCGATGCTGTTCCTGCCCTCAGTCGCGCCGCTGTTGTTCTCGGCCATCCGCGTCACCTCGGTTTCAGTCGCAGGAGAGACGTGGTCTGCATCATTGCCATGGATACAGCTTGCGGTGGTCTATAACGTAGTGTTTGTAACCGCATCGGCCTTGCTCTTCGGTTACGTTTTGGACGATTGATACGGACATCGGACATCATCTCTCGTTCTTGATCCGCTTCGAAAATTACAATTAAACCTAGTCACTCGCTAAGCCACTTTCGACGCTCTCCTCTCCAAATTCGCATGGGATTCTTGAAAATCCGCGCCCAAACAGCGTTGCACGTCGCGACGCTGGTCGCGATGGCATTCGCTCTCTGGATGATGTTTGTGTGGGTACCGACCGACATTAATCAAGGCGTCGTACAGCGGATTCTGTATATTCACGTACCAGTTGCATGGGGCAGCATGGTCGCCATCGTAGGTGTCGCTGTGGCGAGTGTCATGTACCTGATCACGAAGCGCGAGAATTGGGACCGCCTAGCTGCAGCCATGGCCGAGGTCGGCGTGGTTTTCGGCGCGATCATGTTGATATCGGGAATGGTTTGGGCTAAACCGGTTTGGGAAGTGTGGTGGACTGGCGAAGCGAAACTCACTACCGCATTGATACTCTTCTTCATCTACGTCGCCTACCTGATGTTTCGCGCCTACTTCCCACCCGGCGATCAACGAATGCGACTGTCGGCAATCATCGCGATAATCGGCGCCATAGATACCCCGATCATTTACTACGCCTCTGTTCTGTGGCAGGAGGCCCATCCGCCACTAATTGTGGGACCGATAGCCGAGGAAGAGAACCTCGTAGCCGCTCAGATCGGCCTCACTCTGTTGGTCAGCGTAATTGCATTCTCTTTCTTGTTCTTCTCTCTGCTCGTCACTCGCCTCAGTCTCGCGAAGATTGAATACGACCACGAGGTGTTGAAATACCGAATTAGCCATCCAGAAATGAGCGCCACGTGATGAAGACGACTTCTCTCGCTTTGTTGGCCATCACGATCGCCGCTTTGCTGTTGTTGGGCACGGTTGAACCCGCTTCCGCTCAGTCGTCTTCAATTTCAACCGGCGTGGTTACGGAAGTTGAAACGGATGGCGAAGGTCGATTGACCGCTTTCTCGATTGTCAAAGGCGACGGCACTGTTGTCCGATTTGCTGTTTCAGGGTCGAATCCCAACACTTCATATGGCTTGGAAAACCGAGTCGGCGAACGATGGGTATCTGATCAGGCTTCAGATCCGACGGAGTCGGCTGCCCGTCTGAGGGACCAGCAGAATCGCCTCAAACAGATCTCCGTCCAATCTGAAGGCGGCAATGCTGTATCAGTGGTCCAAGCCGATTCGAAGGATGTCGACGCTAACTTGGGTTACCTTTTCGCCGTCGTTGCGATTGCTTGGATCAGCATAATGGGCTATGTCGTATTCTTGGGCGTACGTCAACGCACAATGGCAGCAGAGTTGGAGCGGCTCCGAGGGAACAACGCGAGTAACGAATCCTGATGTCAACAATCCAACGGTCAGAATCTTCGCCGACGGACCCAACCCACACCGTCAACAGCGCTAAATCAACGGTGCTGATGAGCGGCAAGGCCAAAATCATTGCGGTCGCCCTGCTCTTCTTGGTTGGGATTGTCTACTTTGCCGCAACCGCCTTCAACGCCGCGACGGTGCGGTTCCTCAGCGTTGACGAAGTAGTGCAAAGTGACCAACCTAGCGGTGCGCAATCGATTGGCGTACTAGGCAAGTTGGTTCCCGGTTCCTATATCAAGTCACCCGACGGTATCACCGCTAACTTCCGATTGAGGGACGAGTTCGGTTCTGCCGAACTTCCCGTCAGCTACAACGGCGAAGTCGGTCAGGTCTTCTTCAACGACCATTCAGAGATTATTCTCAACGGAAATCTAGGACCGGACGGAGTGTTGCAAGCCGAAACGCTGACGGTGCGTTGTCCGTCGAAGTATCTGACTGAACAAGAGCAGATGGAACTCGACGGTCAGATTGAACCACCGCCCTATCAACCGAACTATTTCGATGAGGGGCCGGATGCGTAGCCGCTACATCTGACACGCTTTAATTTGGCAACCTTCAATTACTCCGACCGAGGTGCCTTGAGGCCGTAAACCCCACGGAGCAAGTCCGCTGCGTATACAACGCCGTCCTTTGCCAACGGTGGACTGTTTTCTGTCAGATCGATCAAGTAGTACCAAAGCAATTCACCATCTACTGCATCCAGAGCGTACAACCCCTTCCCGCCAACGTAAACAACCCCATCGTCCACAGTCGGACTTCGATAAAACGGAGCATTTGTAGCTTGGAACTCCCACAGCAAATCTGCTGTCGTGGCATCCACCGCATAAGCTTGACCTGAAACCCTATTCAGCTCACTTGAGTACTTCAGAGAAAGAAAGTATGCGATTCCATCTGAGAATGTCAATCCAACGTGGCTATTTTCGGATTGGTATGACCATACTATCTCATTTCCCGATAGATCAATCGCGGAGATGGAACCTTCGTATGGCGACCATAGATACGCGTACCCATCTTCAATCCGTGCCTTCCCACCGGTACCGAGTTCGGCATCGTATTTCCACAATTTCTCACCAGTCAACGCATCTTCTGCCTGTAACCCCGATTCGTAGAGCCAATACACTACTCCATCAACAATTTTCCTGTCGTAAAAACCAAACCTCTGACGCGAGTCGTGCCACAAAGGTTCATAATCGAACGATACCCTTTGTCCGGTACGAGAATCGAGGACTATAAGATCGTCCTCGGTCCTGCCCACATAAACTACTCCGTCACCAACCGCAAACGATTGGTTGTCTGCGTATGGATACTCCTCGTAAGTCCACAGCACTTCGCCAGTCATGGCATCAGCGGCAAGCAACGCCTCGACCTCATCACCGTTTTCAGTCACGTAGTAGTCGATGAAGTAGTACGCCATCCCACTCGAAACAACCAAGTTTTCAGGATGCCCTTTATCTCGATGTTCCCACAGCAACCTTCCTGAAGACGCATCGATGGCGTGCAGGTCATTATTCGACGCGTAGAGCACACCATCGACCAATGTGAAGATGTGAGGATCGCGATCGTGATTTGCTCTCACTCCAAATTCGTAACGCCACAGCACCTCACCATTCATTCGGTCTATAGCGACTATGGAGTTGAAAGGTGTGGTGTAGTCCAATCCATAGATTGCATCTTCCGATAGCAGTTCGAGTACGATGCGGCCAGCCGGATTATGCCAGACGATCTCGCCTTGTGGAACGTCCAACTCAGATGCCGGAGGCAGGTTCCAACATAGATCCATTTTGAATGCCATGCCAAACGTCTCTGCCTCGCTTATCGCCTCAACTTGCGGATCGGGGTTCGAGAACGAAACCCTCATCATGTCGACTGAGGACAGAACATCGCGCACACAAGACTCCACAAGCTCGTCATCTCCTTCTGCGACATCGAGAAGTGAAATCAGCCAAACCTCGGTCAGTATTCGGTTTGCCGTTTCTCGGTTCAGGCAACCATATATGGACGCGTCTACAGCCGCATCAACCTCTGTGGAATCCTCATCTATGATCGATGTCAGCCGTCGTTCTAGGTTCGCGTCCAAATCATCAACGCTGGATAAACCCTCAATACACGATTGCTCCGATGCCGATAATTGTTCAGACACATCTAGCCAAACCGTATCTTCCTCAATTTCAAACGGTATTATCTGATCTTCCGCAACAACATCCTCCATCGAAGCTTCTGGATCTGCGGTTCCGGCCGCTGAATCATCCAGATTCGGCTCTTGGACAGACGGCTCTTCAGTAGCAATCTCATCCGTGTCTGGATCCGCAGTGGACGTGTCAACGGCAATCGGCTCTTGAGTAGCGATTATTTCGGCGATAGTTTCCACAGTAGTTACATCGGCGGCGACTGGCTGGTCTGAGGGAGGCATTGTCTCACGTTCCGAAGTGCATCCCAACAACGCGACGATAACCATCGCCAACACGGCTACTGACATCAGTGATGATTTGGGTATTGTGAACATGGCAAGGTTTGGAAGCATCGAGATTATGCGGAGACCATCCTATTCCTCCAACTATAATCAGCCGAAGTTAAACCGTTCAATCGACCTGGTGCCGCTACAGCCGCATCCTCAACCGCCGCAACTGCGGGTTGAAGATCCCGATGCTTATCGTCACCAAGATGACGAACACACATCCGATCATCAACGAAGTCGGAGGACCTAGCGGATCCGCCATGGCGCCGAAAACGAATCCCCCCGCTGGGAATCCCGCCCAAGCGACCTCGTATATTCCGGCCAACCTGCCCCTCACATTGTCGGTGATCGCCATTTGCAGGGAGATGGAGCCTAAGCCGATGTGTATCGCGCCGATCAGCCCAAACAACAGCGCGAAACCGAAACCGAAGTAAAAACTTGCGACGAAAGCGAACGCGATCGCGAATCCAGCCGTCAAGAGGTTCGTCGTCAGCAACGCGAAACCGGTGCGCTTAAATCCACCGCTTAGGCCGAGGAAAAGACCGCCGACGAATGCCCCGATTCCGATGGATGCGAAAAGTTGGCTGTACTCGCCAGCGCCGACGTTGTAAACCTCGCGTGCGATCGGCGTTAGCAGGTAGATGAATCCGCCCATCAACAGCGCATTTACGAACGTGAAGATCAGGTTTCCCTTCAGGATCGGATTGGAACGAACTACGGTCGCGATTTCCATGACATCGTGCCAGATCGCTTGATGCGCAGCACCAACTGCTGATGAGAGTGGTCGATACGTAGCTACCACAACAAAATTAAGGGTCATGACACCGGCAATCGCGAAGTAGGTCCATTCGTACCCCCAAAATTGAACGATGCCGCCCCACATCAAGGGTGCAAGGACACGTCCGAGATTGAAGAACGTGTTGTCAAAGAACACGGCGCGGGTCAGTATATTCCTAGGCACCATGTTCGGAATCAGCGAGAAGCGCGCGGTCCAATCGAGCGCGAGCGCGGCGCCATGCACACCGCCAGCCACTTGAATGTGCCACGGTTCGACTCGGTCCGTGATTATCAACAATCCAACGGCGAACATCGAACTAGCGGTCGCCACCGAACCGCACATCAACAGTGTCTTGCGGCTGAATCGATCCGCCAAAATCCCGCTGGCCACCGACATCGAGACCGAGGTGACGACGACCGCAGCACCGAGTATCGCTAGTTGCAGACTCGATTTGGTGATGTCGAAAATGACGTAGGTCTGGGTGACAGTCACCATCTGGTTGCCAACGCTCCAGATGACCGTCCCGAAAAGGAATTTCCGAAGCTCGATCGACGACATGGTCCGTCCGAGACGCGCGACTCCCAGTCGCGTCCTGCCGGGGCGCTTTCTGGAAACCGTTGTACTGTTTCGTGCCACTAGTGTTTAGCCTAAGGTGCTAAAATTCATTGCGAATCCCGATGCACACCAGTCCAGAAATCGTCAATCTCGCATACGCCGCGCTGGTTGCGTTCTTCATCGGAGCAATCCCGGCCGCATATGTCGCCGCGCGGCTTCATGGCATCAATATCTTCGACGTCGGATCGCGCCAGGCCGGCGCTACGAATGTTTGGAAAAACGTCAGCCGAAAGACTGGGTTCATCGTCTTCATTATCGACGTGGCCAAAGGCATCATCACCGTCTTGATTTCACGGTATATTTTCGAAGTCTCGGGTTTATTGTTCTTGGTGCCCGCGATTGGCGTCATTTTTGGTCATTGGTTCTCACCGATGACCAAGTTCAAAGGTGGCGACGGCGTCGCTAGTCTCGGTGGACTGGTGGTCGGTCTGTTCGAGTGGGCCGCGTTACCCGCGGTCATCGTGGCCATCGCGTTTGGCGTTCCACCACTGCGCTTCAAGTTCGCTCACCCTTCGCTGCAGGCCGGTGTAACTGGATGGGGAGTGCTTCTTTTGACCGTTGCCGTAGCCAGTCCCAGCGATCAGCGCACCGAACATCTGATACTTTACGTCGGTATATCGTTGCTCGCACTCGCCGTGCTATTGAAAAGCGTTCGGTTTCACAAACAAAATTCGCACCTATTTGGGCGCGACGCCACGGTTGAACCTGGAGAATTTGAAGAGCGACGGCCGGCCGAATCAGAAAACTAAACCGACGGCAACGTCAAATTGTCGCCTACCGCCTGTTGCCAGATCCTGATTCGCGCCGTCATGTCTCGCACACGATCTTGACAGTCCGGGTCGGCGAAACGGTTGATCATCTCGAAGGGATCGGCATTGAGATCGTAAAGCTCGCATTGATCGCCTGGGCTGAGATTTAGTTTCCATCGGTCGACGGTCACCACCGACCGCCAAGACACATTCGACATGCGCTCGATGTCGTCGTTGCCGAGCGGAACTGTGGGCGAATGTCCGTACCACTGCATGAATACGTCGCCGCACAACTCAGCTGTACCGTCCAAGACATCAACACGGCTTTGACCCTGCAGATGATCTGGCATCTCAGTCCCCTCAACTCCCATCAATTCGAGCAGCGTGGGCACAATGTCAACCTGCCCGATGCTGCCCGCCAACCGTTTTTGAGATCGATTCATCCAAGGAACGCGCATCAACAGCGGGACACCAGCGATCTCTTCGTAAAACGCACGTTTGGTACCGAGCATTCCACGGTCTCCGATTCCGTCGCCGTGATCACTAGTGAAGACGACGACCGTTCGATCGGCTTGGCTCGTCTCATCAAGCGCGTCGAGTATCTTCCCTACTCCCTTGTCCATCAACGTCACGAGACCGTAGTAACGCGCCCTCAACGCTCGCCAATCATCCTCGGTCTCAAGTAGTCGCGACTCAGCACCTACGTCCAACGATGGCGACATTTCGTCACTGACCCGAAAACGATCTGATACACCGTCGACTAAGTGATGCTCGGCACGCCGTCGATGCCACAATGGCGTATTCGCATCGGGTTTGCGTAAGAAAAGCGGGCTGGTAGGCATCTCCGCAGGATCATACATCTCATTGAACGGACCGTTGTAAGGTGGATGCGGCTCGAAGAACATCGCGCACATCAGCCAAGGACTTTCAGTGTTGCGACGGATGAAGTCCGCGACGTTTTCGCCGAGGAACGTAGCCATCGTGTGCTCTTCAGGCAACATGCTTCGTTGCTGCTGGGAGAAGGCAAATCCGCCATCGGTTCGGTGGTGCGGCCGATAACCGTGCGACCCCAAGAAATCGAAGTATGCCGAGTGCCTGAATCTATGCTCACGCCGGGTGTGTGTCGGATTCGATTCGTGTTCGTCTTCGGTCGCAACCCATTCGTCAAATCCGTGTTGCTGTACCAAATCGTTGCCGAGATGCCACTTTCCGAACTTCGCGGTCCTGTATTCCTCCGGTGCCAACTCCGCGATCGTCGGTGAAGCGTCCGGGAGTGGGACGCTGTTCTTTATCACGCCGGCGGTGTGCGGGTAGAGTCCCGTCAATAGCGACGCCCTTGCCGGCGAACAGACGGCAACGGTTACGTAGCAGTTTTCGAATACGAAACTCTCGTCGGCAAGGGCGTTGACGTTAGGAGATCGGACCCAATCGTTTCCGTAGCACGCCATCGTGTCGCGTCGCTGCTGGTCAGTGCAAATCAGCAGCACATTCGGACGATCAGGCACGATATGGCCTCACGGATTGGTTGGTTGTGTCGACTCGATCACTAACCGAACATTCTGCCAACGAAACTTCTAAATCGCGTACGTGGCCAAGATTTGCTCAGGCTGGCGGTTGGGGTTTGACTCGGCGATCATGTCGACTTGGTCTTGGAGCGTAGGGCGGTCCTCTTGGTAGATCAACCCCAGCGGGATACCCGGACGATCAAGGAGATCCTCAGCCGATTGCCGACTCGACGGATCGTGGTCCTCAGGGACTTCCCAAGCAATGCCCGGAATGCCTTTGCGGCGGTTCCCTTTAAGGATGTCGTACGTGTCGTTGTACGTTGTGCATGGAGATTGCACGTGCACGATCGAGAATCCCTTGTGGTTCATGGCGTCTTGAATGCAATTAGCGAGGTCTCGGGGCTTGCTCGAGTAGTGAGAGGCGATGTACGAAACGCCGATGGTCAAGTAATACTTGAGCGGCATCATCTGCGTTTCGACCTTGCCATACGGCGTGGAGCTCGTCGTCGCGCCCATCTCGGTAGTCGGAGACGACTGACCTTTCGTAAGACCATAAACTCCGTTGTCCATCACCACACAGGTCACGTCGACATTACGAGCGGCTGCCGGTCCGATGTGCTCGCCGCCAATCGCGAGGAAATCACCGTCGCCAGCCACGACCACCGTTTCGATATCCGGCCTACCCATCTTGACGCCGAAAGACAAAGGAAGCGTCCGACCGTGAATTCCATGAAGGCCGAACGGTTGATCGCCTTCCATCAGGTGCACCATGTTCCCTGAGCAACCAATACCGGCGACAATGACGTAATTGGATTGCGGTATCTCGTGTTCGGCGACATGCCGTTCAAGTGCCCACTCCAAAGCTCGTCGCACGCCGAAATCTCCACACCCAGGGCACCAGACGAAATCGTATTCCGGGTTGCGTTTGCTCACGCTAAAACCATTCCTTTCTCTGCCCGAAGTTCCGCCAATCGGGCTCCGATGCGGTCAACCAACGTCGCTGGTTTGAACGGTAGTCCAGTGTACTGTGTTACCGATTCTGCGCGGTATCCATGCTGACGTAGAACGGCTGACCATTGACCAGTGTAGTTGAGTTCAGGAACGATAACGAGATTTGCCCGCTCCAACGCCGACTTCATTTCGTCCGGCAACGGGTTGAGAGCCATCGAATAGAGCCAACCGACATCGGCGCCGCTCTCCTGCAATCGCTCGTATGCTTCGCGAGCCGGTCCTTTCGACGATCCCCAAGACATGATCATCGCGATCGCGCCTTCGTTCTCGATCTCGTAGTGGGCGTCACCGAGCAGATCGAGTTTCTTGAACCGGCGCTCAGTCAATCTGATGTGGTGACGAGGTAGATGTGTTGTGTCACCGCGTTCGTCGTGTTCGGAACCATTGGCAACGTATGCACCCGGTCCGCCGGGGAGCGGCATCGGCGAAAGGCCTTCACCATTCCAAGATTGGTATCGCGCGTAGCCGTTGGAGCCTTCGTAAATCGAACGTCGCTCCACTTTGACATCCGCCAGCTCGGGCCGACGAATGTTCTCGCCCTTTTCGGCCTGCCCAAATTCGCTCATCAAGATTACTGGGCCTTGGTAACGTTCAGCCCAATTGACCGCCAGAGCACCGGCATCGAAGCACTCCTCGACCGACCCTGGAGCCAGTATGGGTATGCTCATATCTCCGTGGCCGGGGTTTAGGCACAGCAGCAAGTCGCTCTGTTCCGATTTGGTTGGAAGTCCGGTGGAGGGACCGCCACGCTGGACATCGACAACAACGCAGGGTATCTCGGCCATCCAAGCGAGCCCAATGCCTTCACTCATCAAAGAAAGACCCGGTCCGGCAGTCGCGGTCATCGATTTCTTGCCCGCGTAACCTGCCCCGACGATCGCGCTGATAGCTTCGATCTCAGAAGAAACTTGATGTGCGAAACGGCCGGGACCGACCAAGTTTTGCTCCATCCAAACCAATATCGTGGTTGCGGGCGAGATCGGATACCCAGCGTAGAAATCAACTCCCGCAGTAACCGCGCCGAGAGCCAACGCAGCGTTTCCGGTGATCATGATTTGGTCGTAGTCTGGCGGAATCGGCGCTGCCAGCGTGCCAACGGAGAAACCGCTCTTGGCGGCAACATCGGCGCCAAGTCGGATCGCCTGCTTGTTCGATTCGATTATCTCGTCATCGCCCGGTCGACCGCGCGTGAAACGCTGTGTAATGAAAGCGTCGATCTCCTCCAACGAGAAACCGATGAGATTGGCCACGGCACCGATAGTCACCATGTTTGCGGCACGCGTGTTACCGGTCGACTTAGCGAGTTCATCAGCGTCAATGCCGAAGTACTGTCCACCTCCGGGCAACTCAAACTCGCCTGAGTTGTAAATCGCTACGCCATTCTCGGAGAGATCGTGCTGGTGGTTGTTATACGCGTACTCGTCAAGCGAAACGAGCACATCCACGTTGTCCCCGGAGCACAACACCGGAGTATTTGAGATACGAACCTGTGACGATGCGGGGCCACCCATTATCTGAGACGGGAATGTCGAAAACGTTGAAACGTAGTACCCGGCGTTTGCCGCGGCCCTCGCCATTGCGTCAGCTGATGTAACAAGTCCTTGTCCGCCTTCGCCGGCGAAACGAATTACGAAGTCCTGGCTATGGTTTTCCGACATGTTCGAGAACGAGTTCTCCCCTCCGGTGCGCCTACAATTGGGCGCCAATCGTGTCCGTTTTACGCTAAATCCGTAGTATGCCTCTACCGTAATGATACCTGTGAGCAAATGTTGTGGCGACATTCGTTCACACCCGAATTTCCCCCGTCGTTTACAATCGCCTGCGAGAGTATTGGCGACCAAAATATGAACATCCTCAAACCAAAAGCGATGAAAACGCTGAGGCGTTGGTCCGCCGGTGGCGTTGTCGCCCGCGAAAACGGCGACAAACGCATCGAAATTGCCTTGGTCGGACGTGTGGGCGCTAATCTATGGGCCCTTCCAAAGGGAACTCCGGACGCGGACGAGACGATTGAACAAACGGCGTTACGCGAAGTCCAAGAGGAGACGGGACTCGACGTCAAGCTGGTCTCCACTGTCGATTCCACACATTACTCGTTCGTCCGTTCCAAGCAAAACCATTTACTGAGCGACCGGGCAAATCCACACGCCAACATCAAGGTCAACAAGACCGTCTATTGGTTCCTGATGGAAGCGCATGGCGGTTGCTTTGAACGCCACGACCACGAATACGATGTCGCGCGTTGGGTCGATCTGGATCAAGCACTGAAAACCTTGACCTACCACAGTGAAGCGAAGATAGCCCGTTCGGCGGCTCGCATTTTCCGCAAAGTTAACACGGTTCAAGATGCCATTCGTATCAAAGGTGATCGCGCCACCCTCCGGTCCAAGCGGATTTCGGATGCTTGGAACGACTATCAGTGGCGCACCGATCCTGAACTCTCCGATCTCGATGCCGCTGATCCTTTGAATCTGGCGTTTATCGATTACGAGCGGTTTTACCACCAGGACCTGAGGAAAGGCAATCAACGATCGCTCCGGTTCGCAATCGAAGATGAAAATGGACAGCACATCGGGAATTGCATGTGCTACGACTACAACGAACGACGGATGCAGGCCGAGTTTGGAATCATGATCGGCGACCGCGATTATTGGGGGCGTGGCTACGGCTCCGACGCCACTAAGATATTGGTTTCGCACATCTTCACGGCAACCGATATCCGTCGGCTTTACCTACATACCCTCGCCTCTAACCAACGCGCCCTACGCGCATTCGAGAACGCCGGATTCCGACGATACGACCACATCTGGCGCGACGGCAAGAGCTTCGTGCAGATGGAACTTCTTGCCCACGAATGGTCCAACGCCAACTTCTATCCGACCACCAACGGATAACTACGTTTCGCGAGTATCATTCAGTCAGAATTTCGCGCCAAAAATCTAGCGATGGAGCAACGACAAGATGGCCAAACTCCTACTTTTGACCGGCGGTAGTCACCCTTACGAAGAGACGACCCCGGTGATTTCTGAGTTCCTCACCGAAGCCGGACACGATCTCGATGTTTCAGAGTGTGCTTCGGAACTTGAGGGTGATCTATCGGGTTACGACGCTATCGTCTTCAACTCGCTACGTCAGGAGACTACCGACAACGATTTGAACGATGCGCAGCGATCTGGCTTCAAAGACTATGTTGCCAGCGGCGGCGGCTTAGTCTCAGTCCACATCTCTGCGGCTTCCACTCCCGACTGGCCGGAGATGAAGAAGATTACTGGCGGCGGCTGGATATTGGGTGAAAGCTGGCACCCGCCGTTCGGCTGGTTCCAGGTCTACGTGAGCAACCCAGACCACCCATTGGCCAAAGATGTCGAACCTTTCTGGACTTACGACGAATGTTACTGCGGGCTCGATATCCAATCGGGCATCGACGTCTTCATGCACGGCATCGTCAAAGACAAAGAGCGCCCGTTAGGTTGGTCCTTCAAATACGGCGACGGCATGGTGGCCAACATAGCGTTAGGCCATGCCGGATCCAGCGCGCTGCACCCGCAGTTTAGGCAGCTGATCCTGAACAGCGTCGACTACGTCTGTTAACAGCCATTCGTGCTGGTGTCAGTTGAAGTGATCAATCCTGTTTCGGAGCGGGGTTGATCAGATCCATCCCGATCGTCTCCGGAACAACCGCTGACAATTCGTCGACGGTCCAACGCCCATCCTTGTAGATTGATCTGTGCGGCACGGGGTGGTTCATCAAGCTGACACGATTTCCGGTGCAGTGGAATATGTTGCCCGATACACCATCTGCGGCGTCGGTGCAAAGCCATACCACCATCGGCGCGACTTGGTCCGGCTCGGAAGTCAATGTTCCCTCCGTAGGTGGAGGGAACGCGCCGGCGCGCATGGCGCGGGTGCTTTCGGGAACGCTGTCCGTCATACGCGTGCTCGCACCTGGTGAGATGATGTTTGCGGTCACGTTATAGCGCGCAAGTTCCTTGGCCACTACTCGCGTAAATCCAGCGATTGCATCTTTCGCCGCACCGTAGTTCGACTGACCGCCCTGACCGTAAAGACCGGAGACGGAAGAGAAAGTGACGACCCTGCCGCTCTTCTGCGCGCGGAATATCTCCGACGCAGGTCGCACGACCGAGTAAGTGCCCTTCAAGTGCACCGCAATCACGTCGTCCCACTCCTGTTCTGACATGTTGAAGATCATGCGGTCACGGAGAATCCCCGCAGGCGTGACGACAATGTCTAAGCGACCGAACTCGTCGAGAGCTTGTTGGACGATGTTGGCACCACCTTCCGCTGTTGCGACCGAGTGATAAGAAGCGACTGCACGCCCCCCTAGCTCGCTGATCTCCTCAACAACTTGCGCCGCCGGAGTCGAATCTTCGCCTTGACCATCGAGCGCGGCTCCAACGTCGTTGACCACAACCGATGCGCCCTCGCTCGCCAACAGTTTTGCCACACCTCGACCGATGCCTCTTCCGGAACCAGTTACGACCGCGACCTTGCCCGCAAGTCGTTTGCCGTTGATCGCCTTGGTTACCGCCGGTGCGGGTGCCTTCGAACCCGGGTTTATTTCGGCAAAGGCGCTGCCACCTGTGATGCTTTGAGACCCTTCAAGCAAAACCTTGGGTGCCAATCGGTCGAGCTCGTCAAGCTCCCAGTAACCGGGCGGATTGGGGGCGTAGATCGTGTTGACCCGACGCGGCAGGGACAGATGCGAGACGTTGCCGCCATAGACGAGAAATACCTGACCGTTGATCTGCGCCGCGCCGTCGGTTGCGAGATAGGCAACAAAGGGAGCCACGTCGCGTGGCTCCCACGGCAATTCGTCGGGCTGGGGCAACGCACCACGTTCCACCATCATCTCTTGGATGTTGCCAGGTATCGATGCAATCATCCGCGTCTCGGCCCGCGGCGCGATACTGTTGGCAGTGACGCCGTATTTGCCCAAATCCTTGGCCAGCACTTTGGTGAAGCCAGCGATGCCGCTCTTCGCCGCTCCGTAGTTGGACTGTCCGATGGAACCGACAAGTCCTGATCCAGACGAGAAGGTAATTATTCGACCACCGCGTTGCTGCCTGAATATCGGAGCGGCGTGCCGGACGACCGTGAATGTCCCCTTCATATGCACCGAAATCACGTCGTCCCACTCGTCTTCAGTCATGTTGTAGAGCATTCGATCGCGTAGGATCCCTGCAACCGTCACCACGATGTCGATACGGCCGAACGAATCGAGTGCCGTTTCGATGATTCGTTGGCCTCCGTCCCAAGTCGTAACCGAGTCGCCCGAAGCCACGGCGTTGCCGCCTGCGGCAACGATATCGTCGACAACTCCCTGGGCGATTGACGTTGAACCACCGGTGCCGTCAAGCTCAGCGCCAATGTCGTTTACGACTACGCTCGCTCCATTTGCGGCCAACTCCTCGGCGACACCTCGTCCGATGCCGCGACCAGCTCCGGTTACTACTGCGACTTTCCCCTCAAGATGCAACATGCTGCTCCTATCGTGTTCCCTATTGTTTGCGAAATGGATCGCGATTTTATTCGTCGCGGTTCGGTAGTGCGACAGTGGCTTTGCCTGGCGTGGTTATTGCCCCCTCCGAATTGCGGAACTGGACATCCAAATCGACTAGCCCGACCCCGTCCTCGACTCGTTTGTTAGTGACGGAGCCCGTGCATGAAATCTCGCCGGCGAGATCGATTCCCCGGTACGATGTCTCGAGCCTTTTGAGCGCGCCGATGTCACCTGCCCAACCTGCCAGCATCTGCGATAGCAGCGCTGTCTTCAGAGCGCCATGAATAATGATGTCATCGTGCCCTGCGCCCTGCGCATAGGCAGTGTTGTAATGGATCGGCGTGAAATCTTGCGAAACCGCGGCATATTGAACCAGTTGCCGCGGAGTTACGTTTTGATGCACCGGATCAATCTCATCGCCTATCTCCACATCTTCAAAATGTATCTTCGACATCTAGATATCCCTCCGTCCATCGCTGATTAAACAGATCCCGCAGGTCTGCCGTACGAAATGCTGGTCGACTGTTGCGTGGCCACAAGTTGCCCGGCGAAGTCGCGGTAACGGACCTCGGAGATTTTGAAGAGCATTGGACCGAATCGTCCACTCTTCTCAAACACGTCTTGCATCTGTCTAACCACGGTTATCTCGTCTCCGGCAACCACTGGTCTGATGAATTCGAAACTGCTCCCGCCGTCGAGTACATCGTGAAACGGTTCCGGGAACGGAGGATCGAACGGTGCGGAGATGAACGACCTCAAGATCAGCGGATTGGCCTCCAAAGGAGGCGGATTATCCTGCGATTGTGGGTCAGACTCAATCGGCGGGAGTTCGCCCCTAATCGCGGCGTTGAACCGAGCGATTTCACGATGGGAGACACGGTACGTGATCGGCGGCGATTCCGCGCCGATGAACGAACGCATCTCTTCGGTCACTACCGAACTCATTGGACCTCGAGTCTGTGCTTGGATATTGCTACGAAATCGGTGTTCACGACTCACCAAGTTTAACTAACGAGGGCGACGCCTTCCGTCCCTGCGGCGTCCAACGCGGTTGCTTGAGCGCTTCGCCCGACGAACCGCTTCTTCGCGCAACTCCCGGGCCGTTTTCGAGCGTTCGCGGGCTCCCGTTTTGCCCCATGCACGGTCGCGAATCAGCATCAGTACCACCACCGATGTCAACATCGTCGATGCCGGCACGTAAAAAATACCGATGTCTCCGGAAAACGCAACAATGAACACCCAGAGCAGGATTGTTCCCACAATCAGGTTCAACTTGTGCCGGCGTTCAGAATCACCGCTGGGCGGCACTGAGAGTATGGCGCCGAGCGTAATCAAGACCGGGATCAACGCGAATAACAAACCCACGAGGCCATTGGCCTCAGCTATGCCGACGAGTCGAATCGTGGCGATTCCTTCGGCGTCGGTTTCGACAATCTCGAACGAAGGCCACAGCGTTAGATACGCAAACGCGGCGATGCTCAATAAAAGCGCAATGACGGCAAATACAAACGTTCGATCTGGCAAGCGGTCCAACAAAGGGAAGCCCTTCTAGACCTTCTCTAGCCCGGCCATGCTGGCCATCAGCATCTTGACACCTTCTTCGGAGAATGCAACGGTGACCCGTAGATCTCCGTTAACCGGCCGTGAATTGACCACGACACCAGTGCCAAACGCGTTGTGTTTCACTCTTTGACCAGCCTTGAACTGGATCTCGACTGGGAGGTCTTCGATCCCTTGTTCCGTGAACTTCTCGCGTCGCTCCTGGCGTCGTGAAGTAGCGAAGCGAGGGCGGTCAATCGCGATGCCCGAACTCGAAGAAAAGGCTACCGGCGTTGGTGCCGACCAGCTTGGACTTCGAGCATATTCAACCTCTTTGACGTTCTCTTCCGGTATCTCTTTCAAAAACTGGGACGGCACATTCTGGCGGCGATACAACGAGGATGAGGTGAACAGCGACCACGTAACGTGCAAATTGCGCTTGGCGCGTGTCATGCCGACGTACATCAACCGGCGCTCCTCGCCACATGCCGCTTCGTAATCGTCTTGGGATTGCACATTCAAAGCCATGGCGTGCGGCAACACCCCTTCGTTCGCACCGGCAATGAATACGGTGTCGAACTCCAACCCCTTAGCTTGATGCAACGTAATGAGTGTGATCGCACCAGTGGTTTCGCTCGGCACTGCGATATTCGTCTCGTCGGCACCGACACCCTCGTCCATCGAATCGACGTTGGCGAACAGCGATGTGTGCTCCAACAAATCAGAAAGAGCTTGCCGCGGCTCGATCCCATCATCTGAACCCGAATAGTTCTCGGTCAACAACTCCAATTCTTTCAAGTTTTCATTGCGCTCGAGCCTCGTTTCCTCGTCCTTGTTAACCCAATCGCGGTAACCACTGCCCTTCAATGCGAAGTCGAGAATATCGCTCGGATAGTGCTTCTCGGAATTCGAGATCAGCATCGCGATAAAATCGGCAAATGATCGAACTTTGCTGAGTGCCGCTTTGCCCAGTTCGAGTTGATGGGTTGCAGATGGGTCGGAAGCGAGCAATATCGTGTCGAGGAGCGAGACGTTGTTGAAAACGCTGAATTCTTCGAGTTTTCGTAACGTTGCTGGCCCAATACCGCGCGGCGGCACGTTGATGATCCGGCGCAACGAGGTCTCGTCGGACGGATTGACGACGATCCGTAGAAGTGCCAACGCGTCCTTGATCTCGCGGCGCTCGTAGAACCTGACTCCGCCGATGAGCCGGTACTGCACACCCCTCCGACTGCACTCTGTCTCAATCGCCCGAGACTGCGCATTCGTGCGATACAAGACAGCGAAACGGTCCAGATCGCCGCGTAACTGTGCTTCTTTAAGACCGTCTCTACCAGCTTTCGGCCTGAGCCGACGTTCAACTGCGTCTAATATCACCGAAGCCTCATGCTCCGGGTGTTCGGTGACCCCGATCTCGACGAGTTCGCCCTCCTCGTTGTTGGTGAAGAGAACACGCTCGATGGCGCGTTTGTTGTGTGCGATCAAGCCTGATGCGGCGGCGATGATCGTCTTCGTCGAGCGATACGACTCGCTCAACTCGAAGACTTTGCATCCATCCAGCACTTCGGCCAAACGTTCCATATTTTCGGGCTTGGCATTACGCCATGAGTAGATCGATTGATCGGGGTCTCCCACCACGCATATGTTGCGGTGAATGTCACCCAGAACTCGAACCAACTCGAACTGCAACGCGTTCGTGTCTTGGAACTCGTCGACCATGATGTGTTGGTAGCGATCTTGCATTCGGTAACGAATATCGGGTTCGCTCATCAATACGCGGTATGGCTTGAGTAAAAGGTCATCAAAATCGACGCCGTTGCCACGTCGCAACGCCGCTTGGTAGTTGGTGTAAATCTCGGCGTGCAACTCGTGACGATGACCGACCCCAGTGCTGGCGAACTCATCCGCCAACATGTTGTTGTTCTTGGCTTTACCGATATCGGCCAGCACCTCGCCGACCTTCGCTTCAACATCCATGTCGGCCAAGATCAATTTCAACATTCGCTCTTGGTCGTCGCGGTCGTAGATCGTGAAGTCTCGCCCTAACCCGGCCGCGTCGTGGTGGATTCGGAGGAAGCGAGCGCCGAACGAGTGAAAGGTACTGACATTCGTCTCGGCCGAGTTGGGAACGAATTGGCTCGCCAACGCATCGCATCTCTGGCGCAACTCAGCCGCCGCCTTGTTCGTAAAAGTAACGCCCATCGCCCGCCACGGCGCAACCCCCGTCGCTAGGATGTACGCCATCCGATGCGACATCACGCGCGTTTTTCCACTGCCCGGTCCAGCGACGATGATCAACGGACCGTCGATGTAGGAAGCCGCGGCGCGCTGCGCGTCAGAGAGTCCCTCGAGAACTGCTTCCGGATTTGTCGTCAGAGTCGTCATTAGATTCGAATTCTCAGTGTGCCAATAACCAAATGTTAGAACAAGTTTCACATATTCTACGCAACGATCAACGAAGGCGTGAATGCGTTCAGCGTAAACGCCGGGAAATCACCAGTCACGCGTCAACGGCGACGCGCCAGTCCCTCGAAATGCGTGAAGCATGCGACGGATCCGGACGCGTTTTTCCACTCGATCCAACCCCTTGAGATGGTCTCCAGTTCGGATTGGGTCGCCACACCGTATTCAATCGCCTTGACCGCGATTTCAGAATGCAACATTCTCTGCGACCACTGATCGCCCCACCACGCCTTTCCGCCATCGTCGTAAAACGTCCAAGTGCTGGTCGTGATGCGGATGTCGTCCAACAAACCGGTCGATTCCAACCACTCCAGTAGGTGCCGACCCGCATGCGGAGTTCCCCCATTACGAATTGCCACCGCGTTATACACCTCGCGAAAATCTCTGAGCGCCGGTGAATCCGGATGCGCGGCGAAGGTTCCCCAATCGACCTCCCGCACTCCCACCAATCCGCCTGGTTTGGCCAATTGGGTTGCTACGGTCAGTGCGCTTACGGGGTCTCCAAGATGTTGCAATACCTGGTGCGCATAAACAACATTGAACTGGTTCTTCTCGAGATCGGTGTCGTAGATGTCGTCGACGCGAAACTTCAGACCCGCATGTCCCGATTCTTCAAGGCGCTTAGCCCATTCGTCGCGCAAACCGTCGGAAACGTCGATGCCGAGAACCGACCCCGTCTCGCCTACCGCGTCTGCGAGACCGGTTGTAATTGTGCCGGGTCCACAACCGAAATCGAGCACTGACATTCCGGGTCGCAGATACGGCAATAGAAACGCCGCCGCATCGTCGGCGGTGCGTGCAGAGTGGGCCGAGATTACAGTGCGATGATGACCATGCAGATACGTCTCACGCGGCATCGACATACTTGCTGCTCTTTCCCGATGGAGGATCAGCGAGTCGGAGGTCGCGCAACGAGGTCAAGAATCGGTTCGATAATCGCCCGTTCGTCGATTAATTCACTCATCCGACTCAGTTTATCCGGGTGAGTGAAACCGGCCGGCATCAATGCATCAAGCGCCGACATCGTGGAGTGCGTGTCGCCGTCAACTACGATCAACGGTATGCGCTTAGTTCGGGCTTCGTAGAAGACATAATCGATCGGCTTGTCGCCACCCGTCAGAACCATCGCTTTAGTGGTCTCGCTTTGCAAAGCCGATATCTGCACGTCTGGCCGTCCACCGCGCACGACGACGCAGGTGTTTTCTTGAGAGCGGAAATAGAACGGTCCCCAATCGAGGACCAAACCGCCGATCAACACGTTGTCGACCAACTCGGTCGTCGTGTTGATGTCGAAAGCCAACCGCCCTTCTAAATGGGTGATCACCGAATCGACCGTGTTCGCGGCAAGCCGTCGGTCCTCTGGTACCCAACCGAGACATCTGAAACCGTCACTCGAAAGTGAAGCCAGCATTCTCTCGGCATGAACTTCTCGATATCGAGGCACCTTGTTCAATACTATGCCCGACAATCGCGGTCCATATCCTGGCGCTGCGGCACCAACATCCTCATCCAAACCGGCGACCAACACAATGTTGGCGTCCAACTTCTCCGCCAACGCTACGTCCGTCTCTGGTTCGCCAGCCGATCCCTCAACTATCGATACGGAATCCGACGATGCATCGATATCGCCTGATGCGACCAGCTCGACACCGCCGTCTTCCGAGAAAAGCTCGCCGGTCTCCACCGACGAAACAACGTCTAATCCGTCATGGCGCAATCGGGAAATTATCGCCGCAGCGAACGCCGATTTGCCCGCAGATTCGCTGATTGACGAGATGATGATTGACGGCATATGTGGCACTCAGGCGGTTATCTTTGGGCAGTCATGGAAGCGACTCGATAGCGATATGGATTATACCAGCGACGCAAAGATAAAATAGTGATTAAGTGCCTTGCCGAGGTAGCTCAGCTGGTAGAGCAATGGACTGAAAATCCATGTGTCGGCGGTTCGAGTCCGCCCCTCGGCACCACGCATCTGCTCCGATACCCTTTCGTCGGCGCGCACTGCCAATCATCGCTTGTTTTGGAGTTTGAGGCGGGATTCGCCTTGTGGTGCCGGGATTCGCCTTGTGGTGCCGAAGGTGGGAGTCGAACCCACACGGGCTAAAGCCCAAAGGTTTTTGAGACCTTCGCGTCTACCATTCCGCCACTTCGGCAATCCAATGCCTTAATTCTAAACTGCGAGACGGAAATACTCGCCTCGCAAGGCCGTGCTCTCACCATCAGTGATTGCGATTCGAACCGCTGATGATTAACCTATTCCAAAGGTTTTCGAAACTTGAACAATGTGATTTCCGATGACATCAGAAGAACACAACCCGGCAGTCAATACGAAAAATGAGTTCCCGCTCCGCCTTGAGCGTCCGATCGTATTCCTCGACATTCAAACCACCGGGCCTGACCACCGAACTGCGCGCATCGTAAAGCTATCCACGCTCCGCGTCGAACCCGACGGCACTGAGCAGTTCCGTTCTCAGCTCATCAACCCAAACTCTCCAATCTCGCCCGGGGCCACCAATTTCCACGGCATCTCGGATGAAGATGTCGCCGATGCCAAACCATTCGCGGTATACGCAAAGGCGTTATACGAATACCTGAACGGCTGCGATCTCGCAGGTTTCGGGATACGACGATTCCACGTGCGCGTGTTGCGGCAAGAATTCGAATTCGCCAGCTTCGACTTCGACATAAATGAGCGAGTCATCGTTGATGCTATGGAGATCTACCATAAACTCGAACCTCGAGATTTCGCGGGCGCATACCGTCGGTTTGTTGGCGGAGAGTTTGTCCGGACCATTGAAGACGAAGTAACCGTGAACGCAATCAAGGCGATCATCCACGGTCAGCTCACGCAACATGCTGCCCTTCCGGGCGACCCTGCTCTGTTGGAACGTTGGGCGACAGGCGAATCGAGCGAACGTCATATCGATGATGAAGGACGTTTTACTCTGTCGGACGAAGGCGACCCGTTAATCAACTTTGGACGTTACCGCGGACACACTCTGTATGACCTGAGCGAGACCCATCCCGACTACTTGCGTTGGATCGCCGGCGATGATTCGTTTACCGAACAGCAACGGCAAATCGCCGCGGACGCGGCCGAAGGCATAATGCCGGATTTCGATTAACGGTTTAGCGCGAGTCGTCAATCGACATGGAAATACGGAGTTCGGGAAGAGAGGATGGAGCGGAAGACGGGATTCGAACCCGCGGCCTTCTCCTTGGCAAGGAGATGCTCTACCACTGAGCTACTTCCGCTCGATAGTTAACGATTATGCATCATCAACGCCGATCGTGCAGACGAGGTCGGGATTAACTCGTCCGGTGCCACATAACCATCAATCGGACATCTTGACCAACAACTTGCCGAAGTTGGCACCGTTCATCAAGCCGATGAAGGCTCGAGGTGCGTGCTCGAATCCGTCTACGATATCCTCGCGGTACTTCAAAGAACCGTCACGTACCCATGATGCCAATCGTGCGCGTGCGATGTCATGATCGTTTTGGAAATTGAAAACCAAGAACCCTTCGATCCGTGCCTGTTTCGTGATCAAATTCCACAAATTGCGCGGTGCCATCTCGGGTTCTTCGAGGTTGTACTGCGAGATCTGACCACAGACTAGCACCCGCCCTCGCAAGGCCAAGTTTTCGATGGCCGCATCGGTGACTGTGCCTCCAACGTTGTCGAAATAAATGTCGACACCATTAGGCGCTGCTTCAGCCAAACGAGCGAACACGTCCTCAGTCTTGTAGTTGATAACTGCGTCGTAACCTAACTCTTGAATGCAGTAATCGGCTTTCTGCTGCGAACCCACAGTTCCGATCACCCGACACCCATTCATCTTCGCGATCTGTCCGACAACTGCGCCTACCGCTCCCGACGCGGCTGAAACTAGCACGGTATCCCCGGGTCGCGGCCTACCAACCGCTAAAAGTCCGTGATACGCAGTCAATCCCGGCATACCGGTAACGCCCAAAGCGGTCGATATCGGCGCCATTGACGGATCCACGACGCGAGCCGTATGCGCAGGAACCACGGCGTACTCTTGCCATCCGATCTGGCACGCCACGATATCCCCCACCGCGACTTCTTCAGATTGCGAAGCGATTACGCGGCCTACGCCTTCACCAACCATCACATCACCGATTCCCACCGGTACGGCGTAAGATCGGCGGTCTCGTAGGCGTCCCCTCATGTACGGATCCAACGATAGGTAGAGGGTGCGGACGAGGATCTCGCCGTGCTTAGGGTCTTCGACCTCGGTCTCAGAGATCGCGAAGTCGCTCTCTTTCGGATATCCGTAAGGGCGGTTCGCTATTGTCCAACTGCGATTGACTGATTCGGGCATGGTTAATTCGGCAAATTCCACATTGTTTTGGGTCGAGGTGAGTGTTCCGCGTCAGGATCATTCGTCGGCGTCGGGAACCTGTTCGGACGTCGGCTCGCCACGCGCTCGTGCACTTCGGCTGGTCCAGTAGTAAAACGGTGCGGCGATCAGAAAAAAGGCCACCAGCGCAGCAACACCTGGAGCCCAACCTTCAACACCGGATCCGTCCAACGCACTGTCGAGCCAAGTCTTGAGGCCGGCGCCGACCAAACCCGCGATGGTCACACCGACGATGATGAATACCCACTCGACGAATTCGTTTGGGATGTGTAATTTGTTCATGCGTAAATGCGGCTCCTGTAACTTGAATCTCATAATAATGCACAGTCCATCCGTCTCCGAAATCGTTCCGCATTTGCGTCCTAGGCGATCCTCCGTTCGATCCACAGGTAGCAATTGGGCATGGGAAATTGGCAGAGGTTGTATACTGCGCACAGCAAGTTACGAATCCACCTTCGTTCCACCATGACAACGGCAACAAACCGAACAATCGCTGACGCATCTCAAAGTACGAGTCGAGTGCTTTCCGACGAGGTCGCATTGCGAGTTGAAGACCTTCACGTCTACTACGAGACTGAGGCAGGCGACGTCAAAGCTGTCAACGGCGTCTCCTTCGATCTGCGGGCTGGCGAACGGCTCGCGCTGGTGGGCGAATCTGGGAGCGGGAAGAGCACCATGGCCACCGCTCTGATGCGGATGACGCGGCCTCCCGGCAAGATCGTATCCGGCAGCATCACGTTGAGCGGTCGCGATCTCTTGCAGTTGAGCGAATACGAGATGCGGCGCGCTAGACTCGCCGAGATCGCGCTCGTGCCGCAAGGCGCCATGAACTCCTTAAACCCGGTTATTCGGATCGAAAAACAGATCATCGACGGCATCTTGGACCACATTGTTGAAGATTCAGTTGGAAATTCCGTTGGGTCTGGACGGTCGAAAGTCATGGAAGCTAACGCCGAAGGTGCGCTTCTACGAAAACCGACCCGTTCGGAGCTACGCGACAAAGTCGCTGACCTGCTCACCAACGTTGGACTCGCGCCATCGGTCGCAACGATGTATCCACACGAGCTCAGCGGCGGCATGAAACAACGCGCTGTACTCGCAATCGCGACATGCCTCTCGCCAAAAGTGATTTTGGCAGATGAACCAACCAGCGCCCTCGACGTCGTCGTCCAACGCCAGATCATGCAGACGTTGGGGAAACTCCAGTCCGGCATCGACGCCGCCGTTATTCTCGTCGGTCACGATATGGGTTTGGTGGCACAGTTCGCCGACACCATCGGAGTCATGTATGCCGGTCGGCTGGTGGAATTGGGACCGGTCGAGGAGATTTTCGAGGACCCTCAACACCCGTATACCAAGCTCCTAATTGAAAGCTTGCCGTCATTCAGTGAAAAGAAGGAGTTCGTTGGAATTCCGGGGATGCCCCCTCGCCTGTTGAATCTCCCTTCAGGTTGCGCTTTCTATCCTCGCTGCCCGTCGGCGATGGACGTCTGCCTAGATACCGATCCAGTCGACATTGCGATCCAAGCGAACTGGCGCGTCGCTTGCCACCTGCACAACGAAACGGGGTCCGATGGCTAACTTACTTGAGCTAGAAAACGTATCCAAGATCTTTGGCGGCGGCTTTTTCAATCGTTCCAACGTCACGATCGCGGTTCAGGACGTTTCATTGTCCATTCCCGAAGACCGACCGACGATTACGGCGATCGCTGGCGAAAGCGGAAGCGGCAAAACCACTCTCGCGCGTCTGCTTCTTGGCGTAGTCCCACCAACCTCTGGTCGGGTGATGTACCAAGGCAAAGAAATCCAAAAGATGGGTTCACGCGAATGGCTGAATTTCCGAAGAGAGGTACAACCGATCTTCCAAGACCCGTTCGAGGCATACAATCCCTTTTACGCCGTCGATCATGTCCTTCACCGCCCCATTCGTAACTTCAATCTGGCTTCCAGCAATCAGGAACGCGACGAACGCATCGCCGAGGCCTTGCGGATGGTCGGATTGCAGCCTGACGAAACGTTAGGACGCTATCCCCATCAGCTAAGCGGCGGGCAACGACAACGCGTGATGGTCGCTCGTGCGCTCCTTCTGCGACCGCGCATCATATTGGCTGATGAACCCGTTTCGATGGTGGACGCTTCCCTGCGGGCAACGATCCTTAGAAGCATCCGAGACTTGAACCGAGATTTCGGCATCTCCGTTATCTACATCACACATGACCTGACCACGGCGTACCAGATGTGCGACAACATCATCGTCATGTATCGCGGATCGGTCGCCGAAGCTGGCAGCGTTGAAGAGGTCATCCAGAACCCGAAACATCCTTACACTCAGCTGCTTATCGACTCGGTGCCTCAACCAGATCCCAAAGCCGCGTGGGGAGAGGAAGAGGACGAGTCGGTCGATCGTGCGGACGAAGCCTCAACGGTCACCGATCAATGTAAATTCGCGTCGAGGTGCAAGTTCGCATTCGAGCAATGCACCGCCTCCGCACCACCTCTCCACGCCATCGGTCCGCAACAACTGGCGAGTTGCTTCCTGTACTCAGACATGCCCGCAGTAGATAACGCGGACCTGGGACAAGCATTCGAATATCCCGAATTCGAACCCGCGGCTACCGCGAACTGAGGCGCGAGCGCGCCGACCTATCTCGCTGGCTCTTCGATCTCGACATCCTGGCCTGCTTCGACATCTTCGACGATTTGCGTGACGCCACTTGGCCACTGCACTTCGATTTGATCAACCTTCGTCGCCGATCCGACCCCAAAGTGCAGGTCGATGCAGTTCATACTCAAGAATGACGAACTACCCAGCACATCCTGAACCTGCGTCGTCAATTCACCGGACCCACCTACGTCCGCCGTAACCTTCACGCGTGCGCCGATGCCATCGGCGTTGCTTCCCGTCCCATCGATCGCCTGACGACCGGTCAGCTTTATCGAGAGCCAATTACCCTCGCTCGCGTTACTCATCCACAGGAATAACGGACCGCGGAAGAAGTCGATCGTTTTGTCCGAAACAAAGACCGGGCCGTTGCTGTTCGTCCCCAACAGGTCGACCGTCCCGTCGCCATTCAGATCGCACTTGGCCAGTCCCTTGCCGTTTTCGTGGAACCTGCGGTCCATACGTTGGCGGTCGGGATCAAATTCCGGGTCTCTTGGATCCAAAACCGCATAGTTGACACCTTGGATGTCGAGCAATTGCGCCTCGACTGTAATGTCTTCGAACTGCCCTTCGCCATCGCCTCGCAACATCCGTCCCGAACCCGTGTATTTGAAGCCGTTCGGACCTTCACCTTTGCCACCCATCGCGCCCAACCAGTAGAGGTCCTGGTCGCCATCGTTCTCGTAATCGAAGAATGCTGTTCCGAACCCGAAATCGTAGGCTGCCAATCCTGATGGTTGCTCGACATCTGCCCAGACATCGAGAACGTTCGCTGGATCGAGCGATTCAGGCGGGAATGCCTGGCTCGTGGCGACACCCGTCTCCGGCGCAACGTTCTTGAAATCGCCTATTATCCCTACTTCTGAGTCTTCTTTGAAGCCGTCGTTTCGGAGCAGGTAGTGGTAACACGTACCCCAACCGTAAGCGTGGCTGTAGGCGCAATCACCCGAGGGAACCGGTGGGACATCGTAGAGCAAGAAGTGATAACCGATATTGGTGACGAATATGTCGAGGTCTTCATCGGAGTCGTAGTCTCCGAGGGCAAACCCCATCCACGCTCCGACACTGTCCACGCCCATCTCTTCACCGATCGAAACGAATGCGACATCATCGCCATTCGTGTCGTTGCGATAGACCTTCAGCACATCACCGTCGTCCGCCAACCAGAGATCGACGTCGCCATCCGAATCGTGGTCGAAGAACAATGAAGCCAACGTCTGCCCGGTCGGATCACCGATACGGTTTCCGTTGGCATCCTTAAGCGACGCATCGTATCCCATCGTCATCTCGCCAGTGTCAGGATCCTCCCACTCCATCGGTTCTCCGTCAGGACTCAGCATCTTGATCGGAGGGCTAATCAATCCAGCAGATTCAGTCACATCGTTAAACGTCAGATCGCCGTTGTTGATATATAGCCGGTTGTAGTGACCATGATGCCTCGGATCATCGAAACGAATGAAATCTTGATCCAGACGGTTGCCGACAAAAACATCCGTCCAACCATCATTGTTCACGTCGCCGCAGGCGATCGTTATCGCCGATTGCACGTTAATCGCATCTCCGAACGCCGCGTCGGTGATGTCTTCGAAACGTTCTCCTTCAACGTTTCGTAGCAACCGATCCTTGATGGCGTTCGTCAATGCATCATCGCCAACGGCCGACCGGTAATCAAGTTCATCACCTATCAGCCCGTAGCCGGCCACATAGAGGTCCTGATACCCGTCGTTGTCGAAATCACAGGCGGCTACTGCGGTGCTGTTGGACAGCGACAGGTCGGCGCCTAGATCCGCGGCGACCTCAGTGAAGGCGTTGTTTCGATCATTGCGGAACAGCAGATTGGGGCCGCCCGGCGACTCAGGGAACTCAGAATCCGAGTTGGCCTGAGTGACGTAGAAATCCATGTCACCATCGCGGTCGAAGTCGACGAACGCGGAACCCGGGTGCCAGTTATTCACAAACGCATTGTCTCCCAAAGCGTCGCGTGCGATGTTGGTAAACGGCATCACCGGTTCCATGCCCGGCACTACAACCGGCTCGACACTCGGCATCGCGGTTGGTACCGGGACTGGCGTTTCGGGCGCCGTGGTCGGGAGCGATTCCCGCATCGCGGTAGGTGGCACGGCGGTAGGCATCGGATCTTCCGATGTTTGGCACGCACCAACCAACATCGCTACCACGAGGACAATCAAGATAAAAGTGATTCGCATGGGTTAAGATGCTAATTTCTGCCGCGCATGTTGCGACACCTCTGGCGTCACTTTTCTAGATTTTCGATTACCAAAAAAGCGGGTTGCGATCATTTTGACCGCAACCCGCTCGGACGATACATCGGCGACGTTCGCGCCGTCGCCTCCGTCCCGTCTATTCCGTCGGTTCCAGATTCATCGTGATCAGGTACCAACCAGTCCACGGCGGATAAGGTGCCGCGTACGGGTCTTCCACGCCGGGCCAACCGGTCCAATATCGCGTGTTGTGAACGATCACGTGCAACTCTTCGGCGATGTGGATGACAGGCATATCACGAAGGAACAGTTCGAAAGCCTGTCGCGTCAATTCGACGTAACGCGGGTCGTCAGGCGAGTGGAGCATCGCTTCCATCTCGTCCAGGATTGCGTCCATTTCTGGATTCTCGTAGCGACCGCCTTGGACAGCGCCGGCGTAGTTCTCGCCCGGAGGCGCCGAGTTCTTCGAGTGGTATGACTTGAACGTCGTGTACGGCTCGGTGATCGAACCACATTGGACCCACACTACCTCAGTCTCACCCATGCGCAACCGGTCACCGATCGTCGCTGGTTCGCCTTGCTTGAAGGTTGCGTCAAATCCGCCCTCCTGCAATTGGCTCTCAAGGAACGGGCCTTGAGGTCGTAGCCAAGAGGGGATCTCTAACGTGATCTCAACTCGCTCGCCATCCTTCGTCCAGAACCCTTCGGAATCTTTGGAATAACCCGAAGCTGTCATTCGCGATTCAACTTTTGCCGGGTCCGGATCGTTGGGGTTGTACTTGTCGATAATGTCCTGCACCAGCGGCAAATACTGCTTGACACCGTACGACGAAATCGGCACCACCACTGGCGGTACTCCACCCTCGTACGCAATCCCGGTGATCTCACCACGGTCGATGGCGTGGTTGATCGCCCAACGGACGTTTACGTCGCTAAAGTGCTTCTTCTGGTTATTGAGGATCAGTACGAAGTTGCAGCCGTCGGCGGCGCCCCATACCGGCCCTTCAAAGTTCCACGACCTTAGAGATTCGTTGAAACCTTTCGCCGCTTCAAACGTACCTTTCAATAGCGGCACACCAGCGTCCGTCTGGTTGTTGATGTAAAGCTGTCCTGCGACATCGTCGTTGGCGATCGGGATGTACTTCAGTCGCTCGACCTTGGGTAGATCATGGAATCCGATTTCAGCGCCCCACCAATCGTCCCGACGGTCATACAGCTGCACTTCTGGAGTGGACAGCACCAACTTGAACGCACCAGTGCCCAACGGCCAGCCCTTGTCGGGATCGTAGTTGTTGAACGTCAGAGGATCTTCGTTCTCCCACACATGCTTCGGCACGATCGCTGTGTGGTTCTCGTGCCCGAATCCAAACTGCTCTTGGAAGAAGCGCGGGTCAGGCCGAGTCAGCTTCATCGTGAAGTTGTAGTCATCGTGAACCGTGACGCTCTCGATTTTGTCGGCCCATAGGTTTGAACGTGAAAGTTCTGGAGCTGACGCGATCACCATATCCACCGTGAATTTGACGTCATGCGCAGTGAACGGTACGCCATCTGACCACTTGGCTCCTTCACGCACCTTGACATCGATCTCATCTAACGTGTCGTTGTACTCGAAAGTTTCGCCAAGCCAAGGAACGATCTGACCATCGTTCAAGTTCGTGTAAAACAGATACTCAACAAGGCCTTTCTCGGAGGCGTGGCGGGCGTGGGAGTTACCTGGCAACCACCAGTTGAAATTCTCGACGTTATCGTGCTGTGTCCGGTACGAACCGCTCCAGTGGGTGAAAACCACCGTTCGATTGCGCGGAACATCCTTAATCGCACTGGGGTCTGGAGTAGCCGTAACTTCCCTCTCGACAACGACCTGCTTTTCGACCTCGACCGTCTGCACCACCGTCTCGCCTTGAACGACGACTTCTCTCTCAACCTCGACGGTAACGGGTACCTCGACCGCAACTTCTTCCTTGACCACGACCGTCTGCACCACCGTCTCCGTGCCGCCACAGGCCCCTATCGCGGCTAACGCGATCAGGATCGCGACAGACGGCAATACAACCTTCAGGATCCATTTCTTTGAACGCATGATTCTTGGGGACCTCCTTAGCCCTCCGTCGACTCACCACATTGACGCTGGGGCGTGACAGTTGAACGTCGATCCCAACAACACATAAACCATAACGCAAATTCGAAACCACTGTCATTTCGTTGTTTCACGACGCGCCCGGTTTCAGTTGTTTAATGATCGACGCATCCATAAAGAAAAGCGGGTTGCAGTCATGACTGCAACCCGCTTCTGGGTAATTTCGACCGCTCATGCAGTCGTCATTTGCTCACTTCTATTGGGCCGGTTCCAAGTTGAGGGTGATCAAGTACCAACCATTCCACGGCGGGTAAGGCGCAACGTACGGATCCTCAACACCTGGCCATCCTGTCCAGTAGTGGGTGTTGTGAACGATCACGTGCAACTCCTCCGCTATGTGGATTACGGGCATGTCACGCAGGAATAGCTCCATTGCACCGCGTGCTAATTCCACGTATCGCGGGTCATCCGGCGAGTGGAGCATCCCTTCCATTTCGTCCAAGATTGCGTCCATCTCGGGGTTCTCGTAACGACCACCTTGGACAGCGCCTTGGTAGTTTTCGCCCGGAGGTGCCGAGTTCTTCGAGTGGTAGGACTTAAAGGTGTCGTACGGTTCGTTGATCGATCCGCACTGCACCCAAACAACTTCAGTTTCGCCCATGCGTAAGCGGTCACCAATAGTTGCTGGCTCGCCCTGCTTGAAGATGGCGTCGAAACCACCAGCTTGGAGTTGTTTCTCAAGGAATGGACCTTGTGGCCTCATCCAAGACGGAATCTCAAGCGTGATCTCCACGCGGTCGCCGTCCTTCGTCCAAAATCCTTCTGAATCCTTGGAGTACCCCGCCGTCGTCATGCGCTCATCAACCTTGTCAAGGCTGTGGTTGCCTGCGTCGTACTTGTCCAAGATGTCTTGCATCAATGGGAGGTATTGCTTTACACCGTATGACGATATCGGGACAACTACCGACGGCACGCCGCCTTCGTATGCGAGACCTGTAATCTCATCACGGTTAATCGCGTGGTTGATAGCCCAACGCACGTCGGTGCTCGAGAAGTGCTCTTTCTGGTTATTCAGGATCAGCACGAAGTTACAACCGTCCGGCGCACCCCACACAGGTCCTTCAAAGTTCCATGACCTCAAGGCGTCGTTGAAGCCTTTTGCGGCCTCGAACGTACCCTTCAGCAACGGCGGTCCAGCGTCAAGTTGGTTGTTGATGTAAAGCTGACCAGCGATGTCGTCGTTAGCGACCGGGATGTAGTTGATCCGTTCCACTTGTGGAGCATCGTGGAAGCCGATCTCAGTCGCCCACCAGTCGTCACGTCGGTCATAGATCTGGACTTCTGGCGTCGAAATCGAGAGCTTGTATGCGCCGGTGCCCAGCGGCCAACCCTTCGATGGGTCGTAGTTGTTAAACGTGAGCGGGTCCTCGTTTTCCCAAACGTGCTTCGGCACGATAGGTGTGTGGTTTTCCCATCCGAAACCGAACTGAACCTGGAAGAATCTTGGGTCCGGTCGGTTAAGGTGAATTGTCATGTTGTAGTCGTCGTGGACTACCGCTTCCTTGATCATGTCCGCCCACAGCGATGATCTGTTCAGGTCAGGAGCGTTGCCCACGACCATGTCAATCGTGAACTTGACGTCGTGAGCCGTAAACGCTACGCCGTCGGACCACTTGGCGCCTTCTCGGATCTTGACATCGATCGCATCGAGTGAATCGTTGTACTCGAACGACTCACCGAGCCACGGAATGATATTGCCTTCGTTTAGGTTCGTGTAGAAGAGGAACTCGAGGAGACCCTTCTCCGAAGCGTGGCGGGCATGGGAGTTGCCGGGCAACCACCAGTTGAAATTCTCAACGTTGTCGTGCTGAGTGCGATAGCCATCGCTCCAGTGCGTAATCACTAGCGTGCGGTCTCTCGGAACGTCCTTCAGAGCCCTGGGGTCCGGAGTCGCAGTAACTTGCTTCTCGACGACCACCTGCTTCTCGACCTCAACGGTCTGCACAACCGTCTCGCCTTGAACGATGACTTCTTTCTCGACCTCAACGGTGACCGGCACTTCGACCGCCACCTCTTCCTTGACGACTACAGTTTGGACAACCGTTTCGGTCCCCCCGCAAGCCGCCAAGGCCGTTAAGGCGATCATTGATGCGACCGCTACCATCACGGCTAGCAGACTCAACCTCTTTAATCGCATGTTCTCATTGACCTCCCAATGAATCGTTGTTACGACATCGTCTACTCGTACATCTTTTTTGACGGAATCCGCAACTCTTTGCTGAGCAACCAGAAACCGCCGCGTCTAGATAATCTCTAGCGACGCGCTAAACGTTATCGGAATTCACACACGTTGTCAACCGACGTTTGCGTCGCTGGAGTCTTGACTAATCTCGTCAATCCGTTTAAGTTAACGACAACGTTTTCGAATAATCGAGAGAGCAAGACAGCCGACACTGCTGTTCTGCTCAATTGCACCAACTGACAGTCGCAATATGAATCCCGCATACATCGTCCGAAGATTTGCTCTCTTCTGTCTGGTCGTGCTCGTCGGGTTCACGATCGTGTTCCTGCTAACAAGGCTTGCACCCGGCGACCCGATCGAACAGAAAGTATTGGCCCTCGAAGCTCAGGCGGGTAACACCGGTGGTGATATCGGCCCCATTGTCGACGCGTATCGGGAAAAATTCGAACTCGACGCTCCCCTGCATATCCAATACATCCGCTACATCTCGAACCTCGCTCAGGGCGATCTCGGTTACTCCCTAACTAACTACCCGGCGACGGTGAAGGATAAGATCTCCGCAGCGATCCCTTGGTCGATCGGCCTGATCGGTATCACCACGGTACTCGCGATGCTGTTCGGATCCCTCGTTGGCGCGTTAATCGCGTGGCGCAAGTCGTTCCGATTGATTCAATCCTTGTTGCCGGTTTTGATGGTCGCGGCCGCCGTCCCATTCTTCTTATTCGCTCTCGTGTTGCAGTTCTTCCTCGGTGTTCAATTCAAGATCTTACCCACCGGATTCGGTGTTGACCCCGGATTCCTGCTCGGATGGGATTGGGAAACCGCTTGGCAACTCATCAAACACGGATTCCTGCCCTCAATTTCAATCATCGTCGCCTCGACTGGTCTATGGGGACTTGGTATGAGAGCAATGATGGTAACCACAGTGGGCGAGGACTACATGGTCCTCGGGGACGCCAAGGGGTTGAAAGAACGACGGATCTTCTTTACCTACGCAGTTCGAAACATCCTGTTGCCACAAACGACCGCCTTCGCTCTAGCTCTAGGATCCGTCGTATCCGGGCAAGTTCTGGTCGAGGTTGTCTTCAACTATCCCGGCCTCGGGCTGCTGCTTCGAAACTCCATCGGTGAAAGCGATTACTTCATGATTCAAGGCGTGACGCTGATAGTCATCTTAGCCATCGCGCTCGCCCTATTCGTCATGGACCTTATCTATCCGTTGATCGACCCCAGGATTTCCTACCAGAGATCATGAATGTAGACCCAACAACCCAATCTCCCGACGTCATGAGCGAAGCCTCGACTTCGATCGGTGCGGGCACTTTGGGCCTCGCCAGCCGGACCTACGGCTTCTTCCGCTACAACATGAAGATCACCATCGGGCTCTCCTTGGTCCTCATCGTTGTATTGTTCGGTTACGCTGGCCCCATTTTCGTCGACCTCGAACGCGCGAAAGTCGGTTCCTTCAACGTTCAGGACAGGTCGCCGTCAGCAGACAACTGGTTGGGCGTCGATGCCGTAGGCCGAGACATGCTCGCCTGGTTGATCGACGCAACACCCGACTCCCTCAGAGTCGGACTGATGGCTGGCTTACTCGGCGTGTTCATCGGCGCGGTCGTCGGCTTCGTAGCTGGATACTACGGCGGAATAATCGACGGCATCCTGCGGACTTTTACCGACATCATGCTCGCCGTACCTGGTCTGCTGGTGCTGATCGTGCTTGCCAGCGTAGTAGAAGTGTTGTCTTTGGAAATTATGGCCCTCGTGATAGCTCTCTTCGCTTGGATGGGAGCCGCACGCGTCATACGCGCGCAGGTGCTGACTCTAAGGGAACGCATGTTCGTCGAGATCGCTCGTATGTCTGGTGAAAAGGGCATCTACATCGTCTTCTTCGAACTTATGCCGAACCTGATGCCGTTCCTGCTCGCCGCGTTCGTCAGCTCGCTCATCGGCGCGATCTTGGCCGCGGTCGGTCTGGAATTCCTCGGCCTCGGTCCAACGCACATTTCGACGCTCGGAAACATCCTCTACTGGCAATCGAGCTACAACGCCGTTCTGCGCGGCATGTGGTGGTGGTGGGGATCACCCATCGTCATCTTCATTCTCCTGTTCTCCGGTCTATTCATCGCTTCGATAGGCCTCGACGAGTGGGCGAACCCGCGGCTGAAAGAGCGTTCATAAGAAGCGACGGTTCGTATTGCTGACTCTCGCGTTCCTTGCCAGAAACCCCATTTTGACGGTTGGGATCGTTTTGGTTTTGTGCGTACTGGCTTTTGCGTATGTTGGTCCACTTTTTGTGGACTTGACGAACGCCGGGGTCGCGTCGGCGTTTCCTGGACAATCACCTAACGCCGAGCACTGGTTGGGAACTCAATCCGAAGGAAGGGATATGTTGGCTTGGTTGATGCGATCCACGCGCAATTCCCTACGTTGGGCTCTGACTGCAGCTGGGGTGGGCACGGTCCTAGGCGTCGGGTTGGGATTCGTTGGAGGCAGGGTCGGCAGGTTTGTCCAACGCGCATTTGAAATCGCCTCCGGCAATAAAACAACCATTCTGGGACTGTTTACCTTGGTGAGCGTATTACTACTGATCTCTGCCGTCGAATTAGACCTGTCAACGGAATATCGTCTCATCTTAGTCGTCCTCGCCGCTGCTTCGTCAATGGGGCCCGCGCGGATCGTTCGATTTCTTTGGTCAAGTACTAGCGAACACCTATACGCTGACAACGAAGCACAGTCAAGCACAAAGTCCGCTAACGTGAGTGCGACCAAGCAAAACCGTAGTGAAAATCTGGGCCTCCTGCTGATCACAGCTATAGCGGCCATCGCAACATCGATCGCGGGATTGGCCTGCATAGAAGCCTTGGGCTTCGGACCCGATCAGTACCACGGCACGTTGACAAGTATCCAGTTCTGGGCGCACTTTTACAACGCCATCCCGCGCGGCATGTGGTGGTGGTGGGCACCCCCTATCGTCGTGTCAGTCATCCTATTTATGGGTGCTATTGCAGTTTCATTTGGAATCGATCGGTGGGTAAAACAAACGACTGAACAACACGTTAGCTCTGTGGAAAACAACGATTGAAAATATCCGACATCCGCCTCTCGGTTTTCCAACTTCCGACCCAGACACCGTTCTTCAACTTGGAGCGCGCGACTCTCGGCGATCGCGAAGTTTGGCGATCCGTCCCGACTACGCCGTATCCCACCGAGTATCACGTCCTGCATGTCAACACCGACGAAGGACTAGAGGGCGTCTGCACAGTCGGCGACGCACGTTACACCACGATGCGGATGATCGATCTCGAACATCTCCGCCACCTCGCCATCGGTGAAGACCCACTCAACCGAAATCGACTGGAATCTAAACTCCGCACCGCCACACGGCACATCTTCACAATGCCCGGTTGGTTCGGTGCGTTCGACAACTGCCTATGGGACATCGCAGGAAAAGCGGAAAACAAACCCGTGCACCAACTCATCGGAACCGCCCGCGACTCTGCGCCCGCCTACTACAACTACCGCGGCGGTGGGACCTTGGAAGCGGCGATCGAAGACATCGAACACGCCATTGCTATCGGTTTCAGCGCCGTCAAAGACCACTTATCTTGGCCAGTGGACAAGAACACTTACTGGTTCGGCGAAGTCCGGAGTGCGTGCGGCGACGACATCGACATCATGCACGACGCGGCTGGAGCAAAGTACGACCTCGATGACGCGATCAAAGCTGGCCATGCTCTAGAGAGCCATGGATATCGCTGGTTCGAAGAGGCCATCCCCGACCGCGACTTCAATGGTCTGCGGAAACTGTGCGAGGAACTCGATATCCCGGTAATGGCGCTAGAAACGTTGATGCACGAGCCCGAAATCTCGAAAATCTGGCTCGAACAAGGCGCCTGCGACCTCGTCAGAGCACATGCAAGGCACGGCACGACTGCCCTATTGGACCTCGCCAAACACGCAGCCGAACACGGCACAAACGTCGAACTCAACGGCCCTGGCGGCCTCTTCGGCCTCGTCCATACCCACCTAACCTGCGCAATCCCCAACATCACTTACTATGAATACTTCCCCGGCGGCTCCCGCGACGAACTAGGCCGCGAAATCGGCCTACTAAATCCGCCTATTCCACGAAACGGAATGGTCACACCACCCAACCGACCCGGCTGGGGAGCCGTATGGGACCGGCAGTATTTCGACTCCGTCCGAGTTGCTGAGCTGTAAGAACTCGCTTTTCATACGTCCCATCCGTCGAATTAAGAGGGATTAGAACGTTCGCTCGCGTCATGTCCTACGAGTTGTGGTATATTTTCCGACGGGTGACGGCGCACATGCAAAAGGCGAGGAATTACGCGATGAGTAAGATAGCAAAACCAAATCCGCTTTCCGTCAAGTTGGTGATCATCTTCATCTTGGCCTTCATTGTGGCTGTTGCGATTGTCATCGCCGACCGATCCAACGAAGGCATCACGGTTCCCACTCAATGCTATCCCCACCCATGCCCCTTTCCAACTCCGCTCTCGACCGTTATCCAAAGGTTTCAGGACGACCGCGAAAGGTTCAACGAATTCGCGGCGGAAATGGATCGAAAAGTTGAAGCCACCCGAGAATCTAGACGTCGGGACAGGTATTGGGACCCGAATAATCAATCCAACATTAATCAACGAATTGGCAGAGTTCCGGACATCACTGATACTAGACTTCGTCACCGTTTGACTGATCCAGTAGGCGACTCTTCAGATTTCACAAATTACGAATAATGAATTGGAAAGATAACTAACAGAAGCGCTTGACTTTCGTGGTGTGATATCCGCGTTGCTGACAACGGTCACGCCGTTCTGAGGCTCGCAACCGCGTGGACCGTCGCTGACGATCAGTCGTGGGTCGATTTCGACATCCGTCGCGGCGTCGAGTTTCACGGCGGCTATGGCGAAATGACCGCCGAAGACGTGGCATGGAGCTTCAACAACGCCAACCCGAACACGAACCCGGACTCCCGGCACGACCAAGCCGGCGACTTCCGCGCCATGGCCAAAGAGTTCGAGGTCATCGACCCGGGCAAGGTGCGCATGCACGTCAACCAGTGGGGAGTCGGAGTTCTCCGGCGTAACTTGAGCCCTTACTGGCAGAGCATGGGTGTCCACAGCAAGAAGGTATTTGATGAGCACGGTCCCGAAGGGATGGTCGACATCTTCGTCGGAACGGGCCCATTCGTTTATGAGACCTGGTCATCCGACGACCGCGCCGTCTTGAACTCACTAAGCGCACATTGGCGCAAGGTGCCAGAGATGGCCCGCGTCGAGATCCTCGCGGTGCCAGAGGCTGCGGTGCGCAAGACGATGCTCGAAACCGGTCAGGCTCATGTCGCGAATATCTCGCTAAAAGACATTCCAAGCCTCACGGAACAGGGATTCATCGCCCAGCCGACTGCTGCGAGGATGAACGGACTTTACTTCGGCGGTAACTATTGGCAGACCAACCACTTCGTTGAAGGATGGGAACTCGACCGCATGGGTTACGACACTTCCCTACCGTGGGTCGGTGAATACGGAAACGACGCATCGATGGAATCCGCACTCAAAGTTCGACAAGCGATTGCACACGCAGTCGACCGCGAAGGCATCAACGAAGCGATCCTCGACGGTCTGGGTTGGGTGAACCACATCACCAACCTGTCGGTCAACTCCGACACTTGGGCCCAGAACGCAGAGTCACACGGTTGGGCATACAGTTTCGACCGCGACAAGGCCAAGCAGTTGATGGAAGAAGCTGGTTGGGCCGACGGGTTTGAAGTAACCGTTTGGACTGGCGCAGGCACTCACCAAGAGATCGTCGAAGCACTCGCAGCCGAATGGCTAGCGACGCTGAACATCAGGGTTAACCTCGACCTGTCTCCGTACTCGGAACACCGCCCGAACCTGGTTAACCTGTCATTCAATCAGATCCAGTACCGGACCTGCGGAGACAGTTTCTCGGCTTTGAGCGTAGACCTGCCGAAATCCAACGAATCGACTTCGCACAAGTTCGGAGGCACGATCTGCGCCGGAAGCATCTTGCCCAGGTGGGACGAGATATTCGACGAGATGAAGGATGAACTCGACCGCCGCAGACGCATCGAACTGGCGATCGAGCACTACGACTACTCTCGAGAGGTATCGATCAACGTCGGCGTGAACGAGCAACCGGCGTTTAACACCTACGATGGCGAGAAGATCAGGGCGTGGCCGATACCGCCTCAGATGTGTATCGGCGGTTGCACATGGTTCAACCTCGAAGAGGTCGATTGGCAACCATAGACGACACCGTCTGAAAAGAGACGCTGGGTCACCCCGACCCGGCGTCTCGTTGGCGTGCCTGCACCCCTCCCTCCGATACCAATGCGGCACTAGAGGGAGCGCAGGCATAGCCCCTTCATTGAACAATGCGTAGTTTCCTCGCACGCCGCGTACTCTACGGCGTCATCGCGATTCTCGGCGCCCTACTCGTCATATTCGTGCTCTCGCGCTTGTCGGGCGATCCATTAGACCTGTATCTCGACGAATATGGCGGTGCCCTCGCAGAAGAGACTCGCGAGCGATTTAGAAAGGAACTCGCTCTCGACCAACCAGTCGTCTTTCAGTACGTAATTTGGGTAGGAAGATATCTCCGGGGCCAATTCGGTGACAGTCTGATTCACCAACGGCCCGTCATCACCGTAGTCCAAGAGAGGTTTTGGACCTCGATCCAACTCGGTTTGATCGCATGGACTTTCGGAACGCTTCTCGGCGTCCCGTTAGGAATCGTCTCAGCTGTGCAACGCGGTCGACCACTTGACTATGTCGCACGCGGAATCGCGTTGGTTGGTCAAGCTGCGCCCGTCTTCTGGGTCGGCATCATGGCCATCCTTATCTTTTCGGGCGAGCTCGAATGGCTACCATCAGGCACACGCGGCGACGGGTTCGCTATTCGGAACTACATATTGCCGTCGATCGTCCTCGGGTGGCTACCAGCAGCTGCGTATCTCCGTCTAACGCGTTCATCGATGCTGGAGGTCTTAGAGTCGGAGTACGTCAAATTCGCAAGAGCCAAAGGCGTGGAATCCAGCACCGTGATCTGGAAACATGCCTTCCGAAACGCGGTGATTCCGCCCCTCACGATTTCCGGATTGATCCTAGTCGGATTCATCAACGGGACGACCGTTGTAGAAACTGTGTTCTCGTGGCCCGGCCTCGGTCGCGTAGCGGTTCAGGCAGTGCAGGGAAACGATTTCCCTCTCATATCAGCCATTACATTCCTAACCGTCGTCTTATACGTTGTGGTTGTGTTGACGATGGACATCCTGTATGCGATTTTGGACCCAAGGATTCGCTACGCGTAGTAGATAGACATGGCAACGGAAACTAGACCACAAAGCGTCAGCGACGCCGTCTCAGCGCCGACTAGGGTTAACCAGCGACATTCGCTAGGTTGGTTGGGTTACGGCTTCTACATCATTCGCCGGTGGCCGATAGTGCCTGCGCTGATCATCCTGACCTTGATCGTATTCGCCCTATTTGCAGAACAGATCGCGCCGCACGATCCCCTCGCATATGTTGCACTAACCGACCGCAATACCTCACCATTCTCGACCGGTGGATCTGGCCAGTTTTACATTCTTGGTACAGACAATATAGCTCGCGACGTACTGAGCCGCATCATTCACGGTGCGCGGATCTCCGCATTGGTGGTGTTTGTATCGATTACAGTCGGCGTAACCGTAGGTACGGCTTGTGGATTGGTTGCCGGGTATTTCGGGCGCCATATCGACGAGGTGATAATGCGCATTGTTGATGTGTGGGCGGCGCTGCCATTTATCATGCTGGCCCTGATCGTAGTAAGCATCTTCGGGCAAGACCTCAGAATTCTGATCGCTCTGCTCGCCTTGATATCTTGGCCGGGTGCCGTGCGCCTAGTCCGGGCGCAGACGTTGAGCCTCCGCGAATCGGATTATGTCCAATTCGCGCGCGTTGCCGGTGCTTCGTCGCGCCGAATACTCCTTCGCCACATCCTCCCCGGGGTCATCAACATCGTCGTCGTCAGCGCCACACTCGGTGTCGGCGGCATCATCCTTACCGAAGCAACTTTGAGCTACCTTGGCGTCGGCATCCCGCCGCCCGCACCGGCATGGGGAGCGATGGTAGCCAGCGGACGCGAGTACATCGGCGATGCTTGGTGGGTGTCCGCCATCCCAGGGATGGCCATCTTCCTAGTGGTGATGGCCGGTAATTTCTTGGGTGACTGGATGCGAGATCGTTGGGATCCTAATTTGCGGCAGTTGGATTGAGCGCAATCTTCGATCTCGAATCGGTGGTGTAGACTCGAGGGTGCTTCATTAAGCATGTGGCGAGGTGATGCATCGAGGTGATGCATCGTCAACGGCGCTTACGGTAAGAACGCTCTCTGAGGAGCGTTCAGCGCCTAGATGCCCCAGCGGCGTGGTTCGAATCCTAAACTTCACGCCTCCTCGCCACAATTTGCGATTCTAGTCGTGTCGAATTCGGTCAAACGGCGGGATGTCACCCCCAACGGTGTCCTCAACAATAGAGATTCATTGACGTTCTCTGTAGAGCCAATCCTCGAACGAATTCAATCCAAATAATCCATCTCAGGTCGCAAGTCCCACCTGATAGCGTCGGGTCGATCGACGTTTTTCGCCCACACCTCCATCAACTCCTGCCCGCGCTTCAGCACACCGACAACGATGGTGCATTCCAAGGAGCCGTTGGCGTCGAATGCATCGGCGATGCGTGGTGGGGTTTCCGCCATACCGAGCATGGCGGTCTTCTTGGTAGAGACGGCGGGAACTTCTTAGGCGACTGGATACGCGATCGCTGGGATCCTGATTTACGGCGATGGTTTAAGGTGAAGACAAACGTCGAGACGATGAAAAACGTTGGAAATCCCCTTGGATCATGCAACCAACTCTTTCCCAGACAACTGATCCGGAATCTCCGAACGGATCCGTAAAACCGGCCCGCGTCTCTTGGCGGAGTGTAACTAAAAACGTGCTGGCAAGCTTAAAGGGTTGGCAGGCGATCCCGGCGATCATCATCGGACTGTATTTTGTTTTGGGCGTATTTGGACCTACGTTGGCACCGTTCGACCCTAACGCAGTTGCCCCGGAAACTCACAGCTGCCCTCCGCTCGCGATCAACGCCCTGAATATATCCGACAACCCGTCTGACCGCTTCTCCCATTGTCGTGCGACCAATTTTCTCGGTACTGATGAAGTCGGCAGAGACATCTTCTCAAGGTTGCTCCACGGTGCACGGACCTCTTTGTCGATGGTCGTACCCAGCGTCTTTATCGGCACGATGTTGGGTATAGTTGTCGGTGCGCTGGCCAATGGTTTGGGGAGAAAGTCCCGATTGGTCGCGTACGCGACATTGGGTTTGACTATCGTGCCATTCGCTATCCTCGTATCCGGACATTTCGGCATGTTTTTCGGCGCGTATCCCATCTTCATCGTGTTCGGTGACCATGCGCTGGGGTGGACGGCGATCTTAGCATCATCCACATTTTCTGCAGTTCTGACGTTCGCGCTCATTGCATTCGCTTACCAGTACGACCACATGTGTCGCCGTTCTTGGGTTTCAGAAGTTGATGCTGAAGAAGCGTCCATCGGCTTCTACCAGCTACTCCGCAAACAGATCGTCACCTTGGCGCCTTGGATCGGGTTGGCGGCACTAGCAAATGCCGCGTTGGTTTTCCTCTCGCAAGACCTCGCAATCGATCGGTGGAGCGCATGGGAATATCAGTTTGAGCACATTGGCAGTCTCAGTCCTTTCGTGCTGATGGTTTTGTTCCCGATCGGCTTTGTGACATTCGGAATGTGGTGGTTTGTGCACCATGTTCGAGGTCGGTTAATGATGTCCTACGAACCCTCACTGGAATCGCCTCAAGGCGTCGCCGATGGTGCAGAAGAGCTTTCGACCGAAGAAGAGGCAAGTCACTTTGAATCCCGGGCATCTGAAGACAACGGAAACGATACCTTGACCAAGTCCAGTTCGAGGTTGAAAAGACGGCGTTGGATGATGGTCGTAATCGGCATAGTCGCGGCTGCCGCTGTCGTCCGCTTTGGGACCGCCGAAGCGATTCCAATTGCCAGGCAACTGGCACAAGATTCAGATGGGGGTTATGAAAGCGCATGGGTGAAATCCCGGCAAGAATGGGATGAGGTCACGAACTGTGCACGAGAGATCGACGCGAGGCTGATGGAATTGGAGTCCGATCAGTCCGCAAATTCTGAAATTGAAGCAAGCCAACGCTGCCGGGACCTATATTTTCAATTTCGTATTGCGCCGTCTCACCTACCCACGATTCGCTACGCTCTGCGATTCTTGACGCATACGTTGACGCTCGCACTGGCCGCTTCCATCGTCTCTGCCGTACTGTGGACCGCTGCTTCGGTGTCTACGCGTGTTGTGAGAAGGACTGCGGAAGTTATTGTCGTTCTGGTCGCATTAGTCGGGTTGACGGTGACGTTCGGACTTACCGGGTGGCATATAGCTGTAATTCGTTGGCTCGATCCCGTTGATTCAGCTACCGTTGGATCGGCTGTCTACAGCGATATTTTGGCAATTTCGAGATCCTTCTACATCGTTCGAGACTTCGCCGTCGCGTTGGGCATCTCGTATTTGACGATTGCTATGACAAAACCAACCCTCCCATTCCCAAAAACGGATGCAATGCTTGACGATCTGTCAAAATGGGCATCCTTTTTCGTACCTTGCGCCTTGTTGATTTCAGGACTCTTGATCCTATTCCACTGGCCATTCCCTACTATTTGGATCATTTACGAGGGCACTTTGTCCGTGATCGTGGATCCGCGGTTGGGGGACAATTCCGCTCATTCCGATCCTGAAGACTGGCTTTGGACCTATTGGTTCGCGTCGATTGGATACGCCGCGATCGTTTTCGGGTTTTTCGCGGCGGCAATTTGGGGATTTGAGCGTATTGCCAGGAGTGGTGCCGACAGCATCGATCCAACGCCCGTCAATCCAGATAATCCATCTCAGGCCGCAAGTCCCACCTGATAGCATCGGGTGGATCGACGTTCTTCGCCCACGCCTCCATCAACTCCTGCTCGCGCTTCAGCACGTGCATGCGGTCGCGGATACGGTCCGGGTCCCACCCGTCCAACACGCGATCCATCATCTCTTCCCGCACACCCCTACAGCTCGGGTCCTGCGCGCGATCGTTTAACTCCTGCGGGTCTTCGGCGAGATTGAAAAGTTGTGGTTCGAAACCGTGATAGTAGTTCAACTTCCAATCGCCTGAGCGCACCATGCGGTTCTGCACTCCGCCGGGTCGGGCGTGGATATCGGCGCCACCTAAATTGGCTGACATGCCCGAACCAACCGCCGAGTCGTTCATGCAGTATTCGCTGTAGACTGCGTCTTTCCACTCAGCAGTTTCGGGATTGTTGATGAGGTCGACCACGCTCATACCGTGTCCCTGCGGCAACGACTCGGCGCCGGCCGCGTCCAAAATCGTAGCTGCCAAATCGAACTGGTCAATCGGCGTGTCGATCACGCGGCCTGCATCAAGGCGTCCCGGCCACGAAACAATTGCCGGCACTCGTGCCGCGTCCTCGTAAAACGTCTGTTTCCACCACAACCCGTGCTCACCAACCTGCTCTCCGTGGTCAGAGGTGTAGATGATGATCGTGTTTTCCATGTAGCCGTTGGCGTCGAGTGCGTCGAGGATCTCGCCGATTAATTGGTCTGTTCGATCACACAAGGCCCAATAGGCGGTCCGCGCGCGTATTATCTCCTCATCACTAACCTCGACGATCCCAGTGCGCTCCCGCCACCATTGGATGTAGGGGTGGCAATTCTCGATCGGCTCAGCCGGTACTATCGGCATTCCGACGCGGTCCTCGTATTTGTCGTAATCCACTGCTCGAGCGACGAACGGTTGGTGCGGCAACATCAGTCCGATCGAAAGGCACAGCGGCGATTCGTCAACACCGGACCGTCGTGTAATGCCTTTATTGTTGATGTAATCGACCGCCGATTGTGCGACATACTCGTCGTGGACCTCGTACGCACTCTGCCCTCGCCCTGACGCCTCCAAACTCACTCGCGCCGGACCCGCCGTGCCATGCAACTGTCCATGATCGACTGGTCTCGGACTGCCCGGATGGTTCGGACTGTGATCGCCGACGTATCGGCGCGAAAACCCGTGCAATTGGTCCGGACCGTTGTAGTGCATTCTCCCGATCTGGATCGGGTCGTATCCCGCGGCACCGAGCGAATGTGCATAGGTCGGGACCGCGGAACTCAAAATCTGGTCATTCGTCCAGACTTCCGTTTCATGTGGATATCGTCCAGTCACGAACGCCGTCCGTGACGGCACACATATCGGCGAGCCGCAGTACGCGCCCGTGAATATCGCTCCGTCCACCGCTAAACGGTCAAGATTCGGAGTATCGACGACCTGATCACCGTATGCCCCGATTACTGCCGGATTATGCTGATCCGATTGAATGTAGACGATGTTTGGGCGTGGGTTGGCATTCATGGTTTTTCCGGGTTAAGTCGCGACCGCTTGTTTGTTTGCGACAGACATATCGTCGTAAAGATAGCAACTCGCGACTCGGTCATCATCAAGCTGGAATGCCGGCGGATGCTCGTCGTTGCACTTGTCCATCACTTGCGGGCAGCGATCGGCGAATTTGCATCCTGTCGTGACCATGGATTCATCAATTGACATCAGTTCTTCAGCGCCGTCTTCCCACGCACGATCCGACCTCATCTGCGGAATCGATTCGACCAGCAAACGAGTGTACGGATGCTTGGGGTCTCTAATCACCCGTTCCACACTGCCCTGCTCGACGACCGAACCCTTGTACATCACGAGTATTTCGTCGCAGATCTGATAGGCAGTCGTGAGGTCGTGCGTCACGTAGACGACCGAGATGCCGAGATCGCGGTTGAGCGTCCGAATCGATTCAAGAATCGTGGCCCGCAACGACGCATCAACCATCGAAACCGGCTCATCTGCCAGAATGATCCGAGGTTTGAGCAGCAACGCCCGGGCGACCATCATTCGCTGACGTTGGCCCCCGCTCAGTTGATGCGGATACCGTCCGAGCATCTCCTCAGGCCGTAGACCGACGGTCTCCAACGCCTCGTTGATGAGAGGGATTCGTTGATCCTCTGACGCCGCGAGCTTGAATTTGTCGATCGCCACATGGAGTAAATGATCCGCTTTGTAAAACGGGTTGTAGACCTCGAAGGGATCTTGAAATATAGGTTGGACTTCCCGCCTGAACTCACGGCGCTCACTCCCCGACATCTTCGAAACGTTCCGCCCGTTGTAGATCACACTACCACTCGTGGGTTTGATCACACCCAACAGCAGCCTCGCCAAAGTGGTCTTGCCACTTCCGCTCTCTCCTGCAACCGCAGTGATTGATGGGCGGTCCGCCGATATCGCGAACGAAACATCGTCCGCAGCGACCGTGACGTTGGATCGACTGAACATCCCACCGCCGAACACCTTGGTAACGTTTTGGAGTTCTAGCAGATTAGCCAACTGTATTCCCCGCCATCTCTACCGTTTCATCAAATATGTGACACATCACCCATCGGCTATCGCCCACAGCAGTATTGCGAGGCGTGACATCGCGGCAAGCGTCGGCTACGGAGGGGCATCGGGGTGCAAACACACATCCCGGAGGTAGGTCAACCAACGGCGGCGGTATGCCGGGTATGCCCTCCAACCGCTCTCGCTTCTCCTCCAGATCCGGCACGCTGTTTATCAATAACTTTGTATACGGATGCTTGGGATCCTCGATGATCTCTTGGACCGTTCCGATGTCCACCAACTTGCCGGCGTACATCACGCCTATTCGGTCGGCGAACTGCGCCACGAGACCCATATCGTGCCCAATGAGAATCACCGCCGCGCCAGTGTCGCGCTGAACGCGACTCAACGTCATCATCACTTGTCGCTGCACCACAACATCCAAGGCACTGGTAGGCTCGTCGGCCACGATCACCTTCGGATTCATGCTCGTACCCGTCGCGATGGCCACTCGTTGCTTCATCCCGCCGCTCAACTCGTGGGGGAACATCCTCGCAACGCTGTCTCGCAACCCCACACGTCTGAGAAGGCTGTGAACATGGGACCTCATGTTCTCCTTCGTGTCCTTGATTCCGTGGTCGACTAACCCGTCGAAAATCTGATCTTCAATGCGCATTACCGGGTTGAGCGCATTCATCGCCGACTGCGTCACGAGTGCGACTTCAGCGAGCCGCGCCAGACGCATCTCTTCGTCGTTCAGTGGGACAAGATCCCGACCGTCGATAAGAATCTCGCCGTCATCAATATAACCGGGTGGTTTCGTAAGTTTTAGGAGCGCCATCCCGAGCGTCGTCTTGCCGCACCCCGATTCGCCAACTAGCGCCAAGCGTTCGCCTTGCTGCAGGGTAAAGCTCACGTCGTCAACCGCCTTGACGATGCCGGCTTCGGAATCGTAATAGACCTTGAGGTTGTTCACTTGAACGGCTGGGGTCGAGGAGGCATTGGTACCAGACCGACGCAGATCGGCGACATCCTTGGGTCGGTTAACTCGCGCGTCGGTCGGACTATCCATCACGGCGGTGTTGGTTCGGTCGTTCGCCAACTGCTAGAACCGCCTTCTTAACCTAGGATTCGCCCACTCATCCATGCCTCTCGACAGCATGAACAATCCAATGAACAGAATCACGATAACGATGATCGGCGGCGACCACCACCACCACCAGCCATTGACCAGCGATCCGTACCAAATGTTGTGGTAGATCATCATGCCCAAGGTGTTGGAACTGAAATCGCCGAGGCCCAGGGCTTCAAGGCCGATGGATGCCAATATCGCCGACGAGACTGCCAGCACGAAATTCGCCACGATGAATGGCATGAGATTCGGCACCATCTCTTTCAAGATCACCTCTGGGCCGCTCATCCCAGACAATCTAGCCATCTCGACGTACGAGCGCTGTTTCATCACGAGAACTTGGGACCGAATAACTCTGGTGGGACCGAGCCAAGCCAGCATCGCGATGATTAGCGATAGCTGGATGAATGTCATCTCGCCTCCCCCCACATCTCGCCACGCGATGGTGATGATGATGAGAATCAATATCCCCGGTATGGTCTGCAACGTGTCGACGATGAATCTGATCGTCGCGTCAAGCACTCCGCCGTAGTAACCCGCGCCAAATGCCAAAAGCGTACCCACCACCGTTCCGACCGAACCGGCGATCAGACCGATCATCACCGTCTGCGGAATCCCTTGTGAAAACGAAGCCAATATGTCCTTGCCCAACCGGTCGGTACCGAGCAGGTGTGGTCGCTCAACGTCGTCGTACGCAAAACACAGTTCGCGCGGGTTTTCGGATGAGTAACAGGGATGCGGGTTTTGCAGCGATGGCCGTTTGTTGGGCGGCGCGAACGCAAGGTCCTTGGCGTCTTTAGGCGACGTCATCAATGTTCCAAAGGCCCAGAACAGGACGATAATACCGAGCATCACGGAGCCCGCGATTATCGACGGGTTCCGCCTCATGTAGCGCCATAAACCGCCAACGCGATTAAGAGCATCCGATGCGCCTGCGCTACCTCGCGATGCTAATGGTTCTGTTGTCGCATTCGTTGCCATTTGGTATTTACGCGGAAGAGTAGCTGATTCTGGGGTCCAACAGCGGATAGACGACGTCGATGACCAGCATCGCAAAAGCGATGGCCAACACGATTATGTAGACGACACCTTGAATGACAAAGTAATCGAATCCCGTGATCGCTTCGTAAAGAACTCGACCAATCCCCGGGTAGCCGAAAATCCGCTCAACCAATATCGCGCCCGAAACCACGTGCGGCAAAGTCAATGCCAATGCCGTAGTCTGCGGCAATACTGCGTTTCGCACGGCGTACCGGAAAAACGTTCGTATCTTGGTCAGTCCCTTCGCCTCCGCCTGCAACATGTAGTCCTCGCCCTGCATTGTGATCATCATCGACCGCATCCCCAACGCCCAGAATCCGATCGACGCGAGAACGATAGAGAGGGCCGGCAAGAGTGAGTGCTTGAACACCTCGAACAGGAATCCGAAGTCGCTCCAATCGGGAAGCGTCGTAGGCGCATAACCGCCGCCCAAGGGCAGCAGTTTGGCTTGGAACGCCAACAGCCAGATCAATATGAGTCCGAGCAGATAGTAAGGGACCGCCGCAAGCAAAAAGAAAGGCGGCAATATGAGTTCAAAAGCGGCTTTGGTACCATGTTGCCATGCCAACACGGCACCACCAAGAGTGCCCACCAAGAAGGCCAAAAGCGTCGACGTAACTAGCAGTCCGATCGACCACGGCATCGCTTGGTTCACGAGCTCGCTAACGCGTGTCGGGTACTTGGTTATTGAATTCCCGAAATCGAACCGAACAGCGGCCGATAGATAAGTCAAATATTGAAAAACTAAAGGACGATCCAGACCGAATTTCGCGTTGTAGGTTTCGATCAGAGCCTTGTAGTCTTCGGCTCGTATCGTATCGCCTTCGGCTGCGAGCAATTCCAACCGAGTCGCGATCGGGTCTTGACCGGTGAACCTGGGGAGAAAGAAGTTGAACGATGTGGCGACAAAAACCACCGCCACGAACATTCCTATGCGTCTCGCCAGATAATCTACGGTCATCTCATTAACACTTCGCCATGTTGCGTCCCAATGCCAAGTTAACAGAGCTAACCGGCGTGTCGGCGCGCCAGTTGGGAGCTTGCGATTAGTTGCGGCGCCTAAGTGATGGGAGTTTGCTCCCAATCGGCGGCGCCGCAACCAACGTTTCTTCCGCTAAAACGCGGATTTACTCCCGGCCGGTGCCTTCCAGCTTGCTGAGGATGTACGGGAATCCGGTGTGCGGGTGGATACCGTTCATGTACGGCTCGTACCCTTGAGCGTCGCCAGGCCAGTTCTCCCAGTAGTACTCGTTACGAGTCACACGGTTGAAGAACTCGACGAGCGGGACGTCCGGCTGGTCTTCCAACCAGATCCGAAGTGCCTGCTCGGTAAGGTCCAATACCTTGTCAACATCAGGCTCTTCCGCCATTGATGCGACTACTGAATCGAATTCAGGGTTCGAGTATGACCAGCGGTTAGCTCCAGAATCCGTCGTGAACATCAGCAACGACCGGTAGATGTCGCCGGATTGCGAACCGTTGTGCCCGACTAACGTGCACTCGTAGTCGCCACCCTTGCCGTTTCGGGCCCAGACATCCGGAGGTTGCGCCCAGGATGACTCGATACCGTTCTGCTCAAGCAACGCGGCAACAACCGGACCGAGATCGGTGAAGTGCGCCGAGCTGATGATGTTGCACTTGACCACATCGCCATTGGCATCGGCCCAGAAGCCGTCGGAGTTCATGGAGTAGCCGGCCTCGGTCATGAGGGCGTCGGCGCCTTCTTTGTCGTACTCACCAACGCCAAACTCTTGCCTCAACGGCTCCATCGCCTCGTTGACGTGCTTCAGACCAGCGTACTGCGGCCAGGGCCAGTCGTTGATCCGGCCTTTGTTCAGGTAAGCCTGAGCGTTAAGGCGGTCGCGGTCGATGTACTTCGTGATGGCTTTTCGAACGTTGGGGTTGTCAAGGTGCGGTTGAAGGTTGTTCAAATGCAACGAGATCGGCCACCACGAAACCATGCCGTATTCGCCATCGGCGTCACGGCCCGTGTAGGTGGTGGTGTTGGGGTTCTCGCGCAGGATCGTCTCGACGGTGTCGACTCGAAGGTCGTGAGTTTCGTCGATCTGGTTCGTGATCATCGCCTGGGCGAACTGTGTGTCGTCGTCAATGTTGTAAAGCACGTAGCGCTCTACTTCTTGGAACGGCACGAAGCCGGTTGCGCAGCCCCAGTAGTCTTCACAGTTCTTCACGCGGTCCAAGACACGTCGGAAGTTGTCGGAGTAGGACAAACGCCAAGGTCCTGTCGTAACAGGACCAGCACCGTCGTTGTAGGCATCGTACTCCGCCCAATCCTTGTTATTCCAAACGTGCTCCGGGACGATATACGTTCCAGAGTCGCCCTTGTAGATCACGACTTCGGCGTGGAATCTCGGGGCCGGGAAGTTGAAGTGGACCTTCACGGTCAAATCGTCAACGATCTCAGCTTCCTTGACGAAAGTCTGGAAGACTCCGCCGCCACGGACTTCGCTGCCCAGTTCGGCAAGAGTGTTGAATGTGTACGCCACGTCTTCAGCGTTGAACTCTTCTCCGTCGCTCCAGGTAACCCCGTCGCGAAGGTTGTAGGTCAACTCCGTCGCTGCCGCGTTGTAGGAGAAGTCTTCGGCCAGCCATGGATAGCTATTGCCGTTAAGGCTGTCAGCGTAGAACAAAGGCTCGTGGAAGAAGATCACGCCCTTTTGGTGGGTGCCACCAAGCGCGTACGGACTCCACATACGAAGGGCGATGCCGCCGCCAAAGCGAGTGCCGACCACGACAGTCTTGTTTCGAGGAACAGCCGAAACGACTTCGACTTCCTTGATGACTTCGACTTCCTTCTCAACCTCGACCTCTTTGACAACCTCAACCTCCTTGACAACCTCTACTTCCTTCTCAACCTCAACCTCTTTGACGACCTCGACCTCTCTCACAACCTCCACTTCCCTCTCGACGACGACCGTCTGGATAATCGTCTCAGGCTCGGAACTGCCGCATGCGATCGCGAAGCCGATTGCCGCCAAAACTGGCAGCAACAGCAAGCTCCTGCGAGCTTTTGTCATATTGAATTTCAAGTGCCAACCTCCGTGAAAGGCTTGGATTTTTGGACGCAGTCCCGACCGATTGTCAAAACTGGCGAATCGTTTGAGCCGTAATTGGGCTCGACCAACTATCTAACCCTAATTTTCGTTCGGTTCGTCGTCAAACCGAAACGGCGCTTTGATGCGTATCGAATCCATATAGCGTGTTGTACGCTGAAAGGCTTAGCATCTCCACGAAACCGACACCGATTACTTCGATGCAGATCAACAACCAATCGTTGCGAATCTTAAGGCGTAAGAACCCATCCGCGCCACTGTTTTTGACGATCGCAATCTTGGTCGTTGCCCTCGTAACCGCGTGCGTCAGCGAAGAGCCTACCGCCACACCTCGACCCACCGCTCCTCCATCGACCCCAACACCGGAACCTGTACCGACATCGCAGACTTCAGGCGCGACGGCTTCGTCGGAATCGTTAGATGAGATGATGGCCGAACCGGTCATGCCGTTCACGAACATCGCACCACTCGTCTTAGTCGACCCCGAAACGGGCGAAGAACTGTGGATGATCGAAAACCGGCACCCCGGCGTCGCAATCTTCGACTATGACCGCGACGGTGACATGGACTTCTATGTAACCTCCGCCGAGATTGAAGCCCTCCTGCCCGACACCACCGGCGGACCTAACCGCCTCTTCCGCAACGACGGCGACCACGTTTACACCGAGGTCGCAGAAGAAGCCGGAGTCGACCTGCCCGTCGCGAACAGCACCGGCGTCGCCGCGTGTGATATCGACAACGATGGCTATCAGGACCTATACGTCGCCTCTTACGGCCGTATCGGCGACAATCTGGATTACCGGGCCGCACGATACTACCCCAATCTCCCAGCAATCATTAAAGACCGGTTGTTCAGGAACTTAGGCGACGGAACGTTCGAAGAAATCACAGAATCGGCGCTCGGAGATTCAGCAAACCTTCGTTCGGGTTTCAGCGTCGGTTGCTCCGATGTGAACAACGACGGTTGGATCGACATTTTTGTCAGCAATCGAGTCGATCAGGACTTCCTTTGGTTCAATCGTCCCGATCACCACGGACACTACAACGTTCTCTACATAAACAACGCCGACCTTACGTTCACGGACGTGACCGAAGAAGCAGGTCTGCGCTACGGCCCGATTCTGATGCGTGACCCATTCGGCGACGATATTGGCTGGCCCGATCCCGTCACCGGCGAAATCGTGCCGGGTTACAACCCGGATCTCATCGACGCTTCCGGCGAATTCGTCGGTGAACCCACCGGGCAGACGCTCGCCGCGCTGTTCTTTGACCACGACGACGACGGCGATGCGGATCTATGGCTAGCAGACGACGGCAGTCGGTTAAAGGTATTTCGCAACGACTCGACCGAATCCGACATCAAATTCACCCAGATCAGTCGCGCCATGGGAGTCGACATGATGGGTGCTTGGATGGGGTTCGCGCTGGGCGACTATGACAACGACCTCGATTTGGACGTTTTCGTCACCAATATCGGATATCACCCCCTCACCCGAGAGGCTCCCACCACGCCGTCAGGAGACTGCGCGTACGGTCATCAATACGGATGGGGAACCTGCTTCCACTTTTTGTTGCGCAATGACGGCGTTCGCGACGTTGAAGGGGTGGGAACCGTTGGCGTCTTCAATGACATCGCCCGCGCGACCTACGTCGCACCAAACGCTGTAATGCCGCCTATGGCGCTAGACCCCACGCAAATCGTCGAAGATTGGCAAGTTCCGACTGGCCTCGCTGCCTACGATTTCGGTTTTGGAACCGTGTTTTTCGACTACGAAAACGATGGCGATCAAGACCTCTACTGGCTCGGCGCCATGTCCGACCGCGGGGAAGCTCCGAGCGGCCACCTCTTCCCGGGCGCCGGACGCATGCTACGTGGCAACGGTGCCGGCGAATTCCAAGACATCACCGTGGAAGCCCGGGTGCTTGACATCCTCGGTGTCGACTACACCGTCCTCGACCCGAATCACCCCAACTTCGACCGATCCGAGCAACGGATTAGCCCCGCGTTCCACGAAAACGGCAAGGGATTGGCGAAAGGCGACCTCAACGGAGATGGCTACGTAGATCTAATCGGTACCAACAGCAACGGATGCCGCCTCGTTGGCCAAGACGATTGCAATTGGGAACCCGGGCCGTTGTTCCTGTGGATGAACGCCGGCGGTGATCGCAGCTGGATCTCCATGCGATTGATCGGCGGAATGCTGGACGGTGACACCGGCAGCAACGCCGACGGAATCGGAGCGCGGGTCTACATCGAATACACCTACGCGGACGGCTCCAAGCATGAGCAAGTTCAAGAACTGACCGGAAGCTCTACTTTTCTCTCTATGAACAGTCTGGAACTGACGTTCGGGATCGGGAATGCGGATAAAGTTGACAGAATAAAGATCGAATGGCCCAGCGGTCTGGACCAAGTCATCGAAGATGTCGACGCGAACCAACGCATCGAGATCACCGAAGGTCAAGCTATCCCCTGACTCGCGCACCGCCGCGTATAAAAAGTGCTTCAACCCCAACGCCCCGAAAACCTGGACCCGCAGATCGAACGCGCGATCGCGATGACGCGCACGATCCGTGTCCCACGCCGATCACTGTCTACCTTTGGTTCGACTGTGATCCACTATCACGTTGTGTCTCAACCGGTTTACGAAGGCATCTTCGAGGATGAGCAGAAGGACACCGTCGTACGATACGGGCTCGTCCGCGCTGACCGACCGCAGATCGTTACTCCCGGCTATCTGTCAAACTCAGAGGGATTCGGTCAAGAGGCCACAGAATACCTCGAATACCTCACCAACCGATACGGTTCGGATGCTGCTGGTCTGCTCTACAAGTACAAAAACGAACCCCAGACGACTGAAACCGTCGCCGGTGAACCGCGCCAAATCGCTGCCAAGATCCGCGATGAAATCGAACGCGACGACAAACCGCTACACACCGTTCTCCTCGGCGTCGACGAACTTTGGGATGTCTCCGTGATGAAATTCATCTACGAGTTCACAAATCAGTCCGCCAAATCGAACTTCGAGGAGTTGAACGAACGCCGCTTGTTCGACGACGACGGCGGAGTTCCAAGGGATGCCAGGGTCCGTATCGAAGACCTTATGCAACGCGCCCAACGCCGGGAAATCGATCCCTCAGTTGTCCACGAAGAACTCGTCCGATGGGGACTTTTCGAGGAATATCAAGAGAGCTTCTTCAGGCTCTTCCGACGCTAACCGTCAAACATCTCGATACCCGCTTCGACCATCGCCACGATCGCGGAGTCGGCATCACCAGGCTGCAAATTCACGCCCTTCATGCAGTTCAGATAGATGTTCGTCTCATAGCCGCGGCTACACGCATCCAATGCCGTCTCCTTCACGCAGTAGTCGGTGGCGATACCCACCACATCCACATCCGTAACGCCATGCCGCTTGAGAATTTCCTCCATCGCCGTATCTGATTCGGCGTCGGTCAGCGGATCACGGACGGAAAATCCGGAGTAGCCATCTTCTCCGCCAGTCCCTTTCCGGACAACCTGAGAATTCGTCGCCACCTCTAGTTCCGAATACCACTGCGCCCCCCAGCTGCCGGCCACACAGTGGACGGGCCAGATGCCACCGTCCTTAGCGAAATGAGGTGTCACTTCCGGATGCCAGTCCTGCGTGTATACGATCAACCTCCCATCGCCACGGGCGGCGGCGATCTTGGTGTTGATGTTCGGAACCACCGACGGCGCATCCTGAACGTAAAGATTGCCGTTCGGATCGACGAAGTCGTTCTGCACATCAACCACTATCAGCGCTCGATTCGAGCTAGACATCGCACTCTCCTCATTGAACTTGGACTAACTTGGTCTGCACCGCGAATTGCCCTTAGTCCTAGACCACATCTGGCAATTAGTTTCGCATATCCTATTTGCATCAGATCATCCGATGCAGCCAATCTGCGCGGTACGAGTGAAAGGTATTCCGACATGACGGGTCGATACAAAGCGGCGATCGTGGGCTGCGGCAGCATTGCACATGCGCACATGGATGGTTACTCACTGGTCGATGCTGTCGATGTCGTCGCATGCGTCGATCCGATACCTGAAGCGCGCCAAATGTACATGGACGATTGGGGCATTCCCAAGTCCTATGCAACGCTCGCAGAGTGCGCCTACGACGCCGAACCCGACATTGTCAGCGTCTGCACTTGGCATCTTCTTCACGACCCTCTGACCGCCGAAGCGGCCGGTTATCCATCCGTCAAAGCGATCATCTGCGAAAAACCGATGGCGATCGGTATGGGCCGCGCCAACCGAATGGTCGATGCCTGCGACGCTAACAACGTCAAATTAGTGATCAGCCATCAACGCCGCTTCACTCCCGGATGGAACAAAGCCAAGGAACTCGTCGAAGCCGGCGCCATCGGCATCCCGCTCCGCGTCGATATTCGTGTCAAAGAAGGTCTCGCCAACTGGGCGACGCACTCCATCGACGGAGCGAAGTTCATTCTCGGGGACCCCAAACCGCGCTGGGTGATGGGCGCGGTCCAGCGCACCACCGACAAGTACGAACGCAACACCCCCATCGAAGATGCATGCATCGGACTCGTGATGTTCGACGATCCGCTGCAGTTCTTCATCCAATCCGATCTCTGGGACAACGACTGCGATGCCGGCAAGTTCTTCATCCGCGGAACAGAGGGCATGCTCCACGTCCGTGAAACGGTTCTTAAACTCTTCAACGCTGAGACCAACGGCTGGCAAGATGTTGATCTCAACTTGTCAGAAGGCGATCAGGCCATCGGCGGCAACATGAACGGCAAGCAAGTCGAAGAACTCGTCCGCTGGCTCGACGGCGGACCTGAGCATCGCAACGCCGGACACATTGCTCGCGACACCGTGGAAATCATGATGGCGATGTACGAATCCGCTCGCCAGAACAAGGTCGTTCACCTGCCCATGGAAGAGCAGGAATATCCGCTCGAACTCATGATCGATGAGGGCAAAGTTACGGTCGAAGAACCTGGTCGGTACGACATCCGAGGTTTCCTCGATCGGAGCAACATCGACGAAGCACGCTACGCTCAACTCAAAGATGACGGTGTCAGTCACCACCAGGCCATGCGCATCGTCCACGACGAGATGGCGCGCGGCTGATGGTCTCTTATCCATTGCTTGCGGAGAATAGCAACCTTAATCTCCGCATATTTGCGGAGATTAAGGTTTGTTGCGGAGAATAGCGTGTATAATATCCGCATATGTTGCGGATAACATACATACATGAACATCCTGACTGGCCACATTTCCAGTGGCGGCAAGAAGAACTCATCGATCTGCTCGCCACCATTCGGCACCAACAGGGACTTCTGCTCGGGCGCATGGAAGCCGTCGGATTCGACCTCAGACAACAGGCCGAGTTGAACGCGCTTACCGAAACCGTGTTGAAAACGAGCGAGATTGAAGGCGAAGTTCTCAACGTCGACGAAGTGCGGTCTTCCGTCGCCTCGCGGCTGGGCGTGGATATCGGTGGACTGGCACCTCCTCACCGCAACGTCGACGGCATCGTCGATCTGATGGTCGATGCAACATTGCAATGTGACGAACCGCTCAGCGCAGAGCGCCTGTTTGGTTGGCACTCATCACTGTTTCCAACTGGACGGAACAACATAACCCGCATAACCACTGGAGCGTGGCGTGCCCCTGGTGACGGTCCGATGCGCGTCGTCTCTGGTCGGATTGGACGCGAACGCATCCATTTCGAAGCGCCTTCTGAGGATCGCATCGAACACGAGATGCAGGCCTTCCTCCAGTGGTTCAACGCGCCAACCAAACACGACAACATCCTGAATGCCGCAATCGCCCATCTGTGGTTCGTTACCATTCACCCATTCGACGACGGGAACGGAAGGATCGCGCGGGGAATCGCCGACATGGCATTGGCTAGGTCCGATAGGGTTTCTCAGCGTTTCTACAGCATGTCATCCCAAATCCGCAAAGAAAGAGCCGATTACTACGAAATACTCGAACTCACACAAAAGGGTGCGATGGACATCACCAATTGGATGGTCTGGTTCTTGGACTGCTTAGGACGCGCTCTTGAAAACGCCCAAGACACCGTCGCATCTGCAGTTGCTCGAGTTCGGTTCTGGGATACCTTCTCGGGGATGCAGCTCAACGACCGGCAACGCAAAGTCATCCGACAACTCGTCAACGGGTTCGATGGTTATTTGACGACGACCCGGTGGGCGAAAATCACCGGATGTTCTCAAGACACGGCGTTGAGGGACATAACGGATCTAATCAACAAAAGCGTCCTTGAGCGTAGTCAGTCTGGCGGACGCAGCACGAGGTACGACTTGGTCGACGCCGTCCCAGCCTCAGCGAACGCGCGTTATTGATCTCGGAGAATGTTGATTCGAGATCTTTACTGGCTGCTCGGCATCTTCGAGTGAATGATATGAGCCAATCGCCCTATAGGCATCGACTGCAACCAGACCTTGCCTCGGCCTTCGAGCGTCGCGAGAAACAAACCCTCTCCGCCAGCCAACATCGACTTCAAATTTCCCGCGCGTTGAATGTCGTAGTTGATACCTTCTTGGAACGCAACGATGCATCCGGAGTCGACCCGCAAACGCTCACCGTTCAGTTCACGCTCAACGATGGTTCCGCCGGCCGACATGAATATGTGCCCGCGCCCTTGCACCTTCTGAAGAATGAACCCCTCGCCACCGAAAAATCCTGCGCCAAGTTTCCTTTGAAACGCGACCGTGATGCCCGTATCCGACGAACCACAAAGGAACGCGTCACGTTGTGCCAGCACCGTGCCGCCCAATCCGCCGAGGTCGATCGGCACAATCTTGCCCGGCGCTTCCGACGAAAACGCCACGATCTGGCCTTGGTTGGCTACATTCTGGAAATGGGTGACGAAGATGCTCTCACCTGCCAGCATCCGAGCACCGGCATTCATGAGGCCACCAAGCATCCCTCCTCCACCTCCGCCCGGACGCTTGCCCATCTTCGACTCGAACTCGATGCCCGGCTCCATGTACATCATCGCACCGGCCTCACCGATGATCTCTTCGCCAGGACCCAAACGGATCTCCAGCATCTGCAGATCATCGCCGATGATGCGATATTGAAAACTGCCTGCGTTCATCACGGCCGTCGATACGTTTGTGTCGCGCATGGTCCCACTGTTCCTTTCTCGGTTGCTTACCAACACTTATAAATCTCGGCGTCACGCGGATTGGTAGCCCAACCCGCATTCGACCAGCTTTCGTCCAAAATGAGATACGTTGCATCGTGTCGCGGCAGATGTTCCCGTAACATGTTGGTTCCCGGCGTCGTGGCTTCATTCGCATCGATACGTTGCCACCCAAACCCGGTCAAACCCTGATTCAAGAAGCAAGTACAACAAAATGGCAGCATATGTAATAACCGATGTCGAAATCACGGATTCCGAGCTATTCGCAGGATTTCGCGTTAAGCTTGATCCCACCATTGAGGCTCACGGCGGAAAGTTCATCGTCCGCAGCGAGAACATCAAGATCGTTCATGGCGATTGGACACCGAAACGTCTCGTGGTCATCGAGTTCCCTGATTTTGGAACCGCCGAAACATGGGCGCAATCCCCTGAGTTTGTTGAACTAAAAGACATGCTCGACAAGTCATCGAACACCGACATCATCATCGAAGGGGTTTAGTCGCGCATCGACCCAATTTGGCAGACTCGGTTAATCCATCCCTCTTATCATTGCCAACGGCGAATTTAACGCATCGATGACCATGTTCGGATAGTCACGTCGGAAACCAATCTTCGCCAGCATCGCAGACGCTGTCGAATCGATCACCGCCATGCCATTCCACTCACTGATCGCCACACGTCGGCCAACCGATGCCGCGGCAATCGACCGCACGAGCTCCAGAATCCCGTTCTCAATCTCCGCATCCGACGAATCGCCCGTCTCAACGCGGGCACCGTTCGAATATGCCACCATAATTGGCCGATCACTCGCAAAAGCTATCCTCGTACTCGCGTTTCGGCTGAGATTCAGCAGACCGGCGCGTGGAGATTGCGAAATCGACGCTAAGTTACGATCGAAAATATATGCCGGATCCGTTGCCGCCACGATGCTCACTGACAAAGCATTTTCACCTGCGCCGCCAACCGAGCGCATCAACTCGATGAAATCCGTTGTCGCGAACTGCACTCCCGGTAGGCCGGTAACTAAATAGCCCCTCCTGACCGCGCCTCTAAGTTCCATCAGATTCAATGCCCGGTAAATCGGACGCCAATCCCACCCTAGTCGATCCGACTCAATGGCTCGCCGGGTCACCACACCATGGCGCCGCAATAACAATCCAGCTCGCTTTTCGGCAACCTGTGCTTCGTCCAGATCTGGACCCAGGAATGAAAAACGAGACGTAGCTGACCAATTCACTCCCGGCGCCAATATTCCCTGTGTTGCGCGCAATCGCTGAGCGAATTGCCGCCGAACCGCACGACGATGACCGACGCGGCCTCCTCGCCCGGTCGCCACTGGACTAGCCTCAATCGTAGAGACTTCTTCCGTCGAAGACCGCGCAATCGCCAAGGCAACTGACCACGAATCTCCAGTAATCATGCCGCGTAACGCCAAATCTCGGATGACCGCTGCAAGCTCCGATGGATTCACTCCAGCCACAGCTGCAAGTATCGTCTCGGAATCCGCCACACCTTCGGATGAAATGAACTCATAAACGCGGCTCGACTGATCGTCCAAGTTGCCGACATCCGAAGCGATCACATCGACCGTCGCCGATGGCAGCACCAGCCGACCCTCACCAGTCCGGACCAACGCCACGCTCCGAGTGTCGCGAGTCCCGTCCTGACAAAACACCCACCTAAAATCTCCACTCGCCAGTACCTCGTTCAACACATTGTTCGAAAATCCATCAACTCTCGCCGGCAACACATCTCGCGCCCACTGTTCGATTGGGATCGGCAACCCTTGGATCATTGCTAACGCATTGCAAGTCCCCTCGTACAATTCGTCATTCCTGGAATCGTCCAAGCAGTGACGTTGCACCAACGCCGACTGATAGTCCATCGGATCCGAAGGCTCAACCTCGGATCGCAATATCGCCAATGTTCGCTCTTGGATTCGAGCCAATGTCGCCAGGTCCAACCACTCTTCCTCTCCGGCATCCGTAAAGTACCCCTTTGAAGCCCGCGCATCCGCCATCAATTCGTCCAGCACATCGTGCAAAACCCCGCGATCGATCGGATAACGCGATTCGATCACCGCAACCGGCACCGGTCCGCTTCGGGACAGATATCGCGCCACAACCCTCCTTGCCGATCCGAAATCGCATGGGTCCCTCATCGCCAATCGATACTCATCAACCAACTCTGTCGCAACCCATCGCTGCTGCACTCGTCCGTCGATAACGAATTCAACTAATTTTGCCCTGCCTTGCGAAGCCAACCCTCGAATCCAATCGAGCCATCCATCCTCGGAACGATCCGCAACCTCTTCATCCGCCAAGTCGCCAACCTCCGCCAAAAGCTGCGCCAACTCCGTTTCCGTCCGTACTTTCATCCCCGCGCTTGAACGTCCAACCAATGCGGATACGTCCTCGATCGCTTCTCGTCTCAGCAGTCCCGCCGCCTCTGGATTACGGAACAATTGCCCGAGCGCTTCACGGTCGATATTCAACGTCTGCAGACCACGTTCAGCTTTCGGTGTGTCCCACGAGTACATCCAAATCGCTTTGAAATTGAACTCCAACGCCCTTGCCACTGGCGAAGGCACATCAGATTCCACGAACTTCAACTCAATCTCACCCGATTGGACGTCATCCAAGATCCGCTCCAATCCCGGCATATCCATGAAGTCTTCCAACGCGTCCCGATACGTCTCCAGCACAATCGGGAAGTCCGGAAATGATTTGGCAATCGACAGCAGATCCTTGGACCGCAGTCGCTGCAACCAAAACGGCGTGCGTCTAAACTGACCCGGACTCGGCAACAGCATAGCCCGATACGCATTCTGCCTAAAGACCGCGCCGAACAGCGGTGAATCGATCATTCCGTCGAGAATGGTCTTTTTCGCCTCCGCGCTCGTCATCTCGGCTATAAACTCCACCGGTACGACATCGTCAGACTGCGGCAATCGGAACATAATTCCATCATCGGAGACCTGAATCTCAGGTTCCACCTTCTTGCGTCGTAATAACTCACGCGCGATCGCAACCGACCATGGGCCATTTATTCGACCACCGAACGGCGAATGAACCACGATTCGGAGATCACCAATCGAATCCTGATACGTTTCGACGATCACCGTCCGGTCCGACGAAATCTCGCCTGACCATCGAATCTGCCGCCTGACATAGTCGATGATCTGTCGAGCACCCACCTCGTCCATCGGATACTCCATCTGCAACCATTCAACAACATCGCCCGGAGCGACCTCATCTTCCACATACGGCCTGACTCGCTCTGCTACCTCAGCGCGAAACTTCGCAAGTGAGTACGACAAGTCCAAAGGTCGCCACGGAAAATCTCCTCGCCAAAACGGCATCCGTGGTGCCGCCCCTGCCGCCGGTTCAGCGATCACTCGATCATCCTCGATTTTGGCCACCCGCCAAACCTGACTTCCCAACATGAACGCGTCACCTTCTCCCGACTCGAACACGAACTCCTCGTCCAACTCCCCGATTCGAGTCTTCCGATCCGGCAACACCACCGAAAATGCACCGCGATCCACAATTGCACCGCCATTGCTGATCGCCATCATCCGCGTGCCCGGTAGCTGCTGAAGAACGTCCTGAGTGCGATCCCAATGAACCCGCGCTCGCAACGCCGAGAACAATTCGCGTGGGTAGTGACCCGACACCAGCTTCACTACGCCCAAGAAATTCTCATAGCCCAGGTCCGCGTACGGATACGCGCCCTTCACCAAACGATAAAGGTCCGCCACCCCCCAATCCTGAACTGCGACCGCCGCCACGATCTGCTGGGCCAGAACATCCAAGGAATTGCGAGGCACCGATACCTCCTCCACTCGTCGCTCCTGCATGCCCTTCGCGACAACCGCTGCCTCAATCAAATCCTCTGGATGGGTCGCATAGATCTTTCCGCAACTGACCGCGCCAACGGAATGTCCTGCCCGACCAACCCGTTGAAGACCCTGAGTAACCGTCTTCGGCGACTGCAACTGCACCACCAAATCGATACTGCCGATATCGATTCCCAGTTCGAGAGAACTCGTCCCAACCAACGCCGGCAGTTCGCCAGCCTTCAATTTTTCCTCGATATCGCGCCGCATCGTATCGGACAGACTTCCGTGATGCGCCATGAACGGGCCGTCTTCATCACCCGATCCGATGAAGCCGCTTCCAATCGCGGAACCCTCCACGTTGCCATTGGCCCGTTCTCCGTGCGCGGTATTCAACCGGTTCGCGGCATTCTCTGCCTGCCGACGGCTATTAGCGAACACCAGCGTCGTATCGTGAGTCTCGATGTCGTCCAAAACTCGCGGTATCAACTTCGGCCAAATCGATCCCGGGTCCGCACCGACCGCCTCGGGCATCCCATGCACACTCACTTCGATCTGTTTGGAGCCCGGACAATCCACGATCGATACGGGTCGCGGCTGCGTCGGCAGTCCATCGACATTGCCTCTCTCGACGCTCACCGACTGCCCGCCAAGTAATCGTGACACCTCACTCAACGGACGTTGGGTCGCTGACAATCCGATCCGCTGAAACCCCGGCGCGAGAGCCTCCAATCGTTCGAGTGAGATGCTGAGATGCACACCTCGCTTGTTCGTGCACAGCGTGTGGATCTCGTCAACGATCACGGTCTCGACCGTTTGCAACATCTCGCGCGCACGCAACGATGTCAGGATCAGGTACAGCGATTCCGGCGTCGTGATCAAGATATGCGGCGGATTTCTTAACATTCGTGCCCGCGCCGTGGATGGAGTGTCACCCGTCCTAACATCCGCGCGGACCTCCGGTATCGCTAACTCCATCGCCCGCGCCGCCTCTTCAATTCCCCGCATTGGCTCACGCAGATTACGTTCGACGTCGTACCCGAGCGCCTTCAAAGGCGAAATGTAAAGCGTTCTGATGCCTCGCCGCTTTGCGAGCGCAATATCCGAATACAGCGCGTCGAGGGCCGAAAGAAATGCTGCCAAAGTCTTCCCAGAGCCCGTAGGCGAGTGGATCAACACATTTTCGCCATCCTTGATGCGCGGCCATGCCTCACGCTGCGGCTCGGTCGCGTCGCCGTGACACTCACGGAACCAACGCGCTACTGGCGCGCTGAAGATTCCAAACTCATCAGGTTCTGTAGAAGCACCTCGGACCATCGTGAATATCCACGGTACGAGTTTAAGCGAGCAACTCGGTTGACCATTCTGCCCAACCGATCAAAAACCGTTGGGCGGATGTCTAATTGGTCCCGATGCTCCAAATTCGCCGCCCAACTATCAGTGTGAGAACGGCGTAAAGCATGTCTACTATCGGGAAGTAAACCAGATGGGATGTCACGGCATCCCCGGTCTCGCTGTCTGGATTCAGCTGCCAAAACCACTCCCAGAAGAACAGACTGGCCAGGACAATGCCACCGTAGAACACCACCGATGTCCTGAGATACGTCAGGGTGTCTACCTCCGATTCCTTGATCGCCCGCCTCCGGAGGATGCCGATGACAAGGACAATCACAACTCCGACCGCCATGAAGTAGTTCACGATCTCCCAAACCGCGTAGTTGTCGGAGCCGTCGTGGTATAACGGTGTGATACCTAGATTCACCGCTACTACAACGGCTGTCAAAACAAGATACGCACCAACAATGCGCCGCACGATTTCCATTGTCAAAACTCCTTAACTGATCTGAGGCGTATTATCCCACTCCAACTCAATTGGCGCAAGGATCGAGGTAATTACGTCATTGATACACCCGTCAAGAACAACGAAACGTTTTCACCCTTTGCACAAGCGCATGATTCGTTTTCACGCCCGGCATCATCATTCCCGCACCGCGTTGCTCTGCATTACTCTCCATCGTCATCTTTCCCGCACGGGGGCGCTCTGCACAACCCTCCCCTTGATGCCCAAGGGGTGCTGTGCACAATCCTCCCCCTTGATGCTCAAGGGGGAAGCAAAGGGGGTTTTGGTCTCGGCGTTTCGCTTTGCACTCCGTAGCCCGGCCCCTCTGGATTCCGGCTTTCGCCGGAATGACGGTGGTTGTACACAGGCACCTCCCCCTTGATGCCCAAGGGGGAATTAAAGGGGGTTTAGCATCCTCGTCCCGAATCTGCACCGATGACCCCGGTCGCGTCCGATACCTGCACTGCCACGACTACTCCGTGATCGTGCCGACGCCCTCGCCGTCCGCGATCACCCCGCCGATCGGATCAGACAAGACCACCCGCATCGTCTCTTCCCCTTCCACATCCGAGTCGACACGGGTCACCACCCTGATCGTCTTCTCGTCCTCGAAACCCTTGAAGACCAGGTTGCTCGAGAACGACTGATAGTCCGTTCTCTCGGTCGCAGTGACCGGATGCGACGTGAAGTTCACGTGCACTCCCCCGTGCGCCCACGTGTCCAGCGTCACCTTGAACACCAGGTCCGAGCCCTCACGCGCACGAGCGTCCGAGATCGAGATCCTCGGCCCCTCCGCCGCGGCAGGCGTCGGAGACGGCGTAGGTGTAGGTGTAGGTGTAGCCGTGGGAGCAGGCTTAGGTGATGGAGTCGCCGTCGCAGTTGGAGACGGGGTGTGCGTCGGCGTCGGACTCGCACCCACGACCGGAGTAGCCGTCGGACTCGCACCGACCACGGGAGTAGCCGTCGGCGTAGGTGTGACCGTAGGTGTGGCCGTAGGCGTATCTGTAGGAGTAGCCGTTGGAGTTTCGGTCGGAGTCGCTGTCGGCGTTGCCGTCTCAGTCGGAGTGGGAGTCGGCGTTGCCGTCGCGGTGCGAGTTACAGAAGAGCACGGAATCGCCGTCGGCGTCGGAGTGCGCGTCGGACTCGGCGTCAGCGTAGGCGTGCCTGCCTTCGGTGGCGGAGGTGGAGGCAGCAACGGGCTGAAAGACCTGCTCGATATATCGATGCGCAGCGCATCTGCCGGAAGCGGCTCGCAGGGGAAAGGTCCGATGTCTCCATGCGCACCGACTGCACGATAATAATTCTCGAGATCCTCAGTGTGCTTGATGCGCTTGTTGGCGAACGCGTCGTTTGCAGTCGCGGTTTTGATGCGAGATGTCAGCGATGCCAGAGGCAGGATACGTTCCGAGTCACGCGTGCTCGCTCCGTATCGAACAGCGTCTACAATTCCGTCGCTAGACTGAAGATCCCATTGGTCGACGACTTGCCATGCGCTGTATGTAATGGCTTCGTGTGCTGCCATAGGCGCCAGTAAAACAGTGCCTTGGCGTCCTCCCAGAACAGAATTGAAATTCTTCTGCGCCTCAGTCAGTATGCGATCATGCTCAGACGCGTATGCCGACGCCGACTTTAGAGGTTCTTCTCCGAACCATCCGGCTGCATGTGACGCGCGGTACAACTTGTATGAACGAGTTTTGTGGACCTGATCGTATGCCACTCTCAAATCGTCACTTCCGTCTCCGAGAATGTATTCGTGGACATCGTAGGTCACAAAGCAGGTGAGATACTGGACCTCGGACGATGTCCCACCCCTCGCCAGGGAGCCAAGTTCGGCTCGCATACCAGGTCGACGCGCTGGTTCGATCTCTTTGATATGAGCTTCAAAAGTCGCTTCCAGTTTTGCCGGAGACGGCAATTCTTGATTTTCACTCATGCCCAGCCACCATCGGATCGATCCCTCTCTCTGCTCCGGCGTTCGAGCGATGCCGTACCAGTCGCACACCACGCTGTCTTTGCGTGCGGCACCGCGGAAAGCGATATGGGTCGGAGAAAGTCCGCTGCTCAGCCACCCGCTCTCCAGCGCGGTTTCGATGCTGGGAGCCTCGTAACCATCGAACATCGCACCCGCTGAGTTGGAAATGATCGGAGCAGCGACAAACCAGTCTCCCACATCACGCGGCTCGCACTCTGTTAGGTCAAGACACGGCTCGATGACACCATCGGATTCAGAGACAGAAACCGAAGATGACGAGGGCGTAATCATTGGCATATGACGCTCTTCGGTGCGAGGCGCCGAAACGCATGAAATCGCGACTAAACCACTTAATCCCAAGACGAACACAAGCGACACGACGATGGGGAATAGCCTGAGATCATTCATAATCAACTCCAACCAAGATCGATTCGTTGGGATCGATCCTCCAACTTTCTTCGTTCAGGCTAATATTTCTCTCATGATCCCATCGCACCAGCAACCGAGCATTCGTGCCGTCCGAGTTCATCACAAACAATCCGCCGTGCGCATAGATTTTTTCAGTGCCTACATAACCTCCATCAACTTCAAATTCTGCAGAGAATGCAATTTTAGAACCGTCGGGTGACCATACAGCACGCTCATGCCATGCAAAATCACCTACTAATCGACGGATCACAGTATTATTCAAGTTCATAACATGCACGCTGTCTTGGCCAGAATGTCGAAAGTACTCTGTAGAATTAGGCTCCAATATGAACAATATCTTTTCATCATCAGGTGAAAGATCGAAACTCGTAATATCGGCATCTTTTCCAGACTCAAATTCAATTCGTCGATCGGTACCATCTGTGTTAATGCTATATATGGTGCTCCTGACGACCTCACCGCCATAAGTACCGCCCGTGCCAATTGAACGACGAGTAGCATACCTATTCATCAAATAATATATGCGATCGTTTTTCGCAGACCATTCCAATTTATCCCGTATCACTTCATTGCCCCAAGGTTCATAATCAATGCTATCCGAATACGACACGCTTCCGTCATCCATGAGATTGTAGCGAACTACGTCTGAAAATTCGAACTGATCTAACCTGCGAGTGAATCCATCGGACAATCGCACCACGCTCAACCGATCGGAGTCGATAGTTTCTTTATAGTGAAATTTATCGTCGTTACGCACTTGTTTGGCTCGCAGTTGTTCAACAACAGCGACATGAGATCCATCTGGCGACCAGACCAGAGCATCAGGATCTGTAACTTCATCATATACCCGCATATCTGATCCGTCTGCATTCATTACGGCAAATTGATACCCGGTGGCACCTCGACGTTGCTGAGTAAATGCGATTTGCGTTCCATCAGGCGACCACGTCGGATGATCGAAGTCTCCTCCTACTATCCGTCTCAATTCACGTTCGTCGTTTCCTTCTAAATTGGCCGTCCTGATGAATCCGTAATATGTATCCCGAATGAAAAGTTGCCATGGAGGACGTCTGAAGGTGGAAGGCATAGGGAGAATTCCGGAGTACAAGATTCGGCCATCCATGGAAGCCGAGGGTGCAAATTGCACAAACGTCATGCGATCGTCGACATGAAACTCGAACAGTTCGTGCGCATCCTTGTCAATTCTAAAAACCGTACCGTCGCGTTTAGTTGTCATGATAGAACTGCTGTCAGACGCCCATACGTGATCATACTCTAAAATTGTAGGTGCCACTAATGGTTGCGGAACATCGCCGCATAGACCTCCCGTGATCACTAGAAAACAAAGCATTGTCGCCAGCAACGATATTGATGCTTTTTTGTGTTTGGTTGATAACATGGTTTATTGTACGGTCTGATAGAGCGCGTAGATAGCCAATATGTCAAACGGATGCGGAAAACAGTCGGGCTCATCGACAATCGCTAGTATCTTCGAATCGTAGTTCATCGCACTGTCAGGAATGGATGGATGTGCTCTATGGTATTGGTCATCTCCTCCCAAGAAGTCTATGCCGCCCAAAACGTCAGGGTATGAGTGGCCTGATGTCCCAAGAGCATGCCCCGCCTCATGCAACGCTATGATATACGCCTCGAGATCATTCATAATCAACTCCAACCAAAATCGATTCGTTGGGATCGAACCTCCAACTCTCTTCATTCAAACTAGTATTTCCCTCGCGATCCCAATGCATCAGCAATCGCGCTTCCGTCCCGTCCGAGTTCATCACAAACAAGCCATTGCGCACTAAAAATTCTCCATGATTTTTATCTTTGTAGCCCCATCCTAACGGGAATTCAGCGGAGAATACAATTTTAGCACTGTCGGGTGACCAGGCAGCACGCCTATGCCATCTCAAACGTCCCGCCAATCGTCGGATTCCCGTGCCATCCGAGTTCATAACATGCAGGCGGCCGTCTTCGTCAGAATTTTTGAAGTACTCTGTAGAATTAGGCTCCAATATGAACAATATCTTTTCACCACCAGGTGAGACATCGAAATTCGTAATATCGGCATCTTCTCCAGACTCAAATTCAATTCGTCGATCGGTACCATCTGTGTTAATGCTATATATGGTGCTCCTGACGATCTCACCGGCAGAAAAACCGCGCGTATCCACTGAACGAAGAGCAGCATATCTATTCGTCAAATAATATATGCGATCGTTTTTCGCAGGCCATTCCAATTTATCCCGTATCACTTCATTGCCCCAAGGTTCATAATCAATGCTATCCGAATACGACACGCTTCCGTCATCCATGAGATTGTAGCGAACTACGTCTGAAAATTCGAACTGATCTAACCTGCGAGTGAATCCATCGGACAATCGCACCACGCTCAACCGATCGTAGTCGATAGTTTCTTTATAGTGAAATTTATCGTCGTTACGCACTTGTGTGGCTCGCGGTTGTTCAACAACAGCGACATGAGATCCATCTGGCGACCAGACCAGAGCATCAGGATCTGTAACTTCATCATATACCCGTATATCTGATCCGTCTGCATTCATTACGGCAAATTGATACCCGGTGGCACCTTGACGTTGCTGAGTAAATGCGATTTGTGTTCCATCAGGCGACCACGTCGGATGATCGAAGTCTCCGCCTACTATCCGTCTCAATTCACGTTCGTCGCTTCCTTCTAAATTGGCCGTCCTGATGAATCCGTAATATGTATCTCGAATGAAAAGTTGCCATGGAGGACGTCTGAAGGTGGAAGGCATAGGAAGAATCCCGGAGTACAAGATTCGGCCATTCATGGAAGCCGAGGGTGCAAATTGCACAAACGTCATGCGTTCGTCGACATGAAACTCGAACAGTTCGTGCGCATCTTCGTCAATTCTAAAAATAGTACCGTCGCGTTTAGTTGTCATGATAGAACTGCTGTCAGACATCCATACGTGATCATAACTTAAAATTGTAGGCGCCATCACTGGTTGCGGGAAGTCGCCACGGAAGCCGTCGCATAAACCTCCGGTGATCACGACAAAACAAAGTACCGTTGCCAACAATGGTACGATTTGTTTTCTGCATGCAATTGAGAGCATGATTTAGTCTACCGTCTGATAGAGCGCATAGATCGCCAAGATGTCAAACGGATGTGGAAAACAGTCGGGCTCATTGATGATCTCCAGAATCTCCGAATCGTAGTTCATCACCGCGTCAGGAATAGACGGATGGGCACGATGGTAGTTGGCGTCTCCTCCGATTATTCCATCCAACAAATCAAGATTTGAAAATCCTGAAGTTCCCAACGCGTGTCCCGCCTCGTGAAGTGCAGTCCTAAAAGGGAAATACTTAGCGTAAACCTTATCGTCGATCTCAATAACAGTGCCGGGCGGTACGCATTCGCCAAACTTGATTGTTGGCTCGTCTATAGGATGGCCATCGAATACGTTTTTCTTGAACAATATATCTACGCCGGTGACTGAACGGTCGTTATTGCTCAATATGCCGGCTGCTCGTGCGCCCTGTGAATATGATCGAGAAATCGTACACGCGGGCGTGGATAGATATACACATGCGGCTCGAGTATCATCAGCATATTTCAAGAAATTGACTATGTCGCTTTGTCCCGTGACGGCTCCGATTACATAATTGCTCAATCCACGTATATTTCTAGGAATAGTGAGGTTGACGACTTGGAGAACAGTTTGTTTAGTAGTGTCTACCATATAAACTTCATTGATGTTGAGTTTCAGCTCCTTGTAATCATCAATTGGCGAACTGTTGTCAAGTCCACATTTTTCAGCTTCTGCTTTGACCGTAACTAGACCATCGGTCGCCGTCTGCCATTGCTCAAACGCCTCCTTAACCACCTTGATCCAATTTGCTCTCTTGTCTGACGGAAACGTTTGGTCGCAGATACGGTATTTGTACTCTTTCGTAGCCCAATGCCCGAAGAAGGGATAAGTAGCAACACGTTCGTCCTCTTTTGGAAAGCCTTTGGACGGCCAGACGTATCGGTCGCGTCCCGAGAAAACCGGCACGCCGTCATCATCGATGTAATTCATCTGGATGGCGTAGATCCTTTTGAGTTGCAGTCCTAGTATCGTGTGTGACGTGGGGGAATCGAACTTTCTGACCGTAGTTGTGGGCGCGAATGAATCCGGTCGCCATCCGTCCTTTTCGCTATGAACTCCCCTTAATTGTCGATGGCGCATGAAGTAGCCGGAGGTGGAACCGGGAGTTGACCATTTCACTAGCGCCTGACCCACACCGTCTGCCGCCGCGCGACTGTCACCGTTCACACTCACGATCGGGCTGTCGACTATCCGTATCTTTTGGGAATATTCACTGCTCTTAGGGGTTTTGTAATCTGAAGATTTCGCGGTCGCGCAATCGGTCTCGAGGGCCTTGACCTCAAATTCATCGTCCTTTTCGTCGATCAGATGCTTGTCGAGATTCACATCGTAATGCGTTTCATCGTCGTCAACACAGGCGATTCCAATTTTGGCGTTCAACTTTATGATCAATCCTTTATCGTTCCTCTCTTCGAAAAGATGATTGTGAAGTCTGACCACATACGCATTTGCACCGTCCACAGCCTTCCAACTGATGCGTGCGACCCTCAGCGGTCTCGGCTCGACATCGATGTTTTGCGGCGTTGACAGCTTCGCAGGTGTTGGAGTAGATGTCGGTGTTGCGGTCGGTGTAGGGGTACGCGTTGGAGTGGGCGTATAGGTCGGAGTCGGCGTGGGCGTGTAGGTTGGGGGCGGTGTCGGAGTTCGAGTCGCCGTAGGCGTGCGAGTCGGGGTTGGTTTAGGAGTGCGCGTAGCCGTCGGACTCGGCGTAGCCGTCTTGGTCGGTGTAGGCGTGAATGTCGCCGTCGCCGTCGCCGTCGGCGTACGCGTCGGGGTGGGACTGTGAGTGGGAGTCGCCGTCGCCTGCCTGTATACCACTCCCGCATAGCCCGACCACCGGCCGCAACCCGTGCCCGAAGCAGTCGCGCAACGTTGCCCGCGAACGTAGTACCAGAAGCCAGATCTCACATTGCTGAACTCCACCGGAGAACCGTTGCTGTCGATCTTACTCGACTGACGGAAAAACGTCGCTTTGGGATCCGACGCGCGGTAGAGCTCGAAACGGTAGTGGTGGGAGCTGCTCCCCGACCACGTGCTGCGACTGTAACTCACTCGGACGTCGTTGCCACCGAACAGCGTCGCACGAAGATTCCAAGGCGGGGGCGGCGGCACCGGCGTCGCAGTAGCTGTCGGACGCTTCACCTGCACGCGTCCGCTGTACGACCACGCCCCGCAGTCCGATTCGTTCAAACGCCGGCAACGCTTGCCCCGAACCTCGTACCAGCCCGGTGACTGGTTCCAGAAATAGACCGGCGAATCGGCCCACTTACCGCTACCCGATCTGCTGTAAGTGCCGTATCGAGTGTTCGATCGTCGAAGCTCGAAGCGGTAGTAGTGACTGCTGCTGCCTGCCCAAGTGCTCCGATTGTATCCGAGGCGCACATCATCCCCGCCGAAGACCGAAACGGAGAGACCCCACGGCGGCGCAGGCGGACACGACGAAAGACTCGGATCCTCGTCGCACTCGTGATCCGACTTCTGAGCCTTCGGAGTCTCCGTAGCCTCGGGATCCTGAGCATACACCCCATCCCTCGAGCCGCCCGACGCCCCGAAGAGCAACAGCACGGCGAGCAGAAATGCCGCGATGATGGGCAGCGCAAGAGTCGCCGGGGACCAGCCGCCACCGGCAGACGACGTGCCACCTGTCGTACCCACCAGATAATCTGCCTTTCATCGAAGATCAGATCCTCATTCTCGCACAGCCGAGTCGCTCATCCGCTTGCCACGGCGTGCACCGCCACGCCTACTCCGTGATCGTGCCGACGCCCTCGCCGTCCGCGATCACACCGCCGATCGGATCCGACAGCACCAACCGCATCGTCTCTTCACCTTCCACATCCGAGTCGACACGGGTCCCCACCTTGATCGTCTTCTCGTCCTCGAAACCCTTGAAGACCAGGTTGCTCGAGAACGCCTGATAGTCCGTTCCCTCGGTCGCCGTGATCGGATGCGACGTGAAGTTCACGTGCACTCCCCCGTGCACCCACGTGTCCAGCGTCACCTTGAACACCAGGTCCGAGCCCTCACGCGCACGAGCGTCCGAGATCGAGATCCTCGGCCCCTCCTCCGCCGCAGCAGGTGTCGGGGACGGCGTAGGTGTAGCCGTAGGAGTGGGGGTAGGTGATGGAGTTGCCGTAGGAGTTGGTGTTGCCGTCGGGGTGTGCGTCGGTGTCGGACTCGCACCGACCACGGGAGTAGCCGTCGGCGTAGGCGTGGCCGTAGGCGTATCTGCAGGCGTAGCCGTCGCAGTTTCGGTCGGCGTGGGTGTCGGACTTGGAGTGCTCACCGGGCACCCGGGCGCGTTCCGCGCTTCTGCCGACAGCGCAGCAGACGTCGACGCGCCCTTTTGGATGATCCGGATCATCAGCTGGTCGCCTGCCTGCCACGGCGTGCCGCAGTACGACCACGCGTGCGCGTCCAAACTGCCTGCCTGAGACTTGGACGACTGGTCGAAGCGGAAACTCCATCCCACCGTGCCGTCCAGCTTGATCACGTCCATGCGGTAGTCGGACAGCGAATCATAGGGATCCATCACCAGTTTCAAGGTTTTAGATTCGAAGAAAAGCTGTGTCAGCGTAACCGGCGTATTGGAACCCGGCGTGTTGGAAGGTATGATCACGTGTTCGTTCAGATCCTCACCGATGGCGCCTTGCGGGGAAGACATCGTTTCAGGATCGAAGAAGGCCTCGTGCAACACGCCGCTCGGTCGAATCGATTGGACTATCCAATCGACAGGCTTTTGACTCGTGGGCGCTGCACACATGCTGTCTTCGCATGGATACGATTTGTATCCCAGTTTGTACGTCCCCGCGGGCAGCGGACGCTTGGTGAATTCGCCCACGTGATAGCCGTCGGACGGATCGCCCGACGGATCGATTATCCGAGACTCGAAAAGCGTGGCATCGGCGCCTGACAGGACATGCTTGGAGTAGTATTGACCGCCGCTGAACCATCCGATTTCGCCGACCATGGTTCCCGGAGGTTGTCCGGAATCAAGCTGGAACTTGACCTCGGTCGGAACCCCTTGACTGTAAGTGCGGCTAGGGATAAAAAGGTCATATCGGTAGCTTAAACCGCGGACGTAGTCGGGATCTAACTGCACAGCCGCTTCCAACCTGGCGACTTGATTCTTGAGCGAGGTCAACGATACCGCCTTATGAGTCGGAGTTAGGCCCGAAGAGAGATTCGAAACCGTGTCAGACGCTTCTGTCGCATCTGTCGGTGAACTGGTCATGAAGTACCGATCCCCGCCATTCGAATCCGCTGACGCACTTGCACTGCTGGGTCCGCTCTGCTCCGGAAGCCACACCTTGTTCAAGCTGGTGATCGTTATTTTATCGAGTGAGGGTGTCCAGATTGGATGCGTAAAGGTGTAACCCAAATTGATGCCGCTGTGCTTCAACCAAGTGTCCCGACGTCTGTACTCGGGGTCTGCAACATCCTGCAGGAACAGCACCGCGTCGCGGTCATCCCAAGACTTGTCGCGATCATGCAACAACCGTTCAGCCGACGCGCGTGCCTCCGATTTTGTTTTGTAATTTGGCGGAACTTGCACTGCAGCACCGCCCAAATAGTCGTTAACGTATACAGTCACTTCTGATCCGCCACTTCCTTTCAGATACTGTGATACTTGAAATTTCAATCGGATGTAGCCGCGATAATATCCAGATTTGCCCGTCGCTACAAAGGGCTCAACCGACACGAACCGGCCTATCGCGATCACGTCCGAGAGCGCGACTCGCAGGGCCATCGGCACTTCTGCGATTAAATAGATATAAGAATGACCTTCGACCCGAGCCGGGGTGGGCGAAAGTTCCGGGATCGAAGTCGGAGATGCGGTCGCCGTGGAAACCGAGGAGGCTACTTCTGCATCGGCCGGTTGTTCGCTGGTTGCGATAGCCTCCGGTGTTGGCGCTGGGCTTACTTCGGGAACTTTTCTCGTCTCCTCGGTCGGCGACAGTTCGACAATCGTCGGAATTGCAGTTTCATCAGGTTCAACCGACGGATAAGCTTCTGTAGACAGTTCCGCATCAGGCACGGCAGCGGTATCCGCAACAGGCGACGGGTATGCAGGTGTTGACGTTGGAGGCACAGCAGAAGGTGCAACAGCCGGCGATGCAATCGCATAAAACGCTGTAGGCGTAAGTGGGGACCGCGTAGGGTCAGAAGACGAGGCATCGTCGGGATCAGACGTGCAACTGATCGCCGTAAATGCTAGAAGAACCGAAATTACGAGGAGCGGGGCAATCTTGGCAACACCTGAAATCTTGCCCAGCAGCAGCACCCGCGGGCTTTGATCATTCGTCATGCTCATGCTCATCCTCGTATATCGACTTGATGGCGTTGACGTCGTTGTCGGCCAGATCAGCTCGCAAATATCCCTTGTACATCAACCCGCCAGACGCGCTCGTGCTGTGGCCTAGACCGGCCGCGTGCCCCATCTCGTGCGCCACCGTGCCCGGAATATAGAGCATGTTGGCGTGGATCATGTCTTGTGGCCTGCTGACCCACATCGTTTTTGAGATGGTCGTCCTGTAGCGAATGAGGATCGACTGAGGGCCTAGATGAGGGTATGCTGATTTGGGGCCCTTGGTCGCAAATGTGCATCCCACATCACTCATGCCGCATTCCTCATCTGCCATATCGTCGTCGACGACCTTGATCGTGGCCGGCAAAATGTCTTTCTGTGTTTCGTCGCACTTGGGCGAGGGTATGCTCAAAAAGACGATGCCCAAGTCAGACGCATCTGTCCAGATTCGTTCGCCTGCCACTACGATTTTCTCGACTGTAGCAGCATCCAAAGCGACGTCGGACAGCGTGGTTCCGCTGTCCGGGCATATACGGTACGAGAGATTGGAATACCGTTGATGCCAAGACTGGTCGACCCCGACCGTCAGAGGCTTCGGCGAGGACGTCAAACTGCCCGTTTGATGAATTTCGATTTTAATGGTGGACGCGCTGTTGTCCGCGTTTGTCTTCTTGGACAGTCCATCACCGATGCCGCATCGGATGAGATTCAAAATCGAGTTCTGCGTCAAGCCCCGCTGGATCGGAATCTTGCGGCTGGCATCGGCGAAATCATGCCAATTCTTGGGCCAGTCCCAGTCGCATTCCGCATCTCCCGAATTCGCGAACTGGTACCCCGTGCCAGTGGGTAGATTCACCTGCAGTTCGTAGTCTTTCAAATCTGCGTTGGCATCGCCCTCTACGCGGAGCCGCGCTCCGATGGTTGTGAAAACCTTTATCTGATGATCCACCAGGGGCTCGGTAGGGTTCCGACTGCGATCGTCCTCGTTAATCACTTCTGCTGAAATGTGCGGCGTGGGTGTAGGACTCCCGATTGGAGTAGGTATAGGCGTAGCTGTTGGCGGAACAGGCGTTGCCGTAGGGGGGACCGGCGTGACTGTAGGGGTAATTGGAGTCGGAGTAGGTGGCGGAGGATAGACGTGGATCTCCTCCCATTTCGTCCACGAGCCGCAGTTCGTGCGGCTGGAGGTCGCGCAACGCTTCCCGCGCACTCGATAGGCATGACCCAGGTCCACGTTGCGGAACAGAGCCGGAGAACGTCCGTCGTTCACCTGATCGTGCAGGTTGTAGTCCTTCTCTAGACTGTCGAACTTCCAGAGCTCAAACCGGTAGTAGTGCCTGCTGCTCCCGGACCACGTGCTTTCGTCGTAATCCACCCGGATATCGTCGTCATTCACCAGACTCAGCTCGAGATTCTCCGGTGGCGACGGCGGTGGCGGCGTCGCGGTCGGGATCGGAGTTCGAGTAGGTGTCGGAGTAGCAGGTATCGGTGTTGGCGTCGGAGTGTGCGTCGCCGCGGGAACCGGCGTCGGTGTATCGGTAGGCGTGGGTGTCGGAGGCGGATACACCCCGATCTCGCGCCATCCCGACCACCTGCCGCATACCGCGCGGCTGGAACTGGTGCAGCGCTTACCACGCACCCGATAGGAATTGCCCACCTCCAAATTGCGGAAATAGGCCGGCGAAGCAGAGTCGTCCACACGACGGTAGAAGTCGTAGTCCTTCGTTCCGACGTCGAACTGCTCCATCTCGAAGCGGTAGTAGTGAGAGCTGCTGCCGGACCAATAGCTTCGGGAGTAGTTCACTCGGACGTCGTCTCCGCCGAACAGCGTCAGACGAAGATTCGTCGGCGGGGGCGGAGGCGCCGGCGTAGCAGTCGCCTTCGGCGTCGGCGTGAAGGTGGCGGTCGGAGGCGGAGCAAGCCATTTCGGAAAACTGTACGAAGACCACGCGCCGCAACTCGATCCGTGGCAACGCTTGCCGCGCACCCGATACCAGTAGCCCTTGTCAAGATTGTAGCGGTTGGCCGGCGGGATCGAGTCGTTTATCGTGGCATGCGTCGAGTAGCCGCCTGTGCGACGCGTCGAACGGGAAAGCTCGAAGCGGTAGGAATGACCGCTGCTGCCCTGCCAAGCGCTGCGACGGTAGTTGATCGTCAGATCATCGTCGCTGAACGACAGCGATATGCCCCATGGCGGGGGCGGCGGGCAGAACGCCAGACTGGGATCGTCGTCGCACTCGTGATCCGACTTCTGAGCCTTCGGAGTCTCCGTAGCCTCGGGATCCTGAGCATGAACGCCATCCCTGGAACCGCCCGACGACCCGAAGAACAGCAGAACGGCGAGCAGGAAGCCCGCGATGATGGGCAGCGCAAGAGTCGCCGGGGACCAGTCGCCCCCGGCAGATCGATGATTAGTCTCCATAAAGACCGAAGAACCTTTGATAATAGCGATGGCTAAGGAAACGCAAGTTTATACCAGAAATCTCCGGACGCTTTGAGGAGCAGAGAGATCGACGGTTCAGACCGGTTCCGTCCGACGACGAGCCCTCCGCGACTGTCAGGACATCATCGCCGTCCGCAAACTCAATTACTACCAAAGTTCCAGCGAAGCCTCAAACAACGATCGCAACTCCTCGGCACCGGTCGACCTCGGTGCCAACTTCGTAACGCGATGCTGCGGCAATGTTCCCGCAACGAACGCGTCGATATCCGATTCGCTGTAACCGACACCAGACAATCCGTTCGGCATTTCCAAATCCTGCAACAACCGAACAATCTGCTCAGCCAAGAGCTCACCAGCGTCCTCGTCGTCAACACCTTCGACATCAGCACCCATCAACCGAGCCGCCTCGAGATGCCGAGCCGGATTCGCAACCGCGGTGTAGCGAAACACGGCCGGGGCGTTGAGTATCACCGATAACCCATGCGGTATGATCGGATGTTCCTCTGGATAACCCGCCGGTTGGAATTCCCTCGCATTCCCGGCCACCGGATACGACATCCCGTGCGGCAAATGAACTCCGGCCGTCCCGAACCCAACTCCCGCCGCAGTCGCCGCGAGGCACATGTTCGCCCGCGCCTCATCATCCTCAGGGTCGTTCACCGCCCGTCTGATGTTGGCGGAAACAATCTCGATCGCCTTCGCCGCCCACACGTCGCTCATCGGGTTCGCCCCCTGATACGCGGGACGGTGCGCCGGGTCGATCGCCGCCTCGCGCCGAGTGTATGGCAACGCGGTGTAAGATTCCAAGCCGTGACAAAGCACGTCGAATCCGCTGAACGCCGCAACATTTCGCGGCATCGAACGGGTATTCTCCGGATCCACCAATCCCATATGCGGCTTCAATGCCCGGTTCGCAATCCCGGTTTTGGCGTGAATCTCCTTCATGTCGAAGATTGCCACGCCAGATGTCTCGCTACCAGTCCCGGCCGTCGTCGGCACCGCTATCAACGGCTTCAACGCGCCCGGCACCGGAATACCCTTGCCAATCGGCGCGTTCACATACTCCAAGAAATCCGCCGGATGAGAGTCGTATAGATTCGCCACCTTGGCCGTGTCCATCACCGAGCCGCCGCCAACTGCGACGAAACCGTCGAAGTCGCCTTGCTCCGCAAACCTGATCGCGTCCGCGAACGACGCGTCCGTGGGTTCCACACTTACATCCGCATAAACCACAAATTCGATGTCGTCGTCTCGCAATGATTCTAACGACGTCTTGACGGCCGCAGTCTCCAACAACGATTGATCGGTCAACACCATCGCCCGCTCCACGCCCAACCGCTTCATCTCGAAGCCCAGTTCGGCCGTAACCCCAAAACCGAACTTGATGCTCGCGGCGTCCATTGCAAACGCGGTTTCCAATACCTGAGACATCCCGTTTCTCCGTTCGGTTGCTCGCCGATACGACTACTCGGCGCGTGGTCAGCATTAAAGTATGCACCAACGCACCTAACTCTCTGCCAACCAATGACCGATCACCGAAAAGAGCTCAGTGTCGACCTCTACGAACTCACGATGTCGCAGGTCTTTTGGCGGCGCGGCATGGATGACACCGCGACGTTCAGTCTTTTCTTCCGCGGCTACCCCAAGAATCGTGCCTACTACATCGCCGCCGGCATAGAACAAGCCCTCGACTTCCTCGCAAACTTTCAATTTTCCGCACACGATATCCAGTCCATTCGAAACACAACACCACTCGATGACGATTTCCTGAATGCGTTGTCCGACATCCGCTTCACCGGCAACGTCCGTGCTGTGTCTGAGGGAACCCTTGTCTTCGCCGATGAACCGCTGCTCGAAGTCACTGCGCCGATCATTGAAGCGCAACTCGTCGAAACGATGCTTCTCAACATCGTCACCACTGCATCACTCATGGCGACCAAAGCGTCACGCATCATCCAAGCCGCCGCGGGCAAACCCGTCGTTGATTTCGGCTCCCGCCGCACACACGGCGAGGACGCGGCGATCCAAGCCGCATATTCCGGTTACATCGCTGGATTCGCCGGAACTAGCAACGTCAAAGCCGCCGCCCTATTCGGAATCCCCGCTGTCGGCACGATGGCACACTCCTTTATTCAAATCTTCGGAGATGAAACCACAGCGTTCGAGGCCTACGTCAATGAATTCCCAGAAAACACAACCCTCCTCGTCGACACCTACGACACCGTCGAGGGAGTAGTCCACGCAATCCAAGCCGCCCGAAACGCCGCCCAACACGGCGTTTCAATCAACGCCATTCGCCTAGACAGCGGTGACCTCGGCCAGCTAGCGAATTCATCACGCAAGATGCTCGACGACGCCGGACTCCCGGATATCCGCATCATGGCAAGCGGCGGTCTCGACGAACACAGCATCCAAACTCTCGTTGATGCCGGCGCACCCATCGACGCGTTCGGCGTAGGAACCCGCTTCGGAACCTCCGCCGATGCGCCGTACATCGATTCGGTCTACAAACTCGTCGAATTCGACGGCCGCCCAGTCACCAAACTCAGTCCATCGAAGGTCACACATCCATGGGCTAAGCAGGTATACCGAAACTTCGACCAAGAGATGATGCAGGGCGATATCATCACCCGTGAATCATCCCCGATCCCCAGTAGTAATCCCGAACCTTTGCTCCGCACCGCAATGAGGTCCGGCAAACGGAATGACGCTCCCGAACCCTTGCCGACCGTTAGAAAACGAGTCACATCCAATCTTCGCCAACTGCCTAATCAATGTCGTCGTCTCACCGCCCCCGATTTCTATCCCGTCGAATACTCCCCAGAACTAATTTCACCTCGACGCAACCACAAATAACCACGAAACGAAGCACCAGATGACCGATACATCCTTGCCTGCACATGCTAGAGCCGTCATAATCGGCGCCGGAATCGCCGGTTGCAGCGTTGCATATCACCTAACCAAGCTCGGATGGCGCGACATTGTTGTTGTTGACCAAGGCCCCCTCTTCGAAACCGGCGGGTCGACCTCACACGCACCCGGTGGTGTGTATCAGATCAACGCGTCGAAGACAATGACCAGTTTCGCTCGCCAAACGGTCGCCGATTGGTCACAGTTGGAACTCGATGGTGAGCCGTGTGTCAACCACGTAGGAAGCCTCGAAGTCGCTTGGACTCCCGAACGATTAAACGATCTGAAGCGCAAAGCCGGCTTCGGCCTAAGCTGGGGTGTCGAAGCCAGCGTAATCACCGCTGAAGAAGCTCGCGACCTCGTCCCAACACTCTCCGACCGCATCTTGGGCGCGATCTACGTCCCGTCGGACATCCAAACTACGGCAATTAAACCCGCAGAAGCGATGGCGCGCGCCGCGCAACAATGCGGTGCTTCGTTCCACGGCAATATCAAAGTTACCGGCTTCGAGATCGAGAATCGGCAGATCCGCGGCATCAAAACCCAATCTGGAGACATTAAAACCGATCTCATCGTATCCGCCGTCGGCATCTGGGCGCCCAAGTTAGGCGCGATGGCTGGCGTACCTATACCGCTATCCCCGATGCAACACATCTACGCCGTCACAGAACCTTTGCCAGAATTCTCGGGCGCAACTTCGGATATTGAACTGCCGTTGGTCCGTCACCAGGATCGCTCGATGTATTTCCGTCAGGAACGCGACTGTTTCGGCATCGGTTCATACCTGCACGAGCCACTGATCGTCGAGGCCAACGATCTTCCCGACTATGGCGATTCGCCGGTACCGCCTGCGGAGATGCCATTCACTCAAGATCACTTCGATGCAGCACAGACCGCAGCTGGCGAGGTAATGCCCTGCCTTGATGGCATCGGATTGACGCGGAAATTCAACGGCCTCTTCTCGTTCACTAATGACGGTTTCCCGATTCTCGGAGAGGCGCCACAGCTTCGAGGTTTCTGGTCCGCGCAAGCCGTCTGGATAACGCACGCTGGAGGTATCGGAAAGGCCGTTGCCGAATGGATCGTTGATGGTTCACCCACGACAGACCTCCGCGAATGCGACATCGCGCGCTTCCATCCCCATGCTCTCACTCGCCCCTACATCCGGGCGAGGGCCGCGCAACAATATCGCGAGGTCTACGACATCATTCACCCCCTGCAACAAATCGCAGAACCTAGAAATCTCCGACTGACACCGTTCTACCCCCGACAAAAGGAACTCGGTGCCGTTTTCGTCGAAGATGCCGGATGGGAACGCCCACGTTGGTACGAATCCAACTCCGACCTTCTCGAATCACTCGATATTGCTGGCGCATCTCGCCAAGGGTGGGAGGCACGCGAGTGGTCGCCCATCGTCGCTGCCGAACACGTCGCCACCCGCGAACGTGTGGCCATGTTCGACCTCTCCCCATTCACCAAACTCGAAGTGACAGGATCCGGTGCACTAGCCGCGCTCCAACATTTAACTACCAACCAGATGGACAAACCCATCGGTGCCATCACCTACACTTCTATCCTGACGCCGAGCGGTGGAATAAAGTGCGATCTGACCGTCACTCGACTTGCCGAAGACAGTTTCCTGATCGTTACCGGTGGAGATTCCGGTCCTCAAGACCTGAAATGGATTCAGTCCAACTTGCCCAAGGACGCATCAGTGAGTGTCACCGACGTATCTTCGGCATCCTGCTGCATCGGTCTTTGGGGTCCACAATCCCGTAACCTCTTGCAACGGGTCTCTGACGACGACATCGGAAACCGAGAGCTCCCGTACCTCACTTCGAAACCCATCACGATTGTCGATGTTCCTGCCCTGGCGGTGCGCATCTCCTACGCCGGCGAGCTCGGTTGGGAGATTTACACCCCGGTCGAGTATGGCCTCCGACTATGGGACCTACTCTGGGAAGCCGGTCAAAACCTCGGCGTGATAGCCGCCGGATCCGCCGCCTTCGACTCGCTACGCCTCGAAAAAGGCTACCGTCTCTGGGGTAACGACATCCACACCGAGTACAACCCATACGAAGCCAGAACTGCATTCACCGTAAAGATGCAAAAAGGCGACTTCATTGGCAAGAAAGCACTGCTCGACATCTCGACCCGTCAACCAACGAGAAAGCTGTCATGCATGACCTTGGACGACCCTGATCGAGTTGTGATGAGCAAAGAACCGATCATGGACGGAGACCGAGTTCTCGGCTACGTAACTAGCGCAAACTATGGGCACTCCATAGGCCGCGCCATCGTTTACGGTTACCTCCCAATCTCTCACACCCAACCAAATACCAATGTAGAAATTATCTATTTCGGCGAACGGCTCCAAGCTACCGTCAAAAAAGAACCCCTTTACGATCCAAAAGGCGCCAAAATGGCATCGTAAGTTGCTACCTCCCCTAAAAAATGAAGCACGACATTTCGGCAGAATTCACTTAACCACTCCCCACTTTTACTGGTAGCATCACCGCATGATCAAATAACCCCTCGCAAATCGGAGGTGATCAGGTGAGCCAGACGCTGACAATCGACGGCCTAAAGCGCCGAAACTGGCCTATCAATTTGAGGCAGAGCGGGAACAGCGACGCCCGGATACTCATCTCCACTCGGATCAGAAAATCTCCTTGGTGGCACCTCTCTAAAGCGGCTGGTTGCAGGGCATACACAACCTACAACCACCTTTATCATCCTCGCTCGTACATCAAGCCCGAGGACGGCGGATTGCTCGCGGAATACCAGTTCCTCACCGAACACGTCAGCATGTGGGACGTGGCCGTTGAAAGACAGATCAGAGTCAAGGGACCCGACGCCGCAGATTTCGTCAATCTCCTGATCACTCGCGATGTCCACTCCATCCTCCCACCGATGCAGGCGCGCTACGTGATCCTCTGCAATCAGTATGGCGGAATCATCAACGACCCTGTGCTGCTACGCGTCGCCGACGATGAGTTCTGGTTCAGCATCTCCGACTCAGATGTCCTGCTCTGGGCCCAAGGCGTCAACTCGTTCGCCAACTTCGACGTCGAAATCCACGAAATCGACGTCTCACCCGTGCAGATCCAAGGCCCGAAATCCGCTCCTCTAATGGAAAAGATGTTCGGACCTCACGTCCGAGAAATTCCCTACTATGGATTGATCCACGACACACTGAACGGTCACCCGGTAACTATCTCCCGAACCGGATTTTCAGCGGAAGTCGGCTTCGAAATCTACCTCCACGACGCAACCATCCACGCTGACGACATTTGGCCTCACATCCTCGAACAAGGCGAGGAATTCAACCTCGGCGTCATCGCTCCCAGCCACATCCGGCGCCTTGAAGCCGGAATCCTCTCATACGGTCAGGACATGGACATCGAGAACAACCCCTTCGAAGTCCGCCTCGGCTGGCAAGTTGACCTTGAAAAGGAAGCCAACTTCATCGGCAAGGACGCCTTGGCACGCATCAAACAACGTGGTGTCCAACAGCGCCTTGTGGGTCTCCAACTCGGCGGCGCACCTATCACCTGGTACAACGAAGATTTCTACCTCGTAAAGGATGCCGATGATGGAAACGACATCGGCTACATAACGAGCGCGTTCTGGTCCCCAAACATGAACTCAAACATCGCTCTTGCCGTCATGCCGAAAACCCATTGGCGCATGGGCACCAAAGCGAAAGTACGGCTCCCCGAAGACGGGATCGTCGACGCAACCCTGGTCCGCGTTCCCTTCCGCGACCCAACCAAAGAAGTCCCCAAAACCGCCCTGTAATGACCCTCCCCCTTGATGTCCAAGGGGGAATCAATACGAGTTTAGATCAGCGAACTGTCGTTGACCCCAGTTCGATGCAATCCGATCTGCACGGCTGCACCGTTCCAAAGCAATGATTTACAACATCAATGTTTAGCCGTGGATTCGGATAATCTTCACTCGTCCTATATCCCCAACGGCCAAAACCACATGATTAGCGGAATCGAGACGGTGACGATCACGAATACAAGCGGCAGCCCCAACCGGAAATAATCCCCATACTGATATCCAGCCGGCTCCATCACTATCGTGTTTGACTGATGGCCAATCGGCGTGAGGAATGCCGACGACGCACCGATCGCGACTGTCATCAAAAACGGAGCTGACGCCAGCCAACCAACGCTATGAAAGCGATTCCGTCGACTGCGATCCCAAGTCCGACAGAAGTGAAATCGAACATGTGAAACGGCTCTTCGGACTCCTGCTGCCGAAAGTTGGAGATAATGATGTTGGGTGGCGTGCCGATCAGTGTTGTCAAACCTCCTAGGAGAGATGGGAATGCCAGCGGCATGAGGAAACGCGAAGGAAGGTCTTTATTGCGGTTCAAAACTCTGATAGCCACCGGCATCAATAGGCTCACCGCCCCGACGTTGTTCATGAAAGCCGAAAAAAACGCCGTAATGTCGGACAACACTCGCGCCGTTGAGCGATCGGGAACGCGGGAATACCAAGCGGCGATTACGTCGACCACTCCCGAATTCTGAAGCGCCCTGCTGAGCACCAAAACACCCGCGACGGTCACCACCGCCGGATGACCGAATCCCTTAAACGCCTCGACCGTCAGCACAATCCCTGCGAACGTTAGCGCGAGTAATGCAAAAAGCGCAACAATATCGTAGCGCCACGTGCCCATCACAAACATGACGAGCGCCAAAATCAGTACCCCGAATACGATTATTTCATCCAATGAAATCGGACTCCTTTTTGCGCCGAATTTTGAGAAAATGGGGTAATCACGAGTCTATCCACAGTTCTCTGAATCCACGCGCTTACGCCACCCATTGAACTACAATCACGTTGCACCAAACATTACGAACCAGTCTTCGCCCGCCGCCAGTTTATTCTGGTTCCAACCCATTCCACGGCATCTCAATACCCCAAAGGCCCATTGACGATTTCGAATTTTGGGTTGGAAAATAAGGGTTTCGATGCCATTCACCGTGCCGATTGACGAATTTCGTAAGTCAAGACACGATGAGATCGCATATTCGTATCTCGTCTCGGATTTTCGTTGAGACTTCGTATCGTAGCAATCATCTCAATCACTTAATATCAAAACTCGCGCCAACACTGGGCGCGAACAACACGCAGGAGTTTTCCCCTATGCCCCTGAAAGTCGCAGCCAATCTAACAATGATGTACAACGAACACGAGTTTATGGATCGTTTCGCGGCCGCATCCCGCGATGGATTCAAAGGTGTCGAATACCTCTTCCCCTACGACTACCCCGTAGACGCCATCGGCGAACAGCTCGAAACACACGGCCTGCAGCAAATCCTCTTCGACTTCCCGGCGGGCGATTGGGCCAACGGTGACCGCGGCATCGCCGTCCAACCACATCGCGTTGGAGAGTTCCAAGACGGTGTCGGACTCGCAATCGAATACGCCAAAGCCCTCGGATGCCAACGACTCACATGCCTCGCTGGCATCCCCGATGCAGGAAGCGATCCCGACACCACCGACAATACATTAGCCAGTAACCTCCGTTTCGCGGCCGACGCGGCCGCGGCGATCGACGCAATCGTCCTCGTTGAACCTTTGAACACAATCGATGTGCCAGGTTCGTTCGTCTCAGCCACCGCGCATGGCCAACGCTTGATCAAAGATACCGTCCGTGACAACGTTCGCCTTCAATTCGACGTCTACCACACACAAATAATGGAAGGCGACCTCGCCCGCAAATTCTCCCGCCTGCTGCCCATCATCGGTCACGTCCAAATCGCCGATAACCCAGGACGTCACGAACCGGGTTCAGGCGAGATCAACTACCCATTCATCCTCAATCACATTGACAGCTGTGGATACGAAGGATGGATCGGTGCGGAATACATTCCTGCGAGCGATACCAAAGCAGGATTGAGCTGGGCGGATCCCTATCTCTGATCGAAACTGGCTACGCGGCCGCCGAGCCCTCGGCGCCTTCCCCTCGCTGCACTCGCGCCGCAATGTCCGGAAAATATCTACCAAGGACTTGGTCGACGATACCATCCGCGTCCAATTGCAACTGATGCCGTTGATCCGCCGCGGTCCCATGTTCAACAAAGGCATCCGGCATACCAATTCGGTGCACCGCAACATCGGTGATCCCCGCATCTGTTAGCTCTTCTAACACCGCAGACCCGAATCCCCCGGCAAGCACGTTTTCCTCGACCGTAACGATCCGGCCAGTCTTGCGCGCCGCCTCGCAGATCAACTCGCCGTCCAATGGTTTGGCGAACACCGGGTCCACTACGCTGCACGTTATCCCGTACTCCGCCAATTGATCGGCCGCTTCTACCGCCGCGCTGCATGATTTGCCAAGCGCAATAATCGCAACATCGTCACCATCCAAAACAACCTCACCCTTGCCGATCGGCATCTGTTTCAGTTCGGAATCCATTGGCACCCCTACTGCCGTGCCCCTAGCGATCCGAATCGCGAACGGACCGTCATAGCGATATGCCGTATATATCAAATGTTGCAACTGATTCTCATCTCGTGGCGCCGCTACGATCGCGTTCGGCAGACATCTCAGATAGGTGATGTCAAACGCTCCGTGGTGCGTCTTACCGTCTTCTCCAACGATCCCGGCCCGGTCGGCGATCAACGTTACATCCAAGTTCTGCAGACAGATGTCGTGCACGATCTGGTCGAACGCTCTCTGCATGAACGTTGAATATATCGAAACGAACGGTTTGAGATCTTTCGACGCCATCCCCGCGGCCATACTCACCGCATGTTGCTCCGCGATACCCACATCAAACACCCGATCCGGAAACTCCTTCATTACATCCGCCAGCCCTGTGCCCTCGAGCATTGCCGCGCTAATCCCCACGACCGCCTCGTCATCCCGCATTATCCTCGACAAAGAATCGGAGAACACCTTTGAATAGGTCGGCGCACCAGTTGAATCCCCTAACGGAGAACTCGGTTGGTGAAAACGCACCGGGTCATATTCAGCCGGTTCAAATCCATGTCCCTTGTGCGTCACGATATGCACCAACGGCACTAAACCCTGCGAATTCATCGCTTGTCGCAACGTTTCTTCCAATGCGCCGAGATCGTGACCATCAATCGGTCCCAGATACTGAAAACCCATCTCCGTCCAAAACATCGTCGGCACTATCAATCCCGCCAGACCGGTGTTGAACCTCTTAACCAAGCGGTACATCAACTCGCCGGTGGGAACCCGCTGCGAAATCGACTTCATTCGGTTGATCATTGACTGAAACTCCGGATGCGTGATCAAACGTTTCCGCCAGTTCGTCAAGAAACCGATATTCTCCGAGATCGACATCCCATTGTCGTTTAACACGACAATCAAACGATCGGGGTTCAGATGCACGATGTTATTCAGCGCCTCGAAACTTGAACCCGACGTCATCGCGCCGTCTCCGACGATCCCAACCGTCCACGCTTCCTTGTTCAGGTTCGCCGCACTCTGCGCTATTCCCAGCGCGATCGAAAGACCAGTCCCAGCGTGACCGGCGCACAACGTATCGTGCTCACTCTCCGCTGGCTCGCCAAACCCGGACAACCCACCAGCCAATCGGATGTCCTGAAACTCATCACGGCGGCCCGTAACCAGCTTGTGCGTATACATCTGGTTCGTCGTGTCCCACACCAAACTGTCGCGGGGACTGTCAAACACTCGATGAAGAGCTAGGGTAAGCTCCACGATCCCCAGATTGGACGCCAGATGACCGCCACGCTCAGATATCACCGAAATGATGGTTTCACGCACCTCTTCCGCTACCTGTTCAACCTCCGCCAGCGTAAGTTGCTTGAGGTCTCCAGGTGCATCGATACGATCCAAAATGCGACTGGTCATGGTACCCACTCTAAAACTTGACGATTGCAACAACTCCACGTCGACAACCGTACGCGTTAACCACGCTTGGTATGTATAGGAATATACCACACCTATGCCCCAAAACGCCGCCGAACGTGCCATCCGAAACCGACTCAATTCCCTTCGGCCAGGTCTCTAACCCCCATTCGCGCGTTACCAAGCATCGGCGACACCAAGCGATGAGTCATACAAAGCTGAAAGCGTAATTTGCGATTCCCACGTAAACTGATTGCGCGCTTGATGTCCTAATGACCACTGAAGCCGAGGGGAAATTGCAGAACATATCCAACATCCTGCACTTCAGATACGATGTCCAGACATTCAAAGGCGACGTATTCGGTGGCCTGACCGCTACCGTGGTTGGGTTGCCGGTCGCGCTGGCGTTTGGTGTCGCGTCCGGGCTCGGCGCCGTCGCCGGCATCTACGGCGCAATAGCCGTCGGGTTCTTCGCCGCTGTCTTTGGCGGCACCAAGTCACAAATCTCCGGTCCGACTGGTCCAATGGCCGTCGCCATGGCCGCAATCGTAACGCTCTCGGGTCCCGAACATCTCGGTGATGCCTTCGCAATCGTCATCTTCGCCGGCATTATCCAAATTCTCCTCGGTGTCTTGAAGATCGGGCGTTTCGTCGCTTACACACCCTACTCCGTTATCTCCGGATTCATGTCCGGAATCGGAGTCATCATCATCATTCTCCAAGTCCTGCCATTCGTCGGAGCAGAGGGCGTATCCGGCGGTCCAGTCGGTGCAATCCGCGCGTGGCCTGACGCATTCACCAGTTTCGGCACCAGCGCCGCCATCATCGCCACCGCGACTCTCGCGGTCGGTGTGTTCTGGCCACAACGCCTCAGTCGATACCTACCATCCACCTTGGCCGCCCTCGTCACGGGCACCTTTCTCGGATTGCTCTGGTTGACCGACGCACCCATCATCGGTGATGTGCCGTCCGGTTTGCCGAGCATCCAATTCCCGCACATCGAAAGCGACTTCATCGTCAAAGCGATCCAACCCGCCATCATCATTGCGCTCCTAGGATCGATCGACAGCCTGCTCACCTCTCTAATCGCCGATTCGATGACGCGCACTCGGCATAACCCGAACAAAGAACTCATCGGTCAAGGCATCGGGAATACCGTCGCCGGATTTATCGGCGGCTTGCCAGGTGCCGGCGCAACGCTCGGAACCGTAGTCAACCTCCGCGCCGGCGGAACAACGCAGATATCTGGAGTCATCCGGGCGGCGATCCTCCTGGCACTCGTTCTGGGCGTCGGTCGATACGTCGAAAATATCCCCCTCGCCGCTCTTGCGGGAATTCTCATCAAAGTAGGCTGGGACATTGTCGACTGGCGATTCATCACGCGCATTCATCGCGTCCAACGCGAACACCTCATCGTCATGGTCATCACCATGACACTCACCGTTTTCCTCGACCTCGTCACCGCCGTCGCCATCGGACTGATCGCCGCCGGAATGGCCACCGCCAAGCAACTCGAACGCCTCGAACTCGACAGCGTAGTATCTGTCCCGATCCTTGACCAAGTGTTCTTCCGAGGATTCAAAGCCGCACGATCCATGGGTGAGTTTGCGGCACGGGTCGGCCTCGTCTCACTTCGCGGAAGCTTCACCGTATCCTCCTCCGGCCGACTTATCACGACCCTCAGCGAAGACATCCGCGAACATGAAGTCGTTATCCTCGATTTCACCGACACCATCTACATCGACGACAGCGCCGCTCTCGTCGTCGAACAGATGATCGACGTAGCCTTAACGTTGGATACACATTGCATCCTCGTCGGTCTTGGGGGCGTCCCCGAGACCGCCCTGCGCGCGCTCAACGCCATCGACGCGGTTCCTGAAGAACACATCGTCGACAATTTGGCAGAAGCCAAAATAACCGCACTCGAAATGCTCGGCCTCGACGCAACCAAGGAACCGGCCGAAGATGCCGAACCAACTACGCCTGAGCGTGCCGGAAACCCAGACGCCGCGCTTTAGTTAACATCAGCAGCCAACGCGACTCCAATTGAACCGAGGTCATCATTCAATGTCCGAAATGCTTAAACAGGGCGATCGCCTACCTAAACTTAATCTGCGCATCGTCGACGGCGGTGACATTACCTTACCCACGGGAATGAATAGCCGTTACGTCGCGCTGCTTTTCTTTCGCGGCGCATGGTGAAGCTACTGCCGAAGGCAGCTAGTTAGCTACCAAGAGAAAATCGACGAACTCGAAACCCTCGACGCGGGAGTCATCGCCGCAACCGTCGGAACCCTCGAAGAAGTCAAATCAATGCGCGACGAACTCGGCCTCACCTTCCCCGTCGCCTACGGTATGACTGAAGCCGAATTCGAATCACTCGGAGCGCTGTGGACAACCGATCACCATGGCCGCTACATGCAACCCACAGAACTTCTCCTCTCCCGCGGCGGCGTAGTCTTCGGCTCCATGTACGCATCCGGCCCCGTCGGCCGCATGTCCGTGGAAGAAGTCCTATTCGCCATCAAATCCCGCGAACAGCGGTAACCACCCCTGCGCAAAGTCCCAGCGCCACGAAGGATACCATGTAACACCTCCCCTTCGCAAAGCGAAGGGGACGCGTGCGAAGCACGCAGGGGATGCTCGAAATTCCGCATGGAATCCCCCTTCAATCAATCCGATCAAAGACGGGTCATCAGGCAACTACGTAACTACGTAACCCACCCTCTCGCCCCTTCCTTCGCATCCTAGTTCACACCCCGCTGTGCGTTAACATCATCAAAGCCAACAAATACGCACACTCATCACGAAAGGCTTCAACTCAATGCCAGACCGATCCTTCACCCCAGTCGACGTCTCCGACGACATCCTCGACCGCTTCCGCAAACTCCCCATCGCCACCACCTGGGCCGCCGTAGCAAACGTCGCCGGCGTCACCCTCCCATTCATGGAAGGCGTCCGAAACTTCACCCCCGGCAAACGCCTCGCCGCACGCGCCCGAACCCTCCGCTTCCTCCCACCACGCCCAGACCTCGACGTCGAAACCAAGATCGGCGAAGACTCTCCCGAATACCGCGCCATGGCCCGCTGCGGTCCCGGCGACGTCCTAGTCGCCGACCTCATGGGCAAACAATGGGCCGCCGTCGCCGGTGACGTTAAACTCCTCCAACTCAAAATGAACAACGCCGACGGCCTAGTAACCGACGGCGCAATCCGCGACCTCGGCGTCCTCGAAGACGAAGACTACGGCCTCATCGTCTACGCCCAAGAGCGCTCCCCCTACGGCGGACGCCCCTGGGCCGACCCCGCCTACGAAAACTGCGACATCCAATGCGGCGGCGCCCTAGTCCGCCCCGGCGACGTCATCGTCGGCGACGACGACGGCTGCGTAGTCGTCCCCTCCTGGTTCGCCGAAGAAGCCGTCCAATGGGTCGAAGAACACGAAGGCGTCGAAAACTACGTAAAGCAAAAGATCCTCAACGAAAACGTCCGCCCCGGCAAATACTACCCCCCGACGGATGCGACGATGCAGGAGTATCTCGACAGTCTGAAATAACCAACACGCCAATCGGGTTTCCCCCGCTCGCGGGGGAAATGTCCGAAGGACAAAGGGGGCGCGAAGCGAGACGTAGCGGGTCCATCCCGCCAAAACACCCCCAAGCGTCATTCCCGCACCCTCCTACGTCATTCCGGCGAAAGCCGGAATCCAGAGGGGCGGCGCGGCGGGGCAGGTTAATCAGCACACATGGTCAAACGCAGGGAATCCGCCCAACGCGAACATCCTGCCACTACACTTTGCCGATGTCAGAAAACAGGTCAGGAACCCAGAATGAAGCCGATTGGCGACGCGATCAACTACGTCGTTCGCTCGATCAATGGGAGGCGAGTAACTTTGACCCCCATGTCGTCTTAGGCATCTTAAAAGACGCGTCGCAATCCCAGATCATCGACGCGCATCGCCGATGGGTCGCAGCATACCATCCCGACCAACACAACAGCGATCCCCTTGCAACCGAACTGACTAAGCGTCTCAACGCGGCGCGTGACGAGTTGATTGGGAAAGGCCGACGCGGGTTAAGATATCAAGCTCAGCAGAGGCAAAATCAGGATGCAGAACGGCGAAGGCATGAAGAGGCTGTGTGGCATCAGTCGAAATCTAGCCCATCACAACATCATCGTCACCCACCGTCGAATCCCCATAGGCGCACTAGGGCTAGACGGAGTAAAAAGAGCCTATTTTTGGCGGTCGCATTTACAGTAGTAGCCGCAACCGTTGCGGCACTGCTCCTCCGACCCGAGCTTCTTCCTGACGACATCCGATCGCTACAACACACGATCATTCAACTTGTAGAAGAGCGTTCGCCAATTTCCACTCCTACAACAATCCCGCCAACCGATATAACCACTCCGCAACCAAAAATCGCGCCCATAAGCAATGAAACAGCGGAAGATTCGAAAACTATGGAATCGTCCAAGTTGTTCGTACAGACAGTCAACGATCTCGAGTGGTTCGTACAGACATTCAACGGTCTCGGGAATGCCAAAGGCTTTCGCGGAAATACCTACGCCCGCGGCACATTCGATACCCGGGAATTCGCTGGCAAACCGATCGTCATCTTCTTCTGGTTAACATCCTGCTCGAAGTGTATACAGGGATTGAGGATCTTAGAGGAGCTCTATCAGGAATTTGGTGAGCCGTCTGGCGGCGATGTTCAATTCGTCGGTGTCCACAGCATCCTTTTCAGGCCCGACGAGATTGAAAGAGGAGCTGCAGAATTCGATTGGTTAGGTGTTACATTCCCAGGGGTGCCTGACATCAAAGGGGGGATTAGCGGCCCATACGGCGTGATCGGTTATCCGGTTACTGTGTTTCTTGACCGCAATCACAACGTGTACTACTGGGTCCAGTACCACACGTTCGATCGGATAAATAAGCAAAACCTGACCGCCGTCATCCAAGTGCTGACGGATGGTGGTTAGACGTAGATCGCGGAATAGCCGTAACCCGTAGTAATGGCGGTCGTCGCGGCGGACTTTATCCGCTACAATTTTGATAGCCAAATCGTGGATCAAAGAAGGATGATTGGCGGTAAGCCGTCGGCGATGCCCATGAGGCATACATCCCGCTGAACCGCCATGCCACCCATAAGCAAATACGCAAGGTCGACTCGCGACGGATTCGTCAGGTTCTACCGCGCCATCCGTGAGCGATGGTGCATTCTGACAATTGCCATCCTGTTCATCTGTGCGCCTTTTTACGCGATGGCATGGATTTTCGACGGCTTCGACAACCTTTTCACCAAGATCGCGATCACTTTCCTAGTAACGTTGTGGCCCTTCTTCAAACTTATACTGCCGCCCGAACCTTTGACCGTCAGGAGTTGGGAGATATGGATTTCGGGTTTTTCTTTGTTCGTGTTAGCCTTTGGCCATTGGAAACAATTACGATTGGCAGTCCATTTCGTTTAGTGCGATTTTGATTTTGTCGGCATTGCCAGGGTGCTTGATTGTCGTCGAAGCGGTCCGTCGAGAATTGATGCTCGTTGCTGGATTCGCGCCCGCCTTGGTTGCGACGATGATTTATTGGTTCGTTGGGTTGGCGAGCAACGACGGAGGTTTCGATCTCATTTTGTTGCCCCTACCAGTCGTTTTCGTTGGTGGCGCAATCTGGGCACCAGTAGCATTGTTGGTCTTGAAATTCGCTAGACGGCACAAAAACGGCAGGATTTCCGGTCCGGGAACACAGGTACTTGCGATGACGATGCTGTTTTTGCCCGTTACACTCGTCGCGGTAGCCCTTCCCACAGACCTAAGTCTTAGCGCAACTTGGTCAAACGTTTCGTTGGTGCTGATAGGTGTATTTTTAAGTGGAGTGATCTCAGAACCGCTGCGACGCTTCTTGATTGAATTGGGAAACCTAGCCCCCGAACAACGCCTGACATGAGACCTTCAAATCGACCGCCGCGGCATCATCCGCCGGGTCCGTTCATTGAGATTTTCGAACACCAGCGAGCTGAGGAACATCGACGACGTGAAATACGCGAAGGACTCGTACGCGAAAAACGGACACGTAGGATACGGTCAATACTGTGGACTTTAACCGCATTCGCGCTCGTATCTTTGATCGTCACCTATCTCGTCCTTACCGTCTCGTCACCGTCAACCGTTGAAATGCTCATGGATTCGTGGGCCCAACTTTTCGACAACGTCCTCGCAAGATAGAGTCGTGCCTCGAAACACCCAATCTTGACCGTCGATTGAGGTCCTTAGCTAGAAACGATGAAAAGACTCGCGCAACTTCTTGCAATCATCGTCTTCCTATACCTGTTCGTCAGCGCAATTCGTCCTGATGTCAGTCAGCAGTGGCGCGACGAATGGCGTTCCCTATTCCAGAACCAACCACCCACAACTGTCTTAATCTCACCACCGGTGTCGACCGCTACTCCGACTGAATATCGTGCTAACGACGTATGGCCCGAACCATCCCCTACCCCAGCACCGACAGCTACTCCGATACCCACCAGGGCAATCGCACCCAAACTGGTACCGACTCCTACTCCGATTGGGCATCGTGCTAACGGCGGGTGGTCCGAACCATCCTCTACCCCTGTACCGACAGCTACTCCGTCCCCAACTATCACAACAGCGACTCACACGCCGACGGTCACTCCGACCCCAACGCAGACTTTAACGCCAACCGCTACTTCCACGCCTTCAAGTACTCCAACTTCGACCGCGACACCGACACAGACGCCTACTCCAACACCGATAACCCAGTCTGGGCTATCAGAGGACGAACTCATCGAAGCCCGCGAATACGCACTTCAACTCATCAACAATGCCCGAACCGCCGCTGGACTCAACGCCGTCACACTAGACGACAATACCGCCGCTCAATCCCACGCGGAAGACATGCGAGCGAACTGCGTCACCGGCCACTGGGGAACCGATGGCCTCAAACCGTATATGCGTTACACTCTCGCGGGAGGCGAAGAATATTCATCGGAAAACGTCAGCGGTTCGGGCTTCTGCCCTACAAACCCAGATAGATACATCTCAGAGACGATCGATGCTCATATCGACGAGGCAATGGACGGCCTGATGAACAGCCCTGGTCATCTGCGCAACATCCTCAACCCCAACCACCGCAAAGTCAACATCGGCATCTCGTACCAACGACCAAATCTGTGGCTCGTTCAACTCTTTGTCGGCGATTACGCCAAATACACAACCAAACCTAAAATCAAAGACGGTATTCTGAGCTTGGCTGGTACAGCAATGAATGGTGTTGTCGTTTCAGGGAAGTCGATCGGCATACAGATCTACTATGATCAATCGCCGTATCCTCTGACGCGCGGGCAATTGCACAACACAACATGTGGCAACAATGGCAGAATTATCGCCTCTCTTCGCGAACCGCCAGGAACCAATTCTTATTACACGACTCACGCTTATTCACAATCCGGCACACGATGTCGAGATCCTTACAACGTGTCCCCTGACACACCTCCAGCTTCCTCTTACTTCGATCCCAAAGTTGGTGGAACCGTTCCGTACCAACACAACGCCATTTGGATAACGGCAAACGATTGGTCTGTCACCAACGATACCTTCAACGTCTCCGCCGACATCAGCGACCTACTAGACCAACACGGCAACGGCGTGTACACCATCCTCCTCTGGGGTGAAATCAACGGCGAGCGAACTCCAATCTCCGAATACTCCATCTTCATCCCGCCGTACGAACCCACTGAGTAGCCGACCAACTTCCCATTGCCTGCTTGATCAGCCACCACCATGCAGGAATATCCCGCAACCCTAGAATAGAAAGTACTTGACCAATCAGCGCGGTGAGGCCCGAAGGAGGTCAATCCATGTCACTAGCTTCGTACTTCCTCGATACCGATTCACGCGTCTACCCCAACATCGAAATCCAAGCCATCCGAGCCGCCCTCACATCCGGCAAGGGACTGCTATGGATAGACATCGCCGAGCCTGACGAATCCGACCGGCTAGCATTGCTTGACGAATTCAGATTCCACCCCCTCGTCGTCGAAGGCGCTATAAACTCTGAGAGCCGACTCGCACGAGTTGAAGACTTCGGCGACTACATCTTCCTGAACGCCAGAAGCGTCGATTACACTGCCGAGACCGAAATCGTCCAGACCATAGACATCGGCATGTTCATCGGCCAGAACTTCGTCGTCACCGTACACAACGCGGAAATGCCCAGTATCGAAGCCGTCAAGCAGCTGGTCGAAATCGATGGACGCCCGATGTTGAGAGGACCCGGTTTCTTCGCCCACGCCATCTTCGATGCACTTATCCAAGCGATCCTACCAACGTTGGAACGCATGGTAGACCAAGCAGACGCCATCGAGGAACAGATACTGGTCGATCCAGACCAGTTCGCATTGATGGCTTTGATGTCTCTGAAACGTTCCTGCCTCAGCCTCAACCGCTCCCTCGCACCTCAACGAGAGGTCTTGAATCGCCTCGGACGAAGAGAATTCGATCTCATCGGTCACGGCGTGGACCTCTATTTCCGCGACCTCGCCGACGACTTAGCGCGAGTACAGGCTTCTAACGACGGTGTCAGAGAGCGCACCGACACCTCGCTCGCTACCTATCTCTCCGTCGTTGGAAATCGCCAAAACGAAATCATGAAGGTACTCTCCATCGTAGCCACCGTATTCCTGCCACTAGGCTTGATCGCCGGACTCTTCGGCATGAACTTCGAGAACATGCCTGGCGTTGGTTTCAGGTGGGGCTATCACATAGTAGTAGGTATCAGCGTCCTCGCCGCAGGGTTAGTCGCTTGGATGTTCTGGCTCAAACGATGGGTCATCGCCGGAGCCGGATTCTTCCGCCCACGCCGCCTAAGAGGATTCGTCCCACAAGCCGTCGACCCGACTCGACTTGCCACACACCTCGGCAACACTGTCGCCCGCAACCTGCAACGCGTGGAAGCCGTCGTGACTTCCGAACAGCGACCGATCCCAAGATGGCGACCGTCAGTCCTTCAACGCATCAACCCCGCCAATCTCCGTCGCACATCCCAACGCAAACGCCCAACATCGGATTGATCAACCCAACGATAACAGCGGCGTATCGCTAGACATCATGTTCGCTTCCGGACGCTACCATGCCTCGATTTCCAACCGCCGGAAGATTCGCAGTCTTGACGATCGCGCTCTTGGTTTTCGTAACCTGCGCTCGAACCGATGTGCCAACACCCTCCACACTAGCCCAATTTGAACGCGATACCCTTCGCGCATACGCCCTATCCCAAATCAACCAAGCCCGAACCGCCGAAGACCTTAACGAACTGACCCTCGACACCGTTCCCGCCGCGCAATCCCACGCCGAACATTCACGCGTCCACTGCACCCGCGGCCACTGGGACACCGACGGCCTCAAACCTTATATGCGCTACACGCTCGCCGGTGGTGAGCAATACTCCGCAGAAAACGTCTTCGCCATCGACTTCTGCCCCGAAGATTTGGGTGACTACCACTTGGAAACGCCAAGGGAGCAAATCGACTTCGCGATGGATCGCTTTCTGAACAGCCCCGGCCATCGTCGGAACATTCTTAACCCGCACCATCGCAAAGTCGGCATTGGCCTCACATACCGCCCGCCAACCATCTGGTTCGTCCAACTCTTCGTCGGCGACTACATCGAGTACGAGACCAAACCGACGATCGACTCGGGAACGCTCGCCCTCAGCGGCCAGACGAAAAACGGAGCCGCAATCTCTGCAACGTCGTCGACTCTCACCATCTACTACGACCGCCCTCCCCAACCCCTAACCCGAGGCCAACTCTCCAGAACGTATTGCTACAACAACGGACAGCGCATCGCCAGCATCCGGCCACCACCAGAACCCGGATCGGCCGATACTCAGCACGAATCCACCGTCGAAATCACTTCGAGCCGGTGCCCAGATCCGTACGACATCCCGCCAGATTCACCACCACCCACGTCAAACGGAGAAGCTCAAGAGAATTGGCGACACGCCCGAGACCTAAGCCAGACCAAAACTACACGCCACCTGACAATCCCTTCGATCACCGCAATCAAATGGTCCGTCAACAACGACTCATTCTCCATCTCCGCCAACATCTCCGACCTCCTAGCCCAACACGGCAACGGCGTCTACACCATCCTCCTATGGGGCGAAATCGACGGCGAGCGAACCCCCATCTCCGAATACTCCATCTTCATCCCGCCACGCCAATAGATGGGACCAATTGAACGACCAGAATTTTCGCCATCTCGCGTCATTTGCACAACTCACGCCCATATAATGCGAACATGCGTGACGTAAATCGCGATACACAACTGACCGGTCCTCCGATCGCCTCGCCAGATCCACGACACTCCGTCTGGACCATTCGGCCAGAGTGGATCGGTTGGTTCTACCTGTTATTCACATCGCAGGCCGCACCCTTGATCGCGGCGCTCTGGTGGTCCGAAAACCATACCGGCACACACGATAACATAGCAAGTACGATCTCAGTCGTAGCAGGCGGATCTGCCGCTCTCGTATTTGTGGCCGCCACCGCAAGCATCATCGAACTGGAGGCAGTAATGGTACTCAAAACCCTACTCGAACGGCATTTCGAAAAGAAAGACCGTGAAAAACGGGAGGCCCGAGTCAACGCGGCCTACGAAAAAGGCCGCAAGGATACCTACCAACAGGCCGTAAATGAGGCGTACGAACGAGGGCGTAAGGATGCTTTACAGGAGATGAACGAGCAATCCGTTCGCGCCGAACCGCCCGAAGGTCTCGCCAACAACGGCAAATAACTCACCCCACCAACAACCTCCCCTTCACCACATCCATATCCAACTCCACGCCCAACCCCGGCCCCGTCGGTGGGATGTAGTACCCGTCTTCGAACACCAGCGGCTCCTTGAAGATGATCTTGTGCAACGGCCCCTGGTTCGCCTCCGCAATCATAAAGTTCGGCGAACACGTGTCCAGCTGAATCGCAGCCGCAGCCGCGATCGGACCGCAATACATGTGCGGCGCAATCACCGCATAGTGCGCCTCCGCTATCGCCGCGATCTTCTTCGACTCCATGATTCCGCCGCACTGACCTAAGTCCAGTTGGATGATCTGCGCCGCCTGCTTCTCCAGCAAGTTCGAAAACTCCCATTTCGTCACCAACCGCTCACCCGTCGCGATCGGTATCGACGTGTGCGCCGCAACCCGAGCCATCTCCTCCACATTCTCAGGCGGCACCGGCTCCTCAAACCAGAACGGGTGGTACTCCTCCAGGAAATCCGCCACCCGGATCGCGCTGTAAGTCGTCAGCTGACCATGCGTCCCGATACCCACCTCCAGCTCGTTCCCGACCGCATCCCGCACCGCCTTCCAAATCTTCGCCGCCTGCGTGATCTCCGGCAGACCCACATCCCGCGGACCCGGGAACAGCGGAGTGAAGGGATCAATCTTGCAGGCCGTGTTCCCCTGCTCCAGCAGCTTCTCTGCGATCGGACCCGCCGCCGCCGGGTTCGCCATGAACCCGCCCTCCGGCTGCGGCATATACGCATACGCCCGCAACTTCTCGTGGAACTTCCCACCCAGCAAGTTGTAGACCGGCTGCCCCGTCGCCTTACCCACGATGTCCCACAACGCCATCTCCAACGCGCTGATCGCCGGTGTCGAATGCAGACTCGGATGCCGAAAATCGTGTCGGCTCCCATACATCCTCTGCCACAGCAACTCGATATTGAAGGGATTCTCCCCGATCAGCACATACCGACCATACTCCTCCAGCAGCGAAATCATCGATTGCAAATCAACCACATTCCCCGAATACCCGCTACCCGTTACCCTCTCCCCCAGCCCCACAATCCCCTCATCCGTAACCACCTGCACAAACAGCAAATGCTGCCCCCCAATAAACGGCGGATCATTCTCCACCACCATCGGTCGAACATCAACGATCTTCATCACGCAGTCCTCTCATCAGTTAACAACTGCGGCAATTCTAGCAACAAACACCCGACGTTCCGACGAAAGCAGAGGCTACCTTGAGCCGCGAGGCAGTCGGGTTTCCCCCGTTCACGGGGGAAATGTCCGAAGGACAAAGGGGGCACCAGCCAGCAAACCCTCCCTGTCGGGTTCTGTTCACAACCACCGTCATTCCGGCAAAAGCCAGTACTGCGTTGAATCGCGAGGCAGTCGGGTTTCCCCCGTTCACGGGGGAAATGTCCGAAGGACAAAGGGGGCACCAGCCAGCAAACCCTCCCTGTCGGGTTCTGTTCACAACCACCGTCATTCCGGCAAAAGCCGGTACTGCGTTGAAGCGCGAGGCGGTCGGGTTTCCCCCGTTCACGGGGGAAATGTCCGAAGGACAAAGGGGGCACCAGCCAGCAAACCCTCCCTTTCGGTTTCTGTTCACAACTACCGTCATTCCGGCGAAAGCCGGAATCCAGAGGGGTTGGGCAATCTAGGATTCGCCTCGATCTGTGCTCTAATCTGTGCCACCACCGGTCGTGCAAAGATCCCCTTCGCGAAACGAAAGCTGGGTGTGCTTGACGGCAGGTGCCCCAGTTTCCACATCAATCATCCAGGTTCCGTATCCCAACGCCGAATTCAACGAATACACGTTGTGATCCAAACGCCCCCTATTCTGATGCCCCTCACCTCAATCGCACAAACGGCAACCGCTTTAACTCCTGATTCCGCGGATCCACCTCAATCCCCACCGACTCCAACGCCGTGACTCCCAACAACGGCTCCGACTCATCTTCCCCCATCACAATCGTCGCCCCGACGACCTCGCCCATGAATTCGATACGGGCCACGGTGACCGACATCCGGTGCTCGCTGCCGTCCGCCAAACTGTAAACCCTCTCGCTTTCCGGTTCCAGCCCGATCGCCTCAAGATGCTGTCGCGGGACTAGGCAATCCGTCGCACCAGTGTCCACAAGGAACAACCCTTCCCAAGTACGTTCCGGGTCCGCAGGGTTCCGGACCGTCGCTGTTACATGTGTTACGCCCATAAATCTCCTTCCGATTCATTTTCAAAGCGTTTTTAAACTCATACGTTCTATCTTATACTATTGCACAATCGTTTTGCCTATTCGCCGCTGGATTCCCGCCGCCGCCGGAATGACGGTGGTCCTGCCAAGGTGCGCAAGATCATCGGCAACCATTACTGCCACCTGTTTTAGAATCAGTTAGACGCATACCTCGCATTCGCGTTCTCGTGGTGGGCGTAGTGTAGCGGTTAACACGTCAGGTTGTGGCCCTGAAGATCGAGGGTTCGATTCCCTCCGTCCACCCCACTCTATTTTGCGAATTCGAGAGTATCCGTGCGCCCGTAGCTCAGGGGACAGAGCATCTGGCTTCGAACCAGAGGGTCGGGGGTTCGAATCCCTCCGGGCGTGCCACACCTCCGTTCACCAACATCTAAATCTCCCGTCGCAACTCGCTTCGTTTCAGTTAACAAATCACTATTCGGAATCAGTGGTATGGAACCCAATTCAGGCGTAATTGCCGTCCTCGCGTTCGGCTTCCTCCTCGGACTCAAACACGCCACCGACGCCGACCACGTAGTAGCCGTCGCCAACATCGTCGGCAAAGAGCGAAACATCTGGCAATCCATCTGGCTCGGCGCATCCTGGGGAGCCGGACACTCCGTCCCGCTCCTCATCCTCGGAACCTTCATCCTGATCTCCAACGAGATCGCAATCGAACGCTACGAAGCCATTGCTCCATTCCTCGAAGCAGGCGTCGGAATCATGCTCGTATATCTCGGCGTCAGCACCGCGTGGAACGTCCTGCGCGGCAAACTCCACATCCACCAACACGACCACGGCGTCGGCCCGCACGTCCACGTCCACGCCACGCACCCGCCTCAAGCTTCACACGCGCGTCTATCCCAACACAAACCCAACAGCGACAACCACAACAGCTTATTTATCTTGGGTAGACCCGTCTTCCGCGTCAAATCCTTCGCTATCGGCACCGTCCACGGACTCGCCGGAAGCGCCGCGGTGATGGTCGTCCTCCTTCCCACGATCGACTCGACCTTGACCGGCCTCGGATACATCGCCCTCTTCAGCATCGGCACCATGCTCTCAATGGCGATCCTCACAATCTTCCTCGCATTGCCATTCAAAGCCGCCGCCTCTAAACTCGCTCTCAACCGGGCCATTACCCTCGCCGCCGGTGCCCTCAGCATCGCCATCGGAGCCATCCTGATCACAGAAACTCTTTTCGACGCCACCATCATGCCTTTCTAACGTTCGCCGAAAACGAACAGACGCCAAGCAGATATGATACACTTGTGTTGGTATTTCTGGACGCCCGTATCGCTGAAAGGTCAGGGCAATGCGCGGATCAACCTACGAACCAATACTGAATTACAGGCTCTCTGAATTGCTGACGTCCGGCGGATTGGACGTAACTGCTGAACCGTTGGGAGCAGGTCAAAGACGTATCGACGTGCGCGTTCGCGTAGATGGGATGATCATAGCTTTGGAAGGGGAAAAAGGTACACAGGCTGGCGCATTGGCTGACGCCCAACGGCGTCTCGACCAAGCTGGCGAGGGAGTCGTACTAGTTGATCGTGTCATAGCGATAAATTACCCACGCAATCTCAACGTCGATGATTTCGACGAGTTCACCACTTTCGAATGGGCCACGTTGCCAAATCGCGATTTCGTATCCGGAACTTCCGCCGTTTTGAGAGACGCGCTCCATACCATGCCTCAAGATCATGGCGACGCGAGTCTGCTGGTAAACGACATCGACCAAGCGTTAGAACGAGCGGTCGACGTATTGCATAAAGAGCAGATACGCGATCTAGCCCGCTCAATGAATCTTCCGTTACGGCACAAACGTCGTGACAGATCGAAGGCTGCCGCAAAACGTGCACTACTTGTGGTTCTTGCAGCGGCGATGTTCCACGCTCGTTTGGACAACCACTTGAGCGACATGCGACCCGACATCGACGCGACAACAGGTGAAGACTTCGAGGGTGAGTGGCCACCCAAACGTATCCGTGAATGTATGCGCGAAACCGACATTATTGGTGCGCTTGAGGATGCTTGGTCCTCCATTCTTGTCCTAAACTACCGCCCCATTTTCACGTCAGCGTTAACCGTGTTGGCAGCACCAGCTCAAATCGACACTTGGAGCAAAGCGATCGCAAGCGTAGTCAACACGGCTTTGCGCGCCTCACGAGATCCAGCTGCACTACGCCAAGACTTGCTAGACCGAATCTTTCACCGCTTACTCGACTCCGCCAGATACGACGGCAGTTTCTATACCTCAACACCGGCCGCGATGATTCTCGCGTGGCTCGCGATCCGAGAATGCCACCTGCCACAAAACTTATCTGACTACAAGCTGATAGATCCAGCGTGCGGAACTGGCACTTTACTTATGGCTGCGACCGAACGGCTCCGCTCTTTGCGCGACCAATCCGAAGAAGACGCGAACAAACTGATCGAAGACGTTGTATGGGGATTGGACATCAACATCACAGCGTGCCATATGGCAGCCACAGCCTTGGGTCTCGTCTCACCATCATCAGCTTTCGCGGACATGAATATCCATATGATGCCACTTGAGGTTGTTGACAAAAATGGTCAACGAGTTGCGAACGTCGGTTCTCTTGAATTGTTGGACCTAGGAGCTTCGCACAGTCCCGTCGATTGGACGCAAGGCGCGCAAAGCAGAATGGCGGTCGAGTGGACACGAGGAGAGCATGTAGACCGCGGAACCGGCACTGTCGCTGCTCATCCTAACACCTACGATCTGGTGATCATGAATCCGCCTTACACACGCAACGATTTGAGGTACGATCAATTTTCCCACCAAGATGAGAGAATCATTAGCAAGCGCGAGGGCGAGTTGGTCAGAGGACGTGGGGCGCATCGTGCTTCGGGCGGTACATCATTCGCTGTTTTGGCAGAGCACCTGGGCAAATTAAATGTAGGCTCAACCGTCGCGCTAGTTTTGCCCTTGGTGGGATCCTCCAATGTGTCAGGTGCCGAGGTCCGACGATTACTGGCTCAACAGTTCCATATCGAAACCGTGATAGCATCTCACGATCCATCACGATTCTATTTCTCGGAGAACACTAACATTTCAGAGATGTTAGTGATCGCTCGACGACACGAGATAGACGAACCTGCTGAGCGTCCGGAAACCAAATTCGTGTTATTGACGCGAAATCCAGGATCTTCTCAAGATGCCGTCACATTGGCTTCAAAGATAGCGAACATCGATGAGTCCAACGATGGGTCAATCGGAATCATCGATGAACGGTGTGCTCGCGAGATGGTCAATGGAAAATGGCGACCAATGGCGATGCTGTCTTCATTCTTGGTGGATGTAGGTTCACGCGTTGCATCAAGTCAATTGTTCCCAGTTGCTGAGATCGGACAACTGGCTGATCTGCCCTCCAGTAGGAACACGCGTGAATACTTCACGGCGGCGAATTCGGCCGACCGACTAGGTAGACGCGGACTTTGGTGCAACAACACAACCTTCTATCCATCGATTAGATTAGGCCGGAACGTCGTGACGAACGTACCTCCCAAAATCTCATTGGAATCCGAGCCAGACGTGTATGTTAATGCTAAGCCGAGCCAAGTAGAGCAAGCCAACGACGCGTGGCAACGTAGAGCTAATCTGTTCCTGTGTAACAGTATCGACACGACGAACGCTAGGGTTATAGCAACTCGCACTCCATCTCCTGCTGTAACGTCTACATGGCAAGCATTTTTGCTGTCGGAATCCCAACTTGACGCCGAAGAATGGGAAAAAAGCATGTGCGTCTGGTTTAATTCATCTCTTGGAGTCGTCTCATCGTTGAACATCGCAGACCCATTTAAGTTGCCGCGTCCCCAATTCAGCGTCGACGGGTTTCGATCATTGCCGGTCCCGCTTTTGGGGGCACAAGACTTGAAAAGACTTGCATCCGCATTCGACACGTTCAATCGATCGGAGATACGAGCTATTGCGCAAGTTGAATATGATCCGGTCCGGTTGGCAATCGACGAAGTGATCCAGTTCGTTCTCCATGTAGATCCAGAATTGATGGCGAATGTAAGACACGAACTTGCCCGCGAGCCCGCCGTGACCAATCGGGAGTATGGGCAATCCGAATAGGTAGTAAACTGTTGGAACACCTGTCGGATGTGGAAGAGATTTGATGACAACGACAGAACAAATCGACAATCAAGTAGCGATAGTCGAACCCCAGACACCATCCATGTAACCGGGATACTCGTCGCCATCAAAATCTGGGGCGAGTAGCGACTAGGTTAGGAGAAATCACGCAACTCATGGAAACAAACGCCACCGTACGATGCACTGACGCTAACCAAGACGAGTACATCCAGAGATGCGAATGCGACACATTTTGGATTATCGAAGAAGCAGGAGGGATTTTTTCGAAACAGGAACTTGTGAATTGGTGGGTACCGAGCTCGTTGAATGCCGTCAGTCTTGCGGACGTCTTGGAGTTAATCGAAGATGAATTTGGTGACACCGACGTATTTACTTTGACAAGGACTTCGGAACAGCTTTTCGACCCCACACCGAGACGCGGCGGCTTCGCTGTGGTAGGCAAAAACATTGTTTTTACGAACTGCTTGAAACTCATCCAAGAAAGAGATGTCCTCAAGTACCGCAACGAAATTGCTCGAGATCAAGCTGACAAACGTGAACAGAATCGTCAGAAACGAGAAGATGCCAATAGACGATGGAACGACTTGTGGATAAAAGCAGGCCGTGCGAGCGACAAGGATTGATAACCAATCCCAGTGATGTCATCCTTCCCGATGCCTACGAGTTAATCATCAAAATCAACGCTGATCCCGAATTATCACCAGTTCTTCCCTAACTCGCCACCGCGCCATCGACGACGTTGTCGCACCACTCCCGGACGCCCCAAAAATCTCTTCGTGGCCATCTGGGCGAATCCAACTCCAACATCCACAACATGTCCATGAAATTCGTCGCGATCCGATACGCCAACGGTGCATCGGGTGTCGCGTAGAACGTTACGCAGGAATCCAACAGGTCGACCATCAAATCGGACGCGATCGCCGCCCGTCTCCCGTCGGTGACATTGATATCGATATCAGACACCGCTGCCGAGCCTTCGCAAACCGCTTCCAAATCCGCGCCTTCGATGATGCCAATTGAGTTGGCTATCGGCGAGTTGATCACGTCAGAAAGCGCCATCCGCACCGCCGCTTCCGTAGCTGGCGAGGGATCGTCGAAATACCAGACGCAGTTTCCCCACATCCTGATGCCGACCAACGAATATTCGATCTGTTCAAGCTTCTTTTCGTCGATCGGATTCCACCAACCCTCCGGCAAATCGATCGATGTCGGAGTTACGACCGCGTACTCAGTAGAGACCTCATACGGTCCACGAGCCTCCGGCGTTGGAAACGTTCGCCCACTCTCGAGCGTCCCGCACGCCGCAATAACGATCGTCGAGACCGCTATCGACGCAAAAACCAGTATCGAAATCGCAGCCTTGTTCAATTCATCTAGCCAGTGACACCACTAGGTTGGCAAGGGTCCGAGTCGGCGCACCAGTCGCGCCGGTAGTGCGGAACATCCCCCGGTTGCCGGTTACCATCGAGACCGCGGCGATGTCGATGTGCACCCAAGGCGTGTCTTCCGCGAACTCCGAAATGAAGTGCGCCGCCGTTATCGATCCAGCAGGAGCGCCACCGCTATTCTTTACGTCCGCGATGCTCGACCGGTTCAATCGCTTCGAGGTCGCATCCAACGGCAATCTCCACATCCCATCTCCCGAAGCCTCCGCCGCATCCATCACCGATTTGACCAATCCATCGTTGTTGCCAAATACCGCCGCATTGCCATTGCCAAGGGCGACCCGAGCCGCACCGGTCAACGTCGCGACATCGACAATGCGTGCGGCACCATTCTTCCGCGCGTAACCCAACGCATCGGCCAACGTCAATCGACCCTCTGCATCAGTGTTGTCTATCTCTATGTACTTGCCGTTCATCGCCTGAACTACATCGCCAGGTCGTTGCGCTCCACCGCCTGGCATGTTCTCGGTTATTGGAAGCACCGCGTGAACATTGATACGAGGACGGAGCCCACCAACGATCTTCATCGCCGCCAATACTGCCGCACCGCCGCCCATGTCCCCTTTCATCGTAACCATCCCTCGCGACGGCTTTATCGACAACCCTCCCGAATCGAAAGTGATGCTCTTGCCAATCAACCATACGTTATTGCTCGGATCCGACGGATCGCCTGCGTAAGTCATGTGCAGGAACTCCGCCGGACGGTGCGAACCTTGCGCCACACCCGCGAATGCGTTCATGCCCATCGATCGACACTCGTCCAGACTCATTGCCGTCAACTGCAATCCGTGGGTTTCCGCAACCTGCCTAGCCTCGTCTGCCATCGCCGCCGGCGACAGAACGTTCGCTGGCTCGTTCACCAGATCACGCGCGAAGTTCTGCGCCTCCGCGGCTGCAATACCTAATCCCAATCCGGAACGCACCTCAGGCAACCTCGAGTCGTTTAACTCGACTACGTTCATCAACTCAAGGCGGTCGGACGATTCGTTTGACGTTTGTTTGTACTTGTTAAAACTGTACGAACCGATGATCGACCCTTCTGCTATCGCTTGTGCCGCCATTGCAGTATCCAACCCACCGATGCCCGCGCCGTGAACAATCGTCGTCGCCGTCTTGGCAATTCCCTTTAACCGGTTCGCGGCCACAGCCGCGACCTCACGAACTTCATCAGCGCCAAAGTTGGCTTGCTCGCCCAATCCCATCACTAACACTCGTTTGGGAACGAACCCGTCGTAGCGGCCTGCAGGTGTGTGGATCAACACGTTGTTGCCGCGTTTGCCCGTTATTTCGCGATCGGATATCAACTCGGTCACCAGTTGATCCAACGCTCGATCAACCGCTCCTGTCGCACCGGCCGGACGTTCAACACCTTCGAAAAGATTCACGATCGCCGCGTCCGACGCGATGTGCGCAATGTCGCCACGCATCGTTTGCAATCTCAGGGTCATATCTGCTTTACCTCGCCAAGAATCCCGCTCGCCGTCATCGTATATCGATTCTAGCGAACTACTCACCTTGCCGCATACGGCCCGAATCGACACCGATTTCTGCTCCAATTCACCCAAATGCCTCCATTGAGGGTCGCGTATGGCAGTTTCAGTGAAACCGAAAGATACAGCTTGGTGATTGTTGTTTTTTGAAATTAATTCAAAATAAATTTTTGATCTCATTGATTTAATCATGATTTTTTACTAACCTTGATGCTTGTGCGAAATAATCAGTCTCACTCCAGCCGAACCAGTTGAGACATTTTCACTGCACTAGCTCTAACAAGGAGGCTTGCAATGCTTAGTCAAGGCGATACATTCCAGCAGGCGCAACAGATTGCGGACAAGGACAGTTCATCCATGCAGCACCGCATCCAGTTGGCCAAATCTGTTCTGTTTATTACTCTCCCTGAGATCGCAGGCGGACGGAACACCCTCACCGTCATCAACTCGGGAATCAACCCGATGGAGCCTGTCTTCACTCGCGAAGCCGTCTGAGGGTTCGGTTCCGAAACGGGTCCGAACCTCTACTCCAAGGGATTCGTCCACTTCATCCGGCACCAAGTTCTCAGCAACCGACGTCTAGGGCATTGCATCTCCGACGCTGATTTCGCATCCCAGGCGTCATTCAGATCCGTATCGAACAACCGATACCAGGACCTTGAAACAACCAACGGAGCATTGAATGTCCCGAGTGCAAATCAAAACGATCGACACCAGCAGTATCAAGCTCGATGTCACCTACGCATACAACGTTGAGAAGGCCGTATGGCGCGACTTCAATCTCAACGACGGCAAGAGCCCAACCGACCGTCAAAACCGGGTCACGATGGCAAACTTCGCCCTTCAGGTAAATGTTCCGTCCATCGAAGAAGACCAATATGACATCTCGGTCATCGGAACTGGAGTCGGAATGCACGATCCGATCTTCACTCGAGAAGTCCTGGGAGCCAAATCGAACCAACTTTTGCGGTCCATCCAACCCAAGCTCGTCTCGCGAGTCGTTCTTCCTAGCCTTCACTTCCTTCACGCCGGCAACCTCATTTCGCACAACAACCGAGGCGATGCCGAGCCGATCTGTCCCAACGCCGAATACATCATCCCCGCACAAGAATGGGATACCGCGATGGGATATCATCCCTTTCACGTCAGCGCATACCGCGATGTCCGAACGGACCTTAAGACATTACAGAGGCTTGAAGCCAAGATCACACTCGTCGAAGACGACAATGCCGAAATCGCGCCCGGCATCAAATTGGAGCGATCTGGTGGCGTTACCCCAGCCAATTCAACCGTGATCGTTACTTGCGGCTCGGAACAGATCATGGCCTCTCCACTGCTCTTCCCAACGCCGTTCCACATCGACCCGAGCGTTCAATTCGGTTTCAGCATGAATCCGCTCCAAGCATATGACGAAAAAGTCCGGCTTCTCGAAAAAGCCGAGCAGGAACGCATGTGCCTCTTCTTCCCAATGGACCCGCAGCGCCGCGCAGTATACATCGATCGTGACCGTGCTGGTAACCTCGTCGGAACTCCTACCGACATCCTGGCGCAGCTCGATCCGCATTTGAACTAGTACGAACGATCAACCGATCAACTGAGGTCGCCTGACCGACGACGACACCATCTGCTTCGACGCGCCGCAACGCGACGTCCTCAATCAGTCCGTCACCGCCGCGTTCGTCAACGGATTCCAATCTGACCTTGACGTAGTTGTCGGTCAATCCTGCGCTCCCGCGACGTCCCTCCCACAACACGGGGCGGACCGTACCGATCATCGCATCTCGGAAACGTGACGCACTCCTCGAGGCGATATCGCGCAGCACCGCAGCTCGTCCTGCTTTGATCCTTGGGTCAAGTTGATCGTCGAAGTGGTTCGCAGTTGTTCCCGGCCTTGCCGAATATGGAAATACGTGCGCATCGGCAAATTCTGCTGCGCCCATCACGGATACGGACATTTCATGATCCACTTCCGTTTCACCTGGAAAACCGGCAATCACGTCGGTTGTGATCCCGCAACCCGTTATCCTGTCCCGTAATAGGTCGACCTTCCGCAAATACTCATCAGATGTATAAGTTCGCCGCATCCGTCCAAGAATCACATCGCTGCCGCTTTGCAACGGCATATGGAAATGCGGACACAACCTACCTTCCCCGTCAGCGATCCACAAATCCAACAACCGATCATTAATCTCCGGCGGCTGCAACGAGGAGACCCTTATCCGAGGAATCTCTGTCCTCGCCAACACCGACCGCAATAAGAAGGTCAAATCCACACCGGTCTCCAGATCGAAGCCGTAGTGTCCCAACTGCGTCCCCGTGAAAATCACTTCACGGCAACCCGCAATCTCCAATCGTCGTACATGGTCGACAATCTCTTCGACCGAGACACTACGCTCACGCCCTCTAACTTTTGGCACGATGCAATACGCGCAAACCTGATCGCACCCTTCTTGTATCTTCACCGAAGCGCGCGTCCGTCCTAACAGTGCTGCTGGTGGAATCACATCCCTACCATCCGCGCACGGCGTCAAATCCACGCTTAGTCGCCGGGCCACCGATTCGACCAACTCAGGCTTTCTCGCATTTCCCAACACCAAGTCAACGCTGTGGAGACCTGCCATCTCATCGGCGGCTCGTTCCGGATAGCACCCCGTCATAACCGTCAGCGCGTTTGGATACCGACGCTTCGCCGCGGATATCGACTGCCTAGCCTTTTTGTCCGCGACGTGCGTCACGGTGCACGAGTTGAGGATGAACACATCCGGTGTCGCTGCGTCATCCCGACCCCGAACTGCGAAACCGGCACGCAAAAACTCCGCCGCTAGTTGCTGGGAATCAGCGGTGTTCAACTTGCATCCATGCGTCTCGATCTCGACCGTAGGCATATTCGTTCCGATTCTACGAAGCTATGGTCCCGGCACGTATAAAAGGGACGAGCAGACCCAGATATATACTTCATTCAGCGTATCTGCGACGCCAAACGAACATCGCATAGGAAAACAACTACACATGACCGACCGGGTAGTCGTCACAGGGATAGGGTTGGTTACGCCCTTAGGCCTCGACCGCGAAACGACGTGGAAAAACCTGATCAACGGTGAGTCGGGTATCGACTACATCGGCGCCTTCGACGCCGAAGGATTCGAGTCGCGGATCGCGGGCGAAGTCACCGATTTCGCACCGGATGTCATCCTTGGTCGTCGGCAAGCGAAGCGAATGGATCGCTTTGCCCAATTCGCCTGCGTCGCCAGTCTCGAAGCCCTCGAACACGCCGGAATCGACATGGAGGACGAGACTGCTGAACGCGTTGCCGTTCTCATTGGTAGCGGCGTCGGCGGCATCATCACCATATCCGAACAGATCGAGGTCCTCAACGACCGAGGTCCCCGCCGCGTGAACCCATTCCTGATACCCATGATGTTGGGCGATATGGCAAGTGGTCAAGTCTCCATGACGATCGGCGCCAAAGGACCCAACTTCTCAGTTGTCTCCGCATGTGCCACTGGAACCGATTCCATCGGTGAAGCGGCTGAGATGATCCGCCGAGGCATCGTCGATGTCGCAATTGCTGGCGGTTCCGAAGCCGCTATCTGCCCGATCGGCGTTTCCGGTTTCAACGCCTGCAAAGCTCTGTCTACGCGCAACGATGATCCGCAGGGTGCCTCACGCCCATTCGACGCCGAACGAGATGGATTCGTCCTCGGCGAAGGAGCAGGAGTCATCGTCATCGAATCGTTAGAACACGCCGAGAAACGCGGCGCCGAAGTGCTCTGCGAACTGGTCGGATACGGTGCGACGAGCGATGCCCACCACGTAACTCAGCCGCATCCTGAAGGCGAGGGGGCAGCCGAAGCCATGAAAATCGCCATTGATCAGGCCGGTATCGACCGGGAAGAAGTCGCCTATATCAACGCGCACGGCACATCCACACCGCTGAACGACAAGTTCGAGACCATCGCGGTCAAGAAAGCATTTGGAGACCACGCGGAAAAACTGTCCGTGAGCAGCACCAAGTCAATGACTGGCCACCTCCTCGGGGCCGCTGGCGGTATCGAAGCCGGATTCAGCGTCCTCTCAATCTCTGAATCGGCGGTACCTCCCACCATCAACCTCGAAAACCCCGATATCGACTGCGATCTCGATTACGTCCCGAATATGGCGAAACGCGGTCGTGTTCCCGTCGCCATGTCCAATTCGCTAGGATTTGGAGGTCATAACGCCTCCGTCTTATTCAAGGAATTCGACAGTTGACCACGCGGCGGACGGACGCGTCCAATCGTCCGCAACGCGCCTCTCAAACACCGGCATCACTCCAACCCATCACGTCGCGATGGCGAGTGGCGGACCCGGCACCGGACGGTTTTTACCTAGAGATCGAGAACGCCGCCCCGCGCGGTTCATTGGCGCTTGTCTCAACTCTCCTTTACAACCGCGGCATCCGTAACCAGGACGATGCCCTGTCGTTCCTTAACGACGGCCTTGACGCGATGCATCCTCCCAGCGCCATTCCCGGCATCAATCACGCGGTAGATGTCATCCTAGAGGCAACCCGCAACGGTGAAGGAATCGGCATTTTGGGGGATTTCGACGCCGACGGCATCACCGCCACCGCGATCATCGTCCTAACACTCCGGAAACTTGGCATCGAGCCCCGGTACCACCTGCCGCATCGCGAAATCGAAGGGCACGGGATCTCGCTGGAAGCACTAGAGCGTTTCCATAAGCAAGGTGTATCGGTAGTCATCACCGTCGACACCGGCATCACCGCGTTCGACGAAGTCGAATATGCCAAAACCCTCGGTATCCGAACGGTCATCACCGATCATCATCTGCCTCAAGGTGACCAGTTGCCGAACGCCGCCGCGATCGTCAATCGTCACCTTTCCGACGACCCTCGACTTGCCGATTTCTGTGGCGCTGCAACCGCGTTCAAACTAGCAATGGCTCTCCTCGCCGAAGCCGAACAATCGCCCGCACCGGAATTGATCCCGCTCGCGGCGGTCGGAACGTTGGCCGACCAAACCGAACTTTTGGGAGATAACCGCATCATCGTCCGCGAAGGATTGAAGATGCTCGATACAACCTCGCCTCCCGGCCTCATCGAATTGACTCGTCTCATATCCAATCAGATACGACATGGCGGTCCGTTCGACGCCGAATTCATCACATTCCAGTTGGCCCCGCGGCTTAACGCGCCCGGGCGCATCGATTCCGCTGAGCCAAGCCTTAATCTTCTGATTGCGACCGACATCTACCAAGCGATGAAACTCGCAAATTATCTCGACGACGCCAACAAAAAGCGTCGTAGTATCGCTGAAAAAGCTTGGCGCGCCGCCAAACCCAAAATCGACGACGCCATGAGCGGCGGGAACAACGTCATGGCGATCGAAGTCGATGCTACCTTACCCATGGGCGTACTCGGACCGTTGGCCGGCAATGCGTCCGAATACGCCGCGTCGCCCGCGTTTGCCTACCAAGTAATCGACGGTGTCGCACGCGCCAGCGCACGTAGCATACCCGGTTTTGACATCCACCAGGCCCTTGAAGCAGTATCTACTAAACTTCAACGCTTCGGCGGTCACGCCGCGGCCGCCGGTTTTGCCGCCGACGAAAGCCTGATACCGGAAATTATTGCCCACCTCGAAACTCAGATGTCATGGTCTGCCCTAAGCTCCACCGTGAACGAACGCGCCGTCAGAACCGTCGACGCTGAGATACGGCTCGATCAGCTCGGATATTCACTCTGGGAATTCATCGACAAGATGGCCCCTTTCGGCACCGGAAATCGAGAACCCCGGTTCCTCGTCCGTGGCGCCGAAACCGCCAACATTACATACATGGGCCGCAACCAAGACCACGTCCGCCTTGATCTCAAAGACTCCACCGGCCGTTCGTTCCGCACCGTCGGTTTCCGCATGGCCGACAACCTCCCTCCAACCCGCATTGTAGACGTTGTAGTCAGCCTAAAAACCGACTACTACCGAGGCAACCGGCGAAGGGAGCTTCGGCTCCACGATATTGCTTCGAATCGATCCCCGTAACCAAAGCAAATTTGGATCGCTTACAACTTGTGACAGAAATAGCCTTCGAACTCAGAACGTTTGGCTTCGCAACGCGTTGAAATGTACTGCAGCGCGGTAGTCGCGGCTGGCAATGGCGTAGTAAAGGTCGAAATCCACGGTTACAATCGGCGTCTCTTTGCACGCGACATCGATCAAGACGGAGTCCGTCAATCCCAACCGATTGAACTCGGTAACCGTCGTCGCTTGCTCGCTTGCCACCACGATTTCTTCGCTTTCTTGGATCATGAATCTCAATACGTCGAAGAATCGTCCCCTTAGTCCTTTATTTCCGAACGGCAAAAGGTTGGAAGTTTCGGTTAGCGTGTTTGGCGTCACGTATATTTTCCCGCCTGTATCAAGCAGCTTCACCAAGACGTCGAAATCATCCGCAGTGTACGCTTTTAACCGATGAGGCTAGGTTGAGCTGTACCAACGACTAGCAGGACAAGAAGGTTGGCGTCGACGAAGTGACCAGCCAACGCCATCAGACGGTGCGCGGCGATTCTAATATTCGATCTTTCAAGGACCCAACTCGACCGTCGGCATCATTGATGCTCACGATCTTGTAAGAGCGATCGCTTCGACCATATTCGGTCAAAGCAGCAGCTAACGAGTTTTTGCGATCCCAAGGGCGAGAAAATCCGATCGTAACGTTCCACTGCTGCGCGACTTGGTCGAACTCCACCTCTTCCAAACCTAGGTTTTCAATTCCTTCGTCAGCCATCAAGTCGGCAAGATAGGTTTTAGCGGTTTTGACCGCTTGTTTTACATCCATAGTCTCATCCTCCAATGGCTACGCACAGGCCCTGAGATTTCAGGATCCAGCGGTGCATCTAAGGCAATGCTAACGCGCCAACTCCCGCTGCCGCTCGCGCCTCGACCGACCCGCAGAAACTCGATCCACTTCCGCAATCTCGCGAACTCTCCGTCTCGGTGCGCCTCCATCACGCCCAACGAAACGAACTTTCCAGATGATCCACGGAATCGTAATGATCCATACCATAATAGCGATCAGATGCGCCTCCTGTAGACCCCAGAACTTCACGTCGTCCAACCGGACGAACTGAATGCCGAAACGGGCCGTCGCGTACAGGGCAAGGTAGATCATGAAGATACTGCCCGCTGGGCGAACTCTGCCTCGCAACAAGAAAATCACGCCCAGGATGATGATGTTGGTGATCATCTCGTACACCACTGCCGGATGAACCGGGCGTTCAACATCGGTCCCGAATAAATCGGGGAACCGATCAATCACCGACCGCGCCGGGCTGTCGATGTCGGTGAAATACCAGCCCCAGAACATATCCAGTGGTCGCGACCAGTGTTCACCGTTGATGATGTCTCCGATGCGTCCAATCGTTTGCGCAATCAGCAATGGAGCGGCAGCGATATCCATAAAGCGACCAACCGGAGCCTTCGCGAAATATGCGTATATCGAGCCAGCTATCCACCCTCCAAGAATGCCGCCCCAAAGGCCGATACCGCCATTCCACACCGCAAATATCGACAGCGGATCGTCACCGTAAATCGACCAGTTATCCAAGACGTGCACAATCCGAGCACCGACAATTCCTCCTAACACCCCCCACAATGCGGTGTTGTAGACCTGCTCTTGGTCCAACTGTTCGCGGATCGCTGCCCGGCCGGCCAACCAGATCGCCGTGCCGACCGCTATGAAAGTGAGGAACCCGTGCCACGAAAAAGCGGTGGTCGTACCGCCAAATATGTACGGGTCAAATGGTATGTTGATCGCTTCAAACACCTAGTATGTGGTCTCCGTCAAGAGTGATCGCCAGCTAGAGAACGATTCTATCGCGCCGACCAACATTCTCGATGCCGTTCGCCAATCATCAGCGGCAAACTGAAAACCCAATTGCACCGCGATCAACCGAATCGCGCACAGTGATTTTTCTACGATTCCGAGTATGGATCCTCACACCATCGCGTTTCTCGAGCACTTGACGGGCGAACGGGGCCTGTCCTCGAACACGGTCAGCGCCTATCGCAACGACCTCCGAGGCTTGACCACATTCATTGAAGAGACGTGGGGCGCAGATTCCATGTCGGTCGATTGGGATCAATTCGACGAAACAAAGATAACCGAGTTCGTCAGTGACCTCGACGAACGCGGCTACTCAAACGCCACGAAATCGCGGAAAATCGCTTCGCTCCGCTCCTTCATGCGTTTTCTGAGAGAAGAAGGCGTCACCAGCGATTTGCCTACCCGTCGTTTGAAGGCCCCACGAGGCGGTAAGCCAATCCCCAAGGCACTCACTCTCGATGAAGTCGAGAACCTCCTGAACTACACCGCCGACGCATCTACTCCCACCGAATTTCGTGATCGCGCCGTCGTCGAGCTTCTCTACGCCGGCGGTCTACGCATATCCGAAGTTGTAGAAGTCGACATCAACAACGTAAACTTCGACAGCTCGACGATCCGCATATTCGGAAAAGGATCCAAAGAGCGCGTCGTACCCGTTTACGACGTTGCGATGGACGCGATCGCAGACTACTTGACCATCGGACGCCCAAAACTGGGCAGATTCCAAGACCCGGATGCGATGTTCCTCAACGCGCGGGGTTCACGTATCACTAGACAAGGCCTCTGGTTGCAACTCAAGAAGATCGCCTTCGGAGCAGGAATCGCCAAACACATCACACCGCACATGCTCCGCCACAGCTTCGCATCTCACCTGCTGAACGGTGGAGCGTCTCTCCGGCACGTCCAAGAACTCCTCGGTCACGAGAACATTGCCACCACCCAGATCTACACACACCTCACAACCGAACACGTCCGCAGAGAATACGACGCCGCGCATCCAAGGGCGTAAAACCCAGACCGCAAAACCTCGGCGATCAACCGGGGTCAGATCGCTAAGACCGAAAACCCGATCGCCAACATTATGTACTGAGCCAATGAGAAACCCAACGCCGTGGCACCGAGACGTTGGAGCCACATAACCTCGTATTGCCAAATCGAACCTAAGCCAAACAGGAGCATCGGCGCTGGCGCGATTACCCAACCGATTTCGCCCACGTACTCTTTCAAGGTGATCGCCGACGTCAACGTAATGTTCAGCAGCAACGTACCTACGGCGAAACCACCAACCGCGAGTATCAAGAGAACCGCGTACGAACTTCTCTCCTCGTCGTCCAAATCCTCCGATACGTCTCGAAAGAAGACATCATCGTCTTCCTCGATCTCCGGCTCTACAGGTTCAGACGTCTCCTCAGCTTCGCGATCAGCATCTTGCATGAATCACCCCATTCCAATTGTCTGGCGAACCAGTTGTTCGGTGCTGTAGATTACAGTTCAATCTTCAAACTCGGCCCAGATCCCCTTGGCATAATCGAGCGAAATGCCGTCCTTGTGCCACTGATCGCCGTTCTGGGTGCCTTCAATAGCCATGTAACCGCTGTAACCGGCATTGGCCATCGCCGATATTGCGTACCGGTAGTCTACCTCGCCGTCCTGCAAGGGCACACGGATGAAAACGGTTCGCTGATTCTCAGGATGATAGACACGGTGCAGGTTTTTGCAGTGCCAATACTTCGAGATCGGCGCTAATGCATCGATCGCCGCGTCGTAGTCCTCTTCCGGCACGTCGTACGTCCAGACGATGTTGCCGATATCGGGGTTGATGCCGAAGTTTTCGCGGTCGATCATGTCGTTGATCAACACTGCCGACCACGAGTTATCGACCGGGGAGTTCTGGTGCACCTCGATGGTCACATCCACGTTGTCGGTGGAATCGCAAACCTGTTGGAAGGCCGACGCCACGGAGTCGTACACCCACATCTCGGCGTCTCTGCTGGCATCTTGGGACTTGGGCCAGCCGCTAACGCTGCCGGGAATCGACCCTGGTGGATGCCCAGGATAACGGGCCGGCGCACTCAACGCGCCATTGACCACTTCCGCACCGACGTTCTCGGCATACTCGACCGCTCGCATTAACTTCTCGCGATTCTGCGGACCGTGCCTCGCTTCAGTCAGCGTACCGCCAGAGCGGATAGCACCGACCTTGAGACCGTGCGACCGCACCCGTTCGCCGAATTGGGATATCGACTTGGCGTCGCCCAGCTTGTCAAGCACCTCGAAACCACACTCCAAGGCGTCGAAGCCCGTGTCGCGTGCACGGTCCAAAAACTCGGGGGTGTAGTTATCCGGGTGCACATCCCAAGTGTCTACAGACTGTGGATATAGCGTGAATCGCCGGTGGGCGTAGCAGAAGCGCATGACGTTCCTTGATCCTTTATTGCATTACATGGCGCATCGCCATCGACGTCGCCGTTTAAATCCATGCGTTCGCAGTTTAACACCCGAACGTGATGTCGCAACACCGCTGCAGACGACGATGATCACATTCGAGTCATCAAGCCGCCTCGACTATCTCCGACGGATCCTTCTCTCTTGGCACGACCTCATCAGAGATCGTTTTTCCCAACTCTCTATCGGCCATTTTCAACGAATAATCGGTTTGTATGTTCATCCACATGCGCGCCCCGGAACCAAAGTAACGTTCCAGACGCAACGCAAATTCAGCATCCACATCGCGTTCGCCACTCAGGAACGCCTGTAACTGTTCGAAAGGCACTGCCAACATCTCCGCGAACCGTTTCCTATCGACATTCGTGTATTCAAGCTCGTCCAACAACAACTCGCCCGGATGTATCGGCGGTAAGCCGTTTTTGATCTCTCGGGTGTATTCATCCCTTTTCATCAAGTTGTTACCTCAGATTCAGTGGTAGTCGACAATTTCAACATCGTAGGCTTCGTTGTTCGACCAGCGAAAACAGATCCGCCATTGGCGATTGACCCGGATCGAATACTGGCCCTCACGATCCCCCCGTAGCTTTTCAAGCTCTGTTGCTTCGGACACCCGACAAGTTACGCAACGTGGTCGCACCGTCAAGATATCGTAACCTGATCCTCGCTTGTCGCTCGAACGATTGGAAGTCTGCTACGAATTCGTCGGCATGCAGCCGCTCCGTCCGTCGATCGCGGAAACTCTTTATCGCCATCCAATACCTTTCTCAATATAACATCTGTTCGCTTTCGAAGCTCGTCACACAACCACGACTATGTGTACCATGAACCCGTCTACTCATTCGAAACAAATGGCGAACTGTCAAGCGACACCCTCGAGGCTCCCCAAATGAAGATCACTGACCTCCGTGCATACGTCGTCCGCGCTCAAGAATCGCGACCATGGATGTTTGTCGAAATCGACACCGACGAAGGCATTACTGGATACGGAGAATCCACTAACGTCGGCGGTGGCGGCGCAATCGTCATCGCCCAGACCTACGCCTTGTTGAAGAACGACCTTGTCGGTCAAGACTTCTCCGAAGGACTAATCGGTCAAGACCCGAACCACATCGACCGCATCTGGCACCAAATATACCGACGCTTCGGCACCTTGGGCTCCCGCGGATTCGCCACCACTCTGGCCAGTGGAGTGGACATGGCCCTTTGGGACATCAAAGGCAAAGCGCTCGGAAGAACCGTATACGACCTCCTCGGCGGACCCATGCGTGACTCGGTGCCTCTCTACTCGCATTGCGGCCCAGCCGATGATATCGACGCCTGCGTCGCCGACGCCAAGGCACAGGTCGCCCTCGGTTATCAGGCTCTGAAACTTGACCCGTTTTCGCCTGAAATGGGGGCTAAGCACCGCCGCTACATTGACGGCAAAATCTCCGCCGCCGCCGCCGCTCATGCTGAAGACCTGATGGCCGCGCTCCGAGAAAGTCTCGGTCCAGATATCGAGCTAATGATCGATGCCCACGGAAATTTCGACGTCTCGACCGCCACCGACCTTTGCAACCGCATGATGCCTTACAACTTGACCTGGTTCGAGGAGCCGTTGCAACCCGAAAGCCTCGAAGCACATCGCCAACTTCGCCGCAACACCGACATCAACCTTTGCATCGGTGAACGGAAATTCACCCGATGGGACTTCCTCCCTTATCTGACCGAAGGTCTCGTCAACTACATCATGCCCGACATCTGCTGGACCGGTGGAATCTCCGAAATGAAGAAGATCGCGCACCTAGCCGAAACCTTCTACATCCCCATTTCGCCGCACGACGCATCAGGTTCGTTCAACGTAATCTCCGGCGCACACGTTTTGATGAACGTGCCGAACATTTACCGCCTCGAGATGAATCACCACGCGGTCCCCTCGTACAACGACTGCTTGACCGAACCGCTTGACATACGCGATGGTCACCTCCACCTCTCCGATAAACCCGGACTCGGTTACGAACTTGACCGAGACTACATCAAGTCTCACCTTGACACTCAATGGGCCGCGTTAATCTCGTAACTCGTTACATCGCACCACCATTCGGAACTAAGGGTCAACGACCTCCACTCAAACGCAACACCCCCGACCCGTCGCGAATCGCGACGGGAAATTCGAACCCTAATCCATATTCACCCTCACTGGCTTCGATCCGATAAGAGTCGCAAACATTCGCATCCTCGGATTCGAACGACCATTCCAACTGGTAGCTCGGGATCGTGTAGTCGTTTGTGTCCACCTGTAGTTGCACGTCCAACTGAGTGTTCAGGCTCCATCCCGTACGTACATCGGCACCCTCCAACGAAATCTCGATCGACAATACTCCGTCGTCCTCAGAATTCACTCTCAACTCGGCACCGTCACCGTACACAACGATGCTCGAGAGCATCGTAAGCGGACTTGAGAACGAATCCCGGAAACCCAAACCCTTCAGGCTCGACGTCCCAGGTATCTGACGCCACCGCCCTTCAATCAACGCCCAGTACTCGATCAGTTGGAGCCGGGATTGCGAACGGACAAGGAACAGGTCGATCTTTTCATCGTTGAAGTGAATCCAACGCGACGCGCGCGGTCTGAATCCGCCTATCGAGTATTGAGCATCGTCAAATAAGATATTGCATTCTGGCCATCCTCCGGAGATTTTGTAACTAGCGGAACCCGCGTCCATCATCTTCGCGTGGGCCCGACGCAGTACTTCCGCCGTAGTGATTTCAGCTTCCTCCACCCGATCCAACATTTCGTCCGCGAAAACTATCAACTCGCCGACCTCGTTGAATAGCATTCCCGGTTTTACCAAGGTGTGCGACGTAATCCGGAGCAATGCCTCGTCCGTCCGACCCAGCGTGTTGTAGTCCAGCGAGTCGTAACCCATCACGCTCGTCCGGTCAGCGTGCCGATGCAACATACCTGTCAACGCATGGATCAACTCATGCAACGCAATGCTGTAAATCATGTGGTTGCGACCAGATTCCGTGTATGTTGAATATGGCGGCCAAACCACTAAATCTCCCGACAAGATTGTCCCGTTAGCACCGACATCGAAACTGGTGCAGCCAGCCGCAAAGTTGCATCGCAGACCACTTATCCGTTCGCTCCGAGACACACCCAGATAAGCGCGCAACTCAGACCTAGATTTACTTGCAACCCGCTCAAACTCGACGTGGAGCAACGGCGCGACATATTCCAGCACCTCATCGAATATCGCGACATACTCAGGGTCACCCTCCGTCCAAACTCGTATCGGCTTTCCGATCTCCCATTTCGTCACGAATTCGTTGCGCCATCCGCCGCATCCGACACCGGAATCTCTTGGCGATCCTCTTCGGACATTCGATCGGTCGCTGAAACAGTCCCAGATTTCTCGTTCGACCCCCAAGATGCGTTCCGGCACTACTGCCTCCGCCATTATCACAATGTCCTCGCTGTGTGAAAAATGCAACATCGTCTGACCCTTCGGAACCCTCACTACATGCTGCGTAACGTTCGGCTCAATCGACGGATCGAGCGCAACCGAAAGGTCACCGCCGCAATCGACAACAACCTCGCCCGATTGAGAACAGGACACCGATATCTGCAATTCACCGATAACGAGATCGCTGCCCACATTCACCATCGTCGTTTCAAAAACCGCATTCGCCGAACCATCACTCCAGTACCGAAACTCGTCCCCGTCCGAGACCGCCGACAACGACCACTCCAACGGCGGTCCTTCAGGAACTTCGATAACGGTCGCAATCGTATTTCCATCCCCCCATCTGAATCCATCGTCATTCGCTCCTGCGTAAATCGTGGCTGAAATGGTGCCGATATTCACCCACACTTCCAATTCGACGGTTGCCGTCGTTCCAACATCAATGGGTCCCGTCACGGTCAACCCGGAGCAGAAATCGTCCGCACACTCAACTCCCACCGGCAGGCGTCCTGATCGAACGACACCGACGTTGCCGACCTCCAAAGACATCGACACCAATCCCCGACCGTCAGTGTGCCATTTCACGGTTTCGATCGAATTCACGCTGACTTCCAACTCCACGAACTCGACATCCAACGCAAATTCGACAACGTTGTTCTGCACAGCATCCTCAACCGATACCGTCGACGCCGTCATTTGGATTCTGTAAGCCCCAGGAGTTAACTCGAGACTAGCCAACGCGGACACGCTGCCACCAACGTCCAACGATTCGACGACCTGACCGAAATCCACTTCGCCTTCCTCACCGTCATCAAACCGTTCCCACCGACCCGTCAACTCGACCTCCCGAGCGAGACGGTCCCCTTCATTGATCACATTAACGTCGAACTCCACAATCCCTGCCGTCGCAATCCTTCGATCACCTACTGCAAGCGAAAGATCGGCCGCCGCGACGTGAATCTCGGTCTTATGCACCGTGTCCCCCACCATCATGTCCAAGGTTCGATCTCCCGGCGCCAATTCAAATCGGAACGTGAACCTCAATTCTTCTCCGACCGCCAATTCAGTGACGATGTACACCAACGTTCGTCCACTGCCGTCAAGTTGATACTCGATCCGTTGAGTCCCATCGAAGTCCTCGTCGCCCGCATTCTCGACCGTAACCAACGCCTCGTACCGCACCGTGGTCGATGTCTCGGCGACTTCGGTAACCTCCACATCCGAAATTCGCAACACCGCTGGCGGGACCTGCGCACTGACACCTGACGCGACGCCGATTGAGGCCAGCGCACCCAAAAACAACCCAAACGAAACAATTACTGCGATCCGCGGCCGCATACGGATCATCCTAATTCGACGATGTTGATGGAATGGCCAATGATTTAGTTGCCAACGACTCGTGAACCGCCGCGCACTTCGGACGGGATGATCAAACTCGTGCCATATTCGATTAGATTCGCCTCGACCGAATATTCGTCGCAAGCCAATCCTCGCACATCGAACAACCAATCCATCGAGAACGTTGTTATCTCGTAGTTGGTCAGATCGATCTTGAACGTCGCCGAGAACAACGCCTGATCATCGGTCCATTCGGGTGTGACGTATCCCCGAATGCGCTCCACCCGGAACTCGATATCCTCGTCCGTTCGATCAAGCTCGATTAGCGATTCGTTGCCAAAATACAACACCGAAGTCAATAACACCATCGGATCGGAATATTGTGGCGACCACGCCGTTTCTAACGCCAGATCCTGATCATCTGTGGCTGAGAACCTTCGCCAAGATCGGGTGCTGCCGTTCCAGTACTCCGCCCTCCCGTCTTCCGACCGCCAGAACGCGTACAGCCGCTCCGAAGCATCGGTTAGCCGATAGTGCAGACCGCGATGCGAGCTAAACTCGGACACCGTCACTTGCGAAGGCCCAAACCGGTCCACGCACGTCCCGCCTGACCAACCTCCGTTCATGTTGTAAAGAACTGATTCGCTGTCGTGCATTTTCAGACGCGCTTGCTCGATGATATCCAGATTCGTCAACGACTCGGGTTCTTGAGGATCCACAATCTCGTCCGCAAAAACAACCAACGCTTCCACATCCGCAGTTCTGTCGCCACTCTTAACCAACGGACTGGTCAAAATCCGTACCAATTCACGGTCAGAAGCGCTCATCTCATTGAAACGCAGCCCCTTGTCGATGCTCAATACGCTGTCAGGCACATTCCGGTAGCTCATTGGCACCAAAACCTGCAACAAACCGTGCAGCATCGCATACTCGATCGTGTCGTTGATGATCCGCAGCTGTCGCAAGTTTGCATCTTCGACCTGGAAGATCACTATCTCCGCAGCAACCACCTCGTTTTCGTCGTTAGTCTCATAGTTCGTGCATCCCCAGAAACCCTCACAACTGCTAAACCCGAGCGCCCTTGCATCGTCCGAACTGATTCCCACATATGCCGCGATATCGGCCCGCCTCTCCTCGGCCACTAGTTGGTAGCTGAAGTTCAGTTCAGGTGCCAATTCCTGCAACATGTCCTGGAACAACTCCGAGTACGCCGACAGACCGTTGATCCAAACTGTCACCGGTCGGTCCGGAGACCATTTCTTGATGATCTCGCCATCACGTCCGCTACAGTTCCCGCGCGGGAACTCGTCGATCTGTTGCGTCCGGGTGAAACATCTCCAAAGGTCACGGTCGATACCAACGATGCGTTCCGGAACTGATATTTCTACCGAAGTCGACAGCATTTTATTGATGCCTTCGACCACTGGTCCATCAAGCCTCAACTCAAGTTCGCCAGATGGTGCACGAATATCCAAAGTCCCATCAACCGGTCCATAACCGTCACGAAGATCCAATGTCACAACATCTCCGCAACCCGATATTACCTCACCATCCTCGACACAAACCACCGCGATCGGATACTCGCCCGGAATCGGCTCCGCACCGTCGTTGCGCAACGACACCGACACCGACACCGATCCTTCACCATCGCTAAAGTAACCATTCAACACCGCCTCGGCGCCAAACACCGGTTCAATGTCTGGCTGCAGCGGGACCTCAACCGTAATCGGTATCGCGTTTTGATCGCCCCACTCATATCCATACTCGAGTTCACCGGCAAACAGCGTTACTGACGAGACACCCTGCGGAACCACCGCGTCAATCGTACCCGTTATCTCACCTCCCGGAGCCAAATTCTCTACCACGGTCTCACCCGCACAGGTTTGATCTGGCACTTCAGGACACGCCACTGCAACCAAGAATCCACCGCTGTTGGCGACACCAACGTTGCTAACCGCGAACCCGATCTCAACTTCCGCGGATCCACCTCGGATGAATCCCGTCACCTGTGTAGAACTCGCCCGTACATTCAACGTAACGTAGTCAACTTCAACATCGAACTCCGCCGTATTGTTCGAAAGATTCGCTTCCCGTTCATCCGCCGACGCGGTCACTGCAATCGTGTGTTCGCCCTTCGGCAACTCAACGTTGAACGTAACTTCCGCGATTGCACCCGGTTCTAACGGTTGAATCGTCGCTACCACGTCATTCAGCGCGATCAACTGGATCGGACGTGACTGCAGGGTCCCGGTGTTCGCCAGCATCACCTTTATCGCAATCAACTCGTCCGCCAACACTTGATACGAAACTGGCGATATCGAGACATCCGAAACCAGTAAATCCAACGCCACAAGCGAATCTGAATCATCCACACTCAACTTGACAAGCTGCTGCCCGGCGTCAAGACGCACATCAAAAACCAACGTTGTCGTCTCACCACCGTCCAAAGGAGGGACATCCGCGACGGCAATCGCGGCAGCCCCGTTGACCGAAGCGTTTACCGGCGTGGCAGCGTCGCGACCGGCCTCGCCTTCATTCACCACCCTCAAAGTGAAACGGACCGCTATTTTGTTGCCTTCTGCACCTCGGTTTTCCCATCCCAAGGAATCGATGCTGTAAACGGCCGGGATCGCTGTTGGCGTCGGTGTCGGAGGAATCGGCGTCGCGGTGGGAGGCACCGGCGTAGAAGTCGGGAGTATCGGCGTCGCAGTAGGCGGAGGGGTAGGAACCGGAGTGGCGGAGGGCGGCGCTGGTGTCGACGTCGGCGTTAGAGGTACCGAAGTCGCCGTGGGAGGGACAGCAGTGGCCGTCGGCGGTACCGGTGTCGAGGTCGCTGGTACCGCGGTCGACGTTGGAATCGGTGTCGGCGGTACCAGAGTCGGAGTGCGCGTCTTAAATGGCTCCGCGGTTGGCTCCTCTTCGGATGAACAGCCAACAACCGCAACCAACCCAACCAACAACATCGCCAACACCACACTCGATCCAACCACACGGGATATCCCGGTAGCTCGATGACTCGTCTCTTTAAACACCGAATTCAACTGCGATCGATCTCCCAGCGCAATTTGGCCAATAACAAGAGTCTAGACAACCGCCATTGGCGTAATCCATGTGTTGCTACGCGTTCGGATTCGAACCAAATATCGACCTGCCCACCACCGATTCTCTCGATTCACCCGCACGGACGTCGAACCAACCAGAAGAACCGCATTTCCCAAACAGCGAGGCAACGAATCCTCGTTGTCGCCAAGCCGCTCCATCACGGCGATACTCATGTTGATACTGATCGTTGCCGCTGCGATTTGGCTCCGCAAGAGCGGTATCCAAGAAAAATCTAAGAACCGATCAGCCTCAACGAGATCATCCACCAACCTGTCCGGCTGCGAATCATGACCCTACTGGTCTCGCAATCCTGAGACAGCCGACTAACTTACAGCTTCATCCAGACGAATCTCGGACTGACCGGCGGCAATCTCAGCACGCATCTTCGAAAACTTGAAGACGCCGGTTACCTCCAGATCGATAAGGAGTTTCACAACCAGAAACCCCGCACCTGGATTCGAGCCACACCAACCGGCCACCAAGCATTCGCGGACCACTACGCCAATCTTCAAAAAGTGCTAGGTTTGTGACGCCCTCGACACTCGACGAAGGTCAGCAGACTAATACATGTGCGGCTGCATCGCCTGCGCCAACGTCAGCTCGATGTCCTGAATCGCATGCATCATCTCCTGACCGATCAGGTCCAACTTACGAACCTGCTCGATCCGTGGAGCTACACGTTCAAGTTCGCTTGAAGTAAAGATACTCTTGAAAATCCCGCATGCATCGGACAAGGCGATAATCACGATGTCGCGAGGATCGGGAATCTCATCGCTGAACAGCACCTCCATGATCCGGAGCTTCACCTCGCGTTGCGCCTCACCGTCTATTGTCGGATAACGCCGCGACTTGAAAACCCACATGAACCGGTCTTCCGCCCGTTCCAAAATTCCCTGATCCACCAACCGTTTCAACGCCTCCGCCCGCAACTCGTCGCTTCTTGTCGCCGCACGCTCCAACCAGAAACGCGTGTCATGCCCTCCAACATCTGCGATATCGGCCAACGTCGGATCCAGCAAACTGTCACCCGTCGGGGTCGAGTCAATTAGCATCAACTTTTCCAGATCGGTGTCGATCCGGTTTTCCAAGGCCAGATCCATCAACACACCACCGGCCAAAGCGTAGTCCATCGAGATGTTCGACAATCGCGCAAAACGACCATCTTCATCATTCAGAAGTAGAAGAACTATCTCTTCAGCGAATCTCAGCATTTAAGCACCCCCGGCGATGTGGCCAAATACCCGCGAACCCATGAGCATCTCACAGACTGTGATGATACTCACTATCAACATTCTACGCTCGATGCCTTCTTAACCACGGAACTTCGTTCTTGCGACTGATAGTCGCCATTGGCATCAACTTTCACTACGAATTTCGGTAAAACATCGTGGAATAAACGATCACACGCGCTATAATGCGCGCATTGACGCGCCCACATGTCGCGCCAAGCATCCTAGGGATTGGAAATGACCAAGACAGTAAATCACGTCGTAAAGCGCCCGGGACGTCGACACGGCGACCCACAGACGGCGATACCGGTTGCTGAGGAGTTGGTAACGGTACCAGGCTCGCCCGTCATCGACGGTGATGTCTCTTATTACAGCCGAGAAGATCCTATCGAATCCCAAACTGTGGAGAAATCGGCCGACCGCGAATGGGGTTGGACGGTCTACATCAAAGAGGTCTACGACTACCGGAAAAAGCATGATGAGGTGAGCGAGCCGCTGATCGAGGCGGCATGGATTTCCGGTGATATCGAACCGACCGCTGAGCCGGACCCGGAACACGATCTAACTACCGACATCCGCGACAAAGCCCGTGAGTTGGGCTTCGGTGAGGTCGGTTTCACGAGATATGACCGTAGATACACTTACGCCAGCAAAAAGAGCTGGGCAAAATTCAATCACGCAATCTGCTTGGCGTTAGAACAGGACTACTCGCAGACGCAGTCGATTCCTAGCTTGGAAGCGGAATTCGCCCACTTCGGCACCTATGAGGTCGCCGGTGCACTCGCGCTCGATCTCGCCGAACACATCCGCTCACTCGGATACCACGCGCAGGTTCACAGTCCAAACGACAACAGCGGCGCTTTCATCCCGTTGTTCGTAGAGGCGGGTCTCGGTCAGCTTGGCGCGAACGGACAGTTGCTGTCTCCCCACTTCGGATCTCGGGCTCGTTTGATGCTGATCACCACCGATGCACCGGTCGTTCACGACGAGCCGGTTGACTACGGGATCAACAAGTTCTGCGAAGAGTGTCAGGTCTGCGTAGTCCGCTGCCCTGCCCGCGCGCTTCTCCGCGAGAAGGTTTGGTACCGTGGCGTCAAGAAAAACAAGCTGGTCTACAATCGATGCCGACCAGTCATGGTGACATATGAGGGCTGCGCCGTATGCATGAAAGTCTGCCCGATTCAGCGCTACGGCATGAAGCCCGTGATGGAACACTACATCGAGACCAGTGAGATCCTCGGCAAGGGCACGCCCAACTTGGAGGGTTACGAGCTTCGAGGCAAAGGATACTTCGGCCCGGGCGAGTTGCCGCATTTCAAAGGCAAGGATTTCGAATTCCCCCACGGAACAAAGGAAGAGTGGCTATTCAAAGAATTCAAAAAGAAGGTCGAAGAGAACGGCGGAACTCCTAATGCTGAGGCGGTGGAGTTCGCCAATGAGCTTTCACGAATGGTGAAAGCGGGTGTCTCGCGAACAGACGAATAATTCACCGTCGCCAATCCCGAACCTCAACCAATTACAAAGTTCCCCGGATGACGATGTTCCAAAAAGACGCGCTCGACGCCCTATTTGCCGACCTAGGCAATAGCTTCGCCAATACCGCCGAATACGACCTGTTGCTACGGGATGCGCATCTCGGCATCGCATTGTCGGACGCCGGTCGAGACTTCGACGCGCAAGTCGACCAGCGCGTCGCTGCGCTGATCGAGAAGCATCGGGACGGCAACTAACGTCATTCCGGCGAAGCCGGAATCCAGAGGGGCAGGGCAACGTTGTGCGAAGCGAAACGTCAAGTCTAAACCCCCTTTAATTCCCCCTTGGGCATCAAGGGGGAGGGTTGTGCACAGCACCCCTACGCTGGAATGACGGACTGCATGACCAAACACGGAATCACTGGCTACCCTCAACCTGAACCGTAATGATGTCCACGCCGTGGTACTTCTGGTGACGAAGGGCAGATGCGTGGTGGCGAAGCAGACGAAACGAAAGATCGTCCACAGTCGGCACTGTGGCTTCGTCAGTCAGAAACGCCAACTGATCTTCAATGTTGTCCTGACGCGTCGTCGCTACGAATTCAAGCTCTACCATATCCGTCTCCGGCGGAGCGACTACGACCAGGCGGAGACGCTTTGAGTCGTCAGCATTATCCTCCTCGGTCAACAGGCTCGAGAGCGTTTCTTCTCCCACCGAGCGCAGGCGAGTGGACGATTCCGAGTCCCAATTGAGGCTGGACGCCACTTTAACGAGAAAGTCATCGATCGCACCTAGCGAAGACATGTCCAACGTCACTTCGAGACGCGCGCGCCGTTTGCGCATGACTTCCAATAGCAACGTCATCCCGACCGCGACCACCGCTCCTATCGTTACACCGTTGCCGAGGAGCCCGCCCAACTCATCGCCGAAAATATCGCGGGTGATCGGGTGACCGTGGAGACCCAAGCCCAACGCACTGGCCAGCGCGACCACCAACATCCGGCGCGGGTCAAGTCCATCTCGCAGGATCGTCTGCCATCCGCTCACGAACAGCATACCCATGGCGAGCATCAGGTACGCCCCCAATACGGGTCCGGGGATGGTCAACAGCAGAGCCGCGAATTTCGAGAAAAGGGCAAGCACTAAAATCACAACCGCCACACCGATCCCGACACGCCGGGCCGCGACGCCAGTCAGACTAATTAGCGATTGACTGTATGAAGAATTAGCCATCGTGGGCAGCGTGCCTGCGATACCGGCCAAAAACATCCCAACGCCATTCACGCTCACCATGCCCTGAATCTGCCGGAAATCGATTGCCCGTGGTCGGCGCCGAGAGGCCTGTTGGATAACCACCCCGTCGCTGATCGTCTTGAGACCGAGAACCAAGGTGAGAATCGCGAACGATGGCAGGAGCACCCAGAACTCCTTGCCCGGCGTGAGATCGAATCTCAAATCGGGCACCTCGGGGATGCCGAACCACCCGGCGTCTGCAATTCGCCCGCCATCGAGCGCACCGAACGCCGCGGCGGCGGCGCAACCCACAAGGATGCTGATCAACGGCGCAACCAAACGCCAACGGCCGCTGGCGCGCAACGTCGCGATCACCGAGGCCAACAGCGTCACTCCCACAATCACCGGACCTGCGATTGCCGGAGTATCCGCCGGCAGGTCGCTGACGGCTTCGAACGCAATGGGCAGCACGCTTACTGCGATCAGCATCGTCACCGTTCCCGAAACGACCGGCGTCACAATGCGCCGCAGAGTCGGTAACCACCAGGAAAGCGCGACTTGCAACAAACTGCACACGATCATCAGGCTCGCGAACGTCGCCAATCCCGCCGTCGTGACCGTCAACACCATAATCGCGATGAACATCGCAGCGGGCCAACTGAGCACTACGTGCCCCGCACCGAATCGACGCAACTGCAAAGCCTGCAACGCCGTGACCACAGCGCAGATCAGCATCGCGGCAAAAACACCCCAAGTCAGGAATTTGTCGCCAAGCCCAGACGAGCGAATCGCTATCGCGACGTTCAGAACCACCGGCGCGAGCACCAACAAGGCACCCTGCGATCCCACCACCAATGCGATGGACGGAGGACAAACCTCATTTGGCTCAAATCGAATGGATTCTTGGGTGTTACCAGTAGTCAAACGTTAGCCAATCGCTTAATCGTTCTCCAACAAAGACGACTTTTGGTTTTTGTCGTGATCAGTTTTCTTGGAGAATAATGTACCCTCGCAACCCGCGCCTAATGCTCACGTAGCGCGAATGCTACGAGCGCAGCATCCGCGCCACGGCCCGTGGCGATAACGACAAACTGTTGCCCTGATTGCGTTCGGTATATCATCGACGGTATTCTCGCAGACTCGGTTAATGTCGGGTTACACGGAAACCCTGCAGCCGTCTATCGCAACATCCGGATTTACGCCTGCCCTAGGATGGTCACTTTGCGTATCGGAGACCCTCGGAGGCAATGCCGTCATCTCGACCGGTACGTATGCCGCAAGCGGTGGTAACTTGAAGGTACCGGTTTTCGACCGGCGGCCCATCGTCCGTTGTAAACCGTTGTGGATCAAGCGATAAGGATCTCCCGGTGATGGCCGCAAACAATGTCTCTACGATTGATGACGACCACCTAGCGTGGACGGCGACGAGCCGGCCAGTGGTCTATGGCACTCAAGGCGTAATCTCGAGCGGTCACTATCTGACATCGATGGCGGGGATGCGAATGATGCTTTCGGGCGGCAACGCGTTCGACGCACTGGTCGCGGCCGGATTCGCCGCCGCCGTGGTCGAACCGATTGCTTCGTATTCGTTGGGGGCCGAAGGCGTATTCATGCTTTATCACGCCCAGAGCGGAGACCTATTGGCGTTGAGCGGACAGGGTACCGCCCCGAACCGGGCTACCGTCGAATGGTACCGCTCTCAGGGGCAAGACCAGATCCCAACCGGTCCCGGGCCGGACGCCCATCTCAGCTTCACCGTCCCGGGCATCGTAGCAGCACTGCTCTCGCTGCTCGAAAGATACGGCACGAAATCCGTCGCCGAGGTGCTCAAACCTTCCATCGAATACGCCGAGAGCGGAATTCCGAATTACGAATACATGCTCGAACGCATCGGCAGCGACAACACCCGTCGCCAGTGGGATCAGTACCCGCCGGGCGGACGCGATGTCTTCTACCAAGAAGGTGCTGTACCAGAACCCGGTTCATTGCTCGTCCAAAAAGGAATCGCCGCGACTCTCCAGAAACTCGCGGACGCGGAGTTCGCCTCCGAGGGCAAACGAAGGGATGGCATTCGCGCCGCTCGTGACTGTTTCTACACCGGCGAAGTAGCGCAGATCATCGCCGACTGCAGCGAAAGCGTTGGAGGTATCCTCGACATGGACTCGCTCGCAGACTTCGAGGCAAAATACGAGACGCCCATCAAGATCAGCTTCCACGGACACGAAATCCACGGACAACGAACCTGGACTCAAGGCGCCGTCTTGATGCAGGCCCTTAACATCCTCGAGAACTTCGACCTCCGAGCGATGGGACACAACTCCGCCGCATACATCCACACCGTCAGCCAAGCCCTAAACCTCGCCTTCGCCGACCGTCAGGCGTACTACGGCGATCCCGATTTCGCCGACGTGCCGATCGACGGCCTCCTCTCCAAGGAATACGCCCGCGAACGCGCCAATCTAATCGATCCGAACCAAGCCTTCCCCGAAACACCAGCACCCGGAGAACCGTGGCAATATTGCCCCCTTCGTGAAACGAAGGGGGTGCGAGACGGCGCCCGCAACGCCGTCGAACGGGCGATGCTCGGACAGGTGGACAGGCCGGGTTCCCCCCAAGAATCCAGCGACCAAAGCGGTACTACGCACATCTCCGTCATCGACCATGAAGGAAACATGGTCGCGGCCACGCCGTCCGGTGGCTCCTTCTCAAAGTCGATATTCTTCCCGGAACTCGGATGCGCGCTAAGCACCAGAATGGAGATGCTTAACTTCGAAGACGGCCATCCCAACCGCTTGGAACCGGGCAAGCGTCCCAGAACAACCCTCATCAACTACATCGTGTCGAAAGACGGCGTGCCCGTGATGACCGTCGGCTGTCCCGGCGGCGACCACCAAGCGCAGGCAAACACCCAACTAATCCTCAACAACCTCCTCTGGGGAATGAACCCCCAAGCCGCCGTCGAAGCACCCCGATTCGCCAGCAACAACGTGCTCAACAGCTTCTACCCGCACTCCTACTACCCCGGACAACTCGCAGTCGAAACCGGGATCCCACAAATCACCCGCGACGAACTCGCATCAATGGGACATCAAATAGTAACCGTAGACGGCGCCGGAGTAGGAGCCACAGTATCCACCCGAAACCCAACCACTGGCGTCCTAGCCTCCTCAGGCGACCCCCGCCGCGCATGTTACGCCCTAGCATGGTAGATCCCCTCCTTCGCTGCGCGAAGGGGTGCTGTGCACAACCCTCCCCCTTGATGCCCAAGGGGGAATTAAAGGAGGTTTAGACTTGGCGTTCCGCTTTGCACTCCGTTGCCCGGCCCCTCTGGATTCCGGCTTTCGCCGGAATGACGGTAGTTGTGCACAGCACCCGAAGGGGGACGCGTGCGAAGCACGCAGGCGATGCCCGGGGCGGACGGGAGGCACGCACTCACCACACCATTGACCAAAACGCAAACCAAGAATATCCTCATCGTCATCCATACGGCACCCCGATCAACACACCCCATGCCCGAAAACCCAAAAGGCAACCTAACCAGACCGATCCACCCCATGCCCCAGTTCGTCGAAGACGCACTGATCAGCAACGGCCTCGTAGACGACTACAACGCCCGACCAGCCTACCAACAAAACGACTACATCGGCTGGATTACCCGCGCCAAGCGACCCGAAACCCAACTGAAACGCCTCAATCAAATGCTCGAAGAACTCCGAACCGGCGGCATCTACATGCGCATGCAACATCCACCAAGCCGACGATCATAGACGATCATCACAACCAACAATCCCCTCTCCCGCTCCGCGAGACCGTTGCAATACTCCGTCATTCCGGCGAAAGCCGGAATCCAGAGGGGCGGTGCAATCGGGGCCCAGTGGCCAAAACGGTCGCTTCGTCACCCCGATCACGGGTTTTGCAATGGTCTCGCGGGAGAGGGTGAGGGTTAGGGCAAAGTAGCAGCGTGGACCCCAATCCTCCCCATCCTTCAAAATCCTGTACACCCTAGTTCACCACTTGCATTGCACATACATCCGTGACATAATACGAATCAGAAGGCGAACGCAGGGCGTGGGCGAAAGCCACGAGAGTGCGAACCATTCCGAGGGATGCCGGTGATTTCACGGGTCCCAAAAGGAGGCGATGCCGGGTTGGGGGTGTGAAACCTTCTGCAAAGTCAAACCCGACTGAATCTGCCACGGAACTCGACGCGCGTTGCGCAAACCTTTGACGAAATCAGATCCCCGATCTCGGTTAGCGCGAGATGGTTGAAGGGAGACGGACGTACTCTTGGTCGAGGCACTCCGTCGCAAGCGCAGATTGACTGCTCGCTCCCGCCAACCACCTCAATGACCAGCACTGACCGAGGTCGGGTCAGTAAGCGGTGATCTGCATGGATCCAGCTCTGCGGTAATCGTGCCTTTCGGGCACCGTCCAGATTGGAACATGTGGTCGATGAAACGTGCCGACGTGCCGAATCTAAGCGGATAACCGGAACGATGAGGTGTGAAAACAGCCCGGTGCAAAGCAGACCGTCAACCGACGCGAATCGATGGCGAAAAGGCGCCACTCGACATCGAATGCAAGGTCAATGACGGGACGCCGATGCAGCGATCGACATGATCACCGCGACGAGCGACAAAAAGCGGAAAAAGAACGAGTGATCGAGACGTGTGAGGTGTTGTGCAAGGAAAGCACGCTGCAGAGTGTGAGGATCCAAACGTGTTGTGACAGTGGAAGAGATGATGGGATGGATCGTCTCGATCACCGTATTGCCCCCCTCTTCGCAAAGCGAAGGGGGCATGACGTAGGGGTGCTGTGCACAACCCTCCCCCTTGATGCCCAAGGGGGAATTAAAGGGGGTTTAGACTTGGCGCTTCGCTTTGCACTCCGTTGCCCGACCCCTCTGGATTCCGGCTTTCGCCGGAATGACGGTAGTTGTGCACAGAACCCGTAGGGGCGGGTTTGAAACCCGCCCTCGCACGCGGGGATACCCGGTGCGGAAGGGCCGGGGTGCGATCTTCCCAATGGAGGGATTAAACGGGTTTGTCAAAATTCATCACAACAAACCCATCATTTCCATCGTTCAAAATCATTCGCATCACAGTTCAAATCCACCGCTAACCGTCCTCCGGCAGTAGCACTACTCTCACGTAGCGGTCGTCGGTGAGGTAAAGTTGCGCGACAGCAACGATTTGGTCGAGAGTGATCGCGTCTAACCACTCTTCGAAAAGGTGAATGTCCGCGAATTGTTCTCCGCGTTGCGTCTTAGCCCGTATCTGATTTACCCAGAAGTTGTTATCACGAAGTTGCTCCTCCCTCGGTGTGCGAAGAAGTTCCTTGACGGTGTCAAGGTATTCCTGTTCGCCGCCATTTTCGAGCCAGTCGACTGCCTCGAAAACCTCCACCAATAGCTCGTCCGCGCGGGCCGGATCGCTGCCGTAAAAGATGGAGATCTGATACTCGGGATCGGGCAATAGTTGGAGGTTTGCGTTCACGCTGACGAAATACGTGCCGCCTAGCTCCTCACGAAGACGCTCGCGCAGCCGGATCTGGAGCATCTCGCCTGCCGCCCTCAGCGTCAACGCATCCTGACGCTCCCATTCCGCGTCTCCAGCGAAGACGACCCCCGTTATGCTGCGAGGTTCGATACCGCTCCGAACAACGTGGTCGACCAACTCCATCGAAGGGTCGATCCCAACATCGCGCCAATCCTCAGCGCGTCCGGTCGTCGGCAAACTAGCGAGATATGTCGTGGTCAGCGAACGCAGTTCTTCCCAATCAAATGCACCGACGAAAACGAAAGTTGAGTCGCCCAAGTCCGCGAATCGATCAGTGTACACAGCCAGCGCGCGTTCCATACTGAGTTCGTCCAACACCTCAAGGGTGAGAGGACGTTCACGGAAGTGGTTTTGACTTAGCACCTCAGTCAATGCGTCGGAAAACACCGCATCGGGTTGTTCCGAACGCGTTTCGGCAACGCTGCGGAGGCTTGTCTCGTACCTCGAGAAGAAGTTGGGGTCGAGGCGCGGCGCGGTCGCGTACAGGGTGATCAGCTGGAACAGAGTCTCTAAGTCTTCCGGCGAGCCATTGCCACTAAATCCTTCGAACAGATCCCCAATATACGGGGACACCGAAACCCGCTTGCCAGCGAGCAACCTGTCTAGCGTTACGTTGTCGTGCAACCCGACACCACTGCCAGCAATCAGTTGGTCCGCATACAGCGCCGACACGTAGTCCATGTCGGTTACCAACGAAAGCCCACCCGGACTCATCGCGGTGAATACCACTTCGTCATCGCGAAAGTCGGTCTGTTTAGCGATTACCGTGATGCCGTTCGAAAGCGTCCACTTTTGAGCGTCGATCGACTCGATTGCCTCTTCTTCGGTGATGCTACCCGCCATTGGAATTTGCGCCAACAACGGAACATCATCGAAGGCATCTACGTACGGTTCGACTTGCAAGGTGTCGGCCGACACCAGTTGTGCCTCGACCACCGCCGCCAGTTCATCGTCGGTGATCGCGTCAGGGTCTTCGGGCCGCATCACCAAGAGAACTGTGTTGTCCGTCTGGGTCCACGTTGCCGCGAGGTCGTCAATCTCCTCCAAGCCGATCTGCGGCAATAGTTCTTGGTAGAGTTCCCACTCGGTATCTAGGCCTGGCGCCAGTGTCCCGGTGAGGAAATGATCCGCGTATGTCTGGGCCAGATCTCCGGACTTGCGTTGGTCCCGTTCCTTGTACGCATTTTCCACCGAGCTCAATAGGTTGACCTTCTCGCGGGCAAGTTCACCCTCGGTAAAGCCGTGCTGCCGGGCGCGTTGCATCTCCTCCAGCAAGGCTGCGAACCCTTCCTCGATTCCGTCCTGTTCGACCCACGCTCCGAACTGAACGATGTCCGTCGCTTCAACAAATGCCCCACGTTGGCCACTCGCTCCCAGATATGGGGGATCAGCGGATTGACCACGCTCGAAAAGACGAGCATTAAGCATCATGAATGCGAGTGCCTCGACTGCACTGCGACGGAATGCTGCCTGGTCTTGACCAGATTCGGGAAGTAACTTGCGCACTAGGATCAGCTGAGTCGCGGGTGCCTCCGGATCGGAGAACACGTTAATGCGCGGGGCATCGTGGGTTGGAACTTCGAAGCGCGGACGAATCGTGTCAGAGCCGACGGCGCGCGCTTGCGATGCCTCGCCTTCCGGTGGCGACGCGAAATGCTGTTTCACCTTGGCTTCGATAAGGTCAATATCGAAATCACCCACGGCGACTACGGCCATCAGTTCGGGGCGGTACCAGCGATCGTAGTAATCCACGAGACGCTCGCGAGGAGCCGTCTCGACGATCTCAGGGAGTCCGATAGGCGCCCGTTCCGTGTAGCGTGAATCGCCGAAGATCGGAGGAAACCAATTTTCTTGGAACCGAGAGGAAAACCCTTGCCCCAGACGCCACTCCTCGAGTACCACGTCGCGCTCCAACTCCACCTCTTCAGGATCGAAGGAAATTGCGTATGCCCAATCGCTCAGGATCTGGAATGCCGTTTCGAGTATTTCAGGATCATCCGTGGGTACCTCTAGAAAATACACGGTCTCATCGAACGATGTGTAGGCGTTTAAGTGGGCACCGAAAGTGCTACCGACCGACTCGAGATAATCGACGATTTCCTGTTTCTCGAACCGCTCGGTTCCATTGAATGCCATGTGCTCTACGAAGTGCGCCAGCCCCCGCTGATTCTCTTCTTCATGCACCGAGCCGGCTTTAACGACTAGCGACAAATGCGCCCGATTGCGCGGCTCCTCATTCCCTCTAACGTAGTAGGTCATACCGTTTGAAAGCGTGCCCAGAACCACCGATGGATCGAAATCCAAGGCATCAACTGGTTGAGCTTCCTGCGTTGCCGTGGCAACAACCTCTGGAACCGGAGTAGGCGTGTCAACTACCGGAATTACGGTCGCCGTTGGTTCAGGAATCGACGTCGCAGTGGGCACTATCGGCGTAGCGGTAGCTGTCGGCTCAGGAACTGTAGTCGGCGTGTTAACTACCGGCGTAGCGGTGGCAGTCGGTTCGGGAACTGCTGTCGGCGTGTTAACTACCGGCGTAGCAGTGGCAGTCGGTTCGGGAATTGCTGTCGGCGTGTCAACTGACGGCGCAATCGTAGCCGTCGGCTCGGGTACAGAAGTCGGCGTTTCTACCCCCGGCGTGGCGGTGGCGGTAGGTTCAATAGTTGGAGTTGGAGTTGGTGACGGATCGGAACTGCACGCCATCACCACACCCAGCAACAGTGCGGAACAGGCAAAAACTACAACCAACTTCAAATTTGCGACCATCTATCTCGCCTCTCGGTTTTAATCCAACTGCCCGGCCAGTGAAGTCGGCCGGACCTTACCTAAAGATTGTTTACGACAGCTCAACGGCACTGGAGTTCTGCGGCATCAACAGTCTGAAAATCCATATTTGATTCTATGAACCCGCTATCCACCGATTCATTTCCGTTGATGAGACAACTACCCCCGCACCTCCGCGCAACCTACATCCGCCATCAACCCGCGCAGCGCCGCCGTGGCCATCTTCATCCCTTCGGCGCCGCTGAATCCGCCGCGCTGACCGGCGATTAACAGGTGAGGCTCGAGCGCCAGGAAGCCTTTATAATCCGCATCGCGGAGGTTGATGAGCAACTCGCGCACCTGCCCGTCGCCCTGACCCGCGACAGTGATCGTACCGTCAGAGATCCGGAAATCCTTCACCTGTACGCACTCCGTGTATTCGGCTAGTAGCGGCCAACCGCGATCGACGGAGCTTTTGACGCCGGCTTGGGGATAGTTTCCGGTATCCCAGACATACCGGAGGTTCGGACTGTCCACTCCCTCCATGATCGCCCTACATCTCTCAGGCGTGTCGCCAACCAAACCACCCTCGTTCTCCATCCACAGAACCACGCCCCGAGCCCTCGCCAAATCTGCCATCGCGCGTAGTCGAGATACCGATTCGTCGACGCATTCAGCCTGCTGACCTTCGTCATCGGGGTAGAAGGAGAATACGCGAACCCGATCGGTACCGAGCACCTTCGCGATGTCTATGATCCGCTCTAAATCGCTGACGACCTCCTCTATCGGTCGACTTATCTGCGATTTTCCTACCGGGCTCCCGATACAACTCACGCGAATCGAGTGCGCCTCGCATCGGTCAAGCAAGCGACCGACTTCAGCGTCGCTCAGTTCGAGGACGTTAGTGCCCCACGCACTCCTCAACTCCAAATAGCCAATGTCGAGCTTATTCAAAACGCGCAGTTGCACATCAACATCGGCATCGATCTCGTCGCCAAAGGCACTTAGCGTGAACTGGGCTGTCATTATCCCTCCTCAATGAAGGCCATGCCGATAAATCACGGCCTGTGAGTCGCGTTTGAGCCGAATTAGGTGGTGCCCGACGCATTTTTGGGTAATCATAATCTCTCACCTGAAACGGCCCAGATTCTTGCGCTGGGTGCGGTCGATGCATATTCGGAAGAGCGACTTGTCGGTGCTACCATGCCTCCATGAACCGCGGATCCACTCCATGATTCGATTCCATCTTGACAATAAAATCGGAGCATTGGATTTCTCTAGGAACTAGAAGTCGTTGTTGTGCGCGGGAATCGTGGTAACGCATTTAATGTGGCTGAAAGCACAACGAACATGGTCATGATCAACAAATTGGCAATACGGTGCCGTATCTGATGTGTGGCATTCATTAATTTTCAAACTTTATATGGTTTTGTTGTCAGTATTGTGACACGTCGGTAGAGAACATTTGGATCGATTCAAAAAAAACTTCGTACATCGTGTTTTGATTGGCGCGGTGGCATTTTTCGTCTTGGGATGCACGATGGTCGGAGACCCAGTCGTCGATACTCCAGTCATCGATCCAACCGAAGAAATTGAGAAGGGATACGAGATCGACGAAGCTCCGGCCCCGAATTCGGAGTCTTTCGGTTATCCAGAGGGCGCTAAGGTCGGCGGCGTGTTTAGGCTTGTCACGGGCAACGGCATAGTTCCCGATCCGGCAATAGGAGACGACCAGACCGGAGACGATCTCGACTCTCGCTGGTTAGTGCACGAAATCTACTCAGGTCTGACTAGAATGGTCCCTGACCAGAATCACGCCGTAGTCCCTGATCTGGCTCAGTCCTTCGAAGTGGACACGTCGGGACTCCGCTACGAGTTCATGCTGCGTCAGGACATGCGATTTAGCGACGGCAGTCCTTTGACGGCATCGGATTTCAAATGGAGCTGGGAACGCGCCCTGAGTCCAAGAACAGGTTCGCCACGCGCTTTCGACGTTTTGGGATCGATAAAAGGAGCGGTCGAGATCATCGAAGGCTCCGCATCGGAACTTTCAGGAGTCGAGGCGGTGGATGACCGTATTCTCCAAGTCACGCTATCGAAGCCGCGATCCGATTTCACGGCGCTGCTCGCCGATCCAGTGGCGTTCGTCCTGAAACGTGCAAACGTCGAGAACTGGGGAGTAGATTGGGGCGAAGTGATCAACGAGTTCGAGCGTCCAGTATTCTCAACTGCGTTCGATCTTCCCGTCGGAACAGGTCCATTCAAGATAGTTGAAGCAGACTACCGTAAGGGGCCTTGGGTTCTGGAGCGCAACGAGCATTACTGGGATCGGCAACCTTATTTGGACGGCATACAGATCGTGACCGAGTACTCGACGCTCGGATTCGAGCAGTGGATTGCGAGAGAGGAGTCCGATTTCTTAGAAGCAAAAATCGACATGATCTACGGTTATCCAGATGGAGTAGATGTTAAAACCTTTCCTGCCGACGGACCGTCGCAGACCAGTTTTATGGTGCTCAACGCGAACCAGCCGCCATTCGACGATCCCAGATTTAGGAAGTCTCTAGCACTGTCGATTGATCACCATGCGTTCGACCATTTCGCCAGCAGCATCTACGCGGCGCACGGTATCGTTCCACCCGGATTTCCGGGATATAGCGACGGAATAGTCGTGACGGACGCTGATCCTGAACTCGCCATGCAGGAACTCGAGGTTTCGGATTATGATGGCGAACCCATTCGTTTCGAGCCGCTATGGGATGGTTTCCTCGTGGAAGAATTCCAAGCCGTGATCGATTCTTGGTCTAGCACGTTGGGAATCGATGCGACTTACGAGCCGTTGAGCAACGCCGAATACCTGCGAAAGAAAGAGAATGGCGCGTTGCAGATGATCGGATTCGAGATCGAAGCGGCGTATCCTGATCCGTACTCCATTTTCAGAGTTTTCGCCGAAATTTACCAAGACGGCGATGTGTCGGAAGAGTGGGAACGGGTCTCGCAGATGCTTTCAGACGCCGCCGCCGAGCAGGACGATGCTCGACGGTTCGAAAGATACGCAGAGTTGGAGCAGCATCTCATAGATAGGTCTCTGGTGATCCCCATGCGGTGGTACACGGGAGAAAACTCATACACGTTTCAGACGTGGGTCAACGATTTCAGTTGGCCCAAGTACGGCGGATCGAAGTTCAAGGACGTTTGGTTCGACGAGACCGCGCCAGACCGATAACTGGTACCGTCGGTGGTTAGCACAGATTGTTGGATAGCTATTCTCTAGCCCAACCTCAGCGCAATGTTGCACTGTTGAAAGTCGCTGCCTCCGCTTCGACGTGATTCGACAGCTCCTCAATACCCTTCGCCGATGAACGCTGCCACTCGTTCGCCGATCACCATGGAGGTTACGTTGGTGTTGGCGCGGATGCAGTCGGGCATTATCGATGCGTCGGCTATTTTGAGGTTTTCGAGGCCGCGGACGTTGCCGAACTGATCTACTACGGCCATCGGATCCGAGTCGGGACCCATCTTGCAGGTGCCTGACACGTGATGGCTGGTCGCGACCCTTCGCCTGATCCAGGCATCCAGCGATTCGTCCGACATGAGGTCGTCATGCGTCGGATCCACTAGCTCCTTTGCCATACTGGCCCATCTTTCTTCCTTGGCGAAATCGAGACAGATCCGAACTCCTTCGCGCAACCTGGCCGTGTCGAAATCATCTTCCAGATAGTTGTAGTCGAGGAACGGCTGGATGTGCGGGTCTTTGCCACGCAGGTAGATGCGTCCCGCGCCGACGGCAAGGTCGATGCAGATGATCATTGCAATGCCGATTTCGTCGCTTGCGCCGGGTCGATACGCTGGGACTTCGATCGGGGTACGCGATCCCGGATGTATCAGCATGTCGTTGGGCAGGTGCGAACCCGCCGCTGTATATCGCAGAGTAATCTGACAACCCGGAATGTCTTCCGACATTTCGAACCCGTCGCGCGTCCGCCACGCCATTCTGACCTGCGGATGATCCCGGAGATTCTCACCCACGCCCGGAAGTTCGTTTACCACAGGCACATCCACGGCATCCAATCTCGCCGTCGGCCCCACGCCGGACAGCATCAGCAGGTGCGGCGAGCCGATCGCGCCCGCCGACAGGATGATGTTCTCACCTTCGTAGTCTGAGACCTCGCCCCCAACCTCGGCCTTGATCCCAACCGCGCGTTTGCCGTCGAACAGCACCTTGTGGACCAGACAATCGGGCTGGATCGTGAGATTGGGTCGCTCGCGGGCGATGCTCAGATATCCGATCGCAGTGCTCCATCGCACGCGACCGGGGTTGTTGAGCGGCGTTGGGCCGACGCCCGTCGTGTCGGGAGCGTTATGGTCGGGACACTCCGGGAAGCCGTTCGCTAGCGCCACTTCGTAGAACGCTCGTTGAGGTTCAACCCACTCATCCGGCTTGAAGCGTCGCACGATGATGGGGCCTTCCGACCCGTGGAAATCGCCGGAGAAATCCGTATCCGTCTCAATCATCCGAAAGTACGGCATCAACTCCTCGAAGCTCCACCGATCGTTGCCCCACGACGCCCAAGTGTCGTAGTCCTCAGGCACGCCCCTTAGAAAAATCTGCGCATTCACCGCGCTCGAACCGCCCACTACCCTGCCCCGCGGCACCAAACCGGGCGTCGCCTCGTCCGTATAACGCGCTACAAAAGTCCAGCGATGATCACTATACGCCCGACGCCACGGCCGGTTCTTATGCCCGTACCCGTACTTAACCTCATCCGGGATCGCCTCGAAATCCGGGTAGTCAGGCCCCGCCTCGATGAGCAGCACCGAATGCTCCGGATCCTCCGTCAGCCGCGTTGCAAGAATGGCCCCGGCCGAGCCCGCACCGACGATGATGGTGTCGTATTTGTTGGCGATTTTGGGCGTTCCTTGGGTGGTGTTACGTGCAGGGGATTATATGCCGAATTGGAATGTGGTTGCGCGTGTGACAACCTAAGTTCGCAACATTGAACCGCTGGTGGAGACGGGCGCGCGAAGCTAATTGGTTTTCCGAAACAGAGACTTGCACAAGATTGGACAAATGTGATATTTTTGTTGGTAATGACTGGTCATCACGAAAACTCTAGGAGGACTAAGCCTCTCCGTCGCACGACATATCCTATTAGCACGTTACCCTTTGTGCGAATCATGCGTGAGCACATAACCGAGAAGCCATGACAGCCGAGAGAAGTACAGAACTAGAGGCACACCTCCAAGATCACGTGTCAACGAGCGATTTCGCTGAGGTCAAAACTGATCTCAAATGGATCAAATGGCTTCTCGCTATGCTGGTTCCGATTGCGTTGGGGGCGAGTGTATTGGATCTCGCATTGAGAGCGATTGGCAAGTAGCGATGCGTCGTTCAAGAAGCAACGAAAGAACGAGAAACTGGCTCGGATTTGGATTCACGGTCGTTAGCGTATTCGCTATCTTGCTCGCCATCGCCATTGAGACTTGGTGGTTGATCCCGTTGGGCATAGTCGGCACAGTTATCGGCGCGAGGTTGATGCTGAAGTGAAGCGTAGAAATCGAATCGTGGTTCTGGCGGTACGGGAGATGCCTACAAGTCGAAAATTTGCTGATGCTGGCGGGCCGAAATCGTGCTGATTCACGGGATCAGAAAACTTGAGAGGTTTTGGGCACGGCATTCTAATACGGAGAAATCACTGACAGCGTGGATACGTGATGTTGAACGACACGATTGGGGCAACCCGCACGAACTGTTGGAGCATTTTCCGAGGGCGAGCATCTTGCCTGCCAACCGCGCGGTTTTCAGAATCAGAGGAAATCGATATCGATTGGTGGCGCACGTAGATTACGCCAGAAGTAACGTCACAGTTTTGTTTGTAGGTACACACTCCGATTACGACGAGATCGATGCCAGTAGAATATGACCATGCTGACGATAACCGAAATAAGAAACGATCATGACCTTGATCTGGCGATGGCTCGTATCGAGGAACTTTTCGATTCCCCAGTTGGCACTCCAGAGGGTGACGAGCTCGACGCGTTGTATGCACTCGTCCGGGCATACGAAACGGAAACGGTCGATTTGGGCGAACCAGATCCAATTGCGGCCATCGAGTACCGACTTGACCAGCAGGGCTTGACGGAAACCGATCTTGTGCCCATCATCGGCAGTCCTGATGCAGTGTCGGAACTCCTAGCCGGCAAGCGCAAGATCACTAAGCGCCAAGGCGAAGCGCTACATGAGCTGCTGCGTGTCCCTATGGATTTGCTGCTCCTGATCGCAGACGCTACTGAACAGCAAATTAGTGGTAACGGCGCTGGACCCGGGACTGCGAAGCGTGCCTCCTAAGGCTAGTGCTTGCCGCGGACCAGACTAAACTAGGCTAGGCTCGGTTGGGCATAGTCGGCGCAGTTATCGGCGCGAAGCTGATGCTGAAGTGAAGCGTCGCGAACATTCCGACATCGAAGTCGCACGGACCCACGTCTTGCGGACGCTTTGTTGAAGGGATAGAATCGTAGCGCATGATGGAGTTCTGGTCGACAACTTGGGGAGATATTGCTACCTTAGTTGGAATCATTGTCTCGTTTGGCGGTCTCACTTGGGCTATCTTCGCGGCTAGCGGTGCAAGAACTGCCTCAGAGGCGGCCGAAGCGGCGGCAAAAGAGGCTAGTGAACAAATCGCCCACAGCTTGCAGACAGCTGATTTGCACCGCGCAATTGGGCTGATCGAGCGCGTCAAGACGTTGCACGATAATGATCGATGGGAGGCTTCTGCTGCACTCTATCAATCGTTAAGATCGATGCTCTCGGATGTGATAGCACGTTCACCTGAGAATAAGGTCGATGTTCGCGAGAAACTGGCTACAGCTAGGACGATTGTTCGTAACATGGAAGACGTGGTTCGCGACCGCGATAATGGTGCCATCTCCAGACGCGAGCGATCTCGTTTTAACGGTAGGTTGAACGAAATCCAAAGCAATTTGGAGGAATTGGCAAGCGCCGTCGGTGCTACCGATCCCCAAGGAGAAACGCGATGACCGATTTGGATCAAATCCTCTCAGGATTAATTCAACGAACAGAGGAAGGCAAACTGAAATGGAGCAGCGCGGCTCAAACGAATAGATTCACTACATCTGTAGATGTAATCTCTGTCGAGGTTTTCAGTCCGAATCCACTTGGCTTAAGCTATCGACTCAACATCCGAGATGAATCTGGTGAGTTGGTCGAGTCCCTCGGACAAGAAGATACGACCAGACACCGGGACGGACAATTGGAAAGGCTTTACGTTCTGGCCCGCCGTTCTGCGCTCGAAGTTGACTCGGTCTTGGAAAAACTGGCACAGGGACTTGAGTTGTAGCGAGTTACGCCTGAACGGGTCGCCTGTGGAATCGACCGTTCTTCGCCATGCTGGAGTCGAAAAAACGAAGACTTGGGATAAAGCCCATTTCCCCGATTGATGCTCAATGGGGAATGAGCGGGTAACCTCGATCACGCGTTAGAATCATCGATTAAGCGTCTAGGAAGAGTCGCCAAGCGTCTCCAATCGGGGCTCAAGCCTCGAACCTAGTCGCGTTGCTGTTAACAGCATTCGTGGTTCACAAGGTCAGGCAGTCAGAAGACCAGTGACAACGCATACTGCAATCGCCACCGCTGTTGCCATTTTCGATGTAAACCGATTTCGATTCTCCATACGCGTTTTCTCCTTGTCTCCGAGATCAATCTCGGCATGAACTCTGCGGTCCGACTTTTGCCGTTGCCACGGTCGTTTCATTAAGGAGGCGATACAGCCAACCGTGAATCGCGTTATCACTCCGAATCCAACCACCCAGTCGCCTTGCGACTGCCTGACCCAGCGACAAGAACATCATATCACAAGTCTTAGAAAACTGCATTTGATCCAACTTAGTAAAATAACACTATAGCGAATTGTCACACATTTAAACTTGAGTCGTATGCAGGATTTGGATTCATGAATTGGCGTGAAATATCGGTGATAGCGGTGTACTGCGCTGCAGGCTTCGTTGCGATTATTGCGTTCTACACTGCTTTGACAACTGATGGTACTAAAGAAGATCCCGCTGGAGTAGCCGGACTGTACGCACCTTTGATCGCGTTATCGGTAGCCAGCATGGTTGTCGCAGAAGCTTTCCGTGTTAGCACTCGTCTTTTTCTGTGGTTGCGAGCCATCGGTATCGGTGTCGGTAGTTCGCTAAGTGCCTATCTTTGGATGGCGGAGGAGGCTGAAGTTCATCCTAGCAACTTGAATTTGTTGTTCGATCTGTCGGTGGTCTGGGTCCTGGCAGCGATTGTGTCGTTCGTGTTAATGCCGTTTTTGATAGCTGTGATACTGAGTTTCCGCGACTCAGATAACTGATGGACTACCTCGTTCCCCTCACGCCAAGATCTGGTAGACAGCGCTTTCGATGACTTGGGTAGTTGGGCTGTTGGGTTGCCATTGGTGTCGGAGGATGGAGTGGGCTTCCATGTTGGCAACATCGAACAGCTGGTGTTGAAGGGCGCGCAAAGCTGACGGGATTTCCGGATCCAGTCAAGGGAGAAGTCTAGTGATCGGTGTCAAAACCCGCCGCGATGCTTCAACTAGGGTGTCACCTACCTCGGCACTCTAGGTCAACTACGTCAGGCGCGTGTCTTTGATTACCCCGTGAATGCCATGAATCACGCTGTTGGTCGTTGCCTTAGCGGTGTTTGCTAATTCATCAAAACCGACAATTCTGATGTCGGATCGGCCCTGATTTTCCCTGCGAAGTGCGGCCTTCTGCCCGTCGTTTAACGTGGATTCCAGTCCAACTACCACTAGCCCGGTGGGAACAGTAAATTCAGGAAAGGTCTCTGTTGCTGCTGCAAAATGAGTGCGCAAGTATTCCATATAGTCGTTGACTTGCCGAATCGCGTGTGATACGTCGGCACTTACTTGGCGTTCCTGGGTCATCAACAATTTAGCCGGCTTCTCAATCTCAACTACGACGTAACTGTTATCGTACGTGCGTATAACGAAATCAGGCTCGAATCTGCCATGGAAATCGGGCTTCGCCCAGACTTGAAACGCTCGCGAATCAAGCATTAGCGGATGGCTCTCGAAAAAATCTTGGAATATGCATTCAACGTCGCCTGGTCCGGTGAGCAGATGGTCATATTCAGTCAACACCCTCGGTCCAACGGCGATCGATCTAAGTGCGAGTGCATGGATGAGGTTTTTGATTGCACTTTTGTCCTGAATAGCCAAGGTAAGCAGAGATGTCCCTGCGGAGAGGTCCGCGGTAGCGTTGTCTTCGAGATTGAGCACTAGTTCGTGCAAACTACTGCGCGCTGCCAAGGCTAGGTTGTTCCAGTCACCGACAGACCGCGATACAGCCCCTAGGAGCTGGCTATTAGATTGCATGAGGCTAATTGCGCGAGGCTCCTTGCCCTCAGCCACGCTAGCGAGCAATTGAAACGCCATTGAGAAGTTCTTGGTGGTTGGCTCCTCGAGAGCATTCTCGACCAGTGTCTCGAGTCCTTCCTGACCCCATGCCAAAAGGCAATATGCCGCTGGGGTTTTCAACTCCAAATTAAACGTAATCCCATCGTACATATCGCGGGCTAGCAGTTTCACCGCAAGCATGCCCTCGCTATTTCCGGCTGTGACGCAATCAGCTAACAGTGTTGAAAGTTCGTTCGGGTGACCATCTCTGATAAATTGTGTTGCGCGGTTAATCAAATCCATTGTGTCGACCTTTCATTCTTTGTCAGCGTTATGTCGAGTACCAATAAGGAATCTACAAAGTCGAGGGCTCCCCTCACCCCAACAACCCCTGCACCCCCACCTCAATCCCCTGAGCCACCGCACTACCCGGCTGCCACTCGTGACGCAGCACGGAACGCGCCTTCGTAACGGACGGTAGCGGGTCGCCCAGCGCGGCGATCACGTTCTGCGCTTCGACGGCTGCGCGGCTGCCTAGGCGGGAGAGGTTGACGTGGTCGGGGTTGTTGGGATCGAATTCCGGGATGGGTAGTTTCCAGAGGTGTTTGTGGAGGTCACGAGCGCCGAATAATCCCCTAGCCCTTAATGGCTCCACTGCCACGGCAAGCATGTCGCTGTTTATGATCGCGAGTAAGTAGTAAGCCTCGTCTATATTGCGACACGTCACTTGATAGAGTTTGGTATCCAGAATCGCTTTGTCATTGCTGATAATTGCGGCAGTTGGTACGCCGCTAGCACCGTAAGCGATGCGAATCGGACGGTCACCGGGGTTGCGTAGCCATTCGAGTTGGCTGGTTAATTTGCTGAGGTAGTTAAGGTTCTGGTATAGCGACTTTTTGTCGTTCTTGCCTTTGTTGGCGTCCCACAGGGAGGACATTGTTGGCCACCGCATTTGCATCCGAGTATCTAACACGGCGATGTCTACTTCACATGCGTTGTGCTTGGCGGCACCGGTTTTGGCATTGACAGGGCAACTGCTGTGATTGAGGGGGAGCGTCATGGATGGTTTGTCAACGGGTAGCGCGGCGGTCAGTGGTGGTAGCGTCACGTAAGGGGCGATGCTCTCGCCCAGGTAGATGTCGAACAGGTTGTCGTCGTGGACCGGATTGCCTTCCAGCTTGCCAACGTCGTACTTCTTCTTATCCTGCGATGACGTGCGCGGATAGGTTTTGAAGGTATTAGGTGTAGCGTTTCTGACCGTGTTTGGTTCGGTCGTTACGAAAAAGAGTCGACGGTCCACGATGGTTGGACCTTGCATGGCGATGCCGGCGTATGGCGAGTGGAATTTGCCGTCGTCGTGGTGGAGAGTTTCTGTGTTGCGAGTAACTTGGGGCGTGTCGGTCGGTCCGCGCCAAATCTCCACAACCCCGGGCGCGAGTGCCAGTCGATTGATTTCGTCAGAATCTTTGCGAATGTCGCGCGCCTGAGCGAACACGACCGAGCTGGCGATAGGGAAGAAATCATTAGGTTCGAGGTTGTCGAGGTCGTAGGGTGCCTTGATGCTGAAATCGACAGTTACATCGCGTTGGCTGCCAGCGACTTGCGACTGCCAGTAGCCGTTCCGCCACTTAAGATGTTGTCCTGAGCGTAGGACGCTGTGCGGCAAGACCATGCCGATCTTGCCGTCTGGTTTCAGGTAGAGGTCAGTAACTCGGGTGAAGAACAGCGTGGCCACATCTTGGTGCGGTGCTTGACGTCCGCCAGCCCAGATTCCGTATGTGTTTTGGCTGAGATTGACCATCTCCTCACGGACGATATCGGCGCTACGGCTATACGTTAGCCACGGCGGATTGCCGACGATGGCATCCACTCGTTGCTCGGAGATTACGGCGGGACGCACCATGTTTCGCAGATAGTAGGCCCAGACGTGGTCGCGTCCGATGGCGTGGAGTTTACGCATCTGATGCGCGGTCTGCGTCACGGCATCGCGTTCGACTTTGCCGACTATCTGATGTTGGTTCAACACCGCATCGGTATCGGCATCGTCAACGACGGCTTGCGCCAGATCGAGCATCAACCGATCGAAGCTCTCGCTGTCTCGTGCGAGTGCCATTGGGATGTCAAAAGCGACGGTATCGGCATCGCCGGGGAGCTGCTCGGTGGTGCGGAGCGTGATGTGGTCGCTTTGGGTGAAGATGTTGCGCTCGTAGCGGAGTTGCAGGGAATCGCCTAGGTAAATGGGTGGCGCGATGTCGTCTTGGTGGCCGCCGTATCGGGCGGCGTTGATGACTTCGTGTGAGTTCAGGACCCAAGTCGCTTTTGCGAGTTGGACGGCGACGGGATGGAGGTCGATGCCGATGACGTTGGTCTGGAGCTTGCGGAGCGTGTCGGTGGGATGCTGGTTTTGCGAGTGGTCGATGATGTTGCGGACGAGGCACTCGATGAAGGTGCCAGAGCCGCATGAGGGGTCCATGGCGACGGTGTTTTGCGGATCGGGAATCAGTTCCTCGACGATGGTCTGCGCGAGCCAGCGGGGGGTGTAGTACTCGCCCATCTTGCGCCGTTCTTCGGTTGTGATGGTGTTCTGGTAGAGGATGGCCGCTAGTTCGTCGGGACGTTTGGACCAGTCGAATTGGGCGACTTTTCGGGCGATGGAGCGAATGTATTGCGTGGCACCGATCTCGGCGGGCCATTGGAAGAGGTCGGATTCGATGACGCCCTTTAGGTTGGTGTGGGCGTGGAGCGTGTCGCCGTTGAGGAGGGATTCGGGGGCGTTGTCTGCCTCGTGGACGATGTCGATGCCGAAATAGGCTTGAATGATTAGGGCGATGAGCGTGGTGAGATAGGTGTGGCGAATGAAGAGCCAATCGGCGGTGTCGGGGTCGCCGGTCGAGTCTTGTCCGAGAGCGACTTCAAGGAGGTCCTGCCAGAGTTTTCGTTTGACGGCTACGGTCGGGTTGTCGCGGTTGGCGTCGTGCGCGTCTTTCAGGAGGGCCGTGGCCTGATTTAGGAGGTCGCTGCCGGCGGCGAGATGCTTGGTGAGGGTATCGTGACTCGGCGCGATATCCAGCGCATCGGTATCGAAGATTCCGTAGAGATACTCCCGCAAAAACGGACCTTGTGACGACCGCTCGTAGGTCTGCATTCGGTTCGGCGTGATAGGCAGAATGCTTTCGCCGATATTGCGTTTCAGGTAGTGCTGGCCGTCGGTGAGAATTCCGTTCTGGACGCCCATTCCGGCTTTGGCCGACTCCAACAGATAGCCGTCGAGCTGCTCGGTGTAGGCGGGATCGATTTGCCCGTTTACGATGAGGTTGCGTTTGAACTCGATGTACGTGTTGCGGGTGTACATATCGACGCGCCGGGTGCTGCCCGTGGCGGGCGCGATTTCGGTCTTGATTTCCCGCGCGTCGGCGATGAGGCCCGTGTGCAAGGCGAAGTCGCGGAAAGCCGTGCGGATGTCGTTTTCAGAATCGCCTGCGTCGTGGCGATCCAAGATGTTGCCGAGATACTCGGTCGCGGTGTCGGCGCGTTCGTCGAGATCTACTGGTTGAGGTTGTGCTGAGGGCAATTCTGCTTCTTTGGGTGGTGCGGGTTTTGAACTAGGATGCGAAGGATGGGGAAGGATGCCCGCCGCACCCCGTCATTCCCGCGGACGCGGGAATCCAGAGTACAACAAAGCATGCCGGTCCTTTGAACTAGGATGCGTAGGATTGGGAAGGATGGGAAGGATGGCCGCCGCCCCTCTGGATTCCCGCGTGCGCGGGAATGACGGAGAGGGACGCTGGAATGATTTGCGGCTCGCGCGACCGACATCAACGCAACAACCCTCGCCCATAACAACCCATCCTTTCCCTCCTTCCCAATCCTTCGCATCCTAGTTCAATCCCGTGCATCCCCCTGCGTTTCGCTGCGCTCAACGCGTCCCCCTTCGCGGAGCGAAGGGGGGATGGCGCTGTTTGCGATAATCATAGGGGACGTGGATTCAATGTCTGCGACCATTCACGCTGCGGTCAGGGTGAGTCACCGCCCTCCCCTAGCGAATACCCATGCTTTTCGCATCTGACATCGGCAAGGCTTATTCTGAACGGACGCTGTTCAGTGGGTTGAGCTTGTCTATGGCTATGGGTGATCGGATTGCTTTGATTGGGGCGAATGGTTCGGGTAAGACGACTTTGCTGGACATTTTTGCGGGGGAGAATGAGCCGGATTCTGGTTCGGTGACGCGGCGGCGCAATACTACGGTTGGGTATCTGAGGCAGGAGCCGGGGGAGTTTGCTGGGCGTTCCCTGTTGCAGGAGGTTTTGGACGCCAATCATGAGGTGAATACTCTGACCGATCGCATTGCGGCCACTTGGGAAGAGGTGTCGGAGGCTACGGACCCGGAAGAGCAACAGAGGTTGATGGATCTGCTCTCGCAGCTCGACTTGGAGTTGGAGGCCGCGGGTGGGGAGAATCGCGACCATGAGGCTAAGGCGATTCTGTCGGGCCTCGGTTTCAAGCAATCTGATTTCTCTCGCAATATGAAGGAGTTCAGCGGTGGTTGGATCATGCGGGCGGAGTTGGCGCGGCTGCTGTTCAGAAGGCCGGACATCCTACTGCTGGACGAGCCGACGAACCACTTGGACCTCGAAGCGCATCTGTGGTTTGAGAAGTATCTCTCCTCGTTCCCCGGAGGTGTGATTGTCACGTCCCACGACCGGGCGTTTTTGAATCAAGTTGCCGAACAGATCATGGCAATCGAGCCGGGAGAGGTCGTGCACCACCGCGGCAACTACGACGACTACCTGATTGCTCGTGAGCGAGCGATGGAGATCAAACAGTCGGCCGCGGCGCGTCAGGAGCGTGAGATACAGCGGCAAACTGAGTTCATCGAAAGGTTCCGGGCCAAGGCGAGCAAGGCGAGCCAAGTCCAAAGCCGGATCAAGCAGCTCGAGAAGGTACAGATCATCGACCTGCCACGGGCGACTAAGAAGGCTCGATTTTCATTCCCGAAGCCGCCGCGTGGTGGCAACAACGTTTTGACGCTGACGGACGTCGGCAAATCGTACGGCGACAATGTCGTGTACGACCGATTGAACTTGACATTGGAGCGTGGCGACCGGGTCGCGCTAGTCGGTCCTAACGGGGCAGGTAAATCGACCTTGCTCAAGATTCTCGCCGGTGTTCTGCCCTTTGAAAGCGGAACGCGCAAGCTCGGGCACAACGTGGTCTCGGCCTACTACGCCCAACACGTTCTCGACCTGCTCAACCCCAACAACAATCCCCTTGAGGAACTGCGTGCGACCGCGCCGATGGAGTCGGACCAGAACCTGCGCAACACGTTGGGCGGTTTTCTGTTCAGCGGCGACGACATCCTGAAGCCGATCTCGGTGCTGTCCGGTGGCGAAAAGGCGCGGGTTGCGCTGGCCAAGTTGCTCCTGCAACCTAGCAACTTCCTGCTGATGGACGAGCCGACCAACCACTTGGATATTGCGTCTAGGGAGATCCTCGCCGATGCTCTCGGTGATTACGGCGGGACGATCTGCCTTGTAACTCACGACCGGACGTTGATTCGACAGGTGGCGAACAAGATCATCGAGATCGACGGTGGGTTGCCAAGAGTCTTCCCGGGCGACTACGACGGTTATCTTTACCGGAAGGAGCAGGAAGAGGGGATGAGGTCCACTTCGGCCATCGGGCAAGGTAAGACGTCTGATAACTCCAACGGTGCCCGACAATCCGGGTCCAATGGCCGACGATCTCGGAGAATCGTTACTCCTGATACGCGGCAACAGCGTGCGTTGACCAAACAGGCACGTCAGTTAGCGGCGCGGATTGACAAGATCAGCGCAGCTATCGCCGAGCGCGAGGCTTTAACGTCGGAGCTGGAGGCCTTTTTCGCCGATCCTGAACGGATCGACTACCAGACAAAACTGGAAGAGTCTGGCAAACGCTACCGAACTCTCCAAGAAGAGCAAAAGTCTCTGTGGGAAGAGTGGGAACGGGTGTCGCTGGAAGCGGAGGATGTGGAGCGGACGTTGGTGGAGCTCAACGATCGGGATTGATGTTGATGCCGCGGCCTGTGGGCGCGCGGGGTAGGCAAACCTCCCCTTCGCCCCGCGAAGGGGACGCGTGCGAAGCACGCAGGGGATGCTCGAGATTCATCGCTGCGACTACATCACACAACAACCCACCCACCAAACATCCCGTCCCTCCATCCATGTAAATTTCCCGCGCACTACCCCGCCATTCCCGCGCACGCGGGAAACCAGAGTAAAGCAAAGCACGCCAGCAAAAAACGGTTGTTTTTATGTCCCCTAGATTCCCGCGTCCGCGGGAATGACGTATGGCCCAACCGACCCACCAAACACCACCCGGGCATCCCCCTGCGTTTCGCTGCGCTCTACGCGTCCCCCTTCGCGGAGCGAAGGGGGGGAGTTAGATCTTCTAGCACGATGTGGGCGGCGTTGTGGCCGGGTGCGCCGGTTACTTCTCCGCCGGGGTGACCGCCTGCGCCGCAGAGGTAGAGGTTCTTGATGGGTGAACGGTAGTCGGACCAGCCGGGCAGCGGTCGGCGCGACATCATCTGCTGCGGGATCATATCGAGGTGGCGGATATTGCCGTCGGTCAGGCCGATGCGCTCTTCAATGTCTTCGGGAGTGAGTAGTGTCCAGTCGATGATTGCGTCTCTGAAGTTGGGTGCGTACTGAGTAACGTAGTCGATGAGCCACTCGCCGTATTCTTGTCGCATCTCCGACCATTGGCGGTCTGGAAGGTGCGGCGGTAGGTAATAGACCCACAGCGAGAGGACGTGGTGTCCTTCGGGTGCGACCGTCTTGTCGTAGACAGACGGTATTTGGAGCTGCATAATGGGGGTTTCCGTTATGCGTCCATTCTGGGCGTCATTCCAAGCGTTTTGACATTGGTCGATCGACGGGCTGAGCGTCATCATCGCCAAGTGCTCCGGGTTGAAGTCGGAGCCGAGGTGGCGTGAGAAGTCGGGAAGCTCCTTCATGGCGCACAGGAACTTGGCAGATGCCGCCTGCGTCTTGAGCGACTTCACCTCCTCGACGAAGTCGTCGTCGAGGTCGGACTCGTCGACTAGCTTGAGGTAGGTGCGTTTGGGATCGGCGTTGGATAGCACGATGTCGGCTTCGATGACCTCGCCGTTTTCGAGTTCGACACCTGTGGCTCTGCCATTGTTGGCGAGAATGCGTCTGACCTCAGCGCCGGTCTTGATTGTGACACCCGAAGCCTCGGCGGATCGGGCGAGGGACTGGGTGATTCCGCCCATGCCGCCGCGGACGATGCCGTAGTTCTCGGTGTCTTCGCGGAAGGCGCTGAAGCGATAGAGCGCGGTGATGTATGCGCTGCCGGGTGCAGATATGTCACCCATGTCGAACGCGCCAATGGCGACGGCCGCTTTCACCTCGTCGGATACGAAGTAGCGTTCGACCAGTTCTCTTAGCGGGACGGTCAGCAGAGTCTCTAGAAGTTCTTCTTCGCCTTCTTGTTGGAAGCGGGCCGCGAGTTCGGCGAGCGAGGGAGGCGGGCCGAGGTAGTAGTCGCTGAGTATCCGTACGGCGCGGTGCCAAAAGTTGGCCCACTCGAACCAAGCAACGGCGTCTTCGGGGGATTGTCCGGCAAGGTCTTCGACCGTCTTTGCATCGTCGTGCCAGAAGGTCAGCGCCTTTCCATTGGGGTATGGATGGACACGCCCCGGGTCTATCGGGTAGACGTGGAAGCCGTGCTTGCGCATCTCCAGATCGTCGATGACCTTCTTCTGGAGGATGTGGCAGACGTACGAGCAGGTTGAGATGTGGTAGCCCGGGAACCACTCCTCGGTGACGACGGCGCCACCGACTACGTCTCTGCGCTCGAGTACTTGGACGTCCAGCCCGGCCCGTGCAAGGTATCCAGCGGCGACCAGTCCGTTGTGTCCGGCACCAACGATGACGACCTTTGTGTTCTGGGCCATTGCAAGCTCCTCTAGTCTGCGTTACGGCATCATTTGCAGACTACGGTACACGACGCGCGTGTGTCAAAGCTGTGGTTCGCTTAAGGAATCGGCGCTGCTGAGGCAGGAGGATTTTTGGGAAAGACCGTTTCAGATCGCATCCGAGACGCATGAGATCTGATTGAATCGTCGCGTGGTACCGCCACACGTTTTGGTGGAGCTGACGGGATTCGAACCCGTGACTTCCTGCTTGCAAAGCAGGCGCTCTCCCACTGAGCTACAGCCCCACACCTTGAGTCTATAACGGTGTCTGAAGGACTTCGGTTCGACAACGTTCAACGAGGCGTTCCGATCTGCTCCACCAAAAGGCTTCTGTACTTTGTTCGCTTGGTTATCATTCACAAAGGTTGACTGGAGAATTCGGCTTTATGCACACCGACCTTCGTAAATTCTCGATCTACACCGCGATTGCCGGATTGGTTGCCGCGGTTTGGTTGTTGTCAGCTTGCGGAACTACCGAAAGCGGCGGCAGTGAGTCTGCTGACATCGGATTCCAACAAGTGATGGATGTGCAGGCCGCGTTCTCGCCCGAAGATCTGGGCAATGTCGGGTTCAAAGAGTCTCGAAGTTACGATTTGGAGGGTTTGCCGGGCGCTACCGCGGCGATATTTGGATTCTGGCGCATCCCTTCTGGCGACCCGATCGATTACGAGGTCCGTTTCTACGAAAATCACTCCGACGCGGTCGAACTTGGCACCGACTTGGCACAGGAGGGTTCCGGTGCCGATGCGGTGTTGGATGATGACGATGCGACGTACAAAGAGGGCGTCAAAGACCGCCGAATGATTGTTGGCTCTGGCATTGGCGGCGGGGCGCGCAGTGGCATCGGTCCACGCTACGGCGGTTACGCGATATTCGGTAACGTGATCATGCTGTGTGGTGGCGCCGCTGGTGAACAGGCCTTGGAACGATGCGAACTGTTGGCGAACGCTCTCGAAGAATCGGCAGGACAATAAGGAAGATGTTCCGGTTTTTTGTCTTGACGTCCTGTCTTCTCGCCTTCGTGTCGGTCGCTTGTGGAAGCGACGGTGGCGATGGTGCTGGCAACGGTGAAAGCGAAGTCGGAGGCGCGTCGAACGATGTGGAATCGAGGATTTTCGATCTTGCAGAGGTGTTGACCAGCGATGACTTGGTTTCGACAGGTCTCAAATCGGGCAAGACGTACGATGTTTCGACCCTGCCCGGCGGCATCTCGTCGGGGGTGTTCTTCTGGCGGATCGATGATGTTGCGGTTCAGTTCGAGGCGCGTTTCTACGAATCACATTCGCAAGCGGTCGAACTCGGTACCGTGCCGGCAGAGGAAGGCAGCGGCGAAGACGCAATCCTCGATGAGCGTGACGCCGTCTACAAAGAAGGTGTCAGAGACCGTCGTACGGTATTCGATTTCCGCGGCACGCCGAGGCCGAGATACGGCGCGTACGCGATCTACGCCAACATGGTCTTGCTTTGTGAAGGAAAGGACGATGAAACGGCATGGAACCAGTGCTCGGCAGTAATTCAAGGGCGTGAGAACCGATGAGGACTTTGTTAATTGCAACAGCGATGTTTGGGGTGATCGTGCTGGCGGTCGGTTGTGGGTCTAGTGGGTCTACGGGTGGCGATTCGGATAGCAACGATGTTGCGAGTGACACCCGGATTTTCGACCGCGCGGCTGGTTTGTCGAGTGACGATCTGATAGCTCTTGGCATGAAGTCAGGCAAAGAGTACGACGTTTCGACACTGCCAGGAGGTGTTGAGGCGGGTCTTTTGTTTTGGCGTGTGAACAACGTGGCCGTCGAATACGAGGCCAGGTTTTACGAGACGCATGAGGAAGCGGTGACGTTGGGTACTGCCCCAGCTGAAGAAGGGAGCGGCGAAGATGCCATTATCGATGAGGATGTCGCGGTATACAAGGAAGGGATTCGAGATCGCAGGAAGGTTTTCAAATACCCAAATTCAGTGCTGAAACCGAAGTACGGTGCATACGGGATATACGGCAACATGGTCGTTCTGTGCGAAGGCAAGGACGATGCTGAGGGATGGGATCGATGTTCCGCGCTGATCGAGGCGCTCGATAGTCGATGAGAGCCGGATTCGTAGTTTCAGCGCTCATTCCGTTGTCGCTATTCACGTTTGCATGTGGCGGCGCGTCGGTGACGGAGGAATATTCCGAGCCCGAGGACACAGGTCCGGCGACTCAGATCGTGAGGCCGTCTGATCGTGTATTCTCGATCGCGGATTTTGAATCTGCGGGGTTGAAACATTCGAAAGACTACAAGGTTGAAGGTCTGCCTGAAGCAACTGGGGTCTCCCTGTTCTTCTGGAAGGTGGACGGTTCAGCGGTCCAGTTCGAAGTCCGTTTTTATTCCTCGCACGATGAAGCCGTAAGTTCAGGATTGTCGTATGCCAAAGAAGGAGCGGGTCCTGATGCGGTAATCGACCCCGATTTCGCGCGGTACACGGAAGGATTGAGGGACCGCCGGACGATAGTCCACACGCGCGGCTCTCCGACGCCTCGATACGGCGATTTCGTTATCTACGGAAACATGATCGCCCTGTGCGAAGGTCGAGATTCCGAACAAGGAGCCGAGCGATGTTCCAGCCTTGTTAGTGCGTTGGATGCGACTGCCCAATAGATGGTCTGTGGGCTTGCCGACAATCGGGTACACCCTTCACCGTCGAGTTGATAACATATTTAGACATATATCGTGAAGTGTCATACAACCGCGTTAGGTGGACCGCGGCAATTGTCCACGATTAGGAGCATGAAGAGATGATCCTGCGAAGATTTACCCTGCTCGGACTCCGTGAGTTCGGGCTTGTCTTGTTGATATCCGCCTTCGCTTTCGCCTTTGCCTGCGGTAGCGCCGATACCGAAGACGAAGACAGTAGCGGCGGTGGAGCACCAGCGGCGGCAGTTGAAGAAGTAGCGAGTGGGCCACCGGGCGTCGAAATCGTTTCGACGGATGCAGTCTTTACCGAGGATGACCTCATCAACACCCCAAACTTCAAGAAGAGCAAGAACTACAAGATCGAGGGTCTCGACGAGGCAACCGCCGCCATTTACGGTTTCTTCGGTCCTGACCCCTACGACCGTCAAGAGTTCGAAGCACGTTTCTATCCGGATCATGAGACTGCGATCACCGTCGGTGTCGATTTCGCCGATGAGGCGACCGGCCCGGATGCGGTAATCGCCAAGGACATCCAACGTTGGGACGAGGGTTTGGTCCAGCGCCGAGCATGTTCAGGTAACACGCGCGGTTCGCACCATTCCGGGAAATGCGACAACGCCAAGTATGGCGACTACGTCGTGGCCGGTAACTTGGTGCTGCTATGCCAAGGCAAAGACTCTGAGACGTCGCTGAACAACTGCGATGCGTTGATGGAAGCTCTGCAATCTCAGTGAGATCGGACCGGGCATCGCAACGGCCCACTTCATTCATCCGACGAATCACCATCGGCGCGGTCATTCTGTGCGGTGTGATACTTCCCATGGCCTGTGGAAACGTCGGCTCGCAAGATGCCATGAGTCCAGACGGCTACGAGATCGTCGGGCGGGCAACGTCAGTGCCCGCAACAGCGACGGCTGCACCGGTAGCAGCCGTGCAGGAACCGAAGTTGGAACGTCGGATCAATATCATGTCCGCCGAAGGTAACTACTCTGACCGCGATTTTGAAGCGTTGGCCGATTTCAAACTGAGCAAGAGTTACGACGTAGAGGGATTGGAGAGCGCGGAGAACGCGATATATGGCTTCTTCGGTCCTGATCCGTACGAACGTCAAGAGTACGAAGCCCGCTTCTACCCTGACCACGAAACCGCAATCACAGTCGGCGTGGATTTCGCGAACGAGGCTACGGGACCGGATGCGGTGATTGCAAGTGCGGTTCAACGATGGGATGAAGGCCTTACTCAAAGGCGTGCGTGTGCGGCGAATACGCGTGGTTCGCACCATTCCGGCAGATGCAACATCGCAAAATATGGCGACTACGTGGTCGCCGGCAATTTGGTGCTACTATGCCAAGGCAGGGATTCTGCAGCGGCTTTGGAGAATTGCGAAGCTCTATACGCTGCACTGCAATAAAAGGTCCGCTCCACGATCGAGGTCAATATGTCAAACTTCCTACAATTTCATCGGCCGTCAATCGTCCTCTTCCTAGGATTAGTGTTGACGATGTTGGTGGCGATAGGAGCGGCAATGGCCTGTGGTTCTGACACTGGCGGCGGTGATGCTGACGGTGGTGCACCGGCAGAAGGCAGCGACGTTGATCCGCGCATCAAAAGTGCAGAGGGCACTTATACGATCGACGACTTGAAGGCGGCAGGAGTGAAGGCCAACAAAGATTACGACGTCGAAGAACTACCGGGTGCGGATGCGGCATGGAGAGTGATCTACAACCGCTTGGACTACGAAGTGCGTTTCTACCCTGATCACCAAACGCTATTGGACGAAGGCATACCATACGTCGAACATGTAACTGGTGATGACGCGGTGGTGATCGGCGACGACATCATCTGGGAAGAGGGTGCCAAAGACCGCCGACGATGCAGTCGGGACGCCGACACGCCGCACTCGGGATGCGCCTACTCCCCGCGCTACTGGGACTACGTAGTTGTCGGCAACATGATCATGATGTGCGAAGGCCTCGAGAGCAAGCAGTCGATCGAAAACTGTGAGGATCTGCTGGAGGAGATACCGTAGGCAGAAACGCTAACAGCGTTTTGATAGCAAGATGCTAGAATCGTCGAGTACCGTCTAAGATAGGAAGTCAATGAGTTCCGCGATGTTGACAGAAACTACCGAAACAGGCGCATTGATGGTCAACGACCTCGATGTCGATGCTCTGTTGGCGATCCCTGAGATTCTCGAAACTGTTAACGAGTATCGCGACATGCAAAGCGAATACCGGGATGAGATTTTCCGCGTCATCAAAAACTCACCTGAAGAACAGTTGCCGGATGTTTCTCACATCGCTGACCATTATGGTCAGCTTTTAGAGGATCAAAAAAAGGTCATTCGAGATACAGTAGCCAAATACTCGTGATCATCGAGGCGATCATCGCTGGCTGTGCGACGGGATTCACGACGGCCATAGCGGCTTCATTCATTACTTGGTTTTTTTTCGACGCGCAAAGCTCAACGCAATCAGGCACAGCTCATCGATAATCAGAATCAAGAGATCAAGAAATTGAACAAAATCGTCAAAACGTTAGTAGAAACCATGCCAGATAACGAGGCTGCCAAGCGAGTGTTGATCGATGTCGTTTTTGCAGATCGTCCGGACACGCCCAACACATAGGCGTCTTTGTGTTCGCGATTCGCAACTGGACGAAAAACGCAGCCCAACGCAATTGCGTTTCCCAAACCTGCTCGCTACTGTGACGCGGTAGCTTCGGTAGCCTCGATGAGTTCAATGCAATCGTCGGTTGAGACCTCGCACATCATGACTAGGTTTCCGGCGACTAAATACCCTCCGTAGACCCGTCTGCTGGTGAATCCTGAACCGTCGTGGACTACCCGCTCAATGGCCTCTTGGGCCGATTTGGCTCCGACATCCATTGCGTCTTGATGCGAAGGGTATCGGCGTATCTCGACATCTCTACGGTTGAAGAAGCCGTAACGCGCATCGAGTGCTTTGGGAAGGGTATCAACATCGTAGATTTGAAACTGTTTCCAACCGGCTGCGATGAACTGCTCGTAGGTGAACTCGCTATTGCGGCGGGTCCAGGCGCTGATCTCAGGTCGGTCGCCGATCGCGGTGATTGCCATCTCATCGATCGCGTCCGTCACATTGGATGCATCCTCTCCGGGAGCATCGTTGCCACACCCGACCAATAACGCAACTGCGATCGAGACGGCAATCGCGAACCAAGTACGTTTCACGAGAAATCCGAGAAATCGGTTCATTGCGTGATCTGGTCTAGAAGATCGGTACAGTCGGTAACCGAGATTTCACACAACATCACCACATTGCCGGCGACAACATACGCGCCGTACAACGTTACGCTCGAGAACCCTGCACCACGACCAGACAGTTTTTCGGTTTCGATGGCGGTCTCGGCGGAATCCCTGCCAGCAGCCATAGCTACATCGTGCGAAGGGTACGTTCGGATCTCGATGTCTTTGCGATTGTAGAAGCCGAAATACGCACCGGTCGCCTCGGGCAACGTGTCTAGCGGGTACTCCTTATTCTTCTTCCAGCCGGCTTCGATGAAATCGTCGACGGTGAACGTGCTGTTCGGCCTGGTGGAGGCTCTCAATTCAGAACGATCGCCGATGGTCACCACGGCATTCTCGTCGACCGCTACAACGGCAGGTTCACCGCCTCCGCTCTCGGCCGGTTCGTCGGTAGCACTACCGCAACCGATCACGAAACTGGCGATTACGAACACCAACAGTGAAACAAGGATAGATTTTGGATTGATTGACATAATCCAGCTCCGGTTTAGGATCGCCAATGAAGCCAATCGTAGCGTATTCACATCTACCTCGGAGCTGCGTCCATTTTCGGATTTTCCTGATCGCTGACGCGGAGAAGCGGCCGGGTCTGGTTTCCCAGACCCGGCCGCTTCTTATCGACTTGGGTTGTCCAGCTGCTTCTACCGCTGGGGCATGTGCAACCGATTCAACTCAGGTTGTTCAGTTCTTCTCGAGCTGGTGGATGACCAATGACCAGGTCAAGTGCCACCATGCCTCGTTGACGTAGCCAGTCACGTCAAGCGCACCCTCTGAGGCGTCGCCTTGCGGCCAGCCTGTCCAACGCGCGGTGTTCATGATGATCCGGTGGTAGAACTCGAGGATCGGAACGTCGGGCAACTCGGTCAGCCAAATGGTGGCAGCCTCGCGCCAGAGGTCGTACATCTCAGCGGTGTTGTCAGGCGAAGTCTTGGCGACTTCGTCGGTCAACTCGTCCCATCGTTCGTTCTCCCAGTGGTAGAAGTTCACCTGGTGACCACCCGGAATGTTCACAGACGATGACTGGTAGAGCTTCATGGTGAAGTACGGATCTCGGACGGATCCACCGTGTCCAAACATCAGGCATTCGAAGTTACCCTCTGCCATTTTGCTGGAAGCATCGGTAGGTTGACCGTAGCCGGCGTTAATGCCGTGGTTGGTCAACTGCTGCGCAACGGCTGGTCCGAGGTCTGCCCAAGCACCGAAACCGACGATTTCACAGTTGATGGTGTTTCCATCGGAGTCTTCCCACATGCCGTCAGAGCCCTTCGTGAAACCGGCTGCGGTCAGCAACTCGTCGCCGCGGTCGGGATCGTAGTCGAGAGTCGAACGACCGATCTCTTCCATGACCTCGGTTGCGATGTCGAAGTAAGGCTGCAATGGCGGATACTGTGGCATGGTCAGCGGGTTAAATGCTGCTGCCCCGTCGTATGCGAGGTCACGAAGTTCCTCGCGGTCGAGGTAGAAGGAGATTGCCCATCGCACGTCTGGGTCGTCGTACGGACCGAACTTACCGCTCGTGTTGAATGCGATCGATACGGGCCACCAGTCGACGTAACCGTAAGGCTCGCCGCGGCCTGAGTGCGTAATGAGGTCTTCGTTCTGATCAAGAGTCTCGGCGATCAGCGATGGGGTCGTCATCGCTGCACCGTCAACCTGGTCGGCGATCAAAGCCTGCGCGCGCTGCTCCTGCGGGACACCCGGGATGTAGATGATGCGCTTGACTTCTGGTAGCTTGGCGTAGTCGCCCAAGTCGGCGACGCCTTCGCCCCACCACGAGTCGCGGCGGTCGAATATCTTCTGCTCGGTCGAGGTGGTCACCTGCCAAGGTCCGGTCGAAAGCGGCCAGCCATTTTCGGCGTTGTAGTCACCAAAGGTTGTCCAGTCGCGGCCCTCGTAGTGGTGCTGAGGAACGATGTAGACACCGATGTCGAACTTGTAGGTCAGCAGGAAGAAGAAGCGCGGATCCGGTCGGAGCATGTTCACCTGCGCGGTGTACTTGTCGACCAGTTCGGCGTTGTCCATGGCTGCATCGATGTCCTTGCCCCATCGAACCTGCTCTTTGAGTTCCTTGAGCGTGTTCAACGTGTAGACAACATCTTCACAGTCGAAATCTTCGCCGTCGCTCCATGTGATGCCCTCACGGCAGTTAATGGTCAGCTCGGTGAAGTCATCGTTGTAGCTGTAGCTCTCCGCTAGCCACATGATCTCCTCGTCAGCGAACGCTGAGAAGAACGCGAGCGGCTCAAAGATCAAGTTTGGTCCCTGCTGGTGGTTCGCACCAATACTGTATGGGTTCCAAAGTTCGTGGTCAATGAAGCGTCCCTCTGAACCGCCATGGAACAGGGTCAGAGTGTCTTCTGCTGCGACATCGCCTGGGTCAAAGACCATACCTATGGCTTCCATCATGGCCTCTTCAGTAGCCGTAGGCTCTGGAGCGGTCGTCGCTGGGACTGCGGTCGCTGGGACTGCGGTCGCGGTCGGCGGGACGGGAGTGGCGGTCGGTTCTTCTTCACCACAAGCGATGACGACTGCGAGAGCCACCATGCTGGCGAGAATTGCCAACAAACCATAGCGCCCATATTTAATGGGGAGATTCATTGTTCTGTCTTCCTCATATGTTGTATCTGCACGCCAAGCGAAAGTCATTCTTGTTTTCGAATGCGCGGCAAACCGCGCGTAGAATCACGAATCACCTGACAACGATCAAGCATCAATTCTCTACTCGCTGTCAGTCGTTGTCAACCGAAATTTACGTTTTTCCGCTTGCGCATACGTTGTGTCCTAATCCGTCGGATCTGTCAGCGGATGATATGGGTATCACAAGCGCAACGATCCAACCCAGATAGTGTCGGTGGAAAATCGGGTGCCAAAAACGTCGGAACTTGCACATGCCCTTGTTGCTAGATACAATCGCTTCAAGTGTTGGTAGTGCGCTCGGATTGAACGGTCGCCGTCAACATCTTGATTCACCAACCTGACGCCTAGACAGAATTTCGTTGGCAACAAGCACGAACTCGCGACACAATCCTGCATTGGACGCCCGACCAAACCCTGTTTTGGCGTTCGTTGTCGCGTTTTTCGGAAACTTCATCGTTCAACGTTTCCTGCTGTTCTTGCTTACCATTTGGGTCGCGGCGACGGTTATTTTCATGCTGCCTCGCCTGACCGGACAAGATCCGGTCAAAGAAAAGCTGCTGCTCGAGGCTCAACGCGGTGGATCTGTCCAAGCCGGCATGAACGAGATGGCAAAGGAATATTCCGCACGACTGGGCTTGGACCTGCCCCTCTATGAGCAGTACGTCAACTACTTGTCCGACCTCTCGCGTCTGCAATTCGGGTACTCCATCGCATATTTCCCGCGTACTGTTAACGAAATCATCGCAGACTCAATCATTTGGTCGCTGGGTTTGATGACAGTTACCCTCTCTTTGGCGTTCGTCCTCGGAACCGGCGCCGGAGCACTGCTCGGCTGGTCGCGTTCGCCCGGCTGGTTGAGTTACGCGTTCATGCCCTTGCTAACCCTTTCTGCCATCCCCCAATACATGCTCGGCTTAGTGTTGATGTTCACTTTCGCGATCATCCTGAACCTGTTGCCGTTCTTCGGCGCGTACAGTCCGGGCAATCTTCCAGAATGGAGTTTGAGTTTCATTCTCGACATGCTCAAGCACGCCATCCTTCCAGCGCTGTCGATTCTCTTCTCGGCAGTCGGGTTCTGGGCGATTGGTATGCGAGGCATGATGATCAACACTCAGGGCGAAGACTTCATGGTCCAAGCGGATGCCAAGGGTTTGAACGGCGCCCGTATTTTCGTCCGGTATGCGATCCGGAACGCGTTATTGCCCCAAGTGACGGGTTTGGCGATCTCGTTTGGAACGCTACTCACAGGGGCCGTGCTAGTTGAGGTGCTGTTCCAGTACCCGGGTCTGGGCAACACTCTGTTCTACGCGATAAGAGTCTCAGATTTCTTCCAGATTACTGGGATTGTTATGACGATCATCATCTCGCTGTCATTGGCCACGATGGTCATCGACTTGATTTACCCGTTGATCGATCCACGGGTCAAATACTCTCAGAACTGAAATGGCAAGAGCCACCGGCACAAGAAACCTGACGATGGGAACCCGAATTCGCCTTGCGAGGCGACGTTGGGGAATCTTCTTCCAAGAGCGCATCGAACCGATATTTTTGTATGGACGGCGTAACCCGTCTCTGATCGTTGGTCTAGGGATGCTGGGCGCGTTGTTGTTCTTTACCGTCATCGGCATTCTGGTGTACGGGCAGACGGAACCCCACTTGGCTGGTCGCGCGCAGCAGTCACGGCTGGATGCTTACGTAAGCAGTGGCGCGCCAGTTAAGGACAAGCGCCTACCACCTTCATGGTGCACATGGTGCGAGGACATTGCGGAGCGAGAGCCAGATGAGCGACCTTCTCTGTTCCAATACCCGATGGGGACAGATACCCAATCGCGCGACCTTTTCGCAACAAACCTGAGGGGCATACCACTGACTCTTGGCACGGGGTTAATCGCTGGGTTGTTGTCGGTAGGTATTGGAACCGTTACCGCATTCATCGCCGCGTATTATCGCGGCGTACCGGACGTCCTTATAAGGCTGTTGACCGACGTTGGTATATCGATTCCGGGTCTACTCATATTGATCATCATTCGGATTCAGTTGGGGACCGAGCTTGTTTGGTGGCAATTAGGAGCGGGACTTGCCGCTGTCGGTTGGGTCTTCTCGTCGCGAACTGTGCGTTCGCAGGTACTCGTGCTCCGCGAGCAGCCTTACGTTGAGATTGCGCGCCAGTCGGGCATGTCGGGCTTGGCAATCATCTTCCGCGAAATGATGCCGAACTTGATTCCGTATATCACCGCCAGTTTCGTAGGATCAGTGGCCGGATCGATCCTCGCATCGATCGGCTTGGAAGCGCTCGGCCTCGGCGACTTCGCGTCGCCCTCGCTAGGTATGACCGTTTACTGGGTGATCCAGTTCGGCGCGATAACCCTAGGCATGTGGTGGTGGTGGCTGTTCCCGTTGGTTTTCATCGTGATCATCTTCGTGAGCCTGTTCCTAATTTCTGCCGGTCTCGACGAGTGGTCGAACCCGCGACTGCGGAGGCAGGCATAATCCGTAGAAAAACGAGCAATGGTAACGACTGAACAAGATGCCCGACTCGACGTTGCGTCAAATGACGACGACTACGTGTTGCGGGTCGAAGGATTGCAGGTCTACTACGGCACGCCTCGGGGATTGGTGAAGGCGGTAGACGATGTGTCGTTCAACCTAAGACCAGGCGAACGCTTCGCACTGGTGGGCGAATCAGGCAGCGGCAAAAGCACCTTGGCGATGGCGATCATGCGCTTGACGCGTGAGCCGGGTCACATTGCTGGCGGTCACATCTACCTAGGTGATCGCGATCTCGTCGAAATGGAAGAAAAGGAAATCCGATCCATTCGCTTGAGTGAGATGGCGCTCGTTCCGCAAGGTGCGATGAACTCTTTGAACCCGGTGATGCGTGTCGGCGACCAGATAATCGACGGAATTATGGACCATGTGCCACCTGGTGAGGGTGCTCCCAACCGGACGGAGCTTAACACCAGAATTCACGACTTGCTCGTTCGAGTTGGTCTCGATCCAACGGTCGCGCGTTTGCATCCGCACGAACTCAGTGGCGGCATGAAACAACGCGTCGCCATGGCGATCGCAATCTCGCTTAACCCGCACATCATCGTTGCGGACGAGCCAACCAGCGCATTAGATGTCGTCGTGCAACGGCAGATCATGCAGACACTAGGGCGACTACAAGAAGGTTTAGACGCGGCGGTTCTCCTGGTCGGGCATGACATGGGCCTTGTGGCACAGTTTGCCGACACCATCGGAGTCATGTACGCCGGTAAATTGGTTGAGGTCGGTTCGGTTCCCGACGTTTTCAAGGACCCGAAACATCCTTACACCAAGCTATTGATTCAAAGTCTCCCGTCGTTCGACATCAGTCGGCAGTTCGTCGGGATTCCGGGCATGCAACCAGCGCTGTTGAACTTGCCCCCGGGATGTGCGTTTAATCCGCGTTGCCCGTCCGTTCATGAACGGTGCTTCCGCGAAGTGCCCGAGTATCTCAACTTAGATGTTGGGCGTGGCGTGGCTTGTCACTTGTTCGACGAGGAGGCCACCAATTGAGCGACTTTATGCGACTCGAACACGTCACTAGAACGTTCGGTGGCGGTGCCTTGTCGACGAAACCACCGATCGTCGCGGTTGACGACGTTTCCCTTTCGATCAACGAAGACGAACCGAAGATCACAACGATCGCGGGCGAAAGCGGTTCCGGCAAGACGACGTTGGCGCGTCTGCTTATGGGAACCATTACCCCTAGCTTCGGGTCGATGTATTACCGAGGCAAGGACTTCACCAAGCTCTCTCGCAAGGATTCGTGGAACTTCAAACAGGAAGTCCAGTCGATCTATCAGGATCCGTTCGGTTCATACAACCCGTTTTACAAGGTTGACCACGTCCTCGAAACTCCGATTAACCGCTTCAAATTGGCGACCTCGCGACAAGCGAAGAACACGATGATCGAGGATGCGTTGGCGATGGTGGGTTTGCAACCGGGCGACACATTGGGTCGGTTCCCGCACCAGCTGAGCGGCGGACAACGCCAACGGGTAATGGTTGCTCGCGCACTTTTGATAAAGCCGCGCCTAATCTTGGCCGACGAGCCGGTTTCGATGGTTGACGCCTCTTTGCGAGCGACGATATTAGACAGTATCCGGCGTCTCAACCGCGAGATTGGCATCTCGGTGGTCTATATCACCCACGATTTGACGACCGCGCTTCAAATCAGCGACAACATCTTGGTGATGTACCGCGGCTCCGTGGTCGAATCTGGCGCTGTCGAGCGCGTGATTCTTGAGCCCAAGCATCCGTATACGCAACTGCTCATCGAGTCGATACCGCAGCCCGATCCCGACAATAAGTGGGGCGACGAACCGCCGTCGGCGCGCTTTGAAGAATTCGATTCGATGTTCGGTTGCAAATTCGCCGATCGATGTCCGCACGTCATGGAAATGTGTGCGGATGAGCACCCTCCACAGTTCCATCTTGAGCAGCACCGCCAAGCACAGTGCTACCTTTACCGGGACGAAGCCGATGTTATGGAGGATCCAGACCTGGCGACAATCTTCCAGGACCGCAGAGCCGAACTGAACGTCTAGTCTCGATCTTCGATTCGGCGGCTGATCTCTCTTTTCACCTACCTCAGAGCGCGTCGCCGTCTCTGTTGCGCTAAACTCTGTTTACGCAATTCAGAATTCGAAGATCTAGGAAAGCGACATGAAGATTACCGGTATTGACATCACGCCGCTAAAGAACGGCAGAGCCATCCTACAGGTCCGGACCAGCGCCGATATAACTGGTGTCGCGGAAGTCTCGCGACGCTCGGACGCCTTCCAGGCCTACGTCGATTCCACCGTCAAACCCCTTCTCGTCGGCCAAGACCCTCGCAAGATCGACCGCCACTGGGAAACTCTCTACCTAGGCGATGATGAACGCATCACCAAGCTCCCACCACACGTGGTCGGCGCAGTCGATATCGCGTTGTGGGACATTCTTGGCAAAGATGCCGGGATGCCCTGCCACGCTCTGATGGGCGGTGCAGCGCGCCTCGAAATTCCGTTGTACTGGAGCGTTGGTCTCGGCTGGATCAAGACCCCCGACCAGATGTTGAATGACGTGATGGACGGTTGGGACCAGGGATATAAGGCGTACAAGATCCGAATGGACTGGCGATCATATCGACAGGACTCCAACCCGAGCAAGGACCTGCAGATGTTCAAGCTCGTGCGAGACTTTTTGCCGAACAACATCTACCTCGGATTCGACGCCAATAACGGCTACTCCGTCAGCACCGCGATCCAACAGGGTCGGGCATTTGAAGACTATGGTCGGATCGACCACTTCGAGGAGCCGCTCCCGCAATACGACCTGCCCGGCCTGCGCCAAGTCGCCGATGCCCTCGACGTAGCGGTCTCGACCGGCGAGCAGGATTGGGACCGGTGGCGCTTCCGCGACGTCATCATGTTGGGAAACCCCGATATCCTCCAACCGGACATCCTCGGCGCTTCCGGCCCCTCCGAGATCCTCAAGATCTACACCTTGGCTACGACGCACAACAAGCCGGTCATGCCGCACTCCCCTAGCGCCGGCATCAACAGCATTGCGTCGCTGCATTGCTACTCGACGATAAAGAATGCGGTTAGGCCCCACGAGTTCTCGATCGAGTTCGCACCACCCCTCGACGAAATCGCCGAACTCTACGGCGAGCACGTGGTTCCATCGAACGGGGTAATCACACTCACGGATAAGCCGGGTCTCGGTATCGAAATGAGCGAGGCTACATTGGCGAAATTCGCGGCCTAGTTGCGAAGCGCACACGCCACACACGAAAGTTTCCTCATGAAGATAACCGGATTCGATCTCACACACCTTAAGAGGCGTCGGTCGATACTTCAGATCCGCACTGATGCAGGCATAACTGGCTTAGCGGAAGCGCCGGGGCGAACCTTCGAGGCGAACCTCGAATCCACCATCGGCCCCCTCCTAGTGGGCGAAGACCCTCGCCAAATCGATCGCCATTGGGAAACCCTCTACCTTGGCTCTCAGAAACAGATTCCCCGCGAATCCAAACTTCCGCCACAAGTCGTCGGCGCTGTCGACATAGCCCTATGGGACATTCTGGGGAAGGACGCAGGTCTGCCCTGTTACGCTCTGATGGGTGGTGCAGCACGGCGCGAGATTCCTCTGTACTGGAGTGTGGGAAGCGGTTGGAAGAAGACTCCGGATCAGATGCTCGACGACGTGATGGATGGATGGGATGCCGGATACAGATCCTTCAAGATCCGCATGGATTGGAAATCGTACCGCCAAGACGCGAACCCGGCGAAGGACCTCGCCATCTTCAAACTCGTGCGAGACTTTCTGCCCAACGACATCTACCTCGGCTTCGATGCCAATAACGGCTATTCTGTCAGCACGGCGATCCAGCAAGGCCGGGCATTCGAAGATTACGGTCGGATCGACCATTTCGAAGAGCCTCTGCCACAGTACGATCTTCCTGGTCTGCGACAGATATCCGACGCATTGGATGTTGCCGTTTCGACGGGCGAGCAGGATTGGGATCGATGGCGCTTCCGGGACATCATATTGCTGGGCAATCCGGACATCTTGCAGCCAGACATCCTCAACGCTGGTGGACCGTCGGAAATCCTCAAGATCTACACCTTGGCCACGACCTTCAACAAGCCAGTAATGCCACATTCGCCGAACGCGGGCATTAACAGCATCGCCTCGCTACACTGCTACTCATCCATCAAAAACGCCGTGCGTCCGCACGAATTCTCTACGGAGTTTGCGCCACCGCTCGACGAGATCGCAGAGCTCTACGGCGAACACGTGATCCCGTCGAACGGATCGATCACGCTCACCGACAAACCGGGATTGGGTATCGAATTGAACGAGGCCGCGTTGGCGAAACTTGCGGCCTGAACAAGACGGGCGTTTCTCGAATGACCGAATCAACTGTTCCGCGTCACTTCACGGCTACTGGCTTTGTCGTCAACGGCGACGCCACGCTGCTCCATTGGCATCACCGAGTCCAAGCTTGGCTCCCGCCCGGAGGACACGTCGAACCCGACGAAGATCCGGTTCAGGCTGTGTTGCGGGAAGTCAAGGAAGAGACAGGTTTTGACGTTGAACTCGTACCGACGCAGCAGCTTCCCGAAATATCGAACTTGGATCAAGTCCCGTCACCACGGACGATACTCGTGGAGGATGTCTACGATCAGAAGGTCGGTGCGCATCAGCACATAGACATGATTTACTTTTGCCACGTATCAGGACCGCGCCCCGCCGCGCCCGAAGGTTGGGGCTGGTTTACTGCCGATGACCTCTCCAACGGGCGCGCCGCCACCAATCCAGACGGAATAAGCGAACCGCCACCCGAAGACGTGCTGAAACTGGCCCTCGAAGCGATACAGATAAGCCAACGATTGGTCGTTGACCACACGATCATTCCCCAGTAATCGCACTGTCAGTGATCCGCACGACATGGTGAAAAACCTCGTTTAGAAACGCGTACCAACCCACGCCATCGCGCATCACATCGTCTAACGTGAACACGCGTATCGTCCCGATCGCGTCCAGCCGGCGTTGCATCTCGGCAGTTATAACGCCGGCCAAGAGAAAGTTAACGCATCTCGAAGGCGTATTGTCAAAACTCTTCGTCGCCGCGCCAAGTCGTTCCAATGCTCCCGCCGGATCACGACCGCCTTTGACTTCAACACTCGCGACCATCGTGTCTTCCAGCCAAAATTCAATATCCGGCTCAGAGCCATACCGCATCGAATAACCTTCTGCTAACTCAGTGAAGTCTTCGAACGGATCGCCGTCAATTACCAAACCATTGGCGGTCAACCAATCGAACATCCGCGTTTTCACCATGTTGTCGGCATCTTGACCGATGATGTTGCGCATAGTGCCATCGAGCCCGATGCCCATGTTGGCGATCATGTTCCGGTAGCCGTTTTTCAGAGTCCAGTCGGTACGCCCCTCGATGATCGAGCAATTGACCACGTTATACAAGTGCGCAACGTTAGTGGCCCGTTTTTCGGTAACTCGCGCACTTTTAGTTGGCGATTCCCAGCTTTCCACACCGACCGCCAGATCCGAAACTCGCTTCAATGGCAGCATAGCCATGTTCCGGTAATACGCCGACGTCTCGGGTACCGCCATCAACATAACCGGGTGGGCGAAGACTTGTCGAGGCTCGTAATTCGAAGTGACCACATGGTTCCAGGCATTTCGACTAATCAACAGATCTTCGATCGGTTCGAAGTCTAACTTTCCATCGAATTGGTCAACCAAACTGCGCACGTAAACGTCAGTGCGTCTAGTAATTCGATCTGACAGAATGATTGATCTGTTGATCGCTGAATCCAGATCAGTCACTCCGACGCCTCCAACGATACACGCACTTCCGTATCTCAGTCCGACCGTACCGCCCCATCTGCTGAGATGAGTTGCCCTTGCCTCGCGGCAACATCCAGATGTTCTCGCATTCAAACCCAGATGCCTCTGCGAAATCGGACAAAATCAGATCCACTGGAACTTGCTCTCCGTGGTACTGGACGTTGTCATTCACCATCAATACCACTGCCCCAGGCCGACTTACTCTCGCCAGTTCAGCAATCACATAGGCCATCTCAAGGAAATATCCCTCAATCAACCTAATGACTTGACGGTTGCTGAGTTCGTGTTGCCTGTTTTTCAACTCGCCTATTACTTCGTGCAATGCCGCCTGAGAATCGTAGTTCTTTACGGCCTGCGACCAACACTCATCGTCTCCGTGCCATCTGTCGAGCCAATCTCGTTTGGGTCGGTTCTCGACAGTCGCGGTCACTAATTCTTGCCGCAACCGAGAAAAACCAACTTGGTCCACCCCCAACCATGCCAACTCGAGCGCATAAGTTCGTGTGTAGTCGTATCTATTCGCGTACGGAGGAGATGTGAACACCATATCGAAAGATTCGTCATCCAAATCCTGCAGTTTTCGTAGACAGGATCCTTGGATAAAGTTCGTTGTTCCTCCACCAAAGACATCACTTAACCGCCCAATGTCGTCCAACATCATCCTCAAACGTTGATCTAAGGCGTCCGACAAAGTACTGATGGGTCCTTTATCTACTTTGGATCGCAATTTTCTACCTGATCGGTAATCCCATCGCAAGTACTGACCATCTTTTCGCGTATAGCTGATCTCTTCCAAGACGCTCATGCAGGCAAAATCCAACAACGCCGCAATCTGAGTATCTTCGACGCTAGCAATGAACTCACGTGCTTTGGCCAGTCCAGATTCCGTGAGATCTGAAAACGCTCTTTCAGTGATCCGGACATGCTTGAAACGGTGTTCTGCGGCGGCATCTTGGTTCGACGATATTCGCTCAAGCAGCCGATTGCCGGCAGCCTCAAATTCAGACCGGTTTAGTCCATTTGCGGCCTCATTTAGCGCGCGTGCGGTAGTCACTCCAACCGGCATGACTTCAATCCCAACACCGTGGGCTCCCATCCCTGCCGCGGTGAGCGGCGCGGTTCCGATACCGGCAAACGGGTCCAACACACTCTCTGGAGAGGATTCGTACACAAATGCTTCGACGAGCTTTCTAGTAAATCCTTCCTTGTACTTCATCCAGCGTAGTCCGGGTTCATCCTTGTTGCCCTGATAAGAAACCAAGCTGCGCGTCAATCCAGCGCCAATAGAGATGCGCGACTGATAGCGGTCCTGCAACGCTTGCCGGTGCGAGACCGATGCTCCATGAGGCGAAGTCACATGAGTCAAAAGATTCAGATTGTCTTCAACTCCCTCACCAACCGCTGCTCCAAGCAAGTCTTTGTAACCCGAAATCGAGGAGGTCACGGTTGTCGTTTTTGTAGTCATTTTCAAAATTGCGTCATGTTGCTGTAATCATTGTTGATTTTAGAGCATGAGTTCTCGTTCCTCGTACCGGGCGTGTCACAAGAACCTACTTGACCACAAATTCACTACTTCCGCACATCTCTAGACAGTCGTCGATGGTTTCGAGGTACATGGGCATGAGGTCTGATAGTGAGCGGAGTTCGTCGACGGTGAACCATTTGGCATCATCCGTCTCATTCGTAGTTGTCTGCAACTCCCCGCTCCATTCATCCACGCGGTAGGCCACGGTTAGGAGTTGTGCTTCTAGTCTAGTCGGCGCGGTAAAGCGCGGTTCGGAGTAGATGGCGAAGGCGGTTGAGGATTCTACGGTCAATCCGGTTTCTTCCCACACCTCACGGGCCATACAGTCGGTTACGGATTCGCCGGGCTCCATGCCGCCGGCCGGTAACGCCCACTGTTTGTTGTCACCTCGGCGGATGAGGAGGATTCGGCCTTGATCATCGAAGATGACGGCGCGTGCGGCAGGTTGGATGTAACTGGGAGCCACGAGGTTTCTCCTGATGTGCGTCTACTTAAAATGGATACAACGATTCGACTGTAATTCACTGAGAGAACGGGATACATGGCAACGCAATCAACTCGACGGGCTGGCGGCAAACGCAACGGGCGCGCAGCTGGAAAGTGGCGATCTTGGGAAACGACCGAGGGCGTGATCCGTGCGCCGCATCGTTCGATGATGCGGGCGATGGGAATGTCGGATGCCGACATCGACGCACCGTTCGTAGGAGTCGCCTCCACCCACAATGAGGTCACGCCGTGCAACGCCGGTATTAAGCCGCTGGTAGATGAGATCAAGGTTGGTGTGCGAGCGACGGGCGGTTCCCCGTTCGAATTCGGCACGATCACGGTTTCGGACGCAATATCGATGGGCACGGAGGGTATGCGCGGCTCTTTGATCAGCCGGGAGATAATCGCCGACTCGATTGAGACGGTATGCTTCGCCGAACGCTACGATGGTCTGGTCGCCGCGGCTGGCTGCGACAAGTCTCTCCCCGGTGCCATGATGGCCATGGCCCGCCTCGACATCCCATCCGTCTTCGTCTACGGTGGGTCGATCCTGCCCGGACACTGGAAGGGCGAGGATATTCAGATTCAGACCGTCTTCGAAGCCGTCGGACAGATTCAGGCTGGTCAAATGGACGAGGACGAACTGTATGGCATCGAAACGAACGCGTGCCCCGGACCGGGTTCATGCGGCGGCATGTTCACCGCGAACACAATGTCATCGATCGGAGAGGCGCTGGGGTTGTCTTTGCCCGGAGCGGCTTCGGAGCCCAACGTTGACCAGCGCAAAAGGGCGTCCTCCCGCGCGGCGGGCGCGGCGGTGATGAACCTTTTAAGGGAAGGAATCTACCCGCGTCACATCCTGTCCCGAGAAGCATTCGAAAACGCCGTTACGCTCGTGGTTGCAATGGGCGGATCTACTAACACTGCACTCCACCTACCAGCCATTGCGCACGAGGCAGGTATCGATCTGACGCTCGACGACATCCACGCCATCTCCATGCGTACGCCTCTCATCGCCGACATGAAGCCGGGCGGCAAGTACGTCATGTTCGACCTCGACCGCGTCGGCGGCGTACCGCTCGTCTCGAAGCGACTCCTTGATGCCGGACTCCTCCACGGCGACTGCATGACAGTTACTGGCAAAACGATGGCGGAAAACCTCGCCAACGTAGACCCCAACCCAGACGAAAACGATGTCGTGCGCCTAATAGAAGACCCGCTGTCAGAGAGCGGCGGTCTAGTCGTGCTCCATGGCAACCTTGCGCCCGATGGTTGCGTCCTCAAAGTCGCCGGACACCAGTTCGGCGCTCGCTTCTCAGGCCCGGTCAAAGTATTCGACCAAGAAGAGCAAGTGATGGCCGCGCTCCAACGGCGAGAGATTGAAGCGGGCGACGTCGTCGTCATTCGTTACGAAGGCCCCAAAGGCGGCCCCGGCATGAGAGAGATGCTCGCCGTCACCGGCGCCCTCGTCGGACAAGGCCTCGGCGAAAAGGTCTACCTCATCACCGACGGACGCTTCTCCGGCGGCTCCCACGGCTCGATCATCGGACACGTCGGCCCCGAAGCCGCAGTCGGCGGCCCCATCGCCGCCGTCCAAGACGGCGACACCATCGAAATTAACCTCGACGATTTCGAACTCAACCTCAAGATCTCCGACGAGGAGCTACAGGCTCGATTGAGCAAGTGGCAACCGAAACCACCGCCCTACACCCGGGGATCGTTGAGCAAGTACATCAAGTTGGTGGGGCCAGCGAGCACGGGGGCGGTTACGGGGTAGCACCTTAGTCATTCCCGCGCAAGCGGGAATCCATGCCTCCCCTTCACGAATCGAGGAGGACGCTAGCAAGCGGATAATCCATTAGAACGAAACGTGACCATCAGCGCGTCCAACCACCAACCAATCGCCGCCGAAATCTTCGGCGATCTACCGGACGCGCTAATCAACGAACTTCTCACCCGTTCCGAAGAAGTTAGCGAAAAAGCACACGCACATGTCGAGACTCAAGTGGGCGCGCGCGAAAGTCTGCGAGAACGCGCTCTTCAACAGGGGTTGGTCAACGACCTACCAGATCTTTCCAATCTACCGGCAGAGTCTGTCTCCGCGGTCGACGGTTCACTGGTTTCAAAACGCCTCGCATCGTTTGACCTCAACTCAGCTGCAGCCCTCGCCGTTGACGGGATCGGATTTGAAACCGACGGAAGTAACACCCGGCATGACATCGCCGTGCATCCGACGAAGCCGTTGCGCTTCGGGCGAGAAGTGACATACGCACTCATGTTCTGCATGGAATACAACATCGCGTTGCAGGAAACCAACACTCGCAGACTCGTCATGCTTGACGGCGCGTTTTCTACCGGATTAATAGCGATCTCAAAGGCATTGATCTCGGCTAAAAACCACTACGATGAGTTGTACAACGATTTCTACAACCGTTGGGCACCTGATACGATGCGCAACGTGCCCGAAATAATGGCATCAAATCGCGTTGTAGCCCTGCCAAAACGCTCTTCGGCTAACGAGTTTCGCGATCAAACTCGTCTGTTTGACAGCCGGGAAATTGACACCGACGGTAGATCGACGGCAAGCCTGATCCTCAACGCAAACGAATATTCCGGACCATTCAGCTTCGATACACGCAGACCTCAAACATGGCCAGCAGACCTGTTTCCAGAGTTTTGGAAAGAGATTCGTGCATTGTTCGAAGATTTGCAGATCATCTACTTCAAACCACATGCTTGGTCGCACGCATATCGTGTCGAGTTGCCAATTGTCATAGCAAGCGATGAAGAACGAAGACACTCTGTTTTGGATACCATCAAGCGTCAGTGCACGAACCCGGCGATGATGGAACCATATCCCTTGTATGTTGCGGATCGTTTCGCAAAAAGCCTAGCCAAAGGTGCTAACGCGCTTCTCGATGCAGTTCGACATGATGTGATTGCAAATTCACAAGACCCCGAAATAGCCTACGCGATGCTGAACGCGTACCGCACAGAGTCAATGGTTGAGGAAGTCGAAGATTGACGACGTCGAACACAAGTGGTCCTCCAGTGGTGGCGGTCGTAAGCAGCCCTTCCACTAACGTCGAGTTGACGTTAGATGTCGTTGGTAACCATTCCGCATCAAACTTGATCGGCGCACTCGTCGGATTCCGATGGGATCAGTCAAATCCGCTAAACGACAGCCAAACCATCCCGACCCGCGTCTTAGGCCAAATCACATCCATACAGATGCGCAATCGGTGGCATGAAGACCAAACATTCAAAAACATAATCAAATCCAACAGGAAGCTGCCTGCGATCACCCCGCAACAGGATACTCGGACAGCGGTTATGAAAATTGGTGGATGCTTCGTGCAGATGGAAAACCGAGGCCATCACACTCATGGCGATCTAGGCGGCGTGCCGTCGACCGGCACTGAGGTTCTACTCGTAGATCAACCATTCTTGAACGCCGCCCTTCGGTCATGCGAGCAAGACTTGTTCTATTTGGGCAAGGCGTACGGAAGCGACATCAAGTTCCCAATGTGGTTCAAGCACTTCGGCAGTGGAGACCACGGCGTCGGCGAGGCGTATCACATCGGCGTCTTCGGCAAAACGGGATCAGGCAAAACGGGCCTCGTAAAGATGCTACTCGCCGCTTACGCCCGGCATCCGGACATGGGAATACTCGTCATCGATCCACAAGGCGAATTTTCGTTGGAATTCGTTGGCAATCGTGTCGGCAACCAAGGCCTCGACATCAGGAAAATTGTCAAGGATAAACTCGGACGCGAACTCGTTCTCGCGCCAATAAGCACGGTCCAACTTGACGACTGGAATCTGTTGGAAGATCTGCTTGAGAGCAGTCGCCTGTTCGATATCGGGCTTGGTATCCGAGGCAACACTGAACGTGAAGCTGCCAAAACTTTGACAATGCAATTCTTGCGGCGATCTGGACCTATCGACCAGTTGCACCAAAAACCAAGAGCCATCAGTCTCCTCAAGCATTTATGGACCATGTCTGAAGGAGACATCTACAAAACCAAAGCAAACTGGGAGGCCCTCCGCAATCGACTCAATAATTTCCAGAATGACGGTTGGGATGAATTCAACGATAGATATTGGGGATCGGTTGCGAAGTTGTTTCAAGGCGGTGATGGGAAACACCGAATTGGGGAACTGGTCGAACGCTTGACATATTCCAATACGAAGCCGATTGTAGTGCTCGATCTCGCCAGTAAATCAGGGTTTCAATCGTGGTCGGACACGTTGCAGAAGCGCATCCTTTCACACATAGCAGACAAGCTAGTCGAGAAGTCTTCCAGCACCCTCGAATCGAACGACGACACGGCAAACACGTTGGTGATTCTCGACGAAGCACACAGATTCGTTCCTTACGGAGGCGAATTCCAACTCGACGATGAATCGCGAATGCTTCGCTCCGAACTCAAGCGCGCAGTGCGTGAGACTCGAAAGTATGGCATCGGATGGATGTTCATTAGTCAGACGATGCAGGGCCTCGATACCGAAATCTTGATGCAGCTAAGGTCAATGTTCTTCGGGTATGGGCTGTCGTTCGGATTGGAGTTTCGTCGGTTGCAGGAACTTGCAGGTGGTGACAACGAAGCGATGAACCTCTACCGCAGCTTTAGAGATCCGCAGTCCGCATTGAACCCAGAATCGAAACAGTTTCCGTTCATGGCCATCGGTCCCATTTCACCAATGCCATTCGCTGGACAACCCATGTTCTTCTCGGCGTTCAACGGCACCGATTTCATCAAACACAACGCGTTAACGCCGTTCTCCGAACCCTGAATCGACACCTGCTAAACTCACCACCTAGCAGCACACACCAACCGTCGCACACAACTATCGAGGTCACCCATGCCCCTTAAAACCGTCGCTCCCGAAATACTCGAAGGCCTCGCTGAGTTCGACTCGGCGACGGTGCAGAATGCCGCGGCGATTGTGTATGGCGGTTATATTTCTGCGCACAACGACTACACGGGGCCGGATCTGAACCCGTATCTCTACGATCTCGATGGTTCTGGAAAGCCGACGGTGGGTTATGCGCTAACTTCGACTTGGATGCCGTTGCATGAGCCGGAGCAGGAGATTGCGGGCCGGTTGGACTATATGGATTCGATCGCGTATGCGGATGGGCCAGTGATTGTGGTGCAGCAGGATATCGATTTGCCGGCGCGGCGGGGGGCGATTATTGGTGATGGGATGGCCTATCAGATGCGAGCATTAGGTGCGGTCGGTGCGGTGACGGACGGCAATGCGCGGGATGTTCCGGGAATCAAGGAGGCGGGATTGGCGCTTTGGGCAACAGGCAGAGTTCCGGGACATGGTCCGTTTAATTTGATCGATCACGATCTGCCAGTGGATGTTGCTGGGTTGCGAATCTTGCCGGGGGATATCCTGGTTTGCGATGGGGACGGGGTTACGCGGGTACCGGTGGATGTGGCGTCGGATGTATTGAAGACCGCCGCGGAGGTTCGGGCGAAGGAGGGTGCGGGTTTCAAATACTTCTCGAAGCCGGACTTTTCGATTGATGACTGGGAGGCATATAAGGCAAATGCAGGCGGTTAGCGGTTGGGCATCCCCTGCGAGCAGCGCTTCGCTTGCCGGTGTACCCTTCGGGTTCTTTACTAAACCACTGTCGGGACGGTTCAGAGCATGGTTCTACGGCGCAACCCCTGTTGCCCGCCCTTCTGGATTCCGGCTTTCGCCGGAATGACGGGTTATCGGGTGAAGACGGGGCCGCGCATGACTTTGGCTTCGTCGCTGGCCATGAAGGTGGCGATTTTGGCTACATCGTCGGGATCGGTTAGATTGGCGACCTCTGCCTCGTAATGTTCTCGATCGCCGGTTTTTTCGAACTGTTGGCGAAGGTTTTCGAGGACGAGCGGGGTGCGTACGCGGCCGGGGGCGATGTCTTGGACACGGATGTTTGTCATGTCGATGTGTCGTTGCATAACCATTGTGAATCCGTGAACTGCGCCTTTAGATGCTCCGTAAGCGTATGAGGAAGATCCTCCGGTAACGCCGGCGCCGGACGCGGTGGTGATGATGACGCCGCCGTTCGGTTGATGGTTCATGTGGGTGACGACCGCCTTGGCGATGAGGAAGGTTCCTTTGAGGTTGATGTCGATGACGCGGTCCCAAGTTGCTTCTTCAAAGGATTCGATGGGAGCGTACGCGCCGTGGAGGATGCCGGCGAAGTGAAGAAGCACATCGACGCTGCCCATCCACTCGACTGCTGCAGCCACGCTCCCTTCAACACTCGCACGGTCTGCGACATCGACGTGCCAACATTTGGCGACGGTGTCCCCGACTGCGTTGTTGATGACGCTTGCGGTTTCTTGGGCTGCGGTGTCGTCCACATCAAAGATGGCGACAGCTTGGGCACCACATTCGGCGGCCATGATGGCGGTAGATCGTCCGATGCCCGTCGCGGCGCCGGTGATGATGATGCTTTTTGTCGTGAGATCGGCGGGCATGGTGGGATCGGTCTGCTTCGTTTTACCGGGGTTCCCGCATCCGAAGGAAAATTCGGCAGTGGGGGATGAGGAGGTTGTTGCGCTCGTTGGATTGTAGGTGATGGTTGGTGGGCGCGTTCAATTGGTGTGCCTTGTTATTTGCGAATTGTAGAGATCGCGCCTTTACGACTCAGGCGTTGTATCGACTGGGATTGGGGGAAACGGGTGTTGCATACTTTAAGCATGGATTTCATGGAACGAGCGCTCGATCTGGCGGAGCAGGTAGCCGGGGGAGTGGCGCCGAGGCCGCCGGTGGGTGCGGTGATCGTAGCGAGTGACGGCAAGAGTGTTGTGGGCGAAGGCGCTACGGAACCGCATCCGGGGCATCATGCTGAGGCTATGGCGTTGGCGCAGGCTGGCGAGGCGGCAAGAGGTGGGACAATCTATTGCACGCTGGAGCCTCATCAGCATTTTGCGACTACTCCGCCGTGTAGCCGGGCGATAATCGACGCGGGAATCAAGAGGGTAGTCTGCCCTACAGTTGATCCGAATCCGCACGTTGCCGGGCGCGGTTTTGAGGAGTTGACAACGGCCGGAATCGAGGTGGTTCGGGATGTTTACGAGATGGCGCAGCGGCGTGCCGACGAGTTGGTTGAAGGGTTCGCTAAACTCCTGAAAACCGGCTCGCCATTTGTAACGGCAAAGTGGGCGATGTCCCTTGATGGCAAGATTGCGACGCGGGACCGAGATTCACGGTGGGTCACCGGTGAAGCGGCACGTTCGCACGCTCACAGTTTGCGGTACCGTTCGGACGCGGTGATGACCGGCATCGGCACCGTCCTTGCGGACGACCCGCGTCTTACAGCCCGTGACCCACACACGGGAAAACGTATCGGCAACCGTCCGTATTTGCGCGTGGTAGTTGACAGCCACGGGAGGATTCCGGCTAATACCGCGTTGTTGACCGAAGCTGGAAAAGTGATGCAGGTTGTGGCGACCAAAGTGTTTGATGATGATCGTTGCGAGGTGATACGGATCGCCGATGCGGACGAAGACGCGGTTGATCTTGCAGCGCTCTTGCGACACCTGGGAGATCTCGGTTGCCACAACGTTTTGGTGGAGGCTGGAGAAAAGCTTAACGGTGCGCTGTTCGACATGAAATTGGTGGACAAAGTAGTTACTTACATCTCAACATCCAAAGTCATTGGCGGCGAATCCGCGCTGTCGCCGATCGGGGGAAGCGGTTCCCGTTGGATGCGTGACGCCGTAAATCTCAAAAATACTCACGTAAAATTCTTGGGAGATGACATTGCGGTGATCGGCTACGTCGACCATTGCGCGGAAAGGTAAACATGTTCAGCGGGATAGTTGAAGAGACTGGCACGGTGACCGAATACGGCAGAAACGATGGGAAACTGATAGTCGCCGCGGGACGGGTGGTAACAGGCAACGGAAAGCTTGGGGTCTCGGACAGCATTTCGGTGAGTGGCGTCTGTTTAACGGTCACTGAGATTCAATCCAACTGGTTTTCGGTAGACGTGGTGCCTGAAACGATGCGCCAAACGTGGTTCTTCGACATGCGCGTCGGTTCGCACGTCAATCTAGAACGGGCTTTACGATACGGCGACCGCGTCGGTGGTCACATGGTCCAAGGACACGTAGAGGGTGTTGGGCAAGTCGTATCCACGGAATCGGACCGCGACGCCAAACTCATCACTATCGAGTGTCCTGAAGAACTGTCGCGCTACATCGTTGAAAAGGGTTTCATCGCGGTTGATGGTGTGAGCCTGACCTGCTTCGATTGCATACCGACTAGTTTCACGTTCACGCTGATACCGTACACGGCGATTCACACTACACTGGGTGGATTGCGAGCGGGTGACTTGGTAAATATCGAGACAGACATGACGGGCAAGTACGTCGAGCGTTTCATTTCCAAATAGAATCGGCTTATTCCGATGTCTACAGAAGCACGCCCATTGAGGCCCGATTCCGCAGCGGCTGTTGAGTTCGCCATCGAACGCGTTCGTGTTGGTGGGATGGTGATTATGGTGGATGACGAGGACCGCGAGAACGAGGGCGATTTTGTCATGGCGGCGGAGGACGCGACTGCGGAACAGATCAATTTCATGGCGATGCACGGTCGGGGCTTGATTTGCGTGCCGATGGAGGGTGATGACCTGGACCGTCTGGGGATGCCGATGATGGTGCGCCACAACACTTCACCGCATTCGACGGCGATGACTGTCGCGGTGGACGCAGCGTACGGGATCACAACGGGGATCTCGTCGGCCGACCGTGCACACACGATCCGGTTGCTCTCGGAGCTGGAGGCGACGTCGGAGAATTTCGTTCAGCCGGGGCATGTCTTCCCGTTGCGCTATCAAGAAGGTGGTGTGTTGGTGCGGGCCGGACATACGGAGGGTTCTATCGACCTTGTGCGGACGGCGGGCAAGCGACCATCCGCGGTGGTGTGCGAGATCATGAACGAGGACGGCACTATGGCGCGCCGGCCTCAACTTGAATCGATGGCCAAGAAGCACGACATCCCGATCGTTTCGATTGCGGACATCATCGCCTACCGGTTGAGTCGCGAGTCGTTCGTGCGGCGGGTCACCGAGACTCTCCTTCCGACGCGCTGGGGTGAGTTCAGGTGTGTGGCCTATCAGAGCAACGTGGATCCGGCGGAGCACATTGCGCTGGTGATGGGTCGTATCGAGCCCGAGCAGCCAGCGTTGGTGCGCGTCCATTCGGAGTGTCTTACGGGCGATATATTCGGTAGCCAGCGGTGCGATTGTGGTGATCAGTTGGACGCGGCGATGTCGCAGATCGCGGAAGCCGGTGTTGGTGCTCTGGTCTACATGCGACAAGAGGGGCGTGGGATTGGATTGATCAACAAGTTGAAGGCCTATCGCCTTCAGGACAATGGTCTGGACACGGTGGAGGCGAACAATGAACTAGGTTTCCAGACCGATCTGCGTCACTACGGCGTTGGCGCGCAGATTTTGTTGGATCTTGGGATTCGGAAGTTCAAGTTTTTGACGAACAATCCAAAGAAGGTTGCTGGGTTGGAGGGATTCGGCTTGGAGATGGTGGAGCAGATCCCCCTCTCCCCTCCTGCCAACGACCACAACCGGAAATATCTCGCAACCAAGCGTGATCGGATGATGCATCAGATCGAGTTGGGTGATGAAGAGCCGACCGGTCCGGCCGCTAGTCGCCGACGGACGCCTTTGGGCGGTTGAGTTTTACGGGAGTTCGATGACCAAGATTGAAAAGAGTGCTGGAGAAGCGTCGGCGGAGTTTCTGGATGGAACGGGGTTGAAGATCGGGATTGCGGTGGCGCGGTTCAATTCGGATATCACCTTCAAGATGCGGGATTTGTGTCTGGCTCGATTGGACGAGTTGGGGGTGAACGTCGAGGATTCGCACGTCTTTGAGGTGCCGGGTTCGTTCGAGTTGCCGTTGGCGGCGCGAGCGTTGCTAGATCCGCCAGTTCTAGCTGACGCAGTAGTCGCAATCGGCGCGGTTATTAGGGGTGAGACGGACCATTATGAGCACATCGCGAACGCTGCTTCGCAAGGATTGCTGAGGGTTTCAGAGGACTCGCTGAAGCCAGTGATATTTGGCGTTTTGACTACGGATACGGTTGAGCAGGCGGTGGCGCGGATCGAGCACTCGAAGGGGTACGCGGAGTCGGCGGTGGAGATGGTTAATTGGTTGAAGGGGCTGAAGGAGAGGCGGCGGGGGATTGGGTTGGTGTGAGAGTTTCATATCCGCACCGGCGCCACCATCCAAAACTCTCGTTTTTCGAAGTGTTGCGTTTGATCGGTTTAGGAGATTGCGTGCGCGATTGGCGTTCGTCCCGTCAGACGATGCGGTCAATCGTCCCAAACAATTTCGGCAAATTCTGTTCGAAGATACGGAAACCCGTACCGTGATTTCTTGCCGCTCCGCTCGGCCTCAAGTACATCCGAATGTCGATTGTCACAATGCCGCTGGCGAAACCATCCCTGAAAGTCAGTGAGCTTGGCTCCGACAAAATCTCCGCCTCGTTGTAGTGGAAATATTCCTTACCGTCGACTCTCTTCGAATCAGCATGCACAAACAACATTCTTTCGAACTTGGTAACGAATTTCCCTACGACGTAATACATGTCCCAAGTCGCTAGCAACGTGTCGCTCGGCGTGTGCGTCATGAAAAGTTGGGTAGCGTCTTCCGACACCGATAGCTGCAATCCAAAAGCGTTCGATTCAGTAGCCGATACAGTCGTGTAAAGCGCTGGGCGATCCCTCGACTCGTCAAAATACCCCCATCTTTCGACGAGTTCTTTATTTTTGAACTTCCAAACCGCACGGTTGAATGTGAAAAGAGTGATCAGATTGTTGGTGTTCGATCTTGTTGCCTTAACCTCTACACGCCCCCCGATATCCGGAATCGGCAGGTTGTTCTCGGCCAACCCCAATCGCGTTTCAAGAGTATGTCCGATTCCAGTCGGTCCGGATCTCTCTGAGGGAACAAATCCCTTAGCGTTGAGTTGCTGCAAGCGTTCGCGCAGTTCGGAGAGTCGCATGATCAACCGGTTTTCCGACAGACTACGATGATCTCTGACTTCATCGTCTTGCCTAATTTGCCCGGAACATTCGATGGCGAATTCATCGAGGGCATTCGCTTATTCGGAATATTGCGTTGGAATGTGTCCACATGCTCAAAACCGTTCATCTCAAAGAACGCAGTTGTAGATTCCGCGGTAGGTATTTCCAATCCTTTTACCGTTCGATTTCCGACCACGTAACAAACGAAACCACCTGTCTTCACAACGTTGGCGACATTGCCAATCGACTTCCGATAATCAACGAAGAACGATGCAACCTCACCAGCTCTCCGAGCGTCCACATCGTTGATCTGAGCAACAACATCGTCAAGTTCCTCGAATCCGAACCTGACGTCACCTGCAAGTTTGGCGCCTCCCATAAGCGAACTGTCCACCCGATTGGCGTTAACGTAGCCGAGCCATTGAGACGAAAGTCGCGAAAACTGTCCGTACGCTACCGTCGTCTTCGAATCTCCGTACGGCGGCGATGTCACGACGATATCCACCGATTGAGGACCGGTTATATCTGTCGGAATTCCAACTACGGTGTTGAATCCGCGAACTTTAGGAATTACGGGTTCATCGCCAAGGGCATGATCAAGGGATGCGAAGGCTCGTCTGTTGTCATTCAGCACACCTACCATCGTCGAAAACACATCGGGGTTGTGAGCCTCGATGCGCTCGCGCTCCATCCGCACGAGTTTGAACTCGGAGTTTTTCGTCCAAGACACCTTCCGCACCGTCAAGCTGTACGCCACTCTGAAGAAATTCGCTATGCACACCGATTCGATCAAGTCAATGTAGCCGCGCATCAATCCCAATTCACGTTGCACGCTTTCGCTGAACCAATAATCTACGTTCGGAATGTCTGGCTGTTCGGCATGACCATTGCGTGATCCGGCCCCATCAAGTCCAAATTCGATAAAGTTCTCTATCTCGCAGTCAAGACGACCGATGTCGATAGGCGCGGTCTTAGTCCTGGCGATGAGACGCGCCAGAGGGTTGAGGTCCGTACCCGTCGAATCAAGGTTCGCAAACATCCCTTCAAGCAACGTTGTTCCAGTCCCGCAATAAGGGTCAAGGAGAACACCCTCCTCTCGGCCATACTCGTCGATCAACCTCCGCGCCACCTGCGGAATCATCATCGCGGGATACGGATGGATCCCGTGCGTATATTCCTTCGTGTTCGCGGTTCGGTAGTCCCAATCCCCACCAAGCCGTCTTTGATTTTTGAGCATCGGCGACCTCTTGTGTCGTTGAATTTCATAACAGTTCGGCAAAACAAGGACAGCTTTGTTTTCCTACAATTTGTCCCCTAAGGAGATGTTAGCGTCAATGTCCCGGTTCGTCCCAACCGGATGGCGAAGTACGTTTGAAATGGTTTGGCGATCGCCTAAAACGGTTGAGCGAAATCGAAAAATCATCTCGCGAGGCTAGTTCGACGATCCGCGTTAGTTCCCACTCCCCGCCATAACATCCACCAACTCCTGCACGGCATCCGCCGACGCCTTCAATGCCGTGCTTTCGGCGTCCGTCAACTCAACTTGAATGATTTCCTCGACACCACCTGAACCAAGCTTCACCGGAACACCGACGTACAAACCGGATATCCCGTACTCCCCGTCCAGCATAGCGGCACATGGCAGAATCTCTTTGCGGTCTAGGAGGATGGCTTCGACCATCTGCGCGGCCGCGGCGGAGGGGGCGTAGTAGGCGGAGCCGGTCTTTAGGAGGGCTACGATTTCGGCGCCGCCGTCGCGGGTGCGTTGGATGATCTCTTCGAGGCGGTCGGATTCGATGAGTTCGGATACGGGAACGCCGCCTACGGTGGTGGCTTTGATGAGGGGGACCATGGTGTCGCCGTGGCCGCCGAGGACGTATGCGGAGACGTTGGTTACTGAGACTTGGAGTTCTTGGGCGAGGAAGGTGCGGAAACGGGCGGTGTCGAGGATGCCGGCCATGCCGACGACGCGCTCTTTGGGAAAGCCACTGACTTTCTGGGCGAGTTGGACCATGGCGTCGAGCGGATTAGAGACGATAACTAGGATGGTATTCGGGGAGAATTTGACGACCTGCTCGGTAACAGAATGCATGATGCGCATGTTGGTGAGGAGGAGGTCGTCTCGGGACATACCGGGACGGCGGGCGATGCCGGCGGTGATGACCACGACGTCGGAGTCGGCGGTCGGTGCGTAGTCGTTGGCGCCGGAGATCTGGGCGTCGGTACCGAGGACGGGGCCGGACTCCAAAAGGTCGAGGGCTTTGCCTTGGGGCATGTCTTCGACGACGTCAACGAGGACTACGTCGGCGTATCCGCGTTCGTATATGCGTTGTGCTGTAGTTGCGCCGACGTTTCCGGCGCCTACGACGGTTACTTTGAATCGCATTGGTTCGGGTTGCTCCGTTCGGTTTTGTTCAGGATTAGTTGGCGTCGACGTAGGACTGCCACTTTGATTCGAGGTTGGGGTCGTTTACGGTGTCGGCTACATAGGCTCCGTATTCGTCGCCGGTTGCGCCGGTGTCTCGGCCAGTGGTGACGATTTTGCGCTCGTATTGTCCGCAGACTTCGAGGGCCATGTCGAGGCGTCGTCCGAGGTCGGCGTAGCCGATGTGTTGGAGGAGCATGGCGGAGGCTTTGAGCATGGATGATGGGTCGGCGTATTGGGCGCGGCCCTCAGTGACCATGCGGGGTGCGGAGCCGTGAATGGCTTCGAACATGGCGTATCTGGTGCCGATATTGGCGGCACCGGCGGTTCCGACACCGCCCTGGATCTCGGCGGCTTCGTCGGTGAGGATGTCGCCGTAGAGGTTGGGCATGACGAAGACTTGGAAGTCGGAGCGTCGTGCGGTATCGAGTAGCTTGGCGGTCATGATGTCGATGTACCAGCCGTCCCATTCGATGCCGGGGTACTCTTTGCCGATGCGTTCGGCTACCTGCAGGAAACGGCCGTCGCTGAGCTTTACGATGTTCGCCTTGGTGACGACCGTCACGCGGTCGCGGCCATTTTGCTTGGCGTGCTCGAAGGCGGCGCGGATGATGCGCTCAGAGCCCGGCTCGGAGATGAGACGGAAGTCGATGGTGAAGTCGTCGGTGACGTCAATGCCGTCGGAGCCGAGGGCGTACAGATCTTCGGTGTTCTCTCGGAAGAAGACCCAATCGATACCTTCGGATGGGACGCGCACCGGTCGGACATTGGCGAAGAGGTCGAGTTCCTTTCGCATACCGACATTTGCGGATTCGAGGTTTGGCCAACCGTCGCCCTTTTCGGGAGTGGTAGTCGGGCCTTTGAGAGTTACATCACACTCTTTGATCTCGGCGAGAACATCGTCGGGGATTGACTGAAGGTGTTCGGCGCGGTTCTCGATGGTTAGACCTTCGATGTCTCGGAATTCGATCTTGCCACTGGCCACCGCGTCGGAGAGGAGTCGTTCTAGGACGCCGCGAGCCGTGTCGGTGATTGCCGGCCCGATACCATCGCCGCCTATGAGGCCGATCTTGATGGTGTCAAGCGCGTCGTAGTCGACGAAATCGGCCGACTCTTTCATCGCGGCTACTCGTTCGATCTGTCGTTCGAGAAGTTTGCCGAAGTGATCCTTGGCGCGCTCGATTGCGGCGTTGGGGGCTACGTTTTGCATTCAGAGTTCCTCTGGGATGGTGGGATCACTCCCACTTGTATGGTTTGCCCTCTTTCGGCAGCAACTTTCCAGTGTCTTGCCGAATTGCGTGGGTTTGTTCAGTTTTGCGAGCGTTCTTGTTGGTGACGTATCGGACGCCGTCGAGGCCTTGGGTGCCGAGTGCCTCTATGTGGCCGATAGCAACGAAGAGGACATCGGCGGCTTCATTGACGATGCCTTCGGTGTCGTTTTCGTCGACGGCCTCGGCGAGTTCTCGTACCTCTTCGGCCAGGATGGCTTTGCGACGACTGATGACCTCTGCGGGGCTCGTATCTTCGAAGTGCCCGGAACCGAATCCCCAGCGGTTGTGAAAGTCCCAGACCTCGCGTGCCATTTCGGAGACTGTTTTGACGAATTCTTCTTCGCTAACGGCGTTTGGAGCGTAGCGCGGTCGGTCGGCGGTGCTCACAGGGGAATGTTTCCGTGTTTTTTCGGCGGAAGGTCGTCGACTTTGTTGGCGAGCATCTCGAGAGCGTCGATGACACGCGCACGGGTGTCGCGCGGATCGATGACGTCGTCGACGTATCCTCGGTTTGCCGCGACGTATGGGTTTGCGAATTGATCCCGGTAGTCGGCTACGAGTTCTTGCCGTTTGGCGTCGGGGTCGTCCGCGGCGGCGATGTCTCGGCGGGCGATGACGTTCACTGCACCGTCGGGACCCATGACGGCGATCTCGGCGGTGGGCCATGCGAGGTTTACATCGCAGCGAAGTTCTTTGCTGCCCATCACAATGTAGGCCCCGCCGTATGCCTTGCGGAGAATTACGGTGATTTTCGGGACGGTTGCTTCGGAGTAGGCGTAGAGCATCTTCGCGCCATGGCGAATAATACCGCCCTGCTCTTGAGCAGTCCCGGGCATGAAGCCGGGGACATCGACGAGGGTGAGGATCGGTATGTTAAAGGCGTCGCAGAAGCGAACGAAGCGCGCACCTTTGTCGGAGGCATCGATGTCGAGGACACCAGCGAGTTCGTTCGGCTGGTTGGCGACGATGCCGACGGTTGATCCTGCCATCCGGCCAAATCCGACGACGATATTGCGGGCGAACTCGGCGTGGACCTGCATGAATTCGCCATCGTCGACGAGCTCTTCGACGATGTCCAATACGTCGTAAGGCATATTGGGATCGTCGGGTATGGCGGTGCCTAGATTTTCAGGCCGACGGTCCGTTGGAGCTTCGCAGGGGACGGTTGGGGGTGAGGAGGCGTTGTTGGATGGGAGGAAGCCGAGGAGGCGTCGGACTTCGTTGAAGCAGGCATCTTCGTCGGTCGCGGCGTAGTGGGCTACGCCGGAGGTCGTGGCGTGCATCCCTGCGCCACCGAGGTCTTCGTGACTGACATCCTCGCCGGTTACGGAACGGACGACGTCGGGGCCGGTGATGTACATCTGCCCTATCGACTCGACCATGAAGATGAAGTCGGTCATTGCGGGCGAGTAAACGGCACCACCTGCGGAGGGTCCAGCGATGACGGTGATTTGGGGAATGACACCGGATGCGAGCGTGTTCCGCCGGAATATCTCGCCGTAGCCAGCGAGGGAGTCGATGCCTTCCTGGATGCGAGCGCCGCCGGAGTCGTTTATGCCCACCACTGGAGCACCAACTTTGATGGCGTGATCCATCACCTTGGAGATTTTTTGGGCGGCGATTTGGGAAAGGGAGCCGCCGAGAACCGTGAAGTCCTGTGCGTAAGCAAAGACTGTTCGGCCTTCGACTTTGCCCCATGCGGTGACAACGGAATCGCCTTCGAAGCGTTGTCGGTCTAGTCCCAGGTCGGTAGAGCGATGGGTGTTGAAGGTGTCGATCTCCGTGAACTTGCCGTCGTCGAAGAGTTTCGACAGGCGTTCGCGAGCGGTTAGCTTACCGCGTTTTTGTTGCGATTCGATGCGTCGTTCGCCACCGCCGAGTTTGGCGGTTGCCCGTCGCGATTCGAGTGCCGAGAGACGACCTTCAAAGCCGTTTGACCCAGTTGATATGTCGGCTTGTTTGGTGATTTCTTTTCGCCTCCATGCAACCGTTAAATCGAGTATCGACGTTAGCGTCGAATTCATCCATGTGCCAACTTAGAATCCTAACTTATCGACGCAAATTCGCGGCGAACAACATATCGACCTGTGCGCTACTGGTAACGCCATTGGGAACTGAAAAAACGCGGCACCGCCCTGCCCTCCAGATCGGCGGAAAGATCTTCGATTGGGGATCACGGACGTACATCATGGGCATCCTGAACGCCACTCCGGATTCTTTTTCTGGCGATGGCACGATGCGCGACGGTATGGATTGGGTAGGGGCATCGATTGATTTTGCTCTCCGAATGGAGGACGAAGGCGCAGACATCATCGATATTGGCGGCGAATCGACGCGACCAGCGTCTGTCTACCCCGACGCTCGTCCGGTTTCGGCCGACGAAGAACTTGAGCGGGTTTTGCCGATCATTTCGGCGCTCAAGGCTCGCTGCGATGTCCCGGTCAGCATCGACACGCGCAAATCGGTTGTTGCGGACGCCGCATTGGCAGAGGGTGCGAGCATGGCCAACGATGTCTCGATGCTCTCCGACCCACTGATGGCGGATGTAGTTGCGAAACACGCCGCTCCGATCGTGATTAGTCATATCCGTCCGCGCGCTCAATACGACGATGTCGTAGCCGAAATCAGTCTCGAATTATCTGGTGCGGTTCACCGCGCGCTTCAAGCGGGTGTTGACGATTCGCAAATCATCATCGATCCCGGTATCGGTTTTGCGAAGAACGCGGCGCATTCCCTCGAGGCACTGCGTAACCTCGGGGTCATCAAAAACAACCTAGCTAATCGTCCGATACTCGTCGGTGCGTCCCGAAAGTCATTTGTCGGCGCAATTCTGGATGCGGAGCCGGAAGATCGTGTAGACGGCAACGCAGCTTCGACGGCGCTCGCCATCGCCTCTGGCGTCGACATCGTTCGCGTCCACGAAGTGCGTGAGATGTCACGCGTCGCCAAAGTCGCAGATGCCATCGTACGCGGGTGGCAACCGGTGTCGGTTTCACAAACCAGTGAACGTGTACGCCGCGCGGTCGAAAGGGCAACCTGATTGGGTTCGCAAATCGAACCGAAGACCGTGTATATCGGCCTCGGCAGTAACCTTGGTGATCGCGTCGCCAACTTGCGGTCTGCCATCAACGCTATTCAACAACTCGGTGATTCAATTGAGTTGTCAGCGGTCTACGAAACGGAGCCGTTCGGCGTCGACGAGGAACAGCCGAAATATCTAAACATGGTGGTCGTGATCCGAACGAACTTGTTACCAACGGTGCTACTTTCCAAATTTCTGGACATCGAACGCACCCACGGGCGCACTCGAAACTGCCAGAACGAATCGCGGACGCTCGACATCGACATTCTGATGGTGGGAAGCCAAGTTCTCGAAACCCCCGAGCTGGTGCTCCCGCATCCGCGGATGCATGAACGTGCCTTCGTAATGCTGCCGCTCTCCGAAATCGCGCCCCAAGCAGTGCATCCGACGCTCAAATTGACGGTGGCCGAAATCGCAGACCAACTCGGCGATCAAGGCGTTTATCGCGTTGGCAAGATCGACGAATTGGCGGATTGACGAAGTTAGCTAATTATCCTTTTGCAGGGCTTGAATGAAGATATATACAGCAATGACGATGAAGATCGCCCAAATAAAGATGCGGGGACTAATGTTTTTGAACACCGGTGAAACCTGTGACGAGGGAAGGCATGCCCAATGAGCGACGGGCCGTTCTCAGCAATCGTATCCGACATCGATGGCACGCTGTTGACGAGGGTGAATGACCGGATTTCGGCGAGGTTGAAGGCGGCGGTGGCCGAGGTTACCGCCCGGGGAATACCGTTCTCGTTGTCCACGGGTCGGATGCGACGTTCGGGTTGGATCGTGCATCAGGAGATCGGTGCCAACGCCACGATGATGTGCTACCAAGGTGCGATGGCGGTGGATGCCGAGACGAACACGTTGCTTAGGCATGAGAGGTTGAATGAATCGACCGCGGCGGCGGCAATCAAGTTCTTCAAGGGTCGAGGATTGGATATCCGTGTATATGTAGATGACGACGTCTTTGTTTCACACCAAAACGAAGAAGATTTCGACTATGCTCAGCGCAATCACGCGACGCTCGTGAAGGTTGACGATCTCTTCCCGCTTGCGAAGCGTGAACCTACCGTTGTGCTCGGAATTTCTCCGCCAAACGAGATGGGGGAGCATGTCGATGATGTCGCAAAACTATTAGGTTCAGCGGCGGAGGTCACCCACTCGTTACCGCATTTCTGCGAGGTAGGTTCGCCAAAGGCCGGTAAAGTCCGCGCGCTACACTGGTTGGCAGAACGGTACGAACTCGAGCGGTCGGACTACATAACATTTGGCGACGGTCTGGGAGATCTGGAGATGATCAGATGGGCCGGTCGCGGGTACGCGGTGGGTGATGCGCATCCGATGGTGATTGACGCTGCGGATGGTTATTTGGCCGGGCCGGCTGGCGACGGGGTTGCGGGAGAGTTGAAGAGGTTGAGTGGGGGTGGATTAAAGTAGTCTACGCTAGGGATGCGGTGGGATGCGAAACGAACGAAGGAACTACGAAGTTATGCGGAATGGTGATTCGGCAAAAATAGTTGACGAGGCTATCAGTCTGATAGACGAGACGAGTAGCCTACCAACTGATGGGAAGTGGCTGGAAAACCTGACGGCCGATGTAGCACCGCATTTGAAGGAATGGGATGTTGAAGAGGCTTGGCCTTGGGCGGAATGGGATGAGAGGGAGGATCAGTTCCCGGGGACGACGAATCAGGATGTCGGGATTGACGTGGTGGCGAAGCGACGAGGCGATGGCGAGTACATAGCGATTCAGTGCAAGTCGCGGCAACTCGACGAGATGGGCAGAGGCGCAAATATCCATAAAGCCGAAACGGACAAATTCATCAGCACAACGTCGGGTCCGTTGTGGGCGGAACGATGGATTGTGACAAATGGCGAAAACCCAGTCTCATCTAATGTCCAGCAGGCACTGGCGATGCAGGACCGTCCGTTGAAGGTCGTTGACATTCGCAAGGACCTTTCAGAACAGAAGCAGAACTCAATCGTCGACGATGATTGCGGACATTGTCAGCCCGATGTCGACGGCGAAACCGGCATGCAGTCGAAGACTTGTATGCAGAACGAGGCGATCTCGGAGAGTGTGAGGATTCTGCGAGAACATGAGCGGACAGAGAGTGGTGGTTTACCGGTTGGTGAAGCGCGGGGCAAGATTATTTTGCCGTGTGGGACGGGCAAGACCCGAATTTCGTTACGAATTGTAGAGGAACTGACCGAGCCTGGCGAATTGTCGGTTGTGTTGTGTCCTTCCATCGCCTTGGTGGCGCAGATCCGGAGGGAGTATCTGTTGCATTCCAATGGCAAGATCCGGGCGCTCGCGGTTTGTTCGGACGAAACGGCTGGCTATGACCCAAAGAAAGAGGACCGCATTGACACGTTTACCAATCCTTTGGCGGATAACAGCAACTTCAGCGCGTCGGAAGTGAAAGGCAAGGTGACCACGGATGCGAATGAGATCGCGGAGTGGATCATCGACGGTCGTAGCACCAACGCCGTCAATGTGATTTTCGGGACGTATCAGAGCGGTCGCAAGGTGGCTGATGCGTTGAAGACGTCGCAAACCATCGCCAGAGTTCTGATCGCTGATGAGGCGCATCGGACTGCTGGATTAAGGCGGAAGAAATCAAAGAGCGCAAAAGCGGCGGCGGAAGCGGAACAGCTTCGCGATTTCACGTTGTGCCACGACAACGACGAGTTCCCAACCACCTATCGTGTTTACCAAACTGCCACGCCCAAGGTGTTTGGCGTGCAAACTCGAGGTTCGTCCGATTGGATCGTGCGGACGATGGATGACGAGACCGTATTCGGAGTCGAACTTTACCGCAAGAGTTATCCAGAAGCAGTACGCAACGGTTGGCTCGCGGACTATCGGATTATTGCCCTCGGTGTGAACGACCCGGAGGCGTACAACCAAGCCAACCTTTTGGCATCAGGTTCCGAACTAAAGGGCCGTCAAAAGGTCTCTAGTTCGCAGTACCTTCGGGGATTGGTTTTTGCATTGGCGATGGGCGGTGCTACGCAGGGCGGTGACGCGGGGAACGTGCCGATCAATTCTTGTATCGCGTTCATGAACAGCGTGGCGAAGTCTAAAGAGTTCGCCGACAGGTTGCAGACGCAGCCGGTACGTGATTGGGTGGAAGGCTGGTTGCGTGAAAACGGCAATGGCCAGAACGCCAAATCGTATTCCTTGGAGCACCTCGACGCGACTAGCAATGTATTGGCGAGAGAGAAGGCGAAGGAAAGACTCGCCGAAGCGAGCGAAGAGTCGCCTTATGGGATAATCAACGTCGGGATTTTCGGTGAGGGAACGGACTCGCCGTCGTTGAATGCGGTGGCGTTTTTGGAGGCTAGGAAGAGTCCCATCGATGTGATTCAGGCGGTAGGCCGCGCGATGCGGACGGCGCCGGAAAAGGACCTCGGCTACATCATCTGTCCGATTCTGATTCCGCCCAATGCGGATCCCGAGAAGTGGTTGAGCACCAGCGAAATGGATGAGGGTTGGAAGGAACTAGGTCAGATCCTGATGGCTTTGCGTGCCCACGACCAGCGCATCGAGGATGAGCTTTCAGAACTATTGACGCTCTATCTTCCCAAGGAGCCGGAAGTCACCACAACGATCACTGCAGTCGTCAATAAGGACAGCAGCCGCATTCAGTACAAGCAGCACACTGGACGTCCCGGTGAAGCAGAAGAAGCGGTCGAGCGTGTGCTGAATGGTGAGAGCACGTTGGCAAAAGAATTCGATCCGATAGTCGAAGACACGAACAGTCTGCGCGACGAGGGTGAGTTATTTGGGTCAGGGGACGCCGCGGTTGCGCCTGCCCCGACGCAGATAGTCTCTGGCAAGATGCACGATGACGGCAGCGCCGAGATGCGGATGGATACGGTGGCGCGAGGGAAACCGGCTCCCGATGGCACGGCCGGAGCGGTCGATATTCGGAAGAGCAAAGTCAAAGCTAGCAAGATGATTAATGACGGTGACGGCATCCGAATAGAACCGCCGTCCAAGAAGCCCCGAAAGCGGAGAAGTCGAGAAGAGATAGCCAACGAATCTGGAATGCAGATGGTGTTGCTGAGCGGTTTGGGTGAGTATGGCAACGCGATCAAGATGAACCTGCTTTCCAAGTCGGGATTGAGTTCGGACCGCGTGATGCGGGATTTGAATTTGTTGGAAGCGGGCATCAATGAAGCGTCGTTCCACTTGAGGAGTGATGACCTTGTCAATGAGTTGAATACCCATTTCGGTCTAGACAATCTCAATGAAGCTAGTTTGAAGAAGCAAGCGGACGGCTGTACTATCGCCGCCCTGCTCTTGATGAACGCCGCGATGCTTCACCAGCGGATTAGTGCTGGTAGATGGTTGAGCGGGATAAGCGATCTTTCGGAAGTAAAGAACGATGCCAACATAGTGCGAAGATTGAGCCGGGAATGGACGCGTATACTCACCCACGACTTTCGTCCGGTCATAGAACCAGCGTTAGAAACGATCTACGAGATCGAAAACACGGCCAAAACAAGCGGCCTCGAACGCGCATTACGTCACATCGCGGCGGAGGCTGAACGGATTGCGTAAACGTATGCCGACATGGGTGCGGATCATGCGGGGCCGTTGTTCAACAAGGTTATGGGCAACCAAGCGAGCGACGGTGCGTTTTTCACGCGCCCTGTTGCGGCGTCGATAGCGGCGCGTCTCACTTTGGACGCTGTCGGGGCGCGGGATTGGACAGATCCGGAAGTATGGCGAGAGCACAAGACGGTTGATTTGGCGTGTGGTAGCGGGACATTGTTGGCGGCGATGCTCACGGAGATGAAGCGTCGTGCGAGTGAACAGGGCGCAGACGAAGGGAAGATTGCAAACCTACAGAAAATTGCCGTCGAGGAAATGATCAAAGGTATGGACATTAACCCGGTGTCGTTGCAACTCGCGGCTTCACAACTGACAACCGGGAATCAGGACATCCGATATCGTCAGATGGGATTGCATCTGATGCCGTACGGCCCTGATCGGTACGAAGCAAACCGGATATCGGCAGGAACGTTGGAATTGCTCGCACAAAACGAAATAATCCCCAGATGCAATCAGTTCCAAATCGCCGACGCACGAATCGAATCACAGAACGTTTGGGATCAAGGCAGTGATTCGGAGTTGGAAGATGCAGTCGATGCCGCCAAGGGTTCCAAGATCGTGATTATGAACCCGCCATTCACGAACCGCACAAAGATGGGCGAAAAATTCCCAAAGCATGTTCAACAGAAGTTGCGAAACCGGGTCGATGCGATGGAGCGAAACCTTGTCGTAAACGACCCCGAGATGGATGATTTCGTGGACAAGAACGCGTTAAGACCAATGTTTGATGCTTTGGCAGAACGATGCTTGAATCCGAAAGACGGTACGATGACAACGGTATTTCCGACTGTCGCGTTTTCGGCGCCATCAGCTCGCAAAGAGAGGATAGTTTTATCGAACCGTTTTCACATTGACACAATCGTGACTAGTCATGAGCCTCGGAACATCAACCTGAGTCAAAATACGAACATCAATGAGAGTCTTCTCATAGCCAAGCGGCACCAGGGTCCAAAACCGCCAACTCGTTTCGTATCCCTAGACAGATGGCCGACTAACGAAGCCGAAGTTGCTCAACTTCATCGCAACCTCTTGGTTTGTGACCGGGGCCAGATTGCCGACGGCTGGGGTGAAGTGGTTCACTGGCCCGCAGAATCCATGGAGACTGGCGACTGGTCTGCGGCTGTGTGGCGGTCACCTGATTTGGCGCGTGCCGCGGCACGATTTGTCGACGACGAAACGCTCCACGCAATCGATATTCAAGGCGAAGTATCGCCTCATGCCACCGGGCAAGTCTTGCGCGGATTGTACGAACGTTCTGAACCGGGAGTTTGCGGCAGTTTTCCGATCATCAAATCGAAGAGTGGAACTGAAGGTCAGCTAACCATAAAAAGCATCCCAGATGAGCATTGGATCGCTAAGGATCGCAACGCAAGGTCATCCCTCAGCCGCAGAACCGATGCTTCGCCAGATTCGTTACTAGAAAAAGCAGGCCATTTGTTGATCACGGCAGGCCAGCGTAACAGCACTGCTCGAGTGACTGCAATTGCAAACGAGGAAAAATTCGTCGGGAACAGTTGGATGCCAGTTACCGGATTGTCCAGCAAAACGGCAAAAGCGATGGCGGTCTTCATCAATTCGACATTTGGCCGAATTCAATTGATGCGTAACCCGGGTCGAACCATCGCATTTCCAGCATATAGCGCGTCGGAAGCTCGGAATTTGAGAGTACCAGACATTAATGATCGTAGAGTCACTGACGTACTCTCGGATTGTTGGGAACGGACCAAAAATATGGAGGTGCCTCAATTCCGCGACGGCGAATGCGAAGTGCGTCGGCTTTGGGATGAGGCGGTGGCGGAAGCCATGGGTTGGGATGCTGATGAGTTGGCGCGGCTGCGGCATCTGTTGCATCGGGAGCCGCATGTTAGTGGGTTGGGTTACAACCAGTACGCTGATGAGGTGGAATGATTACATTGGTGCTGCCCCTTACCACGGACACCCCCCTGCGTTCGCCGTGTTCCGCGCGTCCCCCTAGCTCATTCCTGAAGGAATGTGAAGGGAGGGATGTAAGGTGGCAAGGTGGGGATGACTGGGCACGGGAAAGCGATTTACTTGTCGCACGAGTCTGTTGGCAGGCGTCGGTGTTGACGGCGTTCAATCGCAGTGAAAGTACACTTGAGACTAGGAGTGTAGTAGTGTAAGTTGAACCTCTGGTTCGACCAACGATGTCTAATGATAGCGATAGACTCAATCATCAAACTGAACACATCCGTCGTGTTTGTAACTAGGAACGCTGAGGTCGGGTTGGGAGTTCCCGGGCTGCTCCTCGGAGCGAATCCGTCAGGGCTAAACGAGATTATCGGAGACCCAGACGTGCAACAGTCGGCAGATGGGCTTGTGTTATCGAGCATGCGCAGCCAGTTCGTGGCGACAATTAGTGCGAACAGATTGCAACTTGATGATCGTAGCGAAGAGCGCCCTGCGCGGCAAGATTTTCCCGGTCGCGTGACTCGTGCTGCTGAATTCATCGGCAGATCAAGCAATCAAGCCTATTCGGCGGTCGGAATCATTTTCGAGATTGAAGCCAATCCAGCTACGAATGCACTACCAAGCCAAGCCATGCTTGACCTTTTTGTCAAACCTGGGATGCTCGCAGGCACAAAATACAATCTGATAGGCGCGACCGCGAGATTATGGTACTCTGCGGATGACAGAACGTACGAATTTCGACTTGAGCCACGAGGGAATCAATTTGGTAGTCGCGACTATTTCGCGCACTTGAACATTGGAGTCATGCTTCCTGGTACAGTGCCTTCGCCAGCTTGGCTGTCGCGGGTTTTATACGAAGAATACGAGGAGTTCAAAAGTTTTTTGTCCGAGATTCCCAAAATCAGTGAGAGGTCAAAACCATGGTGACGATCCCTGCTCTCAGCAACAAGCTGCCGGAAACAAACGAGCAATCGAGAACTTCCTTCGGTTATGACAGCATGACCGATGTCATGTACACCGAATTGTCATTGAGTTGGGGAGTACACCAAGGTCGGAACCCCGAGCCTGTTATACGCGGTCAGATCGATTTCCCTTCATTCATGCTCAGAATTGCCGATCTGTTGAAGTTGGAACGTCAGCACCGAGAACGCTTGGCGGCAGTTGCCTTGGACGAATCCGCTCAAGGGTTGCTAAACGCTCTGGACCAAGAAACCTCGATCCGGTGGGAGGACCTTCTTGAAAAAACCGAAGGTGATTGGGGCGTGGCCGCAAGATCTGCCGCTCTGTTGGTGGGTGCCAACTTATGCGAAGTCAGTCCTACGCGAATCAGACTCAATGAATACGGCGACAAGTTGCTTGCCGAGTCGTCAATGACTGACGAGGCTCACACCGAAATTGCAAGCTGACCATTTCGCCACATACTTGCGGCGAGAGACCTTGAAGGTAGTAGTTCTAGGTCCCGGTAAGGCGCAACCGTGCGATCTCAATAAGCGGAGACAGATCATCTCTCGTCTCAGAGATCAGGGTTACACACAAGCAATATCCGGAGAAAAGTTACTTGGAACGCCCGAAGCTCCGTTGCATCTCGCCCTCCAGTCGGCGCTAGATGACATTGATCTGTTGCTCGTGTTGAACACAGGCGTGGCACCATTGGTGGAATTGACGACCATCAGTACTGACTATCGGGCCAGACAGATAACAAAGGTGTGGTCAAAACGAGAATACGTTGTAACAGACAGGTCGACTCCAGCAGACGTTTTGTCAATGTTTGACAACTGGCCGTTCAGCCCCGATGAATTCGAAAGCTGCGAATTAGTCGAATCGATAATCGAAACTGCCGAGAGGTTCTGCATGAGTAGGGCCCAGCTCGAAGGACGTTTGACGAGCCTCGGGTTACCTCCGCCAAATGACGCGCCTACATAATCGTTGCCATCGGCGCCTTCGCTATTCGTAGAGAATGCTATAGCCTATTGCAGGCGGCTTGGACTCTTCGGTCAATGTGTTCGTTGGCGTGGGCTAGGCTATATCACGGCTCCACCAAAATCTCTTTGTCGTACCGCGCCCGTAGCCAAATATCTCCGTTGATGGCGTCGATGCCGACTACTCCGTAGCCGTGGTCTACTCGGTAGGGGTTGGGGTCGTTGGGGAAGGTGCCTCCGATTTGGATGGCCCAGATTTGGCGTTGCATGCGGGGGGAGTCGGGTGTGTAGAGATCGGAGTTGGTGAGTTCTTGGAGGTAGCTTAGGCGCATGCTGCCGACGCGGACGCGGATTTGGTCGTAGCCAGCGAACTCGATGGCCTCAATTACCTCGACGAGGGAGTCTTTGGCGATGGCGATGGCTTCGGATTCAGAAAGTGGTGGGTCTGGGTCGAGGGTTGGAGGTAGTTCTTTAGCGTCGCTACACGCGATTACGAGTGCGAAAACCGACAACGCTAAACACAGTGCGATAGACACGCGTTTGTCGACTCGAGTGTTATTCGAAGCCGGATGTGCAGGCTTCATCAGCTGGCTACCGGTATCGACTCGACCTTGCCGATGATGTCTTTGGTGTTGACGAGGTGCTTGCCGAGTCCGAGTTCCTTGGCGTCCATTCCCATCGCGAGGCCAAGTAGCTGCGGTAGGTGGATGATTGGCAGGTCGGCCTTGCCGCGGTTGTTCTGTCGGCGGGCTTTGGGTTGGTAGCCGTCGAGGTTGAGGTGGCAGAGAGGGCAAGGGGTAACCATTGCGTCGGCGCCGAGTTCGCTGGCGGTTCCGGTGTGGTTGGCTACCATCCGCAGGGAGTTGCGCTGGTTGATCAGCAGTATCGGGAAGCCGCAGCAGGCGGTCTTGCCGGGGAAGTCGACGACGTTGCCGCCGACCGACTCGATGACGGTTTCGAGCGACGTCTGGCGCTCCGGGTTTTCGTCGAAGCCCAACGCGTCGGAGGGTCGGACGATGTAGCAGCCGTAAAAGGGCGCGAGGTTGACTCCGGAAAGCTCCTTGACGAACGTCTTTTTGAGCGTCTCGACGCCGATATCTTCAACGAGCACCCAAAGCAGATGCTTGACCGTCGTGTTGCCGCTATATGACAGACCCTCTTCGGCGAGGTAGCCGTTGATCTCTTCGAGATAGTCGGCATCCTTGCGAACGCGGCGGTCCGCCTGCGCCATGACGCCTTGGCACGTCGAACAGATCGTCATGACCGGTAGTCCAAGCTGCTCGGCCATTGCGAGCGTGCGGATGTTGAGGATGTCGCCGAGTTTTTGGTCCTTCTCCTGCAACACGCCTGCGCCGGTGCACGAAGCGCCGGTCAATTCAACCCACTCGATGCCGAGTCGATCCATCACCGCGACCGCGGAGTCGAAGAGTTCGGGTCCCGCTCCGCGCGCGACACATCCTGGATAGAAGGCGAATTTCATGTGTTGCGCTCGCTCTCCACTCGTTCGAAGATTCGGGTGATCTTTTCGTTTTCGTCTGCTTTGTGCGGCACTATCGGTGGCATCTTGCCCTTCAGCACCGACTTTACACCGATCTCAGCAAGGTCGATCAGTCGCGGAATGTTGGTGTAGCCCGCAGATTCGACCGCAAGTCGCGCTTCGTCGAGACGGCCGTGTTTCTTGACCGATTTGCTGAATGATTCGGTGTGTCGGTACCCAGATGTATTTCGATTGCCGGCTTCGATGGCCATGTCTCGCATCTCCATGATGCGAGACATCGGCGCCACATCCTTGGGACAGACCTCGACACACTTGAAGCATCGGGTGCAGTCCCAAATGCCGCCTTCGACTTCGTTGAGTTCCTTTAGGCGTTCGTCTCGTTGGTCGTCGCGCGGGTCCTCTACGAAACGCCACGCCTTAGCCAGCGCGGCGGGACCGATGAAGGCTTCGTCGACTTCAAGGACGGTGCAGTCGGAGACACATGCGCCACACATGATGCAGTTCATCGCCGTCAACAGATTCTCCATCGAATCGTTATTAACTACGAACTCGCCTTGCTCCGGTTCCGCGTCGGGTTGTAGATACGGATCGACTTGGCGGACTTTGTCAAAGAACGGGTCGAGAGAGACTACGAGGTCCTTGATGATGCCGTGGTTGCCCATAGGTTCAATGACTATCGTCGCGCCCTCTTCGGCGACATCGGCGATGCGGGTCTTACAGACGAGTTTGGCCTCACCGTTCACGCGCATTCCGCATGAGCCGCAGATTGAGGCCCGACATGCACAGCGCAGCGCCAGTGTGCCGTCCACCTCTTCCCGGATCTGAATGAGAGCGTCGAGAACGGTCGCGCTCGGGTGCAGATCCATTTCGAACTCGTCCCAACGCCGTTGGCCGGAGCCCATCGTCTCGGGATCGAATCTACTGACCTTTAGTTTCGAATTCATCAGTAGACCCTCTTCACTGGTTCCCACTTAGTAATAGTGACTGGTGATGTCTCAACTCGAACGCCGTCCTCGTTGTCTGGATCGTGATATGCGAGTGTGTGCTTGAGCCAGTTCTCATCGTCGCGCTCGGTGATGTCGGTGCGGAAATGCGCTCCCCTGCTCTCCTTGCGCGTCAACGCCGAATGCACAATTGCGTTGCCGACGTCCGCCATGAACTCCATTTCTAACGTGAAGATGAGGTCCGTGTTGAACACTTTGCCCTTGTTCTGGATTGCGATCTGCGGCATTCGCTCGTTGACGTTGCGAATGGCTGCTTTTGCGCCCTCCATCGACGCTTGATCTCGGAATACACCGATACCTTTGGTCATCTCGTTAGCCATATAGTTTCGGACTGCGGCCCAGTTTTCGTTCGGTTCACGATCCATCAGCGATTGGATACGCGCCTTGGTCGCGTTGACATGCTCATCTGAACCGGAACCGGCGTCAACCGACTTGATGTAATCGGCAGCATGAACGGCTGATCGACGACCGAAGACTACGGTGTCGAGCAAGGAGTTGGCGCCCAATCGGTTGGCACCGTGGACGCTGACGTTGGCACATTCGCCCGCCGCGTAGAGGCCCGGCACGACGGTCGCTCCGTCGACATCCGTCTTGATGCCGCCCATAATGTAGTGCACACCGGGACGCACCGGGACGGGTTGCTCAGCCAGATCGATCCCGAGGAACTCCACGGCGACCTCTTGGAGATAACCAAGGCGGTCTTCGATGAATTCGCGACCCAGATGTCGGAGGTCGAGCAGAACGTTTCCGTCGATTCCTCTGCCTTCGTTGATTTCCGTCTGCTCCGAGCGCGATACGACATCTCTGGACGCTAGCTCCTCGTATTGCGGAGCGTATTTCAACATGAAGCGATCACCCTCGGAGTTGAGGAGATGCGCGCCCTCTCCACGCGCGGCCTCGGACAGCAATATGCCCGTCCTCGCCAACGTTGTCGGGTGGTACTGGACCATCTCCATATCCATCATCGGAACCCCGGCGCGCCATGCGAGAGCGAGGCCGTCGCCGGTGCAGATGATGGCGTTAGTGGAAGGCTCAAATACTCGTCCGGCACCGCCCGCGGCCATGATCACTGTCTTCGCCCAGATCGAGTGCAAAGTGCCGGTCTTGATATCCAGCGCCACGACGCCGACGCATCGCCCATCTTCGATGATTAAGTCGGTGACGAACCACTCCTCGTAGACGTTCAAGCCGTGCTTCAGGGCTTGCTCGTAGAGCACATGCAATATCGCGGAGCCGGTGATGGCGCCAACGAAGAACGTTCGAGCAACCAGTTGGCCGCCGAATCTTCGCGTACCCAACCTGCCGTCCTCGCCGCGACTGAAGATAACACCCATTCGTTCGAGTTCGATAACGGCATCGCCAGCTTCGCTCGACATGATCTCAACGGCGTCTTGGTCGGCGAGATAGTCGCTTCCCTTGATCGTGTCTAAGGCATGCCCCTCCCAGTCGTCACCGCGGTCGGTGAGGGGTGCATTGATGCCCCCCTGTGCGGCGTTCGAGTGGCTGCGAACCGGGTGAACTTTGCTGATAACCGCAACGTCCAATCCGAGCCGAGTAGCTTCGACGGCAGCACGCAGGCCGGCCAATCCGGCACCGATTATCAGGACATCATGCTTATACATCCGCTCTCCTAGCATCATCTAGAAATGCGGAAGCGCGGGTGACCGCCGCTATTGTCAGCGCATCATCAATTTCGCCATTCATGCACATATGCCGCAAATCGTCGACGGTCGTTTCTACAACCATGATGTCTTCAAGTTTATCTTGCGGCAATGGGTCGATTTCGAGATCAGTTGCGACGTATCCGTGGCAGTATTCTTCGCTGTAGCCCGATACGGGCACGAAGCCTCCGATGGCGGTGAAATTCGATGCCCGATAACCCGTCTCTTCACGCAACTCGCGAGCGGCGGTCATCTCCGGCGGTTCGTGGGCGTCCCGGGTGCCCGAAGGTAGCTCTAAGGTGTAGCATCCCTGCGCCGCACGCCATTGCTTGACCAGGAGCACGGTACCCCTCTCGGTTATCGGGATCATCACTGTCGATCCCGGATGGGCGATGATCTCTTTGGTTGCCGGTGGGCGATCACCCATCTTGAGCGTATCTAGACGCAGAGTCAGCTTTTCGCCGCTAAAGATGGTTTTCGAGTCGACGGTCTCGGTCTTGAGCGGCACGTTTTCTTCCGCGGGATCGGTCATCGTCCGAATCCCTCGCCACGGCGGACTGCACCGATTCTCATCCCTAGTCGATCAGATAATCCTTCCCAGTACGCGCTTTTGGGACCGCGACGCAGAAACCTCGCGGAATGTTCGCTGCGCGTCAACCGTACAGAGTCACCGATCTGCATCGTGCGGCTGATGTATCCGTCGATCGTCAACGTGGCGTCAGCAGTTGTGTCAAGCGTCAACTCAAGCTCGCTGTTGGAATCGAGAACGACGCCGCCGAATTGGCTCATGTGCCCGGCGATCGGTTTGAGTAAGAACACCGATGAGTTCGGGTCGATCACCGGTCCACCAAGTTGAAGGTTGTATCCGGTGGATCCGGTTGAGGTGGCAACGATCACGCCGTCACCACGGAAGGTAGACAACTCCACATCGTCAATAACGGCCTTCACCTCGATCATTCGCAACTCGGCACCGCGGTGCACGGTCACGTCATTTAACGCGTGGTACGATGCCTTCCCGCCTCCAAGAGTGGCCTCGAGCATCACCCTTTCGTCGATGCGTCCGTTGCCGTCGAGATACCAGGCGATTTCTTCGAGAGCATCACCGGAATCGATTTCACTCATGAATCCGACTCGCCCCATGTTCACGCCGAGGACTGGTATTCCGTGCGCAATGGCCGAATGCATCCCGCGCAAGATCGTACCGTCTCCGCCGATGGTGATGATCAGATCTGTGTTGCGCAAACGATCACCTGTCTCGTCGCCAGCAACCGTAGCTTCGTTGGCGCTCCACCAACGACACCGACCCTTGTATTTCGCGGTGATTTGGACGGCGAGGTCTGCAGCCCGCGGCAACAGGCTGTGATGGACAATGCAGACTTCGTCGAAACTGTTCAAGTTACGCCATCCAGTGGGCGTGTTGACGGCGCGGCTTCATACTTCTGGCCCGATCAAACGATCGTCAGTGAATCGTCGATCAACTGCAAGATTAACCACGGAACAACACCGAAGATGATCGATCCAACTACTCCGACTGCCACCGCCGCCACTTCGCCGGCACCGGGTTTGATCGGTTCGGAATCTTTCGTTTCACCGAACAAGATTAATCCTACGATTCGAAGGTAGTAATATGCGGCGATCACGGTGTTGATGACTGCAACGATCGCGAGCCACACCAAGCCTTGATCGACGGCCGTACTGAACACGACCGCTTTCGCCATGAATCCCACCGTTGGCGGCATGCCGAGCAGCGAAAGCAATCCAATCACCATCATCACCGCCAATAAGGGCGACCTCTTCACGAGTCCGCTCAATCCGGCGATTGTGTCGTCTCCAGTGCGGTGGATTATGGCAGTGAAGGCGAGGAAGACGGCAAGGTTGGTGAAGGCATACCCGGCCAAGTAATACATGACGCTCTGCGGCCCTGAAGTCGTGCTCCCGCTTGAAGACGCAACTGACACCGCGGCGAATCCGACCATGATGTATCCGGCTTGGGCGATGGTCGAATAAGCCAGCAGACGCTTCATATTCGTTTGCGACAGAGCCATCAAGTTGCCGACCGTCATGCTCGCGGTCGCGATTACTGCGAACAGTATCTGCCAGTCCTGCGCAACCGTCTCAAATCCTGACAACGAGTAGAGTAACCGCATGAGCACCGCAAAAGCCGATGCCTTAGACGCCACAGATAGGAACGCGGCTACCGGGGTCGGCGCGCCTTGGTAAACGTCCGGCACCCACATGTGCCAAGGTGCGATAGCCATCTTGAAGCCGAAACCCGCGACTATCAACAAAACCGCGAACATTACGGCTAAGGACCCAAATGGCACTCCGGCTTCAAATGGGAGCACGGCCAGCCGCACAACTATCTCGTCGATCCTGGTCGCGCCCGTGTAGCCATACAGGAAAACGAGTCCGAACAATAACAGGGCTGTGGACAGGGCAGACAGGATCAAGAACTTAGCGCCCGCCTCGATCGAGAAACCGTCACGTCGCAATGCCGCGAGCGCAATCGCTGGCAAAGCGGTCGTTTCGAGCGCAACGTAGATCGTTATCAGTTCGCTTGCACCGACGAGGAGCATCATTCCCGCGGCGGCGATCAGTAGCAACGAGAAGAATTCACCCAGTGAATCTTTGAACTGCACCAGATATGGCACTGAAGCCAGAAGCACCGCAGCTGTTGCGCCAATGATCAGGAATTGGAAAAACAGCGTGAAGCGGTCGGCCGTGAAGCTACCGTAGACGACTGGAGAGGAGGTCGAATCGCCGATCCAACCGAACCACAGATTTAGCGCGAAGAATGTGGGCGCGGCAAGTCCGACCACGGCGATCCACGATAGTGCGCGCTTGCTACCGTATCGTCGTCCGCCAAACATGCGTTCGGCAAGGAGCGCATCCGCCGACAGCAGCACTATTGCTAGTGTTGCCATCGCAATGACGGGCGATAACGCCCAGTAGTCCTGAGCAACCACTAGCGAAGTATCCCTTCAATGCCGATCTTGAAAACGTCGACGATGGTCTTCGGCCAGATGCCAACCACGAATATCGGGATCGTCAAGGCCAGTATCGGTATCAGATCCAACGGTTCGGCGTCCGTCAACTCTTCGAACTTGTCGTCCGGTATCCCACCCTCTGGAGGTTTCGATCCGAAGAACGTGCGCTGAATCATCCAAAGCACATATCCCGCCGCCAGGACGACTCCGAACGCGGATATGCTCGCCGCCCAAGGCCACACCGGGAATGCGTTGAGGAAAACCATTATCTCGGACACAAAGCCAGACAACGCGGGCAGTCCCAACGAAGCGAATCCGGCAACGAAGAAGAAGATTCCGATGACCGGCATCCTTCGCCACAATCCGCCCAAATGCGGAATGTGCCGGGTGTGCGTGCGATCGTACGCCATTCCGACCACCAAGAACGCCAATCCGGTGATCGTGCCGTGTGTGAACATCTGCAACGCGGCGCCGTTGATGCCCCCCAGTTGAGTGGCCGCAGTGCTACCGCCAATGGCGGTCAAACCTAGAAGCACGAAGCCCATGTGACTCACGGATGAGTAGGCGATCAATCGCTTCATGTCGGTCTGTCGGATCGTCACAATCGCGCCGTAGACAACACTGACCGCGGCAACAACGGAAAGAATCCCGGCCGCGTCGTGCACGGTGAAGCCGTTCGTTTCCTGGAAGAATCCGATGTTGATGCGGATCATACCGTAACCGGCCATCTTCAGAAGTACGCCGGCCAGCATTACGCTGACCGCCGTCGGGGCGTCGGTATGGGCATCGGGAAGCCAGTTATGGAGCGGCCAAACCGGCAATTTCACGGCGAATGCAATTAGGAAGAAGGCGAATATCAGAGATGCCGGTGCTATCAGGTCGACACCTGCAATCTGGTCTGCGATGCCAACGATTCCCAGTTCAGGTATCGGAACCATCGTCAAACTGTCTACCGCACCCGTCAGGTAGACGGCGAAGATGCCGACGAACATGAAGGCGCCGCCCGCGAGGGTGAAGAGCACGAACTTCATCGCCGAGTATCGTGGACGGCCTGATCCCCAAACTGAGATGAGCATGAACATAGGAATGACTTCGAATTCAAAGAAGACGAAGAACAGCAGCAGATCGAGGCTGACGAAAACTCCCATGACCGCCGATTCAAGGAGCAACAGCCAAACAAAGTATTCCGATACTCGCAACTCGATGTTTCGTGAAGCGAATGCCGCGGCCAAACCCAATATTCCGGTCAGGAGTACAAGCGGAGCGCTCAATCCGTCGACCCCAAGAAGATACGACGACTTGATGGTCTCGGCGGACAACCAGTTCACGTGATCGATGAACTGCACCCCTCCGGTTTCGCGGTCGTACGCTAGGAAGACGACGAGTGAGAGGATAAACGCGGCGACGGTACTTAGGATGGCAAACCAGCGGATCACTCGATCTTCGAGATTGAGTGGACGGGCGAGCAGAATCACCAGCGCCGCCAACGCAGGCAGGAACACCGTTACTGTCAATATGCCGTTGAATTCACTCATTCGCTAGATTTCATCGATTTGTTACTGCGCCACCACCACGAAGATCACGATGGCCACGATCAGTCCGACGACCGACACGATGCCGTATGTCTGGACTTGGCCGTCTTGAACCTTGGCCAACGCTCGTCCCGCGCGATCGGTCCAGCGATATAGCTGTACGTTCACGTTGTCTAATCCTGAAATGTCGATTCTGTCGATCAGCATCGCCAAGTAGCTATAGAAGCCGCGAGAGACGATCAGATCCTCATACAACTCGTCGAAGAAGTACTTGCGTCTGAACAGCGTTTGCAACGGGTTTGTCATGCGTCCGACCCAGATCGGCACGAGGCTCGGGTTGGCCAACAGCCGCCATGCAAGGCCAATGCCTGAAACCGCCAGTAAGGTCGACAGGAGCGCAATCAATGGGTCGAACTCCGGCTCCGAACCGGCGTGGACCTGCGCATCGTGATCATGGAAGACATCGACATTACGCTCCACGACGAATGTCGCGAACGCATGTTTGTTGACGATGCTCAGGTCGAACACCGGGTTCGTGAAGAAACCAATGAATATCGCAAGCAACGCAAGTAGAGCGATAGGAACGATCATCGTGCTCGGCGATTCGCCCAAATGTACGTGCTCCAAACCCTCTGGGGCTTCTTCGCCCGACGCCTCGATATCCTCGCGTTCTTTGTCTCCGCCACCTCGGAACTCGCCATGGAACGTCATGATGACCGCTCGGAACATGTAGAACGCGGTCATCAATGCGGCGACCAGCCCCATCACCAGCGCGAACATGCCTATCGGTGTTCCGGCGTGGAAAGCGTGTGCCAATATCTCGTCTTTCGACCAGAACCCGGAGAGCGGAATGATCCCGGCCAGCGACAGGCTCGCGATGACCATCGCCCAATAGGTGATCTTCATGTGGTCCTTGAGACCGCCCAAGTACCTCATATTGAACGTCCCACCTGCGTGGTGTACCGAACCGGCAGCAAGGAACAGACAGGCCTTGAAGAACGCGTGCGTGAAGAGATGGAATACCGCCGCGCCGTAAGCGCCAACGCCCAGCGCAAACATCATGTAACCAAGCTGACTCACCGTCGAATACGCCAAGACTCGCTTGATGTCATCCGCCACCAACGCCATCGTTGCCGCGAAGACCGCCGTGATCGCGCCGACCAACGTCACCAAGAACATGATGTCGCTGTGCTCGAATAGCGGGAAGAACCGAGCAACGAGGAAAACACCCGCGGTCACCATTGTCGCTGAGTGGATCAAAGCCGAAACCGAGGTCGGCCCCTCCATCGCGTCGGGCAACCAGGAATGCAGTGGGAACTGTGCGGATTTACCGATTGCTCCCAATAGGAAACCTAGTGCAATCCACGAAGCAACTGAAACCGCCATCATTCCACCCGCGATAGCGCCGTACATTTCGTGAATGTCGAGCCATGACGGATTGTTCGAATACAGGTAGAGGATCGCGAGTAAGAAACCAAAATCGCCGAAGCGCGTCATCAAGAATGCCTTCTTCGCCGCCGCGGCTGCCGTCGGACGGTTCAGCCAAAAGCCGATGAGCAGATACGACGAGATTCCGACTAACTCCCAAAAAACGAACAGCTGAATAACGCTTCGCGCGGTCACCAATCCCAGCATCGACGCGGTGAAGAGTGCCATGTAGGCGAAGTAACGGGTGTAGCCGTCGTCACCGTGCATATATCCGATGCCATACACCTGCACCAGGAAACTGACCCCGCTCACGACGATCAACATGATCGCTGTCAACTGGTCGAGCATGATGCCGAAGCCGATGTCGACGCCGCCCACCGCGATCCAAGTGTGCATCTCGAACTGCTGAGCGCCGTCCGAAACGACCTTGATCAGAGCCAGGAACGACAAGACGAATGAGACGCCAATCGCCGCAACGGTTAACCAACCCGCAAGATCTGATTTCTTGCCAGTTAGGCGATAAGGTCCGACGGTGAATTCCGGAATCCACCGAACCGCCACGCCGTTGATGACGAACGCGGATGCCGGCAGAAGGATAATCAGCCAAATTGTCAGTTCTGATGCCAAATCTAGATTCGCTTAGAGTTTCCTGATAATCTCATCGGCCACGTGTTCCCTACCCTTGGGAACCATGACTATGAACGGCACGTCCTCGGCCCAATCCAAGATGTCGCCTACCGGCAAAATCTTGGCTGGTAGTCCTTCGCCGTCGAGCAGATTTTTCCAGCTCTCGGCGATCTTCAAGGTCTTAGTCCTCTTGTATTCGACCCACATTTTCAGTTCTTCATATCCGTTGCGTCCGTAATCTCGACCGACTGTTTTGCCCGGAAAAACGCGAAAACCAACGCCAAAGCCAATGCCGTTTCAGCCGCCGCGATGCTGATGACGAAGACCGCGAACATGTGCCCAGTCAATGCAGACCTGACCGCGCTTTCGGTGATCGCGCCATCCGCGCCGACCAACGCAGCCGGTGCCGTAAACCTAGAAAATCCGATCGCGGCTACGAGAACTCCGTTAAACATCAACTCGAGCGACATGATGACTGCAATGATGTTGCGGCGTGCCAGGACTCCAAACAGTCCGATCGAAAAAAGCGCACCCGCTACTACAAGGACGATCTCGAGCGTCATGCCGCGTCGTCCTCCTGCGCGTCGTCCTCCTGGCGGCCACGGATTACGACCAACGCACCGATCAACGCCGCGATCAACAGCAGACCCAGAGTTTCAAACGGCAACACAAATTCGCGGATCAATGCCGGCCCAATGTGGGAAGATCCGTCTACCAAAGCGCCTCCGCGTGCGCCCTCTATTTCATCGTCAGCTGCGGCTATTGAGTTTTCGCCGGCCGACCCGTCCGTTACCTCGTAATGTCCGACAAGCCCCGCGACTGCATCTGGGTCGTTCACTTCATCGATCGCGGTCCAATCGGTGTTGTATGCCACGAAGATGATGGACGCGAGCATTAACACGCCCGCGACCGCGGACACCAATCGACTTTGGGACAGAGTACCCGCATTGGCCAGATCGCCGATGAACATGACTGCGAACGCGATCAGGATCGAGATTGCGCCGACGTACACCAAGACCTGAACGACGCCAATAAACTCGGCGTTCAAAATGAAATAGATCGCGGCAACACCCACAAACGACATCGCCAACGCAACGACCGCACGCACCAGATCGCGCTGTGTGACGACGATGATCGCCGAAGCGATCGTCATCGCCGAGGCGACGAAGAACGCGAGCGTCGCGATCGGTCCTGAATCGAAAGCTCCGCTCATCGATCCTCGACCCAACGCTGGTCCAATGTTTCTTGATCCGGCATCTCGTGGCGTCCAGTCTTGTAGTGGTCGTCCTCAGGGCCGTCACGGAAGGGATCGTAGTCGCGTTCCTCGAACTGCGGTCTGAACCACGAGCTCGGTTGCCTCAATGCTTGGCGTAACTCATCGACCGAAATCACCAACGCGTCTCGCTCATACCTGCTCCGCTCGAATTGGCTGCCCATGTGCAACGCATCGTAGGGACAAGCTTCAACGCACAATCCACAGAACATGCACCTACCGATATCGATGTCGAACACATCAATCGCGTAGCTCTCGCCTTCCTGCACGTCAAAGCCGCCTGGGCTGGTCACGATTTCGATTATTCCAAGCGGACAGTACTTCGCGCACGACGCGCAACCTGTACATCGATCCTCGTACCACGTGAACTCGTTGCCCCGGAAACGTCGGTTTTGCGGGATGTTAACTGGCACCGAATACATGCTGAGCGCGGCTTTGGCGGCGGTGACCGGTTGGGTGACCATCAAACCTACAGTCGATTTACCCTCGTTCTTCGCCGCGCCAATGATGCCGACCTTACGGTCAGGATACTGGATCGTAAAAGGCACCTTGAGGGCGTTCCTCAACGTCACCTTCATCGCCTTCAATAGTCCGAGGCCGATCATCGCGTCGTACCTCCTGTATAAGCAACCTCATCGGGTAGCTCGTCCGTTGCCACGGGATATGTCGGTCGGTCGGTTCGAGGCACGGGTGCGGTGTAGTCGCCTGGACGCAACAACTTGCTGACCAACCAGATCGAAATGAAGAACACCACCCAGTTGATCGCCGACATTATTAGCAACTCAGTGATGCCAGGATCGGGCCAGATAGCGATCAAGATCGCGGTCACGAAGATGTTGATCAACGTGAGTTCGAACAGGCCTTTCCAAGCCAAGGAGAGTATTTGGTCGACACGCAACCGCGGCCACGAAAATCGCATCCACATGATGAAAAGCAATACTAGAACGGTCTTGCCGGCAAACCAGATTTGCGACGGTATCGGTTCCCATCCGCGCCATCCGCCAAGGAAAAGCGTCACGATCAACATCGAAGCCACGATCGTCGCCAGGAACTCCGCCAAGAAGAAGATGCCAAATTTCATACTGCTGTAGTCGTTCAAGTAGCCAGCAGCCAGCTCTGACTCCGCCTCAATCAAGTCGAATGGTGTGCGGCTCGTTTCCGCCTGCGCGGCGATTAGGAATACGAAAAGTCCGAGCGGCTGGACTAATATGAACGGGATGTCTTGGGCATCCACGATCTTCCCAAGAGACATCGATCCGGCGAGCATTAACACTCCGATGAGAGACAGCGCCATCGGTATCTCATAGCTGATCAGCATCGCCACCGAACGCATGCCGGCAAAAATCGCGATCCTGTTTCCCGAAGCCCATGACGCGAGCACCACCGAAATGCCGGACATTGACGTGATCGCGATCACGAACAATATCCCGATGTTCAGGTCCACTACGAATGTTCCGACGCCGAATGGGATTACCGCGAGGACCGACAGTACTGGGAACACCATCAATATCGGTGCAAGATTGAATAACCACCGGTCGGCTTCATCTGGAACGATGTCTTCCTTGAAGAGCGTCTTGATGGCGTCCGCAACTGACGTAAACGATCCGAATGGACCCCAACGGTTCGGTCCGGTCCGGTTCTGGATTCGTCCCAAAATTCGGCGTTCACCCCAGATATAGACGACCACGGCACCGAGACCGGCATTGATCACGATATTGATGATGATAAAAGCAGTGATCGCGAATGCTAGCCATTCAAATCCGGCCGGCAAAACCGTCGTGTCGTACCCACGCGCGGCGCAGGAATCACTGCTGCCTGCGAGGTAACAGTAAATGTTGCGGAAGAGAGAGTTGTCCAAGAAGGCGGGATTCAACGATCTACCTCGCCCATGTTGATGTCAACACTACCGAAACTCACGAACATGTCGGCCAACAACTCGCCTACCAGCATTTCCCGTAGCAGCGTCAAGTTGATCAACGACGGCGCTCGGACGTGGCATCGATATGGCGATATCGATCCATCACTAACCAGATAGAAGCCTAATTCGCCTTTGGAATGCTCAATTGCCGCGTAGGCATCGCCAACTGGCGGACGCAGCAACCAAGGCACATCGTCGTGATCCGGTCGCACAGGTCCCGGCTCGATCAGCTTCTCGCACTGGCGAATGATTTTGATGCTTTCTCGCATCTCCTGCACACGCACCCAATACCGCGCGAAGTTGTCGCCCGCGGTGTGAAGTGGGCGCTCGAAAGTTACCTGATCGTAGTAGTCATAAGGGTCACGATGACGCAGGTCCCAGTCGACTCCCGCGGCTCTAAGCATCGGACCCGTAATCGACGCGTCTAGCATCTGCTCGGGCGTCAGTACAGACACACCCTTTGTGCGCGAGAAGATGATGTCATTGTCGGTGAGTAGATCGTCTAAGTCGTCGATCCGAGGCGGTAGTTCGTCGAGCAAGGCGTTCATGGCCGGCCAGAACTCTTCAGGCGCGTCCATGAAAACACCGCCGGGCCTTAGATATGAGTTCGTGATTCGAGCACCGCACAGCATCTCGAAGAGATCAAGTATCTTCTCCCGCTCGCGCATGGTGTAGATAAGTGGCGTGCCCCAGGCACCTAGGTCCTGAATCAAAAATCCGACCGCGACCAAGTGGCTGGCGATCCGTTGCAACTCAGAGGCAATCATCCGCAACCACACACCCCGAGGTGAAGGCTCGACTCCGGCCAACTTCTCAACGGCAAGCATGTACGCCTGGTTGTTCAGCATCGAACCGACGTAATCCATACGATCCGTCAGCGTAACCACCTGCACGTACGTCCGCTCCTCCGCCAATTTTTCCGAACCGCGATGCAGGTAGCCGAAAATGGGTTCGACGTCGATGATCTCCTCGCCGTCGAACGTGACGCGCATTCGGAACACACCGTGAGTCGACGGGTGTTGCGGGCCAAGGTTGACCGTGATCGGCTCTGTGCGGACCTGCGTTGTCACGATCCTTGTGCACCTCCGTTTTCGGCGGATAGCTCATCGGCTAAGGCGGTCGGTACGCGCCATTCAGACTCAGGGACGATTGACTGTTCGTAAGTCGCGAAATCCTTCCGCAAAGGATGGCCCGGGAATCCCTCCCAGAGCATGATTCGCTTGTGGTTCGGGTGCCCTTCGAAGATGATGCCCATCAAGTCCCACACCTCTCGCTCCTGTAGATCAGCTCCGCGCCAGATATCGAAAACGCTCGGTATTTTCGCTTCGTCCCGTCCGATTCCACACTTGGATTTCACAACGGCGGTGGCGTTCCTAGTCAAAGATGTCAGGTGATAGACCACTTCAAAATATGAGATGTAGTCTACGGCGGTGATGCTGCTGAGCAACTCAAAACGGAACTCCGGGTCATCTCGCAGCAAGCGCATGACGTCGACAACGGATCTGGGTGCGATCCAGATGTCGGTTCCGCGGGTATCGACTACCGCGTCGGGAAGTGATTTGTGGATCGCTTCCGCCAACTTGGCGCCATCCCACGCCCTGCTCATACGCCACCTGCCGGATTGCTCGTCAACGAGTAACGACGGATCTTGTCATGCAGTTGCATGATCCCGTAAAGCAACGCGTCCGGCCTCGGCGGACATCCGGGAACGTACACATCCACCGGAACAATGTGGTTGACGCCGGGAACCACAGAATATGACTGGAAGTAAGGGCCACCGCTGGTCGCGCACACACCCATCGAAATCACCCACTTTGGCTCCGCCATCTGCTCATACAGCCGACGCAGAGGAACCGCCATCTTCCAAGTCACCGTCCCGGCTACGATCATCAGGTCTGCCTGCCGTGGTGTCGCACGAAACGCCTCCATACCGAAGCGCGATATGTCGAAGCGCCCCATGGCAGACGCAATCATCTCGAAGGCGCAGCATGCTAAACCGAATTGCAGGGGAAAGAGCGACGACTTACGCGCCCAGTTCAAGAGATAATCCACGGAGGTGACGATGACGTTACGCGAGTGGTCATCATCCATGTGCATGATGGGTTCCGGCAACGGGCTCAACCGCGTCGCCTTCATCAAATTGACCTCGTCGCCCTCGTCCCGATCCATGTCCCAAGTTACGTTGAACAGTGGATTGCGCGGGTCGTGCCCCAACGGGACTCCGTAGGCGTTTTCGATTTCGGAGGTCAATTGTTGGTGCTCCGTGTCCATTCGAGTGCGCCTTTTCGCCACGCGTATAGATAACCCAACGTGACCACAACCAAGAATACCAGCACCGCAAAGAAGGCGATCAGCCCGAACTCCTTCGACAAAACACCGTACTTGATGGCCCAAGGAAACAGCAGGACAGTTTCCACATCGAACACCACGAATAGGATGGCGTAGTAGTAGTAGCGAATGTTGAAGAGCCTCGGCTTCGGGCTGAAGGGTCGCAGACCACTCTCATAGGAGGTACGTTTCACCTTGGAGGTCTGCGCCGGTCGAACCCGAATAAACTCCGCCGCATACGACAGGAGCAGCATTCCGATGGGGACGCCGATCGCGACCATGAGGAACATCACGAGAATCCCGTACTGGCGAAAGTAGTCTTCAAGCATCGGGAATGTTTGTCAGTCTCTTGATGTTAGTGATCGTGCGCGCGCGTATCCATCGTCCTAGCGGGAACCATGCAACACGTTACGTTTCGATAGTTGATTTTACCCTGTCCGCGCGCTGATTGGCGATGCAAACTTCCTACCGGCACGAGAATCTGTCCGCGTCTCAGTTGACGCCTTCAAAAACGATAACGCCGCGCCCATCGGCTCCCCGTTCGAGATCGTCGTAGGCCTCATTTATCTGATCGAGGGAGTAATGTCGCAATGCCAATCCACCGATTTCGAGTTTCCCAGACTGGTAGAAATCGATCAAGGTCCTGAAGGTCTCATGCGGCGATGCCGATCCGTAGTAACTGCCGACCATCGTTTTCTGATTGCGGACGATCTCGACCATCGGTATTTCAGCTTCCGAACCTTCCGGCGCAATACCGATAACCACGCACGTGCCACCCTTTCGCGTCGCATCAAACGCTGAGCGTGTCGTCGACGCATGACCAAACGCGTCGAACGCCATATCAACGCCACCGTCCGTCAACTCCATGATCTTTTCGACTGCATCCTCAGCTCGTGAGTTGACAACCTCCGTCGCGCCAAACCGATACGCAAACTCCAGCTTGTTGTCCAAAATATCGACCGCGATGACTTTCGAAGCGTTCAACAATCTCGCACCTTGCAGCACGTTAAGTCCGACACCTCCGACACCGAATACCGCAACCGTCATGCCGGCCTTTGCGTTCGGTTGGTTGATAACACCGCCGACACCCGTCGTCACCGAGCATCCGATTAACGCCGCCACATCCATCGGGACATCGTCCGGAATTGGATAAACCGCTTCCTGCGGACAGACGATGCTCTCAGCAAAGACACCCACCTTGGCGAACTGATGAACCTCGACACCGTCCTTGTCGAATAAGCGGAACGTGTTGTCGTACTGCTTCGTTCCCGTCAATCGGTTGGTGTCGCAGATGTTTTGCAGTCCGGTGCGGCAAGATCGGCAGTGCCCGCAGCTCGGGACAAAAGACAAAATGCAACGGTCGCCCGGTTTCAGGCCGGAAACGCCATCCCCTACTTCATCCACAACGCCCGCGCCCTCGTGTCCCAAAACGATCGGCATCGGGAAATTCGTCTGGCCCTTCATCACATGATGATCGGAAGCGCAAATCCCAGCCGCACCGATCTTCACCCGCACTTCGCCGTTGCGGGGCGGCAACTGCTCCAGATCCTTGATCGGCATCGGCTCGTTGGCCGCATACAAAACCGCTGCTCTAACCATCGCTTGCCTTTACCTTGCTCGTCACGAACCTCGGATCGGACATTTATTCGACTGCAAAACACGAGCGTCCCAGATAGGTGTTCAGTTGCACACCTCTGAGACGATCCGTTCAGGTCGCCCTCCCCATATCCAAGCAGCGGTACTGCTGTCCCCTCTCCGGCTCGGTGAGACCATTGCAATACTTCGTCATTCCGGCGAAAGCCGGAATCCAGAGGGCGGTGCAATCGGGGCCCGGTCGCCAAAACGGTCGCTTCGTCACCCCGATCACGGGTTTTGCAATGGTCTCGCTCGGCGGGAGAGGGTTAAGGTGAGGGCACCCAATCAGTTCATCTGGATCATCGCGCCAGACTGAATCATGTTCGCGACTTTAGCCTTGAGTTCTTTCACCTGCATGATTTCAGGTGACTTACCTTGGACCTTCTTGTCCCAGAGGACCTCCCCGTCAACGGTCACCTTGAAGGCGCCGGAGTGACCCGGAGTCAGGCTGATTGCCAGTGCGGGGCCAGCGGCCTGAAAAAGCTCGGCGGCCATGTAGGCGGCCAAGTTGGCGTACCCGCAAGGCACGCAGTATTCGATATCGGCTTCCATCTTCCAGTGGTCGGACATATTCGATGTCTCCTATGTTTTTGTGCCTACGCTTCGTAGGTCGCAATCTCAAACTCTATCAACGGCACGTAAATTCCGCAAAACGGGGAACGTGCGATAATGAATTCAAGCCTTTTCGGTGGCAGTTTTTCTCGCCACCATCTAACCGTTGATCTCTAGTCAGGGAGAACGCTCAATATGCCATCAAGATGTGAACTTCGCCCGGTAACCAGACAAGACGTAGGACGTATTGCCGAGTGGCTCAAGGACCCGGACGTGTCCGATAGCTGGTTCGGACGTTACACCTACGGCGACCCTGCCCACCTCGGATATGAGCCTGAGGAGATGCTGGATGCCACCCAAGAGCAGTGGGATGAGGTCTTCGACGACCCGCACCATGAACCGCACCGCGACATCTTTTCTATCTACTCCGAAGAAGGCGAACATATCGGCGAAGGCCAGCTCTCCATCGACGAACCGCTTGGCGACGCGCAGATCTCCGTCCTAATCGGCGACAAGACCAAGTGGCACATGGGATATGGCACCGCCGCAACCCTCGCCATGCTTGAACACATCTTCGACCACCTGGGCCTCTACCGCGGGTGGGTCGACGTGCCGACCTATAACGAAGGTGCCCGAACAATGTTTGAACACATCGGTTTCGTCCACGAAGGCACCCTGCGCAGCAGCCGACCACATCACGGCGCACGCCACGACTCCGCCGTCCTCGGTATGCTCGTCGACGAGTATCACCAACGTTTCCCAGAGGGCGTCAGCAGCCACGTCATCGGATGGGAAGGGACGGTATGAGCCGAGGTGTGATGTGGGGCGGGCAACGGAGCGCAAAGCGAAACCCCAAGCCTAAACCCCCCTTAATTCCCCCTTGGGTGCTGTGCACAACTACCGTCATTCCGGCGAAAGCCGGAATCCAGAGGGGCCGGGCAACGGAGTGCAAAGCGAAACGCCATGTCTAAACCCCCTTTAATTCCCCCTTGGGCATCAAGGGGGAGGGTTGTGCACAGAAACCAGTCGCGATGCAGTGCCGACATGTGATTTAGCAAATGTCTCGAGGTGCGACATGCATCGAGGAACGAATTCGACTCATTGCGTCGCTCTGATGACTCACCTCGCACACTACTCAAATCCGGCTATCCCGTCAGGACAATAAGTATGCCCCCAAAGACCGACAGTTCAAGCAGCCGCGCCCGACATATCTGGCTTTACGGGCTGACGACGATCCTGATCGCAGCGGCTGCCATTAACGTCGCGCTCTTATCGTCCCAGGTCACCGATTCTCAGAGCGCCAACGTCACCGCCACGCCGCGTCCTCCGCATCTCTTGGACGCAGACGCGCGCAACATGCCCATGGACGTCGCGGACGACGTCGAAGCTGACGCCGCCTCGTCCGGCAGAAGCGACATCGGCGCCTTCACGGTTTCCGGATCGTTCGCGTACCAGACATCGGGCATTTGGCGCAACCAGTGGCGACACTCCATGTCGTGGACGAAGCCCAGCTGCAACGGATGCGAAATCAGGGGATACTACTTCCGGGCTCTACAAGCCCTCTGGACTGCGCTACTACTCCCTCCGGATGGGCAAGAGGACGAGCCACAATGCCTACATCGCCAACATTTTCGTCGCCGGGTTCGGCACTGGAACATACCGCGGCGTCGTCAAAGCCGTTGCCGACAACGGAGAGGAACGCTTCAGCAACTCCCTCTACTTCAACGTCACACACATCCCGGCGACAAGGACGCCAACACCGGCGGCGACTCCCACTCCTAGCGCCACTCCGACACCGACGCCGACCTCCACCGCATCGCCAACGCCGACGCCAACTGCGACCGTGATTCACACCGTCCCGCCCGATCCGATCAGCATCCTCGGCGTCGGCTTCACCACGATGATCGGTTCCGCGTCGCTGGATTGGAACAATGCTCCGAGGGCGACGTCTTACGAGATCCGAATGCTGCTCAGCGGAGTCTGGACGACGCTGCCTGCAGACGGCGTCGGCGTGACCTTCTCTTCCGGCTCCGGCGAGCTGTCCTCCCCCGGCGCGCGGATCACGGGACTCCCGAACTACGACTTCTACCACTTCTCGGTACGCTCCGTCAACTCTGCAGGAACGTCGCGATGGTCGCCGACGCTGAAAGTCCAGAACATCCCGCCAGACATCGCCATACCCACGCCCGTACTTGCCAACATTATTGTACCGACACCTACTTCCGTATGTTTGACACCGATACCTCAACCATCGGTCTCAGATTCACCAGACAACGTCCCGCGCATCTATCCTAAACTACGCGGATTGGCGGAACATGTAGTCAATAATTATGAAAAAGCCAGGATTCGTGGTGAAGCTGACAAAATGGGCGACCGTCAATTATATGTGGAAATATATCTTAACGGTGCATTTTCGCATGTGGTCTCTGCGTTTTTGACCGAAAACAATGTGCCAATGGAATCACCGTGGTTCAGCGATTATACGTTCTCGGTGCAAGTCAATGTTCCGGTCCGTTTGTTGGGCCCATTGTCAGAGTTGCCAGAAGTCGTTTGGGTGGTGGAAGTTGACCTAGGACTTCCCGGAGGAGCAAATAACAACCCCTTAGATAGTACGGGTAGCGATCCAGACGAAGTTGCCGATATTTCGATGTCGCCAACGCCGACACCGACGGGCACACCAACACCAACAGGGACGCCCACACCTACCCCAACTGCTACAGCGACTTCAACCGAATGCTGGACGTGGGATTCGATTGCAGCAACCGCTACGCCTACACCTACGCCTACGCCAATCGGCAATCCCGCGACTAGTGGCGCTTCACAGCCGAAACAAGACCATGTGTGTTCGTATCCGAAGATGGCCGACGAGTTGGAACACGATGTGTGCGAGTTCGAAAGGCTAGGACCTACTGATCCTCCCAAAACACAAACCGTCAGGATAGAAGCAAATGGCGATTCCACCGCAATCGTGGCATTTCTGCGGGCAAATGGAGCGGTCGCTAATACCCGGACCCTTGGCTTATTTTACGTGAGAACGTTTCGGTACTCGGATTTTGGTGACGTGGTCCTTGCCCAATATATTCCCGTACATCTCCTAGGTCCGCTGTCGCAGTTGTCAGCAGTGGAATACATTCGAGGACCGACACGAGGGATACCCGCGGGACTTTCGATGGCTCCGAATCCCCCGTTAATCGACGACGTTTCAGCCCAACCGATTTCCCAGTCGGGTACTCCGACTACTACTGATGCTCCTAGGTTTCACGGGGCCGATGTTTGGCATTCGGCAGGACTGACGGGCAAAGGAGTGAGGATAGGGATCATCGACTATAGATTCAACGGATTCAAGCAACTACAAATGACAGGCGACTTGCCGGGTCCAGATGACGTCGTTGCCAGGTGCGGCTTTGTGAATCACGAAAGTGAACTTAAGAGTGACCAGTTATACACATGCGAAACGACGCCGACACTGGATCAGACTCAATCTCTTCTCGGATACGGGCAGACTTTACTTCTGCCTCGACCAGATTCGAACCAACCAGACGGTCATACCCATCCAACCGATCATTCAACGACGCACTCCCATCCTCGGCCAACATAATCGCCACTAGAACAGAACTGTCAACGTACGCGACCTTCAACGATTTCGGTCCTCCAAAAACCGCTGCAATCCGCCCGGACGACGCGCTAGGGCTCTAAACGGTTCCCTCGGCCTTCGCGCGGGAACGAGTACCCCTCGTCGTTCAAGATCTGCCATGCGCTCTTCCAACGAAGTCTTCTGCCGCGCGATCGGTTTGATCTTTGCGACAGGATCGCCACGGTACGACACGATCACAGTTTCACCGTCTCGGACACGCCGCATCACCTCAGAGAATTTGGCTTTCGCATCGTAAGTTGAATATGTAGTGACCATGAAATGATTACAACTAGTCAGACTAGTCCATTCAATTCCGAATATGAGTCAGACCAGCGCAAGAAACGCCCCTTGCTCGTACATGAACGGTCTCTGGGTAGACATCATCCAAAGCCGATTTCAGCCTCGGAGAGAGGTTCTGGTCAAACAGAAGCCTCATACAGGCGGCAAGGACACCAATCGACGCTCACGATCAGCCGCGAAAGACAAGCAAGCTCGAATGTCTGCCATTTCAAGGTCGGGAAAATCTGACAGGATCTCCTCCTCGGACATTCCCGAGGCCATGTACTCCAGAACATCGTAGACAGTCACCCGAAGACCTCGAATGCACGGCTTCCCTCCACGCTTACCCGGTTCAACTGTGATTATGTCCGTATAGTTTGCCAACACAGCCTGCTTTCGAACAGCAATGGCATCATCATACTACGGGCTTGATCCGCAGGATGCACTCCGAATGATCTGTTATCACCGCACAAGCACCGGCCACCGTCGAATTTCAGATCATCCCATCCGGCAACATATCCAAATACTTGTGCGCGTTCCCGGTAACGAGCAGCACGACCCGCTCGTCACGCGAAATCATTCCACCGTCGATCAACTTCCGCATCGCCGCCAAAGTTGCACCGCCCTCGGGCGCGGCGAACACGCCTTCCATCCGAGCCATCTCGACCATCCCGTCAACCATCTCCTCATCCGACACGGTGACGGCGGTTCCGCCGCTCTCCCGGACTGCGCGAATCACTAGAAAATCGCCAATGGCAGCCGGAACGCGCATCCCGGCAGCCAGCGTGTGCGGATCGGGGAACGGCTCAGCGAACTCCTCCCCCTTCTCGAACGCCGAAACCAATGGCGCGCAACCCGCCGCCTGAACACAGACCATTCGCGGACGTTCTGATCCGATCCAGCCCAACTCCTCCATCTCATCCATCGCCTTCCATATGCCCACTATTCCAGTGCCGCCACCGGTCGGATAGACGATCACATCCGGCACCTCGAAACCCATCTGCTCGACGATCTCATAACCCATCGTCTTCTTGCCCTCCGCGCGATACGGCTCCCGCAACGTCGACACGTCAAATAATCCCAACTCCTCCGCGGCCCGTTGGGACATCTGCCCAGCGTCGGTGATGAAGCCGTCCACCAGCGTCAACCTCGCTCCAAACGCCTCACACTCAACTTTGTTTGCAATGGGCGCATCCTTCGGCATGAAGACGTGCGCCTCCATCCCGCCCGCGGCTGCGTACGCCGACATTGCACCCGCGGCATTGCCTGCGGAAGGCATCGTCAATCGCGTCTGTCCCAACTCTTTCGCCTTCGATACCGCCGCACCAAGCCCCCGCGCTTTGAATGAACCCGTTGGGTTTACTCCCTCGTCCTTGATCAGGATCGTGTCCATATCTGTCGCAGCCGCCAGTCGATCTGCCTTGAGCAATGGTGTCCAGCCTTCGCCTAGCGTGATGATGTTGTCGTCGTCGATCACTGGCATGACTTCTCGATAACGCCACATGTTCGTTGGGCGATCCGACAAAGACTCTTTGGTCAAGGTCGTCTTCGCTCTGTCTAGGTCGTATCTTGCGAACAGAGGCTTCCCGTTAGCCGGGTTGGTGCGATGCGGTTTCGAGCTGTCGAACCGCTCGCCAGTCAATGTGCACTCTAGATGCGTAATCGCGGATGGATATTTCACTCTTTAATCCCGTCCTCTACGGTAGCCCGCATTATCCGATGCGGCGTTGCTCCGCTGGACAATCTGTCGACTTGCTCAAATCCCATCACGACATCAAGTCCATCGATAACCCGACCAAACACCGTGTAGCAAATCTCGCTCGGATCTGAACAGTCTTTCAGTTCGCCGCCAACATAGGCATCCCAATCCGGTTTCGGCTCCAAAGCGATCACGAACTCGGACGAACCACCGTTCACTACTTTCGATACCATTGAAATCGTGCCCGCCGAGTCATGCAACGCTTCCGCACTGAACTCCGATGGTATGTAATAACCAGCCGTCCCCCCAAATGCATCGACGACGGATCCGCCAAAAACGGCCGACTCGGGTTCAACGGTATGGAACGTCAATCCGTCGTAGTATCCGGCATTGACCAGATTCACGAAATTCTCGACTGTCACCGGAGCTAGATGATTGAAGAGGTCCAGTCGTACATCGCCACGGTCGGTTTCAATCAACACTTGATACGGTCCCACCGACCCGTACATCGGATCATCCACGCGGTCCAAACTCACGTTCCCAGTCGGAATCTTCAGTAATTTGCTCCCCACCTCGCGTTCAATGGGCGTAGGCAACTGCAAGGGCTGCGGTCGCCACGCCGTCACTGTGGTTTGGAATTGTGCCCCGAGCGCACGGCGCCTCCCAGTTCCATCGATGTCCATCAACCACAATTGGCCTTCACCCTCATCGACGAACGCGATCTCCGAACCATCGGGCGATATCGTCGCGATCGCCACATCCAACTCGCCGACGTCAATATCCTCAAGTTCGCCCGTTGTGAGGTCACCGAGAGCGATCACGGTCTGCTCCTCACCATCCTCCGTGCGTTGCGCGGCGGACACAAGTATCCGATTTCCATCTGGGTGCCAAGCCAGACCACGCGCGCCACGTGCTTCGGCCACTGCGTCACCGAAATCATCCACCACATCGGCAATGGTCGTGCTGAAACGACCCTCCCCCGATGTCGAGGTGTACATCACAAATTTACCGTCTGGCGACCACGCTGGAAACAGGTGTTGCAATCCCGATTCGGTCGACAATAAAGTCGCGTCATTGAGCGTCACCACACTCGCTATTTCTCCATTCGCATCGAACTCGAAATCCGCTATATAGACACCTGTCGCATCCTCACGGGTTTCGACAAAAGCTATTCGCTGACCATCAGGCGATATCGACGGCATGAGAACACCATTCTCCGTTGAAACCAACAACCTGACATCATTCGTGAATGGATCAATATCCCAAATTTCGCGTCTCCCATTCACGTTGCTCGAATATGCGATACGGGATCCGTCCGGCCACCAGGCCGGCGTATCCTCGATAAACTCGTTGGTCTCAATGTCTGCCGAAAGTGGAATCAAATCACCGGTAGCAAGATTTATCAGATAGACCACTGCTCCCCGAGGTCCAACGATGTCAACGGCTAGGAAATCCGAACTCCGCTCACGGATCTCGATGTCCATCGTGGCCTCAAGCTGTTCTTCATTTCCGGCACCTTCGGCGATAATACGTGCTACTATCGCATCTTCGAAATAGCCCGGTTCAAACCCTGCGTTGAACGCGTAGTTCGAGTTCAACTTACCGCCATTCGTCACTTCCAGATACACGTCAACGTCGTTGATGGAATTTCCGTTCTCGTCCACAACCCGCAGCTGGACTGGTGAACTTGAACCCGCTGGAACCGAGTCGAACGGCATCGAAAACTCGATCGCGACCGCTTTCGAAGGAAGTATCGAGAGTTGCACGTTCGCGAATGTCTGAACGCCGTCCTTGATGCCGCGCACTCGAACTGTGTTCTCAGGAAACTCACCCGACTTGGAACCCGCGGTGAATACGCCATCCTCGGTGAAACTCCCGACTTCGGGATCGTCTACCTCCCAACTCAGTTCGTCCAGCTTCAACTCATTGCCGAATCGGTCGTAGCCCTTGGCGGTCAACTGTATTTCGTCGCCGGTCTTCAAATCGAGCAATGATCCTTCAACCTCTACACGGTCCAACGCCCCTGACTTGACAGTGCCCTTTACGATCCGCTCCAACGTAACGTCGTCAACGGTCGCCGTCACCAAAACCAGCGACGCGCCCTCCGCAGAGATGGCTTTGTTCGGCGTGTAATGGCCAGTCTGATCTATGGCATCTCCCGGTCGCAAAACCTCCCAAGTGATCTCCGCCTCCTCGAGAATGTGACCGACGTGATCCAAGACCTCTGCATGCAGATCGACTTCCCACGTCACGCGGGTATCGATGGTCTCGGGCGTAATCTCCAACGTCGTCGCTGGGCCATGCACCACCGTTACCGGCACCACGTAATTTGCGGTGAAGTTACCCCGCGTGAAATCAACGCGCACTCCCTCCGCGGCAAAACCGATATTCGTGCTTGCCGTGAACAGCCCTTTTTCGTCAATGCTCCCAGTGAAAGGATCCGCGTGCCAGGCTAAACTCGGATCGTCGATCTGATTCCCGAGGTGATCGAACGCCTCGAACTCAAACTGAAACTCCTCGCCGCCTATCAGCGTCAATTCCGCGGCGTTCAATATCAGCCATCCCGCGTCGCCAGGTTGCACCGCAATGGTCGACTCCGTAGATGTGGTTTCGTCGCCCCGGGACGCCGTCAGCTTGACGGCGAATGTTCCCGCGTCAAGATAGCTGTGACGAGCTTTCGTTCCTACGGCGGTGTTGCCGTCACCGAAATCCCAGAAATACGAGGCCCCGTCGGTAAAGTTCATCGCCTCGAACTCGATATCGACCGGTGCCATCACCGTACTCGCCGTCATCCCGATATCGACCACTATTGGCGGCATCGGCGTTGCCGTGGTGATTGGTTCTGATTCCTCGGCGGTACAGGTCACCAAAACCAATGCGGCGGCTATCGCAGAGCCGAGGACGAACAGGACGCGCGGTGTATGGGTTGTGATTTTCATGGTTCGCTATACGGAAACTGGCACATGTGCGGATTGAAATTCTGGAAACTGCGATGCGGGTCGCCACTCGACATCCAAAAATAGAACGTCAGCAAACAACTCCGCCCACTCGCGCCCTACGCGTTCAACGCTAACCTGCTGACCAGTCTCCCGCTCCATCGACGTAACATCCAATCCAGGCATCCCACATGGCACGATGTGCGAGTACAGGCTTAGATCTGTACTCACGTTTAGCGACATTCCATGCATCGCAACGCCGCCGCTGATTCGCACGCCAATCGCGGCGATTTTACGACCCTCAGGGATATCGCCAGCGGCCGGTTTGCTTCCTGGTTCTCCGCCGATCCAGACGCCACTCTTTCCAACCACTCGATGGCCCGCGATTCCATATCCTCGCAATAATTGAATGATCGTCTCCTCTAAGATACGGACGTACGCGACTGGTCCGAATTTCAATTCGCGGATGCTGATAATCGGGTACGCGACGAGTTGCCCGGGGCCATGGTACGTCGCCTCGCCGCCCCGATCCGTCTCCACAATCTCGGCACCGCTGGCCGTTATCAACCCTTCGCCCAACAATAGATGTGACTCATCTGCCCGACGTCCCAAGGTGAACACGTTTTCATGCTCCAGCAGCAACAGCGTGTTCGGAATCTGATCTGCTTTGCGTTGCTCCACCAAAGATCGCTGCAACTCATGCGTCGGACGATAGGGAACGCGCCCCAACCATGATGCGCGCATCACTGAACGATCAACGATCATCAGGAAACGTCGTCCTCGGACATCGATTCCAACCGATTCTTGATGTCGCCCAAGAACGCCAATGCCTCCGCACCGTCGATGATCCGATGGTCGAACGACAGGCACATGTTCATCGCGGACCGGATCGCAATCCCCTCTCCGCCATCCTGAGTGTCAATCACGACCGGACGCCTGATGATGGCCTCGGTGGTCAGGATAGCTGCCTGCGGGTAGTTGATAATCGCACCACCGAGTATCGAGCCCAGTGCACCCGTATTGTTCAGAGTGAACGTGCCACCCTGAACATCACCCAACTGCAACTTGCCAGCTCGGGCACCTTCGACGATTCGCGCCATCTCTGAAACTGTCTCTTCGAGAGTCAATTGATCGGCATTCTGCACCACCGGCACAACCAATCCCTGTTCGGCAGCCACCGCAACACCGATGTTTACAGCACCCTTCAACACAACCTTGCCATCAACCCAGCTCGAGTTCAATAATCGGTGGTCTTTCAGTGCGCGTGCGACGTGGCGTAACACGATCGGCAGGTAGGTCAGTCGGTGACCCGTATTCGACAGGACTCGCTCGATATTATTCGAGCGGTATCGGGCCAATGCGGTGACATCCACCTCGATTGCGCCCCAAGCGTGAGGAATCTCCCGGAAGCTCCGTTCCATATTCTCAGCGATCATTCGCCGGATCGGAGTCGGCTCTATGACCTCGTCGTCTCGCCCTTCAACCACGCTTGCAGGAGAAGATTCCAGGTATGCCTCGACATCTCGTCTCGTGACGCGACCGCCGGCTCCGGTGCCGTTAACCGCGTTGACATCAATTCCGTGCCGTTCAGCTAGCCGCCTCACGACTGGCGAAATCCGCGCACCGCGATCGTTCCGTCCGCGCTGGCGCCGTCTTTGAGCGCCCGGCGAAGATACCGTAGGCTCTGCCTCGACGACGGATTCCGCCTGCAGACTCGTGTCAGTAAACTCGCCACCAGTCGGGCCGACATTCGCTCCAACGATCATTGAGCCAACACGACTCGCCGATTGGACCGGTGGGCTCGATGTCGCAACAGGTTCTTCGACTACAGGTGCGGGCAGCGCTCCTTCGATCTCCATCTCGGCGATCGGAGCGCCCATCTGAACTGTGTCGCCTTCACTCACCAACAACTCGGTAACCGTGCCATCCCGCGGCGCCGGAACTTCCATGTTCACCTTGTCAGTTATTACTTCCACGAGGGGATCGTAACGCCGTATAGCATCACCGGGCGAAACCAACCACTTGCCAATCACGGCCTCGGTGACCGACTCCCCGACGTGCGGCATCTCTATCTGCATCTTCGCCATCGTTCAGACTTCCGCCAACCGCCTTATGGACGCCGCAATCTTTTCCGGCGACGGCATGTACTCCGCTTCCTGCAAGGGACTGAACGGCATCGGTGGTATCTCCGGCGCGGTAACTCGCATCACCGGTGCATCAAGATCGAAAAAGCCTTCCGATGCAATGATCGCCGCAACCTCCGACGACACACTCACCGCTCCAGTATCCTCCTGCACAATCATCGCCCTGCCCGTCTGCGACACCGAATCTAGTATCGTCTCACCATCGATCGGCCGCAACGTCCGCAGATCGACTACTTCCGTCTCGATCCCGTCCGACTGCGAAACCATCTCCGCCGCCTGCAACGAGTAGTGCAGCATCAAACCATAGGTGACCAACGTGACATCGCTCCCAGCGCGCTTCACATCCGCCTTCCCTATCGGCTCCGTGTAATCTCCATCCGGCGCTTCACCACGCACCAACCGATAGGTTCGTTTGTGTTCTAGGAACACTGTCGGGTCGTTCGACCGAATTGCCGAGCGCAGCAATCCACGCGCGTCCCAAGGCGTTGCTGGCGCGATCACCTGCAAACCCGGCGTGTGTGCGAATAGCACTTCGATGCTCTGCGAATGATAGAGCCCACCACGTACCCCTCCGCCGTACGGCACTCGGACCGTCATCGGCGCGAATTTCCCACCGTTCGTCCCGTACCTCACCCGCGCAGCCTCACCAACCAGTTGATTAATCGCTGGCCAGACAAAATCCGCAAACTGAATTTCAGCAACCGGCCGCATTCCGTTCACCGCTGCACCCAACGCGATACCGATGATCGACGACTCGGCCAAGGGAGTGTTCATTACTCGACCTTCGCCGAACTCGTCTACAAACCCTTCACTCGCGAGAAACACGCCACCCCGAGGTCCAATGTCCTCGCCCATCATAAAGATGTCCGGATCCCTCCGCATCTCCATCCGCAACGTCTCCCTAACCGATTCGATTAACGTCATTTCAGGCATGAGAGTTGCCTCCCCTATCCGACTCCAACACCTTTTCGTACATGTCGCCGACCGGAGGAAATGGCATAGCTTCTGCCTCATCCGTCGCATCATCTACCTCACGCCTCGCCCATTCTTTGAACTCATCGTCCGTAGCTTGATCCAGAATTCCCTGACGCTTCAACATTGCTTCCGTGATTGGCAACGGATCCATACTCTTGATTCGCTCGATGTCATCTTTGGAGCGATATCGCGTGTGATCATCGTCGGTGGTGTGGGGCAACAATCGTTCGACCCGCAATTCCACCAAACTCGCACCACCTCCCGACCTAGCCCGATCCACTGCTTCTTTCACCGCCTCATAGGTTGCCACAACATCAGTCCCATCAACCTCGACACCCGGGATGCCGTACGATGATGCCCGGCTCGCAATCGAATCCACCGGCATCTGCTGCTCCAACGGCACCGATATCGCGTACCGATTGTTCTCGCACAGGAACACCACCGGAACCTTGTGAATCCCCGCAAAGTTCATCGCCTCGTGGCAATCGCCCTGACTTGCCGCGCCATCGCCGAAGAACGAGATCGTAACCGCGTCCCTTCCCTTCATCTTGTCGGCGAGCGCAACGCCGACAGCCTGCGGCAACTGCGTACCGACGACGTTGGAAAACGAAAAAAGATCCACCCGCGGATGCGCCCCATGCAACGGGAATTGCCGCGCTGCGCTGAGGATCTCACCATCACGCGCCAAGAACTGCATCAGCATCTCGGTGGACGTTGTTCCCAACGCGAGCATCGCGGTCAACTGGCGGTAGTAGATCATGTAGCGGTCTCGCGTCGGGTCGGTAGCCAGCACCGTCCCTATCTGCGCCGCCTCATGCCCCTGCGCCGATGCCGCGATCGCCGCCTTCCCCTGCCGATTCAGTGTCCATATCCGAACGTCCAACGCCCGGCTCAAGCACATTGTCTTATACGCACCTAACAGACGCTCTCGCGTCAGTCCTGACGGCAAGCTCAATTCCGCTTCGACTGCAATATCACTCGGCGATTCGCTCATAACGCGGATTATAGTTTGCATTGCCACATCAAATGCGATTCGGAGCCTCTCCAACTAGCGGATATACTCAGATATCGTGAAACAGCATAGTGCTCTACGGTTCGATGTCGTGCCGTAGTTCGAATGGATCGAGGAGACAATTCGCATGACGAATATCTTGAAGGCTTCGGCGTTGATCGCAAGTGCTACCACGGTCGCACTTTTCGGTGCATGCAGCAGCGGCGGTGGTGGCGGTGGCGACTATGACCCCAACGCCTCCTACTCCGTGACCATCAAGACCAATAAAGGTGACATCGAGGCCGATCTCTACAACGACATCGCCGGCATTTACGTCGAAAACTTCGTCAACCTAGCCAACGATGGCTTCTACACCAACTCTCCGTGGCACCGCGTCATCGCCGGCTTCGTCATCCAAGGCGGAACAAACGCCGACGGCAAACAAGCTACCGAATTCGACGACGCCTTCCATCCCGACATGAAGCACGACGCCCCCGGCATCCTATCGATGGCGAACCGAGGATTTAACACCAACACCTCGCAATTCTTCGTTACCCACGCCGAAACTCCCCACCTCGACCCCTACGTAGACGGCCAGCTCAAGCCCTGCCAAGTCCAAGGTACCTCCTGCCACGCCGTCTTCGGTAAAGTCACCAGCGGCATGGACGTGGTCCTCGCCATCCAGCAAGGCGACATCATGGAAGCCGTAGAGATCCACAAGAAGTAGCACTCAAACTCCCTGCGTCTCGATCTCAGAAAATCCGAACCGGCGGTAGATAACTTCACCCATACAGATTCAAACCCAATCAGCCCCCAATCAGATCAAGCAGTAGATTCGGAGGCTATGCGCGCCGTATCACCCGACTTTTCGAATCTTTACTCGAAATCGGTTCTACTAATGACGCAATCTAAACTGGCGTCTTTCGCAGCCGCGTTAGCGTTCAGCCTCGCGCTCGCCATCGCGTTTTTCGCTTGCCAACAGGCCCAACCAACACCAACATATACCGCCGCGCCAGCCGTTCCGCCACAACCGACCTACATCGAAACCCCTGCTCCAATAAGTACGCCGACACTCGCGCCAACTACCACCCCATATCCCACCTACACGCCGTTTCCAACCTTCACTCCTACTCATACCCCCACTCCCGGACCGGGTGGCACTCACTGCCTTCTATCACTCAACAGGCGGCGACAACTGGGTCAACAACACCAACTGGCTCAGTGACAAACCACTACGCGAATGGCACGGCGTTGATACGGATGAGAACGATCGCGTTGTCGCGCTCAGATTGTACGGAAACAATCTACAAGGCACGATACCAGCGGCATTAGCGAGTTTGACAAAATTGGAAATTTTGCATCTTCGCGATAACCAGTTGAACGGTCAATTACCTCAAGCCCTCGGTAGCGCACCTGAATTAGTAATAGCGTACCTCGCAGGCAGCAATCAATTTTCGGGATGCATGCCTGAAGGTTTACGCAATCTCTGGGCAGAAAGCCACGACTTGTTTGATTTAGGACTACCGTTCTGCGGATTGACCGACGGGCACCGTGCTGACCGTGCCGCTCTCATCGCTCTCTACAACTCCACAAATGGACCGAGTTGGCGTCACAGTGACCACTGGCTAAGCGAACCAACACCCGTCGATTTTTGGTACGGTGTCGAAACTGACAACTCCGGTCGTGTAGTCGAGTTGCGACTGGAAGGTTTAAGGGGTGAGATACCGTCCGAACTAGGGAATCTATCTGAGTTGCGATTTTTGTGGCTCGGATATGAGTTGACTGGAAAGATACCTTATCAGTTGGGCAATCTCGCGAATCTCGAAGTGATGTGGCTCCCACAAAATATGCTGAGCGGTCAGATTCCTCCTGCATTAGGAAATCTGGAGAATCTGCAGTCCTTGGAACTCCAGAGCAATCAGCTCAGCGGCGGGATTCCCCCCGAGCTCGGAAGATTAACCAATCTCATAATCCTACGCCTTTGGGACAATCATCTCGAAGGCAGTATCCCTCAAGAATTAGGACGCATGCCCCATTTGGATGTGCTTCACATCGGTGGTACCAATCGCTTCACTGGTTGCAAACCTCGCGGCTTCCACAATATCCGGTCCAACGATTTCACAAGCCTAGAGTTGCCATTCTGTAATGATGACGGTACAGTGCCATAGCCATTCGTAACGACCGTTTACGAATACAAAGCTTCAACACCAACACCTCGCAATTCTTCGTTACCCACGCAGCAACTCCCCACCTCGACCCCTACGTAGACGGCCAGCTCAAGCCCTGCCAAGTCCAAGGTACCTCCTGCCACGCCGTCTTCGGTAAAGTCACCAGCGGCATGGACGTGGTCCTCGCCATCCAGCAAGGCGACGTGATGGAATCGGTCGAGATTCACAAGAATTAAATCGGTTTAGCCCAATCATTCCGCCCGGCTGACCCTTCCTGACGATTAAAAACCAGAAAGCTCTCTCCCGCGAACGGGTAATTGTTCGTCGAGCAGGCCCATGCTCGATTTGTTTTTGATACCCGGCCTGCTTGCGACGATGAGCGGATTGGCTGCCGTGCGTCGATGCCGACAACAGACGATGTCTTCTTGACCCTAAGGACGCGGGTCCCGCCGACCTTCCGTATTGGAGAAAATCATTGGCGATTTAAACACCGAATTGGCGATCTAGCACGGCGATAAGAATTAATCCACCGAAGTCTTCGGGGAAGTCGCTATCTAGGCTGTCCGTTAGTAACGCCGCCGCGTCGGCCGCGCGCTCGAAGGCGCGTCCCAAGTCATGGGATCCAATGCGAAGTTATCGAGGTCTTCGTGCCGCGCCCGTTGTGATTCTGCCAGCCGCTCCGATACGCGCTCGCCCTCGCCGATCGCGGCTCTATCAAACACGAACGATTCTGAGCCGATCTGGAATTCCTCACCATCGAGGATTGGGGTCTGCCCCGGTTGCAATGGTTCGCCGCGGATCGTCATTCTAAGCAAACCATCCGAATCTGGCCGATATCTAAAGGCGATGCCTCGACTCTTAAATACGAACCTTCCACCGAGCAGGGGCACGCCGGGCATCGCCGCCGCGGGAACTATCGGTTTGTTCATCAGCCGATCCCATGGCGACCGGGAATATTCGCGGAAATTCGCCACCAATTCGCGTTCCCCTTGCGAGTCGATACGGTAGAGAGACCCGTAGGGTGTCGATTGGAACAATGCCCTCAACAACAGCAAGAAAATCAGGAAGCCGATAAACGCGGCTATTCCGGCCGCAGCCAGCAAAGGTATCGAAACCGGGTTCGTAACTTCGATGCTGGCCGTCTGTTCAACAGCTACAACCTCGAACTGCCGCTCAAGGTGAATGCTGTTCAACTTGGCGTTCACGACGTAATCACCGTCCAACGTCAATGCGCTGAAAACCTTTACCTGGTAGACCTTCTCGTCGACGATTTCCGTCGGTTCAAGTTCGAATTCCACAGCCATACCATCGGCAGAGTTGACGATTGACACCTCGATATCGTCCTGGTCGGCCAAGAAGGCGGCATCCGCGAATTTCAAGTCAACGGTTGCTAAGTGTGATCTCGCGCCGTCAACCACTGTTCCATCGCCCGCAATCTCGATCTCGATCGTGGGAAACGGCTCCACAACGAACACGCTGTCGCCGTCGATCGTGGGCGCAAGATTCGGCCATCGCATGCTGAACCTGACATTGCTCACGCCAGCCAACTCGTGTGCCGCTACCGTGGCCGAGAACACCCCATCCTCGCCAAACTCGTCACCATCCTCGCCCAAATCGTTCAACACATAAGCGAGCTCGGCACCGTCCGGTCCCGTGATGAAGGCATCGACCAAAGCTGAGGAGTCGATCAACGGAAATTCGCCGGACCGGGCATCGACGGTCAATATGAACGGCTCACCGATCGGAAACGGTGGTTGCGATTCCATCACGACGCTCAGGTTATTGACCACGTCGCTATAGATAGTCAAGGGCCCCGAACCAACCGCGGACTTCAAAGACCATATACCGGGTTGAGGGTTCCGCACCGTAAAGAACTTCATCCCGGATATCGAGAATGCGTTCACCGAACCGACAGAATCCGAGAGTTCCTGTCCGTTCGGTTCTCTAATTACGTTGAGTGTTTCAGGGTCCTCGAACGAGTAGCCTGCCACGAGATATGACGAATGAGGAGGCACACCGACGTCGATGGTCTCGCCTGCGGTGCCTAGTGAGTCGGTCTGCAGAGTCGGTGTCAACACGACACCCAACTCGCCATTGATGAACTCAAGGACGCCATCCAAGAAACCAAGGTCGTATGCGGTACCGCCACCTGCTGAACTTATCAGTGAAAGAACATCACGGTCAGCCGATGGAGTCGTCGCCAATGAGATCGTGTCAATCGTGACGCCGCCGGCCGCGAGGTCTGACGCCTCGGTTTCGAGCCCGCCAACACCCGTTGATTCGTGAAACGTGAAACCCCCGGCTGAAAGGATGTACAGCTTCCCATTCTCGCCGAGCTGCGTGATGAACGAAGCATAACTTTCGAGCATTTCGGAAAGGTCGGCGGGCGTCGAGTCGTCACCAAGCTGTGCCTTCATCGCATCGATCGCTTCATCGACTGCCGTCTTCGCCAGATCGCCAGTGGCGAAGCTCTGCGGCTCATTTGCGTGGTCCGCGTACTGACCAAACAAAATCTGCCCTTCGTCGGCGTTCGACAACACCATCTTCGCAGCGAGCCCAGCGGCCTCGATGTCTTCAATCTCCAATAGCGAAGTGTCGAACGCTACCAGGGTGAAACCGACCGTGTCCGACGGCCCGTTTTGCGCCTCAACCACCCGCGCATTTTCTGACGCGAAAATCACTAACGCGACCAGCGCCACGAGAACGAACACGGTTGACGACGTGTAGTTTGGAAGTGTGTTGAGCATGCCTATTTTTCGGCGAAACGACACTAAGCCAGAGCATCGGCTAGTTGACGTTCTGATTTTAACGGACTTGACCCCATCGCCCTCACTTTGGGCCGATGCATACTCTTGATACGTCAATACGCATCGTATGGTTGACATTGCGCTTCGAAAGTGTGCAAGAATCAACGCTTGACGTGACGCCTTTTGGTACTGTTTCCCATTTGGCGGTTCGGCTGGATGTTGAGAGTCAATATCGAAAGGTCAAAATGAAGATCACCGGCGTATCCTCTACGCTCTTCCAGTACCCCATGCCCCGTCGGATGGGCGATGCCAACTCGCCGATGGGGCGCGCCCGCGCGAGCGGCTGCATTATCGAGCTGCACACAAACGCCGAGCTCACCGGAATCTCGATGGGCGGCGGCGGTGCAATCGGCATCATCAACTCCCTCGTCGAGGGCATCCTCATCGGTCAAGACCCGCGACGCGTCACCGGCCTCTGGCAACGGATGGTCAATAAACATTTCAAAGGCGGGCACGACGGAATCGCCAACGATGCCATCTCCGCCCTCGACATCGCTTTGTGGGACCTCAAGGCAAAATCCAACGACGAGCCACTATGGAAAACCCTTGGCGGAGTAAAGAAACCAATCAACGCCTACGCCAGCGGCCTCGACATGCCCCTTTCCGACAACGAAATCTTCGATTTCTACCGCGGGATGGCCGAGGACTACGGTTTCAAAGACGGAAAGCTCAAAGTCGGCCTTGACCAAGACTCCGACCTCCGTCGTATCGGCATCATGAACGATGCGCTAAGCATCAACACCGACGAACCCGGTCTGATGGTCGATGCCAACGAATACTGGTCGCCGAAACAAGCCATCCGCAAAGTCCGCGAGATGGAAGAGCAGTTCGATCTCATGTGGATCGAAGAACCGGCCCGTCGCTGGGATTTCCTCGGTCTTCGCCGCATTTGCGACGCGGTCAAAACTCCCGTCTGCGCCGGCGAAAACCTTGACACGCTCGGCGACTTCCTCCCCTACTTCCACAACCGCTCCGCCGACATAATCCAGGTCGGTTCCGGAATGACCGGAATCACCTGTGCTCTTCAGATCGCTGACGCCGCGCACGGCTTCAACCTGCCAGTGACCCTCGGCGGTTCTGCCGGACATCACCACGCGCACCTCGCAACCGTGATTCCCAACTACGTCACCATCGAAGTGGGCAACGCAGAATCCGAAAATCGCGTTGCCTCGATTGACATCACGTTCGAGAACGGACAAGCCATTCTCGGAGACAAACCGGGACTCGGCATCGAAATCGACCACGAGGAGCTGGCGAAAGCACAGGTCGACGCGATCCCGCCCGGTGCCGGCCCGAGCCCGTTCGGACGTCGCCCCGGCGCCGGACTATATGAAGTCCCGCCAACCGAAGAGGAAAAAGCAGAAGCCGTACGCGGCATCACCGGACAATCCGAAGGCCGCCACGCCTATTGAAGGATTCACTTTTCCCAGTCGCGACGTAGGGGCGGGTTTCAAACCCGCCCCTACACACCGGGCACGAACACCCCGCCCCAACACCACAAGAAAATCCTCAACCATGAAAATCACCGGATACCGCGTAGAACAATACGAGATGAAGATGGATCGTCCCATCGGCGACGCCAACGGTGTGGTCGGCGAGGACATCGCCGGCGGTTCGGTCCTCTGGATCGAGACCGACGAAGGCATCACCGGCGTCGCACCCGGCGGCAATCCTGCTGTCGGGCGTCTCTTCCACCTGATCGAGGGCGAAGACCCTCGATCCGTCATCGGACTATGGATGCGGCTCGTCGACTTCGTATTCAAGGGCGGAAACGAAGGCGAGATGAACGGCGCGATCAACGCCATCGACACTGCTCTCTGGGACCTGAAAGCCAAGATCGCCGACGAACCTTTGTGGCAGACCTTTGGCGCACGCGAAGGTATGACCAAGGCCTACGCCAGCGGCATCGACCTATGCCTCGACGACGACGCCATATTCGCCTTTTATCGCCGGATGGCCGAGCACGGCGTCGACGGCGGCAAGCTCAAAGTCGGACTCGACATGAAGGCCGACCTGCGGCGAATCGGCATCATGAAGGAAGCGCTCAGCATCGCCGCCGACCGTCCTCGGCTGCTGATCGACAGCAACGAATACTGGTCCGCCAAAGAGGCCATCATCCGCATCCAACGCATCGAAGAGGATTTCGACATCACTTGGGCAGAAGAACCCGCCCGGCGCTGGGACTTCGACGGCCTCCGACAGGTCTCTCGCAATATCTCCGCAGCCGTAGCCTCTGGCGAAAACCTCAACCACATCGGCGATTTCTACCCCCTCGTATCGCAGCAAGCCGTAGACATCGTAAACATCTCCGCGAGCCACAGCGGTTTCACCGGGTGCAGGCAAGTGGCCAACCTCTGCTACGCATACGAACTGCCCGTGACCATGATGAACTGCCAAGCAAACTACGCCGCACACCTCGCCGCTGCTCTCCCCAACCACATGATCATGGAGGTCGTAGACCCCGGCCGCGAACAGTGCATCAACTTCAACCACACCATCGAAGACGGCTTCATTCAGCTGTCCGACGAGCCGGGTCTGGGTATTTCGATTGATGAGGACGCGTTAGCGCGGCTACAGGCAAATCCGCCGGAGTCAGAACGACGACGACGGAATCCGTTTCCCAGGCGGGAAGGGGCGGGAAGGTTCATTGTGCCGCCTTCGAAGGAAGAGGCGGGTTGGTTGGCATGATTCGATGACCTAACTGATATTTCTAAGTGTTTTTCATAATTTGTCTTGACAAACTTGCTTTTTTTGCGTATTATCAAGTTCTGCGCTGTTTTTCGCAGTATATCAACAAATCATACGAGACGTACGATGAAAATTCGAAGGTCAATACCATTGTTTTTTATTCTAGGAACTTTGTTTGTAGGGCTAACCTTGGCATTCGGCCCATTCGGGTCATCCGCAACGCCAACTCAAACCAATAATGAAGCGATTTGGACGATAAAAATAGACGACACTGCTTACGATTCTCGCAATTTCGATATCAATCAACAAATCACATCGTTCGATAAGGAGAGCGTTACGGTTGTCGACCCAGAAGGATTTGATCTAGAGATTGAATTATGCCCAGCCATCCCTTCCGTGGAGATGTCCAACACTGTAGATGCAAACGCAAACCGCGATCCCGACCTCACATTGAAATACGACGTAAGTGACTGTACATTCAGCATCATCGAGAAGTCCGCAACACCGACTTCACAAACAAAGCGAAAATCTAGTGGGAACGTAATCAGAGCAGACAGTGGCCAACTCATCAATGGATGGGCTTTGGCGGAATTGAAGGCTGCCGATGTCATCGAATTTGGCTTGACACAAACTAAAACTCGGATGTTGGTTGACGCGGATACGCTCTTCAAACACAGCTACAGCAATGATTGTGATACCGACAGTCCGGCGGGATTATTATGGAACTGGTCTATCACTTGGCTCAACGACGCTTGCCGATCAACCCCGTTCACAAATGCCACAAACTACGTAATGGGAAACACCGAGGGGGATTACAACGCCGAATTTCGCGGCGGTGTCACAGTCACAGGTGATCCGGAGCACACCTCTTCGGCGAGATTGAAAATCACGACTACGAACGCAACGGTAACCTGTATCTGGGATCCGGCGGACGTCGAAGACTTTGTAGTCAATATTGATCCTTGGGGGCCTCCGGGTCCATATGACCTAGGGGTCACGCTACGGTGTCATAACGGTACGGTATGAGTGGACGAAGAATAGTGTGCCATTAAAGAGGTTCTATCACGGTACAGGGGAAGAAACCCGATGGAGAGATTGATTGATCTAGACTGAATTATGTTGCTCCATGGACGAACTTCCTCGTCAATAATCCTCACCGCGGGTTTAATCGCCGCCACATCGGTGGCGGCGATTACTTTGTCATATGAGTTCTCTCAAAATGTGTACGTTGAACAAGAATGGGGACGAATAGCGACTGCTCGATCACTGGAATCATTGTTCGGTGTGTTTGGCTTCCGAGCGTGGTTGCCACAAGTAGCAATGCTAGCTTCCACAGTGGTTTGCTCGATGTGGTGGGTTCATCTAAGATCGCAGAACGTGTCCAATGTAACGGTTCTAGTGTGTTCAGTCTGGATTTCGGTACGCTCACTTGTGTTTGCGCTTTTGTGGGTCACCGACACACCTGTCACCTCAGGTTTCGTTTCGCTAATGCCCGAAATCGCGTTGGTCTCTAGTGGTTTTTGGGTAACTTTCATTGCGATGATGGCTTCGGTCATTGGTTTCACCATGACGATAAAAGGAATGCAGCAATCCTGGATCCTACTAGTTGTCGCCGTCCCTGCAATTGCAATGTCGTTCGTTTGGAACCTCGCTTACATCGGACACACGTTTCCCATTGATGTATGGTTTACGCCTTTGATTTTCGCTTTGGCGATTCCCCAGTTCACCCGTCGTGACACGGCAAACTTTGCAAACGTGCAATCGATCCGAGAAGCGCTATGGCCCGCCTTGCGTTGCAACTGGTTTTCAATCACCCTAGCGTCAATTACGTTCGTAGCACTATCTATCGCTAGCGAAGTTCTTGCCGGATTTCGACACAATCCAGACCCTACTTTCTTGATCCTCGCGAAATGGGTAGTCGTCGCCATTCTGAGTGTGATCGCGTATGTAGCAACGAGAGATCGATCAGACGAAAACAAAGGATGGGAGTGGGTCGCGTTGATGTGCCTGACCTCGACACTATTAGTATCCGCTCCTGCATTTGATCGCATCCCGAATGAAATTCCTCTGATCCAGTGGCCCATCTACTCCGCTTCATTCATCATGCTGCTATTGGCAATCCCTTTTCTCGCCCTCAGAAATAGCCCACACTGCTGGACAATCGGTGTAGCACTAGTATGGCCAGCACTCGTCGTCGGTTCGACCGGCACCGCATTGACATTAACGGATAGCGCGCCATACATTGGACCATTGGGATTGCTTGACCTCAGCATTACCACTGCGATGATTTGGGTAATCCTGTTTCTCCTTGTTGGGCGAACATCAGTGTCCCGATCTTTCACACCCCCAACGAAAATAATTCGTGCTTACGGTAAGGGCTGATAGCCGATCACACGTTAGACCCAAGCCTACTCCTCCTCACCTGCCCGCAACAAATATCCCCCAGTAGCTCCCGATACCACGATGATCATGATGTCCACGACTACCCACACCACATCGTGCATCACCTCCACGCCGACATCATTTGCCCCGTTCACCAGCAGGTTCAGCCAGTTGAAAAGGAACAACGCCGCCAATATCATCGTCGAGAAATACAGCACGTTCGACTCTATGTATTCGCGGGTGACGCCTGTTTCACCGCTCGCCTCGCTCTTCCGTTTGCGCTCCCAGTTGAAGTAGAAGGCCAGAGCTATCGCTACCAACGATATGTAGTTCACGATCGTCCACACATCCCCAGAGTCGTACAGTCGCCACGCAATGAACTGTACGGCGATCACCAACGACACCAAGATGAGCGCGGCTCCAATAATCCGCCGTATTCCTGCCATTTTTTCAGCCCTCCCTTGGACTCCTTCAGTTTGAATTTGACTTCATCCGCGCCTAAGACCTCGATGCCGTGCGCAGCAAGTAACGACCCACAAATAGATTCACAATCACGAAGAGAACATCGATCCCGTACCACATTAGCAACCGAAACTCGTAAGGCGGCTTCTCGTTCGAATCGAATACTTGGGAGCTAAAGAACAACCTGAAAAACAGAAGAAATAGCGCGATTGTGGCGATCAGCATAATCCGTGAACCCGAATCTCCCGACGCCGATTCCTCCCGCATCCGCATCGCCGCAAACACCAGAGCCGCCACGACCCCAACCGCCATCATGATGCTTACGGCATCCCAAATCTCGCCGTTCAGATCACCGCTGTACATCGGCGACGCCAAAAACTGAACGGCCACAATCAACGCCATCGCAATGTGGACGTAGCCAAATACCCGCTTGATCGCTTCCATAACTCGGTGTTAGACCCCCTGATCCGTCGACGCGCCGGGGCTCATACCGACGCTCCTCAGCAAGTAACTCCCGACAATAACGTTCACTATCGGGAACATCACATCGACGGCTGTCCAAATCAAAGAGCGGAAATCGCCGATCTCATCAGTTGCATCCTTGAACACCGTCCACGCGAACCACTGCTCGAAATACAGCAGGAACAGCGCCGCCGACGCGATCAACATCGCGCTCGCGGCGATCCATTCCTGAAGATCCGACCTGTCCGCCGACTTAGCCCGGAGAAAACTGAAAACCAATGCCGCAATCGCCCCAACCGCCATGAAGTAGTTGAGAATATCCCAAACCTGAATCACCGCATCGTCGTCGTAAACCTCGCTCAGCACGAACTGCGCCGCCACCAATAAACCCAAGATTACGTGGATGTACCCGAACAGCCTCTTGATTCCATCCATCTGAAAACCTCCAAGCAGCTTGCGCGTCGCATCCCACAACGCGTAGAGATCGTATCGATTAACCGTGCCTTTCAAATCTAGTTATACGCGCAATCACCGAAACTCGCTTGAAATCTACCTCACATTTGACTTCCGAATTTCCCAATCTTCAACCCTCAGCAAGTGCGAACGTGTTAAAACCATCTTGAGCAACACAACGTGCGACATCCACCCGCGTCCGCGTATACAGAGACAGGATCACCAAATGAAGGTCACCGAAGTAAAAAACGTCCCCGTTCGAAACGACAACGGCGGAGTCTCACTCTTCGTCCGCATCGAAACCGACGCCGGAATCCACGGCCTCGGCGAAGTCGGAATTGCAAGCATGGGTCGCGCCATCATGGAGGCCATTGACCACCTCGCAGAAGTCGTCGTTGGATCCGACCCTTGGGAAACCGAACGCCTATGGCAGCTCATGTTCCGTGGCAACTTCTTCCCGGCAGACCGCGTTTACGGATGCGCCATCAGCGCCATCGACATTGCCCTTTGGGACATCAAGGGAAAATCAGTCGACATGCCCGTCTACAAACTACTCGGCGGACCCGTCCGCGACAAAGTCGTCTCCTACCCACACACCCAAGGCGCAACCACCGAAGATCTCGTACGGAACTGCCTCGACCGCGTAGAAGAAGGTTGGAAATTCGTCCGCTGGGGACAACCCGAAACCTCTGGCCGATTCGAAGACAGCGGAACCTCCTTGCTCGAACCTGTGGAGTCGATGCGACTAGCCGTCGATCAGATGGCCAAGGTCCGAGAAGCCGTCGGGCCCGAAATCCAGATCCTCCTCGACGCACACACCCGGCTCGACACCGCGCACATCGTCCAGATGGGCAAAGACCTCGAAGAGTTCAAGCCCTATTTCATCGAAGACCCGCTCCGCTCCGAAAACCCCGCCTCATACCGCAACCTCCGCAACCAATTTAATTTACCCATCGCCGCCGGAGAACAATGGGTCTCCAAGTGGCCCTTCCGCCAGGTCATCGAAGAGGAACTCATCGACTACGCCCGCATTGACTTATGCATCGCTGGAGGCATCACTGAAGCCGCCAAAATTACCCATTGGGCCGAAACGCACTACATCGACATCGTCCCTCACAACCCCCTCGGCCCTGTCTCCGCCGCCGCCTGCGTCTCTCTCTGCATGGCATCAACCAACGTCGGCGTCCAAGAAATGCCACGCCAACCCGGCACCGTCCTAACCGACCTCTTCCCCGTCCAAATCGGCTGGGAAGACGGCTACTCGTTCTGTAACGACGCACCCGGACTCGGCATCGAGATGGACATGGACGTCGCCGAATCCCGAGCCGGCGACCCCCACGGCTGGCCTCCCCAACTCCGCCGCAACGACGGCGCGTTCACAAATTGGTAAACCCGTCATTCCGGCGAAAATCGGAATCCAGAGGCCGACGAAGGGTTTCCCCCGTCAACGGGGGAAATGTCCGAAGGACGAAGAGGGCAATCCCACGAAATGAAAGTAACCCAAATCCGATCACTCCCGATCCGTGACGACTCTGGACGTGTTTACTTCTTCGTCCGGGTCGACACCGATGCCGGCATCTACGGACTTGGTGAGGTCGGAACCTTGGGCCAGGGTCGCGCTATTGTTCAGGCCATCGACCACCTCGCAGAAGTCGTAGTCGGTTCCGATCCGTGGGAGACCGAACGCCTATGGCAGCTAATGTTCCGAGGCAACTTCTTCCCCGCCGAGCGCACCTACGGCTGCGCGATCAGCGCCATCGACATTGCACTCTGGGACATCAAAGGCAAATCCATCGGCAGACCCGTCTACAAACTCATGGGCGGCCCCACCCGCAACAAGGTCGTCTGCTACGCCCACACCCAAGGCGACACCATCCAAGCCCTCGTCGACAACTCCGTGCAGCGCGTGGACGAGGGTTGGAAATTCGTCCGATGGCACCAACCCGAGACCTCCGACACCGATCAAATCGAAAACACAGGTCGCCTCGAACCGATCGAATCGATGAGCATCGCCGTCGAAGGAATGGCGAGGGTGCGCGAGGCCGTCGGCCCCGAGATACAACTCTGCCTCGATGTCCACACCCGTCTCGATCCTACTCACGTCATCCAGTTGTGCAGGGACCTCGAGGAGTTCAAACCCTACTTCATCGAAGACCCAATCCGATCCGAGAACCCAGGCTCATATCGCAACCTCCGCAACCAAATACGTTTACCCATTGCCGCTGGCGAACAGTGGGTTTCAAAGTGGCCGTTCCGCCAAGTCATCGAAGAGGAACTCATCGACTACGCCCGTATCGACCTCTGCATCGTGGGCGGCATCACCGAAGCCGCAAAGATCACTCACTGGGCCGAGACCCACTACATCGATATCGTCCCACACAACCCGCTCGGACCTGTATCCACCGCCGCCTGCGTCGCACTCTGCATGGCATCAACCAACGTCGGCGTCCAAGAAATGCCCATCGAACCCGGCACTTACCTCAACGACCTCTTCCCCGTCCAAGCCGGATTCGAAGACGGATACGCCTTCTGCCAAGACGCACCAGGACTAGGCATCGAGATCGACATGGACGTCGCCGAAGCCCGCGCCGCCGACCCACACGGTTGGCTACCCCAACTGAGACGCAACGACGGAGCATTCACCAACTGGTAACACTCGTCATTCCGACAACCTACGTCATTCCGGCGGAAGCCGGAATCCAGAGGGGCAGGACGATGGGGGCATCATTCGAAAACCAAGCGACCCACACAGTCAACTTAAACGAGGAAGCAAACCGCACATGAAAGTAACCCAAATCCGATCCTTCCCCGTCCGTGACGACTCAGGGCGCCTTTACTTCATCGTTCGTGTCGACACCGACGCCGGCATCTACGGGCTCGGCGAAGTCGGCGTCGCCCGTCTCGGACGCTCCATCGCATTAGCCATCAACCACCTCTCGGAAATCGTCATCGGCTCTGATCCGTGGGAGACCGAACGCCTATGGCAGCAGATGTTCCGCGGCCTATTCTTCCCCGCCGAACGCGTTTACGCCTGCGCCATCAGTGGTATCGACATCGCCCTCTGGGATATCAAAGCCAAATCCGTCGGAATGCCTTTGTACAAAATCCTTGGCGGACCGACCCGCGACAAAGTAGTCTGCTACCCCCACGTCGGCGGCGAGACAACCCAAGAGATCGTCGACGACGCCAAGAAACACGTCGATGAAGGCTGGAAATTCGTCCGAACCGGACAGCCAACGACCACTCCCCTAGTCGGCGAATACGGCGGCCGGCACGCCGCGACCGCCGAACTCGACCCGCTCAAGTCGATGCGCATGGCAACCGAACAGTTCGGTGCCATCCGCGATGCCGTCGGACCAGACATCCAGATCTGTACCGACTTCCATACCCGCCTCGATCCGACGCACTCCATCGCCCTCTGCCGAGAACTCGAACCATTCAAACCATTCTTCATCGAAGACGCCGTGCGCTCCGAAAACCCGGCCTCCTACCGCAACGTCCGACGCCAGACCAACGTCCCTCTCGCCGCCGGCGAACACTGGTGGTCCAAGTGGCCCTTCCGTGAAGTCATCGAAGACGAGAGCATCGACTACTTGCGCATCGACCTCTGCATCGTAGGCGGCATAACCGAAACGCTCAAGATCACTCACTGGGCCGAAGCCCACTACATCGACATCGTTCCGCACAACCCCCTCGGCCCCGTCTCCGCCGCCGCTTGCGTCTCCGTCTGCATGGCATCCACCAACGTCGGCGTCCAAGAAATGCCCCGCCAACCCGGCACCTTCGCCACCGACCTCTTCCCCCAGCAGATCGAGTGGGAAGACGGCTACGCCTGGTGCCCCGACACCCCAGGCATGGGCGTAGACATGGACCTAGAAGTAGCCGAACAACGCCTCTCCGACCCCCGCGGCTGGTCGCCGAGATTGCACCGACCGGATGGAGCGTTTACGAATAACTGATCGTCAACTCGTGTCTACAGCTTTTGGTTAAGAATCCGCCGCGCCCGTGCAAAACTCGGCAGGAGCGGTTCTAGTGTTTCCGGATTCAGTTGACCCAATGCCTTAAACGATTCTTCACCTTTGTCGAATTGGTTTCCAGTCGCGTTCCTCAATCGATTGAAAATATCTTGTCTACTACGGCTTTCTAGCGCGTCGAGTGGCGGAAGAGCATTCTCGTTCATTCCGCGGCGCCAATATGCTGTGGATATTGCTTCTCGATCCGCCGCGATCCACGTCTCCATGCAAGTCGTCATTAATAGCACTTGTTCATCGGCAGCGTTTGCTGGTTTATCCCAACCGTCACGTTGTTTGAGGTGGTCCCAAGTCCGCTCAATGTCGGCTATTGGATCCTCGCTGTCAATGAGCAACCCTACAAAACCTTGGGAATTACCTTCAGTAATGTGATTCTCGAAATCCTCGTACGCTGAACGCCTCCCGCCACTCGGAAACATCCTCGGAAGTCGGCCTTGGAATCCGCAACGCTCCCAAAGTCGTTTGAATCCTTTGCGCAACTCAATGTCGACTGACTTTGAACCGCCACCCTCTGCATAGATTATCGCGCTCACCAGCGCGTGCCGCCAATCGCGCCTTTGGTCCACAATTCGCCCAACCGATATTTCTCAACCCAGTGTTTCAGATCCGCGCGATCGAGCCTGTTGAACTCGGTTTGACCATCATGTTTCTCACAAACCACAACCGATTCGGGACGATCGTTCAACGCATCAACGATCGTGTCATTGTGTGTCGTTACAACAAGCTGCGTTCGGCTAGAAGCGTCAACCAACAGATCGACGATCTGCGGCAATAGATCCGGATGCAAACCGAGTTCAGGCTCTTCGATCGCGATGAAAGCAGGCGGATCAGGATCCAGCAATATGGCAAGCAAACAAAGGTAGCGTAGACTGCCATCAGAAAGACGATGCCCAGAAATCACCCTGTCGCCCTCATGAAAATACAATTGCACAGTTCCGCCCTCGTAGTTCAACTCGAAATCCGTCAATCCGTCGTAAGCATCTTGCAGACACTCAACAAACTTCGACTTGGTACGCGGTTCTTGTCGCAGTTTACCTAGAAAAACGCAAAGATTCAGATAATTTTCCGATACGGGACGCGGAAATACGTCTACGCTCTGCGGACGCCGTAACTCGTTCCCCAGTCCGAACTGCCAGTTGCGATAGACGCGAATCTGACCGTAACTCCAGTTCAGACAAGTCAACTCAGGATAATGAACTGGGTCTTTTCTCTGAGACAAAATTGATTCGTCCGATTTCACGTCAGTCGTGTCGATCTGAATCGGATTTTCAGGATCCCTAGTCTGCAATATCGCCTTACCGCCGATACGCTGATACGCGTATTGCAAAGACCCAGAAGAGGGATCTTTACCCCAAATCGTTTCATCTGTCAATGTAAACTGACCAAAAAATCCGTTGTCGAAAGAAAGTCTATGGAAGACTGATTGAGTCCCCGCACTTAAGAACGCTCCCCAAGGCAACACGGTCGATACTTCAACCTCAAGTTCGGCCCTAGCGTAGGTGCCGCCCTTCCAAATCCACTCTGACACTCCGCCGCCACTCCGTACCGGCCCGGCGAGGTTGTTCGGAGCTGCTTGCAACAGTGCAAACAGTTCAATCAAATTCGACTTCCCCGACCCATTCGGCCCAATCAACACGTTCAGCGGTCCCAACTTCAGATCAATCCCATCCGGCCCGAACGAAAGCACGTTCTGAGCCTTGATCCGCTGGAACAGCGGCGGTTTGGGCTGATCTTCCCCGTTAGCAGTCATCTCTACACGCGAATTATCGCACAGCGAGCGTCGCGCTCCCCCTACCCAATACTCATCCCGCCATCAACAATCACATGCGCCCCGGTCATATACGAAGCATCATCCGAAGCTAGGAACGCCACTACCGCCGCTATCTCTTTCGGCTCGCCCATGCGTTTCATCAGCGCATCCTGACCAAAATCGATGTACGACTGCTCGCGATCTAACCCGAGTGAGTCAATGTGCATGTCGGTAGCCCGCGTCTTGATCGAGCCAGGACATACAGCATTCACCCGGATGTTATCCGGCGCCAGATCCATCGCCAGACACCGCGTCAACTGCGCCACCGCACCTTTGGACGAGTTGTACGGGATGAACTCCGGTTGCGCGATGAATGAGCTTACCGATGCGATATTCACCACCGCACCAGCTCCGGCGCTGCGGAACGTCGGCAACACCTCTCGCACACAGTTGGCATAGCCGATCACGTTCACGCCGAACACCCGCGCCCAATCGGCATCCGTAATCTCCTCCACCTTTCCGAACACGAAAGTAGCGGCATTGTTGACGAGAATATCGATCGTCCCATATTCATCGACCGCGCATGCGATCATCGAACGAACCGATTCGGAGTTCGATGTATCGGTCTGACAAAACATCGCGGTGCCGCCGTTGTTATTGATATCGGAAGCTGTTATCTGACCGTTGTTAGATTCGAGCTCTGCAATCACCACGTTCGCACCCTCATCCGCGAACCGATGACATATCGCTTCACCGATGCCAGTGCCGCCGCCAGTGACAACGACTGTCTTGCCCTTAAATCGCTTCATCGTGCTTTGCCTTTCTATTTCGGACACCGCCCTTTTGTATCGAACAGCGAACCGTTGACGTTGTTTGTTGCGTATTAACATTATGCGCAGTTTGTGCGGCATGGGATCAGTTGAGAGCATGGGAGTGCATCGATGGGAATAATTACCAGAGGCTTCTTCGGTCGACGACGACAGGAAGAGGAAGATGAGAACGCGGGACGCGTCCCGCCAGGGCAGTATATCGACCGAGGATTTCCCGTCCTTTCCGCTGGCCCTACGCCGAGGGTAGACACCGCCACGTGGACATTCCGCATCGACTACAACGGTGAAGACATCGGAGTCTGGGACTGGGACCAGATGATGGCTCTCCCACAGACCGACATCCATACCGACATTCATTGCGTCACCAAGTGGAGCAAGCTCGACACCGACTGGCAAGGAGTCCTCATCGACGACTTCCTTGCAGATGCCGGGCTAGACGAGCCACCCGCCGACTTCCTAATGGCCTACAGCGACGGCGGCTATACCACTAACCTGCCGACCGCCGACGTCATCGACGGCAAAGGCTTCCTCGGCCACACCTTCGACGGTGCCCCCCTCGAAGCATCCCATGGCGGCCCAATCCGCATGGTCGTCCCCCACCTCTACTTCTGGAAATCCGCCAAATGGGTCCGTGGCATCCACTTCATGGATTCCGACGCCCCCGGCTTCTGGGAAGCCTACGGCTACCACATGTACGGCGACCCTTGGCGCGAGCAGCGCTATCACTACGACTAAGTCCTCCGCCCCTTTCGCAGGGCGAAAGGGGCGGAGCGAACAAAGTGATGCAAGCGGGATATGCCCCGGGATAGGTGAAACGGGCGACGTCATTCACGCCCTCGCGGGAATCCAAAGAGCAGAACAGGGTTTCCCCCGTGAGCGGGGGAAATGCCGTCAGGCAAAGGGGGTATGCTGGGGAGAGGAGACGGGGGCGACGTCGATCCCGAGAACGAGAGAGTCGCGGATGCACTTAAAGCTCTGCGAGCGTACCGTTCGCCTCGGCTTCTAACGCTTCGGTTACTAGGAAATCGAGCTTACCCGCGTCCGAGTCGGCCTCAATCTGCTCGTCCCACTCCTCCCAGCGACGTTCCGCCTCCAGCCCGGACAACCACTTCTTCAATTCGGCAAATTCAGGCTCGCGCAGAGACAATATAGCTTCCTGTATCTCGGTGATCGTCGTCATCGTAAATTCCTAGTGCCAATATAACACCCGTTGCGTGGCATTAGACATGACGACGCGCACCACGGCGTGATTCGAGACGCTACCAAACCCGCAATTCGGATCATGTTAACGCGTTACGGTCCGCAAAAGCCGTGCCCTTTCGCGGACGCGCTTGCCTCAAAACAAGGGCAATCTAGGTAGTTTGCGTTAGCTCCATAGAACGTCAACTAAACCTACATCACTCGGGGTCGCCGCACAAAACTCTCCAATGTTCCCATGAAGTCCTCGGTCTCACCAATCAGCCGCATCGAAGGAGAGGCGGTCCAGGCGGAGAGCTGACGCCACGCTTGTTCTTGACTCGTGGCGTTGTCCCTCCAGACGCGAGGGTTCGTTACCACGCTGAGGAACTCATAGCAGCAGGGCCAGGGAATGGCCCAGACATCGTCGCTTTCCGCCAAATCGCGTATGATCGACGCTGCCGTATCGTGGTGCCTCGATTCGCGACGGTGTGCATACACCAGCAGATTCGTATCTACGGCGATCACCGGGATCCAGGCACTCCGTAAATTACCTCGCGAAGGTCTTGCCAAGAGTACGTCTCAAGAGGATCATTCCCGCCCGCTTCGCCCACGCTGTGGTCGGGCAACCGGTAACGTCGGTGGGTGCCCGCAGTGGGCAGTACCTGTCGCAGCCCCTCTTCGACCACGGCACGCAACGGGCGTCCCGTACACTGTGCATGCCGTTTCGCGCGCAACAGCAATTCATCTTGGATGTCAAGCGTCGTCTTCATAACACCCATGCTAGCCATACAGTCTCAGACGGTCAATCCAAATCGTAATGTCCCAAATCACATGAGTACCAATCTGCATTGAGCCTCAAAACGTCAACCCAACCTTAACCACCCCATCCCCACGCGACTCCGACAGCTCGAACGCCTCCGCCACCTGCTCAATCGGCATCAGGTGCGTAACGATCGGCGCCATGTCGATCTCGCCTTCGACGATCCACGATAAGGCTCGCCTGAAAGTCTTCAACCCCGGCTCCTCTTGTGCTCCAAGTATCGAATAGGCGTTGGCGCGCTTCTTGAACATCTCCGTGTAATCGAACGGTTGAGGGTCGTTGCTGTCAGGCAATCCGAACAGTACGCAGAGTCCCTCATCCTTGACCATGTGGAACGCGTTGCTCAGTGTCGGTGTCGAACCGACCGCTTCGATCACAATGTCAGCGCCTTCGCCATCGGTCAGGTCATAGACCGCGTCTTTCGCCGCGTCGCCAGTAACATCAACCGTCTCGTCAGCTCCGTATCTCGTGGATAGGCTGCGCCGACTGTCAACAGGCTCAATCGAAATCACTCGGGACGCACCCCGACGTTTGAGCACGAAGTCCCAGAACAGTCCGGCGCTACCCTGCCCCAACACCGCGCATGTCAAACCCTCAAGCGATTCGGGCAACCTTTGAGTAGCGAATATCACCGTGCCCAACTGCTGCGTCATCAAGACATGCTCAACGGGCGCGCCCACCGGCATCTTCAGCATATGCGCAGCGTCGACCGCTTGGTATTCGGCGAAGCACTTCGCGTACCAGATGTGCGGAACCGTCAGGACCAAGTCGCCCGGTTCGAGGATGTCGATGCCTTTGCCATCAGGGTATCGCTGCGGCGGCTCTTCGACGATCCCGACGCCTTCGTGACCGGGGTGACCGGGTGGCGCCGGATACTCCGGCATCTGCCAACCCTTGCCGACCATGTGCAGATCGGAGCCGCACAGCGACGCCATCGCCGTCTTCACGATCGCATCGGTCTCAAACGGTTCTGGATCGGGGGCATCGGCGACAAATCGAATGTCGTCAACACCGAACGATTGGGCTGCTCTCATCAACGGTTCCTTCCGTGTCTATGAGCGAACGCGTCGATACGCGATCAGTTGTACTCCGCCAACTCGTCGCCGTGTGCTTCCCACATCTCGTCGAACATCTCGCGGATCTGTTCGAGCGATAGGATCGCACCTGTCAGCGGGTCGAGCGCAACCGCGTGGAACGCCGCTTCTCGCGACCTTTCCAGCACTGCGGTCACACCCATCTCCTGCACCGCGACGTTTGCTCGCGAAAGAGACGCGCACTGCGGTGGGAGTTCGCCGACCGGCATTGGGTGGAACCCGAGTTCGTCGATCAGTATCGGCACTTCGACGCACGAGCCGTAAGGCAGGTTGTCAATCAGACCGTCATTCGGCACGTTGCCGTTGATGACGATCTTGTCACCAGTCTCCATCCCCTCCATGATCCGGCAGGCATATTCGTCCGAACGGATCGGTCCGATAGGGTCGTCCGAGTACGCATCACGCTCAAGCTGTGTCATATGGTCATCGACCCGTTTCACACGCCGTTGAAGGTCTTGCCGTATCTCGTTCAGCCTGAACACGTCCATAACCTTGTCATCGGTCCGGAAATACGGAACATACTCCGACATGTGCCGAGTCGACTCGGTGACGAAATACCTGAAATGCTTCATCACCTCGAAGCGCACGGTGTCGAGCGCGAAGATCTCAGGATTGTTCATCGCCTCCCGCAACGCCGGATAAGCATCCTCGCCTTTGTGCTCGAATCGCATGAACCACGCTAGATGATTGATACCGGCAACCCAAGCCGACACATCACCACGCGGCGCGCCGATGTAATCCGCTAAGTCTTGCGTCGTTCGCTGGACACTGTGGCAAAGCCCGATCGTCGGCACATCGGCTTCGCTAGTAATCCCCCAACACGCCATCGCCATCGGATTCGTATAGTTCAGCAGAGTCGCGTTCGGCGCAACATCGTCGATGTCGAGCGCCATATCGATCAGCACCGGCACCGTACGAAGCGCCTTGAATACGCCACCCGGACCAACCGTGTCCCCTACGGCTTGATCGATGCCGTACTTTCTGGGTATATCGATGTCGCGTTCAAACGTATCGCCAACCCGGATCGTTGTCAGCACATAGTCAGCATCGGTGAGCGACCCGCGACGATCCGTCGTGGTCTCGATGCGAGCGTCCGAACCAACCTCGGTGAACAACTTCTTGGCAAAGTCGCCAATGACCTGCAACCGTTCCTCATCGATATCCATCAGCGAGATATGAGAGTCTTTCAGCGACGGCGTGCAAGCGACATCCTGTAAAAGTCGGCGTGCGAAGACGACGCTCCCGGCTCCGATCAGCGATATTTTGGGCGGCATATCAGGGACATTCTCTCACTCTACGACGATTACGACAATCAATTAAACGATATCTGTCATCGCTATTTCGCCGTCATCCTCAACGCGTACTCGCAAATCGAGCCCCTCCATCATTGCCATGCCTAGAAGCGGAAACCTGCCCATGCAAAGTACCTCGATTGGACGTGATTCACCGAACCAATCTACATCGACTTTGTACAGATCGAATTCTCTTTCAACCCCGTCGGCGAGGAATGCTCTTGCCTCACCGACTTTTGGGAGGCGCATCTGTTCGACCGTGTTGGCAGGTAGTAGCGTCATCAATCCAGAAAAACCAGTGTCGATAACCGTCTCCAACCGCGCTGGAACCCCATTATCGCCGAAAAGGTGCACCACACAAACTGGGTACAGCGCGCCGCCGAGTCGACGAACGTTGCCTCGCAGCATCATACGGGATCGTGCGGGAAATGCCCAAGTGTGTAGGCGTGCATCGATCCGTGCTTCATGAGGAATACTTCGGCATCGGTGATCCGTTCGTGCAAGGCGGTCATCGCGGACAGAGCGTCATCGCCAACTTCATATTCGCCAGTGTTGACCTCAATAGCAAGAAACTTACCCAGTTCCTCGTCGCGAAGTTCGTATCTGATCCGAGCGTTATAAAGCTCCTCGGCTCGATCGCCGAGGGAGCGACTTGCAGTGGTGGATTGTGCCATTTATGTCACCGTGAATCTCTAGCCAACGTCTGAATTTCATGGTACGCGTTGTAGACGCTACGCAATCCGATGATCTAGTGGAACACCACCATCTTCAACTCGGTCATCTCGTCGATGGCGTAGGGCGGGCCTTCTTTGCCGAAACCGCTGTCCTTCAATCCGCCGTAGGGCATCATGTCGGCGCGGAACTGTGTGCCTGAGTTGATGTTGAGGTTGCCAGCCTCGGCCTCGAGAGCGAAGCGCATGGCGTGATCGACGTTCTGCGTGAAGATCGCCGCGGCGAGACCAAAGTTGCTGTCGTTCGCCAACTCGATCGCCTGGTCAATGTCGGCCGCCGGTGTTATCGCCACAGCCGGACCAAACACCTCTTCACGCGAGATTCGCATGTCGGGGTCTACGTCGGCGAGGATCGTCGGTGCCATGACCGCACCGTTCCGCGTTCCGCCGGAAATCAGGTTTGCGCCAGCATCGACCGCTTCGTTGACCCAACTCTCGACTCGCGCGGCATCGGTCTCCCGAACTAACGGGCCCATGTTCATCGCGTCCTGCTTGGGGTCGCCTACCGCCAACGCCTCCACCTGTGGCTTCAACGCATCGATGTAGTCGCCATAGGCAGACTCTTGGACGATGACGCGCTGCGTCGAGATGCAGACCTGTCCAGCATTTGCGTATCCGCTCTGCGCGGTTGCCGCAGCAACCTTGTCCATGTCCGCATCTGGCATCACGATCAATGGCGAGTTCGAACCTAACTCCATCGTGACCTTCTTCAGTCCCGCCATCTTGGTAATGCGCTCGCCGATTTCGCGCGAACCGGTAAAAGTGACCTTCCGAACATTCGGTTGAGACACCAGAGCATCGCCGATCGTTCGGCCCGAACCGGTGATGCATTGGATCGCCATATCGGGCACACCAGCCTCAAGCAGGATCTCGGTCAGCTTCAACGCTGATAACGGCGTGTCAGACGCAGGTTTGATGATCACCGAGTTGCCAGCGGCTATCGCAGGTCCGACCTTATGAGCGACGAGGTTCAGCGGGAAGTTAAAGGGTGCGATCGCTGCTACGATTCCGACCGGGACACGTACTGTAAATCCGAACTTACCCGCGTTGCCCGGCGATGCGTCGAGCGGGATAGTCTCGCCGCGCAATCGCTTCGCCTCTTCCGCCGACCACGTCATCGTCTGCACCGCACGGTCGACTTCCAACCGACCTTCGGAGATGACCTTGCCTTCTTCGCGGGTGATCGTCTGCCCAAGGTCTTCTTTGCGATCATTCATGATCTCGACCGCACGAGTGAGAATCTCATAGCGGTCCATGCCAGTCAGCGCAGCCATCTGCGCTCGGCCTTCTTCTGCGGCTCGCGAAGAAAGCACGACATCCTCGACAGACGCCGCGGGCACGGTGTCAAACGCCTCGCCTACATAAGGATCAACGACATCCATCCGGTGGTCGCGATCCACCCATTCACCAGCTAAATACATCTTCATTTTGGGGGCCTCTTATCTGGATTCCCGCCTACGCGGGAATGACGGTGTCTTGCGCGTGAATGGCGTTAGCCATGCACCTGCGCGACATTTGGTGTTGCGCTTGCGCGTAGGTTAACACTCGCGGGAAGAAACCAGAAATCCGATTGATGCGGTGGAGCGTACGATAAACTTCGCACAGCGCTTAGTCAGGTGACCCAAATCTTCTCGCGAATGGCGAATGATTAGGCCACGCACAAAAGGGAGTTGTTCCAATGTCAGGCCCCTTCGAAATCTACGCAGACGAGTTCCGACAGATAATCGGAAATTCTCCCGAGTTGACACTCCTTTCAAGCGACCTCGTGTTTGCCGAAGGTGTCTGTTGGCTGCCTTCTCGCAACTACGTCATCGTCTCCGACTTCCCGAACAACCGCATCATGAAGTGGGATGAAACCTCAGGATTGGGCATCTTCCGCCAACCCTCGGACTGTGCCAATGGCAACACGGTCGATGCGGAAGGACGCGTTCTCTCATGCCTGACGCGCGGTCGCACTGTTGTCCGTCTCGAGCATGACGGCACGCTCGCGCCGGTCGCTGATCGCTACATGGGCGGAAAACTAACCTCGCCGAACGATGTCGTCGTTAAATCCGACGGTTCGATCTGGTTCACCGACCCGGACTACGGTTTTCTGCACCCCGAGTTCGGACACGGCGACAAACCGGAGCAAGACCGAAACCGCGTGTTTCGCGTCGATGGCGACACCATGGATATCACGGTGGTATCCGAGGACTTTGACAAACCGAACGGCATCGCTTTCTCGCCTGACGAATCGGTTCTCTACATCGGCGATACCGGAAGAACCCACGGCGAGTTCCGCAACCACCGCATCATGCGTTTCGACGTCACCCCGGGCGGCGAATCGCTAGTCAATCCGACCATCTTCGCGGACATCGAACCCGGAGTGCCCGATGGTTTCCGATGCGACACCGACGGAAACCTCTACGTCTCCGCGGGCGACGGGATCCAAGTCTTCAACCCCGCCGGCAACTTGATCGGCAAAATTCTCACCCCCGAAGTCGCCGCGAACTGCTCATTCGGCATGTCGGACAGGCAACGTCTATTCATCGGCGCCACCTCTTCCCTGTGGTCAATCGACCTCAACGCGCAGGGGGCATAGATCGGGTTGCCCCCGCTCGCGGGGGAAATGTCCGAAGGACAAAGAGGGCAAGGCACGCATCCCCTCTAACTCGATGGGAGCGGGTGAGCGTGAACGGGAACGACTGGGCGGATTGCGCTCCAACCAACCCAAAACCGCCGCCTGAGATTCTTCACTCCGCTACGCTCCGTTCAGAATGACAAGGACGTGGGCGCCACATTCAGAATGACAAGGACGTAGGCGCCGCATTCAGAGTCACGAGGATGGGAGCGCAATCTTTAGAGTGACGGGAGCCAGACGCATAAAGCGTGAAAAAAAATCTACTGCGTGAAATTCCCTTATCCCTCGATGCCAGAGGGTCAGAACCTGCCCCGGACTTGATCCGAGGATGAGAGTGCAAACCAATGAAACACATCAAAGCGATCATTTTCGATTTCGATGGACTGATTCTCGATACCGAGACGACCGACTATGAAGCTTGGCAGTCCCTATATCGAAAACACGGCTCGGATCTCCCGCTTTCGGCTTGGTTGCCCTCAGTTGGTAACACGACCATCGAATTCAATTTCGACCAAAAAATCGCCGAATTGACGGGCAATCAGATCGATCGCATCGAGGTCCGGAAACAGCAAAAAGCGATCCACCTAAACATGCTCGAAGGCGTAAATCCGATGCCCGGAGTCGAGGACTATCTTTGCGCCGCCGAGCGTTTAGGCATCCGTGTCGGCGTCGCCTCCGGTTCTCGTCGATGGTGGGTCGTTGAGCGACTCGATCAGATCGGTCTACTTGATCGCTTTGAAACCATCGTTTGTCGCGACGACGTCGGTGAAAGAGCCAAACCCGATCCAGCCGCATACGTCACCGCAGTATCAAACCTCGGCGTCACCGCCGATCAAGCATTCGCACTCGAAGACTCGTTGACGGGAGTCGCCGCCGCTAAAAGTGCCGGGCTATACTGCATCGCAGTTCCCGGCCCGATGACGAAACACCTGTCCTTCCCAGACGCCGACATGCGGTTGGATTCCCTTGCTGACATGCCTTTGCCAGAGCTCTTGGTGGCGCTGGCGAATACATGAAGCTGGTGGATTAAGGTAATGTGGGTCAACATCGCAACGAGCAAACATCGATAGAAATCACATGTCCATCGCACCTAACAAGACTTGGTCCAATCGCAATCAATTCCGACCCGAAGAAGAACTGCGTTCCGCCGCGGTGGTTATCCACCCCAGCTTCCGCGATCTCATCGGCGGCGATGATGTGGAGTTGCGAAAGCACTATACCGGAACGGAGTGGGCGGAAGGTCCTGCGTACGTGCCAGGGCGCGACGGATCAGACGGTTTTGTCGTCTTCTCCGACGTTCCGAACAACCGGATGCTGAAATATGACCCCAGTAGCGGCAAAACTACAACCTTCCGTGAACCCAGTCATTTCAGCAACGGCAATACCATCGACAACCAAGGCCGCCTAGTCACCTGCGAACACCTCCGACACGCCATCAGCCGATTGGAACGCGACGGCACCCACCACGTTCTAGTCGACAGCTTCGAAGGCAAAAAGCTCAACTCGCCGAACGACCTCGTCGTGAAATCCGACGGCTCCATCTGGTTCACCGATCCGCCGTACGGCATCTTGAGCGGACGCGAAGGAAACGCTCGCGAGTCGGAACTCGACGGCAACTACGTCTACCGCCTAGTGCCAGACACCGGCGAAATCTCGATAGTGGTTAACGAACTCGACCGTCCCAACGGTCTCGCCTTCTCTCCCGACGAAACGATCCTCTACGTAGCCGACAGCGGCGAGCCGCGCAACGTGGCCGCATTCGACGTGAACTCAGACGGCAAATCGCTGAGCAACTTCCGCATCTTCGCAGTCGTCAGACCCGGCATCGCCGACGGATTCCGTTGCGACGAACTCGGGAACATGTGGACCAGCGCGCACGACGGTATCCATTGCTACACACCCGCAGGCGAACTAATCGGCAAGATTCTCGTCCCAGAACAGCGAACCGCCAACTGTACCTTCGGCGATACAGACCGCAAGACGCTCTACATCTGCGGCGACGTGTCTCTGTATTCGGTACGGCTTAATGTGGCGGGTGCGTAGTCGAGACGCAACCCTTCCAAACTTGGGCCTGTTGACATTCAAGGTCACATCCACGCACGTACAGGACCGCAACGGGCAAATCTCAAATTCGTCATATCGAATTTCGGACCACTTGCTTGACGCGGTCGAAATCTACTTTAGTGAAGTTCCCCAAACTTTCGGGTTTGCCGCAACCGTATAATCGTAAGAGCACGCATAGCAAGATTCGCCATTGGTGGAAATCCCGATGCCTTAACTTGTGTTACGATTCTCCCGCAATGCCTGACACCGAATTGGTAATACCAGAATTCGTGAGTCTGCGAGATCACGGACAGATAGGCGAAAGCTGGCTCAGGGATCGCTTGATCGAGCATCCTGAGTTACTCGGCCTCGGCGATGTCACAGTAAGGGATTCCGAACGATCGCAACCCAGCGGCGGCAGGCTTGACCTCCTACTCGAAGACGTGGAGTCAAGCACTCGTTACGAGGTCGAGTTGCAATTGGGAGCAATGGATGAATCCCACATCATCCGCGCTATCGAGTACTGGGACATCGAGCGGCGCCGTTACCCTCAATACGAACATATCGCGGTGATCGTGGCAGAAGATGTGACGAGCCGATTCCTCAACGTCATTTCGCTTTTCAACGGATCAATCCCGCTAATTGCCATCAAGCTACAGGGGGTGAGGGTCAAGGGCGCGTTCTCGATTCTGGCGACTCGCGTCGTCGACGTCATCCAACTTGGCACCGAAGACGAAGACGAAGGAGTGACGGTCGATGCTTCCTATTGGGAAAGCAGGTCGTCAACAGAGTCTTTTCAGCTGATGCGTGAGATGATGCAGAGGATCAAGCGCATTGAACAGAGAGTCGGCCCCAGATACACGCGCCGCTACATCGGTCTTGAAATCGGAGGCCAAGCACGCAATTTCGTGGTGATGAGACCTCGAAAATCGTCAGGGATACTCACATCGTTCAAGATACGCGAAGAAGATGACCTGACAGCGCGGATCGAGAATGAAGGCTTGGACATATTGCCCTATGAACGCAAATGGGGCAATTACCGTATAAGACTCGTCCGGTCAGACTTTCAAAACCACGAGGACCTCATCGACGACCTGGTTCGCAAATCGCGGGATCAGTATTTCAATCTTTGAGCGACCCTGCGCCTACCAAAATCGAGGAGTCGTTTGTCGATATAAGCCACAAGTGAGATTTACGCTCAATGCCCACACTCCCCGAATAGAATCACTTAGGTTGCCGATTTCGCAATTCGGCGCGTCCAGATCGCGAATACACCCACACCGCCCCACCTTGTCAAACGCCCAAACTATCTCCGAATCCGCCGTTAACAGCGATGTGGCATGGCGGTCGATAAATGCCATCCGCTTCCTCTCAATCGATGCCGTCGAGAAGGCGAACAGCGGGCACCCTGGTGCGCCAATGGGTTTGGCTCCAACCGCGTACGCTTTGTGGCAGCACACTCTAAACCACGCTCCCGGGACACCCGATTGGGCCGACAGGGATCGCGTCGTCCTTTCTGCGGGTCATGCATCGATGCTTCTCTACTCGATGCTCCACCTCACGGGATACGACCTACCTATTGACGAAATCAAGGACTTCCGTCAGTGGGACAGCAAAACACCCGGACACCCGGAATACGGGCTGACTTCCGGCGTTGAAGCCACTACTGGCCCGTTGGGTCAAGGCCTGGGTAACGCAGTCGGATTCGCTCTCGCTGAAAAGATCTTGGCGAACACTTTTAACCGTCTCGGTCACGAAATCGTCAATCATCGAACCTACGCTATCTGTTCGGATGGCGACATGATGGAGGGAGTCGCATCAGAAGCGGCATCGTTGGCTGGCACCCTCCAACTCGGCAAGCTAATCGTCATTTACGACGATAACCAAATATCTATTGAAGGCGACACTGACAAAGCGTTCCGAGAAGACGTCGCCGCTCGATATGAAGCCTATGGCTTCCAAATCATCGAACCGGTTGACGGCAATGATCTGGCCGGCATCGTGAATGCCCTTAACGCAGCCGACGATGAGCCGGACAAGCCGTCGCTCGTCACGGTGCGATCCGTTATCGGCTTCGGAAGTCCAAACTTTGCCGGCACTGGCGCCGTACACGGCAAAGCGCTCGGCGGCGATGAAGTTGCGGCTACTAGAGTGCAGCTAGGTTGGGAATATGATCCCTTCGACGTGCCGTCAGATGTATACGAACACATGCGGTCCGCGGTTGAACGCGGCGAAGCGTTAGCGAACGAATGGCATGCTAGATTCGACGCATACAAAGCAGAATACCCGGAGCTAGCTGATCGGTTCCTCCAAGATCTGTGCGGATCGCTGCCGGATGGTTGGGACGACGGATTGAATCGACTGATCGGTTCAATCGACGGATCGATCGCCACCCGCGCCGTCTCCGGTGCAGCGTTGCACGCGATCACACCTAGCATCCCGCGCCTCATAGGTGGATCAGCCGACTTGGCTGAATCGAACAATACCGAGGTCGATGGCCGTGGATCGTTCTCGCCGGAAATGCCCGATGGACGGAATCTCCACTTCGGCGTGCGGGAACATGGCATGGGCGCTGTCTGCAACGGCATGGCATTACACGGCGGTGTCATACCGTACGCAGCTACATTCCTCATCTTCTCCGACTACCTCCGCCCCGCCATCCGAGTCGGCGCACTCTCACACGCTCCGTGTGTCTGGATCTTCACCCACGACTCGATCGGACTGGGCGAAGATGGTCCCACGCACCAACCGATTTCGCAGTTGATGGGCTTGCGAATGATACCGAACCTGACGGTCATTAGGCCAGCTGATGCGGCCGAGACGTTCGAAGCATGGAGAATCGCCATCGAAAACCGCTCCGGTCCTACCGCGCTCATCCTCACTCGCCAAAACCTCCCGCAACTCCCCGCTATTGGCGGACAGGGTTTCGCTCGCGGTTACGTCCAACGCGGAGCGTACGTTATCGCCGACACCGAAAACGAACCGGAAGTGATCATCATCGGCACCGGTTCGGAGACGCAGATCGCACTCGGCGCGGCGTTGAAGCTCCAATCCGAAGGGGTTGCAGCAAGAGCAGTTTCGATGCCATCGTGGGAGCTTTTTCAAGCGGAATCCGACGAATACCGAGAATCCGTCTTGTCGTCATCGGTTCGAGCCCGCGTCTCCGTGGAAGCAGGCACGACCATCGGTTGGGAACGCTACACCGGCTTCGACGGCGCAACCATCGGGATCGACCGATATGGTGCGTCCGCGCCCGGTGATGTTGTGATGGCCAATCTGGGTTTCACAGTTGAAAACGTAGCCGAAACAGCGCGTTCGCTTCTCTAGACTTCATTGTTCCAATTCCGCTAAGTAATCGGTCCAATACGCGGGGTCCATCGAGATCGATTTCCAAACCGACGTAGTTTGGCCAGACGTGGAGTCAGTAGACTATGGAACGAGACGATAGATTACGGCGACGGATCCTCGATGGACGGTCGGATGCGAATATCCGCTTCGAAGATTTGCGTCGGTTCTTGCTACGTTTGGGTTTTGTCGAGAGAACAAAAGGCAGCCATCACATTTTCAGAAAACCGGGCGTGCGCGAATTGGTGAACTTGCAAAGAGATGGCAATCAGGCAAAGCCATATCAAGTGCGCCAGATCCGAAGGATCGTTTTGATGTACAGTCTCGAGTAGGCAAGTCATGCACAAGTACGAAATCATCATTTACTGGAGCAACGAGGATCAGGTTTTCATTGCTGAGGTACCCGAGTTGCTTGGCTGCGTTGCTCATGGCGAGTCGCACGTCTCCGCATTGGAGAACGTCAACGAGGCCATGGAACTTTGGGTCGAAACGGCACGTGAGTTCGGCGATCCAATCCCGGAACCAAAGGGCGAGAGGTTAATGTTGGCCTGAGATGGGCCGCGCGCTGTTCTGACTGACGCCTCCTTCCCGAAAGCGGTGGATCGTCGCCTGATCGCCTCCAATGTTGTTGGGAGTGAAAATCGGCGGTTGTATCATTACCGCGTAGTTGGCACGCTTGACGATTGTGCTTGGACGCAGCCTTGGGATTGAACCACCTATGCGAGTAGCGGTTGGAGCAGATCACGCAGGATTTAATCTGCGCGAAACAGTGATTTCCACGATCAGATCGGCAGGGCACGAAGTCATCGATCTAGGGGCACATTCCTACGACGCCGAAGACGACTATCCTGATCGCGCCACGCCTGTCGCCGAAGCGGTGATGAAGGGCGATGCCGATCGCGGCATAATCGTGTGCGGCAGCGGTATCGGTGCGGCGGTCACCGCCAACAAATTCCGAGGCGTCCGAGCGTCGATCTGTCACGACACGTACTCGGCGGCGCAAGGCGTAGTACACGATGATATGAACGTGTTATGCATCGGCGGAAGAGTGGTTGGCGACGCAATCGCGACCGAGCTAGTGCGGGCGTTCCTATCAGCTACGATGGGCGATGAGGTCCGCTTTCAGCGTCGCCTCGACAAACTTATCGCCATCGAACAAGCCAACTTCGCATCTGAATAACACGATTTCACATCACATCAGGGTAACCAAAATCGACTTGGACAAGGCGAGCATCGGCTATGGACAACGGACAAGACAACAACATCACAAGAGCCGCGGAACTCGGGCAGGCAGTTTGGTTGGACCAGATCAGCCGAGACATGATTGATGGCGGAGAGATTCAGGCGTTGGTCAACACCGGGCTTAGAGGCATCACGACCAACCCCACGATCTTCGACGGCGCGATCGCTGGCAGCGACGTCTACGACGACCGTCTAGCCGAATATGCCAAGGACGGTAGTCCCGCCGAGGTTGTGTTTGAACGGATCGCGGTCGAAGATGTTCGCGACGCCGCAGACATCCTCTTGCCCACCTACGAATCACTCAATCATCGCGACGGTTTCGTGTCGATCGAGGTCAACCCACATCTCGCCCATGACACCGATCGCACGATCGCCGAGGCGCGGAGGTTGTGGGCAGCGGTCGGTCGACCCAACGTGATGATCAAGGTTCCAGGCACGCCTGAAGGTGCGCCCGCCATCACTACCCTGATCTCCGAGGGAATCAACGTCAACGTCACGTTGCTTTTCTCACTCGACGCGTACACCACAGCGGCTAACGCGTATCTCGACGGCATTTCCAACTACGTCAGCGCCGGCAACGGATCGCCTGACCGCATCGCATCGGTGGCTTCGTTCTTCGTTAGTCGGGTTGACACCCTTGCCGACGAAAAGCTGCCGGACGATAGCGATTTGGTCGGCAAGATCGGCATCGCAAACGCCAAGCTGGCTTATCGCGAGTACCAGCGGCTCTTCGCCCGCAAACCAGACGGCAAATCTCGTTTTGCTTCACTCGATGCGATCGGGGCACAACCGCAACGGCCGCTTTGGGCATCTACCAGCGTCAAAAACCCCGAATACGCGCCGACGCTCTATTTCGACAGCCTATTGGGACCGGAAACCGTCAACACACTGCCGTTGCCGACGGTCCAAGACGTGCTTGAAACCGGAACTATCGCTGAAACCTTGACTAGTGGCGTCGATGAGGCCGAGGCCCAATTCGCCCAACTCGCCGATGAAGGCGTGTCGTACGAGGCGGTTACCGCCCAGCTGTTAGTCGAAGGAGTCGAGAAATTCGCCGACTCTTGGGACAGCTTGATGGCGCGAATCGATGCCAAGATCTCGGCTTTGGCTAGTGTCGGATGACCACCGGAACGCGAGTGAAGCTTGACGTCGGCCTCTGACAAAAAGAGCGACCTCGGCATCGCTGACATAGTGCGACGGGTTTGGGCGCGCGACTGTTCGATTTGGCCTGAACCGTCGCCAGGTGGCGGCGGCGATTGGATGGGTTGGCTGGACCTTCCGGCTTCTATGCACTCTGGCATCGGATTTGCGGAACAAGTCCACCGAGATTCGATGGGAGGAATCACTTCGTTCAACATCTTGGGTATGGGTGGGAGCAGTCTAACTCCAGAAGTGTTGAGTTCGGTGTTCCCTGACACTGCAACAAAGCTGAACGTCTTCGACACCGTCAATCCAGTCACTATCCGTAATGTGCTGACGACGATGGACATCTCGACCGCAGCCTTTGCCGTCGCCAGCAAATCGGGCACCACTGTTGAACCTTTATCCCTGGAAAGCGTGTTCCGAGCGGCGTTGAGTGATGCCGGAATAACCGATGTTGCAGATCACTTCGTCGCCCTTTCGGATCCGGGTACGCCTTTGGCCCATCGCGCCACCGATAAAGAGTTTGCGTTCCATATTCCTACACCGCCAAACGTAGGCGGCAGATTTTCCGCATTGTCAGGTTTCGGTATGTTGCCGGCTTCGATCTGCGGCATGCCAACGGATGAAATGACGCGGAGCGCGTTGGCGATGGCCGATCTATGTCGCCGGGAAGATGCAAGCAATCCGGGTGCCGACCTCGGGATCTTCATGGCTACCAACGCGTTGCGCGGTCGTGACAAAGTTACCTTCGCTATGTCGCCTAGTTTGGAGCGACTCGGGCTCTGGTTGGAGCAATTGTTGGCCGAGTCTACGGGCAAGAACGGGCGCGGCCTCATTCCGGTAGCCGGCGAGACTGTAATGCCAAAGCAGTCATACGGCGATGATCGTCAATTCGTCTGCATCGCTTTGGACGGCGAAGACGTTCCGACCAACCCCGCGTACGACTACCACCCGACTTACCGGATCGACGTTCCTGACCGAGCTTCAATTGCGGGCGAGTTCTTCAGATGGGAGTTCGCAACCGCAGTAGCCGCGTGCGCCATTGGGGTCTATCCGTTCGACCAACCCGATGTCGAAGCTGCGAAACAACTCGCGAAAGCAGCCCTTGAGTCCAACTCCGCACCCAATCAAGCACCACGGGATCTTGAGAGTGCCGTCCTATCAATTGCCAACAGCGGTGACGAAGGCGGCTACGTCGCGATCGTCGCCTATCTGCCCGAATCGATTGAAATGACGAACCAGATTTCAGCGCTGCGAGTCGCCATCAGCAATGCAACCGGAATGGCGACAACTTTCGGTTACGGCCCTCGTTACCTGCATTCCACCGGGCAACTACACAAAGGCGGTCCAAATTCGGTTCGATTGCTCGCCATCACCGAGAATACAGATGTTGACGTCGCGGTTCCCGGTCAGACATATTCTTTAGGTGACCTCTTGCATTCACAAGCTGTCGGCGATGTGCAAGCTTGCCGCGAAAACGGCCGGCGTGCAGAATTTGTTCAGACAGAAGGCAACGTCATCTCTGAACTTAAGTCGGTCACCGCCAAGATCACCTGAGTTTGGTCACCCATGAGAAAGCGCAATATTGAACCCCGAATTCATACTTAACGCAACGGATGTCGAGCACGGCTTGGGTTTGGATCGAAACGACCCCGAAGATCGCGCGTGTCTCGTCGGGCTGATCCACACTTTGATCGATGCACTCGAAATCTCGTTTGAACGTGGTCTTCCACGATCCAACTCGCTGATCTGGTTGGACTCCGACATTGGCGAGGGTTCTTTATTCCGCGCACTGTCAGCCAACATTCCCACGATGTTGACGTTTGCGTTCGATGTCCGAAACTATCTCGAGGCCGCGATCGAGGAGATGAACGAAGTCACGACCAAGTTCAAACCGGATGTCTTGTTGTTACCGGTCCTGAACGCGGCGCAAGATATGGGCGAGATCAGCGCACCAAGCAACGCGAGCCAGGTCGCGAGGTCGATGTCTCCGATCGACAAACACATCGGCATCTATGATTTCGCCAACACCTTCGAAGCCACCGTCGCTTGGGACATCCGAAAACCAAGGGGTGAGTGGCCCGATCCGATGTTGCAGTCCGAAAACGCTCTGCGTATCATCTCGCTATTCCAAGATGCCGGCCTAGACCCGCATTTCTGGGTAATGAACTTGCCATCGGTGCGTATCGTCGCAGAAACGTTGAGCGCACGAACTCACATCGATGACCGGACCGACGTGATGCCGTGTTTCACGTTGGACACGATCTTCCCGCTCGCGGTCGGCGACAATGTCACGCCTGGTGCGCTACCACGTTCTGTTGCATCGGCAACCACAGTCGTTTCAGAGATGCCGGGCAAAGCGAAAATCATCATCGGCGCCGAAACCTATATGACCTGTCTGCGCGAGCTTACCGACAGTAACGCGGACGTTGAGGTGGTCGCCGAAGCGATTGCCAGCCGGTTGTCGGCGGTTTCAGAAGCGTTGCAAGTTGAGCGCGTATCCGCATAAGGAGCAAAACAATGCAAATCGGGATCGTTGGACTTGGCAGAATGGGTGGCAACATGGCGCGTCGCTTGTTGCAAGACGGCCACGCAGTCGTCGGTTTTGATCTATATGCCGGGGCACGCGCCGAATTAGAGACTCACGGCGGAACCGGCAAATCATCACTGGCTGACTTGGTGAATGCGCTCGAAATGCCGCGTACTGTATGGGTGATGGTTCCATCCGGTGATACCACCCAATCGACGGTTGACGAGTTGGCTGGATGCATGTCGGCGGGCGACACATTGATCGACGGTGGGAACTCAAACTACAAGGAATCGATGCGCCGTGCGGAAGAATTGGCCAAACGAGGGATCGACATGTTGGACAGCGGAACTAGCGGCGGTATCTGGGGTCTGGAAAATGGTTACTGCCTGACCATCGGTGGAAAAAAAGACGCGTACGAACGGAATCTACCGATATTCAAATCTCTCGCTCCACCAGAATCCGACGGCAACCTGTACGTCGGTCCTAGCGGCTCCGGCCACTACGTAAAAATGATCCACAACGGCATCGAATACGGCATGATGCAGGCCTTTGCTGAGGGACTCGAACTCCTCGAAGCCAAGAGCGAATTCGGCCTCAATCTCGCCGAGATTTGCGAAAACTGGCGCTACGGCAGCGTCATCCGTTCGTGGCTGCTCGACCTCACCGCCGACGAACTCAAAGAAGATCCGGGATTGGACCAGTTGTCGTCTTATGTCGAGGACTCCGGTGAGGGACGTTGGACGGTCGATGCATCGGTCGAGTTGGCGGTGCCCGCGCCGGTCATAACAGCGGCACTTCAAATGCGATTCCGTTCGCGACAAGACAACCCAATGGGAGGGCGTGCACTGGCTGCGATGCGTAACGCGTTCGGCGGCCACAGCGTAAAACGCACGTAATCCCTTTTTCCTCGATGTGAGAGGGACAGGGTGCGAGTGACTCCCAATGGCGGATAACGAAGCAAGACAGTTCACCATCGTCATCTTCGGCGCGTCCGGAGACCTGACGCAACGCAAGCTCGCACCTGCGCTGTTTCACCTGCACGCCATCGGTGCACTGCCCGAGCGTTGCCGTTTCGTCGCGTTTGCGCGCTCGGAATTGACCGATGAATCCTATCGGCGACTCCTCTTCGAGGTCTCAACCGACGACTACGAGTCGGATCTGCAAAGCTGGTTGGATTTCGCCAATCAAGTCAGATATTTCCAAGGGTCGTCGAACGATGTCGATTCTCTCAAACGGCTCGACGATTACATCCGCGCCGACACTCACGGTGAAGCGAAAGACGACCGCATCTACTACTTGGCGCTCTCTCCGACGCTCTACGAAGGCACTGTCAACGCCTTGGGCGACGCCGGCATGTTGGACGAAACCAACGGTGTCAGGCGTTTGGTTGTCGAGAAACCGTTTGGCACCGACCTCGAATCGGCGCGCCTCCTCAACGAGGCGATACACACGCGTGCGAACGAGCATCAATTGTTCCGGATCGACCACTACCTCGGCAAGGACACGGTTCAGAACCTGATCGTGTTCCGGTTCGGCAACACCATTTTCGAACCGCTCTGGAACCGGAACTACATCGACCACGTCCAGATCTCCGTCCTTGAAGACTTGGATGTCGCCGACCGCGCAGCATATTACGAACACTCGGGCGTGCTCAGGGACATGTTCCAGAGCCACATCCTGCAGTTGCTCGCTCTAGTCGCGATGGAGCCACCGGCCACCAATCACGCCAACTCTCTCCGTGACGAAAAAGCGAAAGTGTTGAGCGCGGTCCGCAGACCCAATCGCCAACAAGCCGCGGCAAACTCGATCCGCGGCCAGTACAACGGTTATCGAGATCACGACGGAGTCTCGCAGGCCTCGGCGATCTCGACATACGGTGCACTGCGTCTCTTCGTAGACAACTGGCGATGGCAAGGTGTCCCGTTCTACATGCGGTCAGGGAAGGCGTTGAAAAGTAAGTTCACCGAGATCGCGATCCAATTCCGCCAACCTCCGCATCGGATTTTCGATGTCGAAGACGCTTCAGGGTTGGTTCCAAATATGCTGAGGATCGTCATTCAGCCGGACGAAGCGATTCGTCTCACCATCGACAACAAACGCCCGGGCCCAGAGCTTCGCGCCCAGGCCCAAGAACTCGAATACCGTTTTCCAGTTGGTATGCGTGACGCATACGAGCGCCTGCTGCTCGACGCAGTAAGCGGCGATGCCTCCCTATTCACCCGCGCCGACGAGATCGAACTGTCGTGGGCAGTAATCGACCCCTACGTTGAAGCTTGGGAGACCGAGCTCGCCTCGCAACTCTACCCCTACGCCCGCGGCAGCTGGGGCCCGATAGCCGCCGCCCAGTTCATTGGCCCTGGGCGGTATTGGTCAAATCCGGCGTGACCTATCGGTTGCCCCCGCTCTGCGCGGGAAATGTCCAACGGACAAAGGGGCCACAACTTTGCCCTCGCACCATCCATCCGATATTCCCCACTACATCACCCCGACCGCAACAACGCGTTGAATCCCGTCTGCACGAAGTCGATGTCTTGAGCCAGCGCGTCCCTAATCCCTCGCTCCTCCATTAACAGGAAACTCGAGCAGTCTACCAAACTCCAACTCTGATCCAACCGACTTTCATACCGTGTTACTGAGGCTTTGAAGTGCGTACCGTTGTGTTCGACGACTTCAACGTCCGGATCATCCAAAAGTTGCAAAACGGTCTGCACCGCTTTGGCTCGCGCCACCTCGCCGTGCCGCGCGAAGTAGTTTAGGACCTCCACCAGCACCAATTCGCTCGTTACGATGCGACGATCTCCGAGCTGGTTCGTTACTTGCTCAACTCGTTGGCGAAGCGGGTCGGCAACGTGGATCAATGCCACCCAATACCCCGTGTCGGCAAAGACACAACTCAATATCAGTCAACCTTCGGATGGCCGTACAGGTAATGTTTGTAGTTCCTCCCACCGTCGGTCGGTACGCCATCCCATGCCGACGCGGGAACCGACTCCCTGATTTTCCGAATCCTCTGCAAAAGTGGATGTTCCCTGTTATCAGGAACCGATGGAGACCCGTTGTCGCGATCACTAACATCCGCTTCGGAAACTTGAACATCCCTTTCAGCCGATTTTTCTTCCCGCCCAGCGACCATCACCACCACCTCATCACCATCCTCAAGATCAAGCGACTCCGAAGGCTCCAAAACCCCATTTCGATACGTCGCCTTCACAGATTGAACCATCGCTATGAGTCATTGTACGACGAATGACTAATCGCCCGTTTCGCGCAGCGAAGGGGGCGCGGGAGCGAAGCGACATGGGGATGCCTAGGGCGGGGTCCTCACCAAACAACTCAACCACCAATTCCGAAAAATATAATCAGAAACGCGGCAATCTACCACCGCCGCCACACAATCAACTACTTGAACCTAACAAAAGGAGACTGATAGTTTGACTGGAAGAAACGACGACAACCACGCAAACCAGATGAATCCCAACAACGATGCATACTGGCAGAGCCGCGGAGAAGATGAGCGCCCCGACGATTGGGAAGAAGCATCCGCCCCGTCAAACGCCGACTAGGCGCTGGTTTCGATGGCGGGCCGTTGTCCGTCGACGATTACTAAAAACAAACACAGACCAACGTTTCACCTGCGGCACCGATTACCGGTGTCGCAGGTTTTCTTTTATGCTCCCCTCGCAAAGCGTAAGGGGCACGAACAAGCGACGCGTGCGGGGTATGACGAGGAGGGGCAAGTAGCCACGCCACTCGCTATGTGCGAAGTAAAACCTAAGAATCTTTGCCCCAAGATTCGAATATAGGCCTTACACGATCATCCCATTCGTTGTGAAACGCACTCACATATTCTTGTGTGATGCTAGCGACACCCTCTTCGATATCGCTGTCGAAAGGATTGTCTTCCATCACGTGGCTGAGTGTTTCGTAGACGACTTCATTGATCTGTTTTAGCAATTCCAAAGCATGGACGTCGAACTTGCCGGATGATTTTTTGCTCGATGCGAAATGAATCAAAGCTTCAGTCGTAGCCATCAATGCGCGGCGATGTAACACAAACCTGCCCCATTCCTTCAATTCTTCCCAAGTTTGTTCGAATTGATCAAGTGCACATGGCAATGCGCCATATGAATTGGAGTGCCAGTCCGAGTAAGTGGTATGTTCCAGTGCTCGCGAAACTGTCTTATAGACGAACTGCCTCGTCAGTGCGTACATCACTCTTTCGCAAAACATGAATTCATTGCCGATCGAAAATGCGTCTGCTTTTTTCATGTTGATCTAGCTCTCCTCTGCCCACCGAAGTAAGACGGATGACTGGAATCGCAAGCGAATTCAGTCGTTGGAAATCCGTTTGTACAGCCAGAATCCGATCGCTCCACCGACAATAATGGATATTGCACCGGCCTGGAATTGGCCCTGAAATATCGCTGTGATACCGCCGACAACGAGGGCAGCGCTCAGCAATCCTGCGATTAATACCACGATCAACTGGTTGTTCTGGTCGTTCATGGGATAAATCGTAACATTGACCTTCTTTGACACTAACCTTTCTAACGCCCAACCCAGAAAGCGACCTCACCCCCCATCCGACCCACCGCGCCCGCCATTCACCGCAAAACGACCAGTCGAAAACCCCACGATCGCACCTATCGACAACTTCACCATCCAATCCGCAGTCGTCCGCACCAGCGCATGTGTGCTATTCAACTCTCCGGTACCTTGAATGTCGGCAAGCCAAATCAACAAACCTAGACCCACAACCGCAACCCCTATCATCAGCATCACCGCCCAAAACGCCGAACCCACTCTTTGAATCAAGTCGCGTCCCTCGAATCACTAGCGAGATCAGTCAGGCTTTTCGGACATCCTGAAGAAGCCCGCAAGTCCCATCATAGACACCACAATCCCCACCAACCCTACAAATATCAGAACTGGCCCGATCCACTGTGTAAAGAAATCCATCTCGTCCTACCTTTCGTCTCCAACGGCATCAGAGACCAACGGCGTTATCTAAACGATACTACACTCCAGACTCAGCCCACAAACCAACACCAAATCTCACCCATCCTCAAATTCCCGCAGTCCCCGGTCTACCCCTATCCCCTCAACAACGCCCCCACAACCTCCTCCACCCGCTGCCCCTCTGCCGACTCTCGCAACCACTTCCGAACCTCCCGACGCGCAATCGTAACCGTAAACCCCGGACGGTCCTCCCCCAACCTCTCCAACTCCCGCTCAACACCAGCCGCCGCATCCTGACCCGCATCCGCTATAGACACATGCAACGAATTCCCACCATCAAACTCCGGTATCGGCAATCGCCAAAGGTGTTTTTGCAGATCGCGTGTCTTTCCGGCCCAATTCGGCGTCGTGTACCGATTTACTGCTTCGGCTAGGGCGTCGCTGTTGATTACCGCCAGTAGAAAATGTGCTTCCTCAAGATCCCTGCAAGCCACCCAATAAAGTTTGTAGTCAACTATCGCCGAATCATCCTCCAAGACGGCTGCTGTGGGAGTGCCTGACTGGTTGTAGACGATTCGGATCGGTCGTTCAGTCTTATCACGCGTCCAGTTTATTTGCGACGACAATTTCCCGTAGTAGTCGAGTTGCTGGATCAATGTGAGTCGGTATCCAGAACGCTTGTTTTCCTCCCATATCCGATTGATATCGCTCCATCTGCTTCGCATGCGGCGAGACATGGCAATTGGCGCGATTCCATTAGGCGCACCACCATCGTGTTCGATCTTCGTTGAACCGCGCCTAACCGGCAAGAGTACCTTCAAGGGATTCAAGCTGGCGTACGGTACCAATGTTTCACCGAGATGCGCGTCAAACAAATGTTCTTTTTCAACAGTATTGCCGCTTACGGTCGTTAAATCCAACGACTTCCACGGTTCTTTGTCGTAAACACCCCGTCGCGGGTTCGTAGTGATCGTGTTGCCGACGCTGACTGTCGCGGGATTGGGCACCTCTTCTACGAAAAACAAAACGCGCGGAAACAAAGTCGCGCCGTTTCGCGTGAGATTTGCGTACGGAGAGACGTGATCGCCCGATGTGTCCGCGATCTCTTTGTCCAAACGTCTGACGCTTGCCGATCCTGTAGCTCCCACCCATTGCCGTACCGTCGCAGCCAATGGTCTGGCCCTACCGTCTTCACCCTTCCGTACCGCGAAAACCACCGATGCCGTCACCGGGAAGAAATCGTTCGGTTCCAAACGTTCAAGATCCCAAGCCTTTCGCACCTGAAAGTTCACGCTCAGCGTCCTCGCGCCGCCTCGTGACTTCCACTCGCCGGTTCGCCACTTAGTGTGCTGCCCTGCCTGCAACGCGCTGTGCGGCATCACCATCCCGATCAGCCCGCCATCCCGAAGATACAGATCGACGGACCGTGCGTAAAACAGCGACGCCACATCTTGCTGGGTCGCGAGGTGCCCACCAGCCCAAATCCCGTACTCATTCCGACTCTGATTCACCAGCTCATCCCGCAACACATCCGTAGTCTGGTTGTAGTTGATCCACGGCGGATTACCCACGATCACATCAACCTTGTTCCGCGCTAGCGTGATCGGACGCACTAAGTTCCGTGTGTAGTACGCCCAGATATGGTCCCGCCCCTTTGCATGTAGATCCGCCAGTTTGTCGATGGTCTCAGACAGCGTTGCCGACTCGCCGTCTGTGAGCCCAACCACGTCGTTCAACGCCAACTTGGGGTCATCGCCGCGCTCGATGTAATCGGCAACATCCACCATGAGTTGGTCGAAGTTCTCCGCATCGTTCACCAGCGAAATCGGAAACAGCAACTCTGTGTTGGCGTCATCACCCACCCCAATCGTCACGGTGTTGGCTCCGAATAGGTCACGGCTCTGATATCGCAACTGCAATGAGTCGCCGAGATAGATCGGCACAGTAACCGCCGTGCTCGCGCTGTGAGCTATCGCCGGCTTCGCCGCGATCACCCACGCCGCTCGCGCCAAGTGAGTCGCCACGGGATGCACGTCGATGCCCGTAACCGATTCTCGCAGCAGTTCGAACAGCTTCGTATCCGGCACATTCTGCTGTTTCGCCGCCTTGAGAAAATGCTCGACGCACTCTGCCAAGAAGGTTCCAGAACCGCAAGAAGGATCGAGCACCCGTTGATTGACCGGATCAGTTACGATCTCTTCGACAATCGCCTTCGCCAACCAGCGAGGTGTGTAGTACTCGCCGAGGTCACGACGCTCCTGCGCCGGTATAACCGTCTGGTAAAGCGTCGCCGCAATGTCCGACGGCGGCGATGACCAGTCGAAGCGAGCAACACGACGCGCAATCGTTCTGATCAACGCGGTCACACCAACCTCCACCGGCCACGCGAAAAAGTCCGATTCCACCACCCCATGCAGCCCCGTGTTCTCCGCAAACTGACGACCTGTGACTAAATCATCTGGATCATTCTCCGCGATCTGGTTCACATCCATTCCGAATGTCGCCTGCACAACTATGCCCACCACAATCGTCAGATACGTGTGCCGCACGAACAGATCATCGAACTCTTCGCTCTCAACTACCTCTCCCAGCGCCGTCCGCAACAGATCGTGCCACAGCCGACGCTTCACCGCCACCGTCTCGTAGCCAGCGAACTTTGCATAGAGAGCTCGCAACTCATCGATATCGCGCTCATACGAAGGGCTGTTGGGACCGAAATTCTTCAGCAACTCCTCATGAGTCGGATCGATGTTCTCACGCGCAACCAACGCATGGTCTCGCAGCCACTCGTGCAGCTTGAACCAACGATCAGCGTCGGGTACCGTGAACGCATACGGTGGCGATATATTGACTCGCGAAGCGTTCGGCCATCTAAGCACCCAGTACTTGCCGTCGGTGAGTATACCCATCCGGACACCGTTGCGAGTTTCTGCCGACGCTTCAAGATAATCGTCGAGCTGTTGGACGTATTCGGGGCTAGGCTCGATCCCGTTGCCGATCAACCTCTTGAACTCGATAAACGTATCCAACGCCGTCAAATCCACCGCTCGACGGGAACCCTCAGATGGCGGATTCTCCTCCACCATCTCGTCCACCTTCGCAAGCCCGGTAACTACCAGAAAATCGCGCACCGCCGAAGTGATGTTCGCCTCCGCCGCACCTTCCTCATGTCGGCGCAAAATCTCAGCCGCTGCTGCTTTGCAGGTAGGATCGTCGTAACTCAAAACCATCGTTTCCATTATCGTCTACCAACGCCGAACAACCTCTCGTGCTAGGCATTGAGATTCCTCACTGCGCTCGGAATGACGCAGCACGCCATACAATCCATTCCATGCCTGCTACTAACTCCCCTACCTACACCCTCCTAACTGCCGATCGCGTCGTCGATGCCAGAGGCGGGCAGCCCATTGAACAAGGCGCGGTCCTGGTCCACGGCTCCGAGATCGTGAGCATCGGCCCGGCGCACGAAGTACGCGCTCCTGACGGTGCTCCAGTCGACCATCACCACTATCCGGGCGCTACCATTCTGCCCGGGATGGTGGACTGCCACACTCACAACAACGGTTTCGGTGATGGACGCAATGGTCAAGACCTTGCAGCTTTGGAAGACGAAATCTTGACGGTTCAAGCGGCCGGGAATGCCCGCCGTAGTCTCTTTTGGGGTGTTACGACGATCCGGGAGAACGGGCCGAAAAACATGACCATGTTCCGGCTTCGGGATGCCATCAACGAAGGATTAGCGGTCGGTCCGCGCATGATGCTTTGCGGTCGGCCGGTCTCGATTATCGGTGGGCACATGGGATACTTCGGCGGCGAGGTCACGGGCACGCAACAATGCCGGGCGTTCACGCGGCAGCTGATCAAGGAAGGTGCCGATTACATCAAAATCACTGCCACCGGCGGCAGCACGCCATCGTCCTTCCCGCTCCGCCCGGCCTTCAATCTCGATGAACTGCAAGCCGTCACCGACGAAGCGCACAAGTTCGGCATGTTAACCGCCACGCATAGCACTTCTACGCAAGGCGTCATCAACTCTCTCGACGCCGAAGTCGACATGATCATTCACTGCACCTACAACGAACCGGACGGCGAGGTTAACTTCCGAACGGACGTCGCCGAGCGGATCGGCGAACAAGGTGCTTACGTCAATCCAACGCTACAGGTTGGTCGAGCGCGTGTGTGGTCACTCATTCAGAAGGGACGAGAATCCGGCCTTACAGATCAAGAGCGCATTGACTTGGATGAAGCGAAACGCGATTTGGATGTCCGCCTCGACCACAACCGCCGGATGATCGAGATGGGCGTAAAGGTCATCACCGGCTCGGACTCTTCATGGGGCGATTACCAACTCGGCAACACGGTCTACGAAGCCGAGTTGTTGGTTCACGCCGGATACTCTCACATGCAAGGCTTGATGTCCGTGACCAGCCGCGCCGCAGAGGCTCTCGGCGTCAACAATGAAGTCGGTACACTCGAACCAGGCAAACAAGCCGACGTCTTGGTCGTTGACGGTGATCCTTCAAATGACGTCAACGACCTATGGAATGTCGCCGAAGTGTTCTTTAAAGGCGAGAAGGTAGAGCGTGGCTCGGAAGAATCGCTCGCTGCCGTGCGTCAACAACCCGAAGAAATTAATCTGGGTAGTCAACATTCGCACGGAGATTAAACATGAGCGTCGACAACCCGCAATTCACGCTACTAAAGGCCGCGAGACTAGTCGATGGCAACGGCGGTCCAGTGGCCGAACAACCCGCCGTCTTGCTGGAAGGTGACACGATCAAGCAGATCGGCACCAGAGAGACCGTGCAATCGCCGGAAGGTGCGTCGGCTCTCGAAATCGACTACGGCGACGCAACGATACTGCCTGGACTGGTCGATTGTCACGTTCACTTGATCGGCATCGGCGATGGGCGCGCTGGCGATGAACTCGTGACGTTACCAGACGAGGTCTTGACTGTTCAAGCCGCGCAGAACGTCAGGAAACATCTCCATTCAGGCGTCACTACGGTTCGAGATTGCGGCGCGAAGAACCGTACGACGTTCCTGCTCCGAGAAGCCGTCGAGATGGGGATCGTCCCATCACCGCGACTGATCCTCGCTGGGAGACCGATTGCAATAATCGGCGGTCACTTGTCTTACTTCGGCACACAGGCAACCGGACCGACCGAGTGTCGAGCTGCGGTCAGGCAACTCATCAAGGAGGGTGCCGACTTCATCAAGGTGACCGCGACCGGCGGCAGTACCCGTACCAGCCACCCGTCTAGGCCATCCTTCAACGTTGATGAATTCTCCGCTATCACCGATGAGGCGCATAAATTCGGAAAACATGTATGTGCTCACTGCACATCGTCTGGCGGGATGGAAAACGCTCTTGAAGCGGGCATCGACACCATGATCCACGGTGTCCACAAGGATCACGATGGTTCGGACAGCTACCGTTCCGACATCGCGGACCGGATCGCAGAACAAGGGGTCTTAGTGAACCCGACCCTCGGTCAAGGCTTGGCGCGGATCCGTCAACTCGAGGACGATCCAGATCTCGCCTTGGAAATCGAGGATGTAAACGTTATGCGAGCCGGCATCGAAGGTCGCATGGATCATGTCGCGCGAATGCGGGATGCGGGAGTGGTTATGGTTGCGGGTTCGGACTCTGCTTGGGCAAATTATCCCATGGGAGATTTCCAGACCGAGGTTGAAGCGCATGTAATGGCCGGAATGTCGAACATGGAAGCGATCGTTTCCGCCACCCGCGACTCTGCGATGTCATGCCTCGTCGACGATGTGGTGGGCACGCTCGAAGCCGACAAGCAAGCCGACATCCTAGTAGTTGATGGCGATCCGACCCGCGATATCGCCGACCTCCGCAAAGTCAGCGACGTGTTCTTGGCGGGTTCCAAGGTCGACCGCCACAACCTCGTATGATGCGATGTGCCTGCAAAATGCTGGCATTGATGGCATAATGCAAGCATGACTGTACAGATAACAATCCGCAACGTCCCAGAGGAGATGCGGGACGAATTGGCGTTACGCGCCGCGCAAAACCGCCAATCCATGCAGGCCTTCATACTGAGTGAGTTAGAACGCATCTTATCTCGGCCATCGAATGAAGAATTGATGAAACGCGCAGCCGAACGAGCCGCTACATTTGGATCGCGCATCGGCTCCGACAAGATCGTTCAAATGATCAGAGAAGATCGCGGCCGGTGATCGTAGTTGATGCATCGGTCTTGATCGCTGCGCTTGTTGAATACGGCGACGACGCGGTGTGGGCAAGAAAAATAACTGCGAACCCCGATATGCACAGCCCGGAGCTCATATTCGCTGAGGTCATGAACGGTCTTCGACGATCGGAATTAAATCAAGACATATCGACCGTTCAAGCCGAATTCGCACGTAATGACCTGTTGCGAGTTGGTTTAAGCCTCTATCCCTTCACTCCATTCGCGGAGCGTATCTGGGAGTTGCGCCGCAACCTCACCTGTTACGATGCCTGGTACGTTGCTTTAGCAGAATCCCTCGGTTGCCCTTTGATAACCCTCGACCGCCGAATCAGTCGAGCCGGCGGCGTTGGGTGCGAGGTTTTAACCCCACCTCGCTAATGCCTCGATCCGTGGATGATTGCCCATCACTCTGTTAACCCACGAAAACGGGTTGCAATGCCCCTACCATCACCACCCGCTTCCATCCACGCCAACTTCTCCACGATGAACGCCAAGCAACTCCGTTTGGCACAGGAGGAGATCTGGGAGTGGATCTCAGCGGCAGAGTCGGCTTCATACGACGACGCGCCTGATGATGACGTGTTGGATATGGCGAGGGAGGCCCTCAACGACATCATCGCCGAGCGCCGGGCTCTACACGGTGACGAGACTGTGCCTAGAGGTGGATGACCAAAGGTGGTTGAACTACGTTTGATAAACTGACCACAAGAGATCCTCTTCCCTCCACCCGCCTATAAACGCGGAGGCCCGCACTATGGCACAAACAGCCAACATAGTAACCAAAGATCAGGTCTACGAAGCCCTCAAAGACGTGTATGACCCCGAGATTCCGGTCAACGTCGTAGATCTCGGACTTATCTACGATGTCGATGTCGAAGACAACGAAGTATTCGTGGAGATGACGCTCACGGCCCAAGGGTGCGGTATGGGACCCTACATCGCGCAACAGGCTGAGTGGCGTATCGCCGAGATTGAATACGTCGAGGACGTCGAGGTCGACCTAGTGTTCGATCCGCCGTGGAACCCCGACATGATCACCGAAGATGGCAAGCGCCTCCTCGGCATAGACTAATCAGCTCCGGTTTCTACCAACCGATAACCTTCATCTCACGGAAAATCTGTGACCACGCCCCGCAAGACAACTCCCGCCGAAGAGGCGCGGCTCGCGCAAGCACGGCGGCAGTTCCAGGAACGGAAACGCATCGCTGATTCGCTCAAATCCATCGGCAAGCGTATTGGCGTCTACAGCGGAAAAGGCGGAGTCGGCAAGACTACCGTCGCCGTCAACCTCGCCGCAACACTTGCGAAACAGGACCACGATGTCGCTCTTTTTGATTGCGACATCGACTGCCCAAACGTAACCCGAGTCTTGCGCATTTCTGAAGGTCCGGTCGAACGCGAAGGCCGCATGGTTCCATCGCAACGATTCGGCGTCAAAGTGATGTCAATGGCTTTTTTCCAGGAAAACGAGGAAGAAGCGATCATCTGGCGCGGTCCGATGATCCACAACGCCATCAACCAGTTCCTGCAGATGACCGACTGGGGTGAGCCCGACTACATGGTCGTCGATCTACCACCTGGCACCTCGGACGCCCCATTGACGGTGATGCAGACGTTGAACTTGGACGGATTTGTCATCGTGAGCACGCCCCAAGAACTGGCGGCTCTGGACGCCAAACGCTCGATCAACATGATTCGCAAGATGAATTTGGACGTGCTGGGGGTAGTGGAGAATATGTCTGGTGGCATGTTCGGACAAGGCGCAGCCGAGGATCTGGCGTACGAGATGGGTTTGCCGTTCTTGGGGGCAGTGAACTTGCGCCAGGACTATCTGGACGCGTTGGAACCTCCAGTGTTGGCGAACGATGAGGTCGCTGCGGAGTTCGACTATATTGCGCTGGGTGTTACGCGCCAGTTAGCTGGCGTCAGCGTCTGATCTGTTTGCTAACAACTCCACCGTCTCGCGTAGCGATCGAGATGTGTCGACCGTCTCCGGCCTCTCGTGGCCGATTGGTGAGGACTTGACTAGCCGGAAGATGTCGGCGGCGCCTTTGTGCATGTGGGGGGTTGCTCCTGCGGCGCCGAACGTTGCGGAGATTTGCTCCATCTCATCGATCCAGCGGAAGGCTTTTGCACCTAGGCTTTTGACGCCTTGCATATTGCCCAAGACTCCCTGTTGGCTCGACTCCATCTCGTGTATGAACTCGTCGTAGATGCCAAGATTCATCGCTGAGATTAACGCCGATGCGTTCAATGCAGCGGCACCTTTGCTGAGCGAGGCATAGCACATCTTGATCGCCGAGGCACGACCGACTTCACCACCCATCATGGGCACCGATATGCCTCGCCCGTCCAACTGACCCATGACGGCTTCGTGTGGTCCTGAGGCGTAAAAGCGTGGCGGTTCCCCCCTGCCCGGAGGACTTCCGATGATTCCGCCGTCGATGTACTTGCCGCCTGCCGCGTCGATTATCTCGCTCATCTCGATGGCCACGGCGGGTGCGACCGGGTTGCAGTCGGCGAAGGGTAGCGGTTTCCCAGTGTCAGCGATGACGGCGGCAACTTGCCGCGCCACGTCAACCGCGCGTTCTGGAACCAGGACCGACAGGACGATGTCGGCGCGATCGACCATCTCTGCGAAGTCGGGCACGTCTACGATGCCGGCGATTTCAGACAGTTCGCGAGTTCGGGCGCTGCGCTCAGTGAGGCAGGTGACTACTTCTAAGCCGTTTTCGCGCAATGCACGACCGACGTTTGATCCCATGTCGCCAGGGCTAAGTATGGCTACTGTATTGACGGTTTCCATGGGTGGTTTGCTCCTCAGGGATTCAGTTCGTGGGCGCGCCTATCAGACACTATCGAAAAGCGCGTTCCCCCTATATGCCTTAGAGGGAACGCACTTTTTCTTTTTGAGTTCCGGTCTTTAGCGAACGACGGAGTCGAACACTGGATCGACGCGGAGAGGATTAACCTCGAACCGCGGATGCGATCGACTCTCCGACGATGCTCGCTTCACCCGGGTTGAGACCGAATACGTGGATCATCAACGGAGCATTGTCCGTTGTGCGGGTCCAGATCGGAGGGTCCCCGTCCTTGAGCTTGACCACAAGATCTTCATTGTTGAAACCGACCACGTCCTCATCGACGCCGATCGTCACTCCAAAGGGTTGGTGTGCGATGATGTTGTCGATCATTTCGGCCTTGACGCCGGGGATGCCTTGTAGCGGTTTGATGATCTCCAGGCTCTCCTGCTCGGCGGCAGCCAGTCGAGTCTCGTGGTCCAATTTGAACCAGCGCTGCACGGCCGTAACGCAACCCATTATTTCTTGGCGGTCGACCTTGTGCGGACGACCGATACCTCGGATGCGCCGTGACTCGTAACCCACGAACGAATGACGACTGATCGCGTCAATGATCTCCTCGGTGCCGAGCGCCAGACCGGTCGAGTGGGGTGCAAACATGTACTTCGCCGCGATGCACTGGAAATCGGCACCCATGTGCACGTATTTTCCGAAGTTCTCGAGCGGGAAGATCTGTCCGGCCGCATCGACGGATGCGTAAACGCCGGCATCCTTGGCGATCTCGATGACCTTGTCGAGTGGAACAACGTTGGGGTCTTTCGGCGCCTGCTCAACAACCGGGACGTGAATTGCACAGGTCTTGTCGGTGATAGCGGCTCGAATGTCGTCCTCGGAGGTGCCGTTTTCGTCACCCGCAAAAACGAGTTTTGCTCCGGCGAGTTGGAGGCACCGATCGTACCAATACTGCTCGCGGTGCTGCATCACGATCTCGTCCTTCAAACCCGACGTATCGGGTAACTGTTGGATAAGATCATCGTCGGTACCCGCCATGTACGCCGCGGTGGCGAGCGTCAACGCCGAACCTGCACCCGACGTGATATATGCCGCCGGCACGCCTGCCAATCTCGCGATCTCGTCGCCCGCGGCTTTTTCCAGTTCGATTAGGGGTATGAATGCGCTATCAGCGCGATCCATCGCCTCTTTCACTTCCGGTACCGGTGTCGAACCACCTAGTAAAGTCACGCTGCCAGTCGCGTTGATGACGGGTTGGGCTCCGAGCTCCTTGTAGATCGCTCCCCACTCCGATGTAACCATTTGTATCCTCCGAATCGGGTCAAAGTTGCAAACCACAATTCTCGTCGTCATAAGGTGGTCTGTCGGTTTTGTATTCTAACGTTGATTCACTGATTGCACGCCGTTGACAAAACGGTTAAGACGAACAATATCGACTACTGCGGAGTACCCGAAAATATGTTGACTGAGACAACGGAGATAACGTTAGTTACCGAGGCGACGGTCGGGGCCAAGCAATGGTCGCCGGTTTCCGAGAATGGTTCACTGAGAAACGCACCGATGCTCCTCGTTTCATCGAAATCAGATTCCTCTCAGTGGTCGGAGTTCGCGGACGCGGTGTCGGCGTCGGGTGATGTGTATGCGACTTGGGATGTCTCGACCTACACCTTGATCCAAACGATATGGGCGATTGGCGAACCCGTCTCGGTTATAGCCCAGGGGAAAGAGACCGGAACCACTGCGCTGCAGGCGGCGAAGTACGCCAAAGGTGCAGTTCACGCGCTTGCGCTCGTTGACTATGGCTTAGGCGAAGGAGAAACGCCACCGGTCAACGTAACAACTTGCCCGTTGGTTTTGGTACGCGGCCGGCAGAGCGAGATTGCGGATCACCAGGAAGTGGTCGCCGCACGGGCGTTGCTAGGCGACAAGTGCAAGCTGGTAGAGCTTGAAAATTGTGGCAGCCGGGCGGCTGAGTCGTGCCCCCAGGACTTCGCCGCTACTATCGAGTGGTTTTTAGGGACCGCCTCGGAGTAACGGCTGGTGCCGTTCGATTCCCTACCGTCGCCTATAGGCGCGGCGGTTTGCCGTTCTGATTAGCCAAGCACCTACCAATGCCGAAGCGATTCCGAGCGATAACGCAACCATCGACCATGCGGCGGCGATCGTTGAGCCACCCGTAATGGGAAGTCCATCCGGTCCGATTTCTGGCGTGCCTGGTTCGGCAGTCGGTTCAGCGGTAGGTTCAGGTGTTGGCGTCTCGGTCGGCACAGGTTCCGGAGTCGCGACGGATTCGGCGACTTCGACCTTGTTATGAGTGGTTAAGGTTGCGGTGTCGTCAGCGCTCCAACCATGGATTTCCGGATTCAGATCCGCGCTGCCTTCGATGCCGGGGTGCTCACGACGCTGATTTTCTCCGTTGCCTTCTGAGAATGCAGCCGCATCGCCACCGAGGCAGGGCACGGTGGCGGTAGTCTCATCGTTGTTTTCTGCACCGGAGTCGAAGACCGAGGCGATTGCTGAATCGGTCGTGACTTGGATTGAGGAACCTTTAACCTCGGCCGAGGCGACGATATAGGCGTCGTTGGTGCAAGCGAACATGCCAAGGATCGTGATGTTGGTGCCAATGAACGCGCGAGCGTTACCGCTGTAAGAATCGCCGGGTGCAATCGGTCCGCCGGTGTGCCACTGTGTGACTGACACGACGCCTGGTTCGGCTGCGAGGGTGTCAAGCAGGACGGCGCCGTCGCCTCCTTCTGAAAGCCTATCGATTCCGTTGAGTTCGATCGGGCGGGTGTAAGTAATCACGTCTACGTTTTTGTCGTGAACCACTACTACTGGAGGCGTAATCGGTTGACCATTAGTGTTGTTGCTGAGTGTTGCTCCAACATCAAATGCTCGCTTCGGTAGAGTGCCCCGAGTGTCGACAACGAACTCCATCGCCGTGCGATTCCAACCGAAGACCGCTCCGAGGTCACCGACGACTTTGATGCCGGGATGCGGCGAGGTTATGGTTCCCTCTCCGTCGGCTGTGTCGAGATCGGCCGCACCGGTCCCTTCCAAACAAGGAACGTTTCGACGCGACTCATCGTTTTCCTCGGTTCCAGCGTCGATCACGATACCCGATCCAAATGCCGGACTGGCTTCGTCGGTAAGAATTGCGGTACCGACCGTAACTGCATCGTTCGTGCACAACAACATACCGATGACGCTGATGTGGTCGCCCGGTTCTGCACTCACGTTGATGATGGTCTTTTGGCTTTGTGGCTCGATGACGCCACCGAACCTGGTCACACTCTTGACTCCAGTTCGGTCGCTTAGCGATTCCATCAACGCCGGTTGTGCCCCGGATTCGGCGAACTCTTCCAGTCCATCAAGTCGGTCTGCACTCTTGGGAAAAAGGCGCGCGTTCTGATGCACGACGACGATCGGCGGGCTTATCGGTTGACGATCGGTGACGTTTCGAACCGTCAGTTGGTAGAGTTGAGATTGAGATTGTAGGGGATGATTTTCGAGCGAAATTGCCGCCGAGACTAGTGCTACAGCGACCAAGGTCATGGCAACTATGCGATTCAAGAATGCACCTCTTTGTGACGTGCCGCGGTTCCGTGGATTTGCGGTGGTTTACTCAAACAGATACGAACCAATCGCAGAGTAACGTTCTGCGATTTGTGTAACCACAAGGCTAAAACACCTGCGTCGTTGGTCACAACATGTCGCTCCGATTGAACCAGCTGCTCGGGTGAAACTGCGATCTGGTGTTGGGACTTCAGAACATGATGACTGAGCGAGCGACTTCGCCGGCCTTCATCGCGCGGAAGGCTTCGTTGATATCGGAAAGTTCTAGGCGGCGAGTCACCATTTCGTCCAACAGTAGTCGGCCTTGGCGATAGAACTCAACGTATCGGGGCATGTCGACCTTAAAGCGATTGGAGCCCATCGAGCAACCTTGGATTTTGCGTTCTCTCATTCCAGTGGTTGGGATTTCGATGTTGGTGCCTTCGGGGATCATGCCGATGAGGGTAGCGGTACCGCCGGTTCCCAGGGAGTGCCAGCAGGCTTCGGCGGTATCTTTTAGGCCGATTGCTTCGAAGGTGTAGTCGGCGCCACCATCGGTAAGGTTGATGATTGCTTCGACCGGGTCGTTGTCGGAGGCGTCGACGATATCCGTTGCTCCGAGGTCCATTGCGGTCTTGAGTTTGTTTTCGGAGATGTCGACAGCGATGACACGGAGTGCTCCTGCGATGCGCGCTCCTTGGATGACGCCAAGTCCGACGCCACCCGCTCCGAAGACTGCGACGGTTGATCCGGGTTCGACTTTTGCGGTGTTTAGGGCTGCGCCGACGCCGGTTGTGACGCCGCAGCCGATTAGGGCCGCGCCCTCGAAGGGCATGTCTTCTCGGATTTTGACGACGCTGTTTTCGTGCACGAGCATCTTCTCAGCGTAGGTGGCGAGGTTCGCCATCTGGACCAAGGGTTCGCCATTCCACGAGATACGGGGTGCTTCGTTTTCACCGCGCATCGGCTTAGTCTGGCAACGCGCCGGGTGGCCGGTGATGCAGTGCCTGCATCGGCCGCAGTAGACGGAGAGGCAGAGGATGACGTGGTCTCCGGGGGCGACATCTCGGACGAGACCGCCGACCTTTTCGACGATGCCCGCACCTTCGTGACCCATCACGGCGGGGGTTGCCATCGTGTAGAGGCCTTCTACAAAGTGGAGGTCGGAGTGGCACACTCCGGTGGCCATTGTTTTCACGAGAACCTCGTAAGGTCCTGGATCGTCGACGTAGATGTCCTCGACGGTCAGAGGTTCGTTGACTTTGCTGAATACTGCTGCGTCAGGCATTTCACTGGCCTTTCGTACTTGGCGCTGATGGTGATGAGGTTGGAGTTAGTCGTCTTCGAGGGTTGAGGTGTCGCCTTCTGGGAGGCCAAGTTCTCGGGCCTTCAAAAGGCGGCGCATGATTTTGCCGGATCGTGTCTTAGGCATGATGTCGATGAAGTCGATCTCGCGTGGTGCGACTCCAGCGGAAAGGCGGTCGCGGGCGAACCGCATAAGTTCGCGTCGTAGCTGTGGGCCGGCTTCGTGGCCTGGATTAAGGGTGACGAATGCTTTGACGACCTCCATGGCGATAGGATCGGGTTTACCGATAACACCAGCTTCGGCGACGGCTTCGTGCTCGATGAGCGCAGATTCGACTTCAAACGGGCCAACAAGATGACCTGCTGTATTGATTACGTCGTCGGCGCGTCCTTGGAACCAGAAGTAGCCGTCTTCGTCGATGCTGGCCTGGTCGCCGGTGATGTACCAACCTTTCTTGAAGCGAGAGTTGTACATCTCGTCCTGCTGCCAGTACGTGTACATCATTGATGGCCAGCCAGGCCGAACGGCGAGGCTACCTGCGTTTCCAGGCCCCATCTCGTTGAACTGGTCGTCGAGGACGCCCATTGTGATGCCGGGGAACGGTCGTCCCATGGAACCGGGACGGACCGCCATCGACGGATAGTTGGCGCACATGATCGCACCGGTTTCGGTCTGCCACCAGTTGTCGTGGATCGGCATGTTGAAATGGCGATTGCCCCAAACGACGGCTTCGGGATTCAAGGGCTCCCCTACCGAACCGATGAATCGCAGGGAAGACATATCGTACTGGTCGACGACGTCGCCACCGGCACGCATGAGGAGGCGGACCGCGGTCGGTGCGGTGTACCAGACAGTGACGTCGTAGTCCTGAATGACCTTGTACCAACCCGAGGCGCTGAAGCCTCCTTCGTAGATGATCTGCGTCACACCGTTCGTCCACGGCGCCATCATTCCGTAAGACGTGCCGGTTACCCACCCGGGATCAGCGGTACAGAAATAGATGTCGTCGAACTTGAAGTCGAGTGCCCAGTGGCCGGTTATCCATTGCTGAATGACCGCTTGGTGCCGGTGCAAAACGCCTTTTGGTTTGCCGGTTGAACCGGACGTGTAGTGCATGATGGCGAAGTCGTACTGTGTCGTCTCGGCCATGGTGAAGGAGTCAGGATCAGCGGCTGACATCAACTCGTAGTAGTCAAGGTCGCCTTCCACCAGCGGGTCGTCGGATCGCCCGTCTTTGTTGACGATGATGACGTTTTTGAGCGTCTTGATTTCGGGTAGCATTTCGGAGATCTTGGCGCGGAGGTCCGGGCTGGTTACGAGGTATTTTGCGCCTGCGTCGAGCATGCGATCACGTACCGGGTCGGGACCGAATGCCGAGAATAATGGTGCGATGACGCCGCCCGCTTTTAGGATGCCCATGGCCGCGATGTAGAGCTCGGGCAATCGATCCATGAAGATGAAAACGCGGTCGCCCAACCCGATGCCGAGGTTTTGCATTACTGCGCCGAAACGATCGGATTCGCGTTTGAATTCGGCGTAGGTGTATCGTTCCTCTTCGCCGTTCTTCCCAAGCCAGATCATTGCGAGTTTGTCGCCGTGACCGTGCGCGACGTGTCGATCAACGGCCTCGTAAGCGTTGTTTAGACCGCCACCCGGCAGCCAGTCCATTTTCTCGAATGCATCTCGCCACCAATCGAAGTTGGCGCGCGTCGACGCGTAGTCTTCGAGATTGGGCTGTTTCGCTGGATCGGTTACCGCGGTCTTGTTGATCTGATCGAATTCCAAGATTCGTACTCCCAGAGTATGGCTTCTTCGATGTGTCGAGATTGGTTATGCGGAAATCTTACCGCGTGAACTTCATCTTCGCATCTTTTTGGCGCGACTGAGGCCCTCACCATTACCCAATCTCGCCGAGCCGGATAGGTGTCACGCGGTGAATGAGTGTTTGGACCGCGGAATACGCGGATTTCGCTGATTTCCTCTGGTGAGCGGGAGAGGGATTGGTGTTGTGGGGCGTTTGAACTAGGGTGGAAAGGAATGCAATGATGGGGTGTTGTGTTGTCCGAGTACTGCGGTGATGTGGGGTGGGGTGTGAGGGCCTGTTGTTGACCGTGTTATAAGTGGGGGTAGACGAGTTTCTTTGCAGAAGGAGTTTCGAGTCGGCATGGAATTGACGCCGGTATCTGTCAAGGCACTTGATGGGTTCAAGATTTGGATCGAGTTCAACGATGGCGTGAACGGCGAGATCGATTTGTCGCGTTTTGCTGAGCAGGTGTGGTTTGAGCCGTGGAAGGATCGCGGTGTTTTCGAGAGTGTTCGGGTTATTCAGTATGAGGCAGTGGTTTGGGGTGATGATGACGAGACGGATATGGGTCTTTGTGTAGATGCGCTTTATTTGGAGTTGACGGGGAAGAGTTGGGAAGAGGTCGCGGGAGACACTGAGCGTCAAGTAGTTAATGCCTGAAGTTTGCCGCTTCGACGGGATCCGTGTTTACATCTATCCCGGCGACCATGACCCGCCTCATTTTCACGCGCGACGGGCGGATTTCAGGGTTAAGGTAGATATTTCGAGTATCGCCGTAACAAAGGGGTGGATGCCTTCAGGTGTCGAGAGACGATTGTTGGCATGGGCGGAGGATCATCAGGCGGAGTTGATGGAGGCTTGGGGGCGGGTTAGGGCTGGTCGGGTGCCGGATCGGATTGCGGCGCCGAGGGGCAGGTGAGACGACGACTATCTGAACATGCCGAGGGCTTGCTAGATGGCAAACCCTCGACACTTGGTTTGGGAGACTCCTCCTCGGTCAGACTAAACTGTCCAGCGTTTCCGGTGCCCTGCGCTCGTTGATCCATCGTTGGAGGGCGTGTTTGTCGCCCTGTGGATTGATGTATCGGAGGATGAAGCGGACTTTGCAGTCGCAGACGATGTAAGCGATCTTCACCGCAGTTTCTTGCCAGCTGTAGCCAGTTTCGGGTTCGATCTTCTCGAATTTGACGCTCTTCTTCGTCAGCGAGAAACGTCGTTGACAGTACGGACAGATGAAAGTCTGTCTCTCGTGTTGAGAATTGGACTCATTGTTGACTACCGTTGGTAGTTCAATTAGGTCGATGAATGTGGCATATTTTGCGTCCATGAGTTACTCCCCTTTTGGACTTGGATGACATCCACCAACCGACTCCACATTGTGAAAGCGGCGAAGATGTCGGTGTTCAATTGGACCCCGACCGTGTAACACGGAGGAGGCTTGGTGCACTGCGCATCGCTTGCGCGACGGGGAGTGCGTTGGGGAGTTTCTCGTGGGCGGACCACGGGAAGCTTACATTCGCAATTATACCCGCGGTTCGCTATTTGATTCGACAACGTAATGTGATACGTGGTCGTGCCAGATGACGATGTCCTCAGCTTCGGAGTGTTCACACCAACGTGTCGCCGAGATCTTGACTGACTCTTTTTCCCAAACGCCATTTATCCGGAAATTCGAGCACGGTCCCGCGTCGCGAATGTGCGAGACCAACCCATCGAACGATCTAAGGACAAAATCAATTCTGCCGCACATCGCCTTAACTGTCGCGTTGTTTATGACTGGGATGCTTGGCAAGCTGTTCATTTGCGATGGCGAACTACATGCCTGGGCGTGTTGTGATTTGCGTCGTGCGATTTCATCGAAATGGACGATTTCGAAGTTGCCGTCGCATCTTTTCACTAATGCGTTATGAGTGACAGCGTTTCTGAATTCAGCCCATTGTTTCAATTGACCATAGAACCATTCGTGATCGCGTTGAGGAAACACCAGTTCTAGTCGTTCTTCAAATTTGAGTCTCTTTGCCTTCCCGGTCTGGCAACCGAAATGTCTCGAGCTAAAGGATCCATCTGGATTCCGCATCATTTGCATCACGCGCAGAAACACCTCTACATCACCCCATTGGTCCACTAATCTCCCAATTTGATTGTGAAATCCGTCGATTTCGAATTCATGATTGTCGACTTCACCGCAGTTTGCACATACAACCCCGATCTTCATTCGTTTGCAATATTCTCGCAAAGAATTCTCGATCGCATGCCGAACTGAACAATCTTCCGGATCATAATCTTCGGAAGGGTAGAAATTGGATTTTGCAATTTCCATCAAGACTTCGATATGCAATTGTTCGTAGTCATCTCTGATACGCGCGTCCCATTCCAGGCCATCCGAACCCCAGTACACGAAATCGCATTGACTTAGCTCTTCAATAGTTTTTTTGACTTGGGCGTAATCGTGCTCGATCATATTTCCTTCCTTGCACGCCATACTCTTTGTGCAACCCGCAGGCGACAGATCCAGATTTTCTAGCCGATGAGTGCCTCAACGTACGCAACGTAGCCATCGTCGGTCAATACCGTTTGGAAGCTGATTTCTGGCGCACCCCCGGCGTCAGCCACGTCGGACTCGACCATTCGAAGATCGTCTAGTTGATCGTCGGAAGATGACATCGCCAGACGTGCTAGCGGTTTGCCAAGTCCAATCTGGGCTTCGTGTTTGGCTTTTCGGACAGCGGCTATGGCTCGGCAGGCGGTTTGGAAGGAGGTGGGGGATTCGGGTTTGGACACTGGGGTTAGATGGTAGCGTTGGGGGATGGTGTCTTGGTGCCGGGCGTTGTGGGTAGGCCTCCCCATAGCCCCCTCCTGAAGGAGGGGGGATGCTGTTGGGCTTGGCCATGGCGTTTGGTGTATCGACTCGTAGCCAGTTTCTTGGGCGTAGGTCCAGGACCAGATTTCGTCGGTTATTGTGGGGACGAAGGGGGCGAATAGGCGGAGGAGGGTGTTTAGGGCTAGGCGGAGGGTGGCTACTGCTGAGGCTCGGCCCTGCTCGTCGGTTTCGCTGCGGGCTCGGCGTTTTACTAGTTCGATGTAGTTGTCGGCGAAGGCGTCCCAGAAGAATGTTTCGGTGATCTGGAGGGCGTGTGCGAATTCGAAGTTTTCGAAGGCGTTGGTGGCGCGCTGGACGGTGTCGCGGAGGTCGTTTACGAAGGCGCGGTCGAGTTCGGTGGTGATTTCGCCGTGTTCGGCTTCTTGCATGAGGACGAATTTGCCCGCGTTGTAGAGCTTGGTAACGAGTTTGCCGCCGATGGTGAAGACGGTAGGGTCGAAGGCCATGTCCATGCCGGGGCGTCCGTTGGATGCCCAGTAGCGGACGGCGTCAGCGCCATATTGGTTGACGAGGGGCATGGGCGTGACGGGTGCGCCTCTGGATTTGGACATCTTCTTGCGGTCGGGGTCGACGATGAAGCCGGAGATCATGGCTTTGTGCCAAGGGACGTTGTCGTTGTGGAGCGCGGATTTGACGATGGTGTAGAAGGCCCAAGTTCGGATGATGTCGTGGGCTTGGGGGCGCAGGTCGGCCGGGTAGAGGTTGGACATGCGGTCGCCATCTTCGCCCCAACGGGCGAGAATCTGGGGAGTCATGGACGAGGTGAACCAAGTATCGAAGACGTCTTGCTCGCCAATGAAGCCGTTGGGTTGGTTGCGTTGGGACTCGTCGTAGCCGGGCGCGGGTGTGAGCGTGGGATCGACCGGGAGCATGTCGTCGGTGGCGACGATGTAGCCGTCGTACTGGATGTCGCCGTTTTCGTCTATGGGGTACCAGACAGGTATTGCGACGCCGAAGTAGCGTTGGCGGGAGATCGCCCAGTCGTGTCCGAGGCCGTCGGTCCAGTCGGCGTAACGCTTCTGCATGAATTCGGGGAGCCATTGGACCTTGGCGCCGACTTCTTGGAGGTAGGGCTTTTTGTCCATGAGCCGGACGAACCACTGGCGGGATGGGATGTATTCGATGGGTGTCGTGCCCTTTTCGTAGTAGCGGACGACGTGCTCGATGGGGCGTGGTGGCGATTGGAGGGGGTTGCTGGTTTCGACTTCGTCTTCTGGACCGAGCATGGTCATGGCGGAAGTGCCGGGGCAGCTAAGGAGTTCGACGATCTTGGTTCGGACGTCGTCGAGGGGCATTCCGAGGAGTTGGTCGTAGAAGAATTGGGCGCGTGTCGGGTCTAGGGAACCCCATCCGGGTTCGTCGGAGCCGTAGGCGACGAAGGTTCGGGGTGCGGCTTCGCCATTGCGGGAGATCATAGGTCGGAGTTCGAGGTCATGGGTTCGCCACCACTCGACGTCGTTGTCGTCTCCAAAGGTGCAGAGCATCAGGATGCCGGTGCCCTTCTCAGGGTCCGCTTTTTCGCTGGGGAAAATGGGGACTTTCGCGAAGAATCCAGGGGTGATGGCGTGCTTGCCGAAAAGCGGCTTGAATCGCTCGTCGTCGGGATGAGCGGTGACCGCTACGCAGGCTGGAATCATCTCAGGTCGTGTAGTTGAGATAACGAAGGATTCGGGTACCCCCTGCTCTCCTTCGATGAGGGATTCGTAGACGCCGAATTCGATGTCGTGGTAGGCACCGGGGGTTGGTCGGTCTTCGACCTCAGCTTGTGCGACGGCGGTTTGGAAGTCGACGTCCCACATGGTTGGGAGTTCGGCGGTGTAGACGTGTCCGCGCTGGTCTAGGTCGAGGAAAGATCGCTGGGCGATGGCGCGGCAGCGGTCGTCGATCGTGGCGTACTCCTCTTCCCAGTCGATGGAGAAGCCTAGGCGGTTGAATAGCTCTTTGTATGTCTTCTCGTCTTCGGCGGTGACGATGTGGCAAAGCTCGATGAAATTGCCGCGGGAGATTACGAGTTGTTCGTCTTTGTCGAGGCCGAGTTCTTTACGACGTTTGCGGACGTTCAGGTCAGGGATATAGGGGACATTGGGTTCGGCTCGAACGCCGAAGTAGTTTTGGACGCGGCGCTCGGTGGGGAGTCCGTTGTCGTCCCAACCCATGGGATAAACGACGTTCCATCCGGTCATACGGCGGTAGCGAGCGATGACGTCTTGGTGGGTGTAGGAGAAGACGTGGCCGGGATGGAGAGAGCCACTGGCCGTCGGCGGAGGCGAATCGATGACGAAGCTCTGTTCGCGGGAGGCCGCCTTGTCGTGCTTGGAGATGCCGAGGGCGTCCCACTGAGTTCGCCAATAGGCTTCGCGCTCTTTCACGTCGAAGCGTCGGGGGAGGTCTCGGGGGTTTATGGAGATGACTTTGTTGGTGGTGGTTTCGGTTGTCATGGGTATGAGCCCCCTTTGTCCTTCGTAAATTTCCCCTGCCGAGCGGGGAACCTTGCAGATTTCGATGTTTGGGCGGGATACAAAAAAGCCCGTCCTATCAAAGGACGGGGCCATTGTCGGGTGACGCGTGCCTCGCGGTACCACCTTTGTTGCCGCCGCATGGTGTGTGCGGTGGCCTCTCGATGACGCTTGGTAACGGGCGTTTTCCGACTGCGCTTAGTTGCCGTTTTTGCTTATCTGGATTCCCGCGTAGGCGGGAATGACGGATGGTTGGTTTCGGCGCAGTGGCTCGGGGGCGACTTCACGGGTTGACGCTTCCGATTTTTCAGCTGGGATCGGATCTCTGGCGAGCGTCAGGGGCCGTTACTACTCCCCTTCGTTGCGTTTAGGTTTTGTTGTTCTGGGATTCGATTTTAATTGAAGTCGGTGGTTGGGAGTTTATTGGGAAGTTGCACCATGCGCCTCGACGTAACTCCTTGAACAAATCTTCCTCCAAGATTCGATTCTTGCACTGACAAGGACAGTAGATGTCGATGTTCGTTCGACGTCTGCCCACATCTGCCGCTTTGCGGAGCATCGAGATAGTGGTAAGAATTAATCGCGGCCAAGGTTCGGTTACAACGATCTATGGGAAACCGGTGTGGAAGCAGCTTTAGACCCCATACATACATGTCCTTGACTGCGGACAGCCGAGATCCGATCAACGCCCCATTTCGCTATAGCAATAGCTAGCAGTACTAGCGCGCCATATACCAAGAGAGCGATCCAATACGTCCACAACCAATGGCGGAACAATGCGTCCCAAGGGATCAATTCCGTAGATATTGATTCGTCAGCAATAACGGCGTAAGAGTAATCTGCAAAGAAGAGTCCCGATGGAAACGGATGGTGAAGCAACAAAATCGAAGCCGAACCAACCGCGGTGCAGACAATGATGAGCGGGACCAGCACCGGAGATCTATTGCGAACCACTAACCTGAAAGGTTGATCCAACTTCAGAATCAAGTTCACAGCAATCAGATACGAAACGCCTAGGCCAATCGACGCATCCCGTACCAAGCTGAAAGTTTCTAATATGCCGGCTGGATTCAATACTAACAATCCCGTTTCAGCGATTTCCTGGGCTGACCAAATTGAGATCAATACCCACCAGATCAACCCGAAGGTCATTGTCAAACCAACGAATGAGATGATGGCAACAACCCCGTGAATGGTTTTGGCTGAGTAACCCCCAGCGTTGACTGCTACGGCGACCAATGCCACTGCCGCGACGCTTGCAAACATTGCGGCGGTGATTGTGCGAGGCACATTCGACCAAAAGTTTCGGAGAGTTTCTTGATGAGACGGAGCGTTACGAATGCCTTTGTAAAGTTCTAAACATCTAACATCAAAGATCGGAATAGAGTTACGCATTGATGATGTCGCAGACGCCGCATCGATACAGTCTTGAAACTCCCACCTCTCCTGAACAGACTGCGGCTGATTGAAATCACTGATTAAGCCTAAATCGAATTGAAACTTCTCTGACAAGGAAACAATATCGACGAATACGAACTTAGCAAAGATGACCAAGATCACGATTGTGGCAAGGACGGACAATATTTTGGCCTCAATTGGCATATTTCGCTGATCAGCGATGGGTAGCACCACTTGTGACTGTGTCGATCGACATTCCACGTCGATGGGCGTTGCGGTTGGTTTTTGTGTCGTCTCTCGATCCGCTAAGTGGAGACGAGAATCGGATTTCTTGGCTTCGTGTGAGGTTCGGTCGAAGGTTTGCGTTAATCTGCGAAACCACCACCAAACTCCGAGCGCTACGAATGCGATAGGAACCGCTACCAAAGGCACTAATGGGCTCAATATCCCTATGTGTGCCAAAGGCAAGGGCTCATACACCCACCAAGTGGCTATCCACGGGTCGTTGTTGAAGATATAATCAGTCGTTGTGCCCAAATAAATCGCCGTAGCGCTCGCAATTGCTGCAATGGGAATCCAAGGACCGAGTGCAAGTAATTGTTGATGGAATAGTCTGATGAACTCGCTGCGCCGATAATGAGTGCCTACCTGCGTCAGCCAAGATTTGACGCACTTTTGATCGAACCGGTAGGCGAACGCGACGCAACCGAAGGAGACGGTCATGGCGATAGCTATCAACGCGCCAAGGGAAGAAAGCTGATACGCGGTATTTTCGGGGTTCGGGAGGCCCATATCCGTGATTCTGTAAAGTCCGTGCGGATGGTTGAATGAGAAAATAGCATACGGGATTATCGTGCATCCAATTAGCACGTAGCCGAAGATACGGCGATTTGGTTTTAACCCGTTAGTCAACATACCTAACACGATGCCGATCGGTGTCCCGATCAGCGTACCGGCAGCCACAACTGAGAATGAGGTCCGTGCACCGTATAACACGACGGAAAATATGTCGCGACCCCATGAGTCGGTCCCCAACAAATGCAAATTATGTATCCCGAATCTGTTGCGTAACGCCTCTTTTCCGCTTTCAATGCGAGTAGTTTGACCCGGTTCCCACCTAGTTTGGAGAGGCGGTACATTGCGCACCGTCGAACTGTCTGTAGAGTGATACAAGGCGATTGACGGGCCAAACAAACCGGCAAACAGATAGATTGCTATGATCGCTGCCGGGACTGCTTGCCAACCCATCAAAGCTCGCACGGAATCGATAAGACGCAGTTTAATCTTCATGGGCTAGCGCTGTAGAATGTTGACGTTGATGCGTCATCTAAAGTTCGATTGCGCGACTTCTCGGGTTGACGCTTCCGACGTTTCAGCTGGGGTTCGGATCTCTGGTGAGCGTCAGCGTGCCGGTACTGCTCTCCTTCGAGGCTTTTGGTTTTACTAGGGGTCATAGGTTGATCTTTGGTTGGGCTAGGAGGGCGTCGAGTTTCTGATCGAGGCGTGACAACCCGACGTCGAGTTTCTGATCAAGTCGTTCAAAACCCTCGTCGACTTTATTGTTAAGCTGGCGGAGTTCATGTTCGTGGCGCTGTTGTCCTTCTTCGAGGCGTTGGAATTTGTTGTCCAAGTCGTGGAGATGGGCCACGAATCCTCTGCGAGTAGGCAAATCCATCTCTAACGCCTCTACGCGACGATCTAGGTCTTCGACTGTGGCCATGCTTCAATCTCTTATTTGATTCTTGGAACGCAATTGATCAATGCTCATCGGATTGACTGCCCGATGCAACATCACGATATCACAATTGTTGCATGTCCGCAACATCCGGCAGGCCGATCGGGTTAAGCGGAGAGCGAATTGGGATCCGCGATTGCCAACTCGGTTGAGGCTTTGACGTAGTTAGTCAGGGTTTGGGGGTTGATGTCGTTGAGGTTGTAGACCTTAATGTGACGGAGGCGTTTGCCGGTGCCTTCAAGGAGGTTGTCGGGGTCGGACATGGTTGCCCCGTTGAAGAATCCGAGGCGGACGTAGTTGTTATGGTGCTGGAACCAAATGATATTGCGACGGGAGGTTTCGGGTAGCCAGTAGCAGGGGGAGCCCCATTTGATGCCTTCGGTGAAGTTGTGACCGGCGGCTATGACGATGTCTCTTATTTCGGTGAGAAGCTGGCGCGCGTCAGTTGGTTGTTCTACCAGCCATTCGTCGAACGCTTCTTGATTGAAGCGCGCGGTACTCATTTGGTGAGGGTTTTGATCTTGCGGGGCGGAATGAGTTTGAATTCGAGGATTGCACCGCCGTTTTGATCTTTAAGCATGCGTGTTCTTTTTTCGTGGGCCGAGTTGATTCGGCTCAACATTTCGAGTGCACGGCGGGTTTCGTCTGCCACCTGAGCGGCGTTGGTGTTTTCGATACGACGTTTGAAGAGCCAGTAGGTGAACTCCTCGTCAAGACCGATGGTCCGGGTATTTTCGGGAGATTCGGCGACTAGGTCGGCTAGTCGAAGTGAGTTTTCGTCTATGAACTGGTCCCACAGTGTTTCTTCGGACTCTTCGTAAAGGCCGAGGTAGGCGAGATCGGAGGAGTCGTCTGAGGGTGGTAGGCCGTTTCCGTAACGGCGTTTTTGGATGCGCGACTGGATGGCGGCGATGAGGCATTGCTCGATGTGGACGCCGTAGAAGTAATTGAGGTGTGCGCGCCAACCGTCGACTCCAAGGATGCGACGGAACTGTTCCTCACCGAGTCGGCCGAAGACGCCGGTGTCTCCGAGCCAATCGAAGATATCTTCGGTCGGAACGGAGGATTGACCTTCTGCGTTAAGCTGGGTGGCGATTCGTTCGGCGAGTCGTTTCCAGTTGAAGGCTTCGCCTCCGATGAAGTAGTGAAATGTCTCGTCGTATGCCCGTTCGTTTTCTTTTGGCCATGCGGCTACGGTGCTGAGGAGATTGGTTTGCCAGTCGGTTGGGTTTTCGGCGAACTGTTGGACGAGGTCGTCCAACAGGCGACGTCGATTCGTGGCGAGGTCTTCGTCGGCACGGATGTGGTTTGCCGCGGTGGTCATTGAGTTACCGGGCTGCGCCTGAACGTTGTTTCTTTTTGTTCTCGCGTTCGATGGCGCGCCGCTCGCGGCGAGACAGGCGGCGACCATCGGCGGCGTGAGTTGGAGCGTTCACGGATGCGACGGTGGTGGTGGCGCCCGGTCCTTGCTGGGTGTTGGCAGAGGACATGACGCTTTGCTGGCTGGCTTGGGCGAGTGCTATGCGCTGCGCCGCGGCCAAGGCATCGGCTTTCAACGGTGTGGCGTTCGATGGCGCGAGTCGGGTTGACTGGTGCGGCGCGTGGGGAGCTAAGTGGAAGATGGTTCTAGCTACTTCGTTGCGGATCTCCTCGTTCATCTCGTTGAACATCTGAAACGACATCGTTCGGTATTGGACGAGCGGGTCGCGTTGTCCGATGGCTTGCAAGCCGATGGATTGGCGCATGTTTTCCATGCGGGTGAGGTGTCCGACCCAGTGGCGATCGAGGACGCGCAGGAGTACGCTGTGTTCGATCATCTTAAGGCTTTCGTCGCCGAAGAGAGTTTCCCGTTGGTCGTAGACGATGTCGACGTAGTCGTGGAGTTCTTTTTCGATGTCTTGCTGGGATTTGTTGATGAAGTCGTCTTCGGAGGTGAAGATCTCCATGATTGGGAAGTAGCGCCGGATTTCGTGTTGGAAACCAGGGATTTCCCATTGGGTCGCGTCGCCTTCCAGATAGGTGGCGATTAGACCGGTGAGTGCAGTTTTGATGTACCCGCGGATTTCGTCGCGGAAATCACCGCTGTCAACGATGCGTTCCCGCATTTTGTAGACGACGTCGCGTTGGGTGTTTGCTACATCGTCGTAATCTACGAGGTTTTTGCGGATTTCGAAGTTGATGCCCTCGACTTTTTGCTGGGCATTTTCGACGGATCTGACGAGGACGGAGTTTTCGACGGGAACGTTCTCGTCCCACTTGAACATTTCGAGGGTACCTTTGATCCGGTCGCCGCCGAAGCGTCGGACGAGGTCGTCCTCGACGGAGAGGAAGAACTGAGTTTCGCCGGGGTCACCTTGTCGAGCGCAACGGCCGCGGAGCTGGTTGTCGATGCGGCGAGATTCGTGGCGTTCGGTTCCGAGGACGAATAGTCCACCCTTCGCGATCACGCCATCATGTCGTTCCTGCCAAGTTTCGGGCTGTTCTTCGGCATCGTGACCGTTGTTCGATTGCCGACCGTTACGCTTGGAGTTTTTGCGATTGGATGATTCGTAGATAGCGGTTTCGGGGTTGCCGCCGAGAATGATGTCGGTTCCACGACCTGCCATGTTGGTTGCCACGGTAACACCGCCGGGGACGCCGGCCTGGGCGATCACGTGGGATTCCGATTCGTGCTCTTTAGCGTTCAAGACCTGATGTCTGACGCCACGGCGTTTCAAGAGGTCGGCGATTTTCTGGGACTTTTCGATGGTGGTGGTCCCAACGAGGACGGGCCTTCCAGCTTCGCTAAGTTCCTGGATCTTCTGGGCGGCGGCGGTCCATTTGGCCTCTTCGGTCATGTAGATGAGGTCTTGGTGGTCGACGCGTTTGTCTTCGCGGTTGGTGGGAATGGCTACGACTTCGAGTTTGTAGATCTTGGAGAACTCTTCCGCTTCGGTAGTGGCGGTACCGGTCATTCCGCTGAGCTTGGTGTACATGCGGAAGTAGTTTTGGAGCGTGATGGTGGCGTAGGTTGCGGATTCGGCTTGGACTCGGACGCGTTCCTTGGCTTCGAGTGCTTGATGCAGGCCATCGGAGAATCGTCGGCCTTCCATGAGCCGGCCAGTAAATTCGTCGACGAGGACGATTTCGCCGTCACGGACAACATATTCGCGGTCGCGGAGAAAGACGTGCTCGGCACGAATAGCGTTTTCGACGAGGTGCGGAAGTTCATTGTCTTCGCCGGTTTCGCTGTAGAGGGTTTCGACTCCGAGCATCCGTTCGGCTTTTTCACTGCCGACTTCGGTTAGCGAGACGTTACGTCGCTTAAGATCGACCTCGAAGTCTGTTTCTGGCTTTAATCGAGAGGCAACCGATGCGAAGCGAGAGTAATTGCGTTCGGTTTCGATACCGGGGCCGCTGATCAGGAGCGGTGTCCGGGCTTCATCGATCAGGATGTTGTCGACCTCGTCGACGATCGCGTAGGATAGGCCCACTTGGACGCGTTCTTCGGTCTGACCCACCATGTGGTCTCGCAGGTAGTCGAAGCCGAGTTCGTTGTTGGTTGCGTAGAGGATGTCGCAGGCGTAGGCTTCGACTTTGGTGGATGGTCGCAGATGTTTTCCAGCGACGGAAGCGAATTTAGTCGATGCACCTTCGCGGTCGATGGGCGCGCCGTCTTCTTGGTAGTTTTCGTCGTAGACATAGGATGCGGGACTGGCGTGGGTATCCACCCTGTTTTGCTGTAGGCAGCCTACGGAGAGGCCCATGAATTGGTATACGGGGCCCATCCACTCGGCGTCGCGCTTGGCAAGGTAGTCGTTGACGGTCACGACGTGTACGGGGTCGCCACTGAGAGCGTTGAGGTATGCGGCGAGGGTTGCGACTAGGGTCTTGCCTTCGCCGGTACGCATTTCCGCGATCTTGCCCTGATGGAGAACAACGCCGCCGATCATCTGAACGTCGAAATGGCGCATACCGAGGACGCGAGATGAGGCTTCTCGGACCGCCGCGAAAACTTCCGGGAGGATGTCATCGAGGGATTCGCCGGCGTTGATACGCGCCTTGAACTCGTATGTCATCGCGGCGAGGTCGTCGTCGGTTAAGCCTCGCATGTGATTTTCGTGGGCGTTAACCTGTTCGGCGATCGGGCGCAGCTGGTTGAGCTGCTTCTCGTTCGGATCGCCGACTAATTTTCCTAGCAGTTTTCCGATCATGTTTCGGCTCTTTGATATGTGATTTCGTGATCCAAGCTGGATTCACGCGGCAACGCACCCGGAAGGAATGTCAGTTGGGGAAGAGCGCCCCCACAGATCTGCCCTTGTGGATGCGGTCGATGGCTTCACCGATTAGCGGTGCGATCGAGAGTATCTTGATTTTTTCGTGTTGTTTATGTGGTGGCAATGGTACCGTGTCGGCGATCACGATCTCCGATATTTCCTGCATACCGGCAAGGTTGTGAGCGGCGTTGTCTGGGAAAACGCCGTGGGCAGCGGCGACGTAGACTTCACGCGCCCCATTTTGCCGCAAACCTGTCGCGGCGGCCATCATCGTGCCTCCAGTGGCGATTTCATCGTCGATCAAGATGGCGTTACGCCCATTGACATCCCCGATTACGTTATGGGTCTCGACGCTATCGTCGTTGCCGGTACGTCGTTTCTCGACCATGGCCACTGGAGCATCCATGATGTGTGCGAAGTCGCGTGCACGTTTAGAACTTCCGAAGTCAGGAGAAACTACGACGGGGGCTTCGAGTTCTTTCTCGACGAAATATTTCGAGAGCATGGGCATGGCGGTAAGTTCGTCAACGGGGACTCTGAAGAATCCCTGAACCTGTCCGGCGTGGAGGTCGACAGTTAGGAATCGGTCGGCACCGGCGGTTTCGAGGAGGTCGGCGATTAGGCGTCCGGTGATGGGGACGCGCGGCTGATCTTTTTTGTCGGTTCGGGCGTAGCTGTAATAAGGGACGACGGCGGTGATTCGGCCGGCGGAGGCGCGGTGCGCGGCGTCGATCATGATCAGCATCTCCATGATGTGATCGTTGACCGGTTCGACGGTCGGCTGGACTACGAACACGTCTCTAGCGCGGACGTTTTCAAGGATGCGAACAAAGGTGTTGTCGTTCGAGAACTTGAAGACGTCGGCTTTTCCGACAGCGATACCAAGATATTGGCAGATCTTCTCGGACAAACCGACGTGGGCTGTTCCGGAAAGGACGACTGGTCCGCCGTTAATTGGGTGCATGGGGTACGAGAACCGGTTGCTGTTTGAGGGATCCAACTCTCGATTCTAGCACCAGCGGTCGCGAGGCCGCTCGGGTGCTTGAAGGCATTCGGAGCACGGATGAGAACGCGCAAGGGCGCGTTAGTGGTCCCTTCCTTAGTCGCTTAAGGAGGCGTATTTGTCCGCGTTGAAGCCAATGATCGGTGCGGTACCTGGGGCGACGATGATGGGCCTTCTTATGAGTCTTGGCTCTTGCAGCATGAGATCGATGAGTTCGTCTTCGCTGATGGATTGTCGGCGTTCTCGGTACGGTTTCGCACTGGGGCTGCGCCAAGAAAAGAGGTTGTCGATGTCAGCGAGAGAGGCGAGATGCTTCAATTCTTCCCGACTGAGAAGGTCATTGAAAAAGTCCCGTTCCTGGACCTCGATGCCGTTGGCATCGAGTACCTTCTTCGCATCTCGGCACGTTGAACACTTGCGCCATGTATAAAATCTTCGTTCTTCAACCATTTTTCTTCCGATGGGTGGTTTAACACATGGGAAACGTGTAATCGTGTGTCGATTACGGATGTCGGCAAAAACTAGTGTAAATTGGCAGGCAGGCACTCTGCATCTGGTGCCTATCTCACTGATCTTCCAATTGGTGGATGGATGACCTCTGCTCGATTAGCAATTCAGACCGCGGCGACGCTTAGCCGTAAAGCGAACCCGATCGCGCGTTTCAGGCTCGGTTCGCAGAGTTTGTTCAATATCAGTATCTACACCTTTGGTTTGTCTGGGGTTTGGGTTGGTTTCGGCAGCATTTTGCTTCAGTACAAGGTGACCGAGATAGCGGCTAACGACCCGGTGAGAATGTTGGGTTGGACGCTCGACAAGACTAGCTTGGCGGCGTTGGTTTCGCTCATTGGTTTAGCCATCGCGGCGGTTGTTCAACCGGCGATAGGTTTCATCAGCGATCAAAAAGTGAGCATTGTGGCGCTGAAACGGTATCCGTTCATCATCTTCGGTCTGTTGGGCTTGTCAGTATCGACGCTGCTCTTTGGTTTGGTGAACAGTTTTTTGGCGCTGATGTTGGTGACGATAGCCATGCAGGTCTCAGGCAATACCGCTCAAGGTCCGGCCAATGCTTTGATCATCGACCATGTCGACGATAGCGAGCGAGGGCGAGCATCGGGTTACTTGAACTTGATGCGGCTGATTGGTTCGGGTTTCGTCGCGATGCTGGTGGTTTTCTTGATGTCTAACTATCACATCGAAGATGCGCCGCAGTGGATGTGGTATTCGGTGATTCTGATGGTCGCCGTGTTACTAGCAACGACGGTCTACACGTTGCTGGCGCTGCGAGTGCCGAAGTCGCGTTCGATTGACGATGACAGTCTGGAAATCAACTTGGATATAGAAGGAACAGACGGTGATGACGAACGTGGCTACACTCGGTCTCGTTACTACATGTTCCTGCTTGCGATGTCGATATTGATCGCCGCTATGTCAGCCATACAGACCAACGCGTTGTTTTTCGTTCAGGACGTGATCGGCCTCGAAAATCCGGCAAAAGGTGGGAACTACATCCTCGTTGCTTTGATTGGATCCGCGGCGGTGGTTGTGTATCCGGCGGGCAAGCTCTCCGATCACATCGGTCGCGGATCGTTGCTGTTGCTCTCTGGAATCCTCGGCGCGGGCGGCATACTTTCGCTGTTGTTGCTCAACGCGAATTCGTTGATCGAGGTTGTACCGGGGGTGATGGCGATCGGTTTTGCGGTTGGCATCTACCTCTCGGTTGGTTGGGCCGTCGCAAACGATCTCGTGCGCCGTTCGACCGCGGCACGCGATTTGAGCTTAACGAGCATATCGGGGTTGGTCGGCGCGATCGTCGGTCGATCCAGCGGATTCTTTATCGGAGGGCTTAACGACCAAGGTTCACAACTCGGGATGGAATATCTCGGATACACAGTGATGCTCAGCCTAGCGAGTCTGGCCTTCATCATTTCCGGTGTCGCGTTTTGGTTCGTCGTCAAGAACGAATGAAGTATGCGGTTACGGACTTTCCTGTACCATCAAGAATCATGGCGAATGAGACCGAGAAGATGAGTTCAACCTCCGATGCGCGGTCGGTTGTGCTTGCGAGCCCGAGAGGATTTTGCGCTGGTGTGGACCTTGCCATCGGCATTGTGGAGCTAGCGATCATGCGTTATGGTGCGCCAGTTTACGTGAAACACCAGATCGTTCACAATCCGCAGGTAGTGGCAGATGTCGAGTCGATTGGCGCAGTGACGGTTGACCAGGTTGACGAAGTCCCGGAAGGCTCGGTCGTCGTGTTTTCTGCGCATGGTTCGCCGCCATCCGACTACGCCACTGCGAAAGAGCGCAACCTGACGGTTTTGGACGCGACGTGCCCCTTGGTAACCAAGGTCCATCACGAGGCGAAAAAGTACACGAGCGAGGGTAAACGGGTGATCTTGGTCGGTCACCGTGGGCATCAGGAGGTTATCGGTACCACTGGTCAGGCGGACATGGCGCTTTATGACGAGCGGGAGGACAATGATCTACCGGAGTGGGAGGAGGATGACGATGTGGTCGTGCTGACTCAGACGACGTTGTCGGTAGCCGATACTGCTGAGGCGGTGGAGAAGATTCAGTCCAAATTCGATAACACGTTGGTCCGTAACGACATTTGCTACGCCACGACCAACCGGCAGGAGTCGGCCACCGAGCTGGCGCAACAGTGCGACCTGGTCCTGGTTATCGGTGCTGAGAATAGTTCGAACTGTAACCGGCTGCGAGAGGTTGTTACCAAGCGGGGTGTTGAGGCGCATTTGATTAGCGGCCCGGAAGAGTTGGATCCGCGGTGGTTGGTCGGTAAGAAGCGAGTGGGTGTGACTTCTGGCGCTTCGACGCCGGAGAAGATGGTTCTTGCGGTCATTGACTCGATAGAGCACGACGAGTTGATGAATATCGGTTCTGGGGAGGAAGGGATCAGTTTCAAGTTGCCGTCGAAATTGCGGGCGACGGCAAAAGAGGCAGGCTACACGTACGACGGTTCGATGCTGGAGTGACAACGGGATTGTTGCGCGTTTCGGTGGTGGTTGTTACAGGGATGGTTGCGGCAGGAATTGTGGGAGGCTGCGTCAGCGATGCCATTTCTCCTACGCCAACGATGATTTCAAAATACCCACCGTCCCAGACCATCATCTCCCCGTCCCCAACTCAAGCTCCGACGGCTTCGGCGACGGCGACAAAAGTTCCGTCGCCTACCCACCATCCAACTGCAACAAAGGCATTGGGGGCGACGCCGCCGGTTGTAGCACCGTTCACTGCCACGCCAACGGAGACACCCACACGCACGGCGTTAAGTTCGGCATCTGTTGATGAACGCAGAGATGTCACTCCGACAGATACGGTAGTACCGACTGACACAGCAACGCCTACTTCGAACCCGGCTAGTTCGAGCACCCCAACGGCGACGAATTCGCCTGAGCCGACAGCAATACCGACTTTTACTCCAACGCCAGAACCAACTGAGACACCTTCACCGACACCGAAGCCATTGGATGAGATTCGATTTGTGGACAACGAAGATTGTGGCGAAGGGATAAGTCGCGATCTGTTGCCGACGATGGAGTTGATGATCACGTACGGTGAAATCTCACACATTGTGGTTGTGGAGGTCGCGGACGAGGCGCGTGAAAGGCAGCAGGGTTTGATGTGTCGGCAAACGGTTCCGCACGGCACGGGGATGCTGTTTGTGTTTGAGTCGGCGCGGTCATTGAATTTCTGGATGTTCAACACATACGAGCCGTTGGACATCGGTTACCTCGACGAATCGCGTATTGTAGTGAAAGCGGTTCGCATGGAGCCATGTCCTCGACCTGACGGCGCAGAAGACGGCGCGTGGCGCAGCGCGTGCTCGGCAGCGTCGAGTGGGTACGGTTCTGGCGGCGATGCACAGTACGCGCTTGAATTGCCGGCCGGTTGGTTGGCGAGCGTCGGATTGGAACTTGAGAATCTCGAAGGAGTCGTGACGAGTTGGTGAACGGCTATTCATCAAACGGTCGTCCGGAAGAGGAATCTAAGGGTCGCGCTCTGTTGGTCGTGACTGACGGGTTGGGTTTCGATCCAGATGTTGTGATGCGTCTTTCGAGTCGCGTGATAGATCAGTTAAGTCCTCGCACTCGCCGATCGCTTTTGGACCTGGCGCTCGAAGCGTCGCCGGGTAGTTACGAGATGCTGGCCATAACGCGGCTTGCGGTGCTACCGATCACTGCGGAAGGGTTGAATCCGAGTCTTACGTGGGACAAGGCCAATGAAACGCTCAATAGAGTCCTTTCCGTAAGGGATGGATTGCGGCAGCGACGGCAGTTGGCCGAGATCGGTTCCATACGAAGGCGGATCGCGTTGGAAAACCGGTATATCCCTTGGTTTGCGGAGGATCCGACTTGGTCGGAGATTGTGAACATGAACTTGACGGTTCCGACGCAGGCTTCTGGAGTCTGGGTTGGATACGAAGATGTTGATCCGCCAGTTCAAGGCAACTCGGAGACTGGGCATCAGCAGATCGGGAATCTGGCATTGGCGCCTCAGATACCCTTGCAGATCACGCGATCGATAGAGGATGGATCGTTTTTCGAGAACGACATGATGCTCGATGCGATTAATGGCGCTATAACGTCGAGTAACAATGTCAACTTCTGTTTTCTTCTTTCGGGCATCCGGGGATCGGACGGGCGAGTCCATTCGGCTTGGAATCATTTGGAAGCGTTTTGCGAGTTGGTGTTTATTCGGCTTGGTATTTCGCCAGACCGGGTGCGGATGCAAGCGATTCTGGATGGGCGCGATGCACCAGCACAGGGTTCGATGGAGATCGAAGGTGTCGACGGTGGATATCTCGGAGAGTTGGAGCGGCTGTTAGCTAAGTACGAGGCGTCGGAATCGTTGGCTTGGGTAGTTGGTCGGTCGTTGTCTATGGACCGGGACTATCGGGAGGAGAATGCCCGGTGCGACTATCTGTTGATGACTGAGGGCAAGGGTGAAACTGCGACGAGTTTTGCCGATATCAAAAAGATCGTATCGTCGGCACACGAAAACGGATTGACGGATGCTGATGTTCCAGCGATGGCGCTCGACCACAATGGCAATGGACCTGCGACGATCAAACCAGGCGATGCGTTCATAAATCTGAACTTCAGGTCGGACCGTCAACGTTCGAAAACGGCGGCGCTTTGCGGCGCGCGCGCGTATCTGGACCGGGAGGCCAAATCTCGCGGGCGGGATTGGAAGTTCAATTGGTTGCGGGACGATTTGAATCTGCGAATGTGCACGATGGCGGAGTATGACGCGGAGTTCGAGTCGCATTACGGCGTGAAGGTTGCGTTTCCGATCACTCCGCATCAATTGAACCTGTTAAGTCATTGGGATCGGTTGACGGACGACGACGATCTGTATCTGCTGGTTGCGGAGAGCGTGAAGGCTTCGCACATGGGATATTTCGTGCGTGGTCGGCGAGAGGCGGAGCAGGGTTCGAAATCGGAAGATCGCTGGGTCGTGCCTTCGGATGGTGCGAATGAGGGTGTTCATTCAGACTCGGATTTCTACGTGAGGCCAGTGATGAAGACGCGAGAGATCGCGCAGTTGGTGTCGGAGGCAATGGGGATCGGCGAGCATCGCTTGATCATGTGCAATTTGGCGGCACCCGACATGGTCGGTCATCTGTTGCCAGCTAGATTCGAAGCGGCAGCGGAGACGTATCGTGCGACGGTGGCGGTCTTAGCAGAGTTGAGCGGTGTTGCACGGGGTGCCGGTTACTCGATGGTAGTGACGTCAGACCACGGGAATGTCGAGAATGATGCGCCGACTCATACGGTCAATCCCGTTTTGACGACGGTGGTGCCAGCTGCGGGTAGTGTGGAGCCGCGGGATTTGGAGGGAGCGTATTCGGCAAATTTGTTCGATGTTTCGCACACCGTGGCGCGGCTGATCGGGATGGATGCGCAGGAGATTGCGGAGATTGTGGGGGTGTTTCGCGGGGGATTGAGGGAGGAGTTTTTGGGTAAGTCGATTGTTCGATAGACGGCAACTCTACCAAGCGGTTTCGTCACCGTTGATTGCTAGTTCGGTGCCGGTTACAGAAGCCATTGCGAACCGCTCGCCAATAAACTTGAAAAAAACCGAAAGTGGAGGTCGGTAATTTGGGTATCGTATACGTGCTGTCCAACAAAAGCATGCCCGGTATGGTAAAGATCGGCATTACCAACAAGTTAGACATGCGAGATCGATTAAGTGGATTGTTTTCGACGGGAGTTCCGTTACCCTTCAAATGCGAACTAGCATTCGAAGTCGATGACGAGGCAGCGGTGGAACGCGCACTGCACGACGTTCTGGACAGACAACGCGTAAATCCCAATAGAGAGTTTTTCAAAGTTGAATCCGATAAATTGAGACCTATTCTGGAATTGCTGGGGGCTGAAATCACGCAAGGCGGTTGGTACGACGGGATAGATGCAACATCTCGGTTGGCAGTAGAGACGTTCACCGACGGCAACAGCGAAGAGGATCCGTACCGATCATTCTTGCGCGGTACTAGCAACATTCTGCGAACCGAACACAACTTTCCTCGTCCTCGTGAAATCCGTAGGCGACATTGGAACTTTAGGTCAGGATTTCGTCGGATTCATTACAACGTAGGCTTTCACTCCGACGGGAGGCACGTCCGTGTCAGATTAAGTATTTTCATGGACGGTAAAGATTTTGCTCGCAGGCTTTACGATTTGCTCGAAGAAAAGAAAAAGGACATCGATAAAGAATTGGACTTAGAGGATTTGAGGTGGGAGCCTGAAACGGAGCCGTCGGAATGCATGATCACGGCTTACACGCTTGGTTCAATCAGCGATTCCGATGAAGAACTGCTCCGTACGCGCGATTGGTTGGTTGCGACGGCGGTCAAGTTCATGAATGTATTCACTCCGCATCTAAGGAGATTTGAGCCGACATCGCGAAAGACGTGACGGTCGGCTGGTTTAACCGTATTTCCTCTCCTTGATTCCGGCTTTCGCCGGAATGACGGAAGTGCGCGGAGATGACGGGGCTACCAAGCCGTCTCCCCGCCATCAATCACTAGCTCCGTCCCAGTTACCCAAGACGATTCGTCTGAGGCTAGGTAGAGGCAGCCGTAGGCGATGTCTTCGGGGAGGCCTAGGCGGCCCATGGGGGTCATGCCTTCACGGTAGTCTCGGATCTCTTTCACGCCGTGGATGTCTGTGGTCATCGGGGTGTCAGTGAAGCCGGGGCACACGGCATTGACGCGGATGTTGTCGGGTGCGTACTGGACGGCGGCGGCTTTGGAGAATATGCGGGCGGCACCTTTGGATGCGTGGTAAGGCGCTCCAGCTTTGGATCCGACGATTCCGAAGATGGATGAGACGTTGATGACGGAGCCTCCGCCGACTTTCTTCATAGCTTTGATGCCGGCGCGGGTGCCGAGCATAATGGCGGTGGAGTTGACGGCGAAGACGTCGTTCCAGTCGTCGAGGATCACGTCTTCGACCACGGTGCGGCCTTTAGGTCCGGACATCCCGGCGTTGTTAACTACGATGTCTAGGCGTCCCCACTTGGCTTCGGCGAGTTCGACGGCGGCGTCCCATGCGGCTTCTTGGGTTACGTCATGGTTGAAGAAGACGGCTTCGGGCGCGAGTTCGGCTTCGAGGGCGTTGCCTTTTGTCGCATCGATGTCGCTGATGATGACTTTGGCGCCTTCGCGGACGAAGATGCGGGAACAAGCCTCGCCGATACCGGATGCGCCGCCGGTTACGATGGCTACTTTGTTTTGGAGTCTTGGGGTGGTCATGGTGTTTTGGATTGGGTTGGTTGTTTAGGGGTGATTGTAATGGTTAGGGGGTGGCTCTCTGCATTGGTGGATGATGTGGCAGGTGGGTCTGGTGAGTTCGGTTCGGAATGTCATTGGGCGTGTGTGCTATGTTTGAGTGCTCAAGGGCTACAATGGTTCTGCATAGCGGGTTATCGTAGTGCGGTCCCGGTGCGATCCCCTTGGGACTGAGCGATGTTGAATTTCAGGTTTGCAAGAGAGAGCGATGTTTTGTTTGCCTGGTTGATGGCTTGCGGTTTGGCTTGTTTTTCACTCGTTGCCTGTGCATCGGCGGGCCCGTCGCCTTCCAGCACGCCGGAGATGGTGATGTTAGCGGCGACGGCGACTCCAACTTCTACTTCCACGCTGTCGCTGACTCCCACGCCGACGGTGGTTGTGCGTAGCCCGGCTCCGGCGGTTACCCCGATCGCAGAGGCGGCGGTGGTGCCTGATCCGAGGGTTACGATGTCTACGCCATCAGCGGCGGGTAGTTCAACCGGCACCGAAGAGCCGACTTTGACTCCGATAGTTGGTCTCAAATCGCCTACTGCGACGGCAACTATAGTGCCCGATTCGGCGGATGATCATGGGGATAGGCATGAGGATGCCACGCAGGTGTCGGTCTGGGAATTGGTCGTCGGCAATATTTCACACGATTCCGATGTTGACTATTTCGGCATTGATGCAGAGAAAGGAAAGCTTTATGAAGTATTGGTCTCTGCGAAACAGCTCTACCGTGTCAGGCTGCGTGTGTTCGATGACCAAGGGGAACTCGTTACCGAAACAACTCAACGAACAGCGCTTCAACCGAAATCTGATGGAAAATACTTTATCGAGGTGGCAGATTATTACGCTGAATACGTAGGAAACCAACCTTTCGACTATACACTGACCGTTAGACACAGTTCGATTTCCGACGATCACGGATACGACTTCGAGACTGCGACTGAAATGGAAGTCTCTGGTAAAGAGATTGGAACTTTTGCTTGGAGTACCGATGTTGATTTCTTCCGTTTCCGCGCTATTGCGGGTCGTTCCTATCATCTGCGCATAAGCCGCGGAAATGTACGGCCAAACATGCAACTTCTCAACTCGTCGGGTGAAGTACTCGCTGGCAGTGATCACCATATCGATTGGCCGGCTCGTGAAGACGGGATTTACTACATCAAAGCGATTGAGGAAGACGGAGAGAGCGGATATTACGCTTTAGAGATCGATTATTCGGATTATCAAGACGATCACTCGGATGTCCCGGAGGGTGCCACTGTTGTCACGCTTGGGGAAAAGTTTTACGGTGTTACCGGCGGGTACAACGATGTTGACTACTTCCGTTTTAGTCCTGAAGCAGGTAAGTCTTACCGTGTGTTAGTCAATGGTGCTGCCTCTGTAAAAGTATTCGACAATAATCAAAATCAAGTGGCATGGGTGGGTGTTTACGAGCGCAACTGGGTGTTCTTAGATGCCGCATTCGAGAGTGATTTTTACGTAACGGCGGAGGGTGCCGTTGACGAGTATCCGGTGATGTACGACATATCTATTGAGCCATATGACCGAACAGACGATCATGGCAACACAATTCAGAACGCTAGTCCGATTTCAATTGGCGAATGGTTCTCCGGCGCAATCGACTTCGAACCTGATGTAGATGTGTTCACCTTCACTGCTGAACGCGACACCACCTATCAATTGGCGATTGGGGATGACGGACTTGCGTGGAATTACCTACCTTTCCTATTAGATGCTGAAGGATCGAAACTTGCGCCTCAGATGTTGTTCGCCGACGATTTAGATTCTTTTGTGTGGACTGCAAGTGAGTCAGGGCAGTATTTCATCGTAGTGACACCACCCTATAGATACGTCTCGGAATATCGCACTGGGTATTACTCTTTGTCAGTGAACGAATTCATTGAAGATCACGCCGATGATCCTGAGGATGCGACAGTCATAGCCTTGAATGAAACTGTCCAGGGAGAGTTGCACAACCGCATAGATGTTGACAACTTCAAGTTCGTCGCTGAGCCAGGCACGATTTATCAAATCGATGTTATAGCCGGTTCATTACCCCGTTTCGATGTGAATTATTTTTCATCATCTAACCCTTCACGTGTACACAGTGACCACGAAGGTCAAATGCCCGTCATTTGGCGAGCACCGAAGCCAGACATCTACCACTTCGATGTTTCGTCCAGTTGGTACGGTGGCACCTACGAGGTGAGACTGACACAGACCAATGTCGATGATCATGGTGATGATTTCAGTTCTCCTACAGAAGTCGTCATCGGCGAGACGATGCACGGTGAGGTGGAAGATATGGACGATGTAGATTTCTTCATTTTCGAGGCAGTTGAAGACCAAGCGTACCAACTCACATTCGATTACGAAGAAGTTTCTAAAGCACAGATATCGCTGATCTCATCAACGAATGAAGAAACCCTCTTCACTGAGCAAGAATGGAGCAGCCTCGAAGTGGTCTGGCATTCCGATGTCAGCGAGATGGTTTTTATCGGATTCTTCGGCGTGGAATCGTGGCATGATGGTCCTTACACGTTCCGCATCGATCCGATCGAAGAAGAGGATATGGACGACCACGGTAACAGACTGATCGCGGCAACTGCCATTGAGATCGGTGCGGAAGTTCGTGGGACGATTTCGCAACGAATGGACCGCGACCTATTCCGCTTCCCGACTGAAAAGGGCGAGGTGTACACCATCCGCATCAATGATGATCGTAGCAACAATTTCACAGTTCAGGTCGTCGACCCGGCTGGTCGCGAACTTGCTACTCGTTCCAATGTTTTGAGCGAAAGGTACTGTGACCCGGCACCGAGGGCGTACGAAAACCAGATTGTGTGGGAATCTCCGGATGCTGGCGATTTTTTTGTCGAAATCTCGTTCAACAAGGATAGCTACGAAGAAACAGGTGATTACTCCTTTGTGATTTACAAAGAGGGTGAAGTCGATGATCACGGCAGTTCTATGTTTGACGCGACCAAGATCGATCCTGGCGAATCGGTCTCAGGAGTGATTGGTTGGGGACGCGATGTCGATGTCTTCAGGTTTGTCGGGGAACGCGATCGTGCTTACACCATCAAGGTTGAACTTGCAACGGGCGAGAGATCGGAATTCGATGTCATTGATGGCTTCAACCAGAAATTACCGTTGGCACCTGGAACTGAGCTCTACTCTATCCCGATCGACGATAACACGTTATGGCCATGCAAGTGGGTTGAACCGTTCGTGGGCGATTACCAAGACACGTTGACGTTTGAATCTCGTTACCTTGTCGAATACTTTGTCACCGCGATGGAACCGGAAGCGGACGGGCCAACACCATATACGATTTCGGTAACTGAGACTAAATCCCTTGGTGATGTCGGTGAAACACCTGCATTGGCAATGGAAATCCAAGCGGGGCAGACTGTCAAAAGTGCCTTCGAGTATTGGAATGATGCCGACCTGTTTTTCTTAAACGCGGAGGATGGACAAGGATATCAAATCGATTTCACTCTAATTGAAGGATCGTATGCGTCTGCGGCTATCCTTTCTAAGAACGCTTATGGTTTGCACTTGGTCAGCGACTACTATGGTCGCGATTCCCATTGGGATGTAAATGCGTCAGAAGAAAGCGGATATTCAGCCAATTTTTCAGGTGTTTTTATCGCTCAATCGGAGGATGTATATTTGATGTTGTTCGGGTCAGGGCGAGGCGATGGTTCGAGTATGTATGAATTCACGTTGCGTGTAGTACCGGATATCGACAATGATAACGAAAGCATATTGGAGATTCCGGTCGATGAAATCCACTACGACTTGATCGACCACGTAGAAGACGTAGACAACTTTACCTTTGTAGTTGGCGAGGGCAAAGTTTACGAAGTTGAAATCGAAATCGCGGATACTGCATCGCATGAGATCCGTATTCGCGACGATATGTACGAAGTTCACCGTTCCGAGGGGTCATGGCGGGAAAGCGGATCTATCACAACGTCCTATAGGACTGCGAAGTCAGGCAAGCATTACATCGAAATCTCCAACTGGAACCGAACGGACTACTCGATCAAGTTCACTCCTGTATCGCGTTAGCAAAGCGAATAAGACGCGGACAAGAATGGCGGGCGAGTTGATGGTGACTTTGCCTTGGAGTCTTGGGGCAGTCATAGTGGTCATAGCAAGATCGGGTTATTCACCTTTTTGCTGAAAGAAGGTCAAAAGAGTTCATATTGGCGATGCTGGGCACCCCTGCGTCTTGCTTCGTTTGATCGCGGCCCCCTTTGCTTCGCGAAAGGGGCTGTTAAAATCCTCTCTGGGCAGGTGCGGGGCCGTCGGAGTCGACGGAAAGGTTTTTCATGGTGTCGGGGTTTGGTTCTAGTCCTAGACCGGGGCGGTCTTCGAAGGCTTTCCATTGGCCGTTTGCGGGCCAGGGGACCTCTGCGAAGAGGACGGGCCAGGATTTCATTTCGCCGCCGAGGACTTCGACGACTTTTAGGTTGGGTGTGGCCATCGTGCAGTGGAGGTGGAGGAGGGAGTAGGCGTGGGGGGCGATGGGGAGGTTGTAGGAGTCGGCGAGGTGGGTGACCTTCATCCACTCGGTGACGCCCCCTACCCTGCCGATGTCGGGCTGGACGATGTCTGCGCCGCCTTGGCTGATGAGTTCCTTGAAGCCGTATTTGGTATATTCGTGCTCGCCAGTGGCGACGGGGATGTTGGTGGCTTTAGAGATTTCGGCCAAGCCTTGGATGTCGTCGGCTAGGACGGGCTCTTCGAACCATCCGACATCGTAGTCCTCGAATTTTCGGGACATGCGGATGGCTTGTTTGGCATAGTAGCCGTTGTTGGCATCGACGAAGATTTCGACATCGTCGCCGACGGCTTTGCGGACGGCTTCGAGGCGCTCGATGTCGGCGCGCTCATCCATGCCAAAGTTCATGCCGACCTTCATCTTGATGCGGGGGAAACCCATATCTACATATCCGGTCTGTTCAGCGACTAACTCGTCGACAGTGTAGTTGGTCCAACCTCCGCTGCCGTAGCAGGGGACGGTCTCGTGGGCCTGCCCGAGGAGTTTGTATAGCGGCACGCCGAGGGCTTTGCCTTTGAGGTCCCAGAGTGCGACGTCGAGGCCGGAGATGGCTTGGAATGCGAAGCCTTTGCGACCGTAGCCGCGGACGCGCCAGAACATCTCGGTCCAGATGCGCTCGGTCTCGAAAGGGGTCTTGCCGATGAGGATGTCTTTGAGGTTGTCGTTGATCAGCGAACGGATGGCGGCGGGAGAGTTTAGGTAGCTGAAACCTTGGGTACCTTCGTCGGTGTGGATGTGGATGAAGACGGTGGTTCGGCCGCGGGTGCCGGGTTTGAGCGGCGGTATGGTGGCGTCTTGGATGGCATCGGCGTCGGGGTTGAAGATGAGGGTGGTGGTTACGTCGGTGATTTTCATGGGGTGGGTTGGGGTCAGGATGTGGCGTCGGCGATGACATAAAGATTACGCGCGTTCGACGCAACGAGTATAACGTGCATCGTTTTTTCTGAAACACCCGGTTGTTCGGGAATGACGGCGGGCATGCCCCCTTTGTCCTTCGGACATTTCCCCCGCGAGCGGGGGAAACCTGAACCGTACCGGCTCCGAGCGGCGGGGACGTGGCAGGGTTGCCCCCGCTCGCGGGGGAAATGTCCGAAGGACAAAGGGGGCTCATCGCCATCGTTTCTCACAATTTCCGACTTCGTGGCTTATTGCGTCGAGTACGGTGTCTATGTCTTGGAGGATGTCGGTATTCCAAAAACGTATGACGCGATAACCAGCTTCTGCCAACTTCAGACTCCGAGACTCGTCTGCATCGCGGTTTTCGTCGTGCTGCGAACCATCTAACTCGATAACGAGACGAAGTTGAGGACAGGCGAAGTCGGCGATGAATGGCGGTATGGGGTGTTGGCGTCTGAATCGGTAACCGTGGATTCTGCGTTTGCGGAGATGCGTCCACAGGACGCGCTCGGCGTGGGTCGGGTTCTTGCGCAATTTTCTTGCGCGTGTGCGGTGGGTGATGCTTGTGTATGGCATTCCCGCATGTTACGAGTGGGATGTGATTTCCTTTGTCTGGTGTGGCGAAGACTCGCGCCCCCTTTGTCCTTCGGACATTTCTCCCATGAATGGGGGAAACCCTGCCACCTCCCCTGGCATGCCCCGAGATCTCGCTGCGCTCGCTCTGCGAAAGGGGCTGGGGTACTTACACCTTCCGGTACCGCCAAACAGCCACCGGCCCTACCACGAAGGTGAACGCCAGCGTCCAGAGGGCGGTGGGCCAGGCGTTGGTTAGGATGGGGCCGCCTTGGGAGAGGGCGCGGCATAGGTCGACGACGTAGGTTACGGGGTTGACGCCGGTGAAGGGTTGGAGCCAGCCGGGCATGGTTTCGATGGGGACGAAGGCGGAGCTTAGGAAGGTGAAGGGGAAGACGACGAAGAACATGAGTGATCCGGCACCTTCGGCGTTGCGGACGGATGCTCCGATGAATGCGGCTACCCAGGAGAATCCGAAGGCGAAGCCCGCCACCATGAATGGCACGGCAAAGCCGGGCCAGAAGCCACCGTGGAAGCGCATGCCGATGATGTATCCGACTGCGAGCATCAGACAGGCGACGAATAGGCTGACAAGAGTTTCGGCGGCGACGCGTCCGCCGAGGACGGCGGAGCGGGCCATGGGTAGGGATCGGTAGCGGTCGACCATTCCTTTTTGGAGGTCTTCGGCAAGTCCGACGCCGGTCTGGGTGGCGCTGAAGAGGGTTGTCTGAACTAGGATGCCTGGCATCAGAAAGTCGATGTAGTTGAGGTTTCCGGTGGGTATGGCACCACCGAAGACGTAGTTGAAGAGGAAGATGAACATGACCGGTGACAGTGTAGAGAAGAGGAGGAGTTCAGGGGAACGTCGGTAGCGGATAAGGTTTCGCCACGTCATGACGGCGGTGTCGGAAATGATCCAACGCGATTCGACGGCGATCGCGGATGCGAGTTCGCCTACGACTGAGCGGTCTTGGATTTGGGCGGGTAGGTTCATTTGTTTTGAACCGTTATGAGATTCGCCGGTAGCGCCAGGTTGCTAGGGAGCCGATGACGATGACCATTAGGGCGATCCAAAAGGCGGTGACCCACGCGTAGGATTCGAGAGGTCCGCCTTGGGCTAGGTTGCGGCATAGGTTTACGACGTGGGTTATGGGGTTGACTTCGGCAAAGGCTTGTAGCCAGCCGGGCATGGTTTCGATGGGGACGAATGTGGAACTTAGGAAGGTGAGAGGGATGGCTACGAAGAATGTCGATGAGCTGGCGGTTTCTGCATTGCGTACCGAGACACCGACGAGTGCGGATACCCATGCGAAGGCGAAACAGAACACGGCGACGACGAGTGGGAGTATGAGCGCCGGCAGGAGACCACCGTGGAATCTCATGCCGAAGATCAGAGCGATCGCGAGTGTCCAATAGACGCTGGCAAAGCTGACCAAGGTTGTAGCACAGACGCGTCCGCCCAGCACCGCGGATCGAGCCATCGGCAAGGATCGATATCGGTCAACGAAACCTTTTTGGAGATCTTGGGCGATGCCGATGCCCGTGTTCATGACGGTGAAGAGGTTGTTTTGGATCAGGATGCCGGGCACAAGATAGTCGATGTAGTTGAAGTCTCTGCCTGCGCCGATTGCTCCGCCGAAGACGTAGTTGAAGAGCAGCAGGAACATGACCGGTCCCGCGATCGTCGATGCCAGCGTCTCCGGGTTGCGGCGGTAGTGCATCAGATTCCGCCACGTCATCATCGCGGTGTCTGCCGCGAGCCAGCGGAACTCGTAGAGGAGTGAGCCGATCGCCTCCCTCATGGGAGTAGTCGGAGGCGCGGGCTGATCCCGCCACTCGTTGACTGTCGGTTGCAAGTTCAATTTCCGTCTTGCTCGGATTCGGTGGCGGCCTCTTCGGCGGTGCGGCCGGTGATGGCTAGGAAGACATCGTCGAGGGTGGGTTGTCGGACAGCCATGTTGGCTACGGGGATGTCCTCGGTGTCGAGGGATCGGACGACTTGAACCATGATCGATGCGCCGTCTTTGACCATGATGGAGGTTTTGTTGTTCTCCTCGTCGATGTCGCACTCGTTGTTTTCAGCGTAGTTGGACAACACACTTGCCGCGCGTTTGGTGTCCTTGGTGTCGCGGACGGTGATCTCAATGAATTCGGAACCGGCTTGGTGCTTGAGTTCGTCGGCGGTGCCTTGGGCTATGACCTTGCCGAGGTCGATGACGGTAATTTGGTCGGCTAACTGGTCGGCTTCTTCGAGGTATTGGGTGGTGAGTAGGACTGTGGTGCCCTCGCTGACGAGGGTTCTGATGACGTCCCAGAGTTCAAGTCGGCTGCGGGGGTCGAGTCCGGTCGTGGGCTCGTCGAGAAAGATCATGGGTGGGTTTGCGACGAGGCTTGCGGCGAGGTCGAGGCGGCGACGCATTCCGCCCGAGTAACCTTTGACCGATCGGTCGGCGGCATCTACGAGATCGAACTGATCAAGCAGTTCGTCGGCCCGTTTTTGCACTTGGCGTTTGGGCATGTGGTAGAGCCGGCCGGCCATGTGGATGTTTTCGCGCCCGGTTAGGAGGTCATCGACGGCTGCGCTCTGCCCTGCCAAACCGATGTAGGAACGCAGATGCCGCGCATGTCGGACGACATCGTAACCGAGGACGGTGGCGCTGCCGGATGACGGGCGAAGAAGGGTTGTCAGGATGCGTACTAGAGTGGTTTTGCCCGCGCCGTTGGGACCCAGGAGGCCCATGACGGAGCCGCGTCGAACTTGGAGATCGACGTTTTCGAGGGCGACTACCTTGCCGTAAGACTTCGAGATCTGGTTGACTTCAATGGCGTTATCCATAGTGCGTTACCAAAATTATCAGACTGCATCGAAGGTCAACTTTCACGACGCCTTCGGAACCCAAGTCTCGATTCTAACTCTAGGAAATCGTCGCCGGTAATGGTGCGCCAAAACCACATATTCGGGTGTGAAATCTCTGATAATTGATGGTAGCGGATCCCATCGGGCACGATAACCCGATAGTTGGGACGCGGGCGAGAGTGCATTGTCGATATTTCATCAGCGGTTGGCGGCAGTTCGAGCCCGTACGACACGACGTGTCTACTTCGGGTGGTGGGTGTCAATAGCGGGCGCGTTCAACATGCTGGTAAGTTCGGGGCCGACTTTTCAGGCGTCGAGCGTTCTCTTCAAGGCTATCGAGGATGAGTTTGGGTGGTCGCGGGCGCTGATTTCCGGTGTGGCTTCTTTTGGCCGATTTGGTGGCGCGATGTTGGGCCCGGTGGAGGGTTGGCTGACGGACCGATTCGGATCTGGGAAGATGGTGTTGTTAGGTTTCATTCTGGGTGGCATTGGGTTGATAATGTTCTCGCAAATCCAAGGCCCGCTTCAGTATTATTTCGCCTTCTTCACGCTGTCACTCGGGTTCAGCATGGGAGGGTTTACGCCGTCCATGACCGCGGTAAATGCTTGGATGGTCAACAATCGCGCGTCGGCAATGTCGATCGTCATCGGCGGCAGTAGTATCGCCGGGTTGTTGGTGCCGCCGATCGTTTGGGGAATCAGCGCGCACGGATGGCGACCGACGGTGTTGGTGATTGGCATCATCACGTTGCTCGTGGGTCCGATCGTCGCTCGGGTCATTGGCAAACGGCCGACACCGGAGCAGCTGGCTGATCAGATCCAGTCGGATGCCGAATCGGGGCACCGTACGCGGCTGTCAAGGCTCTACGACTTTACGCCGTCGGAGGCGCTGAAGACGCGTGCGTTCTGGTCGATCTCGATGACGCACATGCTCGTCAACCTTTCGGTGGGTGCGATATCTGCCCACTTGTTTTTGCATTTGACCGACAGCAACGGGGTCAACCTAGACGACGCGGCCGCGTCGGGCGTTGTGCCGATCCTGGTGTTGACCGCGTTTGTGTCTCAGCTTGCCGGGGGATTCGTTGGCGACCGAACGAACAAGCGGGTACTAGTGCCGTTTTTGTTGATTTTGCAGGCGGCTTCGTTAGTGATTCTTGCTTTCGCTGACTCATTCGCGATGGCGGCCGTGTTTGCCGTGGTTTGGGGAGTCGGTTTCGGCGCGCGCACGCCGTTGCTGCACGCCATGCGTGGCGAATACTTCGGGCGGCGACACTTTGGGACGATCCTTGGATTGTCGAGCTTCCCGATGTCGATAGGGATGATGGCGGCACCGTTCGTCATCGGTTTGGTGCACGACATTCAAGGCACCTACGTCTGGTCGCTGTACGTGCTTGCGGGGGCCTGCGTGGTCGCGAGCGTGACGATCCTCTTCGCTACGCGACCGATGTCGCCAGGCCTCAGACGACGAGTAGAGGCAAGGGCGGCGCGGCGGCGAGCCTCAAGACCCGCGGTTTAGGTAACCGTCGGGGATTGATTGGCGCTCCAAGCCGTGTCGATGAAGTCACAAAGTTTCCGCGCAATCCGAGCATTGTCGCCGCGCCGCGTCTACTTCGGCTGGTGGGTCTCGATCGTCGGAGCCTGCAACACCGTCTTCAGCGCCGCGCCAACTTTTCAAGCCGCGAGCGTTCTGTTCAAGGCGCTCGAAGACGAGTTCGGGTGGTCAAGGACCCTAATCTCCGGCGTCGCGACCGTCGGTCGATTAGGTTCTACGTTGTTGGGACCACTCGAGGGTTGGCTGATCGATAAGTTTGGAGCCGGGAGGATGGTACTGGTGGGGTTCACGGTCGGCGGCGGCGGATTAATCTTCTTTTCACAGGTCACCGGCCCGTTACAGTTCTACGCAGCGTTCCTGGTGATGTCGGTTGGCTTGAGCTCCGGCGGCTTCACACCGTCGCTGACGGCGACGAATGCTTGGATGAATCGACGGCGAGGTCTGGGAATGTCGATCGTCGAGGGAGGGGTAAGCGTAGGCGGATTGCTCGTCCCGTTAATCGTCTGGGGCATCAGTCAATATGGTTGGCGAACGACCGTATTGGCGATGGGGGTCATCACGATCCTGGTCGGACCCTTCATCGCCCGGGTCCTCGGCAAGCAACCTACGGCGGACCAGTTGGCAACTCAGATCCCGGTGCCCGGCGAACGAGCGCGACGAGTAGCGAAAGAATCGTCGCACAATTTCACCGTCCAGGAAGCCCTACGAACTCGTGCTTTTTGGTCGGTTTCGATCACGCACATGTTCGTCAACGTCTCGACCGGCGCGATCTCGGCGCACCTCTATCTGCATCTCACCGACGACGACGGCGTCGGTCTAAACCTCTTCACCGCGGCGGGGGTGGTTCCGATAATGGTCGCGACATCCTTCGTGGCACAGCTGGTCGGAGGGATCGTCGGCGATCTGTGGAACAAGCGAGTCTTGGTGCCGTTTCTCGTGTTGATACAAGGGTCATCGTTGGTGGTCCTCGCGCTGGCGAATTCGTTCTGGATGGCGGCTGCATTTGCGATCGTATGGGGCATCGGATTCGGCGCCCGCACACCGATGCTCCTCGCAATGCGCGGCGAGTTCTTCGGCAGACGACACTTCGCAACCATCTTCGCCCTCTCCAGCTTCCCTATGTCGTTGGGAATGATGATCGCACCTGTCGTCGTAGGGTTGTCGTACGACGCATTCAACACCTACGAATGGTCACTCTACGTGCTAGCCGGTTTATGCGTACTTGGAAGCATCACCGCACTCTTCGCCAAACGACCGGCATCACCGGCGGTACGGCAGAGGTTACAGGTTCGCGCGGCTAGAAGGTCATCCGCATCTTGAGGTCTCCGTCGTCAGCAAACCAGCGAGGTGGCATCTTCTGGGGCTGGTGGATCGTCATCGGAGCGGTCGTCGGTCAGTTCGTCAGTATGGGTGTCGGCGGGAGTATTGCGGGTGTTTTTCTACGTCCGATGACCGAAGAACTCGATTGGGCGTCGGCGGAATATACGTTGGGAGCCTCGGCCGCTCTGGCTGTGGGCGCGTTGTCTGGATTGGTCGTGGGCCCGCTGGTGGATCGTTTCGGTGCGCGGCCGTTGATGCTGACGGGAGCCTGCATATATGCCGCGTCGTATCTCGCCATGTCGCAGGTGGACGCGCTTTGGCAGTTTCTGTTGTTGTCGATGCTCGCAGGGGGCGTCGGCTTCGCATTGGTTGGCAGTATGGTAGTGAATGTCACGCTGGCAAAATGGTTCGTGGTAAGACGTGGTTGGGCCGTCGCACTTGGATCTTCTGGCATTTCACTCGCTGCTCTGATCATGCCAGTCGCATTGACACAGTTGGTGGACTCAATCGGGTGGCGCGACGCGTACATCTTTCTAGCCATCTTCGTGTTCGCGATCGTTGTGCCAGCCGCGTTGGTCATGCGGCGACGGCCTGAAGATCATGGATTGTTACCCGATGGCACGCTGCCGGGAGCACAACACAATGACGCTAGGTCGCGTAGAGCGGTCCAACAGCAAAACCGTGACGCCGCTAATTCTTATCGGCCCCGGGAAGCGATGCGCACTCCCGCCATGTGGTTGTTGATCGTGGGTTACGGGCTTCACATATTTGCGATCTTGGCGGTGCTGGTGCATGCGATCCCGTTCATGACCGACAACGGAATGACGCGCACAGAGGCCGCTCTCGTCGTTGCTTTGAACGGCGGGGCGAACCTGGTTTCAAAGTTCGTGTGGGGTTACCTGTTGCAGCGAGTCCCTGTGCGTTTGCTGTGCGCGTCGGCACTGGGCGCTTGCGCATCGGGCGTGACGCTCATGCTAGTTGCCGCTCAACTCGGTTCGTTGAGTTTGATGTTTGTTGCATTCGCCGTTTGGGGATTCGGATTTGGCAGCACAATACCGCTGAGCGAGTTCATCTGGGCAAAATACTTCGGCAGAGTGCACATTGGCGCCGTGCGAGGAGCAAGCATGCCGTTCATGGTTGTTTTCCAAGCTACGGGCCCATTCATCGGGGGACTGTACTTCGACCTCTATGGTTCCTATTCCGGCATATTCGCCGCTTTCGTAGCTGCCCACATCATCGGAGCGATCGCCATCTTCACGTCACGCGAGCCCCCGCCGAAAACGACAGTCGTCGCGAACCCGCAGTAGTTCGCAGCGAGTTAGTGGTCGATGCGAGGAGGACGGGTGATCTAGAGGCGATCACTACTCCTGTTGGGTCAACGGGCTACCTCATCCCCGCAACATACCCCACTCCCGGATAAACATCCGGCAACGCCAACCGATCACCGTTGCGGTCTTGCCATGCGCGGATACGACGGGCAAGTTCAACGGCTTTCTCGCCATGTTGCTCGGTGTAGAAGAGGTTGGTCTGTTCGTACGGGTCGTCGTTGAGGTTGTAAAGCTCGCAGAAATCCCCGACTGCTAGGTTCAGTTTCCAGCCATCGGAAGTGATGATGACGCGGTGTGGGATATCGCGTTGGAGTTCCAACGGCGACATCGGTAGTGTGAGACCGTCGAGGCCTCGTCCGTGCCAAGCGATAATGACGTCGTCATCTAGCGTTTCATTACCGGCGATGACCTCTGCCCTGCTTTGGCCTTGGAGCATCTCGGGAGTCTCGAAACCCATCAGATCGAGGAGTGTGGGAACGGTGTCGATGTGGGAGTAGCGTCCGGGAATCCGGCGACCTTCAAGCCAGGGGACACGGATGAGCATGGGGACGCGGACGGTGTCTTCATACATGACCATCTTATGGAGGATGTAATGATCACCGAGTTGGTCGCCGTGCTCGCTGGTGAAGACGCCGATGGTGTTTTCGGAGAGTCCGAGTTCGTCAAGTTTGTTCAGGATATTTTCGATGGCGCGGTCGAGGAGAGTTACGAGTCCGGCGTATCGGGCTTGGATTTGACGGAGGTCGGACTCCTCCTGGCCTGGCGGTGAGATTAGTTCGCCGCGGAGTTCTCTTGCCGCGGTCGGTGCGGCCCAGTCTTCGCCCGTTTTGTAGAGCTGTGCCATGAGTTGGTGCATCAGAGAGGCGTCGTCGGGCGGGTCCTCCATGAAGATGGGCGACTCGGGGATGGATTCGGGGGCGTAGAAGTCGTTTAGCGGCCCGGTGTACGGGAAATGCGGTTCGAGGAAGTTGACGTAGAGGGCGAAGGGGTTGTCTTGGTTGCGTTCAAGGAATTTGCTGACTTCTCTGCCGAGGTAGGAGGCTTTGGTGTGCTCTTCTGGCAAGTCGTGGGCAAATGGCCTGCTGAAGACGCGGAGGCCGCCGACTTCGGCATCGGGTTCGTAGCCTTGCGAGATGAGGTAGTGGTGGTACGGGCTGAACTGGTTTTCGATGTCGGGGTTGTCGCTCCAGACGCGGTATCCGTCCTCGATGGGATGCCACTCGTCGAAGCCGCGGCGCTTGCCGATCTCGTCGCCGAGATGCCACTTGCCGAAATAGGCCTTGTGGTAGTCGTTGGGGATGTGATCGACGATGGTGTCGACCTCGTCTGGCAAAGGGACGTTATTCTTGTAGGCGCCGTTGGTGTGGGGCCAAGTGCCGGTCATGATGGTTGAGCGTGAGGGCGTGCAGATCGGGGATGAGACGTAGCAGTTCTCGATGACCGAGCCGGTATCGGCGAGGCGGTTCATGCCGGGCGTCTCGATCCAGTGGTTGCCGTAAGCGGCCATGGTGTCGGCGCGCTGCTGGTCGGAGAAGATGAAGATGAGGTTGGGGCGTTGCGGGGGCATGGGAATGTTGGGTTGGTTTGCAGGTTTTGGTGGAATTCACTCGCTTTACAGAATAAGGGAAGGATTGTAATATTTTTACGCCTTGGGATGGATCAGAAGACCGCACCACAATAACGCTTGCTACGCAACTTGACAGGTACAAGTCAAGACCCCGAACCATTTGGAATAGCCATTGACAGATTCTAGAATTGATGGTAAGCAAGGGACATTGCGAACACACCCTCAGAGGTCGAGCAACATGGAGCCCATCACATTCTTAATTCAAATAAGTCACCGACCTGATGGTCAGTTCGATGCGTTCTGCGAGAATATGCCTGAGGAAGTCGTGTCTGGAGAAACGCCTGAAGAGGCGGCTGAAAAAGCGGTAGAGGTCGTACGAGAACGGGCAAATGCCTTAGCGCAACAAGAATCAGAACTGGACGAAACAGCCAAGGATTTCTTGAGTGAATCGTTTCGCATTTCACGGAAGCACAGAGGGGAACCGGACGAGTGGTTGCCCATGAAATTCGACGAAGAGGGGGTCAGCCTTGGAGAACCGTTCAGTCCGCCTCAAGTTGTCTCGATACAGTTCGCGACATCTACAGGATCAGTTCCCAATCGACCGTCAGAGCCGTCTGTACGAGAGCTTAGAGCACTTGCGTGATGATCCGACGACTAGCAATCCATACGTTTTCGCCAGGTTGATGCCGCCTGTGGTTATGTACTACTTCAACGATGGTTCTTACAGGATTGGATACTCGTTGGGTTTCTTACCGGGAGAAGACGTTTATGAAGTTTCCATCTATTCAATCGAGGAAGTCTCGTAAAAGTGTTCGCATGTCAGCCTAATCGTCCCGTTTCCTGAAATACAGCGTTGGAACCTCTCTATGGACGATGGTTCTGATCCGAACCGTAGAGAATCTGATTTCTCTCCAACATCGCTTGGCCACGTTCTGAGGTAACCGGAACTACGTGCCCTCTTTTGCAGGCGGGACAGGGTGTACGGTTGGCATTTCCAATGACCACCAAAATCGCTAAAGTAGCGCCGATTGCCATACCTGCATACGCCAATGGTGTCCAGATCATACCCAACAAAATCCCACCGATAATCCCAAATATGAGCATGGCACAAGGTCCACAAGTGATGATGCTCCAGACGTTTTCAGTGATGGCTAAGCCCATGCCTCTCTTCGGTGGAACACCCATCCAACCGCACTGCTCGCGGTCGCATATCTGTTGCTCTTGTGGTTCGGTTGACAGTGGAACACCGCCCCGCTAGGAAGCGGAAATCGATTGCCTATTGGATATTGTTGCCACTGTTTAGGCGAACACGGAGCGGAGGTCGGGTGCGAGATGCACAGGTGATTCGGCGTAGCGGTAGCAACGAGTGATGCGGTTTGGGGCGGTGCGGTAGGGGGGTGGGTCGGACACTGTGCATTCGTCCATACGGAGCGGGCATCGGTCGTAGAAGTTGCAGCCGGCGATCTCGGCATCTTCCTCGTCGCGCGCCTCTTGCTCCCTGCCCCATTGCGTCTCAGGGTCGGGTTGCGGGATGGAGGAGACGAGTAGCTGGGTGTAAGGGTGCGTTGGGTCGTTGATCACGGAATCTACGCTGCCGGATTCGGCGACGCGGCCTTTGTAAAGGACGATGATGTTTTCGGCGAGTTGATACGCCGTCGTAAGGTCGTGCGTGATGTAGAGGATCGAAATTCCTAGGTCACGGTTCATCGCTCGCAGTGTTTCTAGGATTGTGGCGCGCAGTGATGCGTCGACCATTGAAACGGGTTCGTCGGCCACAATGATTTTGGGCTTGAGCATGACGGCTCTGGCGACCATCACGCGCTGCCGTTGGCCGCCGCTGAGTTGGTGCGGGTGCCGACCGAGCGTCTCTTCAGGTCGAAGTCCAACGGTCCTTAGCGCCTCTTCAACGATGTCATCCGCTTCCGATTTGGAGGATGCGAGATTGTATCTGCGTATTGGTGTGCGAAGGACGTGATCGACTTTGTAGAAGGGGTTGTAGGACTCGAAGGGATCTTGGAAGATGACTTGGACTTCGCGCCGGAACTCGGCATGTTGGGCCCGTGACATATCTGCGACGTTGGTTCCCCGGTAGATAACTGCGCCGGAGGTCGGTTCCACAAGTCCGAGCACCGTGCGTGCCAACGTTGTCTTGCCGCTACCACTCTCGCCAGCGATAGCGGTGATGGTCGGCGGAGATTCCGGTACGCTTAGCGTTACGGTATCGAGCGCACGGGTGTAGTGCTTGCGAAAGGTACCGGAGACGAAGGTCTTGCTCACGCTGTCAGCCTGTAGCAACGGTTCATTCTCAACCTCTTGGGTTGAACGATCGAGCTGTGCGGTTGTCATAGATCGACCACCTTCCCGTCATCGTCTCCGTAGAGATGGCACGCGGCGTACCGCAATGCGTCGATTTCCCGGGTTGACGGTATCTCTTGACTGCAAATGTCCATGGCGTCTGGGCAGCGAGTGTGAAAGATGCACCCTGGCGGAGGACGGAGCAACGAGGGCGGCAGTCCCGGAATGCCTTCAAGTCGTCGCTTGCTTCGAGTGTCGGGCAAGCTGGAAATCAGGAGACGAGTGTAAGGATGTTTGGGATTGTTGAAGATGTGGGAGACGGGGCCGATCTCGACGATTTTGCCACCGTACATGATTCCGATGCGTGATGCGAACTGCGCCATGAGTCCCATGTCGTGTCCGATCATTATCGCCGCTGCGCCGATTCGCTCCTGCACGTCACGCAAGGTCTGGACTACCTGCTTCTGCACCACGACGTCGAGTGCGCTGGTCGGTTCGTCGGCGACGATCACGGAGGGATTCATCGAAATGGCGATGGCGATTGAGACGCGCTGTTTCATGCCACCACTGAGTTCGTGGGGAAAGCGCGAAGCCACGTCGCGGTGGAGCCCGACGCTGTCGAGCAGTTCGGCTACTCGGTTCGCGAACTCACCGACGCTCATGTTCACGTTGTGGTCTTTTAGGCCGTCGATAACTTGATCACGGACCCGCATTACCGGATTCAGCGAGTTGAGCGCGCCCTGCGGAACCATAGCAATCTCGGAGAGTCGACGCAGCCGGACTTGCTCGGAGTTATCGTCGAGCACGTTCGATCCGTTGAGGATGATGCTGCCGCCTTCGATACGGGCCGGTTCTTTGTGCGCCATCATGAGTGCGAGGGCGATGGTGGATTTACCGGAACCAGATTCGCCAACGAGGCCGAGCCGTTCGCCGCGATGGAGTTCGAATGAGACGCCGTCGACCGCCTTAACGGGTCCCCGGCGCGTGTGGTAGTAGACCTTGAGGTCTTTGACTACGAGCGGTGAATGAACTGCTTTTGCTGTCGTCATACCGATGTGCGGAGCCTAGGGTTGGCGATCTGGTCGAGGCCAGCGGTGACCATAAAGAGGCCGACGATGAAGATGGCTATGACGACAATTGGCGGACCAAACCACCACCACATTCCCTGCGGCACGGCACCAAATCTGATGAACCAGAAAGCCATGAGACCCAAAGATGGTTCGTTCTGCGGTCCGAGACCCAATGCGGACAACCCGATCGAGAGGAGGATTGCGCCGGCTACCGCGCCGACAAATGCTGCTGCAATGAACGGTGCGAGGTTGGGTATCAGCTCGCTAACTACGATCTCCATGTCGCCCTGACCGTTGAATTTCGAAACCTCAACATACGCACGATTCTTCAACGTCAGGACTTGTGCGCGAACCACGCGCGTCGTCCCCATCCAAGAAATCACACCGATGAGAATCCCGAGCTGCTCTACGGTTAGTTGATCCAAATACGCGCTGATCGTGATCAGCAGCATCAAACCGGGAATCGTGATCAGGGCGTCGCTCAACACAACGATCACCCCGTCAAGCCATCCTCCGAAATATCCGCCAATGAAACCGAGCAACGTGCCGATACCGATGCCGATAATGCCCGCAATCAAGCCCATCCACAATGTTCCCAAAGTACCGTATGCGACGTATGCGAAGATGTCCCGCGCGAACTGATCGGTTCCGAACCAGAATTCGCCCGAAGGCTTTAACCGAGGCGCTACTACTTCCTTGATCGACCCGTCGGCAGTTTCGCGTTCTGCGTGAGCGAAACCTACTTCCGTGCGCTCTTCGTCAATGATCAATGATCCAGCCACCGCGAACAACACGATGGCAAGGATGAGTAAGGACCCGGCGAAAAGCAAGACGTTGCGTCGGATGGCCCCAGAAACCTTGACCCATCGCGTCTCTTCCTCGAACACAGTTACGTCGTAACTGCTCGGGAGCTGCGGTTCCAGCGCGGTTGTGTCCATATTTGCCATCAAGCAGACCGATATCGAATGCGCGGATCAATCAGTGGGTAGATGAGATCGACGATGAAGAGCATCAATCCAACGGCGAAAATGACGTACATGAGCACGCCTTGGATAAGGAAATAATCGTTACTGGTGATAGCCGTGTACAGGAGGTTGCCGATACCGGGATACGCAAATAACACCTCCACCAAGACCGAGCCTGACACGACAAAACCGATGTTTATCGCGAGCCCCGTAACCTGCGGCAACAATGCATTGCGCACTGCGTAGCGAAGGAATATCCGCCTCTCCTTGAGGCCTTTAAACTCGGCGAGCTTGATGAAGTCGTCGCCCATCGTGGTAACCATCATTCCGCGCATTCCCAGCCCCCAAAAACCAACGCTGGAGAGAATAATCGCCGCACCGGGCAAGATGGCGTGTTGAATAATGTCGATGAAGGTGGTTAGGTCGAAAGCTGGTGCCAATAACGGATCGTGAGCACCACCGCCGGGCAAAACTGGCCAGAATACGGTAAATACCCACAACATCAGCAGGCCCAACAAGTAGAACGGAACCGCCGTAACGATCAACAACAACGGAACCACGAACGAAACGGCGATCGGCGTCCGTGTCCAACCTAACCACGCGCCGAAAAATGACCCTATGACAGCCGCCATTACGGTGGTGACACCCACCAATCCCAACGTCCAAGGCATCGAACGCATGACTTCTCGTGTAACGTCGGCTGGGAAGTAAGCGATAGACTGGCCAAAATCCAACTTGGCGAGCGCAATCCAGTAATTCACGTACTGGCGCCAGAGTGGATTGTTCAATCCAAAGCGTTCTTCGTAACTCGCAATCATCTCCTTGACGTTTGCAATGTGAACGCCACCAGCTTGCTGAAGAAGCTGATTCATTCGCTCCTCAACCGGGTTAGTTGGTCGAAGACGCGGGATGGCGAAATTTAGCGTCCCGGCCACGAAGATGATCAGCACGAACATTCCTAAACGTCTGAGGACATAGTCGACGGTCATGGGATGATCGACCTGATGAAACGTTGTTTGCGGCTATGCATCTTGTTTTTAGACAAATCGGCGTTCGTGAGTTCGGCTCAATTCGAGCAAAATGTTACATGAACCATACAACCATCGCCACTGGTCGATGACCAAAAACGGCACGGCGAACGTCGATGCTGAGTTGGCACGAAGTTGCGGAAATCGCAGATTGACATGCCCCAAGATTTGATTTAGATTTTGCTCCAATGAGCGGATTGTTCGGCGCTGTTTTCGCGCTTTGCACGGAGAAACGTCGTTTTTCGAACCGGACCGCTTTAAGAGGGCGCGGGAAATTTCAACACCGGCTCCAGGAGAAAAATGATGCAGAAGATACGCAATGTGCGATCCGCGTTGTGGCTTGTATTGATGGGATCGCTTATCGCCGCGGTGGCTACTGCCGTAGCTTGCGGTGGAACCGAAACGGTTGTCGAAACCGTGGTGGTCGAACGCGAAGTCCAAGTCACCGTTGAGACCGTCAAAGAAGTCGTTGTCCAAGGCGAAACCGTCGTGCAGACGGTCGTCGTCGAAAAGGAGACGCTGGTGGAAATCGAGCGTGAGGTTACTGCCACGCCGGCTCCGCGTGGCCCGATCACGCGTGAAGACACCTTTGTGATTACGGGATTCGGTCCTGGTGCCACTGTTTGGAACGACGCTGAAAACATGAACCCTTACTCGCTTGGTGGTCTCGGTAGAGTTCGCGGCATCCTCAACAAGACGATCTACGAATTCCTCTACCTCTACAACCACAACGACGGTCAGGTCATTCCGTGGCTCGCTGAGAGCAGCCAAGTCGACGACGACTTCATGGGCGTAAGTGTGACGCTACGCGAAGGCATCGAGTGGTCAGACGGCATGCCGTTCACCAGCGAAGATGTCAAGTTCACGATCGAATTGCTGCAGAACAACCCGGACATGGTGTTTGCTGGCGACATCCAAGAATGGGTTAAGGACGTTGAGATCATCGACGACCAGAACTTCCGAATCAACTACAACAAGCCAAACGCTCGGTTCTTCTACTTTTACTTCCAGGAGAACTCGGAGATTCACCTGCCGATCCTACCGAAACACATCTGGGAGGGCGAAGATCCGCTCACGTTCCCGAACTTTGACCTCGACAAGGGTTGGCCGGTTGGAACTGGTCCGTTCGTCGCAACGCGAGCTGATGGTCAGGCTCAGATCTTTGACCGAAACGACAACTGGTGGGCTGCGAAAGTCGGCTTCAAAGAATTGCCGGAACCGCTCCGCGTGGCATACATCCCACCGGGATCGGCCGACACAATGGTTGCTCGCATGATCAACAACGAGTTCGATACTGGTTCGATCATGCAACCAGGTGTCTTCGTTACGGCTCACAACCGAAACAAGAACATCATCTCGTGGGACACCGACGGCCCGTCTTACGGTGCGGCAGACGCCTGCATGTACACGCTTGGCGTCAATACGCAGTATGGCCCCATGTCTGATCTCAACGCCCGACGCGCGGTCCAAGCAGCGATTGACCGCGAGGAACTTGTTGCCCTCGCCTACGAAAGCTCGACCGTGACCAGAGCGGTCCCCTACTCCACTTACGGCGGTCTAAAGGCATACGAAGACGCGCAAGCCGACATTATCGCCAAGCACAACTGGGAAGGCCAAGGTCAAGCAGAAGTCGAGGAAAATATGGCCGCTGCCGGTTACACCATGGGAGGCGACGGCTATTGGGAGAAGGACGGCGAGACCCTGAGCATGGACATCCACGTTCCTGGTTGGCTCCGACCAATGGGCCCGGTCGTCGAGCAGCAATTGAAGGACGCCGGTTTCGACGTAACCTTCGTGTTGCACGACCCGGACACCGCACCGCTCTGGGCCGAGGTCCGAACGGGTCTTGCGGACATGTGGATCCTCGTGCACTGCGGCAGCTCCCGCGAGCCGCACGGCACAATGCAGCACTACCACTCCAAGTTCAACTCGCCGACTCAAGGTGAACAGAACCAATACCTGTGGGCAAACAGTCAGTACAACAACCCTGAGTTCGACGCGATCATCGACGAGATGGACAGCGTGTTGCCTTCAACTGAAGACCCGGTATACATGGACCTCGCCAACCGGGCGTTGGACATCTTCCTCGAAGACGTGATCGAGATCACGTTGGCTGAGGAACGCCACGTTGTGACGTTTAACAACACCTACTGGCGCGGTTTCGCGACGAACAGCAACCCGTACGTCGCACCGTACAGCCTATGGGCCGGCTTCTTGCTCGAGATCTTGAACGTCTCGAAAGCACAGTAGACGGTTTGATAGCGTAGGCACCGCTCTATCCGATTGGCGTCTAATCGTCGAGGGCGTTATCTTTTCAGATAGCGCCCTCGATTCGCGTTTGAACACCTTGCTCGATCCGACACAATGAACGAACACATTCTCGTAGACCACTCAAATTCAGTAGCTACGGTCACTTTCAATCGACCGCGTCAACGAAACGCGATCTCATACGAGATGTGGCAATCGCTTGGTCAGATTATGGAATCGTTCGATGATGACTCTTCGATCCGCTGTGTAGTGTTTAGGGGCGCGGGTGGCGAAGCATTTTCGGCGGGTGCGGACATCAAAGATTTTGATGAGCATCGGTACGACTCGGCGTCTGCGGCACGATACGCCAAGGCATTCGAATCGGCATTGGATCGAATAGAGAACCTGCGTTGCCCAACGGTATCGGCAATCCAAGGATTCTGTGTGGGCGGCGGGTTGGAGCTAGCCGCGGCTACGGATATTCGGATCGCGACTCCTGAATCTAAGTTCGGGGTTCCGGTAGCTCGACTCGGATTGACTGCGGGTTGGGACGAACTGCGTCGGATGATAGCGGTCGCTGGGGTGCCGGCGGTTAAGTACCTCCTGCTCTCTGGTCGCATCATCGACATCGAAGATGCGATGAGATTCGGTTTGGTTACCGCAGTGGTTGCGGATGACGATTTCGACGCCGAAGTCGACAAACTCGCGGCTCAGATCGCGAGTGGTGCTCCCCTAGCCGCGCGCGATCACAAGATCATGATCCGTCGGTTGTCTATTCGACCCGACACGGAGAAGCTGAGTGAGGACGATTTCAACTTGCAGTTCCGGGTCTTCGATTCAGCGGATTTCCGTGTCGGCGTTAAAGCGTTCAAGGAAAAACGGCGACCTTCATTCAAGGGAAAATAAAATCATCATCTTCGCATATACACGTGATCCTTTCGACCGTTGAAACGCAACTGGACGGATCGACCAAGGATCCGATTTCGCCCAGGGAACCGAGCTAGGAACGTTTGCCGGTATCGAACAGACGCCGTAAACCATTGACGGTTGTGCCCTGGCTAATGTGAGTCCAAATTGGTCGGCTGTATAATTGCGGTCATCACACTGATCAATTCGAAAAATCATGCTCAAACCAATCGCAGTCGAACCTCGAGAAGGCTTCCGCATCTGGATCAGTTACGAAGATGGCGCAGAGGGTGAAATCGATTTGTCGCACCTTGAAGGAAAGGGTGTATTCAAGGCCTGGGACGATCGCGAATTCTTCGAATCTGTCTGCATCGCGCCGTACCGCTCCATCACATGGGGTGATGACATCGACCTGTGCCCCGATGCCTTGTACATGCGATTGACGGGCACAACTCTCGACGAGTATAGGAAACTTTCTCGGACTTTCGGAGTGCATGCCTGAAGTTTCCAGATTCCGCGGTGTCAGAATCGTCTTCAACTTCGACGAACACCCACCACCGCATTTTCACGTCGAATACAGTGGCTTTCAAGCCACGGTCGATATCCAAGAACTGAACATCGACAAGGGCGAAGTTCCTACCCGAATCAGGCGTTTGATATTGCGGTGGGCGCACCTTCATCAACGTGAACTGTTTGAAGCGTGGGACGCCGCGACGAATTACGAATTCCCGAAAAGGATTGAACCGCCCAATTGACCAGACCGCTCACACCCCATACCCCCGCAGTTTCCCCCTCAGACACTCCGCCGCCAAAACGGCTAACAGACTTGCTCGATTAGGCAGCCCCTTAAGGAAGATGATCGGTGGTAAGACGGGATTGTTGATTGACTGATTTTCGCTCGCAGATGGATCGGAGCAAGGGATGTTCGGGAGGATGAGGGTGAATCGGCAGCAGTGGAACACGCGGGGTTGGATTAAGATGAAGCCATGAGCACTGATCCCACACAGCCAGTCGCTGTCGAAGCTCGTGAAGGGCTGCGCATTTGGATCCGATTTCAGGATGGCGAAGAAGGTGAGATAGACCTTTCTCACTTCGCGGGCATGGGGGTTTTCAAGGCATGGCAAGATCGCGGGTTCTTCGAATCTGTACGGATCAATTCTTATAACGAAGTCGCTTGGGAAGAGGAAATCGATCTTTGTCCCGATGCGCTATATATGCAACTCACCGGCAAATCGCCTGATGAGGTTTTGCCGGGGCTTTCCGCCTTGAAAACGAGTGCCTGATCTTTGTCGATTTCGGGGAATCATCATCCGGATGCGTCTGAATGAACACCCTCCGCCTCACTTCCACGTTTTTTACGGTGAATTCACGGCATCGATCTCCGTCGGTTCACTCCAAATAACCAAAGGTTGGTTGCCGCCTCGAATCAGACGATCAGTTATCGCATGGGCCATTGTACGCGAATCCGAACTGAATCTCGCGTGGAACCAAATCAACCGCGGCGAAACCCCGGATCAAATTGAACCTTTGGACTAGGCGGGATTGATCACAGCACGTATTCGTTGAGTTTGCTACGCAGAAACGCGGCGGCCAATGGCACGGCGGTGGGTTCATCCAACTCATCCTGTCCTTCGAACACTACTGACATCCAGCCGTTGAAGCCTACGGATTTGATGATCTTCATGATGCGGTCGTAGTCGAGCCATGCTTCGGAGCCGGAGGCGATGCGGTAGATTTTGGCGCGGACGTGAACGGCCCTGGGCGCCGATGCCTCGATAGAGCCGTAGAAGTTGCGTTCAACGGTTTGGGCGGTGTGGGCTGACCTACCAATCGAACTCGGTGAACGTGAATGGGAGATAATATTCAGTCGCACACGAACCCCGTCGACTAGTCGCAAGTGTAGTTGCAACACTTCGCGAATGCGTGTTCGTAGAAAGGAGCTCAGTCTTATGACAACTGTAACGATCATCAAACACTAGGACAAAGGATGGAAACACGACTGAAAATGCGACTTCCTCGCCGTTGGGAGACCACGACACATTTTCGATGTCGTCGAATTTCCCTAGCAGATGGTTGTCGGTGTTTCGGCAATTGCTTGAGGACTTGCTAATCGCGACCAAATCCGTTCCGTCAGATTCCGCAATCATCACGGTCTTGCAATTTTGTAAACTTCGATGTTCGATGAAGGCTATACGATTGCCATCGGGTGACCAAGTTGGATCAGCGTATTTGAACCCATTAAAGAATCGGCGTCGGTCAGCGATTAACAGCCTATCGTTTGATCCATCGGAATTCATTGCGCGTATTGTTACAGAGCCATTGAGGTAAATGGAGTCGTTAACGTAAGCGATCGTTGAACCGTCCGGCGATACATCAGGTTGCGTATCTGAGGAATTGTTATAGGTCAATCGAGTCAATTCTGACCCATCCGTTTTAACGGTGAAAATTTCCGCATCGATGTCGTGGACGGATGCGAAGGCGCCGTAACCAGATGCAAAGGCAATTCGATCGCCGGTAGGAAACCATGAAGGATCTCCGTCATTGACTTGATTATTCGTGATTTGACGGAGATTGGAGCCATCCGAATTCATAACGAAAATCTCAAAATCGCCATCCAGATTCGAAGCGAACGCGATCTGACTGCGATCCGGCGACCACCTCGGGGACGTGCTCGCGACGTTTTCCGCTAGCTGTACGAGATTGCGTCCGCCCGGTTCCATCATATAGATGCTGTATCCGTCCGTAATGACGAGGAGTGATTGCTGAGACTGGGATGTTGGCACCTTCTCGCGATTTGTGGTTCGAGACACAGGCGTCGGAGCGTCCGTCGAAACGGTCTGTCGAACGTCGTCATGGAAACAAGCGGCTGAGAACGTGCCGATCAACGCCCAAATTGCGGCGAAGGAGAGCGCAGGCAATCTCTCCAGACGCGACCGTTTTGCGTGTTTGGTCTCAGAGGTCATCAGAGTTTCAGGTTTTTATGCCACTAAATTCCATACTCTTCCAGCTTCCGCCTCAGAAACGCGGCGGCCAATGGCACGGCGGTAGGTTCATCCAACTCGTCTTGGCCTTCGAACACTACTGACATCCAGCCGTTGAAGCCTACGGATTTGATGATCTTCATGATGCGGTCGTAGTCGAGCCAAGCTTCGGAGCCGGAGGCGATGCGGTAGATTTTGGCGCGGACGTGAACGGCCCTGGGCGCCGATGCCTCGATGGAGCCGTAGAAGTTGTGTTCGAGGTATTCAACGCCGCGTTCGCCGAGCGATGCTCCAGGCGAGCCGCGGTATTGGCCCGTGTCGAGGATGTGTGTATAGTACGGGTTGTTGACCTCGTCGAGGATCTTCAAAACCTGATCGCCGGTTGCGGGCGCACATCCGTGGTTGTGGTTGTGAAGCCCGACCATCACTCGTTTCGATGCACCGTACGCCGCCACTTCTTTGGTTGCTGATACGATCCGTGGCCAAACGCTCTCCTCGGTTTCGCCTTCCGGGACCCAACCGCCAAAAGAACGAACCATTTGGATTCCCATTGTTGCCGCGACATCGATCCACTTCTTCATGTTCTCGATCTGCGCACGCTGGTCGTCACCTTCCATTCCGAAGTTGTTGGAGACGCCAATGTAGCAGATATGCAGGCCCGCCTTCAGGGTCGCAATCCGTACTTCTTCGAGATAGTCGCGGTCGGTGGATGCGAAGTGTGCGAAGTGGATGTCGATGCCATCGAGACGATATTCCTTCGCCTTGTCGATCATCCCGAACAGATCGATCTCACCGGCATTGAAGGTGTCCCGGTAGCAGAGTGATTGCAGGCTGAGTTTAATCATTTGATTCGGACCTCCGTCCGTTGAAGCGGTGTTGAAGTTTTACATGCGCAAGATTAGCACTTGGCAGTCCGGTAGAGGGTAGTTAGTCCCCCTTACTGACCTACCACTTTTGATGGGTGTTCCACCTGGTCAAGCATCGGCTTTCGCCGGAATGACCTACACGGATGCGGTATCATCACGTTCAATCACACGGTTACCGACTTTCATGTCGAACGGAGCGTCTAACAATGGCAGTCAGCGTAAATGGCAAAACAGCAGTGGTGCCTTCGAAAGCCCACGACACGATCAAGAGAATGTCGGATGCGGCTTCCGGATTTCTCGCGTCTTTGGGTAAGACGGAACTCGCCAAGGCGACTTTTCCATTTGCTGGCACCGAGCGTTACGAGTGGCATTACACGCCAGTCGACCGCAATGGTTTGCTTATCTCGGAGATGAGCGGAGACCAAATCAACTTGGCGTTCAAGATGATGGAGACCGGGTACAGCGCGAGCGGATACCAGATGGCTCGCCAGATCATTCGGCTCGAAACTATCCTCGGCGAGTACGAAGCGATGACGAATAATGTTTCATCTTGGCATCGATTGGAGGAGCGGTACTGGTTTAGCGTGTTCGGCGAGCCGGGCAGCGAAGAGCCTTGGGGTTGGCGGGTAGGTGGTCACCACATAGGCATCGTCGCGACGGTTGTGGGCAACAGCGAAGTGTCGATCCACCCGCTGTTTTTCGGTTCCAATCCGGCAGAGGTAAAGCACGGTGAGCATAAAGGATTGCGGACGCTGGCGGAAGAAGAGGATTGGGCGCGTTCGCTCGTAACCGGGATGACTGACGACCAAAAGTCGGTTGCGATCGTAGACCCGGTAGCACCGGCAGACATCTTGACCACGACGGTTCGAGTCGTCGATCCGGGTACGACGCCGCAGGGCATCGCCATTGGCGTTCTACACGACGCGCAACGCGAATCAATAGTCAAACTGATTCGTCACTACGTTTTTCGGGCGGCGGACGAGATGGCGATGAATTACTGGAATCAGCTTGAGCGCGAGGGTTGGGACAGCGTCCATTTCGCCTGGGCGGGCCCATTAGAACGATTCCAAGGTCACTACTACAACATCCGCCACGATCGATTTGTGATCGAGTACGACAACACCCAGAACGGTGCGAACCACATCCACTCTGTTCTTCGCGACTACACCCACGACTTCGGCGAAGACCTTTTGACAGCGCACTATCAGGCTGCGCATTGATGTCAAGGTCGGTCCAGCGTCGGATTACCTTGGCAATAAACGCCCTAGCCTACTTCGCGCTTATCGAGCTCGCGGTGCCTTAGGTATCCCCATGTTTAACTTAAAGCGACTCATTATTGCGCTCTCGGTGTCCTGCCTGATCTTTGTGGTTGCCTGCACGTCTGAGGTGGTCCGCGAGGTAGAGGTACCGGTCGTTTCGGAGATGATTCGAGAGGTGACGGTGGTTGTTGAGAAGGCGGTGGAAGTTCCCGTGCCACAGACTGTGATCGTTGAAAAACCAGTCGAAGTGCGGGAGGTTATCGACAACATAGTGATTGAAACCGTGGTTGAAACCGTGGTTGTTGAAAAGGAAGTGACCGTCGAAGTCCCGATAGAACGCGAAATATCTGTTCTGGTAGAGCGCGAAGTCACTGTTGAGGTGCCTGTTTTCGTGGAACGTGAAGTGGTTATTGAGATACCCGTCGAGGTGCTGCAGACAGTGATCGTGGAAATCGAGGTGCCGGTTACGAATACGCCGGAACCAACTGCGTCTGTTCAATCCACAGCTACAGCCAATCCCACCGACGTAAAGCTACCGCCAACCAGTGACTACATCACTGGTCAAGGTGTAAGCATCGGTTTGCGGAGAGTAGGAGCTGTGATTGGACTCCCTACCGTTAGTCCATATCGTTCAACACCAACGATTGCTGGTGGGGTGGAGGAATACTTCTTTCACTATGAAAACGACGATCCGATGACACCTGAACTGGTGGAATCGTGGGACATCGATCCGGCCGGCACACGCGTCCGCATGACGATGCGCAAAGGGCTTGGTGGTGCTGGCATCCCGTTCAACTCGCCGGTGGCATATGAAGACATCGATTTTGGCGTCGTGGATGCGGATAACGTCGTCCGTTACTTCAACGAATCGAATATCACCACCAACCCTCACACCACATACGGGAACTCGGGTGATTTAGCGGACATCTTCTTGGAAGCTCGAAAGATAGACGATTGGACGGTCGAGATAGGCCTGGTTATGCCGGTCTACTTCTGCTTGCCGATTTCACAGTTTGGTTGCCTGAACGCAGACCGTGGACTCTACTATCTCGCACACGCCGACACTATGGGAGTCGAATGGGCAAACAACCATCACATCGGCACGGGGCCATTCGTTCAAGAAGAGTGCATTCCCGGACATATCTGTGTTACTAGGTCCCTATACCCACATTGGCGTGTTTTTCCCGAGATAAGTTCGTTCACTCAATTGCAGGTTGGAGACCCCGCCGCGCGTGTCGCCATGCTCCGCAATGATGAATTAGACATGGCGGCGGTTGATTTTACAGAAGTCGCCCCATTGGTTGATGAGGGTTTCCGATTTCTGGAAACAATGCCCGGCGGATACATCGGGCAATCAATTTTGTTCCCTGGCAATCTTTGGGAACACTCTCATGCCCGCACAGGCGAACCGTTAGAGCCGTGGAACTGCGACGAAAACCGTAGCGCCGAAGCGATCGAGAATGCTTGTGGCAGTGGCCAACACGAGGGTCCGTACAAGCAGGATTATCCATGGATCGGCAACCCTTGGGGAACCAAAGACGCGCCGTGCTCATACGGTGATGCGCTAGGACGCGAACGGTGCGGCGATGCGCCTTACTCCGACACCGATAACCGTACTGGTCTACACGATATGGATCAGGCGCGATTGGTTCGTGTAGCACTCTCAATCGCAATCGACAGAAACAAGATTAATGAGAGATTTCTTGACGGCCGGGGGACGCCAATCTATTCCGAATACATGGGTCCCGAGTATCCCGGTTGGGATCCTGCCCGTCATACCGGGTGCTGGGATTGGCTGGGGAATCGTGAAGATTGTGGCGACGAGGTACGTCACGCCCCCTTTAGAAATGGCATCCCTTGGGAACTCGTTGACGGCGAGCTTGTATTGGCCGGCGGCATACTTAACCTTGCGGGTTATCGGCTCGTAGATGGCAAACGTCAAGGGTTCGAGAAAATCACTCTGCAATCCTACGTCGCGGAAGCTGGCGAGGTCAGTCTGGATGTCGCGAAATACATCACTGCTCAATGGGAACAACTCGGAATCGAGATCGAAGAAGTAGTTGAGGACTACGGCGGTATGATCTCGCAGCGTATGCGCCGGCGGGTTCAATATTTTCCGGTTTTGAAGAACGGCTTTGTCTATTCCAACGCGTTTCCGCTTGATTGGCCTATGCCAAACACTGATTCTTCATTTACTAGGCCTGGATGGGGAGTTGGATTCGAGTCGCAACCTGGAGCTCGGTGGTTCTTAGAGATCCTTTCCGAGCCTGACAAAGCGGCGCGCGAAAAACTGCATCTCGATTGGGTTGACTACTCGATGTTCTGGGTGCAGTATGCTGGTGTGTTTCAGATACCAAAAGGTGTCATCGCTGGACCTCGCATCGCCGCGTGGAATGGTCGTCAAGAGCACAACCACAACGTGTCCAACAACCCTGAATTCATCATTTTGAGATAGCACTCGGTTGAGACCGGGCATCGGAAGCGCGCGAAAATAGACGTCAGTTTCGTCGTCGGTCAGAAAACATGTCCGAAGCATTCATCCAAGTATCAGTGCGCCTGCTCGTCGGCCTGATCTGCGCCGCGATCGGTGCATTTTTTGGTGCGTTGATAATCGCAATGGTTTTTTCGGCAATCGATAGTTCGAGCGCGGCGGTTAGCACGGCGCGCATCGTATTCGTAGCAATCACCGCCGCCGGCGCATCGCGGATCGGATGGTTCGGAGTTGCAGAGACGCGGGCCCAGTCGCTTGGGTTGTTCGCGTCATCTGTCCTAACCGCGGTCGCGGGATCTTTGTTGGCGCTGGTCGTCGCTGGTTCGTTCTTAGAGCATTCAGACCTCTACATCCTCAACCGTGATATCTCCGGTGCCGGGTTCTTCGGTGGAGTTTTCGCTTCCAACATACCGTCGTTGGTTTTCACCGCGCAGCTCGCACGTCGGCGAGAAATATAGCTTTCGCGCCCAGATTTCACACGATCGTATTTTTGTCGAAACGTTTTGATTTGTAGACGCGCCAAAACGCGATCTTGCGATAAGATTTCGACATCAATTGCCCTTGACCGTCGCGCGGGCTTTGAAACTCGCGACCGTTAGTGTCAAAGGCTCAATAGATGTGGGAGGTAACCATGTTACGGACCAAGACGTTTAGGTACGCCTTAGTGCCGATTGTCGCCGCATTGGCAGCGGTGGCATTGTTCGCCTGTGCGGGAGAGACCATCATCCAAACGGTGGAAGTCCCTGTAGAGCGACCAGTCGAAGTGCGCGTTGTAGAGACTGTGGTGGTCGAAAAAGAGGTACAGGTTGCGGGTGAAACAGTCATCCAAACCGTCGAAGTGCCTGTGGAACGACAAGTTGAGGTCATAGTCGTCGAGACGGTCGTGGTTGAACGCGAACGTATCGTCGAAGGTCAGACCGTCGTCGAGACCGTAGTCATCGAACGCGAAGTCGTAAAAGAGGTCGCGAAAGAAGTTCCTGTCGAAGTCAAGGTGGTGGAGACGGTAGTAGTCAAAGAGGAAGTCGAAAAGATCGTCATAGCCTCGCCGACTCCGGCTCCTGAAACCTTCTACGGGCTCCCGATTCCGATGGCCGCGCCAACCATTAGCGAACCCCCAGCACCCGTCACCGGGTCCGACACCGTTGTGATTCGCACCGGGTTGGAGTTGCGGGGAAGCGGAATCCCGGGTGACCCGACTGGAGGTATGTTTACCGGTTCGAGCGTCACTGAGAAGTTCTTCTTGACTGACGCTGGTGGCAACGCGGTCAATCAGGTCATCACGGGCTGGGATCTTGTTGACGACGCCGACGCAATCGGTGGACAGGCGTTGATCTTTAACATCAAACCCAACGTACCGTTCCACGGGGGTTTCGGAGACCTGAGCGCTGACGACGTCGTCTGGGCCTACAACAAGGGCAACCCCGGATACAATCCCGAGTCCGCAACTGACGGCGGTTCGAACTGGGTTGCGTTCATCGGCAACCAACCGTTGACCAAGATCGACGATATGACGGTTCGTGTGCCGTTGAGGCAGTTCGACGTGCGTTGGGACACCTTCATCTTTGGTCAATCCGGTCTGGGCTTGAGCATAACCAGCAAGAAAGCCTATGACGAAATGGGTGAAGACTGGGTGCGTGAAAACGTCATTGGCACCGGACCTTACATGGTCGAAGAGTACGCCTACGATGCCACTTTGCAGTTGAAGGCGGTGGAAAACCATCATCGTAAGACTCCGGCAGTAGAGAACATAATCTACGAGCCGATCGTAGAGGATGCAGTTGCAGAGGCGGCGCTCCGGACTGGTAGCATCGATGTTGCGGCGGTAGACCTGCGCAACTACCCGACGCTCACTCAGGAAGGCTTTGAGATCATCGGCGCTGGCGCTGGGTCTTTCCACTCGATCTCGTTCTCAGGCAACTACTGGCAGAACTCGATCTACACGCCGGATCCTGATGACGAAGAGACTCCGATCACGTTGCACGCCACAGTGCAACATCACATCCCATGGATCGGCGACCCACGGCGCGACGACTTTGGCAACCCGCCGGAAGGGTTCACTAGCATGACCCGTGCGGCGCAAGTTCGGCAAGCGCTCTCGTTCGCGATTGATCGTGCGCTGATCGCCGAGGTCCTATTCTCAAACGCTGCTTGGGTGAACTACGTCTATGGACACGACATCAACAACCCGAACTGGCAGGACAAGTGGAACGTCGAGTACAACGCTGAATTGGCAGGACGGATGCTGGATGAGGCCGGATATCCGAAGAACGACAATGGTATCCGGTTCGAGATGCCCTTCTTCATCCGATTAGGAAGGGGTGACGAAGAGATCGGTACCGCGGTTGTCGGCATGTGGCGCGAACTCGGGATCGACATGCAAGATTGGAAGGCTCAGTATCAGACCTATCGCCCGAGTTTGATCGGTCGTACTGCGACGGCGCCGTGGATTCACTCCGCCGGTGCCGAGAGTCCGCAAGCACCTTGGGACTGGCCGGTGGTCAGTAACGCGGAGTGTTCTGGTGGGCGACCCGGTTTCAACATCGGCATCGAGATTCAAGAGCTCTGCCAATGGGGCACCGATATGAACGCTGCACAGGATAAGCAAGCACGCATCGAGATCCGCAATTTGATGGCGGACTTCTTGCACAAGAACAATCCGGCGATCGGCACGGTCGCGCGACCGAACACCGCTCTGGTGAACCCGAAGAAGATAGCTTCTTGGGACATGCCGTTGTCGGTGCGTGAAGCTGCGCTGCACCATCCCGAGTTCATCGTCACCGTCAGGTGATTCGATAAACCGGAACCAACCTAAAGGCGATTAGCCAACAGTCGCAGTGGCGCGACCCTTTTAGGGTCGCGCCACTGCGACTTAACTGCCTAATTCCAGATGCTTCGATTCCTCTTAAAACGAGTATCCACGATGGGGATTTCACTCATCGGCGCTACCATCATCGTGTTTGGGTTAGCGCACGCCAAGGACGACCCGATTAACGTCTTCATTCGTGCTGAGGGATATGCCATCGGACCTGAGCAGATCGCCGCCTTGCGAGCGAAGTGGGGCCTCGATAGGCCGATAATTCTCCAGTACTTAACTTGGTTGGGCAACATCGCTCGCGCCGATCTAGGCCGAAGCGTTGGAACCAATCGCAAGGTGACGGACATTCTGAGGGAACGTTGGCCGGCGACGATGCAGTTGGCAATCGGCGCTTGGATCGTAGGCACGTTCGTCGGCATCCCTCTGGGAATCCTTTCGGCGATGCGAAGAGCTTCGATTTTGGACTACTTCCTCCGAGCATTCGCCCTATCGGGTCAATCAGTGCCTGCGTTTTGGGTCGGAATAGTGGGAATCTGGATCTTTGCCGTTTACCTTGGCTGGCTGCCCGTGCCAACCTTCTACGGCCGAACAGACGCGGGTTTCTGGGGGCAATTCCAGTACTTCATATTGCCCGTCTTGGTTCTAGCTTGGGGCCCGATCGCCGGGTATCTGCGAATCACGCGTTCCGCGATGCTCGAGGTAATGGATTCGGAGTACATCAAGCTGGCGCGAGCGAAAGGCATGGGCTACGGACGAGTTGTTGCTAAGCATGCGTTTCGGAACGCGCTCATACAACCGCTAACAGTGTCTGCTCTTCTGCTCGCGGGATTCATGGATGGTGCTGTTCTTGTTGAAAACGTTTTCGTTTGGCCAGGAGTTGGCCAGATCGCAGTTGCAGCGGTAAATGACAATGATTTCACGTTGCTGACCGGCATCGTATTGCTGTTCACGATCCTATTTCTGGCGATGAGCTTCGTGTCCGACCTTCTATATGTCGTTGTAGATCCTCGAATCAGGCTAGATTGATGGCGATTGCTGACACAGCCCAAGAACGAGCTCCTTCGACAATCGAAGTTGTGTTTCGCTCGCCAATAGTCGCTTGGGATTTCATGCGGCGTTGGCCTGTGATTCCGGCGTTCGTGATCATCATGTTTGCACTTGCCACCATATTCACGACCCAATTCGCCACCGATGATCCGAATAAACAAAATCTGCGCGGGAGCTTTGCACCGCCTTTTTGGTACGACGAATATTACGAAAACAACGAATACCTAGACAGCCGATATTTCATTGGGGCCGACCAACACGGGCGTGACATTTACTCACGCTTGGTTCACGGGACACGCGTTTCGATCACGGTCGCATTCGCGTCGGCATTCATTGGCATGACGCTTGGGCTATGGGCAGGCATTGCCTCAGGATGGTTCGGTGGCTGGTTCGACGAGGTGATGACGCGATTTGTGGATGTTTGGAATGGGTTGCCGTTCCTACTCGTCGCGCTTGTTGTCGCAATAACAATCGGCACCGGGCTTCACGTACTGATCGGATTGTTGGTCATGGCGACCTGGGTCGGACTGGTTAGGAATATCCGTGCAGAAGTGTTAACGCTCAAGACTCGCGACTACGTTGCAGCGGCGCGGGTGGCTGGCGGCAGCGACTTCCGCATCATGTACCGCCACATCTTGCCTGGCGTTCTGAATCTTCTGATGGTGCTGGCAAGTCTACGCGTAGGCGGATTGATTCTTACTGAGGCGTCATTGAGCTACCTCGGCATCGGCGTACCGTCTCGGTTTCCTTCGTGGGGCAACATGATCAGCGATGGACGCGAGTTCCTCGACACCGCTTGGTGGGTGTCGTTCTTCCCCGGTTTTTGCATATTCCTCGTCGTTATGTCTTTCAACTTCATCGGAGATTGGGTGAGAGACAAAACGGATCCACGATTGCGCCAGATCAGATGATAGTTAACAGAACGGTTGTCTCTGGATGGACGTTTCGTCCGCTGAAGCGCCGGCATTCGTCGGAATGACGGGGAGTTCCGGAACAAGGGAGAATTTCGAAAGGTGACGAGCAAATGTACGACATTCTGATCAAGGGCGGTCATGTTATAGACCCGAAGAACGGTATCGACGGGATGATGGATGTCGGCATCTCCGGTTCATCAATCGCCGCGGTCCAACCCGACATTCCAGAGGCGCAGGGACGCAAAGTCGTCGATGCCTCGGATTGCTACGTAACGCCCGGTTTGATCGACCTTCACGCCCACTGCTACCTCTACGGCGGTGCGATGTTCCCGGACGAATTGTGCTTCCCCTACGGTGTCACTACCATGGTCGATTGCGGTGGTTCGGGTTGGCGCACCTTCGACCACATGAACGAAACGATCATCAAACAGGCCGGACCAAGAGTGTTCGCACTACTCAACATCGTCGGCAATGGCATGTGCGGGGATGGTGAGCAGGACACCGATGACATGGATGTGGAGGCGACGGCGGCGAAGATTCGGCAACGCTCCGACGTCATCGTGGGCGTCAAAGTAGCGCACTATGGCGGTGTCGGTTGGGAATCGGTGGATCGTGGCGTAGCGGCTGCCGCCGAATCAGGCACGTTCTGCCTGATTGACCAAAACGCTCGCGCGTCTCGTCCATTTGGCGAGATGATGCTGGAGCACATGAATCCGGGCGACGGGGTCACGCACTGCTACGGCTACGGCAAGCCCATGATCGGCAACGACGGCAAGGTGAAGCCGCACTACTGGGAGGCGCGTGAAAAAGGCATCATCATGGATGTCGGGCATGGCAACAACAGTTTCTCATTCTCGATGGCGGTCCCAGCGATCGAACAGGGATTCCCTCCGGACACGATATCAACGGACCTGCACCGGATGAGTCTGCACACATCCCGTGCCACTCAGACGGAAGTAATGAGCAAGTTCCTCGCGATCGGCATGACGATGTACGACATCGTGGAGAAATCGACATGGGCGCCCGCGAAGCAGATCGGGCATCCCGAACTCGGAACATTGACTCCCGGCGCGACCGCGGATGTGACGGTGCTGGAGTACGTCGAGCGACCTTGCGGATTGAGCGACAGCGGGCCCACTGGTTACCGAATCATGCCAGCACCCGGAAGACTGCTGAATCAAGTCACCATCAAAGGTGGCGCAATCAGATTCGACTACGACGGGCGGTCCAAAGAAGATTGGACGGAAACGCCGAACACGGATTTGGATCTGCCTGGGTGAACTGATCCCAAGACGTTACGGCAATGGCAACTCTCGTTCGGGTGCCGTTTCATCGAACCAGACGTCTTTGAATTTGGAACCGCCGTACTTGGGCCAGACGAAGTCGTTGACCCAAGTCTGCAACGACCAGTATGACACATTCGTGTCCCAACCGATCGGCAGCACTAGTGCTTGGTCGATCAAGTATTGCTCCAATTCGCCGTATATTTCAAGCCTCTTGGCCGCATCAGATTCGCGGTTGGCTTCATCCAATTTGCGCGCGATCCAGACACCTTCTGCCGAATCTGCACCTGTGTTAGAAGGATCGTTGAACACTCGAAAAATAGCATACGGATCCGGATACGCAGGCATCAACCGGAATCCAATCATTTGTAACGAACCTCGCTCGAGCTCATCAGAGTATGTGCGAATATCAAGAGGTTGATACTCAGCTGCTATGCCAAGAATCTCGGACCAACTGTCACTGATCTGCTGAAATTCATCTTCGATAAAACCCCGACTCAGCGGATTGAAACCGATCGCAATTTGATGGTCAGCATACCGAGATAACGCTAATTCCTCGCGGGCTTGAACGGGATCGAAAGGTAGCGGTTGTAATTCTTCACGGAAACCAGGGAACCCCGGCGGGAGGATGCCGAGGGCAAAAGTAATCCTGCCTCCGTGTATATCCAAGTTCGGCAAATCCGTTGCCATTACCAACGCGCGCCTGAAATGAACATCGTCAAATGGCCTGACATCGGGATTGAAAGCCAAAAAAACCGACTCCGGTGCACCATTGACACCGACTATTTGATAATCGATGTCTATCGGATCGGAATACATCATGTCGATATCCCGATTTTGAAATGCCGCTATCCTTCGCGCGATTCCCTCTGCGACGCCATCAGCGTAAAAATTCGTGATGATCTCGATGCCATCAAGAAAAGGAGCACGTCCGTGAAAGTGTTCGTTGCGCTTCAAAACCCACGGTCCGTTTTGGTAGTCAACGGAATCCAACTTGAACGGGCCGGTTCCCACCGGTAATTCATGATGCGGTTGTTCGATCGGTTGTAGAGCCGAATGCACCACCGTGGCCCAATCTACACCCCAGTTCTCTACATTTCCACGTTTCAGCACGGAGGCCACTGGATCCGCTAAAAGTGCCAAGAAATCGTTGCGGGGAGCGTTCAACGTGACTTTCAATACGTGATCATCCACCGCGACGACTCCTGAAAGTTCAGAGGCTGATCCGTCGAGGATAGCCGTTGAGCCTTCAATCGAGCCCAACACATCGCGAGCTCGCGGCGAACGGCTTCGCGGATTCAACGCTCTTTCCCAACTCCACTTGAAATCCGATGCGGTTACCGGACTCGAGTCGCTGAACTTCAATCCCAGTTTCAATCTAAATTCGTAGACACGACGGTCAGAACTCAGGACGTAACTCGATACGAGGTCTGGTTGGACAATCGTGTTGGATCCGTCATCGATTTTCATCAAACCCGAATAGATCTCTCCAACGAGCCATTGTGAGTTACTGTAGTCTCCGAACACGGTGTCGCCAATCACAGGGTCGGCGACCATTCGATTTCCCGTACCAAGCCGAAACACTCCCCCGCGCAACGGACTATCGGTATCGGTAATCACGGGTGACGCGGTTTCGAATGGCGTCGGATCGCTGACAACCGATCGAATGTCAGTTTGTCGATTCGAATCCGAAGGAGTCAAGTCGGAACCCGGCATCGCGCATCTCCATGAAGATAGTACCAACACGCCGAGGACGATTGATATAAACCAAACGGTCGACACCGCGCTACCAATTCGCTGTGATCGCTCAACGCGATTGATCGGTGCTGGATTCGCCAGTGCTGCCCGGCTGGTGGAGGGTCGCAGCAACGATCTAAGGAATGCAGAACTGTCGGTCACTGCCACCATCCTTGGGGTAATTGTGTGTAGGCATTCAATACGATCCATCATGCAAGGATTCACTCTCCTAGGGATGAGGTTGTTGGGCCAGCCGAGGAGCTAGTCGCTGGTGGTTTGAGCGGCTACCGACCCACTGGCTACCGCGCGTCATGCCCGCGCCTGGGGATGCCTCATGAACCAAGGAACTACCAAAGTCCGTGCAACCCGTTTCGACTACGATGGACGATCCAAAGAAGACTGGACCGAGACGCCGAACACGGATTTGGATTTGCCGGGTTGATCAGTCATCCGCCCCTGAATGCCAAGGCACAATCGCTGCCAGGCGTTCCGACATCTCGTCTTCAGCGCGTTCGCGATCGTACTGCGCCTGCAACGCCATCCAGAACTCGGCACTGTTTCCGAAGAATCGGGAAAACAGTAGCGCAGTCTCGGCCGTAATCGAACGGGTCCCGAGGACGATGGAATGAATGCGGGTTGCGTCCACGCCGATAGCTTTAGCTAAGGCGTACTTTGTGATGCCCATAGGCTGCAAGAATTCCTCTTCGAGGATCTCGCCCGGATGGATCGGCGGGAGTTTGGTGGTGTTTTCGAGGTCATCGATGTTCTGTGTTCCGCGTGCCATTTCATCTGATCCTCGGAGGGCATCCGCCATTTCCGCTTCGCCCGTCATTGTAGGTTTAGGAGAACCGTCTTACCAAGCTCAGGTTGGCGACGGCTTCGGTGTCATCGTCTCTGAAACTCTTGATCACTTGGCATTAATAGTATCACGCGCTAATAGCGCGTAACACAACTATTCAGCTCATAGCTGTAATTTGCGTTTTCCCATCCGAAATGTTCCGTCACGTTATCATGTGCCCATGCGCTACCGCCACTTAGGAAACTCAGGCCTCGAAGTCTCGGAAACGGGCTTGGGCGCGAACAGCTTTGGGGAGCCGGGGCGACGCGATTATGCGGAGTCGAAGTCGATAATCTATGCCGCGATCGATCACGGCATCAACTTCATCGACACTTCCAACGTCTACGCTCAGGGGGTGTCGGAGGAGTACATCGGGCGAGCGTTGGAGGGTCGGCGGCACGAGATGTTGATCGGCACCAAGTTTGGCTCTAAGAGGGAGCATGGTCCCAATCTCTTCGGCGGCGGACGCAAGTTCGTGATGGATGCCATCGAGGATAGTCTTCGTCGTTTGCGAACGGACTATATCGATCTCTATATGATCCATCGTCCTGATCCTCGGGTGCCGTTGGACGAGACGCTACGAGCGATGGATGACATCGTGAGACAAGGGAAGGCGTTGTACATCGGAGTGTGCAACTTTGAGGCTTGGCGGATGGTGGACGCAGTCTGGACCAGCAATGCGGGTGGGATGACTCAGATCATCTCCTCACAGTTCGAGTATTCAATGTTGCAACGCGGCGGGGAGGCAGAGATGCTTCCGGCGTGTCGTGCCCACGGAGTTGGAGTGATGCCCTATCTTCCGTTGGCGGCTGGTTTTTTGACTGGCAAAGTCGACGTCTCGGGTAAAGCACCGTCGGGCACGCGGCTTGATTTGGACGCAGGACAGTCGGAACGCTGGATCACCGACGACAATTTGCGCACGATAACGGCGTTGCAGGATTGGGCGGTGTCGCACGGCAAGACGCTACTTGAATTGGCGTTCGCGTGGTTGCTCGCCGAACCGATCGTTGGCACTGTAATCGCCGGCGCAAGCTCACCGAAACAGGTTGAGCAGAACGCCTGTGCTTCAGATTGGCGACTCACTCCGGATGAACGGGACGAGGTTACGGCGATTCTAGATGCGCGTCCCATTGACGAGTCACGAACGTACTATTCGGTGGCCGGGTACTTTGGTGAGCAGGTTGAGGTGGATAAGGGTTGATTAGACGTTCACGCGAAGAGTGTTTGCACGAATAGTCCGGATACGGATACTGCCAATATCGCCAGGGCGATGACCAAGCTAACCAGCCACCGCGTCATGCGATTCTCAAGCTGGTAAAGATCCGCCTTGGTGGCCAGATGTTCGTAACCGCCTTCTATGCGGCTCAATCGCTCCTCAACGGTCGCCATGAACTGTTCTCCCAAGAAATGTTGTTATGCGTTGGGTTATAGCTTCAATGCATATAACAACGCAAGTGCTAATTATTTGATCTTGTGAAAACTGGCTGCGTCCAGGCACGGAAACCGTTTGATGACCTCACTGTCGCGCGCACGTATCCCTCATCGCCTGTTAATTCGTACGTTGCCCGCGCACCTTCGACTTCCTTGAGAACGTCACCATCTCGACCCGAAAATGTAGTGACGCATATCGCTGACCGATCGGGTTCGATTTCCAGTTCTATGCGGTCTTGGGATGTCGAGAGTTCGCTTAGCGTGACACCTGTCGAAGAGTAGAAATTGCCGTTCGCTAGGCCTTCAACGATGGCATCGATAGTGAGTTCCGGCGCGTTCACGACGACCCATGCCCGGCCTGGATTCGAAGCGTCGGGCGTGTAGTCGTGGTAGTTATGGGAGTCGTCAGTGGCGGTACCGAAGATGACGCGCCCGCCAGTGAGGACGCGGTCCCATATCTCTTCCGTGCTCGGTTTGCCGGGTGCGCCAAAGTTATTGACCGCGGGATGTGCATTGTGGATTTCGAGGAGGCTTGCGCCTTCGACCTGCGTGATGTGTTCGTGGTTAAACGCCCATTCGTAGTTCGGATGATTGAGCTGAGCGATGCCTCCGGCGTTCACGATGGCGTTGACGTTCGCCTGAAGCGTTGCGACGATATCGTCGATGTCGGTGGGCTCGACGACGTGCCGAATCCCGATCGCGTTGATATGAATCGGAACCGTACCGCCTAGAATCCGGGACGAAACCTCCTCGCCCGGAATCATCAGTGGACCCCCATCGATCTCATGCTCAAGGATCGTTCGATGGTTGTGATCGCTCAACACCAAGAAGTCGTAACCGTGATCTCGGTACCAAGTGGTCACAAACTCCGGATCGGCGTCGCCATCTGACTCCGTCGTGTGGGTGTGGATATTGCCTTTGTACCAATGCGTTTCAGACATCGTATTCGCCTGTAATCCCTCTAGTCGTACACCGTCTTGCCAACGGTGTGAGCGTTAATGAAGTCCCAATCGTGCGTCACGCCCATTCCGGGGCCTTCGGGGACTTGCACCTCGCCGTTCTCGTCGATGGCATCGAGCATATCGCTGTAGCCATCTAGGTAGACGGGTGGGTACGACGGTTGGAGTTTGGGATGCACAAGGCCCAGTTCGTAGTAGTTGGAGTTGCGCATCGCCGCCATCGTCTGCCGACGGCTCGGTCCGGGGCTGTGTGGCTCGACATCGAGTCCGAAGCCTTCGGAGGCGTGGGCGATCTTCATGACGCCGGTGATGCCGCCGTCGTAGTCGTGGTCGATCCGTACGAAGTCAGTTCCATCGGCAATGATGAAGTCGACGTGCTTTTCAAGCCCACGAACATGTTCTAGTTGCAGTAGCGGAACTCGGATCAGCTCGCGCAGTTTGCGGTGCGCGAACGCCGATTCGCCGCCATCCTTGTAAACATCTTCCCACCAGTAGTAGTTGTACGCTTCACACGCCCGGCCGATCTTTAATGCATCCCCAAACGTGAGGATTGCGCAGTACGGATCGAGCATCAGGTCCATCTTGTCGCCGACGCGTTCCCCGACGACCTCGACCAATCGCACGTGCTGTTCGATCGGCGCTTCTTGCCAAGGGTGAATCTTGAAGCCTTTATATCCCATCTCCAGGCACTGCTCGGCGAAATCGGCGTACGCCTCTGGGCTGTTCAAACCGCCGGGGTAGTTATCACCGATGTACGTAGACGCGTATGCGGGGAACGACTTTCGCTGCTCGCCCAATAGCCGATAAATCGGTTGGTCGAGCAGTTTACCAGCGAGGTCCCAAAGTGCCATGTCGACCTGCGACATGCCCATCCGGGCGTGCTGACGCGTCGCCTGTTTGGCATCGTTGTAGATGCGTTCGCGAGCGAAGGCACTCTCACCGATGACGGCGTTAGCAAAGAGGCCGATGGCGGAGTGCTCGGTGGCAGAACCGCCGACGTATTCACCGGTCACGCCTGCATCAGTGTGAATCACGACGATGCGAGCAGTTTGGCGGAGCTTAGTTCCAGGTGCATAACCCGGCAATACGATCCGGCCGGCCCCCTCCATGTTGTCGACGAAGTACTCGAACTCGATTACTTCCATCTTGGTGATCTTAGGGTCGGCCATACGATTCGCGCTCCTAGATTCCCGTGTCCCGGGAACGACGGTGAGTTTATGTGCTCAATATACCGGTTATTTCGCCCGTCTCGTCGTTGAGATCGATGTCCCACGCGTTCGGGTTTGAAGGTAGGCCGGGCAAGGTGATGATGTTGCCAGCCAAGGTTACGATCTGCTTAGCACCGGCCAAGACTCGCAATTCGCGGATCGGGATCGTATGGCCACGGGGCACGTTCAGCAATCTCGGGTTTGCCGAAACGGAAAGGTGCGTCTTAGCCATGCAGATCGGGAAGTCCCAGCCGTTCGACTCGAAACGGCGTGCGGTTGTCTTGGTTAGCGGCCCCCAGTCGACACCGTCCGCATTGAACAATTTCTCGGAGATCCTCTCAACTTTATCGACGGTTGACAAATTGTCCTCGTATAGCAGATTGACGTCCGCAACGCCTGAGTGAGCTGCGTCCCAGACCGCTTCAGCCAGGTCGGTCATGCCAGCACCGCCTTCGGCGAACCCGCGTGCCTCCGCCACACCGACCGCGCCAGCCTCGATCGCAGCGCTCTTGGCGGCCGCGATCTCCTCGGCGGTATCTGACGGGAATTGATTGATTGCTACGACCGCCGGCAGACCGTACATCTTGACGATACGGATCGCGTTCGCTAAGTTCTGAGCGCCGACTTTAACGGCGTTTACGTTTGACGATTCGAGCGCGTCTCGTTTCACGCCACCGTGCCATTTGAGTCCGCGAATCGTCGCGACGACGACCGCGGCGGAAGGCTCGGGACCGCCTTGCCGGACTTTGATGTCCATGAATTTTTGGAAACCGAGATCGGCTCCGAATCCGGCCTCGGTAATCGTGATATCGGCGGTATTGACGGCGAGAATATCCGCAAGGATTGAACTGCAGCCGTGCGCGATGTTACCGAACGGTCCCATATGAACGATCGCAGGTTGTCCTTCTAGCGTCTGGGCGAGGTTCGGCTTAACGGCGTCTCGCAACAGGGCCATCATCGAGCCGATACCGCCGATTTCGCGAGCGGTCACCGGTTTGCGGTCCGTCGTCCAACCAACGACGATGTTGCCGATGCGTTCACGGAGATCGGCGTAGCCGTTTGTCAACGCCAGTATCGCCATGATCTCGGACGCGGCGTTGATATCGAACCCTGCCTCGCGCATTGGGGCATTTAGTCGACCACCGACACCAGTAACCACCTGCCGTAGCGCTCGATCTTCAGCATCCGTAACCCGTCGCCACGCAACGCCGTCAGGTTGTAGTCCGGGTATCGCGCCTCGGTACACCGCGTTGTCGGTCATTGCGGCCAGAAGGTTGTGAGCCGACTCCATGGCGTGGAAATCACCTGTGAAATGCAGATTGATCTCGTTCGCCGGTTGAACGGTCGATTTTCCGCCACCCGTGCCACCGCCTTTGTGACCAAAGACTGGTCCCAATGATGGTTGACGGATCGTCAGTGCGACGTTCTTACCGATCTTCGAAAGTCCTTGAGTCAACCCAACAGCGGTTGTGGATTTACCTTCACCCGCAGGGGTGGGCGTAATGGCCGTAACCACGACGAGTTTGCCGGGCGTTTGTCGGCTTGGGAACGACTGAAGCGGGATTTTCGCTTTGTCGTTGCCGTAGGTTTCGATATCTGCGGGAGAGAAGCCGAGGTCTTGGGCGACATCAGCGATGGGGCGCAATGGCATTTCGAGCGGATCCTGTCTAGTCGAGGGCGTGAAGCGCGATATCGTCACGCCACATTCTTTAAATCGACACAATCAAGTTTAACGAAGCGGAAATAATCACCATTGATCGCAGCCTTCGGCAACGCCCAATCTGCCGGTGTCGGTGTCGGGTTTATTATCGCCTTCGACTTCCTGAGAATCGAGGTCGACGTAGAAGACCAGTTGTTCGGGGCCGATGATCCGATCCTCGTTGCGCTGATAGGTTACTTTGATGCGCCCGTCGGGTTGCATGTCGCTCATCGAGGTTTCCCATAGATAATCGTCCTCGATCCACCTTTCGCAAGTAGCTCCGAAGAAGCCCCACGGCTTGTCGGACATATACGCGAACACCAATCGGTGAGCCAATAGGGCGATGTCAGCGGATACACCGGCGATGGGAGTGACGGTGGGTTCGGCACCATCGTCTGATCTATTCGAGGGTTCGGATTGGCAAGCAAACGCGGTTATAGAGACTAGGATCGCGAACGCTACGGCGGGGAGTAGTCTCAGCGGGACCATGGCTTGATCTCGGCTACTCCGTCGGGATGATCATGGTTTTGAGGAATGCGATCAATGCGTCTTTTTCTTCTTGGGGGAGGCCAATGAAGCGATTCCGAGCGCCGTTGGCTGATCCACCGTGGGCTTCGATAGCGTCGGAGATCAGCGTCGCGCGTCCGTGATGTAGGAATGGTGGCTCGGAGGCGAAACCCCACAACCGGCGGGTCATCCATTGCTCCGTTGGTACGCCCCCTTGGATAACCTCCTCGTTGTCCAGCACCCCATCTTCGCCCATGTCGTGACGACGGAGATCAGAGAAAACCGGTATCAAATAATGTCCGTTCTCATCTTTTCGGAGTTCACTCGAAAAGTCGCTGAGATCGATCTCCAAAACAGCATCAGTCGCTTTCGGTCTCAGGTCTTTACCGACGTTGAATTCATTTGGTTCGGTGAAGACCAGAGATTCGAGCGGGAGCTCCGGTATGTGGCATAAGGCACAACCGACATCAGTGAATTTCTGTCTACCTAATTCGACGATTGCTCGTTGATCGGGGTCTTCGGGCATCTGCGGAACCGGGGCCGGAAGGGAAACCAAGAATGCCACCAACGCGGTAGCATCTCCCGGTGTCATCTCGTTAACTACTCCGTCACCATCTCGGTCGATGAAAGAGCCAACGCGCTCGTAATTCTCGATTCCGTGGTGGTGCAACATGGCGTCATTATTGAACTCGCGCAAACTCCTAAATACACCCTTTTGGCTGAACGGTCTGACGATGAGATCGCCGTCTACGCCTTCAACTTCGCTCGTGTATACGAAGCCGTTGGGGTGGGCGGTGATAGCACCGAAGTCGATACCTTTTGCGCTGATTTCACGGCGCACGGGCCAGCCAGACTTCTTAGCTTCGGCAATAGTCGCTTCTTCTTGGGCGAGCAACTCACGAGTCACCTCGCGCGCAAGAAGCTCTACGAAACCGGAGCCGAACATTCCGACGGTATTGCGCTCGTTGCCTACGTTCTGCAGGGTCAGGGGGGCCTCATCCTCCTGTTCATACTGCAATCGATCCTCCAAATCGTCGCGGAAATCAAACTCCATCTGATCGTTAAAATCGACAAACTCGAACCGTTGTCCGAGGACGAACACGTTTGCGACGTTGTCGCCGCCACCGCCGATGACCGGCAAGTTGTGACAACCGCTGCACGCGTTGGAATCCGGTCCTGAAATGCGGTTAAAGCTCTCGAAGCCTTCTCTCCGGTCTCGGAATCTCGAGTCTCCGGTTCGTGTGGGGCGTCCAGCACCGTCTAGCGCATTGAAGGACGCGGTGAACAGCGTCTCCCCGTGTTCGATCAGTTCTTCGAGCGAATATTTGCCGGCTTCGATGCCGGATTGACTGAAATGCACTTGTACGGCGGGTTCATCACCGATCCACTCCTTGCCAACATATTCGCACTCGAAGCGAACGTTTTCTAAGGCTTCGTAACCCTCGACGTGTTGTTCCATGTGTTCGTAGGTGTCGAGGTAGTTGAGCACCTGCAACGTCGGATAGTCATAATACCCGCCTGCGAGAATCTCTTTCAGCGCCAAGATGAAGCGTTCCGTAGCATCGACCAACTCGCCGCGCACTGAATCGAGTTCAGATTCAAGCAATTCGATGCGCGCTTCGATATCTTTGACCGAAAGCTCCTCGCGGAGCATCCCTTCGCTGATGTCGTCCACGCGATCGCAAACCTTCACCGAGTAGTCTGTGTCGTCTTCCAACGCGTGCGAAGCGCAAGCGACTCCCCACGTCAACGCAAAGAGGATTAGGAATACAACTGCAGTCTTTGCAAATTGATGGCGCGGGGTTTGTTCAGATCCCCGCTTCGCGGTCGATCTCGGATTGATATTCGGCAACAGAACCGTCCATGATGTCGGCGAGCAATACCGGTTGCCCGGAGTTGCCAGATTCTAGTATTCCGTAGGAAACAGCTAAGGCCTTCATCCCAACTTCGGCATCGATCTCGACTTCTCTAACATTTGATTCTATCGCCGAAGCCAACTCCTGCATCTCGATGGCGACCAATATGCGGTCGATGGCCTCGAAACCAACGTCGTATGAACCCATTCTCCTCGATCCTCCGAAGAATGTCGTCGTTACTTCATCGAGTTCCCAATCGGGCACCAATTCAAGCATCTGCTGTTGGCTGAGCGGCTCTTGCGCTGATTCTAGATAGATGCTTGGGGGTACGCCGGTGCGGGTCGGCGGCATCTGCATTGTGCCCGCGCTACCGTGAATGGTGTTGATACCTGCTCCGTAACCAATCGAGGCGTTGGTGATCGTAAGTTGACCAATCGCGCCTGAAACGAATCTCAGGATCCCAATCGCAGTGTCCTCTTGGTCGATCTCAACCGTCTCCTGATTGGCGAAAGCGTCCTCGACGCGATGCGAGTAGAACTGTGCGATTTGACCTGTCATCCCTTCCCGTGTTCGGACAGGAGCGAAAAGTCCGGTATGCGCCGACAACGACTCGATATCTCCAAGGAAGTAGATAAGCAGATCAGCCTCGTGTACGCCTTGTTCGATGATGATGCTGCCGGCGCGTGATTTCAACGCCCGCCATCCGGTATCGTGCATAAGCGCGGAACCGCCTCCAACCGAAACCTTCATTGCGAAGCCTGGCTCGCCGATCGCGCCGGCGTCGAGCAGCGCCTTGGCGAGTCGATTCATGGGATCGCGACGATACTGCTCGCCGATCGAGAGCACCAGACCCTTTTCCTCAGCGGCGTCTCGCATGAGTCGGCACGCCTTCATCGTTAGGGCCATCGGTTTCTCGGTCAGGATGTGAACTCCGGCGTCGAATGCCTGCAACGCGAAGGTGTGATGCATTCGCGTGTCCGTCACGATATCGACCGCATGGACGCCAGACGCGAGCATCGCTTCATAATCCGTAAATACTTGCGGGCGATGTCCGGTCGCATCCTCGACCGCCGATGCGACACCGTTAGCCGCCGCTTCGTGGCGATCGCACACCGCGGACAACGTGAAGGAATCGAAATGCTTCCGCATCTCGATGTATCCGTGGGCATGACGCATACCCATACCACCGCATCCAACCAATCCCAAATTCAGACTCAATCTGTGTTTCCTTTCAATGACGAATTGATCGCCAGACGGTGACTAACTATCTAAGCGCTACCGAGCCGTCGTCCCGCAACGCACCGCCGATCGGACCAAACTCATACGGGTGCTTGGCAATACCCTCTTCATCGAGTTCGACGCCGATGCCCGGCACCTCAGGGATTTGAAGCCAGCCCGATTCCAGTTTGATGATCTCTTTAACGACATCCGAGTACGGCGAGCTTTCTTCGTAAACATGCTCCTGCACCTCGTAGTTCGGAACGCACGCCCCAAGCTGCACGTGTGCCGCCGTTGCCACCGGGCCGGATGGAACCGCGTGAGGAATGATGCCTTGATGGTGCGACTCTGCGATCGCACAGATCTTCTTGCAGTGAGTGAAGCCCCCGGCAACACCAATGTCTGGCCGGACATGATGCACACCCGCCGCCTCGATGTATTCCCTAAACTCCCAAATGGTGAGGTTGCGCTCCCCAGCGGCCATCGGGATGCGAGTCTTTTCGGACACCTCGCCGAATGAGAGTATCGAATCGGGTGCGACCGGGTCCTCGAAGAAATATGGCCTGAATTTCTCGATCTCTTGTGCCAACACGATGGCCTCACCCGGGATCATGTTGCGGTGAATCTCGATACCCACATCCATATCCCATCCGACCGCATCTCGCACGGCCGCCGTGCGGTCTACAAGGTCTTGGATACGTTCACTGTGGCGCATCGGTGCATGTTCGTGTTGATACAACAGGCACTTGACTGCGGTAAAGCCATCGGCCTTGGCCGCTGCAGCGGCCAAGGCCACCTCTTCCAGTGTTCCAGTCGGTAGGACCAGCATCGCTCGAACTGCATCGCGTGCCTTGCCACCAAGCAACTGCCACACAGGTGCTTCGAAATACTTGCCTTTGATGTCCCACAGGGCTTGATCGATGGCACTGATACCACCTCCGATCGCACCTCCGCGCATCGACTTGGCACGATACATGTAGTTCCAGTGATGCTCTGCTCTAAGCGGGTCTTGTCCAATGAGGTACGGCTCGAACGAGAGTGCGACGTTTTCGGCGGCTCCCGGCCAACCAAAGAACGTAGATTCTCCGATGCCTTGGATACCGTTGTCGGTCGTGATGCGCACCATCATCCAGTTGACTGCGACGAAGGTTTCTAGTTTTTCGATCTTGATATTCGCCACTGGATATCCGTTCCTGATTGTCCGTTGCGGTGTAGGGTTGCTGCGGCAATTATATGCACCTGATATACGCTATTCGGTTGTGAATGTTCAGGGTATCTCCGTCCGGAAAAGCCGCGGCGAATTGATCTTTCTCATCATTGCTTCATTGAGCGCGCTTCTCGCCGTCACGGTCATCTCCGCCGCCCCTCTTTATTTCGAATCCATCGAACAACTCGGGTTGCGCAGAACTCTCGATCGTTTCAATCCGTCGCAGATGGGCGCGTGGGTGCATATCCGCGAGATGACGTTCAACTCTGCTGCGATCAGATCGACCGAGGAGACGGCCGAACAAATTGGTACACAACTCGGCACGGCAGTTCGTGACACCTCGACGTTTGTCCGCTCCGGGTCGCTGAACCTCAGCCAGATCAACGATCGTTTTGGACCTCCAGGATCGGTTGTTGTCTACCAATCCGTCCACGGGCGAACAGTACCCGTTTCACTCGTAACGGGAGCATTCCCATCGGAGTTCAACGCCAACGGCGAACTCGAGATTGCCGTCTTAGATAGCGTCGCCAACGCATACGGCATCAATGTTGGCGACGTATTGCGACTTACGGTTCCACCCACGAATATCGTGCACAGCACCCCTCGTGTAACCGGTATATACCGCATTGACGATCCAGATCATGAAGTTTGGCAAGGACTATCGTCCACGTTATTTGACCCAGAACAAGGTCCGACGGGCGGAAGGCCCGCGATCATCGCGTATACGTCGAACGGGATGATGGAGCGAGTCGCGAATCGAGGCATCGCGGACATCGGACAACTCTGGAAGATGTATTACGTCGACACGGATGAGTTGGAGCGGATCGGCGCAAGCGACTATCTCGACGCCATCAACCGATTCCGGACTGACGCCGCAAAACTACTTCCCTCTTCGTCGTCGTTCTCGGGGCTCGAATCGGCTCTGCGTACGCTGCAACGACAGTTGACGTTTACGAACACTACGACCATGATTAGCGGCGCGTTGTTTGCGGCGTTTGCGGTCTTCGTTTTAGCACTGAACACGAGCATTATCTCGCGTCGATGGGTATCAGAAGACTTGATGCTCAAGGTTCGCGGTGCCGACCGGAATCAACTCTTAACCGCGATCGCTTTTTACGCGTGCGTGCTGCTTCTCATCCCGGCGGTTGTCGGGCCATTGCTCGCGTCGATTATCGTGCCCTTGCTCGGTCAATTGGGATCTTTTCAAGACCTGACCAGAGGTCAGCTATTCCCGTATCGGTTCCTCCCCGAACAATTGCTCTGGTCCGCAACCATAGTTTGTGTGTTGCTTTTGATTTACGTCGGACCGGCGGCGTTCGCGCGTCCCGGCAACATCGTGCGGAACCTGACGCGTCACCGCGACGCGCAGTCGCCTTGGTTCTGGCGCGCGAATCTTGACTTAGGGATAGTCATCGCAGCGGCCGCGGTGATATTCGAACTGAACGGGCGTGGATCGCTGTTCGTCCAACGCGCTGATGGTCTGACCGATCTCAACGTGCTTGCGACTTCGCTACCTATCGTCGCAGCCATTGCCGCCGCATTGATCGCGTTGCGTCTGTTCCGTTTCACGGGTGTCGTCTTCGAACGGCTCGCACGCCTGAACATTCACTCCATGTTGACGCTTGCTCTCAAGGTCTTCTCGCGTTCCACGATGCGCCATGCGATTCTTATGCTGCTCGCCGCCGGAACGATGATTGTGGTCATCAACGCAAATGGACTTTCCACAACTCTCGGCAAGAATGCGCGGGAACGCATCGAGTTCGTTACCGCTTCCGACGTACGAATCTCTGGCATCGACGGCTTCAAGGGTTCTGACAACGTTGTCGTCTCCGAGATTGCGAGCTTGGATTGGGTAGCAGCGCATACATGGGCGACCCGGGCGGAGGCTCGAACCGGGGCCGGCGAGTCAGCCTCAAGCTTTACGATGCTGTCGTTGAGACCAGACGAGTTTGCTGAGATCGCCGATTTTCGGTCCGACTTCGCTGAGCAACCGATAAACGAGTTGATGATGGGAATATCCGAATTCACGCCGACCGAATCCTTACCGGTACCTGATGACGTAGTCACCATCCGTGGGTCGGTCCGATTGCAGCGCACGAGCAAAGGCCGGGTTGATATCTGGGCTCGTTTGATGGATCGGGAAGGTACTACCCACACTGTCCGCTTGGCACCAACCGACGGCGCAACGACCGCAGATTCCTGGCACACAGTTGAAGGCGTCATCCAGCCCGGCCTTGCCCGTCCGTTGTGGATATTGGCGGTGGAGATTTACGAACCTCCAACCTCCCCGATCGGCAGTGCCGCAACATTGACCATCGACTCCCTATACGCGGTCGACGAAGGAGGGCAGACCGAACCGATTGCCGAATTCTCCGAGGTCAACCATTGGCACGCGATTGCAACATCGGTCGATGACGATATCGTAATCAGTGTCGTGACCGACGGTGCCGTTGAAAGTCGAGATGGTCGGTCGCTAAGGCTCGTGATGGGACGCGGGACGGACGACGGCGTTCGTGGCGTCTATTATTCCGAATCGGGGCCGATCACAGTCCCGATTCTGATCAATCCAGTTCTTTTGGACGGCGCAGGCCTGTCTGTTGGCGACCGGTTCACTGGAAAAGCCTACGGACGTTTTGTGCCGTTCGAAATCCGTGGGGTTTTCGACCTATTCCCGACGATGAATGATCAAGATCAGCCCTTCGCCGTTGCGAACGTCGATGCACTTCTCTCATACTTGACCCCGGTCAGCGAACCGTTCATCTCAAATTCTGCCGAACTTTTCCTAAGTGTCGACGGCGAACCGATGCAAGGCGATCGAATTTCGAGGATCAAAGGTATCGAGCCATCTTTGCGCGTTTCGGACCGCGATGCGCTTGAGGCAGAATCGGTTACGCGACTCGGTGATGCTGCCGGTTGGCGGATCGTAGGTGGCCTGATCTCGGGTTCCGCTGTGATAATCGCCCTCGTAACGTCGTTCGCAGTCACGCTCCACAACCGGGATTTGACGCGATTAGACAACGCTCTAGTCGAATCGCTTGGCGGCAGTCGGGTTGGCGTAGTCATGGAGACGGCGATGCGGACACTCATCTCGTTGGGCCTTGGCTACGCGCTCGGCGCGATTGGTGGGGTTTACGGAGTCACGTTCATCGCCGACCGCATGACTCGGACTTCGACGGGTGAAGCCGCATTGCCGCCGATGTTGCTGCAAGTCGATTGGCTGCCGGTGGTCGCGGTAGCGATCATATTGGCATGCGTGGCACTTGCACCGGCGGTGTGGACCGGTATGAAACCTAATGACACCGTCGCCGCCAGGATCAGGACGTCACAGGTGTCGTGAACCAGCAACTCGGCTCATCACGTCGCGCGGCGATCGCCGCGTTGCCGAAGTTGGTGCTGAGGCGCGCCTTTTCGGAAAAATCCTTCATCGGTCTGCGGCTGGTGGGATTAACCATCGCCATCGCCGTATCCGCCGGGGTATTTATTTACCTTGACGCGCTGGGGCAATCGGCGTTGTCACAAAGCCTCGACGGACACCGCCAAGACGACTTGAATGTCTCGATCCGTGCCCGGCTCGATTCGATCTCTCAAGCCGCACACGAAGAGTTGGTGGAAACCGTCGTCAGCACACGCACTCGTGAGTTGGGCACGATCCTTGATCGACCGATCATGGCCGCCAAATCTGTGACGCTCACTTTTGACAAGGCTTTAATACCTTGGAAGAACGCCCGCACGTTCTTGGCATATGTCGATGGGATCGAGAACGTTGCATCGTTAATTGAAGGACGATGGCCATCAACTGTGAGTGCAGACGCACCGGTTGAAGTCGCGATCTCAACCGCAGACGCCACATATCTCGGAGTGGATGTCGAGCAAATTGTCCAACTCAGTTCCCCAACCTCAGAGGAGATCGATTTCGAGGCCCGCGTTGTCGGTATTTATGAACGCTCCGTTGCCAACGAGTTGCGATGGTTGGCCATGGACACCGGCCTGGGTGCGGCAAGCAACGCCTTCGTATTTGCGCCGTTGGTGGTAGCTGAATCGACGCTCATCAACGCAGTCGAAAACCAGTTGCCCGATACCGAGTTGCGTTATTACTGGGTCTTCGAAACCGATGTCGATAAGATTCACTCCCGCGATGCTGAACGTATATTGGACGACCTTGAAGGTCAACAGAACACTCTCAAGCAGGAATTAAAGGGATATCAACGCATCACGACCTTAGACGATGCGCTTACGTCATTCTTAGCGAGTTCACAGATCTCGCGCGGCCTGATGTTGTCGGTGGGTGCCGTCATTGCTTTGTCGGCCCTCGCGTTCTCGGCGATCGTTGCTGGACAGGCCCGCGACATCCGTTTCAGCGAAAGCGGAATGGTGCGGGCGCGCGGCGCCACTACTACGCAAGAGATAGCGCTCATGACTGGCGAGACGTTGTTAATCGCCTTCGTCTCACTTTTCACCGGCATTGTCATCGCGTTGGTCGGGGTTACCCTGGCTGGGCGGTTGCCTGTTCTGACTGAACTCACGGGTGGCGAACTATTGCCGGCGAGTCTTTCAATTCAGTCAGTCCTCGCGGCAGTCACGGCAACCGTGATTGGGGTGATGGCCTTACTTCTTCCATCCATCCGACGCAACACATCCACCGTCGAAGATCTGAGTAGCCGTCTAGCTCGCCCGCCAACCCGCAACCTCGCCCAACGCTACTATCTGGACGTCGTTCTGCTGTGTATCGGCGTCGCCGCGTTGTGGCAACTTTCGCAAGAAGACCTTTACGTATCGAGTACTGCGCTCGGAGAAGGCTTCAGCAACCGCCTCGCCTTGGCGATGCCCGCGGCGATAGCGGCCGGCGGTGCCATAGTCTTGCTCCGCTTTTTGCCGCTTCTGCTCGGTGGGATTGCCGAAGGGCTTGCGAGATTGCCTTCGGCGTTTCGTCTCTCGCCAGCGATACCCCTGGCGCTCTGGTCGTTGGCCCGCAACCCACGCTCCAGCATGGGATTGATGCTGTTGATCATGCTCGCAGCCAGTATTGGGGTTTTACTCGCAATACTTTCGCCATCAATCAATCAATACGCGGTCGACGACGCCCGATATCGGGTCGGTGCCGACGTACGACTCGCGGGCATGATCGTTAACAACCGGAGCAATCTGCATCGCGCCGTTGATCAAATGTCTACAGACTTTGGTTACGCGGCAATGTCACCCGTGGCGCGCGCGGCTGGGACAGTCGCCGCACCTAGCGGGAACGAACCCGTAACCGCGCTTGGCATCGATACGAGTGAGTTTCCGAACGCGGTGTGGTGGCGGTCTGATTTGGCATCCGAATCGCCTGCGGAACTCGCGGCTCTCGTCAAGTCGGTCGATACCGACGGATTCGCGATACCTAAAGACGCCGAATGGCTCACCGCCCTCGTCAAACCTGATACTCAACGGTCTGAAACTGGTCTCGTCGCTCGCATTCGAGACGAATCCGGTCTTTACCACTCCGTGGGCATCGGCATCCTCGAACCCCGTTCTGTAACAGTGGGTAATCCTTACACTTGCGCTGAACCCGTGCCGCTGGAGGATGAAGAAGGGTTCGAACCGCCCGATTGGTGCAGGATCGGAATTCCATTGGGGCCGTTACGAAGAGACACAGCCGACAACGGAGACCTCTGGTTGGAGTTTATTGGCGTATCTCGGCGCCCAATCGAAGAGCCTCCGCTACCAAGGACCGGATCGGTCCGTATCAAAGACATCTCCACGGCCTCAGGGACTGGTGCTCTGACCTTGCTGACCGATTTTCGTGACGTAATCAGTAGCCGAACAGCAGGAGCTGGTTTCGGCGACTTGGGAGCTCGGATCGACCCGTATTCGGAGATACCTGGTGACGGTGCTGTTCTCACTTGGTCACCGCCGCGTTTCGGTCAGTTGAAAGGGGTACGCATCGGGACATCCGATGATGCCTTAAGGGTTGTAGGCAGCACTTGGTTCAAAGATGCGTTAGGCCTAGAGATCGGCGACACAACGCGACTGTTCTTAGGCAATCGCAGTTCCACTGTCGAGTTCGTTGCTTTCACCGAATTCTTTCCTACATTTCCATCTGTATCATCGCCCTACTTGGTAGCCGACCTTCGTGAGATCCAGCGCATCATATCGATTGACCAAACGCGCGGCGCTGACGCTACAAACGAGCTCTGGATTTCCGCTCCCAATACGGCATCCTCGGAATTACGTGAAATCGATGGTCTTCTGACACGCAATAATGTGTCGGTGCGTCTTATGCAACATGCCGGTTCAGAGGTCACACGGTCAAGGAGCGACGCGCTGACGGCCGCCGGATGGAACGGTTACCTTGCGTTCGGCTTCATCGCCGTAACAACCGTGTCCGTGTTCGCTTTCCTCGTCACGGGTTGGACTACGTACCGACTTCGCCGTCTTGAAATCGCCGTCTTGAAATCGATGGGACTATCAAATCGGCAGATGCTGATAATGATCGGCCTCGAACAGATTGTCATCGCCGTAATCTCACTCGCTATCGGTGCCGGGATCGGATTGATCCTCAGCGCGGTATTGCTTCCCTATCTTGCCGGCAAAGATGCGTCCACTTTGGCACCGCCGATGGCGGTCAAGATCGGAACCACAATGCTCAGCGTTCTATTCGGAATCATTTCAGCCGCTCTAATCGCGTCGGTCACATGGATATTCCTTTGGGTTCGAAACCAACACTCATCTACGGTAATCCGCGCTGGGCAAGCGGGTGTTTGACGGGATCAGATCGTCGCGCGCTATTCCGGTTTGCGAGCGTGGATAAAGTACATCGGCGTGAAGAATCCGAGCAGTCCGCCTCCCACTCGATATCGGCCTTCAATTCGAGATGTCGAGGGTTTTGATCGTCAAACCGATCAGTTACAACGTATTCGTAAGCACCGAAGCAAGAGTCCGGTTTCAACAAACGAAACGCTTCCTCGCCGGAGATGCTGATTTTATCCGGCGCACAACATGTCGCCTAGATGGCGATTGATCGCCGTAAAGTCTCAGACTCTGCCTATTGCCACAAGTCGGGATCGGGCCGGTTCATCAGTCCGAAACCCAGATATCCATACCAGATAACCAGGAGCACGTAGCAACCACGTGCGAAGCTGATAAAGGTGTCGCGGGCACCGTTGTCGAATACGGCCATCATGAAAAAGATCATTACGGCCAAGCTGACAATGGCGGCCAACAGGGAGATTATCCGGTTGAAGTCGTCTCTCGTGGAGAGACCCAACGCGAATATGAAGCCGCCTAACCCAAGCGCAATCCCACCAGCGTAGAGGAAGGCGGAGCCGACGTAGTAGACGGGGACACTTCCACTGATCTGTTCGGTGGTTTCGGCGTCGGCGAGAATGAAGTCCACGCCGCCGGTTAGTATCCAACCGGTCAGTCCGACGAAGATCATGAAGAATCCCATCTGAACCAACGCCTTGCCGTTCCCCTGCAAGGTTACGTTGCGCATCAGCGCATAGAGGCCTGAGAGGATTAGGGCCAAGCCGAGGATTGTCGCGATGTTGGTTACGTTGGTCAGCGCGGCATTGGCGCTTTTGGCCGTTATAGTGCCAACAGAGTCCGACACTTCGGCGCTGTCGATCAACAAACCGCCCGGCTCTATAAGAAAGAAGACGAAGGCGATTATCGGTCCGAATATGAGAGAAAGGCCTGCTAGCCGATTCACGGATATTGTGCCCATGCTTGAATCTCCTTTATTTGATGTCAGGGGAAGGATCCGTATGGGTTGAACTGGTCCCAGCATACACCCAAACGTCAAAGTTGTGGCACCGCAATAGGAAAGTAACCTACCCTCAAATGTTCCACAATTCGTTGTGCTGGTCTCGTGGGGCGTCCGTGCCCACAATCGTGTGCGTAACGCATCCCGACGGTTGATGAGTAGAGTGGCCAATGAGCATGGCAACCGGGGAGAGGCGCGGGATTGAACGTGATCTCCCTTTGAGTTCGTCGTTCGACGAACGGTCGGACCGCCGAATGGCGTTACGCGTCCGTTAGAAACCCATAGACGTTGCGTGCCCCTGCCAGATCGGAATGGTACAGACCTCCACGGCGGACGGAAACTGAACGGATTTTAGCTGCATTGACCTACGAGATGGATCGCCCAAACCAGCTTGGTACATGGTTCGCCCCCTCGGCGGACAGGTTTCAATTCGGGAACTTCACGAGTGATCATCCCGAATATTCAAAGTTAACTATGTCGCATTTGAAGGCGATATATTGTCAATTGAACCCAGTCGATTTCAATACTGGTGACGCGCCGGGGACTCGAACCCCGAACCTAGTGATTAAGAGTCACTTGCTCTGCCAATTGAGCTAGCGCGCCACCTGTGATTCTAATTGCGTACCCGGCAGGTTAATCGAGACCATCGCAAGCTATAATCGGCGATGAATCGTCTCCGCGGTACTCCAACTCTGGTATCGATTCCTGCAAGGCATCTGCTCGCCCAAACTCCCAGACCGAATGTCGATTTCCATGTCAATGTCTCCACCCACCCAAAGCGACCTCCTCCGTTGGCTCCTCAGCGATTTGAATAACTGGGGACGATGGGGTGAAGACGACCAACGCGGGACACTCAACCATCTAAGTAATCAGACGACGATCGACGCGCTATCGCTGGTCCAAGAAGGTTCGACGGTATCCTGTGCGAGGGCCGTAGAGTTCGAAGCCGCGGTCGATGTCCCACGTCCGCCGCAACACTACATGATCGGATCGGGCGACGTGTATCGGCCTGGCGAGGGACCGGACCGTCAGGTGGCTATCGACTACTTCGGCCTCGTTTTCCACGGCCACACGGTTACGCACATCGATTCGTTGGCGCACTTCTTCTGGGACGGCAAGGCTTACAACGGACGCCCGTCATCAGTCGTAACGGTTGCTGATGGTGCAACGGAGCTTGACGTGACTGCCGCGGTTGGCGGGATAATCACCCGCGGTGTGCTCGTGGATGCGCCGATGCTGCGCGGAAAACGTTTCATCGAGCGTGGAGACGGTGTGGGATTGGACGATATCGCAGCCGCCGAACAACGGTGCAACTTCAATGTTAGGCCGGGCGATGTCCTATTGCTACGCACTGGTCAACTCGGGATGCGGGAGGAACTCGGACCGGTCGATGCCTACGCAGGAGGGTCCTCTGGACCGAAGCCAGAAATCTTGCCATTCATGCACGAGCGAGGCGTCGCGGTCATGGGCTCCGACACTGGCAATGATGTTCAACCATCGCCGTACGAACGATTTAGCAATCCGGTACACCAAGTCGGAATCGTCGGCATGGGGTTGTGGATTCTCGACAATGCTTGGCTAGACGATCTTGCCGTGGTATGTCAAGACATGGGACGGTGGGAGTTCCTCATCAATATCCTCCCGCTTCGGTTGCCAACCGTGACCGGTTCGCCAGTCAACCCAATTGCTGTTTTCTGATCATCGACGATGGTGATCAGTAATGGGCGTTGCGAACGATTTCGAAGTCTAATGATCGACCGTCCGGGGATCTTGTGACGCCTACGAAGTCGATGCGCCAATCGACGATCTTAGATCCGACTTCGGATGCCAGATAAGAGAGGGCGACGTTCTCGATGCGGTGGAGTTTGGCGGGGGTTAGAGCTTCAATAGGCGGACCGAACTTTGTCGAGCTTCGCCCCTTTACCTCAACGAATACCCACTCGGTTCCGATCTTGGCGATGATGTCGACCTCGCCGTGTCGGGTTTTGTAGTTGCGATCGATAATCCTGTAACCGAGTTGACGGAGGTGATTGGCAGCCGCCTCTTCGGCGTTCAAACCTAGGCCATTCGGGAGCTTCATTTCGCCGCGATTCGCAATGTTTGCGGTGGATGTAGCGGCTAGAGCTTCCCATGACCTGTCAGCGATTAGTTGTGCTATAGGTTTGAAAGCGCGACGGTGCACCGGGCTTGGTCCGAATTTCTGGAGGGCTTCCATATGTGCCACGGTGCCGTAGCCCTTGTGTTGTGCGAAACCGTAGCCGGGGTGTTGTGCTTCGAGATCATCCGACATGATCCGGTCGCGCGTGACCTTAGCAACGATCGATGCTGCCGCGATTGACAGGGACTTGGAATCGCCACGGATTATTGATTTTGAAGGCGTGGCGATGCCGATGTTGGTGACGGCATCGATCAGTAAGAAGTCGATCCTCCATCTGATTGATCCGATCGCGTCGCGCATCGCGAGTTTTGTCGATGGAACGATGCCAAGTTCGTCGATACGGTCGGCAGGCACGACACCCACGCCGTGCGCACTCGCGTAATTACGAATTACGTCGAACGCGCGCTCACGTTGGCCCGTAGTTAGTTTCTTCGAATCGTCGATGAGCTCGATGTGTTCTTGTGACATGTCGGCTGGCAGCACGACGGCAGCGGCGACGACCGGCCCTGCGAGTGCGCCACGTCCCGCTTCGTCGATCCCAGCGACCACCCGGTATCCGGATCTTTGGCAGTCCATCTCGAACGCGAACGTAGGGCCTGTTTCCCCTTTGTGCGTCGTTTGCATGACGCGTTCAGGATACGCTAACCGTGCGATTGGTCCGAGTTCGATTGGCGAACGATTATGCTGCGATGGCTAGATCAGTCTCGGTTGAGACATCGGAATGAGGAGATTCGAGTTCAATGTAGCCGCCGCCTAAGACGCGATCGCCTTGGTAGAAAACAATCGCTTGACCTGGGGTACAAGCTCGCATTGGCTTTGAGAATCTTACTTTCCCAATTTCATGGTTGATCATCTCCACCGTTGCCGCTTCTTCGGGACTGCGATATCGGATCTTGGCCGTCACATCTCTGTCGACCGGTGGAGCACCGTCGATCCAGTTGACAGCCGACGCGTACACCTCGTCGCGCAGCAGTCCATCGACGGAACCAACAGTGACCTTCCCAGATTTCGAATTAATCGACGTTACGTAGATCGGCCGCTTGGTTCCGCCCATCATCGGCAAACCCTTGCGCTGACCGATCGTGAACTGATGGATACCATCGTGCTCAGCTAATATGTTGTCGTCAACATCCACGACTACGCCCGGCTTGGGATCATCCAACCGTTCCAACACAAACTCGCGATAGGTTCCGGCTGGAATAAAGCAGATGTCCTGTGAATCCGGCTTGTCGGCAACCGGTAATCCCTCGTTACGGGCGATCTCGCGAATCTCGTCTTTGGTGTAACCGCCGATCGGGAATGCCAAACGCTGCAGCTGATCTTGGCGCAGGTTGTAGAGCACATACGCCTGATCTTTCATCACATCCGCACCGCGCAAAAGCGACCTAGTGCCGTCGGCTTCGACGCGAATACGTGCGTAGTGCCCGGTGGCGACGACATCAGCTTCCATCAACTCGGCGCGTTCCATCAAGAAGCTGAACTTCAGACGATCATTGCAAGCCAAGCAAGGGTGGGGTGTCCTCCCTTGACGGTACTCTCCAACGAAGTAATCGATTACGTGTTCTTGGAACTCCTTCTCAAAGTTCATGTAGTAGTGCTTGGCACCGATGATTCGACATGTCGCGCGAGCGTCTTCAACGTCTTCAAGCGAACAGCACGATTTCGAGAGCTTCGCTGCGCCCTCAAATGGCGCGTTGAAGAGACGCATCGTGACACCGATAACGTCGTAACCTTCCTTCGCCAGCAATGCCGCAGCTACGGATGAGTCGACTCCTCCACTCATAGCCACAAGCGCGCGCTTTTTCGTTTTCATCATCAGAAATGCCTGAGAAACGCCAACCAAACTGCGGTCGGCAGGGCCATCCATCGGTTTAGAACGGGCTTCACCTCCTATTCAGGATAAAACCAAGTCCCTCACCGCCGTCGTTGATCAAAGTACTGGTGTATGCTCGATCACCTACCCGATATAATCGCATTCAACATGACAACATCCACGACCGAAACGAACGTCCAACTTCCAATCGAAGAAATCGCCCGTGCGGCTCTCGAAGAAGCCTCGGCCAATCTCGGCGCTGATGTCGTTCTGCTCGACACTCGAAATGTGAGCGATTTCACCGATTTCTTCGTGATTGCGAGCGGTGAGACCGAGCGCCACATCGACATGATGGCCGGACGCATCGAACGCCGCGTGCGTGAACTCGGCATGCGCCGAAATCATCGCGAAGGTTCTGGATCCGGCGGCTGGTTACTGATCGACTTTCCCGGTTTTATCGTGCACCTCTTCAACCGCGAAACTCGCGCGTTCTACGATCTCGAAGAACTTTGGTCGCAAGCGAACGAAGTCGTCCGCATCCAGTAGTCGGGTGGATCAGCCTTCGTCCGAGGCGATCCAGACGTCGTTCGATCTTGAATAGTCGATCAACTCGTCGTCGCTGAAAAAGAGGCCGACTTCTCGGGCGGCATCGCCCTCATTCGCCGACCCGTGCACCAAGTTCCGGCTGATCTCGACTCCGAAATCTCCGCGGATCGTCCCGGGAGGCGCCTCGCTAGGCTTCGTCGCGCCCATAAGCTTCCGCGTGATCGCGATCGCGTCTGGTCCTTCCAAACACAAGGCGACGACCGGCGCAGCGGTTATGTAGTTGACCAAACCCGCATAAAAAGGTTTGCCTTCGTGCTCTGCGTAGTGTCGCTGTGCCAACCTGTCACTGACATGCATGAGCTTCATCCCAACGATCTTCATTCCTGTAGCTTCAAACTTGCCAATTATTGTGCCAACCAGTCCGCGTTGCACGCCGTCCGGCTTGACCAAGACCAATGTTCGCTCTAAATCCATATTGCTCGCGCCCTCAACGCATTACTAGTGGTGGGTAATTCGATACGCCAAACAACAATTGTGCACAACCATCAGTTGGACTATGCGGCTTACGCTCGCTTAGGAGCCGTAATCGTAGGAGGACGGGAGTAGATCGGTTCAACCGGTCCATCAGACTCGGCTCCTAACTCGATCCGTTCCAAAGCGATGCTGAGGAGGTTTTTGGGTGGACGAACGACTTCAGAGTCGATGTCGGGGCCTGCTTCCGTCGTCGGAACAGCACCCTCGCCACAAATCAACGTTTGCGAATCTCCGAAACGTTCCCTAACTTCATCGGATCCACAGATGCCGGTTTCGAACTGATCGCCCAGCGCTGAGAACGGCGCTTCGAAGACACCATACGAAAGCTGGTTACGACCAATCGGTATCAACGACAAGATCCGCATCCCTTCCAATCTTCGATGCGGATAGGTCTGCATCAGATGCGTCGAGATGCCCAATAGACGGATTTGACCCGGCGCGACCAGCCCGTGAGCTGTCGCAATCCCGACTCTGACCGCGCTGAAACCTCCTGGTCCCAGGCTCACCGCCACTGCATCGATTTCATCCGCCTCGATCGCGCTCGTTTCCAACAACCGCGTTACCACCGGCATCACTTCACGACCGTGATTGTGCCGTGAATGCCATGTTTCGCTCGTCACAACACCGTTGACGCTTAACCCCACGCCAGCGAAGCTAGTCGATGTATCGATACCGAGTATGATCATTGCTCCACCATCATCGCCATTGAATTCGCGAAACGGTCCAACAACGCACGCGATTTAGGGCCGGCCCCATCCATCGAAATCACCCTGTTGTCCGTCTTCGAATCTGGATTTATCCGGACCTCAAGCGCGTCAGTTGGCAGAACGCCCTCGGCATTCTCTGGCCATTCGACGACCAACGCTCCTCGATCCAAGGTCTCATCCAACGCCAGATCATAAACATCTGCTGCGCCTGAGATGCGATATAGGTCGCAATGGAAGATTCGCACCCGACCCGGATACTCGGCGAGGATGATGAACGTCGGACTCCGCGCCGACACCTCGCATTCCGCGCCCAACGCTATCCCGCGAGTCATACATGTCTTTCCCGCGCCCATCTCGCCATGAAGCAACACGACGTCGCCATCGCGAATTTCTCGACCGAGCGCTCGGCCTATCGCGACCGTACGATCCTCGTTTTCACTGACGATCCGAAGCTCACTCATCTCGCGAAGTGATCCCATCCCTTCGAACCGAATTCAATACGATGCCCGGTCTGATCCAAAACCGACACCTCACCTTGAGCGTTCTTTTTCCCAACAATTTCGCCGATGACACCGTAATCCGTTGATCTGAAATCCGGTTGGGCCATGTTGACATGCGCGATCGCGTCGGCGTCGCTGATGTAGAGGATCTCGTAGTCTTCGCCACCAGTCAAAGCCAACTCTCGAGCGCGATGTGGAAGTACGCTGAGCAATTCTGCGGCAACCGGCACACGGTCCGCGTTGATCACTGCGTCTACCTCACTAGCAACGCAGATTCGCTCAAGATCGATCAACAATCCGTCGCTCACGTCCATCGCGCATTCGATCCCGGAACCAACCATCGCCGGAACGAGGTCAACCCGAGGACTGGGACGGAAATGAGCGTCGAGAAGGAGTTGTTCATCATCAGACACTGTCGATTGCCCACCGGAAGCGAGACGTTGATTCAAGACTGCCAGACCGCCTGCCGACGCTCCCATCGCGCCCGTTACCGCGATCAACTGACCAGGTCGCGCAGCAGTTCGTGTCAGCGCTTGACCAACTTCGGAAAGTCGCCCGGTTAAAGATACGCTGAGCATGATAACGTCTGAGGAAACCGTATCGCCCCCCACGAGACGCCCTCCATAACGGTCCAACGCATCGATCACACCTGACATAACTTCGTCCAAGTCACCAACACGTGTCGTTGCCGGGATAGCTAATGTTAGAACCGCATGTTGAGGAATTGCACCCATCGCGGCGATGTCGCTCTGATTCGACACGATACATTTCCATCCGATGTCGTACCAAGACATCGACGACGAAAGAAAATGGACACCGTCCACCATGGCGTCGGCCGTCAATACAATGTGCTTGGCATCGAAACGCAATACGGCTGCGTCATCGCCAATCCCCACTTCGTCTCCTTCTACCGCTGCTCCATCGAGGACCCGCTGTTTGATCATATCGACTAGATCCGATTCGCTAATCGGCGCTTGGGCAGATCGCTCTTCGGATGGCATATGACCGATTATATTTGGGGTAATCCCACGTCTCGAACGGCATATTGAACTCGAATATGTCCCGCGTCCTCCTGCTCTCCGACATTCATTCCAACCTGCCAGCTCTCGAGGCAGTTATTGAAGATGCCGACAAACGATGCCAGTTCGGCGAGGTTTGGGTTCTTGGCGACAGTGTAGGTTACGGCGCGCAACCAAACGAGGTCGTTGAACGCTTGCAAACATTGCCCGGTCTCGCGATCGTCAAAGGCAACCACGAAGCCGCCGCGCTCGGCGAGATCTCGATCGATAGCTTCAACCCTTCAGCCGCTGCGGCCGCAGCATGGACAGCAGACGCACTCTCATCAGATGTGCGAGAATTCTTGACTGGATTGCCGTTGGTGACCTCCGGTTTGGGGGTCACACTCTGCCACGGCACACCGCGGAACCCTATCTGGGAATACATGTTCACGTCGCAGACCGCCGATCTAAACCTCGATCACTTCGACACTGTCGGTTGCGTTCATGGCCACACCCACATCCCGTCGGTCTTCGGTCGAGACGCCGCAGGGAATTGGCACGTCAACCAAGCGCGCGATGCCGACGCCTTCCAACTCGAATACACGCGCTGGTTCGCCAATCCTGGTAGCGTCGGGCAACCACGCGACGGCGACCCGAGAGCTTCATACGCATTCCTCTCCATTCCCGAAGACGGGAACACGCCGAGAATTCAATTCCACCGCGTCGAATACGATGTTGCTGCAGCCCAAGACCTCATCCTCGCCACCGATTTGCCATCCACGTTGGCTTTCAGGCTTTCAGTGGGACGTTGAGAACGAGCGAATCGAGACTTGCCCGTTATAATTCAGCGACTAATCCAAACACTCAGGAGATCGACGAAAACATGCCCGTAGTCCACATTCACATGTTCGAAGGCCGTACCGATGAACAGAAATCGGCGATCGTAAAAGGCGTGACGAAAACCATATCTGAAGTCGCTGGCATCCCTGACTCTGCGACCACCGTCGTAATCCACGACTCCAAGCGATCCAATTGGGCGCAAGGCGGCGTGTTGGCCTCAGAAGCCTAGTCCAACCTGCACCGTGGAACCCCGTCCAGCTACTTCCAAGATCGGCGGCGGAATATACGTAATCGTGGACCCTGACCACTGCGCTGGTCAGGACATCTTCGCCGTCGCTGAAGCGACGGCGTCCGCAGGCGCTTCGGCCATCCAACTGCGGCACAAGCACGCACCAGAAGAAATCGTTACACACGAAGCCCGAACCATCGCTCAGATTTGCCGCGCTAACGACACGGTGTTCATTGTCAACGACTCTCCCGAAATCGCAGCCGAAGTCGGTGCAGACGGTGTGCACGTCGGACAGGGCGACCTGTCCATTGCCGAATGCCGAACCATCCTCTTACCCGATCAGATCGTTGGGAAATCCAACGCCCTGTTAGAAGAAGCCATTGCATCGTACGAGGAAGGCGCAGACTATATCGCGGTCGGCTCCATCTACACCACTACGACGAAATCCGATACCCGCCCGGCGGGTCTATCCACGCTCCGCGCCGTCGCTGACCGGGCAACCGCCCCAATCGTCGCCATCGGCGGCATAAAAGCGTCCAACATCGAAGCCGTCGCAAAAGCCGGAGCCGACAGCGCGTGCGTCGCCACCGCCGTCACTCTTGCAGAAGATCCCTCCGCAGCCACGCGAGAGCTGGTAGAGCGATTTGCTGATGCGCGGATATCGAGCTGACCGAATCCGACACAATTTCCCAACCATTCTTCGACCGCTCCGGCAGCTGACGGGCCGACCTCGAACTTAGTACCTACCACCAATCGATTCGCTTAGAATCGTAACTTGGGCGTCTCGGCATTGGCTGCTGACGGATCGCTGAGCGTCCTGTATCCAATTCCGTCGTGCGGCGTTAGTAAGGACGCGTGATTAAATGACCGAGTTATATATAGCCATCGGCGCGGGAGTGCTCGCACTCTTGGTCGCAGCATTCCTCTTCAGGGTTGTCTCCAACCAACCGTCCGGCGGTCATGCTGTGCAGGAGATCGGTGCACTCATCCAAGAAGGCGCAATGGCGTTCCTCCGCCGCGAATACACGATTCTCGCCGCATTCGTAGTCTTGATCTTCATCGTCCTTGTAGTTTTCATCGACTTTAATGTCACCAGCAACTCGACCATCGAGAACCTAATCTCAGATGGAAACCTGTCGGTAACTGGACCATGGACGGCGATCGCTTATCTCGCCGGTGCGATCGGCTCCGCTCTCGCTGGCTATATCGGCATGAACATTGCCGTGCGCGGCAACACTCGTACCGCCACCGCCGCCGAAACCGGACTAAACCCGGCGTTGCGCATCGCCTTCAATAGCGGCGCAGTCATGGGCCTAACGGTCGTCGGGATTGGCATCATTGGTGTTACCGTCCTATGGCTCGTCTTCGGCAACCCCAACGTGATCGCTGGATTCGGTTTCGGAGCGTCATCGATAGCATTATTCGCTCGCGTCGGTGGTGGTATCTATACCAAAGCAGCTGACGTCGGTGCCGACCTTGTGGGCAAGGTCGAAGCAGGACTGCCGGAGGACGACCCTCGCAACCCTGCCGTTATCGCTGACAACGTCGGCGATAACGTTGGTGACGTTGCTGGAATGGGCGCCGACCTCTTCGAGTCTTATGCTGGCTCTATAATCGCGACCATTGCCCTTGCCTGGACCGCTGCAACTGCCGTCCAAGATATCGACGCACCCATGATCGTGCTACCCATGATGCTTGCCGGCATCGGCATATTCGCTTCCATCATCGGCACTTCAATCGTCCGCACCAAAGACGATGCCACGATGGGCAATCTCCTGTGGAGCCTCCGATTCGGCATCTTCGGAGCCGGAATACTCGCTCTCATCGGAACCGGCATCTACATCATGATGAACGACTCGCTCAGCTTCGATTTGTTCTGGGTGATACTCACCGGGCTGGTCGTAGGTCAGGTGATCGGCACGGCTACCGAATACTTCACGTCATACGAATTCGCGCCGGTCAAGTGGATCGCCCAGCAATCACAGACCGGTCATCCATCGACGATCATCGCCGGTATCGCAATCGGTCTCTACAGCACCGTAATCCCGACACTCGCGATCGCTGCGGGCATATGGATCGCGTACGACCTCGCCGGCCTTTACGGCATCGGCCTCGCCGCGGTAGGCATGCTGTCAACCCTCGGTATCACCTTGGCAACCGACGCATACGGGCCAGTCGCTGACAATGCGGGCGGCATCGCAGAACAAGCGGGTCTCGATCCTGAAGTCCGTGAGCGCACGGACTCCTTGGACGCCCTCGGAAACACGACAGCCGCAACCGGTAAAGGTTTCGCCATTGGCTCCGCGGTTCTTACTGCGATGGCGCTGATGGCCGCATACGGACAGGTAATCGACATCGACAGTTTCGACCTCCTGCAACCTAAGGTTCTAATCGGAGCCCTAATCGGAGCCTTGTTGCCGTTCCTCTTCGCAGGATTGACCATGCAGGCCGTAGGCATAGCCGCCGGTCATATGATCGACGAGGTTCGACGTCAGTTCCGCGAAATTCCCGGCCTTCGTGAAGGCGCGCCGGGTGTTCGCCCTGACGCCGCGCGCGCGGTCGACATCAGCACCAGAGGTTCGCTCAAAGCCATGATCCTGCCCGGCATAATCGCCATCGCGGCGCCGATCGTGGTCGGTTTCTTCATCGGTGCTCACGCCCTCGGCGGACTGTTGGCCGGCTCGATAATCGCCGGTTTCCTCCTTGCCATCTTCATGGCCAACGCAGGCGGCGCATGGGACAACGCTAAGAAGTACATCGAACTTGGCAACTTCGGCGGGAAGGGATCGGACCCTCATGCAGCAGCCGTCACGGGCGACACCGTCGGCGACCCGTTCAAGGACACTTCCGGCCCGGCGATCAATATTCTGCTCAAGTTGATGGCAATCGTCTCGTTGATCTTCGGACCACTGTTCATCTGAATCCGTTAGCAACGAAGCGTCGCGGTGACCCCTAGGAATCATTGTCACCGCATCGTTTCCGAACAAAAAATAAAGGGCGGCGGGAATCTTCCCGCCGCCCTCAGTTTCGGAAATCCGGACCGACTACTCTTCCAACAATTCGGTGGTCGTGATCGGCTTCGCCCCACTCGACAACATCGAGTCTAGGGCCCTTTGATCATCGTCCGGGTTGGCATTGACGGCCGATACTGCGTCGGTGATGACGAAGGCGCTGTATCCCTTCTGCAACGCGTCGTACACGGTGTGTTGCACTGCGTATTCGGTTGATAATCCGCCGACGAAAATCCGCTTAATTTCAAGGCGTTCCAAGTGCGTCTCAAGAGTCGTGCCATCAAAACCTGAGTACGCGTCGGTCTGCGCCTCCTGCCCCTTACGGATGATGCTGGCACCGACCGGCAACTTCAATTCGTTGTGGAACGCGGCCCCTTCGGTTCCGCGAACGCAATGTGCCGGCCAGATGCCGCCGTTTTCGGCGAAACTCTTGTGCGTCGTCGGATGCCAGTCTTGCGTGGCAAACACTCTTCCGTCGCGGGACCGGAAATTCAAAGCTACGTCAGACATCTTTCGCGCTACGGCGTCGCCGTCCTCAACTGCCGCATTGCCACCTGGGCAAAAATCGTTCTGCACGTCCACAACCAAGAGGGCGTCATTTGGACCAATATTCAATCTCGTCTCCGTATCATGTTGTTGATTTGTTGCCGCACCACCGACATATGCAACATGCAGCTAACGCTGAATTCGGTGATGCGAGACATTCACATCTAAACCATCATAATCTACAACGGTTGGTCACGAATGGTGATGTCGATGGTCGTGTGATGCTAGTAGCGGATGCTCGTCTCTGACCGACCAAGGCACCCACGAAGTTCACTCGCGTTGTTAACATCAAGAATCGCCAAAAGGCCTCATCAACGCGATGGTCCGCGTTAATATGTCCGCAGTAACGAATTTCTTATCGGAAACCAATGAGTTTGCAACAACCACCTCATTTCACATCAGCAACCCAGTCAAGTTCCAAACCCAACTTACAGACGATCCTCGTGTGGGCTTTGGGATTAGTCGCTACAGCATTGGCTCTGAGCGGCGCATATTTCTGGGGAGTCAGTAATGCCAGCGTAACCGAAGTTGAGATACTCATCCCCACGCCAGCCCCAGTCGTCGTGCAAGTGGTAGGAGAAATCCACGCTCCTGGCGTGTATGAACTTAAAGCCGATGACCGCGTCTTGTCGGCGATCGAAGCAGCTAGCGGTGCGACTGAACATGCCGATCTCGAAAGCATGAATCTCGCCGCCATCATCAAGGACGGCGAACGTATTTTCGTCCCGCCCATTCCATCAAACCAGTCACAGTCGACGCCGGACAAGACTACGAATCCAAATCCCGACGAACCCGTCGGTACGGCGCGCGAAGTACGCCAAGCCCAAAGCGACACCCGTGCAGCGGGGCCGATCAACCTGAACACCGCCACCTTGGATGAATTGAAAGCGCTCCCTGGAATCGGCGATACAAGGGCAAACCAAATCATCGCGTACCGGATTACATTGGGCAGGTTTTCGACACTCGAGCAACTTCTCGAGATCAGCGGGATTGGCGAAAAAACGCTCGAAGCGGTGCGACCTCTCGTCGAAATCCGATGAGGATCGTTTGGGCTGCCACCGCGTTTCTTGCAGGTGCGGGATCTGCAGTCATTTTCGGTGCCGCGCCGGGTCACGGAATCCCTGCTAACGCATTTGCTGGTTTTCTAATCGCCGCCATTTTGGTGTCGTTGGCACTGATCATAAGTCGGCGTCGAGCCGCCGTCACTCTCCTCTGTGTGGTCTTCTTGATCGGTGCCTGGCGGGGTGCCGACGCGATCGAGACACTCGCCGATTCTGATCAGGATCAAATCGTCAGGACACCATCTCCCTTCCTGTTTGCCGACACCCTCAACGACATCAGGAGCCGAATCGGAATTGATCTCAACGAATCATTGGGTCGGCCCCATTCCGGTTTGCCGACTGCTCTATTGACTGGTGACCGGTCAGGCGTCAGCGACAGGGTAACCCGGGATTTTCGGTCGGCAGGTTTAGCTCACTTGCTCGCGATCAGCGGATTGCACGTATCACTGATCGGCGGGATCGCGATGACGGTCGCGGTCATGGTTTTCGGCCGACGACGCGCGTTTTATCTCCTGATACCGCTCACCGCTGTCGTTCTCTACGCTGCGATCGCCGGGTTCGCGCCGCCGGTCACCCGCGCGGCAATCATGTTCTCCGTATTCATCCTCGGTCGGTCCACCGGCCGCGGCTCTCACACTCTCGCAGCATTGGCACTCGCGGCCTTATGCATGGTCGCAATTGAACCGTCCATCCTCGCGTCGTTGTCGTTTCAATTGAGTTTCGCCGCGATGCTGGGCATCGCGCTCGTGGCTCCCGTCCTCGACGGCTTCACGGAGGTTGCTCCGACGTCGGGCACGCAAAACGAGCGTTCGGTCTTGACAGATCGAATTCGCCGATTCGTCATCGGGTCGCTCGCCGTCTCGTTCGCATCGACACTCGGCACGCTGCCATTGGTCGCATTGCATTTCGACGCAGTACCGATCTGGGGAGGATTGGCGACGCTTTTAGCGGTTCCGGCCATGCCGATTCTCATCATCTCATCGGCAATGCTCGTCGCCTTGGGCATGTTCCCGTTCCCTCTGGTAACGGAAATCGCGGCGATACCAGTTTACGCATCCACGACATATATCACCCGGATCGCCGAAATCTTTGCCTACCTACCACCCAAGCCGATTGAAGCTGGTTCGTGGTCCGTTTGGTTGACCGTCGCGTACTATTCGATATTCGCGGCGCTATTGCCGTTTTTGCCGCAATTGAACAATTTCGCAACTCATATCGGACATTCTGTACGCAGCATTTCAAGAATTGCGAACGACACTACATCCAGACACCTGATAGCGTCGGCAGTGCTGACCGCGATACTCCTAATGATCGGGATCGTCTCCTGGAGTGCAGTTCTTACTCAAATTCAACCGAAGCAGTACTTGAGCGTTCGTTTTCTCGAAACGTCTCACGGCGAATCTACATTCATCGAGACCCCTAACGGCAATCGAGTGCTGGTCGATGGCGGCGGTGACCACACTCAAGTCGCCGACATTTTGTCCGGTTTACTACCCCTCGCTGATCGCGAGATCGATGTTGTTGTGCTCACGCACACCGACGCTGACCACGTGGGCGGTTTGCCTGCGGTTCTCCAGCGGTTCTCCGTCGGCACCGCTCTACATTCGGGCCTGACCGCATCGAGCGACGCCTTCTCGGCCTGGGAGGACGCGATTGAACATCACGACGACGTCAGGATCGCCTCGCCCGGTTTGATGATCGGCCTAGACGAACATGTCCTCTTAGAGGTGATTTCTGCAGGTTGCCTCAACTCCTCAGATTCCTGCTCGGAGATCAACGACGCGTCGATCGTCGCGCGACTCAACTATGGTGACGTTGACTTCCTGCTCACCGGAGATATCGAACGTCCGGCGGAGTCTTTCTTGGTGTCCACGATCCCAGATTTGCGCATGACCGTGCTCAAAGCTCCGCACCACGGAAGCAACACGTCTTCGACCCAGATGTTGCTGGACGCGGTTGACCCAGCTGCCGTAGTGGTCTCTGCGGGCACCGGCAACCGATACGGGCATCCTCATCCAGACGTGATCAGGCGCCTCACTGCGAAAGTCGGAGAAGAACGCGTCTTCAGAACCGACGTGTTAGGGACGGTTGAACTACGCACCGACGGCGAACGCCTGTGGATGGTCCGGTAAGCTAACGGCGATTATCTTCCGAGTACTGGGCGATCACTCGGTCAGTATCTTGCGGAGGTACCGCTTCGTAGTGATCGATCTCCACGCTGAAGGTTCCGCGCGCCTGCGTCAACGAGCGCAAGTCCGCAGCATACCTTTGCATCGTCGATATCGGTGCCTCGGCGTTCACGATCGTGAATCCATTACCCAACGGCTCCATGCCGCTGATCCGGGCGCGTTTGCGGTTGAGGTCTCCCATCACATCGCCCGCGGTTTCGTCAGGAACCATGACGTCGACCTTTAGGACCGGCTCCAACAATTGCGGACGTGCATCGCGCATCGCCTGTTTGAAACCCATACTACCGGCAATCTCGAACGCGACGCCCGATGAGTCAACCGAGTGAGAACTTCCGTCGTACAACTCGACGTCAATACCGACTACCGGGAATCCTGCCAGCACGCCTTGCGAAGCTGCGTTGCGAACACCTTTTTCCACTGAAGGAATGTACTCACGAGGCACATTGCCACCCACCACTTTGCTGGAGAACGTAATGCCAGCATCCGAGCCCGCTGGTGCGACACGCATCAAAACGTGGCCATACTGGCCACTGCCACCTGACTGCTTCTTGTGTTTGTAATCAACGTCCGCGTTGGACATGATCGTCTCTCGATATGCGATCTTGGGCAACGAGGTAGTTAGCGAAACCTCGAACTTGCGCGCAATCCGCTGAATTGCCATCTCAACGTGGATGTCACCGAGACCATGCAACACCAATTCGCCGGTTTCGGCATTGCGCTCCAGATGCAACGTAGGGTCTTCCTCGGTGATGCGAGTCAGCGACGATGCCATCTTGTCCAAATCTGACTGCGATTCGGGGCTAACAGCAAGGGCGAAAATTGGTGCCGGCAATTCGACGCCTTCCAACTCCACCATCTTGTCACGCGAACAGAGGGTGTCGTACGTCGCCGCCTCTTGCAACTTGGTCACCGCGGCAATATCGCCACGGACCGCCGTGTCAACAACATTCAACTCTTTGCCCACCGGGGCGTAAACCTGAGCGACGCGTTCGGCGTCGCCTTTTGCACCCGTCACAAGTTGGGAGTTCGGGTTCAATGCTTCTCCGTAAACCCGGAGATAAGAAACCTTGCCCACAAACGGATCCGCTGAGGTCTTGAAGATCAGATTTGCCGGCGTGGTCTCGGTCACACCCTCCGGGAAATCTTCATCCGGCGCCGGGAATAGGTCGATCGCCGCGTCCATCAATTGTTCGATGCCGATCTCTTGGTCGGCTGCAGCACCGAAGATCGGGACAATCCCGCCGGATCTGATCGCGGCCTTAAGTCCGTTTTGCAGATCTCCGACGCTCAACTCTTCGCCCTCGAGATACATCATCATCAGATCATCGTCCGACTCAGCTATCGCCTCGACCAACTCCTCCGGCATATCTTCAACGTTGCCCTCCAACAGATCTGTGATCCCGGTCAACCCTTCACCGCTTCCCTCTGGCGCTTGCACGGGGACGCACATCCGTCCCCAAGCACCTTGGATCGTGGCCACGACCTCGTCAAAATCCGTCTCCGGCCGGTCTAGTTTATTGACTACGATGGCCCTAGGCAGCTTTGCATCCTCGGCGGCTTGCCAGGCCTGAATCGAGCCAACCTCGATACCTGACGGAGCTGATATCAGAAGAATTGCAGCATCTGCGACGCGCATAGCCGACAACATGTCACCTCTGAAATCGGGGTAGCCCGGAGTGTCCAGCACGTTGATCTTGTGTCCCCGCCACTCGCACGGCAGGATCGAAAGTTGGACGCTGGAGCCACGCTCCTGTTCTTCGGGCTCGTAGTCGGACAGGCTAGTTTGGTCGTCGACACGGCCCCTACGGTTAACCGCGCCCGTCTTGTAGTACATGGCGTCGGACAGCGTCGTCTTGCCGGCTCCGCTGTGTGCCGCTAGAACGATATTCCTAATCTGAGACGATGCCAATGCCGCCATATACTCGCTTCTCCTTTCCGTGCCAGTCAAATTCGCAATCGCCTTGGGAAAGCGTAGCGTGGGTGCCATAAAAGCTCCATGCACGCAACCGCCCGAGACACTTCGATTTTGCTGACGCGTTAACCCACGTTTGCAATTAATCCGCAATCATAAACCAGATAGCAAATTACTCGCTTAACAACAGAAACGCGACACCGGCAACCATTGCAATTCACCTGTCAACCGTCATTGGCTGCAACTCGGTGATCCGCCTTTGAACTTCTGCAACGTTAACACCATTGCGGAGCTTGCGGGCATCGGTATACCGGCCTCACGCCCCAATCGGACCGCTGCACCCAAGATGTCGTCCAACTCCAGTTTGCCGCCGCGATTGAAATCCGATTGCAACGATGACTGAAATTCTTCGGCCTCTCCGACTGCATCCGTCAGCTTGGTGTCCACTATCCCGTTCGGAAATTGGACCCCATTGGCCTTCCCGCTCGCAACAATCTCCTCCATAACGGTTCGAATGGTCTTCATTCCTTCTTCCATCGCCAGCACTTCCGACAACGACGCCCGCGCTGCCGTAACAATCGTGCCTAGCGCACCGATCGCGACCAATTTCGACCACAACGATGCTCGAATATCGGAGCTGACTTCCACTTGGATACCCGGCACTGAAAGCACATCCCTCAATTTCTCAACGCGTTCGGAAATTGAACCGTCGCGTTCACCGAACTCAATCCGTGCAGCGCTACCGGTTTGAACCACCCGACCAGGACCCCCGATCGATGTCTCGATATACGTCGCACCCTCCAACACTCGTTCCCAACCAAATTGCCCTGCCAGCGCCTCCCCGCCCGTGATGCCATTTTGAACCGTCAGAATTACAGTTCCATCGCCGACCAATGGATGCATCTCCGGTATTGTGTCCGAGTTCGAATACAGTTTGACGCAATGAAGCACTACGTCTGCGACACCCGCCTCATCCGGCGTCAGTGCCACTGCCGGGTGCACCACATAGTCACCCCAGAACGATTCCACTCGCAAGCCTCTCTCGCGCATCGCCTCAGCGTGCTCGCCCCGCGCAATCAACACGACATCCGCGCCTTGCCTAGCCAATGCGCCGCCATGGTAAGCACCCACAGCACCAGCACCCATTACGGCGATCTTCATCGTGAATAGTCCTTTAACTCCGCGTCTTTCGTATCGAAACCCGATGCCACGATTATGCACAAACTCCGCCGAAGCACGATGCAAATAGAATCACGGCATGTCATCCGAAATCAATCGATTTGATGGTCGCGCCATCAACGAATGCCGCCCAATTACGATCGAACCCGGTTTCATGCCGAACGCCGAGGGCTCAGCTCTCGTCAGGCTCGGCGACACGCACGTAATCTGCACCGCCACTGTTGAACTAGACACCCCCCGTTGGATGCGTGGTCGCGGCACGGGTTGGGTCACCGCCGAATATGGTATGTTGCCGCGTTCGACCGACCAACGCATTGACAGGCGTCGAGCATCAACTAGCGGCCGCAGTCGCGAGATCGAACGCCTGATCGGTCGATCGCTCCGAGCCATCACCGACATGGCGGCATTAGGCGAATGCTCCATCACCATCGACTGCGATGTACTCCGCGCCGATGGCGGCACGAGGACAGCATCTATCACCGGCGGTTACGTTGCACTCGCACAAGCGATCAAATCATTGCAACAAAAACGCGGCGAAGACAACCACATCCTCACCGACAGCGTCGCAGCCATCTCTGTCGGCATCGTAGACGGCCGATGCGTCTTAGATCTCCCCTACGAAGAAGACTCGCGCGCCGAAGTCGATATGAACGTCGTGATGACCGGCTCAGGCGATTACATTGAAATTCAAGGAACCGCCGAAGCAGCACCATTTACCGCAGCGCAATTGCAGGAGTTGCTAGATCTTGCTCGGATTGGTTGTGATTCCATGAAAAACGAACAGCTCGACGCCCTTGTCAGGGGCGTTCAATCGATCACATGACCGGCGAAAATGCCGGTTCTCATTTCATCAAACTGCTTGACAACTCCATGCATTCAACTTCCCAACATCCCATTTACATCTCCGTCATCGGTGGTGACCGGGACCACACGACTCCCGAAGGTCTCGAAATAGCCGAAAAAATCGGACGTCTCGTCGCCATAAACGACTGCATCCTCGTCAACGGCGGGATGGGAGGCACTATGGAGCGCGCCGCGAAAGGCGCCAAATCCGCTGGAGGGACCACCATTGGCATCCTCTCCACGACCGACCGAAATCAAGCCAATCCCTACATTGATTACGCCATACCAACACCATTAGGATTCGTCCGAAACGTCTTGGTAGCCAACGCCAGCGACGCGGTAATCGCACTGCCCGGAAAGTGGGGAACATCGAATGAACTCAGCTTCGCAATGATGGCCGGAGTACCGGTCGTTGCATTGCAAGGTTGGGAAATCAATCTCCGAAACGACCAAGGTCAGGCCCAGTACTCGGAAGTTTCGTACGCCCGCGACGCCGCGGAAGCCGTGACATTGGCGATTAATCTCGCCTCTCAACGGCGACAGTAACTCAATACCGGTCATTTCGGACGCGGGCAGCGACGCGTTAACAGATTCGCACGTTTTTATTGCAAACTTGTTCAGCATGGGCAATATCAAATTCGTCAAAGGTAAAGAGATACTCGACTCGCGTGGCAACCCTACGGTATACGCCGAAGTTTTGCTCGAAGACGGTACTCGCAACGGTGCGTCAGTCCCATCTGGCGCTAGCACCGGCGAGAACGAGGCTTGGGAACTGCGCGACGGCGATCCGAAACGCTTCAACGGAAAAGGCGTACTCCAAGCCATCGCCAACATTAACGGGCCGTTGAACGACGTGGTCACCGGCCTGGACGCCAACGACCAACGCGCCGTGGACGAGGCGATGATCAACGCCGACGGTACTAGCAACAAGTCTCGATACGGCGCCAACGCCCTGCTCGCCATCTCTATGGCCGTCCTCCGCGCCGCCTGCCGCAGTCAAGGCGAATGGCTCTACGACCTCGTTGCAGACCATATCGGAAATCGCGAACGGTACATCCTCCCGGTGCCGATGTTGAACATTTTTAACGGCGGGGCACACGCTGCGGGTTCAACCGAGTTTCAAGAATTCATGGTCATGCCAGCCGGCGTCGAATCGTTGTCGGAAGCACTGCGGGCAGGTTCGGAAATCTACCAATCTCTCGGAAGGCTCCTCCAAGACGAGGGACTATCAACATCAGTCGGTTTCGAGGGCGGCTACGCACCTGTCGGGCTGACCAACCGCCAGGCACTCGGTTACGTCACTCACGCAATCGAATCCGCTGGATATTTGCCCGGCGAGGAGATTTTCATCGCCCTGGATCCGGCGGCGAGCGAATTCTACGTGCCAGAGGTTCGACGCTACAGCATGAAACGTGAAGGCCTGCGCCTCACCGCAGAGATGATGGCTGAAGAATACGATGCGTTCTGCGCCGAATACCCGATCTGCAGCATCGAGGACGGCCTCGCCGAAAACGACTGGAAAGGTTGGCAAATCATCACCGACAAAATCGGTGAACGTGTGCAACTCGTCGGCGATGACCTCTTCGTGACCCAAACTGCCTTTCTCGAACGCGGCATCAAAGAGAAGGCCGGAAACGCAATTCTCATCAAGCCAAACCAGGTCGGTACCGTCACCGAAACGCTCGACACGATCCGGCGCGCCCGTAAATCGAACTTCGGCGTCGTCGTCAGCCATCGCTCGGGTGAGACCGAAGACACCACAATAGCCGACATCGCCGTTGGTTCCGGATGCGGCCAAATCAAATCTGGAGCGCCTGCCCGCAGCGAGCGAGTCGCCAAATACAACCGCCTTCTCCGGATTGAAGATTGGGCCGGTGACCGAGGCCGTTACGCCGGAATGAGCGTAATCAAATAGCGAAACACCTATGCGCCGATAAGCGCTGCGGTGTAATCTGCAATTAAATTCTTCGCGATCCACACGGAAGAGGCTCAACCCTCACTAGGAGATCCATAAGTCACAACATGAGCAGAACCAAGATCGGCATCAACGGCTTCGGCAGAATCGGTCGGCAAGTCTTCCGTACTATCAACCAGCGACAGTCTGACAAGTTGCAAGTAGTCGCAGTAAACGACCTTGCCAGCCCAGCACAACAAGCCCACCTCCTCAAGTACGACTCCACTTATGGACGTTACGACGGCGATGTTGAGATAGGCGATGGTTCGCTCACCATAAACGGAGAAAAAATCATCGTCTTCTCCGAACGCGACCCAGCGAACATTCCTTGGGACGACGCGGGTGTCGAGATCGTCATCGAATCCACCGGCTTCTTCACCGACGCCGCCCAGGCCTCCGCTCATCTCTCCGACAGCGTCAAAAAAGTCATCATCTCAGCGCCAGCATCCAACGAGGACATCACGATCGTTCTCGGCGTGAACGACGACGATTACGATCCGGCACAGCACAACGTCATCTCAAACGCCTCATGCACGACGAACTGCGTCGCACCGATGGCGAAGGTCCTCAACGACGCATTCGGCATTGAACGCGCCTTGATGTCGACGATCCATGCTTACACCAACGATCAAAACATATTGGATCAGGTCCACAGCGATCTCCGTCGCGCCCGCGCCGCTGCGAATAGCATCATTCCCACCACGACTGGCGCCGCCAAAGCCGTAACCCTTGCGATTCCCGAACTCGCCGGAAAGATCGATGGAATGGCATACCGCGTACCAGTCATCACCGGATCCGTCACTGACCTGACCGCTCGGCTGTCAAAACCCGCTACCGCTGAGGAAGTGAACGAAGCATTCCGGGAAAGCCAGGTAGGAGCTTTGAATGGCGTCATCCAAGTCTCCGACGAGCCACTGGTCTCCGCCGACTACATCGGCGATCCACACTCCTGCACCATCGACGCACTCTCGACCGCGGTAATATCCGACGAGGACGACGGTTCAGGCACGTTCGTCAAGGTTGTGGGATGGTACGATAATGAATGGGGATATTCCAGTCGAACCGCCGATGTTGCCGCTCTCATCGCTTCCACCCTATGAACTCGGTTGCAACGGCACCATGCCCCAGATCGACACGTTAAACGCCGGTTGAAAATTCCAGGCAACTCGCCCGGTTACTTGGCGAACGGAGGCCGGTGACTACCGCCCTGGCGTTCAAGCGCATATCATGATGCGAAACAGCATTAATCAGCTAACACTCGAAAATAACCCTGACGGGATTCTGAACACAACCTCACAACTCAACCAACAACACGTAGTCGACGATATCGGCGCGTTTCTAAACGTCTTGCCGCCAAACGTTCGTGAAGGTCTCGACGGAACCATTGATAGTAATCGTGACGTTTCCGGCCTACTCGAAGTTATCATCGACCTCGGACGTGTCCCGGAAGCACGATTCGTCGATGGCTCCGTAGCCCTCAACGACAAGGAAGTCACGCGCTGGGACATCGACACGGTCATCGCCGGGCTAGGCCGTTTCGGTGACGACAACCGCGCCGGGATCGAGCGCACCCTTCATCGCTTCTCCGCGATCCGCGACCGCGAAGGTAATCCCGTCGGATTGACCTGTCGCGTCGGACGCGCGGTCTTCGGAAGCGTTCGACTAATTCAAGACCTCATACAGACCGGCCGCAGCGTGTTGATCCTCGGTCGCCCAGGCATCGGTAAAACCACAATCCTCCGAGAAGTTGCCCGCGTACTCGCCGACGATGCGTCTAGACGAGTAGTAATCGTTGACACTTCCAACGAGATCGGTGGCGACGGTGCAGTTGCGCACCCGGCTATCGGGCGCGCGCGTCGGATGCAAGTCCCCAACACCGAACTCCAGCACCGCACCATGATCGAAGCGGTCGAAAACCACATGCCCGAAGTCGTTGTCATCGACGAGATCGGAACCGAACTCGAGGCCCTCGCCGCTCGAACCATCGCCGAACGCGGCGTGCAACTCGTCGCCACCGCTCACGGCAACACTCTCGGCAACGTCATCACTAACCCAACCCTCTCCGACCTCGTTGGCGGGACCCAAGCCGTCACGCTCGGCGACATCGAGGCGCGTCGCAGGCGGACCCAGAAAACGGTCTTGGAACGCAAGCACATGCCCACTTTCGACGTTGTCGTCGAGATGCGCGAACGAAACTATGTCGGCGTCCACAACGATGTCGGAAGGGCTGTCGATCGCATGCTTCGCGGCCTGCAACTACCGCTCGAGATGCGAAGGCTCAACGAGGACGGCAGTGTCGACACTCAAGTCGAAGACGCCATGGATTCCGAAGAAGGATTCGAAACCGCCGCATTCGATCTGAATTCCATCCGCTCACCTCGGCGTTCATATGACCCCGACACCGAAAATCCCAACGGAAATGGCAGGCCGAGTGAACCCGCCAAGACCATCGCAAGAGACGAGGGCATGCCGGTTCCACCTCCGATCCGCGTCCATCCTTTCGGAGTTCCCCGTGACGCACTCAGATCCGGCATTCGAGCCATGGGTGTCCCGGTGATGCTCTCCGAGTCGGCAGCCGAGGCCGACGTTCTCGTTACTACCAAACTCCATTACGGACGACGTCCTCCGGCGGTCAAACGTGCCGAACGTGATGGCGTACCCGTCTACGTCTTGCGACGCGGAACCCGCGAGCAGATCGAGCAATTCCTGAACCGTTTCGAAGTTGGACGCACAGGAACTGTCAACGGAAATGGATCGCACTCCGACGACGAGATCATTGTCGAGGAGGCACTGGAAGAGGCCGAACGCGCCGTCGAACGAGTTCTCAGCGGTGACCGCAAAATTAATCTTTCTGCGCAGTCCTCCCACATTCGCCGACTCCAGCACGCCCTCGCCGCCCGTTACAACGTCGGGTCTGCAAGCACCGGACACGAACCTAACCGGCATGTCATCATCCGACGACGGCGCCGATGACCCGCCCAGCAACGTCGTAATCGCAGTACCTTCACAATGCCACGCAGGTCGGTCCATAAAGCGCCGTTCATTTCGTTTGAGGGCGGCGAAGGCGCCGGCAAGACTACTCAGGTGAAATTGCTTCGCCGACGTCTCGAGAGTTTGAATCTGCCCGTGCTGGTGGTGCGGGAACCCGGCACGACCCGTCTCGGCGAGCAAGTCCGCGAGATCATTAAATCCCAGAGCAATAACGTTCCCGCCGCCGACGCCCTGCTCTTCATGGCCGCCCGCGCCCAGTTAATGGCCGATGTCATCGTCCCCGAACTCAAAAAGGGCACCACCGTAATCGGCGACCGCTTCTCCGACTCCACCATCGCCTACCAAGGTTACGGCGGCAACCTAAACCTCGACCGTCTCCGCCACGCCAACGAACTAGCAACCAACGAGGTCGCGCCCGACCTAACTATCCTGCTCGACGTCACACCCGAAACCGGACTCGGCCGGCGCGACGCTGAAGACAATTCCACTGGAGAAACCCAACGCCGCTTCGAAGAACTCCCCATCCGCTTCCATCGGAGCGTCCGCCGTGGTTACCGTGAACTCGCCAGCAACGAACCAAACCGTTGGATCGAAATCGACGCCGCAAGAGAGCCCAACGCGGTCGCCGAAGACGTCTGGCGCTACGTCTCCGAATTCTTCGATTTGAATTAACCTGAAACATCGCAACCAAAAACCGATCACCAAACCAACCGAAAGAGACTCCCGATGCGAAACAACACCATGAAGCGAAAGATGCTCGACGGCGGAACCACGCTCGGCCCATTCGTTGGCTGGCCCGCTCCAGCATTGGTCGAACTCATGGGTTGGGCCGGATTCGACTTCGTAGTCATCGACTGCGAACACGGAATCATGGACTACGAGACATCCGAAAACATGATCCGAGCTGCCGAACTCTCCGGCACGACGCCCATCGTCCGCATCGGCATGAACGATCAGCAACACATCCAGCGTTACCTCGAAGGCGGCGCCCAAGGCGTCATGATCCCCCTCATCAACAACGGCGAACAAGGGCGAGCCGTCGTCGACGCCGTCAAATACCCGCCCGTCGGTAAACGTGGCGGATTCTCGGGCCGCAGCGCAATGTTCGGCATCCAAGACCAAGCCGAATACGTCAAACAAGCCAATGAAGAAACCTTTGTCTGCCTCCAGATCGAAACCCCCGAAAGCATCGTCAACGCCGACGAGATCATCAACACCGAAGGCGCCGACTGCATATTCATGGGACCCGGCGACCTCTCTCTAAACATGGGCTATCCAGGTCAGATCGCCCACCCAGAAGTCGTCGAAGCCATCGAAACCCTCGTCAAGAAGACTCACGACGCCGGCAAAATCTCCGGAACCCTCGGCGTAACCGTCGAACAAACCCAGTTCTGGCACGAACGCGGCGTCCAATGGATCGTCAGCGGCGCATCCCGATTCCTACTCGCCGAAGCACGGGCTTACCTCGACCAGACGCGCGGATCGGGGGTTGGCTGAACCTCGCTTCATTCCACGAGCATGATACCGGCGAACAACTTTTAGAGGGTTCCCCCGTTCACGAGGGAAATGTCGAAGACAAAGGGGGCCACCGCTCGCCGAGGCGATGCCGCCCAACCGAGGAACCGGCGAAAATGCCACATCCTGAAAAGGCCGTTGTCACCGGTGCCTTCAGCTACACCGGCGGATACATCGCAAGGAATCTCCTTCAAAAAGGAGTCGACGTCACCACTCTCACTCGCCATACCGATACGCTCAACTCGTTCGGAGGTGCGGTCAAATCCGCTCCGCTCGACTTCTCAGATACCGACGCGCTCACCGATTCAATGATCGGAGCATCCGTCTTCTACAACACCTACTGGATTCGGTTCGAACGAGGTCAAACCACCTTTGATGGTGCAGTCGAAAATTCGAAAACCCTCTTCAATGCGGCCAAGAACGCTGGCATCAAACGCATCGTGCACATCTCGGTCTCAAACCCATCGCCGGAATCCAACCTCCCATACTTCAAAGGCAAATGGCAAGTCGAAGACGAACTCAAGAACACGGGAATTTCCTACGCAATCATCCGACCGACTTTGATCTTTGGTGCTAATGATCTGTTACTCAACAACATCGCTTGGGCCATCAGGCGATTTCCTGTCTTCCCGATGTACGGCAACGGCGATTACCCGGTCCAACCCGTTTTCGCGGAAGACGTCGCCGAACAAGCCGTAGCCGCGGCCGGAGCATTTGAAAACTCCGTCACCGACGCGGCAGGACCCGATACATTCTCATTCGAAGAGTTGATCGAACTTCTCGCCTCCGCGATGGGCAAACGCGCCCGATTCATCCACATGCCACTCTCCGTAAGTTTGGCATTGACCAGTATCGTCGGCTTACTAGTACGTGATGTCGTCCTAACCGCGACGAGGTCGACGGACTCATGGCCGGCCTTCTCACATCCGCTTCAACACCAACTGGCACGACCCGTTTCGCTGATTGGTTAGACAACAACGCTCACGGCATGGGTCGGATATACCAATCAGAGCTCGGTCGCAACTTTCGAATCAAAAAATCCAATCCGTAGATAGACCGCATCAAGAACCGATATCAGTCGCAGTCGCGTTAACGCTTCACAAATCGGCGCGATGCGCCTGATCGCGTTCCATCGGGACGAATAAGATCATTCATCGTGTATCGGCACGGCGGCTCTGACCAATATTCGGAGCAGCCCAAAAAGTCTCCATACGATCCACTTTTCCTTGTCAAAACGCCAATTCTGCATTTGGGACACGCGGAGCCGGGTTTGTCGCATTCGGGATTCGTACACTCGGTTGTACCTGAACCAGATGCTACGGTGTATCCCGATTTGCAATTCGGGCAGCGCGGAGCGAGATGGTCACAAGCGGGGGAATTAGTGCACCGCAGATTGTCCCCGCTTTTCGAGACTTTCAATTTTCCGGCTAAACACCTTGGACATTTGGGGCGAAGATCGTCAGTTACGTCGCCGCACCGGCGAAAGCGATGACGTTTGCGCAACTCGGTGACGAATTCCGATGGACGTTCAGGATCAACGACCAAGTAAGCGCCTCTCCGTGCGCGCGTCATCGCCACATAAAAGAGCCGTCTCTCTTCAGCGTGCTCTATTTCACCGCGGACTTTGGACGGCATCACCAGCTGCATGAGAGGATCGTCTTCGATCTTCGACGGGAATCCGTACCGACCACTCTTGAGCCCCAAGACGATCACGTAGTCAGCCTCCTGGCCCTTGGCACTATGAACAGTGCTGTATCGAACACGCAGCTGCCCGTTCTGCGTCCAATTCGGTGTCAAACCTGGGTTGTTGAACCCGTATCTTCCCAGCACAAGCACTTCGTGCGCGTTTTGGTCGTCATCACCGTCCCTAAGCTCAATATCCCTCAGCGCAAATTCCATTCCCTGTTTCTCGTCTTCATACGCTACGATCGAGATTCCGTTGTCCACCACGTCGTCCAAGGGGCGCATCGTTCGTTGCGTTTGCGCTGGATTATTGCACACGAAGTCGACTGACGGACCCAGGATGTCCCCGCCATATCGGAATGTTTGGCTCAACTCGCGTTTCTGAACATGACCGAGGTACTCGTCGCAATTCCTAAACAGGTTTACGTCGCTACCTGCAAATCGGTTAATCGACTGCCAATCGTCACCCACAAGAAAGAACGCCGTAGTCGGACTGTCCAGTGCTTGCAACAGCCGCATTCTTCCGGCGGCGATATCTTGAAACTCATCAACTAGGACGTAACGATATGCCGCTGCGGACTGTCCGTTTCGGATCAGATCGGTTGCCCTATTTATTAAGTCGTGAAAATCCAACGCTTTTTCTTTTACTAATTCCGAAGCGTAGCGATCTCGCATCCGTTCGAAAAGAGCTAGAAACGCTTCTTGACGGAAACTTCGAAATCCTGAATTCGAGCGTCGCCGTAACTCTTCAGTCGACAAGACGTTGGTTTTAACGTGATTCAGGAACCTTACCAACAGTCTCGCTAGCCAAGAAGCCACCCATTTTGCGAGCCGCTGTAACAAGTTCGTAATCGACACCTGTTGGAATCGAACACCATGCGCTTCAAGACTTTCACGCAGATTGTCGCGCAATGTCCCACGTCGATGCTGCCAACTGTAGGTTTCGATCAAGGTAGTTCCGTTTTCCTCATGAATCCCTCGTTTCCAATGCACACCTTCAAGATAGTGTGGCCATGCTGGCGGAGGTTGCCATTTCTCATTAAGTGCGAAGTGTTCGATGTAGATGCCGTATTTGGGTAGATAGAAATCAGGCTTGTATTGCCGGTGACGCTTATCGGCAGTCGGCACCGGAAAAGGATGTTCGTAACGAAACTCTATCCCGTTGAGCGTCAAGAAATTGGCGATTTCAAGCTCTTCAAAACTCTTTACGAGATCGCCATTGAGCGTACGCAACTCCCAATTGCGTACGTATTCGTGGTACTCGCCGGGCGTGTCAAAATCGAACTGGGACGCGTATGGCGCAAGGTTGTATGCCACGAACTCAGTAACTTCGTCATCGGGACGTGATACACCAAGCAGATCCAAAAGCCAATCGTTGACGACTTTAAGCAGTAGTTGTTCGTCCTCCGCCATCTTGGATATATCCGGCGCTACTCCGTGTTTGGCGATGACTCCCCGACCAAACGCGTGGAACGTCTTTATTTCCGTGCCCTTCAATGCCATGGGCAACCGCTCACGAATCTCCTTTGCAGCAGCACGGTTGAACGCCAGAACTAGGATTTCCTCTGGCGCAACTCCTTGGTTTTCCATCAAATATGCCACTTTGCCAAGGATCACCGATGTCTTACCCGTCCCAGCCCCCGCTAACACAAGAGTCACGTCCTCGTCCGTAGCGATCGCAACGGCCTGCTCATCTGTCAGTTTGCGGTCGAAGTGTTGGAGCGCAACAGACCTTACTTGATTGACATTACGATCGATGAAGAGCCCATTTGCCTTCTGCCGTTGCTTCTCAAATGCCTCACTGTCCACATACGGTTCGACTGTATGTAAGGCATCCAAACCACCGGAAGCCAGTTGCTCCCTTATCAGTCCGGTACATTTCCGCACAACGGTAACCAGATCTTCGTGAAAAATCAATGAACTGGAATGTCGAACGTAAGAGTCGCCCGAGAAAAGTCGATCAAACTCGTCATTGATTCTCTTGATCTCATTCGCGATAGCCGGGGCACGCGATTTGGCTTCCGCCACTGATGCTTTTAGAACCGCACCCTCGGTCAACAACGCATCACTTAGTCGCGTAGTGTCTTGCGTACCTAAACCACCAACTGAGTACTCCTCACCGTTGATGAATCGAAGCGTTAACTCTTCCCAAAACCATTGATGTTTCACGGACACCGAATCGACCAAATCCACGCGCGCCTCGACGCGAACGACACCATTAGGACCTTCGATCCGGACTACGTTACCGGACAACGAAATTCGCGTCGGTCCTGATGCTAGGAACTTGTAACATGCTGAACTCTCAGCCAAGATTGTGACGTTTGAGTTCAATCCAGACGCCTCGCGATCATTCCGTTAAACCAGTCATTGACTATCCGATCATCATGCTCGAACGCCAGTTCCGGCATTTCATCCGCCGCGAACACACGGGCATCAGACGTCTCATCCCCAGCCATCAACTCGCCATCAACTACTTCCGCGTGATAGACCACCAACACAACCACCTGCCCCTCGTCGCTGTAGACGCCGACTAACCACTCGACGCTAACGACCAATCCACACTCTTCCTTAACCTCTCTCTCCAGCGCGCGTTCCAACCTCTCCCCGCGATCTACGTAACCAGACGGGAAACTCCACATCCCGATCTGTGGTTCAATCGCCCGTTTCAGCAACACGATCCCATCATCCATCGGGATGATCGCTGCAACCGCAACCTTCGGATCCGAGTAGATGACCCGATCACACTCCATACACCGATGATGCCCTCCGCCAATTGGCACCAGCGCCGGAAATTCGGGATGATGCGGTTGACCTCGGCTGGATTGTGATGACATCTCAAATGCGAATCATACAAACCTCAATCATCCCAACACTTACAATCCAGCCATGACCGCTTTCCGCCGAACCATGATGGTCCTCGCCATCATCAACGTCCTCTTCGCCTTGCTAGCCGCCGCAGTCGGTTCATTCGCCGACGGCGGAGACATCTGGTCGCGCCTAGTCATCTCGGTCCTTCACCCAATTGCCGCGATCGCCATAATTTTCTTGGTCTTCGTCCCCCGATCAAACACCGCTCTACTCTTCGGCATCACCGCGATCCTCGCCATCAACATCATCTCCGCCATAGCCCTCGCCTCACTGATCGCCGCCGAGGTCGTAAAAGGCGATTGGCCCCTACCCCTAGTCTTCGCGCCCATCCCAACGATCGCCATCATCTACGCCGTCCTGATACTCCGCACACATCCGTCATCCGACAACGCGAATCAACCGACCGAAACGTAACCGAGAATCACCTGCTACCCCGGATGGGCCGGCACCGTCCCACCGGTTTCCACGTCGTCCGGAACGCGAATTTGATACATCATAACGTCTGGAATCGAGCCTATCCAGATTTTTAAAATCTCAGCCATGCACGCATTCCGCATAGCCATGTTCGTCTTCGCGTTCGCTAATTTGTTCTTCGCGTTGGCGAGGACCCAAGTCGACATGATCGCTGAAATCGGAGACTACCGGTCACGCCTAATTCTTGCATTAATCCATCCCTTAGCAGCTATATCCTCGATCGTTTTAGTGTTCGTCTCGAAACCACGTCCATTACTGACATTCGTCACAGACATTTGTCGGCGCAGCGATTCTGGTAGTGAGCAACTTCGCTGATATTATCCTCCCTGATTCGTCGCCAGCATGGCGATCAGTGGGGACCGGACGATTCAACTAATCCTCTGTGTCATCCCTACAATCGCATTTGCCAACGCCTTAATCCTGCTAACCAAAGGCTGACGCGCCGACACCGATACAACCGACGACCAGAAACCCTCACACGCCGCGGTAACTAGCTAACTGTAATGAAGTCGATTCTCGACGAATACCGGTCAACAGCCGCGGTTGACTCCCAGGCTCAAACCATCTCCGCAAACACCGGCTTCAACTTCGTCCGCGCTGCCGCCGATTTCTCACCGTCATCCGCCTCGAAAATCGGCAACTCCTCTTCGATATCCGCGTTCAGATCGTACAGCTCGCCCGTCTCATACAACTTCCAATCATGATCCCGAACCATGCGAATACAACCTAGATCAGTCCGATTGGCCGTCATCGGATCATAGTGGAAGAAGATCCAATCCTTAGGATTACCCTTCTCACCCTTCAACTGCGGATAGAACGACCTGCCGTCGATCATGTAACCTTTTGGTGCCTCGGCACACGCGGCATCCAACATCGTCGGGAGAAAATCAGTAACGTCTACCAGATCGTTGTTGACCACACCAGCTGGAACCGTCCCTGGCATCTGCGCGATCAACGGAACGTGCGTCCCATGGTCGTTAGTCGTGCTCTTGCCACCGCAGATTTCGTTGTGCTGGTGCACAATCGAGCAGACCTCCTGCGGCGAACCGTTATCGCCCGTGTAGATCACAAGCGTTTCCTCGCTCAGTCCTTGATCAGCAAGATAGTCCAACAACCGCCCGATCACCTTGTCGTGATACTCCACCATGTCCTTGTAAAACCTAGGGTGCGCATCATCCCCGTCGTCGCTTAATTCGCCCCAAGTCCGACCGCCGAAGTTCTTGTTCGACTGCGGTTCGAAACCCTCCCACTCGGGGCTGTCCGGCGTCGGCTCGAACGGACCGTGCGTCAACGCCATCGGCCAGTACACGAAAAACGGATTGTCGTCGTCCTTCTTCCGCTCGATGAAGTCGATGATGTAGTCACAAAACACATCATCGCCATACTCGCCCGAGGTATCGTCCCGATACTCGCCGTTCTGGTAAATCACGGGATCTTTATAGCGAGACCCTTTGTGCTCGGTATGATGAGCATGCCAAACGCAGAACTCATCAAAGCCCGCATTCTCGATCTTCTGGCCCTTGTTCCGCATCTCCGGCATGATATCCGGCGGATTATAAGAATAAAGCTGCCACTTCCCAGAAATCAGCGTGTTGTAACCCACACCCGAGAAGAGATGCCCGAACCCCACCTCGTCCGGAGGCAACAACCCAAACCCGATATAGTTCCTGAAGTTGTGCTTCCCCGTCATCAACGCCACCCGCGTCGGCGTGCACAACGGCAGCACATGCCCCTCATCGAACCGCATCCCATTCGCCGCCATCTCGTCCAACCGCGGCGTCGAATATGACGTCCCGCCGTTGACGCCGATGCACTCATACCCAAGGTCATCGGACATGATCATGATGATGTTAGGTCGATTTTCGGACATAGTATTCTCTCCCACGACGTACCATACCACTGACTGCCAGCCCACCAATCGTTCCCTTCTCCTACTTAAGCCTTGGCAACAGTTCCTCACACCGCAGAATCCGGCCCCGTTCGCGAGAACGCGCGCATCACCAGCCTCGACCTGATACGCGGCGTTGCGGTCCTCGGCATTCTCCTCATGAACGCGGTTTCCTTCAAGTTCGGGCATGCCCCCTACTTCAATCTAAGCGCGGGTGGATCTGAAAACTGGCTCGACTGGACCGTAGGCATATTCGGAGAGATCTTCGTCGACCAGAAATTCATGGGGCTGTTTTCCCTACTGTTTGGCGCCGGAATGATCCTCTTCATCGACCGCGCCAGTGCCAGAGGAAGACGCGCGGTGCTGTTGAATCTCTGGCGAAACGGCCTCCTGCTTCTAATCGGCATCCTACACTTCATGCTTTGGGACGGCGATGTCCTGGTGGCCTACGCACTGTCGTCAGTCTTCTTAATCGCTTTGCGGAAGTTGCCGAATTGGGGGATGGTTTTCGTTGGCGTCTTGGTATTCGTGCTGTCGATCGGGGTTGCGCTGTTAATGCAATACATCGCCGACGAGACAGTCATTTCGTTGTCGCGCAGTTGGGAACCCGGAGTGGTAACGGTTGATGAACAGGAGTATTTTGATGCTCTTTTGGCATTGGGTTTTCTTCTGCGCGCACTAGGGATGATCCTCATCGGTGCCGGTTTGTACCGCATGGGCTTCATGAACGGCCGAAAGTCGGCGAAAACTTACCGACGCACCGCATGGGGCGGTCTTACCGTCGGTTTACCGCTGGCCGCCGTCGGCGTGATCGTCACCGCCATGAATGACTATTCACGCGAGATCGCTTTTGTCGGTCAAATCCCCAACATCCTCGGAACGATCCCGGCGGCGCTCGGATACATGAGCCTGATCATCCTTTGGAATAATAGCGCCGACAACTGGCTCAAACACCGCCTCCGCGCGGTCGGACGCATGGCATTGACTAACTACCTAACTCAGACGATTCTAGGCGTCCTAGTCCTGACAACCTTGCTCGCAGATGCCGAATTCGTCAATCGAAGCCTGGTCCTATTGTTCGTCTTCGCCGTCTGGGCGTTGCAAATGTGGTGGTCGCAAGCGTGGTTGAACCGCTTCCTATTTGGACCGGCAGAATGGCTCTGGCGCGTTGCTACCTACCGAAGCGGACAACCACTCCTCCGACGGCGAGACTAAAAACGCGGGACATCGCCTTTAATTCAAGCCACCATCTCCGCAAACACCGGCTTCAACTTCGCCCGTGCCGCCGCGGCCTCCGGACCGTCCTGCGACTCGAATATCGGCAACTCCTCGTCCAAGTCCGATCTCATGTCGTACAGCTCGCCCGTCTCGTATAACTTCCAGTTACGATCCCGCACCATACGGATGCACCTCGCGGCGTTGCGAGCACTCATCGGTTCGAAGTGGAAGAATATCGAGTCTTTTGGATTGCCCTTTTCACCTTTCAACTGCGGATAGAACGATTCGCCATCGATCACGTAACCCTCAGGCGCATCAATCCCCGCCGCATCCAACATCGTAGGCAAAAAATCCGTAACGTCGATCAAGTCGTCGTTTACGGAACCCGCCGGAACCGTCCCAGGCTGCTGAACGATGAGCGGCACATGCGTCCCGCGGTCATTCGTCTTGCCCTTGCCACCGCAGATCTCGTTGTGCTGGTGCACCATCGAGCACACATCATGCGGCGACCCATTGTCACCCGTGTAGATGACAAGCGTGTCCTCGCTCAACCCCTGCTCTGCAAGGTAGTCCAACAACCGCCCGATGATCTTGTCGTGGTACTCCACCATGTCCTTGTAGAAACGAGGATCATCCGCGAATGCACCGTCCTCTAACTCCGCCCAAGTGCGACCACCACGAGTCCTGTTCGTTGGCGGATCGAAGTCGGCAAATTCCGGACTATCCGGTGAAGGCTCATGCGGTTTGTGCGTCAACGCCATCGGCCAATACACGAAGAACGGATTGTCGTCATCTTTTTTCCGGTCGATGAAGTCGATGATGTAGTTGCAAAACTCCTCGTCACCATACTTGCCCATCGTGTCGTCACGATACCTCCCGTTCTGGTAGATGATCGGATCCTTGTATCTCGAACCCTTCTCCTCCGTCTGATGCGCATGCCACACGCAGAACTCGTCGAAACCCGCATCCTCAATAGTCTGACCCTTGTTCCGCATCTCCGGCATCTCGTCCGGCGGGTTATACGAATACAGCTGCCACTTGCCCGATATGCAAGTGTTGTAACCCGCATCCGAAAATAGATGCCCGTATGTAACCTCGTCCGGCGGTATCAATCCGAAACCGATGTAGTTCCTGAAGTTGTGCTTACCGGTCATCAACGCCACCCGCGTCGGCGTGCACAACGGCAAAACATGCCCCTCATCGAACCGCATCCCATTCGCCGCCATCTCGTCCAATCGCGGCGTCGCGTACGAAGTACCGCCGTTGACTCCAATGCACTCGTATCCGAGATCGTCGGACATGATCATGATAATGTTTGGTCGTTTATCTGACATAACTGTTCTCCCGCAAAAAACCATATCACCAGTAGCCCTCAAACAAGCATTTGACATCCCGACCCCCAAATCAGCCATCCATCGTTAAAATCACAACATCCAACCAACAATCAACTATTCAACTCATGACCAACCCGACTCCCGTAATCGACGTCCAAGTCCATGCCTACGAACGCGACCACCCCGGCCGCCCGTGGCACGGCCACCTCGAAGGCCCTGACGAAGTCACCGGCGACGACATGGTCGCGGCAATGGACGCGGTCGGCGTCGACGGCGCAATCCTCGTGTCTCCCTTCTCCATGTACCAGTACGACGCATCGTACGCCCTCGAGGTATACGCCAAACATCCGCACAAATTCGGACTCGTCAGACCGTTCGACCCTGATTCCGACCACATCGAACAACAGATGGAAGAGTGGACATCCACTCCGGGCGTCGTCGGCGCACGGATCATGCTCGCACGCATCGAGATCGAAGCCGACAACCCCGGCGTAAACCAAATCCTCGCCGCCGGAGCCAAAGTGAACGTCCCCATCAACGTCATGTGCTCCGGAAAACTGCCCATCTTCCGAGAAATGGCACGCAATCACCCGAACACCCAACTCATCATCGATCACCTAGGCCTCGCCCAACCCTACGAACCGCCCGCGCCGCCCGACGCTTGGGACGACCTACCAGCCGTCCTGGAACTATCCGAGTTCGACAACGTCGCCATCAAAATCTCCGGCGCCGGAACCCTCGCCCATGAACCTTTCCCCTACCCCGACATCTGGGAACCTCTAACCCAAATCTTCAACGCCTACACCTTAGACCGCTGCATGTGGGGCACCGACTGGACCCGCGCCGTAAACCTCCTAACCTACGAACAAGGCGTCGAAGCATTCCGCGTCACCGACCAACTTACCGACTCCGAACGCGCAACCCTCATGGGCGGGAGTCTGATGAAGATATACAACTGGTCGCCAAGCAAACCGTAGCTTACAAACCCAAGCCACACCATACTGAACGGAGCGCAAAGACCAAGGTCACGTCATTCTGAACGGAGCGCACAGACCAAAGCCATGTCATTCTGAACGGAGCGCAGCGGAGTGAAGAATCTCACCCGACAACCATAGGCATAATCTCTAGATTCCTCGCTACGCTCGGAATGACATAGACGACAACACGGCGCAAGAGTGCGCGCTCCCGCCATCATCTATCCGCGATCTCTTCCCTTAACCGCTCCTCGCGCTCCACCTGATCCGGCGTAATCGCGTCACCGAAATCCTCAAACTCATAAAACTGACGCACCTCAACCTCACTCCGCGTTAGCATCGGATTCGGACACCTCTTCAACCACTCCACCGCTTCATCCATATCCTTAACCTCCCAAATCCAAAATCCCGCCACCAACTCGTTCGTCACCCCGAACGGTCCGTCGATAACCTCCCGGCTCTCACCATCGAATATCACCCTCTTCCCGTTCGACGTCGGATGCAGACCATCACCAGACACCATCACGCCCGCCTTCACCAACTCCTCGTTGTACCGACCCATCGCCTCAAACAACTCGGGCGGCGGCATCACACCCGCTTCACTGTCCTCGGTCGCCTTCACTAGAACCATTACACGCATCGTTGAATATCCTCAGTAATCGGAAACCACGCCCGATAATATTCCCTGTTCGTACAATCTCACAATCCACCGCATCCAGTCTACAAATCACAACGTTGCCGATGCCGAAACGCGCGCTCATAATCCGCCACGATGAGCATGAAACCTTAGGCGAAAACTACATCGGAGTCCTAACCGATCGCGGCTTCGAGCTATACGCCCTCAACGTCTTCGAAGGCGCACCCGAATTCGCCGAGTTCGATCCGCCGAAGCTCAACGAAATCGACCTCATCATCGCTTTAGGTGGCGCACTCTCAGCAAACGACGACTACCCAGCAATCCACGCCGAACGTCAGTTCTTCTCCGAAGCCATCGACTCTGCCATCCCCACCTTCGGCGTGTGCCTTGGCGCACAAATCATGGCCCGCGCCCTAGGCGGCACCGTCGAGCCAACCGGCGGCTACGAGTTCGGACTCCGCAAGATCTGGATCATCAAAGAAGGCACCCAAGACTTCGTATTCAGCAAACTCCGCGTCCCGCTAGTCCCGACGCTCCACGGCGAGTGCTTCAGCATCCCTCCCGGCGCAACCGAGCTCGCCTTCGGATACATGCTCTGCCGCGACGGAACGTTTCGTCGACAGAGCCTTGCATTCCGCCACGGAAACTCGTACGCCTTCCAGTTCGAACCTCAACTTACGCTCGACGAACTGAAAATCTGGAACCGCGAGCTGGCCGACGACTACAAGCTGATGGGCCCGCTCTTCGATCCAAAACTCGAAGCCGAGGCGAACCTCCGAGAGTTCACCTCGTACTCTCCAATCTACGAAGCCCAATCAAGAGAAATGCTCATCGCATTCCTCGAAAACGCGGGATTAACCTAGCCTAGTTGCCAGGAGGAGGCGAATAGCTGACGCCTCGCTTAACCGCCTCATCGATCACCGTCGGATCCAGCAACACCGTCGTCTTGACCGCGACCGCACCAACAGCCGAAATTCTCAGCGATAACGCCGATGCCGCCGCATCGTCCGGAAGCTCTGCAATCGCTATTAGATCATCTTCTCCGAACGCGTAATAAAACGCCTCCAGACTTCCACCTACACTACTCACCGACTCTTGAAGCGCTTTCGCTCGAGACGAACCACCAACCTCCAGAAGTCCGTTAACACCCTCACGCGAATACGACGCTTGGAACAAATACTTTGGCATTGACTCTACCTTCCTAGCTGCAAGTCATTTCAACCGATAACGAGGTCTCCGAGCGATTTCCAACGCAATGAACAACCCGAAACCAACTATCGATTCTATTCCGAAATTATCAATTCACCGGAAACCCCAATCCCATCCTTAAGAATCACTCGTCATGTCACGCGCGCGTGGTAGCCAAGTAAAAACCTACGGAACATCCCGCTCACGCCGCCACTTAATCACCCGCCATCCGAAAAACACCACGACCATAACCACGAGAACCACCAACGTGCCGTTCTGATACGGCTCCATGAAATCCTTGATCTCTTCCCAGTTCTCGCCCAGCAATCGACCTGCATAAGTCAACACCAAACTCCACAACGCCGTGCCCAACGTCGTGAACAGCAAAAACCTTCCGAAGTGCATCCGCGTGTATCCTGCAGGTACCGAAACTATGCTTCGGATCAACGGGATCAACCGACCAAAAAAGATCACGGCCTCCCCATATCGCTCGAACCAAGCCGCTCCGCGATCCACGTCCTTCTCCGAAATGAAAACGTACTTGCCGTAACTCTCAACCAGCCGACGAACTCCCGCCTCCCGCGCAAAATACCCGATCCCGTAAAGCACAACTGCACCCAGCAATGAACCTGCCGTCCCTGCCGCCACTACGCCCCAGAAATCTAACTCGCCCTTTGCCGACAGCGAACCCGCAAACGGCAAAACCGCCTCCGACGGAATTGGCGGAAAGATGTTCTCGATCGCCATCACCAGCACGATCCCCGGATAACCGATCGCGTCGATCAACTCCTCGATCCACCCGCCAACCTGCTCAATAAGATGCGTCAACCAGCGTTAATCCTTCATGTCCATCCCATGGTCGGCGCACCAAGAGCACGCGAAGCCACATTCCACGAATCTTAAATTCACACACGTCACTAAGCCTTGCATCAGATCCATCACTCATTCTGGTTCTGGGTCTCCAATAACGAACGCTTACAGAACCTTCCCAACGCCAAACATCTCTGCACCATTTATTCAGACCGATCTCTCATCACAAAACCCCGGCAAAACATCCGTCGCTCACAAGGAAAATGGTGGGCCCGGACGGATTCGAACCATCGACCTCTACTTTATCAGAGTAGCGCTCTAACCAGCTGAGCTACGGGCCCGGAATGCGACACGTTGAGAGTGGCGCGCATCGCAATATCCCAATTCTAATCCATCGCTTCCGTCCTGCCCATCCTTCAAAATCCTTCACATCCTAGTTCAGACGTATAACCTTATCCCCTATGGTCTCCGCCACCGCCTCCAAACCCCGCGCCCTCCTGTCCACCGGCTCGTGGGCCCTCTACGACTTCTCCGACACCATCTTCTCCGCCTCGATCCTGACCTTCTACTTCCCCCTCTGGGTAACCGACGACAAAGGCGGGACCGACACCCACATCGGCCTCGCTCTGTCCGCTTCCATGCTCATCGTCGCCCTCACCGGACCCTTCCTCGGAACCCTCTCCGACCGCCTGAATCGACGCGTCCCCCTCCTCGCCCTCAGCGTAGTCTCATGCGCGGTCTTCACCGCTCTCATCGGAGCCGTAGGCGGACTAACCACCGGACTACTATTCTTCATCGCCGCAAACTTCCTGTATCAGACCGGGCTCATTTTCTACAACTCACTCATCATCAACGTCAGCGACGAAAGCAAACGCGGCATCGTCTCCGGAATCGGCGTGGGAGCCGGATATATCGGACTCATTGCCGCATTCCTCATCATGCGGCCAATCGTCGACGCTCAAGGAAACCAAGCCGCATTCCTACCTACCGCCGGCCTCTTCATCCTCTTCGCACTCCCTCTCATCCTCATCATCAAAGAACCCGGAACCCGCGGCCACGTCGACAAAACGCTCCTCCAAACCTCCTACAAACAACTCTACGAAACCTTCAAGCGAGCCCGACAACACAGCAACCTCTTCCGCTTCCTCATCGGACGCTTCATGTACATGGAAGCCATAAACACCGTCACATCCTTCTACGTCCTCTACCTCATCAACGTCGGCGGCTTCGAAGACACCGAAGCACAATCCATGATCATCGGCGTCGTCGTCATCGCAATCTTCGCATCATGGGCAACCGGGTTCCTTGTCTCGAAATTCGGGCCAAAACGCGTCCTCATAATCGCCCTCTCCGGCTGGACCGCACTCGCCATCGCCGCCGTCCTCGCCGACACCCGATGGGCGTTCTGGGCCGTTGCCGTAACCATGGGATTCTTCTGGGCCGCACCGCAAATCTCCGACCGCGTACTCCTCACGTACCTCTCGCCCAACGGACAGATCGGCGAATTCTTCGGACTCTTCCAAATGTCCGGACGCCTTTCCGCCGTCATCGGCCCCGCCCTCTGGGGCCTAACAATCTGGGCCCTATCCGAAACCGGCGACCTAGCCTACCGCATAGCCCTAGCCACCCTAGCCATCTTCCTAGTAGCCGGACTCCTGGTTCTAAGATCCGTCAAAGTAACCCGCGAAACCTCCGACCTTGAAGCAATTGAACAGTCCTGACCTCCCTTTCGCGTAGCGAGGAGGACGCGGACGAGCAAAGCGAGAACGCAGGGGGTGCCTGGGGCGGGCGGGACCCGGTTTCCCCCGCTTGCGGGGGAAATGTCCGAAGGACAAAGGGGGCAACGCGCCCCTCAATAAATCCTAGGAAACAACCGGTACTTAACCCGAGCCTTGTACTCCGCCCACTTCTCCGCCCCGTACTTCTCCTCACAAACAGCATCATCCTGAAACTGCCGCCAGGTGAATAGCGACACGATGAAGATCATGTACGTCCAAGCCCAAAGGTTGGCGGGTTGCATGAAAACCAACGCAACTGACAAAGCGAGAAACCCTTCGCCCATGTAGTTGAAATGACGAGCCGCGCCCCAAAAACCGCTATACAGAATCTTCCGGTCGCCAGCCTCGATGTATCTCTGCTCAATTAACCCCAGAAACTTCCGATCGGGCCACCGCTTGAACCAATACTTCTGCAAGTTACCGCCGCGCGAGATACTCCATCCGAACAGGAACAACACCACCATCGCAGCCAACCAGATATTGGTGAACGTAGACGAGAACCCAGGATCAGGATGCACCGCCATCCCCCACATCGGCAGGATGTAGAGCCACCCGTAGATCAAAAGCCCGCCCCATATCAACTTGAACCCAAGATTCTCGTGGATCAAGTCATAGGTATAAAGCTGCACCCGTTCGAAAACGAAATAGTCAAAGATGTAGAACGTGAAGAAGCCCGCGTACACGTAGATACCCGGGTTGGGCTCCAAGCCAAGATCCTGGACGTAGTGGTGATGAAAATACGCACCCGAAAGCGCATTCAACGTCAGCATCGTACCACCCACCACGTACAGGTACATCTTCAAATCGACGCGTTCGCCGAACAACCAGTGCTCCATCGCCCGACCGTGCCACCAAGCGACGAACCAGTTAGTATCATGCCCCTTTTCGGACCTTGCAGACTGACTCAGAAACGCCCAGGTCGCGATCAACCCGCTGAAGAAAGTCCCGCCAATCACCGCCGGGATTGTCGACCTGTAGAACCAGTCACGCTCGAACCCAAACGGGGCGACAGCCCACAGCGCCAACATCAAAGCAAACACCAATATCCCATTGAGCCGATAACGCCGAGGCTCACCGGTCGCCGCATCGTTCACATACCCCGGAACACGTCGCGCCGGCAACACAAACTGCGCCACATAGAACGCGACGAACACCGCCAACGGAGTGAAGAACCCCACAATCCACTCCGTCCCCGATAGCTCAATAAGGTGGCTGATCCCAAGCCATTCAAACACGATTGAACACCCCTTCCTTGAGCGATTACGGCGTCGAGATTAGACGTGGTATCAGATTACGGCATCCGCTGAAATACTGCTACAGACCGTACCGAAGTTGAACGAAACCGATGACCATCAAACGCAAAACCATCACACCAAAACAGCCATCACACTCTTCATTCCGAATCTTTCAAATCATAGTTCCTCAATAAATCCCCGGGATAATCCGATACCTCACCGTCGCCCGATACTCCGCCCATTTCTCCGGTCCATATTTTTCGGCGCACAGCCGATCATCGTCCCGCTGCCTCCAAGTAAACAGAATGAGCACGTACACGAAGTAGATCCAAACCCACGGATTCAAGAGATACCCCAACGCCAACGCTCCGGCCAACGAATAAAACCCCTCGCCCAGATAGTTGAGGTGACGCGCCAATCCCCACATCCCGCTGTAAAGAATCTTCCGATCACCCGCCTGAATGTACTTCGGCTCGATGATCCCCAAGAATTTCCGCTCCGGCCATCGCTTAAACACATACTTCTGCATATTCGCCCCACGCGATATCACCCAACCCGTCACATACATCACCGCTGTCCCAACGATCAGGACGTTCGACCACAACGGCGAAAACCCCGGATTCGGATGTGCTGCCATCCCCCAAAGCGGCAGAATAAACAGCCAACCAAACACCATCATCCCGCCCCAGAACATCTTGAACCCCAAGTTCTCGTGGATCACGTCATAGGTATAAAGCTGCACTCGCTCGAAGATGTAGTAGTCAACCACATAAATCGTCATGAATATCGCAAACATCCAAACGCCCGGATTGAAATCGTCGCCAAACTCCTCGTAGTTGTACCAAGCACCCGACAGCGCATTCAGTGACAACATCGTCCCGCCCACGATGTAAAACCACATCTTCAGATCAATACGCTCCCCGAACATCGAAATCTCCCGCACCCGGCCATCCCAAAGCGCCATGAACCAATTCCGACCCTCAACCTCCGGATACCTGAACACTGCAATTAACGAAAAGATCAAAGCAAAAACCGAGCCCCCGGCAAAGGCATAAACCGACGACTCATAAAACCACTCCCGCGGCATCCCTGTCAGCTCGAACCACCAAACCGCCAGCGCAATCACATAAACCAGAATCCCATTCAACCGATAATTCCGAGGCTCTCCCGTCCCCTGATCAATCACATAACCCGGAACCCGAATCGCCGGCAAAACCGCATGAGCCACAAAGAACACCACAAACACCCCCAACGGCGTCAAAAACCCAGCAACAACCTCCATCCCCTCAAGCTCGAAAAGATGACCAACCCCAAGCCATTCAATCATCGTTCATTTCCCCCCTTTCCTCTAACAACATGGTCATCACAAACATGAGCACAGACTACCCCAACATCGCGCCAATCGGCAACCCACAGTTCCCCCTCTCCTCCATTCGAGAGGGTTAAGGTGAGGAAGGTTTTTGACGCTTCCTACCTCCTAATCCCACCGCTCCACCGGTGCTCGCCCCGTCGACGGAAACGAAGCACGATTCGTGCTCAAAATCCGATCTTGAACCACCAGAATATCCAGCATCACGTCATGCGGCATCCGTCCCTTGGCATCTTTGTTCACCCTAATGTGGTTAACCGCCACCAATATCGGAGTCGCGATCCAATAGGTCGTCACCCCAAATGACCAGATGCCGAGCACCGGATCGCTCAAGATGCCAAACAGATCGACCCGTGTGTCAAACAACCACTCGGAGACCTTCAAACACATAAACAACATCGACAACACCACGACCAACACATACGGCAATATCAGCCCTGGACTGCCGACAAATTTACGCAACATGCAGCGTCTCAAGCCGAGCGGTTCGAGGTTATCTCGTTTCAGCTTCAGTTTGAGTGCGTGGTAACCAATCGTTTCACCGCGGCGTGCCAACATCCAAGCAAACGCAATGTGAACGATCGTAGCGAACACGAACATCACCGGCCAGAACAAGAAAATCCCACCAGTTTCAGGTTCCCCGAATACGTACCAATCCAATTCCTCGTCCGGCTCAGAAACCCTGACGACGTATGTGACCGTCACAACGGATCCCAGAAAACTCCCAACAGATAAAGCAACTAGCCAATCCAAACTGCTAGCAAACAACCTCTCCCCAAACGTCGCAACGTGATAAATCCCGTGCCCATCCGACCAAAAACGACGAACGTCCGATGTTCCGCTCATCCTGTCAAATCATCCAAATCGACATGTGTGTCCCCTCCCCGCTTGGCGGAGAGGGCTAGGGTGAGGGCTCACCTGCAATCCTGCCGCCCAGCATCCTCCAAATCCACAACAATCTCCACTGGCGCATTCCGCGCCACTATCAATACGAGATCCTCGTCCTCCGATGTATTCACCGGTTGATGATTCGAATCCGGCGGAACATAGATGAAATCCCCCGGACCGATCGCCTCCTCAACCTCCAACTCCTGCCCGTGCAGAAACAACCCCTCGCCGCTAACCACATATATCGCTGACTCGCAATTCACGTGATAGTGCGCAGTCGAACACCTAACCGGCGGCACCGTCGCGATCGCCAGGTGAATACCCGTCGACCCCGACAAAGCCTCCGACACGCCCGCCAGCCGAGTCATCGCCCCGCTAGCAATTTCAACCTCCAACCCATCCCTCTTCGTAATCACACAAAGAGGATGACCATCACCACCATCATCCTTCGAATCCTTCATCATCCTTCGCATCCTAGTTCAAAACGACGACCGAACGAAGCACCTCACCCCGTTCCATCTTGTGGAACGCCTCCTCAACGTCACCAATCCCGATCGACTCGCTCACGAACCCATCCAAATCCAATCGACCCTGCATGTAAAGATCGATATACATCGGGAAGTCTCGCGTCGGCAGACAGTCGCCGTACCACGACGACTTCAACACTCCACCGCGACCGAACACCTCGATCATCGGCAGCTCGATCTTCATCTCCGGACTCGGCACACCAACCAACACGACCGTGCCCGCCAAATCCCGCGCAAAGAACGCCTGTTCATACGTCTGGGGCAAACCAATCGCCTCGACACAAACGTCCGCACCATTCCCACCCGTGATGTTCTGGATCGCCTCCACCGGATCCACTTCGCGAGAGTTCACCGTGTGTGTCGCACCGAATCCCTTCGCCCACTCCAACTTCCGATCATCGATATCAACCGCAATGATCGTGTGCGCGCCCGCCAGCTTCGACCCGGCAATCGCCGCGTCACCAACGCCACCACAACCAAACACTGCAACCGAATCGCCACGCGAAACGCCACCAGTATTGATCGCCGCACCCAGTCCAGCCATAATCCCACAACCAATCAACCCTGCCGCCTTCGGATCAGCAGCCGGATTCACCTTCACCGCCTGACCCGCCGCAACCAGCGTCAACTCCGCAAAAGCACCGATCCCCAACGCCGGCGACAACGGCGTGCCATCCTCCAAAGTCATCTGCTGCGTCGCGTTCCGACTATCGAAGCAGTACCAAGGCCGACCCCGCAAACAAGACCGACACGTGTTGCAAGGCGCCCGCCAAGCAATAATCACGAAATCACCCGCCGCCACATTATCAACATCATCTCCAACCTTCTCCACGACACCAGCCGCCTCATGACCCAAGAAATACGGAAATTCATCCCCAATCGCACCCTCCCGGTAATGCAGATCCGTATGGCAAACACCGCAAGCCTGCACCCGAATCAACGCCTCGTCCGGCCCCGGATCCGGCACCAAAATCGTCTCCAACGAAACCGGCGCACCTTTAGATGCCGAAATAACCGCCTGTACCTTGTTCATGTTGCCCCCGTGACTGATGCCTAAACGCTTCAACGGGATTATATGGCATCAAACACCGCGCGAACTCATATGGCACCATACGCAGAATCCCCTCTCCCGCATCGCCGTGCTTTCTCCCAGAAGAAAAAGCAGATATAGGCGTTGGAAGAGGGGATGTAGGACGAAAGGGCACGGTCCAAGCGAACAGGATGTCCAACCTTCGCCAATTGCCCTGTAAGGAGTCGCCCGTTACATTAGCTCACCAATCGCGGTTAGGCTGATCAGTCCGGCGATTGCCACCAATATGTAGACGACTCGCGTGAACAGGTTGACTTCGCCGAAGCTCAACTTGCCGCCGATAAACGCCACCAGGTCCCACTTGAACAGGCCTACCAAACCCCAGTTAAGTGCACCTACAACCGCAAGGACTATCGCGATGATTTGTATGATTTCCATCTGAAACCCTCCTTCAGGGCAAACTGTGTATGTTGTATATTCATAACACACCTACATCACTTTGTCTAGTATTTACAGCATACCCTCATGAATCAGGTCGAATAGAACTCACATGGTCAACAAAGAATCCCTAGCCGATACGAGACAGCGGTACCGATCTGCCGTCGTACTCGGGGATCCCGAGGTTGCGCGATCCGTGATCGAACATGCCATCGAATACGGCGCGACGCCCGCTGAGATCTATCTCGACGTTCTCGCTCCAACTCAAGCGAAACTCGGTGAGATGTGGCACGAAGGCACCATTAACGTGGCACAAGAGCACTTGGCCACCGCCATAACGATGCAGATGATGGACCTCCAACGTCTATCCGCGAAGCCGCGATCACCGTTGGGGGTCAGAGCCATCGTGGCGCCTGTGGAAGGCGACCAGCACTTTATCGGTGCACGGATGTTGGCTGACCTGCTCTTGATAGACGGGTGGGATGTCGACTTCTTCTGGCACTCTACCCCCGCCAGAGACCTCGCCGAATATGTACAACAAAGGCGAGTACACCTCTTGGCTCTTTCATCCACCATGACCGAGTTCCTGCCGTACGCCAGATCCGCCGCAGTCGAACTCCAGAAACTGAACCCGCCTCGACCCAAAATCCTCCTCGGCGGCGCCGCGCTCAGAGACACCAACGTAAGTTGCGACGATCTCGGTGCAGATGCCATCGTCACCAACCTCACGGACGCAGTAATTCAAGCTCGCCGAATCGTCGGCATCAACGACGCGAAACCGACTCTCGAACAGCACCTGGCCTCGATGGGACAGAAGATCCGCGCCGCACGAAACGCCCACAAACTCACTCAGCAACAACTCGCCGACGCCTCCGGACTCGATCGAACATACGTCAGCCTCGTCGAACACGGCAAGCAGAACCTCACCATCGCCGCTGTTCTAAAGATCGCCGACGCCTTGGATGTATCAATCAGCGACCTGTTAGGACCGACCGCGAACACTTGAACCTGTCTAACGTGCACAATGGATATTCGATGAACCTCCGTACCTCCGTGACGCATGCTTAAGTGACGCCCAACTCCTATTCGTTCGCCGCCGATCTCCAACGAGCCCTCGACGCCAAAACCAAACCCATCGGCTCGCTCGGCCGACTGGAGCAACTCGCCGCACAGATCGCCACGCTCCAAGGCACCCTCCAACCGAGCATGTCGACCTGCCAACTAATCATCTTCGGTGCAGACCATGGCATCGCAGATCAAGGCGTCTCCGCCTATCCGTCCGAAGTCACCCTCCAAATGGTCGAAAATCTCCTCGCTGGTGGAGCCGCCGCAAACGTCATCGCCGACTCCCTCGACGTCCCCGTCAAAATCATCGACGCCGGCATCAAAGGTGATCCCATCAACCATCCCGATCTCATCAATCGACGCATCGCACCTGGCACCGCAGATTTCAGCACCGGCCCGGCAATGACCCCAGACCAATACCATCTCGCGACTAAACACGGCACTAACCTTTTCCCCTTCCAAGGTCCTGTGCACAACTACCGTCATTCCGGCGAAAGCCGGAATCCAGAGGGGCTGGGTACCGGAGATTCCGACGTAGACCTGAGCTCTAAACAGTCCCGCCAGCAGTTGGGCACACATCCCTCCCAGGGGGAGACTAAGAGGGGGTCCACCACCACCGACGCCGTCTGCTTCGGCGAAATCGGCATCGCCAACACCGCATCCGCCAGCATGATCGCCCACAAGATCCTAGGCCTCCCACTCTCCGACCTCGTCGGTCCCGGCACCGGACTCAACCCCGAAGGCGTCCAGCACAAACTCGATGTCCTAACCAAATCAGCCCAACGGACCGCTCCTCGACTCGACGCTGCAGCCGCACTGACCGAGTACGGAGGCTTCGAAATCGTCATGATGGTCGCAGCCATCCGGCAGGCAGCAACTTCTAGGCGCCTGGTTATCATCGACGGCTTCATCGCCACCGCAGCAGCCATCGCCGCCATCAACTCCGAACACGACATCACCGACGCCCTACTATTCGCCCACCGCTCTGGCGAACGAGGCCACGACGCCATGCTCCAAGCCCTAAAAGTCGAACCCCTCCTAGACCTCGACATGCGACTAGGCGAAGGAACCGGCGCCCTCCTAGCATGGCCAATAGTCAAAGCCGCCACCGCAATCCTAAACAACATGGCAACCTTCCAATCTGCCGGCGTCAGCGGCAAGCTGTGATCGGGCAATCGCCCCATTCGAGCGCGATGAACAACGTCCGTCATTCCCGCTGGCATCCATCGTCGCTCCCGCGGACGGGTGCTGTGCACAACCCTCCCCCTTGATGCCCAAGGGGGAATTAAAGGGGGTTTAGACTTGGCGTTTCGCTTTGCACTCCGTTGCCCGGCCCCTCTGGCTTCCGGCTTTCGCCGGAATGACGGTGGTTATGCACAGCACCCGGACGCCCTCCGTCATTCCCGCGTACGCGGGAATCCAGAAACATAAAAACAACCACTTCCCCGAACAACATCCCACACCAGCGTCGCGCCTGCGGCACTAGCGGCGTGCTTTGCCTTCCTCTGGATTCCGGCTTTCGCCGGAATGACGGTGGTTATGCACAGAACCCCTTCGAGGAGCGAACGGTGACGCGGAAGTAGGGGCAGGTTTCAAACCCGCCCTACCAATTCGGAGGTTCCAGCCACCGGAATCGACACCAAACTATGATCTAACCCATGTTCCCCGCCATCCAAAACGAACTCAAAACCCTCAACCTCGCCCTCCACTTCCTCACGCGCATCCCAACGCCCTTCGAAATCGATTACACCCCCGAACGCCTCAGCTCCGCGAGCCGCTACTACCCCATCGTCGGCGCAATCATCGGGTCCGTCGCCGCACTCGCATTCTTCCTCGCCAGCCTCGCGCTTTCAACCATCGTCGCCGTCCTCATCGCCACCGCCGCAACCGCACTCCTCACCGGAGCATTCCACGAAGACGGACTCGCTGACACCTTCGACGGCATCAGCGGCGCATACGACCGCACCCGTTCCCTAGAAATCATGACCGACTCCCGCATTGGGACCTTCGGCGCCCTCGCGCTCATCATCGTCATCTCCACCAAAGTCGCCGCCCTCTCATCACTCGCCGACATCACAACCATCATCACCGCACTGATCGCCGCCCACATCATCTCCCGCACATCCATCGTCATCGTCCAAGCAACCTCCACCTACGCCCGAACAACCGGAATCGCCGGACCCCAAGATCAACCCTTCAAACCCATAAACACATCCATCGCCACCGTAACCGCCCTAGTAACCATCGTCGCCCTAGCACTCATCCTCTCGCCCACAGCCGCCCTCCTAGCCACCGCCGGAACCATCACCGGACACATCCTAATCCGCCTCTACTTCCAACCCAAACTAAAAGGCCACACCGGCGACACCCTAGGCGCCACCCAACAAATCACCGAACTAGCAATCTACATCGCTTTAGCAACCACCGTCCCTTTCGCATAGCGAAGGAGACGCGGAGCGAAGCGAACGCAGGGGATGCCCGGGCGGACGGGCCGTCGGGTTTCCCCCGCTGTGTGGGGGAAATGTCCGAAGGACAAAGGGGGCCACCTCCCCTTCGTGCAACGAATACCCATCGCCGATCATCTCTCGCATCGAAGACAATCAGAGGAAGGAGGAGCTAGCCCCAATGTCCGAATTAAAAGACAGACTCGATTTCGCCATCCGAGCCGCCACCACAGCCGGAAAGCTGACCATCCGCTACTTCCGCTCATCGGACCTGACGATAGAAACCAAACCCGACGAGACTCCCGTAACCCGTGCCGACAAAGAATCCGAAGAAACCCTGCGCAACCATCTCGCCAATGAATTCCCACACGATGCCATCGTAGGCGAAGAGTTCGGCAACCAATCCGGATCAACCGACTACACCTGGTACCTCGACCCCATCGACGGAACCAAATCGTTCATTCGCGGCATTCCTCTCTACGGAACCATGATGGGACTCGAATACAAAGACGAAGCTGTAGCCGGCGTCATCGTCTTTCCGGCACTGAACGAACTCGTCTACGCAGCCAAAAACCTCGGCGCATGGTGGTCCGACCAACTAAACAACCCAGTCTGCCCAAAACGCGCCCGCGTATCGAACATATCCCGACTCTCAGACGCCTATCTGTCCACCACCTCCGCTCGCAGCTTTCAACGAACCGATAAAGCGCAGGCCTATCAAAAACTGTCCTTCAACGTCGACGTCAACCGCTGCTTTCCTGACTGCTACGGCCACTACCTAGTCGCAACCGGACGCGTCGAAATCATGATCGACCCCTTCATGAACGTCTGGGACAACGCACCCCTCCAGTCCATCATCGAAGAAGCAGGCGGCACCTTCACCGACCTCCAAGGCAACCCAACAATCCACGGCGGCAGCGCAATATCCACCAACAGCCGACTCCACAACCAAGTCCTAGAATTCCTCAACTCCTAAAACCACAAGTCGGTCATCACACACCGAACCAATGTCATTCCCGCGTAGGCGGGAATCCAGAGGGGCGGATGCGCGGCAGGGTTTCCCCCGCTCTGCGGGGGAAATGTCCGAAGGACAAAGGGGGCCCCACACCCTCACCCCTTAACAACCACCGGCAACCCCGCAACCATAAACAAAACCCGATCGCAAACCGCCGCCACACGCTGATTCATTCGACCGTGCAGATCACGAAACTCTCGACCCAACTCCGTATCCGGCACCAACCCCAAACCGATCTCATTCGACACCAAAATCACGTCCCCCTTCACACCCTCCAAACACGCCACCAACCGCTCCAAATCCGCCTCAACATCACGCCCATCCAGCATCAAGTTATTCAACCAAAGCGTCAGACAGTCCAACACAATCACCCGACCAACACGATCCTCCGCACCAATCACATCCCAAACCTCAACCATCTCCTCCACCGTCCGCCACGACACATCCCGATCCGACCGATGCCTCGCGATCCGCTCCCGCATCCCCTCGTCAAACCCCTGCGCAGTAGCAACAAAAACCCGATCCTCCGAACACGACTCCCCCAACCCCAACGCATACCGGCTTTTCCCAGACCGAGCGCCGCCTAATATTAACGTCCTAACCACGAGCGACCCTCCATGTACGTGGACATGTAGGGGCAGGTTTGAAACCTGCCCCTACGCGCCCATATTCGTTCTTCCCCAAAATCCACTATCACCTCCTTCGGTGCGATGCGGGGTTTTCTGGATCTTCATCCCAGCGTGCCGGATTTTCGGCGATGTACCGACGAATACGATCCAAAGACTCTTCATCGCGTATGACATGTTCGTAATAGTTGCGCTGCCAGAAAGGCGTCCCAGTAGCACGCCGGGCAGCGTTGATGCGTCGCGCCGAATACGTCTTGAACGCCCTCACCACCTCCGGAAGACCGTGTTGCCGTCGTCCAGTAGGAACAGATTTCAAAACCGTCCCGTCTGTCCATCGACTTCGCGATGTATCCAAGTCCATCGACGAAAACACATCCTTATTTGTAGGGGCAGGTTTGAAACCTGCCCCTACCACGTCGTCCGAAGGCTCCAACATCACGATGCCATGGACATGATTAGGCATAACGACCCACGCATCCAATCGAACATGCGGATAGTGACGCGGCAACTCCGACCAAACCGAATGTGCCAATCTACCAAACTCACTGAGACGTACCTGACCATCCACAACATCGCCAAGGACGCAAACACGCCCTCGAGTACAGATCGTAACGAAATACGCCCCAGCCTGCGAATAATCGTACCCCGACAATCGCATAGACCGACGTCGCGGCGGCGCATTTACCGAATCAGATTCACGGACCATAGCATGCTCATCCTAACCTCACCAACCGAGCAGGGGCAGGTTTGAAACCAGCCCCTACGAACCCACCGTCTCCTCAACCAATCCCAATAAATCCCCTTCAATCTTCTTCCAATCCTGCATCAAATCCAACGTCTCAACCCAAAACGGATGCTCATCAATCCTCGTCCGCAACCGACGATGTCCCAACTCGGTCTGCCCGTACAGCAAAATTCCGGTCGACTTCAGATGCTCGCAACCCCGATGATCCTGCGACGCCAAATACCCATACATCTGATACAGATTGCTCGTGTGCACCGACTCCGTGGCGTATCGTTCACTAACGGGCGACGAATACCACTTCGTATCCAACACCACCATCTTCCCGCTACTGTGCGTCAAGTAGACATCCGGATGCATGTTCGGCAGACGAATCCCAGTTTCTTCCCGATCCTCTACTTCGTTCCACTCCAATTTGCGCTGCGCAGAAACGTCCCAATCATTGCCCAACCGCAACCGGTAAAAATTCGCCACAAACCGCTCGAATATCTCATACTCCTGCTTCCGCATCCAATCAACAAAATCCAAATCCGAAACCCCATCCGCTTCCGGCATCGACAGATCCTGCAACATCTCGCAGATCTTCAGCATCAACTTGTACTCACGCTCATTCCGCCCCAACAACCTCAACTCCGACGCAATCAATCGACGCGTAACCCGTACCCGATCAATCTCGTAAAGCATCCTCAACAAAGCCTCAACATCCGAAACCAGCCTCCCGTACTTCGGCCGATCCTCTTCAACCTCCGTAAAACCCCGATTCAACGAATCGTTCAACGTAGACCGCACAATCTGATTCCGAGGCACATTCAGCGTGAACTCCTCGTACTCACAGTGCAACCGCCCACGATAAATCGACATACCCCTTAACGTCTGCGCGAAATCGATCCGCCCCCTCACTCCCTGCAACTCCTCCGATCTCTCAACATAATCCCCACGCAACCCACGCCGTATCTGTCGCTTCATCAGATAAACCAAAATGTTCGTCAACAGCGCCCGAAGATCGGGAGCATCCGTGACCCCTGACGGAAATCGATCCTTGAACTCCACTAAATCCCACGCATACAACAACATATGCCACCAATTCCGAACCGGAATCATCTCAGACCACCATCATTCTGGCGAAAGCCGGAAGCCAGGGGCAGTGTGGCCGGATTTCCCCCGCTCGCGGGGGAAATGTCCGAAGGACAAAGGGGGCGCGAAGCACTTCCATCATTCCCATCCTGTCCATCCATGCAATCTCAATCAATCCCCTCCAACAACTTCCCAACCTCATCATCCGCCTTCCTCAAGTCGTCGAACCAATACTCCTCCAATAACGGCTGAAGCTCCGTCTTCACGATCTCTCGATACCAGCCCTCCCAGTCATCCTCACCACCATCGGCGATGTCGCAGAAGTAAGAATGCCCCACCGCAAAGTGCCGGCCTAACGACGCATCACCTGCAATGACCTCATTCAGCGCCGACATCCGAGAATTGATCCGCTCAATCATCGTGTCCGGCACCCCACGTTCGCGCAACCAAACCTTAAACACAGCCTTCCCAAACTGCGGATTCAAAGTCACAAACGCAAACCGACGACGCATCGCATAATCCATCCCCGCCAACGACCGATCCGCCAAGTTCATCGTTCCCAACAGATACACATTATCCGGGACCGAAAACTCTTCGCCACCCAACAACTCAACACTGAACCCATCCCCTCGCTTGTCCCTCTCAATCAAAGACAGCAACTCCCCAAACACCCGACTCAGATTCCCCCGATTGATCTCATCAATGATCATCACAAACTTCTTGCTCTCGTTCCCCTCTCTTCGCGCCTCTTCGCACAACCGCAAAAACGCCCCCGGTTGCAACTCAAAAATCAACTGCTTCTGATCATTCGTCGTCGGCCGATACCCTCGCACAAACTCCTCATACGAATACGACTGATGAAACTGCACATTCACGATCCGATCATCGGCACGTTCCTCCATCAACGCATAAGCCAGCCGCTTCGACACAAACGTCTTACCAACCCCCGGCGACCCTTGAAGGATGATGTTCTTCTTGTCTGCGAAGCGGTCAATGATCCGCTGAAGCTCATCATGCTCAAAGAACAGCCCGTCTTTGAGCATGTCATTGATCGTGTAGACTATTCGTTCATCCTTTATGTCTCCTTCATGATCAATATCCCCGTTCAGACCAAGCGTCTCCCGTGTCGTCGACTCGCGATTGATATCTAACAAACGCAGTCCCTTAGACTCCGCGAAACTGCGGGTGGCACGCAGTGCTTGAAGGTATTGCTGGCCGCCGTCGACGATTTCTGGGAGACCAAGTTCTGCGGCAAGCCCAATTCTTGACGATGAAGGCGACGCGTCAAAAGATACTTCCTCGGATCGATCCAATGTCAAAAGATACTTCCTCGGATCGATCCAATACAACCAATAAGACAACGTGATGTCCCATTGCCCAATGAAGCCATCGACCTTAATCACCCGATCATATTTTTCAACGAATTCAGCGGCTCCTTCGTCTTCAGCAGGTTCAAATCTTGTGACGAATCTAAAGAAATCCCACAGGGCATCAATATCATCATCGCCCGGTGGATTTGTAAATCGGTAATGCGTCCCCAACCCTCTTACTCGATGTTCTGCATCAGGAACGTTAGCGCCAACGTCCAACAGTTCTTGGACCTTTCGATACCCTGGTAGGCGCTTCGTCCCGTCCGTGCGCATGTTGAACGACAAGTAGAACGAATAAGGGTCCGGCGTCCACTGGATATGCTCATAATCGTCGCCCACCTCGTCCGGATCAGACCAACGCACTTTTTCGATCATGTCATCTAAAGCTTCGCGTTTTTCTGGCAACCACCACTCACCCTCCATCAACTTCTCCGCAACCTCCGAATGAAACGGCACCCAACTGTCTTCCGGCATCCTATAGATCGTTCGCACGGGTGCAGGAACCACAACTACAGTGTCATCCTTGATCACTGCTAGAAACCGATCCCCCATCGAGCCCTGTACTCGGTTGACCGTCGCACCGTATGCTCTGCCGCGCCAACCTAGTGCTTCCCGTGTTAACGATTGCGAATCATTCCATTCGATCTGCCGTCGGTTTCTGTGAGCACCTTCGAGTCCGAAATAAGGGTCGGATGCAACAGTGCCGTAGTGAACGATTTTGCCGTCACGATCAGGCATCAACACGTAATCACCGATCTTCATGGTTAACAAAAATCCCGATATCTGTCGAGGCGCAGTCTCGTTTCCGTCGGCACGACGTGCCCTAAATCGTTGTTCCGCTTCCTCCTCGGACGAAATTTGCGACAAATTATCGTCGTCCAACCCGAAGTGAAAGCCAACGTACCCACCCGTCCGGAACTCGCGAGAGAGTTGACCATCCGAACCCGCTCTCACCACCCAAATTCGCGGAGGGTCCCAATCAGGGTTCTCCGACTTAAACACCGCGATATTCGTCTCCGGGAATGATCGTTCCGTCAACTCAGCGGTACGCACCAAACATTTGAAGTATGAATCAGTGTCGGCAGCCTTGTTACCTAAATCTGCACCACCGACTGCATTCACTGTGCCACTATGCAAAAAGCGATGCGGATTGATCCAATACAATGCACTCGTAAGTTTAGATATAGCAATGCCACGTACCCGCAAACACCTTGTGATCGAATCTGTCAGCCGCTCATTATTTGATACGTCTTGAAATGTATCGGCAATCACAACCTCCTCAAACAAATCCCATAGATTCGAGACATCATCTTTAATGGAATGAGGCGTATGAAAGCTGAAATATTGTACTTGCTGATTGTTGGCGTAGGGGATAAAAGATGGCTCTGAAGGAATTTCTGATGCCATGCTAAACCTAGACTTGAGCCATCTCATAATGCGAGTCGATTTGTCCCAATCAAAGTTGCGAGGATCACGCGAAAATGACGCGACGATCGTAAAAGGATCCATGTCGGATTCCAAATCGTCCTTGAAGGACGGAAGAAGATCATCACCAGCATCCATATCCTTCAACATCTCCACCAACTCCCCCTGCCTCTCCCGCCAACCATCTTTCACCAGCTTCTCAGCCAACTCACGATAAAACGGTATCCAACTATGCTCCGGACGATTGACATCCACTATTCTCGACACCATGCAGAACACTCCCGTTCACTCGGCTGACCAAAACTTCAACGAACATCAAGTCTAACCACAACCAAACCCGCCAAGCACCCCACAGAGTCAAATCGCGCCCTAACCGTCCCCACAACACCCGAATCCTTCCTATCCTTCCCAACCCTGCCCATCCTAGTTCAAACCCCTTCCATCACCGCAGTACCCCAAACAACAACACCCCATCATTCCAATCCTTCAAAATCATTCCCATCTTAGTTCAAACCCCGGCACACCCACCCCCTCACATCACCGCAGCACCCCATCCGAGCCCATCCGCGAAAATCTGCGCAATCCGCGGTTCAGACCACTTGACAACCAATACGTCCGTGCTATCATAGAACATGAATTCAAAAACATCGCCGCGCCGACGGGTGCGGATACGACCTAAACAAGACCCTGCCGACAAAAACCCGAGACCAACCCCAAGACCGTGAACGCAACACCACAAGAGCAACACAGTCGACGGCTGATCTCGGCATCCTTGAGCAAACAAGACGCAACCTCGGAAGGGACCGTTAGAAGCGAACGCTGCTACAAGGTCCAGTCGCGTCGCCAAAGGCAGGCGCCGCAACACGAGCCAGACGAGCAATCCCTTCCCTTCACAAAGCGAGGGGGACGCGATGTAGGGGCGGGTTTCAAACCCGCCCTCGCACGCACGGAGTGCACGTCCAAGGGCTGGACGAACGTTCGTGAATCCGGCAGACGTCGGCCCTCGAAAACAAAAAGGGCGCGGCTACAGCACCAGTTCGGGACTAACCGAGCGATGGAGGGCGGCATTGCTCAAGCGGCCGAACTCCGGGCCCACGGCCTGGCAACGTGGGCAGACGCTGGAACTAAAGGACGGGCCCACGTCCAATCCCCGCAAGCGCGGCGATGAAAAACCCCACGTAGGGGCAGGTTTCAAACCTGCCCCTACCCACCAACCATCCAAAACCTGCCACCCCCCGCAGGCCATACCAACACACCATCCTCCCCTTCGCAAAGCGAAGGGGACGCGTGCGAAGCACGCAGGGGATGCTCGAAAACGCACCCAACCCATCATTCCAATCATCAAAAATCATGGCAATCATAGTTCAAACCCACCCTCGCACGCAGGGGATGCACGAAAACCACCAACCCCACATCCCCTCCATCCATGTAAATTCCCCCACCCCTATGCGATAATCCCATCCATCATGATCAACAAATTCGGAGTTCTATACGCAGGCTGCGTCGACATGGACGACATCGGTTACGCTGGAACGCCTGCCAACGACCGCTGGCTTCCTGACGACCAACTCGCAACCGTCTTCGACAAGTCCACATCCTTCGCAACAACCATGGACGATCTCGGCTTCGATACGCTTTGGGGCGCCGAACACCACTTCCAACGTGAAGGCTACGAGTGCATCCCCAACCTCTTGATGCTCTTCGTCCACCTTGCCCATCTCACCAAAAACCTCCGCTTCGGATGCGGCTTCAACATCAACCCGATGTGGCACCCACTCCGACTCGCCGAAGACTACGCCACCGCCGACATCCTCACCAACGGGCGAGTCCGTTTCGGCATCGGTCGAGGCTATCACTCCCGTGAAGTCGAAACCTTCGGCAATCCCATCATCGACCAAGACGCCAACCGCGAGCTCTTCGAAGAGCAGGTCGAGGTCATGTACAAGGCCTTCAACGAGCGGTCCTTCTCCCACCACGGCAAACACTACGACATCCCTCCCGCCGTCCCCTACCGCGGCTACGATCTCGAAGAGATCACCCTAGTCCCCCGGCCCAAATATCCCGTCGAGTGGTGGCAACCCGTAGTCTCAGCCTCCGAACTCGGCCTCAACTTCATGGCCAAATACGGCATCAAAGGCATGATCGGGGGCGGAGCGGCACCCGGCGGAGCCGCCGACCAAGTCGTCCAAAAGTGGCAAGAAGTCCAAGCCCAACACGGGCGCAACCTCGAACTCGGCGGCGACCTCGTTATCTCCTACACCGTCTACATCGCCGACACAACCGAACAAGCAATCGCAGAGTCCAAACTCTGGGCCGAAGAACGCGTCAAGATGTTCGGACCCCTCGGCTTCGTACGCGGACTCACCGACCAACAAGTAGCCGCCATCAACTCCAACGACCCCGCCCAGCTCCTCACCGCCGACCTCCCCACAATCGAATCCGACATCGCAAGCGGAGGTTTCTTCGCCGGTCCCGCCGACCTCGTAACCGAAAAACTCCTCCAAGTTCAAGACCGCTACCCCGGCCTCCAAGAAGTCAACATCGGCATCACCGGCATGGGCATGCCCGAATCCGCAACCCTAGAGCAAATGCACCGCTTCGCCGAAGACGTGATGCCCCACTTCAACAAACGTTGAGGCACTTCATTTGATATCATCGCAATCAACGATAGCATCGATATCAAATTGTCTTGGAGACGAAGACATGGCGAGCATAACGGTCCGAAATCTCGACGACGAAGTGAAGCGCAAGCTCAGTGTAAGGGCTGCTGAACACGGCTGTTCAATGGAAGCAGAAGTGCGCGAAATTCTGTCTGAAGCTGTTGCTGCCGATCCCAAACCGAACAAAGGATTGGGAACGCGAATCCACGAACTGTTCAAACCTCTCGGTGGAGTGGATTTAGAGCTACCGCCGCGTGGTCCCATGCGTGAACCGCCCACATTCGATTGAAACGATTCACGATGATCGTAGTTGACACCAACGTCGTATCGGAGATGATGCGCCCGAGACCCGATCCCATCGTTCGTCAGTGGTTAGACATCCATCACGAAGCGATCTTGTTTTTCAATTCAGTCAGTGAAGCGGAGCTGCGCATCGGGTTAGAAACAATGCCACCTGGTCGGCGCCGTGAAATGCTGTTGGCGAAAGCTGAAATCATGATCCGAAGTTACTTCGCGAACCGAGTTTTGGTTTTCGACAGTAGCGCCGCACGGGCTTATGCGATTATTGGAGCAAGGCGCAGAGCCGCTGGAATGCCAATCACAGAAATGGACTGCCAAATTGCTGCCATAGCCAGTTCGGCAGGAGCAGCGGTCGCTACACGCGACGTCAGCGACTTTCAAAACTGCGGCATCGAAGTCATCAATCCGTGGGACTTTACCCCGTGAAAATCACAGATATCCGTACCCGCAACATCTGCATCCCGCTCTCGACGTTAGGCAAGCACGAACCCGTAACCATGTGGTACGGCTCACGTTTCGCAGCCATCAAGACCATCATCTTCATCGACACCGACGAAGGCATCACCGGCCTCGGTGAAACCAGCATCGGAGCCGGTGGCGACCAACGACTCTTCGAGCAGATCAAATCGCGACTGACCGGCCGCGACCCCCACGACATTAACTCCATCGAACGGGGCATGAACCTCACCGGACAGGTCACCACCAAAATCGACCACCTCCTCGACACCAGCGCATCGTCCGCACTCAACATCACTGGATCCATCGACCAAGCACTCTGGGACATCGTCGGCAAGGCCGCTAACCAACCCATCTACAACCTGATCGGCGGCAAATATCGTGATCGCGTAGAAGCGCGCTACTGGATGGGTGCGAAACCGCCCGAAAAAGTCGCAGACGAGGTGAAACGCGCCGTCGCCCTCGGCTTCAAGTCCTTCAAGATCAAGATCGGACTCAATCCCGAATTCGACGTCGAATGTGTGGCCGCCGCCCGCGAAACAGCCGGACCGCGCATCGAACTCGGCTACGATTGCAACGGTTCATACTCTCAACTCGAAGCGATCCGAATGCTCCGCAAAATGGAGCCGTACGATCCCTCGCACGTCGAAGAACCAGTCGATTCCACGAGCGTCCGCGCCCTTGCGGAAGTCAGCAGACACACCGATATTCCGATCCTCTGCGACGGTCCGGCTCGCACCACTAAAGAGCAGATTCTCGAGCTCGTTATGCATCGGGCCTGCGACGCGATCCACCTCGACGTCGTCATCAACGGCGGATTCCTCGAGACCCAAAGGTGCGCCGCAATCGCCGAAGCCGGCGGCCTGAAAGTGTCATGCCACTCCTCGCCCGGCGAAACCGGCATCGCCACCGCCGCGCAACTGCACCTCGTAACCGCCACACCAAACTTCATCTGGCCCGTCGACTCCGCATACACCAAACTCTCCTCCCGCCGTCCGAAGACATCATCACCGAACCCTTCACCTACGAAGACGGCGCCCTCACCCCACCACCCGGCCCCGGCCTAGGTATCGAAATCGACGAAGACGCCATCTCCCGCGCCGAAGAGCGCTACGCCAACGAACTCCCCAAATGGCACCACCGCTTCGCCCCTGACCCCACGGTCCCATCCCGCCAGCAATACTACTTCTTCAATTACCCCAGCAAACACCACCACGACGACGCGGAATGGCGGAAGATGTTTGAGTGGAATCGTTGGGAATTATAATCGTTGAGCACATGGATCGGAAACCCACATCATGCAAGAAATAACGAATGATACTTTAAACATTGGACAAGTATTGTCCAAACAGAAATATGGAATTGATTATTATCAACGAGAATATGTTGGAATAGAATCCATGTAACAACATTGATAGATGATCTGCCTGATAATCTCTTAAAGAGTTACTCTCAGGGCGATGCACGCAGAGATGTACGAAGTTATGATGTTTATTTCTTGAGCACTATGATTCGGCAATTTCAGGCGACGATCAGGATTATCGTTTCAGCCGCATACAGAATACTCCAAAGCTGACCTAGACGAGCGTTCCGAACTCTATCGTCAGATAGCGATGCAGATCTGGAGTGCGGATGCGATACGAAAAGTGGCAGGATAGATCTCATGCCCACTCCGTCACACGGTTCGGACTGCATCTCCAAAACGTATCCTATCGACTGCAATCATTGCGGCAAAGCGATCTACGTGTACCAGTGTTCGCATGAGAGCGTCGTTCTATTTGACAGCCTAGGCGGTGGTTGGCCTCAACATATTTGCAGTTACTGGAGGGAGGCAACTCCGACTTTTGCGGGTGACATTCAGGCGATTGTGCGTATGCACAACCGGGAGATCACACGTATTCGCAGGCAACTAAACCCGTCGAACGTGCAGTTCGTCAGCGTGAACCCGTCTGAGATGGCTGGTAAAACGATCACCGCGGTGATGTCTATCCGTGAGACGGCGAGCCGCACGCAACGAATCGAGCGACTTGACAAGTGGAATCCAATCGCGCGTGCGGCGTTGCAGATCGACGGACCGGTCAGCAGCTACTTTCAGATCACGTTAGCCGACACCGGAGCGCAGCCGCGCAACACCTACATTGCCGTCGTCCAGAGCGACTTGATCGACGAGTTGGGATTACAACGAAATTCGCTGGTCGGGGCGACTGTTGAGGCACGCAATTCCGGCGAGCTCGCTGAGTGGTTCGTCACGGAGATTGTCGCAATGGAAGTATGAACATCCGGTCAATCGGCGACGACTGAGCGGTCCAACCTCACGTACGAATGACCGCCGCCGCGGGTTCGGTTCATCGCCAGTGGTTGGCCATCGCTGATCTTTACCAATTGGGATACGGGGATCGGCTTTGGGACTTTCAACATTCGGCGAACATGGAGCAAGTTGACACTAGACTCTTGCGGATCATCAACCATGTTGTATAGGCCTGTTTCTTTCGGTTGGAGCAGTTTGATGAGGGAATCGATTAGTTGGTGCCTCTTGGCTGACATCTCGGTCTTATCTTCCCAGCCCACAATCTCGGCGACATAGCTGACGTGTTGGAGGTCGTCGCCGGTGGAAATCCACAGCTTTGTGGGCTTGTCGATAGTCGGCGGATCGTCGCGCAATTTGGTGATCTGTCTGGGACCGTGCGGCTGCATGTAGAAGATCTGGTTGGGTAGATGCTTTTGAACACCTAGGATTTCCTCCATAACCGAGCCATAAACACCGTTCATGTATAGATCCCAACGATCGGTTTCGGTCTGCATCTGAGTCATTCTTCAATCTTTCTGAACTAAGCCGTTGTCGAAACTTGGTGCAGAGACGTCAGTCTGTTGCCCGTTGCCGTACCACCACTCCCAAAACCCCGGCAGGACTTCTTTGATGGGTTTGACTTTTCGGAACCACTCGGCGTCGAGTTCGAAGGCACCCGGGTCTTCGACGATGGCAGCGCAGATCGCGGCATCCCCTCCCGAGTCGGCCAACTCACTTTGCGCTTCGTCTTGTCCGTAGTCAAGAACCTCCGTTTGGTTAGCTCTTCTGAGGTAATGATATGTGTTGGTTCACGACGTAAAGATTACGGGCAATCGGCGTGGCTTTTGGCCTTTGTCCGCACCGTTCCCCTTCACCCTGACCCTCTCCCACGAGGCGGAGGGGATATGTTGGCTCTCGGATGAAGTATAACGGAGGATCCGAATTGGTGCGGAACGTCTGGGTTCAGACGGTAACGCGTTTTATTGACTCTGATCGTGCGTTTTCACTACCTTGATAGAGATGATCCTATGCTGGCCGCGTTCTTGCGGATAATTGTTACCACATACGACAGTGCTTCTCGATACCACGAGGACTAATCGAATTACGTCCGAAACGCCAATTGTTTCGGATCGAGGGCGTGTATCTGGCGAGGACAAGAACGTAAAGTTAGAGTCGGATTTTTTGAAGCTAGGGCTCTTCAGCTTGCGTCGCCAGGGCGTGCAGTTGAATCTGGGGCTTATTGCCGGCGCGTTGCTCGCGCTGCTCTTCACTGTTCTGGTGTTCTTTGCCTTCCGGGGCGTGGACGGGGAGGCTGGCTTGTCGACGTGGCGGAACGTTCTGTTTGCGGTTGGGATTCTCGCAACTGTTGTGGGTGTGCTGACGATAATCAGAGCGCTCACCACTGGTGTCCTGGCGGTAGCGATGGAGGTGTGGATCCGGCGCATGGGACAAGGCGACCTCGACTACAAAGTCGAGCTTAAAGGCAACAATGAAATTGCAGCCATTGCCGAATCTCTCGAAGAGCTCAGGCAACGTTCAATCAGGGTTATCCGCCTGAATCTAGTGGAGGAACTCGCTCGCGATTTGGAATCGAAAAACGCCGAACTCGAAGATGTCCTGGATCAACTGCGTGGCGCTCAAGATCAGATAGTCACTCGGCAAAAGCTAGCCGAACTGGGCGCATTGGCGGCGGGAGTTGCACACGAAATCAAGAATCCTTTGAATTTCATGCGGAACTTCGCTGAAGCGACCGATGATTTGCTTGTCGAGATCAAGGAATCGATCGACGGTCTCGACCCGAATGATAGAGAAGAGGTTTCTGAGATCGTCGAAGAGATATCGCAGAACTTGATTCGTATCGAAGCGCATGGAATGCGCGCGGATCGTATCGTGAACGACATGCTCAGCCTTGGTGGGGGCGGAGGCAACTTCGAGTCGACCGACATCAACGAAATCGTCAGCTTCTTCGCCTCTCTCGCTTACAACGGCTCAAAGGCGATGCACCCCGAACTGCAGTTGGTGATCCAAGAGGATTTGGATCCCAACGCGGGTGATATAACGGTGATCGCTGAGGATATCGGGCGTGTCGTGTTGAACATGACCAATAATTCTTGCTACGCCACGGACGAGAAGCGCCTTTCGCTCGGCGACGGCCAGGATGATTACCTTCCGATGGTCTGGTTGGAAACGGAAAGGAAACAAGATTGTCTCGAGATTCGCGTAAGGGATAACGGAACTGGGATCGATCCTGAAATCATCGACAAAATCTTCAATCCCTTTTTCACAACCAAGCCGACAGACAAGGGCACTGGCCTCGGGCTCAGCCTCGCGAACGACATCGTGAGGGAGCACGGAGGAACGATCGAACCGAAGACTCAGTTCGGCGAGTATACGGAAATGGTGGTTTCCATTCCGATCAAGTGACCACGTTCGGTCACTTTTCCCAAACATTGCGCGGCTGGCTCATCTTCGAGAGTTTGTACCTACGTGCAAGCGCAAAGAGCAACGTTGCGACCGCAAGGCCGATGAGCAACCAGTCGAACTGACCTAGGGAAAATCCAAGCCAGGCTACCCAAATAACGCCCACTAGAACTTCGGCAATGTGCATGGTTTTCGATTGCCTCTTGAACTCGTCCTTGTCGGCGAATTCGTTTGCGGCCACAAATTCCAGTCTGTTTGCCGATCTGACGATGCTCATCGACAAGGCAGCAGTTGCCAGACATCCAGCGAAGATCACGATCAACAAAGGCAACGGTTCAAATGCCACGTATCGTCCGCCCGTCAATAACGCGAAGGCGAGAAATCCGACTATCTTCAGGGCGCGTCCGAAGTCGCCCGGCATATGGACGTACAAACCCCGTACAGCCCCTGTCCTGATGACCGGTATAGGTTTCGGGCGTTGGTCCAGCCGGTCTCGATCTCTTGGGTCCAAGGGTCTGGTTCGCCGCTTATGTGGTGCGGGCATTGCGATCATCTCCCGGAAATTCGGTCCGGATCGTGTGATTATAGTAGTGAGTTCGAGTTTAGGCTGATCAACAGGGTTCGCCGGCGGCGATTCCTTCGGCGCGTTGGAGGTCGCGGACGTGACAGATGATGGCGTCGATCTCTTCGGGTGCAACGTTAGGGATTGGAAGCATGTCGCCGAAGTTCCAGTGGTGCGCGGTCACGCCTTTGTTGACGGCGTTGTGGAAGGAGGAGTTGGGGTGATGGCCGATTTCGTATAGGCGGTCTACCAACGGCGGGCCAGTTGCGGTGCCGTTGGCGAATTCGCCGTGACAGACTGCACAGCGGTTCTGGAAGGATTCTTTGCCGGAGAAAGATGCTTCAGCTTGAGCCAGTTCGCCGGTGGACGTTGCGGCGTCCGTTACGGATGTCGCTTGGTCGGATGAGCAACCGGCGACGACGATCGTTGCAAGCAACACGAACATTATGACCGCCGCAATCGAATGCGTGATGTTCACAAGCTTTGATGGGCGGAAGTGCCTCTGTTGTGATCTAGGGACATAGCAGGTAACAAAAAGCGCGAGCCATGTCGCTCACGCTTTAGTGATCTTGACAGCTGAAGAGCGGATCGAACAAACGTCGTGGTTCTTGAGTAGGTCCAAGATTGTTTATTTGAAGGCCTAATCTGGAACGGCCTTTAGGAGCGCGCAACCTTTTCAAGGCATCCGAAGCGTATCTGATGAGCCCCTTGCCACGCCTCCGTCTCGTTTGTTCAGGATCGGACCTAGGTCGGACGCTGACGATTCGGGATTGGGAATCTCGCTCTAATCGGATCGTTGTTCGTTTGCGGGTTGTGCGGTTAATTTGGGTAGTACTTTTTATCACTTGCCAGTCGTGAGGCTTGTGATTAGCACTCCTTAGAAAGGAGGTGATCCAGCCGCACCTTCCGGTACAGCTACCTTGTTACGACTTAGTCCCAGTCATTGACTCCACCCTCGGCACCTGCCTCCCCGAAGGGTTGGCCCAGCGACTTCAAGTGTCTCCAACTTCCATGACTTGACGGGCAGTGTGTACAATCCCCGGGAACGTATTCACCGCAGTGTGCTGACCTGCGGTTACTAGCAACTCCACGTTCATGAAGGCGAGTTTCAGCCTTCAATCCCAACTGAGACCAGCTTTGTCGGATTGGCTCAACCTCGCGGTTTCGCAACCGTCTGTACTGACCATTGTAGCGTGTGTGTAGCCCTAGGCGTAAGGGTCATGATGACCTGACGTCGTCCCCACCTTCCTTCCGTTTAAGGACTGTCTCGTCAGAGAGAGTAACAGACGATAGGGGTTGCGCTCGTTGCGGGACTTAACCCAACACCTCACGGCACGAGCTGACGACGGCCATGCAACACCTGTGTAAGGCTCCCCGAAGGGTCCCTCCCCTTTCGGTTCGGTACCACCAAACATGTCAAGCCTAGGTAAGGTTCTTCGCTTACCATCGAATTAAACCACACGCTCCGCTGCTTGTGCGGGGACCCGTCAATTCCTTTGAGTTTTAGCCTTGCGGCCGTAGTCCCCAGGCGAAATGCTTAATGGGTTACCTTCGGCCCACAGGGAATTAACACCCCGAAGACCTAGCATTCATCGTTTAGGGCGTGGACTACCCGGGTATCTAATCCGGTTCGCTCCCCACGCTTTAGTCCCTTAGCGTCAGAACTGCCCCAGCAGGCCGCTTTCGCCACTGGTGTTCCTCCCGATATCTACGTATTTCACCACTACACCGGGAATTCCACCTGCCTCTGACAGTCTCTAGTTCAGCAGTTTCCCCCGACGACTCCAAGTTGAGCCTGGAGCTTTCACAGAAGACTTACCAAACCGCCTACGGACCCTTTACGCCCAGTAATTCCGGAAAACGCTTGCCACCTACGTATTACCGCGGCTGCTGGCACGTAGTTAGCCGTGACTTATTCCTCAGGTTAAGTCCTCCCTCGTCCCTGAGAAAAGAGGTTTACAACTCGAGAGCCGTCATCCCTCACGCGGCGTCGCGGCATCAGGCTTTCGCCCATTGTGCACGATTCCTTGCTGCTGCCTCCCGGAGGAGTGGGGGCCGTGTCTCAGTCCCCCTCTGTCTGGTCATGCTCTCACACCAGATACCCGTTTTCGGCTTGGTGCGCCGTTACCGCACCAACTACCTGATAGGACGCGGGCCCATCCCCGAGCGATAAATCATTTCTTCCCGCACATTGATACACGGGAATGTATACGGTATTAGCTGCAGTTTCCCGCAGTTATCCCGTTCTCGGGGGCAGGTCGCCCACGCGTTACTCAGCCGTCTGCCACTAGGTTTAGCCCCCGAAGGAGCGACCTCGTTCGACTTGCATGCATTAGGCACGCCGCCAGCGTTCATCCTGAGCCAGGATCAAACTCTTATTTGAACTGACGTTTGTTCTTTCCGCTCTTCAATTGTCAAGATGCTTCCCGAAAAACACGGTCTCGAAGACCAGATTCCGTTTCTCGGTAACCGCTTATTGTAAGGCATTGGCGACCTTCTTGCAAGATATTCGATGAGACGAATTTACCATCGTGCTTTCCTGTAGCACCGTGTGAACGTTCAGTCCGCTCAATCACTGGCGTCAGAGCGGGAACGACTTTTTCCCGAGGCTTCTCGACGGGGGGGGGCTTTGTGGACGAGGATGTGAGCACTGGTGGTCGGAGATTTCGATCGCTGCTTGCAAGCAATTATCATCGCCACAACATGTCGTCGTACGAATTTCGCAATTATCGCGTGTGTGCTTGCTGATTTCGGTATAACCTATGTGCAAGACTTAGCGTTTTCCGTGTCGCAAGCAGTAATGCTTGGACAGGATCGCTTAGTCGCAGGAAAATTGACCGCGTTTGCTGTGGCGAATGTGTCGGTCGTGTGGATCGTTTGCGCGTCCCTGTAAGGTCACGCATTTTGATCCCGGCAATGGAGGTAAATCAATGAGGATCGATATTCGATACCTGAAAAACCGGGCGCTGATTGCGCTTGTAGTCGCGGTTTCCACGGTGTTCGTCATCGCTTGCGGCGGGACTGAAACGGTGATTCAGACCGTTGTGGTGGAGAAATCTGTGCCTGGAGAGACGGTGATTCAAACTGTCGTGGTCGAGAAAGAGGTGCAGGTCGCCGGTGAGACCGTCGTCCAGACTGTTGTAGTGGAGAAAGAGGTCCAAGTGGCCGGCGAAACCGTCGTCCAGACTGTTGTAGTGGAGAAAGAGGTCCAAGTGGCCGGCGAAACCGTCGTCCAGACCGTCGTGGTGGAGAAGGAGGTACAGGTCGCTGGCGAAACAGTAGTGCAGACGGTCGTTATTGAGAAGGAGGTCGAGAAGACCGTGGTCGAGACGGTGGTCGTGGAGAAGGAAGTAGAGAAGGTGGTGGTAGTAACTCCGACGCCGATAGCGATGGCGATGATGGAAGCACCAGATCCGCAGAGCGCAGCCAATACGGCTGAAATGGCAGTTCAGAACCGTGTGGGCTTGACGTTGACCGGATTGAACAGCACGGATGCGCCGGATGGACCATGGAGTATCGCTGAGGGTTTCTTCCAGCCTGGCGGACCAGTAGGGTCAAACATCGTTGACCCAGTGCTTGCAGAGACGTGGAATGTTTCGGATGACCTTAGCAAGATCACGGTAAAGGTTAAGGAAGGCGTGCAATTCCACGGCGGTTGGGGTGAGATGACGGCGGACGACGTGGTGTGGAGCTTCAACGACTTAATCACGCCGGAGAGCACGCACAACCAAGCTGGCGACTATGCGGCGGTTTTCGAACCGATGGTGAAGATCGACGAATACACGGTCGAGATACCGATCAAGCAGTTCACGGTTGTTTGGAATCAGGCTTACTTCAATACGTTTGCCGGAACGAACGGAACGTTCAGCAAACGGGCATTCGATGAGAACGGTCGCGAGTGGGTGAACGAGAACGTCGTCGCAACGGGTCCGTACATGTTGAAGGAGTTCATACCGCAGAACATCGTGCGGCTAGAGTCGTTCCCGGGACATCACATTCAGCCGGCGCACATGCCATTCTTGAACGTGAACGAGGTACCCGAGGAATCGACCCGCATCGCAATGCTTCGCAACGGCCAGACGGACATTGCGGATGTATCGCTGAAGGCGATCCGCGGTTTGCTTGAGGAAGGCTTCAAGATGTCTGACAGTGGCAAGGCCGCTCAGGAAGGCGTCTTCTTCGCAGGCAACTACTGGGAGCAGTACGACTACAACTGCTCGCAAGGCGCGAGCTCGGTCTCTTGTCCGGACATCACTGTTGGTGAACCGCAACAAGTCGAGGTCGAACGCACGGGCTACCAGCCAACGGAACAGTTCCCGTGGATCGGCGAGTACGGCAATGACGAGAGCATGGAGCGCGCCCGGATGGTGCGGACGGCAATGTCGATCGCGATCGACAAAGAGACGATCAACGATGTGATCGTGGATGGTCTCGGTTGGTTAGTTCACGTCAACGCGTTCTCGATCAGGTCACCAGAATGGGACGACAAGTGGAACATCGAGTATGACCCAGAGGCAGCGGCGGCGATGCTCGACGAGGCTGGCTACCCGGTAGCGTCTCGCGGCATCCGTTTCCAAGTTGACATGTACGTCACTCCGCACGTTGGTGGTGCGACGGGCACAGCCGGAGAGATTCAAGCGGCGATTGGGGCGATGTGGGACAGCTTGGGTATCCGCACCAGCTTGGTGAGACACGGCTATCCGGTCTGGCGGCCCACGGTCGTGGATCGTTCGCAGAATCAGCCGTTCCTGAGCGCGTGTGGAGGTACGGACGCGCGTGACTCAGTACCTTGGGACTTCCCGAAGGGTGTAGTTTTCACGACCTTGTCGCGCGGTGGTTTCAGCTGTGCGATGGAGATCCCATTCGTGCTTGAAAATTACCTGAAGACTGCGGGTGAGTTGGACAAAGCTCAGCGGATCAAGAACAACACCGAGTTGCTCGAGTACTACCGTCACTGGCGGTTGAACTCAGGTATCGCGGCGATTCCCGAGCCCATGGTCTGGAATCCGAACTCGATTGAGTCTTGGGAGATGAGGGCAAACGCCGCCGGCACGCACATCGTGTCGCTGGACTTGATCAAGCCCGCCCAGTAGGCTTACTGAACAGACTGTCGTTTCGGTCTGCTCCCACGATTCCCTAATGGGGAGTTGTGGGAGCAGGCCGTTACGTGTTCAATCGTTGATTTGTAGGGAACCGATCGCCCGATGAGAAGGTATCTGATACGTCGTCTTCTGGCCTCAGTGGTGACGGTAATCGGCGCAACGTTCGTGGTTTTTGCGTTATCTCGAGTAGCTGGTGACCCATTGCTGCTGTACGCCCAACCAGAAGGATACGGACGGACTCCAGAACAGATTCGGGCACTAGAGAAGCATCTGGGACTGGACAAGCCCTTCATCATTCAGTATTTGGTCTGGGTGAAGAACACGTTGCAGGGAGATTTGGGTCAGTCTCTGGCGGGTGAGCGTCGGGTGACCAAGGTGATCTTGGAAAAGGTGGGTGCGACGACGCAGCTGGCGCTAGCGGGTTGGGCGCTAGCGACGTTCGTGGGAGTTCCGATCGGTATAATCTCGGCGGTCTACCGGGGCACCATCTGGGATTATTTGGGGAGATTTGTGGCGCTATTCGGGCAGGCGATACCAAACTTCTGGTTGGGCATCGTCATGGTTTTGTTGTTCTCGGTGTGGCAGGAGTGGTTGCCGAGTGGATTGCGAGGTGAAACGTTCGACATCAGGTTTTTCATCATGCCAGCGATTGTTGTGGGGACGAGTTCGATGGCGGGATATTTAAGGATCACGCGGTCTTCGATGCTGGAGATATTGGACTCGGAGTTCATTCGCTTGGCTCGTGGCAAAGGAGCGAGCCCGACAGCTGTGATTTGGAAGCATGCGTTGCGAAACTCGTTGATTCAGCCGATCACGTTGTCGACGCTGTTGTTAGCGGGGCTATTGAACGGGACGTTGGTTGCGGAGGCGGTTTTCGCGTGGCCGGGTTTAGGTAGGACGATGTTGGAGGCGGTAAACAACAACGATTTTCCGGTTTTAACTGGCGGTGTATTGGTGTTCGTCATCATCTACGTAGTTTTCAGTTTGGCTGCCGATTTGCTCTATATCGTTATCGACCCGCGCATACGGTACACGTAGGTTTTCGCGATGTCTGAACTCTCGACAACTTATCGTGCTTCTTCTGCCGACGACCGATTCAGGACCCGCAGTCGGATCGGGCTCGTCTACTTGTTCATACGCCGATGGCCGATATTGCCCGGAATCGTGTTGGCAGCGTTGGTTTTTTCGGCTATCTTCGCGCCTTGGATCGCACCGCAGGCTCCGAACGTGCAGGCTTTGCGGGATCGAAACGCACCCCCTATCTGGCTTGCTGACGAAGAAGGGACGTGGACGCAAAGCTATTTGCTGGGAGCGGATCAGGTTGGGCGCGATGTACTGAGTCGGATCATTCACGGAGCACGGATTTCGTTAGCGGTTGCCGGTGTTGCTTTGTTGAGCGGGTTGCTCGTGGGAGTTACGCTGGGATTGGTTGCGGCTTGGTACGGCGGTGTGATCGATGAGGTGATTGCGCGCGCAGTCGATATTTGGCACGCTTTACCGTTTCTATTAGTGGCGATTGTGGTTGTGACGCTATTCGGAGGAAGTTTGACGGTGTTGATGGGCGTGTTGGCGATGGTTTCGTGGGCGGGATTCGTGAGAAATGTCCGAGCCGACGTGTTGACGTTGAGGGAACGCGAGTATGTGCTCATGGCGCGGGTTTGTGGTGCTTCAGCGCCGCGGGTTATCGTCAGGCATATTCTGCCGGGAGTGATTCCGACGATCATGGTAATTGCGACGTTAGCGGTTGGCGGATTGATATTGACGGAGGCAACCCTTAGTTTCTTGGGCGCGGGGATCCCGGCGCCAACGCCATCTTGGGGTTTGATGGTTTCTGAGGGACGGGAGTATTTGACTACTGCTTGGTGGTCTTCATTCTTCCCGGGTTTGGCGATTTTCTTAGTTGTGATGTCGCTCAACTTCATGGGTGATTGGATACGGGACTTCACGGATCCGCGGCTTAGGCAGCAGGCAGATTGATGGTTCGCAAATTCATGCGTGAGACGATTGGCGGGGTTACACTTTGTGGTTAAGTTTGGCTGGCGTAGTGAACGATAGGAGAATCTTGGATCATGACGCTGACTAGGTCTAGGCAAGATGTAGCTTTGATCGCTCACCTTTTGCGGCGCGCGGGGTTCGGAGCGACGCCGGATGAGTTGGAGCGTGCGGTAGAGCTTGGGTATGATGCAACCGTGGCGGAGTTGTTGAATCCGGTTGATGACGTAGAGTTGCCGTTGGATTTGATCCGTCGGTATTTCGTCGATCAATCAGACCTTCGCAACCAACAGGCGTGCGCGGCGCATTGGATGTACCAGCTGGTACACACTCAGGCTCCATTGCGAGAGAAGATGTGTCTGTTTTGGCACCGGGTGTTCGCGACGGGTGCACACAAATTGATCCAAGGTCGGGTTGTGTTGAACCAGATCGATATGTTTCGGGAGTACGGTTTGGGCCGGTTCGACGAGTTGCTGTTGCAGCTGTCGAAGGATCCAGCGATGTTGATGTGGCTAGACAATCAGGACAATCACGCAGACTCGATAAACGAGAACTATGGGCGAGAGATTCTCGAGTTGTTCGCGATGGGTGTTGGGAACTACACGGAGGAGGACATCAAAGAGTGTGCGCGGGCGTTCACGGGTTGGCGTGTGGTCAACCCCGACTACATGTCGATCAAGATGCGTAATAATACGGCCCGGCCGTACGGCTATATCTCTTGGCAGTTCGAGTATGACGACGATGACCACGACCACTCCGAGAAGACGTTGCTAGGGGAGTCGGGAAATTTGAACGGTGAGGATGCAGTGGCGATCATTTGTCGTCAGGATGCGACGCCGCGGTTTATCGCTCGGCATCTGTATCACTTCTTCGTCGCCGACGAGGTGCCGGTCCCGCAGTGGCCGCATGTTCCGCCGAAGGACCCGGACGCGATCCAGACGATGGTCGACGCGTACTTCGAATCGGATTACAGCATCACGGAGATGCTCCGGGCGTTGTTTACTTCGGATTTCTTCAAGTCGGCGTCGGCTAGATACGCGCGGATCAAAAGTCCCGCCGAGATGGTTGTAGGCACCCTACGATTGGCCGGTGGACTTGAGGTGCCGTCGACGGACGCGTACACCGCGGCGGCGACGTGCGCGAACATGGGGCAATCATTGTTGAACCCGCCTAGTGTGGAGGGATGGCAAGGCGGCGAAGAGTGGATCAACACGGGCGCGTATGTGCAACGCGTTAACTTCGCAAGCATGGCGTTGGATGACCCTGAAAAACCTGGGGTCCGATCAATCATCGAACGGGTTCGGATGTCGGTCGGCGGTGGAGAATTGACGGCGGAAGAGTTGGTCGATCGATGTTTGGAGATTCTGGGTCCGTTGGATACGTCCGCGTCGACGCGGCAGGGACTTATCAACTTCGCCGCCAAGCACGGCGATGTCAATTTCACCGACGATGACGCCGTTTCGAATGCTGAAAAGGCGATAGTGTCGGTCATTCAGTTGATCGTTGCGACACAGGAGTATCAGACGGTCTAGGGGTTGCAAATGGTAACGGCGACAAAGTTTCAGATTCGGTACCGGGATACGATCGGGTTCAATGCCGACCAAGGGGGTCGTGGGTTCCATTTACCTACGGACATGGTTGTGCGAGATGATGGGGTGATCTTTGTCGTGAGCCGGAGCAACACCGTGGCGTTAAATATCGTGGGAATTCAGAAGGTGAGGCTAAATCACGAATTCCTGGGGCAGATCGGCGGTTACGGGCAGGATATGGGCGACATGATGGGGCCCACTGCCCTAGCACTTGATTCAGATGAGAACCTTTATTTGGCGGATGAGGTGTTGCAGAGAGTCACGGTCTATAACCGCGACGGTGATCCGAGGTCGATGTGGGGCACGGTTGGTGATGGAGATGGCGAGTTTGACGGTCCGTCGGACATGGTCTTCGATGCCGATGACAACATGCTACTGGTCGATCACAGAAACCACCGGATTCAGAAGTTGACCAAAGATGGTGAATTTATCGCCAAGTGGGGCGCATTGGGCGATGGCGAAGGAGAGTTCAATCTACCTTGGGGCATCGCTCTTGATCCCGACGGCAATGTTTGTATTGCGGATTGGCGCAACGACCGGATTCAGCGGTTCAGTCCTGATGGCGAGTTCTTGGCGACGTACGGCAGCAGTGGAGAAGGAGATGGCGAATTCCACAGGCCGAGCCGAGTTGGTATCGATTCGGATGGAAATATGTATATTGCCGATTGGGGTAACCAGCGCGTGCAGGTGCTTGACGAGAACGGCAACTTCTTGGCGAAATTAAAGGGCGAAGCGACGTTGTCGAAGTGGTCCGCTGAGTATTTGGATTCGCAGCAGGATGAGTTCGTAGCGCGGTCCACGTTCGAGCCGTATTTCGAAGTGGATACGGATGACAAGAACGAGGTGGCAGCGAGGATCGAGCCTTATTTCTGGGACCCGGTTACGGTCGCGTTAGACAAAGAAGATCGTTCTTACGTCCTCGAAACCTGTCGTCACCGGTTTCAAATCTACGAAAGAGTCAACTGAATCCCACGTATTCGAGGCGGCAAACGCCTCTAGGAGAAGCTCCAATGAGTGCTCAGAAGGAACGCAAGCTAGTAGTAGTTCAACTGTCAGGGGGAAACGACTATTTGAATTGCGTTGTTCCTTACGACGACCCGCGTTACGTTGACAGTCGGCCGAATGTTCGGATAACTGAAGATCGCGTGTTGCCATTGGACGGTAAGTACGGCCTGAACCCGGGGATGCAGCCGATCAAGGAGCTTTACGATCGGGGCAAGGTGGCGGTGATTCATGGAGTGGGGTATCCGCAGCCGAATCGGTCACACTTCCGATCGATGGATATCTGGCACACTGCTGAACCGACGAAGGTTGCGGACGAAGGATGGTTGGGCAACTCCGTTCGGCAGATGTATCCAGAAGGCGACAATGTCGTTGCGGCGGTCAATTTCGGTGGCGGATTGCCGAGAGCATTAATAGCCAAGGGCGCACCGGTAGCTTCTGTCACCGACCTCGATTCATACGGTCTGATGGGCCATCTGGGAGCAGATGCCGAGCGTTCTGAGGTGCTCGAGATGTTCAAATGGATTTATTCGATGGGGCTCGGCAGTGGACCCACGATGGATTTGTTGAGTCAGACGGGATTGGATGCGTTGCGTGGTTCGGACATGTTGAGTCAGTGCACGCTGACCTACGACTCGGATGTGGAGTACGATCCGAACTTCTTCGCTAAGAGCATGAAGAGCGCGGCGCAGGTATTGCAGGCGGATATCGGGACTCGCATCTGTTACACGCAGCACGGCAGTTTCGATGCGCATACCAACGGAATCGCACTTCAGGAGAAGTTGCTCCGTGACGTATCGGGGGGCATCCATGACTTTTACTCGGACATGAAGGAGCATAACGAGAGCGAGGACATCCTAATCTTGGCGTTCTCGGAGTTCGGGCGGAGGGTGAAAGACAACGGCAACGGGACGGACCACGGCTCAGGTGGCGTGGCGTTCCTGATCGGCGATGGGGTTGCCGGTGGTCAGTACGGCGAGTACCCGTCTATGGACGAGAAGGATCTTGTTGAAGGCGACCTCGCTTTCAATTTAGATTTCCGAAGCCTCTACACCGAGATCATGGACGACTGGCTCGAGGTCGATGCCCGCGAGGTTATGGATCGCGACTACGAAAAGGTCGGCTTCCTAGCCGCGTAGCTTTCAATCAAAAGGAGCGGGTGACGATGAGTGGGCAGTTAAAGGGTCTCGTCTTAGGTTCGGGTTTCGCCGGACAAGGACACGCCGAGGCGATGCGATCTTGCGGGATTGAGGTCGTCGGCATGGTGAGTCGTACCGCCGATGTAGTGGAACGGGTTGCGGCTGACATGCAGATACCGTATGGGTCGACGGATTGGGTCGCGGCGCTCGACGCGCTGGAACCGGATATCGTTGCGATCGGCACGCCGGGCGGCGCTCATTTCGAGCAGATCATGGAGGCGCTGGACCGAGGTTGCCACGTGTTTTGCGACAAGCCGCTTACGACGTCCGCTGAGACTTCGAAGCAGCTCTATGCGAAGTCTGTGGCCCAAGGCGTGAAGACGGCATATGCCGCTTCGTTCCGGTACCAACCTCATGCGTTGTTGGCGAAGAAGCTGATCGCTGACGGTGCTATCGGTGAACCGTTCGAAACGGAGTGCATCTCGCACTACGAGTTGAATCCGTTGATCCCTTGGGGATGGTCGCACCGGATCGACCTCGGTGGTGGACGGCTGAGCAACAACTTCACGCACAAGCTTTCGATCGTGCTTCATGCTTTGGATGCGAAGTTGATCGACATCAATGGCGAAGCTCGGAACGATATGCACACCGCGCCGGTTGTCGAGGGTGTGCATGACTTTCGGGAGCGTGGAGATTTTGCCCCGAGCGCGGATGAGTTGGATGGACTCGAGTGGCGAGATGTCGATTCGGAATGGGCTTACTCGGTAATGGCTCACGTAGATCCGGCGATCCAGACGAGGCAACCGGTGTCGTCGATCTTCCGGCACGGCGGTATGCAACCTCGCTTCGAAGAAGACTACGTCGCCTTCTACGGCGATGAAGGGTCTATCCATATCGGGGGTGCCTACGCGCAGGGGCCGTTGCACGTCAAGAAACGCGGCGCAGATTGGGAACGCGTCGAGGTCCCGTCGAGTATCACCGACGGTCTGCCAGATATCGAGGATGACACGCAGCGGAATTGGACCGTTTTGATGAGTGAGTTGGTGGCGGATATTCGCGGCGAGGGGTATTGCGGGTATCAGACGTTCATGGATGGTTGGCTTTTTCAGGAAGCGGTTGATGCCGTACGGAGGGGTGATGGGTGGTTTGCGGTGCCGTCGGAGTTCTGACAGGGATAGATTTGCGGATATGGGATATGGTTTGTGTGATTGGTTAAAGTTGAGTTTAAGGTTGAATCTGAGCTTATTCGGCTGTTTCAAGGAGGTAAGCACATGACGGATTGGAGCACTTGTCCGGCGGTAGAGAGCGTGTCCGATCGGTTGAGCGGTGCTTGGGTGTTCACGGGGACGAGGGTTCCAGTGTCTGCACTTTTCGGCAACTTGGCAGAAGGGGCAACGGTGGAAGAGTTTCTAGACTGGTTTCCTGGGGTTGAGGAGTGGCAGGTGAAGGCGGTGCTTGAGCACGAGGAGAAGAACCTCGAAGTTCATGTAAACCGCTGAACATGAAGATCCTGTTGGACCAAAGTACGCCCAGGGTGCTTCGACGGTACCTTTCAGATCATGTGGTTGACACGGCCGCGGCGCAAGGTTGGTCTGAGTTGAGCAATGGTGATCTGCTCGAGCATGCTGTCGAGGAAGGTTATGAGGTTCTAATCACGACGGACCAGAACATGCGATACCAGCAGAATCTTGAGACTTGGCCGATAGGTGTCGTCGTTATTCTGTCGAACCGGTGGCCTTTGATCCAGCCGAGAGTCGGTGATGTTCGAGCAGCGGTATCGGCTTCGAAACCGGGACAGTTCACCGAAGTCGCCATCTGAAAGGCTTTCGACTTCGGGAGTGGCGATGCGTATGGCGGATATCAGACGTTCAAGAATAGTTGGCTTTTTCAGGAAGCGGTTGATGCTGTGCGCAGAGGTGTTGGGTAGCCTTCAGTGCCCGGTGAAGATCGCTGACACACAACTCAGCACCGCCTGTGATGGCGGTAAAGACGGCAAAAGTCGTGGAAACTCATCTTCACACCCATTCGCTTGGTAACGTAGCGATACGTACCCACCATGTAGATTGCTATCGCCAATGCGATGGAAAAGATGAGGAGGAAACCAACAATCAAGCATACTTCCATTCGATGAACTCGCTTTCGGGTATTCTTAGGTTGCCTTAGTGAACAGCCGGGCTAACATCATTCGTGTTGAAAACGTGAGCCGCTTGACAGTGATGGGAAATCTAGGTCTAGGAGCGAACCAATTCATACCCTAAAGTGACATCATCAAGACATTCGCAAAGGCCTGAGCACAATGCATCTCTGGCGGTCCATCAATGACCGGTTAGTTTCGATCAACGGCAAATTGGGACAGGATAGTCCGGAGCTTGTGGTTGGGGTTTGCGGTTGAATACCATCCGCCGACCAGCCAAGTCGGTGACTCAAGATAGCGCGCAGTAAGACGAACAATCTCGATAAGGATATCGTGCTGTATCTCGATCAACTCATCATCAACAGGAAACCTCAAAACTATCCCTTTGCCAATCCAATCCTGTCGAATTGTCAATCGATTTTTGACTTCTATCATGGGTTACTCCGCGACTTAATCATTCGGCAATGGCAACTCTGCTTTAGTAGAGTCGTAAGTGGTTGTGCAGTTGAAGTTACCATATTAGACGCTAGAACCTTTTCGGCGAGGGCTTTCATAGGAGTTCGTGGTTCTTGCCATTCCCGATGGTCGAATCCCTGTAGGACATGCTCCACATCCTCAGACGGTTGTAAAGACGGCAGAAGTCGTGGAAACTCATCTCTACGTTCATTTGCTTGGTGACGTAGAGTATAGACTGGGTGGGCGAGATGTACCAACCTGAACCAGACCAAGACAAGGCACAGAGGCAGGCGAATCTTCTCTTGGTGTTCGTTATCGGTGTTTTGATTGGTGCAAGCCTGGTGGCGATCATTGCTATCAGCCAATGCTCATCGAGCGAGGAAAGCCCGCGTGTTGTCGTCAACGAGCGTGTGATCACACGAGAGGTGCGAAAGGTTGTGGATGTGCCAAAAGTCGTGACGCGGGAAGTAGAAGTAGATGTCACTCGAGAGGTCGAAGTAATGCGAGTTGTGACGCGCGTAGTGACGAAGGAAGTCGACTCGCCGCGGGTGGTGACACGGGTGGTCGAAGTTATCGATGGGACACCGACAATACCTACACCTACGCCGGCACCTACAAAAGTTCCACCGACTGCCACTACGATTCCGCCAACGGTCGCGCCGAATACATCCCTAACTGATGCGGAGGCAATAGAGCTAATAGAGCTAACTTGCGAGTTATTGGGAGCGTATCAAGTGGACATAGTGCCCCACTTAGAGACATGGGCGGATGCCTTGGTCAAACTTCTGCAACCGGAAAATTTGGAGCGAATAAATTCCGGTTTGGCTGGTATTGATCGTGCGGCGAACGCGTTGCGCCAGATTGATCCGCATCCTGTTGCGGAGAACCTGCACGCCCAGTTGATCGACGCGTTTGAAGGATATGTCGAGCCTGTGGCGATCCTACGCGACGTTATTGACGACGCTTCTGACGGCGCTTCCGTGTCTGAGGCTCGCGTAAAAAGGGCGTATACCCTTTTCAACCGCGCTCGCGACGACATCCTCAGTGTGATTGAGACCTTGGATGAGTTGAATCAAACATGTGAGCGATCAACGCGAAACGCAACCCCTACTATAACGCCGAGTCGTAAGTCCGTTGCGGAGGCAAACTCGTCGGTGCCATCGACGACATGCAACCTGATAGAGGTTCGGGCCTACGTTGGCGAAATGTTGCCGATCATCGCCGAAGGATTGGACGCATTCCAGAGAACGGGAGAACTCATCAATATCGTCGAGAGCAACCCATTCGTGGTGCAGGACGCGTCGTGGCGCAGGCGTATGGGATCGGCGTTGGATGACATGGATATATGGGCTACATCGACAATCAATGTCCAACCTCCGGACGCAATCTCACAAGCGCACCAGTTTTTGGAGGCAGCTGCCCGTCTCTACATGGAACGTATCACGCCAAACATACGCCGCGGGATCACGAACATTGATTCAGTACCAGTTCAGTCGGTCGTTGCAGATGCGTATGAGGCTGCGGATCTATTGAATGACGGAGCTGACTACGTGGAAGATTATTTTGAGCGATGCGAGTAAACCAGTTTGTGGGCCTCTCGGTTAAATTCAGGACTGAGTATCCTTACCGGGATGATTATGTGTATTGAGTAAGGGTTTTCGCCCGTGGACGGTTGTAAGCGCGACTGGCCAGATCAGCAAAGCAAAGGATGAATCAGTGCGGAATTGCCGATACCTTAACGATCGCATGATGAGAACTGTCAACGACCTCAACGGATACAAAATGCTCAGGAAGGGCAATACCAATTGTGCCAAGATGAATTCTGGCGCGCCAGTTTGGTGGCTCGATATACCGATTGAACGTTTCGAACAAGACTTGCATCTCCTGTTGATTAAAGAACGTGGCTTTATCTGGTTGTGGATCAAAGCGCGCTCCATTCTCGAACCTACGCAACAGTTTCGGATTAGACGCGACAAAGGCAAGGAGAAGGCGCACTTGGAAATATCCAACGATATCAATAGTCGGTACTTGCATGACCGCAGGAATCGCAGAAGATACGATTTTCGCCCTCATGTTGCAGGCGAATGGGATAATGATTGAGGGGTTTCAGACCTGCGGCCCACGCTCGATTTCGAGTTCGTCTACGCTTCGGGTGTACTGGCCGGGTCCGAGCTCCGTTGCGCTACGCGCAGTGTGGAGGTGTATGTCTTCGCAATCATTCCCACCCTAGTTCAAAACCCTCAAGGATGCCTCTGTTTCGGGACGTTCGGTTAGAAACCGGATACATGGAACCTAGAATTGTCATTGCGGACCTGACCTCGGACTGACGAACGCATGATCCGGTAGCGATCATTGTTGCTGATTACTAACAGCACCGTTATCCGACCTGGATCCCGTCCCGCCATCCGTTTGCCCGTCCCCATTCCAAGCTTCCCAAAGTTCAGGGAGAACATCTTTAAGAGGCTTGGCCTCGCGGAACCACTCCGCATCGGCAAGAAACGTATCCGGGTCTTCGGCGACGGCCGCACGGATGGCGACACTCTCTTCGGATGTCGGTGATATGTGATTAGGTTTGAGCTTCGGCATAATAACGTTCCTCTCGGTCATCGGCTTTTCAAAAGCTGATGATTCGTATTCTATCGCCACGCATTACGAACGCTAGAGAATGAAGACGATCATCCAAGTACCCATAAGCAACATAACGCTTTTCACCACAGCGGTATCCCACTCAAACCGAGTAACCGCTACGAAACCGATGCCATGTTTATCGATGTTGGATTCCGACTTATTGGGGCCCCATTCGTAAGTTAGGTTACGCGATTCGGACGATTCGCCACTTGGGCGCTCTGTACCATCTCTGAAAAACGGCATTATAGTTCCTTTGTACACTTTATTTTATAAACGAGCGTAGCATGACCGCCAAAACGACTGACGCACACCGCACAATCCTGCGCAAAGGGACGGCACCACGAACCGCGCCGCCGCCGCCGACTGGAAACCGAAAACCTCCCGGGAAGCAACCCATCATCCCCCGTAAGAAATAGCGCCCAGCCCTCACAAAAACCAAAGTGCCAAGTGCGTGACGGTTCTAAAGCATCACCTACGGGTTCTGTGCACAACCCTCCCCCTTGATGCCCAAGGGGGAATTAAAGGGAGTTTAGACTTGGCGTTTCGATTTGCACTCCGTTGCCCGGCCTCTCTGGATTCCGGCCTCCGCCTGAATGACGGGATTCGCGCTCTGAATGACGTGGCGGGGCTGTCATGCTGAGCGCTGGCATGAAATAGTCGGTTCAGGTCTATATCTGCGGCCCACGCTCGATTTCGAGTTCGGCCACCCGTGCTTGGCTCTCCGGCGTTCGCGCTGGGTGTGTGCCCCACTCGTCAATCAGGCTCTTTCGGGGCTCGTTGCTGACACGGATCGTCGCGTCGGAGCGTTCACGGACACCGGCTTTCAGACGGGCGCCGATGCCGGGGCGTTGGGGGGCGTGTAGGTAGCCGTCTCGGATGTCGAGGTTGGGGTCGACGATGTCGTTGTACCAACCTTTGAAGAAGGCTGGGACGTGCTCTTGCATCATCGCGTTGGGTGAACTCATACAGATTTGCGAACACGCGAATATGTTGACTGGACCGGTCGCGTCGTGCGGCGCGAAGGGGACTTGGTGCGCTGAGGCGAGGATGGCGACTTTGTGGGTCTCGGAGACTCCACCGGTCCAGATCAAGTCAGGCATGACGATGCGCGCCGAACCGTTCTCGATGAATTGGCGTAGTTGCCATCTCGATAGAAGGCGTTCAGAGATGCAGACGGGTGTCTTGGTCGCGGCCTGTAGACGTGCGAGCGCATCTGGATTGAGCAGCGGCATGAGGTCTTCCTGCCACATCATCTCGTACGGTTCCATCGCTTGGGCGATGCGAATGGCGACGGGTAGGGTCCATTTACCGTGACCGTCGTTGGCGATCTGCATGTCCATACCGACAGCGTCTCGGATGTCTCGAATGGGTTTGAGCGCCATGTCGAGTTCTTTGGGCGATAGGAACTGACCGTCGGAGGCCTGGGCCAGTCCGATGGTGGGTCCGCCCTTCATTGCGGTGATGCCTTCGTCGAGCAGGCCCTTGGCCTGTTCGCCAGCACCGTGGAACTGCAATGATGTGGCGTAGACGCGGATCTTGGTACGCACTGCCCCGCCGAGGAGTTCGTAAACGGGGATGCCCAGTGCTTGCCCTTTGATGTCCCAGAGTGCGATGTCTAGTGCGGAGATCGCGCGCATCTCAGCCCCGCCGTAACCGGCGTGATCGGAGAGACGGAACATCGCCTCCCAATGTCGCTCGATGGGGAACGGGTCGCGACCGATGAGCAACGGGCCGAAGTGGTCATGTACCGCCGCTTCGACGACTGGTGCGGCGTAAAAGGTTTCGCCGAGACCGACAATTCCCTCGTCGGTGTGGATTTGGATCCAGAGGTTATGAGGTTGTTCGGCGATGCGGATGGTCTCGATTTGGGTGATTAGCATGGCGTGGGCTTAAGCTTCTTGGTGGAACGCAGCTGACGCGTTGGTGTTGCTGTCAGTGTGAATAGGTTACTCGGACGCAGTGAGGTGATGCCGAGAATTCGGGACAATTGCCTCTCATGTCGTATTTCCTATCGAATCGGCGTGTTTATTGTTTCGCTGTTAACGTGTTGGTTATGAGAATCACTGAGGCGACGGTGCCTATCGAATCGTCGTTCTGTTTTACCGAATCTGTATACCCGTTGCCGGGGAACGCAATCAAGGAGGCTGACGATGATCAAAACCATGGCGATCATGTCGATTTTGGTACTGGCAGGCGTGCTGTTGGCTTGCGGCGGCGGCGGCGAAAGTGAATCTGATTCGGACGCCGTTCCTACCAAAGCTCCTTCTACCGGCTCAACGCGCGCTACGACCGAGCCTGGGACAGGGGCGGAAGATGCTCTAACCGTGGTGGGCGAATGCACCGATGGGTTGATAATGCAGCCGGGCGAGGGCTGTCAGTTCAATGGCGATGAAGGCCGGCCAGCCGATGTGGTCATCTCGGTCGGAGCACAAGGCGAGATCTGTCGAGAAAAGGGATCGGTGATGATGTCGGGATTCACGGTCGGCGTGATTCAAGCTTGCGGCGATCGGTTCGAAATAGTCGATGTGTTCGAAGCGGAAATCGACTTCGTCGACAATGGCGACGGGAGTTGGACGGTTACTACGCCGTGATGAGCGGCACTTATTCGGCTTTGGCTTTTTCGCCCTCGTACCCTTCAGTGCGCATTACCTCGGCAGCGCGATCGTGTTGTTGGATTTTGGAATCGACGGCTTCTTTGGCGCGTGTCCACGTTTCCCGACTCTCATTCACCCAACGATAGGAATCTCGGTAATCTTCTAGAAGGCCGTTTACTTCTGGCACGACGTAGCGGGCGACCAAATCCCAGCTTCGGAGAGTGTTTTCGCGATTTGCCCAGTCGTGGTAGAAACCGATGACGCAGCCGAAACCGCCAGTTACTTCCTTCATGTCTCGGATCTTGGCGACTAGATCGTCGGGTGTGCCGATGACGGCGGTGCTTTCGTCTGAGAACGCGACATCGTCGACGGCGTCATCGGGCGTTTCGTAGATGGGGCCATCACCAGCGGCGAGGGTGCCAACGGTGTAGAGGTTGTTGTGAACGAGGAGGCCTTCCTTAGCTTGCTCGCGGGCTTCTTTGCGGGTTTCAGCGATGTGCCAACTCATGACGATCCGCCAATTTTTGCGGTCGACGGTATTTCCGTGTTTAGCCGCGGATTCCTCGGCGAAACTCCACTGGGTAGGTAGGGAACGCATACCGGCACGCGTCATTGAGCCGATAGATAGGACGCCAGCTCGGTGTTTTCCAGCTAGGGTCATTCCGGATGGGCTCACCATTGATGCGACGGCGAACTCCATGTCTTCTTGGAGCGGCCGGAGTTGGAGTTTGGCATCACGAAGTGTGAACCAGTCGGATTCGTAGGTTACGCGCTCTTTTCCTTCGAAAAGTTTTCGGATCACTCCCATCGCTTCGTCTTGTCGGTCGCGAAGGAGCATAGGGTCGAAGCCGAGAATGTGGGCGTCGGAAGGTAACGCGCCGGGACCTGAACCGAATATCGCTCGACCGCGCGATTGGTAGTCGAGTTGGACCATTCGCTGGGCGACCATGAAGGGGTGATGGTACGGGAGGGACACCACGCCGGTGCCGAGCATGATGCGGTGGGTTCGTTCGGCGACGGCAGCGAGGAACATTTCGGGCGAGGCGATCATCTCCCAACCTGTGGAGTGATGTTCTCCGCACCAGAACTCGTCGTATCCGAGGTGGTCAAGAAGTTGGACGAACTCTAGGTTGCTCTGGAACTGAAGGAGCGGGTTTTCGCCGATGGGATGGTGGGGCGCTAGGAAGGCGCCGAAGCGAAGATTTGACATGGTCTCCCTCTAGTGTCAGTCGCGCACTGGATACGATGGCAATGGTAACCGCTTCGGCGGCTTGCTTGCGTGGGTATTCAAACGGGCTGTCCGGGCGCGCATCGAAGTTCCTGCCAATTGATGACCTGGGGCATCATTCGCGGTTCGTGTAAAGCTTATTCGACACAAACACTTCGAGTTTTCACGAATCGCCCAAACAGGTCGCGCACGCTTGGCGATTCGGTGTATGGTACTTTCACGCCCTATTTCTGGGAGGTCGTTCCCGTGCGCGGGAACTCGGCCTCGATGAAATGATGAGGGACCGGCAACGTATCGGAAGACAAGAATACCGGAGTGTCGAAAATGAAATCGATTCCTGAATTATCAAAGCGCAGATCGGTGGCAGCAATGTTGTTGGCCATCGGCGCCGCCGTTGCGATATTCGCTGGCGCGTGTGGGGAGACAGAAGTAGAAGTCACACGCGTCGTGAAAGAAACCGTGATCGTCGAGGTCGAGAAGGAAGTTGAAGTTGAGGTCGAGAAGGAAGTCGAGGTCGTCGTAACGGCGACGGCTGAGAAGTCCGACGCGATGATGATGCCGGGTGAACAGTCCGGCACATTGGTCGCCGCTCTGCAAACCGTCGGTTTGCCAGTCGGCACACCGGAGCTGTGCGTGCCTACCTGTTCGAACGAGCAGTACTACTACAGCGTCTGGGATACCCCAGTTCAATGGTCCGCAGACGGCAGGGTTATCCCGGCCGTTGCCGAAAGATGGGAGCTTGCTTCGGACTACCAGAGCTTCACGTGGCACGTCCGACCGGGGATCCAGTTCCACAAAGGGTGGGGCGAAGTTGACGCTGAAGATTTCGCGTGGAGCACTAACACAGTGAATCCAAACGTGAACCCCGAGACGTTGCACGACGTCGGGGGAGACTTGACCTGCTGCTACGGCGAGACGGTTGCGGTCGACAAGTACACCGCAGTAATGGAGATCATCAAGTACGACAGCCGGCTTCCAGGTTGGCTGTTCTCGAACCTCCGAGACGCTTACAGCATCAGCAGCAAGAAGATCTACGACGAGCTCGGCCCGGAAGGCATGCGAGATGTCTTCGTCGGCACCGGCCCGTTTGAGATTCGAGAGTGGTTGGACAACGACAAGATCATCCTCGATGCTCTCCCCGAGCACTACAACCAGGCCGCACACATCGCGTCGGCCCGGATAATCGAGGTCCCGGAAGAGGCTTCTAGGATTGCGATGTTTGAGAGCGGTGAAGCGATGATTACCCACGTTTCGCTCCCTAACACTCCTAGACTGGAAGATGCCGGCGGCGTAAGGCGGTTGCTGCAGACGGTGATCCTGCACGCCGGAATGAACCCGAACTTCTTGGAGCGGACGAACCCGAAGACTGGCGAGACGCTCGAAAATCCTGGCTACGATGAAGCGAAGAAAAACCCAGAGGATTTCCCTTGGGTCAGCTTCTACGACCTCCCTGGTTCAGATTGTGACTGGAATGTTCTTCTAGAAGAGGTTCCTTCAGACCCGTCCAGCATCTGTCCAGAGATGGAAAACGCGCGTAAAGTCCGTTGGGCGATGGCGAAGGCTATCGACAAACAGGCATTGGCAGACGGCATCTACGACGGTCTCGCCTGGCCAGGTTGCAACTGGGCGATCTCAGCCAACGACACTCTCCACGACGATGCGTGGTGTGTCGACTACGATCCTGATGGCGCGCAAGCGTTGATGTCGGAAGCCGGCGTTGACGGCTTCACGATCGGATGGTGGGCTGGCAACGAACCAAGCGAAGCACATCAGGCGATAGCTTCGATGTGGAAAGACACGTTGAACATCGACGTCGAGTTCCACCTCGGTCCGTTCACGACCTGGCACCCGACGTTCGTCGACCGGTCGTTCATCCACTTGGTGCACGACGGAGAACAGGGTGGAATGCCTGCCCACTTCGCCAAAGGTCGTGAAGCGCAAGCGTGGTTCGCCGGTGGCATTATGTGGAGCGGTGGTATTCCGTTCTACCAGCGGATCTACGGCGACATGCTAGGCGAAGAGGACATCCAGAGGCGCAACGAGATGGCGGTCCAATTCGGAAACCACGAAGCGTTCTGGCACTGGGACCCGGCAACCGTCGAATTCCCTGTCTACACGATCTACAACGGTGACGCCATCAGTTGGAGTCCCAAGAAGGCCGCGATGCACACCGCGCCGGTCAACATGATCTACCCGCTTGAGGACATAATCATCAAGTAGGGTGAAAAGCCCGAATAATGGAAGAGCCTAGCTTGTTGCCAAGCAGGTTAGGCTCTTTTGCTGTTAACGTCGATACAACCAACGGCGGACGACTCACCGAACCATGGGACAATTTATCGCCAGACGTGTTCTCCTTGGGATCATCGCTTTGATGCTCGCCATGTTGATCGTGTTTTCACTTTCGCGAGTGAAGGGCGATCCGAGGTATTTCTTCATCGGTGAAGACTCTTTGGGGATCGATCCCGCGGTCTGGGAAGAGTGGGGACGGAGGTTGAATCTCGACAAGCCGGTGCCGATACAGTTCGCGCTCTGGATGCGCGACATCTTGACCGGCGATTTCGGCGATAGCGTGACGACTCAACGTAGGGTTTTGGACATCATCAGAGAGAAAGCTCCGAACACGATTCAACTGGGTGTCGTCGCGTGGTTGTTGGGCACTTTCGTCGGCGTCCCTCTTGGAGTGTTTTCCGCGACTAATAGAGGAAAGACGCTCGACTACATATTCCGTGCTTTCGCCCTGTTTGGGCAGTCCGTGCCGATATTCTGGTTGGCGTTGGTGTTGATCTTCGTGTTCGCGGTCAACCTCGGATGGTTACCGAGCGGAACCAAAGGCGAGGGAATCGCGATTAGGAACTTTGTACTGCCCGCGGTGACTCTCGCATGGTTCCCGGCGGCTTCGTATCTTCGGATAACTCGTACCGCGATGTTGGAGATATTGGATTCCGAGTTCATCAAATTCGCTCGTGCGAAGGGTGTCGCGCAGGCGCCTGTACGTTGGAAACACGCCTTCAGGAACGCGATCATTCCGCCTCTAACATTGTCGGTCTTCGTGTTGTTCGGATTGCTCAACGGCACGATCATCATAGAGTCGGTGTTCGCGTGGCCGGGGCTCGGGCGGCTCGCGATTGATGCGTTGTGGGCGACGGATTACCCGTTGCTTGCCGGACTGACGATCATTTACGGTATGGCGTTCGTGGTCATGATTCTCTCGCTGGATATCATCTACGCTCTGTTGGACCCGCGCATCAAATACAACTAGGAGAACCGGTATCAATACTGCGGTAACAGATAGAGGGACTGATAGTCAGGTCCTTGACGCAACAACTGCCCAAACGCGACGTCCGTCGGTGATTGGAGTCCTGCGTCGTTATCCGGTTATACCGGCATTAATCATCGCGCTCCTCCTCTTCACAGCAGTCGCGGAGCAGTGGATTTTACCGCACAATCCGGAACGAGCGGATCTTAGAGTTCGACATACCCCTCCGTTTTGGATGGATCATGAAGATGCTTCTATCTCTTATTTCCTCGGTACCGATGCTTTGGGGCGCGACATCCTGAGCAAGATCATCGCAGGGGCGCGCGTCACTGTTCTAGTGGTAGTCGCGGCAGTGGGCACAGGCATCATCGTAGGAACAACGATCGGTCTGGTGTCGGGTTATTTTGGCGGAATCGTAGATGACGTCGTGATGCGGATCGTTGACGCGTGGAACATCCTTCCGGGTCTACTGATCATCTTGGTTGTCGTCTTGGTTTTAGGACAGGGGCTTTGGACTCTGATCGGTGTTTTAGCGATGATTTCGTGGCCGGGCGCCGTTCGGTTGGTGAGAGCGGAAACGCTGTCGCTTAAAAGCCGAGAATATGTGTCACTTGCGCGCGTCGCCGGTGCTTCGAATACCCGGATTATGATCCGACACATACTCCCTGGTGTCGTCAACATCGTGATCGTGACTGCCACGTTAGGGACGGGCAATATCATCCTTACTGAGGCCGCACTTAGCTTCTTAGGCGCCGGTATCCCGCCGCCGGAACCATCTTGGGGACGGATGATCAGCGAGGAACGTCAATACATCGATGCCGCTTGGTGGACTTCGTTGTTCCCGGGTTTGGTGATTGCGATGGTGGTAATGTCTGGCAACTTCCTCGGTGACTGGTTCCGCGATCGGGTCGATCCGACGTTGCGACAGCTGTAATTTCGCATCGACGCCCAACTTTTCGGTTTTGACGAATCGCGCAATCATTATGCGCACTCGTGACGATTCGGGTATATGGTTATCGCAAACCGTGTCGCTGGGAGGTGGTGATTCGTTCGCGAAACTTGCCCGCCCTGCCCGCTTAGTATCAGGCGACCATGAGGAAATTGAGCACACTGGAGTGTAGCCAATGCAGATTCCGACATTAGTACCCAAACGTAAGGCAGTTGCCGCCGCTTTGATTTCGATCATAGCGACGGTCGCGGTCTTCGCGATTTCGTGCGGTGGGACCGAAACCGTTGTCCAAACCGTCGTCGTCGTTGAGCAAGTACCTGGAGAAACGGTGATTCAGACCGTGGTTGTGGAGAAGGAGGTTCAGGTCGCAGGTGAGACCGTGGTACAGACCGTTGTGGTTGAGAAGGAAGTTGAGGTCGCCGGCGAAACCGTGATCCAAACTGTCGTCGTCGAACGTGAAGTTGAGGTTGCCGGTCAAACCGTCGTGCAGACCGTCGTGGTAGAGAAGGAAGTGCCGGTTGAGGTCGTGGTGGTTGAGCAAGTTGAGGTGGAGAAGGAGGTCATCAAGGCAGTGGTGGAAGAAGTGCAAGTGGTTGTGACTGCCACACCTGAGGCGATGATGGAGGAGAAGATAGAACTGATCGACTTGCCGCAATCCAAGAGTCAGCCGGGCCATGTGATCTTCGCAGACGTTGGTTCTGCGTTGGGTAGCATCAGCGGCAACGGCGGAAGCCTCCCCGACGCACCACTTCAAGCTGACCGCTGGGGAGCAGGCGAACACCTGTTCACCCCCGGCGCAGCCGACTGGGACGTTGAGATGTTGGCAGACACGTGGGATTTGGCAGACGACTTGAGTTCCGTAACGATCACCATCAAGCAAGGGGTGCAACTGCACGATGGTTGGGGTGAGTTGAAGGCGGAAGACATGGCGTGGGTGATAAACCGCACAAACCCGGCGATTAATCCTGAGTCGATCGCCGCAAGTGCTGCGAACTTTACCGCCCTGTTCGGCGACACGCCGATTGAAGCGATTGATGACTACACGATCGTAGGTCAATTCAACAACTTCGATGTTCGTTGGGCAAGCAACTTCTTGAACCAAGAGGCATCGGGTGGATTGACCAGCATGGCGACATCCAAGCGTGCCTTTGACGAGAACGGCAGAGAGTGGTTGAAGGACAACTTCATTGGCACGGGTCCGTTCCGTGTGGCTGACTTCAAATCCGGCACGAGTGTGACGCTCGAGAAGATTGACGGCGACCACTGGCGGAAGAATGCCAGCATCGACTCGTTCAAGGTTTTGGCGGTTCCGGAAGAATTCACTCGCGTGGCTCTGCTGCAGAACGGTGAGTCTGATGTTTCGTTCATCGATCCGAAGGATCTGGCTCGGATGAAACAGTCTGGATTCTTGGAAGTCGGCGCTGGTGCTGGTATCCAAGAGGGCGTGATGTTCCCGGGCAACTTGTGGGAGACCACGAACGCGCTTACGGGTGAGGCGATTGACTTCCCATCTCACGGCGTCTTCGTGCGGCCGATCCAATGGGTCGGTAACCCGCACCAACCTGATGATGGGGACAACCCTGCGGGAATTGATGACATGGAGCAAGCGCGTTTGGTCCGGCAGGCTCTGGCTCGCTCGGTTGATCGCGAGGCGATCGTCGAGCACGTACTGGGCGGCGTTGGTAATCCTGTGCACGTGACTTACTTCAGCACATTCAACCCAAACTGGGATTCGCAGTATGAGTACCCGTACGATGTCGATACGGCGAACAGCATGCTAGACCAGGCGGGATACCCAGCGAACGATGACGGTGTCCGGTTTGAGATGCCGCTGTTCGTAGGTCCGGAGCTTGGCGGTGGTGAAGGCCCCGCAGGCGAGATCGGCGATGCGATCGCTGGTTTCTGGACGGACGTTGGTATCAATGTCAAGGTGCTCAAGTACGCGTATGGCGTGTTCCGGCCTGGACTGGTTAGCAGGTCGACGGTGGTGCCGATGTTGACGTCTTGTGACGACGGACAAGAGGCTTACCCGTTCGACTGGCCTAAGGGTCTTGTGCAGACGACGCTGACGCGCGGAGGATTCAGTTGCGGTTTCGAATCGCCTGACATCTTGGCGTGGTACGAGGAAGCGGCTTCGGAACCGGACCGCAGTGAACGCATTCGGATCAACAAGGAGTATCTTGCGTACATGCACAACTGGGCTTTGTTCCCGGGTTACGTGACGGTACCGCAGGCTTACTACGCGAATCCGAACTACATCGCGGAGTGGCCGATGCACATTGGTGGCGGCTACAACTCGCCTGAAAACATCGTCCTGAAATAAGGAACCGCTGTTACCTCCCGCAGGTCGGAATATCTGGCCTGCGGGAGGTTTCAGATTCTTACTACATGGTCGTCTATTTGAGACGATAATGGGTTCAACATGCGTCGCTATCTGATCAGGAAACTCATCTTCGCGATTATTACTTTGCTCGCGGCGACGATGTTCGTGTTCGGTCTTTCGCGGATGGCGGGTGATCCGTTGCTCCTTTTTGCGAAGCCGGGCGGGTATGGGATGAGCCCGGAGCGGGTTGAGCAACTGAGTCAGAAACTGGGACTCGACAAACCACTGGTGGTGCAGTATCTCGTTTGGTTGGGCAGGGTGTTGACTGGTGATTTTGGCGAGACGATCGTATCGGAGACGTCGGTTCGGAAATTGATTTGGGAACGCGCAGCGCCGACGATGCAGCTGGCAGTTGCTTCGTTCATTCTGGCGATTTTGATGGGAGTACCGCTGGGCGTGATTTCGGCGGTCAAACGGGGTTCGCTGTCGGATTACGTCAGTCGTACGATCGCATTGGTGGGTCAGGCGGCACCGATATTCTGGGTTTGCATTATGGCGATCCTGTTGTTTGCGGTGACGTTGGATTGGTTGCCGGTGGGGACTGCTGGTCCGGATGACGTGCCGTTTTGGACTTGGGCGAAGTTCAAGTATTTGGTAATGCCGGCTTTTGCGCTCGGTTGGGGACCTGCGGCGGCGTTGTTGAGGTTGACGCGGTCGGCGATGCTTGAGGTATTGGATTCGGAGTACGTAACGCTGGCTAGGGCTAAGGGCACCAACTACAACATTGTCATCTGGAAACACGCGTTTCGTAACGCAATCCTCCAACCGTTGACGACATCGGCGATCGTTTTGGCCAGTTTCGTAACTGGAGCGGTGGTTGTTGAGCGGATATTTGCGTGGCCAGGTGTGGGGCAATTGATGACTGATGCGGTGTGGAACAACGATTTCCCGACGTTGACGAGCACGGTTTTGGTGTTCACAGCGATATTCGTTGCGACGAATTTCTTGGCCGATATGTTGTACGGGGTTTTGAACCCGGTGATCAGGTACGACTAGATGAACGCAGAGCAAACGGCTGGTGTGGCGGTGCAGTCTGCGCCGACGCAACGACAACGGTTGACGTTGTGGTACATTCTGCGACGGTGGCCGATCCTGCCGGTGATTTTGATCGCCATTTTGGTGACGTTGGGTCTGGGTGCGAACTGGATCGCGCCGAACGATCCGATCGATCAGTCGTTGCCCGATCGCAATGCCCGCCCGTTGTACCAAGACGAGAGCCCGTATCTTTTCGGCGGCGACCATGTTGGTCGAGACGTGCTCAGTCGGGTCATACACGGAGCAAGAGTTTCACTGTCGGTCATGGCGGTGGCGCTTTCGGCGGGTATGTTGATAGGAACCGGGCTTGGTCTGTGGGCTGGGTACGCTGGTGGTTTCGTGGACGAGATCATCATGCGAATCGTGGATATTTGGATGGGTTTCCCCTTCTTGTTGCTTGCATTGGTCGCGGCGATAATTTTTGGCGCGAGTTTCAGCACCATCATGGTTCTGATGATCTTGGTGGCTTGGGTTTCGTTTCCGCGCAACGTGAGGGCTGACGTATTAGTGCTTAAGGAGAGTAATTTTGTGGCTTTTGCGAGGATTTCGGGTGCGTCGACCACACGGATCTTGTTTCGCCATATTTTTCCCGGTACGATCGGCACCATCACCGTAATCTCTTCATTGAGCGTCGGAAATCTTATCTTGTACGAAGCTACGTTGAGTTTCTTGGGTGCGGGCATTCCGGCGCCGACGCCGTCGTGGGGGAATATGGTTGCTGAGGGACGTGACTATCTGCAGACGGCTTGGTGGACTTCGGTGATACCGGGGACGGCGCTGTTTTTGACGGTGATGGCGTTGAACTTCTTTGGGGATTGGTTGAGAGATCGGTTGGATCCGCGGTTGCGGCAGTTGGGGTAGGTTGTTCGATCGAGGTAGGTGGGGTACTGCGTTGCGCTGGGGTGGGTGTTCTGATTGTTGATGACCTGACGATTCACCGCCCCTTGGTCCCCGATCACCCTCACCCTAGCCCTCTCCCGCCGAGCGGGAGAGGGGACGGTTGTTGTGGGAGGGGGGTATTACGGTGATCGGCTCCATCTTTCCCCTCGTCCGTGGGCATCCCCTGCGTTCGCTTCGCTCCGCGTCCCCTTCGCTTCGCGAAGGGGAGGGACCTCCCTTACGACGGATTCATGTTTAGATCACGTGCGCCTGCCCCTGCCCCTTTGGATTCCGGCTTTCGCCGGAATGAAGGAGGTTATGCACAGCACCCGAAGGGGAGGATGCGTGTTTAATTGGCGGAGGTGATTTCCGTTGGTTTGGTTGTTATGGGCTGCCCGGGGTTAGTGGTAGGGGGCAGTGGTTTTGTTTTTGCCGTTGAAGGGGATTGACACCTTTCGCGTGAGGTGCCAATCCATCAGGCGTTGCCGTTTTGTGCGAGATATTGGACTGCTAGCTTCCCTCGTCCGGTCACTGCCCACGTTGCCAGACCGTGGGCCCGGGTTGCGGCCTGGAGTTTGAGCTCGGCCGCTTCCCATCGGGTAGTTTTGCACATCCTCGTGCCGTAGCCGCGACCCGTTGGCGACAAGGGTCCGACGTCTGCCGAATTCACGACCGCTTACCCGGTCCTTGGCTAGACATCGGTTGGATGTCTTGCTGGCTCGTGTTGCCGAGGGTGCATTAGCCCTCGGCGACCGGGACTTGTTACATCGATCGCTTCGAACGGAACCGCTGGACGTTGCAACCGGCTCTAACTCGGTTGAGGGGCGTCGCCAGAGACGGCTTCCGCGAACACGCGAATCCGGGTTACCCTCTCGGGACCCCGTGTACTCGCTGTTTATGTGTTGCGCTTTCACGATCTAACGCTTGCTCCCTGCCGTCCAACGGCTAGATTGGTGTCCGCACTCGTCAGCACGGCTCTGCCTGAAGTCTTCAATTCTTAATTGTACACATGTATTGGTATTTTTGTGGCAATTCGTCGCGAATTTTTCGGGACTGACGTGTGCTACAAGATTTGGGAGCGTATTCGACGGCGGCGAATTCGGTTTCTTTGGGCGATGGTTAGGGTGGCTTCGGGGGGTGAGCTGGATGGTGGTTCGGGCCCCCTTTGTCCCCCGTATCGGGGTACGGGGCAAGCTTCGGACATTTCCCCCGCGAGCGGGGGGAAACCTGATGTTTGGGCGTTTTTCTCCTGAACACGAGCTTCGGACCCCCTTTGTCCTTCGGACATTTCCCCCGCGAGCGGGGGGAAACCTGATGTTTGGGCGTTTTTCTCCTGAACACGAGCTTCGGACGCCCTTTGTCCTTCGGACGTTTCCCCCGCGAGCGGGGGAAAACCTGATTTTCGCTTTTTGGCGGGGGTTGGTTGGGGGAATTGTCCGAGGACTCGGACTTGGTATGTGGGAGATTTTTGGCCGTGGTGGTTGGCGATGTGTTCGGCCCATCTGGGGGTTGCGATGCCGTTGGGTTCTTCGATGTTTGGGCGGCGGATATGCCATGCGGCGTTGGCTAGGAATTCGTGGTCGGTGGGGTTTTGCTGGAATGCGGGTGTTTCGTGGGCGGAGATGTGGATGTTGTGCCAGAGATTTTGCTTGTCGTGGAATGCGTCGTAGAAGGTGCCGGCGAGGTTTGTGGGATTGCCGATGAGGAGTAGTTTTGAGTTGCTTGAAGTGAGGCAGCTGAGAACGGCGTCGTAGATTTCTTCTTTGACGCCTGATGCTTCGTCGACGATGGCGAGTAGGTTTGGGCTGTGGAATCCTTGGAAACGGACCTCGGAGGTAGCGGTGAATCCGATGGCGAATCTGCGTGGTGAAATGTCGAGTCGTGTCTGAGTGATTTTGCCTTGGATGGTGTCAAAGTTGCGGAGGTAGAGGGACCTGATTTCGCGCCATAGGATCTGTCTGACTTGTCGTTCTGATGGAGCGGTGGTGATGACGATGGCGTCTTGGTGTGCCATTAGCCACCATATGGTTGCGATTGCGGCGGCGTATGATTTACCGGCGCCGTTGCATGATCGGACGGCGATGAAGTCGTGCTCATTGAGTGCGTTGAGGATTTCGCGTTGTTTTTTCCAGGGATTGGCTGCGAGGATGTTTTTGGCGAACCAGACGGGGTCGTTTTGGGTTTTGCGGATCTGGTTGTGGTTGAGTTTTGGGAGGTTGTGTGTTGGGTTCTTGGGCATGGGTTGATTTTAGCATGTTTGAACTAGGATGCGAAAGATGGGGAAGGATGGGAAGGATGGGTGTTGTTGGTGTTTGGGTTGGTGTTGCGACCGGGAATTGGGGCGTACACTGGTTGTCATGACGACAACAGCACAGGCGGGTGTTTGCAACATCCCAAACCGGAGCATCTTCGAGGGGGATAACCTCGATGTGATGCGGGGGATGAATGATGGGTGTGTGGATCTGATCTATCTCGATCCGCCGTTCAACTCGAACCGGGACTATGCGGCGCCGATTGGTAGCAAGGCAGCGGGTGCGGCGTTCAAGGACACTTGGGATTTGACGGATGTGGTGACGGGTGACTCGCAATGCGGGCCATGCAAGGACAGCGACTAGGGCTTAGAATCGTTTGAACTCACTTGCATTGACTTTAGAGGGAAACTTGGCGCCAGAGAAGGCGACATTCGATGATTACGTAGCAAGCTGCACTCCGTTGCTCAAGCTACCGGAATTTGAAGCGGAGATGCGGGAACGCGTTTGCGGTATTGCCGGTCGGTTGATCGGCTTTGACTACGACTCTGATCCGTTGACTGGTTTGATCGGGTTCATGCGGGAAGATCTTGATCTGTTCAAGGTGCTTCTCAAGATGACAAACCTTTCACAAGAGAAGTTCAAGAGGATAATCTCGGCTGAACGCCATGCGCGGGGCGATTACGGGAACGAATGGGGTTTGGATCGCGTTCATCGGAACATCATCAGCAACGACGAATTCGCCGAAAGCGTAGCTGCGCTTTTCTTGGAGGGTCGAGATAACCCCACACTTGTAGAGCACGTCGCAGACTTCTATCTCGACCAGTTGGCCTTTCCTGAAAAATGGGCGGACTTGCTCCAAGATCGCGATTTTGCAGCGAGAATCGCAAGAGAGATGCTCGCCGGTGACTACAGTGACAAGAAAGGTGACGAAATTGAGCGGATAGTTTCTGAGAAACTTGATGTCGCACTAGCCGGAACCGGTCTGACTGGCGTGAAAGGCAGGGTACCTTTCCTTGGCAAGGAAGTCGATCTCGCCGTACCGAATATTGAGAATCATGATATTTTGATCATGATTTCATATATGGAGACTACATCGAGTTCCCAAACGACGCGGGCGAACGAGCAAGAGACGATGTTCGATGGTGTCAGAAGATGGAACAATCGAAATCGGACCAATCGCGCGTTCATTAACGTTGTGGACGGTGGTGGATGGTTGGCACGTCGCCCAGACTTGAGGAGATTACATAGAGATTCGCATTACTGCCTGAGCATCAACATGTTAGACCAACTTAATGAAATCGTGGCGCATCATGCATGAAGTGAACGGACACATTAGAAACGGGTACCAAACAGATCGCCTGATATCGGGTGACTGTCTTGAGGTTATGCGCGACATCCCAGACGACACATTCGACATGTCGTTCGCGGATCCGCCGTTCAACTTGGGTAAGCGGTACAGCAATTACAAAGACGGACGGATGGGCGATGAGTACGTGGATTGGTGCCGCGAATGGATCGGTGAGATGGTGAGGGTTACCAAACCGACCGGTTCGATTCTGGTGCACAACATCCCGAAGTGGTTGACTTATTACAGTGCGATCTTGAATGATATGGCCCACTTCAAGCATTGGATTGCTTGGGATGCGATGAGCAACCCGGTTGGGAAGACGTTGCTTCCGGCGCACTACGGAGTGCTTTTCTACACGAAGCAGCCGAGGGGATTTAAGTTTTACGAGGTTCGTGCACCTCACAAGCGTTGCCGAGTTTGCAAAGAGTATCTGAAGGACTACGGCGGTAAGAGTGATCAAAGGCATCCGTTCGGCGCGTTGGTGAGTGACGTTTGGACTGACATTCACCGAATCAGGCACAACAAACGACGCGACCCGCATCCATGTCAGTTGCCGATTCATATGCTGGAGCGACTGATACTGATGACGACTGATCCAGGTGATGTAGTGCTGGATCCATTTCTCGGCACCGGGACTACTGCGATCGCTGCTCGCGCATTGGGACGTTACTGTGTGGGGATCGACATAGATAGCCAATACATTTCGATTGCGCGCGGCAAGATTGATGCGACGGAGCGTACCAAGGAAAGCGAGTTCTATGTCTCGAAGTTTTTGGGAGAGATAGTGACGGTGAGGGATGTTGACGCTAAGCAGCTGTTCCCTAGGCAGTACACGTCTGTGGATAAGAAGCGTGATCGGATGATGTCAAACGTGCACTTGGAAGGGGGGCGTGTTCCGGCAGGAAGGCTGATGGACAAGGGAGCGCGTGAGGGTGGCGCATCGGTGTTATCTGAGATTGATGGTTAGCGCTTAGCCGGGAAATCGTTGGCAAATATGCATCGCTGTTACGGGTGTGGAGGGAGACTAGACCATCTTGATAATTTGCTGTTGCTTTGTGGGCACTGCAACTCGTTGAAGGGTGATCGTCCGATGGAGTATTTGAAGGCGCGGTCGGTGAGGGCTGTTTGAAGTGGGGATTAGGGGATATTGTGAGGGAATACTAACCTGACTACACAGGTGTCGGGCCATGGATCTTCAATCCAAATGTCTGATTTATGTTGTCAGTCTCGAAACGGGTGGCAATATCACCGATGTCCCCAATGCTTAGCTTGATCGGTTCACTGCCATGCAGTCCAGTGTCAATCACCAACCTGTATTCGCTTTGATACGCATACTTCAGGCGTTTCAGGAACACTAAGCTGATATCCCATGGCCCGCCACGAGAATCTTGGTGCGGATCGTAGTACTCTACCGCGCCGGGGTAAAGAATGTAACTACGCTTTTCGCACGCGGCCCTGACGCGATCAAGGAATTCGCTCGCATTAACGATGACCACGTGCCTACCGAATCTGCTCAACCGCTTGTCAAATCTAAAAACTGGCGACGCTTTGCCGTTAGCGATTTCCAGCAACTTCTTTTCCGTCAAGAAAATCTCAGCCGTGCAGAACAAATTGAAGCGGTCAAACATCGGTTGCCTCATCCGTAATGGACCTACGATGTCATTGGGATCGATGTCCATCGACATCAACGGCTTGCCAGTTCGAGGATTAAGGTCAACGGTCGACACAGTCATGCTGCTGGGATACATGAGTTGCGTTGCTTCATAAATGTCACCCCTCAACGTGTCTTCCTCATCGATGCTTCTGTAGTAAGGCAACCTCGGCGCGAACAATTCTCCGCGCACGAATGCATCCGCGAATCTTTTTTCCTTGAAGAACTTGGCAAGGATCAGAGGGGCAGAACGTTCATCCGACATTCAAGCGTAAGTGGCCGTGCAATACCCGCCAACAAAACCAAGCACCAACCCTATCGCTAGGCCCACGAGCCAACCGGGGAAATAGTTGCCTTTGTACTTCATACCAAATCTCCTATCACCGTCGCCGACCACTGCAGCCCATGATCATTGTCAAAACAGTAGGGAGGAAGACGATTACCGCCGCCGCCGCAAGCAACCTCCAAAAATCAGACGTGATCCACTCCAATAATCCGATGACTTCTTGCATTCTTCTACCGCGCGTGTAGCGCCCTAACCAGTCTCAGAGTCTCTTTGTTAGACCTGTGCTATTCAAGCAAGGGCCAATTGGGCACAGGCCCACCGCCGGACAATGTTCCGTCTGGCAAAGTTCTCAATTCAATGTAAGCTGGTTCACTTTCTCCTGCGTCGTTCTTGGCTCGCACCTCTAGGATGTAAGCCGTGTTTGGCTTCAACCCTGTGAAGGTGCAACTGTTGAACGGGGTTTCAAATCCCGGACTCCATTCGTCCGATCCCTTCTCTTGAATGCGGACGACGAATGACGGGGTTGATATCCAACTGGCGTCAAAAACGCCGTCAGGGGTTGGTAGGGATACTTCGAACTTCCTGCTCTTGGAGTCCCATTTGGCGGACGGTTGTTGAGAATCTTGTGTCATACATACCTCTATCGAAACAATGATAATATCCGTGATCCGTCGGAGGAATTGTTAACAAGAGCCTGACGTGTAGGGCGAATGGCGTTTAACTCCTTTCGGCTCGTCTTGCTGCGGGATAAGGATTGTCTTATTGGTGAGTGATCGTCAGAGTCTGGGCGATGAGAAATGAAAGTGCGGCAGTCACCCTCTCATCAAACCTTGGATCCCCGCTCGCGCGGGAATGACGGTTGTTGACGGGAATGGTGGTGTTTGGCGGGAGTGACGGTGGTTGGCGGGTTGGGATATAACCGGTATGCGGATGAGGTGGAGTGATCGGGGTGGTGATGTTTGCGGCTACGGGGCAGGCACAAGGCGCTGCCTCTGCGTTGATGGCGGTTGTTCGCGGGCATCCCCCGCGTTCTTGTGTCGGTCTTTTGGGCTCCGCGTCCCCTTCGCTGCGCGAAGGGGAGGGTTTTCGGTTCAGGATTGTAGGGGATGTCTTGGGGGAATGTGAGGCTTTCGCGTTCTAGCTCAACGCCAAGACTCGTTGCACAAAATCGTGGACTAGGGGGCGGTCGGATTCGCGTTCCCAGTCTTCCATGGAGTCGTGGTAGAAGTGTCGGTGGAATTTTTCTGCGATTCCGAAATTCGAACGAATCAGAGGGTCGCCGTGCTCTTCGGCGAGACGCACAACCGCGTTTTTCAGTGAGCGGTGGCTCTCGTGGGGCCATTCTCGCTCCTGCGCGATTGACATGATGGAGTGGGCTGCTGCGCCCCAGAGTTTTTCTGCGCCTTGCAATACGTCGCCGCGTTCGAACTCCTCGTCGGAAGCGGCGAGGAAGTCGAGAGCGACTTGGCGGTGCTGTCTGGGGGACATTGTTGTAGTTGCCATGTGTCAGGTACCTTCCGGTGTTAATTTTACAGGGTGTTCTTCGCGCTTCTGCGAGTAGGCACAAGGCGCTGCGCCTACGTTGATGACGGCTGTTCGCGGGCATCGCTTGTGGAACCCCTCTGTATCTCCCCTTGGAAAGGGGAGGGAATGTTGGGAGCGTCCTCTGGATTCCCGCGTGCGCGGGAATGACGGTGGTTGGCAAGAATGACGGTTGTTAGCGAGGATGACGGGAGTGACGGTCGTTGACGGGAATGACGGTTGTTGACGGGTTGGGTTACAACCAGTATGCTGATGAGGTGGATTGATTGGGGTGGTGATGTTTGCAGCTTCAGGGGCAGGCAAAAGGCGCTGGCGCTACGTTGATGGCGGTTGTTCGCGGGCATCCCCTGCGTTCGCTCCGCGTGCCCTTCGCTGCGCGAAGGGGAGGGTTTTCGGTTCAGGGTTGTAGGGGATGTCTTGGGGGAATGTGAGGCTTTCGCGTTCTAGCTCAACGTCAAGACTCGTTGCACAAAATCGTGCACCTTTGGTCTGTCAGCATCCCGTTCCCAGTCTTCCATGGAGTCGTGGTAGAAGTGTCGGTGGAATTTTTCCGCGGCCAAGAAATATGCGTCGATTAGAGGGTCTTCAGCTTCTTCCGACAAATTCATCGTGGCATTTTTCAGGGAGCGGTGGCTCTCGTGGGGCCAATCTCGCTTCTGCGCTGCCGCCATTACGGCGTGGGCTGCTGCGCCCCACAGCTTTTCTGCGCCTTGCAATACGTCGCCGCGTTCGAACTCGTCGTCGGATGCGTCGAGGAATTCTAGAGCTGTTTGGCGGTGCTCTGTGTGGGTCATTGTTGTGGTTGCCATTTGTCAAGAACCTTCCTGTGTTGATTTTACAGGGTGTTCTTCGTACTTCTGCGGGCAGGCACGAGGCGCTGCCGCTACGTTGATGGCGGCTGTTCGCGGGCATCCCCTGGGGAACCCCTCTGTATCTCCCCTTGGAAATGGAGGGAATGTTGGGAGCGTACCCGGCGCTTTGCACTCCGGTGCCCGGCCCCTCTGGATTCCCGCGTGCGCGGGAATGACGGATGTTAGCAGGGATGACGGTCGTTGACGGGAATGACGGTTGTTGGCGGGGTTAGACGCCTTCTAGGGTTAGTTCTTCGGAGCGGTGGCAGGATACTTGGCGGTTGGTTTTGGTTTGGCGGAGTTGGGGTTTTTCGGTGGTGCATTGTTCGGTGGCGAAGGGGCAGCGGGGGTGGAAGTGGCAGCCGGTTGGTGGGTTGGCGGGGTTGGCGGGTTCGCCGCCGAGGATTACTCTTTGGCGTCGGGCTTCGATGCGGGGGTCGGGGACTGGGATGCCGGAGATGAGGGCGTAGGTGTAGGGGTGTTGGGGGTTGCTGTAGAGGTCGGCGCTGGTTGCGATTTCGACGATTCGTCCGAGGTACATTACTGCGACGCGGTCGCTGATGTGGCGGACTACGGATAGGTCGTGGGCGACGAAGAGGTAGGTGAGTCCGAGTTCGGATTGGAGGTTCGCGAGGAGGGAGAGGATCTGGGCTTGGATTGAGACGTCGAGGGCGGAGACGGGTTCGTCGCAGATTATGAAGTCTGGTTCGACGGCGAGTGCTCTTGCGATGCCGATGCGCTGGCGTTGTCCACCGCTGAATTCGTGGGGGAATCGTCTGGCCATTTCGGGGTTGAGTCCGACCATTTCGAGTAGTTCGGCGACTCGGTGGTTGTAGTCGGCGCGGGTGGATGCGAGGTTGTGAATGGTGATGCCTTCGCCGATGATTGCGCCGGCGGACATGCGGGGGTCGAGGGAGCTGTACGGGTCTTGGAAGATGATCTGCATGCGTCGGCGGAGGTTGCGGAGTTCGCGGCCGCGCATGGTGTTGATGGGCTGGCCTTCGAAGAGGACTCGGCCGCTGGTTGCTTTTTGCAGGTGGAGGATGGCGCGTCCGAGGGTGGTTTTGCCGCTGCCGCTCTCCCCTACTAGTCCGAGGCTTTCGCCTTTGCGGATGCTGAGGGAGACGTTGTCGACGGCGTGGAGTGTGGCGCGGTTGCGGGAGAATAGGGTACCGGAGCTGACGGGGAACTCGACGCTGAGGTTTTCGACGTCGATGAGGACCGGATGGTGGGCGTTCTGGATTCCCGCGTACGCGGGAATGACGGGGGTGGTGGCGGTCATGTTGTGTTGGGTTGCGACCATTGCGATATTGTTTTCGGATTTGGTTTTTGGAGGTTTGACTTGCGGGCCCCCTTGTCCTGCGGACATTTCCCCCGCTAGCGGGGGCACCCTACCCAGCCCCTCTGGATTCCGGCTTTCGCCGGAATGACGTTGGTGGGTGCGGGAATGACGGGGATGGGCGATGGAGTGCAAAGCTAAACGCCATGTCTAAACCCCCTTTAATTCCCCCTTGGGTATCAAGGGGGAGGGTTGTGCATAGTCCCCCTTGGGTATCAAGGGGGAGGGTTGTGCGGTGTTGCTGTAGATTTCGTTGGCTACCCAGCATGTGGATGTGTGGCGGGGTTCGACTTGGATGGTTTGTGGGTATTCGCGTGTACAACGGTCGATTGCGTTGCGGCAGCGTTCGGCGAAGTGGCAGCCGTCGGGTAGGCGGGCGAGGTCTGGTGGCTGGCCGGGGATGGGGTCGAGGTTGGAGCGGGTGTCGCGGTCGATGCGGGGGATTGAGTTGAGGAGTCCGACGGTGTAGGGGTGGGACGGTTTCTCGAAGATGTCGGTTGAAGAGCCGTGTTCGATGATGCGTCCGGCGTACATGATGTTGATACGCTCGACGTAGCGGGCGACGACGCCGAGGTTGTGGGTGATGAGGAGCAGGGCCATGCCGCGGTCGCGGGTCAGGGTCTGCATGAGGTCGAGGATCTGGGCTTGGATGGTGACGTCGAGGGAGGTTGTTGGTTCGTCGGCGATGATGAGGTCGGGTTCGCAGCTGAGGGCGATGGCGATCATGACGCGTTGCCTCATGCCGCCGGAGAATTCGTGAGGGAACTGTGCGAGGCGGCGTTCGGGGTCGGAGATTCCGACGGTTTCGAGGAGTTCGAGGGCACGGTCTTTGGCTTGGCGGTTGGTGAGGCCGAGTTGCGTGATCATGCCTTCAGTCAGCTGTGTCTCGATGTTGATGACGGGGTTTAGGGACGACATGGGTTCTTGGAAGACCATGGCTATGCGTCGGCTTCGGTATCGCCGCATTTCGGTCGGGGAGAGTTGGAGGAGGTCGGTGCCACGGAATCGGACTTCGCCGTTGACGATGCGTCCGGGCGGAGACGGGATGAGGCCAAGGATGCTGAGGGAACTGACGGATTTTCCGCAGCCGCTCTCCCCTACTAGCGCGACGGTTTCGCCTTCTTCGATGTTGTAGCTGATACCGTCAACGGCCTTGACTACGGTGTCATCGCCGTAGAAGTAGGTTTTGAGGTTTTCGACTTCTAGGAGGGGCATTTGTGTTAGCCGCGTGTGGTTCCCCATCGGCCTTCGGATGCGATGTAGACGAGTCGGCCGAGGGTCGTTGGCAGGGGTACCGGATCGTAGTCCTCGGTAGCGGTGGCCCATTCCATGAGGTGGGCGCGCATCTCGGATATGACCGATACGTTTGCGGGGTCGTTGACGACGTTGGTGAGCTCCCACGGATCGGCGTTGAGGTCGTAGAGTTCGTCGAGGTCGTCGCTGCCGGGGTCGGTGACGAATTTCCAGTCTTTGGTACGGACCATGCGACGGCGGCCTTCGGCTTCTCGGATCCAGAGGGTTTCCATCAGGAGCTCTCGACCTTCGAAGCCTCTCTCCATTAGTTGGTTCAGGTCTTCATCGGAGAGTGCAGTGCCGCCGGTGCCGTATTCGCTGAAGGCGGCGGAGCGGGGAGGTGAATCGGTTGCGGTTGGTAGTGGTCGGCCTTGGATGCGTCGGAGGGTTTCGGAGGTGATCCAATCCGAGCCGACATCGTGATTTAGTCGAGGTCCGGCTGGTGCGATTTCGTCACCGTCTTCGCAGGGCGGGTTGGCGTTGAAGTCGGCGACGCGGGAGAGTTGGAGGATTGTGGGTAGGAGGTCGATGGTGTTGGCCATGGAGTCATCTACGGTGCCGCATGGGACTCCGCCCGCGGGCCATGAGACGAGCATGGGGACGCGGGTGAGACAGTCGTAGAAAACGCCGCCCTTGCCGAGCATGTCGTGCTCGCCGTTGAAGTCGCCGTGGTCGGCGGTGAAGACGACGATGGTGTTTTCGCGTAGGCCGGTTTCGTCGAGGTGGTCAAGGACTTTTCCGATGCCGTCGTCGACGAATCGGGTCATTGCCATGTAGACGGCCATTGCGTTGCGGACGTACTCAGGGTCATCGACGCTGACGCCGAGCATGTCGTGGAGCTGGCGGTTGCGGATCGGGATATTGCCGTCGGTGTACTCGTCGTCTCGCTGAGGGGGCATGACGACGCTTTCCGGTGGGATCATGTCGGCGAATTTGCGAGGGGCTTCGAGCGGATGATGCGGGTCGGGATATGAGAGGAGGAGAGCGAATGGTTTGCGGTTGGGGTCGTCGGCTGAGCTGCCGAATTGGTCGATGAATGCTTTGGTTTGGGTCGTGAGAGCGGCGCTGGAGTAGCCTTCGATGGGGTGATCGGTGACGGCGTAACCGAAGCTGCGGCTCTGTTCGGGCATGTTGGCTCGGGTGGAGTGGGCTTCGGTGATGATGTCTTCGGGGACGACCCACTCCATGCCTTTGTTTCCGGCGATTTCGCCTTTGTAGTTGTTTCTGGACAATCCTCCGTGCGACATTTCGCATCGGACGTCGAGGAGGTCGAGGTCGTCTTGCTCGATGAAGCAGTGGTTCTTGCCGATGAGACCGGTGGTGTAGCCGAGTTCTTTCCAGATTCGGAAGGCGTGGAGTTGGCCGGATGGCATGAGGGTTTCGTTGCGGCGGGCACCGGTGGAGTGGGCGTATCGTCCGGTCATCATGGAGACGCGTGCGGGGACGCAGAGTGCGTGGGGAGTGACGGCGTGGCGATACATGACGCCCTCTTCGGCCATTCGTTCGAGAGATGGCGTTGGGATACCGATCTCGGAGTACATTTGGAGCGCCGTTGCCTTGAGTTGGTCGGCGACGATGAAGATTATGTTGGGGAGCGAGTTTGTGGTCATGGTTGTTTCGGGTGATGGTTAGGTTTGGTCAGGCCGTCGGGTTGCGGGAAAATTATCCTCTGCCTCTCAAATGTGGGTCGAGTACGTCTCGGAGTGAATCGCCGACGAGGTTGATTGCAAAGACGACGATGGCGATGGTGAGTCCGGGGATTACGGCGATGTGAGCGCCGAATCGGAAGTATTGCTGGGCGAATGTGAGCATGTTGCCCCAGCTAGGTGTTGGCGGTTGAACGCCGAGTCCGAGGAAGCTGAGTCCGGCTTCGGCGGTGATTGCCGCGCCGACGCCGACGGTGAAGAGGACGAGTGAGACGGCCATGGAGTTTGGGAGCAGGTGGCGGAAGATGATGCGCAGGTCGGAGGCGCCGAGTGCTCGGGCGGCTTGGACGTATTCCAGTTGGGATTGGGTGAGCGCGTGGGAACGTACGACGCGTGATGACCCCCCTACAACGTTGAGCGAGAGCGCGATGATCACTCCCCAAACAGAGAATCCCAATGCAAGGGTGACGGCCATGGCGAGGACTAGACCGGGTAGGGATATGAGGACGTCGACGACGCGTTGTACTAGGAGGTCGACGATTCCGCCGCGGTAGGCGCTGACGATTCCGATGATGGTTCCGAGGGTTACGCCCAATAGTGGTGCGGCGAGTCCGATGACGAAGGATGTTCTGCCGGCGTGTTGGAGGCGAGTCAGGATATCGCGTCCGAGCTCGTCGCCGCCCAGGACCAGTAACTCGTCATCAAAGCCCCGAGACATCATGGGTGCTGCTTTGCCGCTCAGCGTCCGATCGTATTTGTGTGGCGTAAGGATTCCGGCACTGAGGATGAACAGCAATATGAGGATGGTGATCACCAGACCTGCGGCACCGGTCGGATGCCTGCGCATGATGCGCCATGCGGCTGAGCCGGTGCGGTTGGCTCGGGTTGGTGATAGCTCTGGATTGTTGGTTGCGGTAATCATTCGAGTTGAATGCGTTTGTCTAAGGCGACGTATACCAAGTCGATCAGGAGCATCCACACCATTACGAAGGCGCCGAGGACGAGGACGAGGCCTTGAAGCAACTGGAAGTCGCGCTCGGATGTTGCCGTAACGATTTCGACGCCCATGCCGGGGAGAGCGAAGATGCGTTCTAGGACCACTGCCCCGTTGAGTAGACCGGCGAACAGCAGTGCGGATAGCGTGATGATGGGTAGAACGGCGTTCGGCAGGGCGTGTCGGATGATTACGCGGTTGGGGAATAGGCCTTTGGCGCGCGCGGTCCGGATGTAGTCCTGGTTGAGGACTTCCAACATTGTGGATCGGGTGAGGCGCGTGGCGACTGCGGCGAATGAGGTGCCGATTGCCACGGCAGGAAGGATTAGTCGTTGGAACTGTTTGACGGGGGCATCCAAGAAAGTCTCTTGGAAGATTGGCGGACTCCAGCTGAACCACGTGACTAATGCGAGGAGGAGCAAGATCCCGAGCCAGAAGTTGGGCAGCGCGAGGAAGACTGCTGAGAATGTCCTTATTACTTGGTCGGGCCACCTGCCTCGCATCATTGCGGACAGGATGCCGAAGGGTATCGCCATCGCCGCTCCAATGATGACCGACAGTATGGCCAGAAGGAATGTGACCTCGGCGGTTTCGGCGACGACGTGCACGACCGACAGATCGCTCACGTCCGATTTGCCGAGGTCGCCTTGCAATAGCTGTAGCATCCAACGGGCATATTGGATGGGCATGGGGTCGTTAAGTCCGAGGCGCTCACGTATGACCAGCACCGCCTCCTGGTCAATTACACTCCCGTCTTCGGCGACTAGCCCGAGGGCCACGTCTCCTGGCAGGACGCGCGCGAGGAAAAACGTCAGCGTTGCCAAGATGAAGAGATTCGGGATTAGCAACAGGACTCGTCTGATGATGTAGTCCCTCACTAAATCAAACCTCTTTCAGACGGTTTTATCCCGACCTGTTCATCTCGGCAATTGGACTGTGCGACGAGAGATTCAAGATCTCATCGCCGCCAAATCCGGTCTACTTTCGTGGCGAGTTTTCGTCGATCCAAACGTCGGTCCAAGTGTGTAGGTTGAACCACTGTCCGAGCGCGCCCGGACGGTCTTGGACGTAGTTTGCGACGAGTTCGCTGGAACCGACCTGCTTGCCCATGGGCACAACCGGGATCCACTCTTCTCGCATGACCGTTTGGATCTCGCGTGTCGCAGCAAGTGCGTCGACCGGGTCGGTCGCGCCTTGCAGTTCTGTTAACAGGTCGTAGATCTTGTCGGGTGGAGGAGCGGCGTTTGCCTCACGCCCACCAGGTAGATATTGCTCGAGTAGGAATGCGCTAACACTCGGCAAGACTACGTTGGGCGTGCTCATCGACATCTCAAAGTTCGCGTTCTGAATGAGTTCAGCATTCGCGGCGGAGTCTCCGACGTTGAGGGTGACCTCCCAACCGGCATCGGCATAGACCTGAGCAGCGAGTTGTGCCAACTCTTGGAAGAAGGATCGTGAGCCGACGACCATTTCGAAGCCATCAAGTCCTAACTCTTCAGCCAACGCTTTACCTTCAGCGAGGGCTTCTTCTCTTGTGTCTTTGCTTACTTCCCAGATGTCGGGAATCTCGTCGATAAACGGGTCTACGGTGCCGAAGAATCCAGTGGGGACGGATGCGAATTCGCCGGTGGGCAGACTCTCGAGTTGCTGCATGCGCAATCGGTCGAATAGCAGGTACGCGGCTCGGCGTGCCTTCAAATCGTCGAATGGTGGGCCGTTGGCGTTCATGCTGAGATAGTTGATTCCGGCAAGAGGTGAAATCTCCATGCGTACAGAGTCGCCGATGGAATTTAGAGCGCCGACGGCTGGAGCGAACTCGGCGGGGTCAAAGCTGGCGATGTCGATGCGACCGGTCTGAATCGCCGCGATGCGCGCTTCGACGTCAGACAACGCCACGGTGGTCATCTCGTCGAGGTACGGGAAGGGATCGCCGTCGGGTGCATCGAGGAAGTAATCGGGATTGTTCCGCGAGGTCACGAACTCTTCCATCTCGGCTTCATCGATGATGAACGGTCCGGTGCCGACAACGCGATCGGGTCCGTTCATGCCGCCTTCTTGCTCCATCACGTGTTGGGCGAAGACGATTCCCCACGCGGCGGCGAAGTTCTGGATGAATTCGGCGTTCGGGTTCTCGTACGCGATTGAGATGTTGTTGTCGTCGATGATCGTTATGTCGGTGATGCTCTGCAACGCCAGCAAGCGAGGATAGCGTTCGCCTTCTGGTGGCGACTTTGATCGTTCGAAGGTCCACTTTATGTCCTCAAGCGTTAACTCTTGACCGTCGTGGAACTGGACGCCGTCTCGGATTGTGAAGGTGATGCCTGCGGCGTCATCGTCGATTTCCCACTCGGTTGCGAGATCTGGAATGATCGTAGTGCCGTCAGCGGGGTCGAATCTGACGAGGTTGCTGTAGTGTCGTTGCAGGCTCTGAGGAGCGAACCACACGGCTTCGGTGTTGTAGTCCCATGCCCGCAGGGTGCGCGAAACACCTCGTATCAGCGAACCGCCCCGTTTGCCGTCGGAATCTGGAGCCATTGCCGCGGTCGGCTCTGGTGCCGCAGTTGGTTCGGGCGCTTCAGTCGGTGCGGGTGCTTCGGTCGGAGCGGGTGCCTGGGTTGCCGTTGGTTGGGCCGGTACTGGCGTCGCCGTCGGGTCCTCTCCGCCGCAACTGACGATTACGGCAAATGCGGCGAGCGTCATCACTAGGAGTGCAACTGCCGTCGATGTCGATGAAATTCGAGGCTTCACCATGCTAAGCCATCCTCCGATCTGTGAGAGAGCGTGTATGCACCTTATTGGGTCGGTCGTTCGGTTTCGCGCATTGATCGCGACAGAACATGTTGACATTTTGGCGCTGCGTTCAGTATACGCGGTTTGACTTTATCCGTCACGTAATATAGTTTGCTACTTGCATCAGCGCGTCTGTGTTGAGTTGTTTGTCTCGCCCTAGGGCGAGAAGCTGCCACCATGGATGTCGTGCTGATTATTAGGTTTGGGCTGTGCGAATCACGGTCCGGCCGATCTGTCGAAAACCATACAACTTAAGAGGTGTCAGATATGAAAAACACCAAGTTACGGCGGTTGCTCACTGCGCCATCGATGATCGCTCTGTCAGCGGTCGCATTGACGATGGCATTTGCGGCGAGCATCGCTTGTGGTGGCGGCGAGACAATCGTCGTTCAAACCGTCGAAGTTCCGGTCGAAGTTCCCGGACAGACTGTCGTCCAGACCGTCGTCGTCGAGAAAGAGGTCCAGGTCGCCGGGGAAACCGTAGTCCAGACCGTCGTCGTCGAGAAAGAGGTCCAGGTCGCCGGGGAAACCGTAGTCCAGACCGTCGTCGTCGAGAAAGAGGTCCAGGTCGCCGGGGAAACCGTAGTCCAGACCGTCGTCGTCGAGAAGGAAGTCGTCAAAGAAGTCGAGAAGATCATCGAAAAAGAGGTCGAGGTGGTGGTAATACCGACACCCGAACCCGTTCGTGTGGACTCACCTCACATCACGGCTGACCCGGAAGTAAACAGCTGGCCGACCATCTACGACGATAGCGGCAACTTGCTCCCGATACCCGATTCATTCCAAGAGGCTCCGCTGCTCGCAGCTCGCGTGGCCGCTGGTGAACTGCCTCCTGTTGAAGAGCGTTTGCCTGAGAACCCGCTGGTTCTGCAGCCTACAGACGGCATTGGCAAGTACGGCGGAACGTGGTACCGCGGTTTCACGGGCCCCGCCGACGGTCAGAACATGGAGCGTCCGCTCAAGGACCACCTGCTCTTCTACGAAGTTTCCGGTGCGGTTGTGCAACCGAACATAGCCGAGTCTTGGACGCAGAACGAAGATGCGACCGAGTTCACCTTCACGCTTCGCAAGGGCCACAAGTGGTCTGACGGCGCACCTTTCACAACTGCGGACATCATGTTCTGGGTCGATCACATGCTCCACAACGAAGAGCTGAACCCAGCCAAGCCGGCGTGGACGCAAAAAGGCGGCGAGACTCTGAAGTTCGAGGCGATCGACGACCAGACATTCAAGGTCACGTCACCTGAGCCTTACGCACCGTTCGTGACATTGGTGGCATCGGTGATCGTAGCCGGTCAGCACACCCGTGGTGACGGCGGTGACGGTCTCTACGCACCGAGGCACTACCTTGAGCAGTTCCACCCCGATTTCGTGGGATTGGAAGAAGCTGAGCGCAAGGCTTCCGAAGCTGGTTTTGACAACTGGTACACGTACTTCCTCGACCGCAACCACGCGAATGCCAACCCGGAAGCTCCGATGCTTACAGCATGGCGCGTCACCGGAAGCATCAACACAAACGAGTGGTCGTTTGAGCGCAACCCGTACTACTACGCAGTCGACACCGAGGGCAATCAGCTCCCATACATCGACAATGTCGTACTTACTCTTGCCCAGAACCTTGAGGTTTTGAACCTCAGCGCGCTGGCGGGTAACTACACGGTAATGGGTCGCCACATCAACATCGCCAAGCTTCCGCTGTTCCTTGAGAACGCAGAGTCTGTTGGCTACCGCATCCAATTCTGGCGCCAGCCGCAGTCGGGTATCGCCAACATCTACGTCAACGAGACGTGGGATGGCAACGCCGAAATCCAGAGTTACATCCAGAACGTTGAGTTCCGTCGGGCGCTTTCGTTGGGTATCGAACGCGATCAGATCAACGAGGTCTTCTTCCTCGGTATCGGCCAGACCTCTGGTCTGTGCCAGGGTTACCCAGACCCGGACAACCCAGGTAAGTACATCGGCGAGGACGACGTCCAGTTCAACCCGGACGCGGCCAATGCGATCCTAGACGAGATCGGGCTTAGCGCCAAAGATGGTGATGGGTTCCGTCTGTTGCCTAGCGGCGAGCGACTGACAGTTCAGTTGCCATCCGTCGTGGCAGCATTCGAAGACTACCCGGCGATCAACGAGATGATCGCGCGACAGTGGCAAGTCAACATCGGCGTCCACGCCGAGGTTCAGTCACTTGAACGTGGCCTACACGGCGACCGTGCGTTGTTGAACGAGTTGATGACGACCAACTGGGAGTCGTCACCGCGATCGACCACGCTGATCACGCCGCAACACCTGTTGCCGGTTGGCGGCGGTGGTAACACCGGTCGTCTGTACGGTGACTGGCACCAGTCCGGCGGTGAGAACGGTCTCGACCCGGCTGGCATCAACGACTTGATCAAACAGCAGATGGACCTCTACGACGAGTCGCAATCTACGGCTGGTCCCGAGCGGTACAACGAGATACTCCAGCGAGTAGTCGAGCTCAACTGCTTGAACGTGAACCCGATCACGACGGTGATGAACAAGCCGACGTACGTTGCGATCATTAAGAACAACGTGCGCAACATCCCGAACGCGCTACCGTTCTCGTACCACAACCAGACCTCCGGGAACGCATTCCCTGAGCAGTGGTGGATCGACGACGAAAACGCGATGATGGGCCAGTAGTTCGCGCCCCCTTTGTCCTTCGGACATTTCCCCCGTTCGCGGGGAAACCCCTAAGGGTTTAGCGAAACATCCGCCCCCGATTTGATTCGGGGGCGGATGCTGTTACGTCTACATAATCCCAATCACTGGGACCGGATCAACATCTGACGAACGAATATGCTCGCCTTCTTTATCAGAAGAGTCATCTACGCGGTCATCGCCATGTGGGCGGTGTCTGTGATCGCGTTCGTAATTATTAACCTTCCCGCCGGCGATTTCGTTACCACTTACATTGCAACTCAGCTCGCGACGGGAAACCTCGTGTTGGAGGACGAGGCTGAGAGTCTGCGGGACTTCTACGGACTAAACGATCCTGTTTACGTCCAGTATTCAAAATGGATAACGCGCATCCTGCAAGGCAATCTCGGTTTTTCGTTCGAGTTCAATGCACCGGTTAGAACGGTGCTCGAAATGAACTTAACGAACACGTTACTGTTAGGGGCGTTCACTGTTGTTTTCATATGGGTCGTTGCGATTCCCATCGGAATCTACTCGGCGGTCAAGCAGTACTCGCCGGGTGACTACATAGCAACGTTTTTCGGCTTTCTGGGATTAGGTGTTCCAGACTTCTTGATTGGGCTGGTTATGTTGTGGTTGATTTTGGATACGACTGGCTTCCTTGCCACCGGTTTATATTCACATGAATTTCGGAACGCACCTTGGTCTTTCGGAAAGGCGTGGGATTTGGCGAAACATATGATTTTGCCGGTTGCCATCCTAGGCACAGCCGGCACAGCTGCGTTGATCCGCGTTATGCGTGCCAACTTGCTCGACGAGTTGAAGAAGCCTTATGTGACGACGGCGCGTGCCAAAGGACTCACTGAGTGGCAGCTGATAATGAAATACCCGGTTCGCTACGCATTGAATCCCGTGATCTCTATGACCGCGTACATTTTGCCTTTCATCATATCCGGTAGCGTCATCCTCTCATTCGTCCTTGATCTCCCTACTATTGGAAGGGACTTTCTACGTGCACTGACGGCACAAGATATATATCTCTCGGGAGCGGTTATTCTATTCTCAGGTTGGCTGACAATCATCGGAACGTTCGTTTCCGACTTGCTCCTTGCGTGGGTCGATCCTCGTATACGACTGGAGGAGGATTAGAGCCATGGTTGCCGGATCTCAATTCGGGACGGAATCTGATGCCCAGGAACGCGTTTACCCGGACGACGAAGACGACGCCAAAGTAGAGGTGATGTCGCAGCGCCAGCTGATCTGGCAACGCTTCAAACGCCACCGCCTTGCGATGGCTGCGACTGTGATCGTGGCGCTCTTTTACCTGATCGTGATCTTCTCCGACTTCTTGGCAACGAATGACCCCGAAGACATCGAAGCGGCCCGTCAATACACTCCGCCACAGTGGTTGCGCGTTTTCGATGGTTTCAAACCCGACCTACACGTTTGCCGGCTTGTTGGTTCGCGCGACGAATTTTTGCGGAAAGTTTACGTAAAGGACTGCGATCAGAAGGTTGATGTCCAGATATTCGCCAGGGGTTACGAATACAAGTTATTCGGATTAACACTGGATCGACATTTGTTAGGTGTCAACGATCCAGAGGTAACGGCCGAAGAAGCGATATTCATCTTGGGAACCGATGTTCAGGGTCGCGACCTGTACTCGCGCTTGATGCGTGGCACTCGGTTATCGTTGCTGATCGGCTTGACGGGGATCTTCATATCGATAATAGTTGGCACGACGTTGGGTGCGGTTTCGGGCTTCTACGGCGGGTTCGTTGACAACTTGATTCAACGCAGCATCGAGATCATCCGATCTATACCTACAATTCCGCTTTATCTTGGTTTGGCGGCTGCGTTCCCGGCTGACTGGTCGGTTGAGCGAAGATTCTTTGCCATCACGATCGTGGTTTCATTGTTTGCTTGGACGGAGTTGGCGAGGGTTGTTCGTGGGCGGTACTTGGCGATGCGTCAGGAGGATTTCGTTACTGCTGCGATAGTGGCCGGTGCGAATCAGCGCCGCATCATCTTCAGGCATATGCTGCCTTCGTTCTACAGCCACATAATCGCGGCGAGCACATTGAGCTTGGCGTTAATGGTAATCAGCGAGACAACGCTGAGCTTCTTGGGTCTCGGTCTGCTTCCGCCGGCGATCTCTTACGGCACGATGCTGTTCACGGCGCAAAACGTTCAGACGGTGGCACTTGCTCCATGGTTGCTGATCCCCGGTATTTTTGTCGTAGTCTTGGTGCTGGCGCTCAATTTCATGGGTGACGGAATACGGGACGCAGCCGACCCGTATGGAAGTTGATGGAGAGGATGTGAAGAGATGACTACTGAGACTAGACAGCCCCCTACCCCTCTGGATTCCCGCGTGCGCGGGAATGACGTTGCGGCACCTCTGGATTCCCGCGTGCGCGGGAATGACGTTGCGGCGGCTCGGAATGACGGTGTGGCTGTCCGGATTCTCGCGTGCGCGGGATATGACGTTACGGCTGATGGTATTCGCGACGCGGCCGATACGTATGGCAGTTGTTGATGGAGAGGATGTGAAGAGATGACTACTGAGATTAGACAGCCCCCTACCCCTCTGGATTCCCGCGTGCGCGGGAATGACGTTGCGGGCGATGCGATCCTGTCGGTTCGAGGTCTTGAGACCCAGTTCTTCACGGACGAGGGGGTCGTCCGGGCTGTGGACGGCGTGGATTTCGATATGCAGCCAGGTACGACTATGGGGATCGTGGGTGAGAGCGGCTGCGGGAAGAGCATCACGGCGAAGTCGATCCTCCAGATCGTAGAGGTGCCAGGTCGAATCACTAACGGCGAGATCAATTACAACCCTCGTCCCGAGACGAATTCCTCGACCGACCTTTTGAGCTTCGGAGCGAACAGCAACGAGATGCGCGCGATACGTGGTGGTGAAATCTCGATGATCTTCCAAGAGCCGATGACTTCGTTCAGCGGATTGCACACGTTCGGCAATCAGATCGACGAAACTCTGAGGTTGCATACGAATCTCTCTAAACAAGAACGCTTCGATCTTGCGATTGACTGGCTCGCGCGTGTCGGCATACCGAATCCGGCGCAACGGATGAATGAGTATCCGTTCCGTTTCAGCGGTGGGCAGTTGCAACGCGCGATGATTGCGATGGCGATGTGCACGAACCCTCGTGTGTTGATCGCGGACGAACCGACTACGGCGTTGGATGTTACGACTCAAGCGCAGATTCTCGACCTTTTGCAACGCATGCAGGAAGAGAACGATATGGCGATCTTATTCATCACGCACGACCTGGGAGTCATCTCAGAGATCGCGGATGACGTAACAGTGATGTATCTGGGCAAAGTTGTGGAAACGGGTCCGGTCTTCAGCTTCTTTGACGAGCCGAAGCACCCCTATTCGAAGGCGTTGCTGACTTCGATACCGAGCATGTTCACTTCATCTCGTGAACGATTGCCGTCGATATCTGGTTCGATACCGCATCCCCAGAATCGCCCGATGGGGTGTGCATTCCACCCGCGATGTCAGTCGTTTATGGAAGGGACTTGCGATGTGGGAGAACCTGAGCTGCAAAGCGTGAATGAAGAACAGGAAGTAAGCTGTTTCCTGTACGAGGGACAGTAGATGGCGGTCGAAACAACAGAAAACGGCAATGGATCGGCGTCACTGTTAGACGTTCGGGGTTTGGTCAAGTACTTTCCGATCAAACGAGGATTCCTCCGCAGGACGGTCGGTACCGTAAAAGCGGTCGACGACATTAGTTTCGATATTCGCGAAGGCGAGACGCTGAGCTTGGTGGGTGAAAGTGGCTGTGGCAAGAGTACGACGGCGCGATCGATCATCCGTGCGTATGAGCCGACGGCCGGCGAAATCATCTTCAAGACCGAAGACGGGGATTCAATCGACTTGGCGCAGCTGTCATTGGTTGAGATGCGGCCGTTTCGGCGTCAGTTGCAGATGATCTTCCAGGATCCCTTCTCGTCGTTGAATCCGAGGATGAACATTTACGAGATAATCAGTGAACCGCTACTAGTCCATGGCATCGGTTCGAGTAGCGAGCGCGAAGATCGCGTGGCCGAGTTGTTGCGTGTGGTTCGACTGCGTCCCGAATACATGCGAAGATATCCACACGCTTTCAGCGGTGGTCAGCGTCAACGCATCGGTATCGCCCGAGCGCTTGCTGTGAACCCCCGCCTCATCCTTGCGGATGAACCGGTCTCTGGTCTTGACGTTTCAGTTCAGGCGCAGGTCATCAACTTGATGATGGATCTGCAAGACGAGTTGGGCTTGACCTACTTGTTCGTTTCTCACGATCTGAGTGTCGTGAAGCAGATATCGAACCGGGTTGTTGTGATGTACGTTGGGCGGATCGCTGAGATCGGCACTCCTGAAGAGCTGTTTGATTCACCGAAGCACCCGTATACCGCGGCGTTGATGAGTTCGGTGCCGAAACCGCATCCGAGCCAGCGGACCAAGCGATATGTTCTCGAAGGTGAGGTGGCGAACCCCGCCAGTCCGCCGACTGGGTGCTATTTCCATCCGCGTTGTCCCTTTGCGACGGATCAATGCAAGGTTGAGGTTCCACCGCTGGTAAAATCTAAAGATGGTCGTTACGTTAGCTGCCACCGTGCAGACGAGATTGAACTGACGGTCAACTGATTTAGAGTGATCCCTCGTCGATCCTCCCCTCAGCACAGGGGGAAGGATAGGTTCGGATATCCTGATCGAGGATGAGGGTAAGTACGGATATTTTAGCGCCATAGGAACTATCGACATTGCTCGTTTGTCGCGGCTTGAGGTCCTTCAACCCGATGCGGCCCGACGGCGACGCTTAACCTTAGCAATATCTTTGCTCGGGATCCTGCTATCGATCGCGGCGTTTCATGTCGCGGTGCTGGGCCGTTTCGAGTATTTCGAGGACGCGGTCAGAGTTGAAGGTTGGGGTGCCGTTTTCTTTTCGATCGGTGCGGCGATATCGGCATTGATCGTTGTGCCGATCGCGGTATTTCACGCCCGGGACATGGCTCAGATTCCCGCCAAACCGATCACTTGGCTGTTCATGGGATTCGGATTTGGGGTCACCACGCCGATATTAACGGGAGGACTAACCCGAACCGCCGGCGCGTTCGCGGGGCTTGCTGATGGCGCCTATGGTGTGGGTTCGTTGCCATCGCTATTGTTGGACGCGGTGATTATCTTCCCGTACGACATGTTCGTCCAAGGCGCACCGAACGTATACGCAGGACTGTTGTCGGGCGGGTTTTTCGCGATCATCGGGTTCCTAGTTGACCGTCTGAACGCGGTGAGGAATGAAGCGGTCTCGATTTGGGGGCCTTGGATAGTCGCCGTGGGCCTAGGTTTGCCGATTATGGCGTTTGCCATGTTCGGACCGACCGAATTTCTACGCGATCTCGTCCGGTAGCAACAACGGTCGCTAGACGCTGGCCTTAAAGACGTCGGAGATGCTCTGGACGTTGCCAGTGGCGTTGTCGCGGTGGAGGTAGCACAGGGCGGCCTGCATATCGCCAACTCGGTACAACGGAGGCATTTCGTCGGTGCACTCGGCCATCACGTATGGGCATCTCGGCGCAAACCTACACCCGGTTTCATTCGACGCGCCGCCGGTTTCTTGGGAAGCCATATCACGCCCCCACCGCTCGCTAGGGTTAGGACGGGGGATCGATTCCACCAATAGTTGCGTGTACGGGTGCTGGGGAGCCTGGATCACGTCTTCGACGCGTCCGGTCTCGACGACTGAGCCTTGATACATAACGATGATGTTGTCGCTGATTTGGAACGCTGTCGTCAGGTCGTGCGTGATGTAAATGACTGCGATGCCGAGTTCTTTGTTGAGCAGATCGATGCTACCTAGAATCGTGGCTCTCAACGACGCGTCAACCATCGACACTGGCTCGTCGGCGACGATGATGCGCGGCTTTAGCAGCAACGCGCGGGCGACCATGATTCGTTGGCGTTGACCACCGCTCAATTGGTGCGGGAAGCGACCAAGTGTCTCTTGGTGGCGCAGACCCACGGTTTCGAGAGATTCGACGACGAGATCGCGCGCCTCGCTCTTAGACCGTGCCAACCCGAAGTTCTGAACCGGCGCCATCATGACGTGGTCGACTTTATAGAAGGGGTTGTAGACCTCGAAGGGGTCCTGCATGATCGGTTGGACTTCACGGCGAAATTCACGCTTTTCCGATCGGTTCAACGAAGCAATGTCATGTCCGTTGAAGTAGATGGCACCTTCGGTCGGCGGGATGATGCCGAGCATCAAGCGCGCGAGGGTAGTTTTTCCACTCCCGCTCTCCCCAGCCACGGCGATGATGCCGGGGTTCTCTCGTGGGATCCCCAAGCTGACGTCGTCGACGGCGACCGTAATATTCCGGCGAAGTAGTCCGCCTCCGAAGACTTTGGAGACGTTCTCAAGTTCGAGGACGTTGTCAGCGCCATCCGTCGAATCGAGCGCGGTCATCGAGGCATTTTGAGCAACCAACTAAGCGTCCTCTCCGTACATATGGCAAGCGACCCATCGGCGCGGCTCAATCTCGTTCAAGTGCGGATCTACCGTCGTACACAGATCGGTGTTCAGACTACCTCTGATATCCACAAACTCGTCCCTGAAATCCTCGTCGTTGTTGTAAATCGGGCAACGGGGATGGAATCTGCAACCTGGAGGCGGAATAACCAAAGTCGGTGGCAAACCTTCGATCCCGGTAAACGTCCCTTTCACCTGAATGTCGGGCAGGCTGCTGATCAACTTCTTGGTGTACGGGTGCTTCGGGTTTCGGAAGATCTCTTCTATCGGTGCAAACTCGACGAGGTGGCCCGCATACATGACGCCTAACACGTCGGCGAACTGTGCCATTAATCCCATGTCGTGACCGACCAGGAGGACCGAGGCTTCCATCTCTTGCTGCAACTGCTCCAAGGTAAGCATGATTTGGCGTTGAACCACCACGTCTAACGCGCTTGTCGGTTCGTCGGCCAATATCATCTTCGGCCGTAGCGACGTGGCTATGGCCAGCGCAACACGTTGCTTCATTCCTCCGCTAAGCTCGTGCGGGTACATATCTGCGACGGAAGCATCCAATCCGACGCTATTGAGCAGCTCTACGACCCGTTCGCTCACCGCGCCTTTGTTGAGCATCTCATCTCTCGGAGTGTGATGCTTGATGCCGTCGATGATCTGATCACGCACTCGGTATACCGGGTTGAGTGAGTTCATCGCGCCTTGGGGCACTAACGCGATATCTCGTAATCGGGTTTGCCGCATCTGCTCATCGTTCAAATCCAATAAACTGACGCCGTCGAGCCTGACGTTTCCACCGGCAATAATTGCCGGCGGCTTGTGGAGACGCATCAACGCCATGGCCATCGTTGTCTTGCCAGATCCGGACTCGCCTACCAAACCCATCCGCTCCCCACGCTTCAGCGTGAACGAGACATCGTCCACTGCTTTGACCTGGCCGGCGTCGGTATCGTAGTAGACCTTGAGGTTCTCGACCTCGAGGACGTTTTCGGCGCGATTGTCGACGTTGACGGCGGCGGGCGCAGTTTCAGCGGTTGTCATCTAGATACCTACAATCATTCGGTCGGTCGAACCGGCGTCATACGCGGCGTCGGAGGCGCGGATTAGCGACCTCGTCAAGGCCGGCTGACATGAGGAACAATCCCACGAACAGGATGATGATGATCACGATCGGCGGAATCAACCACCACCACAATCCTTTCAGCAATGACGATGTGTAAATGTTCCAGTAAATGGTCATGCCAAGGGTTGGTGAGTCTAGCGGTCCCAAGCCAAGGGCCTCGAGGCCGACCGAAGCGAGTATCGCGCCGGCTACTGATGCGACGAAACTTGCCAACACGTATGGCGAAAGATTTGGCATCATCTCTTTGAACACGATTCCGATTGTGCTCGTACCCGACATCCGGGCCATCTCTACGTATCCCCGCTCGCGCATCACCAACACCTGTGAACGGATCGCCCTTGCGGGACCCGGCCATGCCAAGATGGATATAACAAACGCCATCTGATCGACGGATAACCCCTTTCCCGGATTCAGGGATGTGGCAATCAACACGAGGATAAGCAACCCAGGAATCGGGATGAGGCTGTCGACGATCACTCGGATCACCGCGTCTATCCATCCGCCCATATACGCGGCTAGGAAGGCCAAGATCATGCCTATGCCCACGCCAATGGCGGCCGCAATCAATCCGATGCGTAATGTCAGCGGTGTTCCGACGATCATGACCGCTAAGATGTCGCGACCCTGTTCGTCGGTTCCGAGGGGGTAGTCATCGAACGGGTTCCAGGACGGTCGTTCACGCGCCGGCACCGACAACGCTCTCGTCAACCCATCCACGCCTTGAGGCTCGCCGAGAAGGTCATCTTGTTTGTAAAACAGATATCCGCCAACTACGCACAGGAACAGACCCAGCAGCAAGCCCAATCCGCCGATCAGCAGTGGATTTCGCCGCAGATAACGCAACAACGGAACGATACGTTCGCGGTAGATGCCAACGGCTTCGTACCTGCCCGTCGATTGCGGTAATTCAGTTACTACGGTTGGTGTCTGCATAGCCGAGTTACAAATCAGCCTTCTGTGTATTTGATTCGCGCATCTATTAGCGGATAGATCAAGTCAAGGATCAATGTCGCCAACGCCGTTCCCAAGGCCAGCACGAAGACGATGCCTTGAATCACAGCATGGTCGCTACGAGGTATTGCCTGCACCAACAACCCACCAACACCAGGATAGGAGAACACGACCTCAACGAGTACTAAGCCGGAGACGATCAACCCCAATTGCAATGCCAAACCAGTCATCTGTGGCAACATCGCGTTACGAATGCCGTAACGGAAGAACATCGTCCTATCGGGCAGTCCCTTGGCCTCGGCCTGGAGCATGTAGTCTTCGCCCTTTGTCGTCACCATCATTCCGCGCATTCCCATCGCCCAACCGCCGAGTGACACTAGGACCACGGACAACGCTGGAAGCGTCGCGTGCCAGAGCACATTGCCAATAAAACTCCAATTAGACCAATCGGGCCAACCCGCCACTCCTCGCGAGTACCCGCCAAACAATGGGAATAAACTCCAAACGAATGAAAACGCCAACAACAACACCAAACCAAACAGGTAAAAAGGCACGGCCGAAAGTGTGAGGATCGGCGACATCAACACCATCAAGAACTTCTTATTTCTTTTCCATTCAAGTACCGCACCCATCAATGTTCCGACGATGAATGCGAAGAACAGCGTCAGCAATCCTAGTGCGATCGTCCACCAAATCGTCTCGGCGAGCAGCTGATTGACGGTCTTGGGCCAGTTAAATATTGAACGACCTAGGTCGAACTGGATGATGCCCGTCATGAACTTCACATACTGTTGCCACAGCGGTTTGTTGAAGCCATACTTTTCGTCGAACGCTGCGACCATGGCGTCGGTATCTTCCAAGAAACCGCCGCGTGCTGCTTCCTCTAGCAGTTTTTCCTCGAGCGGGTTTTGGCCCGAGATTCGAGGAAGGAAAAAAACGATGGAACTAGCGATGAAAATCGTGATGAGGAACATCGATAGACGGCTGATTATGTAGTTCCAAGGCATGCCAAGTCTTTTACCGCGCGCTTACGTTGTTTCAACGCTTACGGTCCAGTCCACGCAAAAGCGAAGATTGGACCGCAAGCGTTGTCACGTATTTTACTGACTCCGCTGTTTACTGAACAGCACGGAGGTTGTTCAGGATCAACTGGAAGGTCAAGTGCCAGAACGCACCGTTAGCGTACGGGTTGTCGTGGGTTGGCCAGTTGGCCCAGTAAGTCTGGTTCATCGGGATGCGGTGATACCACTCGATGACCTGGACGTCGGGCAGCTCGTCGAGCCAGATGTCCATCGCTTCAGTCCAGAGCTCCTCAAGCCTGGCGACGTCATCGATACCGGTCGCAGAGACCTCGTCGGTGATTTCGTTCCAGCGCGGGTGGGACCAGAAGTAGATGTTCGACTGGTGACCCTCACCGGCTTCTTCGGCGTCAGTACCGTAGTAGAGGTTCATGGTGAAGTACGGGTCACGCACGGATCCGCCGTGTCCTCGCAGTCCACATGACGCGTCACCAGAGTTCTGGCGAGAACCGGCGTCGGGCGGGTTGCTGTAGGACGACTTGATGCCGTGGTTGTCGAGTTGTCGGGCGAGGATCGGACCGAAGTCGTTGAAGATGCCGAAACCGAGGATGTCACAGATGACTACGTTGCCATCTTTCTCCCAGTAACCATCGGCGTTCTTCGAGTATCCGGCCGTCGTCATGCGAGCATCACCCTTTTCGGGGCTGTACTCGCCGGTGTTGTACTCGCCGGTGAGTTTGTCCTCGATTGCGTCGTAGTAACGCTGCAGAGGCGCGTAGGTCGGCAGCGGCAGAATGGAGGGTGTACCGGCACCGTCGTAAGCAACGTCGATCAACTGATCGCGGTCGATGTAGTAGGACACTGCCCATCGGACGTTCTTGTCGTTGTAAGGCGGCTTGCTGTCGTTGAACAACAGGCTGATGGGCCACCAGTCGACGTAACCGTACGGCGGATTGAAGCCGGAGTGGGTAACCACGTTCGGGTTTCGAGCCAGCACCTCACGAATGGTCGTGGGGCGTAGGTCCAGCGTGGCATCCGCGGAGTTGTTGATGACCGCTTGTGCCATCTGAGTCTCGCCCGGGTTCGGGACGTAAACGATTTGTTCGACGTCAGGGAGTTTCTCAACCAGTCCTTGATCGACTGCCCACCACGAATCGCGGCGGTTAATGATCTTTTGCTCGGGCGAAGTCTGCACGACATGCCACGGACCTGTGGTCACTGGCCAGCCCTGGTCGAGGTCAAAGTTGGTGAATTCCAACCAGTCCTGACCTTCGAAGACGTGCTTCGGAACGATGTACAGGCCGATGTCGAACTTGTAGGTCATGAAGTAGAAGAACTTCGGGCGCGGGCCCAAGAAGTCAATGACGACTGTGTGAGAGTCAACTTCCTCGATTGAATCAATGTCGCGCTGCACTTGCGAACTGCGGCGAAGACCGGAGTTCTCCTTCAGGTAGTTCAGCGTGTAAGCGACGTCGTGAGCGCCAAACGGCTCGCCATCACTCCAGGTGATGCCTTCCCGCAAGTTAATGGTCAACTGCGTGAAGTCGGCATTGTATTCCCAAGATTCGGCGAGCCAAGGGTATTCCTGGTCGTTGAATGCTGAGTAGAATGCCAACGGCTCGTGCAAAATGCCGGAACCGTTCTGGTGGCTTGTGCCGGGGTTGTACGGGCTCCAGATGTCGTGGTCGGTGTAGCGACCTGCTGCACCAACTCCACCGGCTCCACCCCACAGGAGAATCAACTGGCGGTTTCGCGGGATCTCGTCGCTCATCATCATCGAGTCGTCGTCCATGACAGCCGCGGTCACTTCGACCTCAACTACCTTTTCGACTTCGACGACTTTTTCAACCTCGACAACGCGTTCGACCTCAACGGTCTCGACGACGCGTTCCGGAGCCGCGGTGATGACGCGCTCAACGACAACTGTCTCGACGACGGTTTCTGTGCCTCCACAGGCGACGACGGTTGCGACCATTGCCGCGAGTGCGACGACCAAAATCGCCAATTTATATCTCATTAGTAGGATCCTCCCTTTTTCAGGTACACGTTAATTTGCCGCGGAACAGCGGCCAAAGTCTGCAAGAAAAGCTAACATTCCATTCGATTTAAGTCAAACTGAACTTACGTTTGAACCGTCGCCGACAACGTTGTCCGGATTTCTGCGCCGTCCAGTGGAAGGCAGCAGCCGACGGGTGCGTGCCGATTGATTCAAACTCGTCGTCACAACCTCGGACTTGCGAGTTCAACCATCGGGTTTGCGGCCAGATCAAAGTCACACAAGGATTGATCCGGCCGCTAATCACCCAATTCGTGTCCGACCCTTTAACGCGTCATTGAACTGCTCGAAGGTTGTTGAGGATCAACTGGAACGTCAAATGCCAAAACGCACCGTTAGTGTACGGGTTGTCATGCGTTGGCCAATTCGTCCAATACGTCGTGTTCATCGGGATACGGTGGTACCACTCCAAAATTTGGACGTCGGGCAATTCCTCCAACCAAATATCCATCGCCTCTTTCCAAAGCTCTTCGAGGCGGGCTACATCTTCGATACCCGTAGCTGAGGCTTCGTCGGTGATTTCGTTCCAACGCTCATTGGACCAACGATAGAGATTCGGTTCGTCATCGGTGCCACGGTAAAGGTTCATCGTGAAATATGGATCACGGAGCGATGCACCATGCCCTCGCAATCCACAAGACGCCTCGCCAGCAACCATGCGAGATCCAGCGTCTGGCGGGTTGGCGTAGGACGATTTAATACCGTGGTTATCCAGTTGGCGAGCAAGAATCGGACCGAAGTCGTTGAAGATACCGAAACCGAGGATGTCGCAGACGATTTCACTGCCATCCTTCTCCCAATAGCCGTCCGCATTCTTCGTGTATCCCGCTGCCGCCATCCGCTCATCTCCCTTGGCAGGGTTGTACTCATTGGTGTTGTACTCACCGGCAAGTTCGTCTTCGATCGCGTCGAAATAACGCTGCAAAGGAGCATAGGTAGGTATCGGCAAAACCGATGGGGTGCCTGCACCGTCGTATGCGACGTCGATCAACTGGTCACGGTCAATGTAATACGACACCGCCCATCTGACATTCTTGTCATCGTACGGGGGTTTGCTTGCGTTAAATAACAACCCAATCGGCCACCAGTCCACGTAGCCGTACGGCTTGTTGTAGCCCGAATGCGTAATCACGTTCGAGTTGCGGGTCAATACCTCTCGGATCGTTGTTGGACGAAGGTCCAAGGTCGCATCGGCCTCGTCGTTGATAACCGCCTGCGCCATCTGCGTTTCACCAGGGTTCGGTACATAGACGATCTGCAACACCTCGGGGAGTTGGTCTACCAAACCACGATCGACTGCCCACCATGAATCCCGTCGATTGATCAGTTTCTGCTCGGGCGAAGTTTGAACCACCTCCCAAGGACCAGTCGTCACCGGCCAACCCTTATCGAGGTCGAAATTCGTAAACTCCAACCAGTCTTGTCCTTCGAAAACATGTTTCGGGACGATGTACAAACCGACTCCGAACTTGTATGTCATGAAGTAGAAGAACTTCGGACGTGGACCTTGGAAATTCACGACGACGGTTGAGTCATCGAGTTGCTCAACAGACTCGACATCGCGTTGCACTTGAGAACTTCGGTTGATGCCTGAGTTTTCAAGAAGGTGATTGATCGTATAGACCACGTCGTGGGCACCAAACGGCTCGCCATCGCTCCAAGAAATACCTTCTCGAAGATTGATCGTCAGCTGCGTGAAATCATCGTTGTAAGACCACGATTCAGCCAACCACGGGTACTCCGTGTCGTTAAACGCTGAGTAATAGGCCAAAGGCTCAAACAGGATTACTGTCCCATTTTGGAAACTCGTGCCTGGGTTGTAAATGTTCCAGATATTGTGATCGGTGTAACGCCCGGCCGCACCAACACCGCCGGAACCACCCCACAACAGAATCAGCTGCCGGTTACGGGGTATCACGCCATCGTCCATCATCATCCCGTCGTCTTCAGCCATCGCCTCGGCCGTAACCTCAACCTCGACAACCTTCTGAACCTCGACTTCTACAACCTTTTCAACTTCAACAACACGCTCAACCTCAACAGTCTCGACAACGCGTTCCGGTGCCTGAGTGATGACCCGCTCAACGACGACAGTCTCAACAACGGTTTCGGTGCCTCCACAGGCGACGACGGTTGCGATCATTGCCGCAAGTGCGACGACCAAAATCGCCAATTTATTTCTCATTGGTAGGATCCTCCCGTAATCAGGTACACGCGGAGTTGCGGCCAAAGTTCTGCGAAAAAGCTAACATTCAGTTTGACTTAAGTCAAACTGAACTTACGTTTGAACCGCCGTCGACAACGTTGCCCGGATGTCGGCGCCGTCCAGCGGAAGACAGCATCCGACGGGTGCGTCACGACTAATTCAAACTCGTCTTCGCAACCTCGGATTTGCGACTTCGTCTAGCCCAGCTGAAATCATGAACAGCCCGACGAACAGCGTAATCAATACGACGATGGGCGGTAATAACCAGTACCACAGGCCGAGCAAAACCGAGCTATTGAAGATGTTCCAATAGATCATGCTGCCAAGTGTCGGGGAATCTAACGGTCCTAAACCTAGCGACTCAACTCCGATGGAGGCTAGGATGGAGCCGGACACGGCGGCCACGAAGCTGGCGAGTGCGTACGGGGCTAAGTTGGGCATCATTTCCTTAAATATGATGCCGATCGCGCTCGTGCCTGACATTCTCGCCATCTCAACGTATCCGCGTTCGCGTATGACCAACACTTGCGACCTGATCACGCGGGCGGGACCGGGCCACGCCAAAACGGCAATTACGAACGCGAGTTGATCGACAGATAACCCTTGTCCAGGATTGAGCGAAGTGGCGACCAGAACGAGTACCAACAGCCCGGGTATGGGGATGAGACTGTCGACGATGGTTCGGATTACCGCGTCAACTGCGCCACCAACGTAGGCTGCGACAAATGCCAGCACCATTCCGATGCCGACGCCGATCGCCGCAGCGATGACTCCGATTCTGAGCGACAACGGAATGCCGACTACAACCGCGGCGTAGATATCTCGCCCTTGTACGTCAGTGCCGAGCGGATATCCGCTCCATGGATTCCATGTTGGCTTCTGGTTCGCTTGGACTGAGGCCGCTCTGACCAGACCGCTGACGCCATGTCGTTCACCCAACAGATCCACTTGCGAATAAAACAGGTACGATATCCCGACGAATAGGATCAGTGCCAGAAATGCGCCGAGACCGATTAGAATCAATCGGTTTCGTCGCATGTAACGCAGTATCGGGACAACGCGATCCCGCACGAACTCCGAGCGTCCGGACAACGAGTCCCACCACGTAATTTCAGTTGGATCTGCTTGAACCTGTTCCATAGCGCTTAGGTTACGAACCACCTGATTTGATGCGTGGATCGAGCAAGGGATAGGTCATATCCAACACGAAGGTCGCCGCGGCTGTTCCAAACGCCAAAACGAACACGATTCCCTGTGTAGTTGGATAGTCGTTCGAGCGGACCGCTTGTAGTAGCTGTCCACCGACGCCCGGATAACCGAAAACGATTTCCACGAGCACAACACCCGAGATGATCAAACCGAGGGCTAAGGATAGACCCGTTACCTGTGGTAACAAGGAGTTGCGGATTGCGTATTTGGTTAGCATGACGCGTTCGGGCAGTCCCTTCGCTTCGGCCTGCACCATATAGTCCTCCCCTTTTGTGGTGACCATCATGCCCCGCATACCCATAGCCCAGCCTCCTAACGACACAAGCGTTATCGACATCGCCGGCAGAAATCCGTGTTGCAAAACGCTGAGGATGAAGTTCCAGTCGGACCAGTCGGGCCAGCCTACCTGTTGTCGGTGACCATAAACCAGCGGGTATTCGTTGTTGATATTGAATACCAGGAGCTGCAACACCAAACCAAAGATGAAGAACGGTACAGCCGAAATGGCCAGTATCGGAGCCATAGAGACCATCAAACCCCAGTTGTTCCGTTTCCATTCCAGGAGCGCCCCCATGATGGATCCAATGATGAATGCGAGGAGCAAGGTTATTAACCCCATCGACAGGGTCCACATGATTTTTTCGGCGAGGATCTCGTTGACCGATTTCGGCCACTGGAAAATCGACCGTCCCAAGTCGAATTGGACAACGTCGCCGACGAATTTCACGTATTGCTGCCAAAGCGGTTTGTCAAAGCCGTATTTGGCTTCGAACACGCGAATTCGTTCAGCTACGCTTGGGTCGAGGTAACCGCCCTGCTGGGCATCCTGATAGATCTTTTCCGCCAAAGGGTTTTGCCCGGAAAGGCGCGGCAAGAAAAAAACAATCGTGCTCGCCATCCAAACTGTGATGACGAACATAAGCAACCTACCTGCCACGTATCGCCAAGGCATTAGAGGTTTCTAGCCTTTCGGGTGATTTGTGCCGCGGACTAGCGAAATGCCTGCGTGGGCCACACCGATACGAATCGGTGTGGCCCACATTTTAGACATCGACAATTACCGACGACCGTTTCTAACTGCCGTTACTGAACTGGCTCGAGTTCGTTGAGGATCAGCTGGAACGTTAAGTGCCAGAACGCTCCGTTGGTGTACGGATTGTCATGGGTCGGCCAGTTCGTCCAGTAAGTGGTATTCATTGGAATCCGGTGGTAGAACTCGAGAACCTGAACGTCAGGAAGTTCATCCAGCCAAATCTCCATCGCTTCTCCCCAGAGCTCCTCTAGTCGTGCCACGTCATCAATTGCGGTTGCGAACACTTCTTCGGTGATCTGGTTGTATTCAGCGTTGTACCAGTGGTATGCGTTCGGTTGTTGATTGTCAGGACCGACTGGTTGGTTGGGATCGTACGTCTCGGGATCACCGCCGGTGTAGAGCCTCAGAGTGAAGTACGGGTCGCGCACTGAACCTCCGTGACCACGCAATCCGCACGAAGCTTCGCCCGCACTCTGCCGACCCCATGCATCGGGGGGTGTGCTGTACGACGACTTAATGCCGTGGTTGTCCAGTTGTCTCGCGACGATCGGACCGTAGTGGTTGAAGATACCGAAACTCAGGATGTCGCAGACCACCACGTTTCCATCTCGTTCCCAGTAACCATCGCCATTCTTCGTGTACCCGGCAGCGGTCATGAGTTGATCACCTTTTTCCGGGTTGTATTCGGTAGTGTCGTGCGTTGTGGTCAATTTGTCCTCAACCACATCGAAATAACGTTGCAAGGGTGCGTACGACGGCATCGGGAGGTATGACAGAGTGCCTGCCCCACCAAAACCGATCTCGATGAGCTGTTCGCGATTTAGGTAGTTTGAGACTGCCCATCGAACTCGTTTGTCGTCATAGGGCGGTTCGCTCGCGTTAAACAGCAAGCCTACTGGCCACCAGTCGACATAGCCGTACGGGGCGTTGTATCCCGAATGCGTGATGATCGCGCTGTTGCGATTAAGAACCTCGCGCATGGTAGCTGTTTGCAGCGAAAGCGAAGCATCGGCACGGTTTGCGATCATCTCTTGCGCCATTTGGGTTTCGCCCGGGTTCGGAAGATAGACGATCTGGAGAACCTCTGGCATTTTGTCGACGACGCCTTGTTCGACGGCCCACCAAGAATCGCGACGGTTGAGAATCTTCGATTGCGTCGAAGTCTGAACCACTTCCCACGGACCCGTCGTCACAGGCCAGCCCTTAGCCGGATCGTAGTTGGTGAATTCCAACCAGTCCTGGCCCTCGTAAATGTGTTTCGGCACGATGTAAACACCGATGTCGAATTTATAGGTCATGAAGTACAGGAACTTCGGCCGCGGACCCAAGAAATTCACCAGTACCGTATTGTCGTCCACCTGTTCGACCGATTCGACGTCGGCCTGAATCTGTCCGGCGTGTGGGAGACCAGAATTCGTGCGAAGGTGCTCTATGGTGTAGGCGACATCGTGCGCTCCGAACGGTGTCCCATCACTCCAGGTGACATTTTGTCGAGTATTGATCGTCAGCGACGTAAAGTCATCGCTGTATTCCCAAGATTCGGCGAGCCATGGGTACTCGGTGTCGCTGAATGCAGAGTAGAACGCCAGCGGCTCAAAGATTAGCGCCGGACCGTCTTGGTGGCTCACACCTGAATAGACGTTCCAGACGTCGTGGTTGGTGTACTGGCCTGCAGACCCAACACCACCAGATCCGCCCCACAACATAATGAACTGTCGTTCACGTGGGATCTCGCCATCGTCCATCATCATCGCGTCGTCTGACACCGCCGCCGTGACTTCTACTTCGACTACCTTCTCGACTTCGACAACCTTTTCAACTTCAACAACTCGCTCAACTTCAACAGTCTCGACAACTCGTTCCGGTGCCTGCGTGATCACGCGCTCGACGACAACGGTTTCAACAACGGTTTCGGTGCCTCCGCAGGCGACAACAGCAGCAATCATTGCGGAGAGGGCGACGGTTAAGATCGCCAATTTGTATCTCATCGTTTGGGACCTCCTCGGGAAAATGTGCCAATTGGACAGACCATGTTGCCGTCACAAATGCCTGAGTGAAAGTTAACACTAATTCCTAGTGCGGTCAAACCAACGATTTCATAACCTCAATGCTCCTGCCTACGCGTTTTTTCGGTAGCGACGTGGTTAGAAATTCAGTCAGATTCGCTGATGACCAAGTTGCTGAACGCGACGATGTGAACAATTGACTACGCCAAGATCAACTCATCTGCGTCGTGATCACCGGTTCGCATACGGGTGCTGTGCACAACCCTCCCCCTTGATGTCCAAGGGGGAATTAAAGGGGGTTTAGACTTGGCGTTTCGCTTTGCACTCCGTTGCCCGGCCCCTCTGGATTCCGGCTTTCGCCGGAATGACGGTGGTTGTGCACAGCACCCATACGGGTTCCGCCCCGGTTGATCAGTCTGCGAGACCAACTTCGCATGCCCTAAATCCTCAATGCACAATTAATAGCATGTCCAATTCGGATTTCAGTTCTTTACCCGACGAACCCGCAAACACCACGCCCACACCGGAAACGCGCACCCAGGCGCTTAACCGAATTCGGAGCGCCGAAAACGAGCGGATGGGAGTCGAACGCACAGTTCAGATGCGTCTGATGTGGCTGGGAATCGTCGTCGGTGCAACTGTCGGTTTGACCGTCGGTTATCTTGCGACCCTCATAACTATCGTCGATGGTGGGGCCGGTGACTTCGGATTCCAGTTCTATCGGCCCAACTTTGTCAGTGGTTTCCTGCGGGTGATTACTGCTTACCTGATCGGCGGAGGTGCAATCGGTGGCGGGATCATGTTCGCCCTTTTCACGACCCGTAACGAAGCCAACAGCATCTTCAGATGGCTGATCGCGGGCATCTTCTACGCCTTGGCGACACCTTTGCTGATAGGTTTCTTGCTGCCGCTGACTTTGCTGATCTTCGGCGACATTGTCGAAGGTCTGAGGCCTGGACTATGGTTGTCAGCTTTCGTCGAAACACTGCTGGGTTCGTTCCTAGACGGGTACATCTTCTTGATCAAGGTGCTCTATTCGGGTGTGATCGGGGCTTTGCTCTTCGTCGCCGTTTCAGTCGTAACGTTTTTTGCCTCTTTGCACGTCGAGTTGCCGAAATCGTTGACGCGAAAAGTCTCCAACGTCATCGTATTCAACGTCATTGGTGCATTGATTGGCCTGATCCCGTTGGTGATCATTGTTGCGGGACCGTTCTCATTGGTTACTGCAATTGCGTCGACTCTCACTGGCGAGCGACTTTGAACGCTATCGAATCTGGTCACTGTTACATGCACAGAACGCCGACGGTCAATCGAGTACAATTGAACTTGGTTTTGGCTTAGAGAATCAGGTACCAAATGGCAAGGCAAGTCCCCGGCGAACCATACGCCCGCATCACGTCCCAAGAAGCCTATGAAATGGTGCAAAACGGCGATTCGACCGTCGTAGACGTCCGCAATCCCGACGAATGGGAAGCTGGTCACGTTGAAGACGCGGTTTGGATCCCGGTGGACGACATCATTCCGCGCTTTGACGAACTCCCCACCGACGGTAATCTCCTCTTCATCTGCGAAGTCGGTGCACGTAGTGGTCTAGCCGCTGAATATGCTGCCGCGATGGGTGCAGAGACTTCACGCCTGTTTAACATCGAAGACGGAACACCCGCTTGGATCGCCCAAGGATTGCCTCACGCCACTGGCGCTTGAAGATCAACTTGTCGAACGGCAACATGCATATCTCCGGGGACGCGTCTCACTGTCGACACCTCGGAGAATTTCCAACTGACGCGACGAGGTGGTCGGCATGAAACTTCTAGTCGTCGGCTCGATGGCGTATGACGATGTCGAGACGCCCGCCGGGATTCGAAACCACCAACTGGGCGGCTCCGTAACCTACTTTTCGGTCGCCGCGAGCTATTTCACCGACGTCGCCATCCTTGGTATCGTCGGAAATGACTTTCGACCGGAACACCGCGATCTTCTAACCTCCCGCGGCATTGACACCTCCGGTATCGAAGTCGTAGATGGTCAGACTTTCCGCTGGTCCGGAAGCTATTTGAAAGACCTCAACGACGCGGAGACCGTCGCAACCGATCTAAACGTCTTCGCAGACTTCAATCCGACAGTCCCAGAAGGTCACCGCTCGATCCCGTACCTATTCCTCGCCAACTGCGACCCCGAGACGCAACAGTCGGTCCTTAACCAGATGACCGACGACCTCCAACTCGTCGCGGGAGATACGATGAACCACTGGATCGTCGAGAAACGACAATCCCTCGACCATCTGATGACCCAACTCGATTTCTCCGTGATCAACGAGGCCGAAGCCCGCATGTACACGGAAAAATCAAACCTTGTCGACGTTGCTGAAGCACTCCTGGATGAGGGGCCAGACAACGTCATCATCAAACGGGGCGAATACGGTGCCGTCCTCTATAACGACAACCAGCGATTCATCGTCCCGGCGTATCCCGTCCAAAACATCGTTGACCCAACTGGTGCCGGCGACTCTTTCGCGGGCGGATTCATGGGTTACATAGCGGCCACATCCAGGCACGACCCGGAATCCTACCGCCAAGCCGTCATCGCCGGATCCGTCATCGCTTCATTCACCGTCGAAGGCTTTGGCCTGGACCGCCTATCGAATTTGACCAGCGACGAAATCAGTGACAGATTCTTTGAATTCGAAGACTTAACGACATTCGATACCGCGATTCGTCTCCCGCTTCGCCAACCAACAGATTGACGTCCAGAAAACCGGAGAATTGATGAACTACGACATTACCGATATAAACCTAGCTCCCGAAGGCGCGCTGAAATCGGAGTTCGCCGACGACCAGATGCCGGTGCTACGGGACATCCGCAAACGTTTCGCGGAAACCCGTCCTCTAGAAGGCCTTCGGATCGCCGCATGCCTTCACGTCACGTCCGAGACGTCTAATCTTGCCAAAACGCTGGTCGCCGGCGGTGCCGAAGTGGCTCTCTGCGCTTCCAACCCGCTCTCAACACAAGACGACATAGCCGCCTATCTGGTTTCTCAAGGCATCTCGGTGTTTGCCCGGAATGGTGAGGACGCTGAAACTTACTACAACCACATCTCCGCGACAGTCGACACCAAACCGCACCTCACGATCGACGACGGCGCCGACCTTGTGGCCATGCTCCACTCTGAACGTCGAGAGCTGCTGGACGGAACGATCGGCGGAATGGAAGAGACCACCACCGGCGTCATCCGTCTGAAGGCGCTTGACGCTGAAGGCAAACTCGGCTACCCGATCATCGCGGTCAACGATTCGATGACCAAGCACATGTTTGACAACCGATACGGCACCGGACAAAGCACGCTCGACGGCATTATCCGGGCCACCAACCACCTCATCACTGGTAAGTCGGTCGTCACGATCGGTTATGGATGGTGCGGACGTGGTTTTGCCGATCGTGCGCGCGGTTTGGGTGCTCACACCATAGTCTGCGAGGTCGACCCAGTTCGCGCCCTCGAAGCCGTTATGGATGGTCACCGCGTGATGACGATGGACGAAGCGGCAGAGATCGGTGACGTTTTCCTCACCGTCACGGGCGGGATGAACGCCATCGATAAGCATCATTTCCTCAAGATGAAGGACGCCGCGATCGTGGCGAACTCTGGACATTTCAACGTCGAGATCAACATCGACGCTCTCGAAGAAATGTCAGAAGCTCGACGCCAGGTCCGCCCGTTCGTCGAAGAATTCACACTTGAAAACGGACGACGAATCAACCTGCTCGCCGAAGGACGTTTGGTCAACCTCGCCGCGGCTGAGGGTCACCCGGCGAGTGTCATGGACATGAGCTTCGCGAATCAGGCATTGGCCAGCGAGTACATCGCATCCAACCATCAAGCTCTCGGTCCGGGTGTCCACAACCTACCTAGAGAGATCGACCTGGAGATTGCCTCGCTCAAACTTCAGTCGATGGGCATGAATTTCGACACCCTCTCGGCCGAGCAGGAAAAGTATCTGAATTCTTGGGAATCCGGCACCTAACAATCAACGCTGTCAGCGTGACGCAATACTAGGACACATCACATGACAACCGGCAGTTTCAAACACTTGCTCACCTCCGAGTCGGTCTCCGACGGACACCCCGATAAGATTTGTGATCAGGTTTCGGACGGCATTCTCGACGCCGCTCTGGCTGGCGATCCGAACTCGCGAGTCGCGTGCGAGACTTCATGCACGACGAATCGACTTTGGATGTTCGGGGAAATTACTACAGCCGCCGATATCGATTTTGAAGCTGTCGCGAGGGGGGTCATCCGGGACATCGGATACGACAACCCCGAGTATCAGTTCGACGACAAATCATGCGATGTCAATGTCTATCTCCATTCGCAGTCGCCCGACATTGATGCTGCTGTTAGTACCGCCTTGGAGGTTCGCGGTGCCGATTCGGAAGATTCTCAGCAATTTTCTCAACAGGGCGCTGGCGACCAAGGGATGATGATCGGTTACGCGGTCGACGAGACGCCGGAGTTGATGCCGCTGCCGATATCTCTTGCGCATCGATTGACCAAACGCATGAGCGACGCTCGGCGGGACGGTACGATCCCGTACCTGCGGCCCGACTCTAAGAGTCAGGTAACCGTTGAGTACGACGAGAATCATGTTCCAGCACGCATCGACACGATCGTGTTGTCTTCTTGGCATGCACCAGACGTCGAGCAATCGCAGATCGAGGCCGACTTGATAGAGCAGGTTATCGATCCGTTGGTATCGCCCGATCTTCGGGACGCTAACACCCAATACCTGATCAACCCTTCGGGCCGTTTCGTGACCGGCGGTCCCCACGGCGATGCTGGTCTCACTGGGCGCAAGATCATCGTCGACACTTATGGTGGAAGCGCACGACACGGCGGCGGAGCCTTCTCTGGTAAAGATCCATCAAAGGTGGACCGTTCAGGTGCGTACGCCGCTCGATACGTCGCCAAGAACATCGTCGCGGCAGGTCTTGCCAACCGCGCCGAAGTCCAAATCGCCTACGCCATTGGTAAAGCCGAACCAGTTTCTCTGATGGTTGAGACCCGAGGTACCGGCAAGATCGCTGACACTAAGATCGCAGATATCGTAGCCGGGACGTTTGACCTCCGACCGAGCGGCATCATCGAAACCTTGAACCTCCGCCGTCCTATCTATCGACCGGTAGCGGCGTTCGGCCACTTCGGGCGACCAGACCTCGACCTCCCGTGGGAACGAACTGACAAAGTTGATGCTCTTCGGGATGCTGCCGGCGTCTGATTCAGACATCAACGGTTAGATCGATGCCATCACAGCCAGACATTCGCTTCGGTACCGACGGCTGGCGCGCCGTTATTGGTGATGACTACACGTTTGCGAACGTTCGCGCCTGTGCTGCGGCCGTTGCCATGGACCTAACAGCTACCGGGCAGACTCACCGTGGCGTCGCGGTCGGTTTCGACACTCGTTTCCAATCGCGCCGTTTTGCTGAGGATGCCGCAAACGTCATCGCCAACTACGGGATCCCTGTACAACTGTCTGATCGTTCGCTACCTACGCCCGCATTGAGCTATGCGGTAACGCAGATGGGAGGTGCATCGGGCGTGATGATTACGGCGAGCCACAACCCGCCGGAATGGAATGGCTTCAAGGTGAAGTCGGATGCCGGCGGAAGTGCATCGCCTGAACAGGTCGAACGCATCGAGACGCACCTGCCCAACGCTTTCGTCATTCCCGCGCAGGCGGGAATCCAGAGGCGCGGTGCAGAGGGGGCGCAAATCGAAACCGTCGATATGGTGTCACCATATCTGCGACAGTTGTCTCGCATGGTAGACCTCGATCGCATCCGTTCCGCGGGAATCCGAGTGGCAGTCGACTCGATGCACAGTTCGGGAGCTGGGATAGTCGCGGCGCTACTTGAAGGTGGATCGACCGAAATCTCAGAAATCCGAAGTGAAATCAATCCGGCGTTTCCGGGAATGAAACAACCCGAACCAGTCGAAGAGAATCTCGCACCTCTGATCTCTTACATCAATAGACGCGGATTCGATGTCGGCGTTGCTACCGACGGTGACGCAGACCGCCTAGGTGTAGTCGCAGAGAATGGCAACTACGTCACGACTCTAGAAGTCTTCTCGATGCTTTTCCATCATCTGAAGTCGCGCCGGCAACTACCCGGCGGGGCCGCGTGCACCATAACGATGAGCAGCATGATGGATCGGTTGACGGAGCATCACGATGTAGGTCTGCAACGGACACCAGTGGGCTTCAAGTTCGTCGGTCCCGCGATGATCGATAACGCCTGCGTTCTCGGCGGCGAAGAGAGTGGTGGATATGCGTTCGCTGGACACATCCCTGAACGCGACGGGCCGCTGAGTGCGTTGTTCTTTTTGGAGAGTATGGCAGTGTCCGGCAAGTCTCCGAGCGAATTGTTATCCGAGATTCACGAAATTACTGGCCCGCACACTTTCCGTAGGATCGACATCGAGTTTACGCCTGACCAACGGGATGGGATCGCGACAGCGGTTAATGGCGATGCACCAGTGAGTTTGGGGGGCGTTGAGGTGGTTAAGGAGGATCGGCGGGATGGTGTACGGCTTGATTTGAGCGATGGTGCGTGGGCCGTTGTGAGGATGTCGGGGACGGAGCCGTTGGTTCGGGTTTATGCTGAGGCCGCAACAGCCCAAACCCGCGACAACATACTCGATGATTTCCGCGCTTTCCTGAACGTATAGCCCCCCTTGACGCCCTCACTGCTGTTCCGATACCATTGAACTAATGGAACTAGTTTCTGCGTAGCGGCGGCTAGTTCAACCGATCGAGAAGGGTCGCATCAAGATGTGAATGTACTCGATAGGTTCTCGGGGCTAGTTTCTGCGTAGCGGCGGCTAGCCCATTTTCTTTTGTTAGGGCAACACTATCAATCCCCGCGGATCATCCGATCCTCCGTTCAACATTTTGCTCCACACTATTTCGAAGTCTTCCTTGTCTGGTTTTCCTGCTACGTGGCGTCCGATCGGCGTGACAACAAGGTCTGCAATCTGTAAACCGGCGATGTTTTCTGCTTTGGATCGTAGATCAAGACCCTTGATTTTCTGCCTGATTTCGCGCCCCGATATCTCTCCCACCCCTCGCTTCAAATGCCAATCCCAGTTGTCGTCGAGTCTTTTGTCAAATTCCGGCGTTCGCCGTTCCGCAACGATCCGGCCATGTCCTCGCGCACGATGCACTTCATCATGAAAAGCTTCGAGTAGAAACTCGAAACTTAACGAGTACAGGTCGAGCCTCCGATAAAAGCGCCCTCGTAGACGGTTCTTTTGCACGACTGCCGACACTACGGAGTACTCGAGACGCCGCATCAACGCATTCAAATCCTCCTGGAATCGTTCTCTTGTCTTGCGATGTTTCAGTATCTCGAATTCAAGACGGTTGCGCGTTATATCGGCCGTGTGCAACACAGGGCTTGTGCTACCGAACCAAGACATCTTGAACTGACTGACCTCTTCTTCCATCACCGTCTCGGCGTAACCTTCCTCAACGATTACACCACCCAGAACAAACACAGGGTAATTCGGATCTATCTTTTTCAAATCATGGTTGCCTGATTCGTCAAGATACATCAGTTTTCTGGACAACGAAATCCTCTCGATCATCAGCGACGAGGTTGAACGCGTCAATGATATCTTCATGCTTGTTTCAACCCAAGCGACCCACCACAACCGTTCATATAAATCGCGGTTCCGTATCGACCTCCGCGATGGTACTTAGGCTGATCCTTGAATCGGATTCTGGAGTTTGACACAATCAAATGCGCCTAATCAGTCATCATTTCCTCTTTTAAAACCGAGTCTTGCGGAGGCATAAGGGGCATCCGCGCCCCCTTGCCAGTTGACTGAGGAGATAGCTGCCCCGGACACGTTCCCAAACGCGTCCGCTCGCTCAGCTCACTGTTTTTCCTCGAGAGCATTGCAACCTTTGGCAGATCGCCGACCGAACTGCTTAACGATATTCACGAAATCACTGGGCCACACACCTTCCGGGCATCGACAACGAGTTCACGCCCGACCAAAGGGAACGAATCACAACAGCCGCGGGCGGCGGCTCGCCCAAGCATTTGGGCGGCGTCGAGGTCGTGAGCGAGAATCGACGCGACGCAGTGCGTTAAGATCTGCGGGATGGCGGATGGGCCGTCGTGAGAATGTCTGGCACAGAGTCGTTGGTACGGATCGACGCTGAAGCATCCAGTGTCGAGTCGCGCGAAGGTGTGCTGGGCGACTTTCGGCCGCATCTCGGGGTTTCAGAGCTCTCGACAGGTCAAAGTCGCGGATCGCACAATACTGGGTCGCAAACTACCATTGCAACGCCTTTTTTGTTGCTGGTTGACGCGTCTGGCATCAACCGGAAGAATCGATCCGCCATTTCGACGAGATGACTAATGCTTTTGGCTCTGAAAACTTCTGTATATAGTTGCTCGCACTCCTGTGTTACGCACTCGATCGCGGTTCTTTCCCATAAGAGCTTGCAAGGCCATTTCTCCACAATTGCGGAATATGGAGCCGTTGTGCGATGACTTCTCAGACGTTCTTCGAGGTTTTCAGTAAAACCCACTTTGACGCGCGTTGGGTCGAGTTGTGGTTCAAGTTGGATTATGTAGAAAACTCCAGAGCCCTCTCCATTTGGATCAGGTTCCAGGTTTGACCAATCCTTAATATGTCTCTTCAACTCTTCGTAGTCATTGGCCGATATGTGATTAATCGATTGCCCGCGCCCTTTGACGCTTTTCCTTTTGACTACGTCAAGGCCCAATCGCCTGACAATTTTGTGAAGAGACTGGCGATGCTTCCCGTGAATTTCGGCTATCTCAGCTATGGAGATCAATTCTTCATCGATCATGAGCTTGATTATAGGTTGATCCCAAACTCGGCGTCTACAACACAACTAAATGCAAAACCAGCGACGTAGCGTGACACGTTGTCATACTTAGCACGGCTGTAACTAAACACAAAAAGTTGTCGACCAGGGAACGTCTATGGAAAACGACGTCTGCTTTTGAAACGTCACACCGCCACCCAAGTCGGTTTGCCTTGCTCCTCAATCACTTTGCCGATGCTTATTCCGGTCGGCAAATGTCCGGAAACTACGGTCCAGTTTTCTGATATTGCTCGCCACAGTAGCCATCGGCGGGATGCGGTAGAGAGGTCGGTGCGCCAATCGAATACGGGGCACCAGTGTTGTTCTCTGATCTGAGCGATGTTGTGGAAGAGGTCTCCGGTAAGGACTGCGGTTTCGCCGCGGGATTGGACGAGGACGCATTGGTGTCCGGGGGTGTGGCCGTTGGTCGGTAGAAGTGTGACGCCGTCCATTATTTCGAGTTCGCCGAGGACTAGTTTTAGTTGACCGGTTGACTTTCCGGTTGACTCTAGGGGGGCGACTTGGACGTCGAACACGTCGTTTTCATTGTCGGGGTCGCTGTAGTAGGTCCAGTCGTTTTTGGCGATGTGGTAGGTGGCGTTGGGGAATGTGGTGGACGCTGACGTGCCGGTGCCCTGCATGTTCCAACCGATGTGGTCGCCGTGGCAATGGGTAGTGACGACGTTGTTGATTTCGGCTGCTTTGACGCCGAGATTTTCGAGATTGGTGAGGAGGTCGCCTTGGGGTGGTCCGTGTTCGTACGGGCCGGGGCCCATGCCGGTGTCGACGAGGATGTTTTCGCCAGTGCCGTCAACCCGGCGTATGAGATGTCCTCGCCACTGCGCTTCCCAAAGTCCGTCTGCGGTGAGGGCGTAGTCGCGATGCGGGTCCCATTCTGCGCTGGTGACGTCGACGAAGACATCGGCGGGATTGCGGCGTAGGCCGATGTGGTCGTCAATCACCGAAATCTCGTAGTTTCCGACGACGATTTGCGTTGAACCCACGGGTCTAGCTCTCACTGCTCAACAATCCGAAATCGAGGTTAATTGAGCACGTGTCATTAATCACTGCTGCACCCATTGTCGGGTCCATATACCCGCTCCACAACTTCATTAGCGTTTTCAACTCCCCGGTTATCGAGTTCCTCGCGAAGGCGGGTAGTTGCTTCGTATCGATCCTTTTTTATCGCCTTTTCGATGGCTTTCGATCGAGCCGCCCGTCGAATTTCGGTTCTTGTTTCAAACATTCTCCTAACTCCTTCTATGACTAAGGCTATCGCTAACGCAAACGCCCAATTTAGCTGCGTCAACGCCAACCTGTATACGCCGATGCTCCAGTGGTCTGCCTCCGAGTATATCCATAGCAACGGCACTGAAATCGCACCGATTGCGGCGAATCCGACACCCTGCCAAACGATGCCGCGTTCCTCTAAGGTCGAGGTTACGCTCTCCAATGTCATCGGTGGTCAACCTTTCGTTACGTTGTGGAATCAGTGCGTATACATACGCAGAGAGTCCAACGTAACAGAAGGTTGCGATTTTCTGTAACTTATGTGGCAGGATTTTTTCTAAACCGTCAGGGCTCGAGCACTTCGATGAATATCGCCGATTCGTCTCCATCGACCGAGATGCTGCTACTCTCACCATCTCCCGAGTAGACGACATCGCCCTGACCAGCGTTCACTACGTCTCCGCCTAGATGGAAACTTACGGAGCCGCGTAGAACTACCCACCAAGCTTCCGATTCGCCGGACATAGTTGCCATTGGGCCGCCCGGCATGACGTGCCACATCTCAACTCGGTTCCGCTGGTCGAGGATGACCGTCTCTCGCCAATCTTCTTCCAATCCGTGCCGGTCGATCATGTAGTCGAGCGGTGTGAATATCCGGTTCGGCGGTTCCCAGTGGTCCTCCAGCGGGATCGTGCGTGATGGCACCAATCCTTTCAGATCGTGATTTGATCCCGGTTTGCCGGTGACCATTCGCATGCACATCTCGCCCTTCCAAGCCCTCGGGTCGTGGCGATATCCGCTCGGCGCGACGATGATGTCACCAAAGTGTGCTCTGAACGGTTCGTACTCGCCCACGCGATAACGCATCTCGCCACCAAATGCTACCCACCACTCGTTGAAATCGTCATGGAGGTGGGGGTCTCCCGGCGAACCACCGGGTGATGAGATAACGGCCATCCGATTGCGCGAGTCCATGACCATGACGCGGGATTTGGTAACTGTCGCGTATCCGCCGCCAGACCTTGCGATCTCGTCCAGCACCGGTCCCTCAACATCGGGGGCGTCAGGCCGGAGCGTATCGACGATCTCTTCGTATGTCACGTGGCGAGCGTTTAGTTCAGACATTGAATTATCCGATTTCGGGTTTGATTACAGGTTCTGCCGCGGCGCGAAAATCGCACTCGTAGCAGTTTACCAATCATACGCGTCTGGATACCCGCCTTCGCGGGTATGACGCGTGATGGAATCCGGTCAGCAAGTAGCTGGGTCAGCAACTTCGACGAAGATGCCGGGGCCAGGTCCCGTCGCGGTGATCGCGCTGAATTCGCCGTCGCCGGAATATAGGACGCTCCCTTTGCTCGCATCGACCACATCGCCCGCGATCTCGAAACGGACGTTACCCTTCAACACCACCCACCACGATTCGTTGTCGCCATTGACCGATTCTGCCGATGCTCCCGGCAGCACGTTAAACATCTCGACGCGGTTGCGCTGGTCGAGTAATACAGACTCATGCCAATTTGCATCCAAACCGTGGCGTTCGATCATGTACGGCAGCGGCGTCAGAATACGGTTGGGTGGTTCCCAGTCCGGGTCTAGGCGCACGTTTCGTGAGGGTTCGATGCCCTTGATGTCGTGGTTAGAACCCGGTTTGGTGCATACCAACCTCATGCACATGTCGCCGTACCACGGTAGGGGGGTGTGTCGGTAACCGCATGGTGCCACCGTTATGTCTCCGAAGGTACCGCGAAAGGGTGTGTATTCCCCTACTAGGAACCCCATCACACCGCCGAATCCCATAAACCACTCGTTGAAGTCAGGATGGATGTGTGGGTCGCCGGGCGACCCGCCGGGAGACGTAATGACGGATGCTCGGTTTCTGCTGTCTTGGATCAGGACTCGATTCGATTTGAATTCGGCTCCGATATGACTGGAAAGTGTTGTCTCGGATTGGTCACCAGACGCGGCTAGGGTCGCTTTCTGTCGAAGGTCTTTGACGATTTCGTCGTATGAGACATGGCGTTGGTTGACTTCGGACATCTGAGCTTTCCCGTTTGACGTTAACTTGCGGAATTGAAGGCGAGTTTAACACCGGATGTAATTCAATTCGATGAGATTGGTGCCGAGAGTGGGATTCGAACCCACACGCCGTTTTACGGGCCGCGGGGTTTAAGCCCGCTGCGTCTACCGTTCCGCCATCTCGGCAGATTCCACACATCCCACATCTGCCACGCTTAAGATTCTAAATGTGAACCTTGCCGGAGTCAGATCGCAAGGGATCACCGCGCGTGTTGTGACCTAGACAGATTACAGGAGGGATATATTGGCAAGCGACGCTCGGGTTACCGTCGGCATCATTGGTGGAACAGGTCTGTACCAGTTGGAGGGATTCGAAGATGCTCAATGGGTTGCGGTCCAGTCTCCGTTCGGAAAACCGTCCGACGAATTGTTGATCGGAGATTTAGGTGGATATCGAGTCGCTTTCCTACCGCGCCACGGTCGGGGTCACCGCGTATCTCCTTCCGAAGTGAACTACCGGGCGAATATCGACGCACTCAAACGCGCTGGAGTAGACCGCATCTTGGCTTTCAGCGCCGTCGGTTCGCTGAAGGAGGAACTGGAGCCCGGCACGTTTGTGCTCGTCGACCAATATATCGACCGGACTAGCGGTCGGGAAAGCTCGTTCTTCGGCGAGGGCTTCGTAGCCCATGTGAGCATGGCGGATCCGGTGTGTAGCACGATGAACGACGCGGTTGAAGAGGCGGCGTCCAACTTGAGCATCGATTTAGTGCGTGGTGGCACGTATCTGGCGATGAACGGTCCGCAGTTCTCAACCCGAGCCGAGTCGAATCTGTATCGCTCCTGGGATGCCGACATTATCGGGATGACGAATATACCGGAGGCCAAGCTGGCCCGTGAGGCTGAGATGGCGTACACGACGGTTGCGATGGTTACCGACTACGACTGTTGGCATGAAGAACACGAGGATGTTTCTGCTTCGCTGGTACTCGAAGTTCTGCGTAGTAACACCGATGGTGCCAGAGCATTGGTCAAAGCCGCGGTTCCGGTCATCGGAGCGTTGCATGCCCCATTCCCATCGGGAGTTCACACCGCGCTGGAGCACGCCATTGCAACTTCACCACAAGATCGCGATCCAGATCTGATGCGCAAACTCGACGCGGTAGCCGGGCGGGTGTTGGGGAACGAGGGTTGGGCGGGCTAGAGCTGCCGCAACCTCGGGTCCAACCGGTCACGGATCCAATCGCCCAGGAAGTTCATGGCGAAGACTACAGCGAAGATCGCGAGTCCGGGAAATAACGCCATCCAATAAGACGTGTCTATGTAGTCGCGACCTTCCGCGACCATTGAGCCCCAAGCTGGACGCGGCTTGGGTATTCCCACTCCTAGGAAGCTCAGCGTCGCCTCCGTGAGAATCAGCTGCCCGATGTTGAGGCTGGCGATCACGAGCACGGTGTTTACGACGCCTGGTAACACGTGCTTCGAGATAATGCGTCTCGACGATGCTCCTGCAACCACCGCCAACGCGACATAGTCTGACGCCTTTAGTCGCAAAGTTTCTGCCCTGATTTGGCGTGCGAAACCGCTCCAACTGAACAAGATTAGCAACGAGATGATCAACACCATGCTTGAACCGAAAACCACCACAGTGGCCAGGGCCACGAGGATGAATGGAACTCCGAGCGTCAGGTCCACCATACGCATCAATATCTCATCGTAAATCCCGCCGAAGTAACCTGCAATCAAACCGAGTATAGTGCCACCTACAGCGCCGGAGATCAGAACTACAGAAGCGATCATCATAGAGTAACGCGCGCCCCAGATGATCCGGCTCAGCATGTCTCTACCTAGGGGATCGGTGCCTAGTGGATAATCCCACAACGGCTCCTTCCCGCTGATCGGCGACGATTCTTGCCAGATCGGCGGGCGATCTTGATCCTTCAATTTGCCGACAAGCGGATCGTGTTGGGCAAGCCAGGGTGCGAAGACTGCGGCGATTACCAATACGGCGACGATGAACGACGGCAATACGGGGTAACGGCGCAAGACGTGCCAAAGGACTCGCAAGACGTTCCGGTCTTCACCAACGACGAGTGGTGCGTTGACGGTATCAGATGTTGTTTGCGCGTTGGAAGCCATTTCAACTCTGCCTGATGCGCGGATCGAGTACGCCGTAGAGGATGTCGACGAACAAGTTCATGGCCAGATATCCGGCCGTGGCAAACATGACGATCGCGCTGATCACTGGAAAGTCGGTTCCGAAAACTGACTGCAAAGCCAATCTGCCAAGCCCAGGCCATCCAAACACAGTTTCCGTCACGACTGCGCCGGTAAGCAACGCGGAAAGAAATATTCCGGCGAACGTCAATGGAACTATGATGGCGTTTCTAAATGCGTGTTTGATGATCACCGTCCATTGCGATGCGCCTTTCGCGCGGGCCAGTTTTACGAACTCGCTATCGAGAATCTCGAGCATCGCTGACCGGGTAAGCCTCAGCAGCGCAGCGGCAGCGAACCATCCGAGCGTTATTGATGGAAGGATCAGGCTTCGTAGGTCGTCTTTTCCGCCAGCAGGTACCCATCCAAGCCACACGGCAAAAATAAGAATGAGCATTATTCCAAGCCAGAATCCCGGCATCGCCTGTCCAAGCAAAGCGAAGCCCCGGGCGAATAGATCCAAGAACGTCCCTCTGAGTATCGACGAGAAGATACCCAACGGGATTCCGACCAACAGAGCGAACACATAAGCACCGGCGGCTAGTTGTAGCGTGTTCGGAATCTTGCGGAGCACGACCGTTGTCGCCGGTATCTGTTCCTTGACGGAGATGTCAAAGTCCAAAAGGACGGCACCAGAGAGCCACCGGAAGTATTGCTCGTAGTATGGCTTGTCCAATCCGAAATCGCGTCCCCACTGCTCCCACTGCTCGTCAGTGGTGTATTCGCTCAAAAAGAGGTGGCGCGGATCGCCGCTCATCCGCGAAAGCGCAAACACCAAGATGCTGGCGAGAAGCAGCACGACGATGGCCGCCAACAGTCTGCGGATCAGCAGCTTTTTCAATTCACGAACTCAACAGTTCTGGCGCGGTAATGATGACAACAGAAGACGGCGTGCCCAGATTCTATCTAGGCGACGCCGTCTCCAGGTGTTATCCGCGTGACACGTCCAACGACGTATCTGTTACGTCATTCGCCGCTCATGACGACCGATTCGGGTGCCACGAACTCGGGGCCGGTATTCATGTACGGATCATAGGATGTGATCTCAGGTCGCAATACCACCGATGTTGGTAGGGTGCTGACCGATGCCACCAAGTTCCACTCGTTGACGTATGACCACCATTCGACGGTGTTGGCGACGCGTTCCTCAAACGTGGTTGATGCCAAGTCGAGGTTGCGTACCGAAATCGCGGTGATGTCATCCGGCAACTCGATGCCGTAGTTGAATCCGCCAGATGGTCGATAGACCGAACCGAAGAACGCGTCAGGTGGAGCGTTGGTACCGGCCTGGATCATCCAAGGTATCTGTTTCTGTCGGTTGACCAGTCGTGGTCGAGCTGCGCCGTAATCCGTCGCGTCAACCGTGACCTCGCAACCAAGTTCACGCCAGAATTGAGCAACTGCCCCGCCGACTTCGGCGTCCCACTCCTTGCCAGGAGCAACGTGGTACTTGAACTCGAAGCAGTCCGGGTACCCGGCTTCCGCCAATAGCGCCTTTGCTTGATCAGGGTCGTATGGCACGTCAAATTCGTCAATCCAGTGCGGGTCACCCGGGAACGCGTTGATGGCATTCGTCAACGGGCTACCGACGCCGGACTGAATCTCGTCAACGATCGTCTGACGGTCGATACCTAGCCTCAGAGCTCTTCGAACTTTGTTCGCGCGTTCCATCGATGCTGTGTCGTCAGGGTCACCGATCCATGGATGGTCTTCGTCAGGCAAGAAACCTTCTCGAGTGCGATAGATGTTTTCACCGTTCTGGTCGGTCTGAGCCCAGTAGTTACCGGCCATCATGACGACTTGGTTGATCGGCGGGCCGACAACCTGCGGACGCGCACCGTCGATGTTATTGACGGTGTTCTTGATGAGTTTCAGTGGCACGCGTGCAACGTGGATCAGACCTGTCTGCAGAGCTGCGATTCGCGCCAGCGGCTCGGGCATCAATATGACCTCGTACGAGGCTACGCTTGGTTGCTGACGATAGTGGCCCTCAACCGGTTCTGCTCGAACGTTACTGTCCGTAACCCACTCGGTGATGCGGAAAGATCCGGTCCCGACCGGCGTAAGGTTTGCGGCTTCCTCGCCCATCTCGTCATATAGACGTTTCGGTACGATGACCGGCGCTCCAAGCGTGGTATTCGAGATGATGTGGTACCACCGCGGATCGAGACTGTTGTCCCTGATGTTCATCCGCACGGTGTCATCGTCGATCGCCTCAAAACCAGTGACGAACCGCTGTACGCCCTGCGCTCGTTGGTTGATGCTGCCTTCGCCGAGTGCAGAGTCGAAACTCCACTGAACATCGTGCGCAGAGACTTCGCCCCAATCATTGCCGTTCCAGTCGGTGTGGAACTGGACGCCGTCGCGAATCTTGAAAGTCACGGCGCTTGTATCGTCAGCGACTTCCCAAGACTCTGCGATACCTTCCGTATATGTTGGGGCATCAAGGTTTAGCCTCGGCGGCGCGGAGTGTTGGGCCCACATCAGCGGCTCGAAGAAGCCCCAGAAGATGAGCAGCTGCATATTGCCCGTTCCTTGTTTACTCGGTAGGAATACCGGTGGGTCAACAAGGATTTCTCCGAGGCGCAAGTTGCCTTTGAAGGCCGGTTCCTCCATCATCATCGCCGGTTCCGGTGTCGCTGTTACGACCACCTGCACCTCTTTTTCTACCTCCTTGATAACCTCGATCTCTTTCTCAACTTCGACCTCGACCTCTTTTTCGACTACCACCGTCTGGACGACTGTCTCGCCCGCGACCTGCACTTCTTTCTCGACCACAACGGTCTGGATGACAGTCTGACCCGCCACTTGGACTTCCTTCTCAACGACAACCGTCTGGACTACCGTCTGGCCGGGAAGCTCCACCTCCCTCTCTACTACAACGGTTTGGACTACCGTCTGACCTTCAACGATCACTTCTTTTTCGACCACGACAGTCTGGATGACCGTTTCCTGCACAGATTTCTCGACAACAACGGTCTGGACAACGGTTTCCGTCCCGCCACAAGCAAGGAGGATGCCCATTGCACCCGCCAAGACTGTTAAGCCGAGCGAAATCCACAATCTGCGCGTCGGCAAGGAATCACGTATCGCGCTTCGCATTTCAACACCTCAAGTTTTGACTCTGATTCGTCATCCGCAATGTTTCCAATTGCGAATGGTGAACAATATAGCACCTTTAGAGTCGTTTTACGCATACGTACTTGATGGTGACTTCGGACGACGCAATTTAGGATTGCTCGCGAAACTGGTGCCGACTGGATCGCGGGCAGAACACCATGAACGGATTACAACCCTGGACAGCCGACGACATTCCTGATCTCGGCGGATTGACCGCGATCATCACCGGCGCCAACAGCGGTGTCGGTTATGAATCGGCCATCGAGTTGGCGCGTCGTGGCGCTACGGTAATCCTTGCCTGTCGATCAGCGTCTCGGGGCGAATCGGCTCTGCGCCGCATCAAGAATGACTCTCCGAGCGCGAGTGTTGAACTAGCTCAACTTGACTTGGGCGATTTGGAATCTGTCGAAAGGTTCGCGCGGCAGTTCTGCGCGACTCATGACAAGCTCGATCTGCTCATCAACAATGCGGGGGTGATGGCGACACCGTACCGCACCACCGCCAGTGGATTCGAGTCGCAATTTGGGACCAATCATCTCGGTCACTTCGCGCTGACCGGCAAGTTGATGTCGCTGCTTATCAACAGTCCCGGCTCGCGGATCGTCAGCGTCAGCAGCCTCGCACACCGTGAAGAAAGCATCGACCTAGAGGCGATTCAGTTCACTCGAGAGAATTACAACCGTTGGCGCGCATACGGTCGCTCGAAACTCGCCAATCTGCTGTTCACTTACGAGCTTCACCGACGTTTCGAACGCGCTGGCATCAGGCACGTCAGCTCACTCGCCGCGCATCCCGGCGTCTCAAAGACCAACATCGCTCAAGGTCTGGGTTGGATCGGCACGGTGTCGATGCAGATCGCTGGACTCTTCTTCCAAAGTGCTCGGATGGGCGCGTTACCAATCCTGCGGGCTGCTACAGACCCGAATGCGGCCAGCGGTGAATACTACGGTCCTGACCGGCCCAACGAGCGAAGAGGCCATCCGGTGACCGTGACGTCATCGCCCGAGTCGCACGACACAGAAGTTGCTCGACGTTTGTGGGAACAGTCTGAGAAGTTGACCGACGTACGGTTTGAGATCTGAACGCGATACCGAGGGGATTGGAGGCGACGGGCGGATTCGAACCGCCGAATAGAGGTTTTGCAAACCCCCGCCTTAGACCGCTTGGCTACGTCGCCCTGATATCGAGATTCTATTACCACCGGACGTGCTCGTCGTCGGTTGTCGACCGAGCTTGGTGCCGAGAGTGGGACTCGAACCCACACGCCCTTTCGAGCACTACGCCCTCAACGTAGCCTGTCTACCAATTTCAGCATCCCGGCATGTCCAGATAGCTGGCAATTCGCCCTTCCGGAAGAAAGGACTTGGCAGGAGCGGCAGGATTCGAACCCGCGACCTTTGGTTTTGGAGACCAACGCTCTAGCCAACTGAGCTACGCTCCTCTGCCTACATTTGATTTTACATGGAGGGTGCTCATCGGTTTTCTTCGGGATCACGGGGAGTCGGACTGAATGAGTGACCTTTGCGTGCCAAGCAGGAGAATCAAACAGTCGGCACCGCTGACGCCGAGGGATGCTTTCGAGCAATCCCATTGGCGTTCGCGATACCGACTGTGTTGGCCTGCTACGTTTTCAGCAGAGTTATGGGATCGGGACCGATCTCACATGACTGTGGGTTCGCCCATCTCCCCGGTGCTGACCCGCGTGGCGTCTTCGATTTGCGAGACGAAGATTTTACCGTCGCCGATCGCTCCTTCTTCGCCGGTTCGCGCCGAATCGACGATGCTACTGATCACGGCATCTTTCATCCCGTCAGGGATCACCGTCATGATCATGGTTTTGGGCAATGCCACTCGGTGTGAGAGGTGGCCGCCTCGTCCAGTGAAGACTTCTACACCTTCCTGCTGACCCTTGCCGGTGATGTTCCAGTATGAGTAACCCTTCACACCTGCGGCGGTCAGAGCCTCGAGCACCGTGGACGTCCGTTCCGGGCGAACCACTGCTTCGATCTTAATCATTGGTAGTTCCTTTCGTGGTTCTGGGGCGAGGGTGTAGACAACATGCTACTCCCTCGCCAACCGTTAGTTCGTTTTCCGGTTAATCGGCGCCATCCGCCACGTAACCGCGCTCACCGTGAGCCGAGATGTCAATTCCGATGTCCTCATCCCGCTCCGAGATCCGTAGACCAAGGCCCGGGATCTTGTCGAGCACGAAGAGGATGATGAAAGTGACGATGCCTGAGTAGAGCAGAGTAGCGACGATTGCAATCAGGTTCGCCACAAAGTGACCAGCGTTGCCGTTCACCAGTCCGCCGGAGGTTCCTGTGAGTTCTCCCCATGCAAAGATACCTGTGGCCAGCGCGCCCCAGATACCGCCAAGTCCGTGGACCGCGAATACCTCGAGCGAGTCGTCCAAACCGATCTTCCTCAGAATCTCGAAGTGGACCGCGTAGTGGCAGATTATGCCAGCACCTAAACCGATGGCCAGAGCGCCTGCACCGCCGACCCAGCCGGCTGCCGGAGTAACAGCAACCAGACCTGCGACGACACCTGTAGCCACACCTACACCGCTAATTCGACCAGTGTGGATGTACGACAGAAGCGCCCAAACCACGGCCGCTACGGCCGCTGCTGAGTTCGTGTTCACAAACGCTACCACTGCACCGCCGTCTGCTGCCAATTGAGATCCGGCGTTGAAGCCAAACCAACCAATCCAAAGGATCGCTGCGCCCAGAATGACAAACGGTACATTGTGAGGTTCAATACCTGCGTTGCGGCGTTTGCCGACGAGGAACGCCGCGGCTACCGCAGCGATACCTGCATTGATGTGAACTACCGTCCCGCCAGCGAAGTCAAGCGCTCCACCGTCAAGGCCGCCAATCCAACCGCCACCCCACACCCAGTGGCATACGGGTGCGTAGACCAGCGTGACCCAGAGCACGAGGAAAATCAGATACGTCGTGAACTTGAATCGTTCGACAAACGCACCTGTGATTAGTGCTGGCGTGATGATTGCAAACGTCATCTGGAACGCGGCAAACAGCAGGTCCGGAATACCATCACCTTCCGTGTGGCTAACACCTGCCAAACCGATGTAGTCAAGTCCACCGACTATTCCATTGCCCATGTCATTGAATGCCAGGCTGTAACCCCATAGCACCCAGACGATGCTCGCCACTCCCATGGCGATAAAGGAGTACATCAACGTGCTGACCACGTTTCTGCCCCTCACAAGTCCTCCATAGAAGAACGCAAGGCCCGGCGTCATGAACAGCACTAGTAAAGTTGCCGTCAGCATCCAGGCTATCGAGCCAGTATCCATATTTTGTCTTCCTCCCGATCGGGTGATTACGCGATGATGTCCAAACTACGCAAATAATGTTTCGCGAATGTTAAGCAACTGTTTCGCCGAAGTTAATCTCTGAAACACTTCTAGGCGCCGAAGGACATGGGCGAGAAACCGTGAGTAGAATTCAGTTTGCGACGTCAAGCATTGGCCTGTGGGTCCCTTGCATAACTAATCGGAGCGATGGCACGGTAGTGAGATTCGGCATGAACCACCCATGCACCGCCCCTCTGGATTCCGGCTTCCGCCGGAATGACGGTGGTTGCCTTCTGGTTTCCGGTTTTCGCCGGAATGACGATGGCGGGCCTCTGGATTCCGGCTTTGCGGGAATGACGGTGGCGGTACGGAATTACGGTTGTTGTACGGACATCCCTGCGGTTGATGCGCGCCGAACTTGCACACAGAATAGGAACGACACTGAATGCCGATAATCGACTCACATTGCCACGCTTGGAACCATTGGCCTTACCTTCCGGAAGTACCCGATCCGGATCACCACGGCTCCGTCGAAACGCTTCTAAACCAGATGGACGTCAATGGTGTGGACAGCGCCACGATCGTATGCGCTCAGATCCACCGCAACCGGGACAACAACGACTACGTGGCGGCAGCGGTCAAGAAATATCCGGACCGATTGAATCAGTTTGCCGACGTCGATTCGTTCTGGTCGGACACGTATCACACACCGGGTGCAGCAAATCGCTTGGAAATGGCCGCTAAGAAGTGGCCAATGAAGGCCTTCACGCACTACGTAGCCGGCGAGGATGACGGTCGCTGGTTCAACTCGCAGGAGGGAAAGGACTTCTTTTCAGTGGCCCGCGACATTGGTCTGATCGCTTCCATCGCAATGGGCCCGCATCACCAGAACGAGATTCGCAAGGTAGCCGAGTCGTTCCCTGAAGTGCCCATCCTTTGTCACCACATGTCGGCGCTTCGTTCCTACGGCGATGATGCGCAATCGATGCTCGACAACGTTACGGAATCGGCGAAATTGCCCAATATGCATCTCAAGCTATCGGGCTTCCACTACCTCTGTCAGCCAGAGCGGGTCTGGGACTTCCCGTACACGGAAACGCACTGGGTTTACGAGGCCTGCTACGAAGCCTTTGGCACGCGATTGTGCTGGGGTTCTGACTTCCCGGTCGTCAAGAAGGCGATGACGCACCTGCAGTCTCTGGAGGCGTTCCGTTCTCATCTAACGTTCATCTCCGACGAGGATAGAGAAGCGATACAAGGGGGCACTCTCGCCAACCTGCTCGCTAACGCGAGGACGACCACCTAGGCGTAAAGACTCTAGTACGCGCGAACGATACTGCCTTGGCCGGACTCGTTGCTTGGAAACTCACTCCGTTCGAAACAGCAGAAATACATCGTCGTTCGTTTGTAAGACCAGATGGTCGCCATACACACCGTATCTCGTCACGCTCGGCAACACGTCAAGATACCGTTCCTCCTGTTCCATCACACCCTCTAAGTCTTGGCATCCCATCTCCGTATAGAAAAACGTTTCGGAATCTATCCTGACAGCCCCTTCGCTGACCCTCGCTTCAGCTCCATATGAGTTGCACCCTGTCGATCCCGAGATGCCGTCGGCGTGGAACGAGATGGTCAAATCGGCTCCCGCAGCCGCTTTCTGAATCCGGTTATGCCACATCCCGAACTCTAGCTGTCGAAGCTCGGTTATCGCGAGCAAGACCCAATCAGCGTCTACAACGTCATCGACGATTGGAGGCAACGGTTCGAACGTCAGCGTATCGCCCTCGGAATTTCTCATACGCAGACGTATCAACCCCGGCGTTTCCTGTACCGCGTAGTCGACTGAACCCATGAAATCCGTGAAATCACCTTCGAGTTTTCGGTCCTCATCCGAACATGACTGCCAAATCGGTCGTTCAAGCATCGATTGCGAGGGGAAGCGGACTCTTCCATCGGATCTGTTGTAGGTCGCCAGGAAAGGACGGCAAGCGGTGTTAGCGATAACCAACCGGTCATCCAGAAACGCCATAGTTACCGCTTCACCACCTCCGCGCGCTTGTGCCTCCGCCTCCACGAGCCGCCACGCTGTCTCGCTAAGTTCGACGACTCTTCCCTCCAACGGCACCTGTTTGACAAAGACCAACCGTACATCGCCAACGTCGTCGATAATCTCTAACCGTTCGCCCGCCACTCGGTATGTTTCACCTTGCCCAAGCGCCGAGAAAAAAGCGTCCGACTGCTCCATTACGCCTAAAGGTTCATTGCAAAGCCGCGCCGTTACCGCAAACTGATGCGGGAACGATAGCACACCGTTCTCAAAAGTCGCAGGTGACCGTACACCGTCCTCCGAAAATCCGGTAATCCAGTTGCAACCGTCGTAACCGCTGAATTGGTCCTCACTTACCTCGATCCTCACGAACGTTTCATCGATAATCGGGCGGCCGTCCAGCGATTCGAGAACCCATGCGCCGTAGCCGGACCAATCGGAGCGTTCCGTTGGGGCGACAATCGTGGCGGTCGGGTCGAGTGCCGGAGTCGCGACTGGAGCTACGATGTTTGCCGTATCGTCCGGTTCAGCACCGCCGCAACTCGCCGCGACCAACATCAACAGAACGAAAATTCCACTGAGCATGCTTGTCGACGCAACTCGGTTCCGGCATCGCGTTCCAAACCTATTACTGGTAACACTCATCGAATATCCCTCATGCCATAGCGTTGACTTTTTCCGTGTCGAAGTTCATAACAACGTAGACGCTCCACCCGATGAAAATGTTCCATCCCAAAAAAGTGCCACATTGTGCATCCGAAGGAATCGTCATGTAAAGCGGAACATGTCCCGAGTTAGGCAAACACAATCTGCGTTCATCCACCCGATAACACCTGTTGCGCAGCTTTGGCTCCCGCGATGCGACCGAACACGGCTCCGGCCATCATGCCGCCGCCCGATGGGTAGTTGTTGTGCCACAAGCCGCCTACCATCTCGCCTGCGGCGTAAAGACCGGGAATGACCCGATCGTTTTTGTGCAGGACTTCAGCGGATGGGGTGATTTTCAGGCCTCCGTACGTGAAGGTCATGCCGCAGATTGTTGGATACGCTTCAAAAGGCGGGGTGGCGATGGGGAGTGCCCAATTGCTCTTGGGTGGGGTTACCCCTGAAGTTGACTTCCCGTCTAGGCGGAAAGGATGGAATTCGCTTTTTTGGATGGATTCGTTGAACTCACGGATCGTTTCTTGGAAGGTGCGCACATTGCGAAGTCCTAGGTCTCTAGCTAATCCGTCCAAGGTGCTTGATTTATGGCCTGTTGCGTCTTCGTATCCCCTGATCAACCCCTTACGTCTCTGTTCGGCGTCGAAGACCTGAAAAGCTAGACCTCCTGGTTGGGACAGAATGGCACGTCCGGTCTTGGCATAGGTGAGCCCGCGCCACGTCTCGCCCTCATCGACGAATCGGCGTCCGTGGACGTTGACCGTGATCCCGAAGGGGTATGAGTAGCGGCTCCAGTAGACACCGCTCACGCCTGGACCGGGGACATCGTAATCGGGGCGTTTCGAGTCTTGGGGTGACGCGTGGCAGGTGGACCAACTTCCATACGGCTGAGCACCCAACGCCAAAGCCATGTTGAGACCGTCACCGGTATTGAACGGCACGCCCCTGAGCTTCACCTTGTCCCAACCGGCACCGAGATACTGGGCCCGCATCTCCGGGCTCGACTCAAAGCTCCCGCAAGCTAAAATCACTGCCTGCGATTTGTACCGGACATCTCGGTCTCCCGACCGAGCCCGCACTCCGGTGACTCGGCCAGTGCGATCCTGCAACAGATCTAGGGCGCTAGTTTCGTAGTGCACCGGAATGCCCAAACGTTCCGCGGCCCGAAACCATCGCTCCTGCATCGCAAATCCACCGCCATCAAACGAGACAACATTCGCCGACGTGGGACTTTCGTGAGATGGAACCCATGCGTGTCCGTATGACCGCATCCAGAGGACGGTTTTGTAGGCTTCGGTGACCAAAATTTGCGCAAGAGTGGGGTCGCTCTGGCCGTCAGTTACCCCCATGATGTCGTAGTAGTAATCGGATTCCGTGTAGGCGCTAACCCTTTCGGTCAACGACCGCGTCTCCTCTTCACTGACACCCGAAAGCAGGGGTTCGAGGTCCTCGATACCCCGGTACGGGAACCGCATGTGAACGGTCAGCGCGCTGTTGCCGCCGCGCTGAGACTTGGGCGCCTTTTCTAGCACAACGACGTCTGCGCCCTGTTCCCGAGCTGCCACTGCGGCCGCCATTGCGGCGTTGCCCGCCCCTACCACCAGCACCTCTGTGTCGACTACCTTTTCCACCAATAAATCCTCCACTCAATCGCGTTGGCGGACATTCTAACCGGGACACTGATACGCGGGTAGCAAGATGATACGTTGTTTAGGGCTCAATGAGATCGAAAACGATCTGCAAAACCCAGTCCAGACTCTTTCTGGGCTGGTCAATTGCTGCAAACGGCGTGAAGGCAAAATGGAATGTCGATCATTGCCAGCGAGCCGAATCCCTGAAATCAGATCAGAGGGTTAACGCAGGCGCGGCGGGTCTGCTAAGGTGAGCGTAGGTATTCTGGAGTGTGGGTGAAAGGAGAGCGAGAGATGCTGTTCAAACGAACTATTCTCTCGGCGGTATTGGTAGTAGCACTATGCGCAACGGGGTGTGTGAGCGATGGTGACGGTGCGGCGCAGAAGGGAGGTGACGATGAGTCAGTCATACACGTCAATATCGGTCAGGTCTCAGAGGGGCAGGTGCTCCACGTGCTGGACAGGTTGCCAAATGGTGAATGCCCTGCTATGACGCCTGCGGAAGAGACAGTGATTACCCTTGCTCCGAACGAGGTCAGCGAAGAGATCACGATGGCGACCAACGACGATTGCCAAATCATCGTCGAGCAGATTGACAAAGTCTTGTTGCCAGAGGCATCGGATCATGATGGGGGCGTGACCCAAGATCATGGCGGTTCGATCAACTGGTACGCCTACGCGAGACTTCGGCTTCACGGCACATACACGCACACCGATGGACGGAAGTTGTTCGCTGAATCCGACACACAGATCGACTTCTACCTCAGACAAACCTCGACGGGGTTCCACTTCAACAATCCGCCGCCGGAAGAATTCTGCGAATCTAGTGGTCTGCCGACCATTTCCAATCGCAATTGTCGGTTGCAATGGGACTTCAATACTTCGCAACGGAAACAACTGGGTGCGCATAGCGAATTCACATTCTTCGGCGAGCCTCAAATGACTTGGGACCAGTCGGCGACGTACAACGCGCGCACTTCAGGTTCCGACCAAGTCATCTGCGAGAACGGTCCAAGACCTAGCTTCCTGAGGCGGACGTGCACAGGGGATCGTACCGAAGAATGACGGTCGAACCCGCTTATCGATGCCGCACGGCATCGGGCTTGCGCCACAACTCATGTCCAACAGTTTGGAATACCATGCAAGCCACGAGCGGTGCGGCATAGATAAGCGGGTTAGTCATTAAGGAAAAGCCGATGGAAAAAACCGAACTCTACTATCAGGTGGCATTGATGAGGTATCGAGAGACTTGTCAACAAGACAGGGACCTTGACCTCGGGGCGGGAGTTGTATTTGTTCTCTCCATACTGTTGGCCGCAACCGCCAGTATCGTCATGAGTGTCTACGCATCCAGCGACGTGATCGGTCAGCTGGGCAGGCTCTACACAGTCGATTTTGCTTGGGACATTGAAGGGGGAATCGCAGCCGTATTTTTCACCATTTCGTTTGTCGTGACATTCGGTATGGCGATGAAGACGCTGAGCATCCGCCTTCAGAAGGAGACCCCGGATGTGAGTACACTGACGAACGATGTTCGTGATAGCAGCATGAACTCGGAGGAGGTGACGCAATCGGTCGGCGATCAGTTCATTGGCGCGGTGCTCCGGAACATGGGGAAAATTGCCCAGAAATCCCGGTGGCTGATGCTGTCGGCGAGGGCGCTCACCGTCACAATTCTGCTGCTAGGCATCCTCACGGTTACGATACATCTCTAGCCATTCTGCAACGGAAGCACGATGTGGGATGCATGATCCGCCGAATGCCAGATCGTCTGCTGTGCGATCTCGTATCGCTGTTCGCGTCCCAGCGGACCGCCGGTGTTGGGGTTAACGTCGAAACGCGGATAGTTGCTGCTGCTGATATCCAGCCTGATGCGGTGACCCTTGCGGAAAACATTCGAAGTGGGATAAAGGTGGAAAGTGAACTCGTACGGCGTTCCCGGATCCATCATCTCCGGCTCCGTCCAACTATTGCGGTAGCGCGCCCGGATGATCGAGTCAGTTATGTTCATCGCGAAGCCATCCGGGTAATCGACTGACGGCGGGTGAACGTCGATGAGCTTGGCCGTGAAATCCGTGTCAACAGCCGACGACGATGCCCATAAATGCATAACTATCTCGCCCGTGACCTCAGTATCAACTTCAAGTTCAGGGGTCTGGAACGTGAGGATGTCTTGGCGTGAATTCAATGGCAACACATCGGCGCATCCGAAAAAGTCGGGTCTGCCTCGTTGATCGAACGCACCCGCCCGGATGATGGTTTCGGCTGCCGAAATGCCACCACCCATCGTCGGGACCGGATTCCTTGGGTCAAAGGTGTAACCCGTCGATGGCGTCTCATCCGCCGAAGGTTCGTCTTGAGACAGCCCGCCGCCGGCGTGCAGATAGAACGGTGTTTCAGCAGTCTCTGGTAACGGCCAATCCGGTTCCGACCGCCAGTAGCCGCCGTGATCGAGACGCCAATCGTGGTCGTGTTTGTTCATCCGTTGGCTGCCGGTGCCCATGGTGAAGATGCGAACCGGTGACCACTCGGCGAACTCTGTGTTCAGGCCCTTCATGTAGTGGTCGAACCATGCCAAGCGGAGATCGTTCTGGTTGATGTGCGCTTCTGTGCCGAAATCGACGTCGCCGGAATTGGTGACCTCGAACGCGCCGTGGATCCATGGACCCATTAACAGGACTTGCTTCGACTCTTTGATGGCGCTTAGTTTTGTGTAGCTTTGCGGTGTGTTGCGGGCGTAGGAGTCGTACCAGCCGCCTAGGTACAGGGTCGGCACGTCAGCATGCTCATCGTAGTACTCGTCGATCGCATATCCTCGCTGTTTCCAATAGTCGCCGTAATCGCCGTGCATCGCGATGTCGATTGCCCACCTCTCGTACGATGGCAATCGACGGAGCACGGTCGCGCCCTTTTTGAGCGGGAAGTTTCGCACCATGTCCGGCATGTCATCCAAAAACGCCTTTTTGATCTCTCCTTGCAGTCCCGCGTCCGCGATCGCTTCCTTGCTCGTCATCGCCATCCGGAACGCATAGACCATGAACCTCTGCTCCAACGCGCCATTCTGCCGCATCGAGCCATGGTAGTAATTGGACGCACCCACGGCCACGATCATCGTCGAAAGGTGCGAAGGATTCATCGTCGCCAATGCCGACTGGTCGCTACCCGCGTACGAACCGCCCATCGTTCCGACTTGGCCGTCGCTCCACGGTTGGCTTCCGAGCCACTGAACGGTGTCGAATCCGTCAGGCGCCTCTTTCGCGAACGCATACCACTCGCCTTCTGACGCAAATCGACCCCGAACGTCTTGGTAAACCGTCACATAACCGCGCCGAGCGTAGTATTTGCCGTTGGTGACGTTACGTGGCGCCGTCTTATCGTAGGGCGTGCGCTCGAGAATGACTGGGAATGAGCCGTTCGCCGGATTTCCGTTCGCTGATGGAAAGTAGATGTCGGCGGCGAGTTTAACGCCGTCGCGCATCGCCACCATCACATTCTTTTGAATTGTGACGTCAAATGCGATCGGAGAACCTTGGTATGGAGCGTTCACTATGCGCGCCTCTCGGATTGATCTATTACGACTGCTTCTCTGTCGGCCAGTCGTTCAGTAACCTATATCACGTCTCGATGCTTTGACCGAAACTCTGTTTCGGACGCGGCTCGCCCCATCATCCATGCCTGATATTTTCCACGTCGTCGTCACCTCGCTTGTACTCATGGGTGCCGCGTTCGTCATCGGAGCGATAGGATTCGGATTTGGCCTGACGACATCGCCTCTGTTGCTCCTGATCCTCGATCCCCAAACCGTCGTCATCGTAATCAATGCCGTAGCCATCATCGCCTTCTCGCTCGTCCTCGTCGAAACGCGGCAACATTTGCGAAACCGCGAACTGGCACCAATGGGTGTCGCAGCAGTGCTTGGGACTCCCATCGGAGTGTTCGCCTTAAGCACCCTAGATTCCTCGGTGCTGCGGATCTCAATCGGTGTCCTCGTCTTAGTCCTCACCGCAATGGTCGTGTTCAACGCAGAGTGGAGGGTCCCGTACCCGCGCATCTCGGGACCGATCCTTGGCCTCATATCATCCGCATTCACCACTGGCCTTGCGATCGGCGGTCCCATCCTCGTCCTCTTTTTCCTCGGACGGCGCATGGATCGTCAAAACGTGCGAGCCTCGATGGCATTCTTCTTCACCATCATGTACGTCGCCGCCGCCATCGGATACGCAATCCAAGGCCTCTTCACCGTCGAACGACTCATCCTTATCGCCGCCGCCGCACCCACAGTGGCCCTGGGCTATTGGATCGCGATCAAACTGACGGGACGGATGAACGAACGTGTTTTCCGACCGACGGTGGTGAGCGTCATTCTAGTTTCGAGCATCGTGGTCATCGTCCGGGAGGTGACATCCCTATAGCCTCCGGTCGAACGCGAGCTACACCACGATGTAACATCGAAAGAGTAACTTTCAGGCGGTTGCTAACATGGTCGATACCGCAAATCCAACAACTGAAGAACTGGTTAATCGGAGCGAGTATGCACCGCTCTTTGGCCATCTACGCAATTTAGAAACTGACAGGTGGCTGACTACGTTCGAAGCGGTCGAGGCTGTACTAGGCTTTGCTCTCCCGATGGATGCCCGAATGGATGACGCATGGTGGTACAACCGACTTGAATCCCATTCGCCTCCGCACGCATTGGCCTGGAGCACAGCGGGCTGGTTCACTTTCGACGTCGATCTGGAATGCGAAACGGTCGGGTTCAGACGCCGATACCCGATTCGCTACAGTGACAAACCCAAATCGAAACGAAGTCTAGACGAGATTCTGCCCGTCCGCGACTGTGGAGGGTGGTCTGAGAACCTAGACCTTAGCCGAGAGGCGATTTACGGTCATCGCGCGTAACCTCGTTATGTTCGTCGACACTAACGTCTTGGTGTACACACGCGTTTTCGATGCACCGCAGCACCCGCTTGCCAGGTCGATGCTGGAGCACATTCGACTAAGTGACGAACCCAGCCGCATCAGTCGTCAGATATTGCGAGAATATCTGTCTACGATGACTCGACCTCAATCTTGGCCCATCACCTTCTCGCTAGACGAGGCCCTTGATGATGTTGCGAATATGGCGCGGGATTTCGAAGTCCTTGAGGACGGCCCAGAAGTAACAGGGATCTTACTCGATCTTTGCCGAAAAGTAGATGTCGGCGGAAGGCAGATTCACGACGCCAACATCGTCGCGACGATGCTCGCACACGGTGAACGCCGTCTCATGACGTTCAACGTTGGGGACTTTCGACGGTTCGGAGACCTCATCGAAATTGTGAGCGAGTAGGCGGTGCCAACGACAGCATTGATGACCGGTCTTGCATCATTGAACCGGGGAAATTCTCATGAACGCCAAAAATCCGATGGTCATTCACTATGTATCTGACATGACGCGCGCAAAAGCTTTCTATTCCAATGTCCTTGGTGCGCCGATATTGGTAGATTCGCCAGGCTGGTCCACTCTGGATATCGGCGGCATGGAGCTTGCGCTACACATCTCATCAGAGGCTGAGATCGGGGAGCGGCTGATTCCGCAGGCCGGGTTGAACATCGAGGTCGACAGCATCGAGGAGGTTTTGCCGGCCATCATTCGATTTGGCGGTCGGTTGGTTGAGTTGCGCGAGCCTAGCGGCAACATCCCGGTGCGCCTTGCGAGTTGTAAGGACAGTGAAGGAAACGGCTTCGAACTTCGGCAAACGGTAATCTAAACCGAGTTGCATTGCGCGAACGCCGTTCGCAATGGCAAAGTCCTCTCTGTCTTCTCGTACCATCCTTGCGGGGCAAAATCACTCATGTGTAGGTAACACTTCACGTTTACCACCGCCGATTCTTCCTCAAAACTGAACAACCTGCTCATCGCTATGTTCTTGTGACCGTGGTATCTAGACAACGCCGCAACATTTACAAACGACACGCCCCATTTGTTCTCAATGTGGGAACGTCCGCCGTAGGTATCGTCCGGGTTGGTATGGGTATGTCCACCGATCCATATATCTATCGCACCTGGATTCTCAGCTAGATACTTCTCGAAAATCTGCGCGTCTGGAACGTCATCGACGAAGTAAAGATACGACGCTCCGATCGGTGCGCCGTCCTCGAACCGACCGTGATATCCACCGTCCACGCCCTCCCAAGGCCCCGATGCCACCGTCGTCTCCTTCAACATGTGGTGATGCGCCGACACAATAATCTTGTCGGGATTTGCTTCGACATTCTCTCTCCACCACTCGAAGGTCTCGCGGGTAACCGCGCCTGCCGGATACCCACCCCGCACTCCCCTTCCCACTGGCGGGCCTCCGTCATTGCGGTCGCCCATCACCAAAAAGAGGATGTTGCCGGCTTGAAACGAGTATCGCTCCCACGTTCCTTCGACCGGATACGGTCGCCGATCTGCGTGAACACCAGAATATTCCGAGCTCTCGCCGGTGGGGTCCACCCATTTCCTGAACCACCACTGCGTATCCTCATCCGCGCCGCTGGCGTCGTGATTGCCAACTAGGTTGTAGAAATCCTCACGACGATGCTTCGTCGACACCGCGTACTGACTTACCACCTCTGCTCCTTCTTCATCATCCGGTGGCGTCTGCGAACCCGACAGATCGCCTACGTCAAGCATGATGTCCCAATCGAACGGCGGGCCACCTTCGTTGCCACCTCGCTCCGACTGCAGAATCGCCTCTGCCAAACTCCGACGACCGCCCCGCTCCAAATCAGTACCCACATGGGCATCACCGCCTGTCCACAACTTGAACGTCGACTTGCTCACATGGTCCTCCCCATTGATCGATTCGCCGTCTCATTACCTTAATCGCGGACTCAGCGAAGCATTGAACGACAGATTAGCGTGCGTTAGAATCAGACTTTGGGTATCATGCCCAACGTCCTCACGTTCCCGAGTAGCTCAGCGGTAGAGCAGCTGACTGTTAATCAGCGGGCCACAGGTTCGAATCCTGTCTCGGGAGCCACCTCTCGCGGATTTCTAATTTGATTCGTCTGCTCCACGATCGCGTCATGCCCACGCAACTCCCGTCATACCCGCGCACGCGGGTATCCAGAGGGGCGTTCGTCGTCGGTCGGGTCGCAGTCGAACAGACGAAGGCTACGCTCGATGAACGCCTCCTTCTGAGAGGCAGACATCCTGCTTCGATACTTTCTGAAAAATTGCCTCAGCCCCGATTTCTTCTTGTCCCCTCCGGGTGTGGAGAGACGGGGCCGGTCGTTGTCCGCGTAGTGATGTACCAGATGCTCCGCAACGGCGCCGTACCTGACTGTGCCCAAATCGGCCAGCCTGATGCAGATATCCCTGTCGATGGTGCTTGCTAAGGCCTCGTCGAACCCGCCCGCCTCCAGCAGCATCCGCAACCTGACGAACAGATTGGAACCCTGGATATGCGTATTTCGCACCAACAGTTCGTCGGAATCCAGCCGTGGGGGAGAGTCCAGCAATTCCCCGTTGGAGTCTCCTGTTGCGCGGTAGATCAAACCGGCGGCGACCATGTCCAAGTCGCGGTCCGACGCGGCCCTCTCGCAACGCTCCAGATACGAGGGGTCCCAGGCGTCATCATCGTCCAGGATGGCGACGAAGGTCGTCGGGTCGGTAGCCTGCAAATGAGCTAATGCGGTGTTCCACGCAGCGGACGCGCCGCGCGTGCGGCAGTTCGCAAAATAACGAGCCTCCACATTTCCCGCGTTGAACCCGGTAACGACGCGAGCGTTGGCGCGCCTGAAGTCTCCGTCCGAGTCGTCGACCACAATCAAATGGTCCGGAGGACGAGTCTGCCGGGCGACGGACGGCAAGGCTCGTTTGGCAAGCAGTTCGGGTCGGTTATACGTTGCTATTACGACGGCTATCGAAAGCATGGCATGTTCGCTGGGCGGAATGGGGACTAGCCTGGGATGCTCTGGGCGACGGCGGCGACATCGCCCGGGAATGCCGCCAACCGGGCACCACCCTCCAGAAGGGCGCGCGTCGCTTCCTCCCGCACGTCGTACACTGCCATAGAGAATCCTGCCCTCTGGATATTCTGCGCCATCGCAGCACCCAGATTGCCAAGTCCTATGAACCGCATGCTAGTCTCCTTCGGTATATGGGCTACACCTTTGGTGATTGTGTGGGTGGTGATTGTGCGGGCTAGATGCTGCGGTGGTTGCCGTCGTCTCGGTACAACATCAGCGGTGATGGCGTGCCCCCTTTGTCCTTCGGACATTTCCCCCGCGAGCGGGGAAATCCTGAGTTTTGCGACGGTTAGGGTATCCGCGGTACTTGCGTACGCGCGCAACAATTTATGAGCAGTCATGCTAAATTTATAGGCGAAGCAGTCGCTTTCCGTTACTGCCGGGCGACACGTACTTGCGAGGCGTTCAATGACTACCGCTGTTATGAAAGAAACCGACACCGCCCTGATGGCGCACCTTCTACGCCGGGCAGGCTTTGGAGTGACACGGGATCAAATAGAAGAGTACGTCGCCAGAGGCTACGACGAAACCGTCGAAGAGCTTCTCCATCCTGAATACTCGGATCCTGAAGACCAGGACTTGCTGGATCGCTACTTCATCGCTTCTGTTGAGGCCAGATCAGTAGGTCACGCCGATCCACAGTGGGCGTGGCGCATGGCAACCACCACAAAACATCTCGAAGAAAAGATCACCTTATTCTGGCATGGTTTGCTCGCGGTCGGCGGCATCAAACTCGACCACGGGATGGAGATGCTCACGGAGATAGATCTCTTCCGCCGTTACGGGCTCGGCAAGTTCCGCGACATTCTGGTGCAAATATCCCGCAATCCGGGAATGATGTACTGGCTAGACAACCAGAACAGCCACAAGGACGCGCCAAACGAAAACTATGGTCGCGAGCTGCTCGAACTGTTTTCGATGGGAATCAACGAGACCGGTGAGGGTGCATATACCGAGGATGATGTTAAGGCCGCCGCCCGAGCCTTCACGGGATGGGCATCGCGTCCGACGATGCCGCCGTTCTTCCTCGGACCGTTTCCGATGGAGTTCCAGTTCGACCCGAATGATCACGATGACGGTGAAAAGGAATTCTTGGGTGAAGTCGGTAACTGGAACGGCGAGGACATCGTCGATATCATCGTGCGCCAACGAGCCACCGCTGAGTTCATCTCCAGAAGGCTTTATCAGTTCTTCGTAGCTGACGATGCGGATGAGTTTGAAGTCCAGCGTCTAGCCGACGTTTTTGAGGAGAACGATGGCGAGATACGCGCCGTGCTACGGGCGATCTTCAAGTCTGATCACTTCAAGTCTGAGGCCGTCCGCAACCGCAAGGTTAAGAGTCCGGCCGAGTTGGTGTTCGGTGTCGCGCGTTTGACCGATCGTTTCGATCTGCCAGACTTGGCTTCGTCACAATTGGCCTCCCATACGATGTTTATGGGACAATTCCTGCTCAACCCACCTAGCGTCGAGGGTTGGCATGAGGGTGAAGAGTGGGTCGACAGCGGCGCGCTGGTGGAGCGAATCAACTTCGCTTCAACCGAATTGGAACGCAGAGACGCGCCCGGCATTCAGCGAATGGTTGAACTCGTGAGGGATGCGGGTAGCGATCTGAGTTCCGCGGAATACGTGGCTGCGTGCCTCGACGCGATGGGTTGCATAGACCTCTCCGACCGAACGTTCGGGATTATTGCGGAACATGCATCAGGTCAATTGCCGCCATCGAACGAGGACGAAGAAACAGATCGGGCCATCGAGATTTTCCAGTTGATCGCCTCGACTCCCGACTACCAATACTGCTGATACGAACAACAGCGAACAAATACGCAGGAGATATTCCAATGGCAACTAATGGCCACCCAAGGAATGGTCACAAAAAGAATGGCACAGCCAAGAATCTTGTTGTAATTCAGCTCTCTGGCGGCAACGACTACCTAAACACGGTTGTGCCTTACCAGGACGGTCTCTATTACGACTATCGGCCGAGCATGGGCCTGAGCGGCGAGAACGTGATTCCGGTGGACGACCGGATCGCATTCAACTCCCACATGGGCCCGTTCAAGGATCTTTATGATGCGGGCAAGTTGGCGGTTCTGATGGGCATCGGATACCCCGAGCCGAATCGGTCTCACTTTCGCTCGATGGACATTTGGCACACCGCTGAGCCTGCGGTAGCATCCTCCGAGGGTTGGCTCGGCAAGGCTACGAAAGCCATCGATCCCGAGGGCAAAAACGCCGTGACAACCGTCAACTTTGGCCGAGGTTTGCCGAGAGCGCTCGCATATCCGGACGTTTCGGTCGCATCGGTTGGAGCACTCGAATCTTACGGCTTGTACACGGGTCTAGCAGGAGCTTCGAACCGCGACGCTCTGCTTGACACGGTCAGTCGCATCTACCAACCCATGTCGGACGATGGCCTTCCATCGTTGCGGCTGCTCCAGACCGGGCGCGGCATGCTCGACGGCGCCGACACCCTCCGATCAGCTCCGGACAAGTATTCATCCACTGTCGAGTACAACGCTGAGAACCCGATTGCGCAGAGCCTCAAGGGCGTCGCTCAAGTGATGTCAGCAGACCTCGGGACACGCATCTTCTACACCCAACACGGCAGTTTCGATACGCACACCAACGAATTAGTCAACCATGCCAAGTTGTGGGACGAGGTGTCGGAGGCAGTGGAGTGCTTCTGGGCGGATCTGAATGAACTTGGCCAGGCCGACGACACCGTCATATGGATGTTCTCCGAGTTTGGCAGGCGAATCGAGGACAACGGCGCCGGCACCGACCATGGCTCCGGCGGTGTCGCGTTTTTGATGGGCAACCCGGTTGAAGGTGGACTGTACGGTGACTATCCGAGCCTGAAACCTGCCGATCAACTGGAAGGCGACGTCCACTACAACACGGACTATCGAGATGTCTACACAACCATCCTGGATGACTTCATGCATGTCGACTCCGAATGGGTGCTGAACAAGAAGTTCAACCGAATGCCGGAGTTGGTGTCGAACTAGCAGCGCGTCTGCTTGTACGCAACAAAATGAGCAACTACACCTATAGCCACACGTTGGGGATCGCCTCGTTTGAAGGCCGGGGCTTCATGAACCCCGTTGACGTCCGAATTTCAACGGACGGTTACCTATACGTTTTGAGCCGATCAAACGCCGCCAACAGAAACGTAAGGGTGAGTGCGGTAACTCTAGACTCCGAGTTCCTGTTCGAATTCGCCAATTGGGGAACTGAACCGGGGCAGTCGACGCAACCGACCGCAATCACCGTTGGTCTGGACGAACGCGTCTATCTAACCGACGAGTTCACCCAAAAACTATCGGTATTCGAAAAGGACGGAACCTTTTCGCACTGGTGGGGCGAGGTTGGTTCTTCGGAAGGCCAGTGGAATCGTCCGTCGGGCTTGGCCTTCGATTCCCAAGGCGACCTCCACGTTGTGGATCACCTTAACGCCCGAGTCCAGAAATACACGGAGGATGGGCGATACATTTCCTCCTTCGGCACTTTCGGTACCGGACCGGGTGAATTCAATTATCCTTGGGGAATCTCGATCGATGCCGAAGATTGCATCTGGATTGTCGATTGGCGCAATGACCGCGTCCAGCGTTTCACTCCAGGCGGCGAGTTTATCTTCGCCTTCGGATCAAGCGGCTCCCGAGACGGTGAGTTCGATCGACCCTCCAGCGTCCACGTCAGCGGCGACGGCAACGTATACGTGTCCGACTGGCGCAATGATCGCGTTCAGGTTTTCGATATGGACGGAGGGCATCGCGAGACCCTTGTCGGTCACGCCACGTTGTCTAAGTGGTGCCAGGAATTTCTGGACGTGAACCCAGAACAGGCCGGTTGGCGCGCCGATTCCGGCATGACCGAGCAGGAGAAGCTGTTCTGGCGGCCCGCAGGAATCGACACGAGTCCCGATGGACTGGTCCACATCGCCGACAGTTGTCGTCACCGGATTCAAATCTACAGTCGCGTCGAGGCACCGGTACTGGCCTGATTCCCTTCGGACGGCACTTTCGGGGTTGGACTCGCGATTTCATCGCCGATCCAAAGAGAAAACGTCACGCCGATGGGGCCCTGCACGCGGCGGCTCATGGTCGTCCCACCAGTCCAGAACCGACGCGATAGTTCGCAAAATCGCACACTTTGACCGACCAAAAAGTGATTCGCACCGTGGACCAATCCCGGATGAGCGATCCAACTCGGATGTCAACGCAGTCACAATCCGTTCGGATTTCGCCTGTCGCGATATGGCGGAGGGTGCGGGATTCGAACCCGCGAGGGGGCTCAACACCCCCAACCCGCTTAGCAGGCGGGCGCACTAGGCCTCTATGCGAACCCTCCGCTGCTAGATAACCCCATTCTAACCCCAATACCTATCCTTCTCGCTTTGGGGAAGGGCCGAAGGCGATAGGGGATCAGCCACTCTCAAGAGATCAACTTCCGACGCAACAACACATATGCTAACGGCAGAACCACCGCGATCATCCCGACTAGGAACAAAAGGTCCCACACCAGTTCGCCCGTTATGTTGTTCGTCGCAAACGCCCTACTCAAGTTGACCGCCGGGGCCAACGGAATGAATTTCGAAATCGTCTGCGCCCACGACGGCAGAACTGAGAACGGGTAGAAGATGCCGCCGAACATGAACATCGGCGTCCCCACGACCGTGAAGACCAGCGTCACGAAGGCAACGTGCGGGGCCGTCGACGAAAACAAGAACCCGACGCCGCCAAATAGCACCGACACCAACAGCACCGGAATTATCACAAATACCACTGTCCACTCATTGATCCATCCGAACGCCAAAGCGATCGTCGTGATAGACACCATGCTGATCAACGCCCGCGTCACACCGAACGAAATATCCGCAATCAATACCTCGAAAATCGACAGCGGCGGCGTCAGTTGAGTGTCGTATAACTGCGCCTCCATCCGGTTGTACACGCCCATCGAGCACTCAACCATTGGAACGAACATCGCACTCCCAACGATGATCCCGGGCGCCACGAACTCCGGATACGGTATGTCCGTTCCCGGCACTGTCGGCACCAACCGTCCAATTCCGACACCAACTCCGATCATCATCACAACCGGCTCGATAAACATGAACGCCACCGCGTACTTCCAGAACCGGATAAACGCGAACCAGTGCCTCAACCACAGAGCCGAGATGCTGCGAAAACGAATCCCCGCAACCGTCTTGAGCTCCGCCCGCGTCTGCGTAAAGAATGCGACCTCCGTGCTCATTCGTCCCTCAACTCCTTGCCCGTAAGCACCAAGAATACGTCTTCCAGGTGCGCCGGACGATAAGTAACACGCATCTTCGCCAACCCAACAAGCGTCGAAACATCCGGCTTGGTATCGCGTGGTGCCGTCACCAAGACCCGAGGACCAATCTCGCTGTAGTTCCGCTTCTCCTCATCCAACCGACTTCTCAAAACCGCCCGTTCTTCCCGCGTCACGTTTTCGCTCAAGTTGAGGACCGCGACCTCCGCGCCCACGTGATGCTGCACCACCTCCCCAGGCTCCCCAATGTCTAAGATGTTCCCGTGGTCCATGATCGCCAAACGGTCGCAAAGCGTCTCCGCCTCGATCATGTAATGCGTCGACATGATGATCGTCACCCCCGCCTCCTTCAATGCCCCAAGCTGCTCCCAGACCCGGTTCCGACTCTGCGGATCCAGACCCGTAGTCGGCTCATCCATCACGAGCAACTGCGGACTCGACATCATCGCCCGCGCAATCGCCAACCGACGCTTCATCCCGCCCGACAATGCATGGATGCTCGCGTTAGTCCGACCCTCAAGGTTGAAAAACCCCAAAACCTCTTTCGTCCGCCGGATCGCATCCCGATACGACAACCCGGCCAAATACCCGTGCAGCTCCAAGTTACGATGCACCACTAACGAATTGTCCAACCCATCATGCTGCGTCACCACCCCGATCTCATTTCGCACATCGCGACCCGACCTACCAACATCCAACCCAGCAACCAATATCGATCCCGAAGTAGCCGGCGACAATCCTGCCATCATCCGCATCGTAGTCGTCTTACCAGCACCGTTCGGACCCAACAACCCAAACGTCTCCCCACGCTTCACCGAAAAACTGATCCCGTCGACCGCGCGCAATTCGTCGTACATCTTGACCAGATCGGTCACCTGCACAACACTATCTACAGCTGTTTCAGTAAGGGACATCAGCGCGATTCACCCGGCGCAAATAACGCCCGGATGGATTGACACACCAGACGACAAAACCCGTCCAGCGCCATTTTGATTAATCAGAACAACCTCCAGAATATAACCCAACACCCCAAAAACCCTCCCCCCTCACTTTACGAAGGGGGTATGTGCCAAACCGCCGTCATCCCCGCGAAGCGCACGTCATTCCTGCGCAGCAGCAGCCATTCCCGCGCAACAGCCGTTATTCCCGCGAACGCGGGAACCCAGAGAAAAACAAAACACGCCATCCCCCTCTCACCTACCCCGGCGTTTCCCCGATCCAGACCTCGCCGCCCTCGAAGTACTCCTTCTTCCAGATCGGCACTACCTCTTTCAATCGGTCGATGAAATACAGCGCAGACTCAAAAGCCGGACGCCGATGCGCCGCACTCACCGCCAACACCATGCTCGTCTCACCAATATCCACACGCCCCGTCCGATGACAGACCGCCACTTCCCCGATCTCCCACCGTTTCCGCATCTCGCCGACGATCTGAGACATCACATTCTCTGCCATCGGAGAATACGCCTCATACTCCAGCCACAACACTCTTCGCCCCTCATTGTGATCTCGCGTAATGCCATGAAACACCACCACTGCACCATCCCCATCCGACCCCACCAACTTCACCACTTCATCCCCATCAATCACATCCTCCGTAACCCAAACTCGCGCCGACCCGTCATCTTCATCCGCACCACCACTAACCGGCGGAATAACCGCTACCTCATCCCCGTCAAAAACCTCCTCCGACCGATCCACATAAACCCCATTCCGAGCCAACATCACATTGGAAGGCAACCCGACAACACCACCGCCAACCAAGCCCATAGCCCTATCAACCGCATCACCCAAACAAATCCCTTCCTCGACCTCAACAACGACGCGCCCAGTCCCGACGCGTTCCCGCGCCCCAGCAAAAAACAGAACTGTCACAAGCAAAACAACTCTCCCATCAATTACAACCAAACTCCCCTAAACCCAAAGCCTAGCAAATCAAACCACACGTTATCCCCGCGAAGCAACCGTCATTCCCGCGGACGCGGGAACCCAGAGAAAAACAAAGCACACCATCTCCCTCCCCTTTGCTCCGCGAAGAGGTCCTGTGCACAACCCTCCCCCTTGATGCTCCAGAGGGCGCGAAAGGGAGTTTGAACTTGGCGTTTCGCTTTGGAGGCCGTTGCCCGGCCCCTCTGGATTCCGGCTTTCGCCGGAATGACAGTGGTTATGCACAGCACCCGAAGGGGACGCGTGCAAGCAAAGCGAGCACGCAGGGGATGCCCGAAATTCACCGCAACACTCATTTCTCACAACACTCCATCCTTCCTAATCCTTCGCATCCTAGTTCAAACATCGCGTCATCCGAGGGTACGGATACGCGCACGCCCTGCGTGCGATAAAATCGAAACTTAGCGCCTGCGTCAAATCGAAAAGGCGCTCAAACACTACCTTCGCGATACAAAAATCGCCCACAGAACCCGCTTGGAGATACATGGTTCGAATCAGACTCAAGAGAATCGGCTCACGCGGTCGTCCGTACTACCGCATCGTGATCGCCGACCAGCGCAACGCCGCAGCCGGCAGATACATCGAACAAGTCGGCTTCTACGACCCCTTCCCCGACCCGCCACAGATCGATTTCGACGAAGAGAAAACCCTTGATTGGCTCCGCAAGGGCGCTCAGCCATCCGAGTCGGTTGAAAGAATGCTCAAATCCAAAGGCATCCTCGAAAAGGTCAAAATTAATGCGTGAAGACCAACGCCAGCCCGAAAACGACGAAGTCGTTGACGAAATCGTCCAAGATAAACCCGTCGATGAGATCGTAACCGAAGAAATTCAAGCCGAAGCGTCTGCTGAGGAAGAATTTGAAACTGAGGACGAATCCGAATCGTACGAAGACATCGGTGAAATCGAAGGCGAAACCGAAATGCGCGATATGATCGGTTACATCGCGCGCGTACTTGTTGACGAACCCGATGCCGTCGAAGTTCGTTCGCAGTGGAGCGACGGGCGCCTGAACATCAACCTCAAGGTGGCCGATGCCGACAAAGGCAAAGTGATCGGACGCCGCGGCAGGGTTGTCCACGCAATGCAATCGCTCCTACGGGTCGCCGCAACCAAATCAAACATGCGCGCCGGAATCGACGTCGAATAACATTCGCCAACATCCGGTACCGCTTCATGACGAGAGGAGGGCGTAAATGTCAGGCCATTCAAAGTGGAGCACGATTAAGCACAAAAAGGGCGCGGCCGACGCCAAACGCGGTCAGCTCTTCACTAAACTCACGCGCGAAATCACCGTCGCTGCAAGGGAAGGTTCACCCGACCCTGAAATGAACTTCCGTCTGAGGTTGGCCGTCGACAACGCCAAGGCTCAGAACATGCCTAAAGACAACATCGAGCGCGCCATCGCCAAAGGGTCCGGCAAGGGTGCCGACGGCAACGCGCTCGAAGAGCTCGTCTACGAGGCTTATGGACCTGGCGGCGCCGGATTCATCATCCAAACCCTTACGGACAACCGCAACCGTGCCGCATCCGGCATCCGCTCGAAGATCACTCGCGGAGGCGGCAACCTGGCTGCCAACGGTTCCGTCTCTTGGAACTTCGAACAAAAAGGCCTAGTCACACTCGAAGTCGAAGGCGCAGATCCTGAAGAGATCGCCCTAGAGGTCATGGACATCGGCGCCGAAGATGTCGACATCGAAGACGAGCTTGTCAGCATCACCTTCCCATTCAACGAATTTGCCAAAGCCAAGACCGAGCTTGAAGCCTTCGAAAACGTGCGCGTCGAATCCGCCGAATTGGCGATGATCCCCAACAACACTGTCAGTCTCGAAAAATCGCAGGCCGTCCAAACCCTTCGTCTGCTCGACGAACTCGAAGAACTCGACGACGTATCAAAGGTCTTCACCAACGCCGATTTCTCCGAGGAAGTTCTCCAAGAGTTCCTCGCTCAACAAAACTGAGGCCAAGGGCGGATGTCCCTCTCGACCAGCCACATCCGACGCGTCGTCCTAGCCGCGCTCGAAGAAGATTCCGCCTTTCACGACGCCACCACCAACGCAACCGTCGGCGAATCCAATGTCCAAGCAGCCGCGCACATGGTAGCTAAACAGCCCGGAATCATCGCCGGAATCCAAGTTGCAGCAGAAGCATTCCAGACCCTCGATCCGAACGCCAAATTCGATCCTCATCTCCAAGATGGCGCACCAGTCGAATCCGGATTGGCGATCGCCACCGTAACCGGAAAAGCAGCCGCAATCCTCAGCACCGAGCGAACCGCCCTCAACCTTCTCCAACGCATGAGCGGCATCGCAACCCTAACCGCAAAATACGTCGCCGCCATCCAAGGCACCAGCGCCACCATCGTTGACACCCGAAAAACCGTCCCCGGCCTCCGCGTCCTCGACAAATACAGCGTCCTAACTGGAGGAGGCGGCAACCACCGCATGTCCCTCGCCGACTGCATCCTCATCAAAGACAACCACATCGCCGCGATGACATCACAAGGTCTTTCCATCGGCGACGTCATCCGTCACGCCCGATCCAACGCACCCTTCTCGATGAAGATCGAGATCGAAGTCGAAACCGTCCCCGACGCCATCGATGCAATGAACGCCGGTGCCGATATCGTCATGCTCGACAACATGGCACCAGACGCCATGCGAGCCGCCGTCAACGATCGCGTCGGCCAATCCCTTTTGGAAGCATCCGGCAACGTCACCCTCGACAATGTCCGAGAAATCGCCGAAACCGGCGTCGACATCATCTCCGTCGGCGAACTCACGCACTCCGTCACCGCCCTCGATATCTCCCTAGATTTCAGCGTCGCTTGACGGCGTCTATCCCCGCCGCCGAGACCGGTGCCGGTCTGTCGAATCCAACAGAAACGTCGCCGGCCCTTCGTTCACCAACTCGACATTCATCATTGCCCCGAAAACCCCAAGCTGCACACCCACTCCGGCATCCTCGAACGCCTTGGCGACATCATCGAAAATCGGACTAGCTACATCACCCGACGCCGATGCGATAAAACCTGGTCGCCTTCCTTTGCGAGTATCTGCGAACAGCGTGAACTGACTGATAAGCAAGGCCGAACCACCCACGTCCAATAACGAAAGATCAAATCCAGATGTCCCATCAACTGCGCTGAATATCCGCAGGTTGACCGTCTTATTGACCAAGAAATCGATATCGGCTTGCTCATCGTCGTGCGTAACACCGACGAGTATCACCAAGCCTTTTTCGATCTCGCCCGTCGTCTCTCCGTCAACGGTAACCCGTGCTCCGGTAGTGCGTTGAATTACGAAGCGCAATCGACGCCACCCGCGTTAATCAGAAGAAGCAGAAGACGAAGACTTGCTCTTCGCCTTCTCTTTAGGTTTCGAGTCAGCCGAAGAGGACTCGCCGTTGGAATCCGACTTAGATCTCGATGCCGACCCGTTTCGACCATAGTCGGTCGTGTAGAAACCCGATCCTTTGTACAACACCATGGGCACCGACAGCATTCGGGACGCGGGGGTACCGCAGTCGCCACACGTAGCGATCGGTTCCGACGAGAAACTCTGCATCTCATCGAAGACGTGGCCGTTTTCGCACTTGTATTCGTAGATCGGCATCAGGTACTCGTCGCTTGTGTTCGATTCCGCGTAAGCCGCGGCTGAATCGTCCGCATTCGTCGCGGATGTATTTGTTACGAAAGATCTCGTCGTGCCTGCGATTCTATCAGTTGTTTTGGTTCAACTGCGTTTGCAAAGCCTTGACGTCGTTAACCGGCAACTCGCACGCATAGTTCCTACAAACATATGCGGTTGGCAACCCATCAATCATCCGCCTACCTTGAAAGAGTGGCAGAGATGTCTCCTGATCTAGATCTCCAGGTGTAATCAACGCCACAATGCGATCGGGATTGAAACCATTTCTAGCTTCCGCCAGCAACGCCTCAGTCTCCAGATTGCCCCGCTCGCCGACAATAACGACCTGATTAATCGCAGAGGCATAGAACTGCGCCGCCTGGAGCCACCACGAAAAAGCGGATGGCGCCCGTTCCATCAGATCGCGCATCGATCGCAAATTTGCCGCGCCGATGCGTTCCAAATCGGCATTGCCCGTGAACTCGGCGCAACGCAAGAGTGCCAGCGAAGCTGCGGAACCACCACACGGCTGAGCGTTGTCGAATGTGTCTCGAGGTCTGACGATCAACGCCTCTTGATCCGAACCGGTGTCGTAGAAGACTCCATCCGCCGGGTTCCAAAACAACTCGATCATCGAGTCACAAAGTTCCTCAACCCATTCCAACCATCGGAGATCAAACGTGGCTTCGTAGAGATGCGTAAGCGAGTCGGCAAGGTACGCGTAATCCTCTAGGAAACCCGGGATACTCGCGGGGACACCCGAATCGGCCTTGCAACTCCGCATCACTCGGCCATCGGCCCGCACCAGACGATCAAGAATGAACTCTGCGTTTTGGACCGCGACGGCAACCCAATCTTTACGGTTGAACGCCGCACCGGCCTCGGCAAAGGCGCGCATGACCAATGCGTTCCACGAAGTGATCACTTTGTCATCGGTCATTGGCGATTCGCGCCGCAACCGCGCGGCGTAAAGCAATCTCTTTGCCTCGCCGATCTTCGACGTCAACTTATCCACCGATATCCCAAGTTCATTCGCTACCGATTCGTCGGAGCGGTGCATGTTGAGGATGTTCTGACCCTCGAAGTTCCCCGTCCGTGTCGCATCCCAATAAACCATCGCCACCCGAGCCAACTCCGGTCCCAGCACCTCTTCCATCTCCCGCGTCTGCCACACGAAGAACTTGCCCTCTTCGCCCTCCGAATCCGCATCCGTCGCGGAGTAGAACGCTCCGCTAGACCTGTGCCGCATCTCGCGATCCAAGTAGTTCAACGTCTCCTCGACGATTTTGGCGAAGAACGGATTGCCAGTCCGCTGCCACGCGTGTAAATAGAGGTTCGCTAGCTGACCGTTGTCGTAAAGCATCTTCTCGAAATGCGGCACTAGCCACACCGAGTCGACCGAGTACCGATGGAACCCACCGCCGACCTGGTCGTAAATCCCACCGCGTGCGATCCTAGTCAGCGTCAATTCCACGAATGCCTGCGCGGGTTCGTTGCTCTGCAACTCCGCGTGCGCGAGCAGGAACTCATACATCATCGGTTGTGGGAATTTCGGCTGCAAACCAATTCCCCCGTGTTGCCAATCGAACTCTGGAGCCAAGTGACGATACGCCGAATGGAACATCGTTTGCGCGATCGGTTCGACACTCATCCGAGCGCTCGATTGCGCCGATATGGCGTTGACGATACGAGTCGAGGTTTGGGTAATCTCATCTCGCCTTTCACGGTAGGCTTCCGCGACTGCGGTCAACACCCGGGGAAACGATGGCATGCCACCGCGATCCTCGTTCGGGAAATATGTCCCTCCGTAGAACGGTTTGCCATCGGGCGAAAGGAAGACGGACATCGGCCATCCGCCGTGGCCAGTCATCGACTGGACCGCCGACATGTAGATCGAGTCGATATCAGGACGCTCCTCTCGATCTACTTTGATATTCACGAACAAATCGTTCATCAGCGCGGCGATTTCACCGTTCTCGAACGATTCGCGCTCCATGACGTGGCACCAATGGCACGCCGAATAGCCGATGCTCAGAAATATCGGCCGGTCGAGTTCTTTCGCTTTCGACAGCGCCTCCTCACCCCATGGATACCAATCGACCGGGTTGTCTTTGTGTTGGAGCAGATACGGCGAGGTCTCTTGCGTTAAGCGATTCGGCACGATCAACCTCTCTCAAACGCCAGTCAATTCGACCGTAGCGACAGTCCCTAGTTCAACGTCGAATTTGCGGATCAGGTGATTGTTCGTATCAGCCACGTAGACAATCCCATCCCGGTAGGCGATTCCAGCCGGCTCGTCAAAGCTTGCGCTCATGGCCTCGCCGTCAGTCGTTCCTTGAGTGCCGTCGCCAGCGACAGTTGTGACGCGTAGCGTCGACAGATCCATGCGTTTGATCTTGTGGTTGTATGTGTCGGCGATGTATATCGTGTCAGGTGCCATCGCAACATCTTGAGGGTGTTGCAACACCGCTTTCTTGCCGATGCCGTCATAATCGCCGAACGCGAATAACCCGGTGCCAGTGAGGGTGATGACTCGTCCTCCATCGCCGATCTTGGCGACGCGGATGGCGCTGGTTTCCGAATCGGCGAAAAAGAGATTGTTGCCATCGAGGGCCAATCCGTAGGGTTGGGCGAGTAGGGATTCCATTCGGGGTCCATCGACGATGTTCTCGGCACCAGTGCCGGCGAATGGTTCGATCATGCCGGCTTCGATATCCATTTGCCAAAGTTGGTGTGCCCCGGCCATGGCGATGTAGAGAGTGCCGTTCGCGAATTCAAGGTCGTACGGTGAATTAAGGGGGAACGATGTCGCCTCACCCCCCGTGTGCCGGATCAGCGACTGTTCGCCAGTGCCAGCGATGATCGCGACTTTACGCGCCTTCAAATCAACGCGCATTAGCGTGTGTGTTCCGGCGTCCGCCACATAGAGCGTGTCGCCATCTAACGCCATGCCCTGGGGATTGTCGAAGAGCGACGCGTCGTAGTCCCATTCGCTGCCAACGGGATTGAGTACGCCCGGTTGCGGATCAAATGAATCAACCGCCAACGGACTCTCACCGTTGCCGATTGTCTCATCGATAGTGCCGTCTCCATTAACTACAACTACTCGATGATGGTTTGAATCGGCGATGAACAGCTTGTCGTCGTCACCAGTCAATATCTTGCCAGGGAATGACAAGGCGCCATGACTTCGGGATTCCGAACCGTATTCAAAAGGCACTGGGCCACGGTCAAGTACCCCGGCACGATCAAACTCGTCAACCATCGCCGTCAATACTCGGTCCATGGCCTCAAATTGGAACTCGCCTTCGTGTCGGCCAATGACTTTGCCTTCGGGGTCGACGAACATCAAAGTTGGCCACGCCCGTGCAGCGAAAGCCGACATTACTTGCAACTCCACATCGTTGACAACAGGATGATTGACGTTGTAACGGTTGACGGCGACACGCACGTTTTCCGTGGCGCGTTCGGTATCGAATTTCGCCGAGTGAACGCCGATTACGAAGAGTGTGTCGGCGTATTTCTTCTCCAGCCTCCGCAACTGCGGAAGTATGTGCATGCAGTTAATTCAACAGTAGGTCCAGAAATCGAGGATAACGATCTTGCCGCGCAATCCGGATAGCGTTACGGGCTCTGGCGCATTTATCCACTCGAGACCATCTGGAAACTCCGGTGCGCGCACCTTCCCGGCGTACGAAGTTGCGGTGTTTTGAGATGCGGTCATTGTTTCTCCGTTCGATCCAAATCACTTGGAAGTGTATTGCGCAATTGTCGCGCATCCCGTTGCGAGGTTTCGCATAATTGAATATATGCCTGACTCGAAAGACGACCGTTCCGCGTCGAACCTGAACGCAGCGGATGCGTCGCCGACAACCACGCCACACCCTGACGACCTCCGCAACATAATGCTTGGTCGCCCTCGACCGCAGTATGAGGCTGGCGGGACTGGTGATTTTTCGGCAGAAGCGGCACCGGAGGCGGATCCGGTCTGGTCACATGCACAATCTGACGTTTCAACAAGCGAAGAACCGCAATGGCAGACCCACAGTCCTGACGAAGCCGAACCGGAGCCTCAATGGGAGTATCAACGTCCACCGTATTACGCTGAAACGGATTCTGAAACCGAAACAGATCGAGGTCACCCAGATGCGGTAACCCGTTATGGTCCTCCGGCTGGCTTCGGCCGTAGATTGATCGCGTATTTGATCGACAACGCGATCACTATAGTCATTCTGAGTCTTTTGTTTCCGTTGATTCTCAGCCGACCCTACATCGACTACGAAGCGATAACTGCCGAACTTGAGAACGCAAGCCAACAAGTAGCATTGCCAACCGCCACGCCAGTTTTGGGTTCGGAAGAAGGGGCGCCACGGATTAGTGCCGCGAGTTCCGCAGATTCGGAATCACAGTCCGTTTTCGACGTGTTTTCGGGTTTGGCTCTCGCATTACTTGTGACGACCGTCTACAACGGCATACTGGTGGGTCTTTTGGGTACAACTGTCGGCAAACGTGTGCTAAGTGTCTACGTGCTGGACGCGAACGGAAACATTCCTGGAATTCCGTTGGCGTTCGGTCGAGCATTATCGACCATCGTTTCGACTGCGATATTTTACGTCGGCTATTTGTTCATCCTTCGCCATGACAATCGCGCATTGCATGATCTCATGGTCGGGACGTACGCGATAACGTTGACTTCAGACGAGAACATTACGCCGCGCGGTCTGCAACAGGACGATTGATAGTCTGTATGGCCCGCCGCGACCTTGGCAAGGAGGTTGAGACGTGCCAAACAAGCTAAAAGTTCTGATAACCGGCGCAAGCGGTTACATCGCGGCGCAGATGCTCAAGACCTACCGCGATCGGTACGACCTGACACTCATCGACGCGATGGACACCGACGCGAATGGCAACTCAGTGGAAGGGATTGAGATCGTCGACCTGATCGACACGGATCGATCCCAATATCAACAGCATTTTGATGGTCAAGATGCCGTTATCCACCTCGCCTACAAGCGTTCAAGTCCTGGCGGTGTGTACGGCGATGCGGTGCCCCAGATCGATCGGTTCGCTACCGAATTGGAAAATGTCCAGATGGCGAACAACGTCTATCGCTGCGCCTATGACGGAGGTGTGAGACGAATCGTGGTCGCAAGCTCAAATCATGCTGCCGACTGGTACGAACACGCGTTGATCCACAATCGGAAGAAGGAGATGGTTTTCGAAGATGAGGTGCCGCTGTCCGACAATTTCTACGGTTGGGCTAAGGCCGCGTACGAGTTGCTTGCGCATCCGTATGCCTGCGGCGCCTTCGGACGCAAACTCGAGGTCGTGCAAGTCCGCATCGGGAATCCACGCGAAACCGACGCGGAAGCATTGATGGCCAATCGCGACCCGTCGCACGGCGGGACCCCGCAGTCGACGTATAAACGCGGTCTGGGTGCACATTTCAGCGAGCGGGACCTTCAGCAGCTTTTCGCCAAGGCCATTGAAACACCTGACATTGCTAACGAACATGGAGTGCCTTGGGTCGTCGTGTACGGCCTGAGTGCTAACACACGTTCATTCTGGTCGTTAGAGAATGCGCGTCGAGTGCTCGGTTTCCAACCAGAAGACGACTCCGAGTTGAAATTCAACGACACGATCGCGAAGCATTTGACGGTTGACAACCCGGCTGGCCCGGGAAAGGTCGGTCCTTAATAGATGATCGGCGGGGAAGGAGAATGCCGTTGCGATTGGGGCATCACCTGGGTAAGGAGGCATCGAACCCGGGACGCCAACGCAATCGTCTAATCAACGACGCCCTTCCCTGCCGTTCCAATAGTGGCTCACAGAATTGCCGAACGTGAGCGCACAAAATGGCGGATGAGGATCGAACTACAGCAGTACAGGCACTCGGTCCCGTTCACTCGGATTGTCGATCAACCATTCCGGCGCGCCAAATAGGTCGTCAACATCCTCTCCGATCAACCTCGAATCATCGATGTATTGGTGTTCGCGGGACCTTAGGGCGCCTACATGCTCAGTTGCCCCAGCGGCGACGGGCACTGGTTGCTCTAATCGTTTCCCTGCCAAGATGCTGATCCTCATTCGATTTCCTTTTGATGCATCGGAACTTGCCACAAAGGAGGTCGACATAACCGCATTCTCTGAGATTTCTCCTTGAACAATCGCGATCGCCGAATTCAACGCTTTGACGGACATGTCTCGCGGTCCTGAGACGATGACGCTTACACAGTCAGCTTCACTCAATTCGATGCCAGACGTAATCGGGTTTTTGATCGCCTCTCGAGTCGCTTTTCGATAATCGACGACGTCTTCGCATGACGCGTACGAGATGAACGTTGGCCCGGTGCCGCTGATCGCGTCGAGCAATTCTGGCGCGGTGTTGAGTGTGCCGAACGTTGCCACGCCGGAAGCCGACAAAACATTCATAACCACTCGAGCTTTTGCAGCCGCAAGCTCTGACGCGAGGTCTCCAGCTATCGCCACGTTCGACAACGCGGCATCTGCGTCAACCATGGCCAAGGGACATCCAGTCGCCAGAATTCGATCCAACGCGATTCCCGCAATGTTTGAACGCGTGCGACCTTCGAAAGCGAATGGCAAGGTGACGATGACCAACACCGTCGCACCTGTGGACATAGCGGCACGGATCACGGAGGGCATAAGTTCCAACGTAGTGTTTCCGCCAAGGCCTGCCATCACGAAGGTGATAGGCGGTTTACCAATTGCGGTTTTAAGACGGAACAAGTCGCTCACATCAGCGAGGTCGTCATCGGATTCGCCTTTTTGACTGTGGATAAATACCGGGTAACCGATTGCGATGCGCCGTCCCACATTGATGGAACGTAGGTCATCCATCTCGCGATCGACAGAAATGACATCGTCGAGACTTCCCAGCACCTTCGCGAGTTCGGTTGCAGACTTGGCACCTGCGCCTCCAACTCCAACAATCGTGAAGTCCTTGGCGTCTTTTGTATTTCGTCCATCTCGTATGATCGTCATGTCAGTCTCCAATTCCGCTACGATGGGCTCGATGTAGGATAGCACTTCTGTTCAATTACCATCATAGCACGTCGTTTCTAGTAAAATGCAAGCATTAACGCAAATATTTTCTGACAATTGTCCAATGCAGGAAAAATGACGAAATCAACGGAACATACACGATCAACGGATGTCGGCGATGGCGAGGTCGCACCGTCACGCGCCCTGAAATCTGGTACCGAGACCGACCTGACATACGAATTGAAGTGGGCTGCGTGGCAGTGGTTACACGGGGTCGCCGGGTGTCGCGCGATTGGGATGGAAGTCAAGTTGGAGGGACCAGGCGGCCGGATTGTAGATCTCGTCGGGGTTGGTAAAAACAACATCGTTTACATCGTTGAGGTAAAGTCTTCGCGGGCCGATCTGCGTCGGGATGACAAGACCAACGAGGACCGTAAACTGGCTTTGGTTCAACTCTCGGCGCTACAGGACGCGGCTAATCTAACGGCCACGGTACTTAACGATGCGCGAGATCATGCAGTCGCATCCGCTCAAGACGGGTCGGACTGGCGTGAACATCCCGCCTATACCGCCGCGTTGCGGGACGACAAAGAGATCGAGCAACGATTGGCGGCAAAGCAACGAAGCATCGCCAGGTTTTCAACCAAATTCCACGATCCTGCCTTCCTCGCCTGCGCCGATTTCCACTACATAATGGCTCCACAAAACTTGATCGCCCGTTCCGAACTTCCACCATTTTGGGGATTGATCGACGAGAATTCGCAAATTGTTGTCTCAGCCGTTCAAAAGCAGGTGCGACATAACACCATACATGTGTTGCGTGCCATTGCTAAGGCGAACACGCGCGATTTGATGAAAGCGTGCAGTGTACCGGTAATAGACTCGCTATCGCATGGTCCCGACGCTGAGTGAGAAATTCTTAACTACGACAGCATTTCACCCAGGCGGTCGATCGCGAGGCGAAGGTTGTCTTGCGAGTTCGCGAACGAGATGCGAACGTACCCATCGCCATACTCGCCGAACGCGGTGCCTGAAAGCAACGCGACGCCAGCCTCATCCATCGCGCGATCCGCGAATGTGCGACTGTCGAGACCCGTACCGCTGATATTCGGAAAGGCGTAGAACGCCCCACCAGGAGTGCGGCACGTCACCCCGGGAAGGTTGTTCAACCCATCGACAACAAGGTCGCGCCGAATGCGGAACTCGGTCATCATCTCCGAGACGGAATCCTGGGAACCTTGAAGCGCTGCGATGCCGGCCATCTGAACTGCGACCGATGTGCACGACACGCTGTTGGTCATCAACTTGGTCACAGCGTCCATCATGAATTCTGGGAATACTCCGTAACCGAGCCTCCACCCAGTCATCGCGTAGCTCTTTGAGAAACCATCAAGGATTATGGTTCGCTCTACCAAACCGTCGAACTCTGTGATCGAGGTGTGAGACCCCGAGTAATACATATCCTTGTAGATCTCGTCTGAGAGAACTACGAGGTCATTTTCGACGGCGATTTTTGCGATGCGCTCCAAGTCTTCGTCAGTTATCACGCTTCCGCATGGATTGTTTGGAGAGTTGACGATTAGCAACTTGGTGTTGTCAGTAACCAAGGACTCCAATCGGTCGACGTCCAGTGAGAAGTCGAAGCGTTCCTCGAGTGGAATCGGCACCGCGGTCCCTCCCGCGTAGTTGATCATCGACTCGTAGATCGGAAAGCCAGGGTTTGGATAAATGACCTCGTCGCCTTCTTCGATGAGCGCGAGTATCGAGAAGAACATCACTGGTTTCCCACCCGGAGTGACGATGATGCGATCCGGTGCGATGTCGTATCCTTGGCGTTCGGTTTGATGTGCTGCGATCGCCTCCCTCGCCGGCATCTCGCCCGGAGACGGGCCGTAGTGAGTGAAACCGTCGTCGAGAGCATCCTTGGCTGCGTCCTTGATGTGCTCTGGCGTGTCGAAGTCGGGTTCACCGATTTCGAGGTGAACTATGTGCCGGCCTTGGGCTTCAAGCTCCCGTGCTCGCGCCAACGTGAGGAACGCGGTCTCGGTGCCTAGGCGGTCTTGTCGTGATGCTAATGACTTGGGCAATCTCGCACAACCCGTGTTTAACTAGAGATTCGATGCCGATCAATTGCGCCTCCACCCGGCATCTGCCATTCGAGGCGCAACGTTAAAGGATAGTGTAAACAACGTGGTTCCAACGGAAGATGCTATGGACTACGTCCGATGGGCCGAGCGCTACGACATCTTCTACGAAGCGGCACCAGAAGGCGAGTTGGAGTTCTATCTGAACGCCATCGACCGATCGGGCGGATCGGTCCTCGAACTTGGAGTCGGCACTGGCCGCATCGCGATCCCGGCGGCGGTTATGGGTCATGACATCGTCGGCGTCGATCTAAATCGTCCGATGCTCGATCGCGCTCTTCAGAAACTGGGCGACGCGCCGGTGGTCGGTTCAATTGAATTGATTGAAGCTGACATGTGTGGACTGGATCTTGGGAAAAAGGATTTCGATCTCGTCATCATCCCGGCGCATACCCTCGCTCTCGTAACCGATGCGGATTTACAACTCGAGGCGCTCAAACGTTGCGCTCAGCACATGGCTCCTGAAGCGGTGTGCATCTTCAATCTCTTCTACCCTAGCGATGACTTAATCAACGGAGAACCCGGCGAGAAGTTTCTGCTTGGCGTAATCGACGATGATGAACCGGGTATCAGGCACGTACTTACCGGTATCAACGATTTCGATACCGCGACCCAGACTAACCACTGCACCCAGATCATCGCAACTCTTGACTCGCGAGGGCAGATAATCGATCGCGAGGAACTACGAGTGGAGTTTAGGTACTTGCATCACGAACAAGTCTTGGACTTACTCGGCAAGGCAGGAATGCGGTTAATCGAAGTATTCGGCGATTTCGATGGTTCGCCATTGGAGAGCGAAAGCGAAGAGATGATTTACGTTTGCCGGTTAGCCTGAGTATCTGACCTTGGAATCGTTCCAAACTATGGAGTCATCCGCACCGTACGTGCGGTTCGAGATCAATCGATCGGTGGTGGAGCGGGTGGTGGAGCGATTGGTTCGACGCCCGGGGCTCGTTCCTCAATGATCTCGAGCCAGCTATCGGCGCTTTCGATCACTCTAGGCAACTTGGGGTCTTGCGAAAGGGAGAGCGCCTCGAGCAGGTCGTGTTTGGCTTCTGCGAAATTGCCGACGCGCACCAGCAAGATGCCTCGGTCTAAGAAATAGGTGGCTTGCGCCGGTTGCAATTCAATTGCGTAAGTGAAGTCGGAATACGCTGCCGCGCCGTCGAGGAGAATGTCACGGTGATACCTGCCGCGCCACCAATAGACTCCACCGTCGTCGGGCGCAAGCTTTATGGCGTTGCTGAAATGTTCAGATGCGGCTTCGTAGTCGTTTTCGGTCGCTCGTACGCGCCCCATGACGAGATGGGCATTCACCAATTCATCGTCTAATTCGAGTCCACGCAATGCGTCTCGTTTGGCGCCGTCAAAATCGCCCATCGAAACCCTTACGAGAGCGCGTTCGCCGTAGATGGAACCAACTTTAGGGCGCAGCGAAATCGCACGGTCGTAGTCGACCATCGCGTCATCGAATTCGCCCTGCAACATCCGTGCCCGACCTCGCCCTGCCCATGCACGTGAGAATTCAGGCTCGATCTCCACAATCGTCGAAAAACGTCGTTCGGCATCCTTGAACTCTCCACGGTCGAGAGTGCGGTGCGCGGCGGAGTACATGCTCACGGTTTCTCGGGTTGCTGGAGTCGGAGGAATCGTGGCGGTCGGCGTCACGGTTGACGTCGCGGTTGGCTCAGGTGCCATTGTGGGCGTATTGAACGGTTGCAACATCACGACTTCGGTCGGCGGCGGCGGCACCGGGGTCGGCGTCGGCGTAGGTTCAGCTTGCTGACACGCCGAAATGACAAAGGCCGCAGCCGATGACATCGCCAACAGTGCGATCAATATCGAAACAGATTGAGTTTTTCTGATCATGCCTAGTTCAAGGATACGAATCTGGATGTTCGATAGATTTAATGTTGGTCGCCGCTTGGACGATGAGCGTTTATCCACTCCCTTAGCGCCCGACTAATCCGGAAACCAACATCTCCACTGCGAGACGACGGTCGGCGCGTCCCGTCTTGATACTCGTATCGACATCGAGCATGTGGAGGTGCATGGCTTGCAGGCGTCGCGAACCGATCCGCGAGGCTTGTCTGCATGTCTTGTCCACTAGCCAGTTCATGTTGATACGCAGCCGTTGACCGACCTGAGCGCTACTCGCACCCCTCTCCAATAGGTGTGCCGCGACGATCAATATGCGAACCTGTCTCGTGAGCAGAGAAAATAATCCTTCGATCGATTCTCCGTTGGCGATCAAGTTTTGGACACCGCTCAATGCGAGATTGTGGCGGTTTTCGATGATCGCGTCCATAACGTTGAAGATACGGTCTTGGCTCGTGTCCGCCACCATGAGATTGATGTCAGCAGTTTGCAGATCGCGTCCGTCGGCATAAATCACCAGTTTTTGGATCTCGCTATCGAGTCGGCGAACGTCGTCACCTCCGAGTTCGTTAAATCTGCTTATCGCAGCCGCAGATGCGCGTACGCCATGAAATTCGAAACGCCGACGAATCCACTCGCCGCGTTCTCGCCGATCCGGCACTCGATGCGTTTCGACATTTGCGAACGACGCCAAGGTCTTAAGCGGTCGCGACGTCATGCGAAGGAGGACGTTTTCGACAAAGATGAGATCATTGGTGATCTGCCCGGCCTCAGCCGCAATCTTGTCAGCGAACGATCCCCAATCTGGTCGGACACGTTCACCGCGGGTGTCCATAGGCTTTAACATCCCCTTAACGACGACTGCCCTACGATCGGTGAGGAACGGGGAAATCAACGCTGCCGCAAAGGCTTCTGCCATGTTGACGTTGGGGCCCTCAAAAACAGTCACGTTCGGAGCGCGTAAATCTGGGGGACCCACGGCGTCGAGATGCGCCGCCAACGAATTGGCGATGGTGAACTCATCATCACCATGTATCAATCTAATCATGGGAATCCAGAATAATCCAATCTATCGCGTATTCATTCGCGATTCACGTTTGGCGACTAGGTGAAATCCGTCTTGATCTCGATTTCTATAATCGAATTTTGCCCGTCACTCGAATTCAAACTGTCAGCACGCAATGTCCACAGCCATCATCGGCCTCGCCGCATCCGGTAAAACCACGATATTCAATGCGTTGACTCGTGGTTCGGTAGACAAAGGTCGGTACGGTGCCGCTAAACCTGTCAACATCGGGGTTGGAGCTAAACCTGACGCTCGACTCGATTATCTCGATACCGCATTCGCGGCCCGGCGCAAGGTGCGCGCGGAGATGACGTTCTGGGACATGCCCGTCGACTATTCGGCGGGGGCTATCTTGCCCCGTGAAACCGTCAACTCACTGCAAAAAGCCAAAGCATTGCTGGCGGTGGTTAGGAAATTCGAAGATCCCGCCACTCCACATCCCGACGGCAAGGTAGATTGGATACGCGATCTTGGAAAGCTCACTTTCGAGATACTCTTTGCGGACATCGCACTTATCGATCGCCGTGTCGAACGCGTCGAATCAGGCATCAAAGCAATGAAATCCTCCGAACGCGTTCAAGCATTGGCGAATATCGAAGCACTTAAACGCGTCCAGAGCAGTTTGGAAGACGGTACACCAATTAGGTCGCTGCAACTGGACGAGGCGCAGGCCAGAGTCATTTCCAACACCTTTATCCTCAGCGCGTTACCGTTGGTAGTCGCCGTGAACGTCGGCGAAGATGAGATCGGTTTGAATGCCGACGATTTGAAATTTGAAGCAGTCCAAAACCTCGGCGAAGCGGTTATCGATTGCGAAACTCGCTTAGTGCCGATATGTGGCACCATTGAGCAGGAGTTACGAGGTATGGATGACGAGGAAGCTGCGGAATTACGCGCCGACCTCGGCATCAAACGTGATGATGCCGAAGTGTTGATGGATGCGTCGCTGAGATGCTTGAACACGCAAACCTTCTACACCGCTTCCGATCGTGAGGTACGCGCATGGCACTTTCCGGCCGGCGCCTCCGCTCCACAAGCGGCTGGCTTAGTGCATTCCGACATGGAACGGGGGTTCATTCGCGCTGAAGTGGTGGCATACGACGACTTCTTGCGGTGCGGTAGCATGTTGGAAGCCCGCAAACAGGGATTGCTAAGGCAAGAAGGTAAGAGCTACACGTTCGTAGACGGGGACATGGCGAATTTCTTGTTCTCGGTGTAGTTTCGTGTTTAATCCGACGTCCCGGAAACCAAGTAGATAACAGCGAAAGGCATACACAATGGCCCGTTCCCTCTTCATCGTTCGACTTGTGCAGCCCTTCCCGGGCCTGGAAGGTTACGACACGATGCTGTCGAACTACTGGTCAGCGGTCAAAGCTCAGCTAGATCGCCAAGCGATGACATCTGGCGCGATCCGACGGGTATTCATTGAAACGGTTACGGGGCGGGGCGATGACGCCATGGTTCAGTTGCAGCAGATGAATCCGCAGGCAAGCACGTTGGTAAGAGGTTTAGCTGCCGCTGGTGCGGTAGTCGAGGAGTTTGAAGATGCCGAACTGCTAGCGCAGTTGATTGATTGGGGCCAATGCGCTTCTCAGAATTTGGTGTCGCAACAGGTGCGGGAGATCGTGCAGTCTGGTCAAGTCGAAGCTGCTGGTGCTCGGGATGAGCATCTCCAGAAACGATTGAACGATGCGATCGGGGACGATGACGCGGCTGTCGTATTTGCCGTATCGGCTCAGTTGCCGATACCGGATCGAATTGAACGATTCATCGTTTCGCCGCCAGAACTCGACCAGCTCGAGCGTTGGTTACGCGCGAAGATGGAAGAAGCGCGTCGCGAGATGATGGAGCGCGCCGAGATGCAAGCTGGTCAAGCGCCAGACGCTGGTTCCTCCGCCGGTCAGCCATCATCAGGCGGACTCTGGACTCCCCCTTGATCTGAAGTCGTGCGACGCGTGGGGAGGCGCGGTAGTAATAGACATGTCAATATCTTCCACGAGTCACTATGCCGGAGTTGATGCGAGTGAGAAACCGGTAGATTTGGGCGCGCCAATTGCGCTTTACGTTCACATTCCGTTTTGCCTTTCAAAGTGCAACTATTGCGACTTCAACACTTACGAAGGCATCGAAGACTTGATGCCTACGTTTGTCGATGCGCTGTCGACCGAGATCGAGCTGTGGGGTGAGCGCTTAAACCGTCCCGGGGTGTCGACCATATTCTTCGGTGGCGGAACACCATCGTACTTGCATGGCGACGCGATTGCACGGCTGCTCGAACGCGTCGGCGGTTCGATGCGAGTTTCGGCTGACGCGGAAATCACATTGGAAGCCAATCCGGACGACGTCGATCGCATCAAATCGAAGAGATGGATTGACGCTGGTTTCAATCGAATTAGCATCGGCGTCCAATCATTCCATGACCCGATACTCGCCAAGTTGTCGCGAAGACACAATTCGGTTGATGCCGTCCGAGCGGTCGAAGCAGCACGCGATGCTGGTTTTGCCAACATCAGCATCGATTTGATGTTCGGACTACCGAATCAATCGCTTGCGGTCTGGGAAAACACTTTACAGCGCGCGATTGAGCTTGGCACTGAGCATCTGTCACTGTACGGTCTGCAAGTCGAACTCGGTACACTGCTCTATCGCGATGTTCAACGCGGCGCTGTGCGAACACCGGGCGATGATCTGACAGCGGACATGTACGAATTGGCCATGGATCTGCTTGGTGATGCCGGATACGAGCAATACGAGATTTCAAATTGGGCCAAACCGGGCTATCGGTCGCAGCACAACTTAACTTATTGGCGCAACAGACCTTACCTCGGTGTTGGGCCCGGCGCTCATTCTTCTATGTTCAGTAAACGGTTCGCAAACATGAAATCACCGCGACGCTACATCGAAAGGATGGGTGAGGCATCTTATGAAGACGATGCTGGAGCGTTCGGCATTATTGAAGGTGATGCCGCGATTGATTTCGTGGAGGTCACATCGCAGTCCATGGAGATGTCGGAAACAATGATGCTGGGATTGCGGTTGGCCAACGGTGTTTCGGATGAGGAGTTTCGTAACCGCTTTGGGACGGCGTTGCGGTTCAATTACGGGCACGAAATCGATGAGCTAATCGATGCTGGCTTGATCGAACACTCTGTCGACAGCATAAGGCTTACTCGACGGGGACGATTGTTGGGCAACAATGTCTTCGAGCGGTTCATCTTGGACAGCGACGAAGGTTGAACTAGCCATGAATAGCGATGGGTCGGATGTATCCGACATTAGGACAGTCGATTTTCCCGAGTATCTCAACGAAGCCGTCGAAATTTGGGATGAGATCGCGGGTTGGTGGGATGACCAAATCGGCGGTGGAAACACCGCGCAGGACTTTTTGATCGAACCGACACAAGAGCGATTGCTAGATCTGAAGCCTGGTGAACAGGTGCTAGATATCGCTTGCGGGGCCGGTCGATTCACGCGGCGCATGGCGGAAACCGGTGCGAAGATTGTCGCGTTCGACCACTCGCGCAAGTTCATTGAACGCGCCAAACGACGTTCTGTCGGGTATGAAGACCGGATCGATTTCCGCGTTGCAAATGCAGCCGACTTCGAGGAGATGACGGCAATCTCGGGCGCACAATTCGATGCCGCGGTTTGCACGATGGGATTGATGGACATGGCGGTTGTTACGCCGTTGGCGAGTTCGCTTGCACATTTCCTGAAGCCAGGTGGCAGGTTCGTGTTCAGCGTCCTTCATCCCGTTTTCAACTCGGACGGCACTCGCAACACGTTGGAACGCGAGATCACGGCAGACGGTGTCGAAGAACGATTCGCCGTCTGGGTTCCAGACTATTTGCGCACACGACCGTACTTAGGGATCGGCATATCTGGGCAACCAAAACCTCACCGCTATTTCCATCGACCTATAAGTGAAATTCTTCGAGTTTTCTTGGATCGTGGTTTTGCGTTGACCGGATTCGAAGAACCGCGCTTCCCGCCTGAAGTCTACTCACAAGCGAAGTCGCCGTTGTCTGGTGTGTTCTGGCGAGAGTTCCCGCTCGTTCTTGTAGTTCGATTGGAACTGCGAACTTAAAGCGGATTTCGGATCATTTCACGTGGCAACGCCAGCGAAATGACCGATTCCAAGATTCGTCCGATAATCGATACTTATCGTCAATTCCGCGGATTCAAAACTCACACGCAACATGTTCGTCATTGGAACAGCTGGTCACGTAGATCACGGAAAGTCCACACTCATTGAGAAATTGTCTGGAATCGATCCAGACCGGTTGGACGCGGAAAAAGCGCGCGGAATGACTATCGAGTTGGGATTCGCGTGGCTCGATTTGGCGGACGCTGGCGTGGTGAGCATCGTCGACGTGCCAGGTCACGAGAGATTCGTGAAGACGATGCTTATGGGTGCGGGTGGCTTCGACCTAGCTTTGTTGGTCGTTGCTGGCGACGAAGGCCCGATGCCACAGACGCAAGAGCATTTGGCGATTTTGGACTTGTTGGATGTTCGCGACGGAATCGTCGTGATGACCAAGTCAGATATCGCTGATCCTGACTTGATCGAGCTTGTCGAAATCGAAGTCTCCGAGATGTTAGAAGGCATGTCGCTCGAAGGCTCCCCCATGGTTGCCGTCTCGTCTGAAACCGGAGATGGCATTGATCAATTGCGACAAATGATCGCGGACTTTGTCCAAGCCAAACCGCCCCGCGTTGGCAATGAATGGCCTCGGTTGTTCATCGATCGTTCGTTTAGCGTTGCTGGTTTCGGCGCCGTTGTGACAGGCACCCTGGATGGCGGAAATCTGAAGGTGGGCGACGAAGTCGCACTTCTACCATCAGGAGAAAACGCTCGAATCCGAGGATTGCAGAGCCACAATTCTGAAATCGCAGTTGCTCAACCCGGCACGCGCGTCGCGGTTAGCCTTAGCGGGGTCTCTCACACCGAAATCGAACGAGGTGAAGCCCTCGTGCGACGAGGGCAGTTCAACACGACTTCGGTTTTTGACGCATCGTTGAGAGCGATTTCAGGTGTCAAACGCTCCATCAAACACAACCATCACGTCACGCTTTTCGGTGGCACTTGGGAAGAACCGGCGACGGTCCGACTGCTTGGATCGAACCAATTGAACGCCGGAGACAGCGGTTGGGCGCAGATCAAGATGAATGCGCCTCGTCCAATCGCAAACGGCGACCATTTCGTGTTGCGCGATAGCAACGACACGCTTGGGGGTGGCGTCGCATTGGTGACCGATGCGCCACGTCATCGACGCAATGACTCAGCCATCATCGAACACTTGCAGATACTGTCCGAAGGTCGATCCGAGGATGTGATCAAGCACTCGCTTGATCGTCTAGGCATCGCTGACGCGGCCCAGATCGCGACAAATGCACATCTGTCGCGGGGCGAAGTCGACAATGATCTAATCGAGCTGATCAAAAACAAAGAGGTCGTCCGTCTAACTGATGGCGCTGGAGCGCTTCATGTTCTGCATTCAAGCCTTGCATCTCTACAGCGCCAAGCATTCGAAGCACTTAAGGAATACCACCGTCGCTACCCACTGCGCCGAGGCATGCCGCGTCAGGAACTAAGAAACCGTCTCGAAATCTCTGCTGGCGGATTTGACGCAATCGTCCAACGACTGGTGGACGACGGCGCGATAATCCAGCACGGTGCGGCGGTCTGCAATGCAGAACATCGCGTTGAATTCAACGAAGCACAACAAGGCGAAGTCGACCGGTTCTTGGGGGTTTTGCGAGAGCATCAATACTCGCCTCCGGCTTGGAACAAAATCGACGCGGAATTGCTGGGCGCTCTCGCCGATTGCCGCGAAGTCGTCAGCGCTGGACCCGATGTCGTATTCGCGGCCGAGGTCTACGACGAGATGCTCGACACCGTAGTCGAATTCTGTCGCTCCAACTCCGAGATCTCGATCAACAACGTCCGCGACCTGCTCGGTACGAGCCGAAAGTATTCGCTCGCATTGCTTGAGCAACTCGATCGCGACAATGTAACAATGCGCGTTGGCGACATGAGGAAACTGAGATGATGCCGACGACGGATAAACTCACGCTCATTCTGCATCAACAACCGTTAAAGGTTTCAAATCTGTCGTCTCTGTTCAGGTCATTGCAGGCAGCATTGAGAGAGACCGCCGCGGCAGGCGAGCCAGTCGAAAGTCTGTTTTCAAGTCAAAAAGGACCATTTCTTGTCACCGATTTCGAAAATGGGCCGAATGGCGAAACTATGTTGTCTGTGTGGTTTGCCGATCGCCACAATGCTCCATTGAACGAACGATCTCGAGAGATATTCGACAAGGCCTTAAATGAACTCGAACGAACGATTCTGCAAGGCTCGCAACACACTTTTTGGGGCTCTCCTGCTTACCAGGCTGAGGTGTACGAGGACGATTCCCGCATGTCGCGATTTATCACAGTGTTGCGGGCGTTCCGCTCCGCGACGATTTCGTATGGCGACCGGGCGATTGTCCTGAGCGACGGTTTGTTTGCGACCGAGCGGCTCTGATCGCGCCACTAACCCAAACCCATCTCCGCAACTTCGTCTTCGTCGAACCCGAGGAAATGACCTACCTCGTGCCACACGGTTTTGCGGACCTCTTCGCGGAGATCATCGTATGAAGACACCGCATCTTCGATCGGTCGTTGGTAGATCGTGATCTTGGATGGCAACGACGCCGAGTGGGAACCGCCATCCACGAGCGAAACTCCTTCGGATAGACCGTAGAGCGTCTCGTCAGGTTCGAGGCCGAGCTCAACAAGTTTGAACCGTGCCGGTTCTGCTTCGACTACGATGTCAACGTTTTCGCTTTGTAGTCGCTCGTAAAACTCGGGAGCGAGCCGTTCGAGCGCATCGAGAACGATGCCGTCGAACTCTTCAGTCGATACTCGATGAGTCATCCTGCGGTCTGTGCAAACATCAGGAAGATACCTCTTCCCGGATCGCCTTCAATGCATCGACGTTCGGTTTGTCGGGACCTTCTTTCTCAAATCCCGGAACTTCCAAATAGAATGGCACATCGGCAAATGCGGGATGCGCGAGGATGTTCATGAAACCATCTCGACCAATCAAACCTTCGCCGATATTGTCGTGTCGGTCGACGGAAGACCCGCGTTCGCGCATCGAATCGTTCGCGTGGACGCAACGTAAGCGATCTAAGCCGATCTCCCGATCGAACTCTTCCATAGCTTCGTCGAGACCGTCCTTAGCGACGATGTCGTAACCGGAAGCCCATACGTGTTGCGTGTCGAAGCACGTCGCTACCCGCGGATTGTCGATGGCCTTGATCAGACGACCTATCTCCTCGAATTTCGATCCGATGTGATCACCAGAACCTGCCGACGTCTCCAACATCAGCAGCGCGTCGCCGGGTGCTGCGTCGAGTACGATATTGACGCCTTCGACGAACTGCTGGAAAACGGCATCCAAACCGGCACCCCGATGGCTCGCTGGGTGAAACACCAATCCCAGCGCTCCGAGACGCTCGGTTTGAGTCAATTCTTCGGCGAGGGACTTGCGGCTTTTTTCTACGAGTTCGGGGTTAGGGGATCCGAGAGCGGTCAGGTATTTTGCGTGGACGATGGTCGGGCCTAAGCCGCTTTCTGCCATTTTTGCGTGGTAGTTCTCGAGCGGTTTGTCCTTGATCGGCGAAACTCGCCACATACGGGGAGATGCGGCGAAGATCTGCATGCACTCAGCACCGATGTCTATTGCGCGGTCGACGGCCTTGTCAACGCCGCCTGAGGTTTTTACATGAGCACCGATAAGCATCTAAACACCGTCCGTTCGAGTTGGTCGCGATCGCCCTAAGGCTGGGCGTTTGGTTAGTGAAAGTGTAAATCGCGTTGAAAGCGCGATCTCACGATCAACTAGTCCGTCGACGGAATCGAGGCAATATTCGAGTGAATCTTCCGAGGGCACCCTCGTCCCACGAAACCAGGACTTGAGCGGCTACGAAGATCGAGGAGTAGGTACCGATGATGATGCCCAACAATAGGACGATGAGGAAATCTCGGAGGCTTTGACCGCCGAACAGAAGCATCGCAATAATCACGGTCGCCGTCGTAAGGCTGGTGCCCAAGGACCGGATAATCGACTCTCTGATCGAAGCGTTGATGGTTACGCGGAAATCCCTAGACGGCACGAGCAATACGTTCTCGCGCACGCGGTCGAAGATGACGATGGTGTCGTTGACCGAGTAACCGATTACGGTCAGGATACCGACGATGAAGATGGCGTTAACTTGAACGCTTAGCACGACGCCTAGAACGGCGAAAAGCCCGAGTACGATCAACACGTCGTGAATTAGTGCGATGACCGCCGAAATTGCGTAACGGTACGAACCAGGCACTGTTTTGAACGCGTACATGATGTAAACCATCACGAACACGGCCGCCACGACGACGGCGGTGATGGCGTTGCGCACTGTGCCCTCGGCCACCGACGCACCCACTGTCACGGTCTCAAGGGTTGTCGGTTCGGTGCCTGTCAGGAGCGTCAACTCGGCGTCGATTGCATTCTTGCCTTCGTTGCCCAAATCGTTGGTTCGGACGAGGTACTGTCCTTCGCCGAGATTCTGCACTATGGCTTCGGGGTGACCAGACGCGACGAGCGCATCATTGACAGCGTCTGATCCCGGGTCGTCGCCCGCAAAGTCATAGGTTGTGCTGGTTCCAGAGACGAAGTCGATTCCGAGGTTGAGCCCGGGTGCGAATAGCAACACAACTGAGACCACGGCTAAAACCACCGAGATCGGGAGGAATATCTTGCGGAGTGCTACAAAATCCATGTTGTTCCCGAGTCCTTTAGGACTGTGCCCCCGGATCCGCCACCGGCACGAACACTCCGGTTGCCTTGCCGACTGCCGTCCGCGCAATGAGGCGCAACATCAGTCTGCTAGCAAAGAAGGCCGTAAACATACTTAGCAACACGCCAATCCCTAAGGTCAGGGCAAAGCCCTGCATGATGCTGGTGCTAAATCGGTCGCCAAACCAGAAGAGCACGACCGCGGTGATTATCGTCGAAATGTTGCCGTCTCGGATGGAAGGCCACGCCCGCTCGAAACCGGTATTGAGGGCGGCCAAAAGATCTCGTCCGGCCCGCAACTCTTCCTTGGCGCGCTCGGCGATGAGGACATTCGCATCCACCGCGAATCCAAGCGACAAGATGACAGCTGCCGCACCAGACAACGTCATCGTCACCGGAACAAGCTTGAAGATTGCAAGCAACATGACGAGGTAGGACGTCAGCGATATGCTCGCGACGATGCCCGGTACCTTGTAGTAAGTGATCATGAAGATCACGAGCAACACCATGCCGATGCCACCGGCCACGAGGCTTCGCTGCAGTGAATCGGCGCCCAAGATGGCATCCACGCTTCGTTCTTCGGACAGCTCTAATTCCGCCGGCAAGGCACCAGAGCGCAACTGGATCGCCAAAGTTCTGACACGTTCAGTGGTGAAATCGCCGCCAGAGATGATCGCTCGACCGTCGGCGATGCCTTGTCCACCTTGGGTGTTAACCGTCGGCGCAACAAGCTCTACGTTGTCGAGGTAGATTGCCAATACATCGCGGTTCCTCGCAACTCGGCCAGTAACTTCGAAAAAGGCGTCGCGACCAGATTCGTTGAATACGATCGTCACAACCGGTGCCGGAGGCGTGCCTTCGATCGACGGGAACGCATCATCGAGGTCGTCAGCAGATATGTTGGTTGCCTGTTCGGTGAAATAGAGCGGCGACGAACATCTCAGCAGAAGCCACTCAGTATCCGATAGGCCGTCTGGAGGCCATTCTTCGACCGGCACGTCGCTCGGCGGCAAGATCGGGCCGCACTGGCGCTCCCGGAATTCGAGCTGAGCGGTCGATCCAATCAGGGCCTTGGCTTCTTGAACACCACCGGATACTGTCCACTGCAAGACGTTACCGGGGGCGCGCAATGACGCGAAGTTGCCGACATCGGCTAGTTGCCTCGTCAGATTCTCGATATCGGACGGCAGGATATTGCCTTCGTCATCAACGGTTCTATCTTGCAACCGACCAGTAAATTCGGCCTCGAAATAGATCGCGTCGACTTGGCTAAAGCCACCACTTCCGTCAGTTGTGAAAAGTAGCGTGTCCATTCCATCACCCACCACTACATCCAAAAAACCGGCCGCTTCAAATGCGGCTTGGACATCTTCTTTCGTAGGCGCATTTCGGACGGGGTCTGGGAGCTGTGTCGTCGGATCTAAGGAGTCTGTGGCGGACTGGTCTTGATCATCGACGTGTTCACCTTGCGCATCGGTTTCGGCATCGATATCGGCATCGTCGCCCTCAGCGTGTGAATCGGCATCCGTATCCGCGTCGATCTCGGGAACGCCTATTTCGTACTCGAATGTGGCTCGTAGCGTGGTCGGATACTTTTCTTGGAATTGGGTCCGCCACACGTCTGCGTCGCGGCCATCGAATTCGTCGAATGTGACGATCATCGACCCATCTTCGTTTTCGAAAACCTCGACGTCTTGTTTGGCGAGGTCTGCCCGGAAGAATTCTTCGACGTTTTCGATCGTCACATCGCCTCCTTCGAGAGCGACGTTTAACGAAGATTCACTCTGGCCCGGCAGTTGAATAAGAATGCGATTGGGCGGGTTGCCGAGTACTTGGACGGTTGGTTCGCTAACACCGAATGCGTTTACACGACGCTCGATGATGGTACGAATGGCCTCGACGTCTTCGGCGCTTGGCGCTTCACCGTCTTCCGCAACAATGTCGTAGACGAGGTGCGTGCCGCCTTGCAAGTCGAGCCCTAGGCTAAGTCCCAAAAATGCGTCGTCGTTTCCGCGATCGAATTCGAAATTGACCACGCTGAAGTTGATGCGCGGGATCGCGATGAAGACGGCGGCGATGATTACAAGCGCCGCTACGAAGATTAGACCTCTTAGATCACGTGCCAATTGAAATCAACCGAAATAGCGCACGTCCCGCCGCACTGGTGCGCGGTAATGCGCTGTGCGGTCGTCTTGCGGTTCACTGTCCACTGTGAATCTGGTCTGTCCATGAACCCTGACATCAGTCTGGGTCTTAGTCACAAAAATGACTTCGATACAACGTGTTGAATCGAAGCCTCAAACATCAAAGTATAGCATCGAGGCGCCATCGTCCCCGCACGCCAACCGCATCACAATTCCTGTCACGAACCTGCGTGGCCACTATCTTCAGGGACGATTCGATCCCGATCATGAAGGTCGTAAGCCAATTCGGAGATCGAATGACCGGGCGTAACCTCGCTAAGCTTCGCTTTGGCAACCAGAAGATCCGGGGATTCATCGTTGTCTCGTTGGTGATCTCCGTCGGTGTGATGAGCCTCGATATCATAGTCAACGTCGTGGAGGTGCGTTTCGCCGGCTTCGGGTTCTTCCCCAATCTCACGTAGTCGTTCATGTTCGAGGAGATGGTCCATGAACATGATGCCGTTTAAGTGGTCGATTTCATGTTCGAGAGCTTGAGCAAGCAGCTCCTCGGCAGACACCCTCCATTTCGACCCGTTTTGATCAAGTGCCCGTGCGGTTACACTAACGGATCTTTTGACGAGTCCGACGTATCCGGGTAATGAAAGGCAACCCTCATCAATCTCTCGTTGGCCTTGCTGTTTGATGATTTCCGGGTTGACTATCCAGTACGGATCTTCTTCAGGAAGATGTATGGCAACAACGCGTTTGAGGACCCCGACCTGGTTAGCTGCTAACCCCACACCATCAGCATCAATGAGGGTTTCGACCATGTCGGAAGCAAGCTTGCAGACATCGTCGTCGATGCGTCGTACAGAGCGGCACTTTCGCCGTAGGATCGGGTCAGGGAATATTCGAATTTCTCGGATAGGCATCGCGTGTTGGAGATTCTAACCTTGGACCCGAAAGGCGGTACGGCTTTTGCATCGCCTGGGTTCCCATGTCGGCGGAAACGATGTGATCCAGCGATTCTCCTGCATCCTCTGCGTGCTACGCTTCGTGTGCATGCGTCCCCTTCGCAGAGCGAAGGGGTCAGTTCATTTCGATGGGTTCGATGTCGGTGGTCCAACCTGGACCTAAGGGCACTTGGTCGAGGATTTGGGCGAGGTCTTGGCCCTTTAGGAGGATTTGCCAACGGTAGCGCCCGGCTAGACGTGCTGGGAACGAAGGCGAGGGGCCGGCGACCTCGATATTTGGCGAGGGTTCTCTTACGAGGCGTTGGTCGATGCGGGTGCGGACGCTGCGCGCTTCCAACTCGGCATCTCGATTGCCGAATGCACCGTAAGAGAGTTTCGCATAAACCGTGAATGGCGGAAGTCGGTATCGTCTTCTGGTTTCGATCTCTTGGCGATGAAAGCCTTCGAAGTCTTGATTTGCGGAAGCGGTGATAGCGAAGTGGTCGGGTTGGAATGTTTGGATGATGGCGATGCCGGGGGTGTCGGCGCGCCCCGCCCTACCGGTGACTTGGGAGAGTATCTGGAATGTGCGCTCGGCAGATCTGAAACTGGGGATAGCGAGTCCGATGTCGGCGGCGACTACGCCAACGAGCGAGACGGTAGGGATGTCTAGACCCTTGGCAACCATTTGAGTGCCTATGAGGATGTGGTTCCCTTCGCTCTGGAATTCGTCGAGCAATTTGGAGTGGTCTGCAGCATTGCGCGCGGTATCAGAGTCCCATCTGAGGATAGGTGTATTGGGGAAGAATCCGCGGACAACCTCTTCGACGCCCTCGGTCCCTGCGGCTCGGCGGGCAACACCGGTTCCGCCACAGTTTCGGCATTGCCGCGCGGCGCCGATTGAGTAGCTGCAGTAGTGACATTGGAGCCGGCTTCCGCCACCGTTGCGAGGGTTGCGATGCAGAGTCAGCGGTGTTTGACAGTTAGGGCAAGTTCGGATGGTACCGCAGGAAACGCATTGAACGAACGACGCGCTACCTCTACGGTTGATGAAGAGGATTGATTTCTCTCCACGGTCGACGTTGGCTCTCAAAGCGTTTAACAAAGGTCGGCTGAGCATTTCGCGGTGACCGTCTTGAAGTTCGATCCGCATATCCACGATTTGAGATTCTGCGTAACCCATATTGGGGATGCTTGATCCATGTGAACGCGAAGTCTGCGGTGCCGAACGGAGAGCTTCATTGATGCGGCGCGGGAGCCGAAGGAGGGCGATGCGATTGGTAACGCTGCGGTCGGTTGCACGCCGATAAGTACCTATATCTGGCGTTGCGCTACCGAGGACGAGTGTTGCGCCAGACTCTGCACATAGCCTTTCGGCGACATCACGGGCGTGATACCGTGGGGCTCGGTCGCTCTGTTTGAAGGTCCATTCGTGCTCTTCGTCGATGACGACTAAACCCAATTTATCGACGGGTGCGAAGATGCTCGAACGTGAACCGATGACAACGCTATAGCGTCCTGATTTGGTCTGATGCCATTGGTCGAATCGTTGTCCAATGGACAGACCGGAGTGTTGGAGAGCTATCTGACCAGGAAATCTGCTGGCAAAACGCTGCAATGTCTGCGGCGTCATGGCAATCTCTGGCACCATGATTATGGCGCGTCGCCCGACCTCGATGCACTTTTCAACGGCGCGGAGATATACCTCGGTTTTGCCGCTACCCGTAACTCCGAAGAGCAGGAATTCACCAGCGGTACGAGATTGGATGCTTTCGGAGATTGCGTCAGCAGCGGCGCGCTGTTCAGGCGTCAGGTCATGACTGATGGCGTCCTGAACCGCATAGTCGGCTAGCGGGTCGCGTTCTACGCGCACCTGCTCGATCTGCGCGACTTCGTCGTCTAGAACCGCTTTAACGATGTGAGCTCCGAACTCACTCGTCAGATCGGCGCGTGGGATCGCGTTTGGCCCCGAAGCTAAGTGTCGAACCAGGTCTGCTCTTCGGAAGGCGCGACGCTTGAGATATTGCGCGATAACCTCGTTGGTACGTTTTTCATTTGCCGCGAGCGCGATGTGGGATTTGAAAACTGCGCCTGCACGGGGTCGTTCCCAAATTGATTCTTCCACTGCGATGCCGGCTCGGACCAAGGCGTCGAGGTGTCGTTCATTGGATCTACCGATTTTTCTCACGAGACGATCGCGACGAACGCGACCTTGAGTAGGGATATCGTCGAGAACTGTGTGTTGGTCGGCGGAGATGGAAATGCCGGTCAAGAGTTGATCGACGCGACTTGCCAGTTCGCTTCGGGACACCCAGATGTGGAGTTGCTGATTAGCTCCGGGTGGGAGCATCGCGACGCAGGCACGAAATATGTTGGTCCGATAGTGGTCCGCGATCCAGATAGCGGTTTCTAGGAGGTGCTCCGAGATGAATGGGCCACCTTCAACGACACTGTCGATGGAGCGCGTGTTCTCGGTTTCGGTGGACTCGGCGACTGAAGTTACGATCCCTTGAATCGGGCGGTAGCCAAACGGAACCCACACGAGGTCGCCCGGTTGTACGGAGTTGCCCTTGGGCACGGAGTACGTGTACGTCCGGTGGCGGTCTCGGTCTGAGAAGTCAACTGCGACTTCGGCGAACATGGTCTAATGCGTCCTCAACGACGGGAACATGGAGCACGCAACCTGTTGCGTTACGGCACAAGCCTGCGTATCACAAAGGTTAGTTGTCCCGACGGAACCGAACGTCGGTTAATTCGGCAACAAGCGAGCGACGCGCTTTTGTCAGCGTCGTTCCTTGATTCGGGCGTGGCGACCGGTGAGTCCCCGAAGGTAGTAGAGGCGGGAGCGTCGGACCTTGCCTCGGCGGGTTACCTTGACGGATTCGAGTGTCGGGCTATGGAACGGAACGATGCGCTCAACACCAATGCCGTATGAAACGCGGCGAACTTTGAAGGTCGTTCCAGGATTGGGCACCTTGCTGTCACGGTATCGACCAGCGATGACGTTGCCTTGGAATGCTTGAACGCGCTCGCGGTCGCCTTCACGAATGACCATGTTGACGGTCACGGTGTCACCCGGCTGAAACTCGTCGATCTGCGCCGTAGGGCGGGTCTTCAGCATTTCAGTCGGATTCATGGCGTTACGATTCCTGCGGCGGCGGTGTTCTGAACTGGGTGTAACGGCCCGCGGCCTAGTCCGAATGGGTCGGAGTACTCGGTCGTGGGCACCAACTGAACAAGTATATTTCACCAGCCACGTTGCTTTCGACGACCGGTTTGGCCGAAAGCCGGAGTTACTTGTCCGTCAATCTGGCTAGTTCTTCGCCGCGTACGGACGCGGCGAGGACGGCATCGATAGATGCCTTGCGAAAGCCGTTCAACTCCATTGCGTGCAACGCCGCCGCGGTGGTTCCTCCTGGAGAGGTGACCATGTTGCGGAGTTCTGCGGGGTGTTTACCAGTTTCCTTGGCAAGCGCAGCACTGCCCAACACCATTTGGATCGCCAAAGCTCGGGCGTCGGTGTTTGACATACCAAGTTGCACCGCACCGTCGACGAGCGCTTCGATAAAGACGAAGACGTATGCGGGACCGCTGGCGCTAAGCGCGGTTGCGATGTCAACGAGTTTTTCGTCGTCGAAGTAGACTTGCTCGCCGAACGATTCGAGCATTTTGACGGCAAATTCGCGCATTTCGGACGTTACGCTAGGAGATGCTGTCCACGCAGTCGCGCCGAAGCCGATCTGGGCTGGAGTGTTCGCCATAATTCGGATCAGTCGGTCACAGCCGAGTTGATCGATGATGGTCTTTGATTGAACCCCGGCCATTATCGACATGAAGGTGAGTTGGTTGAGGATAGGAACGATGTCGCGAATTTCATCGACAACGTCGCCTAGTTGTTGTGGTTTGACTGATAAGACGGCGAGGTTTGCACTGCCAACGGCGTCGATGTTGTTGGCAATTGCAACGGCATAGGTTCGTTTGAGGTATGCGGCGCGTTCAGTTATCGGCTCGCTGACGGTGATGTCGACGTCGAGCTCGGTTTTCTTCATACCGGAGATGATTGCCTCGGCCATCACTCCGCCGCCGATGAATGAAACGTTCAATCCGATTGCCTCATGGGTTATCTTCGATGAAGCCCGTCCCGGTTTTCGAAACGGGCGATTCAGACGGTGATGATTATACGGTTCTGAAAGATACGTTTAATTCGGAAGCGATCGAATGGATGCCAGGCTTCTCGATGCCGCAGATAATCGTCGAAAACTTAGTGAAGCATTTTCGAGTGTCGCAAAGAGACACAGGAGTTTTCGGCGCGCTCCGGGGTTTGGCGCATAGACGGTATGAAACCGTCAAGGCACTTGATGGTGTGACGTTCGAGATCGGATCTGGAGAATTGTTGGGATACGTCGGGCCAAATGGAGCGGGCAAATCAACGACCGTAAAGGTGATGTCCGGCATCTTGGTGCCGGATTCTGGTAAGTGTGAGATTTTGGGGCTTGTGCCTTGGAAGAATCGTAGCCGGCACGTGCGTCATTTGGGCGTGGTGTTTGGTCAACGAACGCAGCTCTGGTGGGACCTGCCCGTGATCGAATCGTTCGATCTATTACGGGACATCTATCGGGTGCCGAGGCATGAGTATGTCAAGAACCTCGATGAGTTCGTTGCGGTGATGGACATCGAATCATGTCTTGATACCCCCGTGCGGCAGTTGAGTCTGGGTCAGCGAATGCGTTGCGATCTGGCAGGCGCTTTGCTGCATTCGCCCAAGTTGCTGTTTCTCGACGAGCCAACCATTGGCATGGACGCGGTCTCAAAGGTTGCGTTTCGGCAGTTTATTAAACGGTTCAATCGGGAGCGGGAGACGACCGTTATTTTGACGACGCACGATATGAACGATATCGAAGCGATCTGCGATCGTTTGATGATCATCAACAGCGGTAAGTTGCTCTACGACGGTGGCTTAGACGCGTTACGCCAGCAGATGAGTTTCGAACGATCACTGGTGGTCGAGATGAGCGATTCGGGTCCGCCGAAGGTTCACCCTGCGGCGCAACTTGCGATGTTGAACGGTCGGCGGGTTCACATCAGATTCGATCCGAAGCGGATATCGGCAGCCGCGTTGATATCGGATTTCACGACCCACAACGATGTTGATGACTTGTTCGTGGAAGATCCACCAATCGAGGAGATCATCGCTCGCTTCTACGAAGGTAACGGCGTTGGTTAGTTACTGGGCAGTAATCAGCGCTCGGTTTCGAAGTCTTCTGCAGTACCGATCCGCGGCGTTGGCGGGATTGGTCACACAGATTGTCTGGGGGATCATCCGCGTCATGATTTTCCAGGCTTTCTACAGTTCGACGACTGTTGAGCAGCCGATGAGTGGTCGTGACGTCGAGACATATATCTGGCTAGGTCAGGCCTTTCTTGCGGCATTGCCGTGGAATATCGATATGGACCTGCGCTCACTGATTCGTTCTGGCGGTATTGGTTATGAGCTGGTTCGACCGGTAGACCTCCACACTTATTGGATGAGCCGCGCGCTGGCTTGGCGGACGGCACCGATGCTGATGCGATCGATTCCTTTGTTGGTTTTTGCGTTCATTGTGATGGGTATGGCACCACCGACGACAGTGGCGGCCGGTGCCGCGTTCGTGATCTCGATGTGTGCGGCGATAGTGTTGAGTAGCGCGATCACGACGTTTCTAAATGTGACGATGCTGTGGACGATCACGGGCGATGGGATTACGCAGCTCACGTTCGGATTGGTGTTGATTTTCTCCGGGATGTTGGTTCCGTTGCCGCTATTCCCGGATTGGTCACAGCCGTTGATCAACGTAATGCCGTTCAGAGGTTTGGTCGACACACCGTACAGGTTGTATCTGGGACACATTCCAGCGTCGGATCTTCCGCAGCATCTGGCGCATCAACTGTTCTGGATCTTGGCGTTTGTGGTTGCGGGTCGAATCGCGTTGTCTCGAGCGTTGCGACGAGTCGTGGTCCAGGGAGGTTGAGCGTGGTCGATTCTCTGTATGTTTACGGTCGATTCCTGACGGTATCGGTGCGCGCCCAGATGCAGTATCGGGCGTCGTTTCTGATGCAGCTTGGCGGACGATTGATCGTTACGGCTGGCGAGTTCGCAGCGATATTGATCCTGTTCGACAGATTCGGATCGCTCCTGGACTGGAATGTTTACCAAGTGGCGTTCATCTACGGGGTTGTGAACGTTTCATTCGCCGTCGCCGATGCGTTGACTACTGGATTCGACTTGTTTGGCGACATGGTCAAAACGGGAGATTTTGATAGATTGCTGCTTCGGCCTAGGTCAACGGCGTTACAGCTTGCCGGTCAGGAGTTGACGTTGCGGCGAATAAGTCGGTTGACGCCGGGTATTGTGGCATTGATTTGGGCTTCAACAGGATTGGATCTGCATTGGACAATTCCGAACGCCGCGTTGCTGGCGGCATCGGTAATTGGAGGCGCTTCTCTCTTTGCCAGTTTGATCGTGTTTCAGGCGACGCTGGCGTTTTGGACTACCGAGACATTGGAAATGATGAACACGGTGACGTACGGCGGTGTGGAGACGACACAGTACCCAATCAACATCTATCGACCTTGGTTCAGGAACTTGTTCACGTTCGGGATTCCCTTGGCAACCGTCAGTTACTTCCCGGCGTTGGCGATTATGGGGGTACCGGATCCGCTGGAAACGCCGATATGGTTCCAATACGTTGCGCCGGTAATCGGCGTCGGTGTATTGGTGATCTCGCTGCAGGTCTGGCGAATCGGGGTTCGGCACTACCTGTCGACGGGTAGTTGAACGTAGTTAGGCTATGCCGCGTCGTGTGGCTAGGGCTACGCCGAGTTTGATGGCTTCGACCATGCTGGTGGATTGGGCCACGTTCTTGCCCGCGATGTCGAATGCCGTGCCGTGGTCAACCGATGTGCGGATGAACGGGATTCCTAGATTTACCGACACCGACTCCTCGAATCCATGAACTTTGATGGGAATGTGTCCTTGATCGTGGTACATCACCACGACAACGTCATACATGCCGTCGATAGCTTGATTGAATACGGAATCCGCTGGGTGAGGGCCCGTGGCATTGATGCCTTCAGAACGGGCCAGTTCGATCGCCGGGTAGATCTCTTTGGCCTCGGTATCGCCAATCAGTCCATTGTCGCTGGCATGTGGGTTCAATGCGGCCACAGCGATGCGTGGATTGCGGAATCCCCAGCGTTTAAAATGCTCGTCGGTAATCTGCACAGCGGTTACGATATTTTCTGTGGTGACGAATGCACATGCTTCTGGGAGTGATTTGTGCGTTGACAGATGCATGCATCGTAAGATGCCGCTGACGAGCATGGTGTAGACGGTTGAGCTGTTGGTAAGGCGTTTGAAGACCTCCTGGTGTCCGAGGTCGGCGGCACCTGACATCTGCCACGACTCTTTGTTGACTGGGGCGGTGACCATCGCGTCGATGTCGCGGGTTAGGCACAACTTCGCTGCGGTTTCGACCCAGAGGTGAGAAGCGCGACCAGAGTCGGAAGAGTGTTGGCCCTGGGGAAACTCGACGTCTTGGTAATCTCCAACGCTGAGAACAGAAATCACGTCTGTGCTGTCTGAGGTTTCTTCAGGCGCAGTGATGCATTCGACAGGTAAGTCGATACCGACCTCCGCAGTTGCCTGACGAACCGCTTGTTCGGTGCCGACGACGAAAATGCGCGCGGAGTTGTTGACCTCTGGATCGGCGAGCGCCTTGACAACGACTTCAGGTCCGATGCCGGATGGATCGCCCAATGTGAGGGCCAACAGGGGTTTTGTGGAATTGTTCACTTGGCGTCGGCCCTCGGAAGGTATTCGCGAGACGTGCTCGGTTCAGGAATGGATCAACACTTGCTGAAGCCGCACGAGTAGCACTTCATGCAACCCTCTTCGTATGCCATGTTGGGGGCGAAACATTCGGGGCAGCTCTCGGCGAATGGCGCGCCGCCAGACCGCCCATTGGCAACGGTCGGCGCAACCTGCGGCATGCCGACTTCGCCGGAACTAGGCGGATTGAGCAAGGCGATCTGGCTGGAATCGACATTTCTGGACATGATCCCCTGCGGTGGCAAAAAAGCATGCTCTTCCAGCACTTGGGCGATGGCATCGGGAACCGAGTAAATGTGTTGTCCGCCAGCCACTATTGGGTTATCGACGATATATCGGAGTTGGTCTGCGACATGATTGGGCGATACACCCGAGCGGAGTGACAACGAGATCATGCGCGAAAGAGCCTCTGCCATCGCGCTGTCGTTGCCACCTGCCTTGCCGTGATTGGTAAAGACCTCGAACAAGTGCCCATCGCTCGTGAATGACAACGTAATGTAGATCTTCCCGCGCCCGGTCGCGACTTGCACAGTCTTTGATTCAAGTACGGCGGGACGGGGCATACGGTTGACGTAGTTGACCACGCCGTTTTCGCCCGATGGTTTGGCATCCTCAGATTTGTCGTTTTCGCCCGTCCCTGCGGTCAAGACTTCTTTTTCTCGACTGCCAGCGCGATATACGGTAATGCCTTTGCAACGAGTCTGCCATGCCAACATGTAGGCTTCCTCGACGTCGCCCTTTGTAGCTTCGTTAGGGAAGTTGATGGTTTTGGAGATTCCTGCATCGACGCTTTCTTGGAACGCCGCTTGCATCAAGACGTGGTCTCTAGGGGAAATGTCGGATGCGACGTGGAAAAGATCCCTCACGTCATCATCAACATCGACGCGGTCTTGCAATGAATCTCCGTCGGAGAGCGCGTCCAAAAGGTCGGTGCTGTAACAATCTCGTTCACGCACTACTCGTTCAAAGTTCGCGTCGGCATAAATGAGGGTGGTGTCGCCGCCGAGAATGTTGTGCTTGCGGTATGCGAGGGAGAAGATGGGTTCGATTCCACTGGAGCATCCGGCGATCATCGAGATCGTGCCGGTCGGGGCAACGGTCAACCGGCAGGCGTTGCGGACGCGCGGGTGCGTTACACCGTTTTCGTGCCATGCGCCGTAAGGTCCACGCACCTCTGCGAGTTCTGCCGAAGCAATATCGGCCTGCTCCATGATGTATCGCATAACGTCGCGGCCGATCACGACCGCTTCGGGAGAGTCGTACGGGATGCCCAAGCTGACAAGCATGTCGGCGAATCCCATGACACCCAAACCGATCTTGCGGGTTTGCAGGTTCATGGCTCTGATCTCAGGAATCGCGTACTCGTTGACATCTATAGTGTTGTCAAGGAAATGGACTGCCAGTTTGACCGATTGTCCAAGTCGGTCCCAATCAACACCAGGTAGTTTCCGCAGCGAATGAGCTTGGATGCCAGCGTATTCGGGACGCAGTAGGTCGAGTTGCGCCGGGCTACGTTCGATAACCCCAGTTGCAAGTTGGCCGATGACGAACCTAGATAGGTTTATGGAACCTAGATTGCAAGATTCGTACGGAAGCAATGGTTGCTCGCCGCAGGGATTTGTTGAAGTTATCAAACCTATGTCTTTAACTGGGCTTTTTCGGTTTACTTCATCGAGGAAGATCATGCCCGGTTCGCCGTTTCGCCAAGCTCCGTCGATAATTTTTTCGAATACGTCGCGCGCATTTAGCCGGTCCACTTCAACCATTTCGCTGTCCAGGTCAGCCGGATTTTCCCGGAAACGTAGCGCGTAATCTGTGTCGTCGGCGACGGCGCACATGAACTCGTCGGAGGCACCGACAGAAATGTTGAAGTTGTGGATGTCTCCTTCAACGGTCTTGCATGAGATGAACTCAAGAATGTCCGGGTGGTGGACATCCATGACCGCCATATTGGCGCCATCGCGTTTGCCGCCTTGTGTCACGAGTTTGGACGTCGCTGAGAGATAACGCAAAGTCTCGACGGGCCCACACGCTTTGCCATGGGTCGTTGAGATTGAAAATCCTTTGGGCCGCAGTTCAGAGAGCGAGAAACCAGTGCCGCCGCCGAATTTCTGAACCATCGCCTGGTCATGAGAAGCTCGCGTGATGCCTTCCATCGTGTCCTCCAACGGCAACACGAAACAGGCAGAAAGCGTTCCTTGACCGGTACCCGCGTTCATCATAGTGGGCGAATTGGGTAGAAAATCCAAGCTTGCCATCAACTCATAAAAGCGGTCTGCGATCTGATCAACCCGGTCCGGAGTCGCGCCATAAAGCGTATCGCCTTTCGCGACCGCGTACGCGACCCGTCGGAACATGCCCTGAGCGTCTTCAACGATATTGCGGTTGTCGTCCCGGAGCAGATATCGCTTCTCGAGAATCACCTTCGCGTTTTCCGAAATCTCTGCTGCAGAGAATCCGTCGCCAGCGACGTCAAGGGTCCATTTGCTAGATGTAGTTTGAGCCATTTCCATTCACCAATTGGTCACGTTTCCTCAGCCATCCTAATAGTTCTAAAGTTCCCATCAAATACGTTCAATTTCAGCGAGCCGGTCCGCCGTTGCCGTTGGAGGCAAGGCTGGGCAAAAGAGCTCCTTGCAGTCGAGACTCCTGCGACTCTGTCTGTTCGAGGCCGCTCACTTCGGCGGTGAAACGATCTATGTCGTCGAAGTCCTTGTATACCGAAGCAAAACGCATGTACGCCACGTGGTCGAGCGATACGAGCCGACTAAGCACCATCTGACCAATAACACCAGATTCGATGCGCTCTCGGCCGTTGTTAAAGGCTCTTTCATGGATATCGTCCACAATCTCCTCAATGGCCCCAACCGGCAAATGGCGCTTGGCGCAAGCGATCTCAATGCTCCGCGTGAGCTTGGCATCGGAAAACTGCTCCAACTTGCCGCTACGTTTCTCAACCATCAGTTTCGAATTGTACACACGTTCTAGTGTAGTGAAACGAAATGCGCATTCGTTACATTCACGCCGCCGTCGAACCGACTCGTCCCTCACCCGGGTTTCGATCACTCTAGTGTCTGGATGTCTGCAATTTGGGCAATGCATCGCAGGTGCGCTTCACTTCTTCGACGGAAGCTCCTCCATTGTGTTTTACCAACTCGCCAACACTATATCTAGTGCTAGTAACGCAAAATATACAACATATTCAGGAATGGATGCGCTCGATTTTTCCCGACGATTCGGAGATTTGTCAAGAATCTGAATCATCGGACCTAAGGGGGTTCCGTGTGGTCCTGCCGTGGTGCACGACGAGATAGACGCGCCATGATCGGGCATTACGTCGTGGATCGTAACGCGTCAGGTCGCTAACGACGATCTTCCGTGAATCACTGATACTCGCGTTCTAGGGAACGATCCGAAATTCGCCGGTTGGCATCGCTACGAGATTGCATTTCAGATTCAGCTCTCTCGACCATTTTTTCGCCATACACATCGATCTCTGAGATGTCTTCGAATCCAGTTGCGATGATCGTGATCTTGAGCTCGTTTTCCATTCGCAGGTCTTGCGTCGTGCCAAAGATGATCTCGGCGTCGGCATGCACCTGTTGTTTGACCGTTTCCGATATCTTGCGGACTTCGGCCATCATCAGATCTGGGCCGCCGGTGATGTTCAGCAGAACTCCGGTTGCACCATTGATCTTGACTTCGAGCAACGGTGACCTCAGCACTGACGAAATCGCCGCGTCTGCGCGGTCAATACCGTTTCCCTTTCCTATCGCCATCCACGCTGGCCCGGCGTCACGCATTACCGTCCGGAGATCGGCGAAATCCAAGTTAATCTCTCCCGGCAGCAACAGCAACTCCGTGATCGACTGGATACCCTGGCGCAACACCTCGTCAGCCATCCGAAACGCTACCTCGACCGAGGTGTCAGGTGCCGATACCAACAACAGGCGCTCGTTCGGGATGACTATCATCGTGTCAACTTCCTCGGCGAGACGAGCTAACCCTTCCGCCGCCTGTTTGTCACGCTGGTATCCCTCAAAGGGAAACGGTTTTGTGACTACTCCGATGGTTAGACAGCCCAATTCTCGCTTAGCGATGTTGGCAACTACTGGTGCACCGCCGGTTCCAGTTCCACCACCCATGCCAGCGGCAACAAATACCAAATCGGCGCCGGCTAAGACTTCGCGAATCTCTTCGCGGCTGTCCAAGAAACATTCTCGTCCGATCTGGGGATTACCGCCGACACCCAATCCTCCAGCGATTCGGTCGCCGACGCGAAGACGCATCGAAGCTTCCGTGTGTGCCAGCGCCTGAGCGTCAGTATTCGCCGCGATGTACTCGACGCTTGGGATACGACTTCGGTACATCCGCGTTAGCGCGTTAGAACCGCCACCGCCAACTCCAACTACCTTGATGTTGACCGAAGGATTTCGCCTACGCCTAATCGACGTTGATAACGATGTTGACAACTTGAACCGATATGTCCTTTGACACGCGAGCCATCAGCCGTTGCGTTTCTCCAACAAATTGATACGTGTCAAGGATGCCCCGTGCCGTTCAATCTAACTTTACACCCAGCGGACCGTTGCAACGCGCGCCATCTCGGCGCAGGGACTTGCGGCCTCTGCAGAGTGTTCATCGCCCAAGTAACGAACGTATCCGAGCACCAACACCCGGCGCGGCATTTGCAGTCTCAGGTTCCACTTCCGGTTCTGGTGGTGGCGAATGCAAGATCGTAATTGGCTTACGTTCGACATGGTTGTCGCGATCTATTCGGTCTAATGCACGCATCGCCATGCAGATTGCACCCGACATCGCCGGGTCGCTAATGTCGTCTGGCAGACTCTTGATGCCTGTGGGCTTGCGCACCTCCACACGGCCCCGCAGTCCCATCGCCAATTTCGAGAAGGTTGTGATTCCACTTAACTTGGAACCACCCCCGGTAAATGCGACCGTAAGAAAGTCGGTTTCCGGCAACCCAGACACCTGAGAGATCCGGGATTTGTACATCGCCATCGTTTCATCTGCTCTCTCTTTGAGCAGATTCGAAACAGACACCCTGGTCAATGAACGCTCGACGTCCAGTACCCTTTCGGACCCGGTCAATGCAGTCGGGTCTATCTCATCGTCGAAACCCATTGTGTCCCCGACTAATGTCCCGGCGGCAAGTTTGACCGCTTCGGCGTTTTCGAACGGCAACTCGTATGCGTAAGCGATGTCGTTGGTAAAGTGAAATCCGCCGATCGGCAATGAAGTGAACAGCACCGCTTGACCATGGTGATAAACCGCGATCTCGGTGTCGCTACCACCGATGTCGATCAGCACAACCCCGGCATCACGCTCGTAGGCGCTGAGAAGGTACTCGGCCTCGGCAACTAGGGTGGAACCACCGTGGATCGGTGTCACGCCAGCGCTGCTAACGGCATCGAACACGGTGCGATAGTGCGCCATATCGGAAACCACCAATAGCGCTTGCACTTCCAAGCTGTCGGGATGCATTCCAACGGGCGGTTTACGAAATTCAGTATCGCCGTCGACGCGATACGCCGTTGGTGTGGCATACAGAAGATGGTCGGTTGATTCAACCCGTTGCGACGCAGCTTGCCGTACCGCCTCGACAATATCTTCCTCGGTCACTCCGGCCGCGAAATCAAAACCTGAGACTTTGCCCCACCCTGAATAAGAACCAACGTGTTTGCCGCCAAAACCAACGTAGGCTTTTGCGAAACTTAACGAGCATTGGTCGGAAACTTCACTCACCGATGCTCGGACGGCCTCCGTGGCTTGATTCCGATTCATAACGTCGCCGTCGTGGATCGATTCGCTGGGCAACACGTTGATCGCCAAAATCTCTGGCTCGTTGTAGTTGTCCCGTCGAATCACGACGCTACAGACTTTGCTGCTACCGACATCGATAGCGAGTCGAATGTCCTCGTTATACATCTGGTTCGACGCTCCTTCGTTCATGCGAGCCGCAGCTCGGTTGCTGTTAGATCCGCCTAGCTACCCTAAGTTTGGCGCTCCGACTACGCGGATTCGCTTCAACCTCCGATGCCGTTGGCATCAACGCACCTTTGATAACCGGCTCCAACGTGGGCACGTGATTGCACGTGCATACTGGAGAGCGGCGGCTATCGGCATCACAAACACAGTCCGATGCTGCGGTGCGAATGAAGTTCTTCACTATCCTGTCTTCTATTGAATGGTAAGAAATCACCACCATCAGTCCTCCCATTCCCAATACATTCACCACTTGTTCCAACCCGATCTCCAACGCCTTCATCTCGTCGTTAACGGCGATCCTCAATGCCTGAAATGTCTGCGTGGCCGAGTGAATGTGCCGACGTCCCCGCGGCTTTACCGACGAAATAATCTCTGCAAGTTGCTGCGCGTCTTTGATCGGCCGGCTTCTCACGATTGCCGACGCAATCCGGCGAGAAGCGCGCTCGTCGCCATACCGGTAGATCAGATCGCCCAACTCGCGTTCCGAATAGGTGTTGACTATCTGGCTCGCATCCAACTCGCTGTCGCTCGAAAAACGCATATCGAGTGGATCTGGGCGACGGAACGAAAACCCGCGCGCCTCGCGATCGAGTTGTAGCGACGATACCCCAAGATCCATCAGGACCCCATGCACGGGAGCAAACCCGTAGCGCGTAGCGACCGCTTGTATCTCAACGAAGTTTTCATTCACTAATCGAACGGAAGACCCGAACTGCTCCAGGCGTTTTTCAGCTGAAGTGATAGCCTCGGGATCAGCGTCAATGCCGAGCAGCTGACCACCTGGAGATGCGGCCTGAAGAATGGCGCGTGCGTGACCACCTTCACCGACCGTCGCGTCTAAGTAGCGTCCTCCCGGTACGATCTGAAGAGCATCCAATACCTCAGAAAGCATGACGGGCTCGTGAAAGTCCGGGTTGGTGCCGGATGCGTCTGCGCTCATTTTGGTCGTTGCCAATTGGCCATTCACAATCATGTAGCCAAGCCGCGGCGATATTTGCCGCTTACGCCCAAAACGTCGCCGCAAAGATCGAACATTGGTCCATTGCGTCGCCCTACTTAGATTTTGGGTATTGTCTTCGGATTCTAGGATTCGCCCTTCTCGGGATTCCATATCGTGTGACGCATTCAGGACGCGTTATCATCGGAAAAACACTCGGCACATCTCCCTTTGTCCCGTCCAATGGCTAAGAGCATGAAATACGCAGTATTAACCAGCAGCGATTCTGGATTTGCCGGCGAACGACAGGACATCGGCGGTGACGCCGTTGTCGAATTGATGGCTCGACACAGCCACGCACTGTGCCAAAGGTCGTTGGAACCCGATGACCGAGACAGGTTGATGGAACGACTTCGCGCGTGGTCAGCGCAACCCGACATCGAACTGATCCTGACCACCGGAGGCACCGGTTTAGGCCCGCGTGATGTGATGCCGGAAGCTACGCTGAGCGTCATCGAATATGAGGTACCGGGACTTGCTGAAGCGATGCGAGCCGAATCCCTCCGAGTCACTCCCATGGCGATGCTCTCACGCGCCGTCGCAGGCGTCGCAGATCGCACGCTTATCGTCAATCTCCCCGGCAACCCCAAAGGTGCGATCGAAACATTGGAGGTGGTGTTGCCGGTCCTACCCCACGCCGTCGAAATCATCCGTGATACTCACGAGGGCGACCACTCGATCGAACGACACCACCATCCCCATTGAAACGAACCCTTCACCAGTGAAGTTCCATGTCGTAACGCTGTTTCCCGAGATGTTTGATGGTCCGGTCACTTCAAGCATCATCGGGCGCGCCGTTTCGAACGGGATTATCGAGATCGATTTCGTCAACCCGCGCGACTTCACTACTGACAAGCATCGAAGCGTTGATGCTCCGCCCTATGGCGGGGGCCCCGGCATGGTGATGATGGCACCGCCGCTGGCCAGGGCCGTCGACTCCATCAATGATCAATACCCGACCGGTCACCAGCCCACGACGATCCTGATGTCTCCGCAGGGCAGCCCGATGACCCACAAAATCGCGAACGACCTTTCAGATATCGCCGCCATCGCTCTAGTTTGCGGTCACTACGAAGGGGTAGACGAGCGATTTATCGAAGAGTACGTTGACCTTGAGATCAGCGTCGGCGACTTCGTCATGACTGGGGGCGAGATACCGGCGATGGCCGTCATAGATTCGGTGAGCCGTCTCATGCCTGGAGCTCTCGGAAGCGAAGATTCCACCATCAGCGAGTCGTTCTCGGTCGCGAGTGGTGGGATGCTAGAGGGTCCCGTCTACACGCGTCCTGCCGAATTTCATGGGCGTCGCGCACCAGAGGTGCTTCTCAACGGAAATCGCCAAGAGGTCGAGCGGTATCGAAAACGCGTCGCCGCAGAACGGACCATGGCGCGCAGACCCGACCTCATCCGAGGATGGGGACCGGATCCCGAAGACGGCGACTTAAATTCACCCTGACTTCAATCGCGTTAAAACTGATGGGTCATCATCAATCGCGATGGTCTTGTCTCGCGACTTCGCTCCAGCAACGATTCGGACCTTGAACTTCGGCACCTTCAACGCCTTTGAAATGACCTTGATGGTGGCCTCGTTCGCAGCGTTGTCTACCGGTGCCGCCTTAACCCGCACCGACAAAACCTGCGATTGAGGATCCCACGCGACGGCCTCGTCCACCGACGAGCGCGGGGTCACGCGCACCGAGATTCGTTGCTCAACGGTCATGGTGACCCACCCTCATCGTCACTTCGCCTGCGGCCACCGCGCGCAGATGACTGTTCGGCTCCCGGATTAACAATCGACCGAATTCATCGACATCCTCCGCGACACCCGAAACAATCTCTCCAACGTTTCGCTCAGAAGCCATTGTGACTTCGACGTATGAATTCAACACGCTCAACCGATCTCGCCATTCCGGCATGATCGATTCGCCGCGCACCAATGCGTCGTAGAGTTCGTTCAGATTAGCCAATAACACACGCAAGACGTTACGCCTGTCGACCACCGTTTCGAGACGCATGATCTCCCGAATGCTGGTGGCATCGTATTCCTGCAAGACGTTGTCGGCTGCAAGACGATTCACGTTTAATCCAATCCCAATGACACCGACGAAAGAACTTCCCGTGGTGGCGCTCTCCGCGATCACGCCGCAGATCTTTTTGCCATCGACCAACACATCGTTCGGCCACTTGATAACTGATCTGCGCGTGGTCAATTCATCCACGGTCATCGCGACCGCTAACGCGGCCATAGTCGTCAATTCGCCAGTGATCGCCAAACGCGGGCACAGTATTACGGAAGCTAATATGTCTTCGCCATGACTCGAATCCCATCTTCTACCGAATCGCCCTCTCCCCCTCGTCTGCTGGTCGGCTATTACCACTGTCCCGTCCAACGTCTTCAATTCGTCGGGCCCTTCGACCAACGTTCGCGCCACGTCCATGGTCGATGTTGTGTTTTGAAGGTGTATGACGCGCGTTCCGATGCGACCTTGGAATTCGTTTTCCAAGGTTGTGAATTCGCACGATTCGACTGGCTTGATAAACATCTTGGTTGAGGGCAGTTATATCGTTGATTATCTGGCCGTTGGGCCTCGAAGACAAAGTTCTACTACGGGTTTTTATGGAAATTCGCCAAGTAAGAGACGAAGAGTTCCTGAAATGGCGCATCGCCGTCAGGGCGAGTCAGGGCTTCCACACGACGCCAGACGACACGGTGTTCATGCGCGCACACCGGGTGGAGATCGACCGGTTGTTGGCGTGTGTAGACGGGGACAGGATCGTCGGGTGCGGCGGCGTCGATTCTTTCGATATGACGCTTCCAGGCGGCGCGCAGGTGCCAATAGCGGGCGTTGGATATGTTGGGACCTCTCCCAGCCATCGACGGCGAGGCATCTACCGGAAGATCATGAAACGCATTCACGATGACGCCAGGGATCGGGGCGACCTCGCAACGACGTTATGGGCGAGTCAGAGCAACCTTTACGGCCGGTACGGATACGGCAACTCGATGCCTGCCTACGACTGGCAGATCGACATGCGGCACACGGCGTATGCGCACTCCCCGTCTTGGTCAGGTCGCTTCTTGGAACCGCAGCGCGATGAGGCTATTCCGTTGATGACGGAGGCGTACAACCGTGCGCGCGTCATTCGCCCTGGGATGATCACTCGAACGCCCAAGAGATGGGAGTACGAGATCCATCCGGTCCACACCAATGACGAGTTCTTCGTCGTCTACGTGGAAGGCGAAGATTCGCTGGCGTATGCGAGGTACACCATCGAAAAGAATCCGGAGGATGAGTTTAGAGGCACGGTTCACGTGGTTGAAGCAGTTGCGGCGACCGATGCGGCGCATGCCGCGTTGTGGCGATATCTTCTCGACTTGGAACTCGTGGACAATCTCAAGGCGCACGTTCGTCCTATTGATGACCCGTTGATATGGATGCTGGCTGAGCCGCGTAGATTACGACGACGCCTTACGGATGCCATCTGGTTGAAGTTCCTCAACATTCCCGCCATGCTCGAGCGACGCACATACCCCGTCGACGACTCGCTGGCGCTGCAAATCATCGACGCGGAAACCAAAGAGTCGCGAAAATTCGTGGTCGAGTTCGGCACCGAAGGTGCGACTTGCCGCCCAACCTCAGCCACTCCAGACCTTGTCATGAACGAGGCTGAACTCGCCGCTATGTACGCCGGCGCAGTCGAATGCTCGATGCTGGCCAGCCTCGGGTTGGTCGATGTATCGGCGCGTAGCTCGGACGCTGCGCTGCGCGCGGATGCCATCTTCAGGACAAACCCCGCCGGCTGGAATCCGTATCACTTTTAGTGCTCAGATCGCGTAGTAGAGAACCCAAAGCCTTGAATCCTCATTCCGACAGTCTGACTGGCATCGAGTTTCGACCGGCACGCGAACACGAACGTTTGCGGTTTTCGGTCGCCGAGATGCGTGGATTCAGTGGGCATTTCTTGCCGCAAGAAGGAGAGTTGGAGTATCGGAAGGTCGACGAGCCGATGCAACGAACGGTGTGCGCGTTCGACGGCAACGACATCGTCGGCACGACGTTGTGGGAACCGTACGAATTAACCGTTCCAGGCGGAAAATCTGATTTCTTTGGCGTTACCGACGTCACGGTCCTACCGACGCATACGCGCCGCGGCATCTTGCGAGAAATGATGCGGAGGCTCCTGATCGAGGGACGCGATGCTGGTTACCCGATCGCCGGGCTCTGGGCAAGCGAGAGCAACATCTACGGTCGCTTCGGATTCGGCATCTCGGGCGAGACGGTCTCCGCCAAGATCGACGTACGAGACGCAAGATTCCGCGCTACTCCAGAAATTAACGGCGAGGTTTGTTTTGCCGACGTTGCGACAATGGAGAAAGTCGCGCCCGTCGTGTGGAACAGAACCGCCGAAAAGAACATCGGAATGATGCTCCGGAGTGAAGCAGATTGGGATTGGATTTACGACCGACGTCGGATCCCCGGTTTTGGCAGGCGAAGGGCGTTCTGCATTGTGTACCGCGAAGACACCGAACCCCTTGGATATGCGACCTACCGTATCGAACATAAGATGGAGGCGATGCACTCGTACAACACGGTACGGGTAATCGAACTGATCGCCTCCACCACCGCGGCGGAGGCCGCATTGTGGCGGTTCTTGCTAGACATCGACTTGGCCGGCGAGGTAGTGCACCACCACCCGAAGAAGTCGAAATTGCTGTGGCTTCTCGCCGACCCCCGCAAACTTTCGTTCGAACCCTACGACTCCCTCTGGATTCGAATCCTCGATCCGATCAAGGCTTTGACTGGGCGCACATACTCAGCAGCCGGTGAGGTCGTCATCAAAATCGCTGATGAATTCTGCCCATGGACACAAGGAAATTACGCGCTACGTGTCGGCTCTAACGGAAAGGCGACATGTGAGGTGACCGATCAATCGCCGGACGTGACGCTTCCAGTCGCGTCCTTAGGCGCCATCTACATGGGCGCCCACTATCTCGCCGACCTGCAACGCGCAGGGCGCGTCACCGAACACAAATCCGGTTCAGTCGCACAGATTGATACCATGTTCCCCATAAGTGGAGTTCACAACTTCGTACCAGAATTCTAGCCCCAGTTGCAAAATGTCCGTCTTCACACCAGCCCATCTCGGCAAGTGGGAACCGCTGTTCAAGAGGTTGCTTGAAGGCGACACGTTGCCGATGACCGAAGATAGTGCGTGGATGCTGGGACGAAAAACGGGCGTCATCGCCGTGATACATGATGATGAACCGGTCTATATCGAAGCCACGAAGGACATCGGCAAAACCATCGGCGATTACCTCAACGGCGGTCCAAGCTGCGATTTTCGGGCCAAGGTCGCCATAGTTGAACTTGGTGCATCGCCGAGGACAGCACTTGAAAGGTCGCGCAAGGGCCCCTTGGCAGACCGCATAAACAGATTGTTGCCTCAATACCGCTTTGCAGCGGTTCCCGCGACCGACGCGCTTTCCGAGCGTTTGGCCGAAGCCTTCACGGTTATAGCCGACCCACGGCTCAACGGACCGACGGCACAGGCGAACGCTATCCTCGACGCCTTGCCACGTTGAAAAAGAACGGCGGATTACTGATCCGAATATATGCAGACACACTTTTCTGAATACATACCCTTGGCCTTGCTGATCGCGTTCGCTGCGTTCCTCGCCTACGTGATCTGGCGTGGCAACTACAAAATCGGCGCTTACATCGTTCAACTCGGGGCCGCATTTTTCCTCTCATCCGTCGGTGGTTTCGGTCTTTACATTCTTAGCTCGGTGATGGTGACCACCTGGGTGTTGACGGGCAGCACCACGTTTTTGATGCTCAACGCGGTCGTGATGCAAGCCATCGGTGCCACTTTGGGCTTCGTCATCGTAAAGCGATATGGCACATCGGTTAACCAGGTAAAACCTTTCGAGATCGCTCTGTCGCTGGTGTTAGGCGTTATCGGCGCGTACGTCGGATTTGTCCTGTTCAAAGACGCCACATTCGCGGCTGATTTCGTTACGAACGCGAACAGTGTCGCCGGTGCCTATTTCGGCGCGGTGCTTATGGGTAACTCGCCGCTCATCGTTGGCGGTCTGGCGCGCGTGCTCCGCAACCAAGAACCCTAGTTGCTACGGTTCCAGATAAAGTAGGTGCCACCGATCACTTGTATCGATTTCGCCTAGAGCCGAGGTCCACAATGCGCATCACCGACATCGAAGTCATCACCTTTAAGAGCCAAAGCAATACCGTCGGCACCAAGTGGGGTTACGGACAGTGGCGCGACGACCCTCAACCGTCTGTTCACGCCATCACTAAGATATCGACCGACGAAGGTGTCAGCGGTTACAACACCGGCGGCATGGGTGGATATTTCCAAGGTGCGTTCCCGTCGGAAGTCGAGGCCATGGTGAAAAACCTTCTCGTTGGTGAAGACCCATTGAGTCGCGAACACCTATGGAACCTGATGCGCGACAACCACAATTTCCATGAATCACTCATCGGCAACCTTGACTGCGCGCTTTGGGACCTGGCCGGCAGATACGCCGGCATGTCGACTTCGCAGCTCATGGGAAAAGCGCGCGAAAAAGTTCGAGCCTACGCCAGCACCTTCCCGAACATGGGCACGCCGGAAGACTACGCCAAATTCGCGCTTGAATGCAAAGCCCAAGGTTACACTGCGTTCAAGGTTCACGCTTACATCTATTGGAACCCGATCACCAATCAACCCGCGCCCCGGCGTCCAGCGTTTCCGAAACAGGACATCGAAGTCTGCGAAGCGGTTCATGATGCCGTCGGCGACGAGATGACACTCATGCTCGATCCGTGGGGCATCTACACCCTCGACGAATCGATATACGTCGGACGCGAGCTCGAACGCCTCGGCTTCTACTTCCTCGAACACCCAATGCATGAGTTTCGCGTCGAGCCTTACCGCCGTCTTTGCAACGAGCTAGACATCGCAGTCTGCGCTCCGGAACACGCTACTTGGATGCACTACTCTCGGGCAGAGTGGGTATTACAAGGCGCTTCAGATATCGGAAGGATCGATGTCAATTTCGGCGGCATCACCGCATGCAAGAAAGCGGTCGACGTCTATGAGGCGTTCGGCATACCGTGCGAGATGCACGGCGGATGGTTTGGCAATTCGGCGATCTTGGGAGCTACCACGGAAGAGACGTGCCTTTTTTACGAACGCGGTTTACTGAGACCAGAGTTCGACTATGAAGCGACACCACCATATCTAAACTCCCCGTGCGACCCGATGGACGGCGACGGTAACGTGCTCTTGCCTCAGGGCCACGGGTTGGGAATGGATTTCAACTGGGACTACATAGACGACAACCGCGTCGCCTGAGCTTCAGACGACGCGGTTGCGTGTTTTTCGGTTTCGCGGCGTTGCTGAACAACGACCGGGTTTGAAGACCTGTTTGGCGGGTTAACTTTTAGAATTGCCTGCCGCGTTTTTCCAACTGCATCATGTGGTTGCGTAGGAATGGCGGGATCTTCATCGAATCGGGGTCCTCGATCGCCTTCTCGATCATCTTGGTGTCCATCATTCGCTGCTCTTCGTCGGTCGGGAAACCGGTCGCGATAACAATTACGCGAATGTTGGGACCCATATTCGCCTGACGTGCGGTACCAAGGATGATGTTGGACTGCGATGTCATCTTGCTCTGGACGATGCTGGAGATCTCTTGCACGCTGTACATTCGCATCGACGGACCGCCTGTGATGTTCACCAGCGCGCGTTGAGCACCCGTGATATCAACATCCAGCAACGGGCTCTCTAGCGCCTGTTGAACCGCTTCGAGTGCGCCTCCTGGCTCCGAGTCTGAAGCCTGACCGACTCCCATCCACGCGGGACCCGCGTTCGTCATGACTGCGCGGACATCCGCGAAGTCCAAGTTGACCTCGCCCGGTTCAATGATTACTCGTGCAATGCCCTCTACGCCATCCTTCAAGACCTTGTCGGCCATCCTCCAAGCTTCCTGCGTAGTCGTGTCTGGTGCCGCGGCATCGAGCAATCGGTCGTTCGGGATACGAATTAGCGTGTCGACATATTTCTGCAGCTCAGCGACGCCTTCTTCGGCCTTTGCCGTTCGGTGCGTTCCTTCGAACCCGAAAGGCATGGTGCAGACGCCGATAGTAAGTGCGCCTAGTTGCTTTGCGATCTGAGCTACAACCGGTGCGCCGCCCGTGCCAGTTCCTCCACCCATCCCGGCGGTAACGAAAACCAGATCCGCACCGTCCAAGGCTTCCGCGATCTCCTCGCGGTTTTCCTCGTGGCAGATGCGGCCCTGCGAAGGGTCGCCTCCAACACCCATGCCCCGAGCAGTCGTGTCGCCAACGCGCAGACCGGTCGGCACAGTCGCCAACTCCAACGCTTGGGCGTCGGTGTTCATGACGATGTAGTCGACCGTATCGATCGGATCGCTATACATACGGTTAACGGCGTTAGACCCGCCGCCACCGACGCCAACGACCTTGATGTTGACCTTTCCGATGCCGATAGGCTGCCTGCCTTGAGGCCTGTACTCGAATTCGTCGTGTATCTCACGCAACATATTTTCGTCCTTCACGATCTCAAAGAAACCATGGGTGTGCCAGTAACCGCCACGTGACATCGAACCTTGGTGAACGATTTAAAACCGTTCGATTCGACACCGCAACGCGCGTAGCGTCCCTGAGTGATTATTACGCTAAGCAATCCGAACGGCTCGATGCAATACAACAACACGCAGTTACTTGGTTCGATGATTTTTTCGGTGCAACCGCTTGCCCAACGTTGACGGTCAGAGTGGTCGGCAAACACGAATCAATTCTATCGCCTCCCTAGAATCCCAATCCCCGCGGCTGTCGATTCACGCTTAAAATTTGTTGTTTGGGGAACGAACGCGCGTTGGCGCGGCGTCCTCCATGACACATTGTCCGAAGGAAGGGACGTCGACCAATGAACGGCTACGAAGCTGTTGCGAAAATACTCAAGAAAGAAGGGTTCGAATGGCTCGCCTGTTTCCCTTCAAACCCAATTATCGAAGCCGTTGCTAACGAGGGCATCCGCCCCATCGTTTTCCGACAGGAGCGTGGGGGAATAATGGCTGCCGACGGCTACTCCCGCCTGATGGCATCCAAAGGCAAATACGGCGTCTTCGCTTGCCAGGGAGGCCCCGGTGTCGAAAACGCGTTCGGAGGTTTCGCGCAAGCTTGGGCCGACAGCGTCCCCGTACTCTTCCTGCCCGATGGTCCCGGCAACTACAAAACCGAAGTTGCTCCGAACTTCAGCGGCCCTCGCAACTACCAACACATCACCAAGTTCGCTGCGTCCGTAACTTCTGCTGACGTCATTCCAGCGCTGATGCGCCGCTCCCTCGAAGCGCTAAAGAACGGCCGCCCCGGCCCCGTGATGCTCGAGATGCAACGCGAAGCAATGGGTGGTGAAGTGACTGGCGTCGAAGACTACCGACCGACCTCGACCCACAAATTCGCACCGTCGGCTAGCGACATAAAGGACGCAGCCGATAAGTTGCTCAACGCTCGAATGCCCGCAATCTGGGCCGGTCAGGGCGTTCTCCATGCTGGTGCCACGGAAGAGTTGCGAGAACTCGCCGAACTTACTCAGATTCCCGTCATGACCACGATGCCGGGCAAAAGCGCAATTGACGAACGCCACCCGCTCGCGCTCGGAGCGGCCAACCGCACCGCGCCCAAACCCGTCTGGACTTGGCTCAAGGAGTCCGATGTACTTTTCGCCGTTGGCGCCAGCCTTAGCGTTACAAACTACGGCATCGACCTTCCGCCTGGCAAATTCTTGATCCATTGCACCAACAACCCGGCTGACATCTCGAAGGAATACACCACCGACCTTGGGTTGGTCGGCGACGCCGGTGAGACGCTCCGACTCCTGATCGACGAAATCAAGGGGCGAATCGGTGAAGACGGTCGTGGCGGCGATACCTCCGTCCAGGAATCGATCGCTCAAGTCCGCGCCGAGTGGGATGCCGACTGGCAAGGCCTGCTCAACTCGGACATGGTCCCGATCAACCCGTATCGCCTGCTTAAGGAGATCGGAGACGCGGTGGACCACGAGAACACCGTGATGACCCACGACGCTGGCCACCCGCGTGATCAGATGATGCCGTTCTACACGGCAACTCGCCCGCACACCTACATAGGTTGGGGCAAGAGTACGCACCTTGGATACGGCATCGGCCTCATGATCGGCGCAAAGATGGCCATGCCCGACCGCTTCTGCGTCAACTTCATGGGCGACGCGGCGTTCGGAATGTCCGGCCTCGACATCGAAACTTCGGTCCGGTCCGGCAACCCGATCACTACCATCGTCCTCAATAACGGCACGATGGGTGGGTACAACAAGTCACTGCCAGTTGCGATGGAGAAGTACAACGCTGGCAATATGACTGGCGACTACGCGATGATCGCAGAAGGAATGGGCGCTCGTGGCATCACTGTGACTGAGCCTACCGAGATCGGTCCTGCCATCCGCGAAGCCCACCGCGAGAACTTCGAGAATGGACGATCAGCCCTCATCGACGTCCACACCCAGCAAGAACTGAACTTCAGCATCTACGACTGATCGTCGTATTCGACCGGGAGCGGCGTTCACTATTTATAGAGTTCCTGCTCCCGGGAGCCTCGCGTCATTCCCACAGACGCTGGTACCCACAGAAAGAACGCACGTCGTTTCTCACGAAAACGCGTAGCTCGCGTCTACTGCCCTGGCAAACACGTCAATCTTTCACCCGTTGTCGTGCCCGGTCCCTTTGGGAATGGACATGGTGAGGGATTTGATGCTCTCGCCACCTCAGGTCAGCCTCGACGAGATTTTCCAGATATTTCTCGCCACATGCGTTGCATGCGGTATTTCAATGTTACACTTGTGCCACAAGATGTAACCGCAACCAACGCGGGATCAAACGCATAACATTAAGGAATATCTGAATGGCAACCAAAGCAACCGCCACTCTCGAAAAAGAGATCATCGAGAGCCTCACATCCGAACCAACCGAAAACGAGCCCAAAATGCCGACCACCAAGCAAGCCAGCAAACGGGAAAAAGCGCTTGAAGAAGCGATCGCTCAGATCGAACGGAACTACGGTCGTGGCGCCGTTATGCTCATGAGCGAAAACGATAGCTTCCGTAACGTAGACGCCATCCCCACCGGCTCCTTATCACTCGATATCGCCCTCGGTATCGGCGGCCTTCCACGCGGTCGCATCATCGAAATCTACGGCGCCGAATCCGCCGGAAAATCCACTCTCGCAATGTCCGCCGTCGCCCAAGCCCAGAAAGCTGGCGGCGTGTGTGCATATGTCGACGTGGAACACGCGATGGACCCCATCTACGCCAAAGCCATCGGCGTCGACATCGATTCGCTTCTAATTTCCCAACCCGACTCCGCAGAACAAGCTCTCGAAATCATCGAACATCTGGTCCGCTCCGGTGCACTCGACATGATCGTCTTAGACAGCGTCGCAGCATTGGTGCCCAATTCCGAGATACAAGGCAACATGGGCGACTTCCAAATCGGAGCCCAGGCACGTTTGATGTCGCAAGCCCTCCGCAAACTCACCAGCATCGTCAATCAGACCAAGACCGTCTGCGTATTCATCAACCAGCTCCGCGAAAAAGTCGGCGTTGTATACGGCAGCCCCGAAGTCACCCCTGGCGGTCGCGCACTGAAGTTTTATTCCAGCGTCCGCCTCGATATGCGCCGCAAAGAATCTCTCAAGTCTGGGAAAGACATCACCGGAAACCGCGTCCGGGTCCGCGTGGTCAAAAACAAAGTTGCGCCGCCTTTCCGGCAGGCCGAGATCGACATCATCTTCAATGAAGGCATCAGCACCGAGGGCGACCTGCTAGAACTCGGCGTCGAGCACGGCATCCTCCAAAAACGTGGTGCGTTCTACTCCTACGGTGAAACCCGCCTTGGACAAGGCCGCGAAGCCTCCCGCGTCTTCCTCAAGGAACACGCCGACATGCGCGACGAGATCGATACCCAAGTCCGCGGTATCACCATGCCGGAGACGCAAAAGGCATAGGCGAAACCATCCTTTCGCCTCTCATCGCTCCACGAACCACAGTTAGCCGAGGTGAATGAACGCGCCGACCTTGGTGCGTTCATTCCTCCCGTTTATGATTAGCGCATGGTAATCAACGCGCTCCTTATCTGCGGCGCCCTGCTCGGCAGCGCCTTCATATCGGCCGCAGAATCTGCGCTCCTCAGCGCCCGACCCTCGCATATTCAGCACTTGGCCGAAAACGGCGACCGCCGAGCCAACGCCGTCATGCGCGTCCTCGAACGGCACGAAAACTTCTTCGCCACCATCCTGCTCGTAGGCAATCTCTTCAACGTCCTCGTCGCGACCGCCTCGACTAGCCTCATCATCAACTCCATCGGGCACGGCGAAAACACCGTCCTTACCACGATCATCTCCACCGCAGTCGCGACCGTCATGGTCTACGTCGTCGGCGAACTGACCCCGAAAACCCTCGGCGCACTCGCACCTGAAACATGGTCCCTTTCTGTCGCCCACATAATCCTAGCCATCATGACTGCGTCCAAACCGATCGTTTGGGTATTCACTCTCCTGCCCCGCGGCCTGCTGCGCGCCTTCGGCGTATCCGGTTTCGACGCCCGACCCGGCTACACACAAGGCGAACTCAGTCTCATCATCGATCAAAGTCAAGAACAAGGACTCTTCGACGATACCCACGGCGAGATGCTCGACAACCTAATCGACTTCGGCGCTCGCGACCTTCGCGACCATCGCGTACGCGTCCATACGAGTCAAATCGTCTGGCTCAACGAAAACGACACCCTCCGAACCTTCCTGCAAAAATACCGTGAACACGTCGATGACGTTAATACGACTGCCGAGCCCCATCGAACCCAACCTGGATTCGTGATCCAACGAGGTGAACCACTTCGCACAGGTTACTGGTACGATCTCGATCAACTTATCGGTGCCATTTATGCCAACGACGTAATGAAATTCATCGCCGAAGGCGGCGACGACGAACTCGACACCAGAGTTACCGAACTCATGCGAACCGACATCCTTGTTCTTGCAGACACCACGAAACTGGATGACCTCTTTACAGAAATGATCCGGACTGAGCAATACCTGGCCGTTGCACACAACGAAGAAAACCGTATCAACGGACTCGTTACACTCAACGGCCTTCTCGAGATGATGCGTGGTGACGACGACGACACCCTGGTCCTAGAGCAAAAAGCGGTCGAACGTCTCGACGACGACACGTACATCGTGCCCGGCGCGCTATCGGTCGAGCGAACCGAAGACGAAACCGGCATCGAAGTCCCTCCGAACGAAAGATACGAAACTATCGCTGGCTTTTTCATTGACAAAGCCCAACGCATGCCAGAGGTAGGGCAAAACACCACCTACGAAGATGAAATCTACATGGAAGTACTCGCCATGAACGGAAACCGCATCGAACGCCTGAAAATCCAGAACATCGCGACGGATGTGACCACCGACCCAACCACCTAGCGCTCCTCCCAAGTCGCATGCCAACTGAGCGAGACCAGAGCACATTCCTACGACAACTTGAGGCGGGAATATCAAAAACGCGCATCGAGCCTAATAACTCGATTGTCTGCGCTGTTTCCGGGGGCATCGATTCAACCGCGCTCCTCATTGGTCTCATCCACCTTCCCAATCGATACAAATCGCTCACCGTCGCACACTACAATCATCGCGCGCGCGGCAATGATTCCGAACAAGACGAACAGTTCGTCCGCGATCTCTGCACCCAACTCGACATACCGCTAATCGTTGGACGCGCCGATCACGGTGCCGATCGCCTAGATGAGAATACCGCGCGCCGTCTTAGATACGAGTTCCTTTCCGAGACCGCCGAAAGTATCGACACCGACATCGTCGCCGTAGCCCACACCACCGACGACCAAGCGGAGACCATCCTGCTTCGCTTGGCCCGTGGTGCCGGCATCCGCGGTGCCGGCGGCATGAAACATCGGCGATCAATCACGATCACAACGGGCCGCAAAATCGTCGTCGCCAGGCCAATGTTGCAGATCACAAAGCACCAAGCGGATCGATTCCTAAATGCCATGCATATCACCGCCCGGCACGACGCTTCCAACGACGATTGGTCCCGTTACGCCCGAAATCGGATTCGCCACCGCATAATCCCCGAACTCAAAACGTTGAATCCGCAAGCCGTTTCGGCGATCGTCAGATTCGCCGAAATTATGCAAAGCAATACCGACCTGATCGAAACGCTTGCAGAACAGGCAGTGCATCGCGCCGCCGCGTGTCACCCAAACACCTTGCTCCGCACCCCCGTCGCCGATTCACACCCCGTGGTGGTCGCCGAAGTCCTCGCCAAGATGTATCGAAACAGCGCCGAACCCGAAACGCAGCTTGAACAGACCCACATCGACAAAATGCTCAACCTACTCTCAATTGGCAAGTCTGCCAGCTACAACTTGCCGGATGAAGTCGTATTCTGGACCGACCACCGCCACATCGGTATGGCGCGCGCGGCGAATCGACCCAATGACATCGTCCCCTACCCTGACGTCATCGCGCAACCGATAACACTCCAGTTGCCAGGTCGAGCCGACTTGGGCAATGGATACACCATCACGTCCGATATCTCCACGCCGCCCCGTGGATTTCACGAAACCGCCAGTGACGAAGCATGGCTAAACCACGACGAGTTGTCAACAGATAGTCTTTCCATTCGCAATCGCAAAGAGTCCGATCGCTTCCATCCACTCGGAATGAGCAATGATGTCGACCTCTCAGATTTCCTCATCAACTCGAAAATCACCGCTTCGTGGCGCGATCGCATCCCGATAGTCGTCTCGCCCGCCGGTGGGCAGATCGTTTGGTTACCGGGCATCAGGATCGCCGACTGGGCCAAGCTAACCACCAGAAACTCAACCGCGCTGCACTTAACATTCCGACGAAACTTGGTTCCGTCAATTGAAGGCTGAATCGATCCGAATCAGCTCAGCTCGCGTTGCAACATCCGGTGGTTCTCGACGCGCCCGGGAGCCATCCCGCGCGGTGCCACCGCCCGCCCGTCAATCTCTTTGATCGCGCCTTCAACCGGCGCAGGTCGTGCCGCCGCGATGTATCGTCCCACCACATAAAGCCCAACTTCGACATCCGCGGCCCGATACTCTCGGATCAATTCAGGCGTCAACTCGCCAGCGACGTAAATGTCGACAGAGCCGAAACCAGCATCCACCAGTCGGGCTTTCAATTCCTTCGCCAAATCTGGTGAGCCACCGCCGAGATTGGCCGGGACGCTGACCTTCACCCCACGTAGCGGGTTACTTGTGCCTCCGCTCAACGCATACGCTGCGTCCAGAGCCTCCTGAATCGTATCGCCCGAAGTGGGAACCGGCATCACTCGTTGTGCACCCAACCTGCTATGCCGGTCATAAACCGTCATCGCACGATCAGTCGCGCCCCAGATCAATACAAAGTCATGCGGCATCGATCCCTGAGGAACCGTCGCAGTGCGTTCCCCGCCCTTTTGCGTAGATACTGCGGCACACCCTCCAACATAGGCCGAATACTCCATCGAATCGACAACATCGGGATGAATGAATGGCGATCCACTGACCATGACACGCGTTTCACCAGCTGCTTGCACACATTCGTGTGCCGCGGTCGCCCACCCGATACTCGAAGCGAATATCCCGGTGATCACGTCACGATACATGCCGAACGCAGCATAAGGCCCAACGACACGCAGGATCGTTTCGTCGTCTTTGATTTCATCGCCGTCGGAAAGGGAATACACTGCAGAACTAGAAACCGGCAGTCGGGATCTGAGGAACGGCAAAACCTCGTTCACTCCAGATAACACACCTGTCGCGCCCGCATAGACCTCAAAAACCACGATCGGATTGCGCTGCTCGGTTCTGAGAATCGCCTGGGCGTGGTGATAGTCAATCGAAACCGTCGCGCCACGCAATGTCGGCGACGAAAGTTCAAGCTCTTCGGATGGCGTTAGCATCGCAGTGAATTATCGCTCCCTCAAATCAGTGCAAGGTTACATCAGGAAGTTTTCAACTACCGCGTATTGCAACCAACCACGTCGATCGAACAGCTAGTTGCGCTTAACATCGGCGGGCGAGAAACGCACCCTCAATAAGCCTTTTATGTCTTCGCTCGCGGTTGAAACGATGCGGACCCGTGTGTCTGGATCATCGATCCAGTGTACTGGGATCTCTTTGATCCGGTATCCGGCCCTTAGACTCAACAACAGCAACTCAGTGTCGAAAAACCAACCATGGTTTTCGACATGCGGCACAACGTTGTCCGCCACTTCTCGAGATACCGCTTTGAACCCGCATTGCGCGTCTCGGAATGTTTTCCTAGGAAACATCAGTCGGATCAACGCGTTGTACGCCCTTGACACAATCTCGCGTTTCAAGGTTCGTCCCTCCACACGTGATTCAGGCAACAATCGCGAACCGATTGCCACGCCGTATCCTTCCGTAGCGATCGCTTCGACCAGTGGTCCAAGCGATTCCAAGCGCGTTGAGAGGTCGACATCCATAAAACATCTGACATCCGCAGAACTCTCCAACCACGCTTTTTTCAGAGCCCTACCTCGACCACGTTGTTCAAGCCGCGTCAATCTGACGTTTGGGTACCGGCTCGACAATTGACGTCCGACCTCCGGCGTTGCATCTTGGGAACCGTTGTCTGCAATTGTGATGTTCCAGTTCCAGTCGTTTGTGAAACCACTGGTCAGATGCTCATCCAATGTCGCGATGCAACGGGGCAGAGAATGCTCCTCGTTCAGCACCGGGATGATTATGTCGACCGAAATTTTGGACACGTTGATCTGAATCTGCCACCCAATCTATCAATGATAGAAATGTCGGCGTCCTGTAAAAACCATCGTCATTTCCAACTCGTTGGCAACATCGATCACCGCTTGATCATTCACCGAACCACCCGGTTGCACAACCGCTCTTACGCCATCTTTTGCCGCCAACTCGACAGCGTCCGGAAATGGAAAAAATGCGTCCGACGCCATTACCGCTCCTGAAGAATCAACTCCCGCCACGCCGGTTGCCAGATTGACACTGGTCACTCGGTTGGGTTGACCCGTGCCCATTCCGACGAGCGCGCAATCCTTCGCCAATACAATCGCATTGGACTTCACAAATCTGCACGCGCGCCACGCGAACCGTAGATCAACCCTCTCTTCGCGACTCGGCACACGCTCGGTCACTACTTGGAAGTCTTGAAACGCGTCGCCAGCGAGACAGTCCGGTTCTTGCACCAGCGCGCCGCCGGCAACCGATCTCACCTCCAACATCTCAGGTGCGTCAGCGCCCACCTTCAATACCCGTGTTCTTCGCCGTGTTCGCAGAATCTCCAACGCCTCATCGTCGTAATCTGGCGCAATCACCACGTCCAGCAACAATCCCCTCATCTTGTCCGCGGTGTCGCTTTTCAACCGCTCGCTGAAGGCGACGATACCACCGAAAGCTGAAACGGGATCGCCCAATCTGGCAGCTTCCCATGCGTCGATCTGATGGTCGCGGACCGCCAATCCACAGGGATTTGCGTGCTTGACGACTACCGCAGCGTGTTTGTCGGATTCCGCGAATTCGCGCGCGACTGACCATGCCGCATCTGCGTCGAAATAGTTCAGGTAGGACATTTCAATGCCGTGCAGCTGCTCCGCGTTTACCACTCCTCCAGTCGCGCCGGGCAGAGAATAGATCGCGGCTTTTTGATGTGGATTTTCACCGTAGCGAGGTTTGGCAACCAACGAGTAGCCAAACGTGATCTCTTCAGGCAACTCAACCGTGCCGCCATCTTCATCGATAGCGTCGCCATCGTCTCGAAGATAACCAGCGATCGCCGTATCGTACGCCGCGACGTGTTGAAAAGCCTTCGCAGCCAAACGGCGACGTTCCCGTGGTGTCACCGCGTCGTCCCGGATCATATTCCCTACGCGTTCGTAGTCGTTGGGGTCAACCACGATCAGTACATCGGGATGATTTTTAGCCGCCGCCCGGGTCATGGCTGGGCCGCCGATGTCAATGTTCTCTAAGGCGTCGGACAAAGATATGCCCTTGGTTCGAACAGTTTCGACGAATGGATAGAGATTGTTCACGACAACATCGATGTTTCGGATCCCAAGTTGCGCCATTTGGCGAACGTGATTCTCGTCGTCACGTAACCCGAGCAATCCACCGTGAATCTTCGGATGCAGAGTCTTGACGCGTCCGTCCAATATCTCCGGCGCACCCGTAAGTTCAGATACCTTAACAACCCTGATCCCAGCGGCGCGCAACTCGGCGGCGGTCCCGCCGGTAGACACCACCTCGTAATCGCAGTCAACGAGTAGCTTGGCGAAACTTACCAATCCGCGCCGGTCGTATGCGCTCAACAACGCAACTTTTTTTACAGAATCGGACATTTCACCCCGTTGGTTCGCCAATGTGAATCACACAAATTTCGAACCGATCAGGCGCACCATTCAACCCGATCACCCGCACCATCGTATTCGATCGTTTCGCCGATAATCCAAGCATCGCCCAATTCGGCCAACAGAAATTCGGCATGGCTGGGAGCCACGCAAACAACCATGCCAACTCCCATGTTGAAAACGTTGAACATCTCCTCGTCCTCGATGTTCCCATGTTCTTGGATGTAGGCAAAAAGCGGTGGTGGTGACCATGTACTCGCATCAAGAGCCGCCCCGACATTTGGAGCCAACGCCCGGGGCACGTTCTTCGCAAAACTGCCGCCAGTTATGTGACCCATGCTCTTCACGGTGCCCAAAAACGGTCGTAGCTGCTTCAAATATGATCTGTGTGGCTCTAAAAGCGCTTCGCCCAACGTTTCGTGGCCTCTTGGCAAGATGTCGCGCAGCGCACTCGGATCACAATCGGTATTGAAGATCGATCTCACCAACGAGTACCCGTTGGTGTGCAAACCACTTGATGGCAGACCTATGAGCACGTCACCTGCCACCGTCGTTTCAGGTCTCAGCAGATTCTCACGCTTCACTCGACCGACGATGAATCCAACCAAGTCGTAGTCATCGCCGTGATAGATTCCAGGCAACGATGCCGTCTCTCCGCCGATTAAAGCGCATTCATTTTCGGCACAGGCCGTGGCAACGCCGGTCAATAACTGAGCGATTAATTCATCATCGTATCCATCGAGTCCGATGTAGTCCAGGAAATACATGGGTTCCGCGCCAGCTGGCAAAATATCGTTGACGCAGTGGTTAACGATGTCAACGCCGACCGTGTCGTGCCGTCCCATTGCTTGGGCGACCCTCAACTTGGTTCCGACCGAATCGGTGCTGGAAACCGTCAGATATTCGCTATTTGGATCGATGTCGAAAATCCCGCCGAACCCTCCCGGTGCCGACACTACGCCGCGCCCATAAGTCGATTTCGCGATATCGCTGATGCGGAGTTTTGCGCGTGCCGCGGCATTCAAGTCTACGCCGGCCGCCGCATAAGCACTAGCTGATACGTTCTTCATTCGCGATCAGGCGACACCAGCTGGCTCAGATGCCAACCGATCCATACGTAACTTATCCATCTCAAGTTGGACATCGATTGGATATTTGCCGGTGAAGCATCCGCGACAATACTCGTTCCGACCAGCCGAAACCGCTTGTTCCAACCCTTGCAAACTCAAATACTTCAGACTGTCTGCACCAATGATTTCGCAAATTTCGTCCACGGTGTAATTGGCGGCGATGAGCTGGTCCAATGTCGCCATGTCAACTCCGAAATGACAAGTCGACTTAATCGGAGGGGCCGCTACTCTTACGTGTACCTCTTTGGCGCCCGCGTCACGCAACATCTTGACTACGTGCCTGACCGTCGTGCTACGGACAATTGTGTCGTCGACGACCACGATTCGCTTACCGTTGATCACCTGCTTCATGGCGTTGAACTTAGTTCGGACGCCGATTTCCCGCATGTATTGGTCCGGTTGGATGAATGTCCTGCCGACGTATCGGTTTTTTACCAATCCCTCTGCATATGGGATATTGGCAGCAGCAGCGTAGCCCACCGCGTGAGGCGTCGATGAGTCCGGGATGCCAATAACGAGGTCCGCTTCGATTGGTTCTTCGTTGTAGGCGATTTCACCCATTCTCATCCGATTTTCGTAAGCTAGGCTGCCATCAAGGATGCTGTCTGGGCGGGCGAAGTAGATCTGCTCGAAAATGCACATCTTGTGATCAACCGCAGCCTTGGGCCACACCCAGGTTTCGATACCCTCACGATTGACGACGATGACTTCGCCAGGCTCCAACTCGCGCTCGAATTCAGCACCTAAATTGTCAAGAGCTGCGGTCTCGGATGCGAATACCCACCCACCATCTAACCTCCCCAGACACAACGGACGGACACCGAGCGGGTCGCGGACCGCAATCAACTCGTGTTTGGTCATCATGATCAGGGAGTAGGCACCACTCAACATCGGCATCACTCGTTCCGAAACTTCGAACCAGTTGTCGCCTGGTGTCTTCGCGAACAACTCGGCAATCACCTCGCTGTCGGAGGTACCGGTGAAAACGCTGTTGTACTGCTCTCGGCAGTATTCGCGCAGAGGCAGCGCGTTGATCACATTGCCGTTGTGTCCCAACGCGATCGCGCCTCGGGGCCCGTAAGCCAGAAGCGGTTGTGCGTTTTGGCGACGATTCGACCCCGTGGTCGAGTATCTGGTATGGGCGATGGCCAAGTGCCCACGCAAGTCTTGCAGATCTTGTTCTTCAAAGACTTGCGAGACCAACCCTACTTCTGCCGTAACTCCCAAAGAGGAGCCATTCGATGATGCAATGCCCGCGCTTTCCTGCCCGCGGTGTTGAAGTGCAAAGATTCCGAAGAACGCAGCTCGGGCCGCTTCGTGCCCTGGGGTATATGCACCGAAGATACCGCAGGCCTCCCGCGGTTTATCGTCGCTGGCAGCAACGTATTCGGTCTCGTGTTTTAGTGATTCACGCAAGTCCGGTGCAGTAGCAACGTGGCGCAACATCCGAGTGCTAACTCACCATCAACGGTGCACGTGCTAGTTCCATGTTAAATGCGATTCACATACCGCGCCCAGTCCGAGATCAAGAACTCACACCGGCGGAACAACCCACTCCGGATCCTCGCCACGAGCCACGCGAGCTACGTTGGCGAGCGCATTAGCAGTTGCGTTGTGCTCCGATTCCAACGCCCGGGTGGCCAAATGCGGCGTGACAACCACGTTGGGAAGATTCGGAAGATCGTTATCAGGCTCAATCGGCTCCACTTCTGTCACATCCAATCCAGCTCCGAAAATCTGCCCGTCTCGTAATGCACGTTTAAGCGCCGCTTCATCCACAACCGGACCACGACATGTGTTAACCAAAATTGCGGTGCTTTTCATCAAGGAGAACTCTCGGTCAGATATCATGTGACGCGTGGTTCGCTCGAGCGGAACGTGGAGGCTAACGATGTCAGATGTCCCCAACAATTCATCGAATTCAACGAACTTAGCTCCGGCCGCCTCAACGTATTGATCGTTGTAATCCACGATGTCGTTATAGACGACCTCACACTCCCAGCCTTGCAACCGTTTGGCGACTCTCGACCCGATACGACCAAGTCCAACGATACCGACCCGCTTTCCAACCAAGGTGTGAAACTCGGTGCGGTCACCGCCCACGCCTGCCATCCAAGTTCCATTCTTAACTGATTCGATCTGTCGATCAATCTTGCGCTCAACCGAGAGCATCAGTATCACTGCGTGTTCAGCAACCGCCACTGCGTTCGCGCCGCCGTTGTTCGAGACGGCCACACCGAGTTCAGCCAACGCTGCTTTGTCTAGCCAATCGGTGCCGGCGCTGAAGGTTTGAATCAAACGCAGTTTGTCCAATTTGGAGATAAATTCAGCGTCGAGCAAGTTACGCCCGCCTGCTGGTATCAGTGCAACCGCGTCACGGCACTCTTTCAACACGTCTTCGGGTGGTTGATTCGAATCCACGAACCGCAACTCGACGTCGGGATGCTTTTCCGCCTCCTCCAACATCTCAACGGTACGCGTTTCACCGCGCGCATCCTCTTTCGGAGCCAAAAGAACCACTACGGCCATCGTTTCAACGCTCTACTTTCTGTTCGTTTTTTACGTCGCGTACTGTCAATGTTGTGCGAACAATTGCACCCAACAGTCGCCACGAATAGCGCATTATACTAGTTTGGTAGCGCGTCATTTGACTTTCGCCCCTTCTCTAGCCTACCGGCAAAGCGATAGTTTGAACCGCTCCTCCGTCTCCGAGAACATCGCCGCACGCATCCAAAACTATGCCCGAGCCTAAACTCGAACGCGCGACTATCCGAGTCCCTGCGACAAGCGCAAACCTCGGACCCGGTTCGATTGCATCGGCGTGGCGGTCAAACTCTGGAACGAGACCAACGTCACTTGCGGCAAATCCTCAATCACGATTTCCGGTGAAGGTGCCGATTCACTACCAAGGGACGAAAACAATCTAGTCGCGTCGAGCGCCCGTCGAACATTCCGGGAACTTGGAGTCGACCCGATGCCATTGGCATTCGATTGCCACAACAACATCCCGCTGGCCCGCGGTTTAGGTTCGTCATCTGCGGCCACAGTTACCGGCATCGCCGCCGCATTCGCATTTGCCGGTTTTGATATCGCGGATGCAGAATCTCAGCGGCGTATCTTCACCATCGCCGCCGATATCGAAGGTCACCCGGACAATGTCTCACCCGCGGTTTTCGGAGGCTGCCAAATCGGTTTCAATGTTGATGCCGGTTCCCCAGACAGCAGTTGGATTGTCAGTCGCGTCAATATCGCCGACGAGTTGAAAGCCGTGGTATTTGTGCCGGATTTCACGATGGCGACCAAGGAAGCCCGTGGTATATTGCCCGACGTGGTACCGCGTTCCGACGCCGTTTTCAATGTTGGTCGCGTCGCCATGCTTGTTCACGCACTTGAAACGCGCCAGTGGCCACTTCTACGACACGCCACCGATGACCGATTGCATCAACCGCAACGCATCGAAAAACTGTTTCCAAGATTCCGACCCATTGCGCGGGGCGCACTCGATGCCGGTGCTCACGGCGTATTTCTTTCAGGCGCTGGACCGACTGTCATGGCACTAGCTACCGATCGTTTCATGACGATCTGCTACGAAATGTCAGAAAACGCGAGGAAAGCGCAGATCGTTGGCAAGGCATTGATTCTCGACATCTCACATGAAGGGATGCGGATTGAATCCGAATGCGAACGTGACAGTTGAATTCGAAATGCCGCAAACGAAACAAGTCGTAGTCCAAAAATTTGGTGGCAGTTCACTAGCCACCGAAGAATTACTGCGAAAGGTAGCCAAACGAGTCGCGGCGCGCCGCGAGCAAGGTGCCGACCTCGTTGTCTGTGTCTCCGCCATGGGCGATACAACCGATGAACTCCTGAATCTCGCACATCGTCTGTCCGGGGACTATTCGCCTAACCCGCGCGAAACAGACGCGCTAATATCAACTGGAGAGTTAGTGAGCGCATCGTTGATGGGCATCGCAATCCGAGGTTTAGGTCACGATGCCATTAGCCTCAGCGGTCGGCAAGCAGGCATTCAGACCGATGAAACGTTCGGTTCAGCGCGCATCGCCAACATCGAACCTGCCCGCGTGCTTCGGGAAATTCAACGTGGACGAATTGTTGTTATCGCCGGATTCCAAGGCCTCACACCCGCCGACGACACGACCACACTTGGACGCGGCGCATCAGATTTGACCGCCGTAGCGATGGCAGCATCGATCAAGGCAGATGTTTGCGAAATATATACCGATGTCGACGGTATCCTCACTGCTGACCCGCGCTTTGTGCCGGATGCCAGAGTCATACCCCAAATCGGTTACGAAGAGATGCTAGAAATGGCGTCTCTTGGCGCGAAGATGAACCCTCGATCGATCGAAATGGCATCGGTGCACAAGGTTCCGATGCTCATCACTTCTTCCTTCAACCCACACGCCGCGGGAACTAAAATCGGCAATTTTGAGGACCAAAACAGCAACATGGAGATTCGAAAGAGCATTACCAGCATCGCAACTGAGCGATCCGTCGCCCGAGTCACGCTACATGGAATCGCAGACCGCCCCGGTATCGCCGCGGCGATCATGATGCCGCTCGCTGAGGCGGGCATCAGCATTGACGTTATAGTCCAAAACGTTTCATCTCACGGGCTCACCGACATGTCATTCACGGTGGGACAAGAGTACCTTCAAAGAGTTGCCGAGATAACTTCGCAAAACACCGAAGTGGGTTACAGCGATATTGCGACGCGGGACGGACTTGCCAAAGTCAGCGTCGTCGGTACTGGTATGACCAACTCGCCGGGATACGCAGCTCGCATGTTCCGGGCACTCGCCGACGCCAATGTAAACATCGAGATGATTACAACCTCAGAGATCCGCATCACGTGCATCGTCGACCAGAAACACGTGGCAACGGCGGCGAGGGCGTTACACTCTGAATTTGAACTGGAAGCGGATTGAAAATCGTACGGATCATTTGATGCCACAGACACGAGCACAAGGAATCTGCGTCGTCGGCAGATTCGAGAAGCACATTACGGTCGCCGTCGTCATCCCAACTTTCAACGAAGCCGAAAACATTGGACCTATCGTCCAAAAACTCATCGACTTAGAGATCGAAAACATCGGCATCCTTTTCGTAGACGATTCATCTCCTGACGGAACGGGCGAAATCGCTGACGGTCTTGCGGACGAACACCCTGGACGGATTTTAGTGGCTCATCGGAGCGGCAAACTGGGATTAGGAACCGCATACATCGCCGGATTCAAGATCGCATTAGACGCGGGTGTTGCGCGTATCGTTCAGATGGATTGCGACTTATCGCATCCTCCTGCCGAGGTCCCTCGTATGATCGAATTGCTTCAATGCGCTGATGTCGTTGTTGGAACCCGGTACAGCGATGGTGGTGCAGTGGATCCCAATTGGAAGAAGTCACGGGTGCTACTTAGCAAATGGGCAAATTACGGCATCCGAGCCATTTTGGGACTGAAGATTCACGACGCTACGGGTGGTTTCAAGGGGTTCAACCGCAACGCCCTTGAAGCCATAGACCTTGATCGGCTCACAATCACCGGTTTTGGGTTTCAAGCTGAAGTAGCCCATCGGGCGCAGCGAAGCGGACTGACCGTCGTCGAACATCCATTCACATTCGTGGAACGGACGGCTGGCAAGTCCAAAATGTCACTTCAGATCGCCATCGAGGCTTTTTGGCGTTTAACTTTGCTGAGAATCAAGGCAAATTAAACTGAATTACGAGTGGGGCGCGTTTACATTTGCATCAACAGCCGGGGCGTATGAGAATTGACTTGTTCGCTCTTCTAACGAATTTCCTAGGAACCCGTCGCCATCATCAGAAAAATGATCACACCTGACTTCACCATCATCGGAGAGAACATTCACTGCACCCGCGTCGTGAAACGCGGCGGCATTAGGGGGCACGTCTTCGATGACGGTTCGGAAGCCGTCAAGTATCGCGTCGATGGGGAAACCCGTTTTGTGCGTGTGCCTGAATCTTTCGAGAAGACACAACCCTACCAACAGGGTAATCTGAAGCACTTCATGATCGCCATATGGAAGGGTGTCAATTGCGACGGAGCCGAAGCCGCTGAGGGCGAAGCGTACGTCAAGCACGAAGTCGAAAGACAAACAAAGGCTGGATCAGCATATTTGGATCTAAACGTCGACGAACTCTCCCATCGTATCGGCGAACAGATCGAAGCGATGCAGTGGCTCGTCAATTTCGTTCAATCGGTCGCCGACATCCCGCCCAGCATCGATTCGTCGAACTCTGAAATAATCCAAGCCGGGTTAGAGGCTTACGACAGATCCGCAGGACGCCCGATGGTCAATTCGGTGGCGTTGGAACGGCTGGAAACCCTCGACCTGATCGCGGAACACGACGCGAAGTGCATCATCTCCGCGGCTTCGGAGAGCGGCATGCCAGAAAATGCCGACGAGCGCCTCGAGAACGCCACTCGTGTCGTCGACGCCGCGAGCGACCGAGGCGTCGCGTACGCGGACATGTATATTGACCCCCTGTTTTTTCCTGTTTCCGTTGACAAGGCATACGGCCCTCAGGCTCTCGAAGCGGTCACAAAGCTCCGAAATCGTTTTGGCAACGATGTCCATATCACGGGCGGAATGAGTAACGTTTCATTTGGACTACCCAAACGTGCCCTCGTTAACGAGACGTTCGTAAAGTTAGTTGTTGAAGCCGGGGCGGATTCAGGTATCATCGACCCTATCCAGGTCAAGATCGATCGCGCGATGAACCTCGACATGGAATCCCCGCGCGTTAAATACGCGATCAATCTGTTAGAAGGCCGCGACGACTTCGCGATGGACTACATCACGGCGTTCCGAAACGGCGAACTTGATTGATCGGACGCAAACCCGCGTCCACAAAAACGATAGCTGACCTCGGTCTCGTAGAGACTGCAACCTTGGCAACAGCTGAACAACCTTCTCTGCTCGTCCGATCATTCGGGTTTGTGCGACATGCATTCTGGTTCGTTTATCACAATGTCAATGACTTCATGTCGGTCAACGGACACTATTTGGCCGCCGCCATCGCGTTCTATGCTTTTCTTTCGATCTTCCCGCTGTCGATTGCCTTGATCACCCTTTGGCGCTTCGTCGTCGGTTTGGAGGGTTTCGAAGACCGCCTGATCAATGGCATCATGAACCAGATTCCTGTTCTCGCTGAAACCGAAGGGCCTTCGTTCGTCGAAGGATTCATCCACAACGTCAGCAATGACCCAGCCGTGACGTCCAGCTTAACTGGATTGACGCTATTCGTGGCCGGAATGGGTGTTTTTGGTTCGATACGTAAGAGCGTCAATGTCATCTGGGGCATCCAACGTCCACGCCCCTTCCTGATCGAACGTGCAATCGATTTCGCCATGATGATGGTCGCATCTTCATTGCTCTTCCTGTCGCTTTTGCTTTCGGCAGTTTTTTCTTTCATTGAAGAAATTGCGAAGTTGCTTGCCACGGACCAGGCACCGTTTGACCAATGGTTCCTCGTCGTCGCCGGCTACATTCTTCCGTCAGCAATCACGTATCTCGTCTTTATTGTGGTCTACTGGTGGTTGCCGAACACAAAGGTGAAGTTTACTGATATCTTGGGTGTCGGCGTCTTGGCCACGATCGCGTTCGAAATCGCAAAATACGTCTTCATTTTCTTCCTCCGTAACTCGGGCGGGCTGTTGGCATCGATCTACGGTAGCATCAGCACCATAATGATGTTTTTCCTGTTCGTCTATATCGAGTCGATCATTCTTCTTGCAGGTGCGATGTTCTCCGCCAAATGGTCGAATCATCTACGCGTCCATGATCAACGTCGTCAGAACCGATTATTGATAAACAATCTTCAGCGGATAAACGATTCCGATAGATTGGCATTCTTGCCAGAGAGTTGAGACAACGGGTCGTGTTGCACATGCCCTCCATAGGTAGGATCGACGAACTACGCCGCCGCGGCGCTTCGTTCGTCGGTGACCTAGTTGCGACCTTTCGCGTTTTTCAACGCCTAGCGTCACCAGTGATTCAGCTAGTCAGGGAATTCGTAGCGTTCAAAGCGCACTTCCTTGCAGCAGCGATCGCATTCTACACCTTTTTGTCGTTGTTGCCGCTGACAATCGCCATGATTACAGTGATCCACCTGACGATCGGCGAGGGGGAATTCCATGAATTACTGCATGATGCCATCCTGACACAGATACCTGTGCTGAACGAGGCGGCATCCGGACCATCCTTCGTCGAAGATTTCATAACTCATGCGGTCACTAACTCGGCGCTAACATCTGGCCTTGGTGGACTTGTGCTTTTCATTTCGACTTTGGGCGTTTTCTCAGCGGTTCGTCAGAGCATCAACATCGTGTGGGGGATCGAACGGCGCCGCGGTTTTTTCATGCAACGAGTGGTTGAGGTCGCGTTGATGATGATTGCGAGTTCGTTGTTGCTAACATCCTTCGTCGTATTCACCGTGTTCTCATTCTTAGAAGAGATCGCGATTTTCTTTGCCTTCGACACCGAGACGATCCGATATTCATTGTTCGAGATTGTAGGAATCTTTTTACCTTGGGCCATCACATTCACGGTTTTGACGTTTATCTACGCGTGGGTACCAAACACCAACACGCACATCAAAGCGATCCTGCCCGTCGCGCTCGTCGCGACCGTCGCTTTTGAAGCCGTCAAGCATGTTTTTGCTGTTTACCTGCAACTTAACGCTGGACACCTTCTCTCGATTTACGGCAGTCTCGCAGCTTTGATGATGTTCTTCATATTCGTCTACGTCGAGGCAATCATCATGCTCGCCGGTGCCATGCTGTGCGCCAAGTGGACCGAATACCTCAAAACCCGCAACCAACAGCGGTTATTCGATCCTCAGGAGTTCGGGATGCGACGTTTCGCAGCCCGGTTACGCCTGATCCGAGGTGCCAAAACGTAAGCATCGCGCCTAATTTGCCAACTCTTCGGCGAATGTGAATAGTGCTGGCAGGCCACCGGTATGCAGAAACACGACGGATTCCTCCGGAGAAACACTGCCCGTCCGGATGTCATCGAGTAGTGCCGCCATCACCGTTCCCGTGTAGTTGGGGTCCAGAATGATGGCATCGGTCTGCGCGGTCATGCGAATCGCATCGGCGACCTCAGGTGTCATGAGACCGTAACCTTCGCCGACGAATTGATCCAGAACGCGCATGTCCGCCTCGGCGAATGTCATGGGAAGGTCGAGGAAGCCTCGAATATCCTCGACATGCTGAAAGATGTAGTCGTCCAAGGGCATGTCGTAGTTGACCGTGACTCCAGTGAAACGCCAATCTAATCCCAGATTCTTGGCGGCCAAGATGAGTCCGCACAAAGAACGTCCCGCGACACCGTAAATGTGAACCTGCTGCAGACCCAGTTCCTCGATCTGGCTCAATAACTCCAAACCGCACCGAACGAAACCCACCATGCCAACCACTCGCGGGAAGAGGTGTTCTTGCAGCAAGTAAACCTTGGCACCGTCTGATTCCAACTTTTCCTTCAACTCGGCGGCATATCCATCGGCATCTTCAGATTGAAACTGATCGAGTAGGTGCATTTCGGCACCCAACAATTTGTCAACCAAAAGATTGCCTTGCACCTTGCGGTTCGCTGCGTTTTTCAACACCAAAACGTACCGCAACCCGGATTTGTTGGCCGCCGCGGCCGTCATGCGGGCGTTGTTCGAGTGATAGTCCATGATGTTGATCAAGGTGTCATAACCTGCATCAACAATGTGAGGCATCTCAAATTCATAGTGCCGAGCCTTGTTGCCACCGAACGCCAACCCAGTCATGTCCTCTCGCTTCACATAGATCGGTGGAACCACGTGCCCATCCTCGGTCAACCGTTCCCGTAATCGCGGCATCTCCTCTAAAGGAGTCGGCGTGTGGGCAATGTCGACGCGCGGCAGGGCATCGACTCTAGCAGCAAGTTCTTCGCGTGTGAGCATGGTGTCCGAAATGATAATCTCGATTCGACGCACGCGGTTCTGCGAGACTACATGTCTCTGCCGTAATATCCCGAAGCCCGCGCCCAGCGATCGGAAACTTGAGCCGCGACGACCTTGCCGGTACAAGTTGTAGTCCCATCATCACTGACCAATTCCGCCTGCAATTTGGTTCGTCGTCGTTCTACGCCGACAACTTTTGCCCTGACAGTGAAAGGCATCGACAACGGCGTTGGTTTCAAATATTCCACATGCAATGAAGCTGTTGCGTACCACAACAGTGGACGTTTGCCGTCGCCGGCAAAACGCTCAGCTCGCCGGTAGGCGTCAGCGATCGCCGTACACACCGAGTGGCAATCGATGACCGCGGCGATGATGCCACCGTTGACAATGTCATGGGGCATCGCGGCGTGATGGGCCTGTGGCATGAATCGACATACCGAAATGTCACCCTCCCAACTCGATTTGATGTTCAGTCCGTGCTCATTCCATGCACCACAACCAAAACAGGAATTTCGGATCAACCCATCTTGAACGAACTCTGGCGGGTGCGGAAGATTGGGCATCGCATCGACGGCGGCTGTCAACTTCTTCGACCTGCTGTCCGCCGTCGGCGCCGCCGACCTCTTGTCCTTGCGCCATTCCTCGATGGTTTAGGCGCAACACCGAGATCTGGGTGCTCATTCAAAATATCGGCGATCTTGATTTCGGTGCGACCGTTGGTAAGTTCCGCGTCGTGCACGCCATTGACACCAGACTCTGTTACATCCGATCCCTCGGCAGTTTCATCTGGTACGATACCGGAGATTTCACGCAGGTACACGCCTGTGTATGACCGGTCGACCGAAGCGATAAATTCTGGAGTGCCGACTGCGACTAACTCGCCGCCATCATCCCCTGCATGGGGACCGAGATCGATGATCCAGTCGGCGTTCTTGATTAGGTCGAGGTGGTGCTCAATCAGCAACACGGTATTTCCGTTATCGACCAACCTGTGAAGCACAGTCAACAATTTGTCCGCGTCATCGAACGACAGACCAGTTGTCGGTTCGTCCAAGATGTACAGCGTCTGGCCTGTGCTCCGTTTCGATAGTTCTGAAGACAATTTGATCCGCTGTGCTTCACCGCCCGAAAGCGTCGTGGCTGGTTGACCCAGATGTATGTATCCCAGTCCCACGTCAATCAAGGTTCGGAGCTTGTTGGCGATCGTAGGAATGTTCTCGAATAGCGCGTGCGCCTCAGTAACCGTCATGTTCAACACGTCTGAAATCGATGCGCCTTTGAACAGTATCTCCAATGCCTCCCGGTTGTACCGCGCACCTTCACAAACCTCGCACGGGACCGTCACGTCTGGCAAAAACTGCATCTCGATCTGCGTGTATCCCGCTCCTGAGCACGCTTCGCATCTTCCGCCTCGCACGTTGAATGAAAATCGACCTGGCGTGTAGCCACGGGCGCGAGCTTCCGGCATCGACGCAAAGAGATCCCTGATGGGTGTGAATACCCCGGTGTACGTCGCCGGATTGGACCTGGGTGTTCTTCCAATCGCCGATTGATCGATGTTTATCACCTTGTCAATGAGCGGCAATCCAAATACGTCGTCGTGGGGACCGGGCCGATCTTTAGCCCGGTAGAAATGCTGAGCCAAACGTTTCAAGACGATCTCGTTAACTAACGTGCTCTTGCCAGAACCCGATACTCCAGTCACACAAACGAACACGCCAAGAGGGATCTCAACATTCACATTCTTCAAGTTGTTCGCCCGAGCCCCAATTACCTTTAATGCGGGTTCTCCCTTCTTCCGCCGTTCGTTGGGTGTAGCGATTTCCTTCCGACCACTCAAATACTCCCCAGTGATCGACCGTTCAGCCAACATTATGGCTTCGATATCGCCTTCCGCCACGACGTGCCCACCATGTTCGCCAGCGCCGGGACCCAGATCGACGATGTGGTCGGCGGCTCGCATCACTGCCTCGTCGTGCTCCACGATCAACACCGTGTTACCAACATCCCGCAAACTCTTCAGCGTCGCGATCAACCGATCGCCGTCATGGGGATGCAATCCGACGGATGGTTCGTCACATACGTAGAGCACTCCCATCAGACCGGAACCGATCTGTGTAGCGAGCCGAATCCTCTGTCCTTCGCCACCGGACAACGACCCGGCTGATCGATCCAAGGTCAAGTACTCCAGACCGACTCTCGCAAGGAACCCTAACCTAGATTCGATCTCTTTGAGTATCTGATCGGCAATTGAAAGCTCCCGAACCGTCAGAACCTCGGTGATCGGACGCTCGTCGTCGACCCACTTACCGTTCCGACATGCGTCCACCCATTGCAACGCGGTCGCGACCGATTGCCGCGTGACCTGCATGATGTTCATCCCCAGCAAAGTAACCGCAAGGGCATCGGGCTTGAGTCGATCCCCATCACAGGTATTGCACCTCCTCTGCGACATGTACCGCTCAATGTCGTTTCGAACGTTTTCCGACTCGGTGTTCGAATGTCGTCGCTGCAAATTCGGGATCACACCCTCAATCTGCCCCTTCCAACTAAAGACGGCCCCCGACGAAGTCCGATGCGTCAACTGAACTTTCTTCCGACCCGATCCGTACAGGATCAGCTTCAGGTGCTCTGGTTCAAGCTCCGATATCGGTTTGTCCAATGGAACTTGGAAATGTTCGTTTAATGCATGTAGCGGCCCCCAAGCCCATTGGGAATTCTTACCATCCCGACTCCAAGGCGCTACTGCCCCATCCTTAAGCGCGATCGCCTTGTTCGGCAACACCAGATCGGGGTCGATCTCCAACCGGTAACCAATACCCGAGCAATCGGAACATGCGCCGAAAGGAGTGTTAAACGAAAAGTTCCGCGGTTCCAACTCCGACATCGAAATGTCGCAATCAGGACAAGCGAACTGTTCGGAATAAGCGATGTCTTGCGATCGATTCTCCTGCTGTTTGCGTCGTCGTTGTTTGTTTATCGTGCCCGCGGCGACAGCGCTCTTCGCACCCGACGACAACTCCTCGATCAATCGTTCAGTCGGATTCAGCACGGCAACCGTCAACATTCCTTCTGCGGTCCTCAACGCAGTCTCTACGGATTGGGTCAAACGTTCCCGTTCCGTCGTGTCTCTCACAATAATCCGGTCAACTACGATCTCGATGTTGTGCCACTTGTTTTTGTTAAGCGTGATCTCTTCGTTGAGCTCAACTACCTCACCATCAACGCGCGCCCGGACGAACCCGGAACGTCGCGCACTCTCGAATATCGCCGTGTGCTCACCCTTCTTGTGCTTGACCACTGGCGCTAGCAATAACAGGCGCGAGCCTTCATCCAATCGCGTTATCGAGTCGACGATCTGTTGCACGGTCTGTCGCTGCACGGGTTGACCACAGTTTCGACAATGAGGGCGACCTGCGCGTGCAAACAATAACCTGAGATAGTCGTATATCTCCGTGACCGTTCCGACCGTTGAGCGAGGATTTCTGGAAACGCCCTTCTGATCAATCGAAATCGACGGACTCAATCCATCGATGTGATCCACCTCTGGCTTCTCCAACCGACCCAAAAACTGACGCGCATACGCCGAAAGGCTTTCGACATAACGTCTTTGTCCCTCAGCGTAGACCGTGTCGAACGCTAAACTGCTCTTTCCGGAACCCGAAACACCAGTTACAACGACCAATTTGTCGCGCGGGATACGAACATCAATGTTCTTCAAGTTGTGTTCGCGTGCGCCGCGCACGACGATTTCGTTTTCAGACATCTAGTTCGGGCTCAATCTCGAAACATGCAACCCCGTCGTAACTTCCCGCCACCAGTTAGTGGGATAGATCAAAAGGCTGCAATTACTCGATTCTAGAGTAAGTTCCTCCCGCTGTCTCGATGCGAGGTTCTCGTACCCATGCCTAACTTAGTAATGGATTGCGGTTCCGACGCCACCACCAGCTGCGATGCCGTCTCCGTTGATTGCAACAGCTTTTGGTGAGGCGACGAACGCAACGATGTATGCGATTTCCCTCGCATCGATGATTCGTCGCGACGAGTTGCTCTCCGACATCTCTTCCAGAATTGCCTCTACCGAAACTCCGCGCTCTTTCGCGCGTGCCGCGGCTACGTCGGCTGTCGCTTCCGTCCGAGTTGCGCCCGGATGGATTACCACGTTATTGATGCCATGCGGACCCAATTCATCAGCTAGGTTTTTCGTGAGAGCCGAAACGGCAACGTTCCGCATCGAACCCACCGCTGACCCGCTTGATCGCGACGCGAGACCACTGATGTTGATGATGCGTCCCCATCCGCTCTGCTTCATGATCGGTGCTACCGCTCTTGCACACCTTAGGTACCCCAACACCTTCGTGTTGATGTCATCGTTGAACGCCTCGTCCGTCACGCCTTCGATCCCGGGAACGCGAGCCTGACCGAGCGGTCGAGCGGCGTTGTTGACTAGGATGTCGATGCCGCCCAACTGGAAATTCGCCCGCGCAACCATGGCGTCAACCGAAGCCGTATCTGACGTATTGCACTCAATCGCAAATATGTCACGACCAGTATCTGCCGCGATTTCATTCGCGGTGGCCTCTAGCGCATCTACGTTGCGCGCGCAGATCGCCACATTGCACCCCTCGCGCGCCAACTCCCAAGCGATAGCCTTGCCAATCCCACGGCTGCCTCCAGTAACAACAGCCGACTTTCCATTAAGTTCAAGATTCACGGAGGTCCACTCCCTTTCATATTGCGCCCGGCACTAGTTACTCAACGATCGCTGGCCGGCGCCGCCAAAACTCCGTCGCACCTTCAAAGGCATGCGCCATCTGTAACACCGAAAAATCGGCTTTCTGCCGGCCCACGATCTGCAGTCCAGCTGGTAATCCGCCGGCGTCGAAACCACACGGGACCGAAATCGCCGGTAGTCCTGTAACTGTTATTGACGAACACGGCGCCATCCACTCAAGGTAGTTCGCCAGTGGTTTGCCGGCGATCTCGATCGGATACTCCTCATCAGCGGAAAAGGGTGGAACCGAAGTCACTGGCAACATCAGGAAATCGTATCGACTCATGAAATCCGCCATTCGCACATACAGCGCGGTGCGACGCTCCTCAGCTTTCTTTACATCCAGTGCAGAGATTCGCGCACCTTCCTCCGCGTTCCAAATTATCGTTTCCTTGACCAACGCTCGATGGTCGCGAATATTAGCCTCGTGCTGATGCGCAAATATCGCCGCCCTCAGCACATGGAATACCTCACCAGCATCCTCCAACGGCGGTTCTGCATCCTCAACGACGCAACCCAGATCTTCGAAAACCTGACGTTGCGCGTCCAGCGTTTTCGTGATTACCGGATCAATCGGTGCGCCTCCAACGTTTCGGCTCCAAGCGATCCGCGCCCCGCCAAAATCGCGCTCCAACGGTTCACCAAAAACCGAGCCCGGTTGCATCAACGAATTCGGTACCCTCGGATCCGGCCCCGCCAACGCGGTCAATTGAAGAGCTACATCCTTTACCGTGCGAGCCATACCACCCGTCACCGACTCAGACGTGTAGCCGAGTGGCGCCGGATGTACGGGCACCGTCCCGATGCTGTTCCTCATCCCGACAACGTTTGACCAAGCTGCCGGATTCCTCAAGGAGCCACCAAAATCCGATCCTTGGGCGATCGGCATCATCCCGCAGGCCAATGCTACTGATGCCCCGCCGCTGCTCCCACCACACGTCTTCGTGAGATCATACGGATTGAACGTCGTCCCAAAAACCTCGTTGAACGTCTGCGACCCGGCACCGAATTCCGGAGTGTTCGTTTTGCCGATTACAATGGCCCCGGCTTCTTTGTAGCGTTGAACCGTAAGCGAATCCTCGTGCGGCACGAAATTCTCAAAGATGGGCGACCCGAAAGTGGTCCGAATGCCGGCCGTCGGTTGCAGATCTTTGATACCCACGGGAAGACCATGCAATGGCCCAAGATCATCGGCTCCAACCTTGGCCAAAGTTCTGTCAGCCTCGGCCGCCTTATTCAATAACACATCCCCGTCGAGCAACGTCACGATTGCGTTCACCGTGGGATTGATGCGCTCGATCTGTCTAAGGTGTGCACACATCACCTCTCGTGCCGAAACATCTCGGTTGCGAATCAATGCCGCGATGTCGCTAGCGGTCGAAAAACACAGATTTCCGGCATCGGTTGGTACGTTGTTCACCACCAAGTCTGTCCTTCTACCTCATTCTGGATATCGCTCCAATCGCGTGTGTAGATGCCGGTAGAGAGATATTTCCATCCACCGTCCGCGAACAGCATTACAATCGTCCCGCTCTCCAATCGTCGCGCTGCCCTTATCGCGCTCGCCAATACCGCACCCGAAGAGACACCCACAAATATGCCGGCATCCAACAGTAGCTTCTTCGTCCAGTAAAACGACTCTTCGGCCTCGACCATGATCCTGGCATCAAGCGCATCGAGGTCGAGGATCGGCGGAATAAATCCATGCTCGATGGACCGCAAACCCTGAACCTTGTCGTCGGGATGCGGTGCGGCAGCGACGATTTTTATGTCTGGATTGTGTTCGCGTAGGCCGCGGCCTACGCCCATGAGGGTGCCACCCGTGCCGAGGCCGGCGACGAACATGTCAACTTCCGGAACGACGCGGGCGATTTCGGGTCCGGTTGTTTTGTAGTGGGCATTGGGGTTTGCGCGGTTGCCATATTGATACGGCATGAACCACGAGGGGTTTTCGTGGGCGAGTTCCTTTGCGATGTTAATCGACTCGTTGGTGCCTTTTTCGGCGGCGGAGAAGACGATCTCAGCGCCGAAGCCTTCGAGGAGTTGGACGCGTTCGGCGCTGACGCTCTCGGGCATGACGACCTTGACTTCGTAGCCGCGCAGGCTTCCGATCATCGCGAGACCGATGCCGGTGTTGCCGCTCGTTGGCTCTAGGATTACGCCGCCAGTGGAGCGGCTCAGCAGGCCGTCATCTTCGGCTTGGTCGATAAGGGAGAGTGCGACACGATCTTTGACGCTGCCTGTGGGGTTATCGGACTCTAGCTTTGCGAGAAGGCGGACTTCGGACTTGGGGCTGAATTGTGAGATGTCGACAACCGGCGTGTTGCCGATTTCGTGTGTGACATCGCGAGCTACAAGGCCGCGTTCCGCGAGTTGCATTATTGGTGGCCTTCCCTCACCTGCCGCGATGAGTTGGGGTTAGGCAACTGCCTGCGGAGGAGCGATACCGCAGAAAATCTCGTAGTCAATCAACTCAGTGACTTCCGGATCGTCTCCGCACAACTTGCAGTTGGGATTACGCCGAACCTTGATCTCGCGAAACTCCATCGTGAGAGCATCGATGATCAACATGCGCGCTGACAACGTCTCTCCGATATCCATCACCAACTTGATCGCCTCGAGCGCTTGGATCGAACCGACGAGCCCTGGGAGCGCACCGATGACACCGGCCTCGGCACAGTTTGGGACCTCTCCGGGTGGTGGCGGGTCTGGGAATAAACAGCGGTAGCAACCCTGCCCGGGGATGTATGTCGCAGCCTGCCCATCGAACACCAAGATTGCCCCATCGACCAGCGGCTTGCCGCTGAGATAAGCGGCGTCGTTGACCAGATAGCGCGTTGCGAAATTGTCCGCGCCGTTTACTACGATGTCGTAGTTCGGAATGATGTCCATCGCGTTGTCCGCGTTGATGGGTTCCTCGTGAGTGATGACGTTAACTCCAGGGTTGTGGGCTTGGAGCGTCTCTTGCGCCGAAACCACTTTCCTGCGCCCAACATCCGCGTCCGTGTGAAGTATCTGTCGTTGCAGATTGCTCACATCGACGACATCGAAATCTACGATGCCGATCGTGCCGACTCCTGCCAGCGCCAAGTAAAGCGAAACCGGGGATCCCAAACCGCCTGCCCCAACCACGAGCACCTTGGCACCCACCAGCTTACGTTGACCAGCGCTTCCGACATTCGGCATGATCAGATGTCGGCTGTACCGTTGTACCTGGGCCGGGGTTAGTGGAGGCGCGGCGGTTGCGCTACCGTTGACTGATCCATTTGTGCTCTGCATGGGAACGACCTTCGACTCGCTCGATATTGACAGCTACCGTCGCATATTCTGAATAATCTGGTGCATTGACGTTTCTTGCGATGCTATGCGTGATTCTATCGCATAGCCTTGTTGCGAATGCCGTTTAAGTTGTCACTTGCGTCACTGGCTGGTCGGGTGCAGACCAGCCGGAAATCAGATCAAGTGTTAGTTAGGACTTCCGACCTCTAGGGCCAATTCTTGGATGCCTAGCAGCTCATGTTGCTTCTCGACCAAATCCGCGATCTTGATGCGGAACAAATAGTCAAGCAACATTTTCTCGACATCGCCCCAAAGTTCTCGTTGCGAACATGCCCCAGAGATAAGGCAAGCGGTCGGTTCCGACAGACAATCGATCGCAGCAAAACTGTGGTCAACGCAATCGACGACCTTACCAACGGTGATCTCCGATGCAGAAAGCGCCAAACGAACTCCGCCGCCGGGACCCCTTCGGGATTCGATCAGACCTGAACGCACGAGGTCGGCTGAGATACGCAGTAAGTAAGGTTCAGGGATGTGTTGCTGCTGAGCGATGGTGGATGTTGACGTGAGACCACCTTCCGGCTGCATTGCCAGAAATACGAGCATGCGGACAGCATAGTCCACTTTCATCGGAATCAGCATGGCGGGAAACCAAACGGGGGTACGGCGCCGCTAAAGATGTTCGCCGTGAGTTGAGACGAATCGCCAGATCGACGCTCCAACTTTCTGATGTCGCAAGTATACCAATCGTCAGACAGAACCCACTTTAGGTGCAAGGGAGTTGGAAAGTCGGCGCCCTGAGATTAGAATCGAAGTTTGTCGCACCTTCAATGGATCGCGTCGTTATTCACAAGAAAACCCGTATCAATTTCGATACGTAACGCCCAAACAATCAACCCCGTAACGGGAGTAACCGAAAAATGGCCGACCTGGTGCTGCAAGCCGATACTCGAACCACGATGGGCAAAAAGAATCGCGCCCTCCGGGCACAAGGCATCATTCCGATCCATGTGTACGGGCTCAAAGAGGCTCCACTTTCACTCCAAGCTGAAAGTCGACGGTTGATAAACGTAGTTCGTGAAGCCGGCAGGACGACTCCTGTCATTGTTGAATCGGTCGCCGGAAACCAGGACGTCACTTTGGTTCGCGAAGTCGCAACTCATCCCGTATCCGGAGATGTGCTTCACGTCGACTTTCTACGAGTTGATGTGACCCAAACCGTCGAAGCCCCAGTCCCGGTAGTACTCGTAAACCAAGAAGAAGCTACTGGAACACGCGGGGGAGCAGGTTTTGTCACGCAAGGCGTGTACGAAGTTTTGCTCGCAGCTCGTCCGGGAAGGATCCCACACGAACTTCAGGCGGACTGCTCGGTTCTCGATTCTCTTGACGTCGCCATATTGGCATCTGAACTGCCGTTGCCGACCGACGCGGCGCTCGCCAGCGACCCCGACGAACGCATAGCGTGGATACAACCGCCGCGCGTAATCGTTGAAGATGAGGAAGAGGAAGAAGGACTAGAACACGAAGGCGAGACCGAAGAAGGCGAGACCGAAGAAGGCGACGCGCAATCGACTTCTTAGGCGCATTTCGTCTAGACAAGAGCGTTTTTCGTCCATTCGAGTCGTTCGAAACCACGCGATTGCAACTTTGTTAACTCAATCGTGGTCGATAGGCACCTTGCCTATCTGAACCACCGTGCGTAAGATTGAACGAGAAGCAATGAAGTGAATCCCGTTGGGTAATCAACCGGATTTACCCCGAAATATAGCCGATTTGGCAAACTACTGGGTGATTGCCAATGCGTCGAGACTCCCAGATCGTACGAAACCGGGGTAACCCATAGGTTCAACTGAACCATTACCGACGCGATTCAGACGCAGGTAACTGCGGCTACAACAAGGAGTCGATCCATGAATCCTGCCCTCGTAGCCGGCCTAGCAAGTGTGTCTGCGTTGGTGTTTCTCATTGTCGGCATGGCGATCGGCTATTGGGGCAATTCGCGCCTCAACTCTCGAGCCATCAGAGCGACTGAGGATGCACTGACGCAACAGATTGAACAGGCGCGGACTCGCAGCAACGAGATTCTCAAAGAATCACAGCAAAGAGCAGAAGAATACAGGAAAGAAATCGAGACCGAGAGGACGAATACGGCAAGACAGGCACGCCGCGATCGGCGTGACCTACAGAGAATCCAACGTAGGATCGACAGATCCGCTGAGGAACTGAACAGCCAGCAAACTGAGCTGAAGGCGTTTGAATCACGATTAAAGCAAACGGATGAAGAACTTCGTGAACGGAGCGCTAACGAGCTTGAACGGCTCTCAGGGATGTCAAAAGAGTCCGCTCTCGAGATCCTGCTGAAACGCGCCGAGGACGAGAACGATTACGAGTTCAAGCGTCGATACCGCGAAGCGGAACTCAAATATCAGGACGACTCTGATGAACGCGCCAGAGAGATTCTCGCCGCGTCTATGCAACGCCTAGCTTCAGATGTTGTCGGCGAAGCGTCGGTGACGAGCATCCCTATCCCTTCCGAAGATGTCAAGGGACGCCTCATCGGTCGCGAAGGGCGCAATATTCGAGCGATCGAAGCGAATACCGGCGTCGATCTACTCGTTGACGACACGCCCGATACAGTCGCAATATCGTGTTTCGACCCGATCCGACGCGAAGTCGCGCGCGTTGCATTGGTCAGATTGATCAAAGACGGCCGCATCCAACCTGCCAGGATCGAAGACGCGGTTCGAAAAGCGCAAAAGGAAGTCGATGTCGCAGTTCGTAAATCGGGTGAAGACGCGGTGCTGGACGTCGGTATCCGAGGGCTTCACCCCGAATTGACCAAGCTGATGGGGCGGCTCAAGTACCGCTATTCATATGGTGAAAACGTACTGCAACATTGCACCGAAGTTGGCCACTTTTCGGGCATGTTGGCTTCTCAGATCGGTGACAATGCCCAAGTAGCCAAGACGGCCGGATTCCTCCATGACATCGGCAAAGCACTGACTCATGAAGTTGAGGGACCTCACGCAGAAATCGGTGCCGACATCGCGGCACAGTACGGGATCAGCGACAACATCGTGGTCGCGATTCGCGAACACCACGACCGCGAGATGACGACTCATGCATCGTTCATCGTCGCGGCGGCCGATGCGATCAGCGCAGCCAGGCCGGGAGCACGCAACGACAGCAATGAAAACTACCTAAAACGATTGAACGAACTCGAGGGAGTTGCCAGGGGATTTGATGGCGTCCGACGGGTCTTCGCGATACAAGCTGGACGGGAAGTGCGTGTTTTGGTAGATCCCGAAAAAATCAATGATGCGGAAGCCAGCTATCTTTCGAACGACATCGCAAAAGCGATCGAGAAGCGACTCCAATACCCCGGTCTCATCAGGGTGGTGGTCATCCGCGAATCCCGCGCGGAGGCGGTTGCGAGTTGAACCAGATGGTCACGTCGTGCCGGAAATGAATCAAAACGCTTAGACCCGCAAATCGATGACACCTTCTGACACTGGTGCGCGGCATGACCCAGACGCATTGTTGGGGGACGCTCCTCAATGGCCCGTGCAAGAGGACCTACACTTGCACACCAACGCCTCGGACTGCGTGAAGTCTCCTGCCGAAATCGTGGATATTGTCAGCAGATCGTCGCTGCGATTGTTCGCCATCACTGACCACGACACGACATCGGGTTTGGATGAGGCCGAAGCCGCGAGCGAATTGCATCCTGACATCACGTTCATTCCGGGCATTGAATTGAGCGCAGAAGTCAATGGCAATGAAATCCATCTAACTTGCCATTTCATCGACCGTCAAAACGAAAAACTCCAAACCGAGCTTTCGGCGCTACTTCAGGATCGTGAGAAGAAAGCTGAGCAGATCGTCCAACGCCTATGCGACATCGGGTTACCAGTGTCTTGGGACGAAGTGGTTGCCAATGCGGACGGAGCGATCGGGCGACCTCATATCGCCAGGGCCATGATCTGTCGGGGATATGTGGAATCGGTCTCTGATGCATTCTCTCGCTACCTGTCGCCGGGTAAACCGGCATATGTTGCCCGACGTAAACTCGATGGCACCGACGCGCTAGAGTTGATCCACAATGCTGGAGGCGTCGCAACGGTTGCCCACCCGCGGACCGTCACCAACATCGATGCAACATTGGCCACATTGGCGCCGCATGGGCTCGCCGGAATCGAAGTGTACGCCGAGAAATATGGTAGCGACAGGATCGGACGGTACTCAACCCTCGCCGATCGTTATGACTTAGTTAAATCCGGTGGTTCCGACTACCACGCAAACAACACGGTCAATGAAATTCTGCCCGGTATGAACGGCCCACCTCCCGGCACGGTCCGGGCCTTGTATCAACGCGCAGTCGACATACATGGCATTGACGGTGTTGGTTACCAACTTGACCGATCCAAGTTGTGAAAACTTCATAGATGTCAGACACAGTTTTAAGCATCGCTCTCATCGTCGGGGCGTATCTCATTGGATCGGTTCCGTCGGCGTACATGATCGGACGGATGGTCGCCGGCATCGACATCCGTGAATATGGTAGCGGCAACGTCGGTGCTTCCAATGTCTCGGTGCACGTCGGCAAGAAATGGGTACCCCCGATAGCCCTGTTTGATGTCTTCGTTAAAGGCCTACTGCCTGTTTACGTTGGCGGAGCAGCCGTCTTGGACCTGGGTGCTGGGACCCAAGCAGTCGCTGGGTTGACGGCTTTGTGCGGACACAATTGGTCGATATTCCTCAAGTTCTCTGGTGGCCGAGGAATATCGGTCGGCATTGGTTCGATAGTCGGTTTCGGGATCCCGCTATTCATACTTTGGGCAGCGATTCCCGGGATTTTGTTCTCGCTAACGCCGTGGCGCGATTCCGCGGTGGGATGGCTGATTGCAACACTGCTACTCCCAATCTGGGCGCTGTGGACGGGTTACGGTGTTTGGGTGGCAATCTACGGGATCGGTTTCGCCGTGATTACGATAATCCGGCGGACTACATCCGGTGGATTCAAAGAATCGTTGTTAAGTTATGGAGAGTTGACGCCTGCGAGATTGATTTGGAACCGAATGGTGTTCGATCGTGATATCGCATCACGTGATCTTTGGGTTCACAACCGACCTGACCAAACCACATAGTCCGAAGCATACTGATGAGCCAAAACGCTACCGACGTCGAACTCAACATGACGGAGTGTCCACGAGACTCTGGAGTCGAAACCAACCTGCGTTGCGCTCAGTGTTCCGACCCAATCTGCCCACGCTGTATGGTGTATGCGCCGGTTGGTTCGAAGTGCCCTGACTGCGCATCGATTGGCGGACCTGCGATCTTCAAAGTTACCCAGAGCGATTTGATTCGCATCGGCGTCCTTGGCGGTTTGGTCTCCATTGGGGTCGGTGCCATAGTTGCCATCATCCTGACCGCTTTGTGGTCTTTGGAAATCCTGGAGGGCACCAACTCGAGCATTTGGTTGATCGTAGTGGGTGTCGCGCAGTTTGCTGGTGTGATGCTTGTCACACAAGCAATGCAACTCATTTCAGGCAGGAAATACGCCACCAGTCTACGCATCATGGCCGCGGTTCTTGCGCTTCTCTTCTACATCGCCGAAGTCATGGTGATCGAAGTAATTGATGGTGTCTTTCCCAACTTGCTCGTCGGTGCAGGTATCGTCGTTCATTTGCCGGGATTGATCGGCTTTGCTTTCGGAACCTACTACGCGATGCAGCGGTTCAGAACTTTGTAGGGATAATCGACCCTTTGCCGGTCTGTCGGTGTGAGATCGCTTCGTCGATCATGTCAAACAGCGACAGAGGTGGGGCGTAGTTGAAATCGCGTTTGGCGGCAGACAGGTCGTATTCGTAGTACGTGGGCGTGATCGGCAGATTGACGGTCGTGTATGGCGCATTCAGTTTCCCTGCGATGTACGGAATCATCACCTCCCATCGGAAAGGTTCGCTCGACGCCAACTGGTATGTTTTGCCGAAGGTAGTAGTCGCCCCAACTGCATTTTCGTAGGCGTGGATGATGTCTCGCACCTCCACGAAATGCTTCTTCCACGGCCGGCCGCTGCGGTCCGCCGCGAGGATCAGGTGAGGTTCGCCGTCGTAAGCATTCGACATCACATCGAACGCGGCTCGGCATTTCTCATTGGAGGAATTTTCAAACTGATCCATGTAGGTCCGCAAGTAAAACTGCGCGTAGTCCAAAACCTCCCCAGCACCCCATGCATTGGCGAACCTGAACACCGTCGCAGGCAGTGATTCTGCGCGTACGTACCGATCTACCAGATGCTCGGTCAACACTTTCGAGTAGCCATACCACGCGGTCGACACCAACGGCAGCGAGTCCTCGCGTATCGGTTCGATGATGCCCGCGGATGGATATTTGTCCATCGTCGCATCGGTGCTCGTTACAATCACGTGCTCTATCCGATCTGACGCTGAAGCGGCTTGAAGAACGTTGAATGTGCCCTTCACGTTAATGTCGAAGTACTGCTCTGGGGTGAATGGCCCGCCGGCTTGGAATGCCGCGCCCAAGTGGAAAATCGCATCAGCGTTCTTGGTTGCTTTAGCAACGTCTTCAAATGTCGCGAGATCTCCTTCGACGATTTCGGCACCGATCTGGGCGATCTTCTCGGATTGACGGTCTCCTGGCCAGACTAAACCGATTACTTCGTAACCGTTATCGACGAAGCGTTTGGCGACGTTGGCCCCAATGCGGCCGGTGATGCCAGTAATCAGGATTCGCAATTCTGGTTCCTTGGTTTTGCTAGTTTGACCAGAGACATTGCTTCGACATGTTGCGTTGGCTCCGGATTCTTCGATGCAAGCATAGACGATTTATCGGTTTGTTTCCGATAAACTGCAATCGCTGAGACGGTCGCGGTTCTAACGCGACCGCGACAAGGCGTAGTGAACAGGGAAATTCCAATGACCCAAATCGAGAAGGTTGAAACGTTTCTGTGGAGCCGTTGGCTCCTGATCAAAATTCACTCGGAGGACGGCTTCGTCGGCATCGGTGAGGGCGGCGTCCACGGTTGGCAACGTCCGACCAAGACGATGGTCGATGTGATGACTGACTACCTGATCGGCAAAGACCCGAACCTGATCGAGCATCACTATCAGTACCTCTACCGTTCGTCTCATTTCATGGGATCGGTTGTACAAGGCGCATTGAGCGCAATCGACATCGCGCTTTGGGACATGAAGGGTAAGCGTTTGGGCGTACCGATATACGACCTTATGGGCGGCAAGACAAGAGATCGGGTGCGCTGCTACATGCACGTCGATGGCGACACGGGCGAGGAATTGGCAGCTGACGCCCTGCGCGCGAAGCAGCAAGGTTTCACAGCGGTACGCTTCACGCCTTTTCCGCGAGATTATTACTTGCACAAGTCTTATACCGAATGGGCCGATGAAGCGGTTGAGCGCGTGGGAATGGTCAAAGATGCGGTAGGTTCAGACGTTGACATCTGCGTTGAAATCCATCGCCAAATGAATCCGGCAGAATCGATCTGGCTCGGGCGGCGACTCGAACAATTCAATCCCTTCTTCTACGAAGATCCGATGTTGCCAGACTCCCCAGCGCGAATGGCGGAGGTACAAGCGCAGTGCAATATCCCCATCGCCACTGGTGAACGTTTCACGACGATATTCGAGTACCAGCAACTGCTGGAGAACGGTGGATGCGCGTATGTGCGCCCTGACCTCTGCCTCTGCGGTGGTCTGAGCGGGTGCAAGAAAGTCGCCGCCATGGCCGAGGCCCAACACGTCAAAGTGATTCCCCACAATCCCTTATCGCCAGTCTCGACCGCCGCTTGCGTTCAACTCGACGCGTGTATACCGAATTTTGCTTTGCAAGAATACACGGGTGAATCCGATCCACCCAAGTCTGAACTCCTCGTTGAACCGCTCGAGTTGATTGACGGATATCTGACCGTTCCCGAAGGCCCGGGGCTAGGCGTCGAATTGAATGAGGAAGCGTTAGCGAACATCGGCGAACAGCCGAAGGTATTGGACACCCCAATCGGATTCGATGGTTCGGTACAGGATCGGTAGGATCGACGCTCGGGTAATTTGGGTGGAGCGGGAGACGGGATTCGAACCCGCGACCTTCTGCTTGGGAAGCAGATACTCTACCACTGAGTTACTCCCGCTCGGTTGAGACGTGATGCAATTATAGTGGTCGGGTTCGAAGAGTGAGAGGCATACCCATCACGAATCGTTCTTCGAATTGAATTCGACCAATGATCCCCAGTCGATTCCAAAATTAGCGTCCGCGAACTTCCCGATGAACTCCGCCACAAATCGGTTGATCACTTTACCGTACGACTTCATGAACTCGTCGTTGCGTTCTTTGGAACGATGCGCCAATGGTTCGATAATTCTCGTGTAAAACGCTGCATCGTCCGTGATCAATTCCCAGAATTTCTGGCCGGAAAGTTTCCAATAATCTCCGCGATCGTAGTACCTAGTAGTGCGGCCGTAGCAACAACCGTTGACTGCTTGCACGTGCAATCCAGAGTTACTTTGCCTCAATATCTGCGTCGCCCTCCGAAAATCGGCGCGCATCTGCCGTATCTGGCTTGAATTTCCCCAATTTGGTCCTGATTTCAAAGAAACGATGTAGCGCTTGTTGTCTTCATCGAATTCCAAGTCAACACCTTCAATACCGGAAACGCGACCGTCTCGGGCGAGCCCGCACACATGCCTTGCTAATCCTTCGAGAAAATCACCGAACATCGTTTCTTCTTGTGAACTGAGGTGAGCGTCGAGCATCGGCTGTATCAGGTCTTGGGCTGTCGCGATCGCCTTCGCGCGAAACAGATAGGGATTTTTCCGACGCAACAGTTTATCGAGCTGCAATCCGTTCAGTCTGTCGACTCATTTATTGTGGAAGTCACCGATATTGTTCTCGACGTACTCTTGGACCTGGGCGTCGGTCACCATGTTGATTTGAGGCATGTGACTGTTCACCCGAACAGCTCACCAGAATCGAGTATCGCAGGCTGAACGGGTTGGCTTAGTTGCGCGTTGATCGCTTCACAAAATTCAGGATTTATCTCAATCCCGATAGCTTTGCGACCCAATTCGATTGCGGCAATCCCAGTAGTGCCGGATCCTACGAATGGATCTAAGACCACGTCGCCCGGATCAGTGAACAGTCGAATAAACCAAGTCGGTAACGATTTGGGAAACGCGGCACTGTGGCTACGATTTCCGCATTCCGTCGCCATGTGCAACACGTTCGTAGGATAAGCCATATCTCGACCAATCCAATTTTCGATTTTCTTGCCGAATCCGCTACCAACTTTAGACTCGTCGCGAATCCGATCAGTTTCGCTCAAGTTTCCTAATCGGTTGCTGGTCCAATCACCCATGGGCACCATGACATCATCTTGGTTCATCTTGAAGCGACGGTTTTTGTTGAAATGGAGCAACCTTTCCCATGAGTCTCGAAAGCGATTCTGCCACTTACCCGGATAACTGTTCTTCTTATGCCACATATATTCCTCGGTCCAATACCATCCTTGTTGACGCAATGCGAGTATCAGCTCGAGCACGTAGGGATGTCGTTCACCGTTCACCGCATGTTCTTTGATGTTGAGTACGAAACTGCCGCTAGGTTTTAGTACGCGCAAAAGTTCCTGGGAGATGCCCAAGAACCATTCCACATAATCGTCTGCATGAACGCCGCCGTAACTGGACTTCCGTCTCTGTGCGTAAGGTGGCGAAGTAACGATAAGGTCCACTGAGTCGTTCGAGACATCGCGGAGAACTTCAGCAGCGTCACCACAATGCAGTGCAAAATCCGTTGTTGCCTTGGTTGTTTTGTACATACTGTTAATCTGTTTATCAGTTGCGTGCAAGTACCGCAACTCAAGTTGGCAAGCGTGCAATGGGCTCGCAGGGAAGAACGACTAAACTGGCCATTCCTCGAGGTCCCAAGCCATCTGCCAGAACGCGCGTTCGTAACGTGTGCAGGTGACGTAAGCCTCGCGCATCGCGTCAAGTTCCAGTTGACCTGCGTCTTCGGCGGCTCGGTCGCAGATGGAACGTGCCTCGAGTGCGACAGTTCGCGATTCGTCGCCAGCATACATTCGGATCCACTCGGCATAGTGCGGGGCATCTTGTGGCTCGCCCGCGTCGGCCAGCATTTCGCCAACTTTCCAGTATCCCCAGATACAAGGCACCAATGCTGCGATTAATTCTCCAAAACTCCCTATCTGGGCAACGCGTAAGAGGTAGCTCGTGTACGAGTACGTGGTCGGTGCGTGTCGAGTCGTCGCTAACTCATTGGCGGTTATTCCAAGATCAGCGCAATATGAGCGGTGAAGTTCCATCTCCGTATTGAGGATGTGATCGACCGCGCCCGCAAACCAACTCATGGTGCCCAGGTCGGGCGCCTTCACCGTGCCCATGGCCAGACATCGGGCGTAGTCGATCAGATACACGTAGTCCTGAGTCATGAAATGTTTGAAACGCGCTTCGGAGAGCGAACCGTCCCCGATGCCAAGGACAAAGGGGTGACGCATCATCGCCTCTCTTTGGGCCAGCGATTCAACTTCGATTCTGTCGCAAAACGTCATGGTTTTTACTTCGTTTCCGCGAATGCACATCGCCACTTACACAATACCGTTAGTCTGCCGATTCTCGCACAAGCTCAATGTGATCTCGTTGTCGTCGGTGGGCGCTCAACTCATCTACACTGGTATCCTCGGAGATTAATGGCGACGAATAAACAAAACCAAGGGCGAATGGTGTGGCTCGACCTCGAGATGACCGGCCTAGAGGAACAACACGTCATCATCGAGATCGCCACCGTAGTCACCGATTCGAACCTTGAGATCTTGGCGGAGGGACCGGACATCGCGATCAATCGCTCCGTGGATGACCTCAACAATATTGACCCTTGGTCGGCTCGTCAGCACTCTGAATCTGGCCTCATGGACAAGGTGAGGGCTTCGAAGATCGGCATCAACGAAGCAGAAAACCAGACATTGAATTTCGTCAAAGAGTGGGTCGGTCAGTGGGAAGCGCCGCTGTGCGGAAACTCGATATGGGTCGACAGGTTATTTTTGAAGCGCGAGATGCCGAAGTTGGAATCGTATCTGCACTATCGAGTGATCGATGTCAGTTCCATCAAGGAATTGATCGGCCGGTGGCATCCCGACGCCAAGGAATCGCCGCCAAAGGCAAAATCACATCGCGCGCTCGACGATGTGCTGGAGAGCATTGATGAGCTCAGGTGGTATCGTCAACAGTTTTTCCGGGCACCTGCGTCAGTCGGATAAAGGGTCGGTTCACGACGGTTGACGTAGCTTTCGCTCGACGCGCCGTTCCGCTTCACCGAGTTGCGGGTCGGATTGGCGACGTTCCGAGTAGCGTGCGAGCGCTGCCAGCACCGTCGAATACGGTCTACCACCGATTAATTTGCCTGTCTCAGAGCTTGTGAGACCACATTTCTCGCGCAGCATATAGATCGCCAAATCTCGCGCGGCATTTACGGATCTGTTGCCTCTGCCAGACCGACATAGTTCTTCAACATCAATTTTGAACACACCTGCCACCGCATCGAGAACGGCTTCTGGGACCATCATGGTTGGCTCTGGCGCACTGACTCGGTCGCGTACCGCGTCGATTGCGACTGCGAGGTTCACGGAGGATACTGCAACTGCTTGAGTCGGTTGGGTTGCCGATTGAGTAGGGTTCGAAAATCTCAGATGCGCGTCGACACGAGCGATACCGCCGATGATCTCTCTGACGTTTCTGGTTACTCGATTTGACAGATAGTCCAAAGCTTCGGCTGCCAAATCTAGGTGCCTTTCCTTCGCATAACGGTTCAGAAGAGATCTCTTTAGCTTGAAATCAGGTGGTTGGATCGGAATCTCGAGTCCGCCGGCCAAGCGCGAAGTAATCTCTTCACCGAGGTCAAGCATCGGATAGGAACTATTGAAGGTGAAGACTAGTTGTTTCTGATTCGAGATGAGGTGTTCCACGATATTGAGGAAAAAAGACTGCGTCTTCGCTTTGCCGATCAATCTTTCGATGCCATCCACCAAGAGGGCGTCAACACCGCGGTAACGTTCGCGCACTAAGTCCACGTTTCCGGCGCGTGACGATTTGACGTAGTTGTCTACGAACTCTTCACCCGTCAAGCAGACAACGTTGAGATTGTTCTGACGCATCTGGTTGGCGATTGCGTTGAGCAGGTGAGTTTTGCCTTGCCCAGTCTCAGCCGTGATGGTGAGCGGATTGAACTCCATGCCAGGTTTTCGACGACCTTCTGGGAAGCGCTCATCGCCTGGGCATTACAATCGGAGCTCTCGAACCGCTCGAAGGTGCTGCTCGGGATTGTTGGGAAGACGAGCGCGTTCTCACGGGCCATGTTCGCGCGCTGTTGTCGCATTCGAACATCTCTCCACTGCGTATAGTCGCCAGCAAGTCCTTCACGGACCAATACATCGCTGCTGGTGTACGCCATGGTTTCAAGTTCGATCTTGATTTCCTGACCGAAAACTTGAGCTGTGAATCGCCGAAGGCTTCGCATAACACGTTGCCGGATCCACGCGGCTATGAAGCCGTTTTTGACGGTGACGTGCAACACGCCATCGGCGACGGATGTCGCTTGAGTATTTGCTAGGTATGCATTGAAATCGGCTTGATTGCCGAGCTGGATCTCGACCATCCCAAGTACGGATTTCCAGCGTCTCTGCAACGAGCAGGTGCTGGTTTCTGAAAGGGCATCAGGCACACATCATCCTTTCGTGTACGAACAAATAATCGACGGGGCGCAAAGACGTGGTTACAGCTTCGCGCAAGTTACTTTTTGTCTGGCTCTCGGGCCGCCTCCTCAGAGCCCGAAAACAAAGTCAACATCATTTAAGATATCGAGTTTCACCAAAACTGGCAACGCGAAAAGGGCGTATTTTCGGGCGTTTTTGAAGCGAAATTTCCCGTTTGAACACGCGTCCAAAGTCTCGATTCAGTGCATGTTCTGTGCGCGCTGTGGGTAGTGAAAACCGCATCGTACCCACCGTTGTCACGCTAACTTCGATTTCGTTACCTGACTAAGGCATCGCCAATCGACATGATGTCAAAATTGTGCGAAAATCTGACCAGATGAGAACAGTATTTTTTGGTACGCCAAACTCCGCGATTGCTTCAATTCGCGCCCTTCTCGACGCGAATTTCGAGGTGCCATTGATCTGCACGAGACCGGCGAGACGCGCCGGTCGCGGCAGAATTGCGATGTCTAGCCCCGTCGCGGAATTTGCCGAAGAAATCGGTATTCCGACAATCACTCCAAATCGGTTGGACGCCGCGGCAATAGCGGCGGTAAGATCGGCCAATGCGGATGTCGTTGTCGTCGTAGCGTATGGGCGGTTGATCCCTGGTGAGATTCTGTCGGCTACGCAACTCGGCGCGGTCAATATCCACCCATCATTGTTGCCGAGGCATCGGGGGCCGAGTCCAGTCAGCACCGCGATTCTCGAAGGTGACGCGTTCACGGGAGTTTCGCTGATGTTGTTGGATGAAGGGATGGACACGGGGCCGGTTCTTTCGCAATCGGCGCCCGTCGAGATAACGTCGGAAAGTCGCGTCGATAGTTTGACGGACCATCTCTTCGAGGTCGGTGCTGGGATGCTTCCCAATGTGCTCGATGATTTGGCCTCTGGTGAGTTGTTACCCCAACCACAGGATGAAGCGGGCGCGACGGTGACGCGATTAATTCGTAAGGAGGATGGGGTTGTCGATTGGGATGCGGCGGCGGAAAGGATTGTGAGGATGAACCGGGCTTTCCATCCGTGGCCCGGGACAAGCACGTTGTGGGATGGGGAGTTGCTGAAGCTGATCGATGTTGAGTTGATGATCCGGGAGCCGGTCCCAGTCGGCATCGATCCGGGGGTTGTGTTTCGGTGCGACGACCAGAGGGTTTGTGTGGGTGCGGGCGATGGTGGGGCGATTCGTTTGGTCGAGGTGCAAGCGGCCGGGAAGCGGGCAATGTCGATTGATGAATTTGTTGTTGGGCGGCCGAATCTTATTGGTGCTCGGTTGGGCGGCGAGTGAGATTTCTGGTTCGTAACGAATTAGTTGAGGGAGTTAGAGATGATCATTGACTGTCATGTACATGTTTGGGAGTTGCCTCCAATAGCACCGGTTGGCCCGACGGCTCCGAGCTGGACTGCGGTTACGGAAGAGGCTGGTCCGACGGGGTTGTTGGTGGAGGACATGGATGAAAACGGTGTTGATGCGGCGGTGTTAGTACAGTCGAGCGGCTCAACTTGGGACAATACCTATATCGCGGAATCGACAAATTCGGATCGGAGTCGGTTTCGATCAATAGGTCTTGTAGACCCGATGGATCCGCAGAATGCTTCGGTTGCGGCTCGGTGGATGGATGAGTTTGGAGTTTCGGGATTCCGTTTTCACCCAGATTATTATCCGGATGATGTGGTGTTGGACCCGGTTAGGAATGGGGCGATGTTTCGGGCGATTGAGGAGCGCGGTGGGATCGTGAAGGTTCACAATCGGGTTGGGAACGTGGGTCAGATGGCGCGGGTTGTGCCTATGTACCCAGAGATTACGTGGATTATCGACCACATGATGTACCCGGAGCCTTGGATGGCGGGAGATGGTTGGTCGGCGTATCTACCGGTCTTGGAGTTGGCTCGGTTTCCGAATGTAGTGATGACGATTTCGGATGTGCACAATCGATCAGGGGAAAGTTACCCGTTTGGCGACATGCATGGCGTGGTGATGATGGCGACTGATGCGTTTGGGATTGAACGGTGTATTTGGGGGACGGGATATCCTGGGTACCTGAGGGAGAAGAATGGTTGGATTTCGCTGGCGGAGGAGTTACAACTGGTGCGCCAGGGGTTCGATTGGTTGACAGACGAGGAGCGCGGGAAGTTGCTCGGGGAGAATGCGAAAAGGATTTATGGGTTCTGATCGCCTACTTGGTTAATGTAGGCGGCGGAGTTCGGATTTGCGTTGGGGTGATTTTCGGTCCCGTTTGGCGATGTTTCGTTTGCGGTTGTAGTTTTTCTCTAGGTTTTCGTCTTCAAAGGTGATGGGGTGCGTGATGTTTTTGCGCGAGCGAGTCTGTCGAGCGCGGTTGCTTTGGGACGCTGGCGGGAGTCGATCAGCTGTGGGATCTTGTTTTGGCTCGCTCGGCATGAGTTGGTTATAGCAGGTTCTAGCGCCCTAATCTCAGTCTTCTTTGTCGTCCTGATTCTCGTCGTCGGGAGTGAAACCGGGGACGAGTTGGAAACGTTTGAAGCCTTCGGCGAACGGGGCGTCGATGTTTTTGCCGTTTTCGGAACGCCACCGTCGCATCCACTTGTCGACGTTTTCGGGCTCGTCGAGCTGGCTGGCGTGAGACTTGGTTGCGCCGATCGCTTTTTCGACGTCTTCCTCTTCCAAGGCGTTCCAATGAGAACTGCCTTCACCAAACATCATGACCCAGACTTCGTGGACCTTCCAAGAGTCGAGTCCCTGCGCCAAAAGGCTTTCGTCCCACAGATGATCGCGGGCTGAAGGGAAAACGGCCGACAGCGCGGCCTCGCCGGCAGCGAAGTGGTCGGGATGACCGATGTAGTTGGAGTGCGAGAGGTCGCGTGTCGGGTTTGTCGTGATCAGGATGTGAGGTCGGTGTTTCCGGATCACCCGCACGATTTCACGACGTAACGTGATTGTCGGTTCGAGGTAGCCATCGGGGAAGTCTAGGAACTCGATCGATTTCAAGCCGAGGACACGTCCCGCATCGGTCTGCTCCCGTTTGCGGATCTGGCTGAGTTGAGTAGCCGTCAGCGATCGATCTTCGGTCCCCTTCGAGCCATCGGTGCACATGACGTAGACGACCTCCCATCCCAGTCGACACCACTTTGCGACAGTGCCCGAGCATCCCCAATCGGCGTCGTCGGGGTGCGCGAAGACGACCATCGCACGGGAATGCTCTTCTTGCTCGGGCGGGACGGGTTGGGATTCGGTGGTCATAGGTTCAACTGATCAGACGATATCGGTTTCAATTGGTCGTTTGGTTCAATGTTAATTTTCGGCGGAAACCATCACCTGCGTGCTTCGCACGCGTCCCCTTCGGGTTCTGTGCACAACCACCGTCATTCCGGCGAAAGCCGGAATCCAGAGGGGCCGGGCAACGGCCTCCAAAGCGAAACGCCAAACTCAAACTCCCTTTCGCTCCCTCTGGAGCATCAAGGGGAGGGTTGTACACAGCACCCCATCGCGGAGCGAAGGGGAGGAAGTTAGGTTGTTGTGCGATTAAGCTCTCTGCTTCGCTGTGTTCGCGGGGACGTGTTTGGAAAGCTTCCACTAAGTTGTGTCCGTTTCGCCAAACGAACGAGACGTTGGTTCGTCGATGTTTGCGTTAGGATTTTCAGCATGAGCGAGAATGTAAATGGGCCATTGGTTTCGGTGATTATGGGCAGTCGGTCGGACTTGCCGACGATGCGTCATGCGGCGGAGGTTTTGGGCGAGTTGGGTGTTGCGCATGAGGTTCGGGTTGTTTCGGCACATCGGACACCGGATTTGATGACGGAGTTTGCGAAGGATGCGAAGGCGCGTGGGGTGAAGGTGATCATCGCCGGCGCGGGCGGTGCGGCACACCTGCCGGGGATGGTGGCGGCGAATACGATTTTGCCGGTGATCGGGGTGCCGGTCGAGAGTAGTGCGTTGAGCGGGTTGGATTCCTTGCTTTCGATAGTGCAGATGCCGCGTGGTGTGCCGGTGGCAACGGTGGCGATTGGTCGATCGGGAGCGGTGAATGCGGGGTTGTTGGCGGCACAGATCATTGGGGTATTTGATGGGGATGTTCAGCGGCGGTTGGAGGGGCGTCGAGCGGACGCCACGGCGGAGGTTTTGGCGGGGACGTATGTCAGTGAGGATGATTTGGGTGAGTGAGGTGAGGGGTTTAGACTTGGCGTTTCGCTTTGCACTCTGTCGCCCTGCCACTCTGGATTCCGACTTTCGCCGGAATGACGATAGTTGCGCACGGCACCCCATGAGGACGGTTCCACATGATGTCTCCTAACTCCACGATCGGGATATTTGGTGGCGGGCAGTTGGGTCGAATGTTAGCGATGGCGGCGCGGGCAATGGATGTTCGGTCGATTTCGCTGGATCCGGTAAGCGATTGTCCGGCTGCGCAGGTTACAGACCATCACATTACGGCGGCGTATGACGATCTTGATGCGGCGCGGGAGTTGGCGCAGCGGTCGGATGTGGTCACGTACGAGTTTGAGAACGTGGATGCGACGGCGATCGAGTTGATTTCGGAACTGAAACCGGTGTACCCATCGCCGTCGGTGTTGCGGATCTGTCAGGACCGGGAGATTGAGAAGGACACGTTGTCGGGTTTGGGAATTCCGGTTCCTGAGTATCGGATCGTCCGGAGTGTTGAGGAGACGTTGGCGGCGGTTGACGATATTGGTTTGTCGGTGGTGATGAAGACGGTGCGATGGGGATACGACGGTAAGGGTCAGCGGGTGATCCGCAATACTCCTAAGGTTGCGAGTGCCTTCGATGAGTTGGGCGGAAGCGTTGACGCGCCGGTGATCGTTGAAAGTCTTGTCGACTTTGCGATGGAGGTTTCGGTAATATGCGCTCGGAGTCTTGAAGGCGAGATGCGGGCGTTTCCTGTGACTGAGAATGTGCATGTTGATGGGATATTGGACACGTCGATCGTGCCGTCGCGGTGTTCAGATGCGGTAAGGGTTGAGGCTGAGCGGGTGGCGATGAGTGTCGCTGAGGGGTTGGATGTTACTGGGTTGATTGCGGTGGAGATGTTCGTGACGCGGGATGGTGAGGTCCTGGTGAATGAGTTGGCGCCGCGTCCGCATAATTCGGGGCATTGGACGATTGAGGGCTGTGTAACATCACAGTTTGAGCAGTTGGCTCGCATCATGGTTGGGATGCCTATGGGGGATGTCTCGTTGCAGTCGCCGACGGTAATGGTGAATCTGCTGGGCGATGTTTGGGAGGCGGCTGGCGGTGATCCGGATTGGGGATCGGTTCTCGGGATGGTTCGGACGCATCTGCATTTTTACGGCAAATCCGGTTATCGGGTTGGTCGTAAGATGGGGCATATTACGGTGACGGGGGAGACGGTTGAAGAGGCGTTAACGGTCGCGATCGCGGCCCGTGAGGCGTCGAACAATTTACGCGGGCGCTAGAAGTGTAACAACGGTTTGGTGAGGCCAACAGAAATCTTGGTACCCGAGGCCGACGATGAAAATGTCGGTTCAATGTTGATGGACTCCGGGGAGTTGGTCATCGAAATCTCGGATGCCTCCTTGCTGATAATCAGTGTGCTGAGGGATGGGTATCGCCACGTTGAGAAGCGTGGGCACTCGATCAACGAAGCGGAGACTCGGATGTTGCTTATCAATCCGGTGCTCGATGCGTTGGGCTTTCCACCGGCACATCGTCGGCCGGAGGACGGAGATCGCGGCAATCGCCCGGACGAGCTCTGTTACGACCGAGAAGTTCAACCCGATCTTGGCACTGCTGCGATCATCTTGGAGGCGAAGGCGCTCGGCAGCGATTTTGATGTTCAGGCACAACCGGGGCGGCGCACATCTTCACCGGATCGTCAGATTCAAAGGTATCTTCGCCAACATGTGGCAAGTGGTCAATCGACGATCGGGATCTTGACGGACGGTCTTCGTTGGCGGATTTATCGGCGCTCGGGTTTAGATGTCGTTCTGATCAAAGACTACGATTTTGCCAGCGTTGCTCGTCAGTTTTGGCGTTCTTTAGGTTCGTTTGAGGAGGATGAAATCGCGGGGTTCGATTCGTTTATCGAGCTAGCGACTCGTTGCTACGCACAACCAGAACCACAGGTGCTGGTCGCGGAATCTGACCCGGTAATAGAACTTCTTACAGCGATCGTGCGAGGCGCTTCGCCCGACGAGTTACTGGGGCATCTGATACTTGAAGATGATGAGATTGAGTTGCGGTACGACATCGCCGATCAGGTCACGTTGACCGCGCTGCAACAAGACATGTTGGAGAATGATTGGGAGGAAAATGTATATGTGATCGGGCCGCGAACCGCGCAAGAGGGTCAATTGTCGTTGAGTGATCAATTGACGGTGGGGGTGTTGAAGTTCAGGCATTCCGAGTGGGGATTGGGCAGGGGCGAAACTGCGATGAGTGCGCGGATATTTGCCCGTGCGGCGGGATCGGGGATGTCGGTGCTACTTGTGTATTCGACTGGGGTCGATGGTACGTCGGAAGCGCGGCTCGCGGTGTGTGCGGATGGGAAAGTGAATATGACTGCGGCATTTGATCCGGATCTTCCGGCGCCTTTGGCGCGCGCAGCCATTGGGCAAATCATTGAAGTCTTGTCCCGGGAAGGTGTCGTGTCTGCGGATGCCCTGATGGGTCCACTTGAGGTTGCACCGTTGCGCCAACGGTTCTACGAGGAAGTTTCGCAATGGACATGGAACCTGCAAGAGGGTCAAGCTCTGGCGTACAGGCAGGCGGTGCTGAAGCATCTGATTCGCGTGATATTCAGTTGGATCCTGAAGGAGGAGTCGATAATTCCGCCGGAAATATTCGAGTACGCATACACAGCGAACCACCTCGCCGATACGGATGATTATCACGTCGAGATGCTAAGTTTCTTGTTCCACGAACGTCTTAACGTGGTGGTGGAGCAACGTAGCTTGCATCCTGTGGGCGAGTTGAATGAGGTTCTGGACCAGGCTCCATTCCTGAATGGTTCATTGTTCGCTAAGAACGGTGACGATATAGAGCTTGATATTCCTGCTGAACTCTACTGGAACAGCGATGAGTCGCATCCCGGTCTCTTCACTATTTTCTCCCGGTATCACTGGACAACCGACGAGCATCGTCCGGGAGAGAGCGAGCAGACTCTTGACCCGGAGTTGCTGAGCAACCTTTTCGAGCAGTTAATCACACCAACGGAGGCGGGTAATGATCCACCGCCGCGTCAGCCTCGTGGGACGTACTACACGCCGGCGGATGTTGCAGACGAGATGGTGAAGGATGCCCTGACAGCGGCGGTTCGGGACTACGCGCCGTTAGATATCAGCGATCAGCAACTGCTCGCTATTTTTGGGGATCCGGACATGCCGTTGCCGGAGATGGATGAAGCCGCCAAGTCGGATCTGGCTAACCGCATTCGCGAGTTGCGGATATTCGACCCGGCGGTTGGTTCGGGCGAGTTCTTGTTCAGTTGCTTGATCGCACTTAGGACGGCATTGAAGAAATTGAACGGTGTAGATTCCAACGCGGCGCGTGAAGTCATCAAGAATCAGCTATCGGGACAGGATATCAACGCGCTGGCGACGCAGATAACGCGGTTGCGCTTGTTCATCGCGATCGAGTCGGCGGAGAAGGGCAAACCGTCTCATGAACCGTTGCCGAATCTGGAGGCGCGGATAGTTTGCGCCGACACTCTTGAGACGATTGCGGATCCGAATTGGCAGATGGACCGTCCCGGCTCTCTAGGCGACAGTGCTCCGGAATTTGCGGTTTCCCTTGCCGAACTGGCACGGAATCGCAAGAGGTGGTTTGACGCGCATTCTGAAGAAGAGAAATCCCAGATTCGCGCTAAAGATGATGAGTTGCGCCGTAAGCTCAGATCGTATCTGGTGGAAAACGGCAACGACACGGTTACCAGTCCTGAACTGAAAGGCTTCGTCGAGTATCCGTTACTGAGTACAGATTTGATCCCGGCGCGAACAGATCCGCGCATGTTGTTCTACGAGCCGGAACGCGTCGGCTTTGACATTGTGATCGGAAATCCACCTTATGAACGGCTTTCAAAGTCGGTCAACCAAGACCAAAAGAACAGACTTATTGATGAGAAGGGTTATGAGAGCACCAATGTGAATGATCTGTATACGCTCTTCTGCGAAGTGGGCTTGGCGTTGGCGCGGCCGGACGGTGGGGTTGTGACGATGATCGTGCCGTTGTCGATAGCGTTCGGGCAGCGGCAACGGACGCTTCGGGAGATTTTCGAGAGTCGTTGCGGAGAGATCAATCTGCGGCATTACGATAATCGGCCGGACACGACTTTCAATCAGAGTCCGACGGTGAGGTCGCCAGACAACCGTCAGCGGTCGACAATTGTGACTGCGGTAATTAGTGAAACTGCGGGAACAGAGATTAGGACATCTGGGCTCCAAAGTTGGTTTTCGGAAGAGCGGCCTGAGTGCCTGAACCGACGCTGGAATACTGTGGTCCCTGATCTTTCATCATTCAACGATCGCCAGATAACAGGTCAATGGCCCCGCATCCCGACGCGGAACGTTGCTGAACTGGTTGAAGCCGTATCGCAACAGAGAATCAGCATTTCGAGTCGCGCGAGTGAAACGGGTCTAAATCTCGCATTTCCCAGAACGGCGTATCACTTTATGAGTGTTATCCCAGAGGGCGCAGTAGCACCGCGAACCGAAACATTATTCACAGTTTCGAGCGACGATGATCTGCGGTTGGTAATGGCAGCATTGAACGGGCACGTTGCGTACGCTTGGTGGTCTATTTTCGGCGATGGGTTTCATGTGAAACGTTCGGATCTCATATCCTTTACTATTCCGAACGTGTGGATCAAAACGCCTGATCATGCAATCGCGTTGGGTCAGCGATTGCTTGACGTTATGCCGAACTGCGTTGTGGAAGCGAGGCAGCAAGGCGGTATCTGGCGCAACATAGACTTTCACACTCATGCGCCCGATGTCATCGAAGAGTTAGATCAGCTACACATCGAAGCACTTGGGCTGGATGTTGAACCGTTACTGACACACCTAAAGATCATGCGTTCAAGTAGCAGTTGGGATTTCAGCGGAACGGTCTGAGAAGGGTGAATTAGAACTGCAATGCCACCGCTAGTAGTAACAGCGCCATCGGAGTCGCGCCGATTGATACGTCGGCGTCGGTTGGATTTGGCGCGAGGGGTTGCGGCGTTGCTGACGGTGTTGGCGATCGCGGTGGTTGGTTTCAAGGTGATCGAGGAAGAATGGTCGTGGATGGATGCGGCGTATATGTCGGTGATCACCATGTCGACGGTGGGGTTCGAGGAAGTGAGGCCGCTGAGCGAGTTGGGTCGGGTTTTTTCGATGGTGGTAATCATTACCGGAGTCGGAGCGTTTGCGTACACGTTTGCGACGTTGGGAGAGCAATTGATTTCTGGACAGCTGGTAACGAATCTGAGGCAACGCGGGACGGTGGCGATGCTTCGTAGGTTGCGCGGGCATCACATCGTTGTCGGCTACGGCAATACGGGTTCGGCGGTAGCGGCTCAGTTGCGTTCGGTGCAGGGAGCGCGGGTTGTGGTCATCGAAACGGACGCTTCGTTGGTCCGCGACGCATCTGAGGATGGATGCACCGCGATCCACGGGGACGCTGGGCAGGACGAGGTGTTGGAACAGGCCGGGATTGCGAAAGCGGCGAGTCTGGTTTGTGCGGCCTCTCCGGATTCGGTGACGTTAATGACGGTGTTGACGGCTCGTGTGATGGCACCGGATCTGACCATCGTTGCACGCGCGACGTTGCCTGACTCGGCTCCGAAGTTGCTGCGTGCAGGTGCCACGAAGGTGGTTTCGATGCATGACATTGCGGCACGGCGGATGCTGGATGAGATTTTGGGTGGGATCGGATCCAGGGAGATGGTGGAATCGGCGATCGAGGTCGAGGGTAGGCGGTTACCGGTCGCGACGGGTGAGGTGGGTGTCGTCGAAGGCGGGCCATTTGCGGATAAGGCCATCGGTGCATCGGGCGTGTTATCGACGGGTATAGCGGACGTGCTCGCCATTAGAAGGCGTGCAACATCAGAGATCGTAGATGCGCACGACGACCTTATTTTGGAGCCGGGCGATGTGTTGATCTTGGTGGGATCACCGTCGCACGTCGATGACTCGGTTGCGGCGTTGACACGGGCGCAGGAGTGAGGCACCCGCGTTGTTAAGCGACGGGTTGGCGCTGTTTGGCGAGAGCTTCTTTGCCGGCGTCTAGGGTTTCGATGATGGCGTCGGTGTCGAACACGCAACCGCCCCATATGCCGCCGGAAGCGGATTGGAGTGCGGCCCAGAGCCGCGAGTCGTCGGGGATTTGTGGATGGGGTTCAAGGTTTTCTGGGGTTGGTCTGGCTTCGAGTTCTTGGGTGCCCCATTCGGTGCCGTGGTAGGTGTCGTTTTCGCCGACCAGATTTATGGAGCCGGTGAGTTTAGTGCGGTCGATGATGATTTCAACGAGGTCGCCTTCTCGGACGCGTCCGATGGGGCCGCCTGCCAGGGCTTCGGGTCCGACGTGTCCGATGCATGCGCCGGTGGAGACGCCGGAGAATCTGGCATCGGTGATGAGCGCGACGTGTCTGCCGTATGAGAGGTGTTTGAGTGCGGCGGTTATCTGGTATAGCTCCTCCATGCCGGTGCCTAGGGGGCCGCCGCAGTTGACGATCATGATGTCGCCTGCTTTGATCTTGTAGTCCTCGTCGCGGGTCTTGATGGCGGCGATGGCGGCGCGTTCGGAGGTGAAGACGCGGGCCGTGCCGGTGTTGCGGTAGATGCCGTCGTCGTCTACGACTGTCGGGTCGATGGCGGTGGATTTGATGACGGAGCCTTGGGGTGCGAGGTTTCCGCCAGGGAATGTGACGGTGCTGGTAAGGCCTTTGGATTTGGCGCGGTCGGCGGACATGATGACGTTGTCGGGGTCGACGCCGTCGACGTTTCTGAGGTAGTTGCGCATGTCCTGACGGCGTTCGGATTCTTCCCACCAGTCGAGGTTGTCGTCGAGTGACTGGCCGGTGGCGGTAAGGACGGAGGTGTCGAGGAGACCGAGGTTGCGGAGGTGAAGCATGACTTCGGGGACCCCGCCGGCGGCGTAGAGCTGGGCGGTTGGATGTCCGATGGGGCCGTTGGGGAGGACGTCGACGATGCGGGGGACATCGTCGTTGATGCGTCGCCAGTCGTCGACGTTCATGCGGTAGCGTCCGGCGGCGTGGGCGATGGCGGGGGTATGTAGGAGGAGATTGGTGGAGCCGCCGCAGGCAGCGTGGACGACCATGGCGTTCTCGAATGCGGCGTCGGTGAGGATGTCGTTGGAGATTATGCCGCGGTTTTCGGCCATGATGAGGGCACGTGCGGACCGGACGGCGACGTCGAACCATGCGGGGGTTCCGCTGGGAGAGAGTGCGGCGTGGGTGATGGCGAGTCCGAGGGCTTCGGAAACTACTTGTGATGTTCCGGCGGTACCGAGGAATTGGCAACCTCCGCCGGGTGATGCGCAGGCGCGGCATCCGACGTCTTGGGCGTATTCGAGGGTGACCTCACCCTGGGCGAATCGGGCGCCGATGGATTGGATCATACCGGCGTCTTCACCGGATTTGGGGGCGAGGGTTACGCCGCCTGGGACGATGACGACGGGCTTGTCGCGGAGTCCGGCGAGGGCCATCATCATCGCGGGGAGGCCTTTGTCGCAGGATGCGACGCCCATTACCCCGCGGGCGGTTGGTAGCGACCTGGCTTGGCGGCGGAAGACTTGGGCGGCGTCGTTGCGGTATGGGAGGGAGTCCATCATGCCGGTGGTGCCTTGGGTGCGTCCGTCGCAGGGGTCGGAGCAGAAGGTTGCGAATGGCAGGCCATTGAGGCGGTCGAACTCGTTGGCGGCGGCTTTGACCATTGAGGCGAGTTCGAAATGTCCGGTGTGGAGTCCGAGGGCAACTGGTGTGCCGTCTTCCTCGCGCAGTCCGCCGGCGGTTGCGAGGATGATGAACTGCTTGCGCATGAGTTCTGCGGGGTTCCAACCCATGCCGGCGTTTTGTGACATCCCGAAGTGGTCGCCACTGGGGCTATTGGTTAGGAAGTCGGCGGTAAATGGGACGACGCCTGCGGGGCCATCGGTTTTGGTGCGGATCTCTCGTAGCTCGGCGGATTGTTGGGTGCCTAGGACATCTTCGGGTGTGAGATCGGAGGTTTTGTTGCTGCCGTTTTTGCTAGTCATCGTGATGCTCTCGGTGGGTGTTCAGATGGGGGTATTGACCGTATCGCGACGTGATTGCGATGTGGTATCAGTTTGGATATTGCGGCTGTATAATCTGATTGCGAAAGTATAGAAGATGCTGTATGTGTGGAGGATTGTTTGCATTCCCGTTGCCCCGCCCGTCTGGATTCCGGCTTTCGCCGGAATGACGAGAGTGTGCCGGAATACGACCTTGTACTAGCATCTCTTGAAGGCGTGGATCTGGATTGACAGAACCAATTCTGCAGGTTGAAGGCGCGGTTTGCGCGTTTGGGGGTTTGCGCGCGGTCGACAACTGCTCGTTTGAGGTTGAAGCTGGAACGATCACGGGGTTGATAGGTCCGAACGGTGCGGGAAAGTCGACGATGTTCAATCTGATAACGGATATGGTGCCGTTACAGAGTGGTCGGATATTTTTCGATGGCCGACGGTTGGATGGGATTCCACCACATTCGGTGGCGCGGCGCGGTGTGGCTCGGACGTTTCAGATACCGGGTGAGTTGGGTCGGATGACGGTGTTGGAGAATCTGGCTTTGGTGCCGGAGGGTCAACTGGGCGAGGCGATGTTCACGTCGTTGTTTGCTCCGGGGGTTGTGAGGAGGCAGGAGGAGCGGATTCGCGACCAGGCGCGAGAGGTTTTGGGCCTTTTGCAGTTGACACATCTTGAGGAGGAGTTGGCAGCGAACCTGTCTACGGGTCAGAAGAAGCTGCTGGAGATTGGTCGGGCGTTGATGGCTTCGCCGAAGCTGGTGTTGTTGGACGAGCCGGCGGCGGGGGTTAACCCGACGTTGATGCGTAATATCGCGCAAACGATTAAGGGATTGCGGGATGAACGCGGCATTACGTGGGTGATTGTGGAGCATGATGTGCCGTTGATCATGGAGATGTCTGATCGGGTGATTGTGATGGCTGAGGGGAAGGTGATCGCGAATGGGACACCGGAGGAGGTTCGGAGCGATAGGCGGGTGTTGGACGCGTATTTGGGAGGTGTCGCGGCATGAGCGAACCTGTTGTAGAAGCAGCGGTCTCCCCTGCCCTAGAGATTGCGGGGTTGGAGGCGGGTTATGGTCCGACGTTGATTACGCGGGGCATCTCGATTGTTGTGGGTGTTGGTGAGATGGTCACGATAATCGGTCCGAATGGTTCGGGTAAGTCGACGACGATCAAGGCGATATTCGGGCTGGCGGATGTGTCGGCAGGGACGATTCGATTGCATGGCGATGAGATTACGGGTGAACGTGCGGACCGGCTGATCGAGATGGGTATCGGATATGTGCCGCAGGCGGGGAATGTGTTTCCTACGTTGTCGGTGAGGGAGAACGTGGAGATGGGTGCATTTACGATGCGGAGTAATGTTCGGCGTGGGATGGAGCGGGTGCAGGAATTGTTCCCGTTGCTGCGGGAGCGTTGGGACAGCAAAGCGGGTCAACTTTCAGGGGGCCAACGGCAGATGTTAGCGTTGGCCCGGGCCTTGGTGGCTGAGCCTTCGGTGTTGTTGCTTGACGAGCCGACGGCTGGATTGGCACCGCAGATCGTGGATCAGGTTTTGGTACAGATCAAGGAGATCAATAAGTCTGGAGTTTCGATCTTGTTGGTTGAGCAGAATGCGATCAAGGCGTTGGGGCACAGCGACCGGGCGTATGTTCTGGCGAGGGGTCGGAATTTTGCGGAGGACACGGCTGGCGGGTTGCTGCAAAACCCGGATATCGGTCGAGTGTTCCTGGGTTTGAGTGGTGCGGCGAATGGCGAAGCAGAGAGCGAGATTTAAGGGTCAGGTTAGGGATATCTGGATCGATGGTCATCAATACAAATGCGCTGCGCGATGCGGTCGTCTCGATAGTTGGCGAACGCGGGTTCAAGGCTATTGAACGATCGGTGTTGGTCTTCGTCTTCGCTCTCGCAGTATGGGCGTTGATTTGGCAGTTGGATTTGACGGTGAACGGGTTGTTGGTCGGGTCGGTGTATGCGCTTGGTGCGGTGGGTCTGTCGTTGGTTTATGGGAATCTGCATCTGCCGAACATTGCCCACGGTGACTATATGACGTTGGGAGCTTTTGTTGCGCTTTTCGTGTTCGGAACCTTGGTGCCGGAAGTTTGGAGTCAAAATTCCGTGGGGCCGTTCACGTTTAGTTACACGTTGTTTATCGCGTTGCCGATCGGGGTGGCGTTCGTGGCGGTTTTCGCGGTGGTGGTCGATCAACTGGTTTATCGGACGATGCGAAGGCGTGGTGCGTTGCCGGGGGTAATGGCGTTGGCGTCGTTGGGTGTGGCGATTGCGCTGCGAGGATTCATCCAGTACATCTGGGGAACCGAGGTGGAGCATTTCCCGCGGGTGTCGAAGAAGTTTTTTATCTGGACCGTGGACCTGTTTCATCTTCAGAATGTGCAGGTTCGGGTGCCGCCGGACATGATTTTCGTGGCGGCGGCGGCGATAGTTCTTACGTTGGCTACGTATCTGTTCCTGAACATGACAAAGTGGGGTAAGGCGATGCGTGCGGCAGCGGACAACGAGGATTTGGCGCGGGTCACTGGGATCGATGTTGAGCGGACTAACCTGCTGACTTGGGTGCTTGGCGGCGGAATGGCAGCGGCGGCGGGGATTTTGTTTGCGACGGGTCAGGGTCAGCTGTTGACGATTTCGGGTTGGAAGTTGCTCATACCGTTGTTTGCGGCGGTGGTTGCAGGAGGAATCGGGAATCCCTATGGAGCGTTTGCGGGGGCAATTTTTGTTGGGGTCGTGGGAGAGGTATCGACGGCTTGGTTAGAGCCTTCGTACAAGCCGGTGGTGTTTTTCGCCGCGATCATCGTGTTGCTGTTGGTGCGGCCTAATGGTCTGTTCGGGCAGAGCAGGAGCTAGGGGTCCGTGGTCGAATTCGAAGGCATAATCCTGCACATCGGCAGCTTCTTAGTCATTGCGGGCATCTACGCGATCATTAATGTCGGACTAAACGTGCATTATGGGCACACCGGGTTGTTCAACATCGGGATTGCGGCATTCTTCGCGTTGGGCGCGTACACGGCCTCGATTTTGGTGATGCCCCCGCCAAATCCGGACCTTTATCAGCGGTACGAGTGGGGCGGTAATTTGGCGTTTACGCTGGGTTCTGAGCGGATCGGGTTTGATTTGTGGTTCCCGCTGGTGTTGATAGCCGCGGCGGCGGTTTGTGCGGCGGTGGCATATTTGGTCGGGAGTGTCACCATCCGATTGCGAGGGGACTATCTGGCGATCACTACGCTGGGTCTGGGCGAGACCGTTCGGTTGGTGTTCACCAATGAGGGCTGGTTGGCGGATGGAACACGGGGGCTGAATGGGATTCCCCGGGTGATGGACGGCTTGGTGGATCCGCATTGGTACGATTTCGTGTTTTTGCCGTTGGTGTTGATAGTGCTCGTCATTGTGTACTTCGTGTCGCAGCGCTTAGCAGCGTCGCCGTGGGGCCGGGTGATATTGGCAATTCGGGAGAACGAGGACACAGTGGAGGTAGTAGGCAAGAATGCGTTTCAGTTCAAGTTGCAGGCATTTGCGTATGGTGCGGCGTTGATGGGCATCGGTGGCGCGCTGTACGCGTTCGCGAAGCACTCGATTACTCCGGCGGCATTCGAACCGTTTTTTGCGACGTTCATCATCTGGGCGATGCTGATTCTGGGTGGAAGCGGCAATCACCGAGGGGCGATACTGGGTGCGTTCGTGTTGTGGGCGGTGATTTCCAGCTCGCAGTTCTTACCGGCGTTCTTGGCAGATCCGAACTTGCGGTTGGCAGTTATCGGATTGCTGATCGTAGTGGTGCTGCAGGTGCGTCCGGCGGGTATTGTTCCGGAGACGCGGACTCGGACATAGTTACAAGTTGGAGAGACATGGGCGCTTCGGCGGATGGAACGTCCAACCACGCCATACAAAATGAAATCCCGTCCATCCATGTAAGTTCCAGATGAACACTCCCCCCGCCTGCGCGGGAATGACGAATGGAGGGCCTCTATTCGCGGTGGTTTTTCGAAAGGTCCGGCTTGGCGCGTCTCGCGGCGACGGCGGACGCTCCGAGCGCGGCGGCGGCGACGCCGAGGAGCATGAGCCAGGCGAGGGAGCCTGATGATGACGGCGCGGAGCCTCCGGTGTCGGGCGGTTCGGGCGTCGGAGCCGGGACCGGCGTCGGCACCGCATCGGGCGCGCCGCGGCTCGCGGCGGCCACGGTTGTCGGCACGGCGCTGACGCCGGCGCACAGCGAGACATCGCCGTCGGACAGACGCACCCGGGACGACAGCACCGTCAGGGCGCGGTCCTCGTCCATTGCGACAATCGCGATGTCCGAGAGCCTGGAGCGCAGCGCGTCGGGCAGGGGTATGCACACCTGTATCGGGGAGTTGAAGCGGTAGTCGGAGACCGCGTCGCCGTCGGCGTCGACGGCCGAGATCGCGTATCGGCTTCCGGCGAGAGAGTATCGGTGGTTCGACGCCCCGGCGTTCGACGCCGCGCCGGCCTCGTCGGCTCTGATGCCGACGAGTTCCCCGTTCGGCACGGCGCCGGGTCCGGCGGTTATGGAGACCGAGCCGTCGTCGAAAGTTCCGCCCTGCTCGGGGGTGAAGACCTCGTGCTGCGCGCCGCCGTCGCCGGGGATCACCGCGGGTATCTCGCCCGACGGGTTTTCAGGCTCCGGCGTCGGACTCACAATAGCCGGCGCGAGGCTGGGGCGTCGAACGCGGATCTCGAACGTGGCGGTGCAGTTGGCGCCGTCTTCGACGCCCCGGCACTCCGCGTAGCCGTCGAGAGACGCCGTCACGGTGTAGGTCCCGGGAGTCTGAGGCGCGGTGTAGACGACGCTGTCGCCGGAAGCCTCGATTCTCCGACCGTCCTCCGCCCACACAAAGTCGAAGTTGTCGGCGAGGCTCTGATCCCTTATGCCCTGCCGGCCGAAGACGTCGACGCTCAGCCGCGCCTGCGCCCCCGGCGACAGCGTGACGCCCCTGGTCGACGGCGCGATGCTGCCGATCCTCGCCGTCGAAAACGCAGTCGCAGTCGGCGTGGGCGTGAACGTCGGTGTCGCGGCTTCGGCGGTTGCGGTCAGAGATTCCGCGGTCGCGGCGAGAGCCGCCACCGCGGTGGAGGTCGCGACCTGCGCGGTCGCAGTCGCGTCGTTGCCCGGCGTCGGAGTAGGAGTGCTGGTGGGCGTCGGGGTAGGCGTGATGGTGGGAGTAGGCGTGATGGTGGGAGTGTTGGTGGACGTCGGCGGGATGGCGGGCGTGGGCGTGATGGTGGGCGTGTTAGTGGGAGTAGGCGTGATGGTGGGAGTGTTGGTGGACGTCGGCGGGATGGCGGGCGTGGGCGTGATGGTGGGCGTGTTAGTGGGAGTAGGCGTGATGGTGGGAGTGTTGGTGGACGTCGGCGGGATGGCGGGCGTCGGTGTGATGGTGGGCGTGTTGGTCGGCGTCGGAGTGTTGGTAGGTGTGGGCGTCGGAGGAATCGGGGTGTTAGTCGGTGTGGGCGTCGGTGTCGGGGGAATCGGTGTGGGCGTCGGTGTCGCGGTGTTTACAGTTCCGCCCTGCACCACGAACACCGGAGAGATGCCGTACATGCTTCTGCTATTGCCTGCGCTTTGGCTGGTTCCGTTCAGCGGATCGTGGCTGCTGTGGTTCAACACTCCGATGGCGATGGAGTTGGCCCCTCCTAGGTTCCTGTCGGAGCCGCTTCTCCTGATCCCCGTAAAGCAGCCTTGGAAGGCGCTTTTGCAGGAGTGACCTGTCTGAACGGCGCCGGTCTCGTCGGTGGGGTTCGCCTCGTCGTCCCACGTGTGGGCGCCAATCCTGACAGTGACTTGCCGGCTGCCGTCGAAGAAGTCTGCGTAGTCGTCGGCGACCTTGTTGCCGTTCAGCCAGTAGATCGGATGGCCTCCGGTCGTCGCCAGCCCGGTGTTCGTCTCGGCGTTCGTGCTGGTGGTGTCTCCGACCACTTTGAAGGTCGAGCCGTAGGCTCTGATGTCGGCATGACCACTGTTCGTCACGAGGTTCTGCAGCCAGGTGTTGTATACGTTTATGTCGGACGACTGCGCGGTCCTCGTCGCGGACGTGACGATCAAGAGACGGAAACGACCGCCGGCGGCGATCGCGGAAGGCTTCAAGCTCCAGCTCGAAGGAACGGTGTACGAGCCGTCGGTGTTCGGAGTGGGAGCCGGCGTATTCACGCTGCCGCTGATGCCCATCTTCAGCGATACAGCATTCGACGAGGGCCAGCTGGTGGTGCTGTGAAGCCGGCTCAGGGAGTTGTCGCCGATGCTGAAGCCGCTCGCGCCCCCGGAGTCCTGGTTGTTCGATATCGTGAATTGAGGGAAGGCTGACGCGGCGGCGGTGTTGGTGTCCATCACGAGCCAGTACGTGCTGTTCGCGGCAAGCTGGATGCCCCCGGAGGGCGCGGTGAAGGTGTAGTTACGGTCCGAGGTCGTCACCACGTGGGCGGGGTTGGTCAGGGTACCGACGACCGAACCGGGCTCGTTGCTGGCATCGCTGTTGATGGTGGCCGTCAGCTTCGTCGAAAAGAACGTAGTATCGGTAATGGTGTTGAACTCGACGTCAACGCTGTTCAGGGTGTATCCCGAGGCATTGCTGCCCGTGGCGAACGACTGGGCGTAGTCCAATAGATCGAATGCTCCCGGACCGCTGTCGGACTGGCCGAGGTTGCTGACCAGCGTCGTGGTCTGCCCGGAGGTGCGCGGTGTCTGCGGGAAAATCGCGATTAGAAGGAGCGAGAGAAGGGCGACAAGTGCGAACCAGACAAAACGTCTGGCAACAAACGTTCTAAATAGAGGGGGGGGGTAGACTTTGCATCCACGTGTTTAACCGTGTCATCGCTATTCATCAGCGAGCTTGGATATGCGGGGCTGGATATGCGGTGTAGATGTCATGTGCGGTGCGTCTCGCTGAATAATGACGAGTCGTAGTGTACAACACCCGTGCAACCCGCTTCTACAGGTTTTCCTAGTAAATCGTCGTCGTTTCGTTGCTGGCCGGGCGGGCATACCCCGCAAGCATCACTGCGTTCGCCTCGCGCCCCTTTCGTCTTACGAAAGGGGCTGTTGAAATCCGGCGGTTGTCAACTTCAATTGGCCATTCGTGCATTAAGATTCACGTAGTTAGTTGTTGACCTGTCGATGCTTCTGTGTCTTTGACGGGTATAAAGCAGGAGGACCATCTGCATGGTAGCCACTTTCGAGCAGAAGAAGAACTTTTCGGTCGTTGGCACGCGGCCGATCCGTCACGACGGACTTGAAAAGGTGACGGGCCGGGCGATCTATGGTGCGGACGTCAAGTTGCCGGGATTGATCTGGGGCGATGTGCTACGGACCGAACAGGTCCACGCCCGCATCGTCAGCATCGACACCTCGGATGCCGAGGCGATGCCCGGGGTTTTTGCGGTTACGACGCATAAGGATTTCCCGACTGCGGCGGATATGGAGGTTGAGACGGGCGAAGAGGTCTTGAACCTGCGGCGCACGCAAGACAACGTGATGGCATCCGACAAGGTGCTTTACAAAGGGCATGTGGTCGCGGGTGTGGCGGCGGTCGATCGCAACACGGCGTCTGAAGCGGTACGCCGGATCAAGGTCGAGTACGAATCGCTACCGCCGGTACGAAATGTCGACGAGGCGATGGCGGACGACGCAACGATACTGCTCGAGGATTTGATAGGTAACCACTTCGGACAAGAGGTTGCGAATACCAACGTGGCGAGCGCGGTCCGGCACCAGTTCGGCGACCCGGATGTGGCATTCAACGACTGCGATTTGGTAGTGGAGCGCGAGGTTTCGCTGGAGATGGTGCACCAGGGCTATATCGAGCCTCACAACGCCACGGCGATTTGGAATGAAGGCGGCAAGGTGTCGGTTTGGGAGAGCACGCAGGGAATGTTTGGCGTGCGCGATCAAACGGCGGCGATGATCGGCGTGCCGGAATCGGACGTCGTTGCAAAGTCGGTCGAGATTGGCGGCGGATTCGGCGGCAAGACGAAGACGTACCTTGCGCCAGTCGCGGCGATTCTGTCCAAGAAGTCTGGCGGATTGCCGGTGAAGATGGTTATGGATCGTCCCGCGATTTTCATGGCTAGCGGACCGGCGCCGGGCGGCAAGGTTTGGGTGAAGATGGGCGTCTCGAAGGAAGGGAAGATTCTCGCCTTTGATTCAGCAATTAAATACGAAGCTGGCGCGTATCCAGGGTCGGCAGTTGGGGCTGGTGTTAACTGCATCCGTGCAGCTTACGACGTGCCGCACTCCCGCATTGACGCGTACGACGTCGTTGTCAACAAGCCGAAGTCGGCAGCCTACCGCGCCCCGGGCTCGCCCCAGGTCTGTTTCGCTATCGAGACCGTCGTGGACGAGATCTGCGACACGATGGGTTGGGACAAGATGCAGTTCCGTCTCGACAACGCCTCGACCGAGGGATCTCGCAATGGAAACGGTGTGATGTTCAATCGCATCGGGCTGGTTGAGATGTTGGAGCAGGCGCGTGATTCTGACCACTGGAACTCGGGTCTTGGCGAGGCCAAGCCGGGCACGAAGCGCGGACGCGGTCTGGCGGTGGGTTTCTGGATGAACGGCGGCGGCAAGTCGACCGTTGACCTGATGTTGCAGGACGACGGCACGGTGGCGATGAACGAGGGATCACAAGACATTGGCGGCTCCCGCGCATCGATCGCGATGCAGGCGGCTGAGGTATTGGGTCTCGATGCACACGATGTCAGCCCTAGCGTGCCGAGCACAGACGAGATTGGCTACACCGGGACTACCGGTGGAAGCCGGGTGACTTATGCGACCGGTTACGCGGCGTGGGAAGCGGCTACCGAGATGGTTGAGGAGATGCGAAGACGCGCCTCGATCCTCTGGGGTATCGACGTTGACGATGTTGCGTTCTCGGACGGCGTATTCAGCAGCAAGTCGGATCCGGAGCTCAATTTGGACTTCAAAGACCTGGCGCGACGTTTGGGCGACACTGGTGGTCCGATCTCGACGACTTCGTCGGTCAATTTAGCGGCCGCGGGCAATGCGTTTGGCTTGCACATCTGCGACCTCGAGATCGATACGGACACCGGAAAGACGGATGTCGTGCGCTACAGCGTGTTCCAAGACGCGGGCAAGGCGGTTCACCCATCGTACGTGGAGAACCAGATGCAGGGCGGTGCTGCCCAAGGCATCGGTTGGGCCCTCAACGAGGAGTACTTCATGAACGATGATGGCTCGATGGCCAACTTCAGCTTCTTGGACTACCGCATGCCGACATCGCTTGATCTTCCGATGTTGGAGACGCACATCGTCGAGGTTGCGAACCCGATGCACCCGTTCGGCGTGCGCGGCGTTGGCGAGGTCCCGATCGCGCCTCCACTAGGGGCGATCCCGAACGCCATCAACGACGCCGTCGGTGTTCGGCTGCAGGAGCAGCCGATGAAGCCGGGGCGGATACTTGAAGCCTTAGCCGCGAAGAACGGCGGGTAGTACGACCTAGTCCGGTACTAACGGTTTTGTAGGGGCAATCGTTGAGATTGCCCCTACTTTTTTGTTCGGTTGCAGTCGGCAATCTCGGTTAGCAACAGTTCCGAAACGTGGCGGTGGTATGCTGATTACGCGAGCAGTTCGATCGCACTCACCTCGGGCGCGATCGATGCACAGCGTGAAGTCAGGCATAGCCGGGAGAGTCGCGAATCATGGCGAAGGTGTTTTTACCGTATGAATTGCGTCAGCTCGCGGGCGGCAAAGGCGAGTTGGATGTACCGGGCGCGACGTTGGGAGAGATGGTCAACAACCTTGAAGAGGCGTATCCGGGGATTTCGGATCATCTCTTGCAGGACGGACGTTTGAAGCCGGGTCTCGCCGCGGTTGTCGGATACGCGGCCACTCGTCAGGGGTTGTTGCAACCGCTGGAACCGGATACTGAGGTGCATTTCGTGCCGGCGATATCGGGCGGTTGATCGAATGGCAGGGACACAAGAAGGCACGTTGAGGCGCCCGATTCTAGTCTCGAATCGACTGCCGGTTACTATCGGCGTCGATCCGGCGACCGGCGAGCAGTTCCTCAATGACAGTTCTGGCGGGTTGGTCACCGGATTGCGACCTCTGCATGAAGGCTCGGGCGGCTTATGGGTCGGTTATCCGGGTGCGGAACCAAGCAATGAAATTAGGGGGCAACTCGCAGAACGGAATTTGGTGCCGGTCGATCTCGATCCTCAGGATTACGTCGACTACTACGACGGCTATGCAAACGATGCCATCTGGCCGCTTTTCCACTATTTCACGGAGTTTGGTTCGTACGTTCCGGAACAGTTTGAGGCTTACAGGCGGGTCAATCAGCGATTTGCGGATGTGATTTGTGATTTGGCTGAACCCGGCGACGTGGTGTGGGTGCACGACTATCACTTGATGCTGTTGCCGAGGATGTTGCGCGACCGCGGATTGGACGTGCACATCGGGTTCTTCTTGCACATCCCATTTCCGGCGGATGAAACGTTCCGGATTCTCCCTCAGCGGGTCGAGATTTTGCGGGGATTGCTTGGCGCAGACCTGATCGGGATGCACACGTATGACTACGCCTACAACTACTTGCGTAGCGTGCGGCGAATCTTGGGTATCGAGTCTCAGTCGGGCGCGGTAAGAATGCGAGACCACAATGTCCGGGTTGAGGCTCATCCTCTGGGTATCGATACGCAAGAATTCATCACTACGGCATATTCTCAGGAGGCCGAGCGATTCCTTACGCAATTGAAGCGCAACATTGGCGATCGGCAGGTGATTCTTGGTATCGATCGACTCGATTACACGAAGGGTCTGTTGCTGAAACTCCAAGCGTTTGAACGGCTTCTGGAACGGTCGCCGCGTTGGGCAGAACGGGTGTTGTTCCTGCAACTCGCGGTTCCGACGCGTGTGGGTGTAGAAACGTACCAAAACCTCAAGAACGAAGTTGAGCGACGGGTAAGCGAAATCAACGGGATCCATGGTTCTCCCATGCTGAGCCCGATCAACTATCTCTACCAGACGGTTACCCCAGAAGAACTATGTGCGCTGTATCGCGTCGCCGACGTGTGTTTTGTGTCGCCGGTACGCGATGGGTTGAACTTGGTTGCGAAAGAGTATGTTGTGTGTCGCGACGACGGTGGCGGAACTCTGGTGATTAGCGAATTTGCCGGGGCAGTCAGTGAGTTAGGAGAGGCGTTGCGTGTCAACCCGTGGGATATTGAAGGGACCGCCAACGAATTAGAGAGCGCGCTGGAGATGAGCCTTGGAGAGCGGAACGAGCGCATGATGCCGATGCGCAGTCGGGTGATCCAGAACGACGTGCACCGTTGGGTCAGAGACTTTATGACTTCATTGGAGGATACCGACGCGGTGCCGGCAGGCGTCCCTCCGATGCTGACATCATCGGTGCTTGCCGAGTCTCTGGCGGCGGACTTCAAGACGGCGGAGGCTTCGCTGGTGATGCTGGACTACGACGGCTCGCTACGCGAGTTCTCCGATCGCTACGAAGACGCCACGCCTACTGACGAGATACTTGAAATCTTGAGCAACTATGGTCAACGCGAGGATGTAATAGTCTTCATTAACAGCGGGCGCGACCATCAGACTCTCGGGGATTGGTTTGGTGATTATCCGATTGATCTGATTGCTGAACACGGGGCTTGGATGAAGGCGGCAGATGAGGATCGGTGGCAGTTATTAGGGGTTTTGGACACGAGCTGGAAATCAGATGTTTCGGGTTTATTGGATGACTACGTGGGTCGAACGCCGGGCTCGCGCATCGAGGAGAAGGAGACTGCGTTGGTGTGGCACTATCGCCAGACCGAGGAGGCGCTCGGCAACTGGCAGGCGTTGGAGTTGGTGTCGCTTTTGGAGAACACTCTGCGCGGTCAGCCGGTGCAGGTGATGCACGGTGCGAAGGTCATTGAGATTCGGCAACAAGGATTGACCAAGGCTCGGGCGTACGATCTGGTGATCAACCAGTTCGGTCCGTTTGATTTTGAGATGGCAACCGGCGACGACCGAACCGACGAAGATCTATTCGTTCACGTCGATGCGAACGTGCACACGGTTAAGATCGGCTCCGGGACGTCGGCGGCCAGGGTGGCGGTGGCATCTCCGCGATCGTTAAGAGAGATGTTGACGGCGCTGTTGCGGGCGAAGACGGGTTGAGGGAGACGTACGCACAGATACCGTCATTCAGACGAAAGCATGATGATCGCTTACGCCGTTGCCGAGCTTTAGTCGGCGAAGTCTTCCCGCTTCTGGTGCGAGCTTTCGTGCCCAAGCCGGTAGGATTGAAGAGCTTCTTGAACTAGACGTTCTGCGAGGGTTTGCAAACGTTCCGCAGCACGACTTGCGCGATCTACGGTTTCTTAGTTTTGGATCAACTTGTCGGAGACGTTCGTGCGAATTCGGGCGAATATCAGACATGGTCGGAAATCCTTGACTGGTCTCTCGTCTCGTTACGACTACAGCAACCGGCAAGTTGGTCCAGATATCTCAGTCCAACCGATCCTCTGTAAGCTGCATCTCTCCATCTTGCATGGTGTAGATGCGGTCGGCCATGTCTAGGAGGGTGTGGTCGTGGGTGGTGGCCACGACAGACATGCCCTGGTCGGTGACCATCTCACGGAAGAGGCCAAAGATCGACTGGGCATTATTGGAGTCCAGTTCGCCGGTGGGTTCGTCGGCGAGGACGATGTCAGGTCGCATTGCGATGGCGCGGGCGATGGATACGCGTTGCTGCTCGCCACCGGAGAGTTCGTAGGGGCGGTGCCGGGCCCGACGGGTCAGCGCGACCATTTCGAGGGCATCGTTGGTTCGTTCGGAGCGTTCGCGTGCCGATAGGCCAGCGATACGCATCGGGAGCTCTACGTTCTCGTACGCGGAGAGCAATGGGAGTAGAGCGAAGGATTGGAAGACGACGCCAATGCGGTTGCGACGCAGTTCGATGAAGTCTTTCTCGGTGAAATTGGCCATATCTCGGCCTTCAAATAGTACCTGCCCGGTGGTCGGGTGGTCGAGGCCGCCCAAAAGGTTCAGCAAGGTCGTCTTGCCGGAGCCGGAACGACCTACGAGGGCGACGAACTGTCCGTGATGGACGTTGAAGCTCAATTGCTTAACCGCAACGACGTCTTCGCCCGCTAGTTGAAAGGTACGGGTGATATCCACCGCCTCGATGGTCGGGGCACCGTTGCTGGGATCATTCTCCTGATTCAAGCGTCACCTTTCCTTCATTGACGCCAACTCGTACGCGGCGGTTGATTTCTAGTTGGTCGAGCATTTCTCGTGGAATCTGGACAGCGCCAGTTGAGTCAACGATGAGGAACTCTTCGGTGTCGGACGCCGACCCACCCACACGACGTTGGAACGAGATCGTGCGCGTAGTCTCGGTGCTGGTCTTGCCGTCACGGATGGTTATCGCTCGCCCGACGCTCGTGGCGACCGCAGGGTCGTGGGTCACGATAACGATCGTAGTGCCGAGTTGTTGGTTGACCTCGTTGAAGAGATCCAGGATCTCCTGTCCGGTCAGGTCGTCCAACTCTCCCGTGGGTTCGTCGGCTAGTAGCAATGGCGGTTGGTTTGCGAGGCTTACGGCGATGGCGACGCGTTGTTGTTCGCCACCGGAAAGCTGCTCGGGTTTGTGTCCGAGACGGTGACCAAGCCCGACGATTTCGAGGAGTTCTTTGGCGCGCTCAGTTCGTGCGGTTTGTGAAACGCCGGTGAGTACCATTGGCAACTCGACGTTTTCGGCTGAGGTCAGATACGGAAATAGGTTGCGCGACGTTTCCTGCCAGATGAATCCGACTTCGTGGCGACGGTAGTTGACTACCTCTTTGTTGGTCATATGGAGGAGATCGTATTCGCCGACGCGCGCAGTGCCGGCGGATGGTGAGTCGTACCCCGCGAGGATGTTTAGGAGCGTCGATTTGCCGGAACCGGAGGCTCCGACGATGGCGATGATCTCGCCATCGTAGACGGTCAATTCAAGCCCTCTGAGGGCGACGACTTCTAATCCTGCGGCCTTGTAGATTTTGTAAAGGCCGCTGCAAGTGATGTATTCTTGGCGGTTCGTCACTTCCAAGTCTTGACTCTCCCGGTTGTGAATGGGTCTATGCTTCCCCGATGCGCATGACGCGGTGGATGGCCATGTTGTAGACGGAAAAGAGACTGACTGCGATGACTATCGCGAAAACGACCGCGAGCAGGCCGAACGTTGTCGCGAACCCCGTCCAGTATATTTCAAGCGTCATGGGTGGCACGACGTTGGCGTCTTGACCAGACCTAGCAAGATACGGGATGATGGTGTCGCCCAGTCGAGTTCCCATAAAGATGCCGATGGATATCGCGACGCCGATGACGATTAGCTGTTCGATGAGGATGAGCATCAGCAGTTGACGCATCGAGAGGCCAATGGTCCGCAGGAGGGCGAACTCGGCGAGACGTCGGCGGAACGCAACGCGGGTGTGGACGACGAATCCGATCGCACTGACGATGAGAACGGTAACGAACGCGACACCGAGAAGCGCTCTCCAACCTTCGGACACTAGAGGATCGACGCTTACCCCGGCCAAAAGCGCGAGACGGTCGGCGATCGGACCGGATCTTAGACGCAGAAGTTCGATGTTGCGCTGTACGCTTGATGTCGCCGTGTAGCGAAGTCTCGCCCCATCGGCTTCCTCTTTCATCAACTCGAGCTGCTCGATCGACGGCGTTCCGGCCTCGGTGCTTAACCAAGCTTCGTTGGCGACGCGTTCGCCACTGTATCGACGGGCATTGACGAGAGTGTGCGCCGCTTCGTAGTCCATGATGACAAAGCTGCTCTCCTCCGGATTCAGCGTCGGGAAGTAGTCGATGATGTCAACGACATCGAGGGAAGTTCGCTCGCTGTCGATAGACACATTTATGGTCTCCCCTACTCGGGCACCGATCTTGTCGAGCAAGGTCTCACTGGCAAGGACCGGGATGTTCTCAATGGTGTTGCCGGAAGAGATACCCCGAAACTCGTTTAGCTGTCCGGCCGCCCATCGGACACGCATGATGCCGAGGTTTTCTGCTTCATCAGTGGGAAGCGGCGAGGGATCGAACGTGTCGGCGAACGATTCTTGCGTGGGGCGCATCAGGTTCCAGGTGTAATCGGATTGCCCGTCGAAGAATTCGATGCGGTGCATTTTTGTGCCGTTGTTGCTAATCGTAGAGATGTCATCGATGTCGAACGCACCGCTGCGGAGTCCACCGTCAAAAGTTGCAACCCCGATGGAATGCAGTTTCAAGGGACCAACTGGAAGCAGCACGCGTTCTCGCCCGAATGGTGCAGGTTGCAGAGATGTACCGATCCGGCACCAAGACGGTAGAGGAAGTTCATCGTTCTCGGGGTCCGCGTACTCGAGCGCACACGGAAATCGCTGGCGAGAACGCGATTCGGGCAAGAGGGTTCCGAGGTCGATGCTGTAGAACCGGTCGTTGGCGTCGCTGAGGCGAGCGACGAATCGGACTTCGGGCATTGGGAATAGCGGTTTGACGCGGGCAGTCAGGAAACGAGCATCTTCGGGAAGCGGAATACCCTCGTCCGATTCGAACGCGATGGCTTGGAAGGTTTCCGCGTAGCCATTTCTGGAGAAGTCCCGACGGTGCCAAGCTATGTCGCCGATCTTATCTGGGTCAACGGCGAGGACTGAGAATTGGTCGAAGTTGAATCCCGCAGTTATCGAACCGCGCAGGCGATAGATAACGGTGGCGTCTTCAATGCCCTTTACGTCGAGGAGGTCTTCTTCGAGGTTGAACGAACGACCTCCAGGTCGATTCGAGATCCCCGGGACGCGGATGTCACCGCCAGTCCCGTAAAGGATCTGGTCGTGTGCGCTTCGCTCAAGCGTGGCGGCGAAGCTTGCGGCAAAAACTCCCAATCCGGCGGTCAAGATGAGCAGGAGTGAAACTCTGGAATAATGAGCCGGGTTACGCGCCATCTGCCAGATGCCGAGCACCACCGCTGGCGAGATGATCCGAGATGCGACCCCGGTTGTCAAGACCCGCCCCAAAAGATCCATCATCATCGGGAATACGCGAAGTAGTACGATGCCGGCAGCGACGAGGAACAGGGCGGGAACCGCCAAGATTACCTGGTTTACCGTATTTTCGCCGAAGAGATTGGTTGCTACGAATGAGCCTTGGCGAGTCAGTTGCCAGAAGAGGAATAGTACGACTGCGAGGAAACCAAGATCGAGGTAGTAGCGCTGGATGAACGCAAGTCGTTGCGGTCTTGTGCGACCGGCGCGCTCGGTTAGTACCCCCTGTTGGGTGACGCGCATTGCGGGAATCATCAGCGCGATGACGATCATAATTGCACCGATTCCCGCCATCACGTAGACGCTGCGTGTCAGGTTTACGGGTAATGCCTCGCCGCCATTGAGTTCGCCGAAGAAGGGCAAGGTGCCTAAGAATGAGACGCCCCAAGCGGCTAGGAAGGGTCCGGCCACGATGGCGAATGCGGCGATGATGAACGTTTCTACGGCGAACATCAATAAAAGCTGTCGGGACGTGGTGCCGCGACCTCGGAGCAGCGCGACGTCGGCTGATTGGGCTTCGATGAGGAGCCCGGCGAGCGTTGCGGTGTAGTAAACGACGACTAGCACGATGAGGATGAGTACGATGAACATCGGCAGACGATTGAAAAACAGTTCGACCTCGTAACGGAGGAGCGTCTTGTCGAGTTCGGTATCGAGAACGAAGCCGTCTACCTGCGAGCGGAGTTCATTTGCGGTAAGTTCGAGCGTTTGGCGGATGAGTTGAGTGTCGGTGGCGTGAATTGAGGTCGGTTCGACGTCCAGAAACCATGCATACTCGGCTCCCATGTTCGGGAAGTAGACGCCCAAAGCTTCGAGCATCGATTGCTGCGGCAACACGAACTGTGCAATCTGCAACGTGTTGCTGCGAGAGCCGAATGCTTGGTCGAAGATGCGCCATTCGGGAGCGTCTGGATGTGTCCGCCGATAGATGCCGGTCAGTCGTATATTGACGTTGATCTTTTCCTCGTCCCAGTGTGGACGAGCTGGGATTACGTCGCCCAGCTGCAATCCAAATTCTTCGACCGATACTTCGTCGAGCAGAGCTTCGACAGTTAGATCAGAGCCGGGCGACGGCTGGGCATCGATCTCCGGATAACGCCCCTCCACAACATCTATGACGTGTGGATCATCGGGCACCGTCATACATTGAATTCGACGGCAATCGCACTCGATGAGGGGCTGTTCATCTGAGGTGAATGCGTCAGGCTCAGCGACGGTTGGTCGACATGGACATTCACCTAAGGGGACGAGCTCCGGCGGTTCATCTACGAAGAACGTCCAACTTCGCATCGCGCGTTCGTAATCGGTGGTGAATTGCCCCATTCTCCCGAGCAACAACGACTCCATGGAGTTGGTGATTTCGGCGTGGGTTTCGTTGTTGATCGGGGTCTGATCGGCTTCGATCAGGATGTCTAGGTCAGATGGGTTCTGGTCTGCCAACTCCTTCTGGAGGGCGATGTCCCGCAGCGATTCGAAGTAGACGACGGTCGCGGACATGATCGTTCCGGCGAGGATCGAGCCGATGATGACAGCAGAGAGCAATCGCCAATTGGCGATTGTCCGTTTGAGCATCAGCTGTACCGTGTTGCGCATCGTCGAGGTTTCAGTTGGCGTCGCGTGTGAGTTCGTGTATGGGCAATGAACGGTACTGCCGCATGATGCGGTAAACGGCGATCAGTGTCGACCCAATAATCACGGTCGCGAGGGCGGCGACCGGTATCCAATTGGTCTGCATCACAAACGGTGGTAGCAGTTCTCCGCCAGACTGGGTGAATGTCAGACTACTCACGGCGATTCGGCTTACATACCATCCGCTGACGACACCGATGCCGATGCCGAGTAGCGCGACCAATGCGTGTTCGATCATTACCAGCCGGCCGAACGAGGTTGTTTTCATCCCCATTGCCGACAGAAGTGCCGATTCACGGCGGGTTCGGACTTCGTGAGCGGCGAGATAGGTTAGATACCCGAACGCCGCGGCGATGCCGGCCATAACGATTGAGACGATGCTGATGCCACGCCATCCGGCTACCACCAGAGGGTCGACAGTCGATGCCTCCAATAGAGATGCTCGATCGGTGTAGGTGCTGAAACCTAATAGGTCACGCATCTCACGGAGCACGGCGTCGTGCATGTCGGGATCGATGGATACGAAAACCTCGTTGGCACGTTGGGCAGTCAGGCCTCGCAATTCGAGGAAATCGATCGTCGAGTCGACATTGGCGACTAGGAACGGCGCTCGGTTCGGGTCTAAGGTCGGGAAAAACGCGACGGTGTCTTTGATTTCGACGGGGACATATCCGCCATTGATCTGAACGATGAACTGTGAGCCGACGCCGGTGTTGGTTTCGAATTGGAAGGCGTCGCTGGCGATGACCGGCAGTGGCTCGCCGGTCGCGGTGCGATAGATGCCACGAACGCCTTGATCGTTTCCTCGGTCCATCTCGACTCGGGCAACTGAAGCGCCCGAGTCGCCCGGGACCTCAACCGTGAGCCCCGGCGGTTCGTCGTCGATGCCAAAGATGACATCGAGACCGTTTGATGTCGGCATACCTGTCCACTCGCCGAATTGATCGAAGTCCACGAGGACGGTGCGTTCACCAAGACTGTTTTCGGCGTAGACATCGTCGAAGTACGCGACCGTCGGTACCGCGCCGTCGGGCCCTGCTTGCATGAACGTCTGCACCGAAACTAGCTCGGCCGAATTTGTGAGAGGACTAGACATTTCGGCAGTCTGGTGTTTCCATTCACTTTCGATCTGACCCAGAGTAACGGTTCGCGAGCGACCCTTGGCATCTTTGATCACTAACCACAGGAAGAGGTTTTCGACCCGGGGCTCCGACTTCGCCCACGCACCGAGTTTGATCGTGTCGGCGGGGAGATAGATAGGTTCGGGTTTCACGTCAACAGCGATTTTGGATGTCAGTTCTTGGAACTCGGTTTCTGAGAAATCATCCCGGAACCACGCGGTTTCGGCGAAACGATGGGAGTCGACGGCGAGTAGGTTGAAGGGGAAGCCCAGAGACGTGGTGCCGAATCGACCGGAAGCGCGAAATGCTTCCGTCGCGTTGATCACGCCGTCGATTTCCCGCGACTGCGCGACCACTTCTGAACTTGGCGCCGTATTAGGAATAAATCGGAAATCGGCACCGGATTCGTAAAGAATCTGCTCTTCTGTACTGCGAGCCAACGTGGATGCGAGCGTACCCGACACGACTCCGAGTCCGGAGACCAAAACTAACAACAGCACAGGCCACACGTACCAGTAAGGGCTGCGACGCAATCGCCATAGGCCTAGAGTGACTTCAACCGAAGGCAATCGTGCACCGATAAACGCGACAATTTGCGCCAAAATCGGGAATAGCCGCATGAACAGCAATGACACGACTAGTAGGAATATCGCTGGTGAAAAGAGCAGCGTGATATCCGCCGAATTTTCGCCTTCGCGAGTCGATGCGATGACTGAGCCGCGGGTGGTGAGTTCCCACCAGACCAGCGAACCGATAACTAGGAAGATGAGATCGAGGTAATAGCGTTGGAAGAATGGAGGTTGATCGGGTCTTGCTTCGGATTGGAATTGGTCGATAATCCCGCGTCGGGTACCCAATATGGCGGGTAGCAGCAAGATAGCGAAAACGGCGAGTCCGGCGCCGATAGACCAGATCCACGACTGCCATGCGAATTCGACGCTTAAGAATAGCGAATCAGAGACGCTACGATAGGCGGGAAGCAAACCAAGTGTCGCGACTAGTCCGATGCCGATGAGTGGCGCGATGAGGGCCGGTACGCCGGCGATGATGACGCTTTCGATAGCGTATGAGCGAATGACTTGGAGGACGGTGATGCCGCGGCTCCGGAGCCTAGATGTTTCGGACGCTCGGCGCCTTGCAATGATGCCGGCGACCATGAACAGGTAGTAAGCGATCGATGTGATTGCTAGCGCTGCCAGAAGCAACATGGGAATACGGGCGAATAACATCCGGCGTTGCAAGGATTGGAGCCGCGTTTCGAGGACGGTCAACACGTCGGCGCGCGTGATTTCAATGGCGATCCGGTCTTCAAAATCCGTCAATCGCTCGATCGCTTCATTGAGCGTCAACTCCTTGAAGTAATCGCTGTTTACAAAAAGATGCCACCCAAAGTTGGCGGGGAGCCCAGCATTGGCCTCAGCGATGGTGTCCAACATGACAGACGGCTCGATGAGCAGCACAATCGGGCTTTCGCGCCCATCAACAATCGGCAACGGACGCACGATCGGATCAGACAGCCCGACCCAAAATTCGTCTGATGCGTCGGAGACCGTGAATATGCCCGTGATATGGACTTTGACCAGCCCGATGCCCCGCACTTCTGGCACAGTGTCGATTACGTCCCCGACGCGGATGTCGAACCGTGAAGCGCGGTCCCAAACCAACGCTGCTTCGACCGTCGGTATACCGTCTTCGTAGTACACGTGACCGGAGGGCGCCTGACCAACGATATAAACGATGCGCTCATTGACGCCGGTGACCGAAAGGAACATTGCCCGCGACGCTTCGTTATGCCTTCTGAGCCCTTCGCCTTCTTTGCCCCAGTTAGCTCGACGAGTTTTTATGAGCGCGGCGCTGCCGGTGATGGCACCGTCAAGGTATTCCTCTTGTGCGGCCGCGATGACTTCGTTGGCTTCAACGGATTTACCGGCCTCAAGCGGTAGCCACGACGTGTTTATTTGCAGATGCTGGTACGTCGTGCTAACGGATTCGATGGTGTCTTCAACACCGGCCTGTTCCAAGGTGCGAAGATAAACCGGAGCGCCGGCTATCACCGTTGCCGTAATTAGAGAACCAACAAACGCCCCGATCAGAAGAGTCGCTTCACCCGAAACCCTGCGTAGTGTGAACCTGACGAAATTCAGCGGGAATTCCCTCCAGACCCACAACGGGGCTGCCAACGGTCAAGGCTTCGGTGATCGGATATCAAATTTGGTCGTAACTGCGATGGTTGGACGAGATTGCGAGGTGCAACACATCATTTTAACGGTTTGACGCGCGCTTCATTCTCAACATGCGCGAAGGTCGACGATGAAAGAGATACGCAATTTTCTGCATCCGGGATGTAGTTTCTCCGTAACTCATTTCAATCGGGGCTGGAATGTGCCGCGAGTATAATCCGAATCAGGCATCTTCTTCCACTTACGCAAGCGATTCGGAGGGAGGCAGTGAGATTGAAAGATCGCATCAAGTCGACGGCGGCGTGGATGGTGATCGGGGCATTGTTGATCACCCTCGTTGCATCTGGTTGTAATACATCGCCCATTTCGGAGGACGGTACCGTCGTCGTTAAAACCGAACCTGTGCCTGCTACCCACATCGCCGAACCGTGGGTTCCCCAAGTGGTTGAAGCGACCATTCCATCGATCGTCCAAATCTCAATTCGCCGCGGCGACGGAATCGGCAGTGGAACTGGCATCGTGCTCGGATCCGATGGCACGATCATTACCAACTGGCACATCGTCGAAGGTGCGGACGACATCAGTGTGATTCTTGCTTCCGGCGAAGAATTAGGCGCGTCTCTAATGCGAGAAGACCGTTTGCTCGACATCGCAGTGCTTGCCGTGGATTCCCGTGACCTAGTTCCCGCTGATTTCGGAGACTCTGATGCGTTGCGGGTCGGTGAAGATGTGGTGGCAATCGGTCACGCGTTTGGGCTGAGCGGCGGGCCAAGTGTCAGTCGGGGTGTCATCAGCGCGTTGGATCGCACAGTCGCAGACCCGAATGGAAACGTTTTCGAGGGTTTGATACAGACCGACGCGGCGATCAATGTAGGCAGCAGTGGAGGCGCTTTGGTTAATTCGACCGGCGAGGTGGTGGGGCTAAACGTGGGAACCATTGACGTCGGACAAGGCGCTAATTTCGCGCTCGAAATCAATACGGTTTTGGAGGGCGCCAACCGGTTGGTCGTATTGGGTGAACGGCAAGAACCTGGGTATCTCGGGGTCGGCGGGGTCGATGTGACACCATATCTCGCATTCCAGAGGGCGTTACCGGTAAGTGAGGGTCTAGGTGTGCGATATGTGGATCCCGATTCGCCGGCCGCAGCCGACTTCAAAGTGGACGACATCATCGTAAACATCGACGACACTCCGATTCGCGGGATCACAGATTTCACGGAATTCCTGAGCACGCACCCCGACGGTACCGAAGTCGTTGTGACAACGGTGCGGGGCGCCGGTGATACTGCCCAAATAATGGAGATCCCGGTAACGCTCGGTTCGCCAGGCGCGTGACGCTGAGTTCGCGACCGTGGGCGCGCAAGGCTTTGCGCCTGAACCCTCCAGTCGGAACTATCACTCCGTACAATTGCTCCCGAGCGGTTGCGAGAAGACCCAATCGAGAATTCCGGGAGCAATGAAGATGACAGATTCAGAGCGAGAGTTGAGCGGCAAAGTAGCGATCGTAACTGGCGCCGGCAGGTTGCGAGGCATCGGGCGTGCCACGGCAAGTGTCCTGGCCCGCATGGGTGCCGACGTGGTAGTCACGGGAACCGGGCGCGACCCTTCCACGTTTCCACCAGACGAAAGGGAAGCCGGTTGGCGCGACATCGAATCTACCGCCGATGAGGTGCGCTCCTTTGGCGTGAAGGCCAAGACGGTCGTGATGGACGTCACAAAAGCGGATCAGGTACAGGCTTTGGTCGAAGATACCGCAATAGAGTTGGGCAGCGTCGATATCGTCATCAATAACGCGGCGGCTCCTTACGGTGAAGATCGGGTACCAGTGATTGACGTCGCTGAGGATGTGTTCAAGACGGTTTTGGATGTGAAGGTGGTCGGCACCTATCTTTGCTCGAAGGCCGCGGCGATACAAATGATCAAGCAAGGCAACGGAGGCCGTATCGTCAATATCTCTTCCACCGCTGGGAAACGCGGCACAGCTCGCATGGCAGCCTACAATGCGGCCAATTTCGCCGTCGATGGATTCACTCAAGCTCTCGCCAAGGAACTTGCAGAACACGAGATCACGGCCAACTGTGTCTGTCCTGGAATGACTGAAACAGCTCGATTGGACCCTGTGGGTCGAGGCGACGAGTGGTCGCGTCGCGCCGCCCAAGTGCCGATGGGACGTCCCGCGGAGGATTTGGAAGTGGGCGAGTTGATCGGATTCCTTTGCAGTCCTCGCGCGGGCTACATCACTGGTCAGGCCATCAACATCAACGGCGGAACTGTTACCGAGCGGTAGTCGACGTACGCGTCATTTAGTCAAAAAAACCGCGTAGGCTCTGGCTACGAGTCGGGTGTCGCAGTTTGCGCAAGGCTTTGGCTTCGATCTGTCGCACGCGTTCGCGAGTGACGCCAAAATACCGACCTACCTCCTCAAGGGTCTTAGACCTACCGTCCTTCATGCCGAAGCGTTGTTCGATCACCTGCTTTTCGCGGACCTCTAATGTATCGAGCACCGTCACGATGCTCTCCTTCATGAGGTTGTTCGAAGCTTCTTCGATTGGACCATCGGTGTTGGTTTCCGGTATGAAATCACCAAGTGTGGAGTCCTCTTCATCGCCGATCGGAGTTTCCAATGAGACAGGCTGAAGGGATATCTTCAGGGTGTCCCTAACCTTTTGTGGCGTCGTATCCATGTGGACCGCGATCTCTTCAGGCGTCGGTTCACGACCATATTCCTGGACCAAGCGTCGGCTGATTCGAAGGAGCTTGTTGATCGTCTCGACCATGTGGACGGGGATGCGAATTGTCCGAGCCTGATCGGCGATGGAACGAGTGATCGCCTGCCTGATCCACCATGTCGCATACGTCGAGAACTTGTAGCCGCGGCGGTAGTCGAATTTCTCAACCGCCCGAATCAAGCCGATGTTGCCTTCTTGGACCAGATCCAAGAGGTTCATCCCGCGACCCATGTATTTCTTGGCTACTGACACCACCAGGCGCAGATTAGCTTTGGTGATGTGAATATCCGATGCTGTACCTCGGTTGCGTATCGTGGTTAGATGAGCATCGAGTAACGGGCCGTAGTAGAAGAGTTTTTGGATCGCATCGCTGTCGAGCGCGTCTTCGAGGTCGAAAAGTTGCGGATTACACTCGATCGCGTCCGGGGTCTCGTTGGCAATCAACAACGACAGGAGCGATAGATTGCGGATCGCGTCTTTTGATTCGTCATCGCTGCAATCGAGATGGTTAGCCAAATACCGAATCTTGTCTTCCGAGTAAGGTTCATCGAGGCATTTTCGCACGAGCGGCGACATCAGCATGTCGGCGAGATGCGTAGTTGCGAATGGGTCGGCGACCGCGAGCAACTTTTCCGCCAAGCTCTCGGAGCACTTCAAGCCATCTCGTAAGGCTTTCACGCGATCGGCAAGAGAAGTCTCGCGCCAGATGTCAAATATTTTCTTTCCGACGAGCGAAAGGTCGGTGTATCCGAAGTTGGGTGATAACTCCTTGACGATCTCCAATGCTTCGTTTCGAGAACCGCCCATCGCTCGGCGGATCGGCGTCGCGGACGTCACGCGGTAAGGATCGGCGACGATTTCGAGGAGTCTGGGTTGGGTTAGGACTTCGGATATGGGCACGTCTTCGATACGCGCCATGAGGTTCTCAACGATCTTGGCCGATGGAGGATCGCAGTCTAATGCTTCTCTGATCGCGTCAGTTGTGGCAAGCTCCGCGAGGTCTTCGAATTTTGTACGAGCTTCTGGGGTGTTGATCTTTCGGAAAATGTCTTCGGGCAGTCTAGTCAAGTCCCTGATGATCTCGACCGCTTCGTCTTGCGAGCAGTTGAAGATATCAGATATGTATTTGACGTCTCTGATCCGGTAGGGATTTTTAAGTGCTTGATTGATCACCCCGAAGATTTCGGAGATTCCCTCGTCGCAAAAACCTGAGTAGAGAACCATCGCCTTGGCGGGGATCTGCATCCGGGAAAGTCTTTTCAACGCTTCAATCGTGATCTCGGTCGCCGAAGGTTTGGTTTCGTGTACTGCGAGGAAGTCCGTTTCGATGCCTGCCGCGATTCGTCTCAGTTCGAGGTTGCGCGCCAATTCGCGTTCTTCCTGGGCTGTCAATAACTCAACTCGCCCGATCTCGCGCAGATACATCCGCACCGGATCATCGGTGAGGTCAGTATCGACGGCCACGTTTTCCAACGTGACGACCTCTGCGCGCTGTTTGGCGCCGGCGGCGGATCCATCCCAGCTGTCAAGATCCGAAATCGTGCTTGACGGCGGCGCTGTGGACAAGATCATGTTCGCCCGGTTGTCTTCGCTGGCGAATCCCTCGCTTTCGTCATCGCCTCCCAGCATGCCAAAAGTTAAGGTCGCGCCGGCGACTTCGACATCATCTTCATCGTCGCCTTCATCGTCATCCGACGCGACGTTTTCTTCGTCGTCTTCGTCGTTTTCGAGCGCGGCGCCATCGGACAATGGCCGCCGCGCCTTTGATCGGCGCGTGGTGCTTGGCACGTTTTTGGAAAATGCAGGATCGGCGTCGACTTCGTCGTCCGACTCCACAACCGTCGCTTCGGTTGCTGTCTCGTGTTCTAGCTCGTCGCTCTCGTAAAACAATTTGAGCGCCTCCTAGTAGATTGACTCCGCATTTTGCGGCGTCACCAGTTCCCTGATCTCGCGGTTGGTTTCGACCGCTTTGACCATATCCTCATCACGGATCATGTTCCCGTTTTCTTTGGCCAGTTGCACCTCTTTCTTCTTGTTGCGCGTCAGGTACTCGCGCCGCGTTCTTTTTGCACAGTTCTCGGCGATCTGAATTATCGCCGCCTGGTCGTCTTCCCATTCGTCGGATGGCGCTAGCGACGCAGCACGCAATCGATTCACGAGATCCAGCGCTTCAGCATCGCCTTGGATTATTGAGACGCATTCTTCGACGTTGCCGGTGTCTTTTAGGTTCTCGAAAACACGCTTCCGGACCGGATCGGTGAAGTGGTACGGTTCGACCGTCGCGTGGTCGATGGCGTACTCGTGCTGGACCATGCATGCCAACAGGTCGATCTCCCAACTGGCTTGAACCGTAATAGCAGGTATTCCTGGTTGCACATCCGCGGAACGTCGAGTTCGTTGTTGGCGGGGGGTGCGTGTATCGCGGGGTTCGTTGCTCGTTTGTAACCGCGCCGATCTCTTGCGCGTCAACACGTTCGTGATGTTTTCGACATCGACTCCCAAACGATCGCCGAGTTCGGTTATTTTTCGTTGTTCTCGGATCGTGTGAGGAGGAATGCTGTCAAAGAACGGCTCAATCTCGACCAACGCGGCGTCGAGGCCGCTGTCGCTCGATGTATCGTGGCTACTGATGCTGACGCGAATAACGAAATCCATGATTTCATCCGCTTGGTCTATCGACGCGACCCATTCGGCGCTGTTGTTGCGTATGGCTTCATCGGGATCTTTAGGTTCGCCGTGGTCCGAAACCACCGGCCCCGCGACGCGAATGTCGATTGGAGAACGCCGAGTATAGGATCGGCTTGCGGAATGGCGTCCGAATTCCGCAATGGCTGTTTGCAAGCCTCTCAAAGTCGCGGCCTGGCCCGCTTCGTCGGCGTCCAGACAGAGAATCACCGTTGATGGGTTGTCGGCGTCATCAGGCAACACCGTCGAAACGGATTGAAGCTGTTGAGATGTGATTGCGGTGCCCATGCACGCCACGACATTTTTTAAGCCTCGTTCTTGGGCCGCGATCACATCCATATAACCTTCGACCACGATCACCTTGGAGGATGCTCGGATGGCATCTATGGCCCAGTGCAGTCCATACAACAGCTTCGATTTGCTAAAGATCGATGTTTCGTGGGTGTTGAGATATTTCGGTTGAGCATCGCCCATCGCGCGGGCGCCGAAGCCGACGATGTTGCCGCGTTGGTCGCGTATCGAGATCGTGATGCGGTCGGTGAACATGTCTCGCCATGCGTCATCGTTGCCTTTGACCACAAGACCCGCTTGGACAACCGCTTGACTGTCGGCCCCAATTGACTTCAGGTAGGGAAACAGCGAATTGACACCGCTAGGCGCGAACCCGATCCCGCGGGCACGCGCAACAGGCGCGTTGATGCCACGAGATTCGAGATACGCCAACGCTTCAGCGCCCGGCGAACCTTCTAGCTGTCTCGTGAAAAACTGTTCCGCAATTGAGTTGATTTCGTGGAGGGCAGAAGATCTCGTTCGGCGACGATTATCGCGATCCTCGTTGCGAAATTCGGTGTCAATTCCAGCCTTGCGTGCGAGCTTCTCCAAAGCCTCTTTGAATTCGATGCCATCCTGGCGCATAACGAACTCGAACATGTCGCCGCCGACGCCGCACGCTCCCCAACATCGCCATGCTCCGTGCTCAGGGGAGATGCTGAAGGAAGGGGTTCGTTCCTCATGGAACGGGCAGAGAGCTTTGGGCGTGCGAGACGACGGGTTGTCGAGGGCAAGATAGTCAGACACAACATCAACGATGGTCAGTCTAGCTTTGACTTCGTCGACTAAGGCCATCTGCTCTCCCTTCCAGTATTCAACTGGTTGCCGACACCGACCACGTCCCATTACACGGAATATCGAGTTATCTTCGTATCCTGATACGCCCGAAAACCTTGGGACGTACGGAAGTATAAACGAGATTCTGGCGAATGCAAACACTCCGCGGCATTCGCGCCAAAACAGCCCTGCGTCCTATCTGGTGTCGGATCTCAATGGTGCAGTGGGACCGAGATTCGACCTTGATACAACCCATCGGTACTGCCGGGTGCTATGCGTTCAAGGGTCATCACGGCGAACGAATCGGTCATTCCGCTAACGAAATCCGCGGCCGCGTATTCCGGCTCGATCGAGATCACTCGCATCCAACCGGGGACGTCGTCCAAATGTACGCTGTAGTAGTCATGGAGTAACTTGACGGCATTACGTGCGCGGACACCCTCGGGAGATGCCGAAGCCGGGTGGTAGACCCGCTCAAACATAAAGTTGCGAAGTTTCGTTGTGACCTCGCCCATCGCGTCAGTCATCCTGATCCACGGCTGAATGTTCTGGTCGCCGCTGGCGCTGGCGCAATCCCAAGAAGCGTCAATTACGTCGCACACCATGGCGTTGAGTCGCGTGGAATGAGCATCTCCTAACGCATCACGGATTTCGGTCGGCACATCCTTCGTTTCGAGGGTGCCATCTCTTTCAGCATCGGCGAGATCATGGGCCAAGTACGCGATGGCGTCAGAGATGCGCACGATCTGCGCCTCCAGTGACATACCCTCGACAGCATCCGCGGCGATGAACTTGCCTTCGGGTTTGGAGTGTCTTTTTACCGCCTCCACGACAGCGTCTGTAAGGTTCAGGCCTTCGCCGTGTTTTTCGAGGATTGTGAGCGTCCGAACCCCCTGCGCGGCATGGGTAAATCCGTTAGGCAATCTTTCATTCAGGACACGTTCGCCAATGTGTCCAAAGGGAGTATGCCCAACGTCGTGTGCGAGAGCAGCGGCCTCAACGAGGTCTTCGTTGAGGTTTAGGGCCCGGGCGATGGTGCGTCCTACCTGCGATACCTGCAAGACGTGAGTCATCCGAGTTGTGAAGTGATCGCCTTGCGGGTTCACCAACACTTGGCTCTTGTGTTTTAGGCGTCTGAAAGAGTTGGAGTGAACGACGCGATCGCGGTCGCGTTGGAAGGCTGCCCGAACCGGCGATGGTTCCTCGTCACGTTGACGCGTAGCGGATTTTGATCGGGTCGCATACGGCGACAACGCATCTTCGCGTTGTTCTATGCGTTCTCGAACGAATGAGTGTGTCGCTTTGATCTTTTCGCTCATGCGACCGTGACGGTTTTGGCCAAATTACGAGGTCGGTCGGGATCGATGCCACGCGCTAGCGCCGTGTGATACGCCAACTGTTGCAAGGGAATCGTCATTAGAAACGGGAAATGTTCCTCGTCATCTGATGCGATAGGGATCATATGGTCGGCTAATTCCTCGACTTCGAGATCCATTTCGTGAGCGATCGCTATCACCTCACCACCCCGACTCTGCACTTCGTAGATGCTCGTCAACATTTTCGTTCTCAACTCACCATTTTTTTGGATCAACACAATGGTCGGCGTGGAAGGTTCGATGAGCGCATTGATTCCGTGCTTCATTTCGGATGCTGAACACCCCTCGGCGTGGACGTACGCCGTCTCCTTCATCTTTAACGCACCTTCCAAAGCGATCGGGTAGAGGTCGCCGCGCCCGAGTATCAGCAGGTTATTAACATCGTTGAAACGGTTGTAGGCAAGCTCTTTGATATCGGATTCTTGTCCAATCGTGCGGTTAATGGCACGTGGCAACGCGACGATCGATTCGATCTGTCGTTCAAATTCCAACTGACTGAGCTTTCCTCTGTCGCTTCCGATTTGAAGCCCCATCATGTAGAGCACGAGCATGCTATTGATGAACGTCTTGGTGGAAGGAACGGCAACTTCCGTGCCGGCGCCGATATCTATCGCGAAATCAGTCATCCGTGTCGCTTCGCTTTGGGAGCTGGCGGTTACGACACAAACTGCGCTTCCCTTACGTTTCGCCGTTTCAATCGCGGTCAGCGTGTCGTACGTTTCACCGGACTGGGTTACCGCGATCAAAAGGTCGCGCCGACCGATTACCGGTTCGCGATCCGCCAGTTCACCGGCATATTCAACGGTCGTGGGAATCTGAGCCAATCGCTCGATCCAACGGGACCCCGCCATCGCCGCGAAATGTGAGGTGCCCATGCCCGCGAGGATGATGCGATCGAGTTCGTTCGGGATACGATCAATCTCTGGGATATCGATTCGCGGTTTACTGAAATCTATCCGCCCCCTCATCGCGCCTTGGACCGCGGCAGCTTGCTCCGATATTTCCTTCCGCATGAAATGTTCGTATTCGCCGATTTCTGTGATTCGGTTGTCCGGTTGCAACGGAACTTGCGATTTGACAACCGGCGCTCCAATCACATCCGCTATCTCAGCGCGGTCCCGAGTGATGCGGACGGCTTCGCAATGGTCAATGTGGGTTACCGCGGTAACTTCGGCCGGCATCGCCATAGTGTTGCTCGCCAATATACGCGCACCGTTGGCCTCGCCGAGAATCAGGCTGCCCGCGTAACCGATCCGAATTCCTACGATCGCGTCCGGTTCGCTTGAAGAGATGGCGAGTATGACGGACAGACCTTCGAGCTCATTTCCCGTTCGTTGGGTTGCCTCCAAAAGCGAATCACCAAACTCCATGTAACGCGCGATCATGTGCGCGATCGCCTCGGAATCGGTCTCAGATTCGAACTCGATTCCGGCGGTGATTAGGTTGCGTCGCAATTCGGTATGGTTTTCGATTATCCCGTTATGAGCGATTGCGACTTTGCCATCGTAACTGACGTGCGGATGAGCGTTGACGTCGGTTGGCGAGCCGTGGGTCGCCCAGCGGGTATGTGCAATCCCGGTAGTCGCCTGCCCGAACTGCCCATTAATCGTCTCTTCGAGAGCCAAGACGCGGCCGGCGCGCTTGATTGTGGTGATGCCGTGGCCATTGATCGCGGCGATCCCAGCGCTGTCGTATCCACGGTACTCCAGATTGTTCAACGCACGGAGCAGGAAAGTCTTTGCATCGCCGTAACCGGCGTACCCTACGATGCCACACATATCAGATTTACGCCGACTCTCTGCCTGACGGCACCGAATATTTCGTCCGGTCTCCCGCGTGGTTTGAGTCCAAAGGTGGTGGAGAGGCAACCGCACTAGTCATTTCGAAACTTGCCGGGATTTGGTCAGCATAAACGCCACGACGATCTTCCGGCAACTGCAACGCCAATCTTGACATCACCTCGACGGTAGCGCGCTCAAGATCGGGACGACTAGAAACGTCACCGTTGATTTTGAACGGTTCTCCGATCAACATCCTGATCTTGGCAATAGGCATAAGCACCTTCAGGATATTTTGCAAGTTATCAGTTCCGTAAAAACTGATGGGAACCAAAGTCGCGCCAGTTTGTGCGGCGACAAGCGAGGTGCCGATATGCCCTATTTTCAACCCTTGTAGGTTACGGCTGCGGGTGCCTTCAGGGAACATTACGACGGCTCGATGATCTTCGAGCATGGCGCGAATCCATCGCAGTGCGCGCAAATCTGCCGAATACCGACTCACCGGATATGCGCCCCAGCCCTTGAGGAGAAATGTGTTGAGCGGGTTGTTGAAAAGTTCGCGCTTGGCGAGGAATAGAGCGCGACGCGGTAGAACCGAGGCAACAATCGGCGGATCGAGATTGGACAGGTGGTTACAGTAGTAGATCACGGGGCCACCCACAGCCAATCGGTCACGGTTTTCGATTTTCAGGTCGGCAAACAGACCCAACGTCCCTCGGAACGCAGTGTTAGACACCGGGAAAAACCATTGACGGTTGGGCTTCATGCTGTGCGCCTCCCTGTCATTCCTGGAGTGCCGGTTCGGTTCAACTTAGTGTAGATATACGAGAGTGCCATTTCGACTACCTCGTCTGCGGACAAGTCGTCAGTCGCAATGATTATCGCGTCGTCCGCTGGTCGCAACGCAGAATCGACACGGTTGGTATCGAACTCACTTCGCCTTTTGATCGAACTTAATACCACTTTGTAGCGATGACCTTCAGAGTTGCCGAAGGTGTCCCGGGTTCGGCGCGCGGCTCGAGTTGCTACCGAGGCATTTAGGTAGATCTTCACTGGTGCGTTTACCAACACGACGGTCCCTATGTCTTGGCCAGCCATAACCGTCGACCGTTTAGACGCGATCTCGCGCTGTTTTCGAACAAGAGCTCGGCGCACCTGGGGCACGGCGGCAACTTGAGACACGTCCCGGTTGATGTCTTCCGAATGCAACCGGTCCGAGATGTCACCGTCATTCACCATCAATCGCCATGAACCGTCCTGTCCTTGATGCAAGGAGAAACTGGTCGCTTCGGCTAGCACGCCAAGCGCATCGGAATCATCAAGAGAAAGTGAGTTCTCGAGCGCCAAGTAGGTCATCGCGCGGTACATCAAACCTGTGTCGAGGAAATCGCAGGCTAATCGATCGGCGAGCATCGTTCCCACAGTCGATTTGCCGGATGCAGGAGTACCGTCTAGTGCGATCTGTATGGGCGCGGCTTTCTGGTTGAGGTTCATGAATAGTAGGCAGAGCCTTGAGGACCGGACATTGCAACATAACTCGCATCAATCGGAAAGGTTTTCGATCCGCTTCGAAACTAATATTCGATTATAGACAGCAGGGCTCAACGCTTGTGTTCACGGTCGCCTTGGGCTCGGTATTGAGCTCGAATTGCTTCAGGTCGAAAAGGTAAGGACGAATCTGCGTTGCTACGTCGCGCGCTGACTAATCGATGAGCGGTCTAGACGGCATATTCATCCTCACAATCGCGCTGTTGGCTTATTGGGGGTTCAAGACAGGGGTCATCGGCACCGCGATCTGGCTCGTCGCGGCCTACTGCACGATCGCACTCGGTTCTCAAGTCGTCAGCCGCATCATTCCCCTTCTCGGTCTGGCTGAAAATTACGTCTCGATCGTTACTTCTTTTTGTTACGTGCTCTTTTCAGCGGCGATATTCACGATTGCTCGTTGGTTTTCGATGTCGGTCCGCGCATTCATCAAAGTCACTCCTTTGAAATGGGTGAACGACATCGGCGGCGCGGTCCTAGGAGGTGTTCTGGGTCTATTCGCAGTCGCGGCGATAATCGCGGCGGTGGCAATCTTCACCTACGTAATTCCCGAAGGAGCAGTGGATTTCGGAGGTGCTTCATACTCGGTCTCTTACTCGCAGATTTACCTTAACGACAACCCGCGCTCGTGGCTCGATGAACAGCTCACGAATTCGTTGTTCGTGGAGGCGTTCTCAAACCTCCGCGGTGCGATCGTGCCCATTGCGCCACGCGAAATCGGTTTGGCGATTGAGGTGCTGTTTGCCAGAGTCGAATGACCGCCCAAACGCTCGATGACGGGATCAGATTCGAAATGTTCGCTCGTCGCAACATTGGCGGCTATAGAATGGGAACCGTGACTGATCACTCGTTAATTCTGATACGTTCTCGGGTATTGGTGCTTAACCAGAACTATCAGCCGCTGAACATCTGCGATGTGCGCCGCGCTGTTTCACTACTTGGAAAAGGTAAAGCTGAAACGGTTCAATACGGTGTCGAATACATCCATACAGTCTCCCGGATGTTTGAACGACCTGAGGTGATCCGCCTCGTCTACATGGTCCGTAAACCCCTGCATCGTCGCAAGCTCTCGCGCCGGGAAGTGTTCCAGCGCGACGGTTACGCATGCCAGTACTGCGGACAACGCGGCAGTGAAATGACATTAGATCACGTCGTCCCTCGCTGCAAAGGTGGCCAGCACACTTGGGAAAACGTCGTAACTGCTTGTCAACGTTGCAACCATCGCAAGGCGGGTTATACGCCTCGCGAAGCGGGAATGACGTTGCGGATGGAACCGCGCGAACCGCGACCGAACCCGTATGCGGGTTTCAGTGCCGACCGCGTCGATCCGGCGTGGTTGCCATTCATGCCCTGGCTGGCGAAACAGCCATTGCCGACCGCGGCGGGCTAGTTGCCGGCAACGATCCGCCCGTCCGCCAAGTCGTCCATTCTTTCCACGAACTCATGGACACGGCCGCGATGACGACGGACGTCTTGGGGTTGCATGAACCCGTGGTAGAAATTGGCGTGTAGCGATTCGGCTATCGCGAAGTTGGTGCTGAGTGATGGTTCTTCGCAATCTTCCGCAAACTGCTCGATCGCGTCGATCATCGCTCTGTGACCGCTTTGCTTCAAATCGCGGCGATGCATCTCTGCGATAACCATGTGCGATGCCGCGCCCCATAACTTCTCTGACGCTTGAAAGTGGTCACCCGCTTCGAGTTCGCGGTCTGCGTCAACGAGGAATTTTCGGGCGAGTTGGACGTGTTCGGTGGCCAGCATATCTATCAATTCGTGATTTTAAGTTTAGATATTTACCGGATCATAGCAGACCGTTCAACGATCCTTGAATCATGAAATTGCCGGCAGACCAAGCATCATCCCATCGAACGCGAGCTGTGGTATCGCGTTAACCATCAAGGCGTCTCGCGTCTTTTGAATCGCCGACGCCGCGTGCGCAATTTCGTCTCCGCTGAGCGCTTTTGAGATCTGATCTAACTCTTCGATCCGGTCGTCGTAAACCACATGCTCGCGCAATCCATTTTTGATCATCGCGACGTCTCGGATGATCTCTAACCATCGGTCAACCTCTTCCAACGCTACCGCGCGATCGCTCCAGAATTGGCGAGACATCTGGGAGGCGTAATCGAATCGATCTGCGAGGTCGGCGCCTAAAACGTCTAGTATCCTCGCCCCTGATTGTTTCCGGGCATCCAGCATCGACGGATCATTGAGAGCCGCGATCGCCCAACCTGGTGATCCCATCGACATCTTCGCCAAAGTTCTGGCCTCATCGCCCGACAATTCGAAACGATCGACCAACGCCCCCGCGATCACCTCGGTTGCAACCGACTTCAGCCTCACTACATGGCAACGCGAAGCGATCGTTTCCGGCACCATTTCGGCCGCTGGCGAGGTCAAAATGAAGTGCACTTGGCTAGGCGGCTCTTCTAAAGTCTTGAGCAACGCGTTCGCCGCGTCGGGAGACATGCGATTGGCTTCATCGATGATGAAGACCTTTACCCGTCCTTCGTAAGGTTTTAGCATCGCGTCTGATTGGAGATCCTTGATGAGATCGATACCGATCAACACTCGACGCCGTGCGGCCTTATCGTCTGTGTCCTTCGACGTCTGCGTGGCAGATGTGATTACCTGTACATCGGCAAAGTTCGATCTGGCGATTCGTTCGCATGCCGAACATTCACCACACGGAACCGCCGGCGCCAAATCCGTCCAACCGGGCGCAACGATGTCTGCCGCGTTGCAATTCATCGCCCGAGCAAAATCAACTGCCAACGTGCGCTTGCCGACGCGATTAGGGCCGACGATTAGGTAGGCGTGCGAAACTCGTTGCTGACTAATCACACCTTCGAGAAGCGCGATGGCAGCCGGATTCCCTATCGTTTGCCAACGTCCCGCCGATTCGACCTTTGGTTGTGTGCCGAGCATCATTCGTAGATCGCGGTAGCGAGGAGGTCGGCGTAGGTCTCGCGCCTGCGGATGAGTCTCGCTTCGGACTGTTCGGTAACGAGAACGATCGCTGGCCGCGTCTGCAAGTTGTAGTTGCTGGCCATTGGGACGCAATAGGCTCCAGAGGCCGGCAGTGCCAGGAGGTCGTCGGTTTGCACGTCCGGTAGTTCGATGTCCTTGGCGAGGAGGTCGCCCGATTCGCAAAACTTGCCAGCGATGGTTACTTTTTGGGTTGGCTCGCCGAGCGGATCGTCGACCGACATCACTTCGTATTCTGCTTCGTACAGCGCGGGACGGATGTTGTCGCCCATTCCGCCGTCCACGCTGACAAACGTTCGTACGCTGGGAATTCGTTTGATGCCACCGATCGTGTACACGGCTACGCCAGCCCGACCGACGATCGACCGTCCGGGTTCGATCGTGAGTCTGGGTCGATCAATGCCGTACTTAGTGCAGGCAGATTCCAGCGATTCGACAATGGTTTTCGCGTATTCGTTGATGGTCGGCGGCAGTTTAGATGCCTGATATCCGATCGCCATTCCGCCGCCGGGGCTGAACTCACGCATATCGAGTCCGTGGACATACGTCATACGGGCGGCAAAGGCACAAACGTATTCGACCGCTTCTTCATACGGTTCCAACTCGAACAGTGGCGAACCGAGATGGAAGTGGAGGCCTTCAACATCGAGGTTGGGTTGCGCCATTGCGGCGTCAACTGCTTTTTCAGCATCGCCGGTCTCGATCGAAAATCCGAATTTCGAGTCGAGGATGCCGGTGCTGGTCAGGCGATGTGTGTGCGGGTCGATACTCGGCGAGAGACGGAGGTTTACGGCCTGAGTCTTTCCTGCGGTTTGGGCGACGTCGTTCAGTAGTTCGATCTCGTGGAATGAATCGATGGTTATGCGTCCGATGCCAGCTTCAACCGCTTCACTGAGCTCGTCACGAGTCTTGTTGTTTCCGTGAAAGTTGATCTTCTCGGCCGGGTAATCGGCGGCCATGGCAAACGCAAGTTCGCCACCGGTGACCACGTCGATGTGGAGCCCCTCTTGCTCGATGATTTTGAGAATCGCCGGGTTGGAAAAGGCTTTGCCGGAATAAGCGATCTCGGTGTCGGGATAAAAACGCCTAAAGTTGTCGACGAACTCACGGCACATATGCCGGATGGTCGTTTCGTCGTAGATGTAGATTGGACTGCCGAACTCTTCGACGATATCGCGAACGTCCAGGCCGTTGATGGCTAAACGACCAGCATCGTTGACGGATGACGAGATCGGCAGGACTTCAGCGAGTGGGAGTTGTGTCATAGCGGAGATACCCGAATCGGGTACGGGGAGTGTGGTGGGTAGCTGTCTCAATTTTAAGTCGATTGCGATTAGAGGACATCGCGATTCGGGTGCTGTGCAAAACCTCCGTCATTCCGGCGAAAGCCGGAATCCAGAGGGCTGGGCAACGGTGAGGCGCACGTGATCTGACCGTGAATCCGTCGTAAGTGAGGTTGTGCACAGCACCCGATTCGCGGGGGTACCATTGTGGAAGAAGCGAGACCGAGGTTGTTTGTGTCGTCTCGTTTGATTGGTAAGAGCCCGTAGAAATGAACGAAAAGGTACCCCGACTGACGGAACTCGCCAGCTGCGCCGGTTGAGCTGGGAAGCTTAGCCAAGGCGAACTCGCCCAGGTTTTGGGCGGGCTGATGAATGGAGCCGTTCCGCACCCAGATTTGTTGGTCGGCTTCGAACACGGTGACGACGCTGCCGTCTACCGTTTGGACGCGCGCGTCGCCTTGGTACTTACTGTCGACTTCTTCGCGCCGATCGTCGACGACCCGTTCACCTATGGAGCTATTGCGGCGGCGAACTCGATGTCGGATGTTTACGCCGTTGGCGGTCGACCAATCACGGCGTTGAACGTGGCGGCGTTTCCAAGGTCATTGCCGTTCGACGTGCCATCAGAGATACTGCGTGGCGGAGCCGAAAAAGTCGCGGAGGCGGGTGCGATCATCGTCGGTGGGCACACAGTGGATGATGTTGAACCGAAGTATGGATTGTCGGTCGTCGGTGTTGTCGAACCGGGGAAGCAGGTTCAGAATTCGACGGCTCAAGCGGGTGATGTGTTGGTATTGACGAAGCCGTTGGGAACCGGTGTGATTACGACTGCGCTGAAGAACGGTAAGGTGATCGGCGAGGATCTGGATGCGGCGGTTGAATCGATGCTTCGGCTGAACCGCGATGCGGCGGAAGCGATGGTGTCGGTTGGGGCGCACGCGGCGACAGATGTGACGGGGTTCGGGATTGTCGGTCACCTCATGACTATGATGCGGGCAAGCGGTGCGACGGGACGATTGAGGCGATCGGCGTTGCCGGTGCTACCGGGCGTCGTGGAACTCCTGACGGATGGCGTTGCTCCAGGTGGTACGCATCGGAATTTGGCGAGTTGCGCAGAGAGCGTGTGCTGGACTGACGATATCGGCGAGATTGACAGGTTGCTGATGTGCGATCCTCAGACTTCCGGCGGTTTGCTCATCTCGGTGCGCGAGGATGCGGTCGACGAGTTAGTGGAGGATCTGGATCGAAGAGGTGTAGCCGGAACGGTTGTAGGAGATGTGACGCAGTTTTCCGGCAACGCAGTTGATGTGACGCGCTAGCGGGTTTGTTGCCAGATACGATTGCGTTCCTGGTCGGACATTTCGGCCAATGCGGTTCCTTCGGCTAGCTCTTCAGCTCGTAAGACGCGGTCTCGGAGCGCGGAGTTGGTTTTCAGCAACGCCGTCTCGGGGTCGATCCCTTGCGCCTGAACGGAACGGACTGCGGCAGCGAGGAATTGGCCGGCGCGAAGTTCCAAATCGCCATCGGATTCGTCGAGCTTTCTTTCTGGAAAGTCGGAACCACCTATGGAATCGGCTGCGATTGGTAATCCTGCTCGCATCGCTCGGCGTTGCAATACGGTCGATTGTGCGAGTGCGGGCAGTACTTTGGGGACGGATGCGACTATGGAACGCACGCCACCAGCCTCTTGTCGCTTGATACGCTCCCATCTGTCGATCACGTCTTCACCGGAATCGAGTTCTTCGGCGTCGCCGAACACGTGGGGATGGCGCCGGATGAGTTTTTCAGCCACTTTTCGGCAAACGGAATCGGCGTCGAATTCGCCGTTGCGACGCGCGATGTCGGCATGGAAAACGATCTGTATCATGACGTCGCCAAGTTCTTCTTCCAGAGCGTTCGCATCGGCATCTTCGATCGCTTCCAGCATTTCGTAAGCTTCTTCGAGCAGATTCGGTCGCAACGATTGATGCGTTTGCTCCGCATCCCACGGGCAACCGTCCGGGTTCCGGAGCGTGCGAACCGTGTCAACCAAGAATTGAAACTCGTTTTGGTTGTTTGCGGTGGTTGGAATTGGTTTACTCATTGTGTCAAATGACCTTGTCGATGGTAGCGGTTGGCGATGTAACCTCTAGGAATGGATTCGGGTTTGAGAACGTTGCGGGATTTGCTTCGATATGTTGATCGAGAAGCCGCGATATGGGTGGTAGCACTAGTTGTGCTCGCGCTAGGCAACCCGAACTCCGATTTCCACTTCACGATATTTTGGCCGTACTACGTGTGGGGCATCAAGAGTCCGGGATTCGGGCTTGGCCATTCGATATCGTATCTCTCCCGCGGCGACGTTATCTCGGCAATCGAGTCGCACATCCTCGGAATACCGGCAGTTGCGATCATCCTTTGGAGGATCTTGACGCTTGAAATGAAACGCTTTAAGTCGATAAGGAGTTTTTGACTATGGCAAATGTGGTGCAGCTGTTGCCTGAGATCTCGCCAGGAGAACAGGCGGCGATATCTGGAATTGTGCAAAACATCCCGGAGGAATCCGAGCAGATGTTTGCGATGGCGTATCGGAACCAACGCAAAGACGAGACAACGATCTTGCTTTTCACGTTGATCGGGTTTGTTGTGATCGCTGGAGTTCAGCGATTCGTCCTCGGTCATATAGGGTTGGGGATTCTGTACCTGCTTACGGCCGGACTGTGCTTCATCGGTACCATCGTCGATGCGATAAACCACAAGAAACTAGCCAACGAATACAACGTCAAGACGGCTAACCAGATCGCGATGAATCTCAGTTCGGGTACGCCGCCTGATTCACAATAGTGGCGTGTGATTTTGGCGCGGTGGTGGCGAGGTCTACTAGCATTAAACTTCGTGACTAGATTGAGTGGATTTAAGGTGTTCGTCTGGGTGATGTTGGTGCTCGGCGTCGTGTTCGCCGTGCTTTTGCCGATATTTCTCATCGCCATCAATGTCGCTTACGTGACCGATTCAGACTGGCTCTACACGTACAACTGGTGGCGCAACGGGATCCCGGAGCGCACCGGATTGCCGGTCTCGGAGTTGGATTACGCGGCAGATCAGATCAAGGACTACTTCGCGAACGACGCGGAGCGTCTGGATGTGCGAGTGAACACGTCACGAGGAGAGGTGAGCCTCTTCGATGAGCGTGAGATTCTCCACATGATCGATGTGAAGGAGCTGATGCGCCTCGTGGCCGCGGTCTCCGTATGGACCGGCATCGCACTCGCCATTTGTGCCGTCGCGGGGTTGACCATCCGTCGTCGCGAGTTCTTCGCCTCGCTGAGCAGATGGTTGCGATGGTGCGCGCTCGTTTGGGGCATCCTCATCGCCGCGGTCGTCGTGGTCGCGATCATCGACTTCACCTGGATCTTCACCCAGTTCCACCTGCTGAGTTTCGCCAACGACCTGTGGCAACTCGACCCGTTCCGCCACTACCTTCTGCTACTATTTCCAGAGCGATTCTTCCTCGAAGCGACGCTCTTCATCGCTCTCCTTACAGTGACCGAATTTACTGGACTGTACGTCGGAGCGCGTCTGGTGGAGATACGTTTTGCCGACGACCAATCATAAACGATGTTGGCGATAACCTCGCACTCCGGATCGCGAGCTGTAATTCGTTCCCGACCTTCCAAGAACGCCAGTTCAATCAGCGACATCTGTGCGACGGTGCGACCACCTAATCCTTCGACCAACTCCGCCGCCGCCATCGCGGTACCGCCCGTAGCCAACAAATCGTCGACTATGACGACACTCTGACCATCAGAAATCGCGTCAGAACGAATCTCGATTGTCGACGTTTCAGCGTATTCAAGCGAATATTCCTTCCTTACGACCGGCGGCGGGAGTTTCCCCCTCTTTCTGACCATCACGAGCGAAATTCCTAGCCGGTCTGCAACTGGCGCAGCAAACACGAAACCGCGGGCGTCGATTGCAGCAATGACATCCGGATTTATGGAACGAACCTGTTCGGTGAACCAATCGATCGCAGCGCGAAAAATCGACGGATCAGCGAGTATAGGGCTCAAATCCTTGAACTGGATGCCCGGCGTCGGATGATCCGGGACATCACGCACCCAGTCTCGTAGGTCGACGCTCATTGACCGTAAAGCTCGGTCTCAGGATAGAAATCGCTCCACGCGAACCAGAACACGTTGACTGCGTGCACCGGCTCCAACCGCGTTCCTTGGAAATCGCCGCTCCAGGCCTGACCATTCAAGGGCAACCATTTCGAACCAGAAACATCATCAACGATCCATCTCCTTGCAACACCATCGACCTCTTCATCTGTCTCCAACGAAAACTCCAACGTGTCTTCACCAACCGCCCTGGAATACGCAGTCGCAGTGTTGGTTTGCGAGTCGTAGTAGATGACTATTGGCTGGCCGTTGATTTCGGTATTTACGACCTGCTCTTTTTGCAGCGCCGTATGCGGATATGCGATCGCGCCGTCGTCAAACCCCAAACCCAACACAAGCTCCTTGCCGTAAAGTCGTTCATCCCGATTGGATTCACCAATCACACCCGCGTCGCCTCGCGCATAGTAGTAGGTGTACGGATCCGCGCTTGACTCGCCTTTTAGCAAGGCCTTGGTTTCGGGGAATGATGTTCTCCACTCCTTCCACGTTGTGAGCACGATCGGTACATTTGTCAACTTGACACCCTTGAAGTCTCCCTCGATTCCTTCAGAAAGGAAATGGCTCCATAGAGAACGCGTCTGCCGGTCGTACATGATCAACGCGTTCATAGTCAACTTGCCGGACACGCCAAAGGTTAGCGTCTGCCCGTTTACCTCTCTGGAATACCCGATCCCAGTGAAGCAGAGCGGTCACCACGTGACCGCGATCGGTTTCCCCCCGACAACGTCATTCACGATTTCGTGGCTGCTGAGCAACGGCACGGAATAGGCCCGTGCATCTCCATCGATCTCAACCCCGAGTACCAGTTCTCCGTCGTTGTAATTTTCGTTGGCCGCCTCAATATCCGGGAAGAATTCCGGATTGTCGATCGCCGGTATGCCATCGAATGGCAACAGCGTGACGATATCCAAGTCACGTTCAGGCGCAGTGGCGGCTACGGGTTCTTCCGTGGGTTCAGGAGGTTCGGTTGCTGGCGCGGGCATCGTCGGTTCAGGCTTCTCGGTGGCATCCGCTGTTGCCTCCGTTGTTTCCACGGTTGGGGCAGGTAAAGAGGTATTCGCGGGGCGCTCAGTAGCCGTTGCGACCGGCTCGGGCGCGAGGGTTGAAGTTGGTAGGTCAGCGGACTCGGTACCACATGCGGCCGTGAAGATGACCAACACGATTGCGCTGATGGCGATGTGGATTTTGCGCATGATGATTGGGCTGAGCCGCGTTACGAGCGTACGTCGTTCAATGGGAGTGGTGCAACAGATTGGTCACCACTGTGATTATGATACGCATATCGGGGTAGCGAGGATTGCGTCGCCACCCGTTACGTAGCATTTGAGGGGTTTGTCATCCATCTCACTCGCCTGAAATTAAGCGGGTTCAGAAACCACGTCGACACCGACATCAATCTTTCACCGGGGTTGGTAGTCTTCACTGGCGCTAACGGGCACGGCAAAAGCGGATTGCTCGAAGCGGTTCACATGCTGTCGGTCGGTAAGTCGTTGCGCGCCAGCAACGACCGCGAGGTCGTCAACCACTCGATCGCACGTGACGGCGGCCACGTCCATGCCCTAGGCGTATTCAACAACGGCCCCGAGTCGGTACGCGCTCAGTTCGACCTTCAGGTTACCGCCGGCTCAACTGAGAGTTTCAATCGTCTCAACGTCCAATCCAAAGAGTGGCGCATCAACGGCGTTAAGGTCGCGCCAGTCGAATTCGTCGGGCGTGCCAACGTCGTCATCTTCGAAGCGAGCGATCTCGAGCTAGCTCTCGGCGCCGCCGCAGTTCGCCGACGATATCTCGATATCCTGATCGGGCAGTTCGACACCGAATACGTTCAGACATTGATCCGCTTGAACCGTGTCCGCCAAAGCCGCAACGCACTCCTGCGCGGATCGTTCGAGGTCCAGGATTTTGAGGAAGAGATCGCCTTCTGGGACGGTCGCTTCTGCGAGGAGAGCACCAAGATCATCCAGACGCGGCGGGAGGTGATGCAGCTTCTTCAAGCCAGAGCGGCCCCCGTACACAAAGAACTGAGCGAAGGCGAAACTCTCGATCTGACCTATCTACCCAATCTTGGTTCCGCTGCCCGCGCCGCCGAGTCCAACGAATTAGAAGGGACGGAATTACGGACGCTCATCTACCGCGGGTTGATGGCTTCAAAGCGTAAGGAGCAATCGTCAGGACACATGGTTATCGGGCCGCACTTGGACGACTTCCGCATCAACATCGCCGGTGCACCTTCTCGCCGATACGCGTCACGAGGGCAAGCCCGTACCGCGGCTCTCTCCCTACGCCTAGCTGAAGCGGCACTCGTATCTGAATTTGCGAAACGCAATCCAATCATCGCATTCGACGATGTCCTATCAGAGATGGACAGCATGCGGCGAAGCATGATTCTTGAACGCGCATCGCAGTACGAACAGACGCTGCTCACTGTCACCGATGGCGCACTCGTTGGGCGTACGGGACTGCAGGGGGCGCAGAACTTCCGAGTCGTACGTGGCAACGTCAGCAGATCCGGCTGACATCTCGCCAGTTTCTCGATGCCGCAACCACGTTCGCCCTGCGACTATGTATAAACTCGTTTCAGCGAATGACAACATCGAGAGATTCAGGTAGCCAATTGCATCGGAACATCAGATACATAATCGCCGACCGCGTCGCGAATGCCGATATGAACGAGTGGTTGTCCGATACCGCGGTGCGTATCGTTGACGACAAGATCAACGATGTATTGACGGCATCATCCCTGCCGTCTGATGTGAACGAAACATCGGAAGTCCTGCGCCTCGGCGACGTCTCGTTAATGCCGGGCCTAGTAGATGCTCACTGCCACATGCATTGCAGTGCGACGAAGGACGCACAGGCTTTGGCATTGGCGGAGAAGGACGACATCCAACGGCTGACGATGCGGGCGGTCTCGGCGATGCGCAAAGCGGTCTTGGCCGGGACAACGACCGTACGCGACATCGGGTCGCACAACGAGGTGGCATTCGCTATTAAGCAGGCCATCAAAGACGGCGCCATTCCAGGTCCGAGGTTGCTGGTCACGGGTACCCCGATCACCATCACCGCCGGGCACTGCTGGTTCTTCGGTTCACAAGCCGATACCGCCGATGAGGTCGCCAAAGCCGTCCGCAATCAAGTCCGCCAAGGCGCCGATGCGATCAAGATCATGTCCACCGGCGGCATGTTCACACCCACTGCCAACCCTCGCCTGCCCCAGTACCCGGCAGAAACACTGGCCGTGGCGGTGCGGGAAGCCGCCCGATCCGGTATCACCGTCGCCGCCCACTGCCTCTCTGCGGCAGGTGTGAAAAACTGCGTCGAGGCCAACGTCCACAACCTGATCCATTCCAGGTGGTACTCGCAAGATCCATCCAAAGGTCTGGAATTCGACCTTGATACAGCGAAGCGCATGGCGGACCAAGGACAGTGGGTAGACCCCACGATTGGGCATGGCATGTTGGGACACGAAGCCACGGATCGTGGAGAAGCGCCACCACGAGCGGTGCACTGGTCGGTGGCCGCAAACAACGTGACCGATGAAGACCATGCCGAAACCCTCAATCAAATGCACGACCTTGGCGTGCGTTTCACTAACGGCCTGGACATGGGGATGCCGCACGGCACGCATGATCGATCGTCTGCCAACGCTTGGGCCGCAGTCGAGAAACTCGGTTGGAACACGTGGAGCGCATTGCGGATGGCGACCATCGACACTGCCGAAGCATTGAGGATCGACGATGAAGTCGGTTCGATCAGCGCGGGCAAAGTCGCCGACCTTGCCGCGTTCGGCGGAGATCCGGCGGCAAATATTCGGGACATGGACCGGGCTTCGACGGTGATACAGCGGGGCGAAGTCATCAAGCTGCGCGATGTGGCGCTCGTGTGATCCGACAATCGGCGATTTAAGATGATCGGCAATGATTGTCGACGCTTTAACCCACATCCTTCCCCCTTACTTCAACGAACACCGCGACGAAGCACTCGCTCGCGACCGAACCTTCGCCGAACTCTTCGCCAATCCAAAAGCGCGTATCGTTCAAGCCGAACACCTCCTCGATGAGATGGAACGCGCCGAGGTCGACCGATCTGTTATCGCCGGTTTCGGATGGACTGACCAAGACCTCGCAAAACGCTCCAACGACTACCTCCTGGAATCCGCCACCAGACACCCCGACATTCTCATTCCCCTCTGCAGCGTCAACCCCCTGTGGCCCGGCGACGACGCAGCCAGAGAAGCCGAACGCTGCCTCAACTTCGGCGCCCGCGGCATCGGAGAACTCCACGCCGACACCCAGGGGTGGGTCGATCCGCCATACGACCAGCTCCAAGATGTGATGTCCGTCGCCAGCCAATACTCCGAAACCCGTAACAAGATCGCATTCGTCGTGATCCACGGCTCCGAGCCATTGGGGCATATATACCCCGGAAAAGGCACCATGACCCCAGACCGCCTCTCCCAACTCGCCAAACGCTACCCCGATAACGCCCTCATCTTCTCCCACTTCGGCGGCGGATTACCCGTCTACAAACACATGCCAGAGGTCAACGAAACCCTCACAAACGTCTGGTTCGACTCCGCAGCAACCCCGTTTCTCTACGACCCCGACATCTATGACACCGTCGAAAAACTCGTCGGCGGCACCCGCATCTTCTTCGCCAGCGACTACCCACTGATGACGCAACGCCGAGCACTAGACCACCTGCGAAATTCTGAACTGCCCCTCTACAGACAGAAGATGATCTTACAAGTCGCCGGTCAGTTGTATGATTTCTCACGTTCGCCCAAAAACCAGACCTAAACTCACATCGACCTAAATCGAAAGGTCCCCACACCATGGCACTCCTCCTAAACCGATCCGATGTCCAGCAAGTGCTGACCATGCCAAAGGCAATTGATGCCGTAGAAGCCGCGTTCTCCGAACTCGCCACCGCCACCGCCGAGATGCCGCCACGCACCGTCATGATCGACCCTGCAGTCGGAGGATGGATCGCATACATGCCCGCATATATCAAGACCAGCGGTTCACTCGGCATCAAGGCCGTAACCGTCTACAAAGACAACCCCTCAAAGTTCGACCTTCCGACAACTATCGGCACCATCCTCGTCCAAGACAACCAGACTGGTGAGGTAGTGGCGGCGATGGATGGTGGATATTTGACCGCGGTCCGCACCGGCGCCGTCTCCGGCGTCGCAACCCGTCACATGGCCCGACCCGACTCCAAAGTCGGCGGCGTCCTCGGCGCAGGTGTGCAGGCGCGGCAACAGGCTATCGCCATCGCGGAAGCATCAAACATCGAAACCATACTCACCTTCTCACTCGACGACCAAGCTTCACGACAAGATTTTGCCGACTGGGTTGCGGAACAGACCGGCCTCGACACCCGATTAGCCGAAAGCGGCGAAGCCCTATGCCGCGAATCTGACATCGTGGCTCTCGCGACAACCGCGGCGAATCCGATAGTCAATAGGGACTGGTGGAAGCCAGGCGCGCACATCAACGCCATCGGCTCCCACACCCCCGGCGTGAGGGAACTCGATACCGCGAGCATTCAGCGTGCACGAATCATCTGCGACCAACTCGAGGCGTGTATGGCCGAAGCAGGCGACCTCCAGATACCGGTGGAGGATGGCGAATACGCCTGGTCGAGTGTAGTCGGAAACCTGGGCGACGTGGTGAACGGAGATATCCGCGGACGGACTTCAGTCGACGAAGTGACGCTATTCAAGAGCGTCGGCTTGGCCATACAAGACATCTCGTGCGCTGCCCTCGTTTACCGCGAAGCGATGGCGAATGGGATTGGGCAGGAGTTCAACTTCTCGGCCTAACAACAGCCCGTCATTACCCGTCATTCCGGCGAAAGTGAGCGAACTCCAGATACCGGTCGAAGCCAGCGAATACGCGTGGTCGAATGTAGTCGGAAATCTGGGCGACGTGGTGAACGGGGATACCCACGGAAGAACTTCAGTTGACGAAGTGACGTTATTCAAGAGCGTCGGGCTGGGCATACAAGACATCTCGTGTGCGGCGCTTGTCTGCCGCGAGGCGATGGCGAATGGGATTGGGCAGGAGTTCGATTTTTCGGGGTAACCAATTTATCGCCGTTTCATTCCTAATCAACCCTCACATCCGATATGATTCATCCAAATAGTGTCAACAGAACATTGATGTCGCCATTCGAAAGAGGCTTTACGAAACTGCTGGAGTTGCTCAAGCAGTTGATAAGGGGCGACAATGGGGGCGCGGCAGTGGCGGCTGTTGGGATCGTCATTCTTGCAATTGGCTTGTTGATACAAGGAGTTTCCACTGAGATCGGCACGCCGATGAGGACGCTCGGAGGATTGCTGCTGCTAGGAGGAATCGTAGCGTTCATCTTCTCAACTCCAAATCGGCGCGAGATAGCGATCGGCAGGTTCAAGAGCGTTGTCAGATGGTATACGACTAAAACGCGCGAATGGCGCTGGATGAATCGAACCGGACTCGCCGCTGTGATCGTCGGATTGGCATGGCTAGTTCCGGTCCTGACCCTACGGATAATTTTCGGCATAATCGCTGCCGATTTCGTTGCCGCTGTCATGGTCCCCGGCATCATCATTTTTTGGGTCGGCATCGGCCTGCTCATCTACGGGATATATCGCGCAATTAAGGATGGACGAAGCGACGATGGACGAAGCGACTCGTGATTCATCCCGTTCTCCTGAGGAACGACGGAGCAAACGCCGTCTCAAGTAACCGTCAGCTAGATCCGATGAAGTTAGATTTGCCGCCCCGCGCGCGATAGACGCGCGATAAACAGAACCAAGAGTCCGCGGGCACATGCTCGATGCAAACGCACAAGCAAGGGACAGCAACAGCGCCAGGATTGATCTACAGGATCGGTGCCGCGTCGATGGTGATTGGTGTAGTAATCAGTCTGAGCAGCGGTATATTCGGCGGGATCGTTTCGGCAGGATACCTGAATTTGTTGGAGGTGATCGGCGCAGATGGGAATACGGGAGCTTTTGGGGGATTTGATCCAGGAAGGGGAATTATCGGCTTTCTAGGCGCTGGGATGTTCTCCATCGGCGCATTCGTCTATGCCTTTCGCATGTCCATCGAATTGCTCGGATTCCCAGTTGAACGGCACTTGAGCCACCGGTACACGAAGGGCGACAAGTTGGCGTTGGGGATAGCGGCAATCGGGTATGTGGTTTCTTTTTTAGGCGTGATTCCTCTCTTTGTGCTAGAAGAAGTGTTTTATGACAATCCGGCAACGACGCTGACGTCAGTCTTGAATTGGATCTTGGCAGCCAGCGTGTGGATGATGCTTGGAGGATTGATCATTTTCCTTCTCAAGGCACGACACCGGGCACGACACTGGCTCCAAAGCATGTACAACCGAGTAATCAGCTTAGGGTGGGGCAAGTTGGGTTGGACCCAGGTTAATCTGACGGCATCAGGCATGGTTCTGATTGCATTTACTTGCCAGCTATTAGGTTGGAATTCGATTTTCGGATTGACTATGAACACCATCATCGTTACAGGGCTTGTCATGATCCTCTCGGGGGTTTTCCCACATTTCCTCGCACGCGGCAAACCTTGACGATGAACTGATCTGCGCAACTTACCGGCATTCAAGGTGCCGCAACAAAGAGGTTAAGACGGGCTCAGCAAAGTTCCCAGTGCGATCATTGTTACCAGTAAGACGGATATCGTCGCAGCGATGATTCCGACTCCCAACGCCACTTTTTTGAATTCGTAGTACCTAGCGTTGATCCTCAATTCAGCGACCGTATCCCTGAAGTTTTGCCGTATCTGAGCCAACATGCCAGCCAAAGAAAATGGGCGCGAAGGTGAACTGGTTGAGCCAACAGACCGCTGAGTCATCGGACGTGGAGCCGAACTAGCCACCCCTGTCGCTGGGCTAGGTCCTCCTACACGCGGTGTCGCCGTGGGTTGTACTTGAAGAATCTGTCGATAACCCGATCCACTTGTCGTCGGCGGGTTAGCCGATTGCGGCGCGGGTGCTGGCGGTGCGATTGGAGGCGAAGGTGCCACCGGAGAAGGCGTAGTCGTTGAGCGTACGGGAGGCAACGATGCTGTGGATTGCGGGATGTTTTGCAGAATCGTCTCGAGGTCTGGCACCTGGTCGACAGGAAGTCCGCAACATTCCTCGAGGCTTTCAGCGAGTTTTGCGACGGTTGCATCGCTAGATTTTTTCAGCCGGTTGAATATCTCTGACTTGCCCGGATCAGCATAGTCGTTCTTGGTGAATATCAGGTTGTCTTCGTTGTAGAACTGCCACAGGTTGGGATCGGATGCAACGGCGAGAAGGCTGAGATAAACCACTAGCGACGGGAAATTGTCGATATGTTCGCCATAGTCCTCGGCTGATCTTTCGGGGTGCTGATAGTTTTTGTGTCCCAGTTCCGGGCTGCGCTCTCCACTGAACTTGGGCAGAAACATCCCGTCGTAGTCGACGAGTCGGATGCGCCCGTCGCTCTGCACCATCACATTGCCATGCTGCAAATCGTTATGTGCGATCCGCAAACCGCGCAGGCTGGCGGTCGGGCCTCCCCGCCATTGTGCCGCGATCCTGCGCAACGTGTCCGGCTCACCCAATCTTGAATCGACAAAGCCGCTTAGCACCTCACCTTCTACCCACTCCATCTTGACCATCGGGTACCAACTGCCTTTGAATCGGATCCCTTCTTCCAGGTACTGGAAGTGAACGAATGAGGGCGGAAGCACATTGATCAAGTAGTTGCTGAGTTCGTTGTACCGGGACTGCTGGTCCTTAACCTCTCGCGTGAAGCAACGCACGGCGAAGGTCTGCCCTTGTGTCGAAACCGAGTAAACACATGCAAATGCGCCGGAGAATACCAGCGGCATACCTCTTTGGTTGACTGCAACGGTCGCGGCTTCAAGCTCCGTGCCCGCGAAGCAAAGCGAAGGACTCTGGATAGCTTCGCTGAAGTCGGTGATGCCGGGCCAGGTCATGGCGTGTTATTCACCTTGCACGACTACGAGACCTCGATGATAACGACTGTCGTATCATCGTTTCGCATCAATCCTTCTCGACGCTGCTCTGCGACCCACTCATCCCATCCAGATGATTTCAACTCGGCGAGCGTCTCCCATGGTTTTTCGCCAGCGTGATATTTTGCGAGGAACCAGCAAGCGATAGCGTCGGTTGCCACGATGATTAGATCTCCTGCGACACATTCGCCGCCGTCCTGTCTTACCTCTTCCCAAAGTCCCTCGATGCTAGTTGGGTTGCTGCAAACCAGAGCCGGATTGTTGTCGAATTCAGCGTGGGTTTCCAACGGAAAAGAAATTTGCAAACAATCGTCTCGGACTACGAACAGACAACAATCTCCGATCGCCAACGCTTGCCAAGAAAGTACGCCAGATCTGGGGGATTTAGTCCCGATGGTCAGCCCTAAGAGCGTCGCGAACGCACCTGCGCGTGCCTTTGCTTCACCGTGCCATGGGATACGGTCCCACGGCACTTGATCGTGCCATTCCTCCTGTGCTGGTTCGAGCCATTCACTCAGAGAATCGGGCGAAAGACCATTCAGATCGGGGGCTCGTGATACGAAGGCGTCGGTCAAGACGTTTGCCCATTCCCGGGCGAATGCAGACTCGCTCGCACCATCGGTAACCGCCACCCTCGCCAAACCGCGCCCTGATGCCCCTATCCGTTGGGGATACACGACACGCGACGCGTCCTCGTACTCATCCGAGCGGTTTCCCGCCTTGGGCAGCCAAAACTTGGTGGGAGGTCGAAGTGGCATCTCCCACCTGCGATCAATGCAACTCGGTGGCGGCGCGTGTTCCGATGTCCAAGAACTGCACCAACGCCACCATGTCGGCATTGTAGACGTATCCGCGAGAACCTTCGTTAACCGGCAAGCCCATCGCGACCGCCTGTTGGATGACTGGAGCTGGAAAGACGGAAGACATGCGGAACATTCGCGCCGCAGATTCGTCTTCAGGTGCTTCGCTCTCTTGAGTCGGATACTGCACCGGCAACGCCGACATCTCAGACAGATGCGCGTTGTATATCAATACATTCCCGTCGTTCGTGCCAGAATTCATGATCAGTTTGGCGATGGGTTCAGGGTCGCCGTCGGTAGCGTCACCATCGCTGATGTTTATCAGCATCGGGGGATAGGAATCTTGATGTTGGCTCGTCCAATCCTCAAGGGCTTTTACAGCTTCGGACAACGCTTCACACATCGGAGTTCCGCCGACGGCTCTAGGCTCTAACCACACCGGGAACTTTCTGGCGATCTCCACTATCCCGCCTGCGCCATCTGACTCCTTGACAGACCTTTCGACGACTTGTGCGGCATCGACCACTTGACTAATCGGCAGAAACGGACGATCAGACTGGGTGCCAGACAGAACCGACTCGAGTTCCGTCCTTCCTGCCCGGTCTGTGGTGTAGGTGATGATTCCGACATCAAAGTAGTCGCGGACATCCATGCCCTGGGAGCATCTTTGCGAGATGGCGTCAAGGACCCGATTAACCGCATCCGCAGCACCATCCATTTTTCGCAGATCATTCTGTCCACCTAAGGGGCCTGCCATTGAGCCTGATTGATCGATCAGGAACAGGAAGCAGCCGGGATTGGCTCTGCTGATATCCGCTGTGTATGTCATATCGATTACCTCCTTGTCGGGTTTGTCGCTGATGGCACTGCGGCTTTTCCGCCCTTGAACGGTATGTCTACATCCTCATTTGATCAACCAAATCCCGAACTCGGCGCTGCCTGTCAGTCGCTTCGACCAGAACAAAGGTCTAACGATGTCGATATCCGGTACGATGTACTACCCCATAATACCCTCATTTCCCTGACTGAGTAGATTGATGAATCTAGGAGTATTGTTCAGCGACGCGCCGAAGCACAAAATCAAACACTCAAACAGTCCAACCCTCTCATCGTCTTGGCGCGTGCATAACGAAAAAACCCTCTCCCGCGACTTGCGCTGAAGAGGGTTCCTTGTTTTAGGGATCCCCGCTTTGGGTAACCCTGCGAAACCAAGGATAATTTCTTACCGTGGTTTCCCTACAGACATTGTTACCATATCCGATCATGGAAAAATCCGCAAGCACCAAGCCCAAAACAAATCTCAGCCATCTCGCCGAACGCCCGATCAACGAAAACATCGTATTCGGCATCGACGTCGGCATCGCATCATGCGGGTGGGCGGTCATCGACACAAAGAACCAAGCCATCCTCGCCATGGGATCGCGCTGCTTCGAAGCACCCGAAGACCCGCAGAAGAAGACCCTCTACAACGAGCAACGCCGCACCAAACGCGGCATGAGACGGGTCACGGCGCGTCGTGCTGGACGCATGAATACCGTCCGGCAAGTCATCAAAGACGCCAGACTAGTCGCATCACCCACCCACGAATACTTCCAGTCTCTCGGAAAAGATGCACCCGACCCTTGGGAAACACGCGCATTAGCAGTAGAAGAAGCCGTAACGCCTCAAGAAGCCGCTGTCGCTCTCATACACATCGCCAAGCATCGCGGCTTCAAATCCAACAGCAAACGCGATGCCGCCGACACTGAGGGCAAAGACTTGCTTAAAGCCGTCAGCGAGTGGGACAAGAAACTCGACGGCAGGACTTTCGGTAAGGCTGTTTTTGAAGATCACAAAGACGGACGCAGACGCAATCGAGAGGGCGAATACGGGTTCATCGCGCCACGGATTCACACTCTCGAAGAAGCCAAGACGATCATCACAACTCAGCGAGCACGCGGCGCAGAATGGGCTACCGAGGAGTTTGAGGAACGATACATCAAGGCCGCGTTTTGCCAGCGACCTCTGCGGAGTAGCGAAGACCTGGTAGGCAATTGCCCTTTCGAACCGAATGAGAAACGAGCTGCCAAGTTCTCATATTCCTTTGAGCGGTTCCGCCTGTTGCAAACCTTGATCAACCGTTGCAAGCTCACTACTCCGGATGGTGATGTTTCACTCACTTCCGGACAGTTGAAGCGAGCCCTCGCTGGATTTGGACACAAAAGATCTCTGACTTACACATCACTACGATCTCTGATCGATCTCCCAGACGCAAGATTCTCCAGCATCCCCGACAACGACCCAAGCAAACTCAGAAAAGACGTAACCGGCAACAGCAACGGCGCATGTCCCGGCTCATACACTCTGCATCAATTGTTGGGAACCGCAACTTGGAACCAACTGACCAAAACACCTGCCGTTCTCGATCAGATCGCCGCAATCATCACCTTCAACGAAAGTCCTGATGAAATTCGCAAACGATTCGACAATCTCGACTTAGACCAGGAAAACATTGAAGTTCTGATGGAAGGTGTAAATGACGGAAAGTTTGCATCTTTCAAGGGCACCGGCAACATCTCCGCAAAAGCCGCACGAAAACTCATACCCGAGCTACTGCGCGGTAAAACCTACGACATCGCCTGCGATGAGGTGGGATACGACTTCAACAAAGGTATCGACACCAGCATCCAAGACATCAAGAATCCAGTCGTCCAACGCGCTCTTACACAAGCGATCAAACAGGTAGAAGTGCTGGTCAGGTGCTACGGACGTCCCGGCAAGATCCATCTGGAACTCTTACGCGAAGTCGGGAAATCCGCTAGAGAACGAGGAGAGATTGAACGGGGTCTAAGCAGACGAACCACCGAACGTGAAAAGAACCGTCAAGAATTCTTGGACTGTGTGGGTTTGTCTAGTTGTTCCCGCGACGACGTGCAGACATACGAACTGCTCAAAGAGCAGAACTTCCGATGCACATATTGCGACACCTATCTGCGCCCCGACCAGATCGTCGCATCCAATGTCCAGGTCGATCACATCTATCCGCGTAGTAGAAGCCACGAAGATGGATTCGTCAACAAAGTAGCCACTTGTGTCCGATGTAACCAAGAAAAGCGCAACCGAACGCCATGGGAGTGGCAAGGTGAAACCGATAACGAGTGGTGGGATGCATTCTCAGTTCGGGTGAAAAGCTTCACATGCAAAACCGAGAAAAAACGTCGGTTACTATCAACCGCGTTCAAAGACCGCGAGCAGGACTTCATCGAGCGTAACAAGGTCGATAGCAGCTATACGTCTCGCGCACTGCTCCGAGAACTACGCATACTCTACCCGGAATCCTACGATGGCGGCGCAGTAGTCAAGGGCAGTCACCGCTACGTATTCCCTCGCCCCGGCCAATTCACCGCCATGCTACGCCGTGCCTGGCTAGGAAAACGTTACAAGAAAGACCGCGATGATGACCGACATCATGCGATGGACGCGTTGATCGTCGCAACTTTGGATGAGGGGCTATTGCAACGCATGACCCGCGCCTATCAAGAATTGGAACAATCAGCGAAACAGCACAAACTTACCCCCAACATCGATCCACCTTGGGAACGCTTCGCCCAAGACGCGCTCGCAACCTACAACACCGGATGGCTAGTATGCCGCACCGAAAACCGACGCGCCAGAGGTGCACTGCACGAAGAGACCATTCGCACATCCCGTATTGACGAAGACGGAAACCAAGTCTTTTTCGAGCGCAAAGCAATCGACAACATTACCAAGTCCGACATCGCACGGATACCTGATGAATTGATCCGAGACCGCGTGGCGAAATGGCTGAACGACGGCAAACCCGATGACGATCGTCCATGTTCAGCTAAAGGCGATCCAATTCGCAAGCTAAGACTACCAACCAAGATCAAGACCGCTACGCAAATTAACCCTCGCGACATGGGCGGCAACGATCCTCGCAGACAAGGGGGCTACGCTGAAAATTCAAGCATGGTACGAGTCGACCTATTCAAGGTAAACGAAACGAGATACGATTCCGCGGGAAGACGTATCACACCCGGTTATTACCTAGTACCGATCTATCTGTGGCAGATCAAAGAAAAGCACTCAAGCACTCCCTTGAAAGCAATCGCCGGCAAATCAGAAGCGACTTGGCTGGAGATGGAACCAGACGACTTCATTATTTCGCTGTTCAAGGATAGTCAAGTCGAGTTAGTCAAGAAGAGCGGGGCTGTGATTGAAGGTTACTACCGGGGGTGTAACAGAAGCACTGGCGCTGTGACCATATCGCCGCACAACCGTCGCAGAAAGGAAGACGAGTTTGACAACGGGGGTACCGGCGTTAAACAACTTTTATCGCTTCGCAAATACCAAGTAGACCGCCTAGGCATTAAGCACGAAATCCCTGCCGGTAGAGAACGTTGGCCCGGCTACTAGTACGATAGCGATCGCATTGCACCAACCCTCAGAACGACTCGATCCTGATGTGCGCGATGCGTTCGAAATGGCGCCGGTTGTTGGTTAGCATCCTCATTCCGCAGTAGACGGCGGTGCAACCGATTAGTAGGTCAAAGTCTCCAATGAGTCGACCAGCGATTCGAAGACGCGCTCTTTCGCGCCCGAACAACTCGCAGATCGGTTCGTTTAATCCCACAATCTCAAACGTTTCGATAAACCGATCAAGCGTAGTCGTGCAGCCACTGGCCCGCCGGAATGAGCGATACCTTCGTAGAGTTCGGCTATGGAGACGATGCTGATTCCAATGCCTTCGGGTATACAAATCGTAGATGCGCCTAGCCACATCGGATCTGCCGCGCAGATGAGCGATAACCCAATCGGAGTCGATCAAGTAACGCACGACACTAGAATTTCGGTATACGAGTTGAAACCACCGCGCGGCTGGCGTAGATGTGTTCTAGCAACTTGTCGCAATCTACCGTGTCCTTCCAAGCGCCGGCAGTTGCTCCGATTGCGGCTCGGCGCTCTTCGATGGTCAATTGGCGATCAGTTTCGACCGTAACCATGACTTCGGTACCGTTACAAATGTCGAGCGGCGTTGAAGGTTTGATTACGCCTTCAGAGTACGTCGCTTTCGTTTTCAGGAGCATCGGTTATTAGGTAATTCTCTCGAGCCATCTGGCTTTATGGTATCTATTGAGTATACGCCGCGCCGAATCGTCGTACCATCGGACTGCAAAGTTAGTTGCTCGTAACCAGTTCCTTCCAAGGTGTCTGATATCCCCGCTCAAGAACATCCGACTGTCGATCCCAAATGCCTTGGCGCGGTATACATCTAACCGAAGGCGCATCCCTTTCGCGTCGCCAAGCCGGCATCCAAATCCGACGCGAAGGTAAGGATGACGTTCGCATCCCGCTCGAAGACATCGCCTGGATCGTCATCGACACCCGAGATGTGACGATGACGTCTGGTCTGCTTTCCTCCTGTGCCGAACAAGGCATCGCTGTCATCTTCACTGATGACCGACACATGCCGTCAGGTTCACTACTACCATTTCACATCAATTACGCTCAGGCTGCGGTGTCGCACCTCCAGTTCGCCGCACCTGGCGTACTGCGACGTCGGCTGTGGCGCAGAACCGTACGGTCAAAGATCATGAACCAAGCCGCCGTGTTGGAAAATGCGGGGGCATCTAATTTCCAAGTTCTACGCCGTCTCGCACGCCAAGTCCAACCGGGAGACCCTGACAATATCGAAGCACAAGCGGCGCGGCGATACTGGTCATCGCTATTCCTCACATTCCGGCGCGACAGCGACGCATCCGACAGAACCAACGCACTGCTCAACTATGGCTACGCCGTGATGCGCGCCGGAATAGCGAGATCTCTGACCGTCGCAGGATTGATCCCCGCAATCGGTATTCATCATCATTCACAGATGAATCCCTTCAACCTCGCCGACGACCTCATCGAGCCCTTTCGACCAACCATCGACTGGTTGGCTTACGAGATGAGAGAGCCCGACGATTGGGGTGATGTCAACGACGAACGGTTAGGACTTTCCAAAGAAGACCGCCAACGTCTTGCAGGCGTCCTCACGCAACAGATACGCATCGAAAACGAAGAGATGAACGTACTCAACGCGATTGATCGATGTGTCGCTTCTTTCGTACGATCGTTGAGAAGTCGTAAATCCGGCGACCTGCAACTGCCCGAATTCGTATGAATCGATGCCATCTGAGGAACCACGCTACGTGTGGCTCATGGTGTTCTTCGACCTCCCGGTCAAATCCAAGAAACAGCGACGCGTCGCTACCAAGTTCCGAAAGTTCCTAGTCGACGACGGCTACATCATGGTCCAATACTCCGTCTACACCCGCATCTGCAACGGACAAGACGCCGTCACTAAGCACATGGGACGCCTCACCAAATCGCTCCCCCAAGAAGGCTCCATCAGATCCCTCCAAGTAACCGACGCTCAATACGCACGAATGAAGACACTAGTTGGCAAGCGACGCGCCGAAGAAAATCTCGGCACCGAGCAGATGGTTCTTCTCTAAACCGCGTCGAATCGCGCCCGCAAAAACCCGAACGAATCCAGACCCGAAATCGGTCAAACGAGCCGTCCACCACCGTAGCGGGCGCATCTCCGTCCAGTTCGGCTCGAACTGGACGGAGTTTATCACCCTATTGTCTGTAGGGAAACCACGGCAAATTCTCGCTTACATTGGATGCTGCCAATAGTTTATCACCCTATTGTCTGTAGGGAAACCACGGCCTTTCTTGGAACACGGATGCTGGCACTCCTAGTTTATCACCCTATTGTCTGTAGGGAAACCACGGCTATTACAATTGGCTGAATGGTTACGGCATGAGTTTATCACCCTATTGTCTGTAGGGAAACCACGGCCAGCCCGACACGAGTAAGTTTTCGCTTACACAGTTTATCACCCTATTGTCTGTAGGGAAACCACGGCTGTGAGATTACAATTGCGCTTCATCGAATGAGTTTATCACCCTATTGTCTGTAGGGAAACCACGGCTCTCATCGTTGCGTCCATCGCGGACGATCTAGTTTATCACCCTATTGTCTGTAGGGAAACCACGGCACATCTGATACCCTGTGAACGCTCCTAGCAAGTTTATCACCCTATTGTCTGTAGGGAAACCACGGCACCCGATACGAATAAGTTTTCGCTCACGCTAGTTTATCACCCTATTGTCTGTAGGGAAACCACGGCCGCCCACCCACCCCAAACATTTAATACAACCCCACCAAATACTCCCACCACGCGGTTACCACGCCAACCGCCGTGTAATTGTCCAACACTTGCCAGATGTGAAGGATGTACTCCTGAATCAATTTGAGCGCGGTGCAGACGAGTAGCCAGATGAATATGCGTTTGGCGGTGAATTCGTAGTCCGGCCACCAGTGCCGTTGGGCTGCAATCGCGACGAACCAGAACTCGAAGACGTTCGGGAATAGGAACAGTACCCATCGGTCTCCGGTGAATTCGAAGGCGAGGAATCCGATGGCGCGGAACGCGAATAGCAGTACCGCAACTGTTCTCCCGGGACCGTCCCACTGGCGCACCGCGACCCACAGGAAGGTCAGCATGTAGACCTGATCGATCCATTTGTCGAACGTCTGATAGTCCCAGACTTCGCCGAAATCGATCAGATTCATCATGAACAGATCGGAGAAGTCGACGACGATGGCGAGGAGCGCGCCGAAAAACGCCCATCTGAGCACTGGCAGCGACCCGGCAATCCGCGCCGCAGCGATTATCAGTTGTTCAAGCGCCATGTCTACTGTTAGATGCTATCGATTCGGCGGTTGGTGTTTGCGAATCGAAACTGTCGGAATATAATTTCTTATTAGCAGTCGCAATAGTCGACTGCTAACGAATTTCGACGCACGCAGTTCGGTCTCGCAACATCGCGATCCAAGCGACAGATGTGACCGATGCTGCAAAGCGGAAGATGCTAATCGACAAGGAGGAAACAACGAGTGACGGTTAACTTGAAGCCACTAAGCGACCGCGTGGTCGTCTCGCCGTCCGACGAGGAAGCGGCGACTAGCCCAGGCGGGATCATCATTCCCGACACGGCAAAAGAGAAGCCGCAACAAGGCGCAATCGTAGCTGTCGGCCCCGGCCGAACCACCGACGAAGGCGCAGTTATTGAGATGAGCGTCAACGTTGGCGACAGCGTGATCTACTCGAAGTACGCAGGTACCGAGTACTCACAGAACGGCAACGACTACCTCATCCTACGAGAATCCGACATCTTGGCGATCGTCGGTTAATTCCGACCACTCCGTCGTCTCACAGTCGTCGACATTCATCCGACGACGCGAAAAATGACGGATTTCGTCGCCAGTCCAAAACCAAAAAGGAGTAACAAGGCAAATGCCAGCTAAAGATTTGCTATTTGAAGAGGAGGCTCGAGCCAAGCTCAAGGAAGGCATCGACGTCCTCGCAGACACCGTCAAGAAGACCCTCGGCCCGCGCGGTCAGAACGTCATCGTTGACAAGAAGTTCGGCCCCCCGCAGGTCAACTCTGACGGCGTCACCATCGCCAAAGAAGTCGACCTCGAAGATCCGTTCGCGAATATGGGCGCACAGCTCTTGAAGGAAGCGTCCAAGAAGACCAACGACGACGCCGGTGACGGTACCACCACGTCAACGGTCTTGGCCCAGGCCATCGTCGCCGAGGGCTTCAAGAACGTCGCCGCAGGCGCCGACCCGATGGCAATCAAGCGCGGTATGGAAAAGGCCATGGCCACCATCCGCGGCTCCATCAAGGCGCAGTCAACGCCTGTTGACAGTTCTTCGCAGATCGCAAGCGTCGCGGTCCTCTCTTCTCACGACGACGAGATGGGTAACCTCATCGCCGAAGTCATGGAGAAGGTTGGAAAAGACGGCGTCATCACCGTTGACGAGTCAAAGTCTCTCTCATACGAGACCGATTTCGTTGAAGGGATGCAGATCGACCGAGGATTCTTGTCCCCGTACTTCGTCACCAACCCGGACCGCCAAGAAGCGGTTCTCGACGACCCGTACATCCTGATCACCTCGCAGAAGATCTCCGCGGTCTCCGACCTACTTCCGCTGCTCGAGAAGGTTTTGCAGTCTAGCAAAAACATCATCGTGATCGCAGAAGACGTCGAGGGTGAAGCACTCGCCACGCTCGTCGTGAACAAGCTTCGCGGCACCCTCAACTGCGTCGCCGTCAAGGCCCCCGGTTTTGGCGACCGCCGCAAGGCCATGCTCCAAGACATCGCAATCCTAACCGGCGGAACCGTCATCTCCGACGAGATCGGCCGCAAACTCGACTCCGCCACCCTCGAAGACCTCGGTAGGTGTAAACAGGTCGTTGTCAAGAAAGACGACACGACCTTCGTGGGCGGTAGCGGCGAGCAAACCGGTATCCGCGGTCGTATGGCCGAAATTCAAGCTCAGATCGAGGACACGACCTCCGACTACGATCGCGAGAAGCTCCAAGAGCGTCTCGCCAAATTGTCCGGCGGCGTCGCCATCCTACGCGTTGGCGCAGCCACCGAGATCGAGATGAAGGAGAAAAAACAACGTGTCGAAGACGCACTGGAGGCGACTCGTGCGGCTGTTGAAGAGGGTATCGTTCCCGGTGGCGGCACTGTCCTGATCCGCGCTGCCCACCAGCTCGACGACCTCGAATTCGATGACGAAGACGAGCAGACCGGCGTGCACATACTCTCGAAGTCCCTGCGCGAGCCGATCCGCGTCATCGCTGGAAACTGCGGCTTCGAAGGCGCAGTAATTCTCGACCGAGTCGTCGGTAGCGATGACCTGAACTTCGGGTTCAACGCCATGACCAACGAGTACGGCGACATGATGAACATGGGCATCGTCGACCCGGCAAAGGTCACCCGCTCAGCCGTTGAGAACGCCGTGTCGGTCGCAGGAATGATCCTGACCACCGCAGCCCTCATCACCGAGCAGCCCGAGCCACCCATGCCCGGCGGCGGTGGAATGCCACCCGGCGGCGGAATGGACTTCTAGCTTCAGCTAGAACCCGGTTCTCAAGAGCCAGCCAAATCAACGCGTCGCATCGGTACCCCGGTGCGGCGCGTTGACGTTTATTCAACACACAATCAACATTGCATACAGGGCATGGCCGACACCATATCCAGATACAACCTCCTTTGGCCGTTGATTGCCCCATTCCGCGCCGTTCCAACGCTCCTAAAGGCCAACGGCACCGACCTCGCGGCATCACTCGCATTTTTCACCGTCCTGTCCCAACTCCCACTCGTCGCCCTCATTGCGATGCTCCTAATCGCCATCGGACCTTCGGACGGCGTCGTTGAGGTCTTCACCGAAGCACTTCACTACCTGTTCCCGGCATCGCGTGATCTCATTGACGATGCCATCAACAGCCTCTTGGGCGGTTCCCTCACGATCGGGATACTCGCCGTCGTAAACCTCATGATCGGAGCCAACCGTCTCTTCGCAGCCACCACCCGAGCTGTAAACCGCGTATTCGGCGTACGAAACACCAAAGTCGTCCAAGTCACCATCAAAAGCGTCAGTCTCGCTACCGTCGTCGTCGCCCTCTTCATGCTCTCGATGGGACTATCCGGCGTCATCCAAGCCCTCATCCGCCTCAGCCAAGATTCCGCAACCGTCACCCACGGACTATCCGGCGTCGCAACCATCATCCTCGGCGCCGTCGCAACCATCATCCCGGCCGTATTGACCACCGTCATCTTCACGGTCATCTACTACCGCATCCCTAACATCCGAGTGCAGCTCCGAGACGCAATCTTCGGTGCCATTGTCGCCATCATCCTCTTCGAAGCCGGCAAACACTTCTTCTTCTGGACCAACAGCCGAGACACGAACCAAGCAAACATCTACGGTCCCATCACATCCGTCATCGTCCTCATGCTCTGGGCATACATCGCATGTTTCATCTTCCTTTACGGAGCTGCGATAGCCAAAACCGCCGCAGACATCCGAGCCAAATGAAATTCCTCCCTTTGACCACCTGAGATGCAAAATCGATGACCGTGTGTCCAGCGGAAGTTGAATGCGGTTGTATCGCGTCTTGAACGCCAGCTACGCAAAGCGCAAATCACGAATCTCCTGCGTTTTTCGCGTAGCGTGAGCGTTACAGATAACGACATTCATTGTTTGCACCAGACTTTGTCGATGCCCGACGATGTGAAGCGCATTGCTTCCGAGTTGTCCATCGGCTGGTTGACATCCTCAATCTTAGTATGATACGATTTTATTATTACGCCCGTAGTATATTAATCGCAAGGACGTTCTGAAATTGCCGTCGACCATTGAATGGACAGATGAGACTTGGAATCCCGTCACAGGATGCACGCGGGTCTCGCCCGGTTGCGATAACTGCTACATGTTCGCGCTTTACCCGCGATTGAACGCCATGGCGGTGCCCGGTTACGAGACCAAACCCGACGACGTCAGCGTTTTGCCAGAAAGACTGGACGCACCGTTTAGATGGATGAAACCGAGACGCGTGTTCGTAAACAGCATGTCCGATCTATTCCATCCGGATGTCGACTTCGATTTTGTAACGCAAGTCTTTTCCGTGATGCACAGAACCCCGATGCACATTTATCAAGTCCTCACCAAACGACCGGGTAGAGCTCAGGGGTGGTGGGAGAAAGTTGGCAAAGAGTCGTTTGAGAGTTGGCCAGACAATGTGTGGATCGGCACATCGGTCGAAAATCAAAAATACGCACCAAGGTTGTCAGTACTCGCGCGTATCCCCGCGGCCACTAGATTCGTATCGGCTGAACCGCTGTTAGCAGAACTGGACTTGAGCGAATGGTTATCCGATGGCACGCTACATTGGGTTATCGCAGGAGGCGAAAGCGGTCCTAGGGCTCGTCCGATGGCACCTCGATGGGCGCGAGCTTTGCGCGATCAGACTAAATCGGCAGGTGTAGCGTTTTTCTTAAAGCAACTAGGCGGCAGGCGCGGCAAACGCTCAGGTAGCGATGCCGTTTTAGACGGTGAAACGTGGACGGAGTTGCCAGAGGTTGACCTCGCAGGGAGGCAAGCTGTTGCCGCCTAACACACTTCTCTGGCCATTGGAGCCGCACACCGAAGGCAAACATCGGGTACTCCGACATTACTTGGACGCCTGGTTACCAATAATGATGTCCTCAAACCAAACGGTTCGTTTCATCGACGCGTTTGCAGGACCAGGCAAATACACCGGCGGGGAAGATGGTTCCCCATTGATTGCGCTCGACGCCTACCTTTCGCATCAGAACATTCCTGGAAGATCTGGCCGAATCGATTTCATCTTCATTGAAAAGGACGGGGGTCGCGCGAAACACCTCGAAAGCGTTTTATCGCCAAGACAAGCTGAATTGCCCGACACATGCAGTTTTCAGGTCATCAACGGCAGCTTCACTGACGAAATGACAGGTGCGTTCAACGCGATCGAAACACAAAACCTGACAATGGCACCAGCGTTCGCGATGATCGATCCGTTCGGCGTTTCAGACACACCGATGGATCTGATTGCCCGGATCCTTGACCACCAGAAGTCCGAGGTCTACATCTCATTCATGTCAAGAGACATCAACCGATTCAACACCGTCCCGGAATACGAATCCGCTTTGGACGAATTGTTCGGTTGCCCAGACTGGAGACACGGATGGGAGATGGCTAACGGCCCCGACAAGATCGAGTTTTTCTACGAACTTTACGAACGCCAACTAAGAGCGGCCGGAGCCAGATATGTACTTCGCTTCGATCTGTTTGAACAGGACGCTTTAGTTTACGCGCTGTTTTTCGCTACCAAAAACGACGTGGGTTGCGACAAGATGAAACAGGCAATGTGGAGAGTCGCGCCATTTGGTGACTTTCAATTCAAAAGCGCTATGCGGGACCAAATGATTTTGGACCCGTCATTTGCCAACCTCAGCGAGATCGATAGAGTCTTACCGGAGAAGTTCGGGATGAATGTGGATGCTTCGATTGCAAAATTGGAACAATTCATGCGCTCGGATGAAACCTTGTTCCATTCAGGACAGCTGAAATCGCGATTGAGGGAGATGGAAAAAATCGGAACACTAGAAGTCGTTCGAAACACGAGACGGGGACAGCGGGGATTTCCAGAAGGGACCATTTTGCGATTTGTCGATCCACCACCGCCCCAACCGGAACAACGGAGTATGTTCGGATAACGTTGCGGTTTAGCGTCTGTTGAAATCCTTCCAATCCTCAAATGTCCGTCAATCGATGCCCAATCTTCCTCCCCGTAACCACCGCCAACCACTCCGACTTCCTCCAACTCTTCGACGGTCCAGGTGGACCCAAATTCTGCTGGTGCATGGTCAACCGACCGATGGACCCGCCCTATAGCAAATCCGACAACGCCACCAAAAAGCAAGCAATCTCGGATTACGTCACCGACTGCAAGCCCATCGGCATCCTCGCCTATGACGATGACAACGCACCCATAGCCTGGTGCTCCATCGCACCATTCGAGACCTACAAAAACCTCCGAGGCGCGCGCTACGTATCAGACGGCAACGACACCGACGGGTACTGGTCCATCGCCTGTCTCTTCATCCGCACCGGCTACCGCAACCAAGGTCTCACGTCCTACCTCATCAAAGCCGCCATCAACTACGCCAAAACGAACGACGCAAGAATCGTCGAAGCCTATCCCGTCGACTACGATTCGCCCAGCTACAGCTACATGGGACGCATCGGCACCTTCGAGCGCCTAGGCTTCCAAGAAGTCGGCATGGCCGGCACCCGTCGCCATATCATGAGATTGCAACTGTAACGATGCGGGGTGACCTCACGCGCAGAGCGGATCCGTCCCATCCCACCGGTTGAACCACTCGTCCTCACTCGTGGCCAACCTGCTCCGCGTCTCCGTCCACATCTCGTTCCAGACCACCGGATCATGCAGCTCACTCTCCGGATTGCTGCGGCTCCGAACCACAAACCCAGGAAACCTCGTCCGACCCGTTGATTGCCCGATCGGGTTGAATCTCAAATCCATGCTGAACCTGACCCGATCGCTGTTGTTCGGCAAAGAAGAATGGATCGTGTACTTCGTCATGAAGAGAGCATCGCCCTTCTTCACCGGCACCGGCACAGCCTTTCCAACCTCGAACTCCCTTTCCGGTATGTGTACATTCCCTAGCACTTTCTTCCCGCCCGGGCAATGCAGAAACAACTCTGCGTCGCGGTGCGACCCCGGAATAACCTGCAAGCACCCATTCTCTTCATCCGCATCCATCAGCGGAAACCATACCGTCAGAATCAGCGACTCATCCGCATCCGGCGTTATTACTCCGACGTCCTGATGCCATGGCGTAACCCCGAACTTCACTCGACCAAGGTGATCACGGGGCGATCGGCTCTCCGGCACCTTGATCCGAATATGCTGCACCGGGTTCGAGTAAATCTCCGGCCCAATGAACGACTCCACCGCATCCAACAAGCCCGGCGACGTCATCGCATTGAATACTGCCGGTCCCGCCCAAAACGGTGTATCCTCCGTGACTCCCCTTTGTGGAAGCGAAAAGTCGAAATACGTCTGATGTATCTCCTCCGACTCCTCATAGACCTGCGTCATCCGCTCACCAAACTCCAGATCCTCATACCGCGAGCTGATCTTTCCTTGCTCGTATAGCTCATTCGCCAGACTATCCAACACGCCCGCATACTCCTCAACCACCGGATCGATCACGGCCTCAGGATCAATCACACCCTCAGCAGTCACAAACCCAAAATACTCGAAGTGCTCGAGTTGCTCCTGAGTCATTGCATGCATGATCTCACGACTCCCTCTATGCACAAACCGGCTCGCTACCATCCCAACGATTGAATGCAGGTTGCTGACCTTTAGCCAGCGAATCGCGGGCATCAGTCCAAAGCTCATTCCAGATCACCGGATCGTGCAACTCGCTCTCAGGATTACTCCTACTTCGAGCCACAAACCCCGGAAAACTCGTCCGACCCGTCGACTGCCCGATCGGGTTGTAGCGCAAGTCGAAACTCCACCTGATCCGATCGCTGTTGTTCGGCAACGACGAGTGCACCGTGAACTTCGTCATGAAGAGCGCATCACCCTTCTTGAGCGGCACCGGCACTGCCTTCCCGACCTCGAACTCCGACTCCGGTATCTGCAACCCCGCCTGCAACCCGTTCGCCAGCCCCGGACAGTGCGTCAGCAGATCCGCCCGGTGCGACCCCGGCACCACCTGCAAGCACCCGTTCTCCTCATCCGCATCCATCAACGGGAACCACACCGTCAACATCAACGTCTCATCCGCATCCGGATTCACAACCCCCTGGTCTTGATGCCAAGGCGTGACCCCGAACTTCACCATCCCATTCTCATCCCGAGGCGCCCGACTCTCCGGCACCTTGATCCGAACGTGTTGCACCGGGTTCGAATAGACCTCCGGACCGATGAACGACTCGACCGCATCCAAAAGGCTCGGCGCAGTCAAGGCATCGAACACCGCCGGACCGGCCCAAAACGGTGTATCCGGCTTAATGCCGCCCTGAGGAAGCGAAAAGTCGAAATATCCGTTGTGAACCTCGCCCGACTCGGCGTAGATCTGCGTCACTCGCTCCCCAAACTCCAAATCCTCATACCTCGAGCTAATCTTCCCATCCTCATACAACTCATCCGCAAGCCGATCCAACACCCCCGCATACTCATCGATCACCGGGTCGATCACCCCCTCGGGATCCAGGACCCCCTCGGCTGTGACAAACCCAAACTGCTCAAAGTGGTCGAGTTGCTCTTTCGTCATGTCAGACATGATTTTGACGGCTCCGCAATTTCGTTAACGACAGTTGATTAAGAATGATAACGCGTTCCCAACCGTCATTCCGGCGAAGGCCGGCGCTTCAGCGGACGGAACGTACATCCAGAGTGGTGAGACAATCGCGAGGACGTACTATGGTTCTAATGATCGTGATTCGAAGAACGTAAACAAATGAATGGTGAGCCTCGACATACAGAACCGGTTGTGAACAGCGCGTTGGGACGCGCGCTCGGGAGTATGTTGCCTACCTATAGAGTGCGGCACGAGGACACGGGAGTGATCGTCGGGAGTCCGGGTCTGCACCCGGATATTCTGATCACGGCTTCAGATCGTGCGCCAGTTGTGATCGAGGCGGAGTACGATCCTGCGAGTTCGGTTGAGGAAGATGCACGAGCGCGCCTTGGACTAACCGTCCAAGAAGGTCACAGGCAAATCGAGACGGTGATCGCGTTGCGATACCCGGACGCCCTGAAGTACGCCGATGACCTCGAAGCAGATTTGCGAAGCGCGTGTCTATCCTATGCTGTGCTCTACGAAAATGGGGACCGCTTTCCGGCATCGGGCTGGCTGGAAGGATCAAGTGAGGATGTCGCCGATATGGTGCGGTTGGTGTCGGTGCCGCAGAGTGCCGTGAACGCGGCATCGGACCACCTGGAACTGGGAATTGAAACAGCGGCGGACCGCTTGAACGAAATATCGGAGCTTCGACCGAGAGTGGCGAGCGACATAGCTGGATTGCTAGGGATGTCGAATGTTCAACAGACGCGCAGGATGGCTTGCGCGATCCTGGCTAACGCGATGGTGTTTCACGACCGTGTTGCCGATATGCACGACGGCGCACAACATCTGCACATGGTTTGCGGTCCCGAGGTTTCGGACCCACAGGCGGAGACACTTGCTTCGTGGCATGAGATTCTCGAGATCAACTACTGGCCGATCTTTGCGATTGCACGTGACATCCTTAGCCGCATGTCGCCACAAGATGCGGCGCGGATACTCCGAGTGTTGCGCGAGACGGCGGGAAGAGTCTCGGCCACGGGCGCTACCGTTGCGCATGATTTGACTGGACGGATATTTCAGCGCCTGATCGCAGACCGCAAGTACCTAGCAACGTTTTACACGTTGCCATCTTCTGCCGCTTTGCTGGCGCGGTTGGCGGTGTCTAAGATGCAGGGCGTCGATTGGTCAGATGCAGATGCGATCGGGAAACTGCGAGTCGGTGATTTCGCCTGTGGAACGGGTGCATTGCTGGCGGCGGTCTACGAGCAGTTCGCGAACCTGCACGAGAATGCGGGAGGGCGATCCGAGAATCTGCATCGGATGATGATGGAAGAGGTACTCTACGGTTGCGACGTGATGCCGTCGGCGATCCACATCTCGGGAGCGACGTTGTCAGGTGTGCATCCGAATGTCAAATTCGGCGGTTCGCGGCTCTACACGTTGCCATATGGTCGTCAACGCGATGGCACCGTGGCGATAGGTTCGTTGGAGTTGCTGCAATCTTCGTCGGTGATGTCCTTGATGAATACGACTGATCCAGCTTTACGAACTGGCAGCGCGGGCGAGGAGACGGCGGCGGCGATAGTAGTGGATGTGCCGGACGAGGGTTTTGATTTGGTGATCATGAACCCGCCGTTCACGCGCAATACTGGACAGGAAGGCGAGCATATCGGCACTGCCAATCGCGCGTTCGCGGCTTTTCAAGCGACCGATGCCGATCAGCGCGAAATGGGTTCACGATTGAAAAGACTTCAACGCGGTACGCAGGCGCATGGCAACGCGGGTATTGCTTCCGCGTTTGCTGCCTTGGCGAACCTGAAACTCAAGCCGGGTGGAGTGGTCGCACTGGTTTTGCCGCTAACCGTTGCAACGGGAGCATCTTGGAGCAAATTCCGTGAATTATTGACGAAAGAATATGACGACATATCGATATTGAGCATCTCGGCAGGCAACGGAAGCATTGCCTTTTCTTCCGATACCGGCATTGCCGAGTGTCTATTGACTGCGCGCAAGGTTGAGAAACGTGATTCTGCGTCCAACCGCGCTGAATTCACGTCGTTCAATATCCGACCGTCAGGTTTCCCTCAATCTGCTGTAGCAGCTCACGAGATCAGTGCCAAGTCTGGGTCGATAAGAGCCATCGAAAACGGACCCTACGGTGGAACTCGCTTGACTGTTGGCGATGAATTGATAGGCGAAATGCTGTCTGCGTCAGGCCGATCCAATGGTGAGGCATGGCCGGCGGTGCGACTATCTGACGGGGCAGTTGCCCAGACCGCGTACGCGTTGTCAAATTCGCGGTTATGGTTGCCGGGTGTCGCTAAGGCGATGGAGCTAAAGACGTCTCCGTTGAACGCAGTGGGGAAGATGGGTTTCTACCACATTGACATAAACGGGCCTTTGCCGCGAGGTCCTTTTGACAACGTAGCTGCGAGTCCAACCGCTACCTATCCGTCGTTATGGAATCACGCCGCCGAAAAAGAGACGCGGATGGTCTGCGAGCCAGATTCACAGCTGATCGTCAGGCAGGGGATGGAAGATAAAGCGGCGATTCTCTGGAGGACCTCAAGTCGTTCTCACCTAAACCGTGACTTCCGTCTCAACTCGCAACCATTAGGGGTTGCGTTTACCGAAGTTGAAACGATCGGAGGCACGGCTTGGCCGAACGTGATTTTCGATGATGATCGCTTCGATTTCACCTTTGCGGTTTGGGGGAACAGCACATTAGGGTTGTTGAACTTCTGGTGGCATTCCAGCCGGCAACAGACCGGCAGGGCAAGGATCAGCATCCGTCTGGCTGAATCGTTGCCGATACTTGACCTGCGCGCTCTTGGCGACGAACAACACGCAAAGGCGCGACAAATCTTCCATGAGTTCAGGGATTTGGAGTTTAAGCCTGCCTATATTGCCGATGCTGACCCCGTTCGGGCGTTACTTGACCGTCGAGTTATTTGCGATTTGCTGGGATTCGACTATGAAGTTCTCGAAGGCGTAAGACGCCTAGCAGCGAAATGGTGTGCGGAGCCATCTGTGCATGGTGGGAAAGCGCGACCGAAGGGTGCAAATCCAGTAATTTATGGCGATGACTAGGGCACAGAGCGCGTCACGAGATCATGATTCAAGGCCAACAGTAGGACCTTTCAATCGAGACCCATGTTCAAATCCATCTGCTTTGGTACACGGCTGAAAATTTCGGCACGTTTCTTCTCCGCAATCGCTTCTCTTCGAGCGGCGGCAGCGCGTGCCTCGTCTCCTCGTCTCACAGCGTCCGCTTTACAGTCGGAACACAGATCGGCGGCTATCGTATCGACAATGTTGCCCTCGGGATCGTAACCCTTGATCGCGTAACTTGTCGGAATCTCCTTGCCGCAACGGAGGCACGGCGCGATGATCGGTTCGTCGTCGGTATTGGGTGTTTTCGACTCTGTGGCCATTGGATTTATCAAGGGTACAACCGGGCTTGATGAATTGGAACGTGACGCATCGGAATGATGGGTTACTCCCGCGCTCGCGTTAGCTGCACCCCCTTGTATTGTCCCCCGGATAAGGGGAAGGGAAAAGGTTTTAATCGAGCCCCATATCGAGTTTCGGCTGTTCGTGTTTGGGTTTGGGGATGCTCGCGATCAGATCGGCGAGAGTTTTCTCGTACTTGGCTTTGGCTTGAGCCGCACGAACCCTACCTTCGGCTACTCGCCTTCCGAGTTCGGCTTCGCAGTCGTCGCATTGGTTGAACGACATCACAATTTCGGAGTTGCCGTCTTCATCGTAAGCCCGCATCACATCACGGGGGTGGGATGGGATGCCGACTCCGCATCCGCGGCAGGGGGCGATGATGGTGTCGTCGTTGGTGTTGGGGGTTTTCGAATCTGTCGCCATGGGGTCAAAGGATATTATCGCGATTCTTGGCTAGTTTGGAGAATGTTGGTTGCGATTGAGGTGGTGTGGCCCGCCTGGGAGGATGGCACCCTTTTTTATCCCACTCGAACAGGGGTATACAAGGGGGGATCTGTGATTCGCGAAGAAGCGTGCTTCCGCCCTTCGCCGGAATAAATACCGTGATGCAGAGGGTGTCTAGAGGGCCGAACGCTTCACCTGCTCATCAACCAACCGCGCCATCCGGCTATCGCGCTTCGTCAACCCCCCTACGTCGTGTGAGATCAGCGCCACCCTCAATCGTCGGTATCTGATGTCGATATCCGGGTGATGATCGTGGTCATCGGCATCCTGCGCAACCTGATTCACGAACTGAATGGCATCCATAAATGTTGGAAATTCCAGATGCCGGACTATCGCTCCTGACTCCGGATCGAGTTCCCAATCCGTCAATGTAGCCAACAACTCGGCTACCTCTGCCTCGCTCAATTTAGACATCCTAGTATCTCCTTGAATTGCGCTAATTGCCGTTAGCGGTGCCGATTGTGTGTACCAACAGTATCGCCGATGCCGTCGACAGCCACAAGAAACCGTTGATCAGCGACGGACGGTCCCGCAACAGGATTATCTCCGGTGCCTCACCTTCGCCCTTCACGTACAGGAGATATAGGTAGCGATAGATCCCATACGCCACCATCGGAATCGTCACCATCATCGTGTTGTCCGCCGGAACGTTCGCCCCCGTGTCGCCCAAGTCGATGGCGTAAAGCGCATAGGTGAATATCGCCAACGTCGCCGTGCTCATGATTAGTGCATCGATGAACTCCGTCGTGTAATCGCCCAAGATGCCGCGCTGTCTCGCCGCCGCATCCCCCGCCGTCTTCAACTCCGCGCGTCGCTTGCCAAGCGCAATCAATAGCGCACCCAACGCCGTCATTATGTAGAACCACGGCGATACGTCAATGTCGACGCCCGGCACACCGTTGTCAAACCCGGGTACTGGGCCACCAATAGCCACATACCCGGCATACGCTCGCAACACAAAACCAGCGGCCACGCTCATCACATCCAGTATCGCCACGTGCTTCAACTTAAACGTGTATACGAAGTTCAATACCAAATAAGCAACCGCAACCAACATCAACGGCCCGCTGATCAAAAATGAAATCGTCAACGCCATCAACATCGTCACCAAAGCCGCAATCCGGGCCAACCCAACCGGCAGATCGCCCGAAGCAATCGCCCGATTCCTCTTCACCGGATGCGCCCGGTCACTCTCGACATCCACCAGATCGTTTACCAGATAAATCGCACTCGAAAGCAATGTGAACGCCAACGCCGCTCCGATCCCTCGCACCAAGATCTCCGCCATCCCCGCAACATCGTCCACCGCGAACCAGATGTTCACCGAGAAAATCAGCGGCACCAACACCAACCCATTCTTCGGCGCCTGCCGCGGACGCAACGCACTAAACAACGCGCCGAACAACGACCTCGAACGCCGTCCCTCGGCCGAAACCTGCTGTTCACTACGCCCGATCATCATTGCCAATGATAAAGAACACCCCCGTCATTCCCGCGGACGCGGGAATCCAGAGAAAACAGAGCACGCCACACCAGCGGCTTTAACCAACACCTCCCATTCGCCCCGCGAAAGCGACGCAGAGCACAGCGACGCAGGGGATGCCCAAAAACCACCAACCCCACATCCCCTCCATCCTGTCCATCCATGTAAATTCACCAAAAACAACGCCGAACTCATCCATAATCATCACTAGCCGAAAATCTGACCACCCAACCCGATAATGACTCCCATGAAAATCACCAAAGTAACCCCGCTCATGCTCGACCGGTATCTGCTGGTGCAGATCGACACCGACGCCGGAATCTCCGGCATCGGCGAATCTGGCGCGTGGGGATTCCTCGAAGCCTCCGAAGCCGCGATCGAAAAGTTCGGTCGCTACCTAGTCGGCGAAGACCCCCTCCGAATCGAACACCACTGGCAATACATGTATCGCTTCTCCCACTTCCGAGGGTCCGCGGTCATGGGCGCCCTCAGCGCAATCGACATTGCGCTCTGGGACATCATGGGCAAACACTTCGACACACCGGTCCACCAACTGCTCGGCGGCAAGGTTCGCGACCGCGCTCGGGTCTACTACCACGTCTTCGGCGACACCACCGAAAAACTCGTCACCGGCATCGCTGAAGCCAAAGAGATGGGCTTCACCGCTGTCGGACACCTGACGCCATTCCTCGACGAAGATCGCGACATCCCATATTTCAAGACCCACGCCGAAAAAATACGCGACGCCATCGAGACCGTCCGTAAATACCGCGAGACCGTAGGCGACTCAGTCGATCTCTGCATCGAGATCCACCGCCGTCTCACCCCCGCCGAAGCCGTTCAACTCGGACTCGGCATCGAAGAGTTCCATCCCTACTTTTACGAAGACCCGATTACGCCCGACAACTTCGACGAAATGGCCTACGTCGCCGACAAGATCAACATCCCCATCGCTACCGGCGAGCGTTACACCTCCCTCTGGGAGTTTCAGATGGCCCTCTCGAGGTGCGCAGTCCAGTACGTCCGACCTGACGTATGTCTAGTAGGAGGCATTTCAGGAGCCAGAAAGATCGCCGCGTTAGCCGAAGCCCACCATGTTGGCGTAGTACCCAACAACCCCCTCTCACCAGTCAGCACCGCCGCCTGCCTACAGATAGCTGCCACCGCGCCGAACTTCGCCCTGCAAGAGTACCCCATCGGCGAAGACATCCCACCCAAATCCGACATGGTCGCAAACACTCCGCAGCACGATGGTAACGGTTACCTCATCATCTCGGATCAACCCGGTATCGGTATCACGCTCAAACCCGACGCTGTCGCGAAATGCCCGCCATCTCCGCGGGAAGTCGAAACGCGCTTGCATTTTGACGGGTCGGTGATCGATCAATGAGATCCCGCCAACGTCGTCAAAATGGACAAAACTTACAAATACATAACTTGCGGCCAAGTTTGATATATTTGCATCACACGGGAGCAAACCGCGAGGTTGAGCTGAAAGGTTGAACCCCCGGTTTGGACCCGGCGTTAACGAATACTTGCACGAAAGGAAATCGACATAGCAAGGAACTATCGCATCAACCATCGGATCCGCGCACCGGAAGTTCTCTTGGTGCAGCGTACGAGCAATGGTGCAACCTCATCCACCGCGATGCAGCGTAACGAGGCACTAAACCTCGCACAAGAAGCCGGACTAGACCTCGTCGAGGTCGGTCCCGACCAGAATCCGCCGGTCGTCCGTATGATGGACTACGGCAAATTTAAGTTCGATCAATCCAAACGAGCCAAGGAGGCTCGAAAAGCATCTAGGGCGACCAGCGAACTCAAGAAGGTCCGCCTGACGCCGAAAATTGCTGAGAACGACATCCAACAGAAGACCAAACGAGTCCTCGGATTCCTTCAAGACGGCGCCAAAGTCCAAGTCTTTGTCCGATTCCGCGGGCGCGAACAAGCGCACCCTGAGATCGCGATGGATGTCTTGCGGCGCGTCGCCAAAGGCGTTGCCGAATACGCTCGATTGGAACAGAAACCGGTCATGGAAGGCCGCATGCTTAGCATGATGCTCGCACCGAGAGCCGGCATCAGCCGACCCCCGAGCAAAGCGGTCGCTACGGAACGACGGCACCGCGATCGGCGGCGTAACGGCCAGTCGACCGAGACCGTCGAAACCGATACGCGAGAACCAGTCGCTCAATCCGCCTGATTTCGGATCTCCGCGTTCCGAAATCTTCTCCCTGAGATCGATGTTGCGCGCCCACGTGTAACCCACGCGGGCGCGTATTGCATAATTGAACCATGCCCAAACTGAAAACCCACAAAGGCGCTAAGAAGCGCTTCCATATCACCGGCACTGGCAAGCTGATGCGGACCAAAGGCCCGAAGAGCCATTTCCGAATGCGCAAGGCTAAGCGCATGAAGCGATTGCTCGGCGGAAAAGTCGGCATCGATTCACCAGTCATGGCCAAGTCGATCAAACAATCCCTTGTAGGCTCATCCCGATAGCGAACGCTGGGATCGAGTTCAGAGGTTCATCGTGCCCCGAGTCAAAGCAGGAACCACCCGCCGAGCACGCCACAAGGCCGTACTCGCCACCACCAAAGGCCACCGAGCCGCACGCAGCAGCCGCTACCGCGTCGCCAAAGAGTCGATGCTTCACGCGCTTGACTACGCCACGCGTCACCGCAAGCTTAAGAAGCGACAGAACCGCTCACTCGCCATTACGCGCATCAATGCCGCCGCGCGCGAACACGGATTAAGCTATTCATCGCTGATCAACGGTCTCAAAAAGGCCGAGATCGCCCTCGATCGAAAATCGCTGGCCGATCTCGCCATTCGCCAACCCGCCGCATTCGCCAAAATAGTCGCATCCGCGAAAGCGGAACTCTAACGCCACGCTGTCTCTGCCCACGACGATTGTCAGCGCGCCAAATGGCGGTCCAAGAACGCCGTTACCCTCAAAACGTATCCTGACGGATCTGTTCGGAACGCTTGCGCGTGACCCGCGTTTGGCGCAATCCACAACCTCTCGCAGTCGCCGCCGTCGATCGCTGATTGGCTCACCCCCAACGCCTTCGCCAACCGTTCCGCGTGAACAACCGGCACGTAATCGTCAAGCGCGCCGTGGATCACGAACATCGGCGTATCGAACTCCGAGACACGTTGCTCCGGTGATACCTCACCCAAGCGATAACCCACCAGCATCTGCAGCATCAGGTCCATCCCCGGACGCGTCAACTCGGCAACCCAGGACTTCATCCCGGATCGATGCTTTATGATCGACCAGAAATCGCTGTACGCGCTGTCGGCAATGACCGCACCGGCTACGCCCGGGTTAGCGCACGCTAACGAAGCCGCCACTCCACCAAGAGAAAATCCCAACACTCCGATCCGACTCCGGTCGGCTCCCAACCATACCAAGTAATCCAGCGCACCAAGGACATCGAGCCGTTCGGTCCATCCGCCCGTGAAATCCCCGTCCGCCGACTGACCGCAACCTCGCATATCGAACATTAGAACGCCGTAACCCTGCTCCCACATCGCCTTCGCCAGACCCATCGCCCCGACCTGCGGATCGGTTCGGTTCGAACCGTCACCGTGGACCATCACCAACCACCGAGAATCCCGATCGACCGGCGTGGTCTCGGAACCCGGCGGCAACACCAACCACCCCATCAGCTCGTGCTCCGGGTCCGCAAAGTCTCGCCGGCTATTGAACGAGACTTCTAGATACGGCAATCCAACCGAAGACGGGTCGTCATGCAGCGGTACCCGTCGCGGACGGCGCGACATGCGCAACGCGAACGCCGCCGACGCGCCAAGATACGCCGACGCCATCGCTCCGGTCACGATCGCAGCTCGATTCAACCAGGTCAACTTCGTTCTCCTGACACTTCTTAGACCCTCAACCTATACGGTCGCCGCATCGAACATCAACGCCACAAACAACAGGAAAAGGTAGAGAAGCGAAAATTTGTAAAGATTCAGGGTATCAGTGCGCGTGCCAGTCCGCCACAGCTTGAACGCCAAGGCAAAGAAAATCAACCCCAAAATTACCGCCGACACGAGATAGACGATACCCAGCTTCGACGTCGCAAAGTAATACATCACGGTGAGCGGCAACATCAATATGGTGTACAGAAGGATTTGAACCCGCGTCGCAGCCTCGCCGGATACGACCGGCATCATCGGCACCCCCGCGCGTGCGTAGTCGTCCTTGATCAGCAACGACAACGCCCAAAAGTGCGGCGGAGTCCAGAAAAACACTATCGCGAAGAGGTACCAAGCCTCTAGTTCGAGCACTCCGAGAATCGCCGCGTAGCCCACTAGCGGAGGCACTGCGCCCGCGGCCCCACCGACAACGATGTTTTGCGTCGTCGTCCGTTTCAACAGCGCGGTGTAGAGCACCACGTAGAGCGCCGATCCCGCGATCGCCAGCGATGCCGCCAAGACGTTGGTGAAAAAATAGAATACCGCGAACGACGCGATGTTTAGGGCTGCCCCGAAAATCAGCGCATTCATCGGCTTGATTCGACCACCCGCCACTGGACGATGGTCGGTTCGATGCATCTCTTGGTCGATATCTTCTTCGTACCACATGTTTAACGCACTTGCGCCACCCGACGCTAGCGCTCCGCCGACGAGTACGGCCACGATGTACTGCCAAGGAGGGATACCCCGGGCAGCGATAAACGATCCTCCCAAAGCTGTGAAGAGCAGCAACGACATCACCCGCGGTTTGGTCAAGATCAAGTAGTCCAAAATAGTTCGAGACATCGTCTTTGCCCACGTTTGATTATTCGCGGCCGTTTCCATCAAGTTGCGACCTCGGAATTCGATGTACCCGGAAGTTCGCCGCCGAGAATCTCGGTAGCGATACTCCTACGTGCGACTGGTAACAGAATCAGCAACGTTAGCAAGCACATGCAGACCCACTGCAAGGAAGCGAACGCCAAATGCGAGACCCGCGCCCAGACCGCGAAGCCGGTCCAAGGATTAGCGGCACCCAATAGCACTTGGGCGACGATGATCAACGATACGGCGATGCCCAGGATGCGCAACACTCGCGCCGATGATTCCGTACTGTCGGATCTGGAAACGTCCTTGACTTTCATCGCCATGTGCGCTGCCCCCAACGCCGGGAAGACCGAGATCAGCGCCAACACCCGATGCGATACGTGGATCCAAACCAGTTCGTACTGCGGGATTATCGATCCACCGCACAGCGGCCAAGACGGGCAGACCGCACCGGCACCCCGCCACACCGCGTACGAACCAGACAGCAACGCGATCAACGTCATTGCCGATCCGGCAAGCGCCATTAACACCAGGCTTCGGCGCATTTTCGTCTCGTCGCTGCTCGAACTCACGTATATTGCCGCGACCAACGCGTGCGCCATCAAAAGCAACACGGACTCCGCCAACATCAGGTGAACAGTCCGTAATCCGGGATCGAGTTCGCTCAATACAACCGCACCGCCGATACCCCCCGTGATCGCCACTGCCACCAAACCCGCGGTCGCTGATGCAACCACCGGCGTCTCGGAACGGTGTTTAACCCACACGCGCACCACCGCGGCGATTATCGTAACTCCAACCAAAGCGCCGATCGTTCGGTGGGTGTACTCCATCATGGCGTGGTACTCGAATGGAGGGATCCAGTTGCCGAAACAAGTCGGCCAATCCGGACACCCGTCGCCGGATCCGGTCACCCGAACCGCGCTGCCCATGGTGATCTGGATCAAGACGCCAACGACGCTCGCAAGCAGCAAAACCAACAACACACGATCGCGCCAGATCTCGGCACCCCGCGGGGTGAATTCAGTTCCTGCCTTCATGTACGCTCTCGCACCGACCAACAAACGGACGCGCGTCGGCAACACAATATCTCACGACGATTTCGGAACACCGGCGGTTGGCGACTCTAAGCTTGTGGCAGAAGCTTCACAGCAACCAAAACCGCGGAAACCACGATGCGATGGTCGTAGACCCGAAACGGCCAGCAGGTTACCAACGAGATCTGTGAACTATCGGACTGCGCAAGATAGAGATCGTCGCGATGGAGCTGACGTGTCGCGGTCACTCGATACATAAACTCCGCATCAGACGTTTCTAGGAAGATGTCTACGTAGTCGTCTTTGACCATGGCGGAGATTTCCGGCAGACGCCTGAAGATGGCACCTTCGTTGCTCAAGAAGTCGTCAAGATGCCCGAAGTACCAACCGTTCGCCGATTCGCCGGGTTGGGCCGTCGTCGGTATGTGACCGACGACCTTGTCCGGAGTCGACCACGCCCGCGAATCTCCCAAATCCCGGAGTTCCAGTTCCGCCACCGAAGCATCCAAATCGATCGCCGGTATGCGCATTCGTCGAGCCTGTTCTCCGGCCATCGCCGCGAACGTGAGGTCTGATGCGTCGATCGGGACAAAGCCCTCCGGAATCGTCGGTCCGCCGAACGGCAGATTTCCGGCCCAATGCGGCTCCGACCAATATCGGGGATTCATATTGCCGCCGGGATAGATCGACGCGAACGCGTCGAGCATGCCGGAAACGGACATCGAAGAAGGCGGTACAGCAGTATCTGAACCAACCGCGACCGCGGCGACATCACTTTCGGCAAACGCTACCGGTGCGAGGTCGGTCGCCACCGTCCCAGTTTCTGCCCCAATATCCGCATCCGCGAGTTCCGCATTCACACCTTGGGGTGCGAAGCCTTCGTTGTCCAACACGAACGCTGCGCCGGGGAGGCGAGATGAAATCGAAACCGTCTCTGCGCCATCTAATTCGGCGACTGGTCGCCGATCGTTATTTCCAACTGTCTCACCCCGCGTCACACCCAACGCATCAACTTCGTCAGTTCGCTGATCGTGGTTTGATTGCGTCCGCAATTCGAAAATGGACGTGTTTGCAGCCCCGCGGTCGGAATCGTACCCCGGAACGCCCCGCGCTACTGGATTCTCTCGCGCAACAGGTTCCGGCATACCAAGGCCGAGTAGAGTACGCATGTCCTCCGGCGTTGCCGCGTCGACGTTGAACGTAGCGGCATCCGAACCGGAACGCGCGTATTCCAAAAGGTAGTAACCCGAAATCGCAATCATTGCGATCCCGATCACAGCCATTGCGAAGCCCAGCGGCTTCGCAAATTTCGAGATCCGTTTCATTTCGCTTTCACGACGAACTGATTGAGATGTCCGTCGGAATGCGAAACGTCACATCAGCGTCCTCTGGGCCCCTCGAATATCGGTTCGTTGAGGTGTATATCGCCATTGCGAATTTTAATGTTGTAGTCGCAATTGGGGCTAGTGCAGACCCAAGCTTTATAGTGAACTGATGCACCTTGGCCGCCGAAATCTGACAACGGCACCAGTACGCCCTGCTCGCACGCCAGACACTCTGGCCAAGAATTCATCGCTTCCAACGTCCTAACCTCCGCCGACGCTGCTTCTCGTCATCACCCGGCTCGAAGGATATCTTCACCCCGTCGCTCAGGCCCGCGATCGCCTGTCGGAACAGGCTCCAATACGCGGATTCCATTTCCTCCAATCCTATCACCCTTACAGATGGCATCGCAATAACCAACCCACTAAGTTCCGCGCGGTTCGCGATGACTACGCGAACTTCGAGATGCCATCCACCAGTCGCGATTCGTCGACGTCGTACTTTCCCTGACCTCTCCGAGTCCGATACGCTTAGAATCGTGGGACATACGCTTGAAATTCGCTATCCGAAGAAGGATATTGACCTGCAATTCGACCTCCGCGTTGAAGACGATCCGACATGATTCTCGGCATTGAAACATCTTGCGACGAAACCGCCGCGGGCATCGTCGACTCGGCCGGAAGGCTGTTCGCCAACGTCGTCGCCAGCCAGGCCGATATCCATGCTCGCTACGGCGGCATCGTCCCTGAAGTGGCATCTCGACAACATATCCGCGACATCTCGCCGGTCGTTCGAGCGGCTTTGGAAGACGCCCGACTCAACTGGAGCGATCTGGACGCTATCGCGGTCACCAATGGACCGGGCCTCGCCGGTTCGCTGATGGTCGGTGTCAACTACGCCAAGGGCGCGGCTGCCGTCACCGGTAAACCGCTCATCGGCGTCAATCATCTCGTTGGTCACGTCATGGCGGCCTTCATTCGTCAACCGAGCAACTCGAACGGATCGACCGACGAAGCCGGCCTCGTCACCGACACGCATCTTCCGCTCGCCGAAGCATTGCATCGGATCGGCGATGCACCGGCGATGTGCTTAATCGTGTCCGGCGGCCATACTGAACTTGTGCTCGCCGAGCGAAATGGGTCGTCATTAAGTTTCCGGCTCGTTGGCGAGACGCGGGATGATGCCGCGGGTGAAGCGTTCGACAAAGCGGCGCGCTCCATCGGTCTACCTTATCCGGGCGGCCCGGAGATTCAGCGGGCGGCCGAGAATGCCGACGGCGAAGTCATGCCGTTGCCCCGTGCCTGGATCCGGGGTACTCACGAATTTTCGTTCAGCGGATTGAAGACCGCGGTGCTCAATCGTGCCAACGCGGAAGGCATCTACCCGCGCTCCGAATCCAATCGAGCCGCTGACGAAAAAACAGTGGCGAACATCGCCAAGGCATTCCAAGACTCGGTAGTCGATGTCCTCGTCACCAAGACCATCTCGGCCGCGAGCGAATTCGATTGCTCGGCTATCGTCCTCGTCGGCGGTGTTGCGGCCAACCGGCCGTTGCGAGAAACGATGCAATCGAAATCACCGCTACCCGTTGTCACCCCACCCATTCCTCTCTGCACCGACAACGGCGCAATGATTGCTCGGGCCGGTTTGGAACGCTACCAGAACGGCGCCCGCGACGCGTATGATCTAGACGTGATACCTTCGCTTCGCATCGGATGACCGAGCGACAGACCACCGTAGCGCATCCATTCGACTCCATTCTCCACGACCAAATCGGGCTTCGACGATCAATTGCGGGTCAAAACCTCCAACTTCGAGGCCACCTGCGCCGCGAAGCGGTCAGCTTCCTCGGTGTGCGATTGTCCGAAGTCGATAACCAACTCAGAACCCGAACGCGCGCTCAATGAGACCACCAAATCCGGGGGCCTCAAAAAGTAGTCCGCAAAAAGCACCAAGCTCATCAAAACCACGGCGGCGGCGATGAACAGGCGCAGATTTCCCACGCCGTCAAGAGCTTGCCACATGCCGACCGATGCGCCGAAGCCGATCAGACCCCAGATCAAAGAACGGCGTTTCGGACTGGCCCTCTCAATCCTCACCGCGTCGATATCCGCCAACCGAATCGACGCGTGCAGAATCTTCGCGTCCGGTGAGCCGCGCAGCAACACGCGCCGCTGGGTCAAAACCACTTCCGATCCGCCCCGGCCGTGCGTCAATACTGAATAAAGCGTAGATTCGCCGGGTAGCAAGTCGGATACGCTCGTTAGCTCAACTTCAGCATCGTCAACGTCCGACGACGAACGAGCAGGCGTTGCCGCAACCCGTGGCGGCGGGGCCCGATCAACGATTCCCGCCATTCGTGTCGGAGCGAACGTACTTGCCGAAGACTCGATCTCGGTTTCCGTCCCAGTATCTTCTACATCAACGCCTGAGTCCTCGACCCTCGAAGGATCCGAGTCGCCCGCTTTAACCATCAAACTAACGGGCAGATCCGAACATGTGCAAAACCTCGACGACCGCGCCGCGATCGCAGAATCGGCACCAATAGATGACGATGCCAAATCCCCTCCGATCAATTCCTTTAATTCTCCGTCGGCCAAGTGTGTAGGTAGATCCGAACACGTGCAGAATCTCGAGATTCGCGGAACTTCGTTCACGATGACAAGACCCGGCAACCCAAACGTATCTGGCGCGGTATCCGCGGCCGCAGAAGCATTGATTTGTAAATGTGCATGACACCGAACTGCCGACGCGCGCCACGGATGTTGTTCAACGACACGCCGCGCCGCGCCAAGACTTGCACTGCCTCTTTCATTATCGAGTTCGAAGGCAACGCCGGATGCGTGCGATAGAGACGCATCGCATCTAAGTACATCGCACCGTCGCGTCCAACCTCGGCCCAAGCGGCGAGGGTGGGCAAAATCGCGTTGACCACGATCTCACCGGCGCGTCCCGAACCAATCGTGCCACCTCCAAAACGATAAGCGTCCCGGAGTTGTGCTCCAGAGGAAGCTCCGCGCAGCATCGCAACAGCGTGCCGGATGGGACTTCCGAATCGCCACCACTCCGCAACTATATGAGCCGCGGCAATCAACCGTGCTTCTGGCCGATTTGCCGGTCGGCTCGCGGCTGCGGTCCATTTGGGAAGCTCACCAAACAGTCGTGGGGCCGACACCCACTCAGGCTTTTCACCGAACCCGCCGCCCCACCGCAACAGCGCGATCGCTCTCGTAACACCGTCGCCATAGGTCGCATCGCAATCACCAACGAACGACGCAAGGAACGCCCAAGGCAAACGTTTAGCCAAGAGCCGGAACGCGACGCGATTCCGCGGATATCCCAACGCTTCAAATATCGCCATCTGCAACGCCAAATCCGGCCCGAACTTCTCGATATCGATATATTTGCTCTGGACTTTGAGCGCGAATCTCGCATCACCCGTCGCGTCAAGCCATTCTCCAACAGATTCAGATTCCGAAACTCGGTTTCGGCACGGCGCAACGTCCAAGGCCGACCTGCCGGCATTGTTCATCAGCGGCCCGATCCCGGCCTCTGGCACCGTCATCCCGAGCGAATTCACGGTGTTTGAGGTTAAGCCGTCCAGCAGGTCAGAGCGCACCGAAGAAGACCCGTTCGTTCCATCGTCGATTCCATTGACCACCACATGAAACACCACGCGCCCGTACCGGGCATCGCCATCATGACCATGAGTGTACCAATCTGATACGTCACGATGAATCTCGACGTCGCCCTGCAGTTCAGACCCATCGTCCGCCTCCAACACCGCGTCCCTAAAATCGGGACCAAACGACCCTCCCGGCATCCCCGAGTAGAGCACTCGATAGCGATCCCCGCAAGCAGTTGCGACCGAGGCACGATGGGAATCGGCTCGTCGCCAAACCTCGTGCAACGCTTTTTCCGGCAAGCAGATACCCATAACACGCAAAGTTTAACGCAACCACCATCGACAGAAATTCAACCATTGTTCGTCGGTGCGCTTGGTATCCTTTCCTCATGCATTCGACACGGAAACAATGATCACCAACCGCCGGAGTAGATAATGCCAGCAGTTACCGGAATCCAGTTCCACCAGTTTTCGGCAAAACACCATAACGCCGATCGCAACTGGCTGGTTGTCCAATTGAACACCGATCAGCCGGGATTATACGGCTTGGGAGACGCCAGTCCGATGGAGGCCGACGACTCCGTTAAGCTCCTCGCTACCCTCCTGGTCGAGAAGTGGGTCGCCGGACGCGACCCGCTCGACACCGAAGCGATCTGGACGGATATGTACCACAACGCCCCCGGCAAACGCGGCCGCCTCGCCATGACCGCCATCAGCGGGATCGACATCGCGCTGTGGGACCTCAAGGGCAAAATCCTCGACCGCCCGGTTTACCAATTGCTGGGCGGATCCCAGAGAGAGAAAATCTGCGTCTACGCCAACGGCTGGTACGCCAACCCTGGCACCCCCAAACAGAATGCCGAAGAGGCGAAAGTCGTCGTCGACATGGGTTACACCGCGATGAAATTCGACCCCTTCGCTCAAACTAACTACTACAAAATCTCCGAACGCGAAGCCGCGACCGCTGAAGCCCGCGTCGCCGCCGTCCGCGCGGCCGTCGGGGAAGAAATCGACATTCTTGTCGAAGCCCACGCCAAATTTGACGTGATGAACGCTATCAAACTCGGCAACCGGCTCGAAAAGTACCGTCCACTCTTCTACGAAGAACCCGTCTCCGAAGAACGCATCTGCGAACTCCTCGAAGTCCGACGCAAAGTCGGCATTCCGATCGCCACTGGCGAACGCCTTTACACCAAGTTCCCATTCGCCGACATCATCGACGCCCATGCAGTCGACGTTCTGCAGCCCGATATCGCCAATGCCGGAGGCATAACCGAGCTCAAAAAGATCGCCATCATGGCCGAGGCAAAACACATCACGATGGCCCCGCATAACGTCTGCTCCCCCATTGGCGCCATCGCCGAGATGCACCTTGACGCGTCGATCGTGAACTTCGAGATCCAGGAGTATCACGCCGAGTTTTACTCGCCTTGGTACTTCACCGTCTGTCCCGGTCTACCCCGTCAAAAAGACGGATACGTCACCCTGAGCGACGCACCCGGTCTCGGCATCGATCTCGACCTCGACGAAATCGACGCCCATCCGCCCTTCGTTCGTCCCACCTCCCGCGGTGGGACCAATCGCCGGATCTGAACGCAACTGTCGCAACGCACACCGACCGAACCGTTGCTAAAATTCATCCCATCGAAAGAAGATCAAGCACCGATCCGCAGACCAAAGAGATTCGAGCGGAATCTTTAGGGAATTCACCCGGGCAAAAATTGAAAAGGAAGATGCCGTACATGATTGAAAACACTATCCTCAAAGCCAACCGTGAAGGACGCTACGCCTTGGTGTTCGCGCTCCCGTTTCCGTCGTCCCAGCTCATCGAACTCGCCGCCCATGTTGGCTTCGACGCCATCAGTATCGACGGCGAACATGGAGCCTACTCCGTTGAGAGCGTCGACGACATCTGTCGCTTATCCAATGCCCTTGGCATGTCCGTAACCGCGCGCGTCCCGGACAACGCCGCATACCAGGTCAATCTCTACCTCGATCGCGGCGTCCAAGGTGTCACCGGACCCCACGTCGAGACCGGAGCGGAGGCTCAAGCTCTCGCCGACGCTTGTCTCTTCCCGGAAGCGGGTTGGCGCTCATGGGGCGGTGGACGCGGTACCGAATTCAACGACCCTGAGAAAATCGAGGCGTACGGCGGTCAACGGGCCTTCATGAAATGGGCAAATGAAAACATGATCGTCATGGCCCAAATAGAATCGAAGAAAGCGCACGACAATCTCGACGACATCCTCGCCGTGCCCGGCCTGACTGGTGTCGCCGGCGGACCTAACGACTTCGCCGCGAGCATGGGCATCGCCGGCCAGCCGATGCATCCGGACCGCGTCGCAGCCACCGCGGACGTAGAGCGACGAGCCGTCGCCGCCGGAAAATCGATCGGTGCCACTACATTCTCGATCGGCGTCCGCGAGTTCATGCTCGGGCATGCCCGCGAATTCTGCCAAGAGAACGGCAAAAAACCTTTCAATCCTTGAACCTGCGCATACTTCATCGCGTCACATGTCATCCGGAGCTAGAACCGCATCGGCATTTGTCGACGTATCAGAAGGCACAGGAAGTCGGGACTTCCGATTTGCTGTGAATTAGAATCCAAACTGTGAGAATCCGAAACTCATTGGTCTACGTGCTGATCGCCGTGGCGGCGATCGCATTGATTCTGCTGTTGTTCCGCACCGGCGACGGATCTGAGACCATCCCCTTCAATCGCGTCGTTGAGATGGCTCGCGACAATACCGGACCCGCACTGAGCATCGAAGTCAATGGTGACACGGTCAAGATCGACAACGGCTCGCAGGTCTTCTCGTCCCGCAAAGAATCTTCTACCAGCGTCTTCGAAGCCCTTTCTGATGCCGGCGCTGATCTCAACAACTATCGTCTCGACGTCCGCGGCCAGAGCGGCCTCGCGACGCTGTTGCAAGCCCTCATCGGGTTCCTCCCGCTAATCCTATTCGCCGGACTTCTCATTTTCATGTTGCGACAGGCTCAGGCCGGCAACAGCCAGACGATGAATTTCGGTCGCACCCGCGCGCGTATGTTCGTTGGCGCCAAGGCCACCGTGACCTTCTTCGACGTCGCTGGCGTCCCCGAAGCCAAGGAAGAACTCGAGGAGATTGTTGAGTTCCTCAAATTCCCCGAACGCTTCCAAGCTCTCGGTGCGCGCATCCCGCGCGGCGTTCTCTTGGTCGGCCCTCCCGGCACGGGCAAGACACTCCTTGCCCGTGCCGTCGCTGGCGAAGCCGGGGTTCCGTTCTTCTCCATCTCTGGCTCCGAGTTCGTCGAGATGTTCGTCGGTGTTGGCGCGTCACGCGTACGGGACCTCTTCCAACAGGCGAAACGCCACGCGCCCTGCATCATCTTCGTCGATGAAATCGATGCCGTCGGCAGACACCGCGGTGCTGGCCTAGGCGGCGGTCACGACGAACGCGAACAGACGCTCAACCAGATTCTCGTCGAGATGGATGGTTTCGACACCAACTCTTCAGTCATCGTCATCGCGGCAACCAACCGGCCCGACATTCTCGACCCGGCACTGCTCCGACCCGGCCGTTTCGACCGCCGCGTGACCCTCGACACGCCCGACATCCGCGGGCGTACCGCCATTCTCGATGTACATGCCAAGGGCAAACCGTTTGATAAAGGCGTCGAAATGCAGACCGTCGCCAAGCAGACACCCGGTTTCTCCGGTGCAGATCTGGCCAACCTGATCAACGAATCCGCGCTCCTCGCCGCCCGCAAAAACAAGAAATCGATCGGGCTCGATGAACTCTTGGAATCGATCGACCGCGTCTCCATCGGTCCGGCGCGCAAGAGCAAGGTCATCACCGAAGACGAACGGCGGTTGACCGCGTTCCACGAGGCCGGTCACGCCGTAGTGCCGTACTTCATGCCAGAAGGCGACCGCGTTGGCAAGATCTCGATCATCGCCCGCGGCCACGCCGGAGGTTTCACACGTTGGGAACAGGAAGACAAGTCCTACCTCACGAAACCGTACCTCCTGGCACGCATCGCCGGTGCTATGGGCGGACGCGCCGCCGAGGAACTGAAACTCGGCAAGATAACCACCGGAGCCTCCAACGACTTTGAACAGGCGACCCGCATCGCGCGCGAGATGATCATGCGCTACGGCATGAGCGACGAACTCACCTACCGATCATTCGGCAAGCGCCAGGAGGCGATCTTCCTCGGCCGGGAGATCTCCGAGGAGCGCGATTACAGCTTGAAGACCGAAGCGATTATCGACCGCGAGATCGATCGGTTGCTACGAGAAGGCGTCGAAACCGCAACGGAAATTCTCACCAAACACGATGACAAACTGGAGACTGTTTCCCAATTCCTCCTCGAAAATGAGACCATCGATGCGGACCAGTTCGAAGCCATCATGGAAGGCCGCGATCCGAGTGAGTCTCGCAGCGAAACTTCGGGTGCTGACGGCAGTCCGCCTGCAGAAAACCAAGTTCAAGATCTCGAGAACGTCGGTCAGACCGAAGGCTCCTCTGCGGTAGATCCATCGCCTGCGGCCTAGTCGATCCCTTCTCCGAGCACGCTCGGTCCAAGCGCCTTTTGCACACGCGTTCGGATTACCGATATAATTTTGGCTCGTGCGTCGGCGCAAGACACGTAAGCTGGCGTTAAACACGCAGGTCGGCGTCACCGACCGCGAGATCATTTTTGACGATCGAAGCCACACAACGGCGCGACGGAGCGATTCTGGTCCTTCTTCCTAAGGGCCGTATCGAGGCACCTGACACCGAAGAGTTCGAACGGTCCGTTCGGGAACGCATTCTGAACGGCGATTTGAACATCATCATCGACTTTGCACAGGTCGAAGCGATCGATTCCGCAGGCATCCGTTCCTTGCTCAGCATCGCCGCACGCGTCGTCGTCAGACACGGGAAACTGGTACTCTGCGGGCTCGGAAACAACTTGGGAACCCTGTTCAGAGTCACCGCCATTGACCAAGTCGTCCAAATCGTCGAATCCTACGAAGAGGCGGTCGAGACTTTCCGTTAGACTCGGTGCGATATCGCATTTGACGGAGGGTGACAATCACAATGAGCATCGAATACCAAGGCGATCTATGGACCATTCAGCGATGGGTATCCGGGTTCTATAACAACGCTTATCTGGTGACCTGTCGAAGCACCAACAAAAGCGTGATCATCGACACTCCGGACAAACCTCTTGAACTCATCGAGGCCGCAGGAAACACCGACGTCAAAGCGATCCTGATTACTCACAATCATTGGGATCATCTCGAGGGGTTCGACATCGTGACCGACCACTTCGACGCACCTGTAGGCATCGGAGCCGACGACACCCACGCCGTAGCCGATAAAAGTGGTTATCGCAATCCGATCAATGTTGCGCAAGACAACATCCTCCAGATCGGCGAAATCACTATTCGGTGCATCGCAACCCCCGGACACACCCCAGGATCCACTTCCTACCTGTTGCCCGGCGACACGCCCGCCGCATCACCCCACGTCTTCACCGGCGACACGCTCTTTCCCGGCGGCCCAGGAAAGACCGTAAGCTCGGGCGCGCTGGATCAGATCATCGAGAGCATCACTACCCGGCTCCACTCGTTGCCGGCGAACACCGTTGTGATGCCCGGACATGGCGATTTCACTACGATCGAACAGTCGGCGGAAGAGTATGCCGTTTTCGCCGCCAAACCACGTGATCCAAAATTATGCGGCGATGTTGCGTGGCTATGAGTCGGTGCGGTCAGCGGTAACCATCCGGTTCGTCGTTCTCGCGGATCCCCGAAAACGCGAGTTGGCGGTCCTGCTCGCAGGTGGTATCGTCACTTGGCTGTGCATTGAAGTCTGGCTCGATCGCCTTGTTGGTGATTTCCACCACGAAGCCGATCCTCACCTCATCAATCTTGGCAACCTCGCGATCGGCATCTGCTTCGCTTTGATGTCGGTGGCCATCGTCTACATCCTCAAACTCAAACACGCCGCATACTTCGCTGGATTCGTAGCAACGAGTACCGCCCTACTATTTTTCGCGCCATCGATCACATATCTTCTCCAAAATCCAGATTGGATTATCGGAACCAAGAACACCATCTCGATCTTAGTGAGATCGTTCGCACTGATCGCCGTGGCGTTCATATTCGCCAACAAAATACCTACACAGTTCGCCGACCAACTCCGATTGCGAATGCCGGAGCGAACGGTAGCATCGTTCGCGCTACCTTTGATCGCATGGGTGGCGTTCAACTTGGCGTTATCGCAGATTTTCGTCGCTTCCGGTGTCGATGTGCATTCCCAAGATCGGGTCTTCGACAGTTTCGCAGCACTCGGCAGTAACCCGATCCTCGCATTGGTGGTCCTATCAATCGTCGTCCCGCTCGGCGAAGAGATGCTCTTCCGCGGATTCATGGTTCCGATTATTCGAAAAATCTCCAACGTCGCCGTCGCCGTCATCCTCTCCGCCTCTCTTTTCGGCCTGATACACATCGATCCAAGCTTCAATACCCTTCACTCGAACGTCTACATCTTAGGCATGGGCATCTTGCTCGCAACTACTTGCGCGACGACGAGGTCGATATGGCCAGCCGTGCTCGTACACTCGGTCAACAACACGTACGCCACCTACGAGATCGCGTTAGCTTGACCGATTCCGAAAAAGTAACATTTAGTTCTTACGAGCAAACAACGTGTCTAATCCCATCCAACAAGCATTCGTTCGAGCCGAAGACGACGGGCGTACCGCCATCGTGCCGTTCGTAACCATCGGACATCCTCAACGTGACAGCACTCCGGCAGTGGTTGAAGCGATGACCGAGGCCGGTGCCGACGTCATCGAACTGGGAGTCCCCTTCAGCGATCCGCTCGCCGAAGGCCCGGTAATCCAGAAATCGAGCTTCCAGGCGCTGGAGAACGGCATCACGCCCGAAAACTGTTTTGGGAACGCGGCCGAGATCCGCCGACGCGGTGTCGAAACTCCTATAGTCTTCATGGGTTACTACAACCCGATCTACCAGATCGGTGTAGACGAGTTCTGCGCCCGGACGCGCGACGCGGGAGTCAACGGCATCATCGCCGTCGATCTGCCTGCGAAAGAAGCCGGACCGCTCCTCGACGCCTGCGCCAATGCCGACATCTCTCTCGTCCCCTTGCTCGCTCTCACCTCTACGGAAGAGACGATCGCTCAAGCATGCAAACAAGCATCAGGTTTCGTCTACTGCATCTCTCGTCTCGGTGTTACCGGTGCCCGCGCCGCTGTTTCGCGAAACGTTGAAACCTTGGTCGCAAGCGTCCGTTCCCACTCCCAGCTGCCCGTCGTTGTTGGTTTCGGCATCTCCAACGTCGACCACGTCAAGTCAGTGGGGCGGTACGCAGACGGTGTCGCTATCGGCAGCGCCCTCATCAACGCGATGCAGGGCAAAGAACCCGACGAAGCACCAGCAACGGCGGCAAATTTCATCCGCTCGCTCCAAGCATGAAATGTGTTCACCCGAAGATCGATGGACGATAAACTCGCCGCGATGCAACCCGCAACCAGACCTACGGTTTAACCGATCATGACTGCAGTACGCGGCGTCCGAGGCGCCACCACCGTCCGCGAAAATTCTCGACCGGAGATAATGGACGCAACCGAGGAGCTCCTCGACGAGATGATCGCCGCCAACGATATCGCGCCCAAAGACATCGCTGCCGTCTATTTCACGCTGACATCCGATCTCAACGCCGAGTTCCCCGCCGTCGCCGCACGTGAGCGCCTCAACTGGAACCTTGTACCGCTAATCAACTCGATCGAGATCGACCGGCCTGGCTCGATGCGTAAGTGCGTGCGGGTGATGCTCTTCCTCAATACGGATAAATCGCAAGACGAGATTCGCCACATATACTTGAGAGAAGCAGTTGTGCTCCGAGCGGACATCACCGATGCCCAATAGCCGCCAAGACAGTCCAGTCTCCGCATTGCAACGATGCGGCGAAGCGGCGCGCATCACTGATCTCAAGGCATTCGCCCGCACACGTGGGCTCTGTACGTATACTGGTCAAGTTGCTCCCTGGCTCTATATCCGCCGGCGCCGCGCCTAGAAACAACATGGCACTCTGCCCGCGCGACGTCGAAACCATGCGAATTTGCACCCGGCGCGGCGCATCCTGAAACGCAACCCTTGTGCTCGTAGATTCCGCGCGTCCCAATCAACCGAACCCTAAACGCTGACCACAAACCTACCCTCTACCGGAGAACTGATGGCCTCACGAATCAAAAACCTGAACGTGGCTTCAATTAGCCCACTTGACCCACCTTCCGAATACCTCGCCGAAATTCCGATCTCGAAAGATGTCGAAGACCTCGTCATTCGCTCTCGCCGAGAAGCTGCCGACATCATCGCCGGCAAAGACGATCGATTGCTCGTCATCGCCGGACCGTGTTCGATCCACGACGAGGTAGCCGGGCGTGAATACGCCGACCGCCTCGCGGTACTCGCCGACGAAGTGCGCGACAGCGTGCTCGTCATCATGCGCGTCTACTTTGAAAAACCTCGCACTACTGTCGGATGGAAAGGCCTTATCAACGACCCGAACCTTGACGGTACGTGCAATATGGCTGAAGGACTCCGCCGAGCGCGACGGTTCCTCATGAGCGTCTGCGAGACCGGTCTGCCTTGTGCAACCGAGTTTCTTGACCCCGTTACACCCCAGTACATCGCCGACCTCGTCTCTTGGGGCGCAATCGGAGCCCGAACCGCCGAAAGCCAGACCCATCGCCAGCTCGCGAGCGGCCTCTCCATGCCCATCGGTTTCAAGAACGGAACCGGCGGCAGCATCCAACTTGCCGTCGATGGTATGATCGCCGCCGGCGCCAGCCATGCGTTCCTCGGCATCGACGATGCCGGTGGTGCAGCAGTGGTGCAGACTTCCGGCAACGACGCCTGCCACATCGTCCTCCGCGGCGGCGCTGACGGCCCCAACTACGACGCGGTAAACGTCGCCAAAGCCCAGAAGGCCTTATCCGATAGCGGCAAGTCCCCTAACCTCGTAGTCGATTGTTCGCACGCCAACTGCAACAAGGACCACGCCTTGCAACCCGTCGCATACCGTGACGTGATCCGGCAACGCGCCGAGGGCAACCGAGGTATCGTCGGGCTGATGCTTGAAAGCCACCTCAACGCGGGCAACCAGTCGCTGAACGGCGACCGTTCAGCTCTGAAGTACGGCGTCTCGATCACCGACCCCTGCATCGATTGGGAGACAACCGAAGTGCTTCTGCGCGAGACCGTCGAGGTGCTAGCCGAAACGGCGGTCATGGCCGCCTGACGATGCTGACGCATCGCTCGATAGCATGACGACATGGGGTTGCAGGAACAGATAGCACCCATCGATGACGCAGATGGCGGCACCTGTATAACCGTCGGTACCTTCGACGGCGTCCACAAAGGGCATCAAGCCCTTCTCTGGCGCGTCGTTGAGGTTGCCGAACGATACGACAACCAAAGCGTGGCGCTCAGCTTTCGCCGACCGCCGCGCTCCGTCATCGACCCGACGCGCCAAACTAAGCAACTGTACGGCACCAAAACGCGTGTATCCCTCATCCAAGACCAGGGAATCGACACCATCGGACTGATCGACTTCGACGATGAAATCCGCGTGATGTCCGCCGAAGCTTTCCTGACCACCTTGCAAAACGCCCTCGGTATGACACACTTGGTCATCGGCGAACGCGCGGTGTTGGGACACGACCTCCTCAACATCGAGCAACTCGACGAAATCGCCCGACGCAACGGTTTCCGGTTGCATACCGTGCCACCGGTCCGGCAAGCCGACGACGGAAACGACATCGTCGTCTCCAGCTCGTCGATCCGCGCTGCATTAGCCCAAGGCGATGTGAAACGAACCGCGGCAATGCTTGGCCGACTGTACGAAAGAGGCGGAAAAGTGACACCTGGCGCCGCACGGGCACGCGAGATGGGCGTCCCGACCGCAAACATGAAATCGTCTCCCGACCTCGTAATGCCCGCACACGGAATTTACGCGACCTGGGCGAAACTGCCCGATGGCCGGATTTTGCCATCCGGCACCTACATCGGCGACAATCCCACGTTCGAGAGAGGTCAATTCTCGTTCGAAGTCCACATCAGCGACTTCGACGAGGATCTCTATGGTCAATACGTCAGCGTTGACTTCATCGACTTCATCCGCCCCGACGAAGCATTCGACACCGTCGAAGAGCTTGAGCAACAGATCCAATTAGATGTGCAGCGAATCAACCAGATATTCGAATCGCTGCCACCCCGAACGACATGAAACCCGGTAAACAACCATGACCACCGAAACATTCGCAGACATTCACGAAGAGTTGACTTGGCGAGGTGCGATATACGATGCGACACCCGGTGCCACTGAGATTTTGAAGTCCCAGAAAATCATTTGCTATAACGGGTTCGACCCTACTTCGCCGACGCTGCACATCGGACACCTCGTTCCCTTGATGTGCATGGCCCGGATGCAACGACACGGCCACACGCCAATTGCGATTCTTGGTGCCGGCACCGGATTGATCGGTGACCCAAGGGAAAACGACGAACGGCCTCTGCTTACGTACGACGAAATCGATTCAAATGCGGAATCGATCCGCGAGCAACTCCAGCGATTCATTGATTTCGACACCAAGTCGAATGCCGCCAAGTTAATCAATAATGCGGACTGGTTACGCTCAACGTTCCTTCTCGACTTCCTTCGTGACGTTGGCAAACACTTCACAGTAAACAACATGGTCAAAAGAGAAGCCGTACATAGCCGCATGGAACGGGAAGACGGGATCTCTTACACGGAATTCTCGTACCAACTCCTCCAAGCGTTCGATTATTTGGTGTTGTTCGAGCGAGAGAGCTGCACCTTCCAATCTGGAGGGAGCGATCAATGGGGAAATATCCTCGGCGGTGTGGACCTAATACGCCGGGTCCACGGGACTGCGCCCGATGGTTCGCTTCGAGCCCACGGGATCGTATTCCCGCTCATAACCGATTCGGCCGGCGCGAAATTCGGCAAATCTCTTGGTGGTGCGCCAGCGCTCGATGCCGACCACTTTTCGCCGTACCAGCTGTATCAGTTCTTCTTCAACAAAGACGACGCAGATGTCATTCGATACCTGAAGATATACACCTGGCTCGGCCCAGAAGAAATCGAACCTCTCGAAGAAGCCGTTCGAGAACGCCCAGGTAGACGCGAAGCCCAACAAGCCCTCGCCGAACAAGTCACTCGAATCGTCCACGGTGATTCCGGCCTCGAACAAGCACGACGCGTCACTCGTGCCTTCTTCCGCGGCGAGTTCGACAGGCTCTCAGGCAACGAACTCGCCGATGTCTTCTCAGGCTCCAGTTCCACCGAAGTCCTCAAGTCCGAGATCGAAGCACGATCCCTCTCATTCGAGGAACTCGCGGTCTCAACGACACTTGCCCGGTCCTTGGGCGACGCCCGCCGAACCGTCCAACAAGGTGGGATGTACCTCAACTCAGAACGCGTCGAAGACTCCGCGCGACTCGTCACCCCCGAAGACATCCTTCACGGCAACCTAATCATCCTCCGCCGAGGCCGCCGCGAGCATCGCTTAATCCGCGTTCTTTGATCCGTCGCAATCTAAAATCGAATCAATCTCCCACCCATTCAAATCCAACAAACCGCGAAGAGAAATGACGCAAAACTCCGAACCAAATCTCCGCATCCCCGGACCTGTCCCTCTACCCGAAGAGGTGCTGCAGATCTCTGCTAAGCAGATGATCAATCACCGCGGGCCGGAATATGCCGACATGCTCGAGCGGATGAGCACGAACCTCCGCACTGTCTTGATGACCAAGAACGACGTCTACTTCATCACGTCGTCCGGCACCGGCGCCATGGAGACGGCCGTCTTCAACACCGTCTCCCCGGGGGACAAAGTTCTCGCCATCATCATCGGTTTCTTTGGCATCCGCTTTGCTGAGATCGCAGAAGCGGTCGGAGCCGAGGTCACGAAACTCGAATTTCCGCTCGGACAAACCGCTGATATCGACGTCCTCCGCGACGCGTTGCGTGCCGAACCCGATTACAAAGCCGTCATCCTTACCCACAACGAATCCTCCAGCGCCGTCTCTAATCCGCTGGAGGAGATATGCAAAACCATCCACGACGAATCCGATGCCCTAATCCTCGTCGACGCCGTATCTTCAGCTGGCGGCATGCCAATCGCCGTTGATGCATGGGGTATCGACGCCCTCGCCACCGCGTCCCAGAAATCATGGGTCGCCCCACCCGGCATCGCAATGATCGCTTTCAGCCAAAAGGCATGGCAAGCATACGAGACTTGCACGACGCCGCGCTACTACTACGACATCCAACAGTACGAAGACTTCCTCCAACTTGGCCAGCCGCCCTTTACACCGTGCGAATCCGCGATGTTCGCGCTCGAAGTTGGACTCCAATCGATGGTCGACGAAGGTATCGAAAACGTATTCAGTCGTCACCACGAAATCGCCGAACACACACGCAACGGTGCCGAAAAATTGGGACTCGAAATTCTGCCCGAACGCCGCTTCGCATCCGACACGCTGACCGCTATCCGACTCCCTGAAGGGCTTGACGGTAAACTGTTCGTCTCCAAAGTGATGAAGGACCATAATGTCGTGCTCGGCGGCGGTCAAGGAGAACTCACCGGTAAGATATTCCGTATAGGTCATATGGGATGGGTTGAAAAAGATCACATTGACGAAGCCCTATCGGCTGCCGAAGCGACACTTTCGGTAATGACTGGTTGATCAGACCAATCGGGGATCGAGAGCCCGATGAATCCAACGAACACACGGATCCGCAACGCCTACACCAAAAGCATTGCCGGCGCCGCGGTTGCTGCGCTGTCAACGATGTTTTTGGTGTTCGCGTGTGAATCTGCACCGGAACCGGATACGTCAGCACCCGATCCGACATCCCCTCCTCCGACCGCGGTGCCAGCACCAACTGCTACAACTGCGCCTGAACCGACCAACACGCCTGCTCCGGAAGTAAGGGCGGTCGAACCCGAACCAACTGACACCCCGCAACCGGAACCTACTGCGACGACCCAAGTCGCAGCACCAACGGATACCCCGCAACCCCAACCCACGGATACGCCGGTTCCGCCGACGGAGACGCCAGAGCTGCCAACGCACACTCCAGAGCCAACGGATACACCAGTACCTCCGACCTACACCCCGCAACCCGAAATGCCAGCGGAAGCAGCGACGCCCACACCTGCCGTTTACACCACCGAAGAACCTACCTCAACACCCGTTCCCGCAACGGCCACGCCAGTTCCTCCAACCAACACTCCCGTACCGACAAACACACCCATCCCACCAACCGACACACCCGAACCAACGGCCACCCATACTCCGGTACCACCTACGCCCACGTTCACCCCTGAACCCACGGCGACCTTCACCCCCGTTTCAGAACCCGAGACCGTTTCAGCCGGACCACCGGCACCGGATTTCTTACTACCGTCCATTACGACGGACGGTAACTACTCCGTATCTCAATTCAAAGACAAACAATCCGTCGTCATCGTCTTCTATCGGGCCTTCTGGTGAGGTTTCTGCCGCCAGCAGCTAGGTGAGCTGCAACGACACTACGACGAGATCAAAGATGCCGGCGCTGAGGTGCTCGCAATCAGCACCGACGATCTCACTGGCGCCGACCAAATCGCCCAACGAGTCGGCATCGACTTCCCCGTCCTCTACACGGCCGAAAATAACGACGTCCCAAAGGCCTACAACGTCTTCAACCTATTCAACGACGGGCTAGCCTCAGCATCCGTCTTCATCGTCAACAAAAACGGTGAGATAGCATACAAAAACATCGGAACCGATTACACCCACCAAGTCTCCGCCGCCACCGTAATCGCGAACCTGCCATGATCAAATCACTCAGAATCCGCAACCTAAGCATCGCCTTCCTGCTCGCAACGGCGCTGTTCGCCCTAACCGCCTGCGGCCAAGCCGACGAATCCGCGGAAACCACGAATAATACCGATTCAGCCGCGGATCCCGCGGCACCTGTCGCCGAAGTGTCGAACCTCCCGCAGGCGCCCGACTTCTCGTTACCCGCTGTCAACAGAGACGGCACCGAGATCTCACTCTCCCAGTTCCAAGGCGACCAACCCGTCGTACTCGTCTTCTACCGGGCCTATTGGTGACCGTCCTGCACGCGGCAACTAGGTGAGTTGCAGAAACATTACGACAAAATCACTGAAGCGGGAGCCGAAGTCCTAGGCATCAGCACGGATGATCTCCGCGGAGCTGAATCCATCGTTTCCAAAGCCCGACCGGAATTCCCGATCCTTTACTCCAGCAAAAACAACGAAGTCCCCATCAGCTACAACGTCTTTGACCTGCATGGCGATGGCCTCGCATCTGCTTCAGTATTCGTCGTCGACACCAACGGCAACATCGCTTGGGAAAGCATCGGCGACTCGCCATCTCACCAAGTCCCTGGCGAAGATGTGCTCGAAGCCCTGTCCTCCCTCGAAGGTTAGTTGGAAATCCGAACACAATTCGACCGAGTTTCGGACTTTGCGGTCCGTCTCAAGGCATTCACTATCGCCGCAACGGTTGTCGCCGTCGCATCCTTCGCCATTGCCTGTGGAGGATCGTCGTCCACCGATGCCGGCGCTGAAGCGCCCGACTTCTCACTCCCGGTCGCTAACGGCGCCGGCAAGATAACTCTCTCCGACTATCGCGGCGATAAGAACGTCGTCTTAGTCTTCTACCGGGGTTACTTCTGAGGCATTTGCCACGGGCAACTCGTCGAGTTGCAGAGCAATTACAACCGCATCCGCAACTACGACGCGGAAATACTCGCGGTCAGCATGGACGATTTCGAAGGCGCCGGAACCATGATCGCCAACGCCCGCGCCTACTACCCCGTCCTCTACACCACCAGAGACGCCAGCGTTCCCGAAGCCTACGAAGTGTACAACCTCCATAACGACCTAGTAGCCGCACCCGCCGTCTTCATCATCGACAAAGACGGAAACATCGCCTACTCCTATGTCGGCATCGACATCGGTGACCGCGCCCCGACCGACGATATCGTCGAAGCGCTCAAGAAAATCGAACGCGGCTAGAGAGAACCGTTCAACGATTGAATCACTGCCCCCGCTGGCGGCTTCGGATAGAAATTCGTCGCCTTTGGTGGCAATCGATCTCCCCGCGTCACGATGTCCACAAATTCACGCATCGGGATCGAACGCATCACGATACCCAGCTGCGCCTCGCACGAATCGACACGGTCAACGACATTCTCCACCTCGTATTCAAAATCCACCGCGGCATCAACCCGATCCCGTCCGAACACCACATCCAGTATCTCGGAATGCAACCGTCTATAATCCGACCTCTCCAACGCATCCTCCCCGGTCAATCCCACCGACTCGACTGATGACATCCGAGCAATTTTGAATCCTCCCTGCAATCCATGGATCCCGAATACGAACTCTCCATCGTCCCGGCTACCAACCGCATTCAACAGATCGCGGGGCCGCCATGGCATCTCAACTCGGTCAGTCAAGGAAACATTTTCAACTTCACAAACCTCTTCAATTCGACCAACTAATCGCCCCAACTCCTCAGGCGTCGCACCGTGTATCACCCGGTGATACCCCCGCGTGATCAAACCCGGTTCATCGATCGACACGATGTGCATCATCCGGTAATTCACCGCCTCATCTGACTCGATCTCTCGCTGCGCTCGGATCGCGCTCCGGTACCGCAACGCCGCCTCGTATCGGTGATGCCCATCAGCAATGAAGATCGCCGAATCTCGCATCAAAACACGCAGCACCTCCAGCGTTCCCGGATCCTTCAACTGCCACAACCGCAGAGAATAACCACCTGCCATCGTCGCCGTCTCCAACGGCGGGGCACCTGTAACCGCCCGCATGATCCCCCCTACCGAATGCCGAATGTCATCCTGAAAAACCACCAGCAACGGACTTAACACCGAACCTGTCGCCCGCATCATTCTGACTCGGTCCTCAACCCAAGGACCACGCGTCTGCTCATGAGGAAAAATCACGCCCCGGTCATACTCCTCTAACCGCACCGCCGCAATAAACCCTCGCCGCGTCTGCGATTGCCCACCAAACTCAAACGTCTCCTCTGTCACATAGACCGACGGATCTTCATCCCGCATCAAAACACCATCGGCCTCCCACTGCGCCTGCGTCTCCGCCACGAACCCGTAACGATCCACTCCTTCCCGAGGCGCCAACTCCAACCGCACGATATTGTGCTCCGATCGCCCCAACAACTCCCGTTCAACCACCGGTGTAATCATGTCGAACGGAGGCGAAACATAATCCCCCAAATCCCGCCCCTGCGACGCCGCAGCAAAGCGAATCCCCCGAAATGCACGAACCTCAGCCATAAATTACCGGTCTGTTGCCTTCGATCTCCAATATCCTCAAGCGCACCAACCCACACCACACCGAAAGTATAAACAGCATCACCCCATCGCCTTGGGACACAGAAGCCTCGAGCAGGTTTCTCGTCGTCAACAACCAAAGCAAAAGGCAGAGTACCCGTTGTGACCTCTCGCTTCGTAACAGTGCAATGCATCATGGAAATGTATGGAAAAGTACGAAATATCGGAGTGGGCTGCCAACCATCCGCGTTGGTCGGAGATCGTGGATTTCTTCGATCAACATCAAAGTGGATTTTCCGAATTTATCGACGGCTACGATCAACGCGACTCAAGAGTCCTAGTCGCTCACTCAAACCGGGTTATCTTAGGGGTTCTAAGACTCATCGTGATCCCAATCGGACCCGAAGACAATCTTCCGGCTGTGAATGTCAACGGAAAAGAGTTGCTTCAGGCGAAGGTCATGAATTTCTTCGTATCGCCGGAGTTTCGACGCAAACGAATAGGTATGAACCTGCAAGAAAAGGCGATCGAATTGGCGAGGACCTTGCACTGCCGCCAGTTGGCGTCATTCAGCTACTCCCAAAACCGCGAGAACCACGCGCTGAAGCTCCGCATGGGATTCACGGTCCGACCGGAAACCCGCGGCAGTGAGCGTCATGGACTCTATTTCTTGATGCCGTTAGTTTCGAGGTAACCTTTGCAAAACTGGTGATCGGAGTCGCGAAGCGACCGTTTCGGTGACCGGCTCCCGATTGCACCGCCCCTCTGGATTCCGGCTTTCGCCGGAATGACGTGGTTTTGCAATGGGATCAAACTGCCAGAAAAACTTGCCGAGTTCGCCCAATTCCATTAATCGCGATGCATCATCGAATCTTATGGAAAAGTACGAAATATCCGAGTGGCCCTCAGACCATCCGCGTTGGTCGGAGATCGTGGATTTCTTCGATCTACACCAAAGCGGACTTCCCGAATTCATCGACGGTTACGATCAACGCGACTCAAGGATCCTCGTCGCTCACACAAACCGGAATATCCTAGGGGTCCTGAGACTCATCGTGATCCCAATCGGACCCGAAGACAATCTTCCGGCTGTGACGTTTAACGGCAATGAGTTGCTTCAGGCGAAGGTCAAGAATTTCTTTGTGTTACCGGAGTTTCGACGCAAACGCATAGGAATGAACCTGCAAGAAAAGGCGATCGAATTAGCGAGGACCTTGCACTGCCGCCAATTGGCGTCATTCAGCTATTCCGAAAGCCGCGAGAACCACGCGCTGAAGCTCCGCATGGGATTCACGGTCCGACCGAAAACCCGCGGCAGTGAGCGTCACGGACTCTATTTCTTGATGCCGCTAGTATCGAGCGGTGAATCGAAAAATCCAACACCCATTCGACCTCTGCGCACTTACAACCAATCCGAACGAGCATAAGTGCCGCGACCCGGCCACAATGCTCATTGATATTGTCATCCCTACCGGATCAAGTGATCACGTAACGTGAAAGTTCGCGCCGTACATGATCAACCCCAGTTTCTCGGCCACTCGTTGCGAAGCTGCGTTGTCCCAGGAAGTGCTGTACAGGGGGATTCGACCGCAGTCCTTCACCATTCGTGCCCAGCACGCAACAGCAGCCGTCGCATATCCCCTGCCGACGCGTGAAGGAATCGTTTCCACCCCCGCCTCCTCGGCGCGCGCCGACCTCCGCGCGCTGTGGCAGATGGAAACCGCTCTCCCACGCTCAACCACCGCCGCAACCGAACCGATTCTTTTGAGATTAGGAATATAGTCGGCGAATTCAGCTTTGAGGAGATGCGAATTTTCGTAGTTGATCCTCACTCCCGAATCCGGAGACTGCATCGATTTCGGGAACCGATATGCTGGCCCCTTCCACACTCGATCGGTCTTCAGGTGAGGGCGAATCACGTCCATCAAATCATCAAGATATGGAGGGTCAAAACTGAAATCACCGATGTGAACGTGATAACCCATCAACACTTCAATTCGTTTGCAGACACTTTCCGGTATATCGCTGCCAAAACGCACGATAGAACCATAACGAGCAGTGCCTACGAATAGGCTAGGAGCCGGACGAGCATCATCGGCATAGGGCTCGTTGACGAAGCGTAGTCGACCGAAATCGTCTGAAACAAACAACGTTTCGACCTGTATCTTCAACAATTCGACGTCGGAAATCGCCATTAGCCAAGATCGTACTAGAGATGACCGGGGCGCTAAACTATGCTCAGGTGCCAACTCGACTCCGCGAGCGTACCCTTATCTGTGAAGCTGGGTGGTTGAAGCGATATCGACTAGTTATGTCTCCAATCCAATAGGCAGTCCCCCCATGACCAACGCCGTTAACAATCTCCTAAACGCCGGAACAGTCGCTGAGCTCAAAAAACGCGGTTGTACCGTAATTACCGGAGCCGGCCACACCATCGCCGTCTTCGCCAAAGGCGACACCTTCGCAGCCGTAGACAACCGATGCCCACACATGGGCTTCCCCCTCGACCGCGGCACCGTCAAAAACGGAATCCTCACCTGCCACTGGCACCACGCACGCTTCGACCTCGCAAGCGGAGGTACCTTCGACCCCTTTGCTGACGACGTTCGGTCGTTCCCGGTATCCATCATCGACAACACCGTCTACGTAGACCCAAATCCACCCGAGCAAGATCCCGTCCGGCGATGGTCCAAGCGTCTCCGAGAAGGCATGGAAGACAACATCCGCCTCGTCATCGCCAAATCCGTACTCGGCCTCAACTCATCTTCCGCCGACTACCGTACACCTCTCACCATTGGCGCGACCTTCGGAACCACCTACTCCAACGAAGGCTGGGGGCCCGCCCTCAGCATGCTTACCTGCACCGCAAACTTTCTGCATCTCCTCCGACCCGAAGACCAACCACGCTCCCTCTATCAAGGACTCCGACAAGTGGCCGCCGAGTGTGCGGGACGTCCGCCTCGGTTCGTTGTCGAACCACTCCCGACCGGCGAAACCCGACCCGATGTCTTCAAACAATGGTTCCGCGACTTCATCGAAGTCCGAGACACCGACGGTGCCGAACGTGTCCTCCGAACTGCCATCGAACTCGGTTTGAACCAGCGCGATATTCACGACATGATCTTCGCAGCCGCCACGGACCGCATCTACATCGACGGCGGACACGTCGTCGACTTCTGCAACAAAGCGTTCGAACTGCTGGACCACATCGGTTGGGAGCACGCAGGACAGATACTCACCAGCCTCGTGCAAGGCATGGCCACGGCTCGGCGAAGCGAAGAACTCAACTCCTGGCGCAACCCCATCGATCTCGCATCCATGGTCAGGGATGCACGCAACCAACTCCCGCAGCTTTGGGAACAATCTACCAACATCCGAGGCAGCTGGACCGACCACGAAAACCTGCCCGAAACCATCCTCGCAGATGATCCATACATAACTATCGCTTCGATCAACGAAGCGGTCCGGAACGGCGCAACCGCCGAGCAACTCGGCGAAAAGATCGCCTACGCCGCGTTTCTCCGCATGGCACGGTTCCACACCTCAAACGAATTCGGAGATTGGGACACCGTTCATAACACCCTCACCGCGGCCAACGCACTTCACCAAGCTCTCCAACGCTACCCCTCCGTAGAACTCCTTCGCGCCGTCTACGACACCGCAATGAGCATTTATCTCGACCGCTTCCTCAACATGCCATCGCAACGCATACCAGCACCATCAACTAACGGCGCACCCGACCAGCTGCCCCATGACCTGCTCAACGCGATGAACTCACAACAGCAAGTCGAGGAATCCGCACGCATCGTCACCAATTACGTCTCCAACTCCTCCGAACCCGACGACATCATTGCAACCCTCGCTCAAGCCATGCTCCGCGAAGACTCAACCTTCCACCACTTCCAGATCGTCGACGCCGCAATCAAGCAATACCAACACCGAAAACCTGAGCCGTCCGCCCGCCACTCGCTAGTAGCCATGACTCGATTCCTAGCCGCCCACTACCCGACACCAAGATCCATCAACCAGACCTACAACATCGCCATCCGCCTTCAACGTGGCGACGATATCTTCGCTGAAAGGTAGGACTAGGCCGGATTCCGAATTGGACTCCGAATCAATTATGACACCCAATAATCGACAATTACACGTCTAGGACTCCGATATTTCACGAATAACGTAACATGCACACATATTTTCAGCGTTTATTGGTATACTGCCAGCAATCGTGATTACTCGGCTGCACGGTTTCACTCAAAGCCGCACCGGTAACGAAGTTGGCATGGAGGATTTGAAAATGTCAGACACCGCTCAATTAATAACCGCTTTCTCGGGGCTAACCGTCGCAGTTGGTGCACTACTCATCTCAATCGGCGTCCTTTATCTCGTGATGAAACTAGGTAACGCCATCGAAGCCTTGAGTGACGGCGAGGCAGACGAGTAAATTCAACTCGGCCGCCATCACGGCTACGGTGCGCGGTCGCTACCGCGTTGATTCTGTGTGCCCAGTTACTTTTGCCAACAGGTCGAAGAAACCGCGCTTCCTAGATGTGTTGAGACCCCAGTTGACGGGAATGTTCTGGTACCCGTCACGGTAGTCTCCGAACTCCGACTTACCACCTGCAGCATCTCCAGGATCGAAATAACCCCAAGACGCGTAAGCCGACAGCGCCGAAAGGAAATTGTTTTCCGGCTTGTCAAAGTCGAAATGATCATCCTCGGTGAAGAGGATCGGCTTGGGGCTGTAACTCGGCAATGCCCGCGTGTTCTCCACCATGCCAGCAATCCGCCCCGGTTCTGCAACCCCGTTCCCGTGAACCATGATGTAGTCCGAAATACCCACAACATCATCATCCGGCACACGCCCTCCTCCATACGAAGTCCCCACCAGTAGCCGCCGACCACGGATTCCGCATTCCGCCGGAACGACGTGAGATTTAGCCCGTTCAATCAGTTCCGCAACCCGATGCGGTTGCAGAATCTCGTGCTCGTAACGCCGAATATTCGCCTCGTTGTTTATCTCGATCAGCACATTCCCATAACCAGTCTCCAGAACCCACTGCGTCGCATCGTCAACCGCCCGGCACACCGCGCGTTCATCCGCCAACCTCTCATCCTGCCCGAAGTAAAAGTAACCCAAAATCACCACCATCCCCAGCCGGTCGCACGCTGCAATCAACCTCTCAGTTCGATCCAAGAACGCTGCCTTCAACGAACCATTGGGATCAAATGCCGAGTTGTGCCAAGGCTGAGAATCAGGGCTTGGTAGACCTGCCCAGACGACCTCATCCGCTACGTGGATTCCGCGCTGCGCCATGTTTTCACGAAACATCGGCTCCCGGTAGTAACCCGTCGGACTCCCGCCTTGAAGATTCACCGTCACCGCCAACAACCCATGCGCCCGATACACCGGCAACATCGCCACAAACTCGTCGGTATTCCGATCCGCATCCCACTCACCGGTATCCGGATACGCAAACAACCCTCTGGTTACCGGATTCTCATCGTCAAACACCGCATTCGTCATACGGCTATTCATCAACAACCCCTCAACATCCCAACCACGATACTTCCGCCCGGCGTATGTCGCCTGACCGTCAACAAGCCAAGCATCACCTTCGATAGATACAAATGTCATTCAGATGCGATTCACTCGATCTACAAAGTCCTCGACGTCTTCGGCAAGTTGGCGGATCTGAACGTCGTCGAGCCAATCCTCGTAGAAATTAACGTACAGCTGAGTTGCCGAATTGAAATGATTCAACAACTCTCGCTCATCCGTCTCATCGACAACACATCTCATGATTCTGTAAAACTCAGCATGTGAACCATGCCGCCATCCCCGACGTTCCGCGAGCGATTTCAACGCTTGCGCCGCTGCTCCCCAAAGCTTCTCGGATCCCTGGCGCAAATCACCCGCAACCAATTCCGACATCGCCTGATCGTAAAGCGTTGCTGATGCGGTTCTATATTCCTCTGCCGTAGTCATGGCTTGATTTTATCGTGACCCGAAACTGGACGTGTTCCAAACTCGTTAACTTAAACTTGAAAGTCGAATACTCCTCAAGAATCACTCTGGCCCAATGCCCGCAAACCAGAATACCTTCGACCCCGTCCTACCCGAAGCCGAAGTCGACTTTGTCGCGACTGAAAAGCAATGGCTCGAGCGTTGGAACACGCCCAACACAGATGGTCAAACCCTCATCGATCGCTACCTAGCGCGCAACAACGACGCCGAGAAAAACTACTCCTTCATCGACGGCCCGATTACTGCTAACAACCTCATGGGCGTCCACCATGCGTGGGGACGAACTTACAAAGACCTCTTCCTCCGCTTCCGGAACATGCAAGGTTACCGCCAGCGGTTTCAAAATGGCTATGATGGCCAAGGTCTTTGGATCGAGGTTGAAGTAGAAAAGGAAAAAGGCTTCAAATCCAAACAAGAAATCGAGACATACGGTGTCGGCAAGTTTGTTGAAGAGTGCAAGTCCCGCGTCGACCATTTCTCCGACATCATCACACGCCAGTCCCAGCGTCTCGGCTACTTCATGCAATGGGACGACTCGTACCACACCAAATCCGACGAGAACAACTACGCGATCTGGGCGTTCCTCAAGCGTTGCCACGACAACGGATGGCTTTACAAAGGCAAAGATGTCATGCCGTGGTGTCCTCGCTGCGGAACCGGAATGTCCCAGCACGAAATCGCCACTGAAGGCTACGCCGAGATCGTCCACCCCGGCTTTTTCATCCGTCTCCCGCTTCTAGACCGCGACGGCGAATCTCTGCTTGTCTGGACGACCACGCCGTGGACGCTCGCCGCCAACGTCGCAGCAGCCGTTAACCCAGAAAACGATTACGTCAAGGTCCGCAACACCGTTGGTGATGTGGTTCAAACTTTGTGGTTGAGCGCCAACCGTCTCCACGTTCTTGATGGCGAACACGAGATCATCGAGCGCGCAAAAGGCGTAGACCTGCTCAGATGGCGATATCGCGGCCCCTTTGACGACCTCGAAGCACAATCCGAAGCCCGCGACCAGCACCGGGTCATCGAATGGGAAGATGTAGGTGACGCAGAAGGTACGGGCATCGTCCACATTGCGCCTGGCGCCGGTTCCGAAGACTTCCAACTTGGGCGAGAAAACGGCTTACCCGTTATCGCCCCGCTTGACGATGCTGGTGTATACGTAGACGGCTTCGGTCCCTTGAGCGGCAATTCCGTCGACGAAGTAAACCCGATCATCTTCGACCTCCTCCGCGAAAGCGGCGTCTACTACAAAGTCGAAGACTATTCACACCGCTACCCGATCTGCTGGCGATGCAGTTCGGAACTCGTTTTTCGACTCGTCGACGAGTGGTTCATCTCGATGGACCAACTTCGCCACACGATGATGGAGGCGACCAAAACCATCAAATGGGTCCCTGCATTCGGCGAAGCCAGAGAACTCGACTGGCTCCGCAACATGCAAGACTGGATGATCTCCAAGAAGCGCTACTACGGTCTTGCACTTCCCATCTACGAATGCAGCGAATGCGAAAACTTTGACGTCATCGGCTCCCGAGACGAACTGTGCGATCGCGCCATTGAAGGATGGGACGACTACGAAGGCCAATCGCCCCATCGCCCGTGGATCGACGCCGTCAAGATAAATTGCTCGAAATGTGGCGCCCCGACGGCGCGCATCACCGACGTCGGCAACGCATGGCTTGACGCCGGCATCGTCAGCTTCTCAACGCTCCACTATAACGACGACCGTGACTACTGGCGAGACTGGTTTCCCGCCGACTGGATCTCCGAATCCTTCCCCGGACAGTTCCGCAACTGGTTCTACTCCCTCATCTGCATGGCCGCCGCACTCGAAGGCGTTGCCCCGACCAAGGCCGTGTTCTCTTACGGACTAATGCGTGATGAAAACGGCGAGGAGATGCACAAGTCCAAAGGCAACTCCATCCCGTTCGAGGATGCCGCCGACAGGATGGGCGCCGATGTCATGAGATGGGTCTTCGCCCGCCACATCCCGCAGAACAATCTCAATTTCGGTTACAGCGTGGGTGACGCAGCCCGAAGGCGATTTGTCCTGCCCCTGTGGAACGTCTACTACTTCTTCACAACATACGCCCGACTCGACGGCTGGACGCCCCAAACGCAAAGCACAGGTCATTCCAGCGAACCCGGAAATCCGAGGGTGCCGAACGAACTTGACCGATGGGCAATCTCAGAACTCAACGCGCTTGTCCGATCGGTCACAGCCGACCTCGAAAATTGGCGGATCGAACGAGCGTCCGAAGCCATCGAGACTTACGTAGAGCGTCTATCGAACTGGTACGTCCGACGCTCCCGACGTCGCTTCTGGAAATCGGAAGACGACAATGACAAACAGGACGCATACAACACGCTCTACACGTGTCTGACAACGCTTAGTCAACTGCTCGCGCCAATCATGCCCTTCATCTCTGAGGAGATCTACACCAATCTCGTCAGCCGAAGGTTTTCCGACGCACCCGACTCCGTCCACATGGCCGATTGGCCGACTACTGACGAATCCGTGATCGATGACGCGCTCGCCCTTCGCACCAATTTGGCGATGCGTCTCGCTTCACTCGGTCGGTCCGCACGTTCCGCCGCCGGAATAAAGGTCCGACAGCCCTTGAACGCACTCATCGTTGAACTCAACTCGCCCCAAGAGCGCATCGCCTTGGAGATGATCACCAACCAACTAAAAGACGAACTCAACGTCCGGAATATTCGAGACACATCCGAATCTGACAGCCTGATGGCCTATCGCCTGCGTCCGAACCTGCCCGCCTTAGGCCCGAAATACGGTCGAAAGGTCAACGACATCCGAAATCTGCTCAACGATGCCGATGCGGCCGCAGTGGCGGCTTCCGTAAGAAACGGCGAAATCGCCCGACTCGCAGGCTTCGAACTCGCTCCCGATGAAATTCTCGTCGACAACATCGCGGCCGAAGGATACGCCGTCGAATCAGATGGCACCTATACCGTCGGCATCTCCACCGAGATCACCGAGGAACTCCGCGCAGAAGGGTACGTCCGAGACATCGCTCACATCGTCCAGAACATGCGAAAAAACGCCGGTCTAGAAATCTCCGACCGTATTCACTTGAGCATCAACGCGCCAGAAGGTAGCGACGTGGCAACCGCCATCGCCAACCATACCGAATACATCACCAATGAGACGTTGGCGGTTGGGATAAACGGCGAGGTTGCAGACGAAATCGCCCGCGATCGGCACAATGTGGATGGGGTAGTGGTGGAAATCGGATTGGCGAAAACTACAAGTTAGAGTTTCGCCTCGGTGTTACCCAGACTTCGGCAACACTTGATACCAACCTGAGCCGAAGATCAACCCGTCGCGTTTGACGACCCAAGAGTGTTTGTACTCGCGATTGCCGGTTGCAGGGTTCTCAAATAGATAGTCCACCCAATGCCCACGGTCTGTCGCTTCGAGGATAGCCTCACCGAACCGATAACCATCCGCGCCGACGAAGAGATCGCCTTTGAGGTCTTCCCCCAATAGATCCGGGGTGGCATGTGCAATGATTTCGTCGGACTCGTCGATTATGAAGACGTACCACTCGCCATTGGTGCTTTCCGGTGTGTTGTAAAAACGGATCGTCTCTTCCCGGCCCTCGTCCTCGTACAGCTCTAAAGCTTCCAATACCATTTCAACGGCGAATTCGCCGCGATCTACGATGTAACTCTGGCTTTCCTGACCCTCGTCTTCGTCTGAAACTATCGTGACCAAGGCAACCGCGGATAGAACAAGAGCAATAATCGACAGAATCGCTGCGAAACCGCTCAAAAACCACAAAATTCTCATCGCCGCTCCTTCGGGTTTTAATCGATGTAATGAAACTGCAAACCGCTAGATCAATGATACTGCGTATCGATCTAGCTTACTTGGAGTTTCGATTAACCTCAGCCTCCTGGCTGCTCCACGTTCACGGTGATGATGTCCGTGCCGCGGAATTGCTGGTGGCGGACTGATGAGGCGTAGTTTTGGAGGAGTTGGAGGGAGAGTTCGTTTTCGATGATGCTCTCGTCTTCGAAATCTTGGAGCTGCCTGACCCGGTCTTCGATGTTTTGGCCACCTTCGCCACCGATGAATTCGAGTTCGGCGACATCTCCTTCGCTCGAGGCGATTACGACTAGCGTACGCTCTTCTTCAGGTTCGTCGGGTTCATCAAGGGTCATCTCGAGATCTAAGGGAGCCAGGGTGAGCAACGTCTCTTCTGCGACCGCCATCAACCTGTCGCGCATCGCGTCGCTCCACCTTCTGGTGTTTGCGAAGTTGGCGATGAATTCGTTGAGTTCAGGTAAGGAATCAATGTCGAGCTTGGATCTGAAACGCATCCGTCGCGGATTGGTCAATTCCAAGTAGAGAATCATTGCTACCGCTGCGAACCCGCCGGTAGTGATGCCACTCTTAAAAAGCCCGTTCAAAACCGGGTTGAGATCAGGAACGTTGAAAAGTCCGAACTGAAACGCGGCGCCGATCCAGAAGCACATTCCAGAGACGATAACTTTTTCCCGGTTCGGTTCAGATTGGATGACGGTTCTTGAGCCATCGACAAACAGCGTTCCGGTGATCAGTACCAGATATCCAGTCATTACGGGTCCCGGGATCGTGCTGAGAAGGCCGGACGCTTTAGGAACAAATGCCAAAAAGATGAAGATCAATCCGATGGCATATCCGATGTGCCGTGACGCTACGCCCACGGTTTGCATAAATGCGGACCCGGCAGGATTAATGCCATTTGGCACCGTCCCCAGAAACCCAGCGAGCAGGTTGGAGACACCGGTACCGGAAAGGGCGCCTTGTATGCCACGGAAATCGACTGCTCGGTCGCCTCGGTACGACACGTTCTGCGCCGCGATCGTCGCGCCGTTCGTCTGTATCGCAATAATGATGCCAAGGAAGAGATAAGAAGGTAGCAACGTCCAGAACGCCACTCCAAATTCGAAGCCGATGCCGGGCCATTCGGATGGTAGACCGATCCACGGTGCTTCGACGATCCGATTCACGTCGTAGATACCGAATATCGCGGCGGTGATGCAACCGCCGACGATGCCGATTAGTGGACCCCACAGCCTCAACACGGGCGATCGGCGCAACGCCAGCGCCGCGACGATGACCAGCGTCACGAACGCCGTCATAGACCCTCCCACCGGTTCAGCAGCCGTCGCATCGTCCAACAACTTGAATACGACCGACGCCAAGGTGATCGACAAGATCATCATCACAGTGCCACCGACGATCGGAGTGACGATCCGCCTGAGCAAAAACAACCATTTCGAGACCGCGAGTTGGATCACCGCCGAAATGATCACCAGCGTTGTTAATGTGGCGGGGCCCCCATCTACGACCGCGGTGATACAAAATGGGATCGCGAACGCTGCGGTGAACATCGGCAGAACGACACCGCCGCCAATAGGGCCGATGCGACGTGCTTGGATCAGGGTCGAAATACCAACTACGACCAACGATGCAAACACCATCCAGTTTATGTACCAGTCGCCTAGGCCCGATGCCTGCGCGACGATCACCGGCGTAACTAACAATGTCGCCGAGGCTAAAAGGCTGAACTGCAATCCAAGTCCGGCCGTCGTCGGGATCGGCGGATTCTCGTCTACTTCCAATCGGGGACTTTGTGTCGCTGTAGCCGTTGCAAAATTCTCCAAGTTAAATACGACTTACCTAACGAATCCGCATCTTACAAGATTTCGACAATTCAATTGGGCGACTTGTCGACCTTCACTCGACGCAACCGCCATTTCGGCGTCCGCAAACGGCTCTAACATAACGATCAGTGCCGTGCCGCCGGAGGCAACCTCTCATGAAAATCACGAAAGTCACACCGATTTTGGGTCAAGGCAACATCTGCGCAAGCTGGGTGTTTGTCAAAGTTGAGACTGACGAAGGTGTAATCGGCTATGGCGAAGGAACTAGACATGCCGGGCCGGTGATCGCCGAGGCGATCCAGTGGCTCGCATCTTACGTGGTTGGCAAAAATCCATTCGACGTAGAAGCCCTGTATGCGACCATGTTCAAAGCGACCCACTACACATGGGGTGCCATATTCAGTTGTGCGATCTCGGCGATCGAAACCGCCCTGTGGGACATCAAGGGCAAAGCCCTCGGCAAGCCGGTTTACGAGCTAATCGGCGGGAGAGTCTGGGACAACGTCCGGCTCTATTCGCATATCGGCGGTGGAAGCCAGATCATCCGCATGAATGTCGATGATGGTGCGGCGGCTTCGGACGACTTCGGCGCAATAAAAGAGCGTGCTCAGGAGCTAATCTCGCGCGGCTTCACATGCGTAAAGACGTTCCAGGCTGGCAGATACAACGTCACGGAAGGCAATTCCGCTCGATTGGGTGACTTCTGGCCCAATATGCATCTACACCGCAACGATATTTTGGCGACCGTCCGCAAGGTTGAATTCATTCGCGACCAGGTCGGCAACGAACTCGAAATAACCTTCGACGCACACGGGCTCAACTCAGTGTCGGCCCTAAGACTTGCCAAAGCACTTGAACCATTCGACCTCCTTTGGCTCGAAGAACCCGTTCATCCTTACAATCTGTCCGCACTCAAACAACTTCGCACCCAGACCTCGATACCGATCGCAATGAGCGAACGACTGCACGCAGTAACCGAGTTCGCCGAGGTGATCGAAACCGGCGCCGTAGATGTGCTGATGGTGGACGTCCAATGGTGCGGCGGAGTTTCTCAAGCCAAGAAAATCGCCGCTGTTGCAGAATCTCGCTATCTGCCGGTCACTCTGCACAACTGCAATAGCCCGTTGGCATCGATTATCAACGCCCACATCGCAATGACGCTACCGAACTTCCTGAACATGGAGTTTATGGACCCAGACGTACCGTGGCGCGATGAGATCATCTCCGATCCGCTCCAGGTTCGAGACGGACACCTAATCGTCAATGACAAGCCGGGTTGGGGCGTTGACCTTGACGAGGATGCGTTGACCAGATATCCCTACGATCGGACAGTGAGCGCATACGAAGAGCGGGATCAACGTTTGCAACGTTGAAACTCGCGACGACGCTCAAACACCATCACGCGAAAACACTCCTGAAAAGTCCGATGTTGTTATACTGCAACCAAACTCAAACGTCGCGACGAAATTCGGTAGGTAAGCGATGAGCACGAACGAATTGCAATTGATGGCCCACCTTATGCGGCGGGCAGGCTTTGGAGCGTCCAGAGAAGAACTCGAAGCGCTTGTGGAACAGGGTTACGACGAGACGGTCGAGAAGCTCCTCGACACCGAAAACCCTAGCTCCATGGATATCGATCTGATCCGTCGTTACCATCCAGACCATATGGGGATGATGGGCAACAACATCGGCTCCCATTGGATGTATCGCATGATCTCGACTGATGCTCCACTGCGCGAGAAGACGGCACTATTCTGGCACGGCATCTTCGCCACTGGCTACGCCAAACTCGCTAACGGCAAGGTGCTCCACGATCAGATCCGGATGTTCGCCCGCCACGGAATGGGCAAATTCGATGACATGCTGGTTGAGCTTTCAAAAGACCCCGCAATGATCGTATGGCTTGACAATTGCGAGAACCACAACGGCGCGATAAACGAAAACTACGGGCGCGAGTTGCTAGAGCTATTCTCGATGGGCGTCGGCCATTACTCCGAACAGGACATCAAAGAAGCGGCCAGAGCTTTCACCGGCTGGACGATCGGCAACACCGACTACATGACCCTCAAGTCGATGCGAGACTCCATCTGGCCATATGGGCGCCTCTCATTCCATTTCGAGTTCAAGCCTGACGACCACGACTACGGTGAGAAAGAGTTCCTAGGCCGCAAAGGAAACTTCGACGGTCAAGACATTATCGATATTATCTGCGAACAAGATGCCACCGCGCGTTTCCTCGCGCGCCACATGTACAGTTTCTTTGTCGCAGACGAACCTCCAGTTCCCGAGTGGCCATACAAACCGCCACGCGATCCGGAAGCGATTGACATCCTCGTCAAGGCCTATTTCGACAACGGTTACAGCGTCAAGGAGATGCTGCGAGTGCTTTTCAAGTCCGACTTCTTCAAATCCGAAGACGTCTGGTATCAGCGCGTCAAGAGCCCCGCCGAGTTGATGGTCGGCGTTCTCAAGTTGACCGGGGAGTTTCCGCGGCCTAAAGAGGAGATGATTCAGACCCACTTGCACACCGTCTTCATGGGACAACATTTGATGAACCCACCGTCGGTGGAAGGATGGCATTGGGGCACAGAATGGATCGATTCAGGTGCTTTGGTAGAACGCGTCAACTTTGCGTCGGAGCGATTGGGCAATCTTGAAAGCCCGGGTGTCCAGAGCATGGTTGACAGCGTTGTCGAAGAAGCTGAGAACGGGGACCCAGCGGAGCTCGTCGACCGGGCGCTCGAACAACTTTCGCTGACGCACGTCACCGACGTGACCCGCGAATCCTTGATCGAATTCGTTGAACAAAACGACGAGATGGCGGGTAACAATGGCGGTCAATCCCCGCGTGAACGGGCAGCCAACGCCATCAAGATCGTGGCCGCCACCCCTGAGTTCCAAAGGGCCTGATCCGCTCGAGCGACCCTGAGTGAAATCAAGACTCAAACTCCGCACCTAGCGGCGTATTGATAGAGATAAAACGATGGCCAATTCCCAAGAAAAGACCGGACGGCTTGCTTATAACCGCACAATCGGAGTCACCGCGATGTTCGGCCGTGGCTTCTACTATCCAGTCGACATCGTCGCCGATGAGGACGACCGTCTTTACGTGCTGAATCGTTCTTCTGATGGAGACAAACGAGGGGTTCGGGTCACCATAATGAACCTCGAAGAGGACTACTTCGGTATCTTCGGCGCATGGGGTGCCGAAAATGGACAGTTCACTTGGCCCAACTCGATCACCATCGACGGTGAACGGCGGATCATCATCAGCGACGACTACCTCAACCGCATAACTGTGATGTCCACCGACGGAGACTTCATTGAAAAGTGGGGCGAACTAGGTTCCGAAGAAGGAAAACTCGATGGGCCGAGCGGTCTCACGTTCAATGACGATGAGCTCTTCATCGCCGACCATCGGAACAATCGTGTCCAACGGTTTACGTCCGACGGCGACTACAAAGGCACTTTCGGAAGACCCGGCTCCGATGTAGGCGAATTCAACATGCCGTGGGGGATTTCTACCGGTCAAGATGGAAACGTCCTTGTCGCCGATTGGGGCAACGACCGAATTCAAAAAATGACTCCCGACGGCGCAGTCGTGTCATCGGTCGGAACATCTGGTGAAGGTGAAGGCGAACTCCACCGTCCGTCGAGCGCATGCGAAGACGAAGACGGATATGTTTACGTTGCCGACTGGGGCAACCACCGGATCCAAGTCTTCGATCCCGACGGCGAATTCGTCCAAGCAAATCGTGGACAGGCCACGATCTCAAAGTGGTCGCAAGCATTCCTTGACACCAACAAAGAAGAGGCCGCCGCACGCGCAGAGGCGAACCTTGACCTTGACCCAGACTTATTCGAAAGAGACGCGAACGAAGAGTCTTCTCACATCGAGAAATACTTCTGGGGACCGTCGGCGATCAGATTGATAGGAGACCACGTCTACGTCGTCGACACCGTTCGACACAGGATCCAAGTATTTGACATCGTCACAACCGATTAACGAGAAAAATCGCCCCTAACGCAATCGAAGCGGAGCCCGAACCCGGCCTGCTATCAGGAGGAAACTAATGAATTCCCAACGCGACCCAGCCTTGGTCGTAATCCAGCTATCTGGCGGAAACGACGCATTGAACACCGTGGTGCCTTACACCAACGGCATCTATCAAGACTCTCGAAGGGCGATTCGACTGGAGGAAAACGAGGTCATCGATCTCGATGGCAAACTCGGCCTGCATCCAAGCATGGGTCCAATCAAGGATCTTTGGGACGACGGCAATGTGGCCATCGTCAACGGCATCGGATATCCCAAACCAAACCGGTCCCACTTCCGGTCTATGGATATCTGGCACACCGCAGAATCGGTAGATGTCGCACCCGACGGCTGGTTGGGACGCACGATCCGCGAAATCGACCCTGACCACCAAAACGTCGTTGCCGGCGTCAACTTTGGACGTGGGCTACCCCGCGCTCTTCACTGCAAAGGCGTACCGGTCGCATCGGTGGGAAACCTCGCGACGTATGGGTTGATGCCCGACATCGAAGATACGGCCACCCGCGATCTGGCGCTGAATATCTTTACTCGAATGTACGGCCCCGCCGAAGGCAGGGACGCGATCCTAGATGCGATCGGCGAAACCGGAATGAGCGCCTACCTCGGCGCCGACATCCTCCGAGCAGCGCCTGCACAGTACCACTCGACCGTTGAGTACGCCGACAACCAGGTCGCCCAAGCGATGAGGGACATCGCACAGGTAATGTTCGCCGACGTTGGCACCCGCGTCTTCTACACGCAACACGGTAGTTACGACACTCACTCCGGCGAGTTGATTAATCACGCCAATCTTTGGAACGAACTGTCCACCGCCGTCGGCGATTTCTTCGCCGACCTCGAGGAGCACGGGCGCGGAGACGAAGCAATCGTGATGGTCTTCAGCGAGTTTGGCCGCAGGATCGATGACAACGGATCGGGCACGGACCACGGCTCAGGTGGCGTAGCATTCGTGATGGGCTCGAACGTCAAAGGCGGCCTGTACGGCGAATACCCATCTCTAGAACCCATCGACCAAGTCGAAGGTGACATGGCCTACAACAACGACTTCAGGGGCCTCTACTCAACGCTACTAGACGGATGGATGGGCGTTGACCCACATCCCATCCTCGGCGGAACCTACGAACAATTCGACATGATTGCGCGGTAGGTGGTCGCCCTGACTCTGCCGGATGTCATCTGCGCGGCAGACCACTATGAAGCGACGCAGGACAAACGTGGGGCGTGGTGCCTTTGGTCGTCCTGTACCCATTGATCAACATGCGGACGAGGTGTTGGCGCGCGTCCTTCGTAAAGGCGCACCTTTAACAGAGGATGCCGTATTTCTTGGTCTGCGCAGCATACTAATGCGCAAAAACGAAAGCCAAATCTTTCAGAAGGTGCGGCAAAGCAAAAATGTGGGAGACTACCGATACTTCAGCTTTTCACCAGACGTCGACCTGCTAGAAGTGCGCCCAAAGGGTACTGTTGTGGGCTACGAACTAAAGGGATACCACAAGACTGGCCGAGAGATGAAGCCGCCAACCTATTATGCAGGTGTTGACCAAGCTCTTGCGTTGCTCAAGAATCCGGTCAGTTCGCCACATTCGAGGGACTTCGGAGGAAGCGTGTTTGACAACGTTTATCTCGTCCACCCGGAAGGTTCCCAAGTCGGCGAATTGGCCGATCTTCTGGAAATGTGCACGCCAATTGGTCTCATCGTTATGAACCACACCGGGACAAAGGAAGTCGTCAAACCGAAGCCCAATCCGTTCGTAAATCGAGACTTGAAATCTCTATTAATCTCTAACCTCGATAAACTAGACGCCTACAGAAAAATCAGAGTGAACCCAATACAGTAATTTTGGATGGGCGTCGATCCGCATCCCATCCTCGGCGGAACCTACGAACAATTCGACATGATTGCGCGGTAGGTAGTACCGCCGTCTTCACGGCATTATTGAAGTGACGCCACCGTTCCTGGCTGGCGCGTCGATTAGTCTTCACCAAAGCCGTTTCACACCGTAGCGATCAAACAGCGCCTCGTTGGAGACCAGCGCCAGATCCTCGGTCATGGCTTGAGTGATTAATATCCTGTCAAATGGATCGCGATGGGGTCCCGCCAACGAACCTGCACGATCGCCGTGTTCGACGGTAATCGGAAGTTGGCTGAACCCTTGGAGCGCGATCGTGTTTACCAAGTCATATGCCATTGCATCTGCTTCGGGTAATTTGCCCAACCGATATTTGGTCGCGATCTCCCAAGCAGTCGCAGCACTTACGAAAACTGTATTGGAACTGTCGATAATAGCTGCGTACGCCGCACTTGAAAGACGTCTGCTGTCCGCTATCCACCAAAGGAACGCGTGCGTGTCCAATAAAACCCGCACAGTTAATCACCCTCCCACAACCGCAACTCATCCTCCGGCAGTGGGTCGAAAAAGCTGTCCGGTATCGTGATCTTGCCTTTTAAGATGTCTGGCTGTCGTTTGCCTTGCTGCGTGACAGCAACTAGTTGAGCAACCGGTTTCCCATTCCGGGCGATGACGACCTCCTCCCCTGCTTCAACGTCTATCAGCAACCGTGAAAGATGTGTCTTCGCCTCATGTACGTTCACCGTGACCATCACCGACTCCCTTAGAATTTAATTAGCTAATTATATGACTAACTGCGATTTGGCGCAGAAACTTGGGGCAGTCGCCACCCACCCGGAGCGGCAACACTTCCTCTGACGGAGGATCAAAGGAACTTTCGTCAAAATCGATTGCACCTCCCACTGAACCGAATTCTGGCTTAACTTTATCTTGGAGGCTAACCAATTTCGCAACCGCCACTCCATCCCGCTCAATCACCAACTCCTCACCACGCGTAGCTCCATCTAGCAAGCTCAAAACCGAACTCACGCTTCTTCAACGTCAACCGTAATCATATTGTTATTCATTCCAGGTAGTGTGAAGTGGTGGGCGATGGAGGACTCGAACCTCCGACCTCATGCGTGTGAAGCATGCGCTCTAACCAGCTGAGCTAACCGCCCTTCACCAGAATTTTCGGCACGTTCATCGATCCCCTGCATCCAGAGGTCCACTCGTCTGTAGGTGTGGTGGCGATGACAAGACTCGAACTTGTGACCTAGCGCTTATGAAGCGCTCGCTCTAACCTGCTGAGCTACATCGCCGCCGTTGAAACGACCCTCAAAACACCCTCGCACCGTAACTCACTATGGTATCCACCTCAATCGGTTCGGTCAAGAATCGGCGTGTTATCGGCAAGGCTTGTTTCCCTGGATTCCGGCCTTCGCCGGAATGACGCATGGGGCTTATCCAGCCGCGTAATTCCCACTCTTGCCGCCACTCTTCCGCAACAACCGCAAGTTCGTCACGCGAATACCCCGCTCAGCAGACTTGCACATATCGTAAACCGTCAATCCAGCAACCGAAGCGGCAGTCATCGCCTCCATCTCCACACCCGTGCGCCACGTCGCGCGCGCCGTAGCCTCGATCCGCAATCCGGAACCGTCGGTCAACTCCTCAATGTCAACATCAATCTGAGAAATCGGGATGTTGTGACACATCGGAATCAGCTCTGCCGTTCGTTTCCCACCCATAACTCCGGCAAGTTTTGCCGTGGACAGGACGTCACCCTTGCCGATCCCGCCAGAGCGTATCAGCGACAATGTTCCCGTCGACATCAACACCTCACACGCAGCGGTAGCGACACGCTCGGTAATCGCCTTACCACCAACGTCAACCATGCGCGCCTCACCCGATTGATCCACATGAGTCAGTTTAGGCTCCAGCTCCAAATCGACATCTTCGACCTCCGAATCGCCCCTTACAACCAAACTCTCAAACGGTGTTGATTGTTCAGCCAACGCGCGCCCTTTTCGTTCGTAACCGGAATCGATCAGCTGCTCGTCTTTCGACAATCTCGACACCTCACGGACCATAGCATCACATCGCTCGTTTTGAGGATGTCCGGCGTGTCCCTTCACCCACTGAAACACGACATCTCGACCTTCGACGGCGTCGAGCAATCGACCCCACAGATCAGGATTCAACGCCATTTCACCCTTCGCGTTCCGCCGCCAACCGTTCGACCGCCATCGCCTCGCCCAACCCTTCGACATTCCGTCAACCACATATCGAGAATCCGTTACAACCTCGGTGCATTGACCAGCACCCATATCGGCGGTGCTCTCAAGCCCGGCAATAACTCCCATCAACTCCATCCGGTTGTTCGTCGTCCGTCGATACCCCTTCGACAGATTCCAACTCCCGCCATTGGCTTCTATCACGACACCAAATCCACCCGGACCGGGATTGCCGATCGCACCGCCGTCTGAGTAAATGAAGAGATCTGGTCGCGAACTCGAAGTCATCTTGGGCACAATTCTAGTGCGTCCTTCAAAGCGCGAGGCCAAATGGGCGAAATCGCCAAGATCTCAGTGGGACCGCATTGCCGACCATCTGCGCCCAACTGAATTAGTCTTCGTACCCGTCGTCCGCCAGCAGCTTTTCCTCCGGCTGGCCGGCTGCTTCTTTGGCCATTCGATCACACATTGCATTTTCCGATCCGAACGCTTCTCGGAACTTGGCATGGCCACGCACCCACCGGAACTCAACTCGTTTCAAGCGGTCGCTGGCAAGAAGGATGCGTTTCCACAGGTCGGTATTCTTGGCCTTCTCGCCATCCTGTTTAATCCACTGGTTTTTGCGCCAACGCTTCGCCCATCCGCGCGTCATCGCGCTCACCAAATACTCGGAGTCGGTGATCAAGATCACCTTTTCAACGTCATCAATCTTTTCGTCCGATTGAAGTTTGACCAACAAATCCAAGGTTTCTGCCGCACCCATTAACTCCATGCGGTTGTTGGTGGTGCGCTTGTAGCCTTGTGATTGGCTCGCCCGTTTACCCTTCACCTCCATGATCGCGGCCCAACCACCCGGTCCAGGATTCTTTAACACTGACCCATCGGTGAAAATACGAATCAACGTCCCATCTTTGACCGCTGCTTCCTCTTGCTCCTTGAATGCCGTATCCTCTCGAACGCGCTCGACCTCACGCCTCGCCAGACCCTCGGCTTGGCTTAACATGACATCCGAATTCGCCGAATCCATTGAAAGACGAACTTCCACGTCGTGGCGTTGCATCAAACGGCGAAACTCTTGCCAAAGATCGGCATTGCGCACACGATCACCTTCGCGACGATTCCATTTGTTCTGTGCCCACGTATCCAACCAGCCCCGGTTCACCGCGTTGGCCGTCAATTCATGCGGAGTGTCCAGAACGATACGAAGTCCGTCTTTTCTCAGCAATCGACGGGCTTCACGCATCGCGTCGATGCACGCCGTAAGGTGCATACGGGCAAAATTGGTTGTCTGAAACTTGCTCGAGACCTTCTCAAGCCGTCCCGGGATGTCGAGCTCAATGTAGTATGCGCCAACACCAGAATTGCCAACCGTTGCGGCTGCGTACGAGATATGGCAATCAGGCGCGACTCGCGACCCGTCTGCGTCATCCGATTCGGCTTCTTGTTCTTGCTTACGACCCCGTCCACCGACGTCCTGGGCAAATCGCCACGTCACTTGTTCCTGCAAATCAATGCACGTCGCCAAACGCTCCAGCAAATCGCGGTGCACAACCTCTTCACCGTCGTCTTTAACCCAATCATTGTTTCGCAGTTTCGCGAAATCGTCAGTGTTTCCTAGCGTTTCTGCCACCCAAGTCGATGGCGTGACCACTTCGACGTTCTCGCCACGCGCTTCAACAGCCTCGAAACCTTCAACCGCCGCGGTCAAGCAACACCTGATGAAGGTCGCTCCATCGTCGACGACGCCGGCGATCGGGTCGAGTTGCTCGTCGCCAACCCGGACCATTGCGCTGTAGGCGCCGAAGCCCCGCTGGGGTTGGAAGTCGATGCCGCAATTGATGCGGACCGGAACTGATGTTTCTGATTTTGTCGCTGTTTGCTGTGCCATAACTTCTGCGGGTTTCAATCCGTCTTAGTTTGAGAACCCGATTGAAACATCGTAAATCAAGATTCCCAACTTCGGAACACCGAAATCAACCTCCCAACCTAAACATCTCGATCTTTTCCCCATTCGCACCGGTGACCGCTCCTTCGAGCGGAGTGTTGCTTGACCGCGTTTCAGAATAGCGGTCGCTGCGATTCAACCAAACAACCTCAATAATTTCGTTGATTTCGTCGTCCGTAGCTCCGTCCCGCAAGGGCCCCTTGAGATCGGTTCCGCGCGTCGCGAATAGACAGGTAACCAAACGACCCTCAGTCGTCAGTCGAGCCCTCGTGCAGTCTCCGCAGAACGGTTGAGTGACCGACGTGATCACGCCGATCTCGCCCTGTCCATCGACGTACCTGTATCGCGAAGCCACCTCGCCTTGGTAGTTGGCAACCGCAGGTTCAAGCGGAAACTCGGCGTCAATGATCTCGACGATCTCCCGGCCAGACACGACCTGAGAGAGGTCCCAATCGTTCAGATTCCCAACATCCATGAACTCGATGAAACGAACGATATCGCCGGTTTTGCGGAAATGCTCCGCGGTCTCCAGAATTGTCTGTTCGTTCACACCCCGTTGAACCACCGCATTGATCTTGAGCGGTGAGAATCCGGCCTCGCGCGCCGCATCCATTCCGGTCAGGACTTTTTCAGGTCCGTACGGGCGGCCGCTCATGTGCGAAAAGACATCCTCATCCAACGCGTCCATGCTAACCGTCAAACGATTTAGACCAGCCTTCTTCAGTTCGTGCGCGTAACGCGGCAACAAGAATCCGTTAGTGGTCATCGCCAAATCGTCGACACAGTCGATCTCAGCGAGTCGCGCGATCAACTCCGTGACCTGGGCTCTTACTAGCGGCTCACCACCGGTGATCCTTACCTTCCGAACTCCGAATCCCACGAACAATCGAGTCAACCTGGCGATCTCCTCAAATGACAAAATCTCTTCGCGCTTAAGGAACTCGTACCGCTCGCCGAATATCTCGGCTGGCATGCAATACGGACATCGGAAATTGCATCGATCGGTTACTGAGATACGGAGGTCTCGGACACTTCGACCGAGCGTGTCTTTGATCTTCTTGCTTGTCGCCACTGATTTCACGCACTTAGGCCCTTCACACTCCGTCGAACTACGGTGTGAGGTGGTGTTTGAGATTGTACCTGCCTGTCAGTGATTGAGACGACGCGCCAATCACCGGTCACGTATGAGACCGTTCAGCGCGGGGACAATCGCTTCGATGGCACGAGCTCGATGACTCAACGAGTCCTTTTCGTCTGCGCTCATCTCCGCGGTTGTTCGAGTCTCGCCGGCAGGCACGAAAATCGGATCGTAACCGAATCCATTGCAACCCCTAGGTTCAAAGATGATCCGCCCCTCGACTGTCCCTGTCGTGTGCATGAAGTCGTCTTGGCATTCAGGATTGGCTACCGCAATCGCGCACTCGAAACGAGCCGCCCGATGCTCCTTTGGAACGCCTTCCAAGTTATCCAACAAAAGATGCAGGCGATCCATGTCCGAAAGTCCGTCGCCGCCGTAGCGCGCCGAGTGGACTCCCGGTGCTCCGTCCAGCGCATCAACCACCAATCCAGAGTCATCGGCGAGCGCGATCTCACCGAAATGTTGAGAGTAATATCTCGCCTTGGTGATCGCGTTGGCCAAAAAAGTCGAGCCATCCTCCTCTGGCGCCGCAATACGCGGCAATTCCTCCAAACCTACGAACAACGCTGGAACCTGCGCCAATAATCGACGAAATTCGCGCACTTTCCCAGCATTCTGCGTCGCTATCAATACGCGAACGGGCTGAGATTCAATCATGATTTTGGCCTCGAAGTAAAGCTCTGACCGAAAATGTGTCGCAACGGGAGCGGTAAACGATTGACGATCGTCTCAAGACTTGTTAACTTTGCGACTTGCGGCGCGGAATGATATTCTAATCACGAGATTTCGCTCGACGTCGAAACTCTCGAGGGAAGCCAAGCCAAGGCTTGAAACTGAGCCGCAAAGAAACGCAGACAGGCCGTCCAAACCCGATTTAGACAAGACCGCATCTCGATGCAGAACTGGCTGACCTCCTCCAAATTCACTAAGCTCGCACTCCCCGTGCTGGCTCTCGTCGCTACCCTCTTAATCGCGGCATGCTCCCCCGAACACCCGCAATCGACTTTCGGATATGCCGGTCCTGTCGCGCGTGATCAAGGCAATCTTTTCCTCCTGATCTTCTGGATCGCAGTCGCCGTGTTCATCATCGTCGAAGGCGGAATCATCTACATCGCGTTTCGATACCGACGCCGTGACGACAAGATCCCCAAGCAGGTCCATGGCAACACCAAGCTCGAAATCACCTGGACGATCATCCCGTCGCTGGTCGTCGCGGCCATCGCAGTACCAACGATCATCGGCATTTGGGAACAGCAACGTGGCGCACCCACCGACATGGGCGATGTGCTCGAGGTCGAAGCCATCGGTCACAGATGGTGGTTTGAGTTCCGCTACCCCAATCAGGAGATCGTCACCGCCAACGAACTCCATGTCCCGACTGGCAGACCAGTTAACGTCAAACTGTCGTCGCAAGACGTGATCCACAGTTTCTGGGTACCCAAACTCGCCGGCAAGGTCGACATGGTGCCATTAAACGACAACCTAGTTTGGTTCATCGCGGACGAACCTGGGATCTACGATGGGCAATGCGCCGAATTCTGCGGGATTGCACACGCTCATATGCGTTTTCGAGTGATCGCGCACGAAGAGGACGGTTTCCAAGAATGGGTCGCGGGCATGCGTACACCGCCCGTGCCGTTCGAAGCCGGTAGTCCAGAAGCCCAAGGCGAACTCCTATTCGCGACGAACTGCAAGACCTGCCACACGAACGACTCGTGGCGACAAGACGCCTACTCGCTCGAAATCCAGCAACAAGAATCCCGATGGAATACCTGGTTGGATGACATCGAGAACTCCCGACTCGTCTCCGCGCCTAACCTTACGCACTACAGTCAGCGCAATTTCCTCGGCGCAGGCATCAAAGAGAACTCCCGCGAAAATCTCATCAAGTGGATCACCGACCCAGATTCGATAAAAATCGGGACTGCGATGCAAGCCCACGCCGCCGCCTATCAGGAACGCGAAGACAACAAGATCAATCTCTCGAATCAAGAGGTTGAAAATATCGCCGATTACCTGTTAGCCCTCGAACCAGGCGATATTTCCCAACTCGTCGCACCCGCAATCACTGGCGGAACTCCTGAAGAACGGGGCGAACAACTCTTCATATCCATCGGCTGCAACGCCTGTCACTCGCTCGATGCTGACACCACTATCGTCGGGCCTAGCCTCATTGGCATCGCCGGTCGCGCCGGCACCCGCACATCGCTGTCAGCTGACGAATACTTGCGGCAGTCCATAAACGATCCTGGCGCATTCATCGTCGATGGATTCACAAACGCCATGGTCGTGCCGAAAATCCCGCCGAATCAAGTCGATGACCTGATCGCCTACATCACAACACTCGAATAACGAGCAACCAACTCGGATAAACTAAATACAGCGCCCCGCAACACTCGTTAATCCCCCACGCAATCAAGCAATGCAGACCACACATCCAGGACCAAGTCGCGAACCTATTTCGTTGAGCTTTCCGCGCTTCATCCCGCGTCCGAAGAGTGAATACGGCATTTGGAGCTGGATTGCTACCGTCGACCACAAGCGGATCGGCACGCTGTACGCCGTAACGTCTTTCTTTTGGTTCCTTGTCGGCGGTATCGAAGCGCTTTTGATGCGTGTGCAACTTTCGCAAGCCGACAGCACGCTCATCGATCCCGAAATGTTCAACCAGCTCTTTACGATGCATGGCACCACTATGGTGTTCCTAGTCGTGATGCCCCTTTCCGCGGCATTCTTCAACTGGTTGATCCCACTTCAGATCGGCGCCCGCGATGTAGCGTTCCCTCGCCTAAACGCGCTTAGCTTCTGGATATTCCTCTTCGGTAGCCTGTTCCTCAACTTCTCTTGGCTCATTGGCGATGCGCCCAATGGCGGCTGGTTCGGATACGCTCCCAACTCACACGTCGCCTTCAACCCGACCAATGGAATGAACTTCTGGGTCATCGGCCTCAACATCCTCGGCATCGCTTCCATCGCCGCGGGACTAAACTTTATCGTCACTATCTTGAACATGCGCGCCCCTGGTATGTCGCTCACGAAGATGCCCGTCTTCACTTGGATGACATTCGTGACGTCAGTCCTCATCGTCCTCGCCCTGCCGGTCCTGACCGTGGCGCTCATCCAACTTCAGGTCGACCGCCTCTATGGGACCCACTTCTACAACACCGCCGCTGGTGGCGACCCCGTCCTCTGGCAGCACGTATTCTGGCTCTTCGGGCATCCTGAGGTCTACATCCTCATTCTCCCCGCAATGGGCATCGTCTCCGAAATCCTTCCGGTATTCTCGCGCAAGCCGCTGTTCGGCTACTCGTTCCTCGTCTTCGCCGGCGTAGCGATCGGTTTCATGGGCTGGTTCGTCTGGAGCCACCACATGTTCACCGTCGGTCTAGGGCCAGCCGCCAACTCGGCGTTCGCCATCTCCACCATGGCCATCGCCATCCCGACCGGCATCAAGATCTTCAACTGGATCGGCACGATGTGGGGCGGCTCGATACGCTTCTCCACCGCGATGCTCTTCGCCATCTCATTCATCGCCATGTTCACTATCGGAGGTCTGTCTGGCGTGATGCACGCCTCCGTTCCTTCCGACGCCCAACAGCAAGACACATACTTCGTCGTCGCACACTTCCACTATGTGCTTTTCGGCGGAGCCATCATGGCCATTTTTGGCGGCATCTACTTTTGGTGGCCAAAAGCGACCGGCTACATGCTGAGCGAGAAACTCGGCATAATTAACTGGCTCGTGATGCTGATTGGCTTCAACCTTCAGTTCGCGCCACAACACTGGCTCGGTCTTGATGGTATGCCCCGCCGCATCTTCACCTACGCCGAAAACATGGGCTGGGAAAACACCAACATGATTGCCTCTGCCGGCGGCTTCCTGATGGCATTCTCGGTCCTTTTGTTCATGATCAACGTCGTCTACAGCGCGCGTAAGCGGGTACCCGCCGGCGACGACCCTTGGGACGGCCGAACCCTCGAATGGTCGATCTCCTCGCCGCCCCCTCACTACAACTTTGAGAAGATACCCAATGTCGAGCACCGCGACGACTTCTGGTTCACCAAGCACCCTGAACTCATCGCTGAGTATTACCACGACGAGCACTCCGGAGAACTTAGCGCACCCTCAGGCGCACAGTTCGACGAAGATATGGCTGAAGAAGAGGACGAGCACGCGGACGCGCATACCGAAGAACACCACGGTGACGACGAACACGCCCACGGCGGAATCCACCTTCCCGACATGTCCTACTACCCGATCATCCTGGCCGCCGGGCTCACAATAGTCGGTGCCGGACTAATGACGGCGGTCCCGGTGATTATCATCGGTACAATCGTCCTGCTCTGGGGACTGCTAGGTTGGTCGTTCGAGCCGGTCAACGACCCGGTCCCAGACTCACACTGATCTTTAGATCCGATTCCCGAACGGAAAGCGACCTGAATTGGCAGCCGCAACCGGTACATACGAAATCAAGAGCGAACACGGCGAAGTAATCAACACTTCGACCGGCCTGAGCAACAAAAAACTGCTCATGTGGTCGTTCCTCGGATCCGACGTCATGTTCTTCGGGTCCTTCATCGCCACCTACCTCGTATACCGCAACCGTAGCCTTGTCGGCCCATACCCAGCTGATATCCTCGATATCCCAATCACGTCCGTCTCGACCTTCGTGTTGCTGATGAGCTCGCTAGCCATGGTGCTAGCCCTTTCCTATATTCAACAAGGACGCCAGAAGATGGGCACCTTCTGGATCTTCTCGGTCGTCGTCCTCGGAGCGATCTTCCTGCTTTTCCAGGTCTACGAGTTCAATCACTTCGCGCAAGTCGGCCTCACGCCGCGCACAAACCTGTTCGGGACGACGTTCTTCATCCTCACCGGGTTGCATGGTGCCCACGTAACACTCGGAGTGCTCTGGCTCATCTTCCTCGGCTTCGGAAGCATTAAAGGCTCACTACGGGCCGACAATGCCATTGATCTCGAGATCGCCGGCCTCTACTGGCACTTTGTCGACATCGTCTGGATCGTCATTTTCACTGTCATATACCTCATCTCTGCACGTGACGTCGGCCCCCCGGGCAGCGTCCCTGGGCTCCACTGAGAGTAAACGAAAATGTCGAATTTCTGGAACAAGCTCCTCTATCACGAAGGCCGAGGTTGGTGGGATCTTCCGCGCACCCAATGGCAGGATCCCAACCCACAGATGGAAGGCCCCTTTGGCCACGGTATCGCCCCGATAAAAAGAACCTGGGAAATCATCACCGCGGCCAACTACCATCACGGAACCCCTTGGTTCTATGTCCTCATCGGCGCCATCCTCAGCATCATCACTATCGTCGAGGTCTGGGCATTCACGTGGGAAACTCTCGGTGGACTCCTAATTCCACTGATGCTCGTCCTGTCCCTCGCCAAGTTCATTCTCGTCGTCGGTTTCTTCATGCACCTGAAGTTCGACCGCAAGTACTATGCTTGGATATTCACCGCCTGTATGATCATCGGCATCGCGATCTTCGTCGCATTGCTGCTGCTCCTAGAGTACGGGAATCAAACCCAGCAATAGCCGTCTACGGGCACACCGAACGGGGCCGTCGTACATCGAGAACGTAGTACGAGGCATGAAAGGCCCCAAACAATGACCCCCTCCCCCGAAGTCGCTAACTCCATCGGCGATTTCTTTGCGTCTTGGTCATTATCGGGCCCGCAGCTCATCATCGTCGCATTCCTCTCCATCACATACCTCGTGGGAATGCTCCGACTCCAGTTTCGGTCGCGGTGGCAGGCCATACCCGTCCGCAAGATGCTCTACGCGATCGGCGGATACGCAATCCTCTTCTTTGCCGTGGCCGGACCTCCAGAGGCGTTCTCCGACGACATGTTCTTCGCCCACATGTCCCAACATATCCTCATCGCCATGGTCGCTTCAGTCCTTCTCCTCGCCGCATCGCCCTTGGCTGCATATCTGTGGGCGTTGCCCGAAACCATCCGTGCGGGAGTTGCACCATCCCTCGCCGAAACGGGTTGGTTAAGGCGCATCACCGCAATTCTCACGAGCCCGAAATTCGCACTCCCAGCCTTTGTCCTCACTCTTTGGGGTTGGCACGTACCAGAAGCCTACTCTCTGGCACTCAACAACGACTACGCCCACCTCGCAATGCACCTTTCTATGTTCTCTACTTCTCTTCTCTTCTGGTGGCCCATCATCGGACCACCGCCCGTGCGATTCCAACTGACTGATCCGCAACGAATCATCTACCTCATCCTCGTCGTCACTCCCACCGCCGTCCTCGCCGCCATCATCACGCTCTCCAACACCGTCATCTACACCCCATACGTCGACACTCCCCATCACTTCACCCTCACACCGAACGAAGACCAACGCATCGGCGGACTCCTCATGTGGATACCCGGCAACATCGTCTACCTCGCAACCCTCACGACCCTCTTCCTCCGCTGGTTCTCGCGAGAAGACCGGAAAAACCGACAATACCGTCTAACCAAGTCTCAAATCGAAGCCACCCGTAGGAGAGTTCGCGAGCTAAACGAAAAGGATCGCGACTGACGCAGCATCGCCCCTAGGGGTGCTGTGCACAACCACCGTCATTCCGGCGAAAGCCGGAATCCAGAGGGGCCGGGCAACGGCTTCCAAAGCGAAACGCCAAATTCAAACCCCCTGTCGTTCCCTCTGGAGCGTTAAGGGAGAGGGTTGTGCACAGCATCCCTAGGGGGTGGTGAAACCCACACCTCGGCTCGTCGAATTCTCGATCCGCTCCAAAATCTCGATCATGACGCGCTGATTCTCCTCCAACTTCCCCACTCGTTCGGTCAGACTAGTCATCACATTCAGCATCGAGACAAACGAATTGCTGAGCTGTCCATAGTTCTGAGTATGTTTGTAGTCAGATTCGGCCAGCTTTGCCTCAAGCCGATCAAAACGCTCCTCAAGCTGGTTGAAACGTTCCTCAAGGACGTCGAAGCGCGCATCCACATCCTTCTTAGTAGCCAGTTCCTCGTGAGTATGTGCCATGGTGGTCATGCCTTACTCCCCTATCCAAAAAACAGTATCTAAGCACATAACCCCAGTCTACACAAACCTAACCCCAAACCCAGCGCCACTCCCGCTGTTAAAATCCAACATATCGGGCGGTTAGCTCAGAGGCCCAGAGCGCTTGCCTTACAAGCAAGAAGTCGGAGGTTCGAATCCTCCACCGCCCACCAAAACCCGACTTACTCTCTGAGCTACGGCCGCTAACACCTCTCCCCCCAATTACGAATATGAGCCAAATTGAACTGGTAAGGGATAATTCTCGTCTAACCGAAGTCGTCGAACACTTGTTGAGAACACCTAGAGTCGCTGTCGATATCGAGTCAAACGGTTTCTTCAGGTATCACGAGCGCGTGTGTTTAGTGCAACTCGCATCGGCAGAAACCGCTTTCCTCGTCGATCCCTTGACGATAGACAATGTCCAACCACTTGGCGATCTTCTCGGCGACCGATCCGTGGAGAAGGTGTTCCATGCCGCCGACTACGACCTCCGTAGTTTCGACAGAGACTGGGGATTCAGCATTAACAATGTGTTTGACACTAAGATTGCCGCTGAATTTGTTGGTGCTGAGCGGGTAGGTTTGCAGGCAGTCGTGGAGGAGTACGCAGGTGTGGTGTTGGCCAAATCTCCAAAACTTCAGCGGTCAGACTGGACGATGCGACCGTTAAAACATGAAAAGCTGCAATATGCAACGGACGACGTGTTGCATCTTATACGCGTCCGTAAAGCAATATCGGCCCGATTAAAGAGACTATCGCGGTATGGGTGGGTCCAAGAAGAGTTCGCACGCTTGGAGAGTGTTAAACATACTGCTCCTGATCGCGAGGCGGCATTTCTTTCGGTCAAAGGTAGCCGTGATCTAGACGGAAAGGGCCTGGCTGTTCTGCGCTCCCTATTCAAATTTCGCGAACGCGAAGCTAGACGTCGCGACCGACCAACCTTCAAAGTGATACCAGATTTTGCATTGATTATTCTGTCGTCTGTCCCCTCGATCGAACTGTCGACAGTCAAAGGCCTGGGCTGGTACGGTCGCCATCCTGGCAACAGACGATTGAAAGACGCAATCCGCAAAGGACTCAGATCTAAACCAGTGTCTTTACCTCGGCGTAGGCGCAGTGAAGAGATAAGTAATCTAGAGAATAAAGAATTGGTCAAAACGCGCCTTAGTACCCTTAAGGCGTGGCGTAGCCAGTTAGGAAGTGAACTGCGATTGAATCCGGGCCTGCTGTGGCCTACCAAGAGTCTTGAACGCCTAGCTAGGAATCCCTGTAACCTGGAATTAGAAACTACTAGCCCTGAAGTGCGAGATTGGCAGAAGTTCGAGTTCGGAGCTAATCTGCAGCAATCTCTCGGAAATTTGAGCTGAGCATCGTAGGTCAGCTATTCCAAACACTTCAATCAGCACCGAACACCTGCGGATGGCTACATTCAACCCGCGTTTCCTCCAACCGGGTTAAACTCTGTCGCCCGTGCCAACTCCAGCCTCAATCTTCCAAGACTCCACAACCTCGATCGCAATCCCACAGTTCAAACATCTCGGCATCAGAGAACACTCGTCCAGGATCGCCATTGATGGCTTCCAGCGTTCATTATGAGCGAGAACATCCCCAATTACAGACCACCGCCTTTGGAAGCGTACTCTAGAGTCACTAATCCCGAACGATTCCAAGCGCTTATCCCGGCGGTATTGACCATAGCCGATCAACTCGAGCAGACTTACGACGTTCGACGCGTGGAGAAACTCGGCATTGATCCGCTGATAGAGCGTGAGCCCTTTGACGGGCAACGGTCCACAATCAGCCTCAAACCTCGCAACCGACGCGCGGCCCCTATAACCATCGCGTTTTCATCTTTCCCTGGAATCCACGCGCGCTTCGGTAAGTGGACAAGGGATGCGTACCCGGGATGCGGTTGCGATGCTTGTGACGAAACCGCCGAATCCGAGATCAAGCGACTTAAGGACATGATCCACAACGTGACGCGCGGACGATTTCGCGAGGCGAAAGGCGAACCACGCATTCCGCGTTATGGCAAAACATGGTACGCGCAAGAGAATTGGGCGCGTCCCATCCCGACAAGTTACAAAACTTCATCGAGATACGTAAGTGGGGCAAGTAGCGCTTCGATACCTGTTACTACAGGAATCACGAATTGGCGAATCTTCAGGAAAAAGGTGCAAGAAATCGACTGGGAACCGTGGCCGCTGCTCAATCTCTCCGATCCGTAGAAAATTCTTCAAATCCTAATTCAAAACGCCCTCGCCAATACCCGCCCGAAAGCGTCCACAAACCCATCCAACTCATCATACGAGTGCGCCGCCGAAACATTCCCGGCGCACTTGCTCCACAGGAGATAACCCTCGTTCATCATCCCCATGAACACCATCTCTAACAAATCGCTGTCATTCGTCGCGTACGACCGGTAGTCACGAACCGCTTCAGGCATCGCCTGAATGCCGAACAACGACGACGCGACTGTCACGCCCATCGGCGCCTCCATCTCCGCGATCACGTCTCGTAGTTTCTGCCTCAAGTAGTCCCCCTTCTTCTCCAAGTCTTCATACACATCCACCGACAACTCCCGCAATGTTGCATGTCAAGGAGCGATTTCGGCGGAGTCCACTCCCCTAGCGGGCTGTCATCAGGAGTGGCATCGAGTAGATGATGACCGCGACCGAGCGGTGAGGATAAGGAACAAATTAGTACACAAGGGAAGGTTCCTCTCAGAGAACAAAAATGATTGGTACGGAGAATACGCTTTCATGATCTGGTTGGACTTTGTGGCTCTGGGCAGACTTTCTGGATAAACTGGAGAGTTGCCGCAATCAATTGGACGTTAGCGCTGTAAGTGCGGGCAGATGTATCGGAGACCGGTACTAGGAGGGAGAGACCATGGTGCGCGACACAGACACTACGGCGTGGCCCCCCGCCGCCTCGGTGCTGGATTGGCTTCTTGACTCAGACCCCTCCATCCGCTGGCAAGTCCTCCAAGATCTAGTCGACGTCGATAACGTCGCCGCCGAGCGTGCCCGCGTGGCAGTTGAGGGATGGGGCCGACGACTGCTCGATGAGCAGCGCCCAGACGGGCAGTGGGGAGATGGAGAAACGCACCCGTTCTGGTGGACGAACCTGTACACCCTCCTCTACCTGCGTGATCTCGGCGTGGATCCTGAAAGCGATCGCGTCCGACACGCGATCGAGCTAGTGCACTCGAGCGTGACCTGGGGTCCGTGGCACGGAGATTCTCCGTTCTTCAAGGGGGAGGAAGAGCCCTGCATCAACGGGCGAGTCGTGGCGCTCGGCGCCTACTTCGGGAAGCCGAGCCTCCGATTGGTGGACCTTCTGCTGAGCGAGCAGCTCAGGGATGGTGGGTGGAACTGCGAGGCGCTCCGCGGCTCCATGCGCTCCTCATTCCATACGACGATTTGCGTCTTGGAGGGCTTGCTCGCACACGAGCAGTCCTTCGGGGAAGACCCGGCCATCACGGAAGCCCGCGAGCGTGGTGAAGAGTATCTGCTAGAGCGGCACCTCATCCGGCGGCTCTCCACGGGTGGTGTCATCGACGAAGGTTGGAGGCGCCTCGCCTTTCCTCCGTTGTGGCACTACGATGTCCTGCGCGGCCTTGAATACGCGGTGACTGCGGGCTTTAAGGACGATCCGCGCCTGGCAGAAGCCATCGAGACAGTTGAAAGCCGTCAGCTTCCTGATGGACGCTGGTGCCTAGACGTGCGGCACAAGGACACCCTTTACGAGGAGATCGCTGGTGCTCCCGGAGAACCGAACCGATGGATCACACTCCGCGCACTCCGCGCGCTGAGACGCTTGCGCCAATGAAGGGCCCGCAGCGTCCGGCTTCTACGGCTTCGACATCTTGGAGATGTGGTCCGCCTGCCTAGATTCGAACCTCACAACGAAAAGTTCGCAATTCGGTACGCCGTGCCCACCACCTCGCAGACCGCCGCAGAACCTTGAGTCACGCGTTGCCACAACGAGCTATTTCGCCCCTACCCGCCAAGACTCCACAACGTCGATCGCGATCCCACACAGACGATTGATCTCCTGCAGAGGCGCTCCTCCCTTGACCGTGACGTAAAGGCCCATCAGCATCACGTACTCCAAATCTGCCAATCTCTCCACGTTTGCCGCTGATCTGCTTTCCGCAGCATCCCGCTCCAAGGCGCTTCGAAACACACCTCACACTCGCTCCCAAGGAAACCGACCGGAAGGTGCTGGCCGATTTCACGAACGTCGCCAACTACATCGACACGGTCACGGTGAACGTTTCAACGAGTGAACAGGCATTCGCGGTAGGCGCAACGCGGCGCTGTGATCTCGCTCCGTCAGGATCCGCAGAAGAAGAAATCGTAGAGATCGTCCCATACGATCGTTTGGTCATTTAGGTCAACGGGAGCGGCGGACCCATTAAGCAGTCGCGAACTATTTTTTCTTTGACGGAAGTTGATGCTAACGCGACACGACTGACAATGAGCGCTGAAATCCATCCCGGAAGCTTGGCGGGCATCATCGGGAAATCGTCGTCAGCGAACTCGCAACATCAGCCGAGAAATTCGATTAAGCGATACTGCACCTGAGTCGAACGTACCTGGGGCGTTTCAACTCCCTCTACTACCCCAAGCGCGCTCCAACACCCGCCCGAAAGCCTCCACAAACCCATCCAGCTCCTCATACGAATGCGCCGCCGAAACATTGCCCGCGCACTTGCTCGACAACAAATATCCCTCGTTCATCATTCCCATGAACACCATCTCCAGCAAATCGCTGTCATTCGTCGCGTACGACCGGTAGTCACGAACCGCTTCAGGCGTCGCCTGAATGCCGAACAACGACGCCGCGCCTGTCACGCCCATCGGCGCCTCGATCTCCGCGATCACGTCTCGTAGTTTCTGCCTCAGGTAGTCCCCTTTCTTCTCCAAGTCTTCATACACATCCACCGACAACTCCCGCAACGTCGCAACTCCCGCCGCCGCCGTCATCGGATTGCCGTTGAACGTCCCGGCGTGCGACACCTGCGGACCTCCCGACTGGCTCGGGTCCCACATCGACATGACGTCTTGACGACCTCCGAACGCGCCGACAGGTAATCCGCCGCCAATCACTTTCCCGAAACACGTCAAGTCTGGCGTCACTCCGTAATACTCCTGCGCGCCGCCGCGCGATGCCCGAAACGCTATCACCTCGTCGAAAATTAGCAGGATTCCCAGTTCTGACGTCAGCCGACGCAAACCCTCCAAAAACTCCGTCTCCGCCGGCACCATCCCGCATTGACCGTTGATCGGCTCAACAATTACCGCCGCCAACTCGTCGGCATGAGTCCGAATCACCTGCTCGGCATTCTCCAAATCGTTGTACGGCATGATCACGATCTCATCCGCCGACCGCGGCGTCATCCCACACGTCATCAATACCGCATCCGGCGATTCTCCATCACCGGCCAACCCCACATCCGGGGTCACGCTGATCTGAACTGCATCATGATTGCCGTGGTACGCACCCTCACACTTCGCCAACATGGTCTTGCCAGAAAACGCACGCGCCGCCCGGATCGCGTTCAGTGTCGCCTCTGTCCCCGAATTCACAAACCGCACCTTGTCCAACGACGGCACGCGCTCACACATCAACTCCCCCCACTCGACCACCAACGGCGTCGGCGCTGGATAAGAAACCCCACGCTCCAGCTGCTCCCGCAATGCGTCAATCACCGCCGGATGCCGATGCCCCAAAATCAGTGTGGTCATATTGTTGATGAAATCAACTCGCTCATTCCCGTCCACATCCACGATCTTCGACCCTTCGGCCCTTGACACATAGATCGGAAACGGTCCCCAGAAAATCGAGTTCCGAGTATCCCCACCCGGCAACCATCGCTTCGCTTCCTCATGCTTAGCCGACGACCCGCTGTTCAAACCAACATAGCGCGCCCGCTCAGCCCGCAACGAATCAGAAATCTCTTGCTTTACCATGCGCATATATTAAACCCGAACAAGCTCAAGATTCCCCCTCTTTCCAGAGAGGCTAGGGGGAGGCGAAATTACATCACAGGCGGATGCGGAAACTCCCTCATCCAGCTTTCACGACCGAATCCCGGATCCTGCGACATATCGCCATGCTGAGCCAACCGATCCTGCGAAGCCGCCTCGATCGATGTCATCACTTCCTCGAACAATTCGCCCTCCAACCGATGCCGAACATCCATATAGGCCGGGTCATCCAATAAATCGACCTGCTCCTGTGGATCGTTCTCAATGTCAAATAGTAACGCCTCACCCGACTTATACCGATGCAACTTGAATCTGCCGTCGTAGTTCATCCATCCATCCGTCAGCATCCCGAAGATCCGGTCCCGACCAACATCCCCTGGCATCCCCTCGCCCGGCAACGGCACCGCGTCGTACCAGACCGGTAGATCGACACCAGCCCAGCTCAGCATCGATGCCGTAATATCTCGTAACTCAACCAAGTCCTCAACCACCTGACCACCCTCAACACCCGGTCCCATCGCCACGAACGGTATCCGAATCGCCGACTCGAAGAACGAAGCCTTACCGATCAGATTATGGTCTCCCAGATAGTCACCATGGTCTGACGCCAACACGATATACGTGTTTTCCAACAGCCCCTGCCGCTCTAACGCCTCCAAAATCGACCCTACCTCGAAATCGATCTGCTGCACCAGACCCGAATAGTGTCTCCGAATCGTTACCTTTGTCTCATCCGGAAACTCCTTATAATCGACACCGTTCCAAGGTCGCCGATTGCCCGAAACGTTGGTCTCCCTCAAACTCGGATGGTGCCCCGGAACCTCCGGTGCCGCTGCCGGCAACCGACTTTCATCGACACCTTCCAGAAACCGATCATTCGGATCGTACGGGCAGTGAGGCCCCGGAAATCCCACCATCATCGCAAACGGACCCTCGCCGCCGTACCGGTCGATGAACTTCGCCGCCGCCGAACCCACGAAATGATCCCACGAATGCTCCCATGGAATGTCGTGGATCACCGCCCCCTTGTTCTCGTGATACCCGTCCATCTCATCGCCATGCAACTTCCGCAAACCGTGCTTCTTTAGATAGTGGTAGTAGTCATCCCGCACGTGCAACCACCGTTTGTCCTCGCAAACCACTCGATACTGGAAGCCTCGACGCTCGTCCCACGGGTAGAAGTGCATCTTCCCTATACCCGCGGTGTAGTAACCCGCATCATTCAAGATCTCCGGCCAAGTCTGTATTCCGGCCTCACGCCAATCACCGCGCAAGTTCTGCGTATTGTTGGTCACCCCGTTGCGGATGGCATTCGCACCCGTCAGCAACGCCGTCCGCGCCGGCACACAGACCGGCGACTGCGAAAACCCGTTCGCATACCGCACACCCTCACGCGCAATCCGGTCGATGTTCGGCGTCTTCAACCAGTCCGCACCGTAGCAACCCGCGAAATCCGCTCGGAACTGGTCCGGAAACAGAAAAACGATATTCGGCCGATCTCCGCTGCTCATCTCGATACTCCTATCTTAGGTTTTTTCTTTTCCGGCCAACTCCGCGACCGCAGCCGTGAATGCCGGCAACACCTTCGCCCAATCGCCAACCACTCCATACCGAGCGTGCGAAAAGATGTTCGCCTCCCGGTCCTTATCAATCGCCACAATGTTCCGAGCCGACGAGCAACCCGCCATGTGCTGACTCGCACCCGAGATGCCCACAGTGATATACGTCGTCGGACTAATACTCTTTCCCGTCAATCCGACCTGATGCGAATGATCGATCCACCCCGCATCACAAGCCGCGCGACTCGCACCCAACGCCGCGTTCAACAACCCACACAACTCTCGCAAGTTTTCAAACGGCTCCGGACCACCAAGTCCCCGACCTCCGGAAACCACAACATCCGCCTGCTCCAACGGAATCCCTTCACCCGCCTCCGACACCGTCTCGATCAAAACCGGGACAACACCCGAAACACCAATCCCCGACATATCTACCCGCTCAATGTCAGGCACACCACCAGAACTGGACATGGCCTCAAACGCACCAGGCCGAACCGAGACGACCTGCAAACCATCACCTGCAAACTCATACACCGCAAACGCACTACCGCCATGCACAGGACGCGTTACCGCAACCCGACCCGTACTCGGATTGACCGCCAAATCGATGCAATCCGCAGCCAACCCAGCGCCAAACCGTGCCGCAACTCGTGCACTTACGACCGAACCAGCATCCGTTTTGGCGATCAAAACTGAACTCGGTTGCAACCGCTCAATCGCCTCGCACACCAACTCCGACACCAACGAATAGACCCCGCCAACTCCATCATCTGCCGCATCTGGATGCTCCAACAAAATCACGTTCCCAACTCCCACGTTATCGAGCACGCCAGCATCGAACGCTCCTTTCACGGCCAGACACAGCGATGTATCTCCGTCGATCCGCCCGGCAGCGTTCACCAATTGCCGAACCGTCGGGTGTAATCCACCATCAACAACCTCCCCCACGATCAAAACTCCTACGCTCATATCAACTTCGCCTCCCGTAATCGCAAAGCCAGCAACCGACCCGCATCAGCCTCATCTTCACCCTCGATAAACTCCACTGTCGACTCGGAAACCGGAACGAATAGCCGGGTCATCGCCAACTTGCCATCATTCGCTACATCGCCGATACCTAGGTCGGCGATCGTTCGCGTCTCGGGTCGTTTCCGGGTGGCCGCCATGATGCCGCGAAGGTTGGCGTACCTGGCCTCGCCAAGCTCGTTCGTAACCGTCATTACCGCTGGCATCGGACATTCAATCCGCTGGAAACCACCTTCGGCCACACGTTCGATTTCAAACGATTTGCCGCCTGCATCCATCGCGAGGTTGCGGACCAATGTAACCAGAGGAACCGACATCAACTCGCTCAACATAATCGGCACATGCGCCTGGTCCCTATCTGAAGCCTGCCTCCCCGCCAACACCAAATCTGCACCGCCATCCTGCTCGATCGCCGCCGCTAAGACTTTCGCGGTACCCAATGCATCCAGCGACTCCGACGCCTCATCGTCCACCAAAACCAACCGGTCAGCACCGATCGCCAACGGCTTTTTCATCACATCCAAGGCAAACGCGGTACCCACCGAAAAGATCACGATCTCACACTCAACCCCAGCGTCTCGCAACCGTAAAGCCGCCTCCACCGCGTTCATATCGAAACCGTTGACGATCGGCGGCACCCCTGCCGGTGGAACCACCCGCAACTCATCCTCATCCACCTTGAACTGCGACGGCGGAATATCCGTGTCCGGAACCTGCTTTGCGCAGACTGCTATCTTCAACATGCGATGCCTATCCAGTCATTACCTTCCTGCCACATCCAACCCGCAACAATTCTAACCATTCGCCGCACAGCCTAAAACCGCTCCCGAATTACTCACGTATCATTCAACGAATCTGATTCCTGCCAAACCCCACATGGTTCCGGCTTTCGCCGGAACGACGGACTTTTGCAATTGCATCCTGTAGTCAAGGAGCGAGAACCATGAAAAACCGCTTTTTCGGCGTCGTGATAGCTCTCTTCGCCATCACAGTCGCATTCGCAGGCATCGTCTTGACCATCGCTGCCATCCAAGATTACCAAGAGAACAAAGGCCTGTCTTTCATCGAGCGTGCCGCCAGCATCGTCGGCATGGGGCTCTTGGTGGAAGAGGATGCCCAAGTCAAGGTAGATATCGACGAACCAGAGAAGAGATCATCCGATCCGCCTGATGTTTTCCGCTTTTTCGGCCAACATGAAGACCGCGAGGAGTGGTTGGATGACCTCTTCGAACGGAGACGACTAGACCGCGAAGATTCTTTCAGGTTCGAAGATCGTGTTGAGCGTGTAACGCCGTTCGAAGGATTCCTGAGGTTACCGTCAGACAGATGGGAATTCGAAGGTCCATTACAAACCAAGTGGATTGACCAACTGGTTGAGCGCGGATTCATGACGGAAGAGGATGCCGACGAGTTCAAGTCGTGGTTCAACAACCTTCCGAATGAATTCGATGAGCGGATCCCAGATTTTTCTGGCGACCGCGAGTTTGAATTCGATAGCGATGATGGGCGATTCAGATTCCGATGGCGTTTGGACAAACCAGACGACGATTGGTTTTTCGAAACCAACCCGGAGCACGACCAGGATGACAAGAACGGCGTCTAGTCGTGAGCTACGTCCCGCCGCTCCCACCCCGGCCTGAACATGCGCAGGAAGTCCTATTTGGCGCGAGGTGCAATGAGTATGGGTTAAGGCGTAACATTAAACATCCTCGGCAATAATTATTCCTTTTTCGGAATATAACCGAACGTTATCAGAATTGAATTCTAGCTTCAAATCGCATGTGATCTGATCCAGAGTGACTAATTTGAAGTGGACAGGTCTAAATAAATTCAAGCCCGGTTGGGTATTTGGTAGTTCGCCTTCATCTACGATTTCGCCTTCATCTACGATCTGGAAACTTACGAGAAGATGACGAGCATCGTGAACTATTTTGAAATTCTGAGACGGCGAAAGATAGAACGAACGTAGTCTGGATGCGATGCTGATGCGATTATATGTCTTTACTTCCAAGTAGGTGTGCCGATTATGTCGATCGGTTATCAATAGATCCGGGTATCCTGTCGAGCGTCTCCTACCTTGCCCGTCTGCTGGCGTTTCCGCGCGCAAGCCGTTTTGTGCCTCATTTATTGCATCAGTAACCGGCTTTTCGATCTTGTTTCCAACTTCATTAACGCGTCTACTTCGAATCCCTTCATGATTCAAGATTTGGCAGCGCTCCCGAATTGCGGAGGTTAATCCGTCAATCAATTCACAATCCTTTGGGTCATCGAGGTCAAGAGGTATCACTTGGCAACCGGAGAGCATTTCAATGACCTGCGGGTACGGAATTTGCCGCGAGGTTCTCGCAAGCTCTCCAAAGTCCATCAATGCCTCTCCATGATGACTACCCGGTTTGTATTGGTTCCGCGGTGGTTGTTAGAGATACCCCAAGTGTTCGATGTCTTGGTGAATTTTTGATCGTTTACTAAAACGCCGACCAAGTCGTATGGCAATCCAGAAACTGCGTCGGCGACGTGGTGCTCCAACAATACTTTCCCATTCCTCACCTCACCGACTTCGAAGGCAACGAAGCCGCCGGGCTTCAAAACGCGTGAAAATTCGACGAATGAATCTCGAACGAACCGAGCCCAAGTTTCGGGTGTGCGATGAATCGATATCGGGACGGAGTCAGGGTCGATAGCCGCGAACCAGCATCTCAACCAGTTGTCGGCGTTGTATTGCACGATGTCAAGGAATGGCGGCGACGTGACGATTAAATCAACGCTTTGATCGTTGATGTATGGAGTATCGCTTGCTGGAGCAGATCCGAGAATCGGTTCGAAAAACGACATGTTCGGTCGATGGCTTAGCAGGCTACGGGATTTCTTCATGACGATTCTTTTCACGTCTCGAAGAGGTGGCACCTGCTTTCGCCTTTGGTTGATTTTCCTCTGGTTTGCGACACCGGTCGCTTGGTTTGGCGGCAGCGTGTAAACAGAAAAAAAGCCTGGAGAGTGCCCAGTCAAGCGATTTATAGCGACCATGCGAATCCAATCGTCGACGCGATCGAAAGTGCCGTTGCGCGAACGGCTGATGAACCACGTCTTCAGGGAGCACATGCTCGCTAGTGTTTCGGGATGGTAGAAAACGAGCAACTCATCATCCTCAACTCGGCCATCCGAAAAATCGATCTCGTCTAAACGTTCCGTTACCTCGTCCAGTTCAGGAGGATTGAGGCGTGGCCGTGTCAGCATCGTAGATAGCGGATTGATATCGTTTCCCATCGGCACCCGGTTCATTAGAGCCGCTTGTATTGGAGTCGTGCCGCGCCCCATAAAAGGGTCGTATACGACGTCGCCGGGTGACGTTAGGACATCGATGAAGAACTCTGGAAGTTGAGGCTTGAAGCAAGCGCGATAGCTGATTTCGTGGATCCTGTTACCTTGCCGCTGCCTCGCTGTCCAATAATCGTTGACGAAATACTCTAACCCTCGTTCTTCGTAAACCTGGGTTGTTCTTCCCACGCGATCAAAGTCACTTACCCAATCAAGAAACTGGCGTGCAGTGCTGGCACGATATGTAAAAAGATTCGAGGTCACGGAAGAGGTTGTCAGGCCAAATTCACCACGCCAAAGTTTAGCATGACTGTGCGCAGTACGATAGCCAAATGCTCTAATTTAATTCCATTATCTAGTCGTGAGCTACGTCCCGCCGCTCCCACCCCGGCCTGAACATGCGCAGGAAGTTCGACTTGCCATAGGGATGCTTTGCGGCCTCGCCCTCGTTCAACTCGACACCGAAGCCGGGTGTGTCCGGGATGCGCAGTTTGCCATCTTGGACTCTTTCGAAGCCGTGAAGAAGGTCTGATACCCAAGGCTCCAAGAAGTCATCGAAACATTCTTGGATGTAGATGTTGGGCGTGACCGCGTCGATGTGCAACGCGATCATCGTCTTCAACGGGCTTTCTGCGTTGTGCGGGGCGAGTTGAGCGTGGTGGGCGCGAGCCATTCCGGCGATCTGGAGGGTTCGCCACACACCACCTACTCCGAGAGGTTCGGGATTGATGATGTCGGTAACGTCCGCGTTTAGGAAGCGTGCGAAATCGTGCAACTCATGCATCCGTTCACCGGCGATTACACGGACAGGTACGCGCTTCGCCACCTCGATCAACGCATCGACATCGTTCGATAACACTGGCGTCTCGAACCACGTGACGTCGAACTCTTCGAGCCAGTTACCGATCTCGATCGCCGCGCCAACGCTGAACCGGTCGTGGGCTTCGATCATTATCTCGACGTCATCACCGACAGATTCTCTAACCGCTCTCAACAACGCTTGAACCTCGCGCGTCTCCGACCTGCTCAACGCAAGATATGCCATGCCGAACGGATCGAGCTTCAACGCGGTGTAACCCTTCGCCACTACTTGAGAGGCACTTTCCCCAAAGCCTTCCGGCGTCCGTGGCCCTGAATACCAGCCATTCGCGTATACCCGGATGTCGTCGCGCACTTTGCCTCCGAGAAGGCGATGGACAGGGACATTCAACGATTTGCCGAGAATGTCCCAACACGCCATCTCGATTCCCGACATCTCACGGTTGATGTTCAGAAATCCGGCAAGATAAAGCTCGTTCCAGATGGCGTGGATGTCACGCGGGTCACGCCCGATCACCAGGTGCTTAACCTCTTCAACCGCCGCAACCGTCGGCTGTGTGCTCAGACCACCTGTCGCCTCACCGAGTCCTCGGAAACCTTCATCGGTGTCTACAACTACGTAAATCCAGTTCTTCCACGGATTGCCGACTACTACGGTTCGGATATCGGTGATCTTCATATCTCAGGTTCTCTAGCCTTTCATCGGTTCCAGCAGCGTAGCGGCCGTCAAAGCCTGCACATCTTCAGCGCTCCAGCCCGGCGCGCACTCGTTCAACACCAACCCATCTTCAGTGACCGAGATGACCGAGATGTCCGTAACGATGTCTGTCACGCATCGCTGGGCCGTCAAGGGAAAGCTACATTCTTGTAGGATTTTCGGCTCGTTGCGTCTCGTGGTGTGCTCCATCGCCACAATTACCCGTTTGGTGTTCGCCGCCAAGTCCATACCGCCGCCGATACTACCGATACCCCTTGACGGCAGCATCCAGTTGGCCAAGTCTCCATACTCCGAAACCTGCAACGCACCGAGTACTGTGGCATCGATATGACCACCGCGGATCATGGCGAACGACTCGGCTGAGTCGAAAAACGCCATCCCCGGTGTCATCTTCGTGAACTGTCCGCTCGCATCTATCAGATCCGGATCGCCCTCCTCCGGTGCCACCAATTCACCGTAACCTAACACTCCGTTCTCCGCTTGGTACCGAATCTGCACTCCCTCTGGAACAAAATCTGCGCACAGCGAAGGAATGCCGATACCGAGGTTTACCACTGCACCATGCGGCAACATCCGAGCCGCCCGGCGCGCGATGTCGGAGCGCGACAGGCGCGGGGCGGGGTCGGTGAGGGGGATGGGTTGGTGAGATATGACGTGCACGGTCAGTGTATTGGTATATAACTGCGCGGCTAACTACAGGCTTTGCAACTGCGCGTCCATTTCAACAGGTTTTCGTACTGCCTCTTGTCATTGGCACGCTGATCGATGGAATACAATTTGCCCCTCGGTTTGCTAACAATCTCCGGGTCCCTAAAGTCTTCACGGAGTTGGCGGTCACGGGCGCATAACACACGGCATCCACTCAGTAATGCCAAGGCAATGACATGCTCGTCATTGGATCGACATTTTGAATTACGCTTGACCGACTCAGTGTGCGCTTCTACATCGGAATCGGGAAACTCTAATACTAGATCGGCCAACTGTGCTTGCACTAACCAATTTCTGAAAGATTCGGCCCCCGATAATTCTCGGACAAGTTTTCCGCCAACAACCAATTTCCGCTTCTGATCGTTGATCCTATTCCTAAGTCGTTCGCCAGAGACGGTCATCTTGTCTCCGAAAACATTGTCACGCACACTGTTGTCGACGATAATGCACATGTGAACAATAGATCTATTCGAGCTATGGAATTAGTCCAGAACTCTTCGCAGGCCAATTGAACGATTTACTTCGTCCATGAAGAACTTACGATACCCCGGCGGTGAGCCGTTGATCCTGCCCCATTCGTCGATTGCGATCGAGTGGATCGTGACTTCTAGATCGACTCGTTCAAAGAAAAGGATGGATACATCTTCGGGCCTCAACTTAGTTGCGCGATCACGTACGTCCATCCGTACCCGGTCAATCAAGTGATCGCTGTGAGTTTCAACTATCACCTGCTTTCCGTAAGCCGCCTGTGAGCACAAGAGTGTTCCCAGCGCTGCCTGTGCACTAGGGTGTAGATGCACCTCTGGTTGTTGAAGCAAAAACGTATCGGATCCATCTGGTCGCAACAATTCAGTCAAAATCGGTAGCACTTGGCTAACCCCATAACCTACATCGACGAGGTTTCTAAAAGGCCCTATTCTGCGTTGACCCCGCTTACGAATTTGTATCTGAAATGGGCTTCCCTCCGAAGTTCCGAGACGTTTGACATTGAACTCATCAAACAACCCGGAATTTCGTCCGAACGCAACTATTCGTTTTTTCATCTCATCCCAAGCGTGTCCGCCATCGTACGACATCCTGGCAAGGTATGAAGGAGCGGTTTTTCCTTCTGGATCGCTTACCGCGGGCAATGGATCATAATTCCGAGAAGGTTCTGTTCGGATCGGAGCACTCGCGAAAATTGAAGCTTGCCCAAGGCCTGACGGCGTTCTTTCCCGTTTGCCGAACTGGAGTAGCATTTCTTGAACAGCTGTCATCAATCGAGAGAAATCTCCACCCGTGCGAATCATTTCAGCACCAATAAACGCGACATCGAGTGGATATATGCGCCGCCCCGAGGGAGCATACCATTCATTAACCTCGGACTTCTGTCGAACTTCCGCAATTCCGTATTCAACAGTAGGTGTTTTCTGATTGGGATACTCTCGATACTCGATCCAAACCCCATCCTGCTGAAGTTTTCTGAAAATCGGATATGGGGAGCCGGCTCGGTTACCGAAAATTACTTTGAACGCCGAATGGGTCTCATCGGTTCGGCGAGTTCTATCGGTGGCAGTAACCTTCTGCGTGTTCGTGAAGCCAGCCTCAATGGATCTGGGTTTCGCGCTGCGCCGACCTTGATGAAGGACAATGTCGCTGTATGAGCCCAAGTCGTACGGAGGTTCCTTGAAATCTGGTGCCATCTCGCGGTACGCCACGTCCCACAACGCCCTGATCAGAGACAAGAACGATGTCTTCCCCGTGCTGTTATCGCCGACCAGCAACGTCAACGGAGCGAGACGCGCCGTCTGCTCTTCCCCGAAGCATCGGAAGTTCTTGACCGTAATCGAGTCCATGGCTGAATATTAACAATAGCTTGTAGTATCGCTCCGCATACATCACAACCTACCTTGGTTCGCCAATTCAACGAACCGCTCAAGCGAAACGATGTTCACGAGGTCGGCGTTAACTAAAAATGCAGACAACCCACCTGACAGATAAAAATCTTTGAAGCGCCATCCGCTGCCACCGAGTACTAGGTACGCCTTGAAATATTCCTCGTTGCGCATCATTGCATCGGCAAGGCACACAACCTCGAACGGAACCTTCTGTTCAGCAGTTCCGGAGACTTGCTGCCACTTGAGGGATATCAGGTATGGTCGGCCAAATGTGTCCAGTGCGAATGTGTCGACATTGTGCTTTGAAACACCGAAACGCGTGCCAATTGTTTTTTGACGGGTGATCTGGTAACCGCCCATCTCCAACGCCGGCAGCACCATTTGCTCCATGACCTCGCCGGTTCGAGTGTTTCTCGGTGACAACCCTCAGCCCTCGTCCGAATCCATGAGCATTGCGGGATCTGTATTGCCTTGAAGCGATCCATTTCCAACATAAGTGCCGATATGGGGGGGGGGGTACAGGATTTCAGCCTTTGCATACCGATGTCAATAAATTCTTTTTCAACTTCGATTCCAACGAATCTTCGCCCGATTTTTTAGGCTGCAACACCAGTGCTGGCCACGCCAGCGAAGGGGTCCAACACTAGGTCGTCTGGAGCGGTCGACGCGCGGATGCAACGCTCAATCAACGCCACTGGTTTCTGCGTTGGATGCTTTCCGAGTCGCTTCTCATCACGTCCCGGCGCCGTGAAACTCCATACCGTCTTCATTTGCTTGCCGCCGTTTTCGGACTTCATGTCGTCGTAATTGAAGACGTAGTTCGGGCGGTCACCTTTATTGGCTTTCGCTGCCCAATAGATGAGTTCTGTCGAGTGCGTAAATGTGCGGCAACCGAGATTGGGAGGGGGATTGGGTTTCTCCCAGATGATGTCGTTGAGCACTCGGAACCCGTTCTTGATCAGCGCCATCCCTGCGATGGGGTGGAAATGAAGTGTCCCGCTGACCCATATCGTCCCGGTCGGTTTGAGAACCCGATAACACTCCGCCATCCACTCCTCGGTGAATTCGAGATCCTGTTCCCAACCTCTGCTCTTGTCCCAATCACCTTTGTCTACGCTCACCATCTTCCCAGCGTGACATGTGATGCCGCCGCTTGAGAGAAGGTATGGCGGATCAGTCCATATGCAGTCGAAATGATCATCAGGTAGCGTCTCGAAAACGTCGATGGCTTGGCCGCGGAATAATCGCCAACGATATTCAGTTGAATCTACAGGGATCGCATCGGAATAAAGCGTGGGTGATTCTGATAACGGCTTCGCCATTCACCGATCTTTGATCAGATCGGCGAAGGTGTCAAGCGGGGTCGCCCATCTGGATGGACGTTTCGCCCTCTATAGCGCCGCCTGCGCGGGAATGATGATGTAATCCTCGCTCCGCTCGGAGTGACATGCGCGAGTGCGACAGTTCAGCGACACATGTCGCCACAACCAGCATTGATCCCCGAGAGTATTCGAAAATGTGTGAACTATGATTCACGTTCAAGGCATGATCGAAATTATCGAGAGCAACATATTCAAGCGATGGGTTCCAGACTTCGCGATCGGGCCGCTGTTGCCAGAATCAATGCTCGCTTGAGAAATATTACGAACGGTCATTTCGGAGATGTCAGAACAGTAGGCAACGGGATCATCGAGAGTGGTCCAGGATACCGTGTCTACTTCATCCGCGAGGGCGCTGAGGTTGTCGTGCTACTTTGCGGTGGCGACAAAAGCTCGCAACTCAGGGACATCGAACGAGCCAAACGGATAGCTCGAGAATGGAGATGAGATATGCATGAGACATTCACTAAGTGGGACGTTGTTGAGCACCTTGAAACCAAGGAAGATGTACGCCTCTACCTTGAGGCGTGTTTTGAAGAGGATCCTGGCGATGGTTCGCTTATAAGAGCTGCGCTCAACGACATAGCTCGGGCGCAAAACATGGCGCAGTTGAGTCGCGATGCTGGCATGAGTAGAGAAGGGCTATACAAGGCACTATCCACAGACGGAAATCCCTCTTTCACTACTGTTCTACGAGTGGTGCGAGCTCTCGGCATGCAGCTTCGGGTTAGTATTTAGCTGCTCAACCGAGCCTGGCAATCAAATCGACGGCTCCCTCAATGTCAGGTAGCACTCCGCGCTGGGTTGACTCCTCCGAATGGATGATGGTACTGTCCGTATCGACGACGAAGAGGGACCTCACCGACATGCCTCGCTCCTCGTTGAAGACGCCGTAGCTGCGGCTGACTTCGCCGTGCGGCCAGAAGTCGGAGAGGACTAGAGGAGCTCGTGAGACTTCATGCTGCTCGAAGTTGGCGGTCACCCATGCGAGTTGGACTGGCACGGAATCGCAACTGACCTCGAGGAGTTCAGCACCGACCTCGATCGCACGTTCACGGATCCTACCGAGGATCCCGAGTTGGTTGGTTCACCCGCCAGTGAAAGAAGCAGGATGAAACGTCAAAATCACGCGCCGACCTGATTCGAGCATTTGATACAGATTGACTCGAGTCGAGTTATGCGCCGTCAATTCGAAATTAGGCGCTGTTTGACCCGTTTTAAGCATCTTCACCGCGGCAAATCCGTTTACAGTTGTCGCGCATTATCAACGCGCAATTTCGTGTGCGAACTCGTCGATCCAATATATGCGGTCGGCCCAAGATTGCAATTCGGTCGCAACTCCAGATCGGAATACGGCCAACTCAATTTCTTTGCCTGAGTCGCTGACGAACTTCACCGCGTCGAGCAAGTCGCCGTCGCCCGACGACAACATTAAAGTGTCGTAAGAATCGAGATGTGTGAGAGCGAGCGACGCGATCCCGACATCGACGCCTTTTTGCGAGCGACGAGTCAGTGGATGCGGGTCGGAGGAATAACCTGCGGCCGGGCATTCGAGTTGAACCGTGGTGGCGCACTCGCGGCAGTATGCGTGGCTCGCATCCGAATCTCTCAAGTTGTATAGCTTTGTGATGATTTTCGGCCCGCTAGGAGGAGCTGACTGCAACCAAGAATGGAAGCGTTGCATGCCGTCGTTACGATCGCTGTCGGGTTGAAGAGCGTTCAAATAATATGCGCGCCACAGAGGGCCAACCACTGTTTCGAGTCTGTTTTTCAGCAAAAGATAATCGAAGTTGTAACCCTGACCGATCGACGACTGCGTGCTGAAAAGGTAAGCACCGTCTATTAACCAAAGCCTTTTGGGCTCGTCGCCGGACCCGTAATCGGCCGCTGGATCAGCGAATCGGCTGGACGATCGATTTCGCATATTTTCCTCCACAATTCTTCATTGAATGTTGAACAGACTTTAGTCGTGCCCATTGCACAGTGGCTACATGTAATTTCTATATTCATCGCGTTCGCGAAACAAGTTTCGAACCGATAAACTTACCACACAGTTTTGCGTACTCAAGGTTCAACGAGCACATCACAATGCGTTATCAATCGCCCCACGGAATCATCGGACAATCTTTCAGACCAGCTCGCATGGGTTCGAAAGGTGCCGTAGTCGCCAACCACACCCTCGCGACCCAGGCTGGTATCCGAATACTGCATCGCGGCGGAAACGCGGTAGATGCCGCCATTGCGGTTGCATTCGCACTCGGAGTCGCAGAACCTTCCGGTTCCAGTATCGGCGGGGATGGTTTCGTGATGACATTCATGGCGGCCGAAAATTCGATCGAGGTCGCTAATGGCACCGGCGCTGCACCCGAGTTGGCAGAACCTCATCGCTACCCAAATGGGATTCCGATGACAGGTGTTTTGGGCACTTCGGTTCCCGGAATCTTGGATGCTCTGCTCGCCACGCACGAACGACATGGCACGTTACCGCTAAGCGTCTGTATCGAACCCGCTGTGGAATTGTGCGAAGAAGGTGTCCCGGTTTCGCATCAACAAGCCGTGTCGACAATGCAGTTCCCATTGCTGCGAGACGCGCCGACCTCTGGTGCAGTATTCGCTCCGAACGGCAATTGGCTGAAACCTGGCGAACTGCGTCGCAACCCTGACTTGGCGAAGACTTGTCGAACCATCGCAGACAAAGGCCGGGAAGCCTTTTACGAAGGCGAGATTGCGCGAGAGATTGCGCGGTTCAGTGAAGAGTGTGGCGGGTTATTGCGCTATGACGACCTAAAGAATCACAAAGTTAAATGGCAAGCGCCGATCTCAACGACCTACCGGGGCAGGACAGTGTACGAAGCGCCCCCAAACTCTTCGGGTCACGTGTTGCTGCAAGAATTGAACCTATTCGAAAACTTCGACGCGCAAGGCCTCGGATATCTCACCGCGGACGCGGTCCACACGATGACCGAGTGCAAGAAATTGGCGTTTGCAGACCGCGAAGCCTATACTGCCGACCCTGAATTCGTCGATGTCCCGATCGAAGGCATGTTGAACAAAGATTACGCGGCTGAGCGCGCTAGGCTGATCGACTTTGAACAAGCGCTGTCCGAAGCGGAGGCTTGCGAAGGCGACGCTTGGGCATACATGGAACGCGCACCTGACCGCGCGAAGAAATACCGCCGCAACGGCAAAATCCATCACCCGAATGGGCGAAGCGTAACGCACGACGCGTTCGCGGTGGCCGGTGCGGCGGGTTCAGACACGACACACTTCTGTGTCGTTGACCGTTGGGGCAACGCAGTCGGCGAACTCCAGAGCATTCAAATGGGGTACGGGTCGGGGCTGATCGCCGGCAACACCGGGATCCTGCTCAACAACCGAATGACGTACTGGCATCTCGACCCTGACCACATCGACTATCTGCGTCCTGGCCAGCGTGTAAGGCACACTATGAATCCAGTGATGGTGACCGACGCACCAGTCGAGGATGGTGGCAAGCTCGAGCTAGTTTGCGGCACGCCAGGTGCTGACACTCAGGTGCAAACCAATTTCCAAGTTGTGACTGGCGTATTCGACCATGGGCTTATGGTCGCCGAAGCGATCGAGGGGCCGCGTTGGACGCACTATCAAGGCCGCACATCCTCGACCTACCCACATGCCGAAGCCAATCATCTCGACATCGAAGATCGGGTTGAAGACGGTGTAATCGAATCGTTGCGAGCAAGGGGGCACGAGGTTAAAGCAATTGCTCCATTCGATGGCGCTGGAAGCGAAGGTGCGATACAAGTGCACCACGAAGCCGGTACCTTGTCAGCCGCGTCGGACCCTCGGCGCGACGGCGATTCGGCAGTGTGGTAGCACGTTGGGGTAACTACCGTCATTCCCGCGTACGCGGGAATCCAGAGGGCAGGGCATCGGAGTGCAATGCGGAACGCGAAGTCTAAACCCCCTTCAATTTCCCCTTGGGCATCAAGGGGGAGGGCAACCTACTCTTTGGCCCAGCGCGCTAGCGCCTTGTCGGGCAAATTGATCTCGTCGAACGACGTGTAGTACCACTCTTCCCATCCGTCCTGCGGCAGGCCGGTGAAGATCATGAGATTGAGCGGGTACTCTTCGCACTCGGTTACCTTGCGATGGTCGTCTCGAAACAAGAACGTTGGCTTGCCGAGCGCAATGGCGGCACCTAGCTCCACCATCACTCCTTCGTCCGGCGGTATGCCATTTAGGATCGCGAATGTCGCGTCGGCATCGGCGACGTCGCGGATGTCGGCCTGTCCGATTCGATATGCCCAACCGGGAGCCAAAATCGATCCCTGATTATTCCGCTCGAAGGGCTCCCACACCTCCAAACCAAGGGATTCCAAGGCTTCAACGAAAAGCGGCAGCAACTCTCGTTTCTGTTGCTCCGAGAATCCGTAGGGATTGGCGAGGTAGATGGTTTTCTTCATTGTGGAGTTCGCGTTGCAATCGGCTAGCGACAAGGCGACGATTGGTGTCCGTGTCTTTCATATCTTTCGCATTGCTTAGGAGAGATCATCATAACGCATTGCCATTCTCCACCTATTTCCTCGAAGGTATGGCCATTGCGGATGCAACGAATCGCTGGTTCATCATGGGGTCGATGAGCAAAACGGGTTGGCGTTTTGAATGGATACCAATTTCCGAATTGCCGCTGAAATTACACCTGATTCGGCGACCTGCGCCGATTTCACATCGTTCATCGATTTTGTTGGCACCGGCTTCACGTCGTTGCTGTCCATCGCTAGCATCGGTTGACATGCCGATTATCGGCGCTTAACATTCATCTCACGTGAGTGAAATCGTTTTGAACTAGTTCGTAAGGAGGTCGTCATGAGTGACCGCGAGGAAAAATTGTCCGCGGAATCCGGGAACAATGAGGATGACGAAGATAAAAAACTTACGTTGGACGAGTTGGGAGTCGTATTTGGCGGTTGGCACCCGGCGCCCCCGGCACCGGACCCTCCAAGCCCTCCACGCAGTGGCAACGAATCTTAATTGATCATGCTCTCACGATCTGATTCGATTGGAGAAAAATCTCTACCATATGGGGTTTGGATTGCTACAGATTGCGGCTTCTCCAAATCGAAACGCCCGGCAATCAAACCTAAATCCGCAACCCACTCACTAATGGCTTAAGCGTCCAATTTCGCACCACCGGTCTCACTGAAATTAACCGCAGGATGTCGGCGATTGGTGGAGCTGGGGGGATTCGAACCCCCGACCTCATCATTGCGAACGATGCGCTCTCCCAACTGAGCTACAGCCCCAATCACGCATTCTTAATCCTATATCTTTGGGGCGGCGGGACAGGGGTCTAGCTCTCTTCAAGAACGTTTACTGATCGTCATCGGATAGCCCTCACTCATCCGACTCTTTTTCGTCTGGCGAAGACTCCAGGTCTTGCGACGCTTCTTCCGCAACCGCGGTGAAAGTCGCCACGACCTCTTCCGAAACGGCTGTAATCGTCGCCGCCGCCGCTTCGTTTACAGCTGTCGCTGTTGCTTGGGCTTGCTCGGAGGTAAGACCATTTGTTAACGTGACGTCGAAGTAAAGGGTCGCGTTTGCTGGGATGCGAGGAGGTGAACCAGCTTGACCGTAGCCTTGATCGGGCGGGACGCGGATTCGACGGCGTTCACCCAACTGCATTTCAAGGAGCGATTGTCGCCAACCGGGAATCACATAAGCGAGGAAAAAGCGGGCATCGCGTCCAGAACCGTAAGTTGTACCGAATACGCAACCGTCTTCTAGCCAACCAGTGTACTTAACTTCGATTTGCCAATCTTCTTGCGGTTTGTCTCCATCACCAGGTTCAATCACCACGTAGTCGACACCGTTGGCGCCGGGAAGGTAATCGGATTCCGGAACCTCCTCGAATGTCGGAGAATCCGGGGGATAGACTTCGTTTAGGCAAGTTCGAGATGACTGGGTCGGTTCAACGAACGGTATCAGCAAATCTTCGTCACCGGGATTGGCTCCACCACCGCGGCAACCAACAGAAATCAAGGCGGCTGTAACGCCTGACGCGATGAGGATCGTCGTCAACACCGCGGTTCGAATCTGGAAGCGCGTATCGCTAGAGGTTCGCATAGTTTAACGCTAAATTAAGCGTCGGCAACAACCATTCGGATCGCCGTCAATTCGAGTGATTGTTGACGATATCCATGAAACTCGCCGCGCCTTCGTCGATCCATTCGGGGGTGTTGGTAAAGAGGAGTTTCACGCCCAGTTCCAGGAATCTCTCGGCGTTGGCTTTGCCGCAGATTGCGCCGGCGGTTCGGCCTGAAGCTACGATGCGTCGGTAGGCATCGTTCATCGTCTCTGTGACATCGGGGTGCCCAACATTGCCTTTGTGTCCCATCGAAGCGGCGAAGTCGCCGGGAGCGACGAAGAAGACATCGATATGGTCAACCGCGAGGATTTCGTCTAGCTTCCCGTAGGCAATGATGTCTTCGATGAGAATGATTAGCAACGAATTGTCATCGGCAACATCCATGAAGTTGGGAACACCTAGCCCTTGTCGGCTGGTATAACTGCCACGTTTGCCGATCGGGGGGAATTTCCCGCCGTCAACCACATTCTGCGCCTCTGCGGCGTCGTTGACATGTGGCACCACGATGCCCTGTGCGCCGCGGTCTAGCGTTCGGTAGATCAACCCTTGATTGTTGTCATTGACGCGGCAGACTGAAGTTAGTCCCCAGAGGTCGCAGGCTCGAGTGAGGTTGCCAAGTTCGGATGCGTCTACCCAACCATGCTCACCTTCGAGCCATATGCCATCCATGCCGTGGGCCGTAGCGATCGGGCCGAATGCGTCGATGTCGTCGGGGTGGGTCATGCCGCCGACAATTGTGGCGACTTCTCCAGCGGCGATCTTGTCTTTGATGCGATTGGGTCGGATATCCATTTAAGGGTGGTGCCTTTCTTGAATGCGCTTCAGACTTTGGTGCTTAATGTGGCACCGCTCAAGGCGATGTTAATTCGAATGGGCTTTGACCGAGTTCATGAAATTCGTAGCGCCTTGGCTTAACCACGGCCCGACGCTCGTCAAAAGGAATTTGGCTCCCAAACCAAGGTAACGTGGGATTTCAGATTCTGCGCATGTGGCTCCTGAGTTGCGGCCTGCGGCCTCGATGCGCCTGAAGGCGTCGTTCATGGTCTCAAGAACTTCGGGATGTCCAGCATCGCCAGTATGTCCCATCGAAGCGGCGAAGTCGCTCGGGGCGACGAAGAATACGTCGATATTGTCGACCTCTAGGATTTCATCGAGGTTTTGATAGGCGATGATGTCCTCGATGAGGATCACCAGCAGGGAGTGGTCGTCGGCAACCTGCATGTAGTTCGCCACGCCGTGTCCTTGTCGACTGGTGTACGCCCCGCGTTTGCCGATAGGCGGGAACTTGCCGCCGTCGACGACGTTCCGCGCCTCCGCGGCTGTGTTGACGTGCGGTACCACGATGCCTTGAGCGCCGCAGTCGAGAGTGCGGTAAATCAGGCCTTGCGCATTTTCGTTGATGCGGCAAACCGGCGTTAATCCCCACAGGTCGCAAGCGCGCGTCAGGTTTCCCAAGGTAGACGCGTCGATTCCGCCATGCTCGCCTTCCAACCAGACGCCGGCGATGCCGTTTGCGTTAGCGGCGGGTCCGAACGCGTCGATGTCGTCAGGGCTGGTAAAACCTCCAACGACTATCGCCACTTCACCCGCGGCTAGTTTTTCTTTGGCGCGATTAGGTCTCAGGTTCATTTCTCGACTCTCTTTCCATCAATACATAGTGCCACAACGCTGGGTGCGGACGGATTGTTTTTATCCCGAGTGGCGATTAACGATGTTCATGAAACTGCCAGCACCTTCGTCCAACCACTCCGACGTGGTGGTCAAGAAAAACTTGGCGCCAAGGTCCAGGTAGCGTTGGAGGCCCGCCTTGCCACAGGTCGCACCGGCGATGCGACCGGCCGACTGGATGCGACGGAAGGTATCTTCCATGGTTTCGGCAACCTCAGGGATGTTGGCTACCTGATCCCAGATGCCTTTGTGTCCCATCGATGCGGCGAAATCGCCGGGAGCGACGAAGAATATGTCGATGTTGTCGACCTCTAGGATCTCGTCGAGGTTCTGGTAGGCGATGATATCTTCGATGAAAACGATCAGCAACGAGTGGGCGTCGGCCAGCTCCATGTAGTTTGCCACGCCGTGCCCTTGTCGACTGGCGTAATTTCCTCGCCTGCCGATGGGAGGGAACTTCCCGCCGAGGACCACGTTTTGCGCTTCTGCGGCGGTATTGACGTGGGGGACCGCGATCGCCTGGGCTCCGCAATCGAGTGTGCGGTAGATCAAGCCTTGCGAATTTTCATTGATCCGGACCACCGGAGTCAGACCCCAGAGGTCGCATGCGCGCGTCAGGTTTCCGAGATTGGCGTGATCGACACCGGCGTGCTCACCCTCCAGCCATACCGCGTCGATACCGTTTGCGTTCGCGATCGGGCCGAAATTGTCGATGTCGTCGGGGTGGGTGAAGCCGACTACTGATACAGCCACCTCGCCAGCATATATTTTTTCTTTTACGCGATTAGGTCTAAGTTGCATGTCGCCCAACGCCTTCCATCTATGCGTGGCGGTCGCTTGTCTGTTGCGCGAGATCCGCCCCACGCGACTATGCGATTTTACGCGATTCAAAGCTGTTTCGGGATGCTTGAATTGCCACAATTGAGGCCGAGTATGGCTTAAACTTATGCGGCGAACGAGTTTGGTTCTGTGCACGCACGATAGAGGTAAAGCGAGATGCTAGAGCGATTCAAGGTACCAGAGGCTGACCGGGTGTATGTGATGCCGGAGAAGATGCATCGCGTTACCAAGGACATCTTCTTGAAGATCGGGTTGGATGATGACGGCGCGCAGGATTCGACTGATGTGTTGCTCGGGAATGACCTCAGAGGCAATGAGTCTCATGGCGTGTCGAATGGTTTGAGGGGATATGTGCGGAGTTATGCGCAAGGTTCATTGAACCCGGCGACGGAGTGGGAAGTCGTGCGAGAGACTAGCACGACGGCGAACATTGACGCTAAACATGCTCTGGGGGTACACGTCGGTCCGAAGGCGATGGATATGGCGATCGATAAGGCGCAGCAGCATGGCGTCGGTGTGGTGACGGTGTTCAATACTGGACACTTGGCGGGTTGCAGCCACTATGTGTATCAGGCGATTGAGGCGGGGATGATCGGGCACACGATGACCGCTGGTGGGGCGGGAATCACGATCCCGACTTGGGGTTCGCGTCCGTTTTTGGGAACAAATCCCTTGGCGTATGGTGCTCCTGCACGGACGATGCCGCCATACATGTTGGATATTGCGACTACGCAGGTGGCGGCGAACAAGATTTGGTTGTTGCAACGGACTGGTGCGACGGTTTTGCCGGGTTGGATCACGGACGAGAACTACGAGCCTGAGCTTGAAGAAACGTCGGCACCGGGTCCGGAGTCGCGAGGCAAGTATGGGATGTTGCCGATTGGTGGGACACGGGAGAATGGGTCTCACAAAGGTTTCGGACTTGGGTTGATGAACGAGATCTTGTGCAACGAATTGACGGGTCTCGGTCCGGGTCCGTTGAACCCGCATCAGGGCGGACACTTCTTCGTTGCGTATGACATCGAGGCGTTCACCGACAAAGAGAAGTTCCTCGACGATATGGATGAGTTGCTGAAGGCTGTGGCTGAGCATCCACCTGGAAAGGGGCACGACCGGGTTGTATATCCGGGGCTGTTGGAGGCGGAGGAGATTGAGAAGCGTCAGACGTCGGGCATCCCGTACCACACGGAGGTAATCGAATGGTTCGAGGGGCACTGCGCCGAAGTTGGGGTGGAGTGTGATTTGAGGTAGAGGTTTCGTCGACTTGCAGTATTGGATGTGAGGCCAATGCCCTCCTCGATCAAATTTGTTTTCATGCCGCCGCAGGATGAGTTGACGCGGTGGTTTGCACGTCGCCTCGCCGATTCGATGGCGGAGTATGAGGTGGTGTTGCCGGCGGATGATGCGGAGGCGGCGCGAGAGATTGTGGATGCGGATGGTGCGTTTGGTTGGGTTTCGCCGGAGATGTTGCCTTCGGCTCGGAAGTTGAGGTGGTTGCAGAATCCGGATGCGGGTCCGTTTTTCGGGTATTACTACGAGGAGTTGGTTAAGCATCCTTGTGTGGTTTCGAATCCGAGGGGTATCTATTTCGACCACATCAGTCATCACATCATGATGTTCGTGCTGGCGTTGTCGAGGGGTTTGCCTTGGTATGTGGACGCGCAACGGGAAGGGCGTTGGGAGAAGGATGCTCGGATGTCGGAGTATTTGAGTTTGGGCGATGCGACGGCTTTGATAAATGGGGTTGGGGGAATTGGTGCGGAGGCGGCTCGACTGTGCGCGGCATTCGGGATGCGAGTTATTGGGTTGGAGCCGAGGGTCGAACGGGAGGTCTGGGGTGCTGAGATTCATCCGCCGGAGGAGATTGATCGGTGGTTGCCGGAGGCGGATTTTGTGATTTCAACAGTGCCGCACACTCCGGAGACGGAGGGTATGTTCAATGCGGAGCGGTTCGGGTTGATGAAGTCGACGGCGTATTTCATCAATGTTGGGCGGGGAATGGTTTGCAAGATCGATGATTTGGCGGACGCGATCGAGTCGGGTGAGATCGTTGGTTGTGGGTTGGATGTTTACGAGATCGAGCCGTTGCCACCGGAGCACAAGTTGTGGAGTTTGCCGAATGTTTTGATGACGCCCCATGTAGCGGTCCGGGATGCAGGCGATATTCCGGAGCGGAGGTTCCAGATCATTTTGGAGAATGCTCGACGTTTCGCACAGGGTGAGGAGTTGATGAATGTGGTGGATAAGGAACGGTGGTACTAGGTCGGGCGTTGGGTGTTTCGATGGTTGGCTTATGGGTTGTTAATGCCCGCCATCCATAATCTCAGGCCGATGAAGAAGGCTGAGCCGCTGGCGCCGATGGCAATTGGTCGCCATAGCGACTCGTCGCCGACGAAAACGTCAGCGATCATGCCGGTCGCACATCCGATGAGTGTCACGCCGAGTATCCATCTGACGTTGTGCATGAACGCTTTTAGAGTTGAGTTTCCGGTCTGGGTGGGATCGTTCGCGGGCTGTCTACGCCATCTGGGTGTTGACTAGTTGGGCGTAGAGGCCGTGGCGGGACAGGAGTTGGTCGTGGGTTCCTTGCTGGACGACTTTGCCTTCGTCGAGGACGAGAATGTTGTCTGCGTTGCGTATTGTGGACAAACGGTGCGCGATCACGACGGTCGTCCTACCTTCCATTAAGCGATCGAGGGCATCTCGGACGGCGGTCTCGCTGATGGCGTCGAGGTGGGGTGTGGCCTCGTCGAGAATGAGGAGTGGTGCGTTCTTTAGGATGGCGCGGGCGATGGCGATCCTCTGCCTTTGGCCGCCTGAAAGCTGCATGCCTCGTTCTCCGACCTCGGTGTCATAACCGTCCGGGAATGAATCGATGAAGTCGGCGGCGTTGGCCTGTTTGGCGGCCTCCTCAACATCCTGATCGGTAGCGTTTTGGCGGCCGAGTCGAATGTTCTCGCGGATGGTGTTGTTGAAGAGGTAGGTGTCTTGTGCGACTAGCGCCATGCGGCCTCGGAGGTCGTCAAGTTTGAACTGGTTTAGTCGGTTGCCCGACAGTTCGATTTCGCCTCGGTCAGGGTCCCAAAAGCGCATCATGAGATACGCGATCGTGGTCTTACCGGCACCAGATCGCCCGACGATTGCCACGGTGCTGCCAGACGCGATGTTCAAAGAGACGTTGACGAGGGCTTGGGGGTCGCCTTGCGAATAGGCGAATTCCACCTGTTCGAATTCGACGGAAGGACGGACGTCGTTGATTTTGCTGGCTTGGTTTGATTGTTGCTGGGTTCCCGCGTCCGCGGGAATGACGGGGGCATCCGCGGGAATTCCGGGGCCGTCTTGGACGGGAACTTTTTCGTCGTGGATGGCGAGAATGCGACGAGACGCGGCGAGGGTTTCCATCATCTGCTTCATGGTGCGGGCGAGTTCGGTGATTGGGCTGAAAGAGGCGAGCGCGAGCACACTGACGAGGGGTAGGTGGGTTCGCTCGATCTGTCCTTCGAGTACCAACCAGACTCCCATCGCCAATACGGCGAGTCCGCCCAGACCCATCATGGCCTCGATGAACCCGATTTGGAAGGCTTGCGATTTCTGGAATCTGACGAGATGCCCGGCATAGTCCCAGCCTTTTTGCGTCAACTCACTGGTACGATCGGCACCGCGTCCGAAGGCGGTGATCTCGCGCATCCCTTGGATGCTGTCGACCATGTAGGCGTGAATGTCGCCAATTCGACCGCGAATCTCGTCTCCGAGTCGTTCGATGCGTGAGTTGGCGAAGAATGGACTGACGGCTACCGCGACGAGGAAGGGTGCAAGCACGACGGCAATCGGCCAGGCGATGACGGAGAGGGCGATAAGTAGACCGCCGGGAATGAGTATGGCGACGATCATGGGCGAGACGGCGTGGCCGAAGAAGAACTCGACCGTCTCAACGTCACCTCCGACGACGCTGACAAAGTCGCCCGAGCGACGGCGGACCATGTATGCGGGCGCGAGCGGTTCGAGCTTCTCGTAGAGGTCGATCCGCATTCGTGCCAGCAGTCTGAAGGCCATGTCATGCGCCTGCCATGACTCGAGGTAGAAGAGCAGGGCTGACAGCGGAGCTAGTGTGCAGACGAGGATGACCAATGTATTCAAGGGTTCATCTCGGAAAACGGCACCGACCAGAAGCGCGGAGAGTGCACCGAGAATGATCACCGAGCCGTGGTTGAGCATTCCGAGAACAACGGTGATGAGGAACTGCCATTTGACTGGCCGGACCAGGCCCAGTAGTCGCATCCAGACGGACCAAGATCGGATATTTATCTCCTGTTCGTCTGTGGGAGGGCGTGAGGTTGTTGCGTGGTGGTGGCCGGCATTTAGGTTGGGGAGTTCGGGAGGTGGGTGCGCTGGTGGTGCGCTGGGCGCGTCTGAACCCCCTTTATCCCCCTTGGGCATCAAGGGGGAGGGTATCGCGTTGCGCCCTTTGGGCATCAAGGGGGAGGGTTTTTTCACGGTCTGTCTGCGTCTGCTGGCGCATGAGACCGGCGTAGGTCTCGCCGGTGGCGATCAATTCGGCGTGGGTTCCGATTTCTGCCACCTGACCTTCGTCAAGCACGAGGATGCGATCGGCGTTGATGACGCTTGAGAGGCGGTGCGCGATGACGAGGGTGGTGCGGTTTTCCATCAATCTGTCGAGGGCGTCTTGGATGACTGCCTCATTCTCGGCATCGACGCTGGAGAGCGCTTCGTCGAGCAAAAGGATTGGTGCATCTTTGAGTAGCGCTCGTGCAATTGCCAAGCGTTGGCGCTGGCCGCCTGAGAGGCGTGCGGCGCGTTCGCCTACAACGGTTTCGTATCCATGAGGCAGACGGGAGATAAACTCGTGGGCGTTCGCGGCGCGGGCAGCGTCCTCTAACTCCTGCGGAGTAGCGTCAGGTTTTCCGAAACGCAGGTTGTCGGCGACCGTACCGTGGAATAGGTAGGTGTCTTGAGTAACGACCGCGATGTTGTCGCGGATCGTGCTGAGCGGTAGGCTGCGCAGATCGTGGCCGCCGATCTTGATTGTGCCCGTTTGTGGGTCGTGGAAGCGATACATCAGCCACACCAGGGTCGATTTGCCCGCGCCGCTAGCACCGACGACGCCGAGCGTCTCACCTTTTCGCAGTTGGAACGAAACGTCTTGCAGCGCGGATCGGTAACCGCCGTCATACCCGAAAGTGACGTCTTCGAACGTGATGTCGGGCTCTATTTCGGTGACTAATGTTTCCGTCGCAGCTTCGGGTTCAAGAATCGTGACGGGTTCGTCAAGGATCCCAAATACACTCTGCGCCGCGGATAGCGTCGCCATTCCTTGGTGGTAGAGATTCACTAGTTCGCGCATTGGCCGGAACACCTCGACGCCGAGCATCAACACGATCAGCAACGGCCGGAGGTCCATGTCGCCGTTGCTGACGCGAATGGCGCCGACGGCGAGCGCGACTACGGCGCCAGTCACCATGAAAAGGATCGACGTCCCGCTTGTCGCCTGGTTTGCGGCGACGACACCCATGGTGCTGCGGTAGAGGTTCTGAACCCGTTGCTCTAACTCTTTGCCACGCTGCTTGCTCTGTCCGAACGATTTGAGGGTCGCTAATCCCTGCACGCTGTCAAGAAAGTCCGAACCCAATGCGCCGTAAGACCTGCGTCTTCGATAGCTGTTGTCGCGATTCCAGCGGTGGAATGCAGCGGGCACCGCGAGAGTGGCCAATGCAAAGCCGAGGAATATGAGCGCAATGTAGAGGTCGAGCGTGACCATGTACGCGAAGATGGCGATGGGAGCGATAGCGGAGACGATAATCTGGGACAGATATTGGCCGAAAAAGACCTCCAGTCGTTCGATTCCCTCGACCAACGTCAGCACTAAATCGCCGGTCCGGTTCCGGTCCGCATAACCCGGACCAAGCTTCAGCGCATGGTCATATGCCTCTTCCCGTAACTTAATCTTGACGACGTTTGCCGTGTGGTGACTTACTGAGTTCTGCCAATATTGGAAGAGACTGCGCACCACGATCAGCGCAGCGATCGTCAAAAGCGGCATCGCCAATGCTGAAAAGCCCGCCTGTCCGGTAAGGACGCGGTAGATGATGACGCCCGAGACGGCGAGGCGTGAGACTCCGGCACCGACGGCGATCAATCCGAGGACGGCCGCGAATGCGATGCGAAGTCTTACGCCCTGCGTTAATGCGAATAGTCGGGGATCGAAATACATTAATTGGGCACTTCCGTGTGGGTAGTTTACCTCCTGTTTGGGCCCTCAACCTAGCCGTCCCCGTCGAGCGGGAGAGTGGACGGTTGATGTGGGAGGGGGTTGTTGCGAAGGTGTGATGTTGGTAGTCTCCGGGCATCCCCTGCGTGCTTCGCACGCGTCCCCTTCGCGGAGCGAAGGGGAGGGGAGGTTTGAAACTCGCACTCCGTGCCGTTAATTTAGTCTGTCGGTTGCGAGTCCTTGCCAGATGGTGTTGATGTTGCGGTGGATCATGTTGGGGGAGTCGGGAGCGCCCAATATGTGGTTGGCGAGGATGGAGCCGAGGATGGCGTGGGCGGCGACTTCGAGATCGGCGTCGGGGCGTATATGACCGCGTTGTACGCCGCGTTGGAGCATGGTGATTACGTCGTCTCTGCGGGGGCGTATGATGCGCTCGCGGAACAAGGCGATTAGGCGGGGGTTTCGACGCTCCTCGACAAGAAGCGCGCCGATCATGGCGAAACCGGGGCCGCGTTCTAGCATCTCTAAGCTGTGAGCGAACATCTCGACAATGTCGTTGAGGGTGTCGCCGGTGTCTGGCGGCGGTCCGAGTTCGTCTTTCAGTGCCCCCACGGCGGCGGCGACAAGTTCTTCTTTGGTTGTGTACCGCCGGTAGATCGTCGTCTTTCCGACGCCAGCTTCGGAGGCTACGCGCTCCACCGATAGTCCGGCGTATCCGTGTTCGGTCAGCAGTTTAAGGGTAGTTTGCAGAATCGCCTGGTCGGCCTCGGGATCTCGAGGACGGCCTCGAGGTTTGGTGGGGGTTTTGTTCGGTTTATTCATAGGAGGTTGGGCCCTCTCCCTAGCCCTCTCCCTCCGAGCGGTAGAGCGGGCGGTTGTTGCGGGAGAGGAATGTCGCCGCGAAGGTGTGATGTTGGTGGTTTTCGGGCATCCCCTGCGTGCTTCGCACGCGTCCCCTTCGCGGAGCGAAGGGGAGGAGATTGGCGCTGCCTGTTTTTCACTGGGTGGACATTCCGCCCGCTGATGCGCTCGCGTCCTCGGGATTGACGGGGGTTTCGGCGGGGGTGTCTTGCTGAGTGGGAAGATGTCGTGGGGGCATGAACTTTAGGACTAGGATTGCAGCTGCGATGGCCATGGCGGCGGCTAAAATCACTGCGATTCCGAGTGCGTCGGTGAAGCCAGATTTGGCTGCGTTGAGAAGCGCGATGGCTAGATCGGGCGGCAGCATCGAAGAGGCTTTGGTTGCTGCCCCGATCGAGTCGCTGACGACGGTTGCCGCCTCCGCTGGCAGGTTGGCCACCGCGGGTTGCATCTTGTCGCTGTAGACCGTGTTGATGACGGATCCGATGACTGCGACACCGAAGGCGCCAGCCACCTGGCGAGTGACGTCGTTCATAGCCGATGCGACTCCGGCGTTGGCCTCTGGAACCGCACCCATCACTGCGTCAGTCGACGGCGCCATGACGTTGCCCATGCTGAATGCGAGGAAGAAGAAGGTGCCACCGATTATCCAATAGTTGGTGTCGATCTGCCAGAACGAGATGGTGACGAATATCAGGGCGAGTCCGACGAGACCTGCGGCAACCACTTTGTTGGTGCCCAATCGGCCGACGAAGCGATGGCTGCTGCCAGCTCCGACGGCCATTCCCAACGCGATCGGAGCCATGCGCAGTCCAGCCTCGAGGGGCGTGAAGCCTTGAACGAATTGAAGGTATTGGGTCATGCCGAATATCATGCCGAACAGGGCGAAGAAGCCCAGCGCGATCGCACCAGCACCGGCGGAGAATCTCAGGTTCTTAAAATACGCGAGATTCAGCATCGGCTCGTCGGTCTCGCGCTCCCAATAGAGGAATACGGCAACAAGCATTGCGCCGCCGAGGAATCCAGCGATCACGAAGGGGTTAATCCAACCATGGGACGGGGCTTCGATAATGAAGTAGACCAAGGTGGTGATGGCTGTTATCGATAGCAATGCGCCCGGAATGTCCAACCGTTTTGGATGCGGGTCGCGGCTCTCTGGGACCAGGACCAGCCCGGTAACGATGGCGATGGCGACGATCGGGATGTTGATAAGAAATACGGAGCCCCACCAGAAGTTCTCGAGCAGCACGCCACCAGTCAGCGGACCGATGCCGATGCCGAGACCGGCCACTCCGGCCCCGATCCCGATCGCCTTGCCTCGCTCTTCCCGAGGGAATACGTCGGTGAGTATCGAGAGCGTAGACGGCATGATGAGTGCCCCGCCTATTCCCATCAACGCGCGGGCGGTGATCAGCTGCGCGCTGGAATCCGCGTAGGCCGCGAAAAGGCTCGAGAGTCCGAAGATTACTAGCCCGACCTGAAGCGCGTGTTTGCGACCGAATCGATCACCCAACGAACCCACCGTGAGCAGCAGGCCAGCGAACACTAGGATGTAGGCGTCCACCATCCATTGCAGCGACGTTGCCGACGCGTTGAACTCTCGCTGCAGAGTCGGAATGGCGACGTTGAGGATCGTATTGTCTAGCCCGATGATGAGCAAGCTCATGGACAGAATACCGAGTATCCACCATCGCCGTCTGTAGACGTTCGACCGTATTCCGATCACGGATTGGTCATTCATGTCGTTTCTCCGATATTCGTAACGCTACCGTATCGTATTTATATCACAATTGTCATTATCGTGTTGATTGTCACTCCCCCGTCCGCGGGAAGCTGGAGATTAGCAACGCACGCTGATAGTCCCCTCTCCCGCTTGGTGGAGAGGGCTAGGGTGAGGGACCACGGCGGGTCGAGGGACAGTAGGATTGTGCCATGTCGCAGCGACCCAACAAGCAGCTCTCGATGGTGATCAACGAGGTTGCAGCTCGCCGTCTGCCGGATGTTCCGCTGCCGGACGGATACGTGATGCGCGCCTACCAAACCGGCGATGAGAATAGTTGGGCTGAGACGCTTCAAGCATGCGGATTCGAAGACTGGAACCACGCTGAGGTACGGGCCTATTTGGAAGACACCGAACGCTTAGAAGGTTCGCGAGTGGTGGACTACGAGGGTCAAGTCGTGGCGGGGACGTTCGCCAGCAGGAACACGGACGATGCGTCCGACACCGTTCCCGAAGACACCGACAATCCTCAAGAAGAAGGCGTCCTAGACTTTGTAGTGACCCATCCAGATCACCGCGGCAGAGGACTAGCTAGAGCGACGTGTACCGAGGTTTCCAAATTCTTCGTTTATCTCGGCTGCCAGTCCATCTCCCTCTTGACTGACGACTGGCGCCTTCCCGCGATCCATGTGTACCTTTCGTTAGGTTTCAAACCTGTCATGAACCGGCACGACATGCCGAGTCGCTGGGCGGTCGTCTATAAGCTGGGCGGTCGTCTATAAACAACTGAAGGAGAGCAAACGTGACCACTCTTAGACTCGGACTTGCCGGCTTGGGCCACGGCGATACGCTGTTGCAGGCCAACGATCCGGAGCACGATCTGCCGATCCGCGTAACCGCGCTATGCGACATCAATGAGGTTCGGTTAGAAGCGGCGGCGAGCACGCACGGGATCGACGCGGTGACAACGGATTTCGACGAGTTAGCGGCGCGCGATGATGTGGACATCATCGGGATTTATACGCCGGGTCCGCTCCACGCGCGTCAGATACTCACGGCTTTGGACAACGGCAAGCACGTCATGGTCACCAAGTCGATGGTCTACACGATGGAGGAGGCGAGCAGCGTGGTGGAGGCCGTGGACCGCAGCGGTCTGGTGTTGCTCGTCACGCAGTCGATGCGCGGTCGGTTGGACCTAATCGACGCGAAACGAGCGTGCAACGCCGGGGAGATCGGCGAGATCTTCATGGCCGAAGCGTCTTACGTTCACGACCTGCGGCCTGTCTACAAGCGCACCCCGTGGCGCACGACGATGCCACAGGACCTCATACTCGGTGGTGCCTGCCATCCCATAGATCTTTTGCGCTGGTTCATGGGCGACATCGAGGAGGTCCACTGCGTCGGTCTGCGCAGCGGTGTTGCGCCGGACTACCCGCAGGAGGACTGCTTCTTCATCAACGTGAAATTCGCCACAGGCAAGATCGGCCGCGTCTCGAACCTCCTCGGCATGGTGCATCCCGCGGGCGAGCGGGCGAACAGTCTGACTGTTTACGGCACGAAAGGCACGATCCGAGATAACGTCAAGACGCTCGATGTTGACGGCGACCTGCCACAACGCGAGTACCACACCCACTTGCCGCCGCACGCCGGACACCACGGCGAGATGATGGTCATGGTACGTCACATGGCCGACTGCATCCAGAACGGCACGCAGCCATGGGTCGGGGCCCGCGAGGGTGCCAAAGTCGTAGCGACCGGCCTGGCATGTTGGGAGTCGCTTCGCACGGGCAAGCCGATTAAGGTTCGTAACGATTTTTGACGAGGTGGGTCAGCATCGTGAAGGGCACCGTCACATTCATCCTTATCTCGTTTGGACTTGTGTGGTTACCTCCAGTTCCGACTCTTCCCCACCAACCGCTTCTCGCCGCCGTACCAACCGGCACTCAAAGTGTTGATAGTCACCATCACGCTGGTATTGCACTCAATCATCTTCGGTTGGCTACGCGTGAAGACTGGAAGCATCAGGGCACCGAGCCTTGCCCATTCCGCGGTCATAGCCGTCGGCGGAACCTATGCTTACTCACTCTTCGGAGGAATCTGGGGCGAACCAAACTTGACCTTCATAAGCTTCGCAGGCATCCTGGCGTGGATCCATATGGGGTTCTGTGCACAACCCTCCCCCTTGATGCCCCAGAGCGAATAAAAGCGGGTTTGAACTAGGCGTTTCGCTTTGGACGCCGTTGCCCGGCCCCTCTGGATTCCGGCTTTCGCCGGAATGACGGTAGTTGTGCACAGAACCCAATGGGGATCCTGTGCGTCTGGATAGTCAAGACTGACCAGCTCAAAGCCGAAATTGCCGCCAACCACACATAGGCTCCTATAACCCGCTGCGACGTATCCTACCCTTCAACCCGATTACCTTCGCCGAGGTAGACCGAATTCCCGACCTTGGTAACGGTGACCTGCTGCCGGTAGTTGCCGAGTTCGGCGGTGTGCGTAATCGTGCCGGTCTCGACTTCTGACGGATCAATGCCGTCGGCGAGCGCCTCGTGTAAGACGCGTCCGTCCATGTTGCCTCCGCCGGACAGGCGGAGGAGGTGGAGGATTGTGGGGGCGATGTCGATGTTGCCGGTTGGAGTATCGACAACGGTTGATGTTTTCCAGTTGGGTCCGCGGGCGATCAGGGTATTCCGCAACTCATGCTGGCTCATGCCACCGTGCGTGCCGACACCCACGGATCCGCCAGCGGATGCCGTGTGACCGGGGAATCCGGCGGCGTTGGGAGCGGAGTCCCAGGCGAATGACATGGTTAGGTCGGGACTTCGGAGGCCGTCGATGTTGGCTACACGCGCCGGGATCGTGCCGGGCACAGGGCCGACGCGTTCCGCAGCCAGTAATGCGCCGCACCATGGTTGGGTAGAGAGCCACGCTGCCAATCGCTCAACGGTTGAGGGATCGGATTCGTGGGCGTAGAAGAGGGCGGCTCCACCGTTCGGAGCGGCCAAAACGCCGCCGGGTTTGTTTCTCACTGGGTTCCCGCGTCCGCGGGGATGACGGGAGCTTTCGCGGGAAAAGTCGGCGGCTCGCAGCTCGGTTTCGATGTCGACAACATTCTTGATCGTCGCGTAGCCGTGATCGGAGACGACTATGACGTCGGTTTCGTCCAGGGTTCCGTTGCGTTTCAGCCACTCGATGATGCGTCCGAACTGCTCGTCGGCAGCGACCAGGGCGCGGTTGGAGAGGGTGGACCCGACCCCGGCTTTGTGGTTGGAGCTGTCCGGCTCGGAGAACCAGATCAGCGCTACCGCCGGACTCCGTTCCGCCAGCACGTATTCGGTCAGCACCCGCGCCGCGTACGCCATCTGTGAAACGTTGGGCGTCTCCTTGTCTGGCCACGGACCGAAGCGCTCGACAATCTCCTCATGCAGACCTCTGGGCAAGCAGAACTCCGGGTGGATGGTGGCCCCGCCCTGTGTCTCGGCGCGCGGGTTTTGAACGTACGCGTTGCCGGAAGTGCCGACACCGACGGCCACGAACTCGTGCCCATGATCGTGAAGGATGTCCGCGAGAGTCGGTACCAGCAGAACGTCTCCGGTCTGCTTCGCCACCCGGGCGAGTTGCGGCTCCATCGCTTCCAAGATGCTATTCGGGTCGTAGTCGCGCATTACGACCGTGTTGCCGGCCAGTCCGTGCCCACCGGGATGGCGACCCGTGACTAGGCTGGCGACGTTGATCCGAGTCACCGTCGGAAAGACCGGATGATTTCTGGCAAAGGTGACGCCACCAGCGGCGAAGGCGGAGAGATTCGGCGCGAGGTCGGGCCTGATCTGCGATGGCTGGAGGCCGTCGAATGCGGCTATGAGGACGCGGGTCATTGGAGGGAGATTCCTATCTGCTGAGGCAAGGCTAACGGAAAATGCGGCTCAAAACGCTTTGCGACTTCCTTCGGTTAGGTGCGCGCAAATCTTAAACGAATGCTTTCCGTAATTATTAGCAAAAATTATTGCGAAATTTCCCAAAATTACTGTGTATTTTTGCGATTCAAGTAGCATAATGTGGGCAACAACATAATCAGTGCTGAACCCCATCAAACCATCAGGGGGAGGTTCGTGCCATGGCCGACTACGTGAGCTTGAAACGCCGTATTGACGAAGGCGAAGTGATCATCTTGGATGGTGCCATCGGGACGGAGCTGCAATCCATGGGTGTGCCGATGCATCCGGCTGCGTGGTGCGGACCCGGCAACTACACTCATCCGGCGACCGTGCGACAGATGCACGAGCGTTACATCCGGGCGGGCGCCGACATCATATCCACGAATACCTTCAACACGATCCGTCCGGCGCTGGAGGCATCGGGGTATCCGGACCTGGTACGAGAGATCAATGTGCGGGCGGTAGACGCGGCGAAAGAGGCGATAGCTCGTGCGGATATCGAAAGTCCCGTCTATATCGCTGGCGCAATTTCGTGTCGGGTCCCAGTACGCGACCGCCGGACCGGTACGCTTCTGGGTGGTACCGGCTTCGGTTACGGCGCAAGCATTGGTGCGGAGGAGCTTAGGGCCTATGCCGATGAGCAGGCCGACATCTTGGCCGAGTCGGGCGTTGACTTCTTCATCATGGAGAACATGTGGGCCGACAACGATTCGAGGATGATAGCGGCTGAAGCGGCGAAAGCGACGGGGCTGCCGGTCTGGGTGGGTTTTACCGCTTCGGTGGCACCTGAAACTCAGGAGGTCAGAATGAGTTTCGGTGACGACCGCAATGCCTACAGCAGCGGCATGGGCATGCCCTTGTGGACTTCGAACTGGCGGTCCGTCAACTACGGCATGACTTTGGCCGAAGGAGTGGCGGAGATTGCATCGCTCGATCCCGATGCAATTACGGTGTTCCATAGTCGGATTTCTGAGACTACCGCCGCCCTCCAAGTCATCCTCGACGAATGGTCCGGTACCGTCGTTCTCTATCCGGACGCGGGTAGAACCGACTACCTCGAGACTTGGCAAGACAGCAGTGTCGCCAATGAAGAGACGGCGGATGAGTTGACTCATGAGGCGGCGAAGTGGGTTGGAATGGGGGCGCAGGTGATCGGTACGTGCTGCGGTTTCGGCGCCAACTACACTAAAGCCCTGAGCAGTGTCCTGCCCGACCGTGTAAATGGTCAGTGATTAGTCGGGGAAAACTTAAAGGATCGCACATGGAAGCCCGACAGCTCGTCGTAGTGGGTGCGGGGGTTGCTGGGACGGCCGCCGCTATCGAAGCGGCCAAGGTTGGTGTGCAGGTCACCCTTATCGACGAAAATCCCGTTGCGACCTCCATGATGGGGTTGAACGTGCCTCAGTTTTTCGGGCAACGTTTCGAGGACGCTCTGAGCGACGGGGCTTTGATGATGGAGCGGGTGGCTGCGGCTAACGTCGCGTTAGGTGAAGCTGAAGAAGCCGGTGTCGACATCCTGCTTGGCACTTGCGTCTGGGGTGCCTTCCACAACTCCGAAAACAGCAGAGTTCTAGACGGTCCTCAGATCGGTTTAGCCGACCATGAGCGATCGTGGATGATGAAGTACGACCGCCTCATCGTAGCCACCGGCTCTCGCGACTTGTCATTCGGATTCGCAGGTTGTGGCTTCGACGGAGCGATGGGAGCCAACGGTGCCTACTCACTGATGCGTCGGTATGAAGCGCTCGCCGCACGGCGTATGGTGGTCTTGGGCTCAGGAAATCTCGGCCTCAACACCGCAAAGATAGCGCTCGAAAACGGCATTGACGTTGCTGCCATCGTGGAAGTTGCGCCGTCAGCGCGCGGTGATAGAAACCTCGCGACGACTCTAGAATCTCAGTGCGTCGAACTTTACACCTCCCACACCGTCAAAGAAGCGGTCGGAAACAATGGCGATATCGAATCCGTCGTGCTGGTTGAGATTGACGATGGTTGCCAACCGATTGCCGGAACCGAAAAGGTCGTCAAAGCCGACACCATATGCCTCGCCATCGGCCTCGTCCCAAATATCGAAATCCTCAATCTGCTCAACTGCGACCTCAACTTCAATTCTGAACTTGGCGGCTATGTGCCGTCCAACGACGATTGGATGCGGACCAGCGTCGACAGCGTATTCGTCGCCGGCGATGCCGGCGGATTCCATGATGCGATGGTCCTGGACCCGAACATTGCGCGCAATCAAGGCCGCATCGCAGGAATTGCCGCCGCCGAATCGCTAGGTGCTATCACTACAGGGTTTCCCCCGTTAACGGGGGAAATGTCCGAAGGACAAAGGGGGACCTCGGCATTTTCGAATGCCTCCTCGTCGCCCACAGAGGTCCACACGCTCTGGAAACGATGGCTTCGCTCTTTAGCCAACGTCGGCGGACAAGACATCGTTGTCTGCCAGTGCGAGCAAGTCACGCGTTCCGAGATCATCGGCTTAGAACCTCCACGCTATCTGGAGTGGGGATCGGACCAGATGAGCCGACGCAGCCTTCAAACTCAACTCAAAGACAACCCGGTCAACCCGAACCAGGTCAAGCGACTGACGCGCGCCGGAACTGGCACCTGTCAAGGCAGAAATTGCCGAGAGCAAGTCGCATTACTACTCGCCGAGGAGTCGAATACCGACATCGCCGACGTTCCCCTAAGTACCTATCGCGCGCCGCTACGCCCTCTCCCACTCAATGTTCTGTGGCCTGGCGACGAATCGGACGATGTGCGCAACGAGTGGCCCAAGTGGTTCAGTCCAAATAACAAGGTGCTGGGATAGCGAAACACCATGCCTGGAGATAGAGCAGAGATAGTCGTCATCGGCGGCGGCGTTTCGGGCTTGAGTTCGGCATATTTTCTCGCCAAGGCTGGCAAGGATGTCGTAGTCGTTGAAAAGGGAATGGTCGGCGGCGAGGCATCTGGGCGCAACGGCGGCATGATCAGCGAGCGCACCGACGAACCTGCGCTGATACCGTTGGCCGTCGAATCCGTGAGGTTGTGGGCGACGCTCGAAGACGAACTTGGCTATCCCAGCGAGTTCATACACCAAGGCAGGATCCAACTCGGCGTATCCGAAGAGGAGATGGGCGACATCTACTCCGAACGAGACGAAGCATTGCGCCACGGCATCAGCGTGGAACCTCTCGACTCTTCGGAGGTTCAAGACCTCGTTCCGGGAGTTACCGCGCGGACGCTCGGCGGAATCTTTTTCGCAAACGGCGGTCATGCCAATCCTCAACGCGCGGTACAGGCATTCGCATGGGCATTCCAAGACCTCGGCGGCCGGCTCTACCAGAACACCGCAGTCACCGGCATCAACGTTGAAGGCGACAAGGTCACTTCTGTCGAGACGACCGCTGGCGACATCGCCGTCGATGTGGTCGTCGCCGCAGCCGGGCCCCAGACCGCGCTGTTGGCTGAGATGGCAGGCGTTCATGTCCCCGTCGCTCCCGCTCGAGTGGAGATCATCGCCACCGCTCCCCTAGAACCACTTTTCGACATCGCCCTTGTCGGCAACGGCCTCTATGGTCGACAAGCCGCCAGAGGCAACTTGCTTTTCGGAGGCGGAGCCCACGAGTGGATTGACGTCGACCTGACCTCCGACCCTGGCAAACCTAACACCCCTCTTATCAGGAACATCGCGAGACGCCTCGCCGAACTCCTACCGGCGGTAGCCGACGTTCCCGTAATCCGAAGCTGGGCAGGAATCGTCGAACAGGCACCGGACTACCTGCCCATCATCGACATCGCAGATACCCCTAGCAACTACATCGTCGTCACCGCGTCGGCCCACGGATTTGGCATCGCGCCTGCCACCGGCAAGGTCGTCAGCGATCTAGTGCTCCACGGGGAATCCTGCATCGACATAAGCGGCCTTACCCTCAACCGCTTCTCCGACCTCACTCCCGACTGGCGCCGTAACCGCGGCTGGGTCCCGGCTCATCCCTAGATCCCAACAATCTCCGCCGACGCGCTATTACGTGTACGTTGACCGCATCATGCTGCACGAGTTCGGGCACACCATGGGGCTGCCCGACATCTACGAGGACAATACCGGGCTTAAGAGACGCTCGCACGCCGTGATGCATACGGGTTTCGGCATACACGACGAGGCCATAAGGGAGCTTGCGGGCCATCTATCTGCTTCATAGTCCGCATTAGAGACGGTGTCATTCCGTCCGAGTTGGTCGACCTGACCGCCTTGGAGGAGCTTCTGCTCCACGACAACGATCTGACCGGTACGATACCGTCGGAGTTGAGCGACCTGCCCAACCTGAAATCGCTATGTGCTCATCGGCACCAGCCTCACCGGCTGCATCCCGCCCACCCTCAAGGACGTTACTTGACCGAGTCGATCTTCAGGACTGTACGGCACCGTAACGGGCACCGGCTTCATTGAGAGGCCGGAAGTGGAATTGCCTTTTCCTGACCGCACACTGGTACACGGCGTGGCGAGTCGCGATATCGATCTGTCGCACTACTTCAGCGACCCCGACGGGGACACGCTCACGTACACCGCCGCTTCTGATGCCGTAGGAGTCGCGACCACGAGTGTGAGTAGCAGCGCTTTGACACTCGAGCGGGTGTCCGCCGGCACGGCGACGATCACCGTCACAGCCGCGGACAGTTCTGCCGGCATCGCCGGGAGATTGACGAGCGCGTAACACCTGTTGAAAACTCCCCCTGTCAACAAGGGGGGTGAGCGAAACAAACTGATTGCATTACATTTCGCTGATTCGCTTGCGGCAATTGTTGCAATCTTTAATCATTCGTGTGATCCCAACTGAACTGACACGGACTACCGACTGACGACCGCTTCCTGGCGACCAAGCATTGCACGCACCGGCACAATCCGCACCCCGTTCGGTACTCAACAGCGCCAACAGACACGGCGTCGAATTCTTCCACCAACTCTTTGACCGCGGCTTCACCTGGGTTGTCGCTTCCGAAGCCGTCGTCGACATCGGCGTCCTCGCCCGCGTCGCCGCACAATCTTGGGTCGCATACGATCTCACCGCATCAAGCCTCTGGGTCGGCGCCGTCGCCGCTTTACGCGCCATTCCGTCATTCCTCAGCCCCGCCATCGCCGCCTACATCGGCAATCACCTAAACCACCGAATACTCGTCGCCACAATAAGGGCATTCATCGGCACCCTCGCCGTCATCCAAGCCATCCTGATCGGCACCGGCACCATGCGGCCGTGGCACCAAGCGGTTCTCACACTGTTTACCGGTCTCGCTTTAGCCTTCGCATGGCCATCATTCGTCACATTCCTCAACGACATCGTCCACCCCCGCATGGCGACACGCGCAAACTCCGTACTCGCGTTCTCCCACAATCTAGGCGAGCTGATCGGTCCAATCACCGTCGGAATCATCATCGCATTCGTCGGCGCAGACTGGTCATTCGTCTTCATCGCCATTCTCTACCTCGGCGGCGCCGTTCTCATTCTTAACGTCCCAATGCCAGACCACGACTCAAGCGTCGGAAACTACCACCATCCATACATCTGGACGCTGAGGATCGGCCTTCACAACATCGGTCGTGCCCAACCACTGCCTTGGCTCATCGCCATGCTCATCACCACAAACCTCTTCGGACTCGCCGTCTTCCCGCTGATCCCTGAATACGCCATCACGGTATTTGACAGCGGCGGACTCGGCTTCGGCCTGATGACCGGAGCATTGGGCGGCGGACTAGCGATCGGATCGACCGCCGCAACCATCATCGGCCTCCGCCGACACGCCGCCATCGCCACTGTCATCGCCAGCCTGATATGGGCCGCGGGCAGCGTCGCTTTCGCATACTCCCCCAACCTCGCAACGGCGCTCCTCGTCCTCTTCATCATGGGTTTCGCCAGCATCGTCTGGGGCAACGCCATACATATCGCAATCCGAGCCAACGAAATCACAAGATCCCATCCCAACATCTTGAACCTCCACACCATCGTGATGGGTCTGATCCCCATCGGTTGGACCATCGGGGGCGCCATCGCCCACTTCACCACCAACGAAACCGCCCTAATAACCTCCGCCATCGCGAGTATCACCATCCCCATCATCGCCTACATCGCGTCGCCGGGGTTTCGGAGGGGGTGAGGCACAACCACGTCATTCTGGCGAAGGCCGGAATCCGGTTAAAACACGTCATTCCGGTGAAAACCGGAATCCAGAGGGGCTGGGGGAGGCGATCCGCCCCTTGCGTGCAGCGACGCGACAGCGGGGGATGCCCTTTATCAATCCGGCGAAGGATGGCGCTTCGACTTCCCCACGTAAATCACCCCCGTTGACTTTGACAAGACCCGTGACATCGTCGCGAGCCAAAAAGAGCTGATATCTATCGTTTTCAGTTTGAAATCGAGCGAATTTTGGCCCGATTCCAGTGACATGACCCGTGACAATGTCACAGATTTAGTGGCGACCCGAATCTTTCCGACTACCGCATCTACTTCGACACATTCACTTCACACGAGGTCAAAAATCGTGAGGACGGGAATCGACCCCGCCGCGAACCTTTCGGCCGGTCCTTTTCAGAAACGGATCCGTTAAACCACTCTGGCACCTACCCCTCATCGGGTCCCAAACCCGACGGAAATTCAGTTGACCCAGAATCATCGCCTTTATCTCATCGCCGGCGTTTCGGGGGCGTAGGGCGACAATCCTACACCGTGGAAATTCGTCTTCACGAGGAAACAGCCGGTTGTGGGTAGGCATACCAATACCTCGAATTGACCATCTCTCGAATTATCTGCTCTTTTTTCGGCCGATTTTCCAAAACGTCGGTAGGTACGATGACGTCAGCGTGATACGGATAGCCCGGATTGCCGGGGTCAACGGAACCCTGAACCGTGAATTTACGGTTGCGAAGATTTGCGACCCGAAACGTTTGCCAACCCCGAAAGAAACGATCACTCTCAGGAATTCGACGTTTGGCCGCGTCTACTACCTTGTCGAGGTCACCATTCTCATCGGCTAAACTGATTCGATCCATAGACAACCGGTCACGATTTCTGACATGCCCCAACAGTTGCTCGGTTACATAGGTGCGCTTGCCAGCCCTGTGCTTGCGTCGTTCTGAACTTTTGATGCTGAACCCAATCTTCTCGTCGCCCCCCATTTTCTGACTGACGGGCATTAGGCCGTTGCATTGTCTTTTGAAAGGCAGCGTATTAGTTTGACGATGAACGCCTCATCCAACGGTTCCCCAACCTCATACTCATCAAATCCACAGATGTTGAAGTGGATCGCAACTGTGCCATCGGCTCTGCTTTTCATCATTACGTAATTGTCTTCGGAATCCACGATGTCGGTCACTACATCTCCATCCTGCGTTACGTGGTTTTCGACGTCATGTTCATAGCACTCTGGCGAAACGAGGGCGAGCAATTCGGCCGCTTTATCCAACACAACTGGTTCGGGAGGTTGAATGCTGTCTTCGATCGCTTCGTCGATTGGTTGTCGCAACCTGATTCTCGCTTCGTCCACATTGCCCTGTTTCGCTTCGTCCGCATTCTGTAGATTCTGCAACCGGGTGTCCAAATCGCGGACTACTTCTTCCGCAGACGGTAGGTGTTCCGGTTCAACATCATCTACCGGACCTTTAGTAACTTGGAGCAAAAACTCTCCCGAGTAATCGTCCGACTGGCGCATTTGATTTGTAATGCCACGCCAACGGTCGACATTGAGCTGTCGGTCTTGTATTGGATTATTCGGGACGGGATCCAAATGCGTCAGATGCGACAACTGGCTTCGATTGATGACACCGTCTGTAGCTTCATGGGGTATGTACGTCATTTGCTCGTTGCTTTCGTCGATCATCGCGTTACCTCCAGCGAGCCAATTATCGCTTCAATGCTGCTCCAAGTAGTATTGAAAGCGGCTTCGATCTCTTGCTTGGTCATTGGCAGTTTCATGTTTTGAGAATGCAGATTCAACGCGACAAAAAACGAATACGCCTCCGTTGCACCAACCAGTGGCTCTACTCTGATTTTCCAATACCTGTTTTGTCCATCAGTAACCGTAAGCTGAAACGATCCTTCAACTGGAACGAACCCGGAAGATTTCAAGTGACCAAGATTGAAGAATCCGTCCGTCAAGAATGCGTTTGCCGGTCGGTCTGCGTCAGCTCGGCAAATCGCTTCGATGTTGAACCCAAAAGTATGTAACCCTTCAGTGTTCGGTGCGAAATGCTGAATGACAACTTCGGCGATTTCTGACACCCGCGCCCATCCATCTGCGTCAAACGGGTGTTCTTTCTCGATCGTCACGCGGTTAGGGTTGGCATTCAGCTTGACATTAATCCGTTCAGAAAGGAACGACAGAACGTCCCCGTCAACAGGGTTCGTTGCACTCACCAATCGACTAGGAGACGCAGCGGACAGCGATCCAATCAAACTTGGTTTGCGTTCGACAGGCACTTGGGCGTTGAGCACGACGAGTGACGCCCTAGTCGGTTCTTCGATCTGTATCGGCATGTGGTAGATTTTACGGAATCCGAAGTCTGTTAGATGCAGTTTCTGCCGCGATCATGTTACTTCACCCGTGTCTCCAGTGTCTTATGCGTATCTTGCGGAATACCAACTTGCCCACATCTTTCAACTCAACATCATTCAAAACGTCTCTCTCAGACCCTCTCCTAGCCTCGTATCCTAATTCAACACACCACCTTCAATAATCAAACCAAGCACCAACCCGACTTCTCGAAACCCCATCCAGCCCCCATACGTGTCCACTCAACCGGATTCGCCTCCCTCACGGACGCGCCCCCGTCGCCCCCCACGCGTCCTCCGCGTCCTCGCGATCCCCGGCTTCGCACGTCTCCTAGCATCCGAAGCACTCTTCGACATCGGAGCCGTCGCACGTACCGCCGCCCAGTCGTGGGTCATGTACGCTCTCACCGACTCCAACCTTTGGGTCGGGCTCGTCTCCGGCATGAGGTCCATACCGATCCTCATCCTCCCCATCTTTGCGGGAGCCGTCGTCGATCGCTTCGACAAACGCAAGCTTCTCGCTTTCGTACGCGTTGCCCTGGCAATCGTCTCCATCGTCCAGGCCATTCTCATCGCCCTCAACATCATCGAGCCGTGGCACATGCTCGCTCTCGCTCTGGCCGCTGGCACCGTCGTCTCATTCGCAATGCCCGCCTTCTGGGCCTACCTCGCCGACCTCATACCCGAACGTTCGCTGTCGAGAGCCACCGCGCTCGTCATGATGGGACAAAACGCCGGCGAAATGGCCGGACCGGTAATCGTCGGATGGATCATCGCCTCCGCCGGGGCCGACTTGGCGTACGCAATTATCGCCGCTGTGTATCTCCTCGGTGCCATCTTCATCCTCAACGCACCCAAAGGCAGGTTCGCCACTCCCGATTCCGAAGACAAACCCGCTTACTACGAGAGCCTTAAACAGGGCATAGCCTACGCCCGCAAATCCCCCGTCCTACCTTGGCTGTTCGTCATGAACGCATCCGTCAACATCTTCGGCGTCGCAGTGTTTCCACTCATGCCCGAATACGCCACCAAGATACTTGACGTGGGACCCGTCGGTTTCGGCATCATGTCCGCCGCCTTGGGCATCGGGCTCGCTATCGGAAGCGTCATCATCGCCATCTTTGGACTACCCCGACGCGTTATCTGGATCATCATCGTCTCCAGCTTCATTTGGGACTTCGCCATGATCGGCTTTGGCTTCTCCCGCTTCTACCCTCTCACCCTCGCGTTGCTCTTCTTCATGGGCATCGCTGGCATGTTCTGGGTAAACGCCATCACTCACCTCTTTCAACGCGAAGCCAAAGGCGAAATGCGAGGCCGAGTGATGTCCCTATACGCCATGGGCATGGGCCTATTCCCCCTAGGCTGGACCTTCGGAGGCACCCTATCAGCCCTAATCGGCAACGAACTGACCCTAATAGTCAGCGCCATAGGCGGCACCCCCCTAGTACTGCTAGCCATGCTCCTAGCCCCCGGCCTACGTCGATCATGAACCCTCCTCTTCGCCCCGCGAAGGAGACGCGGAGCGCAGCGACGCAGGGGATGCCCGAAACACATCATCATTCCCATCTTTTCCAATCATTCGCATCATGGTTCAATCAACACATCCCCACGATCACCTCGTGCGTTAAACTGCGCACAGATTGACAAGAATCAGGAGCGACGACGTCGTGTTGGAACAGTTTCACGTCCCCGAAGAAGACCAGGTATTCGTAGAGGCCGATCGCATGCGTGCCAGTACTGAGGCACTTTTCATGCGTTGCGGTTTGGACGAACCCGGTGCCAAAGCATGCACCGATGTCCTCATCACCAATGATCTCCGAGCCGTTGAGACTCATGGCGTGTCAAACATGATGCGCAACTACGTCCAGTCGTACATGGCCGGAACGCTCAACCCTCGACCGAAACTCAAAACAGTCCGTGAAACCGCCACCACCGCGAACGTAGACGCCGACGGCGCATTGGGCATCCACATCGGCGCCGAAATGATGCAGATCGCCATCGACAAGGCGAAGGAATACGGTACTGGTGCCGTCACGGCATTCGACTCCGGCCATCTCGGCGGTTGTGGATACTATGCCGCGCAGGCCGCCAAACAGGGAATGATCGGACTCTGCATGACAGGCGGCCATTTTGCCGGCCCACGTCGAACCGGCGGAATGGTACCGACGTTCGGAGCCGAACCACGCCTCGGTACAAACCCCATCGCCTGGGCTGCACCGGCCCGCTCACAAGCTCCATTCCTCTTCGACATCGCATCGACGCAGATCGCCAACAACAAGATCGGCCTCGCCCGTCGCATCGGAGTCGAGCTAGAGCCGGGGTGGATCACCGATACGGATGGTTCGGCATACGAAGATCGGGTGTTACCGCCGGACGAATACTATCTCTTGCCGTTCGGGGGAACCCGCGAAAACGGTTCACACAAAGGCTACGGCTACGGCGCAGTCTGCGCCATCATGTGTCAGACGCTATCGGGAGCCGGACTGGCCGGGACTGGCACCGAATACACCGGCGGCTACCACTTCTTCGCCGCCTTCCAGATCGAAGCCTTCTGCGATCAAGACGACTTCCTAGACAACATGGACGAAGCTCTCGAACGACTCGCCAACACACCACCCGCGCCCGGCCATGAACGCGTCTTATATCCAGGACTAATCGAGGGTGAAGAAACCGAGAAACGGCTCAATGAAGGAATCCCGTATCACCGCGAGGTTATAGATTGGTATCGTTCGATCGGTGCGGAGTTAGAAGTCGAAATCGAACTTCCGTAACGCAACCGAGCGGCGAACGAACTGTCAAGAAGGACCAACTACTAGATGCAACGAGAGTACGTGAATTTCGGCAAGGGCGGTGTCAAGGTAACGCGCATGGCATTGGGTCTCGGTTTTAGAGGTCAAAACAATGCTGATGACGCAAAGGAAACAATCGCCGCAGCACTTGACGGCGGATTGAATCTGATCGACTGCGCCAATATTTACGGTCTAGGCGATGATCGTCGAAGAGCCGGTACATCGGAGGTCATCCTCGGCGAGGTGATGCAAGATCGCGGCAACCGCGACGACATCGTCATCACATCCAAGGTATCCAGCCCCGTCGCCCCCGGCGTTAACGACCGCAACACGTCAAGATGGCACATCATGCGGGAGGTCGAAAGATCCCTCAAAAGGTTGCAAACCGATCGCATCGACGTCTACCTCATCCACCACTTCGACGACACCGTCGGCTACGAAGAACGAACCCGAGCCTTGGAAGACCTCGTGCGCGACGGCAAGATCCGCTACACCGGTCTGTGCAACTACCAGGCTTGGCAGGTAGTGGAAACACTCCGCGTGCAGGATCGCATCAACGCCGGCAGCCTGATCACCGTGCAGAATCCTTACAACATGCTCAACCGGGAGCTCGAAGACGAAATGTTCCCGATGGTGCGAACCACCAGTCTCGGTATCATGGCATACAGCCCGTTGGGCGTCGGTCTACTATCCGGCGACTACGATCCATACCGAATGCCCGACAATAGCCGTCTTTGGGGCAGTCGTCGTTCTCACGCCTTTGATCGCACAATTCGAGGACGTGCCGCGGATGTCATCCGAACGAATGCTGAGGTCGCCAAGCGCATCGGTGCAACCCCGGCGCAGGTCGCGCAGGCGTGGGTCCTTTCGCACCCCGAGGTCACCATCTCAATCTCCGGTGCCGACACGGCCGGACAGATGCAAGACAATCTCGGGGCCTTGGAGGTCGTCATCCCCGAGGAGGACCTGACCAAACTAAACGAAGCCTCTTACCGACTGCGCATCACCCTTGATGGGGCAGGTTTCGAAGACGATCGATGAACGGCGGGGCGGGGACGCCAAACGGTTGTGAAACGGTCATAGGCGAGTGACGTTTATGGTTAATCGCTGGAGTAGAACCCTATGGAACGTGAATTCGTGAACTTTGGTAAGAGCGGCGTGAAGGTCACTCGCATGGCAATGGGTATGGCCTTCCGCAGTCAAAACGATGCTGACGAGGCTAAAAGAACCATTTCGACTGCCCTCGACGGCGGTCTCAACCTCATCGACTGTGCCAACGCCTACGGCTTCGGAGACGACCGAAGCAGAACTGGTACATCCGAGATCATCTTGGGAGAATTGATGAAAGACCGCGGCGACCGGGACGACGTCGTGATCACATCCAAAGTTTCAAGTCGAATCGGTCCCGGCATCAACGATCAGCATACTTCGCGATGGCACATCATGCGAGAAGTTGAACGCTCGCTAGAACGCTTGCAGACAGACCGCATCGATGTTTTGCTGATCCATCACTTCGACGAAACTGTCGGCTATGAAGAGCGTACCCGTGCGCTGGAAGACCTCGTCCGCGACGGCAAGATCCGATACACCGGCCTGTGCAACTACCAAGCTTGGCAAGTCGTCCAGACACTCCGCGTTCAAGACCGCATCAACGCCGACAGCCTCATCACAATCCAAAATCCGTACAACCTGCTAAACCGCGAGCCAGAGGATGAGATGTTCCCAATGGTTCGCGCCACCGGCCTAGGCATCATGGCTTACAGTCCCCTCGGGGTTGGGCTCCTGTCAGGCGACTACTCTCCGGATCGTATGCCTGACCGCACACGGATCTGGGGAAGCCGACGTGCCCATGCCTTCGACCCCATCATGCGAGGGCGCGCAGCCGACGTGATCCGAACAAACGCCGAAGTTGCCGAGAATATTGGTGCTACTCCCGCCCAGGTCGCCCAAGCATGGGTCCTGACGCACCCGGAGATCACCGTCTCAATCTCCGGTGCCGACACCGCGGAACAGATGGAAGACAATCTTGGGGCTTTGGAGATCGAAATCCCAGAAGAAGATCTCGACAAACTCAACGAAGCTTCGTATCGCCTACGCATCACCTTAGATGGCCCGGAATTCGGAGACGACAGGTAACCGACCGGGACCATTGCCTCGGAGCTCTTGGGGCAAACAACAGGGCATTGTGAGTGTCCGCGAATGTTACAATCGACATTTGCGACCTAAGAACCATGCCTAAGCGAACTTACCAACCCAAAAAGCGCCGACGTGCGCGCGTCCACGGCTTCCGATCTCGGATGTCGTCCAAGGGCGGGCGGGCGGTTTTGGCGCGCCGACGAGCTCGAGGTCGCAAGCGCCTAACTGTTTGAGTTCGTCCCTTCGCTCGGCCAGCGCCGCATACGCGGCAACCAAAAATGAACACAGATGGGGCTCTCGAAGCATCGACGGTTGCGCCGTCGCGAGGAGTTCCGAAGAGTACTGAGAGACGGCAATCGAGCCCGAGACGCTCTGCTTTCAATCACTGCGGCGGATAACGGTGCCCCGGATTCCGAACCGCGTTACGGCTTCGCCATTCCCAAACGTGTCGGCGGCGCAGTGACGCGAAATCGCATCAAGCGACGGCTCCGGGCGATTGTCAACCAAACGGACCACCCTAGAGGATGGGACTACGTCATATATGCCTTCCCGGCAGCGTCGGACGCAACGTCCGAACGATTGGCGCAATCGGTGGAAACACTGGTGAAGCGCTTGAGGTCCGGCGGCCGCAATCGCCGCACCGAGCAACGTGCTCGAGGTCCGAGGTGAACGCGTGATCAAGAAAGTAGCGCTGATGCTCATTAAGGGCTACAAACTCGCGGTCTCCCCGTACCTGCCGAGTTCTTGCATTTATCAACCCACTTGTTCCGACTACACCGCTGAAGCGATCCAAACCCACGGAGTGCCCAAAGGTTCATGGATGGGCATGAAACGGATTGCTCGTTGCAACCCGTTCTCAACCGGAGGATTGGATCTCGTGCCGAGCCCAGGGTCGAACGTTGACGAACGCTCGATCTCGCCAACCAATAGTGGGGAGACCCTAGGACGATGAAGCGCGCAATCGGCGAGCGAATCCGACGACGCGGCACCGTCGCGATCCTGCTCTTGGTTCTTAGCGTCACTTCGTTGACTGCTTGTTTGAACGATCTCACCCCACAAGGTCGGTGGTCGTCTCCGGTCGCAGACGACAATTTCATATACGTCGGCAACGTCGATGGCGTGCTGGTTCGGATCGACGCGGCGAGCCACGCTTATGACGTGAATTGGTTGTACCCGTTTGAACTCGATGGAGTTCGCAAAAAGCCCAAGGGGCTGGGCGCGATCTACGGTTCGCCCGTTATCCAAGATGGCACTGTTTACGCTTCGGGCTATACCTGCGCTGGCAGCGATTGCGACGGCGAGATATTTGGCGTTTCCACCGATAGTGGTGCGATTGCCTGGAACTCTGGTGGTTACCGCCTGCGCGCAAAGTTAGTTGGCAAACTGACCTCGACGGATAACGGACTCCTTCTACAGGGAACCGGGCCTGTTGACCGAGAACGAAACCCTCCCGGCTACCTCTACGCATTGAATGCCGACCCCATAGCCGGTCGCCGAGTTGCGTGGCGCACGCCATTGGACGGTGAAGTCTGGGGTGATGTGGCGGTCGACAACGCCACGAACACCGCTTACGTGGGCACGGACAGAGGGACGCTTTACGCCATCGACCTCGCTGACGGCGATCTCAGCGACCGAGTGCGATGGACATATAAAGCGGAAGGCGCGATCGCCGGGCCCGTGTTGTTCCACGAAGGCGCGATATATTTTGGCGATCTATCGGGCCGTTTCTACCGCCTCAACCCACGGTCGCAGACCCCAGATTGGCAGTTCGACGCGGGGGCTTGGGTGTGGGCGAAAGCGATACCAGACGACCTAAACGGCGCGATCTATGTCGCATCCCTTGGTGGCCATGTCCACGCTCTGAATATATCGAACGGCAACCCGATCTGGCAGACGATAGTGGACGGGCAGATCGTCGGTGCTCCACTACTCTTTGATCGAGTACGCAATGATTTCACTCAACGGGTTCTCGCAGTGCCTTCTGGTGATGACGGTGTCCATGTGCTGAACGTTAACGACGGTCAAGTCGTCGGCTCATTCCCTACTGACAGCGCGGTCAAATCTGCGCCGGTCTTACTCAACGACTTTGTCTATGTGCACACGCTCGACGGTGAACTCAAGTGGTTCTCGCCAAGCGATCAGACATTGCAGGGATGCGTCGTATTGAAGGATGGTGGTCGATGCGGCTGATCACCTTTGATATCAGGTCCCAAGCAGACGGAGGCAATTCCTGATGGAATTCATCGGTTTGCTTTGGGATCAGGGCATCATGCGCCCCATGATCAACTCGCTTGCGCTGTTGTATCACTATCTCTTTTTGAACTACGGCTTGAGCATTATCGTCTTCACTGTCATCGTGCGAGTGTTGATGATACCGCTCACCATTCGTCAGACCCGACAGATGAAGAAGCTGCAAGTATTGCAGCCCCGGATGAAGGCGATACAAGAAAAATATAAGGACAAGAAAGATCCGGAAAGTCGCCGAGCGCAATCCAGTGAATCAATGGCTCTATACCGAGAGGCCGGCGTCAACCCCATCGGTTGTTTGGGACCGATGGTCATCCAGATGCCTATCTGGATCGGTTTCTATCGCGCGATTATCCGCACGATGCCGACGACTCCTGAAGGCATGGCAAATTTGTCCGCCTCGTTCTACGCCTGGAACCCTGCCAGCGCAGACGTTCCGTTCAGTCGGTTATTCCTCGGCATAGACCTAGCAGACACTGTGTCGCAGGTCTATTTGCCGCTCAACTTTTTACTGCCGGTGCTTGTGGGCGCCTCGATGTTTATCACGACTAAGATGACATCAACTGTGGCGGTCGACGAGCGCCAGCAATCCCAACAGCGGATTATGCAGTGGATGATGCCAGTGATGATCGGCGTCTTCACCTACCAGTTCCCAGCAGGTCTGGGTATTTACATATTGCTATCGAACATCGTCGGCGTAGTAATCCAATACTTCGTTGGCGGAAAGCAGCCGATCGAGCTGTTCGGAAAACTCTACCTCGGCACGGCAGAGACGCGAGCACAGGCGATAGCAATCAAAACTGACCTCGCGGAGAAAAACCAAAACGACGATTTGGACGATGAGGAGATAACAGATGACGATACGACGGGTATTCACCGGCAAGAACGTACAAGAGGCAACCGCCGTCGCGCTCGAAACACTCGACGCCGAGCTCGAAGACGTCGACATTAGAGTGCTAAATCCAGGCCGGGCCGGAATCTTCGGACTCGGCGGCTCTCTCGCAGAGATCGAAGTCGCTAAACTGTCGGACGTTTTGGCTGAAGAAGCGCGGGAGGTTGAGGAACGCCAGCAACAGATGGATGAGGCGACAGGCGTCACGGAACCGGAACACACCCGACCACAACGGCAAACGCGACAGACCGAACGTCGGCAGCGTCAAACGCGTCCAAGACGTCAAGAACGAAATACACAAAGTGACGAACAAGACAGCGAAGCTCCGCGACAACGTCGCGAGCGACCGCAACCTCGGCGGAATCGTCAGACTTCAACCAACCGTCAACGATCTCAACGCAGACCGAATCAGCGAGAACGTCAACCACGGCGACAAGAAATTGAAACTCGCGGGAGTGCGGGCAACGTCGAAGATCCCGCGCCCGCGGTGACCCAACGCCAACGAAGGCCTGAACCTCAAGCAGAACCGATCCAAGACCGCGCCGAGCTCGAAACCGTTACTGGCGAAATATTGTCCTACCTCATATCCGCTATGAACGTGGATGTAGAAGCTTACGTTTTGGACGAATTGCGTGATGGTTCGGTAGTGTTCGAGATTGAAGGTGCAGACAGCGGATTACTCATCGGCCGCCGGGGAGAAACCCTGCGCGACGTGCAGTTCATCGTGCGGATGCTCGTAAACCGGCGTATCGAACAGCGCGCCAACATCATCATTGACGTTGAACGGTATCAGCTACGCAGAACCCAAAAACTGCACACCATCGCGGAAAGTGCCGCTCGTTCTGCATCGCGCGGAAGAGCGAAGTCGCTCGACCCAATGACTCCCGAAGAGCGGCGCATCGTCCATATCGCTTTGTCGGACAATCAGCAAGTGGTAACCGAGAGCGAAGGACAAGGCACGGAACGCCACGTCGTCGTAAAACCACGGTAGATCACGTCGGTTCGACACGATTCTGCGATTTGCGTCCATCGATAGCCGTGCTGGCGAACGCGTCCGGTGCTGCACAATGAACCGATTTCGTTCGTTGGATACCCATGTATCGACGATTCACGAATCATGTTTCGTGTTTTCAACGCATCCCGCCACAAAGCGTAGCTGCGCTGCGATTCAATCTCGCCGATAAGTATGGAAATACAATTAAAGGTTGCGAATTACGAAAACGCACATTAGGAGGGACCATGGTCTCAAAGAGATTTGCACTCGCGGCTTTGGCCGGATTCGTCGCAATCGCCGCGTTCGCATGTACCACGGAAAAAATCGTCGAGGTCACTGTAGAACGTGAAGTGATTCGGACGGTTCAGGTCGAAGTTCCCGTGGAAGTCGAAAGGGAAGTTGTTCGAGAGGTAGAAGTCGAAGTTCCGGTCGAAATCGAGGTCGAAAAGGAAGTCATCCGCGAAGTAGCAGTTGAAGTCCCCGTCGAAGTCGAAAAGGAAGTCATCCGCGAAGTCGAGGTTGAAGTTCCCGTCGAAGTCGAGGTCGAAGTGACCCGAACCGTCGTCGAGATCGCGACCGCCACGCCGATCCCGACCGCAACTCCGTTGCCGATCGTCGCTATCGAACCCGCACCGCAGCCCAACCACGATTACGGTGAGATCCGAGTCGCAGTCTTCAACATCGCACCAGGCGTTGGCCTCGGTAGCGCCCAGGCGCCAGTCGAAGCTATGCAGTACTGGGGTGTTGGCGAAGGACTGTTCGCGGTTGATGACGACGGCCGAACCGTCGGCAAGCTAGCCCTCGATTGGGAACTAGCCGCTGACCTCTCCATGGCCACCATCAACCTTCGCGAGGATGTCGTCTTCCACGACGGCTTCGGCGGCTTCACCGCCGACGATGTTGTCTTCACGATGAACGACTCCAACGCAAACACCAACCCGACCAGCATCCACGGTCAGGCCGGCGACTTCGCCGCCATCTTCGGCGAGACCGCCAAGATCGACGACTACACCGTGCAGTTCAACTTCACTGAGGGTGGTTTCGACCCCCGCTGGAACGGTAACTTCCTGAACGAGCAGGCACAGGGAACCGCATTCTTCTCAAAGGCCGCCCACGACCAGAACGGCGTCGATTGGCTTCGTGAGAACATCGTCTCCACCGGCCCCTTCGAAGTCGTCGAGTGGGTCCAGGATGACCGAGCGGTCCTCGCCGCCGTCGACTACGACCACTGGTTCGCGACTCCCGAGATACAAACACTCCGTTTCACCGAGGTCCCCGAACCTTCAACCCGAGTAGCGTTCCTTCGCACCGGCGATGTTGACATCGCCGACGCTGTCCCACTAAAGGACATTCGTCCGTTGGTGGAGAGCGGATTCAAGGCTGAGAGCATTACTCGCTCCGGTCGTGTGCACCAAGTAATCTTCTCCGGTAACTACTGGGAAGAGAACCACGCCCGTACCGGCGAGCCGCTCAACCGCACAGGTTCTGGTTACTGCGTCCACGACCTCCCGTGGGTCGGATGCAACATCCCCGACAAGCAGCCAGGCGACATGGAAGAAGCACGTGATGTCCGATGGGCGCTCGCCAAGGCCATCGACCGCGAACTCCTCGTCGATACGATTCTCGACGGCTTTGGAACCGTCGGCTCACTCGAGTACGTTGACACCACCGCCAGCTACTTCAAAGACGAGTGGTTGATTCCGTATAACCCGGATGAGGCTCTCGAGCACATGGCCAACACAGCATGGCCCACCGCCAAGTTCGATATTGGCATCTGGACCGGTGGCGAACTCGGCGGCTCCAGCGGTACTAACGCTGAGTTGAACGATGCCATCGCCGGAATGTGGAAAGAACTCTGGCCCGAGATGAATCTGCAGGTCTTCAAGTCTGCATACTCCATCATCCGCCCGAGCTTGGTTGGCCGAACTAACACGATCCCGTACGCGGGTGACTGTGACGAAGGTTCCACCGCCATTCCGTTTGACTGGCCGCACGGTCTCACCGAGACCAGCTTCACTCGCGGCGGCTTCGGTTGTGGTATCGAGATCCCCGCGATCGCCGACACCTTCAAGGCCGTGGCGATCGAAGGCGACCCCGTCGAGCGCATCCGATTGAACACCGAACTGGTCGACTACCTTTACGACCAGATGATCTTCGCCGGCACCGTCCAGGTTCCGGTGTTGACGGTCTACAACCCCAACTCCATCGCAGAGTGGGTCGGTACGTCGTCTGCATTCGCTGGCTCCAACGAGTTCGAGAACATCAAACTCGTCCAGCGCTAGTGTGAGGTTCGCTCCTAGGCCGAGGCGATGTTAAGTCGCCTCGGCCTTGAGCTTTTCACCACCCAGCGTCACATATCATCGTCTAGTGACGCGTCCCCAATTGCGGGGCCGTTTGTGTCTTCGATGATCGACGCAAAACCACATGCGGAAATTCCTCGCCCAACGCTTCGTCTTTGCAATCATGTCGCTCGTCGCAGCGACACTAATAGTTTTCGTCCTATCCCGCATGGCAGGCGATCCCCTGCTCCTCTACGCCAAGCCCGGCGGCTACGGCATGAGCGAAGAGCAGATCGCCGCACTCTCCGAGAAACTCGGCCTCGATAGACCTCTAATCGTTCAATACTTCATCTGGCTTGGAAGAGTCGTCACTGGCGATTTCGGCGTAACTCTCCTAGCCGAACGCGACGTTCGGACCGTCGTTTTCGAAAAACTTGGTGCCACGATCCAACTCGGGGTCGCCGCATTCATCCTCGCCACACTCATTGGAATACCCCTCGGCGTCGTATCCGCGATTGCCCGCGGAACGGTGTGGGACTACTTCGGGCGAACCTTCGCACTCTTGGGTCAGGCCACCCCCGCCTTCTTCATGGGTATCGTCGGCATCTTGATCTTCGCCGTAACCCTCGACTGGCTCCCGCCGGGAGGCCGACCGGTCGATCAACCGTTCTGGCCACACCAAGTCGAAGCATTGGCCTTGCCAATGATCACGCTCGGATTGTTGCCAGCCGCCAGTTATCTGCGACTCACCCGCTCCTCGATGCTAGAGGTCCTTGACTCAGAGTTCGTCAAACTTGCACGCGCCAAAGGCGTCGACGTCAACTCCGTCATCTGGAAACACGCCTTCCGAAACGCTCTGATACCTCCGATCACCGTCTCTGCGTTGATATTGATCGGCTTCCTGGAGGGGTCAGTGATCGTCGAATCGGTCTTCGCATGGCCTGGCGTCGGCAGATTGGCGGTCGACTCGATCCACAATAACGACTTCCCGCTATTGACGGGAGTCATCTTCATGTTCGCCATCCTCTACGTCGCCGGCAGCTTCCTGGCCGACATGCTCTACCTGTTTGTCGACCCCCGGATCAGATACGACTAACCAATGGCTACCGACGCCGCAAACACAGCCACCGCATCGCAATCGCCGACAAAATCGGACGAACGTAGCTTCGTCAGCAAAGTCGGGTACGTCCTCCGCCGCTGGCCACTGCTTCCGATAATTATCGTGGTCGGACTCATATTCATGGCCATCTCCGCACCTTGGCTCGCTCCCTTTGGACAAGACGAGCAGAATCTCAGGGCGCGCCAAGCTCCACCGATCTGGTATACCCAGTACTACGAAGAAAATGAGCGCGTCACGGACCGTTTCATACTCGGTGCCGACCACCTGGGCCGTGACATCCTGACCCGAATCATGTACGGCGCACGCATCTCGCTTGCTGTCGCTGCCATCTCTCTCGTCGTCGGTGTTGCCGTAGGCGCGTCCCTTGGCATGGTCTCAGGGTTCTACGGGAAACTCTTCGACGAGCTCATGATGCGCCTCGTCGATGTCTGGAATGCACTTCCATTCCTCCTTATCGCCATCCTCGCCGCCATCGTTTTCGGCCAGAGTGTTTCCGTGTTGCTCGTCCTTCTCATACTCGCCACCTGGGCCGGCGTGGTCCGAAACGTGCGCGCCGAAGTCTTGACTCTCAAGACACGTGACTATGTCGCATACTCCCGAGTGGCCGGCGGTTCTGACTTTCGAATCATGTGGCGACATCTCACACCCGGCCTGGTCAACACCGTCGTTGTTCTCATCACACTACGCGTCGGCGGACTTATCCTGACCGAGGCAGGCTTGTCGTTCCTTGGAGCTGGTGTGCCGTCCAATATCCCAACATGGGGCAACATGGTGTCCGATGCTCGTCAGTACCTCAACACCGCTTGGTGGATGGCGGTATTTCCCGGATTGGCGATTCTGCTGATCGTGATGTCGGTCAACTTCATCGGCGACTGGTTACGCGACCGCTGGGATCCTCGACTCCGCCAACTGTAATGTAACGGCACGACGGTCCAGCCTGTTAGGCTACCGCGTGCCCCAAGAGCATTCGCCAAATTGCGACGCTAGGTACTGCGCTTTGGTACGAATTAGGTTATGGATTTTTCATTGACCGATGGCGACGTATCGGCACACGTCTGTACATCGCCTTAGTTTTCGCCGTGTTGTTGGACGGCAGATTCTATTGCAGGATCGGCTTTGCCACGTGCTTCAACCTGTTGCAACCTAGCCCCTCCAATTAACGAGTCGACGATCAACAAATATGTGGATTTTGCTGCCTGCGTTTCTGCACAATGAGTCGTCATGCGGCAACACTTATCAACTGAGGTCGCCGTACCATGAGCATCGGTGTTCGCATCGGGATCGGGATGGCGGCGCTGACACTCATGGCATCAACGCACCTTCTACTCCTTCAGAGTCCCGCGGGCGCGCAGACCGCGGGGCTTCCATCCATCTCGATCGTCGCCGATTCCAGTTGCGTGGTCGGAGGAGAGGTGGCCGGCTTCACTTTGAAGGCCGACAGGACTTTGAAAACCAGTCTGTCTGTCAGTCTGACATTCAGTCGCAACTACAGAGTCATTAGTGACGCGCTTACGAAAAACAATAGCAAAACAGTAACAATTCTGGGAGGCAGGAATTCAGAAGCGTTCCCGATTCAAACGATATCCCCCGGGGCGGACGGTAGCGGTTGGAACTCGTCGGGCAGCCAGCCAGCCAGCCAGTACACATATCGTAGGGGAGCATGGGGGGATTTTACAGTCACTTTGGCACCCAACTCGAAATACAGGATCGGATCGAGCCAGAAAACTGTGCGGGTGTACCACCCGGACCAACGGGACTCGTGTCGGGAACCCACTCCCACCAACACTCCGACCGCTACCCCTACTCACACGCCGACCGTTACGCCGACTCACACGCCGACCGCTACGCCGAACAATCAGCCTGACGGTTTATCGGACCAGGCACCTCTGCCGCCACCCTCATCCACACCTACATCTACACCTACACCCACACCGACCGCTACGCCTACTCACACTCCAACCGCTACGCCTACTCACACTCCAACCGCTACGCCTACTCACACTCCAACCGCTACGCCTACTCACACTCCGACCGCTACGCCTACTCACACCCCAACCGCTACGCCTACTCACACCCCAACCGCTACGCCTACTCACACCCCAACCGCTACGCCTACTCACACTCCAACCGACGCGCCGAACAATCAGCCTGATGGTTTATCGGACCAGGCGCCTCTGCCGCCGCCCTCGTCCACACCTACATCTACACCCACACCGAACACAACATCGTCCAATCGCAACGCACTGGCGCCGAGCGCGCCGAAACCACCCCGCCGGGAGAGAACTCCAACCGCAACATTCACGCCGGCATCCGATCCATGGGCGAAGCTGCCTGCCACGTCTACTCCTACGCCAACACCTTCACCGACACCGACACCGACAACTGGCCGGACGCAGATCGTGCCTGCGACGATTCCTGATCATGCAGCCACCGCCGCACCGACCGCTACTCCCGCCATGGTCGCCACCGTCGCCGATGATCCCGACACGACTGTTGCCGCCACTCCTACGCAGGAACCCGAAGCAACGCCCGTCAACACCCCGACTCCAGAAGCAAAACCCGCCGCAACAACGACGACGACATCGGAATATTGCGGGGTTCATCTCGCCATCGCTCATGCGACGATTCGAGTCGGAGATTCCACAATGCTGACAGCGACCCATTCGGGGACGACTGGCTGGGGTATCACATTCAACAGCGGCGGATTGGCGCTCGGAGAGCCGGTTCATGAATCGCCAGAGCGAACAACCTGGCGCGCCGTCGCAACTCAAACAGGCGCGGCGACGGTGACGATTGTAGCGAAATGCCGCGACGACAGGGAGGTCGGCTTTACAGCGACTATCCATGTAGACCCGGTAATTATGGCAACCTCCGTCGTCGCTGTGGAACCCTCGAATGTCCCCGACGTTGAAGAGGTCGTGAGCATCGTCGTACACGAGCCGACACCCACAATCGCCGCGATTGAAGCGGTTCCAAGCGCGACCGCCACACCCGCGCCGATTCCCGTCACAGCCACGACGACGATTGCAGATGCCCCGGCTCCGACTCGGACGGCAACGCCGACTCCCGCCCCGGCTCCGTCACCCGAAATTCCAGGGGATGCGCCAATGGTCATAGTCAATCCCGAAGGTCGAGGGCCAGATAGCGCAGGCACTGAGCCGCTACCGAGCGATCAAGACGCTTCACCCGCATCGACCGGCACGTCGTGGTGGGTCTCGCTGTGGATTCTGCTTGCGGCGACAGCCGTGGTGTTGCTCTACCTGATCCTGATCCGTAGGCGGAGGCGGCGCGAATCGTCAGTCGATGCCGTAGAGGACGAAACGGTGCTCGTCGAAGAAACGATCGTCGACGACGACCACGAAGATACGGGCGACCGGTTGGTGATAGATAGAGTTTCGGGCTAGGGCTGATCTAGCCGTCTACTCCGTCAGCAACCAACGCGACACCCGCGGCTGCACCAGATCGTTGGGTCGGAAGGGTCATCAAGAACTCGGTGTATTCGCCAAGCTCGGTTTCCACAGCCAAGGTGCCGCCATGACTCCGAATGATGTCCATTGAGAGTGAGAGTCCCAAACCGGTCCCGCGGTTGGTCGCCTTCGTCGTGAAGAAGGGGTTGAAAATCTTTTCGACGACTTCTTCGGGCATCCCGGTACCGTTGTCGCGGAATCGGATCTCGACGTGATCGTCAACGGCACGCGTGCTGATGGCCAGGCCAGGCATGTAATCCCGCGAGGTTACTGGATCTTGCTCACGGAGCATGTCGCGTTTGTCTTCTGTTGCATGCCACGCGTTGTTTACGAGATTCAGGAATACGCGCCCTAAGTCTTGCGATATCGCCTGGATTGACGGCACGTTGGGATCGAAATCTGACTTGATCTCTAAATTCATATCCGGATCGGTCGCTCGGCCGCTGTGGTACGCAAGTTGCGCGAACTCATCGATGAGACTGTTGAGATCAGTTTCCTGATGATCGGTAGATTCACGCCCCATGGCTAACATGCCGTGCACGATGCGATTCGCTCGTTCACCGTGGTTTTTGATACGAACCAGGTTGCCGGTCAAGTCCCCGGTGATCTCTTCGATGTAATCCTTATCCTCTTGGTCGATCTCTGCGGCCGACTCTTCGAGGATCTCTTTGAGTTCCTCCAACAATTCCTCGGATGCCTCGGAGAAGTTGTTCACAAAATTGAGCGGATTCCTGATTTCGTGGGCGACACCTGCGGTCAACTCACCGAGCGCGGCCAACTTGCCTTGCGCAATGATCTGACTTTGAGCGTCCTGAAGGTCGTTCAATACTCGTTCAAGCTCATCGTTCTTGCCTTGCAATTCGTCGGCGAGTTGCTCGACCAAGTTCAAGCGTTGCACCTCAAGCGCGTGTTGGCGGAACACTTCCAACGCATCCGCCATCTCCGCCACCTCGTCGCGTCCACCGATTTCGACCTTCGATTCGAGGTCACCATCCGCCATCTGTAGCATGCGATTGGAGAGCGTTTGGATACGTCGCAACAGTACCTTCCCTACGAACAGCCACGTGATCAGAAACGCGCCCACGATACTCAGAATACTGATCGCCACCAAAAAAGCACGTCCTTGCCAGATCGATTGCTCGGCGACATCCGTTTCGATGCTCACGGTGGTCTCGGCAGATTCGACTAAGTTGTCAACTTCTTCGACGAGCAGCACTGCAACCTGTCGATTCAGTTCCAAAAGTTCATGTTGACGGTCGGTGAGTTCATGTTGACGCGCCAGCAGTTCGAAACCACTGTCTTCACCGAGCGCAACTTCGAAAAGCCGATCAAATATGAATGTCAAAACCTGCGCGTATTCGGTGCTTCGCAGCACCGAGAGACTACGTTCGATACGACTCCGAGCTGCCTCAGCCCGTTCCCGTAAAGGCTCGATGAACGCTGCATCGGAGACGGTAAAAGCGCTGGCCAACAATTGGGTCGCGTTGTTAGCAGCCGACTGTAGATCAGCTACGTTTCGGTAGCGATAAAACTCGGTCTCCGAAAAATGTTCGCTTTGCGACGCAGGTGCGCGACCCAGGTCACTGTACCCAGTCATCGTATAGAAGAGCTGATCATCGATAGCCGGGATCAAAATATCATCCAGCCTTTGCTGCAAGAGCGACAGTTCGATGCTGATGGCCGTGGTTCGATCGCCTAGATCCAAAAGTTCTTGTTTGTCGACTTTTATTTGCTCGACACTTTGGGTGAGTTGGTCAGCGTACTGTCTGATGCGGGCCAATCTCTGCCCGCCATCACCCGCAGCAGTCAGCGAGTCGAGTTGTTGTTCGAATAGCGCTGCAGTGGCGTCAATCTCGGTCACAACCTGGTTGAATTCCGCGGTCGTGACCGCAGCAGTCAAACGAGGTGCCGCCGCCGCCAGCACACCCGAATATTGAGCGATACCGAACGATGCGACCATCTCCGGTACGCTCTCCTCTCGGACTCGATTGTTGGCATGCCCGATCGCGTTAAATGAAAGCCATGCCACAAGGCTAGCGCTGAGTGTCAAAGCTACCGCCGCCCCGATACCCACGTACATCTGTGCAGACAGGCGGAAACGTCCTTCGAGCAGTCCTCTGGCTTGAGCAATCAATGTTATCGTTCGACCATTGTCTCAATCGGATGGTATTCACCGTCTTCGCCGATGACGGTCAAGAATACTTCGTTAGAACCTTGGCTGTCATTCTCGCCGAAACGCAGTGGAAAACCGCCGAGATCAATAATCTGGTCATTGCGCAGATTCTTCAAGAAGCACGATCTCGTGATGTCGCTGCCACAGCCCTCGACAACTTCGATAACAAATCTTCCTGCAATGTACCCCTCTAACGAAACGAATCCAGGTTCGTCTCCCGGCGCGTGTAATCGGAGAGCGTTCAGATAATCTGCAACGATGGGCACCGATGAGTCCGTAGGAAAGGGTACCACCTGCGTGACGTACACGCCTTTGCCTTGCTCCCCCAACTCCCTCGCCAAGGCGTTGCTGCCAACGAATGACACGGTCATGAATTCCGGATTGAAGCCGGTGTGGCGAGCCCAAGAGACCAAATGCGCTACCGGTTCATATGCACCGATCATGATTACTGCTTCTGGTTCGCCCTGCCGCAGGTCCAAAAGCGCGGTCTTGATCGCCTTGGTATTGCGCGGGTAGATTCCGATGGCGACTGGTTCCGTTCCCAAATCGGCCAATGCAATCCGCACGCCTTGATAACCGGCTCGTCCAAATGAATCATCTTGATACATCACGGCGATACGAGTTATGCCTAGGTCGGTTATTAGACGATTCACCATCTCGGCCGTCTCTTGGTAGTACGAAGCGCGAACGTTCAAGATATGTTCGTAACTTGGACTTCGCAAGAACTCGGCACCCGTGAATGGCGCAACATACGGAACTCCTTCTGCGGCAGCAACTGGCACCGCAGACCTCGAAGTCGGAGTGCCAACGGCCCCAACGAGCGCGAAAACCTTATCTTCCTGGATCAGTGCCGATGTGTTCGCGATTGCCGCCTCTGGTTCGTATGCGTCGTCGCGAAACGCCAACTCAAGCGTACGACCATGTATTCCGCCCGCCTCGTTTGCTTCATTGAACGCCACCAAGATGCCCGTTCGCATGCCCACACCCAGATCGGACGCCGGGCCAGTGAAAGCCGCCGATTGACCGAACAATATCCTTCCATCTGTGGTGCCGTTACGTTGATTGGCGTCATTTGGACTCGAGCTCGAATCCGAATCATCGACAACCAATTGCCGCACAGTTTCGCCCTGATCGATCGGCGAAACAGTGGCTTCATAGGAGTTCCGACAACCTAGAAATGCGACGAGGCAGACAATTGCAATCGCCGCTCGTAACGCGGCCAACCCTGAAAAAGCGATAACAGGGCGGCGGACTGTCAACCCGCCCTCCGTTTAACGAGGGTCAAACAGTTCATGTCGTCGACGCGACGATAGTGCATTTCATCCGAAAACGTGTGCGCCAGATGCACACCCCATCCGCCGATTTCGCTGTTTTCGATCGAAGTAATTTGCGATGGCGTTGCTACGTCTTTTGTCGGATCGAACGCCCGCCCATTGTCCGAGATTTCGATTTTTACTAAGTCGACGTCAGATTCAATCTCAACTCTGATTGGTCGGGTACCGTCGACTTCACCGTGGTTAATGACATTGATACAAAGTTCTTCGACGATCAGCTCGATCTGATAGGTCAGGTCAGGCGTCCACTCGCCTTGCTCGGAAATCGACCCAATAGTTGTCTGGATCGCTTCGAGTTCGCTGATTTCGGGCATAAATTCGACTGAAGTTCGTACGCTCATGGGGCGGGGTGATTAAGCGTGTCTAAAGACCAAGCACGCCTGATCATCGGATTGCGGTTCGTCTCCAGCGAATTCGTTGACCGCATCAAACACCATGGCGCTGGCTTCTTCGGCGTTCGTGGGTTGTCTATCTCGGAATACCTGACAAAGTCGATCCATGCCGAAGAGTTCACCCTCGGCGTTAAATGCTTCGGTTATCCCATCGGTGTAGAGGATCACCGTATCGCCCGATTCGAGTTTGAGTATAGATTCGCGATACTTAAGCCCAGGCAGGATACCGAGTGCGGTACCACCTGTCGGACTTACTATCGTGGTTCGTCCGTCGGGATGGACCACTATCGGCTCATTGTGGCCACCATTCGCGTAACAGAAATTCGAGGTTTGAGGATCGTAGATAGCGTAAAATAGCGTGACGAACATCGCTGCTTCGTTGTCGGCATCAAGCAAGTCATTGACTTCAGCCAGCGCCTCTCCCGGATGTTCGAACCTCTGACCCGCCCCCTTCAACAACATTCGACTTGACATCATGAACAAAGCGGCCGGCATTCCCTTGTCTGAGACATCGGCGATCGCTAGTCCGATCTTGCCGTCCCTCAAGATCTGAACATCGAAAAAGTCACCGCCGACGTTGCGCGCCGGCTGCATCGATCCGTAGATCTCGTATTGATCGCTTAGTGGAAAACTCGCCGGGAGAACGGATTGCTGAATGTTGTTTGCGACGTCAAGCTCGTTTTGCAATGCAACCAATTTGTCTCTCGACTGTAAGGCATCGCGCCACTCGTCAAGATGTTGCAACGTACGTTGGATCGTCAGTCTTAGGTCTTGGAAATCGAGAGGTTTCGTCACGAAATCGAACGCGCCACGGTTCATCGCAGTCCGGATATTCTCCATGTCGCCATAAGCGGAAATGATGATGGCGCGAATGTCCGGCGTAACTTCTTGTATCTGCTGCAACAGCGTCAAACCGTCCATGCGAGGCATGTTGATATCCGACACAACCATATCGATTTCCTTGTCGGCCATCAGCATCTCGAGGGCTTCGACTCCGTCATGAGCAAAGACAAACTCGTACTCGCCGCGCCGGATGTTCCGACGCATTCGTTGGAGTACGAGCGGTTCGAGATCTGGTTCGTCGTCCACGACCAGGATTTTTTTCGTGGTGTTCCGCATCCAGACTAGGCAACTTTCTCAGAACTGCGTTTCGAGGAATTATTGAGGTCGGTTATCCCCGGTTTGCGATTCGCGTCGGCGGGAAAGACGCTCACTTTACGGCGTCGATTGCTTCGTCGCGAGTAGATTCGATGGGAATTATGTTGTCAAATCCGCTAATTGAGAAGATCTCCCGGATCGGGTCCGATAACGAACACACGGCGAATTTGCCACCTTGCCGGTTGATCGACTTCACAACCAACAAAATCGCCCGTAGACCGGCACTACTGATGTAGGTCAGCGTCTCGGCATCGAACACGACTGATCGATCCTCTTGATCGATCGCCTCCTCCAGACCAACTTGAAAATCCCGCGCGTTCGTGCCATCCACTCGATTTTCGCTGGGCATTACTATCAGTGCATTGCCCACTCGTTCTGTGTTAATTTCCATCGGTTCAACACCCCTTTAGAACTAGGATAATTCAGATTTCACGGTTCCGCATCATTCGCACTTCCGCGAGCGTACATTCTATAGTCGCGCAACCGCTGGAGTCAGGGCATCGGTTATGCATCTCGATCGTACCTGCCAATAAAGCTCTCGGCGGTCCGAGGAGGCCGAGGCATTCTTGCCATCGAGATCGATTCGGGCAATACGATACCGCCTGAAAAGATCAGCTTCATCGCGTCCTCAACTGTGATATCGGTTTCAACAACATCGTCTTCCAAAACAAATGCCATATTACCCGATGTTGGGTTCGGAACTGTGGGAACGTATACGGATACCAGATCTTCTTCGCTACCCGGCGCCCTAGCCCGCCCGGTGACGAATCCCATTGCCACCATCCCGTCACGGGGCCATTCGATGAACACGACGCGGCTGAAGTTCGCAGAAGAACCTACGGAAGCCATCGCTTGTTGGGTAACGCCATACAGAGTCTTCACCACCGGGATGAAGTGCATCACCTTGCTGACTAGAGTCAAAACACCGCGACCCAACGTCGAAAGGGCTAACAAGCCGATCAGGTAGAAAATGAAACCCAGCACCACTAATCCGATACCAGTAAAATCCCAAGGCTTGCCTTCGATGAACGGTAGGCTTCTGAAAAATTCGTCGGTCGCGTTGATGAGGTAAACCACGACGATTATGGTCACCAAAAGCGGAACCAATTCGAGCAATCCGGACAAAACCCGGCCTTGGACGTGGCTTTCAACCCTTCTCAAGACGTTGGGACGGTCCTTCTCTTCCGAGTCGAATTCAAGTCTTGGATCCGCGTCCAAGAGAACACCCCCTCATGAGTTCTTGGTTGATCTCGTATGGTATTTGGCCCGGAACTTAGTTTACACCAATGACCTTGGTCGTCGCTAGGTTCAAACTGACGTCACAATCGCAATTTGCTGAGCGAACCCGGAGGCACTGATTGCCAAATTGAGATTCAGGAAAAATCAAGTGAAAATAATGTGAATTCTCAAACTCTATTGCCGTTCCTCCACAGAGAGTGGGCGTAGCGCAACATCGTTTATGACAAGGTCGTTGGTCCAAATCTTGCGCAATCTCGGTACAACCTCAAGCGGGCTTCGGCCGTTGACGAGACGACATCCAAGGATGGATCTGGTTCGTCCATCTGTTATCTGCCTTATCGGGATGATGTATCACTAGTCAAAAGTTGAAAATCCGAATAAGGTTATTTTGAACATCGATACATGAACTACCTGAGTTTGGACTGATCCGATCTTGTCAACCGGTACTTCAGAAACCAAGAAGCAACCAAGCGAAACGGTCACTTCTGCGACGTCGAACATCATCTACCGCGATGAAGCGATCACGCGTCGCGGGCAACGGGAATCGATCGACGGATTACAGCGCGTCACCGCCCCGCATGAGTGGTTGATTCAATTGGGGCTTCTTGTCGCGATCATTGTCCTAATCAGCTGGGCGACCTTAGGCGAGATCCAACGCGGCATATCCACCGACTGTGTGCTTTTGTACCCCGGAAATCGCAACGTAATCACATCCGGAACGAACGGAAGAGTGGCCGAAATCTTCGTCCAAGTCGGTTCTGTGGTCGAAGTCGACCAACCTATGGCTCGTTTGCGTTCCAATGAACTCGATCGGCAGGTTCGTATCGCCCAGGCAAGAGTCGAAGCGCTCGAGGACGTTACGGATCCGGTCGAAAATCATGAACTGTGGTTAGCTCGCACCGATCTTCGCGAACTCGCCGCAATCAGATCTGAGGGACAGTTGATTGTGAGTAATGTAGCTGGTGAAGTGATGTCCCATGAGCTGTTTGTTGGGCGAGCCATCGAACCAAACGACGTCATTGCCATAGTCAGGACTGCTGATCCAGGCATGATCGAAGCAGTGGCATTGGTCTCTTCGGAAAACGCGCGAAGAATTGAACTTGGAATGGAGGCTCGCGTCGGCACGTCTTCGGCAATTGCCACTGGCGGCGACGTCGTCGTAGCTGACGTCGTTGAGATTTCGAACACGCCAGTCCATCCGCCCGATTGGCTTTACGATCTCGGTCTCAGCAGCCAACACCAGATGCATCTCGTCAAACTGGGGTTGCGCGACCAATTAGGCGCTCAAGTTGCCGACGGCTCTACGTGTAACGCCAGGATCATTTATGAACGGGGTTCACCGATGAGCGTTATTCTCCCTTAGGCCACAGCGGAATTGGACTTTGATATGTTTCGGAATTTGGTACGCCGCGTGTTCAATTTGCCGCTGCGGACGCCACTCTTTCCCCAGCTTGAAATCTCAGAGTGCGGAGCGGCATGCTTAGGTGCGATTCTCGGTTACTACGGCCGGTGGGTTTCAACTGAAGAGTTGAGGTCGGCGTGCGGCGTTAGCCGCGACGGTTCCAACGCCGCCGACATAGTAGCAGCCGGGAGGCGATACGGATTAAAGATCGCTGGTTGGCGCAACTCGGTCGCGAGCCTAAATCAGATAAAACTGCCCGCCATTCTCTTTTGGGAGTTCAATCATTTCGTCGTGTTGGATCACATCCAATCTGGCAGATATTACTTGAATGATCCGGCCAATGGCAGACGAATCATCGACGAAGAAACATTCGGACAAAGTTACACCGGCATCGCGCTGACAGTGGAGCCCGGGCCGCAATTCACAGCCGGCGGATCGCCACCTGGCATCTTCCGAAACATCTGGCCGTGGTTACGCGACGTTAAAGCGCCCCTCGTATACGTCGCTGTTTGCGGGTTGCTGCTGGCTATACCGGGACTAGCGGTGCCGCTAATGTTGAGTACGTTCGTCGACAACGTAATCACCGGTGACGTGCATACGATCGGTTACATATTGGTCGTGACGGCGGTGGGCGCTGCGGTGTTGGCCTACCTCCTAACGTTGCTCCGACAGATCGTCTTGCGCCGGCTTGCAGTCCGACTTTCGGTGGTTCACGCAGATCGTCTATTGACAAGATTGTTCAGATTGCCCGCGCAGTACTTGGCGCACCGTTACGCAGGCGATCTAGCGACGCGCGTCCGATCGGTCGATAAAGTTGCCGCGAAGGTATCCAACGACTTTGTTGGCGTGTTGGTTGAATTGGTGATGAGCGTCCTGTTTTTGGGCCTCATGATCTATTTCGACCCGCTCCTTGCGCTGCTCGTGGCTGCATTGGCCATCGCCAACGTTGGATTGATGCGTATCGTCTCGACTATTCGTTCCGATCGAAATCGGCAACTCGGACGCGAACAAGCATTGCTCTATGGCACTGGTGTATTCGGATTGCGAAACATCGACAATCTAAATGCCACCGGTTCCGAGCAGGATTTCTTCACGCGTTTGACTGGATTTCAAGCCCTGGAATTGGTGACCAGACAGAATTTCGCTGAACTGGGATTCGTTATCGCCTCAATGCCCAGGTTCTTCACTCTCATCGGTGCCGCGCTGGTCCTTGGTTTCGGTGGTTGGCGGGTGATCTCTGGCGACTTAACTTTGGGGCAACTCGTTGGTTTCTATACCGTGGCGGTAAGTTTCTTGACGCCGGTTGGGACGTTCGTCAGATTTACGGACTCGTTCCAGATATTGGAGGCAGATCTTCAACGAATCAACGACGTAATGAGCGCGAGAGTGGACCAAAACCTCGGCGTCGAAAACGATGCAAAGCCGCGAAAAATCGCGACGTTGCGCGGAAGGTTGCGGCTCGCTGGACGGATTGAAATTCGCGACGTGACTTTTGGTTTCAGGCCCAATCACCCGCCGTTGATTGAAAACTTCAACCTAACAATCGAATCGGGTCAACGCGTCGCGATCATAGGTCCGACCGGCTCTGGCAAATCCACGCTTTTGCGCTTGGTGAGTGGTGAATTCTCACCGTGGGCCGGAGAAATACTGTTCGACGGCGTACCACGCATCTCGGTCCCCAGACATGTGATGACCGGATCGGTCGCCACGGTCGACCAGCAGATAATGCTCTTTTCGGCCTCTGTTCGTGAAAACTTGACTTTGTGGAATCCAACCGTGACTGACCATCAATTGGTTGCTGCGAGCACCGACGCGTTGATCCACGAAGAGATAATGAAGCGTCCATCAGGATACGACTCGCTTGTGGCAGAAGGAGGTCGGAACTTCAGCGGTGGTCAGCGTCAGCGCCTTGAGATCGCCAGAGCTTTGATCAACAATCCCTCGGTTTTGCTCCTCGATGAGGCCACAAGTACGTTGGACGCCGCGAGCGAGTTTAGGATCGATGACGCGCTACGACGGCGGGGTTGCACAAGTTTGATTGTCGCTCATCGCTTAAGTACGATCCGTGACTGCGATCAGATCGTCGTGCTGGATGGCGGCAAAGAGGTGCAACGCGGTACGCACGAACAGTTAATTGCCGACACAGCCGGCCTTTACTACGAGTTGATCGACGCGCAATGAGGCATTCCCGTGCGCGGCGTTTCGCTCGTTTTATTCAAGAATGAATGAAACCAAACAACAAGAACTGAAGACCGTGGCGATCTCACTCGGGGTGCTCACTGAATCTGCCGGCAACATGCCGATCGATCTTTGCGCGCCAGGTGAGTTGTGGTTTGTGGAGCAAGGCGCACTCGATGTCTTCTTGGTTGAGCACGAAAACGGTGTCCCATCCGCCACCCCTAAGCATATCCTGCGTGCCGACGAAGGTCGCCTCGTGTTCGGATTCGATGCTGGAGGGACCACTCTGGATGCCCACGCCAAGGGATTACCAGGTACTAAACTCCGTCGCATCAGTTCCGAAACATTGCTGGCCAACGCCACAAATGTTGATTTCGCCGACCAAGTCGACTCCTGGATCACTTCGTTTGCCGAATCTGTTGCGCAACCAATCGCACCTCGACCTTGGACAGATTTGCTGTTGCATTCCGGGGATGAATTGGACATTGAAACCGGCACTGTGCTGTCAACGCAACCTGAGAGTTTGACATGGGCAGGAATAGAAAACGGGTTTTATTTGGGGACCGAAGAGGTTCTGTCAGTAGGGGTGGGTTTAGCACCACTGACTTCGGCGACATGGTTGACGACTGGGCGTCCAACGAAGGTTGTTGGAATGACGTCTCTGGAATTGACCGAGACTGGACTGATCTTGGCGGCGTTGAGCGAGTTCCACCGATTGATATTGGGTGCTGAACAGTTGAATCGCCTGTTACTACTCGCCGACGAGGCCAATGAACAGTTCTCACGCACGAGTCACCGTCGGGTCGATGCGGATACCGCGCGGCGTGACCTGTTTGGCGTCTTGGCCGACGAACGCGACGCACGCTTGAGCGGTATGTCGGCGCTGCTCAGCGCCATGCGTTTGGTGGGCAATTACGATGGCATCGAGTTCCGGGCGCCGCAGAGTGACCGGAGCGCCGCGGAAGCGGAGTACTCAATGCGCGATATCGCGAACGTTTCGGGAGTTCGTTTCCGTCAGATCAGACTGACCAAAGAGGATCGATGGTGGTTGGGTGATAGTGGGCCAGTGCTCGCGTTCCGAAAACAAGACGGCGCTCCAATCGCTCTATTGCCCAGTTCGTTTGGCCCAGTAACCGGGGGTAGATATCACGCGGTTGACCCGATTTCGGGAAGTTCACAGGCCGTTAACGCCGATGTCGCCGAGACGATTGACACCACCGCATGGAGTTTCATCAGATCGTTGCCCATAGACGAACCGATCAACGCGCGCGGATTAATGCGGTTTGTCGGCAAGAACATGGGCGTCGATCTCGGCTGGATTGCGGTTACGGGTCTGCTTGCGAGTTTGTTGGTACTCGGGCCGGCGATCGCAATCGGGGAACTGGCAAATTGGGTGCTCCCTTCGACAGCGAACGACATGTTGATCCAAATTTCCGTGGTATTGCTGATGACCGCGTTTATTGCCACGGCTTTGCAAATGCTGCACGGAACTGCCATGATGCGACTGGAGGGCCGAGCGGCAGCACGAGGCGCGGCGGCGGTTTGGGACCGACTGTTGTCGTTATCGCCCAGTTTCGTCCATCGGTATACCGCTGGCGATTTGGCATCGCGATTAACGGTGTTTCATCAGTCGCGGGACCAGATATCTGGTGTGGTCGCCAACTCATTGCTGACGGTCGTGTTTCTGCTCCCCACGTTCGGGCTGCTGTTTCTGTACGACACAACGCTGGCGTGGTTGAGCATGATTCTCGGGCTCGGATCGTTGGCGGTCACGGCGATCATCGGCTACCTACAGATCGATCCGTTGCGGCGACATTTCGAAATCGCGCGTAATTTGGGCGGTGATCTGTACCAGTTCATCAATGGCCTGAGCAAATTGCGTTCCGCCGGGGCCGAGTCCTCGGCCTTCGCATCGTGGGCGAGGATGTACCGACAACAGCAATTGTTGAGCATGAGGATTGGGAGATTGAGAGAGCACTTAATGGCGTTGGGAGCGGCGTTGCCGTTTTTGGCGGTGGCGATGCTTTTCGGCGTCGCACTCTGGACCGGGATCGAACCTACCGAGATCGGTGATTTTCTCGTCGTCTATACGGCGTCGATGATTTTCTATACGGCGATTCGTCGTCTGAGTAGCTCGATCGAATCAATCGCGGCGATTGTGCCGGCATACGAGCAGGTGAAACCGATACTCGATGAGAAACCGCAGCGGTCGCACGGCGGATACAGCAAGGAAATGGGGATGACCGGGGGCACCATTGATCGTCTGGTCAATCTGGAGGGGCAGATTCGCTTCGATCACGTGAGCTTCGGCTACTCTGAAGAGGGTCCGCTGATCATCGACGATGTTTCGTTCGAAGTGCGGCCGGGCGAATTCGTCGCAATCGTGGGCGAGTCCGGTTCTGGCAAAAGCACGCTGTTGCGTCTCGCCCTTGGTCTCGAAGATGCCAAATCGGGTGCCGTTTACTACGATGAGCGAGAACTCGCGTACCTCGACCGAAGATCCGTTCGCCGCCAAATCGGGGTTGTGACTCAGGATGGTGCGCTTAAACCTGGTGACATTCTTGACAACATCATCGGAACGGGCAGCGACTTGACGATCGAGGACGGTTGGCGCGCGGCGCGATTGGCGAACGTCGACGAAGAGATCGCGGCGATGCCGATGGGGATGTTCACACCCGTCACGGATAGTTCCTCGACCTTTTCTGGCGGTCAAACGCAACGCGTTCGTATTGCGGCGGCATTGGTTCGTCGTCCGCGCATCGTGCTTCTCGACGAGGCGACAAGCTGGTTGGATGCTAGGAGTCAGGCGGAGGTAATGCGCGGCATTGAGAGCCTCGCGGCGACTCGGATTGTTGTCGCCCATCGGTTGTCGACAATCCGCAAGGCCGAGCGAATATTCGTCCTTCAGTCGGGGCGGATTGTGCAGCAGGGAAGGTTTGACGAACTGGCAAACATCGATGGACCATTCCAAGATCTGGTACGACGCCAAATGACCTAATAACGACCTCTTCCTTGTTCTGTCCAAGGGGGAACACGTTCTTCTACCTTGATGCACAAGGGGGAATTGAAGGGGGTTTAGAATCACCCATCCTCCCGAAAACTCCGTCCAATGTCAAACCCGAGGCGAATGGCGCGTCTGGCTCGCAGAGAACCACATGCGCAACGAAGGCGTCTGGCTGGTGACCTTTAAGAAGGCGAGCAACAGCCCGTCAGTCGGTTACGACGCAACCGTTGAAGAGGCGCTCTGCTACGGGTGGATCGACAGTAAGACGAAATCGCTCGACGATGAACGTTCGATGCTCTGGTTCGCGCCCCGCCGCAATGGTTCTAATTGGTCGAGATCTAATAAAGACCGCGTCGCAAAGCTGACGAAAGCCGGGTTGATGATGCCGCCAGGAATCGCCAAAGTCGAAGCGGCGAAACGCGACGGCACATGGACCGCGCTTGACGCCGTCGAAAACCTCGAAATCCCGCCTGATTTAGAAATCGCATTCGCTGAACATCCCGGCTCCGCTCAAAATTTCGAGGTGTTTCCTCGGTGGGTTAAACGAGCCGTCCTAGAGTGGGTTTTGACCGCCAAACGTGAAACGACGCGCGCGCGGCGAATCGACGAGACAGCACGCTTAGCCCAAGAAAACCAACGCCCAAAACAGTTCCAATGACGATCACGAGTTTGACTGTACCGCCGATTAGTCAGCCTCCTGCAGACACTCCTCCAACAATCCCAAAGCCGCGTCGACGAACACCCACATATTGGCCTCTCGGTCGGAATCCCCGGTTTCCAGAGTGATCGATCTCTCAACCGGTCCCGAAACCGCGACGCAGGTATGACCTGCAGCATCACCGTAACGGTTACCCGTCGGCCCGCTCGCACCCGTCTCGGCGAGGCCCCATGTTGTGCCCAGTGTTTTTCGCACCGCCCGCGCGTTCAATGAAGCGTACTCCTCCGTCGAAGACCTGATGCCCGTCAGAGCATCATCTGGCACACCTAGGAAGGCTCTATGAGATGTTCGCGTGTACGTCACTGCACCACCAATGAAATACGCCGAAGCTCCGGGCACTGCCAAAAGACACGCCGAAATCAATCCGCCTCCCGACGACTCAGAAACCCCGATCGTCTGGCCCTTCGCCTTCAACAATTCCGCAACGGCTTGTGCTCGATTACCCAGTTTTTTCATCGGACTAACTCCATCTGCCAGATTCATTGCGTTCGTTCGTAAGTTAAAACATAGACGCGTCTATTGTCGCCTTGTCGCCAATATCGACGGGATCGATAGGGGGATGCGCGGGTCTGGATGTATGTGAAATGCAATCCTGACATAACTCAAATGGTGGTAAGGTGTGTGGAAAGTTGACTGGAAATAGTCGCATTGAATGTTTGAACGGTGCTAATCCGTCAAGCGCTCCGACTATCGGTGAGGAGACAGGCATGAACAATGACTATCCGGTGCAGTTCAGCATCGATTATGGGGATGGGTCGCGAAACCGGTTGACGACGCTGTTCAGGATCATAATGATCATTCCTATTGCGATCGTGGCTGCAGTCTTGACCTTGCCACTGACCGGCACTTCTGTGTGGGGTGCGTATTGGCAAGGTGGTCCAGAGCAGCAGATCTGGATTCCGTCACTCGGGGTTGGCGTGTTCCTGATGATGCTGTTCCGCAAGAAGTATCCACGGTGGGTCTTCAATTTCTTGCTGGAGGCTGCCCGATTTGCGTCAAGGGTCTCCGCCTACGCGGCTTTACTGGTCGACCAGTATCCGTCGACCGATGATCACCAGTCGGTGCACCTAGACATCGAGTACCCGGATGCCGAGAATGACCTGAACCGGTTCTTGCCGTTGGTCAAGTGGTTGTTGGCGGTCCCACACTACATAGTCTTGATCATCTTGGGGATCGTGGCATTTGTGATTACGGTCATCGCGTGGTTTGCGATCATCATCACTGGCAAGTACCCCGAGGGGATGTTCAATTTTGTAGTAGGTGTTGGTCGGTGGTGGAATCGTGTCGCCGCGTACGCGTTCTTGCTGACCACGGATCGTTATCCGCCTTTCCGGCTTAGCCCGTAAGCGTAGCTATCAACGCTGCCGGTGGCGTTTCCACCGCGCTCCAACTCGCAGCCCGAGTGGACAGTCCGGCGCAGAGTGACGCGTATCTGGCCGCGGTTTCGGCATCACCGGTAGCGGCGTAGCGGATCAGCATCGAAGCCGCAAAAACGTCGCCTGCTCCCGTAGTGTCTGTCCCAGATCCTTCGATCATCCCCGCGAACGGAGGCACCGACACCGGTTCGTTCTGCGCACCCGTGTACAGCGCCGCGCCGTCGCTGCCCTTCGTCACGACCAAACATATTGCTTTCTCTCGCCATTCGACGAGGGTTCGATCCTCGACCTCCGATTCCGAAACCACGCAGATGTCCCACCTAGCACCCATCCCCGCCGGCGGCGATTTCGACACCTCAACTAAGGACGGCAACGGCTCGGTCCATGACCGCAACCAACCCTGTGGGACAACGCACGAGACACGGGGTCTAAACCAACTCAAGCAATCAACCGGCAATTCCTGAGTCAGCGGGCCGACGAAGAGCATGTCGGGACTACGCCATGCCTCCGGTATGTCTCCGACCGAAATGTCGCCTCCCCGGCGATGGAGCACCTGCACTCGGTCTCCGTGCGCGTCGTAACGATTCTCAAAAGTAGACGTGTGGTCTGAAGGGATCCGTACACACCTGTCAGGCGCATCAACGATGTCCGCGATTGGATAGTCACCTGCACACGAGGTCACTACCGCCGCGCTCACGCCGAAACTACTCGCAGTCACAGAAGCGAACGCCACCGCACCACCGGGTGGTACTCCTTCACTTTCTCTCCTTCTCAAGGGGAGATTAAGAGGGGTTCCCGGCAACACATCCCACGTCACGTGCCCTATCGCCACCAGACTCGGCGCGTTCACAACTACAACTGCCGCAGCTTGGGGTCCCATCGGTCACGGAGCCAGTCGCCGATAAAGTTCAGCGACAACACCAGCAGGAATATCGCGATCCCCGGCATCGTCGAGATCCACCACGCGGTATCAAGGAAGCTACGTCCGTCCGAGATCATGTTGCCCCATGTTGGCGTTGGTTGCGGAATGCCAACGCCGAGGTATGAGAGGGTCGCTTCGGCCAGAACCAGTCCTCCGGCGCCAAGAGTTGCGAGAACGATGACGGTACTACTGACGCCGGGCAGAATGTGCCGCACGGCAACCCTAAAGCCCGAGGCGCCGGCGACACGGGCGGAGGCGACGTAGTCACGTTCACGTAGTGATAGGACCTCCCCTCTTATGGGACGAACGAATCCGACCCAAGAGATCAGTACCAGGATCAAGAACATGATCGTGAATGAAGTTCCAAGCACAATTTTGATGACGAGGGCGATCATGATGAATGGTAATGCGATCCAAGCATCCACAAGGCGCATTATGATTTCGTCGACGATTCCGCCGATGAAGCCAGCGGCGAGTCCCAGTGAGGTACCGATGATCATCCCGCTGGTCATCCCAACTGCGACGACCATAAGCGAGGCTCTCCCGCCGTATAGCAGACGGCTCCAGATGTCGCGTCCTACTTGATCTGTTCCGAGCCAGAATTCTGAGGTACCGCCTTCTAGCCATATCGGTGGATTACGAACGCGAGTGAAGTCGGCGTCTCGGATCGGGTCGTGTGTAGCAATCATCGGTGCGAATGCAGCTAACACTACCAGCAACGCGAATACAACCGCCCAAATTATCGGATACCTTCGCAGAAAGTCGTAGACGGCGATTGGGCCGCGCAAAACAGACCGCACGGGTGCTGGCAACGAAGTACCAGTTAGAGCATATTCCGGTATCTGGTGTTCGGTCGCCATGAGGGTCAACTCAGCCTGATACGCGGGTCAACGAGAACGTAAAGCAAGTCGGCGACGAGGTTCGCTGCGATCAGCACGACTCCCACAAGGAGCGTTGTCCCTACGACGAGGTTCAAGTTATTGTTAACTACCGCTTCGATGGCGAGCAATCCAATGCCCGGCCATGCAAACACAGCTTCGACCACGACGGTTCCGGTGACGAAGTTCCAAAGCAACAACGCCGAGACTGTGATCGGAACGATGAGAGAGTTTCGCAGGGCGTGTTTCCAAATGATCTTCGGCGCGTCTACGCCCTTGGCTCTAGCGAGTTTGATGTATTCGGAATCGAGGACTTCAAGCATCGCAGAACGCATCAAGCGCATATACCCTGCGGCAGCGCCCCAAGCCAAGGTTATTACCGGGAGAATCATGGCTTTGAACTGATCAAAGGGATTTTCGGAGCCGATGGTTCCGATGACGGTTACCGGGACCCAGTCAAGGGTTACGGCAAATATAAGGATTGCCATGATCCCGACGTAAAAGGCAGGAAGCGTGATGCCGAGGTTGGCGATCAGGCGTACGGCGTAGTCGATAGGTGAGCCGCGTTTAACGGCAGATATCATGCCGAAAGCGATACCAAAGACAGTAGCCAAGATCCAAGCCGAAACGCCTAACTGGACGGTAGGAGCGATTTTCTCTCGAATTTTCTGAGCTACGGGGAAACCGTCCGAGAGATCATGCCCTAGATCGCCACGCAACACGTCAATCAACCAGAAATAGTATTGCAACGGCACCGGTTTATCGAGATGTAATTTTTCGCGTTGGACTTGGAGGGCACTTTCAGAAATGCCGTAACCGCCCTCCGACACGAGCATGGCCAAAGGATCGCCGACTAGACGAGACAGCGAGAATACGATGATCGTGACGAGAAACATCGCGACCAAAGAAGCGAAGATTCTGCGGATTATGAAGCGCTGCATTTATGGCCCGTTAAACGCGATGGGTTCAGATGCGTGGAACTAGGGGCGGTTGGATCAACCGCCCCTAGTTCTCTGAGCCTTGTGAATAAGTTCAGTTGGCGAGCCGTACCCACTCCAAGCTGTTCATTCGACCGAGGACCCCCTTGCCTTCCGGAAGCATCTGCCATTCGGATATCAGGCTCGGGTTGTACAGCGTGGCTACTGGGCTCTGGTATACGCCAACCCAGACCATCCACTCGCGGTTCCAGTCGAACATCGCCGTGACTAGCTCCCGCAGTTTTGCGGGATCCGCTTCACCAGCCATCGCCAAGTGAGTTTCGGCGAATATCGGAATCTCCATGGCGCGGTTATAGCCGCCAGGACGTGACAGGGACGTGGCGTTCAAGTCTTTCGGCCACGTCGGTGGTGCCCATGCGTCGCCACCGCTGAAGAAGATCTTCTTGTTTGTTCGGTTAACCAAAGACGGTCGGAAAGACGAGTAGTTCTGCTTGTCGAACGTGCTGTTGATGTTCAGGTTCGCCAACCACTCGATTCCGATAGCTTCTTGTATCGATTCGCCGGAACCGGCTGCAGGGCCAGCCCACCATTCGACATCGAAACCATCGGCCTGTCCGGCTTCCGCCAACAACGCTTTCGCCGCATCAACGTCATACGGGACGTCCCATTCGCTCTTGTAGAACGGGTGGCTAGTGTCCCAACCGGGAGCGTAGGAGACACGCCCATAACCGTCGGTCAGTGCGGTCATCAACTTTTCGCGGTCAATCGCCATGGCCATGGCGGTGCGTACCTTCTTGGAGTTCTCCATCGTCTCGGGGATGGCGGGATCGCCAATCCAAGGCAGCGAAGTGTCTAGCGGCGGCTTGAACAGCAGATCGCCCGCTTGGTCACTCGTGAATGGGTCACCCCCGATGGCGAGTTTGTCTTCCCAGTAATTACCTGAGAAAACGAACGAGCTGTCGCCCCAGAAACCTTCAGGAGCCTGCGAGTAGCCTTCCTCAAACATCTCGTTCCAGTCTGTCAACGGAAGTTCGCCAATCTGAGCCTGTCCAGTTTTCAGCATCGCTTTGCGGGTGCTGGCTTCGGTTATGTGAAGCACGTTAGCCCGTTCAACGTAAGGACGCTTTCGCCAGTGGTTGTCAACGGCGTCTAGGAAAACGCCCGAATGTTGGATCCATTGATCCACCTCGAAGGGTCCGGTGCCGATTAGTTGCGTACGCATCCCTTCCGGGCCGACTTCATTGAAGAAGTCTTCGGAGAAGATCGAGATACCCTCCCAGAAATTACTCACGTACTGTAATAGTGCGTGACCACCGAACGATACCCAATGGAATCGGACCTTGTAGTCGTCGATAACTTCGACTTCCTGCACCAAGTTGGCGAGGTCTCCCCCAGTGTCGTGGATACTGTCAGGCTGGATCTTAGGGTTGGCATCGTTCCATGAGAACGCGACGTCGGCGGCTGTCATCTCGCCGTAGCCACCGTGGAACTGTACGCCTTCTCGCAACGTGAAGTCGGTATAGGAAACACCGTCGTCCGACATCGTCCAGTCGCTGGCGAGCAACGGACCTAGAGCTACTGTGCCGTCGTCAGCGCGTACCGCTTCTAGCAACGTCTCAGTGGCTCCCGTTCTGGCAGTGACCGAACACGCCGGGCAGTAACGCGGGCTGGAGTTCATGAAGTATGAGTTAGCGATAGCGGCAACCAACACGCCAGAGGGTTCAACGTCGTCGCCTGCGCCGCGCGAGACACCTTCGATATCAACCTTCATGACGGGTGCGTCGATGGAGGTGACCTGAGCGGTGGCAGTTACGACGACTTCGACCGCGACCTCCTTGACAACCTCACGCAAGACCTCCTTCTCGACTTCGACCGGAACTTCTTTGACGACCTCGCGGATGACCTCCCTCTCGACGGGAACTTCGACCGCGACCTCCTTCACGACTTCGCGAACCACCTCTTTCTCGATCTCCACCGGGACTTCCACCTCTACGGTACGGATGACCTCGCGTTCGACGGTCACCTCGACGATCGTCTCGCTGCCACATGCTACTGCCGTCAGACTGACGACGCCCAGTAGCACGAGGACTATATTTTTCAAGTTAAACATCCTGACTCCTCCTTAACGAAGTCTGTTTGCGTCACAGTAGTTTAGCATCAGTTCCGATTCGCGCGCACACGCAGCGATCGTTGCCGTTTTTCGCAATTCAGATCCGAAAAACGAGATCGGCTTGTTTTGCGTGTCTCGGATTAATCGTGTTCACGGACACGGCGGTAGCCACGCCCTTGAGGTACATCGCGAACATCCCAACCGTTGCGCGTTGAAAACACCGATTGACCCGAAGGCAACGGTCGTCGATGAAGAAATCGCGGAGTGGAGTTCGTTGCCCGGCGTGTCTTAGTGCCTTGCTGAGGAATAGGGACGGGTCGAAACGTCTGCTGACATCTGGGAATGGTCGGTCGCCCCTTTTTGGTTTTTCACGCGAAACTGCCGGGGCACCTTGATGGCGGTTGCAGTGTCCTCTAGGCTCTACGCCATGCTCGCAACACAGCCCTCTTTCAGTGGGCGAGAGGCGGACGAGGGCGGCTGGATATCTGATAGGTTCATTTGGCAATTAGTATTGAGTTCATTACCGCGTTTTCGTGCGTGGTACTCGTGCCGAGGTGGCGAAACGGTAGACGCGCTACGTTCAGGGCGTAGTGTCCGCAAGGACGTGCGGGTTCGACTCCCGCCCTCGGCACCATCGTTCGTGCCATGTCGGTTCGCCGAATCGCGGTGATAACCTTTATATGCACGCCGCGCGCTTGTAGCTCAGCGGATAGAGCGCAGCCCTGCGAAGGCTGAGGTCGTGGGTTCAAATCCCGCCAAGCGCGCCATTTCTTTTGTTTCCGCAACAGTCGGCCAGGGTCCAATTTCCGGTCAGATATATAATCTGAACGCATCAGAGTTGGGCGGTTAGCTCAGTTGGCTAGAGCGCGTCGTTGACATCGACGAGGTCGGAGGTTCGAATCCTCCATCGCCCACCACTCTTGACGAGCATCAGGTTTGACAATTGATTAACAGGTACACAACGCGCATCGCTAGTGAGGGCGACCTTCGATGGCGCCGTACCCTCACTATGATGGCGCGGGCCGGTTAAATCTCTCCCGGCCTCGCGCCTAATCCCACGATCTCTTGGCGGCGGGGACCCAATTATTTACTCGAAGAAACCGTGCCTCGTCGGTGATGTTGCTTCGCGTTCTCCCGTCGCCTCAATATTTGACTCCGCACAGGTAAGCGACATGGCAGACAACGAACTACAAGAACAATTTAGTAACCACCCGAGCCCAGTGGATTCCCGCGTTCGCGGGAATGACGGTGGGAGACGGACGCGGTTTCGGGACATGAGCCCGGAGGAACAATCAGATTATCGTGATACGTTGCGACATTCGGCGGCTCACGTGTTGGCGGAGGCGGTGTTGAAGCTGTTCCCAGAGTCGAAGCTGACGATCGGACCGCCGATCCGGGACGGTTTCTACTATGACTTCGATGTGGCGCGCCCGTTCACACCCGAGGACCTCGTGGCAATCGAGGAGGAGATGCGGGCGTCGATAAGGGCGAACACTCCGTTCGTGGAGCGCGAGGTTTCGCGGGATGAGGCGCGGGTGTTGGTGGCGGACAACCGGTACAAGCAGGAGATCATTGACGGGATACCGGAGGATGAGCAGGTTACGTTCACGAGCCATTCAAATGGAGCGTTCGACGACCTTTGTCGTGGTGGTCACGTCGAATCCACTGGACGCATATCTGCGTTCAAGCTGTTGTCGGCGGCTGGAGCGTATTGGCGCGGTAGCGAAGCGAATCCGATGCTGCAACGGATTTACGGCACGGCTTGGGAGTCGCGCGACAGGCAGAAGGTGTACCTGAAGCAGCGCGAGCAGGCGCAGCAACGTGACCATCGCCGGTTGGGGGCGCAGATGGGGTTGTTCTTTTTCGACCAGGTGGCGCCTGCAAACCCGTTTTTCCGTCCGAAGGGTGCGTTTATCTACAACAAACTTTTCGAGTACGTACGCGGTTTGTACGACAGGTATGGATACGACGAGGTGATAACTCCTCAGTTGTTTAAGACGGACTTGTTTAAGACTTCGGGCCACTACGACAACTACATCGAGCATATGTACATGCTCGAGATCGATGAGCAGGAGTATGGCATGAAGCCAATGAACTGCCCGTCGCACGCAGTGTTGTACTCGAAGTCGTTGCACTCGTATCGGGAACTGCCGATACGTTACGCCGACTTTGGGCGATTGCATCGATACGAGCTGTCAGGAGTCACGCAAGGATTGACACGGGTCCGGTCATTCTCGCAGGACGATGCACACATTTTCTGTACCGAGGATCAGATCGCCGATGAGGTCAACGGCTTCATTGACATGTTGAATGAGAGCTACGAAGTTTTCGGGTTTGATTCGACGCGTTTCGTGTTGTCGTTGCGTCCCGAGAAACGGGTGGGTTCAGATGCGCAGTGGGACCGCGCGGAGTCGGCGCTCGAGTCGGTTTTGAAGAATCGCGGTGGAGAGTTCGAGACCGCCGAGGGTGAAGGTGCGTTTTACGGTCCGAAGATCGACATGTTCGTACCGGACGCTCTTGGTCGCGAGTGGCAATTGGGTACGGTGCAGATCGACTTCAACCAGCCGGAACGATTTGACCTTGAGTACGTGAATTCGGAGAGCGAGCGCGAGCGGCCGGTGATGATCCACCGCGCTATGTTGGGCTCGCTGGAGCGATTCATTGGGGTCCTGATAGAGCACTTGGGCGGCAATTTGCCGTTGTGGTTGGCTCCGACGCAGGCGATGATGGTGCCGATCGCCGATCGACATAACGACTACGCGTACGCGGTCGCAGATCGGATGCGAAAGGCAGGTCTGCGGGTTGAGGTCAACGACGCGAGCGAGCGGATGAACTCGAAAATACGGAACGCGCAGTTGCTGAAGATCAACTACATGTTGGTTGTCGGCGACCGGGAGATCGAAGCCAATTCTGCTGCGTTGCGGACGCGGTCAGGAGACAACCTTGGTGCGATCGGCATTGACGAGATCATTGGCAAACTCGGCGACGAAGTTGCGAGCATGGCGTTGTGAATTTACTTGCTTAGCGATAGATAGCTAGGACGCGGTACAACGCATCCCTGTAGAGATCGTATTCGGTTTGACGTGTAGCGCCGAAGATGCGGACACCACGCGTAAGGTCACGTTCGTATTCAGCGCGACCAGCAGGCATCACTGGAGGCTCGACAGCGAGTCCGCGGGCGATCGCGGCATCAACGACACTGTTTATCGCCGCCAGGACTTCGGGGTGTTCCCATTGACCGGGGTGCCCCATTTTGGCGGATAGGTCGCCAGGGCCGAAGACTACGCCGTCTACTCCTTCGACGTCCATCATGGCGTCTGCGTTCTCGACGCCGAGGGGGGATTCGATCTTGGGTAGCACGAGCATTGCGTCGTTGGCTTCGCGGCAGTATCGGGCAACGTCGTAACCGTCGTAACCGGCATTAGCGCCCATTGCTAGTCCGCGTTCGCCTTCAGGTGCGTATTTGACCCATCGGACCAAGTCTTTCATCTGCTCGGGCGTCTCGGAGTGGGAGAGGATGATACCCATTGCTCCGGCGTCGAGGACTCGAGATACCAATGCGCGTTCGGGGGCGATCACTGTGACTACGGGTGCCATGCCGTTGTCGCGGACGAGGGTGAGGAACAGGGAGAGTCTGCCATCGTCGTTGAGGGCGTGTTCGGCGTCAACCATCAACATATCGGAACCGGCGTTGGCGGCGATTTTGACGATGGATGGAGTGAGCGCCTCGAAGATGTTGACTCCGAATATCGATTCGCCAGCCTTCAATTTTTGTTTGGCGGGATTGGTGATGAGTGGTCGTATTGAGGTCATTGGCGTTTATTCCAAACCGAGTAGAGACAGGGAGTCGCGGTTAATGATGGCTTCGATTTCGTGTTCGGGGATTGGAGGGAGGTTATGTTCTTTGGCGAATCGGGGGATCGCTCGTAGGCCGTCCATTGTTTCTTGGGGAGTCCAGAGGGTCCAGTCTGATCCGAAGAGCATCCTGTGAGTTGCGGAGAATTCGTGGAAGACACGCATGGCTCGCCAGGCCATCCATGGTCGCGACGGCATGCCGGATATGTCGGTGTAGACGTTGGGGTGTTTGCGGACGACGGCCATGCAATCTTCGTACCAGGGGTGCGATGTGTGGGCCAGGACCATTTTGAGGCGCGGGAAGGCGATGGCGACTTCGTCCATCGCCAGAGGGTGGGCGTATCTGAGGATGGCGTCGGGTGAAGCCGACATTCCGCTGTGAAATACGATGGGCAGCCCATCTGATTGGAGCCGGTCAAAGAGACGGAACGCGGCGTCGCTCAACGGGTCTACCGCTTGGTAGCTGAGCGCAAGTTTTATCCCTCGACAACCTAATTCGCCGACTGCCCGGTCGTACTCTTCATCAATATCGGGTTGATCTGGATGCAGCGACATGAAAGGGATGAACTTGTTAGGGTTTACCGCCGCGACCCGCGCAGCGATGTCATTATGGTTCAGGTCGTCGTCCCAACCAGCATTCCAATCAGTTAGGGGATGTTTGTCACCGCTTGGTCGAGGAGCTATCCCGAAAACGAGCGCCCTATCGACCGGCTCCATGGCAGCCGAGTATTCGTCCAGCGACCCGGCGAGTTTGACGCCGGTGCCGATGAGTGGGTTTGTGGTGAGATCTTCCGGCGGCACGTCATGTTCGTGCGTCGGGTTGTGTGAGTGGACGTCGACAATCAACGCTTTGCTCCCAAGGTTTTGATCGGAAGTTTAATGGGGTAGACTCTATGTTGCAAAAAGCGTTATTTCCATCCTCCACGATCGAGTTAGTTGAGCTTGCCGACGGCCTGTTTGACTAAATCAATGATCTGATTTATTGAGATACTGTCCCGATTCGTCATGGGTAGAGTTATACGACATCGCAAGCCCAGCAAACGTGTGTCCCCTCTGGGATTCCGAGATGTAGCAAAAAGGTGAAGACTGATGACACTCTCAACAGACGCCGTGGCAAATGAACAACTCACTCTGCCCCAAGAACTTATCCTCATGCTCCTCAACGAGGAGACCGGGTACTTTCGCCAAATAGCTGGTTGGGATTTAAACTGCGCCATCGTAGGAGCCGTAATCGCTGAATTATCGCTCCAATCTCGTATCGATACCGATATGGAGTCCTTGTTCCTCATCGACGATACAGAAACTGGGAACTCCGTCCTTGATCCAATTCTCAAAGAAATCGCATCTGAAACAGATCAACGCAACGCCCAGTATTGGATCGAGCGTCTGGTTCCCCGCGCGGATGCCATAATCGATTCAACCCTAGAGGGGTTGGTCGATCTAGAGATTCTGGATTACCACGAGGGCGATTACTGGACGCTGTCCAACAACGCTTGGCGCTCCGAGTTGTTCACCGACTCCGAAGGTGGTACGGCGGTTCAATTCGTGAAGGCGCGTATCGCCAATGTGATCTTCAACAACGAGATCCCAGACCCGAGAGATATCATTATCGTCTCCCTCATCGAAACCTGCGATGTGATGCGCTTTATATTCCAACTCGATGAGGAGTCGGAAGAGCGGGTCGAGCAAATCTGCAGGATGGACTTGATCGCCCGTGCGATCTCCGAGGCGGTGGCACACAACTTGGTCGGCCCGGCGCTTCGACGCCCCTCGCTATCCAAGCCGATTCCGGTCGCACCGCTTCGCGACTTGGTGTTCAATCGTCATATTCACAACGGCAACTTGAATGCATTCTTTGCCGAACTCGCTGAAAAGCACGGCCCGATCTTTCAGATCCGCCCGCCGTTTCAGAAGCGCCCCATCACTGTTTTGGCGGGCGTCGAGACAAATTACTGGGTGCATAGGCACGGGCGCAACTACCTGAGAGCGCGAGACTACCTAGCGGACTTCGAGAAGGTCTATGGAGCGTCTGGAATACTGCCGTCACTGGATGGTGCCGACCATTTCCGCTTCCGAAAGTCGATGAGCTCTGCCTACTCGCGATCGAGGTTGGAAAGTCATCTGGGACTCGTGTACCATCACGCTCGAAACTTCATGTCGGATTGGTCGGTTGGCGATGATTTGCCAGCGGTGCGGACGTGCCGAATGATGATCAACTCGCAAAACTCTCCGATCATGATCAGCGTCGATTCGCAGGACCTCATCGACGATCTCGTTGAATACAAAACACGAGCACTGACTACTCACGTGTTGAAAGTATTGCCGAAGTTTATGCTGAACACACCGGGTATGAAACGCCGCAAGAAGGGCATCTTCGAACTGCTGGCTCGTGTCCAGAGCGGCCATACACCCGCCCAACGCGCTGGATGTCCTAGGGACCTTGCTGATGATGTTTTGAGTTTGCACGCGAGCGATCCGCAGTTTGTGCCTGAATCGAACCTCCTTTTTACCCTGTCTGCGCCGCTCATCGCCAGCGTGTACCTCGGAGATGCTCTTGGCTTCTGCATTTACGCCATGGCATCGCAGCCAGAGATTTACAGTCGCATCCGCCGTGAAGCAGATGTCTTGTTTGCCGACGGCGACCCAGATCGCGAAGCCTACACTCCGGAAGCGATTGACGTAACTCGCCGCTTCATCTTGGAGACTTTCCGACTTTACTCGATCGTTCCGATGTCGCTTCGAACGGTGATGAATACGTGTTTGGTCGAGGGGCACGAACTACCGGAAGGTACACAGGTACACATCGCTCAGGCCGCTGCCCACTATATGAAGGATGTCTTCCCCGATCCCTGGAAATTCGATATCGACCGTTATCTGCCTCCGCGCAACGAGCATCACAGTTCCGGTTACGCACCGTTCGGGCTAGGTACACACACATGCCTCGGTTCTAGGCAGATGGAACTGCATCTGGCCATCAACTTGCTGATGATCGCGCACTACTTCAAGCTAGAAGTGCCTGCGAACTACAAGTTGAAGATCGACCCGTTCCCATCGCTTTCTGTGAGCAAGAAGTTGAAATTCCGCGTAGCCGAAAGGAGACGTGAGATAAACGTCTAATGCACCATTGATTCGGCCTAGAGGCTGGGAAGCAAAAGGTCTAAAGAGGCTTGCGAGCCAAGAAGCAGTACAACGGCGTGAAAACCCCCGATTTCCCGCCTGCGACATAAGCTTTGGCGGTACGATCCATCAGTCCCACGACATCCGATGATCCCTTCGGAAACATCCCGACCACCTCAGCCAGCCTAGACGTTCCGATGAATACCTTGCGACCCAGCGGAATCCTGCGCAGGGCGTTGCCGAGCGTATTGCCTCGAGTCTCCATGGGCTGATACCACGGCGTGGTCGGACCGTTCTCGTCGACACCCCAATCCTTTGCCTCAATGACCTGAAATCCCACCGTTTCGAGGTCTCTGTTCACCTCGTCTGTAGTCGCGATATCCCTGAGCGCGACGCCGCGCATCAATTCCTTTTTGATTTCAAGGTGTCGGTTGTTGTCGGGATCGAACTTGTCCGTCATGCACATTTCTTGACCCCAGAAGAGGGCTCCGGGTTTTAGCACGCGGTATATCTCGGCGAATGCTCCAGCCTTGTCTGGCGCATGGCACGTCGATTCGATCGCGTACCCCCGGTCGAATGTGTCATCCACGATGGCGCCCATGTCCATGAAACTGCACGCGAGGAATTTGACCATGTGGCCGATCCCAGCCTCAGCATTCAAAGATTTCGCCTGTTTCAACTGGACTTCACTGCTATTTATCCCGACTACGCTGACACTGCCCTCCGTGACGACACGGCGCATCGGGCCGCCGATCCCGCAACCGACATCGATTACTGTCATCCCATTGCGCAACGCTAGCTTGTCAATCATCAGCCGTTGGTGCCGGACCTGGGAGACCTCCAGGCTCTCCTTGGGAGAAAGCGGCGCGAAGTGTAGGGATTCGCTCCATCCGAAAACCATGAAGTCGTTACAAAGGTCGTAATATTCCTTGACGGTTTCGGCGTGGTCGTAACCATTGGGGTGGGAAGCGCCCTCAACGCGTGCCCTCTTCGTCCATTCGTCGAAGTGCTTCACCCGACGGCGGACATCCGACCCCTGGTATGCGGCCTTCAGACCATTGGACAGTTTACGGAGTTGCATAAGCGACTTTCCTCCGAGGACTACTATTCCCGCCCGTACTTCTGATAGATACCCTCAATCGCGATGTCCAGATCCGCCCACTCGCGCTCAACCATCGACCGTAGCCGCATATTCTGGAACGCGCCCCAAACCACCATCGCTGGTAGCACCACCAAAACCGAGACGATCAAGGAGTAGACGATCGTTATGGTAGCCGTGATGCCGAATTGTGCTGATGCCTGCAGCGACGATGCGATAAGCACTCCGAATCCCAACGCGGTCGTCATGGCAGAGCCCAACAAAGCCGAACCGGTTGTGGTGAGCGTCCGAATCGCCGCCTTTTCCGGATCGCGTGAGAGGGCAAACTCTTCCCGGTAGCGATGAATAACGTGAATCGTATAGTCCACTCCAATTCCGATAGAAAGTGCGGTGATTATCGAGGTGATCAATGTATACGGAATCCCGAGCAGTGCCATCGTGCCCAACACTGAGATTAGGACTAGCACGATCGGGCCCACCGCTACGACGCCCAGCGCCGGCTGACGCACTGTCACCCAGAAGAATACGGCGAGAATACCCAAGGCCACTGCGATCGTCGTGCTGATCGCCTCAGTTTGTCGGTCGGTGATCTGGTCGGTGACGGCGATTGAGACCATGCTGTCAGAAGTCGCCGTGATGTAGTCGTCTTCCCCGAACCATCGCTCATCGATCTCGTCTTGGATATTCCTCGTTTCTTCAGGATCATTCAGATAGATCGGGAACTGGAGCAGCATTGTGTCCATGCCATCTGGATCGTTGATCAAAACCCGCGCCAGTTCGGGATCTTTCGCTTCCAGCTTGTCGACTAATTCCTGCATCAGCACTGGATCGAGTTGCACTCCAACCGAGGCTTCATCGAGGAGTACGTCGAGTTCCGGGTCGTACTTGTCTCCGGGCTCACCGCTGTCATTGGTCCAGTCGTGTAACAGCGACTCGTACGATGTATCAATCGGTCCCGCAGCCGCCTTCGGTCGGCGCTGTTCGTCCTCGAAGGCAGACGTGAGGTCTTGCAGGTTTAGGAGCGTACGGCTCTCTGTCACCTCGGCCTTCACCAGCATGCTGGCGATCTCCGTCGTTCCGCCGACCGCCGCGTCAAGGGTATCCATATCCGCGACCACGCTTCCACGATGGGGAAGGATGTCCCGAATGCTGAATTCAGACTCCAGATCGGTGGCGGCAAAGCCGAGCCCAATCGTCACCGCGATGATGACGACGAGGAACGGCGCTGGCCAACGCGTGACTGCTCTGCCAAGCAGTTCCGCCGCGGACGTGATGCCCGGCAATGCGTTGGAGATCGGGCGCGGAGAAGCCAATGTGCCGCGTGCCTCGCGCCGACGGTCAATTATCATGCGGCCAGCCGGGATCAGCGTCAACATCACGATCAAACTCAACCCTACTCCCAATCCGGCGACGACACCAAAGTCGGCGACTACGCCGATCGGCGAGAATAGTGTCGCCAAAAAGCTGACGATCGTCGTTACGGCAGCCAACGTCAACGGAATCGTGACGTTCCGCAAACTCTTTCGTACCGCCATTACAACTCCTTCGCCGTGAATTCGTTGTTCGCGGTAGTGCGAGATTGCTTGGATCGCATAGTCCACCGTCAGACTGATGACGATCACAGGTACCATCGCAGTTAGCGAGCTCGGCGGCCCAATCAGACTCAATCCGTTCGGACCGAGCCAACCCTCCGCTCCAACGATCCAGACAATCGAGACGATTAGCCCGGTGAGTGTCAGTAACATGTCTCCGAGCGTGCGGGTGAAGAGAATGAGCAACAAAGCGATCAACACCAGCGCCAGTCCCATCAGCGGTGCCAACCCCGATTCAGTCGCCTGCGTGTACTCATCCTCGACGATCGCCGGCGATATGCTGCTCACGTCCAGTGGACCGTCATGGCCCGTCGCCAGTTCGTGGATCCGTCGTTCCGCATCCTGGACCTGCTCGTCGCCTGTGTCGCTCAACCGGATGTTGCCGATTGCTACTGGTGTGCCGTCCGTATCAGTGCCAGTCATCGCGGCAAGAGCATCATCGATTTCAGGGAAGTTCCTGGCCGAGTCGATTATCGCCTGCGTGATCGAATCCGCGCCGCTCGCCTGCGCGACACCGTTGATCAAAAACGAGGGAGCGACGATCGGGTCGACCGGTATCAGCAACTCACTCACAGTCTGATCGCTGACGATGTCGTTGATCAGACTGTCCATCTGCGAGAGACCTTCGGGAGTAAGCGCTTCTCCTCGGAAGATTAGTGTCGCGACGCTGATCTCGCCCGATTCCCCGAAAAGCTCTTCTATATCCCGCGTCACATCCGCGATGGGATGACCCGGAGGGAGGAATGCCACACTAGCACCCTGAGTCGGCGGCGCGCGCAGAGTAGTTCCGCCGGCCAGCGCAACAGTAACGATAAAGAGAACGACGAGCGTGACATACGGCCGGACCGTGATCAACCAGCTTAGCTTGTCTAGAATGTTGCCAAGAACGTTCATCCGGGTCAGCCTTACCAATTGTGGAAGTCGCAAGAGGCGACGCCTGCTAGCGCGAGGTGTTCCGTGGTCATCTTACACTGGCTCTTTGACTCTCGCCGTCTGAACAGTACAGACCCGGGCGAGATTAGTATCGTAAGCGGCTCCAGATAACAACAACCTGTTGAACATGGCTACGCTGCTGATAGGCCATGATCTTGTTCATGCTAGGTGCGCGCATCCTTGTAGGGAGGAACCTCAAACCTACAACCCGATCAGCAGGATCGATGAATCAAAGGTCATCCAAAAACGGTGGTTCCAGCATATTGTGCATGACGTACGTCACGTTGCCCTGCTGATCCATTTGTTTCGCTTTATCCAAGGCAAACGGTGGACTTGACACTGTGGCCCCACACGTTGATCAACAGCCAAGAAACGTGTTTCATAACCGGGCTCGCCGCCGCAAGGCAGATCGGCGCGGACTATCCATTCCATGATCCCGAAGCAACTCGGATATTCAATTATTACGGAAGCATCTTGTACGGTTGGCGCTTCAGGAAAGCGAAAAACTGAAATACGCCAGCCTTACAAATCTGGGAGTGGATGTCGGACTACTGAATCCGGTTTTGCATACGTTCATCAACTGATCACACCGGATTACTGCTCTGTCTTATGAACGGCAGTCGGCGAAACGATTTCGAGCAGTCGGATGGCTTTTTGGCTGAGCGTGTCGATGCTCTAAAATAGGTTGAAACGTATCGGAAGTGTTTGACGTTGCAACGATCCTCTTCACGGCATCGAAATCGCCACCGGCATCTCCTAATAGTTCAACAGCATCGGACGAGACATCAATGGCCCAGGACAGTGAAATCAAGCTCAACCGCGGATTGCGAGAGATATATTTCGACCGCACAGAGACGACCTTCATCGACGGTAGCAACGGCGTGCTCGAGTACCGAGGCTACAGCATTCACGATCTGGCAGAACATTCAAATTTCGAAGAGACGTCCCATTTGCTGTTGCATGGCGAATTGCCGAAACAGGAACATCTGAATGCATTCGACGAAGAGCTGCGCAGTCAGAGAGAGTTGCCGGAACAGATATTCCCGATAATCGAAGCCGTTAAGGATTCACACCCGATGGATGTGCTCCGGACTGCGGTCTCGGCGTTGTCGGCCTTCGACCCGGATAAGGAGGCGGAGTGGGACGATGTGGAAGCGACGTTCCGCAAGGGAATCCGGATGACAGCGCAAGTGCCAACCATTATTGCGGCACATTACAATATCCGACGCGGTAACGATCCGGTGGATCCGAACTCGGATTTAAACCATGCGGCGAACTTCCTTTATATGCTCGACGGCGTACCGCCGTCTGACGATGCCGCCCAATTAATGGACAAGGATTTGGTGTTGCACGCTGATCACGGGTCGAACGCGAGCGCGTTCGCGGCACGGGTAGTTGCCGGCACAAAAGCCGAGGCGTATAGCACGGTTTCGGCCGCTATCGGCGCACTGTCTGGGCCTTCGCACGGAGGGGCAGCCGAGAACGTGATGCAGATGGCGCGCGAGATAGGAAGTCCAGAAAATGCCGCGGGTTACGTTAGAGACCTGTTGAGGTCTAGGACTCCAGTTATGGGATTCGGGCACCGGGTTTATAAATCGGAAGATCCCCGTGCGCGTCACTTGCGCGAGGGAGTTCGGCGGTTGAGCCAGGAAAAAGGCGAACCGGAGTGGTACAACATCTTGGAAGCGGTGGTGGAGGCGATGTCGCCGTACGCCCGAAGAGGCGTTCACGTGAACGTGGACTTCTTCGCGGGCGTCATTTACTACCTGAACGGCATCCCGCAGGACTTGTTCGTACCGATATTCGCCATCGGCAGAGTTCCGGGTTGGATCATTCAAGTCGTTGAGCAGTATCGTCGAAACATCCTCATTCGGCCGTTGCTGAAGTACACAGGCGGACGAGAGCTCGAGTACATTCCGATTTCTGACCGCGGCTAAACAGAGCCTTCCATGCCGGACGAAATCACACCGGCGCGCCAGATCGTTGAATCTGAGATTCGCGGGAATGGTCCGATCACATTCGCCCGTTTCATGGAGATCGCGCTCTACGGAGAGCACGGTTATTACACATCGTCGGTTAGCGTCGGAGCGGACTATGCGACTTCGCCCCAAATGCATCCTGCATTTGGGGCTTTAATTGCGGGATACCTCCTCAAGGCTTGGGAGACGCTAGGCGAGCCAGGAATGTTCGATGTTGTGGAGTTGGGCGCGGGTGATGGCGGGTTAGCACGGGACGTTCAACAAGCGGTCGCAAGAGTACGAGATTCAAATGACCGGCGAGCGCAATTCAGCGAAGCGCTAAGATACCACGCGTTTGATATCCGCCCCCGGGGATCGGCGCGTGATGTTGGCGAATTGCCGCGCTTGAAACCAGTTGTCGGATGTGTGATCAGCAACGAGTTGCTGGACGCATTTCCCGCGCATGTCTTCACCGTCCGAAATCGCAAGGTTTTCGAGTGTTACGTAAGTGTTGGCGACACCGGAGAACTGGCATTCGTTGAAGGTGAGCCGTCGAGTTACGAGATTGTGGATCGTGTGGGTGATTTCGTCTCAAGATTGCCTGATGGATATCGAGGCGAGGTCAACCTGGGGCTCGATGCGTGGGCGAAACGTGTCGCGGGGCTGCTGGGGCGAGGATATGTGCTGACGATTGACTACGGTCATGAACGGGACAATCTGTATCACCCTCTGAGATATGAAGGGGCGCTGAGGTGTTATCGAGACCACATTTTGGGACAAAATCCGTTCCGTGATATCGGTCTACAGGACATTACGTCGCATGTAGATTTCACCGCTGTCGAAGAGGCTCTGAAAGGCGTTGGTTTTGAGTCGATGTCCCAGTTGAAATCGCAACGAGACTTTCTGTTCGATTTGGGGATTGATCAATATTTGCGCCGGGTTAGGGAAACGTTGGTGTCGAGTCGTTATGGGGGGAATGAGGGTGATTGGGTCGCGGAGTTGCGCGCACTCAATTCGTTGGTCGATACCAGGGGACTCGGGAACTTTCGTGTGGTGGAGCATCGCCGCAGTGCGCGGGAGGTGGATCTGAGCGGATTGGAATCGTCACCCGTCTTTGCGGGTCGATCGATGTGGCTTCTCCGCTAAGGTTTCATACCGTACGATTGAAGCAGGACGATCCCAAATCTAGGCGACAAGGCTGAACCCAATATGGCAATGCGGACACCGCTATATGAGACCCACGTCGCGAGTGGCGCACGCATGGTGCCATTCGGTGGTTGGGAGATGCCGGTGCGGTATCCGACACGGATCATACGTGAGGTCGGACAGGTTCGGACTGACACCGGGATTTTCGACGTGTCACACATGGCTCGGTTGGAGTTCACAGGCGCGGATTCCGGTAGGTTTTTGGATACTGTGCTGAGTGTTCGGGCATCGCGATTGGAGCATGGGCAAGGTCGCTATCACATGATCTGCAACGAGCAGGGAGGGATCATTGACGATGCCATTGTTTACAACCTCGAGACCGACCGCTACCTGCTGGTCGTGAACGCCGGGAACGCTGATATTGACAAAGAGTGGCTGTCGTTGCAACAGAGACACTTCAAAGAGCGTGAAGGTGGTGATGTCGATTATGTAGATATAACGGATGAGGTCGCAATGATCGCAGTTCAAGGTCCAAATGCAGTTGCGATGCTCGGCGAGATGACTAATGGCGAGACTGATGTGATCGGACGTTTTCATATCGGCGAGGCAACATTGGATGGAGAGCGGATTCTTGCATCTCGGACGGGTTACACCGGCGAGGACGGGTTCGAGATCATGTTTGACAGCTCGCATGCATCGACCATTTGGGCGATGCTTGTAGAGGCTGGGGCAACTCAATGCGGTTTGGGTGCGCGAGACGTTTTGCGATTGGAGGCCGGACTGATGCTGCATGGAGCGGATATGACAGCGGAAAACAATCCCTACGAAGCGGGTCTGCGATGGACTGTGCGTCCGAATCGGCCGGAGTATTTGATGGGTGCGGTTTTGCGGAGAATCCGGGATGCCGGGACTTCCCGGAAGATCGTGGGGTTTGAGATGCGATCGCGGGGCATCGCAAGGCACGGACATCCGATCTCGATTGACGGCACGGAGGTGGGTGTTGTGACCTCGGGAACGCACTCGCCAACGCTGGGGTCCGCCATTGCGATGGGTTACATTGACGTCAAGCATGCCGAGTTAGGAACGGCGGTGCAGATAGATGTTCGAGGGAAAGCAGTGGAAGCCGAGGTGGTTCCGTTGCCGTTTCATCCGCATTCGTACTGAAAAGCGGCGATTGCGACTCTGCGTATTCGAATTTGTTAGAGTCAACGCGGTTATCGACATAGGTAGCGACGGAGGCAAACTGCGTTGTATCCAGATGATTTGAAATACTCGTCCGAACATGAATGGGCGCGCGTCGGAAATGGCGACGTCGCCGAGGTCGGAATCACCAACTTTGCACAGGACACTCTTGGCGATGTGGTGTTTGTCGAGTTGCCCGAGATTGGCTCTAGGGTGGATCAGTTCGACAAGTTTGGAGAAATCGAATCGGTGAAGGCCGTGAGCGACCTGTTCTCGCCAGTAAGCGGTACCGTTACCGCGGTCAATGAAGAGTTGGAGCAATCGCCCGAACTCGTCAACTCGGACCCCTATGGCGACGGGTGGATCATGGAGGTGCAGTTGGACGATCCATCGGAGTTGGATGAGTTGATGGATTCCCAAACCTACCAAGGAACGCTGGAGTAGTCTTTGACGAGCAAGGCCGACTCTCCCCATCCGTTCATTCCAAACACGGCGTCTGAACGAGCTCAGATGTTGGCGACGATCGGCGTCGACGATTTTGACGCTCTGATCACCGACATCCCGGAGCAGCATCGCAATTCGTCGCTCCGACTACCGAATGCTGCATCGGAGTTGGAGGTCGCCACCCGCATGCAGGCCTTGGCAGCTTTGAACCAAGATGCCGGTACTAGACCGTCATTCTTGGGCGCGGGCGCGTACCATCACTTCATTCCATCGACCGTGGGCGCGATATTGCAGCGCGGCGAGTTCGTGACGTCATATACCCCCTATCAACCCGAAGCGGCGCAAGGAGTGTTGCAAAGCGGATTCGAGTTTCAGTCCGCGGTTGCTCAGATCTTCGGCATGGAAGTCGCCAATGCCGGGATGTATGACGGTCCGACGGCGTTTGCAGAGGCCGGGTTAATGGCGGCCAGGGTTAGTCGGCGCAATCGAATTTTGATTCTGGACACAGCCGACAAACGACTGTTTGAAGTCGCTGAAGCTTACGCCCGTTACCAGCAGGTCGAGATTGAAGCGATCAGTCGCGAGTCCGTGTTGAACGGAGACGTACCCGACGACGCGGCGTGTATCGCGTTCCAATCTCCGAATTTCTTGGGTCGGATCGAAGATGTCCAAGCGTTGACAGATGCCGCGCACGCGGCCGGAGCGTTGTCGGTTATGCACACGTACCCGACAGCGCTTGGGATGTTCAAGTCGCCCGGAGAGTTTGGGGTCGACATCGCTACCGCCGAAGGTCAACCGCTAGGCGTGCCTTTGACGTTTGGCGGCGCGTATGTCGGTCTGTTTACAGCCAAGCAGCGCTTCATTCGTCAGTTGCCCGGTCGAATTATAGGTAGGACAACAGACACGCTAGGCCGCACCGGATACACGCTGACGTTACAGACACGGGAACAGCACATTCGGCGAGAGCGAGCCACCTCTAATATCTGCACGAGCACCCAGTTGATCGGATTGATGGTCGCGGTCTATTGCGCGACTATGGGTCCGAGCGGTTTGCGTAAGGTTGCAGAGTTGTCGTACCACAAGGCGCACTATCTGGCGAACGCGATTGATGCACTCCCCGGGTGGTGTGTGCTTGGCGGAGAGGGCACATTCTTCAACGAATTTGCCGTCGAGTGTCCGATCGCACCCAGCGATGTGAATCGTTTGCTCGCAGAACGAGGCATTATCGGAGGGCTTGATGTGTCAGATGTTGTGCCCAACGGGATGCTTCTCTGCGTGACTGAGATGAACAGTCGGCAAGACATTGATCGTCTTGTAGGCGCGCTTTCCGGGATCGGGAATGGAGGTGCCGCATGAGTGATGGCGTAGTGCCCAACGCAAACGTTGCCGACATGCATGATCGGCGTTTGCTAATGGATCGCTCCGTCAGCGGACGACGAGCGATCGAGATGCCGGCAGCGGATGTTCCGTTGGCGGAGATGCCGAACGACGATCTCTTGCGTGATGCCGATGATTTGCAGCTGCCGGAGGTGTCGCAACTCGATGTCATCCGCTACTTTACGTTGCTGAGTCGACTGAACTTCTCGATCGACACCAACTTCTATCCGCTCGGGTCTTGCACGATGAAATACAACCCGAAGCTTAACGATCAGGTGGCATCGCTGGGAGGATTTGCGAACATTCACCCACTGCAAACCGACGACAGCGTGCAGGGCGCGCTAGAGGTGATGTTCGAACTGCAGCAGTGGCTTGGCGAGGCAACGGCATTGCCGGGCGTTGGATTGGCACCATTGGCTGGCGCGCAGGGTGAGTATGCGGGACTGTTGATCGCTCGTGCGGCTCTGTATATGCGTGGCGAAACGCATCGGAAGGTGGCCTTGATCCCGGACTCGGCCCATGGCACCAACCCGGCTTCGGCGGCGATGGCAGGGATGGATGTGGTCACTGTTAAGACCGACGAATTCGGAAATGTGGATGTTGAAGACCTGCGGGCGAAGGCGGACGAGAACGCATGCGTATTCATGCTGACAATTCCAAGTACCTTGGGATTATTCGAGCCGAATATCATCGAAATCAACAACATCATCCACGACGCGGGTGGTTTGGTGTATGCCGATGGAGCGAATTTGAACGCACTACTCGGTCTGGTGAAATTGGGAGATTTAGGCGTCGACATCTGCCACTCAAACCTCCACAAAACCTTTTCGACACCCCACGGCGGCGGCGGCCCCGGTGCAGGGCCGGTCATGGTGACCGAAGAACTCGCTTCGTATTTACCTGAACCGATTGTGATGAAGAACGACGAAGGCGAATTCCGTTTGGGCCGACCAGACAACAGCATCGGGAAGATCAACGGCTTCCACGGTTCATTCTCCATCCTCGTCCGTGCATACACCTACATGCAATCGCTGGGTGGTGATGGCTTGCGCGCGGTGTCCGAGAATGCATTGATCAACGCGAACTACATTCAAGCGCGGCTTCGCGACCGATTCGATCTTGCAGTGGATCGTCTGTGTATGCACGAAACGGTTCTGAGTGGCAAACGACAGGCAGACCGCGGCGTTCCGGCCCTCAGCATCGCCAAACGACTCCTCGACTACGGCATCCACGCGCCGACAATGTATTTCCCCCTCATCGTCCCTGAGGCGCTCATGGTCGAACCCACTGAAACCGAATCTAAAGAGACGCTCGACCGTTTCGTGGCCGTGATGCAAGCCATCGACGACGAGATCGATAGCGATCCGGATTCGGTCAATCACGCGCCTCACACATTACCCAATACACGGTTGGATGAGGCTACGGCGGCGAGGAGGCCAGTGTTGAGGTGGCAGGCTGAAACGGACTGACCCGTACGGGTGGTATATTTTGGCACACAGTCCTGTTTCAACGGTAACCGTTGACTGGATAAATCGTTTTACCTTGAACTGAATATCTAATTCACGCCTGATCGGCGACCAACGGAGGACAGAATGTACGTAGGCACACAAGTCGCGCCAAGACACGACGAAGACCTCAGGCAGTGGGCGCAACTCGGCGTTGTCAACATCTGCGCCGACCCGCGCGAGGGCAATGCCCATACCTGGAAGCAGGACGATCTCGCGCAGTGGCGAGAACATGTCAACTCGTTCGGCATTGAGTTGGACATGATCCAGTTGCCTCTGTCGTCGACGCCGATCGAAACGGCCGAGGCGCCGAGCATCATGTTGGGGGTCGATCCAGACCGTGATCGCGAGATTGAGGTCGTCAACACCCTGATCGAAAACTGTGCCGCGGTGGGCATCCCAGCAGTCAAATACAACATGAATTTGATTGGCATCCCGCGCTCCGAACGAGAACCCGGAAGAGGCGGTTCCAGCAACTCAACGTTCCGATTCGACAAGATCGCCGACGATAACGCTCCGGGCATCGCCGGCAATGTCTCCGAAGACGAGTTCTGGGAGCGGATCGACTACTTCCTAGAACGAGTGGTCCCGGTCGCCACCGAGAATAAGGTACGGCTCGCCTGCCACCCCCACGACCCCTACACACCTCCGGGATTCCGCGGCGTCACACGCGTCCTCGGCTCACCCGACGGACTCAAGAAGTTCGTCAATATGCACGAGAGTCCCTATCACGGCCTGAACTTCTGCCAAGGCACGGTGACGGAGATGCTCGACGACCCGGGCGAGGAGATTTTCGACATCATCCGCTACTTCGGCAGTCGTGAGAAGATCTTCAATGTTCACTTCCGCAATATCCGAGGCCACAAACTCGACTTCATGGAAGTCTTCCCTGACGAGGGCAGCATCAACATGTACGAGTGCGCCAAGGTCTACCAAGAGGTCGGCTACAAATACATGCTGATGCCCGACCACGTTCCGCACATCGCCGGAGGCGATCCGCAAGGAACGGCGTTCGCTTTCGTTTACGGCTACATAACCGCGCTATTGCAGGCGTTAGGTGAGCCGCGCAAACAGCCTTGGGTCACCAAAGGACCCTAACTACACAGTCTTTCCGGCGCGGGCCCGAAACAAAAGCCCCGATGACACCATGAATTTCGATGAGGAATACACGATCGCAATCGTGTTCGCAACCTTCACCGTTGTGGTTGCCGCGTTCCTTCAAGCCGCTCTAAAAATCGCCAAAAACCGGCTGACTCCCGGGTCTGGCGAAGGCATCCCATCGGCGCAATATCTCATCGTCAACGCAGTCGACGGACCTGCTGTTTTGATCGTGTTACTGATTGGCACAACCTATTCCGGGTCGCTGGCTTTAGATCATTGGCACACCGGACGCGACATCGATGCCAACCTCGCCTTGCTAGCGCGACGCGCGGGTTCTGCAGCAGCGGTTGGGGTCGGCGCGCATCTGGTTTCCCGTATCGGTTCATTGATGCTCGGTTGGTACGCTGGAAACATCGCAACCAATACCTCATCACACATCGACGATCAGTTGATACCGTCGTTCCAGCGGATGTTGCCGATCCTGGTCTGGTCACTGGCGATATTGTGGGGATTGGCGATTTTCGAGATCGAAATCAGTCCGTTACTTGCGACCTTGGGCATCGGTGGAATCGCCATCGCACTTGCTGCCCAACCGACACTTTCCAACTACTTCGCCGGAACCTACGTGATCTCCGAAGGAGAAATCCAGACCGGCGATTTCATCGAGATCGAGGGTGGTCCATCAGGATTCGTCGAAGACATCTCGTGGCGCAGCACGAAACTACGCTCCCGATTCAACAACCTCATCATCATCCCCAACTCCATGATGTCCGAAAACATGATCACTAACTATTCCCGACCTGCCTTGGCGATGAATGTGATCGTGACCGGGGGCGTGAGTTATTCATCGGACCTTCAACAGGTCGAGGACATCGTGATGGAGGTGGCGAACCAAATAGTTGTCGAATCCGAGCACGCTGTGACTGAAACCGAGCCACGAGCGGGATTCAGCACCTTTGGGGACTCCAACATCGATTTCTGGGTCTTCCTACAAGCCACCGATCGCGCTGGTTCGTTCCAACTCAAAAGTCAGTTGATCAAACAGATCCACCTCCGATTCAACGAAGCCGGCATCGTGATCAACTACCCGATCCGGCATTTGGTCGTGGATGATGCGCCCGAAGAAGAGGAAGGTGCAGAACGCGAACCGACGATGCCAGAACAGATCGTGGAGTTTGTGCGGAAGGGTTGAGTTGGCGATTGCTGGGCTTGACGGCTGGGGCGAGATCATTGATAGAGTTCCGTCATCCTGCGCTTAGAATCTTCCCATGCCAACCTACCCCCACATAGAGACCTACTACAAGGAACTCGAAGACATCATCCAATTCGGCGGCTCCGACAACGAATCCAGCATCCGCACCGCATTCCAAAACTGCCTCTCTCAATACTGCTCCAACCCCGCGAAAACCTCAAGCTAATCCCCGAGTTGGACGGACCAGGATGCATCCCCCGACGGCACCGTCAAAGACTCCCTCCGCATGGCGCGCGGCTACTGGGAAGCCAAAGACACCCACGACGACCTCGCCCCCTACCGCGTCGAATTCAGCTACGGTATCGATGACATCAACGGAGACACCTGGCAAAAAGCCCACTGCGACAACGAGGTCTTGGTTGAGTAGAGCATCTAGCCCGAAGGGATGAGCGTCTTGTCTCGATTAAGGTTAGCGGCTCCATGTCGTCCAGTTGAAAGTACACTTGCGGAGTTTACATTCAACTGGGTGAGCCTCAAATGCCGTTACCAGCAAGCTGTACGAATGGTGCAAACGCGTATCGAGCGGCTCACGCCATCCGAACCTACTATAGTTATGTAGTAACACTCAGTCCACGTGTAACAATGCTTAGTCTCAGGGCCAACGTTGGACATCGTGAACTGATCCGTTGAGTATGACGCAACGACATCAGAATCGTCGGCTTCGTTAACTGGTTGAGAGAGTACATCACAGTACAAATCTGATTGAGTCTCAATGGAGACGCTCTGAGAATGGTCTGCGGAGACATCGTCAATTAGCATTGATTGAAGCCCAACAGCGATAGTCAAGAGCAAAAACCCATATACGAATAGCTTGATCATGTTCGACCCTCCTTTGGTGATGTCAAACGCGTTGGTTTGCACATCGGGTTTTAACGTCCATGACTCTCTACGTCAACACTCAGTAAACCCATCGCGATTTGTTGGCAGGAGAAAAATATCTCTTCCGCTCAAGATTGGCTTTCATGTGAGCGGTTTGGGTATAGTCTTATTGGTGTTCAGTGCGTCCCTACTTTTCTCGGGATGCACGTCAATGGGCAACGTGCAGGGCACTGCTACCGCAGATGACGTAGTACCCGCGACGCGACAGATAGACGAAATTGAGATCCCAGATGTCAACGACATCGGGGGCGCGGACGCGACAGCTCGGGTACGTGTTCAATCGTGCATGATTCCCGATCCTGCCATTGACCGTGCAACCAACGAACGCGGAATTTCGTTTGCGCCGATCGCCCATGAGATACACGCCGGATTGTTTGGGATTGTTGACGATGATGGGGCTTCTTCGTTGGTGCCTGAATTGGTCGAGAGCTACGTAGTATCTGACGACAACATGGTTTACGACCTCACTTTGCGTAAGGACCTGAAATTCAGCGATGGTAGTGCCCTGACAGCTTTTGATGTCAAATGGAGCTGGGAACGCACGTTGCGAAAGGCTCAAGCTGGGGGCCGCGCGACGACTGTTTTAGGGGATGTAGTTGGTGCGGATGAGGTGCTCACGCGACGCCACAGCGAGCTTAGTGGAGTAGATGTTATCGATGAAAGACGGCTTCAGGTCCGTTTGACACGCCCTCAGCCGATATTTCCGATGATGATCGCCGATCCTGTGGCAAGTGTATTGAAAGAGCGGAATGTCGCAGAGTGGCCAGTTGAATGGACAAACGATTCGGAGACCCCAGTTAGGAAAATCGAATTCGAACCAGTCGAACTACCTGTTGGAGCGGGTCCTTTCAAGCTTGAGAAGTTCGTCTCACACGTTTGGGAAGGGGAATGCACAATCGTTCGCAACGATCACTATTGGGGAGACCCGGCCAAAATATCGAAAATCGAATACCTCACGGGCTCTTATGCTCCAACAAGTGAGAGCGCACGAGTCGATACAGGCAACTTGCTTTTCGCTCAAGGCAGGATCGATGTGCGGTTAGTTCTTTCAGACGAACTGGATGAAATCCTTGAAGGTGCGAGGTCAGATTCGCATGTATTCGTAAATTCAGCAGGCCCGCCTAGCATAACCTACCTTGTTTTCAACCCGGCAGTTCAGCCGTTCGACGATCCCGATTTCAGACGGGCGTTAGTGGCGACATCTGATGTCAGTGCGGCGTTTAACGAAGACGGCGAAACGACTCCAGTGGCGATACGCATCATGCCAGCAAGCCTGGTCTGGCGAGACTCCGAAATATCACGGATTCCATACAATCTTGTGGCGGCAATGGGCCACTTGGAAGCATCTTCATGGATGAATCCACCACCAATGGTCTATCGTTCCAATCAATTCGGATACTTCCACGACTCGTTGGGGCGACTTTTTGAACAGTGGGGAGATGTGCTCGATGTCAGCGTTTTCCGAGGGATGGATGACGGAACCGTACCATTGAACTTGCAAGCAATGAAGTTGGTTTACCGTTCCCCCGCATTCCCCGATGCCTACGCTGTTTTGTCTCCTATACCAGATGAATTCGGCACTAAGAATCAAGCTCCTGAATTCGTTGAACTTCGTGGTTTGATAGAAGATGCCATATCAGAATCGGATGCCGCCGAACGCGCGACAAAATACGACCTCGTAGAAGATTACGTTCTACAGCAAGCCCTAGTATTGCCGATCAGAACCACTGAAGGCAATCGTCCACTCATAGTCCAACCTTGGGTCCACAACTTCCAAATCCCACGCTACTCAGGCTCGGTCTTCCATCGCATGGAGTTTGACGAAACTGCGCCGCAGAGATGACGTAGTAATGATCAGTCGCACACAATGCGGCAGTCTGTCAGCAGATAAGTTACGGACATGTCGCAGTTTAGGTTCAAATCAAAGTCGTTCGCAACGATTCACACAGTGATCGCCAAAGCCACGACTGCGCCAGATTATAAGCGAATTCGAATAATCGGGAAACGCAGGTGTCACACCTGCTGCTTCAGCATCCCAGATTCAGCCTGGGAATACCGCCTAGGCAGCCGATCAGCACTCGAATGGGTCCTCGACCAATACAAAGAGCGCACACCCAGAGATCCCACCATCCGCGAACGCTTCAACACCTACCGCTTCGCCGACCACAAAGAACACGTCATCGATCTCCTCAAACGCGTCTGCACCGTAAGCGTCGAAACCGTGAGGATTGTTAATCAGTTCGGAGAGATGTCAGACATCAGCACGGGCCAGAATTCCGACTAATCTGCGATCTGACTATTGGTCGTTCTGAGATTGCGTCGTGCCACAGTTTCCCTAATTCGCCAACAACCACTCCGCCAACGGCCCAACTTCCCGCTCCCTCGACGCCACATTCACGTCAAGCCGCTCCAAATGCTGCTCCAATGTCAATTGACCTGTCGGCACGCTGTGCGTTTCGAAAAACTCTTTCACATCAGCCGCCTGCTCGGGTTTGGAAAGGGCTTGGATGCCGCTGACCATTCTGACGATGCTATTGTCCGGATACATCTCGAGCATTTCGTCCCAGTGGGATTTGATGTATTTCCATGCCGTGAACCCGTGATGGCGGTTAAACATCGCACCGCCAGCTAGGTATGGCGCGTCTTGCGAACGGACCTCGCCGTTTAAGCACATCTCCAATGTGTTCTGGAACTCGCCTTCGCCCGGGAAGGATGCGAGCAGGCTCATGTAGCGTCGCTCTTCTTGAGGTGTAGTAGGGTCCTTGAATCGACCGAGGAAGACTTCGTAGTCGTCGGCAGATCCCAAAATCGCAACGGCGTTGGCAGACGCGGACGCCAAGTTGGGTTCTATAGCCTCACCCGCGAGATAACCGTCGTGCATTGCGCGCAGTTTCGCCAATGCATCTGCGTTGCGCGCCGTGATTCCCAGCGAACGGGCGAGTACTCCGCGCAACTCGAGGTCGCGAGGTGAATCGTCGTCGCGCGGTTCCCAGCCTAAGCGCGCCAGGCCGGCACTATAGAGGGTCGCAAGGCGCGACCGCATGAGAGCCTTCGCAGCGTCGTCTTCGACGATGCGTTCAAGACTCCCCAGGTTACGCGTCAACAACGTCCACACATCCAGATCGTCCTCGTTCGAATATTGTTCGGCGAGTCGAACGTAGTCGATTGCGGACGAGTTGCCGGCCGCCATGGCCGCCCACTGGTCGTCGGCGAGGCTATACCGCTCGATCGCCTCCATGTCTCCCATCGCGTCGCGCAACGACGTCATCAGATCGGGCGAATAGTTGACGCGGTAGAAGCCGTTGCTGCCGCTGTTTGCGTTTACCCAGCGCACACCCTCCAACTCACGTGCCCCCCTTGTATTTCCCCCCGAATCGGGGGGAAGGGTGGTGGATTCTTCGGTCATCAGCATCTTCATGCTGCCGATATTGCCACTGGCATCGGCGTATCTGATGCCCATAGGTATTGGCCAGACGGTTTCATCAGTTTCTTCAGGAGATTTGTAGAAGAAGCGGTTCTGAGTGAGAATCGTCTTATTGCACCCGTCGCATTGCTTGGCGTTGACGATTGGGTATCCCCGTTGGTATATCCAAGCGTCCATCGTGCTGCGTACTGGTTCTCCAGTGACCTCTTCGAGCGCATCCCAAAGGTCGGATGTTTCGGTGTTGCCGTACTCGTGCTTCTTCAGATAGTGGCGGATGCCGTCACGGAAATGATCCGGTCCGAGGTGCTGCTCGAGCATCCGCAGCACCGATCCGCCCTTCTCGTAAGTGAGTAGGTCGAACATCCCGTCGGCATCAGCGGGCGACTTGACCTCGTATTCAATCGGTCGCGTTTTCTGCAAGGAATCAACGTCGAATGCGGCTGATCGCTCGAGACTGAACTGGTCCCAGCGTCGCCATTCCGGATTGAACGCGTCGGTGCACATCGCCGCCATGAAGGTCGCGAATGCCTCGTTGAGCCAGATGCCGTTCCACCACTCCATCGTCACGAGGTCGCCGAACCACATGTGGGCGAGTTCGTGAGCGATGACGTCGGCGATTCTCAGGAGTTCTGGTTGGGTAGCCCGTTCGGTATCGACCAAGAGGATGACCTCGCGGAACGTGACGCAACCTAGGTTTTCCATCGCACCGAATGCGAAGTCGGGGACGGCGACGAGGTCGAGCTTTTCGCCGGGGTACGGAATGCCGTAGTAATCGGTGAAATACTTCAGCGAGAAGGCACCGGATTCGAGCGCGAAGGGAGTGAGGTGGCCTTTACCGATGGGATGGATGATGCGGAGGGGTACGCCGTCGACATCGACCGGATCGGTCGCTTCAAAGGGTCCGACGATGAATGCCACCAAGTAGGTGGACATCTTTATCGTGGTGCCGAACTTGACGGTTCGCTCGGAGCCGTCGTCAGACACGACCTCGGAAATGATCGGACCGTTGGACGCGGCGAAGAGGTCGGCGGATACAGTCAGGGCGACCTCGAACGAGGCCTTCATCGCTGGTTCATCGAAGCATGGGAATGCCTGTCGGGCATCAGTGCTCTCGAACTGTGTTGTCGCTATCTTGCGCTCGACGCCCGAGTCGTCGGTAAAGGTCGAGATGTAAAAACCCGCGAGTTTGCGGTTGAGGATTCCGTCGAAATCGATCGCTAAACGGTACGTCCCGGGTGCGGCCTCGCTAGCAAGTTGAAGCGTAACGCGTTCCAACTCCTCGTCATACGTGAAGTCGGTCGCTTCGATCGTGCCGGAATCGCCAATTAAACGGGCCGACTTCACCTCGATCTCTTTGGTGTTGAGAACGATCTCTGAAACCGCTTCGGTCACCTCCAACGAGATGTCGACTTCACCCGAAAACGTTTCGGCATCTAAGTCGGGCCGAATATGAAGGTTGTAGTGACTCGGGGTTACCGAGGTTGGGAGTCGGTAGGGGTTGGATTGGGTTTTGGTGGTGACGGCATCAGACATGCGGATTCCTGGGTTTGACGATTCAAATGGCGCGCTTTGCGTGCGGCCCAATATCTGAATCTAACAATGATTGAGCGACAAGCCGGCGCTTCAACGGACGGAACGTCCTAAGCGAAACGTAGGGGCAGGTTTCAAACCTGCCCCTACCGGCGACCGGGGGAGGGTTATACACAGCACCCGAAAGGGGCATTGACGGAATGTTTAGATCGTCTCTAGCGTATCCTCGGCTTCTCGCGCCTCCACTCCGCCGAACTTGGCGGAGGCGATTTCGCGCAGCTGAGCGAAGTCGTTTTGGATGCCTCTGAGCAAGATGCCGACGTCGCTGGAGTGGAGCACGAAACGGACGCCAAGTTCGATGGCTTTGCCTGATGTTTCGATCGTCTGCTGATGCACCATCGTCGGAACGCCGTGTCTGTTGCCTGTGTCAACGATGTTCTTGAGGACGTCTAGGTAAATCGGGTTATCGACTTCGTCGGGAATGCCCAGTGATGTCGTGAGGTCATTGGGACCAACGAAGATCCCGTCGATCTCGGCGCACTCAAGTAGCTCGTCCAATCGATTCGCCGCCGGTTCGGACTCGATCCCCATGATGAAGATGTGGTCCTTGTGCCGGTTGTGGAGGTACTCGCGCGTCTTTTCGCTGGGCAACTCACCTGTCAACCCGGCACGCTCGAAATACTCACCTTTGAGCGGATGGAGCCGCACCTTGTTGGCGCATGCCCGTACCTCTTCAACCGTCTCGCAGTAGGGCACGAGGACACCGTCCGCGCCGGCGTCTAGGGCGATCGCGACGTACGATTCGTCGGTGTTGGGTGTTCGAATAATACAGGTGACGCCTGCACTCTTGATGCTGGTGACGATTTCGGCGATACGAGCGCGGCTGCGCGATGTGTGTTCCCAGTCGATGATGATGTAGTCGAGCGTCGATCCGGCGTATACCCTCGACCATCGCAACCCTTCGATTGCGGCGATCATGAATCCGAATACGGGTTTACCCGCCTTGAGTGTGGCTTTGAGTTGTGCCGGTTCCATCGGTTTTTACTCCATGTCCAGAACCACTTCGCGCCCAGTGCGCGCAGATTCTTCGGTCGCTTCCAATACCTTTAACACGTTTAGACCGTGAACCTGAGGTATCGGTGTGTCGTCATCACCGCGTTCCAACGATTCGATGAACTCGGTGAACTCGTCTAATAGGCTGTCGCGTTCGGGCACGTCTTCCTTGCGCCAGCTGCCATTGCTAGTGTCGGCGATGTAGAGGGCTGGTTTGTCGCCTCCACCATAAGGCAATCGAAATCGGGCCATCCCATTGGTGAAGAACCAGTCGCCACCATATTCAGTTGCCCCGTGGTCCCACGCGATGCGACTGACTGTCGCCACAATGCCACTCTTCCAGCGGATGAAATACATTCCGGTGTCATCGGCATTGATCTTGGGATGTTCGGAGTTGGGATGGGTGAACTGTCCCTGTTGCGCAGAGACCGTCGCAACGTCGTAGCCGATGATCCACAGCAGCCGATCAATCTGATGCGTACCGTCCATCTGCCCCATTCCGCCACCGCGTTCTCGATCAAGCATCCATTCGGGTCGGTTGTACGGCCCGTACGGCTTGTGCCATACGTCGTATGCCATCAGCACAGATCCAAGATCGCCGCTATCGACGACGCCTTTCATGGCCCGAACCGCTGGGTAGTAGCGTTGAGTATGCGCCGTCATCAACTTGACACCGTTCTCGCGTGCTGCATCCAGCATCTCTTCAGCCTGCGATGCCCATACCGCGGTGGGTTTCTCCATGTAGATGTGCTTGCCAGCGGCGGCGGCATCGAGTGCCGCTTGGTAGTGCAACCAGTGCGGAAGGGTACCGACGACGACATCTACATCGTCTCGTGCGAGAGCATCGCGGTAGTCGGCAACGAAGTCAACGTCCGGATGTCGGTCCTGCCAAGATGCCGCGACGTCCTCTCGCGGTTCGGCAACGACCTTCACCTCGGCGCCGGGGGTTTTCTTCGCGACATCGATGTAATTGCCGCCGATTCTTCCGGTGCCCAGCACCGCAACTCCGAATGACATGCTCCGTAATCCTGCTTTCTTTCCAGTTGATCGAGTCTTGTTCAGACTCTATCCGCCCTATTCCACATTCATAGGGCGAAAGTAATGATACTTCGCCCCAATTCCGAACATCCCATCATGAATCCGTTGTCAGAGGTTTGCGCCAAAACCGGTAGGGGCGGGTTTCAAACCCGCCCCTACGAGCAACCCTCGCAACTCCACGACACTCCCAATCTCCATGTCTGGCGCGGGCGCATCGTTTGGATATTCGTCCGTGACACGGATCCAGGCTGTTTTCATACCGACACCGGCTGCCCCTTTAATGTCGGTGTATGGGTTGTCTCCGACGAAGAGGATTTCGGATGGTTGGATGTCGTCGATGCCTTCATATGAGAGTTTCAGGCGACGGGTAGCTTCGTGATAGATGCTCGGGTCTGGTTTGTCGGCTCCGAAGAGGCGGGAGACTATTGCAAACGGAACAACGTCTGCGTAGCCGCTGTGTTCGAGTTTGATGACTTGGAATTTCTTGCCGTTTGTTACGACGGCCCAGGGAAATTGGGCTTCGTTCAACTCCTTGACGAACTCCATTGCGCCTGTGATCGGCTTAGCTTGGCGGCCCATCGAGTTGAAGAACCATTCCTCAAACGTTACCGGATCCATTTCAATCGACGGCCACCGCTCCATGATGCGGATGGCAGCTGCCTGTCCGTCGATCGTGCCGTGGGGCGACAGCGACCAGAAGAAATCGATCGCCTCGTCCCAACCCATTGTCGAGTTGATCGCTTTTTGCGTGTCGTAGAACTCCCGAAAAGTCGCCTCGAATGCGCTGGTCCGATCCAGTAGGGTGTCATCTAGATCGAACAGCACAGCCCTAAATCCAAGTAGCGGCATTTCCATTTCAGGTTCTCAAACTTGATATTGGATTCAGGATCGATCCGTCAATTTGAAATGGGTGCGAACAGCAGTATCTCGACGGTCACCTCGTCTTCGACGACGAAGATCTGGCTTACGGGAGCTTCCATTCCGAAATCGGCCCACACGAAATTGGCGGTCCCGAGGACGACCAAATCGGTGCCGTTGTCGATGCGTGCAGTGATGTCGAATTCGAGATTGGCTTCGGCTCCGTTAACGTTGACGGTACCCGTCAATTTCGTCTTCAGCTCCTCGTTGCCGTCAATGAACGGAGCCGGAACGTCACCCAGGTCCGCAAAATGAACAGTGGCCACGGGTTGGTTCGGGAACATCCGTTCGCGGACGTAACGGTCGCGACGGGATTGATCGCTCATCAGGGTGTGCAGGTCGATCTCAAGTGATGCGCTGTCGGCGCGGAAATCGACGACCCCACTGAGCGCCTCGGTCTCGAGCGAAACGACCACATCGGCACCCCGAAGTGTTTCGTCGACTTTGAACAGCGCCTTCGAACCAGCTCCGACAGTGTAGCTGGGAGCTGCTTCCGAACCAATTCCCGGTTTCTTCATCGCTGAGGAAGCATCCAAAGCGATTGAATCTCCGGCGCTGACGAAGTTTCCGGTCGATGTGATCTGTCCGTCTTCGATCTTCCAGATCTCGATCGTGTTCAGCACATCGCCGTTTTCATCCATCTCCTGCTCGCCCGCGGCGCCAACGTAGTCGATGTCCTTGCCCTCGCTGATGAGTTGCAATGCTCTGGGGAGATCGCCGGGGCCGACTTTTTCGCCCGGTGCATTTGCGACCTTTCGGATCGCAGCCTTGATGTCGTCGCCGTCTTCCGAACCGGCCTCGGCGATTGCCAGCGCAAGGATCGCCGCGGCGTCGAACGCCTCGGAGATGAAGATGCTTGACGGATCACCCCCAAGTTTGGAAGCGTAAAGCTCCTGGAATGCGGTCTGCGAAGGGGTACCTGGTGAGCCCGGCGCTGTGCCGTAGTTGCCTTCGAAGTTATCTGCGCCGACGGTATCGAACATCTCTTGGTTCTTCGTTCCGTCCACGAACATGAACTCGTCGAAGAACTGGCCTTCAACCGCCTCACGCAGATATACGCCCGCGGTTTGAGGGTATGACATCGCCATGAGCACCGTTGCTCCGCCCTGCGATGCCTGACGCAATTCCGAGGTGTAGCTCGCTTGACCGCCTTCGATCGGTACGGATGCCGACACCGTTCCACCCAGACTCTCAAACGTCTCCGCGAACACGGTCGAGAGACCCTCGCCATAGGCATTGTTGATATACATCGTCGCCACGTTATCGTAGCCGAGTTCGTTGGCCACTTGAGCGAGTATGACACCTTGGAACGCGTCCGATACCGTGGTGCGGAATACGAGGTCGTTGTCATCCAAACTCGAGAGCGCCGGCGAGGTAGACGCAGGCGAAACGAGGACTGCGCCATTCGGAATCGTCACCGATTCTGCAACCGCCAACGACACCCCAGATGACAGCGAGCCCACAATTGCCTCAACGCCATCGACATTCACCAACGCGCTCGCCGCGTCCGTCGCAATCTGCGGACTGGTGCCGCTGTCTCGATGGATCATCTCGATCTGCCTACCATCGATGCCGCCCGCTTCATTGATCAGTAACGCCGCAAGATCGGTAGCAAGAACGATAGGCGGCCCAACAACGGCCAAGTCTCCAGTTGCGTCGATGAGCGTACCGATCCTGATGGGTTCGCCCGTGGGCTCTCCCATCGTCATGCCTTCGGCTTCGATGTCGATCGTGTCACCCGGCCTGGCGAAGATGCCGGTGGAAGTTACTTGGCCGCCCTCGATCTTCCAGACCTCGATCGTGTTTTGGACATCTCCTTGTGCGTCGAAATCCTGATCGCCAGCAGCTCCGACGTAATCTATGTCTTTACCTTCACTAATGAGTTGCAACGCCTTGGCGAGATCGCCGGGTCCGACCTTTTCGCCCGGAGCATTTGCCACTTCTCGCATCGCGGCTTTGATGTCATCGCCATCCTCGGAACCCGATTCGGCAATCGCTAAGGCGAGGATGACCGCGGCGTCGAACGCCTCGGAGATAAAGAGACTTGATGGTTCGCCGTCCAGCTTGGAAGAATAGAGGTCTTTGAAGGTCTCTTGGGTCGGCGTGCCGGGTGCGCCTGGAGCGGTACCATAGTTACCCTCAAAGTTGTCTGCGCCTACGTTGTCGAACATCTCCTGATTCTTGGTGCCGTCGACGAACATGAAGTCGTCGAAGTACTGACCCTCAACGGCCTCGCGCAAGTAAACGCCGGCGGTTTCGGGATACGACAAGGCCATCAATACTTCTGCGCCGCCGCCCGATGCTTGGCGCAACTCGGATGCGTAACTAGCCTGGCCGCCTTCGATGGGTACCGCTGCGGAGACTGTCCCGCCTTGACTTTCGAAGTTCTCTTGGAAGACGCTTGAAAGTCCTTCGCCATAAGCATTGTTGATGTACAGCGTGGCAACGTTTTCGTAACCAAGCTGATTCGCCATCTGAGCCGCGATCACTCCTTGGAGCGCGTCGGAGACGGTCGTTCGGAACACCGTGTCGTTGTCGTCGAGGTTGGTGATCGCGGGGGAGGTTGAAGCTGGTGAAACCAGTACAGCGCCGTTCGGGATAGTGACAGACTCAGCTACGGCCAATGTGACGCCTGATGAGAGCGATCCGACGATGGCTTCCACGCCATCCACGTTTACTAGCGCGCTGGCCGCATCGGTCGCGATTTGAGGGCTGGCTCCGCTGTCACGGTGCACCATCTCGATCGGACGACCATCAATGCCGCCCGCCTCATTGATTAGCAGTGCCGCGAGATCTGTAGCGAGAACAATCGGCGGTCCGAACGCAGCCAGATCACCAGTGACGGCGATGAGCGTACCGATCTTGATCGGGTCACCAGTGGGTTCTTCCGGTTCAGGAGCCTCGGTCGCGGGCACCGGTGTCGCCGTCGGTGGAACTGCGGTCGGCGCGGGTTGAACCGGCGTCGGAGTTGGTTCTTCGGAGCTGCACGCGATCGCGATCAATGCGACCGAAGCCAATAACACGATCAGTATCGAATATCTCGATATCGCTTCACTCAACGATTTACTTTTCACCGTCGACGCTCCTTTGTCACAATCCTGAGAACCAGACACTCCTATGGATTCTATTTCGCTTGGTCGTGATCTGGGCAAAATCCGCAATTGACCAGTCACTAAACACATTTGTTCGCCCGCGACCAGTCGAATCCGCTACCGCAACACCGTTTGGAATTACGCTAGTCGTCGACATTCAGTTTGATCGCTCCTCCAGGTCGTGCAAATACGTTCGCGGAACCCACAACTCCGTCCTTGATCCGCCATATCTCCATCGTCCCATTCACCTCGCCATTCCATGGGATGGATGTTGGTTTGATCTGGTGTTAAGGTCGCGGTGAGGAGATTGAGATACGGATTATGGATATACAGGGGAGCGCATCTTGGGTTCAGTCTCGGGTCGTGGTGCTTGGCTAGTGGTGGGCGTTGCGGCTGTGGTTGCATTCATCGGCGTTTTGGTGTTTGGACTGCGGATGTTGCTGTTGCCAGGAGAGGCGGCATCTGGTCCGATCGGGTTGATACCGGACCGCGACCTTGATTCGGTATCTGGTCGGATCGCGTTCGTTTCGGACCGTGACGGTGATGATGAGATCTACGTGATGAATGCGGATGGTAGCGGTTTGGTGCAGCTGACGGAGAACGACTCTGACGACCGTGATCCGGCGTGGTCGCCGGATGGTGGTGGTATCGCGTTCACTTCGGAGCGTGACAATGATTCTGAGATCTACGACATCTACGTGATGAATGCTGACGGTAGCGGTGTTGAGCAGATGACGGACGGTTGCAGCAACCGTTCGCCTGCGTGGTCACCGGACGGTGGTCGTATGGCGTTCACTTCGCGCGCTGATATCTACGTGATGAACGCGGACGGTAGCGGTGTGGAGCAACTGACGGGGAAGGCCTTGGCATCTTGCGCGAGCGTGTTCTATTCGGACCGTGACGGAGACGGTTACAACGAGGTGTACATCAGGAATGCAGACGGTAGTGTTGAGTTGTTTACGGACTACGATTCTCTCGACTGGGACGATGTGGACTGGCATCCTTCGTGGTCGCCGGATGGTGGTCGTATCGCGTTTCAATCTGGCCGTGACGGTGATCTTGAGATCTACGTGATGAATGCGGACGGTAGCGGTGTCGAGCAGTTGACGGACGACGAGTATGGCGACTGGATTCCTGCGTGGTCGCCGGATGGTGGTCGTATCGCGTTCAGTTCGGACCGCGAGGATCATAAAGATGTCTACGTGATGAACGCGGATGGCGGCGGTGTTGAACGGCTTACGGATAACGAGTATGATGACTGGTTTCCTGCGTGGTCGCCGGATGGTAGCCGTATCGCGTTCACTTCGCGCGCTGATATCTACGTGATGAATGCTGATGGTAGCGGAGTTGAGCGTCTTACGGATGGGCATGGTGCGGTATGGTCGCCGGTATTGGATTGATTCGTTTTTCTGCCACGCCGTAGCCGTAGTTACTTACCGTGGCACCTTTCCACCGCGAGCGGGTGAATGGTGTTGACGCGGCAACTACACCACACGAACCAACAACGGTTCACCGCACCGACGATAGATCGATCTCGCCACCGGGAAATGCATATATGTCCGTGTCGACGATTTGGTTGTTCTCAATCTTCCAAACCTGCATGCCGCTGACGACGTCGCCGTTTTCGTCGAAGTCGATATCGCCGGATGCGCCGATATAGTTGATATCCTTGCCCTCTCGAACGAGTTGAAGGGCTCTGGCGATGTCTCCGGGGCCGACTATCTCGCCGGGAGGGTTTGCGATGGGACGGAGAGCGTCTCTGACGGCTGTGGGGTTGTCGTTGCCCGCTTTCTCGATGGCGAGAGCTAGCACAGTCGCGGCGTCGAAAGCCTCGGTGATATGTTGTCGCGTCACGTCGCCACCGATGCGCTCAGAGTAGATGCGTTGGAAATCCTGCAAAGACGGAGTCTGTGGGCTGCCTGGCGAGACGCCGAAGCTGCCGTCGAAATAATTGCCACCTATGGCGTCGAACATGGACTGATTCTTGGTTACATCGACGAACATGAACTCGTCGTAAAGCTCGCTTTCGGCAGCTTCACGGAGCAACGTCTGACCAGAGTCAGGATAGGCAATCGTGATCAGGACCTCTGGTTCGTCTCGTGCGGCTTCTCGAAGCTCGGAGAGATAACTTGCTTGCCCTAATTCGTGAGGTACCGTAGCGACTACTTCACCACCGGCGTTTTCGAAGTTTTCAACAAAGGATTCGTTAAGGCTCGCTCCGTACGCATTGTTTATATATGTCGTCGCAACGCGCGTGTAACCAGCCGCATGGGCGAGACTCGAGACCGCTTGGCTCTTGACCGCGTCGTTGACGCGCGTGCGAAACACCATGTCGTTGTCATCCAGAGCGGTTATGGCTTTGGATGAAGAGCTTGAAGACAGGTGCAGAACTCCCGCGGGTATCGTCACCGATTCGGCGATCGCGATCGTCACGCCAGAGGAGTGTGCAGCGATTAGGATGTTGACGCCTTCGACGTTCACGAGCCCGCTCGCGGCATCGGTGCCGATCTGCTCGTTGGTGCCGCTGTCTCGGTGGATAGCAGAGATTTCGCCGCCGTTGACTCCGCCGGCTTCGTTGACGAGGTCAAATGCGAGGTCCACGGATCTTTGTGCGAACGGCCCGAAGGCTGAGAGGTCTCCGCTCACTGGCAGCACAGTCCCGATCTGCACGTCGGAACTCCCAGATTGGCCCGCTTCTTCTGCACCGCATGAAACCAGAAACATCATCAAGGCAACCGAGACGAACGCGGAGACCAAGTTGGTCAAGCGGAAAACAAGGGATTGCGCAATCCTCCCCCTTGATGCACAAGGGGAATGTATACACCTCTCCCTTGACACCCAAGGGGGAATGAAAGGGGGTTCACACATACCATTTCACTTTACACTCCGTTGCCCGTGCATACCCCGCTCACTTCGTTCGCGCCCCTTTCGTCCACACGAAAGGGGCGTACATAAATAGGGGGCGTTACATAAATGTAGGGGCGGTTCGCGAACCGCCCCTACAATGGCGCGATGCCGGTGCCTTCGGGGTAGTCAGACCCACCGGCGTGCCGTCCACAACAACCCTCCCCCTTGATGCCCAAGGGGGAATGAAAGGAGGTTTAGACCCGCCGTTTCGCTTTGCACTCCGTTGCCCGGCCCCTCTGGATGGACGTTCCGTCCGCTGAAGCGCCGACTTGCGCCGAAATGACGGAGCGGGATGGCAGCTACGCAGGCATATATACTGTCCGGCATGGCAACGGAACCGGCATGGCAACGGAAAATATGACCTCAAATCCAAATGCTCCAGCCACCAAGCTTGACATCGCCGACTTGCGCGCTGAGTTCAAGGAAGATATAGGGAGCCTGCGCGCTGAGTTCAAGGAAGATATAGGGAACTTACGCGCCGAACTATTGAAGTGGACGTTGACGACGGTCATAACAACTGGTGCGCTGATAGTCGCGGCGATCAAGCTGTTGTAGGACGCTGAGCAAGTTATTCTCGCGGAGGCGTGCTGCGCACAATCTTCCCCCTTGATGCCCAAGGGGTTCTGTGCACAACCCCCGTCATTCCCGCGCACGCGGGAATCCAGAGGGCCGGGCAACGGAGTGCATACCCCGCTCACTTCGTTCGCGCCCCTTTCGTCCACACGAAAGGGGCGTACATAAATAGGGGGCGTTACATAAATGTAGGGGCGGTTCGCGAACCGCCCCTACAATGGCGCGATGCCGGTGCCTTCGGGGTAGTCAGACCCACCGGCGTGCCGTCCACAATCCTCCCCCTTGATGCCAAGGGGGAATGAAAGGGGGTTTACACCCGCGACTGTGCATACCCCGCTCACTTCGCTTCGCTCGTTCGCGCCCCTTTCGCGGCGCGAAAGGGGGAGGGCCCACCCCCTCCGCAAAGCGTGGTTGCATGGATGTTGGCGGACGTTGTACACTACGACTCGTCATTATTCAGCGAGACGCACCGCGCATGACATCTACACCACATATCCAAGCTCGCTGATGAATAGCGATGACACGGTTAAACACGTGGATGCAAAGTCTACCCCCCCCTATTTAGAACGTTTGTTTCCAGACGTTTTATCTGGCTCGCATTTGTCGCCCTTCTCTCGCTCTTTCTGATCGCGATTTTCCCGCAGTCCCCGCGCACTTCCGCGCAGACCACGCCCACTCCGAACACCGACGGCTCGTACACCGTTCCTTCGAGCTGGAGCTTGAAGCCTTCCGCGATCGCCGCCGGCGGTCGTTTCCGTCTCTTGATCGTCACGTCCGCGACGAGGACCGCGCAGTCGTCCGACATAAACGTATACAACACCTGGCTGCAGAACCTCGTGACGAACAGTGGTCATGCCGACATCAGAGCCTACGGCTCGACCTTCAAAGTGGTCGGAGACACCACCAGCACGAACGCCGAGACGAACACCGGGCTGGCGACGACCGGAGGCCATCCGATCTACTGGCTGAACGGCAACAAGGTCGCCGACGACTACGCAGACTTCTTCGACGGCAGCCGGCAAGTCACTGTCAGGATTGGCGCCCACACGTGGGACGACGAGGCGAACCCCACCGACGAGACCGGCGCCGTTCAGACAGGTCACTCCTGCAAAAGCGCCTTCCAAGGCTGCTTTACGGGGATCAGGAGAAGCGGCTCCGACAGGAACCTAGGAGGGGCCAACTCCATCGCCATCGGAGTGTTGAACCACAGCAGCCACGATCCGCTGAACGGAACCAGCCAAAGCGCAGGCAATAGCAGAAGCATGTACGGCATCTCTCCGGTGTTCGTGGTGCAGGGCGGAACTGTAAACACCGCGACACCGACGCCCACACCGATTCCCCCGACACCGACGCCCACACCGACTAACACCCCGATTCCTCCGACGCCCACACCTACCAACACTCCGACGCCGACCAACACGCCCACCATCACACCGACGCCCGCCATCCCGCCGACGTCCACCAACACTCCCACCATCACGCCTACTCCCACTAACACGCCCACCATCACGCCCACGCCCGCCATCCCGCCGACGTCCACCAACACTCCCACCATCACGCCTACTCCCACCATCACGCCTACCCCGACGCCCACCAGCACTCCTACTCCGACGCCGGGCAACGACGCGACTGCGACCGCGCAGGTCGCGACCTCCACCGCGGTGGCGGCTCTCGCCGCGACCGCGGAATCTCTGACCGCAACCGCCGAAGCCGCGACACCGACGTTCACGCCCACGCCGACTGCGACTGCGTTTTCGACGGCGAGGATCGGCAGCATCGCGCCGTCGACCAGGGGCGTCACGCTGTCGCCGGGGGCGCAGGCGCGGCTGAGCGTCGACGTCTTCGGCCGGCAGGGCATAAGGGATCAGAGCCTCGCCGACAACTTCGACTTTGTGTGGGCGGAGGACGGTCGGAGAATCGAGGCTTCCGGCGACAGCGTCGTCTACACCGCGCCTCAGACTCCCGGGACCTACACCGTGACGGCGTCTCTCGACGGCTACGCGGAGTGCCGGGGCGTCGAAGACGGCGCCAACTGCACCGCCACGTTCGAGATCCGCGTTCGACGCCCCAGCCTCGCGCCGGCTATTGTGAGTCCGACGCCGGAGCCTGAAAACCCGTCGGGCGAGATACCCGCGGTGATCCCCGGCGACGGCGGCGCGCAGCACGAGGTCTTCACCCCCGAGCAGGGCGGAACTTTCGACGACGGCTCGGTCTCCATAACCGCCGGACCCGGCGCCGTGCCGAACGGGGAACTCGTCGGCATCAGAGCCGACGAGGCCGGCGCGGCGTCGAACGCCGGGGCGTCGAACCACCGATACTCTCTCGCCGGAAGCCGATACGCGATCTCGGCCGTCGACGCCGACGGCGACGCGGTCTCCGACTACCGCTTCAACTCCCCGATACAGGTGTGCATACCCCTGCCCGACGCGCTGCGCTCCAGGCTCTCGGACATCGCGATTGTCGCAATGGACGAGGACCGCGCCCTGACGGTGCTGTCGTCCCGGGTGCGTCTGTCCGACGGCGATGTCTCGCTGTGCGCCGGCGTCAGCGCCGTGCCGACAACCGTGGCCGCCGCGAGCCGCGGCGCGCCCGATGCGGTGCCGACGCCGGTCCCGGCTCCGACGCCCGAACCGCCCGACACCGGAGGCTCCGCGCCGTCATCATCAGGCTCCCTCGCCTGGCTCATGCTCCTCGGCGTCGCCGCCGCCGCGCTCGGAGCGTCCGCCGTCGCCGCGAGACGCGCCAAGCCGGACCTTTCGAAAAACCACCGCTAATAGAACCGCGCGCGCCCTGTCAATCAAATTCTCTCAAACAGTTAAGAACTATGATGCGAATGATCGGGAAAGATGGGAATGATCCCCCCAACCCCTATATACAAGGAAAGCCCAACAGCACCCGTCATTCCCGCAAGCACCCCCGTCATTCTCGCGCACGCGGGAAACCAGAGTAAAGCAAAGCACGCCAGCAAAAAACGGTTGTTTTTATGTCCCTGGATTCCCGCGTCCGCGGGAATGACGTATGTCCCCCCTGGATTCCCGCGTCCGCGGGAATGACGTATGTCCCCCTGGATTCCCGCGTCCGCGGGAATGACGTATGCCCCCTCTGGATTCCGGCTTTCGCCGGAATGACGGACGTTGTGCACAGAACCCTTCCGCAACACGGCACCGAAACGTAAAGGGCATAATCGCCGTTTTGGTTCTCGCGCGCCGCGCAGGCTCGTGAAAGAGCCAATGGCAATAAGTCAACTAGATTTAGGCGGAGGCGGCAATGAAAGACTCGGCGCCTCGGTGAAACCGAATTCGTTGACGGTCAAAAAATATCCCGCACCTATCATCACCAATGGCAATGCTGCTGCGACCACCATCAAAAGAGTCTGGGTTTTCCATCGCTCGATGACGGGTGTCAGAACGCTGGCAAAAATCGTGACGATGGCACCAAGCGGAACAATGTAGCGAATCGCATGTGTTATATCGGCACCGTACTCGATCGCTGCCGCCGCTCCGACGGTCAATAACAGCAGCGCGGTCAACACGATATTGAAAGTCCGAGACCGGGCTTGAATATCGCCACGTAACCGGGCCCAAATCATTCCCGTGACAATCGCGCCAACGACAGAAACGACTGCAATACTTCCTGCATTCGCAATCAAGTCGTCGGGCGATGTCAATGGCGCGTTAACACCCATAGCAACCGCGCCACCGATCAACGTGGCGACAAACGCTGGCAATCGATCCTGAATGTGACCGCGTAACCCGGACCGGGTTTCTAGAGTCTCACTGTGCATAGTTGTAAGTATCTACTGCTGTGAATGCTTTACGGCTTAACCATTCCCCCGTCAGCGCGGCGAACGGTATCCCAAGCACCGCCAAACGCGCGATCTTTATGCGGGAACCTGGCCGCCATCTCCTCATCGATGTCGATGCCCAACCCGGGGTTGCCGTTCGGCCACATCACACCGTCTCTCACCTCAGGGAAGCCGGGGAACATCTCGAGTGTGCGCTCGGGAGGAATCGAGTACTCCTGAATTCCGAAGTTGTAGCAGTTGATATCGAGCATCAGGTTTGCCGCGTGGCCGACGGGCGACGTGTCGCCGGGTCCGTGCCAAGCGGTGCGCACGCTGAACAACTCGCCCATAGCGGCGAACTTCTTGCCTGGTGTAATCCCGCCGATCTGCGACATATGCATGCGCAGGAAGTCGACGAGACGGTCCTTGATCATCGGGATGATCTCGTGGGGACTGTTCCAAAGTTCACCCATTGCGATCGGCGTGGCACATTGCTGACGCACCATTCGAAAATACTCGTTGTCCTCGGGGCTGAAAAGGTCTTCAAGGAAGAAGAGCTGATACTTCTCGACTTCTTTGGCGAACCAGACACCGAGAATCGGCGGGATGCGCTCGTGAACATCATGGAGAATCTCGACACCGTACCCGAATCGATCTCGAATGTGCTCGAAGAGTTCGAGGGCGCCGCGCATGTAGGGCTTCGGTTCAAACACCCCACCAGGATGAGCATATAGCTGTTTGGGATCGTAGTCGCGCAACCAAGATGTGATTGGGATTGGTCCCTGAGAAACGTCGCGGGCGACGATGGATCCATCACCAGACGCGCCGTGCGACCCGTAAGACGAGTAACCTCGGGTGGCTACCTGAATTCGTATGTGATGGAATCCCTGCTCCATGTAGGCGGCCATGCGGTCCGCGGTCTCCTCTTTAGATGCACCGCTGGCGTGAACATATACCGGAGCGGCTTCGCGCGCCCGACCGCCGAGCAGGTCGTAGACCGGCATCCCGGCCATCTTGCCTTTGATGTCCCACAGAGCTTGGTCAACACCAGACAGCGCGTTGTTTAGAACTGGCCCGTTCCGCCAGTAAGAAGACACATAGGCTGACTGCCAAATGTCCTCGATATCCGCGACGTTCTTACCGATCAAGAAGGGGCGCAGAAAGTCGTCCACCGCAACCTTCACCGTCGAAGGCCGTTGAGTGAACGTTGCACACCCGACGCCATAGAGCCCGGGTTCAGAGGTCTCGATCTTGACGATGACCAACCGGATATTGTCCGGCTCAGTCATGATCACTCGGATATCGCGAATCGTGACGTTGTCTGCAGCGGTCATGTTCTCTCCTTAGTGAAAGTTAATGATACGAGTCCCGTTCGGGTTCTGTGCACAACTACCGTCATTCCGGCGAAAGCCGGAAACCAGAGGGGCCGGGCAACAGAGTGCAAAGCGAAACGCCAAGTCTAAACCCCCTTTAATTCCCCCTTGGGCATCAAGGGGGAGGGTTTGTGCACGGCACCCCTTCGCGATGTGACGCACATGGCTTCATTTCTCGTTAACATGCGAACATGCGAACCAGCAACTGAAGGAGTAGTCCGATGAAGGCTATGACTTGGCACGGCGGCAACCACTTCACACTCGACGATGTCCCAGATCCTGAAGTAAAACCGGGGTTCGTGCTCGTCGAGATCGACACGACGGGCATATGCGGAACCGATGTTCACATCACACAAGGACTGTTTCCTTCGGAGCCACCAACCATCCTCGGTCACGAGGGCACCGGGCTCATCGTCGAGGTCGGAGAAGGTGTCTCAAATGAGCGCATCGGTCAGAGGGTTGTATTGAACCACAGCGCTCACTGCTTCGAGTGCTGGAACTGCCGAAACTGGAACGTCTCTCGGTGCCAAGTTGCACCTGTCTCCTCCAACGGCCTATTCGCCCAATACGTCGCTTTGCCCTCCCGCACCGCTCTTAAACTGCCCGAAACTCTTGATATCGAGACCGCGGCCATGACCGAACCCGCGGCCTGTTGCCTCTCCGGCGTCGAAATGCTCGACATCCCATACCGCGCCACCGGTCTCGTCATCGGCGCCGGCATTATGGGTCTCTTCACGGCCGCATTCATGAAGACTCACGGCGTTGAGACACTCGTCGTTTCTGAGCCGGTAAAGATTCGCCGCGAAATGGCCAAGCAATTCGGCGCTGACATCCTCCATGACCCCAACAACGTTCCGCTTGAGGAAGTAATGGCCGAAGTAACCGATGAAGGCCGAGGTTTCAGCGTCACTGCCGAAGCAGTCGGAAAACCAGAACTCGTCGCCGCCTGCATCGACGTGACGAAACCGCGCGGGCAGGCACTCATGATTGGTGTCTGCCCAGAAGGCTCACCGCTCCCCGTTGACCTATACGACATGCATTTCCGCGAAATTAAACTCGTCGGCGCATTCGGACGCGGCAACGTGTTCCATCGTGTTCCAAACGAATTGAGCAAATTGAACTTGGAGAATGTGATATCGGGCAGATACCCCCTCGCTGATCTTCCCGATGCCATCACCGCCTCCGCCGAGGGACTTGGCGTCAAATTCGCCATCAAACAAAACGCTTAAACCGCAACACTCAAGGCAATCCGACATGAAAGCACAGACCTGGCGCGGCGGTGCCCATTTCACCCTCGACGACATTCCCGACCCTAAACCCTCCCCTGGTTACGTAGTCGTAGAAATCGACACCACCGGTATCTGCGGCACCGATGTCCATGTAACCCAAGGCCTATTTCCAAAAGATCCGCCGCAGATACTGGGCCACGAAAGTTCCGGCATCATCGTCGAAGTCGGCGATGGAGTCTCAAAAGACCGTATCGGCCAGCGCGTGTGCGTCAACCATCCGGCGAGCTGCTACGAGTGCTGGCATTGCCGAAACTGGAGCGTATGCCGCTGCGAAAATCAGCCAATGATATCCAACGGTTACTTCGCCCAATACGCCGCCGTCGCATCGCGTTCCGCCGTTGAGATACCTGACACCCTCGACATTGAGACCGCCGCCCTAACCGAACCTGCCGCGTGTTGCCTTTCGGGCGTCGAAATGCTCGATATTCCGTACCGCGCTACTGGGCTGGTCATCGGTGCTGGGATCATGGGCCTCTTTACCGCCGCTTTCTTGAAGTCCCACGGCGTCGAAACACTCGTCGTATCGGAACCCGTCAAGGTCCGACGCGACATGGCCAAGCAGTTCGGAGCCGACATCCTCCACGACCCCACCGATACGCCCATCGCTGACGTTATTGCCGACGTCACAGACAACGGACGCGGCTTTAGCGTAACCGCCGAAGCCGTCGGCAAGCCCGAACTCGTCGCCGCCTGCATCAATTCCACGAAACCCCGGGGCCAGACTCTCATGATCGGAGTCAGCCCAGAAGGATCACCGCTCCCCGTCGATCTGTACGACATGCATTACCGAGAAATCAAACTCATCGGAGCTTTCCGTCAAGGCGACGTCACTCACCGCGTCCCAAGCGAACTCGCAAAACTAAACCTCAATAACGTGATCTCTGGCTATTATCCCTTAGCCGAGCTACCCGACGCCATCACGGCATCCGCCGAAGGCCTAGGCATCAAATTCGCGATCAAACCAAACGGCTAGTTGTCGGATTGGTTCGATATCTCCATCATTCGCTCAACGAAACGATGGACTGTCGGACGATCAAGGACGAATTCGTAGTCTTCCATGATGCCGTTGTAGAAGTTCTGGTGGAAAAACCTCGCCGCCACGAACATGTCCCTAAGTGATCTGTCGTTCTGCTCCTCAGCAAATAGATCCACGGCTTGTACCATCGCTCGATGAGAATTCGCCCTCATTCCGCGCCGCTTCATCTCGGCGATCACGACGTGTGACGCCGCACCCCACAACTTTTCGGATGCTTGCAGAATGTCGCCCGCGTCAAACTCGCGGTCGGCATCTTTGAGAAATTTCTGGGCAGTCTCGATGTGTTCCGTCGTCAGCATGTGTTTTGAAGTCCTATTGACGATTCGATTTATAGGGGCAATCCTAACAGCCACGATCGTTTCACCGACCGTACAACTCAGTCCCGCGATGGAACGCGAACCACCCAAACCAGAACGAGACATTCGAAGGGACGACCTCCAACACGGTCGACTCGTCCTCGGCGTCAGTCAACCTCTCTCGGCTAACTTCCCATTCCTTGCCGTTGTTATCCACAACCTTGTCAGGGAAGCCGGCCTCGGGCGCGTCATCGGGCAATCGGAATTCCAGACCATACGGATTTTCGAATATGTGAGCGTCGGACGATGTGGCCGATGCGATGACCACGACATCAACGTCGCCAATGCTGTCGTGAACGATCCGTTCCTGGCGCAGCAGCCCAATCGGATACGCCTTTTCAACACCTTCCAAAGTTACACCCAACACTTCTGCTTTAGGCGCCAACACGTCATCCCGGTACGCGATCGGGAACATCGTCTCAGGATCGGCGCGGTATGCGAAATAAATGGATTTATCGTCGTCTTCGTGCGTATAAAACCGCTCGGTGTAAAGTGCACCCTCACGTGTAATCACCGTCGTATCCGGATGCTCCGCGCGCCAATCGCCCCAAGTAGTTCTAGCGGTTGGGAAGTAACCGAGCTCAATTCCACTGCCGGCTAGTTCCCCGACAATCGGAGTACCTGTGAACTGGTGCCACAAAGAACGTGTTGCCCGGTCATACATCACCTTGTTGCTGCGGAAGAGTAATCCCGACGTTCCGAACGTCGTTGGCTCCCCGTCGATGTAGGCGCGATACCCGATCGCGCTGTTGCAAAGCGTTCACCACGTGAGCGATAACGGCTCACCTCCCAGAACATCATTCACCAACTCGTGCGCATTCACAATCCGCAACGGATACGCCCGGTGCTCGCCGTTAATCGAAACACCGATCACCCGCTCGTCATCCTCCAAATATTCTGCTCCTTCATCGTCGACGTTCGCATATGCCGGATTCTCAAGCGGAGGTATGCCGTCGGGGATGACTCCGCCCCACTCGATCTCAGTCAAATCAACATCCGATTTGCCGCTCAATGCAGGGGACAGAAACGCGCCGAAGCGCCCGTCGATCTGCCGCAGGTAGTTGAGTTTCCACTCGCCGTACTCCGACGGCACAGGGTACTCTTCGCTATGTCTTCTAACCCATTCTGACCACTCCTTCCAGTCGTCACCAAAAGATGTCTGCCCTGTCAATTCCACTAGAGTCACTATCGCAGCCGTGATAATGTCGCGCGAAAAATAATTGCGAAGCGATTCTATGATCACGCGAACCTGCGACGTGTCCTTTTCTTCCCGAATCCGCTCAAACGCTTCTAGCGTCCGATTGTTCAGAGGACCGAACCCAGGCGAAAGATCAAAACCCGCGAAAACCAGGTACATCATCGTGTTCGAGTTGTAGGGCACCGGCGTGCGGGTAGGGCTGGCAGTTGGTTCCGTTTCCGCGGTGGTCTCCGAAGAAGTAACAATCGTAAACGCATCAGCCAGAGCCGGGGTCGGACTTGCTACGTTGACTGTCGAGCTCCGATCCGCCACCCACGACATCGACACGAGCAAAACCGCCGCCAGTACTGCCAAAACTCCAAAAAGAGCAACGACTGACACGATGTTTTTGCTGTTCATCTCGCGAGTGCCCTGCTAGCGTGGCCGATATCGCGATAAACCCCAACCGCGACAGCCGCCGTGAGAGCTGCCCCTACCGCCGCCTCTTCCCGAACCTCGCCGATCGAAATCGGTCCACCAAACGCCTCTTCCAAACACTGTCTTAGAGCCGCATTAAGGCGCAATCCATTACCTGAACCGACGATTCTTTCTCTGGTTCCGGCTCCCAGTTCAATCGTGCTCCGATAAGACTTGGCGAGCTCCGACGCCATCGAACGGAATACCGCCAAAGCCATCGAAGCAGGCGTGAAATTGCCCGGCGTTATGCCAGTGAACGTACCCCGAGCATCCGGACGTTCGCGTGATCCTGTGAAGAGTGCAGATGAAGTCATAGCGTCAGTAGTTTGATCGGTTAAAACCGCTTCCGCAAGTATCGCGAGTCTCTCATAAACCCTGTCTTCATCTACGTCGTCGACGTCGAACACGGTTTGAGCCGTCCGCACGAAAAAGTCCTTCAATGCCCGAAATGTCCGTCCACCAACCACACCGACACCAGCCAAAAGAAATCCGCTCTCAACATGCGGACGAAGCTCCAACCATCCGTGATCGATCGAACCATCGTTTGGATCCCGCTTCAGCGACGACAAATCCCCAAGGAATACCGTCGCTTGACCACCCGTCCCGATGTTGATCGCCACCGTGTCATTCGCATCATCGACCGCCCCGACGAACGCACATTGATGATCGCCGGATGGAACGGATACAGGCGTCCCTGGTCGTATACCAGTCAAACCGCTAAGTTCGTCGGTCAATCCACCTATAACGGTGCACGATTCCACGATCTCCGGAAACAATCCACGGCCGATTTCAAGTTCACCGATCAACTCATCATTCCAGTCGCGCTCGGGAACATTGAGAACGCCCCAACCAGCCGCGTCGGTTGCATCAGTCACCGGCCGCTTGGAGCCAATTAACTTGTGCGCCAGGAATTCTGGCGCAGTGATAGCCGCCTCGGCGTTGGAAGGCATCATGCCCATGTAGTCCAGCCAAAACAACGTCGGGGCCGTGTATCCAGTTACGATCGGACATCCCGCATCTCTGAACGATGGCAGTCCCGCACCCTTCCGTGTCGCTCCGCCCTTCGATGCCATCAAACCCAAGAAATCACCGCCATCGCCAGCAACTACGTCTTTGCACCGCTGGTCCTGCCAAGCGATAAACGGCCCAATCGGCGAACCATCACCATCCAACAGTTGGCAACCCTGTTGCTGTCCAGTAACCCCGATAGCGACCACCTCATCAACCTCCAATCCCGAATGCAACTCGTCAACGGTTCGGACAACACGCGCGACCATCGCTTCGATGTCCCATTCCGATCTGCCAATAACTCGATCGTGTGCCGACGTAGTCTCTGCATCGTTGGGCGCAGAAAGTGAAGCGATCAACTCGGCTCCGCCATCATCGACACGAACTGCAACGACCGTTACCGAAGTTGAACCAAGATCTATGCCTAACGCCACGCGCATGGGCATAGTTTATGCACTGAACGCGTCAAGGAACGATCCGGGACACAAAGCACAACCTACCGATGTGATTCACCGGTAAAGAGGTCAAACGGGCGGCTTTCTACCCGTAGTTGCAGCCGATGCCCTTATACCCAATCTCGACTTCACCGTCAGCGGTGACGAGAACGGGGGTAATACGATCGCCGCCCGACAGCCGCTCGACTTCGTCCCACAGTTCCGGTTGCTTCGATACGTCGATCTCTTCGTAATCGATGCCCTTGGTTACCAGGTCCGACTTGAGCATGTCGCAGTACCCGCAGGTCGGATGGGTATAAACGACTGCTTTTTCGCGGGTTGGTTCTTTGGTTGGCATGGTTCGGATTATACCCGCTGAATTCAGTTTCTAAGTCCCGCGCCTCAACCTTAGAGCATTCAAAGAGACCGACAATGACGAGAGCGCCATCGCCGCGGCAGCAGCGACTGGGCTAAGGAAGCCGCTTTCGCTGATGATCATTCGCAGATATTCAGGCGGCGGCGAATCTGCGAACACTGGATGCAGCAAACCTGCTGCGATTGGAATCAAAACGACGTTGTACGCGAACGCCCAGAACAGATTTTGCCGGATCACCCGCACCGTTGCCCGGCTTATCGAAATCAAGCGCGGTACTGCGGTCGGTTCATTGTTGACCAGCGTCACATCCGCCGATTCGATTGCAATGTCGGAACCACTGGCCATCGCGACGCCTACATGCGCGGCCGCAAGTGCCGGCCCGTCGTTGATGCCGTCGCCGATCATTGCCACTTTGCGGTCTTGATTAGATAGTGCGCTCACCCGAGTAGCTTTTTCGATTGGCGAAACTTGGGCTTCAACGTGTTTGATGCCAACAGTTTCCGCCACGACCTCCGCGACCTCCGCTCGGTCTCCAGTAATGAGATGCGACTCGACGCCCATTTCGCGCAGCGATTCAACGGCCGACAATGCATCGTCGCGTATGGCGTCCTGCAATCCGATCGCGGCGACCGGCTGACTATCGATCGAGATCGACACCGGTGTTTGGGCGTTTGTTTCTATCCGCTCCACGGCGTTGAAGATCTCGCTATCTGCATCGAGTGAGATCGCTGACGGATTCATCACGGCGACTACTCGACCGTCGACCAACGCGTACACGCCCTGACCAGTAATAGATTGGAAACCTTCAGATTCGGGGATTTCGAGGCCACGTTTGCGCGCTTCGCTGACGATCGCCGTCGCTACCGGGTGCTCGGAATAGATCTCAACCGCGGCAACAACGCTCAATACCTCGTTTTCTGAAAGAGCCGAATTAGAGTCAACGTGCATCGAAACCACGCGGGGCTTACCCGCAGTCAGAGTGCCGGTCTTATCAAACGCCACCGCATTAACGTTCGCCGCTCGCTCGAGAGTCGTGGCGTCCTTGATCAATATCCCGTGCTCTGCAGCGCGACCGATGCCGGCGACCACCGCCGTTGGTGTCGCCAATCCCAGCGCGCATGGACATGCAATCACAAAAACCGTCACTGAGATTAACAATGCGTTCGGTAATGACGGGTCCGGCGCCACCACAAGCCAAAATAGGAACGACACCAAACCTGCTACAAGGACAGCCGGCACGAACCTCGCCGTCACCCGGTCAACAAATCGTTCGATAGGTGCACGAGTCGCTTGGGCCCGCTCTACTTGGCGAATGATTTGGGCCAGAAGCGTGCGCTCACCGGTCGTTGCGACTCTGGCTTTGCAAGCGGTCGCAATGTTCAACGTCCCAGCAAAAATCGCGTCACCCCGTTTCTTCACCACAGGCATGCTCTCGCCGGTGAGCATCGACTCGTCGATCTCGGCGGCACCTTCAATCACTTTGGCATCTGTAGGGACCCGTTCGCCAGGGCGCACCACAACCGTTTCTCCAACCTCAATATCTCCGATGTCAACCTCCAACACGCCGTTGGCACGCTCCACAAGAGCCGTGCGCGGTTGCAACTCAATCAGCAACCGTACCGCCTCACCTGCTCGCAATCGGGTCCTTCCCTCCAACCAACGTCCCAACGAAACCAACCCGATGATCGCCGCCGGCACTTCGAAATATGTCCCAATGTGATGTTCCGGCACGACGAAGCTCGCGGCATCCGACCACAGCGTTGAATCACCGAGAATCAGTTGAGATACCGTCACCAGAGCGCTGTACCCGAACGCAACCGAAGTGCCGACCACAACCAACGTATTCATGTTGGATGTTTTGCGTTTTGTAGCCGCCCACGCCGACGTGTAAAACGGAGCGGCGATTCGCAACTGGATCGGAGTGGCGACCACCAAGAACAGTAGATTCAGCGCATAAGCCGGAACGTCGGGCGCAAACGCCGACCGCGCCATCGTCGCGATCATGATCGACGCCATCGCCGCGATGCTCACAATCGCGCCGTTCCGAACCGCCAGAAGCTCTGATCGTTGCGCTTCGAACCTAGATTCGTGGCCGCTTCCCAATGCGTCAGCTGCCGCATCCGCCGACCGCGCCGACACATCGATGCCGTAACCCGCGTCACTTACTGCTGCAGAGATGGCTCCAAACATTTCACCGCCACTTTCCAAAGTGTCCGCGTTCGCGTCCGAGAAGTTGACGTTGGCGGAATTGGTCGCCAATGACACATCGGCGGAATCGACACCCGGGACCGACGCTATCGCCTCGGCAACGTGTGAAACGCACGCGGCGCATGTCATTCCGCGGATGTAAACGGTCTTCGAAACCATCGCACGCGCCCCCTGGCCATAATGATCGAGTGGCCATGTATAGCAGTCCCGATAGTTTAAGGTTAATCTGCCAACGCTCAATCCAACGGAGAACTCATGGCACAAAGCGAATCTTCGTCTGGCTTGCCGCGCCGCCAAATCTTGATCACGATGGCGTGCGCAATGACCGGACTATTTCTCGCCGCTCTTGACCAAACCGTGGTCGGCACGGCGATGCCACGCATTATCGCGGACCTCGGCGGTTTCGATCGATACACATGGGTGACGACGGCCTACCTGGTCGCGTCAACCATCACCGTCCCGATCGTCGGTCGGCTTTCCGACATCTTTGGTCGTAAGTGGTTCTATCTCGTTGGATTGATCATCTTCATGATCGGCTCCTTCGCCGCAGGCACCGCGACCTCGATGAACCAACTGATCGCTTTCCGAGCGTTTCAAGGTCTGGGCGGCGGCGTGCTGATGTCACTAGTTTTCGTTATTGTGGGTGACCTTTATGCGCCCGCGGAACGCGGAAAAATCCAAGGTGTAATCGCCGCGGTTTTCGGTATGTCATCGGTCATCGGACCGACCCTCGGGGGGGTCATCACCGACACCCTTTCGTGGAACTGGATCTTCTACATCAACCTCCCGATCAGTATCCCGTTGATCATCGCAATGACGCGTTTCTTCCCGCGTATCGAACCACAACCAATGGACCGAACCATTGATGTTCTCGGTGTAATCACGCTCATCGCGACCGTCGTGCCGTTGATGCTCGCGCTCTCGATAGCCGGCGATTCAGGTTGGACATCATCCCAAGTAATCATCCTCTTCGCCGTTGCGGCAACCGCGGTCGCCGCCTTCATATTCGTGGAGATGCGGACAATCAACCCGATAATGCCGCTTCACATATACACGAATCCGGTTCTGGCGGTCACCATTCTTGCGACCTTTGTGACTGGGTTCGGTATGTTCGGCGCCATCATATTCATCCCGCTATTCTTCCAAGGCGTGCTGGGAGCATCAGCCACCAGTAGCGGCAGTTTCCTGACGCCGATGATGCTAGGAACCGTGATCGGAGCATCCATATCTGGGCAGGTCGTCTCGCGGCTTGGCAGTTATCGTTGGCCTGGTCTCTTCGGCGTCACGATGATGTCGATCGGTCTATTCCTGTTGTCCACCACTTCGGAAGCAACGACTTACCCGATCGCTATCTCATTCATCGTATTGCTCGGATTCGGACTCGGTTTCACCTTCCCCGCGTTCACCATCGCGGCCCAGAACGCGGTCGAACACCGCTTTTTGGGAATCGCCACATCAACCGTGCAGTTCTACCGAACCGTCGGAGGGGCATTGGGGCTGGCGCTATTGGGTTCACTAATGGCGAATCGGTTCCGAGCTAATCTGAGCGATTCATTGCCACCCGAAGTCCGGGAAGCCATCAGCGGCGACGAGATTGCAGAATTGGCCAACAACCCGGCAGCAATGGTGAACCCGGAAGTGTTGAACGGTATCGTAGCCAATTTGGGCTTAGCGGATGGCGCCACAAGTGCAATGCTCGACGGGTTGCGCACGGCTTTGGCTTCGTCGCTCTCCAGTGTTTTCTTAGCCACGTTCTTTATCTTGGTGACCGCCATCGCTATCGTCCTGTTCCTCCGCGACGTGCCGTTGCGCAGCGCTTCAGGACGTGATAGACACCCGCCTACGGCAAGCGAATAAAGAGTTCCGATGTTGTCCGCCGCTCCTCAAGAATGATTTGGGAAATTCGCGCCAAACTGCACGTAAACCCACTAGACAAGCGCCGCGCACACGTTTAGCATTAAGATAGTGCACGTAATCCGCGGCCACGCCTTAAACAGGCTTTCCATAGCGCACCCGCGGCTGGGAAAACTCTCCAGCTGGGTAGGGCGCGTTTTCGCGCGAAACGGACACAGCCGTAATCCGTCACCTGTGCAGAACCCCAGCATTATCGACTAGGTCGAACCGTCGTTGCTGATTCTCGACCTGCACTCAAGGAGAACTGAATGGTCATTTCACATGCGTTGACCGCTGGCGGCAAGAGCCGCGCATACCGCACCTTTGGCGAAACTAACGTGCCGACGGATATGCCGGACCTAATCCAGGTCCAAAAAGATTCTTTCGATTGGCTTCTCGGCGACGGACTCCACCAACTCTTCGAAGAGATTTCGCCTATCACCGACTACTCGTCGGACAATCCCAAGTATGAAATGAGTCTGACCGAGCACGAGATCGGCGAACCTGAGTTTTCCGAAGAAGAGTGCCGCGAACGCGAAATAACCTACAGCGTGCCTCTTCACGTCACGATCGAGTTGAAGATCAACGAGACCGACGAGATCAAAGAGCAGACGATCTTCTTCGGCGACATGCCTAAGATGACCGAGAATGGCACGTTCATCATCAACGGCGCCGAACGCGTCGTAATATCGCAACTCGTCCGTTCACCGGGCGCGTACTATTCGCAAGACGAAGATCCCGCCACCGGCAATCGACTTTGCAGCGTCAAGCTGATCCCGTACCGCGGTGCATGGGTCGAACTCGAAACCAGCAACCGAGACATACTTTTCGCGAAAGTCGATCGCAAGCGCAAGCTACCGGTTACCACGCTCCTGCGCGCGATCGCCGCGGTTGAAGACGGTTCCGAGCACGACCAGGAATCACCTCTCAAACTTGACTCGCTCGAGGCGATGCGTGAAATCTTCGGCGATCCGGCCGAAGGCGACGAAGATGCCGAAGTGCGCGACTTCATTCGGTCGACGTGGGAATCCGATGCTGACGCTAAGGACGAAGACGACGCGCTGAAAGAGTTCCACAAGCGAATGCGACCGGGCGAACCAGCCACCGTGGATGGTGCCAAGCGCCTCGTCTCTCAGATGTTCTTCGACTCGCGACGATACGATCTGGGAGATGTCGGCAGATACAAGCTCAACCGGCGCATCAACGTTGACGTTGAACTCACTCGCAGAACCCTCACCAAGCGCGACTTTGTCAACATCATCAAGCGCATGATCAAAGTCAATGAAGGCACAGCAGTGCCCGACGACATTGACCACCTCGGCAACCGTCGCGTCCGAACCGTTGGCGAATTGATCCAGAACCAGATTCGCGTGGGTCTCGTTCGGATGGAGCGCGTCGTACGCGAACGCATGACAACCCATCCGGGCGAAACCACTCCCGCAGCGTTGATCAACATTCGACCAGTCGGAGCCGCAGTCAAAGAGTTCTTCGGCGGTTCACAGCTGTCCCAGTTCATGGATCAGACCAATCCACTGTCTGAATTGACCCACAAGCGACGCCTCTCCGCCCTCGGCCCCGGTGGCTTAACGCGTGACCGGGCCGGCTTTGACGTCCGTGACGTACACCACTCTCACTACGGCCGTATCTGCCCGATCGAGACCCCCGAAGGACCGAACATCGGACTTCTCGGCTCTCTCGCAACCTACGCCAAAGTCAACGCATTCGGATTCGTCGAAACGCCGTACCGAAAAGTTCGAACGTCAATATCGAACCGGTCCGATGATTTGGTCGGACGAATGCTCACGCAAGACGTCCGAGAAAAAAGCCGCAAGACCATCGTTGGCAAAGCGGAATCCGTTGTTGACGAAGATCTCGCCAAACGCCTCCGCAGGCTTGGCGAACAACAAATCGAAGTCCGACCCTTCATCTCGCTCAACGCCGAAGACGTCGAATACCTTTCCGCCGATCAAGAAGAGGAAGTATTAATCGGTGAACCCACGACACCCGTCGATGCTGTCGGACAACTCGAAGGTAACGTACGTTGCCGAACCGGTGGTGAGCAGTACATCAAAGCGCGCCCTGAAGACGTCGACTATATAGACGTTTCTCCGTCGCAAATCGTGAGCGTCTCCGCAGGACTCATTCCGTTCCTTGAACACGATGACGCCACGCGCGCCCTGATGGGTTCCAACATGCAACGCCAAGGCGTACCGCTAATTCGACCAGAAGCCCCGATCGTCGGTACCGGCATCGAAGCTCGCGCCGCACTCGACAGCGGTCAGGTAGTTCGGTCGTCTATCGACGGCTTAGTTGCCTCAGTCACCAGTGACAAGATCGTTATCGCCGACGACCAAGGCGAAACGCGCGCCTACCCGCTCATCCGATACGAACGCTCTAACCAGAGCACCTGCATCAATCAGCACCCCATCGTCAGCAAAGGACAACGTGTCCACGCCGGACAGGCCATTGCCGATAGCTCCTCAACTGAAGGCGGGCGCCTCGCGTTGGGTCAAAACGTCTTGGTCGGCTTCATGAGCTGGGGCGGCGGCAACTATGAGGATGCGATCATCCTCAGCGAGGACCTCGTCAAAGACGACCGCTTTACCTCCACGCACATCCAGAAACACCAGGTAGAAGCCCGCGAAACCCAGCTCGGACCAGAAGAAATCACTCGCGACATCGCCAACGTTGGCGAGACCAATTTGGCAAACCTCGATGAAGAAGGCATTGTCATTCCGGGAACTTGGGTCGGCCCAGGCGACATCCTCGTCGGAAAGGTCACACCCAAGGGCGAGACCGAACTGACCGCAGAGGAGAAGCTCCTCCGAGCCATCTTCGGTGAAAAGGCGCGCGACACCAAAGACACCAGCCTTCGAGTGCCTCATGGCGAAAAAGGCAAAGTCATCAAAGTCCGCGTCAGCAAGAAGGAAGACGGTGCTGAGCTGCCGCCTGGCGTCTCCATGATGGTCCGCGTCTGGGTTGCACACACTCGCAAGATCATGCAAGGCGACAAAATGGCCGGCAGACACGGCAACAAAGGTGTCGTCGCCATGATCCTGCCCCGCGAGGACATGCCACATCTGCCGGACGGAACTCCGCTCGACATCGTCCTCAACCCAATCGGCGTACCGTCGCGCATGAATCTTGGTCAGCTACTCGAAACACATCTCGGATGGGCCGCACGAGAACTCGACTTCTCAGCCATCACTCCAGTGTTCGACAGTGCAACTGAAGTCGCAATCGAAGACGAGTTGGCGAGAGCATGGTTTGTTTCCGCGTCCGAAGCCCGCAACCACCGCGACATGACTGACCGATCGATCGATCAGGAGAGAATCCGACAGTGGCTCCAAGAGCGCGGGTACGACTACAACGAACTCAGCAGTCACGACATTGACGACGCTGGGAAGGCCAGCGAAGCGTGCATGCGGCTCTGGCTCTCCGAAGTCGCCGGGCAAAACACGACCGCGTTAGACCGCAATGAACTAATGGCCGTTGCGCGCCGCCTCGATCGCGAAAGCGGTAACGCCGCGCCAATCCTCGGGAAGCAGACTCTCATCGATGGACGCACCGGCGAGAGGTTCGACCAGCCAGTCACCGTCGGCAACATCTACATGATGAAGCTGATCCACCTAGCGGAAGACAAGATGCACGCCCGATCCACCGGACCTTACTCGTTGATCACGCAACAACCTCTGGGCGGCAAGGCGCAGTTCGGGGGCCAGCGATTCGGCGAAATGGAGGTCTGGGCGCTCGAAGCATATTCCGCGCCACACACCTTGCAGGAAGTGCTGACCATAAAATCCGACGACGTCAAAGGACGAGTGTTGGCATACGAGGCCATCGTCAAGGGCCAGTCGGTCGTTTCTGCCGACGTTCCCGAATCGTTCAACGTTTTGATTCATGAGCTTCAAGGGCTTGGACTAGACATCTCGATGATCGGCGACGCCAACTTCGAGACCGGAACCGGCGACGAAGCCGACGAAGTGATCGAAGAAACTCCGTTCCAAGAAGATCAAGACTTCGTACCGATTGGTGGTGACGTCATGGACATCGGAGCGGAACTGCCGCCGCCAGTGTTGGAGTTCGATGTTGACTTCAGCGAAGACGATGATCAAAGCTCGGAATCGTCAGACGAAGGGGAAGCCGACGACGACTCGGCCGAAACTGACGAATAGTCCCAAGACGGGTTCGCACACCGCGTGCGTCCCCGCGCTCACACCTGCGACCAAACAACGTCCCACTCGCGACCAAACGAGGTAAAACGGAATGGCATTTACACCCTTACAACAAACCGCTCCTAGTCCCGAAAGCGACTTTCGTGCGATCAAAATCGCTATCGCTTCGCCGCAGGTCATCAGGAAATGGTCGTGGGGCGAAGTCAAAAAAGCCGAAACCATTAACTACCGGACGCTACGACCGGAACGCGATGGGTTATTCTGCGAACGAATTTTCGGTCCGACGCGGGATTTCGAGTGCTACTGCGGGAAATACAAACGTCAGCGCGACATGCGCATGCGACGCGAGGGATTCGTCTGCGACCAGTGCAAGGTTGAAGTGACTCGCACCTCCGTTCGACGCGAGCGCATGGGACACATCAACCTAGCCGCACCAGTCGCACACATCTGGTTTTCCAAGGGAACACCGTCACGGATGAGCATCATCCTTGACATCACCCCCAGAAACCTCGAGCGAGTGCTCTACTTCTCCTGCTACATCATCACCAAAGTAGATGAAGACGCCCGACTCCTTGCGGTCACCGAGTTGATGGATTACCGCGAGCAGGAACTCGCGCGCATCGAAGAGGAACGCACGCAGTTTGCCGCCACCGAGCGAAACGAAGACTTCTTGGCCCAACTGATCGACCAAATCCGATCTATTCACATCTCTTTGGGTGAAGACCCAGACGCGATTCCAAGTGCGCCCGAAGGCTCTTCCATGGAAGACGTGGTCGAAACCGCGCTCGCGCACTGGAAGATCGTCTTCGAACAAGATGTCGCACGGAAAATCGATCAAGCGGAAAGCCTGCAGATCAAGACCGAGTTGAACGAGGCCGAATACCGCGAGCTCAAAGACCGATTCGGCAATGTCTTTGAAGCCGGAATGGGCGCCGACGCGATTCTCGAACTGCTCGAAAACCTCGAACTCGACGAGATTCACGAAGAACTCAACGAAATTATCCGCAATACCTCCGGTCAACGCCGAGCCAAAGCGGTCAAACGTTTGAGCGTGGTCGAAGCATTTCGAACCAGCGGCAACAAGCCCGAGTGGATGATTCTCACCGTCCTGCCGGTACTACCTCCTGAACTGCACCCCATGGTGCAACTCGACGGCGGCCGATTCGCGACTAGCGACCTTAACGATCTGTATCGTCGCGTCATCAACCGCAACAACCGACTGAGCCACCTTCTCAAACTCTCCGCGCCGGACATCATCGTCCGCAACGAACGCCGAATGCTGCAAGAAGCCGTTGACGCACTCATCGACAACGGTCGACGCGGTCGAGCAATCATGGGGCGACACAACCACAAGCTCAAGTCCCTCACCGACTTGTTGCGCGGCAAGCAAGGCCGCTTCCGACAGAACCTGTTAGGAAAACGGGTCGACTACAGCGGTCGCGCCGTCATCATCTCCGGACCACAACTCAAGCTGGACGAGTGCGGCATCCCCAAGGAAATGGCGCTCGAACTTTTCAAGCCGTTCGTCATGAACCGCCTGATCGCATTGGGTCACGCACACAACATCAAAACCGCAAAGCGCCGCGCCGAACAAGCCGACGCGGAAGTCTGGGACACTCTCGAAAAGGTAGTTGATGGACACCCGGTGCTCCTGAACCGCGCACCAACGCTCCACCGTTTGGGAATCCAGGCCTTCTACCCGAAACTCGTCGAAGGTAAAGCCATACAACTCCACCCGCTGGTCTGTACCGCCTTCAACGCTGACTTCGATGGCGACCAGATGGCCGTTCACGTACCGCTTTCGCCAGGTGCCATCAACGAAGCGAAGACGCTCATGCTCAGCACGAGCAACATGCTCGCACCGCGATCCGGCTCACCTATCGTATCGCCGACGCTCGACATGCTGCTCGGCCTTTACTACATGACCGGGCCGGTGATGAACACCGCGGTACCGGTTCCGACCGACGTTATCGCCACTGAGTTCGCGCTCACCAACGGCTCCAAGTCTGAAAACGGTCACGCCGGCGTGCGGTATTTTGGCAGCTTGCAGGAAGCGCTCTTTGCTCAAGAGACCAACCAGATCGGGCTCCGCGACCGCATCCGAGTCCGCATGTCAGGCGGCACTCCAGTCTGGACTGAATCGACTGCGACAACTCCGTTCATCATCGACGAGCCTCACGACTGGATTGAAACCACCGTCGGACGGATAATCTTCAGCGAGATTCTTCCAGATTCGATGGGGTTCCACAACTACGTCATGAAGGAAGATGAACTTGATGCCGTCGTGCATCGCTGCTACAGCGAACTCGGCAACGCCGGCACCGCTATCGTCCTCGACGAGATGAAACGTCTCGGATTTGAGTACGCCACACGTTCCGGCACCACCATCGCGATCAAAGACGCCGTCCCACCCCCCGAGAAGGCCGGACTTATCGAAGATGGTCGAGCTCAAGTCGCAGAACTTCAAAGGATGTACAACGAAGGCGTCATCACCGATGAAGAGAAGTACACCGCGACCATCGAGACGTGGAACGAGACATCCGACCTAGTGACTGATGCCGTGAAATCGCATCTTCCCGAGTACAACGGCGTCTTCGCTATGTCCGATTCGGGTGCGAAAGGTAACTTGGCTCAGATCAAGCAGATGGCCGGTATGCGCGGCCTCATGTCGAACCCACGCGGTCGCATCATCGATGTCCCGATCGAAGCCAGCTTCGCCGAAGGCCTATCCGTCCACGAGTTCTTTGCATCGACCCACGGTTCGCGCAAGGCACTGGCCGACACCGCCCTCAAGACCGCTGAAGCCGGATATCTGACCCGACGTATGGCTGACGCTGCTCAGAACGTAATCATCAACGAACGCGACTGTGGATCCCCGATCGGCATGACCGTCTCCGCTGAGGCGTCAAGAGCGCTCAACCTACCGTTCGAGGAACGCATCTTCAGCCGGTATGCAGTACAAGATGTAGTCGATCCCGAGACCGGCGAAGTCATCGCAACTAGCGACACCCTCATCGACATCGACCTGGCACGCCGCATCGTCGCTTCCGGACTGGAGGAGCTCGAAGTCCGATCGCCGGTCGGTTGCATGCTCGAACGTGGTATCTGCGGGCGCTGCTACGGCAGCATGCTCGCCGACAATCGCCCGTCCATCATCGGCGAAGCAGTCGGGATCGTCGCTGCACAATCCATCGGCGAACCCGGCACGCAGCTGACCATGCGTAACTTCCACACCGGTGGTATTGCCAGCGACCGCGACATCACGACAGGACTACCCCGCGTCCAAGAGCTGTTTGAAGCGCGCAACCCGAAGGCTCCAGCCATCCTGTCGGAAATCCCCGGTATTATCAGCTTCCGCGAAACCCAAGGGAACATCGTTATCGCAGTCGAGAACGTCGAAACGTTCCACTCCGACGTCGAGATCCCTGCTGGCTATCGATCAAACGTTGAAGTCGGCGATTGGGTTGATGCCGGGTCCAACCTCTTGACGCTCACCGCGGCAGGTCGCCGAGATGCAATGGGCGACGACGGCGCACTCGCTTTGCCGGAAGAATTGGTATCTGAGGTTTCTGGCGAGGTCGAGAGTATCGACGACACCGCTATCCGCATCTTCTGGCTCGAGACCGACGAACGTGAATACATGCCGCAGAGCAACGCCGAAATCTTGGTATCGGAAGGCCAGGAGATCGAACCCGGAACGCAGCTCACCGACGGAACTCAGAACCCGCACGACATCCTGCGCATCAGCGGCATCGAAGCCGTCCAACGCTACCTCGTCGAAGAGGCTCAACGCGTCTACCGTTCGCAAGGTGTCAAAGTGCACGACAAACACTTCGAAGTCGTCGTGCGCCAGATGCTCCAAAAGGTCAAGATCGAAAGCACCGGCGATTCGAAACTTCTGATTGACGAAGTCGTCGACCGATCCCAGTACCTCCAAGCCAACGAAGAAGTACGAGAGCAAGACGGCGACCCCGCAACCGCAATGCCCGTCCTTCTCGGCATCAGTCGAGTGTCGCTGATGTCGCAAAGCTTCTTGGCGAAGGCTTCGTTCCAAGAAACCGAGCGCGTCCTTACCGATGCCGCTCTACAGGGTAGCGTTGACCGGCTGACCGGCCTCAAAGAGAACGTCATCATCGGCCGCATGATACCGGCACGCCTTGACCGTTCAGTGGAAGGCCGCGAACTCCTCGGACTGCCGGACCCCGAAGAAGTGCTACCGGAGCCCGTTACCCAAGGTTGGGAAGAGGCGCTCGCAGCTATCGCCAGCGACGATGTTGCTGCCTCCCTCGCCGCGTTCAACGTCGACAGCCAATCACCAAACGTCTCGATCGGATTCTCCGGCGACGATGGTCAAAATGCTTCGGAACCCGACTACTCCAACCTCGCCAGCACATTCTTCGGCGGCATCGAAACTCCCGAAGAACCCGTCATCTCGTTTGATGACGATGGCGACAGCGAGTAGCCAAGAAACATAATCCCCTCTCCCGCTTGCCGGGAGAGGGAGATGGCGAGGTCCGCCATGCCAAACGAATCCGACCGCCCAAATGTCATCGTCTTCATGACCGACGACCAAGGCTACGGCGATCTGTCGTGCATGGGCGCCACCGATTTCCGCACTCCCAACCTCGATAACCTCGCCGCAAATGGTGTCCGCTTTACCGACTGGTACTCCAACAGCCCCGTCTGCAGTCCCTCACGCGCTGCGCTCCTAACCGGACGCTACCCCGGAAACGCCGGCGTCCGCGCCATCCTGCAAGGACACCGCACCGCTTCAGGTCTGCCCAACTCGACACCAACCATCTCGTCGCTCCTCAAAGACCGCGGCTACCAGACATCCATGGTCGGCAAGTGGCACCTCGGCCTCACCGATGAGTGCCGGCCACACTCCCACGGCTTCGACTACTGGTTCGGCTTCCTCGCCGGATGCATCGACTTCTACTCCCACATCTACTACTGGGGTGCCAACCGACCCGGCCCCGGCATCAATCCCACGCACGACCTCTGGGAGAACAACGAAGAAGTCTGGCACGACAGCGAATACTTCACCGAACTCATCGCTGAAAAAGCCATCGAGCGCCTCCGAGCCATGGTCGCCGAGAAACGCGCCTCCGGAAAACCCTTCCTCCTCTACGCACCCTTCAACGCGCCTCACTACCCCATGCACGCGCCCGAAAAATACACGTCTCGCTTCGCCGACCTTCCATGGGATCGACGCATTATGGCCGCTATGATTTCTGCCATCGACGATGCGATCGGCACCATCATGAACGAACTCACTCGACTCGGAGAAGCCGAAGACACCCTCACATTCTTCGTCTCCGACAACGGCCCGTCCCGCGAGACCCGCAACTGGCTCGACGGCACCCTCGATCCCTACTACGGAGGCTCCTCAGGCGGACTCAAGGGCCACAAATTCAGCCTCTTCGACGGCGGCATCCGCATGCCCGCAATCGCCCACTACCCCGCACGCATCCCTGGCGGACAAGTCGTGTCCACCCCCTGCGCCTCCATGGACATCGTCCCTACCGCCCTCCACGCCGCCGACGGGACCGCGCCAACCCCCGACACCGGAGAATTCGACGGCACCAGCATCCTAGACCTCCTATCCAAAGGCACCGACCTCCCCGAACGCGACCTCTACTGGGAACTAGACGGCCAAACCGCCATCCGCCGAGGCAACCACAAACTAGTCATCGACGGCGTCCTAGTAGAAGAAGACGAACCCCAAACCCACATCCACCTAGCCGACCTCTCAACCGACATCTCCGAATCCACAAACCTAACCGACGACATGCCCGAGTTGGCTTCGGAGCTGGAAACGGCGGCGTTGGATTGGCGAGCGGGGATCCAGGAGCGGTGGGACCGCGACTACGCGGCTCTGGGGCATGGGATTGTGACTTATGCGGATTTTCCGGTAGGTTAATCGACATCCCTACCGTCACGCAGGAGTTAAACCTACCGTCATTCCGGTGTGTGCCGGAATCCACAACCAGCCAACTGGCCGCATGTCGTCACATTTTTCTTGGGGGTGATTCAGCTTGTGTTGATAGAATCGACTTTGTGCTGATCTGGTTCTAACCCTGTTCAAGTGTTTATGGACACATCAAATTACTACGAACGAGCAAAAATCAAACATCCTGAAGTTTCAGAGGCTTGGGTGACGCGTGTGTTGAATGACCCGCATCACACCGAAATTCAACCAAACGGCAGGATCAGGTACTACGGATACATCGAAGAGATCGACAAATGGCTCCGAGTCATCGTCGACAACGACGAGGTTCTAAACCGATTCTTAGATCGCAACGCATTGAGAAAATGGGGACGACCATGAAACTCGAAATCTACTACGATCCTGAAAGCGACACACTCGATATCGGTAACGGCCGACCTGCCAGCGAAGGATACGATGTTGCTCAGCGTTTCACCGCACACGTTGATGCAGAAGGCGATGTCGTATTCGTGTCGCTTGAGAACGCCGTTGAGGTACTTGCCCCATACCTGCGCGAATACATGGCTCGCGAATCGCGAATTCCAGCGTCGACACTTCGCGACGAAGGCGAGCCGATTTAGCCGAATATCTTAACCAAATTATCGTGATAACTTGAAATGAAAATACCAACGATTCTGATAGCGGCACTGGGTGCCGGTCTGATGCTGGCGTGTGCACCAGTACAGACGGAACCATTGCCACCGACACCGGACAAAGCAACTGCTACCGCCGAGGCTGCGAGAGCAGCCGCGACCGTTGAGGCCAAGATTGCGGCAACATCTATAGCACAAAAAGCGGTAAAAACCGCCGTTGCGAAAAACGTGGCCGCGACGACACGGGCACAAGAGAGTAAAGCTAACGTGGCAAAAACAGCGACGGTCACGGCGCGCCAGGTGCCCATGTCAACACCGCCTCCGACGTATGAGCCGTGGTCGGGGTGCAAACGCGTCGAAGAGGGTCTTCTCCCGGCAGTCAGCGCCTACCGCGAGGCGTTGAGCATGACGAATTTCGGGAGGGCGAATCATGGTGAAATTCATCCGCTACGTAAATTCTTGGTGCGGTTTCTATGGGATTCAGACATGGTCAACAGGAAAAACGGGAAAGTGCAACTGTACGATGAGCTAGGCGAGCCGCTGTACGACGTCTATCTCTATCTACACGAAAAACTGTCATTCTCTTATGCGCCTAACCAGATATGGTTCGACGACAAAAAGTTGTCGTTCAGTAGTAAACCAGCAGATGTAACCTACTCGAATTCAGGGATGGGGCTCCGTTACGAAGGAATTATAGTCACACCCAATCAGGTGCGACACAGAGAGTACGGTTATTACCCCGAGCATGTTGCGGACGAGTACAAAGGTCGAGTGAGAGACCTCTACCCGCATATGGAGAGGTTGCTGGAGCGGGTGCAAGAAGTCTGCCCGTCGTTCAAATGGGGACTTCAGGATCTGCCAGATAATTAAGAGATTGTCCTTTCAGAGCCGCCGCATTCAGCGGCGGCTCTGACTCGCGTTGTCAGGATGTCGGTGAAGTGTTGAGTATTTGCCCATTCGTGGATATATGCCACAGCCAGGCACTCATGCCAGGCGTCACATTTTCAATGCTGAAGCTGGAGCCAGCCATGTACGATACCGTACAGGTGGCCAGCTGAGTCACAGATGTGGCTCTGAGAGCGATCTGCAATCTGGAGGCTACCATGGCGGGACTGGGATTGTCGCTCAATGTGATTGTGATACTGGTGCCCAGAAAGTTGAATTGAGCATCGTTTCCAGCGGCATAAATTTGTTCTAGGGAGCCGGCACCATCTGTAATGGAAGCCGAGGTGTCATCGACAACCCACGAAGATTCTTGGGCAAAGGCATCTGTAAGATCGCCAGAAGGAAGAAGGGATGGATTAAGGCTAAGAAGCCCAAAGATTCCGTTGGGACGGAGACGAAGTTCTCTTAAAATTGTCACGGCTAGCGATACTGCGAACGGGACACTCCATGGAACTAGAAATCCACTACTTCCCCCAAACAGACATCCTAGACATCGGCAACGGCAAACCTGCCACCGAGGGCTACGATGTCGCAGACAACCTCACCGCCCATGTCGATCATGACGGCGATGTCGTGTTCGTCACGCTCGAACACGCCGCCAAAGTCCTCGCACCATACCTCAGTCGTTACATGGCTGATCGCGAACCGATATCATCCGCTTCCGTACTTCGCGATGAGGGCGAAGCGCTATAGCTGTTCACGACATGAAACTCCAAATCTCATACTATCCAGAGAGCGATACTCTCGACATCGGTAATGGACTGCCGGGTAGCGATGATCAACCGGTGGCGGATCGAATGACCGCGTATTTCGACGGGAATTACGAAGTGGAAGCGTAAGCCTTTTGTTACCCGCTTGCCTTCTGCGTAGACTCAGTCTGGAATCTGAGGGCGAAACCGATATCAGGCCCGCAGACGGCAACGCTGTGATCGCGACTACGCGGGTCTGGGGCATGGGATTGTGACCTACGCCGATTTTCCGGCGAGTTGAATCCTCGGACCAGGCATCACATTTGCCCACACTGGAGAAACATCGCGGTTCTGCCTAGTATGCAAGTAATTGCAGTGCTTTCGTGGGGTCCGAATCCCACTCTAACGACAACATCAATAGTCCCATGAGACCTTCACGTTGATCCGAATCTATACCCAGTTCGGCTGCCGCTGCGTTGGCAGCAAATGTGCCGGCGGTGATTTCGCCCGCCCATTCACGATCAACCGAAGCAGCGTTGTTATAGAACCAACTCAATAGGAATTCTGTGACCTGATCTTGGGACAACGCACGAATCTCGCCGATTGCATCTTTGAACGCGTTAACGGTCCTATCCCGCATATTAGCGAGATGTTCGTGATGATCGACTTCGCCTTTGATGATCGACAGTCCCGAGTACGAAGTTAGGGCCAAGTTCGCAGCGATGACATGTGTCGACAAGCGTTGTGTCATGGGTGGCGGCAGTTGCTCATCGAATTCGTTGGAGTCGTTGTCAGGACAGAGTTTGGAATTGAGGTGGCGCCGCGCCAATAGTTTCACGGATTTGCCGTTCATCAGTGGGACCAACAGTGGGGATTCTCCGAGCGACTCGCAACCTTTGACCGTTGGTAGGAGCTTTTCGACTGTCGGCCCCCAATCGGCGAGAGTTTCAAGTTCGACAGCAACCGCGAAATTGGATAGTTTGCTGGTCAATGGATCACCATCGTACCAGTAGACTTGCAACGACAATCCTAGGGATACGAACGCATCGGTCACTTCTTGGCGACGTTTTTCAATGCGTCGTCGCGTCTTTGCCCGTGAAAACTCTGCCGCACGAGTTAGGGCACGTATACGCGGTCCTGCTTTAGCAACTTTTGACATTTCCACTAATGAACCCGGATTCGACGACAACTCGATGATCATCGCGTCGAGATCTGACAGCAGGTCAGAAATTCCGTCAAGTTCCGCCCCGGGGCAATCTCGACCGATTAACCACCATGGCTCCCGCTTGATCGCTGGTATGTCCTTCGCGATCAAAGTCTGATTTACAAACGCCGACAGAGACAGATAGCCTTTTGGTTGTGAAAACCGGGGCAATGCGTTACCACAGACATTCAAGATGAACGCGGACAATGGATCACCAACCTGGGTCTCGGGTTCATCGGATAGCGGATCGGGACCAACCCCGGGAGCGATGTCAGTCGCCTCCTGTAGCAACTTCAACCGGCGTTTTTCCAAGCGCGTCAAATCGGATCGTGCGAAATCGCGTCTCGCAAACATCGTTCCGAATTCTTCGAGCAGGCCTACACATTTCGGGAGTAGCTGAGAAAATCTCGTCAAGCGTTCTGTTTCGCTAGTCCCAAAATGAAGATGCGCCAAGCACATACGCTCCTGGTTAGTTCGAGCGATAACCGGATGGTGGTCGTACTTGCGTAGCAGGCCAGATGCGGTATGGTCGAAGCCATCAATCTCCAGCTTGTGCCCACCGGGTAACACCGCTTGAACATCCACCTTGGTGATATTCGGCAAGGTTCGGAGCAACAACTGGCCGATCTTTATCGACCTGTCTCTTGGATCACCCTGATCGACGTCGGAAACGTGCAAAAACCTCGCGTAACCTACGCGTTCACCATCGTCGTCCACTAACCTCAACTCCAAAATCCAAGGGTCTTCAGATCGGAATTTCTTAAACACAAATTCGGTACCGCCGACAGCACCCACGAGCTCGGTCGCCAATTCCTCAGACACCTCCAACGCCAATGCGACGCAGTCGGCGAGATCAGAAAGTGGACTCCGTTTCAACGTGTCGAGGAAATCAGAGTTGGCCGTCACGCACGAAACCATCTCGTGCCAATCAGTACCTGTTCGGATCAGCGAACGCAGCAATCGATTGATTTGTGTGATGTTCTTGGAGTTGACCAACATAGACGCGATTTTGGGAACGCCGATCTCGTCGATCAGAGCTTCACGGAATTCGGAATCCATGCCGGCCGCGACCATTTCGGTCACGGATCCCCGAATTTCGGGAGCAGAAAATTCAGGAGGATCGATGTCGCCAACGGCGTATAGGTGAACCAGTGGCATATATGCTGGAGCGACGTTGTGGCGACGCCCGATCTTTAGCCAACGTGTGGACTGGTTCCAATAATCGAAAAGTTCCAATCCTCTAAGGGAAGCTTCCAGGATCCCTGCGTTGTCATCGCTTAACTGCTTCAGTTCTCCAAGAATCAAGTTGTGCAGATCAGGGCGGTCTTTCAGAATCTCGAACACGAATCTCGTGAGCGACGGGCCGCGCAGTATCCTCAAAACGTCCAAGACAGTCGAATCAAGTCCCGGTGGCGGCGGATCATGGATCGCATTCACGATTGCTGTTGAACGGATTTGATGAACACCCTTGAGTGCCCCCTCAACTTCGATCAACAGATGTTCTTGATTCAAGCGATTTAAAGCGGATCGGATTTCCCATGCACTAATCCCTAACGATTGCCGTAAAGCTTCGATTTCTACGCTCGCGGACCACCTGTCTGCAACCGCCACCCGAGCCAACACCTCGAGTTCATGAACTCTCTTTTCATTAATCCGTTTATTGATCTGATCCGCGATTACGTCGCTGAGACGCGTGCCTTGGGTCAGTAGGTGCGTGAACTCCAGCGTTAAGCCGTTGCATTTCTCAAACGCTTCTCTCCAATGCGCCTCCGATGTTTTTCCGCGTCTGATTAGACCGTTGTAGATCGTCTCGGCTGACTGCTCGTTGAGAGACACTTGCACCGTAGTGAAATCAGCGACGTCGCCGAGAACGAACATGTCTTCGCTGCGAACGCTGCCTACCAGATGGACGCCTGGCATGTCCGCGAGCGCAGCCTGCAATCTAGACCACCCCAACATCTCCGAGTTCCCTACCCCGTCGACGAGGATACCCACTGGTGCACCGGGCGAAGCTTCGTGCGCTTTGAGAAGTCTCACTATTTGAGACACGTCGTCGCTTGATACGCGGTTTACCTTGAACCACAGCACCCCGGGCAGCGCGAATGGCAGGGTCCAAAGTACGGCCGATTTTCCTATTCCTGACGGGCCTTCGAGCAATGTCGTTTTGCCGTCTTCCAATCCTTTCAACACCTCGGTAACGAGATCTGGTCTTGGCACAACCAGGTCCGCGCCGACGTGACCGGGCTGCGTAGATACACCTTCGTAATACGCATCGCCCGCTTCGGAAGGCGTCAAATCAATCGCGCTGCATATGCCGGTTGACAGAGCGTATTCGATCGAATCAAGGTCGATTAGTTCGGCTGATGAATTGATCCCGTTGACCAGCATAGTTCGATCGACGCCGACTCTATTTTGATATTCAACCTCGGCATTTTTGTCTGCAGCTGCTGCGATCGTCGATTGGAGGTCTCTCGCGATCCAAGCGATTGCTGCTCCGGGTAACTCCCGAATGCTCCTGATCTCCGACTTTGTTTCCGACACTAACCAATCCCATGGAACCACCAAAATTGAAGCTTTTCCAATCAATTCTTCGAACACCTCGGTAGATTGATCGCCCCGGTCGATTCGATGTTCAATCGACTTTCCAAGTTCGCCGAACTCGTCAATTAGAGAATTCAGGGGAATTTCGGTACCATAAACATCTGAATCAATATCCCATCCTTTGATGCCTTTTTCCAAAACGACGACGAGTCGGGCGTCAGATGGGAGTTTTGTAAACGCATCGGCGATATGACCGCTTGCTTCGCTGGTCGAAAATGGGCTGCGCTTGGCTTGACGCGATTTGACCTCATAGCGGACTTTGTCTGGCCCTTCGAGGTGAAGGTCGGCGAATCCTTCGGGAATCAGCCGATCCGTTACCAGTTTCCCAGTAGCAATTTGAGAAGCCAACCACGCACCGACAACATGCTGGAAATCGAATCCGCGAACCGCTCGAGAACCTGAGCGTGAGAGATGCCAAGCTTCTTCGTTAGTCGGTTCTGGTCGAGCGCCGGCTAACGAAGACGGAGCTTGTTCAACGTCGTTTTCGCTAGGTTTTGCGACCAATGCTTGTCGCGCATTAGCAAACGGTCGACGACCTTGCCTTCGCCTCGATTTGCGTTTTCTCGCCACATTTCGATTCTACGAGACTGCTGCCGAGTTCCATTTTCGAGACGGTTGCGATCATCCGTTGGCATCTGTTCGCCATATGCGCAAATGGTCTCGACGGAGGTACGCCTCCCGTGCCCCTTCACCACCCCTCAACCCCATACCGCTCCATCGCCTCCATACTCACCTCAACCCCCAACCCCGGCTTCCCACTAACCCGCACATACTGCCCATCAAAATCGATCGGCTCCTCTAGCATCGCCTGATACATCGGAATAAAAGCAATCGCGTGCTCCAACCGGTAGAAGTTCACGGTCGACATGCAGACGTGCGCACCCGCTACGATTTGGATGGAGCCCATCGCGTTGTGCGGACTTATCGGTATGTAGTACGCCTCCGCCATCGAGGCGATCTTCTTGATCTCGCTGATGCCGCCTGTCCAGACGATGTCGGGCATGATGTAGTTGGCGAGATTCTTTCGGAAGACTGGCAGGAAGTCCCAACGGGTGTACAGTCGCTCGCCGACGCAGATGTTCGGCACTGTGTTCTGTCGAACCGTCTCTAGAGCGTCCCAGCTCTCCTGCGGCAGCGGCTCCTCGAACCATTCGATGTTCGACTGCTCGTGCAAGGTGTTGGCGAGCCGTATCGCCGTCGGCACGTTGAAGTTGCCATGCGCGTCGATCAATATCTCGGGCTTCGGACCCACCGCCTCTCGCACCGCTCGCACGATGTCGTAGCCCAGCTGCTCGCCCGCGTGTGAGATGACCCCGTCCGTGAACTTGGTGTGGACTGGCACCATCTCGTTGAACGGATCCAGCTTCATCGCCTCGTGACCATCCGCCACGACCTTCTTCGCCGCCTCATAGTAATCCTCAGGTGTCGTCGCGCCGGTGAACCACCCATTCGCGTACAGCCGCACTTCATCCCTGAACTTCCCGCCGAGCAACTCATAAACCGGCACTCCCAAAGCCTTGCCCTTGATGTCCCACAACGCAATGTCGATCCCGCTGATCGCGGTCGATGCAAATCCCCGCGAACTCATGTACGTATACCGACGGAACAATCGATGCCACAACGGCTCGATATTCGTCGGATCCTCACCAACCAGAACCTCCTTCATCGACAACACCGCACGAGCGGTCAGGAAACTCCCACCGCCCGGATAGTTCGTGCACTCGCCCCAACCGTGAATCCCCTCATCCGTATCGATTCTCACAAAAGTCCACTGCCGCTCATTCGGCCCGCCATATCCATGACCCGGCGGCGTCACCACATACGCATTGATATCCGTAATCTTCATCTCGCATCTCCTGCGTTCATGTTACCGGCAACAAATCCCTCCCCCTTGATGATCCAGGGGGGAATTAAAGGGGGTTTAGCAAGATGGCTACGTGAACCCCCTGCGTCTCGCTACGCTTGCCGCGTCCCCCTTTTGCTACGCAAAATGGGGAGGATTAAGGCCCATCCTTAAACATCCTTCGCATCCTAGTTCAAATCACCGCGGCTTAACCGCGAACAACGACGCCACCGCCGCCAAGATACCGACGAATCCAGCAACGAAGAAAAACGGCAGATAACTCTCGCCGCCCACAAAATCAAATATGAGACCCGGGATAAGCACCCCCACAGCTTGGCCCAATGTCGTGAACGGCTCCGTGATACCCCGTATCGTGCCTAACGCGGACCGCCCGAAATAGTCCGCATACGCCACCGGAGGCACCACCAGCATCCCGCCTAGCCCGAATCCGAAGAACGCCGAGAACGCCAGCGCCTCGGCCGTCGTGTCCGTCAATGTAAACAGGAACGCACCGACCGCCATGTTCAGCGCGACTGCGGCCATCACAAATCGCGCCGGCACTCGCTCTACGATCCGACCCCACACCAAGCTGCCAACACCCAAAAACGCCGCATTCAAACTGATGCTCACACCCGCAATGACTGCACCCAGTCCCTGATCCTGAAAAAACGCCGCGGCATGCGTGTTCGACCCGGCTTGCATAACGAACATCATCCCCGTCGCCAGCGCCAACAACCATAACGCCGGAGTTCGCATCGCGTCACTCGACGTCCAATTAGGCTCTTCAACGCTCGCCGACTTACCGCCGTTCGCCTCCACCGCCTCGTCCGTGTCCTCCTCAACATCGCCATCGGGCCGTAACCCCAGGTCCTCCGGCTGCTCGGATATCAGTAAGGCAACCGGCAATAGCGCCACGACAAACACCATCACGCTCAACACGAACCATGCATCCCGCCAACCACTCTGCGCGATCACTATCGATGCGATCAGCGGAAAAAGTACCATCCCCGCCGAGTGAGACAACCCCAAAATCCCGTTCGTCCGACCCCGCATCCGAATGAACCACCGCGACACAACCACCGACGTCCCGATCTGCACCGGACTCGCAAAGATCACCCGCCCCGTCGCAAATGCGATGTAGAAAACCCACGGTATCGTCGCTCCCATCACTGTGAGACTCACATCCGACCACCGCAACACAAACGTCGAGATACACAACACCACAATGCTCACCGTCAAAACCTTCCGAGCGCCATACCGGTCGATCATCCGACCAATGATCGGCGATGTAAACGTCGCAACCAGCCCCCCAGCCGCACCCGCACCCGCGATCAGCGTCCGGCTCCAACCCAACTCCTCCGACAGCGGGTATATGAAGACCGAAATCGTCAGACTAGCCGCCGCGTTCCGCACGAAGTTCGCCGACCCCGCGGCGCCCAGAATCCACCACCCGTAGAAAAACGGGCTACGATCTGCCAGCTTTTGACGCATCACGGACCACCAAACCCTCCCCCTTGATGTTCAAGGGGAATTTAAGGGGGTTCATACGAGCAACAACTGCCACGCCTAAACCGGCGGCGAATCCGGATGACGATACTTCTCGATCGCATCCATACTCACATCAACACCCAGTCCCGGCTTGCCCGAAACCTTGACATACTGCCCGTAGAAATCGATCGGCTCCTCCAGCATCGCGTTGTATGCGGGTATCGACGCCATCGAGTGCTCCAAACGATAGAAGTTGACTGTCGACATGCTCACATGCGCCCCGGCCACAATCTGCAACGATCCCATCGCATTGTGCGGACTTATCGGAATGTAGTACGTTTCGGCCATCGTCGCGATCTTCCGGATCTCACTGATCCCACCAGTCCACACGATGTCGGGCATGATGTAGTCCGCCAAGTTCCGATGGAACACCGGCAGGAAATCCCACCGCGTGAACAACCGCTCCCCCACGCAGATGTTCGGCTCCGTGTGCGCCCGAACCGTCGCCAATCCGTCGAATCCCTCCGGCGGCAAAGGCTCCTCGAACCACTCGATCCGACTCTGTTCGTAAAGGTTGTTCGCCAATCGAATCGCCGCCGGCACGTTGTAATGCCCATGCGCATCGATCAATATCTCAAACTGCGGACCAACCGCCTCGCGTGTCGCCCGCACGATGTCATACCCAAGCTCTTCACCGTCGTGCGAAATCTGGCCCGTCTGGTACGCCGTGTGATACGGACGCATCTCCAAAAACGGGTCCAGCTTCAACGCCTCGTGCCCCGATTCCGCAACCTTCCTCGCCGCTTCGCCATACTCCTCAGGCGTCGAACACCCGGCGAACCAACCATTCGCATACAGCCGCACCTCATCCCGGAACTTACCACCGAGCAGCTCGTAGATCGGCACCCCCATCGCCTTCCCCTTAATGTCCCACAGCGCAATATCGATCCCACTGATCGCCGTCGTCGGCAAACCCCGAGAACCCATATACGTGTACCGCCGATACAGCTTCTGCCAAAGCGGCTCGATATTCATCGGATCCTCACCCACCAATGCCTCCTTCATCGCCAACACCGCCTGCGCCGTCAAGAAACTACCATGACGCGGACTACTCGTCGCCTCTCCCCAACCTGAAATCCCCTCATCCGTATCGATCCGCACAAACGTCCACTCCCGGTCCATCGTGCTCCCAAAAGCCGGCATCTGAGGCTCAACAACCCATGCCTTTACATCCGTAATCTTCATTTCGTCCAACCCTCCGAACTCAACGCCGATTTATTCGTAAACGGGCGCGCCATGAGTTTACTACCTACCCCAACCCCACCTCAAACACTCGCTCGTACCTCGTCGGCCGGTTGTAGTGCAGAAGACTCTGCATCAATACCATCGATCGCACTGGCACTACGATCTCATCCCACCGTTCACTCGATGCCCGTGCCTCCAACCAACGCTGACCAATCGCCGCCAACACTCGCTTTTGAGTCCCGCTACGCACACGGCCCACCGTCACATGAGGCGAAAACTCCCGTCTCTCCTCAGGAAAACCGCGCTTAACCATCGCACCATCCAATCGCGCCGCCAAACTCGACATCCTTCTTAGATCACCATCCATACCCGTCCACAACACCCGCGGTGTCCGTTCCCCCGGAAAACACCCATTCGCACCCAACAACAACTCCAATCTCGCTGAATCTGCCGCAACCTCCTCGAGTTCTAATTTCAGATCTGCTAAATCATCCTGATGCACATCACCCAAAAACTTCAGCGTCACGTGCATATTCTCCGGCGCGGTCCATCGCACCGCATCGTACGCCACCGCACCGCGTGACGGCCGCCGCCTCTGCATTCCGTCATAAGAAACCTCCCGCATCGACCTCGACATCCCATCCAACACCCTAATCGCCCGCCTCGGCAACGTCACCGCAACAAACAACCGCATATAGAGCGATTCCGACTCGAAGTCCCCTTCCCTTTCTCCCCCAGGCAACAACACCGGCTCAACGTCGAGCCGTATCACTCCACGCCGCGAACGCTGAACCTCTTCCGTCGATTCATCCATAGTATCCACCCCATTATCCTAGCCCACGCAACGATTAACATTTCACCATGTTCTCCGATGCTTCAAACACCGAAATCTGGTGGACCCCCACCGACCTCAAATTCCAAGAGATCCACGCTCGCGGCGGCACCGATTGGACCACCATCATCCTCACCGACGCCGATGGCATCGCGGGACAAGGCGAGATCACCTCGACCCAACTATCTAGCAGTGTCGCCGCCGTAACTGCACGCTTAGCCAACCGACTCCGCGGACAACGCATCGCCTCCGATGACCACGCGATGCAGATCCTAGGCATCGATCCAAAGGAGCTGGAGCAAGACCAAAGACTCGCGACCGCCGTTAGCGGACTCCGTTGCGCTGTCGCCGACGCTCTCGCCCAGCGTGCCTATATGCCGCTCGCACAGTACCTCAGGTACATCCACCAACACGACGGCGATCTACCCGACAAAGTCCGACTCTACGGAAACATAAACCGCTCTCTGCTTCCCGACGACCAAGGCCCCGTCGACCGCGGCCCTGACGACTTCGCCGAAATGGCCGTTGAAGCCGTAAACAACGGCTTCACAACCATCAAATGCGCACCCTTCGACGAGTGCAAAGCTCCGTTCACTTCGACCGGACTCCCACACTGCGCCGAAGCCGGACTCGAACGCGTCCAGACCATCCGCCAAGCCGTCGGTCCCAACATCACCATTTTCGTCGACTGCCACTCGCGGTTCGACCTCGACTCCGCTCTCGCCCTAGAACCCGAACTCCGAGCCGCCGGCGGTCAATGGTTCGAAGAACCCGTAGACCCCATCGAGCACTCCGACGACCTTCGTACCGTCCATGAACACGCAGTCCTCCCGGTCGCCGGTGCAGAACACGGCTACGGTGTAGACCTATTCAAGCGACTCCTCAACGAGGACATCCTCGACATCGTCATGCCCGACGTAAAATTCTGCGGCGGCCCCGTCGAAGCCTACCGCATCGGCGTCGAACTCGAGCCGGCATACCCTGGGTCAGTCTCCATGCACTGCCCATCCGGACCCCTCTCACTCCTCGCCAGTGCCCACGCCACCATCGCCTTCGAAAACGTCCTTCCACTCGAACACGCCGTCTACGAAATCGACTGGCGACACACCATCCTTGAACCATACGAACGCGTAGAAAACGGACACCTCATCCTCCCCGAAGGCCCTGGCTTAGGCGCACGGGTAGACCCCGTGGCAGTAGCTGTCAAAGGCAAATCCTGGACCGAGTAATCACACCGTAATTCTTCCAAGCATCTACCGTCATACTGCCGAGCAACCACCGTCATACTTCCTAGCACCCACCGTCATTCCCGCGCACGCGGGAACCCAGAAAACACACCATGGCTACCGAAATCCTAGCCTCTGACATCCTTCCACCGCGCACCGTCTCCAGCCGCGGCATGAAGGGAATGCTAGACCGCTTAGAAACCGACTCCACAGGTAAGTACATCTTCAAACTCGTACCCCCTCGAGCTCTCCAAGCATCCCTCTTTCGAGAGCATCCAAGCCCCTCCCAAGTCGCCGCACCGACATCACAGAATAACCGAATCCCGCCAACAACGATCCCCTCTCCCGCTGGGCGAGAGAGCGCTAGAGTCAGGGCACAAGACTGGTCGTGGCTACCCGGTTCTGCACGTAATGCCCCTTCAGGTTTGGCTTTCTTATACACCAAAACCTCTGAATTCACCTACATTCCCCAATTGGCCATCGCACCCCCGTTTCCCATCGTTCACGAGACCCAAACCACCGACCGCGAAACCCTCCTCCAGTGCATCGATCCTCCCTTCCACGTCGCCATCATCCTCATCCGCTACGGATACGTCGCCATCGCCATCGCACACGACGAAACGATCGCGGTGACCAAGACCGAGACCCGCTGGGTTCCCAACAAACACCGCGCCGGAGGACAATCCGCCAACCGCTTCAAACGCTCCCGCGAAAAATGGGCACGCGAGTTCTTCGATAAATCCGCACGGCTGGCGGAGGAACGTTTTGGGGAGTATCAGCATCGTATTGACTGGCTGATATTCGGTGGCGATCGGCATGTGATCAACGGATTTTTGGAACGAGCAAAGTTGCCCGATGGATTGGACGGGCGCATTCTTGGACGTCGTCTGAATACACTGCGACCCAATCGGAATGCGTTGAAGGATGCGGTTAGGCAGGCTTGGTCATCCACCATCTATGAACTCGCCGAACGGCCCAAACCCGAAATCACTCTCCCATCGTTAAAATCAGCGTAATCCGCGGTTCAGACAAAAGGCACTCTCCATGAAAATCACGGCCATAAACTCGCATATTGGATTTGGACCTCGCTACCCTTGGGTCTTCATAACCATCGAGACCGACGAAGGTCTCACCGGACTCGGCCAGGCTCAGGGCGGCATCGCAGCCCACATGATCCACGCATCCATCCCCCACCTCGGCGACCTCATCATCGGCGAAGACTCCTCCCGCATCGACTACATCTGGACCCGACTCTTCTCCGACCTCAACAGCACCGGCAACCGAGGCTTCGGATCCGCCCTCATCTCCGCCGTCGACATCGCACTCTGGGACCTCAAAGGCAAACGACTCGGACTCCCCATCTACGAGCTCCTCGGCGGCAAGTTCCGAGACAACCTACGCCTCTACTCCAACGGCTGGTTCAACCGCGGACCGACCCCGGAGGACTACGCCCAGGCCGCATTCGAGACCATCGCCGAAGGACACACCGCTCTCAAGATGGATCCCTTCTTCGAGTTCGACGACGTCTCCCCGCTCCAGCACGGACACAACATCTCGCCTACAGGCCTGCGCAAGGGCGTCGAGATCACCCGCGCCGTCCGCAACGCCGTCGGACCCGACATCGAAATCCTTATCGATTTACACGGACGCTACGACGTCGCAGCCGCGGTCCGCGTCGGCAAGGCCCTCGGAGAGTTCGACATCGGTTGGCTCGAAGAGCCCGTCCCGCCCGAAAATCACGACGCACTCGCACTCGTCAAAGACCAAGTCCCCATGCCCATCTGTGTCGGCGAAAGGCTCGTCACCCGCTGGGACTTCCGACCCATCCTAGACCGCCAACTCGCCAACTACATCATGCCCGACATCGTCCGTTGCGGAGGCATCTCCGAGATGCGCAAAATCGCCACGATGGCCGAAGCCTACTACATCCCAGTCTCCCCCCACGACGCCACCGGACCCATCACAATGGCCGCCGGCGCCCAAGTAATGATGTCCACCCCCAACTTCTACCGACTAGAAATCGCCTACTCCGAACTCCCCTACTACAACGCCGCCCTAACACCGCCGTTGGATGTAAGGAACGGTTTCTATCACGTGTCGGACCGGCCGGGGCTGGGGCACGAGTTGAATCCGGAGTATGTGGCGGCGGGGCCGGAGAAATCCCTCATCGAATAACGCATCCCTCCCCTTTTTGCGAAGCAAAAGGGGGACGCGAAGGGAGCGAAGCGACCTTCGCAGGGGGTTCATACCTCCGCTCGCCTCCGCTCGCCCAACCACCGTCATTCCTGCGAAAACCGGCGCTTCAGTGGACAGAATGTTCATCCAAGCATGGACGGGCAGAGGAGGGGCTCGGCCCCTTCGTCGAAGACGTAAAGGGGGCGCGGCGAAGCGAACGGGGGATGCCCGCCGAGGCGCGAAACCTCAATCCACCACCGACCCAACTCGCTGAAAAAATTGTCATCCAAGCTCGATGACATCAAACTCTTTAACGCTATGCTGCTTCGCTGCTGCTTGGAAAACCTCGACCGTTGTTGGGTGACAGGTGAAGACCAATACTTGGTTGGATTCTGACAACTTGACGAAAGCAGACGCAGCGAGTGACGCGCGACGAGGATCGAAATTGACCATCACTTCGTCAACGATGACTGGAAGCGGCTCCGTTTGCTCCCCAAGTTCTTTGATCAATCCGAACCTCAAGGATAGAAAGAGTTGCTCTCGTGTTCCTCTGCTCAAATCTGACGGGGCCTTACTGCTTCCGTCGCGGTCGTTGACAGTGATTTTTTGCTCGCCTAGCGGCGCATAGATCGTGGAGTAACGTCCGTCGGTGATATCCCGGAAATAAGACTCGGCGTGCTTCAAAACCCGAGGTTGCCGTTCGCGCTCAAAATCCCGACGCGTCGCCATAAGTAAATTCTTCGCAACGGTGTAAATCGCCCACTGGCGCGTATAATCGCTGACTTGCTCGCGCAACACATGTCTTTCCATTCGCAACCTTGATGATTCTTCTTCTCCGGCCAGAGATTCGATTTGAGTTTCCAAGGCTCCCCGCTCTTCGTACAATTCTTTGATCTGCGCCTCCGTCTCAATTTTCCGTTCCTCGAGATGTTGGATTTCACGGTCGATGGACTCGGCATCAGTCGCTGTAAGTCTTGACTTGAGAATTTCGAACGGACCACCTGGTGCGCTCAGTCTTTGGAGTCGTTTTATGCTTCCTCTTCGTTGCGATTCCAACTGCGTCCGAAGTCCAACGTGCTCATGCCTTCTGCGAAAGTCTTCTTCATCCTGCGCGCCACCCGTCTTCATCAATTCATCAACTTCTGTCTCAATATCGTTCAAATTGGTTTTACGCACGCGCAAATTCGCTTTTGCTTCTACGAATTCTTGTTTCGTCGAATCACGTTCCCTAACCTTGTTTTCAACGTTGGTTCGTAACTCGATTAGTTTATCAGCCGCCAAGGTGACCGAAGCATGGCTACCACGTCCGACTTCAATGCCGAACTCAACAGCCACAGGTTCTACGATTCCGAAGAATTGGCGAATGTCGGTCTCGATGGCACCGATTCGACTCTGCCGTTCGCGCACAGTTTTGAGTCTGTCCTTGCCTTGATCAACTTTGGCCCGGAGTTCGATCACGGTTTCGGGTGTGAAAGTTTCGTTAAGTCGCCTCTCATGAATCCAATCGCTCCAAGCGGCTTCAATTGATTCCTTCGATTTGGCGGAATTCTCAAGGGCACGATTCGACGCTGCCAAAGCGAGTTCGCGTCGCTTTTTCAAACTGCGGAGGTCACACAACCTTCTATTGTTAACGTTCCATTCACTCAATCCAGCTTGTTCTTCGTCTAGTTCATCATCAAGTGCGTTCAACGCGGCTGGATCAATTGTCGAGATGTCTACCTTTCGTGCGAACTCGTTGATCTGGCATTGTCGTTTTTCAACTTCGTCGATTAGCGTTTTGGCATATTCCAGATTTGAATTGTCCGCTACGGTGCTCGTCGGATTTTCAGATCGATTTGCGTAAAGGCGTTGGACTCCGAATCCGGCGAGAATGACGCCACCCAATACGCCGATTGACATGGCACCGCCGGCCAAGGCAACTGACGCGATAACTAATGTAATGCCACAGGCGATCAAAACCCATGAAAGCAAGTTGCTAGACCGTCTTGCGCCTGAGTCTTCTGACGGCTCAGACGAGTTTGCCGTACGAAACTCGAAATCTGATACTCGCTCTTGGGCACGATTTAGATCACCGAACGTTGTCAATGCTCGACGAATCAACGATCTACGTTCCCTGATCTCAGTTTCTGTGAATTGGGGCTTTTCTGCCCGTTTGACGATGTCCAGCTGACGCTCGATGTCCTCCTCAACTTCTTTCAAAGTTGATGCATCAGTTTTAGACGCATAAGACTGTCGCTCGAATGTTTCAGTGGCTCGCAGGAGATCATTGTGGAACCCTTGTATTTCCTCCCGTACGGACATAGACACGTCAAAATTGTCGAGGCGGTCTTCATCCCAGTCTGTACCGAGATCGGATAAAATCTCTTCAAGCGCGTTGCGATCGTTACCTAGTTCGGCCCTTCGCTCGGGTAGATCATGGACAGATTGATCAAACGCTCCGCGTTGACGAACGATCTCGTCAATGTCGTCGCTATATCTGAGTATCTCGATGTTTGGGACCGCAGCTTCAAGGCGTGCCTCAAACGCTGTCACCCTTTCAAGTGCCGATCTTTGTTCTTCGCGGGCAGTTCGCGCTTGGTCGGCCAATCTGTTCAAACGATCAAGTCCATCCGGCGGGAAGTTTTCGATCTCCGGTACGCCAACCAACTCTTCTTCGGTCGCGAGTAGTTCCACCCAATCACTCCAAGCGTTCCGAAGTTGCGATTGAATCCTTTGCTCTTCTTGGATCTTGGCTTGCCTGTTCCCAAATTCTTCAATTTCTTCCGCAATATGGCTCAGTCTGACCCTATGGCGACCGTACTCAGATGCGTTATTTGCGGCGCTCGCCAACTTACCGTCGATCTGTTCAATTTTCTTGACCACGTCATAAATTTTTTGCGTGCTGCCACGATTGCGGAACAGATCGTTTCTAGCCCCATCAATTTCTGTCAACGCGTCTGGGAGAGCGGAAGCACCGATACCGGTGCTGTACATCTGACTATTCACCGACGAGTCTTTCAGCAGGGCATCACTGTGCAATTCATCGATTGTGAAAGCGAAAATCTCATTGAACACATCTCTTGTGTGGCTGCCCAAAAGCTGGTTCAGTATCGCTTCGCCAACTGGTTCGCCGGTCTCTAACGAAACGTTGACTGGGCCACCGTGGGTTCCCTGAAATCGTTTAACCAAGTGAATCTGCCCCGCGCTATCGGCAATCGACAACCTTCCACCATGTCTACCTCCAGCCACCGGCGGGTAATGCGAACGGGCCCCTCGGAGAGGAAACCCGAATAACATCGCTCGTATGAACGCCAATAGAGTGCTCTTGCCGGCCTCATTGGGCCCAAAGAACACCGTGACTCGGTTCGGGAATGGGCCGAGATCCTCATCGTGGAATCGCCCAAACCCGTCTATACGTAGTCGTTCAACTCTCAAGAGTCGTCTTCTCCAATTAACAGATCAATGGCCGTCTGCTCAGCGGCGTCAACTATCATTTCCAATTCGGCATCGTTAGGGACAAACTCGTCTACGTACCTGCGATACCTCCGATGCTTAAAAAGCGTGTCAAATTCGTCGCAAAGTTGCGCCCTAGTATCGGCGTCGAACTTCGATTTGTCTCTAAGCCGAAGCATGTCGGCTATGAAATCAGAACCGTTTAATCGGTCCTGTCTATTGAATTCCGCTCGGGTTTGGTCTTCAATGCGCTCGCACCATACGAATGGAGACTGGTTCGCCCAATCGTCGTTAATTTGCGCGACCAGGTCATTGATGACGCCCGATTTCATCAGCGTGCCGTGTAACGCGCCGCGGCCAGTTAACTTGACCCGTAGCACGAGATCTCTTCCGCTTGCATTTTGCACGCTAGCACCAATTTCTGCGTGGATATAGTCGATGAGCTCTTGCTCAGTACCTAACTCGTCTATCGCGACATCGATTTCCTGCCAACGTACCGTGTCGACGGCTCTGAAGTCTAAGGTGCTTCTCCTGTTCTCGTCCACGATGACTAGATAAACGCCCCTAGCACCTTTCTCGTTCGGATGACGCCCTTGCGGGTTTCCCGGATAAACTACTGTAGGGTTGCTGGCGCGCAATACCTGCCGCGTGTGGACGTGTCCTAAAGCCCAATAGTCCAAGCCAGACCGTGTAAGGTCTTCGAGGGAACACGGTGCGTAGAGAGCGTGGTCGGCATTACCGCCGACATTGGCATGGAGAAGGCCGACGTTATACGACTCGTCATCCATCACTTCGAGGCCAATGACCAGGTTCTCATAAACGTCGCGAGTGGGGTAACTTATCCCGTAAACCACGGCTCGGTCGGGATCGTCGGGCAACATCGGGACTTCCTCCCACTGGTCAGCGAACCGATGGCAACTGGACGGATATTCCAGACGCGCTGCCCACCCGTCCAGCGGGTCGTGGTTACCGTGGCAAACAAATGATTGGATTCCGTTGGCATCCAACCTATTGAGGCCTTCAATGAATCTGAGCTGTGCGCGGAGGCTTCGATCAGCTCCGTCATAGATGTCCCCAGCTATCAAAAGGGCATCGACTTGTTCGTCGATACATAAATCAATAATATTGCTGTACGCTTCGAAGGTGGCTTCATACAAAGCATCTCTAACGTGGTCTGGCGCAACACCCCTGATCCCTGCAAATGGGCTATCCAAATGCAGATCCGCAGCATGCACAAATTTGATAAGTCCAGAATCGGTATCCGGCATGATTTCTTACTCGCTGTTTTCCTTAGCACTCAACGTTCGAAAGTCTATGCCCACCGGATTCTTGCCGGCTTTAGTTTGTTTCGATGCTCCACACCCAATACCATAAATTCCACTCCCCTCCAACCCGCACCACACAACCACGCCATTATCCCAACACATCCTGTAACACACGCATCGCCTAGCTCGGATGCACCGCCAACCGCAATCGCCCAAACCCCGCTCCCTGCGAGCCCTCCCCCAAAACCTCCGCCATGCTGCGCACCCGCGCCAAACTCGCCGAAGCATACTCCGGACGCTTCGTATCGCAGAAGCTGCTGCTCCTTCAATCCCAACCGACCTGCCAGCGACTTCTGATGCCTACGCACACCGAAATTCCTATCCATTCGTAGCTGCCCTAGCCAACCCCCGCACCTCATCGCCCACCTTCTGCTCCGCAACACGAAGATCGTACTGTGATTGCAGGTTCAACCAGAACTGCCGGTCGTTGCCGAACGGGTGGCCGAACCGCTGAGCGGAATCCCCTGTTACCGACCGCTTGCCCAAAATGATTTGGCTGACCCGTTTGGCGGGTACGTGGATCTGACGCGCAAACTCGGTTGGGGTGACGCCGAATTCTGCGAGTTCGTCGTCCAATATCGTTCCTGGGTTTACCGCTCGTTTGAGCGTTGCTCATTGTCCTCGGTTCAGTGATGGTCGACGGTCTGGGCAGCTGACGGTTCTGCTTCAGCTTGGGGATTTGTTTTTCTCTGGGTTCCCGCGTCCGCGGGAATGACGGGCGGGAGTGGCACTTAGTTTCGGTTTGGGATGGCGTGTGCCCCCCTTTGTCCTTCGGACATTTCCCCCGCTAACGGGGGCAACCCTGCTGCCCGTCCACGTCGTTTCGGGCTGCGTGTCCGCGCTGTTTCGGGCATCCCCCTGCGTTCGCTGCGCTCCGCGTCCCCCTTCGCGGAGCGAAGGGGGGCAGATCCGTTAAGGGTTCTCGGGGCGGGTTCGGTATTTGGCGTATTGGGGGTTGTGCATGAATTCTTGGATGTTGATTTGTTGGCCGTTTAGGTGGTTGGAGGTGTTGGCGGCTAGGACTGCGGCTAGGGAGTTTAGGGAGGAGCGGTAGGTGTTGCGGGTTAGGGTGTTGTCGTTGTCGATGATGGATTCTAGGAAGGTTTTGGCTAGTTGGTAGGTGTTGGGGACGGCCATTCCGTCGTAGCCGGGGTCTTCGCAGATTACGTGTCGGGTGTCTTCGATGCCGGGGCGCAGGGCGGGTGTCCAGTCGTCGCCGGGGTAGTGGTAGTCGACGACTCGGTTGCCTTCGAACTTGATGGTGCCGTGCTCCCAGATGACGCAGTCGAAGCGTCCGTTGTAGTAGGAGCGGGCGGGTTTGGTGAAGACGAGGGTTCCGATGGCACCTTTTTTGAAGCCGTAGGTGACGTTGTAGTAGATGGGGTTGTCGCCTTCTGTGGCCCAGAGATTTTCGGGTCGCTCGACGTATGAGGCGCGGACCCACTCGACGTCGTCGTCGGACCAGTAGCGCATGATGTCGGTCTGGTGGATGCCGGCTTCGACCATCGAGGTGCCGGACCAGGCGCGGTTGGCGGTCCAGATTCGGTTCGCCGGACCTCCGGCCTCCTCGGTGTGGGTGTGCTTGACGCCGTGGCCCTCAACTGCGCCCTCGGCGACCATCATCATCGCGGCGGTCCACTTGTCGGAAAGGTGATCTCGGATGGCTTTGTATGCCGGGTGGAAGCGCATTTGGAAGCCGACGGTGTTGGGGATGCCGGCCTTGTCGATGGCCTCGGCTTGGGACAGTGCTTCGTCGAAGAAGAGGGTTTGGGGCTTCTCGGCGAAGACGGCGATACCGGCCTCGGCGGCGCGTTCGATCTCTCCGCGGTGCTGATTGGGCGGCATGGCGAACCAGATGACATCGACCTCGCCCGAACTGATCATCTCGTCGGCGGTCGAGAAGAGTGACATGCCGCGGTCGTCATAGTTGGGCTCGTACTGTTTGATCTTGTCCAGGTTCAGGTTATCGGCGAAGGGGTCTGCCAGCGCCGCGAAGGTTCCGATCTCCTCGGATTGGAGCCTGACCAGCTGTTGCAGATGGTTGAGTCCGCGCTGTCCCACGCCGACAAGTCCGACACGCAGTTGCCTCGCCAATTTACGGTCCGCCTTCCTAGTTTGAAATCAGCAATGCAACTATACATCGCCACCACCGCCTTCCGATTTTTCGCCACCGAGGTGCCACGAAGTCCACACGCTCGGTTAATCTACTACATTAGTGCAATGAACAGTTAGCCGAGATGACAACCAAAGAATACGCAAATGCTGAAGAATCCCGTTCATCGATCTGGACCGTGTCCAGCAGTGATTTAGCCAAGTTCTTTTTGGTCTACATCCTGATATACGTGTGCGGATCAGGTCTGTTGGTCTGGTTGCATATCAAACGCGACGCGGCTCCTCATGATGTTGCCTCCAGTATCATTACAGGCGTATCGCTCATAGGAATCGGCGTCGCACCTTCACTTGCCTTGGTGCTGATCGAAACATGGAGGTTAGCAATGATTTTCTTCCGGGGGTTGGAGATGAAACTTGAGGAAAAAGAGGAGCGACTTCGAGAAGAGGGGCGCGCTGAGGTTCGAAAGGAGCTTGACCGAATCAGGTCGGAGGCCTACGAGGCGGGTGTTCGCGACACTTTGGCGAAGGTGACGAAGAACGGTAATGACTCCTCGACCGACGAATCGAATTGAGCGATCTATCGCCCGACGGAAGGTGGGTCGGGTAACGCGACTAGAAGTGGATTGCTTCGCCGGTTACGGCGGCGGCAGCTTCTTTTACTACTTCTGACATCGTCGGGTGTGAGTGTGTGACGCGGTGAAGTTCTTCGCTGGTGCCTTCTAGGTATCGGAGCATGCCGACCTCGGCGATTAACTCGGTGGCCTCGCTGCCGATGATGTGGGCGCCGACGACTTCGCCGGTCTCGTTGTCGACGATGATTTTGGCGAAACCACTGGGATCGCCGACGGCTACGGATTTGCCGGCGACTTGGAATGGAACCTTACCGATGCTGTAGTCGAGGCCTTGCTCCTTGGCTTCCCCTTCCGTGATGCCGAGCGATGCGATCTGTGGATGACAGTATGTGCAGCGCGGCATGGCGAGGTAGTCCTCGATCGGCTCCGGGTCATGACCGGCGATGGTCTCTGCGGCGACGATGCCTTGGTCGAATGCCACGTGTGCGAGCGGAAGTTTGCCGGTGACGTCGCCAACGCCGTAGACGCCGGTGACGTTGGTGCGCATGTGCCCATCGACTTCGATGAAGCCAGGGCCGTAGGTCTCGACGCCGACGTTGGACAGGCCGATGTCGTCGGAGTTGGGTTGGACACCGACGCCGAGCAGGACTTTGTCGCAGGTAAAAGTTTGGGTATCGCCGTTCTCGCCGACCGTGTAACTCAGCGTGACGGAGCCGTCGTCGTTCTTTTCGACGCCCTTGACCATGGAACCGGCGTTGATCTTGATACCTTGGCGCTTGAACTGTCGCTCAAGCTCGGTGGAGACCTCTTCGTCTTCTTTCGGGACGATGCGCGGGAGCAGTTCGAAGAGCATGACTTCGACGCCGTATGCGTTGAAGTAGTAGGCAAACTCGCAGCCGATGGCGGAAGCACCGACGATGGCGATCGCCTTTGGCTGTTCTCTCAGCTCAAGGGCTTCGCGGGAGGTGATGATCGATTCGCCGTCGATTTCGAGGCCGGGAAGCGAACGGGCTCGTGCTCCGGTCGCAATGATGATGTTCTGCGCCGTCACCCACTCGTCGCCGTCGATCTGAACGCGCGAGGAAGACATTAGTCGGCCGGTGCCTTTGATGACGGTGATGTTGTTTTTGCGCATCAGGTAGCCGATGCCGCGGGTGAGGGTGTTCGAGACCCGGCGGGAGCGGTCGACGGCTTTCGCCATGTCGAAGCGGACGTTGTCGAACTCGATGCCCCAATCGCTGGCATGTTTCATCTCATTGACGAGTTCGGCGTTCTTCAGCAACGACTTCGATGGGATGCATCCCCAGTTCAAGCAGACCCCGCCCAATCCGCCGATACCGGTGCCGTCGTCCTTCTCGACGATGGCGACGCTGAGCCCGAGTTGGGCGGCTCGGATGGCGGCGTGATAACCCCCGGGGCCGGCGCCGATTACGACTAGATCAAAGACGGTAGGAGAGTTGGACATGGGGGAATTCTCTCAACACGAAAGACGTTGGACAAGCACAAGTTTCGAGTCTATAAACATTGATCCCCTCTCCTTCTGGGTTCTTTGCATCACCGCTGGTGGGACAGTTTAGAGCGCGGATCTGAGGCGTCTACCCCCGTTGCCCTGCCCCTCTGGATTCCGGCTTTCGCCGGAATGACGGTGGTTCCCTCTGGGAGAGGGCTAGGATGAGGGGCTCCCGTCGATGCGAAACATCTCGTACAGGCCCCGCAGAAAGGCCCCGGCGATTGCGCCGGCCGCGGTGAAGAATGTCAGTCCGATGGTGAAGATGATGACGTAGGGCAGCCAGTGGCCGGGACAGTCGAACAAGGTGGAGCAGACCCACCACGAGGTCGCGACGTAGCCGACGAACACGACGACACCCGCCAGAAAGCCGATCAGCGCGCCGATCTTTGCGTAACGTTTCATGGCTTGAGATTGTAGATGCGATAGAGTCGGATTCATCCTTTTTAGTCACACCGCAGAGACTACGAACATGCAATCCGCAACCGCCTACCGGAGCTCGTCCGAACTCCGACAAGCTGCTCTCGACCACGTATTCATTGGTATGAACAACCACGCCATGCTCGGCGAGGAAGGCGGCCCGATGATCGTCGAACGCGGCGAGGGAATTTACGTGTGGGACGTGGACGGCAATCGCTACATCGATGGCATCTCGGGGATGTATTTCCGCAACACGGGACATGGTCGCGAGGAGATAGCCAAGGCGATCTACGAGCAGATCTCCAACCTGAGTGCCAACGTGTATGCGAGCGTCACGCCGGCGGCGGTTGAGTTGGCGACTGAGATCGCGAACCTGACGCCGGGGAATCTGTCGAGGACTTTCTTCTGTCAGGGCGGTTCCGAGGCGAATGAATCGGCGTTGAAGCTGGCTCAGGCCTACCACATGCGGATGGGCGAAAAGGGTCGCTACAAGGTGATCTCGCGGCGCGGGTCGTATCACGGCGCGACGTATGGGACGATGTGGCTGGGCGAGCATCCGGGCTTTCCACGCACGGACTACCAACCAAAGCCTTCGAGCGCGGTGCATGTTCCGGCTCCGCACTTCTATCGCTGCGAATTCAATTCGAAGACGCCCGAGCAATGCGGAGAGCTTGCCGCACTCGCCATCGAGAAGGCGATTATCAGCGAGGGGCCGGACTCCATTTCGGCCGTCATCGGTGAGCCGGTTACGCAGCCGCAAGGTGGTGTAGTGCCACCGGAGAACTACTGGCCGATGGTCAGAGATATCTGCGACCGCTACGGCGTCATCCTCATCTTCGACGAGGTCATCACCGGCTTCGGACGTCTCGGCGAATGGTTCGGCGCCGAAGTCGTCAACACCCAACCGGACATTATCTCCTTCGCCAAAGGCATTACCAGCGGATACTTCCCCCTCGGCGGCTGCATCGCCGACCGCCGCATCGGCGACGCCTTCGCCGGCGGACCGGAGAAGACATGGAGCCACATGTACACCTACTCCGCGCACCCAGGCGGAGTCGCCGCCGGTCTCAAGAACCTTGAGATCATCAAGCGAGAAAATCTCATCCAGAACGCCCGCGAACGAGGCGCCCAGCTAGCCGACCGATTGGCCGACATGAAGGATCGTCACGAGATAATCGGCGATGCCCGCGGCATCGGTCTGGTGCAGGGCTTGGAACTCGTGGCCGACCGCGAAACCAAGCAGTCGTTCCCGAGCGAAGTCGGCATCGGCGGACGCTTCACCGACGCACTGAAACGCCGCGGAGTTTGGATACGCGTTGGCGGCTACATCCTGCCAGTTTCGCCACCGCTGTCGATCACGGCGCAGGAGTTGGACGAGCTTTGCGATGCGGTGGAGGATGCGATTGTGCAGGTGTCAGCGGGGTTGGGGGAGTGATGTTTGGTGGCGGGTCGCTGAAACGACCCTACGGACGCGGTGTGTGTATGCCGTTAGTATGGGATTCGCAGGAGAATTGCGAATGACTACAACACGGCGCGGGCGATCAAGCACGAAATCTGAGGATAACGGCGCGACTACTGGATACGAGTCGCAGCTTTGGCAGATGGCGGATGCGCTTCGGGGGAGTATGGATGCGGCGGAGTATAAGCATGTGGTTTTGGGGCTGTTGTTTTTGAAGTATGTTTCGGATGCGTTTGAGGAGGCAAGGAAGGAGTTGGAGGCGCAGTTCGATGAGGGTGCCGATCCCGAAGATCCTGATGAATACCGCGCCGAAGGTCATTTCTGGGTGCCCGATGAGGCGCGTTGGGAATATCTGAAGTCGCAGGCCAGACAACCGACGATTGGTGTACTTGTCGACCATGCGATGACGTGTATCGAACGTGACAACTCCTCGCTGAAAGACGTTTTGCCGAAAGATTACGCTCGGCCAAACCTCGACAAACAAAGCTTGGGACGGTTGATCGATCTGATCAGCGACATGGAATTGGGCGATCGGGCGTCGCGCTCGAAAGACATGTTGGGGCGTGTTTACGAGTATTTTCTCGCGATGTTTGCCAGCGCAGAGGGCAAGCGCGGTGGTGAGTTTTACACGCCGCGATGCATTGTTAACGTGTTGGTCGAGATGCTAGAACCGTATCGAGGTCGGGTATTCGATCCTTGTTGTGGATCTGGAGGTATGTTTGTGCAGTCGATGGGCTTCATTGAAGCCCATGCCGACGGGAATGGCAACGGTGGTCGGGCCAAAAGCGATATCTCGATCTTTGGTCAGGAGTCGAATTACACGACATGGCGGTTGGCTAAGATGAACCTTGCCATCAGGGGAATCGATGGCGATATTCAGCAAGGCGACAGTTTTCATAGCGACTCGCATCCGGACCTTCGGGCAGACTACATCCTAGCCAACCCGCACTTCAACGATTCGGATTGGGGCGGCGAGTTGCTGACTGAAGACAAGCGTTGGCGCTACGGTACACCGCCTCGAGGTAACGCGAACTTCGCATGGGTTCAGCACATGGTCTATCACCTGTCGCCGAGGGGTGTTGCCGGGATTGTGCTCGCGAATGGGTCGATGTCCTCGAACCAGTCGAATGAGGGTGAGATACGTAGAAACCTGATTGAGAACGATCTGGTGGACTGCATGATCGCGTTGCCTGGTCAGCTTTTCTACTCAACGCAGATACCGGCGTGTCTGTGGTTTTTGGCACGGGATCGGCGCGGTGGTGGTGGATTGCGGGATCGGCGTGGCGAGATTCTGTTCATCGATGCGCGGAAGATGGGGACGATGGTGGACCGGACGCATCGGGAGTTGGGTGATGATGACATCAAGCGGATCACGGATACGTATCATGCCTGGCGCGGCCGGGATTCGTCATCGGAATACGAGGATGTTGCTGGTTTCTGCAAGTCCGCTTCGATTGAAGAGGTGCGGAAGCATGGGCATGTGTTGACACCCGGACGGTATGTGGGCGTTGAAGCGGTCGAGGATGACGGGGAGCCGTTTGCAGAGAAGATGGCTCGGTTGACGTCGGATTGGCGGGAGCAGTCGGCGGAGGCGCAACGGTTGGATGATGAGATTGAGGCGAATTTGGCTGGTTTGGGGTTTTGAACTAGGATGCGAAGGAATGGGAATGATGGGTATGATTCGCGTTGGGGTGGTGAGTGTGTTTCAGCGATGGCGTGGTAGGGGCGGTTTCTGGCGAGGTAGTAGGGGCGGTTCGCGAACCGCCCCTACGAGTTCTGTGCACAACTACCGTCATTCCGGCGAAAGCCGGCGCTTCAGCGGGCGGAACGCCCATCCAGAGGGGCCGGGCAACGGAGTGCAAAGCGAAACGCCAAGTCTAAACCCCCTTTAATTCCCCCTTGGGCATCAAGGGGGAGGGTTCTGTGCACAGAACCCGTTGGGGTGGTGAGTGTGTTTCAGCGATGGTGTGGTAGGGGCGGTTTCTGGCGAGGTAGTAGGGGCGGTTCGCGAACCGCCCCTACGAGATTCGGGAGGGTCATGCGATGTTGCGGTACAATCTAGCCAGATAGTCTAGCTAGGAGATTGCCATGACCAATTGGTCCTTGCAGGATGCCAAGAATCGTTTCAGCGCCGTGGTAAATGCCGCACTGGCGGGGGAGCCGCAGCGGGTAACCCGACGGGGTGAGCCGGTAGTGATGGTGGTATCCGTTGAAGATTATGAACGGCTCCGCGAGAGGAAGCCTGACAACATTCCCACGTTCGCGGAACACCTATTGGCTATTCCCAAAGGCGGCGACTTCGATTTTGAGCGTTGGCCAATGGAGCCCCGTCAGGTGGACCTGTAGTGTTGATGCTAGACACGAATGTAGTATCGGCCGTCCGTAGGCCTGACCGGCACCCTCAAGTCGCTCAGTGGCTGTCGGTGCAACAACCTGAGTCACTGTTCCTGAGCGTGGTCACTATTGGCGAGATACGGCGTGGTATCACGCAACAGGAACGGCACGACGTCCCATTCGCGCGCGATCTAACAGAGTGGTTGAAGCAATTGCTGACACTTTTCGAAGACCGGGTGCTTGCCTTCGATGTCCGTGTGGCGCAGCGTTGGGGGCGTCTGTCAGCGGAACTGGGGCATGATGGCGTAGATCTGATAATCGCTGCCACTGCGCTAGAGCATGGCTTGACCGTCGTTACTCGCAACGTTAAGCACTTCGAGCCGACGGGAGTCAAGACGTTCGATCCATTCAGCGAAGGAGACGCGTAGGGGTTATGTGCACAACCACCGTCATTCCGGCGAAAGCCGGCGCTTCAGCGGGCGGAACGCCCATCCAGAGGGGCCGGGCATACGTCATTCCCGCGCACGCGGGAATCCATGGGGTGGCGGGGATCATTCCCATTCTTTCCCATCATGGGCATCATAGTTCGAAGGCGCGTGTGTGGGCGGCGTGCTTTGCTTTACTCTGGATTCCCGCGTGCGCGGGAATGACGGAAGGGGGCGGTTCGCGAACCGCCCCTACGAAGGAACGCGAGAAAGGCCGATCAATGTCGAGGAGGAGAACCCGATGAATGTTCAGGAATTGATAGAGATATTGGGCGAGTGTCCGCAGGAGATGCGGGTTGTTGTTCAGGGGTACGAAGACGGATACGACGATTTGGCGCGGGGCAGATCGTGAAGCTTAAAATCACGCTCAATACCGGACGACATAGTTGGGAAGGGGTGCATGGTGACCCGCCGTGGACGAAAGGTGAAGACAACCAAGATACTGAACAGGTCGACGCGGTGATATTGCACCGGGTGTCGTGTTGATGTGAAACTAACGGTTATATTCAAACCAACATTACACCTAGATTGAAGGGATAGGTAAAATGCGATGCCGTTGACGTATGACCATCTTCGCAATGCCACATCGTCGTTGGATAGGGCGATCGAGTTGACGCATGACAACGAGTTTATGGGTGGTTTGGATGAAGTTGCCCAGGAAGTGTTCAGGGCGGGTTTGATTCAAAACTTCGAGTTTACCTACGAGTTGTGTATGAAGTTGATCGATGCTTGGTTGAGGTCGAACGTGAATCCGAGTTATGTCGATGGAAAATATCGAAAGGATCGATACCGAATAGCACAAGAGTTCGGATTAATCGCGGATTCGGTTGCATGGTTCGCGCATCATCGAGCGCGCAACGACACATCACACGTGTATGACGAGGAGGTTGCGGCTCGAGTGTTCGCAGATATCCCCGAATTTGCTCTGGATGCCAAGTTATTGCTTGCAGTGTTGGAGTCGCAGAATGATTGATGCGACTCCGCAAGAACTAGAGATTGTCAATGGTATCTTGTCGGTCTATGTGTCGGCGTGCGAGGTGCGAGCGTTCGGGTCACGCGCTAAATGGGAAGCGAAAGACCACTCCGACTTAGACCTTGTCGTCAAAGGTGAATCAGAGTTGGATCGAGGGATAATCGCGGACTTGAAAGACGCGTTCGCTGAATCGGATTTGCGATTCCGAGTGGATGTAGTTGACTGGCACGCGGTGTCAGACGCGTTCCGAGATGCGATTGGGGATGAGAGTGTGAGGATAAGGAATAGTGCGAATGAAGAGTGGCAGGAGACGACGCTCGGCGAATGCGCGGATGTGTTCAACGAAACGGTTTCGCCTACAGAGTTAGGCGACACACCGTACATTGGACTTGAGCACATCGGCGAAAACTCGCTGGCTTTACTCGGCTGGGGATCAGCTGAGGATGTGACGAGTATCAAGTCACGATTCAGAAAAGGCGATGTCCTCTTTGGCAAGCTCCGACCGTACTTCCGAAAGGTAATTCGCGCTCCATTCGACGGGATTGGTTCGACCGATATATGGGTTATCCGTCCCAAAAACGGGATAGACGCAGGTTATCTCTACTATTTGATGGCTACTCAACAAGTAGTTGATTTCGCGACGCAAGGTTCGATCGGCACCAAAATGCCTCGAGCCAAGTGGGATCATGTTAGCCGCTATCCTGTCAACCTCCCTCCCCTCCCCGAACAGCGCCGCATTGCGCACATTCTTGGGACGTTGGATGACAAGATCGAGTTGAACCGTCGGCTGAATGAGACGCTGGAAGAGATGGCTCGGGCGGTGTTCAAGGACTGGTTCGTGGACTTCGGTCCGGTGCGGGCGAAGATCGAGGGTCGGGAAGCGTATCTGCCGGAGGAGATTTGGCGGCTGTTTCCGGATCGGCTGGTGGAGTCGGAGCTGGGGGAGGTTCCGGAGGGGTGGGGGGTTAGGCGGTTGGGGGAGTTCTTTCCGGTCTTGACAGGAAAGAAGGATGCAAATTACGCTACTGACGATGGAAATTATCCCTTTTTCACATACGCTGCGGATCAAACTCTGTTTGCGTCAGGTTTTTCCTTTGATACGGATGCCATACTATTGGCAGGCAACGGAAATTTCAACGTAAAGTGGTACAGAGGTAGGTTTGAAGCGTACCAAAGAACATACGTTCTCACTCCTTACAATCGAGAGTGCCTCGGGATTTTGTTTCAACTGATGTCATATAGGTTGACAGACTTGACTCTTGGTCAAAAAGGTACCGTCGTCAATTACTTGACCAAGGGTATGATAACTGACTATGAGGTTGTACTTCCAGATGACGCAATGTTGGTATGCCTGTCAAATATTTTTTCAAAGTTGATGGCATGTCAAGAGGTTTTGAAAAGATCTACAACAAATCTGTCGTCAGTTCGCGACACGTTGTTGCCAGTGTTGATATCGGGGGAGGTTAAGGCATGAGTCAGTTTGTGGACCGGGTGAAAGATGCCCCGGCTCTAGCGAATCTAAGGCAAGCTGAAACGATCCTGAATGAGCTGTCTGAACGGGATTGGCAGCATCAAACAGTGGTCGACGTCATTTCCAGACTCGAACTCGTAGTTAAGAACATCATCGGAAGGATGACAATTGCAGATCGCAATCTCATAGCGCAGGAAACATTAGACGATCTGGATCATCGCTCATCTAATTTCCTAGCATATGCGCAAGAATTGGTGAATTATTCGATCGACGACGAGCCCGATTTGAGCGGCGCTATATCTTGGGCAGATGAACTTTTGATCGGGGCCTCGCCATTGCCGGTATTGCCGATTCGTACAACGCCTGAGGTGATGCAGCGAGTTGCGGATCAGTTCGATTCAGAGATGCAGTCGAAGAAAGCGCTGCTTGAGAAGCAATTCGAAGAGACGCGGGCGCGGGCGACAACAGTTTTGGATAGTGTCAATCAACAGCAGAATCGTCAACAAGAACTTGCAGACCAATTCGAGGAAACTGCGGACGCCAAAACCAACGAAGTTCAATCGTCAGTAGGTGGTCTCTTGCAACACGCGCAAACCTCAACTGATGAACTTCTCAGCCGTACTCGAGAGGCAACCGAGCGTTTAGAAGGCGAAGTCTCAGACATACAAACTAATTTCTCCAATTCTCAACAACAGCGTGAGGATACTTTCCGGGTTAACGAGCAGCAACGCGAAGATGATTTTCGGGCCAACTTTGACACTAGGCATTCCGAGATCATTAACTTGCGGGAACAAGCCAGAGAGATGCTTGAGGAAGTCGCGGGAGCGAAGACCGCACAAAACTACGCGGATTTGCGGAATGAACAAAATAGAGCGGCTAATCGGTGGCGATGGATTGGGGTCGGCGCGCTCGTAGTTTTGGTCATTGCATCAAGCTGGGTTTTTTACGAGACACGTCTGGTGACGGAGGATGTATCCATACTCTCTATATTTGGACGGTCCGGTCTTTTGATCTCTTTGTCTGTTCTCGCAACCTATGCGCTTCGACAATCTGGGCATCACAGACAACGCGAAGAGGACAACGCTCGCGTATCGAATGAGTTAACCACCCTTTGGCCGTTCATCAATCGCCTTCCCGAAGACGACCGCCAAGCAATTCTGAAAGAGCTCACACCGCGATATTTCAAGGGCGGCTTGTCTGCCCACGATCCCGGGGACCAAGTCGGTTGGATGGGGCGCGTGATGAGCCCGAGGCGTGGTGAGTCTAGACATAAACAAGACGAGTAGAGGCGTGAATGGATCATGATGGTTGCGTCATTGCGCAAGGTGCTATGATTAATTAGAACTGATGTCTTTGATTAGTGTTGTGGCTCCTGCGACACGTCAAGGGGTGCTATCGTCGTTAGAATCATGAGAAATCCGAGTGGGGTCTGACAGTTCTTTGTTCAGGGAGGAAAAACATGACCGTAGCCGCGAGTGTCATACAAGGGTTTTCTGATTACTCCGGCATCTACGATGTACCTGAAGTTGCGAGGTACATCAAGGCCAGCGATGGCGCAAACGCGCTGTGTTCGGTCAGTTCTGCCAAGTTGCTTCGCTGGATTCGCCGAGGCGTAGCGTCGCCTGATTTGGTCAGTGTGCCGGGGACCGAGCTCCTTATCGCCTTTGAGGACTTGATCTCCATGCGAGTGATCACTGCGCTAAGGTCGGTCGGAGTGAAATGGTCTGAAATAGATCGGACAGAGGGGTGGCTACGCAACGAGACTGGATACGAACGGCCATTCGCGACGGAGTATCTCTGGACAGGGCAAGGAGATATTTTCGTCGATTGGACTGAACGGTTAGTGTCAGCAAGTCGCAACGGTCAGTTAGCGCTAGAATTGCTAAAGGACTATTTGATTCCGGTGCACGGGCTGATTTTTGGCGAGGAGTCAAAAGTAGCGGTTTCATGGGAACCGATAACGGGGATTGTGCTTGAACCCACTATTCAGTTCGGATCGCCTTGCTTGAAAGGCACAAGGATTCCCGCTAGAACGGTAGCGGGAATGATCGAAGCAGGGGATTCGGTTGAGTGGGTTGCCCAGTCTTATGGGCTGTCGAACGACGAGGTTAAAGCAGCTTGTGATTGGGAATCGCGCGTCATTGGCAAGTAATCCGCGTCTTTTGCTTGATGAATCGTTAGTGCCGGTGGTCGCTCAGGCATTGGCGTTGGTGGGGTACGAGATTGCGGATGTGGAGTCGTCACTCGGTATGAAGGGAGTTAAAGACCCGGAAATTATTAAGTGGTGCAAGGAAAATGACGCGGTTTGGATACACGCTGACGACCGAGTGAAAAAGCAACATGGAGCATTATTGCAAACGAGCGGGATAAGAACGATATGGATTTACAGAAAACGGGGAGCCATGAGTGGTAAGGAGCAACTCCGGGTCCTATCGTTTGTGCTGCCACAATTAATACGCAACTGGCAAGAGTCGCCTAGGCAACGTCATTACAGAGTTTCCGCCACCGATGAGTTTTCAAAACCAAGCCTAAGGACGTTCAGTATCTGAACTAGACGTTGAGTCGATCACGGTTGCAGTGAGGGCGGTTCGCGAACCGCCCCTACGAGATAAGAAGTACCGATTAGTAACACCAAGAGCGCGTTCATCAGCTTCGACTACCACAATGACCTCGACCTGCGAGACAACCTAGTGGGGCAAGCGAACAATCCCGATTTGCCGTTCGAGATTGAGGATGAATCGCTTCGCGAACCCTACGACGAAGTTTGGAGAAAGAAGGTTCGTGCGATCATCCGACGATGTGCCTCAACGTCCGAAGTACCGGATCCTGCATCACGACTCCCGATCTCACTACGGGTTGCAGGTCGCAGACTATTGTTGCTGGGCGATCTTTAGGAAACACGAACACAAAGACGCTATCCATTACAGTGGGATCAAATCGGCAGTTTGGAGCGAGTTCGACATCTTTCAGTCTGGAACTACGTATTACTACCGATGATTCCCACAAACAAAAACGACCGCCCCGACTACTCCGTTTTAGGAGAGAGCCCCTTGGGCTCTTGTCATCGGGGAGGTACCTTTGACCACATTATAGCACTTTGTTCCAATTCTGGTGCTCAAAAGAGAGGACGCTGCTGATGCAGTTGAGGCGACGTTACGCTAAGGTGCTGAGCTAGCAAAGGAACGCATTCTGCCGTTGGGTGCCGTGGTTGTTTGCCGCGTTGCACGTGGCTTTGACTGCTTGGATTGTGGGCGAGAACTTTGGTGTTGTGGATTTAGTAGGGTGAGCGGCATCAACAATCGGTGGTAGGGGAAGGTCCCCTGCGATGGCGGATCGTGGAGGTAGCGAGCGTATGAAGTAGGCCCGCACTAACTACTGTTATTGGTAGAGCGTATCCGTATCCGATTCGGCGATACAACTATCAGCGTTCCGGAACGCATCGATGCTGAATATTGTTCGATCAGTTCCAGCATCGCATCGACTTTTTCGGATATGGTCATATCGACGAACCGAACGATGCATGGATTTGGTAGCTGGTGAACAAAGACCAACTCGCCGAAGTCCTTGTCTTCCGTCAGGATGACGCGATCATCGTCGTATGCGAATGTGAGAAGTGCTTCATCAGTTGCGCCAGGGTCTATATCGATGGCAGAAACGACATCATGACCGTGTTCAAGCAACGTCGCTTGCATGATGCGGGATGCCGTGCATACGTCGAGCAGAAACTTCACTACGCTTGATGAACCGGAACGCGCTCATGCACTCGTTCGCCAGACATGGAACGGTGCGCGAAGAGGAGGCATGCTCGAATGTCCTCGGGTTCGAGAATCGGATATTCTCGAAGGATCGTCTCGGCGTCGTCTCCAGATGCCAGCATTCCCAAGACGTGTTCCACAGCTACACGCATATCGCGAATGATCGGCTTACCGCCAAAAATGTCTGGTCGGACCGTGATGCGGCTCAGCAGTTGTTCATCGTTTGACACGGATGCCCTCCAGCGCGAGGTTGCAATGGTAAGCAATATGCTTTATCGTTCCTTCCCGGAAGCGATCGAGTGGCAATGTTTTATCGAGGATATGCGTGTTCACACGCACCTTCGCGACTGACCTGATTCTACAGGCATGGGCTAGACCTGAAGAAAGATCGGAAGGCCTTGGATTATGATGAAGCGCAGGAAAACGCATGCAAGTGAGTAATCTTGAGTTGGCGTGAGCACATAGCCGTCGATCCGAACGTCTGTCACGGGAAGTCCCCTGTCACAGGCACTCGGGTGATGGTACCTGTGATCCTCGGTAACCTCGCGGACGGGTTAACTGTTGAGAGCTATCCCTCGGTTTCTGCAGATGCGGTCGACGCGGCGTTACGCTACGGTGCTGCGCTTGCCAATTGTATGGGCGGTTCGCGAACCGCCCATACAATTGGCACGTGATGACCACCGTCACCGAAAACGATGTCGAACAATTGGCTCTTGGCTGGTTGTCAGATGTTGGTTGGGAATCCGTCAACGGCGCGGACATCGCGCCCGATTCCTCTTATACCGAACGCGACGATTTCGGTGCCGTGGTTCTCGAACGTCGGCTGCGTGATGCCATTGATCGCCTTAACCCCGGGCTTCGGTTTGACGCGCATGAGGATGCGTTTCGCAAGCTGACGAATCCTCATGGGACTTCTATGGCGGTGAAGAACGAGTCGTTTCACCGGATGTTGGTCGAGGGCGTCAATGTGGAGTATCGGGACGTTGATGGGCGTATTCGTGGTGCGCAGGTCAAGGTGATCGATTTTGATGATGTGGGGGCGAACGATTTCTTGGCGGTTAATCAGTTCGCGGTGGTTGAGAACAAGAACAGTCGTCGGCCGGATGTTGTGCTGTTTGTGAATGGGTTGCCGTTGGGGATCATCGAGTTGAAGAATCCGACGGATGAGGATGCGACGATCTGGACAGCTTGGCAACAGTTACAGACGTATAAGTCGGAGTTGCCGACGCTGTTTTCGATGAATGAGTTGCTAGTGGTTTCGGACGGGTTGGAGACGCGGGTCGGTACTTTGACCGCGGGTAAAGAGTGGTTCAAGCCTTGGCGGACGATTTCAGGACTTGATGTGGATGATGGGTCGCTTGTGCAGCTGGAGGTTGCGATACGTGGGTTGTGCGAACCGAGCCGGTTTTTGAAGATGGTGCGGGACTTTGTTGTGTTTGAGGATGATGGCGGAGGTGTGCCGATGAAGAAGATGGCGGGGTATCACCAGTTCCATGCGGTGGAGTTTGCGGTCGCGCAGACGATCAGGGCTACGCAGTTGGTAGATGATCCGTACATGGGCGCGGACCCTGGCAGCGGATACGAAACGGGGCGTAGACCTGGCGGCGATCCGGGTGACAAACGGATCGGTGTGGTCTGGCACACCCAAGGTGCGGGTAAGAGTTTGACGATGGCGTTCTATGCGGGTCGGATCGTGCGCGAACGGGCGATGAGCAATCCGACGATCGTGGTGTTGACGGATCGTAACGATTTGGATGACCAGTTGTTCGGGACATTTTCGAGATGCCGAGATCTGTTAAGACAAGATCCAGTTCAAGCCGTGGATCGCAAAGACCTTAGAGATAAGCTCTCGGTCACGTCTGGCGGCGTGGTTTTCACGACGATTCAGAAGTTCTTTCCGGACGAAAAAGGCGACCATCATCCGATGCTGTCGGATCGTAGGAACATCGTTGTCATCGCCGATGAGGCGCATCGGAGCCAGTATGACTTTGTGGATGGGTTTGCGGCGCACATGCGGGATGCTTTGCCGAACGCTTCGTTCATCGGGTTTACGGGTACTCCGATTGAGTTCGAAGACCGGAACACGATGTCGGTATTCGGCGACTACATCAGCGTCTACGACATCCGGCGCTCTGTTGAAGACGAGTCGACGGTGCCGATTCACTACGAGAGTCGGTTGGCGAAGCTCGAGTTGAACGAGGACGAGCGGCCTAAGATAGACGACGAGTTCGAAGAGGCGACCGAGGGCGAGGAGATTGAGCGTCGGGAGAAACTGAAGACTAAGTGGGCTCAGATTGAGGCGATTGTCGGTACGGAAGATCGGTTAAAACTGATTGCACAGGATATCGTCGATCACTTCGAGGCGCGGCTGGATGCGATGGAGGGGAAGGCGATGGTGGTATGCATGAGTCGTCGGATATGTGTGGACCTATACAACCAACTGGTGGCATTGAGGCCCGAGTGGCACGATGACGACGACGACAAGGGAGAGATTAAGGTTGTGATGACGGGTTCGGCTTCGGATCCGGTTGATTGGCAGCAGCATGTCCGGAACAAGGGTCGGCGCGAGGGTCTGGCGAAGCGATTCCGTGATAGTTCGGATGCGTTGAAGATGGTGTTGGTCCGCGACATGTGGCTGACCGGTTTCGATGCGCCAAGTTTGCACACGATGTATGCGGACAAACCGATGCGTGGTCATAATCTGATGCAGGCAATCGCGCGGGTCAATAGGGTTTTCAAGGACAAGCCGGGCGGGTTGATCGTGGACTATCTGGGGCTGGCACCGGCGTTGCAGTCGGCGGTTCAGACTTACACGGAGAGCGGGGGTACAGGTAACGCTGTTGAGGATCTGGACAAAGACACGGCGGTTGCGGTGTTCCTCGAGAGATACGAAGTCTGTGAGGGCTTATTCCACGGTTTCGACTGGGCACCTTGGTCAACTGGCGGCGCTGAGGTTCGGTTGAATCTCTTGCCGCCCGCTCAGGAGCATGTATTGGCTTTAGATGATGGGCGCGACAGGTGCCTTAAAGCAGTGAGGGAGTTGTCCCAAGCGTTTGCATTGGGGACACCTCGTGACGAGGTGTTGGCGAAACGGGACGGCGTTGGATTTTTCCAGTCGGTGCGTGCTGCGTTGATGAAGCGTGATGAGAATGAGCGGATGCCGAGCGAGGATTTGGATCAGGCGGTACGACAGATCGTTGCGAACGCGGTTTCACCTGACGGAGTCATCGACATATTCGAGGCGGCTGGTCTGAAGAAACCTGACATCTCGATTCTCTCTGAAGATTTCTTGGCCGAGGTGAAGACGATGGAGCGTAAGAACTTGGCGGTGGAGTTGCTAAGGAAGTTGTTGCAGGGAGAGATTACGAAACGGCGGAAGCAGAACGTTGTACAGGCTCGGTCGTTTTCCGAGATGTTGGAAGAGGCGTTGAGGAAGTACCGCAATCGAGCGATTGAGGCGGCGCAAGTCATCGAGGAGTTGATCGAATTGGCGCGGGAGATGCGGGAGGCGAACGCCCGTGGGGAGGAATTGGGTCTAGAGTTTGATGAGTTGGCGTTCTATGATGCTCTAAGCGAGAACGAAAGCGCGGTGGATGTGATGGGCGATGAGACTCTCAGTTTCCTCGCGCGCGAATTGGTGCAGACGGTGCGGAACAATGTGACCATTGATTGGACGATCCGGGAGACAACGCGAGCGCGGTTGCGAGTGTTGGTGAGGCGGATGCTGCGCAAGTATGGATATCCGCCGGATATGCAGGAGAAGGCTACGCAGACGGTGTTGGAGCAGGCGGAGGTTTTATCAGAGGGATGGGCGACGGCGGCGTAGGCATTTATCCGGAGGCTGGTCATACACTCCAATCCCAAAGCTCTTGTGCGAAGGCGAAGGTTTGGGGCATTCCTCCGGAGTGGATGAAGACTACAGGTACGTCGGGGGCGAGGTTGCCGGCTCGGATTTCGCCGATTAGGGCCGACATGGATTTGCCGGTGTAGTTGGGGTCGAGGATGATGCCTTCGGTTTTGGCGACGAGGTGGATGGCTTCGAATACGCCGTCGTGGGGGACGCCGTAGTCGGTGCCGGAGTAGCCGGTGATGGTGGCGAGGTCGTTGGGTTCGAGGGCGGTGTCTAGTCCTAGGAGGTCGGCGACGCGTTGGGAGCGGTCGATGTATGTAGCTTCGTAGGATTCGGGTTGGGTGTGTGAGTATGCGGTTGCTGATGCTGTCCAGTTTTTCCCGGTGTTGCGGGCGTAGAGGCGGAGTCCGGCAATGGAACGGCCAACGAGGCCCCACATACGGAGGGGGGTGTCGGGCCCCCATTGTCCTTCGGACATTTCCCCCGCGAGCGGGGGAAACCCTGCGCCTTTGCCCCTCTGGATTCCGGCTTTCGCCGGAATGACGTGTCGTTGCGAGGGGGAGGGGAAATTGGCGATCTGCGCGTCGAGTTCGATGCCGGTCTCGAGGAAGCCGATCATGCCGGCGATGTCGGAGAAGTCGTTGTCGGAGAGGACGGTGGCGTTTCGGCCGCTGTCGTCCTCTTCGGAGACCAGTTTTTCGGCGACGGAGCGGGAGTATTCGCTGGGCACTCGGTGGATCTCGGCGCCGGTGAGGTGACCGATGAGGAGATTGCCCACCACTGGTGCATCGACCATGTCGACGGCGACCATGTGGCACTTAATGTTCATCTTGGCGCAGGACGCGGCGACGAATCGGGCTTGGTTGGAGTGGTAGTGGTTGATGTTGACGATGGTGTCGAAGCCGCGTTCGATGAGGTGGGCGAAGAGGAACTCCATGTGTCGGGCTTTGTTGCCGCCGAACGCGAAGCCGGTAGCATCGTCGCGCTTGATGAAGATGCGCGGGACGGCGGTGGTGTCGGCGTCCATCGACTCGGCGATTGCGGCGCGCAGCCTGTGAGCTTCTTCGAGCGGCGTGCAGAGGCGAGCCAGCTTGATGCGGGGGAGTTCGGCGATGCGGTCGAGGATTGTTTGGTTGTTCATTTGGGTGCCCTCACCCGCGGATCGAGTCCGGAGCAGGTTCTAGCCCTCTTCCGCCGAGCGGGAGAGGGGACTGGCGGATTTTTGATTTGGGAGCCAACCGCCTTCTCTGGGGCCGTAGTCGATGGGCATGACTTGTCCAGCGCGAATGCACGACACGGGTTCGAGGGCGAGGTTTCCGATGTTGATGTTGCCATCGCCGTCGATAAACTCCCATTCGCCTTCGTGGACTCGGAGGATGGTGAGGTCGGCGTGATTGCCGGGTGCCAAGCAGCCCAGCAGGCGTTCAGTTTCGGATCCGAGAACCGCGGCCGGGTTTCGGGTGCCCATTACGAGGGCGTCTTCGAGGCCGATGCCGAGCGACATGACTTTCCCGATGGAGTCGATCTGTGAGAAGGCCGTGCCGGCGTAGCGGCTCGTGAGTGTCACGTCGGAACTGATGGTGTCGGGAACGAGTCCGCCGTCGAGGACGCGTTTGGCCGCGTCGAAGGAGAAATTCCGGCCGCCGACGCCGATGTCGAACTTTACGCCTCGTCCGCGAGCATCGAGCGCTTCGCGAAGGAGGGTGCGGCCCCCATCGCCTGCGGCACTTCCCCCGTTCAACGGGGGAAGGGAAGACAGAAGACCGCCCCTAGCACCAGTGAAGGAGTGTGTGACGATGTCGCCGGGTTCTAGGATCTCAGCGAGAATCTTCGGCGCGGCGTTGAGGGCTTCGTCCGATTGATCGACTGTGTCGCCCATGTGGACCATGAGACGAACGCCAGCGTCGTTAGCGATCGCCTTCGCGGCTTTGGGCAGACCGATGCCGAGCTCGGCGATACCGGGTGAGACCATCCTGGCCTTGACACCGATGATGACGTCTTTGCGAGATTGGATCGTTGCCACCGCGGCGTCATGTTCGATGTCGAGAGCGGAGGTCACTTCGGGAATGCGGTTTACACCGAGCGATCCGACATTGAGAAGGGCGAGGACTCGTGTTTTTGCGCTAGGGATAACGTGATTGACCAAGCCGCCGATATTGGCGATGCCGCACGATCCGGCATCGACCACGGTCGTGACTCCTGAGTGGACCCCGGCGGTGTCGGCGTCCTGCATCATGTCTTCGACGTACGGGGAAGAGCGACGGAGCCCGCCCGCGACATGAGTATGTATATCGATGATGCCTGGGGTTACGATGAGGCCTGTCGCGTCAATGGTGCGGGACGCGACGTAGCTGTCGGGCACGTCTTCGATCGCGATGATCTGGTCGCCTTTAATCGCGACATCGCCGAGATTTAACGCCGAAGTGTCGGTGTTTAGAAGCGACCCACCGTTGATACGCAGATCGCAGTTGACCGTTTCGGTCATCTTTCCCCCTGAAGGCCGCGAGATTGGCAGGTAGTCTAACAGCGAATGAGGCGTCGGCACTGCGACGTTGCAAACCTGTAGTCCTGTTCACCGCAAGCGGGATCGTCACTCAACACGATCTTGCTGAATCGTTAAAACGAGTCGGGATGCGTATCGTGGTGCGCAGCGAAGTAGATGCCTTCGAGGGAGGCAGGTGCCCCTTCTGGGTCCTCAGATTGACCGAAGGCGAGGTAGTGAGGCGGATCACCGTCGATCACCAAGTAGGCGCTGAGTGAGGGTGAGAGCGGGTTGTGACCACCGAACCACTCGACTACTGGGCCATCGATGAGTTGAACTGGTCCGTGTCGCGTTGGCCGCCTGACGGAGTCGAGGCTGACTTCCGAGGCACCGGGTGGACCGATACCCCAGGTCACAACGCCTTCGTAGTCGGCAGGGATTACGAATCGCCAACGGGGCAACAGTCCCGACCACGGAGCCACTTCGATGGCGGCACGACCGGGGACGTTCTCAAAAGGGTGGTGGACTTGCCACCGGAAACGCGATTGGGGCTCATCGGACGACGGCGGACCGTGCAAGTGAAGGTGTTCGTTGCTGTGGTCGATCGGGCCGTCGTTAGGGACTTGAGTTGGGCCGCCGTGGGAATGTTGGTGGCCGTGTGAAGAATCGCTGTGATGTCCGAGCATCAGCCCGCGAGAGCTTTGTTCAAGCGTTTAGCCAACCGGCTTTTCTTTCGAGACGATTGGTTGCGGTGGATGACGCCTTTGCGCGTGGCGATGTCCAACGCGCTGATGGCTTCTCTGAGACTCTTGACCGTCGTCTCATCCGACGGCGAACCGTCGATCGCCGTGCGCGCGGCCGTTACACGCGTACGCACATACGACCGCACGGATCGGTTGCGCGCCGCTCGGCGACGCTGCACGCGCATTGACTTGGCTGCGGGCATTTTACGTTCCCCCTAGGGACCTTTCCAGTAACGAATATATCGGGGTGGACCGCTGGAGCGGTTCCGACTCATTCGATTCTATAACTACCGTCATTCCCGCGGACGCGGGAATCCACAGGGGCAGGGTCAGCCACGCGATTCAGTTGGTGCGCCTAACCGATGAAACGCCTCGCACAGCCTCGAGACGCGTGAACAGTGTCGCCAACTGCTCCAATCCAGTGGTGTAGACGGTGAAATCGATCCTCGTGCTGCCCTTACCGATGTCTTCACCTGAGGACATGCGGTGAAGATTCATCTTCTCGTCCCGTATCACGCCGGAGAGGTCGTGGATCAATCCCATCCGGTCCGAACCTTCGACCCGCAATCTGGCGGGGTACGACCCATCGATGTGTCCCCAAGCCACTTCGACCAGGCGGTCTGGATCGGTGGTATTACGCAGGTTTCGACAGTTGGTCCGATGTGCCGTCACACCGCGTCCGCGCGTCAAGTAACCGGCAATGTCATCGCCGTACACCGGGGTGCAACACTGAGGGAAGTTGACTTGCACACCGGGTAAACCCATAACGACAACACCTTTGGCGAGATCGTTGCCTTTGAGTTTTGCCGCGGCGCGTTCGCCCTCGATCAATTGCGCTTCGAGCAAATTTTCGGGGCGCTTTTCGTCGATGACCTTGATAACGGTTCGAACAATCACCGAAGGTTGCTGATGCGTTTTGCCGAGGTCGGCTACCAATTGATCCGTCGAGGCGTATCCCATCAGTTCGGCAACTTCGTCGGATCCGACCTCATGGCCCATTCGATTGAGTTGGTCGAGAGCTCGTTTGAGCTGTTGACGCCCTTGGTGCATGTTGGTGTCACGGGCTTGCCGACTGAACCACTGCCGCACCTTGGCACGCGCGCTGTTGGTCACAATATAGCGTTTGTCCGAATCTTGCCAGTCTAGACTTGGGCCACGTGGCGCTCGAGCTTTGCGAATCTCGATCACGTCACCGAGTTCCAATGCGGTGTTCAGCGGTACCAACTTGCCATTTACAACCGCGCCAACGGTGCTGTGTCCCAATTCGGTGTGAATTCGATACGCGAAGTCGAGCGGTGTCGCTCCAGTTGGAAGCTCGATAACGTCGCCGGCTGGCGTGAAGACCTGAATCCGATCGTTGCTCAGTATCTCCTGGTCGACGGAATCGATGAACTCGTCGGTATCTCCCTCCATGTCAACGAGCGTGACCATATCTTTGAGCCAAGTCATGGTGCGGGCCGAGGAATCAACTTTGCCGTCGTTGTTACCGCCTTGCTTGTAAGCCCAGTGTGCGGCAAAGCCCTGTTCGGCGATTTCGTGCATCTCACGCGACCGGATTTGAACTTCGAGCGGCGTGTTTTCTGGTCCCCTCACCGTGGTGTGCAACGATTGATAACCGTTTGATTTTGGTTTCGAAATGTAGTCGTCGAAGGTCCCTTCGACCATCGGCCAGAGGCCGTGCACCACTCCCAATGCGTGATAGCAGTCGCCGGCGTCGTCGGTGATGACGCGCAACGCGATGAGGTCATGGATTTCGTCGAAGGTCCTGCCCAGCTCTTCGTAGCGTTTCTTTTTTCGGGCGATGCTGAAGAGATGCTTTGCTCGACCGCTTATCGATGCATTGATGCCGGCGTTTTCGATTATTGCTTCCTTCAACCGCGCCACCGCGAGCGAAGTGTATTCCTCGCGTTCACGGCGTTTCCGCTTTACCAATCCCGAGATTGTTCGGTATTCGCGGTGGTCGAGGTAGTAGAACGCGCTGTCTTCGAGGCGCCACTTCCAATCATTCATCCCCAACCGATCAGCCAGGGGCGCATATATGTCCATCGTTTCACGCGCGATTCGCTCCTGCTGTTCCTCGGATACGTAGCGCAGGGTCTCGATGTTGTGCATACGATCGGCGAGTTTTATCAGCAACACTCTCCGGTCTTCACCCGCCGTGATCAACATTTTGCGGAGGCTCTCGATCCGCTGCTGTTCACGATCTGCTGCATGCCGACGGCGGAAGGAACCGCCGTCAATCGCGTTCAATTCGATCTGTTTCAGCTTTGTAACGCCATCGACTAGTACGGCGATGCCGTTACCGAATTCCTTGCGAATGTCGTCTACTTCGATACCGCAATCCTCAACTGTGTCGTGGAGAAGTCCTGCGACGATCAGGTCGGCGGGAAGACGCAATTGCGCGAGACGCAACGAAACACTGATGGGGTGGACGATGTAGGGTTCGCCGGATTTACGTGTCTGTCCCTCGTGGGCCAGAAACGCGTACTCGTACGATGACTTCACGAACTCGACATCGTCTGGCTCAAGGTATGACTGCACCTCCTGCATTAGCTCGGTGAGCGAGCGTTCATACCCGTTCCGGTTCGACGGCTTCGTCGATTTAGTAGTTCGAGAAACGAGTGTCGGAGTAGTTGCCATACGGGACATCGTTGGCCGCGCCCCTCAACGTACATCCTGGCGTACATCGTGGGCGATCGACCATGTCGTGTGTTTTAGTTTACACGGTGCGCGTACAAGATCGTGATAACTCACGATGCGGTATTCTCGGATACGACTTTTGCGCACGGATAATTCCTAAACGAACCTTCAAAATGTATATTTCGTAACAGCTGCAACACTGATCTCCCACAGCCGCAACCCAGGATGTACGTTTGGGCATTAGCTCAGATTGTCCGCACGATGTTCATCAACCGAACCATGAATCGCGTTCTCGCCAGTTCCTTGATCTTTGCCATCGGGGCGCTCGTCGCGGCAAGTTTCGTCGTCGCGACAGTCGGCGGGACGCCAAATCGTACATCCTGGGCGGCGGACCCATCACCGGTCAACCCGCCCGGTCCGATCCCGGCGATCCTGTCCGACTCGGAAGGAAGGAGGTTCGAGGTATTCACACCGGAACAAGGTGGATCGATTATCGGTGATGTTTATTCGTTCATAGCCGAGCCCGGCGATGTCCCTAGCGCCGTGATTATCGGCATCCAAATGACCAAAGGCGGAATCGCGTCCAACGCTGGATTCACACACCATCGATACACTCTCGGCGGTGCGTTCTACACTATCGATGCCGTTGACGAAAATGGCAAAACACCTTCATCTGACCAAAATGGGCGCTTTGCGTTCCGTAATCCACCCGTTGCATGTGTTCCGATTCCGGGCGATTTCCTGTCCAATGTCGTCAGCGCCAGACTGATTGTGACCGACTCAGAGGGTTCGACGCAGACGGTTCTGAATTCGGGGACGCGCGTTGGTGGTGGCAATCCGACGATTTGCGGTTATGTCGGTTCGGTTCCCGCTACGGTGGCGGTCGGGATAGAGGGCTCACCTGAACCAGTGCCTCCATCCCCGGTAGTTGAGATTCAGGTCATCGAACTACCGGTGACGGGTGGAGTGCACCCCGACCTTATTGCTGTAATCCTGATGCTGCTACTCGGTTCGGCCTTGGTTGTCGTAGGGGCAGGTTTGAAACCTGCCCCTACCAATGTCGCGCGCAGCATCAACAGCGGCGAACGCGACGGTTAACCCCGCCAAGTGAGGAGATCCGACAATTCGTCGAGAATCGCGTCCAGCTCCTCACCGTCGTATCGATCAAATGGTTTCGAGCCGGGTTGACGTGTGGTCGGAGTCTTTATGATGCCTCGACGCCAGAATGCCTGTTTGTAGGTTGTAACACCGAAGAAGTATTCGAAGTTCAATGAAGGCAACAGTCGATTGAATATCATCCGCGCCTCTGGACTCACGACCTGTTGACCGTTCTCGTCGACGCCTCCAGCCTCCAGCGCGTCCCATAGTGCAACGTGCGCCTCGGTTATATGTCCAGCCGGCATGGTACCGGCACCGCCACGACGGTACTCGCCGAGCAGATACCTACCACCCATGCCACCCATGATCGACTCCACCTTTTCGCCACACGCTTCGAAGATCGTGGTCATCACGTTCCCTGGCAAAAGGCTCTCTTCCTTAAGCAAACGGGCATTTGGTATCTCTTCGATGATCTGGATGATGGTCGGGGTCGGTATCGTGGGTCCCGTGGGCGGTTTATTGTTCTGCAACCACACCGGCAAACCGGTTGCTTCCGCCAACGCTCCAAAGAGGTCGAATGTTTCCTGGCCGCCGCCCATTCCATTGCACGGCATCGCCATGATTGAGTCGGCGCCGCATTCGACCGCGACGCGTGCGCGCGCCAGACAGTGCTCAACTGAAACCCCACTCGCGCCAGCGACAACCGGAATTGACCGACCGACCGTCGCGACCCCGGTTCGCAGAACCTCGTCGCGCTCTTCGTCGGTCAACCTCGGCCCTTCGCTCGCGTTCACCGGCATCACGATCCCGTGAGCACCGGCCTCAACGCAATATGCGACGCAGCGGCGCAGCGACTCGTAGTCGACACTCCCATCCTCGTTAAACGGCGTCACGGGTATCGAGAACACTCCGCGATTCTTCGTCTTTTTATTCTTGGTGAAACCTTGCGCCATCATTTGCTCCGCGTCGGATCGAATTAACCTCTGGGTATTGTAGCCGCGAGTACTGAGGAATTTGAAGATCGGCTAAATGCGTGTAGATATGTCTTCAGACGGCTGTTTGAGGGACATTTTTGAGTTTTTCGTTGCGGAATCCCTCTGTTCCTTGCACGTTCGACACCGTGGGCAGCGTCCGACTGGATACCTAAACTTTCATTGCTCGTCAGAAACTTTCTTCGAAGCAAGACCAAGTTTTGTGACTTGGTTTACGCCGATTACCATGTTGTAATCAAAGCCAAAGATTCAGGCAAGAAAGATCCGAATGACATTTCGACGCACGACCCATTTGCATGAGACTACAGTCTCCTTCGACGACCGCCAAATCAATTACGCCGAAGGGCCTGACGCTGGACCGCCGTTGCTTTTCATTCACGGAATCAGCGGGCGCTGGCGGGATTGGGACAGCGTCGTAGACTACTTTGCTGATGAGTGGCATGTCTACGCGGTGGATCTGCGCGGGCACGGCAAATCTTCCTGGGTCGAGAATGGCTACCACTGGCAGAACTACGCTTTAGACCAAGTCGCTTTCGTAGAAAAGGTCATCCGAAAACCGGTGTTCGTAGTCGGGCACTCGCTGGGCGGCGTCACCGCGCTCGGGCTCACCGCTGAACGCCCGGATTTGGTGCACGCCGTGGTCTATGAAGATCCGCCTCTTTTCGTGCATCAAAGGTGGGAAGGAAACGAGTTCCGCAACAGTTTCACCGCAACCTTGGAGGTGCTGGACACTGGACCTGACTTTGAAACCCTCGTCGCGCACGTTAAGGAATCAAATCCGATACTCGAAGATGATCGGTGTCGCGATCGCGCCGAAAAGCTGATGGCCATGGACCCGGATGTCTTCCGATCCACCTTGAGCGGACGCTCCAGAGCCAACTGGCGGTCCGAAGACCTGCTTCAGGGCGCCAAATCGCCCGGGCTTCTGCTCCAGGCCGAACCATCGCTGGGCGCAGCTCTTTTTGATGACGAGGCCACCAAAGCCATGGATTTCCTGCCGGATGCCGAGCTCGAAAAATGGGACGACAGCGGACATGGCATGCACAGCTCCTTTCCCGAGCGTTTCTCCGAGCGCGTCCATAGATTTTTCACTCCCTATCGAAACGGGCGAAGTTGAACGAGTTCTCAGAATCCGCCCACAACCCGACTAACGGGTATCCTTATCTCCGCTAAGCAAAATTGTCTCGGCACTCGGCAAACGTTGGAGGATTGAACGCGCATTGACCGAAACTGAACAGAAAGACAGCTACGGCCTCTCAAGGATTGGAGTACGGTTAGCGACGCTTGTCCCTTACCTCATCGTCTTTTCCGCCAGCGCTTGCACCCTTATATTGGAGATCGTCGCGGGGCGCATCCTCGCTCCTGTGATCGGCGTGTCGCTGTACACCTGGACGAGCATTATCGGCGTTGTGCTTGCCGGGATCAGTGTCGGCAACTACATCGGCGGTCTCATCGCAGACAGATTTCCAGCGCGGTCGACACTCGGCGCCATTTTGTTGGCTTCGAGCATATTGACCCTGATCATATTGCCGCTCATCTCTATCGTCGGCGAGTTGGTCATCGACCTGCCGCTACTGCCTCGGATTGTGACGTTGACCGCGGTATTGTTCCTGCCGGTTAGCGTGATTTTGGGAATGGTAACGCCCGTCGTCATCAAACTGCAACTGCAAGAGCTTTCGCGAACCGGCGATATCGTCGGCAGGTTCTACGCGATCTCCACCGCGGGATCGATCCTGGGAGTATTCCTCACAGGATTCTTCCTCATCCAATGGATCGGTACGCGTCCGATAGTGTTGGGCGTAGCTGTCGTGTTACTTGCGATGGCGGTACTGTTCGGCGATCTTTGGAAACTTCGCGCCAAAGTCCTCAACATCTTGCCTGCCGCGGTTGCGATCGTCGCTACTTTCGTCGCATTCGTCTACGACGACGGGTTCGAATGGGTCAATTCGGGATGCGACGAGGAGAGCAACTACTTCTGCATCAAAGTGCGAGAGCGCACGATCCAAGACCAGACGGTTCGGACGCTGACTCTAGACCAACTCTTGCACAGTTACGTCGCCAAGGAAGACCCGACTTTCCTCGTCTACGGATACGAGAAGATCACGGCCGATTTCGTCGCGCTCCAAGACTATCGGAACGACGCACCGAAAGTTCTGTTCATCGGCGGTGGCGGGTACACGATGCCGCGACTGATCGAGCACCGTTACCCTGATTGGCATGTCGAGGTCATTGAGATCGATCCCGTCGTAACCAGAATTGCGCACGAATACCTCTGGCTGCCCTTGAACACCAAGATCATTTCGTATCACGAAGACGCTCGTATGAAGGCCCGAGATTTCTCCAATGGCACCTACGACATGGTTGTCGGCGACGCGTTCAACGACTTCTCGGTGCCGTATCAACTCACCACGCACGAGTTCAATCAACAGGTCAAAGAATTGCTCAACCCTAACGGAATTTACGTTGTCAATATCGTGGACAACATCGATATCGGACAGTTTCTCCGCGCATACGTCAATACCATGCAGCACACGTTCGACTACGTGTACGTGCTTCGCGACGACGAACTGTGGGGGCAAGACGAACGGAGCAATGTCACCTACGTCGTCGTCGGGACGATGCAACCGATTACGGCGGAGGACCTCAAAGAGGCGAATGCGGCGGTTGGTTGGCATGAACCGATTTCGAGCTTCATGCCCGGCGAGTTTTATGACGAGTGGTTCACAAAAAAAGAACCGGTAATGTTAACCGACGGGTTTGTTCCGGTCGATCAACTGCTCGCACCAGTTTTCCTTAAGAGCCGATAGTCAGATCAGGGATTACACCGAACTAAGCGTCTGCGCCAAAGGTCACATCCAAGGCGTCATCGGTCTTACCGAACATCACTGTTTCCTCATCGAGGGACGCATGATCGTAACCAAGCAAGTGCAAAGTCCCATGGATCGCGAGCATCGCTAGCTCCCGTTCGAACGACACACCATTTTCGAGTGCCTGGCGCTTTGTCTGTGGTATCGATATTGCGATATCACCAAGGGATTCCTTCGATTCGTCGTCCTCGAACGCCGGGAACCCACTGTTTGATTCGCTCTCAAACGAGAGCACGTCGGTCACGTAATCCTCACCAGCGTACTCTTGGTTGAGTTCGTGCAACCGGGCGTCGCCGGTCAATAGGACCGTCACCGAAACCACTCGTTGTCCGAAGAATCCTTCACGGATGAGAATTTCGCCGACCGCTTTTTCTACGACTTCGATGCATGCGGTCGAAACCTGCACCGCACCGTCATCAATTTCAACTTCGACTTGATTGTCTGGCATCGAATTGCCCTCAGCTGATGTGTCTGGAAACCGCTTCACGCAATCTTCGCAACGTGCTCAAGAGTGGCGAATATTTCGCGTCGATATCCGCCAAATCCGAAGCCACTACCGTCGCTTCCGCGATCCCGTTTCGGATTTCTGGCGCTGATGTCATGGCAATCTCCGCGTACATCTTCGCCTGCATCAAGTTCGGGGTCAGTCGCTCAGAGATGATTTCAGACTGCGAATAATCGCCCCGGGCGACCGAGGTCAACGCCAACTCCTCCGCCGTTTGGATCGCCTCGGCGATGGCAAACGTCAACTCTTCAGCAGTTGCCGGTTCATCTCGAGACAAGTCGTAACGATTCCCCACTCCGTCCAGGGGCAGTTCAGTCTTCAAACCACGCAGAGTCGAATGCCAAGGACATCGGAGCCCACCAATCACCCGCGTTCGCCTCCGGCACCTTTTGCTGATACGTCATCATGAGATCGTTCCACTCCTCGGCCCGTTTCGACGATGTATAGCTTTGGAAGTCGCGACGCGGATCGAAGCTATCAGGTGCCGTGCAATACATGAATAGATGATTTCCGCTTCGGAATATCTCCATTCGTTCAATCCCGATGCCCTTGAGTGCTTCCAACACCTCCGGCCAAACGTTGCGATGGTACTCCTCGTATTCGGCGATGATCTTCGGGTCATCTTTCAGGTCGAGAACCTGGGCGAAAGATTTCATGGTGCGTTCCGTTGGTTTAAGAGTTCGGTGACGAACGCATTGCTCGCTCGTCGGACACTTCGGTAGCTTTCCCAATTCTCCATCCGGGCAGTGTAACACCGCGTGCGCCGTTGACGGAATCGCACAAGGTTGTCGATTACTCGGTGAACTCCGGCAATTGGACCCCGACGATAGTACCGTCCTGCGTCCCCGCGAACAGCATATCGCCAGCGACGGCCGGGCTGGACTTGCATAGCCTGCAAGGAGTGTCGCCGCTCCAGAGGTCTAACTTGTACTCTGCCTTGCCACGCTCCAGATCGATCATGTAGAGAACTCCGAAGTGGTCGATGACGAAGACAAACGAACCTGCGATCACTGGCCCGCCAATCACCGCGGCATCGATGTTTTCGAGCCTGTCCGTGTACTCTCTCCAAAGTAGTTCCGGAGTCTCATACAGGTCTTTATCGCGTCTCCGTTCCGCTTCGTCGCGGTCAGGATTCAACGCGTAAATCGCACCGGATCGGTCGGAAGCTACGACCACATCTTCGGTCGCGGCGATCTCGCCCCGCACCGGCCTTTGTGCGTTATAGATCCATCTGATCCTATTCCCGGTGTACTGAACAATCTCCGCCGCGTCGTTGGCGAAATAGATATCGGCCCCAGATCGAACAACGGCAGCCTGGATCGGTTTCGGATCATCGTCTCCTCCCGAATCAAAGTGCGGTAACTTATCGCCGCGGAACCCGGCTGATCCGTCTCGAATTCCGGTACTGATCTTGACACCGTGGAGCGTACCATCGTCGTTCCCGATGTAGAACGAGTCGTTGTACGCGATTCCAGCCTCTTTAAATTGACCCTTCAAGGACCTCGCCGGAGGTTTCGGGTAGACCCAAAGAATTTCGCCCTCGGTGTCGCTGTCGGGCCCCGCGTCGAAAGCGTAAATCCGGCCATCCGATGAGGCGGCGATCAATTTGTCCTGATAGAACGTAGGTCGCACGTCGAAGCTACCAACGTTGTCAGGGTTGTAGTCCCAGCGTTTGCTACCGTCTTCGGTGTCGAGCGCCAATACCCCTTCGCTAGCGGTTCCGAAGAAAACGATCGAACCGTCATCGCTCAACACCGCGCCGGTCGTGACGTCTGAATGCACATTGCGCGACCAACGCTCTTCGCCTGTCGCGGCGAACAATGCGTAAAATTTGTTGTCCTTAGAACCGACGTAAACGATACCCTCGTGCACGGTTATATCCGGCACGATCGAACGGATCGGACCCGTCCCAGTCGATTCGGTTTGGAACACCCATTTGATCGTTAAGTCCGCAACTGGTTCAGGCGTCGGAGTCGGGGTGATCGTCGGAGTCGAAGTTGGGAGCGGGGTAGCGGTGGGGAAGGGCGTCGGAGTCGGAGTGGGCTCTGGTGTTGGAGTAGCGGTTGGAATTGGGGTTGGCGTAGCTGCCAATGGCGCGCCAGAATCGCCGGGGCTGGGACTGTCCCCAGAATTCGCCGGATCATCCGAATTTGCAGCCTCGGAAGGAGCCGTCGTGCCTCCGTCTGCCGGGCTTCCATCGCCTTCATCCATGGGAGCCGCGTCCTCGGGCACCGAAGTCGCGTCCTCGGGCACCGAAGTCGTGTCCTCGGGCGCCGGATCAGGCACCTCAGTCGGAACGGGTGTCGGTGTATCGGTTGGAACCGGAGTATCCGTGGGGGCAGGCGTCACCGTCGGAGTTGGGGTATCTGTCGGTGCGGGGGTAGGAGTCGGTGTCAGAGTCGGAGTCGGTTCTGGTGTGTTCGTCGGAACCGGTGTTGCCGTTGGTACCGGCGTCGGGCTTGGATTCGGCGTATAGGTCGCCGTGGGAGTCGGCATCGGTGTGTCAGTTGGAACCGGTGTGTGCGTCGGGCTTGGTGTGAACGTACTCGTCACCGTAAACGTTGCCGTACGCGTCACCATCGGCGGGCGTCGGGTCTCTGGGTCTGCGGGACTCGGCGATTTGGCCGAATCTGGCTCTTCCGTAGGTGTCCCTGGCTCCGTATCGGAACAAGCAATCACCAACGCGAACGCGCCGCTCAACACAATAGCTAGCACGACCATCCCCAATCGCCCGTAAATGCGACCGCGTAGATTCTTGCTATTGTGCACAGACAACATCCTTAAAGGTTAACGATTTCCATACGCAGTTTCCACATCCTAGGTTTCCATCCTCTCGGTACGCAGATCGGAACGGGTTACGCGAACTTTCCGATATAGTCATGTTTGTCAAAGCAGTGAAACGCTCACTCCAACTGAATGCGACTGGAGGTCAGCCAACTATGAAGCGCGTCGGATTCCTGATGAAGATCAATCCCGCTACCTTGGATGAATACACCGAACACCACTCGAACGTGTGGCCGGATATGCTTGACGCGCTCCGTCGCCACGGTTGGCGGAACTACAGTATCTTCGCCCGCGACGATGGCACGCTGTTCGGTTACGTCGAAGTCCCGGAGTCTTTCGAGAAAGCGCTCGAAGGTATGGCGGCAGAGGAGGTCAATGATCGGTGGCAGGAGTTCATGGCGCCGTATTTCGAAATCCCCGAAGGATCCCATCCAGACGAAAACATGGTCGTGCTCACCGAAGTCTTCCACACCGACTGAAACTAAGCAATCCGGAGAGGATTAATGGCGCTCCCTACTTTCATCGACACCCACCACCATCTCTGGGACCTCGAAAACAACCCCTATCCGTGGCTGACTGAAGGCATCGACCACTTTGTCGGTGACTACTCGATCTTCCGCCGCACGTACCTGATCTCGCACCTCCACGAAGACGCGGAAGGCCTGCCCCTCGTCAAATCCGTTCACGTCCAAGCCGAGTGGGATCACGAGTCGGACCCGGTCGGGGAAACTGCCTGGCTACAGAGTGTCGCCGATTCCGACGCTTCGCGAGGCATGCCAAACGCGATCATCGGATTCGCGGATTTATCCCAACCTGACGCTCCCGAACTCATCGGGCGCCACGCGGAACACGCTAATTGGCGGGGCATCCGTCACATGCTCAACTGGGCCGAAGACCCGAAATGGCAGTTCACTGACCGCAACGACCTAATGACCGACCCCGACTGGCTAAGCGGTTATCGCGCATTGGCCGATCATGGCGGTTCATTCGATCTCCAAGTGTGGCCGTGGCAACTCGCAGACGCCGCCGATCTCGCACACCGCGTTCCTGACGTGCCGATTGTCCTCGACCACACCGGAATGCCGAGAGATTGGGACGATGCCGGGGTTGAAGTCTGGCGTAATGGCATGAAAGCGCTCGCCAACACCGACAACGTCTCGGTCAAGATATCCGCTCTCGGCATGTTTGCCGGCGAGTTCACCGCCGACCGGATCCGTCAATTCGTCCTCGACACCATCGACATCTTTGGCGTCGACAAATGCATGTTCGCGTCCAACTACCCTGTTGACATGTTATTCAGCTCGTACGCAGCGATCTGGGAGGCCTATGACGAGATCACCTCCGATTTTTCGGATACCGACCGCGACAAGCTTTTCAAGTCCAACGCAGAGCGTTACTACCGGATCTGATTCCCAAGATGGTCTGAAAAGGGTGATCTGAAATAGATAATGTGTATTGGCAACGAAACCGATTTCGCCACCAAAAGGAGATATTGACCGATGACAATCGCGCATTTGCGAACTTACACCATCAACAAAGGCATGATGGATTCTTGGCTCAAGCTGTTCGACGAAACCCTTATCGATGTGATGGACGGTTTCGGCATGAAGGCCGAGACCGTTTGGGTCAACGAAGAGGAATCGCAGTTCATCTGGATCCGTTCATATGGAGACACGATGGATGAGCTCGAGGAGAAGGAAGCTGCGTTCTACGGCTCCGAGTGGTGGGAAGAGAACATGCCGCTCATCCGCGGTCACCTGGCCCATCGCGACATTAAAGTCATCAAGTCGGTGGACTAGGCGTCGCCGACACTTGCCAGCAGAATCCTAGCCGAGGCGGCATCGGCGCGCACGACTCAGTTCGAATTGCTTGGAACGCAAGCAAGCGTCTCACGCACTTACATCGTTTTGGTTGTGCCGATACTGAACATTCTCGGCTGGCGCGTGAGTCATCCGGAGTTCTGGTTCATTCCAGCCACCCGCGACGACGCTGATGCCCGCATGGTTCATGCTCTGAGGTCCGACGCGGTGCCAGATCGAACCTTGGCAGTGATCGAAACCCGAGCGCTCGGCGCGGACATCATTGACGGCATCGACTTCCACCTGCAACGATGCATCGACACGGGCATCGCGATATTTGCCATCACCGATGGACGATATTGGCACCTCTATCCAATCTTGGCCGGCGTAACCCCCGGCAATCCGGCGGCTACTTGCGACCTATTCAGCGGAGATCTGTCCGACGTCGAGGCAATGACGATGCTGGAGTGTCAAACCCCGGCGTTCACGCAGAGTCTTTCCAAGGGATGAGAAACACATCGAAATGACCGATCTCACCAAATGCAAAGCGCTGACCTTTGATCTGTTTGGCACCGTCCTGGATCTCGGCGGTAGTTTGACGCCCTTCATCTCCGAATTCATCCGCGGGCGTGACGCCCCTGATTCACCAACGGGGCGCGTCGACGCTGGTGCGTTCTGGGCAGAGCTACGACACCGCCAACGCATCGAGCAGTACCAAGACTCACTCGTTGAACTCGGTCACACCGGATATCTTGAGACGGCTCAGAAAGCGTTCGTCTACGTTGCCAAACTCAACAACCTCGCGCCGACACACGACGAAGTCGACGCATTTATGCAGGGTTGGCAGCACCTCTCCCCATTTCCAGATTGCCTTCCCGCACTTGAGCGCATGAAATCGTCATACAAACTCGTCGCGCTTTCCAACGGCAACCCATGGTTCCTCGACCATCTAGTCGAAAACCGTATCAAATTCGACTTCGACGACATCATTTCTGTTGAGGTTGCCGGCGCATTCAAACCTCATCCGGGTGTCTACCGTAGCGCGGCTAGGATTCTAAAAATGGAACCCGGTGAACTCATTATGGTCTCGTCGAATTCCTTTGACGTTATGGGGGCTCGAACCTGCGGCCTCCGCGGCATATACGTCAACCGCTACAATCTCCCATTCGAAGACACCGACGCCCAGTACGAACCGGACTTGACCGTAGGTGACTTTGCCGCGATGGCGGATCACCTGCTGTCAAAGTGAACCGAGGTTGGCAAATGCCCAATCTGCCTGACACGATACAAGTAGGCATGAAAAATGAGCGGCATTGGGTCGTCGCCGATTACATGCTTTACGCGCCCGGCGGCGATCCGGCCCGCAACACGCTGTCCAGTCCATCCATGATTAATGAGATGGAAACCACCGCGATGGTGAGTATCGATCACCTGCTCCCTGACGACGGCTTCACCGTCGGTTTTCACGTCGATATCAAACACGTTGCACCAGCAACCCCAGGTTCGCGCGTAAAGACTACCGCCGAACTCCTCGAAATAAACGAAACCCGCTTCAGGTTCCATGTCGAAGCCCGCGATATCGACACCGACAAACTCATCGGCATCGGAACGCATCGCCGAGCCGCGATCTTCCCATAGAGGCGCCTAGGTCAGATTCGATCTGGATCGGCAGATCCGGCTTCACTCGCCCATCGGCGTTCGCCTTCCAGATCCGACAGCGACACCGTCCCGGACAGACGTTCGTTCTCAAATACGAGCAACAAATCGATTCCGCGCCTAGACAGCAACTGCCGGGCCAATGACAGATCCGAATCCGGATCGATCACGAACGTAGATACCGGTCGCGCAACATCCGCCACCGTCAACCCGATCCCCTGATTCTGGCTCAACCCCAACGACGTTACGTCCGTTAAGGAAATCACACCTGTTACCTGGCCGTCGTCGATCACTGGTAGCGATACATGCGGATGCAGCGACATCACATTCCTCACGGCCGCATCTAAAGGCGTCGACGCGTTCAACGCCGTCGGAACCATCGACATCACCGACCGAACAGGTATCCCGACAGCTTTTTCGCGTCCATTATTTCGACTTGCTCGCCGGGTCTCCGCGGTTGATGCCGGCAAGATGAACATCGCGATTATGAAAAACCACAAACCACTGGTCAGATCGTTACTCCTGATGATCAGAACGATTCCCGCCGCAATCATCCCGATTGCTAAAACCTGACCCGCTCTGCCAGCCACACGCGTCGAAAATCGGCGATTGCCGGTTACTCCCCACAACACGGACTGCAATACGCGACCGCCGTCGAGCGGCAACCCGGGCAACATATTGAATACGGCAAGCGCAATGTTCTGCAGTCCGACGTAAAACAATATTCCCTGCAACAAAGCGGTTGTCCCGGTCGCCAGCGAATCCCGATAGACGAAATACAACAGCCACGCCACGATGCCGATCGCCAAAGACATTGCCGGTCCGGCCGCGGCGATCAGAAAATCATGCGATGCTCGCGATCTTGACTCCCCGATGAGACTTACGCCACCGAAAATCATCAGCGTGATGGACATAACCGAGTAACCGAGACGTTTGGCTGTCAGAGAATGGGCTAGTTCGTGTGCCAATACCGATAAGAACAGGCAGATTGTCACCGTCCCGGCGACGACCCACTCTTGCGCCGGAGTCAGCCTGATTGAAATGAACGGCAATCCCCCGGAGGCGATCAGCATCGTAATCAATACGAACCCGATCAACCACGACCAGTGGACCCGGATCGGGATGTCAAAGAGTTTGCCGATGCGCATCGTTGGAGGTGAGTAGGGAGATCAAGGGCGACGAATGTTGGTTGCGGCGCCTTTCATTAAATACGATGTTGGAACGGAATCATATCTACTTTGAGTTAGTTCTAATCAAGTTATCGAAGTCTATGCGAGCCTCGAATCAATGCGACAATCAAGCCGAAACCCAATCACGGGTCGATTCGTTTAGGTGTTTGTCCATTTCGGACACTGTTCCAAGCTTGTCGCAACTCGGGATTGCGTCGTTTCGCCCACGCCAACAACTGCCTACGTTTTCGAGCCGGGAATCGGCCTTGGACTATCTCGATCGGGTCTAAGGATACCCAGACATCATGCTCGGCGTATTCGGCGTGGAAGTGGGGAGGGTTGTGTTCGTTAGTGTGCATGAGAACGGTGATGCCGTCGAACCTGCAGAGTTCAGGCATGCATCACCCGTTGCCCAGCCGTGGCTTCGGCGTCGGGAATCGTGGTACCGGTAATTTCTTCGTAAAGAGGGTCAGGGCAAAGGTCAAGCTCCCCGACCCAGACGTAGTTGCCGGAGTCTGAAATTCGCGTGTCCTCAAATACTGACCTGTCGTCCCAGCTTTCGAACACACCGCCTATCTGCCGTAGGTGGGATAAATCGGCCTCACCTTCGACCCCGTCGGAAAATTCCACCCATATGCGGAATCCGTCGAGAGCCTTAACTGCTACGGGTTTAATCATTATTTCTAGCCCTTTCAGTGATGAAACTCATTCTACGATAGTGGTTGGTCCCGATATTCACTGACTGTCGAAGGCTAACCCTGTCCAGATGTCCGCAATCGAATCATTCGACACCACGATCGCCGCGGCGCAACGCGTTGGCCTCCGCTTCGATGACGCGTCTCCCCCAACTTCTCACCATATACTCCAGAACGGCGAGTTCGAACTCAACTTCATTGATTGGGGCGACGAAACCGGCAGCAAACCAGCGATGATCTTCATCCACGGATTCCTCCAACAAGCCAGAACGTGGGACTTCACGTGCCTCGCTCTGCGGTCCCGCTTCCGATGTATCTCCCTGGATCTCCGCGGCCATGGCGATAGCGGCCGTCCAGTCGCTCCCGACTACACCACCCACCATTACCTTATCAGATCTACACCGATTGATCGACCACCTCTCCCTAGAATTGAGCGTCGACCGGATCGGTCTATGCGGTCTTTCCCTCGGCGGCAGCCTCTCGTACATCTACGCTTCCGAGAACCCAACCACCGTCGACGCGATAGTCGTCGTCGATGTCGCCCCAGAGATGAACCGCGAAGCCCGAAAAGGCATACGACGCTACATCTCGGCTCTGCCGAAAGATGGTCCGTTCGAGGACCTGGTCGACAAAGTGGCCAAAATGAGCCCGATGCGCAATCGAGAAGCCGTCCGAGGGTCGCTGTTGCGAGCCACTCGCGTCCGGCCCGACGGTAGCTGGGAATGGAAGAACGACCAGCGACTGTTCGATTACCATCGCCCCAGCTTCACCTCGGACGACTACTGGGCAGTCCTCGAAAAAGTAAATGTCCCTTCACTCTTCGTCATCGGACAAAACTCAAAACTCGTAACACCCGAAACCGTCCGTCGCATGGTCGAGACCGTTCCCGGCAGTTCCGCCACATACGTCCCCAAAGCCAGTCACCGCGTACCCGGCGACAACCCGATCGGGTTCATAAAGGCCGTTGCTCCATTCCTCGATAGATATGTGATTTGTGAATGATTCGAAGATACCTTCGACGGTAGTAAATCGACTTCCGAAACTCTTTTACGGTTGGTGGATACTGCTCGGTGTCGCGGTTCTCTCGTTCGTCATGGCTTTAGTGTCGTTCGACGAACTCACAACCTTCAGAAGAGCCATCGAAGATTCTTTATTGGAATCCGATCCTCTCTATCCGACAAACACCGGTTCGTCACCCGTATACCCATTATTGGTACCTTTGATCTCTGGCTTAGTGATCGCTCCAGTTGTCGGCTTCCTGCTTGATCAATATGGGCCGAGATCGGTGATGCTGTTCGTCATCTTGGTTACAGGTTCCGCGTTTTTGCTGATTACCCAAATCCAGAACGAATTGCAAATGCATGCCGGGTTGTCAGCCATCAGTATCGGCACCTTTTCCATCACAAGCGTCGTTTTAGTCGGCACACTCGGCAAATGGTTTGTGCACAGACGCGTTCTTGCGTTTGCAGTCGTGTCGGTATGCTCAACTTTCGCGTCGATGTTCTCGATTGTGACCATTTTGGCAATCTGGATCCAAGCGTGGCAGATCACCGCGATCGTTACTGGCACCACGTTATTGATGGTTGGCATCCCTGTCGCGCTCATTGTGCGGCATCAACCTGAATGGTTGACAAGCAAACGCGCTCTTGCTCTTGCGGTCGTGTCGGCGTGCTCGACTTTCGCGTTGATATTCTCAGTTGCAACCCTTTTAGCATTCGAGATTCTAGCGTGGCAAATCACCGCGATCGTCGCCGGCGCCACGTTATTGATGGTTGGTATCCCGGTCGCGCTCACTATGCGGCATCAGCCTGAAGATCACGGTCTGCTTCCGGACGGTGTTGCAGAGCACGGCGACCACTCGCGCCGAGAGGTCTCTGCGACTGCATGTTCCGCTGCTCGAATCCCAGCGTTCTGGCAACTCGTCTTCGCCGGCGGGCTGGCACTCGGCGCTATGTCCGCACTGCCATTAAACCCTCAAAACCTCAGTTTATACGACGTGTGGAAAGGGGACATATTCCGGCTGTTGTACCTGGGCATATTCATAGAGATGATTGGGGTGTTAGCCGTAGGTTTTATTAGTCTACGCCTGAGAAAAAGCGTTTTGATCTTGGCATCGTTAGCCTTGGTGGCAATTGCCCAATCCGTACTCATAGTCTTCTACTTCGTTGACGACTTTTCCTTCGGATTCTTACTGTTTTCCGTCTTCTCGATCGTCATCTCGGTCGCCAAAACGGCAATTCGATTGCTCCAGTTAGCGATCCTAGCCGACTATTTTGGCCGGCGTAATTTCGGCACTATTATCGGCATTACAATCGCAGTCAATACTGTCACGAGCTTTCTCCCCCATTTAGCCTTCTACCCCTTCTCATACTTCGCAAACGACATCATGGGTTTTCACCTCACGCAATTCGGTTTGGGGGTAGTAGCCATAGCCAGCGCAGCGATCCTCATCCTCAAACTCGAACCTCAATCCCGCGTCGCTGCCCGAATCCGGCGCGCCAATCACACTCTCTCAAGGGCATCCACCCCATAACATCTGCCTCATTTCCTCTTCGAATCGCACCCAGTACCGAGATTCCAGCCGTCTCCGCGCGATATTCTGACTCACGTATCAGGGGCAATCACTCACTCACAACCGCGCCCTGGAACTTCGTTGTGATAGAGATCATCGGGAGCCATCGCGTCGCTTAAAAAACGCCCATCCGACATCTTCTACGGGTGGTGGATCGTTCTCGGCGGCGGTCTTACACAGTTCTACGCGTCCGCCGTATTCTGGCGCGGATTCCAAGCGTTCGTAGACCCCATCCTGAACACCACCGGGTGGAGTCACGGCGTCTTTGCCGCCGCCGTGTCTATCCAACGCGGCGAGAGCGGACTCATCTCACCTTTCGTTGGCGTCATGCTCGACCGATTCGGGCCTAAGCGCGTCATGATCTTCGGAGTCATCGTCACTGGCTTCGGTTTCATCCTCATGAGCCAGATGCAGACCCTCTGGCACTTCTACGGTGCAGTGCTCCTTCTCGCACTCGGAATGTCGTTCGGAACCTTCATCGTCTTCGTCGCAACCGTCGGAAACTGGTTTGTCCGCCGTCGTGCCAAGGCTTTCTCCACACTCATGACCTTCTCCGCGGTCGGCGCGGTCGTGCTCCCATTACTCGTCTGGATCATCGACACCTACGGCTGGCGACCGGCGCTCTTCGGCGTTGGCATCGGATTCTGGATCATCGGCATCCCCGTCGCATTGATGATGCGCCGACGACCCGAAGACTACGGACAACTGCCCGACGGCGATGCCGCGTTGCGAGTCGCCGACGGAAACGGAGGCTTCCGCAGGCCGGTACGCGAAATCTCCATCGGCGTGCGCGAGGTGCTCCGGCTGCGAGCCTTCTGGCAGATATCGATCGCCGTAAGCGTCGGACAACTCGTCAGTTCAACCAACCTCTTCCACCTTCCAGCACTTATCGACTACGAAATCGGTGCTTGGCTCGCTGCGACCGCCGCCGGGGCCGTCGCAATCGGCGACATCCTAGGTCGCGTCAGCATCGGATTCATCGGCGACCGTTTCGACAAGAAAATTCTCCTGACTCTCTCATTCCTGATCCAGATGTTGGGCGTCGGCGCGCTCGCACTCATCAATCACACCTTCCTCGGCATCGAATGGGGTCTAATCCCGCTACCCATTTTCGTCCTCGGCTTCGGACTCGGTTTCGGCGCATCCATACCGCTCCGGCTCGCCATTCTCGCCGACTACTTCGGACGGCGCAGCTACGGATCCGTTGTCGGTATCGCAAGCTCCGTCAGCGCGATCTTCGGCACCATCGGGCCCCTCTTCGTCGGATTCATGTATGACTTCACCGATTCCTACCGTCCTGCCTACGCCATCATGGCATTCATGATGCTGATCGCCATACCGCTTACCTTGACCCTGGAATCCCGAACCAGAGTAGCCGCCAAAGTCCGACAGGCCGCAAGAAACCGTGTACGCCGCATGGCGGTCCGACGGACTGGTTAGCTTCAAATCGCCAGAGTCACCCGTTCGTCGGTATACCCTGCTGTTAAGATGATTTCTCGGATTTCATCTAACAAACTCCGTCGAATCAGGGACTACTTCAGCTAATGCCGGGTAACATAATTCTTCCGCAATGGGGCATGGGAATGAACGAGGGACAAGTCGTCCGATGGCTCAAATCCGTCGGTGATCCGGTTGTCAAAGGCGACCCCCTCGTAGAAATCGAATCGACCAAGGTCAGCGCGGAAGTAGAAGCGACCGCCGATGGCACCCTCGGTCGCATCATCGTTGAAGAGGGCAAGACGGTCCCGGTTGGCACCATCCTCGGATTGCTACTCGAATCCGGAGAATCGCCCAGCGATCTACCCGTCGAAGAGGCACCACGCGAACGCGCATCGCGCTCGTCCCGACCCTCGCGTCAAGCCGCAACCGCCAGACGCGGACGGGGCGGGCCGGTAGTCACACCTCGAGCCCGTCGCCTCGCACGTGAACTAAACGTCGATCTCCACACCATAGGATCGGGAACCGGCCCCAGCGGCAGAGTCACCGAAGACGACATCCGAGCCGCAGCAGAAGGTGGAACTACAACCTCCGACGTGGACATGGAACCGAGTCGCACCATCCCGCTCACCGGCATCCGAGGCGTCATCGCCCGCCGCATGTCCGAAAGCGCATCTGCCGCCCTCGTCACCCTCAACACCACCGGCGATGTCACCGAAGCCGTCGCCATCCAACGCCAACTAACCCGCGAGTGGCGCCGATCTCGAGTGCGCCCCCAGTACCAAGACCTCGCGATTGCAGCCACGGTCAAGGCCCTCAAAGACCATCCCCTCGCAAACGCCCACATCACCGATAAAGAAGTCCAGATCTTCGACACGATCAACCTCGGCTTCGCACTAGCAGTTCCCGATGGCTTGCTCGTCCCCGTGATCCGAGACGCAGAGTCGAAATCACTACTCGAACTTGCCTTGGCAGTCCGCGATCTCGTCCGAAAGTCGAAGTCGAATGAATTGCGCGTCGCCGAACTTTCCGGCAGCACCTTCTCGTTGACCAACTTGGCATCCTATGACGTCGAGAACTTCACCCCGTTAATAAACCCACCAGAAGTCGGTATCCTCGGAATCGGCCGCGTGATCCAGCAACCGACCGTCACCAAATCCGGCGACATCGAAGTCCGCTCCATCGGCTACTTCTCGCTTACGTTTGACCACCGAGCCTGGGACGGCGCACCAGCCGCCGAGTTTTTGCAGGCGGTGGTGAAGAATATGGCGGCGCCGGGGTGGATGGCGGAGGGGTAGCCGTCTGATATTGTGGATGTTACTGGCCGTCGGGGAGGGCGTGTAACGAATTTTCCTATTAGGGAAAATCGGATCCCTCTTGAGGCAAATCCATGACACTAAAAATCAACAGTATCAAACTCGAAAACTTTCGCGCTTTTCGTGAGCTCGACATCGTTGGTTTGGGACGCGTCAACCTGATAACAGGAAGGAATAATGTAGGAAAGTCGTCAGTCTTAGAAGGATTGAGAATCTTGGCGCACGACGCGTCACCGGACGTTATCTCGGAAATTCTCCGCGGTCGCGAAGAGGATATGGACGGAGTGAACGAAGACCGGGGTTATGCAGATGTTGAAGAGTTGTTTCAGGCGTCCGCGTTGTTTCATGGTTTCCCTCAGTTGTCAGACCTTTCGGACGACATTTCGATTGCAACCTCCGGTCACGAACGCCAGATGGCGTTGACGATGCGACTTGGTTGGTTTGCCGACGAGCATATCGACGAAGTTCGTCGTCGACTTGTGGAACAACCCACGGATCTTTTCGGCGAACCAATGGGTTTCGCTGCCCTGGTTACAGAGTTGAATGGGCGAAAAAGAATTCTTCGACAAGAACATTTCACTCGCGCGTATCGTTTTGGATCCCGCGATGTACATCATGAATTGTCAGACAACATTTTCCGACCCTGCGTATATGCGGGACCCTACGGAGGAGAAAGAACGGATGCTCTTGAGGACATGTGGGATAACATAGCGCTGTCTGATTATCAGAGCTACGTCCTAAAGTCGTTGAAGCTCATCGACTCTCGTATAACAGCGCTCGCGATGGTCGGATCAGACGGTTCCATGACTCGTCGCGCTCGCTCTCGCATTGCAATGGTCAGATCCGAGAACATACCACGTCGGGTACCTCTTCGCTCCTACGGCGACGGACTCAACAGGTTGTTTAGCGTCATCCTGTCATTGGTTAACGCCCGAGGTGGGTTGCTACTGATCGATGAGTTCGAAAACGGATTGCATTGGACGATCCATTTGGATGCTTGGCGCACAGTTTTCCAGCATGCGAAAGAATTGGATATCCAAGTTTTCGCCACAACACACAGTTGGGACGTAATTGAAGCGTTTCAGCAGGCAAGCGCAGAATCCTCTGAGAGGGGTGTACTCACAAGGTTAGTTCGTCATGAAGAACGGATTATCCCCACGATTTTCGCTGAAAAAGAGCTCGCCGTCGTTACGCGAGACAAAATCGAGGTGCGGTGACATGGGTAGGAGAGTTTTGTTGGTCGAGGGTCCCGACGACGAGCATGTTTTGAAACATATCTGTGGCACGCGCGGTTTGCCGATATTGGACGAAGTTATCCCTCTCGGCGGCGCGGACCCTCTTCTTGAGCATTTACCAGTTCGACTTAAGGCATCCGAGGGAGAAGACGATATCGTCGGTCTAGTAATTGATGCCGATACCCATTTAGACGGTCGTTGGCATTCGATCTCCCAAAGAGTCCAAGATGTTGGTTACGTTGGCGTGCCCGAAAACCCGCATGTTGGCGGGACGATCATTGATCCGCCTCGCAACACTCTGCTGCCACGCTTGGGAGTCTGGCTAATGCCGGATAATCAGACAAATGGTATTTTGGAGGATTTTCTACGCTTTCTTGTCCCTCAACCAAACTTGGTCTTCGATCACGCAGTAGACAGCATCGAGAGTATTCCAGCAGGATTGAGGATGTTTAGAGATTGCGACAAACCGAAGGTATTAATCCATACGTGGTTAGCTTGGCAAGAGAATCCGGGCAGGCCTTATGGAACAGCCATAACTGCGCGTTTCCTTTGCCCAGATGTGCCGGAGGTAGATATCCTTGTCTCTTGGCTCCGACGGTTGTTCTCACCGTAAACCAACTTCCGTTGACCGAATCCACAACCATCCGCACTGAACGTCTGCTGCTGCGACCGTTCGCGTTCAACGACGTTGAAGACGTGCTCGCATACGCGGGCGGCTCTGAATTTTCACGCTTCCTGCCTCTGCCAATCCCGTACACGAAAAGGGACGCGGAGGAGTTCGTCGCCCGAAACGTGTTGCGAAACCTAAGCGAAACGCCGAGTTTTGCCATTGAATACCAAGGCAACGTAGTCGGAGCCGTCGACTTGAACATTGAGACCCCGATCTCAGTGGCTTCGTTGCACTACGGTTTGTCGCCGACGCACTGGAATCAAGGCTTGATGACTGAGGCGGCGCAAGCGGTCCTAAATTGGGGATTCGAGGAATTTGGATTGGAAAAGGTCTACTCCTGGGCAGATGTCAAGAACATCGGATCGTGGCGCGTGATGGAGAAGATCGGCATGACACGGGAAGGCACCTTGCGGAGCCAAGGGGTCAACCGAGGGGTGCGTCAGGACTACCACTACTATGGCATTCTGCGGCGCGAGTGGAAAGCCATCATCGGCTGATATAGAGTCAATTGCCAACGCGACTCAGAACCACGCCAGAGGACAATAAATTGAAAGCCGAAAACATCCGAGATTGGCTCTGCGGACCCATGGTTGCAGTCGCAACTCCGTTCAATGAAGACTACTCTTTAGACCTAGACGCCCTGCAGACCAACATCCGCTACATGGTTGAAAACGGCGTCCACACGGGTCAAGGCACGCTACTGGTAGGCGGCGCGGGCGGTGAGCATCCCACGATGAACGTGGACGAGCGCAAAGCCGTGATGACCGCCGCGATGGAAGCCGCCGACGGTGAAGCTCCGGTTCTGAGCAGCGTCCAACACACCGACTACCGGGTCATCCTCGAACTCGCCAACCACGCCCACGAAACCGGACTAGGCGGAGTCCAAGTTGGACCAACCTACTACTACGAACCGACGGAGGGCGATGCCTACCGACTCTTCGAGCTCGTAGCCAACGAGTCCGACGTCTCGATCATGATCTACCACACCTGGTGGGAAGGTCTGACCATGAGCATGAGCCTCTTGAGTGACCTTGCCGACATCGAAACAGTACGGGCGCTCAAGTGGTCATCACCCAACGAAGCACATTACCGACAAGGCCTGTCCGCTCTCGCCGACCGGCTCGTCTGCATCGACAACTCCGGTCAGCAGATCTTCAGCCACATCATGGGCGCACGTGGATTCATAACCCACCTCAGCGGCTTCTGGCCCGAGTACCCTGCAGAGATCTGGAACCTGCTCGAACAACGTGATTACGAAGCGGCACGACAGAGGCTCGCTGACTTCAAATGGAGATGGACAGAATGGCGCTCGAAAGTGGCCGCCATGACCGGAGGCGAAGGACCGTTCATCAAAGCCGCCATGGAGGCTGTAGGCCTGAAAGCAGGCCCCCCTCGCCCGCCCTCGGTCCGAGCATCGCAACTACTGCGTGACGAGTTGGAAGTCTTCCTAACCGAGTGTGGAGTGCCGCGTTTGACGACACGACACACCGGTGCAATCGCCGCCGGTTAACATGAAGACAAATAGGATATTAGCTGGGAGTTAGTCACAGTGCCGAAAATATCCGACGCGCCGAAAATCGCGGCGGTGGATCTATTCTGTGGCATCGGTGGCTTGACGCGAGGTCTCAAATCATCCGGCATCGAGGTCAGGGCTGGGTTCGACATCGATCCAACCTGCCGTTACGCCTATGAAGCGAATAATCGAGGCGCCAGTTTTTTTGAGGCTGACATCCGGAGCCTCCATGCTGATGATATCGCACCACATTTCAAGGGTGCTGATGTAACCGTTCTGGTAGGCTGTGCGCCGTGCCAACCCTTTTCTTCACACACACGGAAATCCAACAGCAACCGGGCGAACGACTGTTCTCTACTTGGCGAGTTCTCTCGCCTCATCAAAGAATGTGAACCCGATGTCGTCTCTATGGAAAACGTCCGAGGACTATCAAAACACGATGCATTTAGCGAATTCCTCGATGTGTTGACAGGGCTAGAGTATAAGTACGATTATGATGTCGTTTCATGCGCGGGTTTCGGGGTTCCGCAGAACCGGAAACGGTTAGTTTTGTTGGCTTCTAAGCTGGGGCAAATTTCTCTGCCGTGCCCTGCTGAAAGCAATACGACCGTTGCCGATTTCATCCAAGGTCTACCACCTATAGGTGACGGAGAGACATGCAAGGACGACCCTGTACACGCCTCGTTGCCTTTGTCAGAAATTAACAAACAACGCATCAAGCAATCAAAACCGGGCGGTTCGTGGAAGGACTGGGACCCTGATCTCGTCAATGAATGTCATCGGAAGGCGTACTATCCTGCACCGTACGGAAGAATGCGCTGGGATGCAATGGCTCCCACTATCACTACCCAGTTCTGTTATTACAGCACCGGGCGTTTCGGTCATCCCGAACAAGATCGCACTATATCTGTTCGCGAAGCCGCTTTGCTACAAACGTTCCCCGCAGACTACAAACTCTTTGAAGACAAGCGACGTCTCGCAATACGTGAGATAGCGCGGCACGTCGGAAACGCGGTACCGGTCAAGCTTGCCAAGGCACTCGGTCTAGCAATTCGGGAGTATGCAAATGCCTGAAAGCAGATATTGGATGAGTTTAAGTCTCAACGTCCTTAATCACTTGGGACTAAATCTGTATAGCAACACTCCAGCAGTTCTGGCTGAAGTGATCGCAAACGCTTGGGACGCGGATGCAACAGAAGTCAAAATCGATTTCAATTTGGAAGAGAAACTCATTACAATTTCCGACAACGGGCATGGAATGGACGTGGATGATATCAACCGTAAATATTTGACAGTTGGATACAACAGACGGAACGACAACAACGGTTTTCGTACGCCTCGGGGCCGTCAACCCATGGGACGAAAAGGGATCGGCAAACTCTCATTGTTCTCGATCGCGAATAAGTTTGAAGTTCATAGTTTAAAAAAGAGCGGCGATCGAGAATCGTTTTTGATGGATGCTGCATCCATAAAGAGCGCCATTCAAGATGAAGATCCTTCTTCACCCGGCAGGTACGAGCCGGATGAGATAGACTTCGACGCCGATATTGAAAGTCAAGGAACAGTCATAAAAATTACAGACCTGAAAAAGCTGCGCTTGACACGAGCTACGGTTTCAGGTTTGAGGAAACGCATCGCGCGGAGGTTCGGCATCATCGATGATCATTTGGGATTTCGTATTTTGGTGGATGGCTCAGAGGTTGGTTTCTCCGAACGAGACTACTTCCACAAAGCTCGGTTTCTCTTTCAGTACGGCAGTTATGACTACTCACAACACTGTACGCAATTGGACGTAGACACGGATACAGGTGAACCGATGGCATTTCTCCGGTCAAACCGGTTCGAATCGGAAGACCAAGTTGAAGCCGATCGAACGTACGAAACGAGCGGGTGGATCGGCATCGCTCGACACTCCAACAGCTTAGACGAAGAGAACCCCGACGAAAATCTTAACAGGATCACCATTGTGGTTCGCGGCAAAGTCGCTCAAGAAGATATTCTTCAAGAGTACCGCTTAGGCGGCATGATTACGAAATTCATATACGGCGAGTTCCACGCGGATTTTCTAGACGAAGACGACTTGGACGATATCGCCACATCGGGAAGACAAAAGATTCTCGAAGATGATCCACGTTATTTATCGCTAAAAGGATTCATTGGTCGAGAACTTAAATATATTTGGACCGAGACAAACAAACTTAAAGAGAGGAAAGGATTAGATAATGCGTTGGATTCAAATCCGTATATAAGAGAATGGTTTGAAGGACTCAGACCAAAAGTGTTACAACAATCAGCACAGAAAATGTTTGGAGTAATCGATCAAGCAACAATCGATGAACGACACAAGCATGAGCTATATGCGAACGGTATTTTAGCCTTCGAAGCTCGCAAAATTGACTTTGCCCTTGAAGAATTTGACCTGTTTGAAACTGACGGCATCGAAAGAATGTTAACATACCTTCACGACATCGATAATATCGAAGCAGAACGATATCACGAAATAGTCAAGGAAAGGCTGAAGGTGATTGAGCGGTTTCGCGGAAAAATCGACGCTAATGAAATCGAAAGGTTGCTACAGGAGTACATCTTTGACCATCTTTGGTTGCTTGATCCATCTTGGGAACGCGCCACTGAATACGCATACATGGAAGAACACATGAAGACGGTCATAGATCGTATTGACGCGGACAACCCGACGACTGTACGGCCCGACATCAGATACCGGCGCATATCCGGGGCGCATGTGATCATCGAATTAAAGCGCGCCTCCGTTTGGTTAAATAAAACTGAAATCGAAGCGCAGTTGTTGAAGTATCGAGATGCTCTTGAAAACGAATTGAAAAATGATCCCAACGAGTTCAGACATCGCATCGAGTCAGTTTGTATAGTGGGTCGATTGCCTCGAGGATGGGACGATGCTCACGTGCGGCAAGTCGATGAAGCGTCGTTGAATCCGTATTTTATCCGCGTCATGACTTATCGCGAGTTGATCGACAATGCGTACGCAGCGTACGGAAAATTCATCGAGGCATCCCACCGACCGAGCGCATTGCACGATCTGATCGAACGTGTTCGCACATACAAAGTAGTTGAAGACGAATCAAGCAGTGGAGGTGAGGGTGTCTGAAACACGCTCAAACGAACTGTATTTTGGTGACAATCTGCCGATTCTACGAGAACACATCGTCGACGAGAGCGTGGACTTGATCTACTTGGATCCGCCTTTCAACTCCAACGCAAATTACAACATTCTTTTTCGAGACCGCAGTGGAAAGGATTCAGCCGCTCAGATCACCGTCTTTGAAGACACTTGGCGCTGGAGTTTGGAATCTGAGTCAGCGTATAGACAAGTCGTGACTCACGGACCCAGTAGAGTAAGCGATCTACTGTCGGCATTGCGTTCGTTTTTGGGCCAAAACGACATGATGGCGTACCTCACTATGATGACTGAGCGATTGATTGAACTCCACCGTGTCCTTAAACAGACTGGGAGCATATATTTGCATTGTGACCCTACGGCAAGCCACTATCTGAAGTTACTATTGGATGCCGTGTTTGGAGTGAAAAACTTCCGAAGTGAGATAATTTGGCGGCGTACAAATGCACACAACAAAACCACTAAGAAGTATGGCCCAATCCACGACACGATTTTGTTTTACACCAAGTCCGACAAATTCACGTTTCACCCTGGCACTCGACCCTACACTAGAGCGTACATAGAAGATCGATTCATCCATGAAGACGAACGCGGTCGGTTTCAGACGAATTATTTGACCGGATCAGAGACGAGGTCAGGAGACAGCGGAAAGCCTTGGAGAGGGTTTGATCCAACAACTCGCAATCGTCATTGGGCTATTCCGCGATCTTTGAGGCCTTTTATACCGAATGGCGGGGAAGGTATGACAAGCATCCAAAAATTAGATCATTTATTCGATCAAGGATTGATCGTGATGCCTAAGAAAGAAGGCGGTCAACCGATGTACAAACAATACATTGGTGACGGTGTACCGTACCAAGACATTTGGGCGTACCAACCGAACACACATGGCGTCCTCTACAACTCTGACGAATGTATCGACGAAGATGTCAAGTACCTGGAAGGTGAAGACGAGAAACTGGGTTATCCTACGCAAAAACCCGTTTCTATGCTGGAGCGGATAGTCAGCACCAGTAGCAATAAAGGAGATGTCGTGCTGGATCCGTTCTGTGGATGCGGCACCGCGGTCGTCGCAGCAGAGCAACTTCGACGCCAATGGATTGGGATCGACGTGACTCATTTAGCGATCTCCCACATTCGTCATCGCCTTCACGATTCATTCGGCGACGACTTGAATGCATACGAAGTCATCGGAGAACCCAAAGACATCGCTGGGGCAGCCGCATTAGCGCGGCATGATCGCTATCAGTTCGAATGGTGGGGCGTCGGTCTAGTTGACGCTCGTCCAGCACAAGATAGACGTAAAGGACCCGACCAAGGAGTCGACGGGTATATCAACTTCTTCGACGACAACACCGGCAAGCCAAAACGCATAATCGTTCAAGTCAAAAGCGGGAAAGTCGACAGAAGTCAGATTGCTACATTGAAGGGTGATATGGAGCGCGAAAAATCCGAGATCGGATTGTTCGTTACACTCAACAAACCTACGGCGTCTATGCGGGAGGAAGCAATCACAGCTGGGCTATATGAACCGAAGCATTATCCAGGCAACGAATACCCGCGTGTGCAAATAATGACTATCCAAGAGCTTCTAGATGGCAAACGCGCCGAATTTCCACGTTTCAATGTCGAAAGCGTATTCGACAAAGCACCGCGTCATCGCGAACGGCGTGGGAGACAGCCCCGGTTGCGATAATGGAGCATGCGGGGATTGGCTCTCGAGTAGCACATTACGCAAGATTCCGGACTTCTACCACATCATCCCCAATCTCATCAGCCGGTTCGAAACCCAACACCCCCCGTAGAAATACAACTCCACCTCTGGCGTTCTAATGGTATTGGCAGCTGCCTATGCAGGGTGCATGCTAGGATTCAACATGTAGACAAACAACTTTCCGCGCCTTTGGATTACATATGTTAGCAACTGACCACATCGAAACCGCTCAGCAATTCCTCCGCGACGCCGACCGCGAATATGAAGCCGGCGACATTCTCCAAGCCTCCGAAAAGCTTTGGGGCGCCGCGTCACATGTCGTCATTGCTGAGATGAAGCGGCGAGAAATGCCGGTAAGGACGCACCGGCAAACCGTTGAAGCAGTCAACGCCCTCGCGGATGAGTTTGAGACTCCTTCGCTCGCCGATTGGTTCATCGCGGCCCAAGGGTTACACAGGAACTTCTACAACGGCGATCTGGATGATGCCGATTTCCTGAATCATCGCCGACGAGTAATCTGGTTCGTCGAGCGAATGATTGAATTGACGGGTTAGAGCATTCACTTAGTCGAGATTTCGGACCTCGACCACATCATCCCCAATCTCATCAGCCGGTTCGAAACCTAAGACTTTCCCGTAGAAGTACAACTCCGCTTCCTGGGCGCGGATGATATTCGCAGCCTGGCGGAACCCATGCTGCTCGCCGGGGAAGCCGATGTAGGCGTAAGGCAAGCCTTTAGACTCCAGCGCCGCGACCATGATCTCCGCCTGCGACGGCGGCACGATCTCGTCCTCCAATCCCTGCAAAATGATCATCGGGGTGGCGAGTTGATCCATGAAGTTGATCGCAGAGCGGTCGTGATACCGTTGCGCCTCCGCCGGATACGGGCCGACGAGCGATTCGAGGTAGCGAGACTCGAACTTGTGGGTATCGCCGATGAAAACCATCAGGTCCGCAATGCCGTAAAGCGCAGCGCCGGCGGCGAAGAAGTCGTGGAATGTGAGCGCGTTGATCGTGGTGTAGCCACCCGCCGATCCTCCGCGGATGATCACTCGATCCTTGTCGACCAGTCCTTGATCGATCAAGTACTGCGCTGCCGCGATGCAGTCATCGGTGTCGTAGATACCCCATTTGCCCTTGAGGGCATCGCGATACACCTTGCCGTATCCGGAAGAACCGCGATAGTTGACATCGACAACCGCGAACCCCCGGCTAGTCCAGTAATGCGTTGATAGATCCAACCCCGTCCCGGATGCACTCGTCGGCCCACCGTGACAGATAGTTACCAGCGGGGGCAACTCGCCGTCGGGCGCCGCGAAATCTTGATTTGTTGGCTCGTAGTAGTACGCATGCGCTGCATCGTTTTCGGTCGTCGGAAAAACCACGTGTTGCGGCGAAGATAGATAACCTGGTTCAACGTCAACTTCGCTCGGCGAGTATACCGTTTCGCATTTCTCGGTTGCCAGTTCAAGACGGACGACCGCCGGTTCTCGCGTCGGCGAAGCACCAATGAAAAGTATCGACCCGCCGTCTGGACTAGCTGTCACGTAAGATACTTCGCTAAACGGGATTTTGATCGTTTGGGTCGAATTTGATCCCGGATCGATCAGAACGATTGAACCGGAGGTAACACCACCCTTGCCGAGCGCGATTCTTCCATCCACCAGATGGGCGTACGAGGAAAAACCGAACTGCCAATCAGGGCGACCGTGATCACTTTCCTCATCGAGGAGATTAGCCATCTCGCCATCCCGCCACACATAAATGTTCCACCATCCAGTTCGATCGGTCACGAAATGGAGCAGACCGTTGCTGGCCCAACTCGGCTGCACAATACTCTCCCCGGTTCCACCGACCAATTCTGCCGTGGTGCTGACGGATGCGTCATTGCCGTCGAAGGAACCTGACATCAACGAGTTGCCGTCCCAAGGCATATTCGGATGGTCCCACTCAGTCCATGCGATACCGTCATGATCGGAACACTCTCTGGGAGCGCAGTAAAAGTCGCGGCCTGACGCAACCACCTTCACTGCACCAGTCCCGGTATCAACCGCAACTATCTCGTTTACTGCCTCCTGACCGTCGTCGGTATGCGTCTCTCTCACGCACAGCAAATAGTCGCCGTTGCCAGTTATTGTCAGATCGGCGAATCTCGCCCCTCGCGGCACCGTTGGTTCCGCAGTCAAAGCCTCCGGAACCTGGCCATCACGCTGAACATAAATCCTCTGGTCGGACCAGTTCGTGAAGTAGACCGTGCGGTCCCTAACCGCGTATGATCCACCGCCGTACTCGTGTACTGCGTTTCGCGAGTTGAAATCCGGCGGCGTCAGATCAGTCGTCTCACCGTCCAGTGAAAGCCGCATGATCACTTGCCGTCCGCCCTCTTTTGGTCGACCGTCCAACCAATAAATATCATTCCCGTCGCACCTGACTTCAGATAAGCGACGCTTACCGCCGCTGATCAGCATATCGGCGGCGATTGGAGATTTCCAAGATCCGTAAGGTGCGATGGTTGTCATGGCAAGTGATTTCTGTTGATCGTCGTGGCGGTATCGTCAAATCTAGGATAACGCGCCTCGACACGCCGTCATGCACCGGTCACGCAGGCAATGCCAAGTGATAATCCGATCGTCATGCCATCCGCTCAACGTTGACCGTGACGACATCTACTCCGTGATATTTCTGATGTCGGACTGAAGTTGCATAGTGCCGCAACAACCTGAACGAGATCTCCCGATCGTCCGCGATGTCTGGCGTCTCGCCCAAGTACGACAACTGATCTTCGAGGTTCTCGGTTTCGGAAGCCGCGACAAACTCCAACTCGATTTCTCGCCCAACCGAATGAGCTGCCACCACCAGCCGCCTGGAATCGCCACCTTCAGATGCGTCATTCGGGTCATCCAAAAGACTCGTCAACGTCTCTTCACCAACAAGAACGATGCGATTCTGGCTTGCTTCATCCCAACTAGCGGATGAAGCGAAACCACGCAAGAAATCGGTGAGTTGCGGTAGCGAGTCCGGTTCCAGCGCCACCCTCAGCCGCTTCCGTCTGGGCGCTGTGACCTCCATAAATAGCATGGCGATAATGGCCACCAATGAACCCGAAGTCATGCCATTACCAAGCAACACCCCTAAGAATCCGTCGCCAAGCAACTCTGGGAATATCCACTGGTTTTGAAAGCCTACTCCCACCCAAAAAGCGAGACCGACGATCAGAGCCTTGCGGTAGTCCAACCCGTCTTGAATAACGATCCTCATTCCCTGCAAAAAGAGCAAGGCAATGAGCACCATTATGTACGCGGCCGCGACAGGAGCCGGAATCGCGATGATTACAGCAGCGACTTTTGGAAAGAACGCCAGCACAAGAAACGCTACGCCAATCACAACGCCGACCCGTCTAGCAGCCACGCCGGTCACTTCCGCAAGAGAGATGCTTGTCGAATACGTCGTGTTGGGCAAGGTTCCGAGTATTCCGGATAACAGGTTGCCGACTCCATCCGTATTCAACGCTCCTTGTACCACTCGGAAATCTGTGGCGCGCGGCTCGCGCTGAGACACTCTTTGTATCGCCACTCCATCGCCGATCGTCTCGATCGCGCCGATGATCGTCACGATCACGAAAGCGGGCAATAGGGCCCAGAACTCGACTCCTGGCGTCACGTCTATACCGGGCCATGATTGGAACGGCACGCCGATCCACTGCGCATCGACCACCGTTTGAATGTCGTAAAGGCCGAACGGTGCTCCGACGATACAACCGATGGCCACTCCAATGATCGGCGACCATAACCGAAGCGAGGAAGGACCCCGAAGAACTAGAACAGTAACCGTTATCAACGTGGCGAGAACCGCCAACGGGGCCGCGATGTCAATCGTATCCTCAGGCACGTCTTCGAACGAGTTGAACAATATCGGTGCTACCGTTGCCGCAATCAACATGATCACCGTACCCGCCACAGTAGGGGTGAAAACCCTTCTGAGCAACGACAACCGCGCCGCGAGGAAAAACTGGATGATTGAAGAAACGATGATCAAACTCGCCATTGTCGCCGGGCCAGCCTTCACCAACGCGGCGACGCACACTGCTATAAACGCCGCCGACGTTCCCATGATCAGAACGTATCCCGATCCGATTTTTCCCACGCGCACAACCTGCAAAATGGTTGTCAACCCGCTGATTATCATCGCCGCGAATACGCCCCACGTCATATAGGCCTCTGACACGTCTGCTATCCGCGCGACGATAACCACGGTCAATACGACCGGTGTGACGATTAATACGGCGGCTTGTATTCCTGCGCCGATTGACACCAACGGCGGCGGAACTTCATTCGGCTCGTACCGTACATGCGAATTTGGTCTCGCCATGGTCATCCTTTATTACTTTTCAGCGGGTATTACTGGCATGATCAACCGTGAGGGCATTTCATCGGTGTGATAAATGGTCTGATGCGCAACTCTCAACTCAGTGTCCGTCCAGTAGTCTTTACCCGTGTTGTGATTGCGATCGAAATTCGGAAAATCTGAGCTCGTTACGTAGAGACGGATGCTTTGCCCCTTCAGGAACCGGCAACCGATCGGGTTCAACTTGATGTCGTATTCGTAGGGCACACCGGGTTCAGTAAAGGCAACGCGATCATAGCCATCTCGGTACCGCGTCCGGATGATGCCGTAGGTGAGATTCATGCACAGCCCGTCTTCGTGCAAGATGGCTAGCTTAACTGCGAAATCGGTCTCGGGGGCATCAGTCGCCGCCCAAAGTTTGAGGCGGAGGGGACCAATGACGTCGAGATCCTCAGGCATAGGTTCCGTCTCGTATACAAGGACGTCTTGCCGATGGTCGTTGGGCGCTTGGTCGATGGGGATGGACTGGGAGTTTTGGTGCATCAGCGACATGACCGGGTCACGAGGGTCGTATTCGAACTTGTCGGAAGCAGCACCGGGCTGTTGGTCGAACGTCAACATGCCGTCACCTTGGGCAGTGTTGGCCTCGCCGAATGACGAGAGGTATAGCTCGGTGTAACGGGTCTCCGGCAGCGGCCAGGCGTCAGCTCCGATCCATTCATTTCGGTTCAGTACGAAGAGTTGGACCGGCTTCTCGTCTGCCATGCCGTTGTCGATGCCCTTGAGGGCGTAATCGTACCAACGGATGATCAGGTCGGGGTAGGTGGTTTCCGCATCGGGTCCGTAGTCGACGGGACCAACGTTGCGCGTGTAGTTGGTGGCGTCGTGTCCCCACGGACCGACAATGAGCCGGTGCTGATCGCGGAGATCTTGGTCACCATTCGTGATAATGCCTTCGTAGTTGTCAATGGTCCCAATCAAGCGGTCCCACCATCCGGTGATCTGCATCGTGGGGACTGCGACCCTAGGGTGCGCCTCGTCGAAGCGCATGAAGTCTTGTCGGGTGTTTCGGAGGAAGGTTTGATATTGCCCGGTGAGTCCGGCAAAGACGTGCTCGGGAATTTCTGAAAGCGGTAGCCACCAGATGTATTTCGAGCGCTCTACGGCGTTCCATCGGAACGTGGCTTCTATAGGATCAGTGGGTCCGTCTGTGCGCCCCTCGCGACGTCGAACATCGGCCGCCATCATGTATGTCCACTCGAGGCGGCGACCAGTCTCCCAGACACCAAAGGTGATGTCCAGCATATTCATCGAGATGCCGGATGCGAGCGCTGCCGCTAGACTCGGCGGGTTGGAGTGGAGGGCCATCCAGATTGCCCATGAGGCATTGGAGTGACCCCAAGTTCCGACTCGTCCGTCGGATTGGGGCAGATTGGCGGCCCATTCGATGGTGTCGTAGCCGTCTTCAATGTCCGTGGTTTCGTGCTTGTCTCGCCACATCCAGAAGTATTCGCCATCGGAGGCGTACCGGCCTCGCATGTCCTGGACAACGACCGTGTAACCACCCTTGGCTATATCGGTTGCATGCTCTTGGTAGCGAGGAGTGAGTTTGTTGTACGGGGTTCGGCAGACTAGGACAGGTTGGGGTCCAGAGTCAGGTTGATAGTAGATATCGCCGCGCAGGATCGTTCCGTCGCGGACGATGCATTCTTGATCGCGTTCGACGGCGATATTCGAATTAGACATGCGGACGATGATACTGGATGGGAATTAATATGGGATTTTACCCCTCCTGTTCGCTTCGGGGGCAGGATTGAGACCGCCGCCGTATGCGGCGGTCTCTGTGTTTTTGGTAGGTGCTCGGTTGTCGGAAAACGCTAATTTGTGCAACCAGTCCTGCCCGTTGATTCACAACAACTCGATCAAATTCCGCAGCGGTTCGAAAGATTCGGCTTCGAAATTCCACTCGCCCGCATCGGCCGCTTCCCCGACGCGCAGGTTATACGGTTTCCTAGACGCTAGATACGCATAAGTCCGAGCCTTTGGGGTGGCCACGAATTCGTCCGGTGAAACTGACTCCAAGCATTCCATGTAACCTTTGACGCATCCCAAGATGGTCTGTTCGTTGACCGAATCGAGGCACACGTCTTCGATGGAGCCGTTGTTTTGGTAATGTGGGACAACTAGATAGACGATGCTGGGCAAGTCGTTGATTTGGGCAACCGTCAAAGGTGACGAAGGCTTCGGGAGGCTGAGTGCGTCTAAAGTGCCGTGAATGCTGCGTTCAGCATCATTGGCGTTTGTGTCGGCATCTCTGTGTATCCCGATTGATGTTACGTTTTCAAAATTGTCGTCTTCTACAAAATTCCGCAAGAAACTCTTGAGATTTTGCTTGCCGCCGTACACTTGAATTTGGATATCGCTGACAGATTTAGTCTCAATCAGAGCCCTGAATACTCTCAGGTCGTCTTTTCCCTCTACCAGTAACTGTTTGGTCTCGGTTATGTTGATGCGGTTCGGTCTGGTACTGCCTGTTGGCGATAAGGTCATCGAATTTCCCATCCGACTTCAAACGCTGTGCTTAGCATGTCTTCGTCGTAACTTACAGCTCTAGCTTTTCCGTCGCGTCTACCAATTCGGTGATAGTTGAATTTCCCGCCCACAGGCCCCAAAGCGTCGTGTGCCGCCTTGACGCATTCCCAACTATGCGTCGTTGCGAACACCTGCACATTATGATTACTAGCTAATTCATACAAACGCTCAAATACGTTCACCAAAACGGTGTAATGCAACCCATTTTCGATTTCGTCGATCATGTATTGCCCGCCATCAATCTGTGCAATTGAAGTGGCGAACTCGAGAATTCTGAAGGCTCCTTCGCCGAGTAAATTGACCGGGTAGAGGCCTTTTTGACCCTCTATTTCAGCGTGCAACGTCACTTCACCATCCAACGTAATGGGCACAATGCCTACTACTTTCGGGCCGATGATGCGCAAGAATTCGAGGACGTTGCTCTCCTGACGTTCAAGTTGGAACGCACCGAAGTTGGTCGCAAGTTGCGCTTGTGATTGGCGACCTTTGGGCAGTGAAAACGACGCGTTCAAAACCTCCAATTCGTCCGAGGATTCGACATGAATTCCACGTTTTATTCCTACCCCTTGGGGCGATGCGGAAATCTGAGCCTCCTGAGCCCAAACTCCCAACGAATAATATTCGACACCGTCTGCGTCTGTGAAATCGAACACGATTTCGTGGGGGCTCAAAGTCTGGGAGTATTCGTTGCGCCCAGCGACGCTCGGAGCGGAACCGTTGCCAAACGGTTCAAGCCGTCTTTGGTGCTCACGCAGTGAGATATCAAGTTTGCTAGCTCCCACATTTGAGTGATCCCGACCTGACAGTGAAATCGTCTTTTTTTCGTCGAACTGATTGAATAAATCGCGGAACACGGTCGTCTCAGTAGCAACATTTAGATCGCGAAACCGCGTAACTCTGTAGGCGATGTCAGGTCTGCTCGGAGCGGCAAACATCCATAAAGCTTCCAAGACCGAGGTCTTACCTGAACCGTTCTTGCCGCCGATCAAATTAATCCGCCCCAGATTTCTCAGAGTCACATCCTCCAAGGCACGAAAGTTCTGAATTCTGAATTCTTTGAGCATCTTGTTCCCCAAGAGCCAAGCACGGGCTATCTGCGATGTTCTGATTGTAACGCCATCCGGATTTGACTCCCCGACAACCCCAAACATACACTTGACTGCGTAAGCACCTGAAAAGGCAAAGGCAACGAACGGGATTAGTAGGTTCGTCCAACGCCATCCAAAGAGAGCCGGTATGATCCGCTGAAAGTCCGGCATGGCGACGCGATACTGAATTGGACCCGGGAGCCGCTACGGGGAACCGTCGGAAGACGTATTATCCGCAGCCGGGGTTGGATACGTTAAACATCCAGAATTGAGTTGCGGCGTGTAGGTCTTGGTTGTCACCGGGATCACAGTAAGCGCCGAAACAGGGTGGCACCGCGAGCCACGCTCGTCCCTGTCCCGAAAGAAATGAATACATCTGGGATGGGGATTTTCGTTTGTTGGAGATCCGTCGTTCCGGCGGAACCAACATCGGCCATGAAAACAACCGCAACCGAACCTAAGACAAAGCAACCTCGACACTTCGATGTCGCGCCCGACGCAAAGCCCCGAATCCTAACCGGCATTCGTCCTACTGGCGCGCTCCACTTGGGACACTACGTCGGAGCCTTGAAGAACTGGCTCGATCTTCAAAACGAGTATGAGTGCTATTTCCTCATTGCCGACTACCAGGCCTTGGGAGATCATTTCCACGACATCGACCTCATACGTGAGTCGGTACTCGACGTAACCCTCGACTGGCTTGCCGTCGGCCTCGATCCCGAAAAGTCGTCTTTCGTGGTCCAGAGCTATGTCCCCGAACACGCCGAACTCACTATGCTCCTTTCGTTCGTGACGCCGTTGGGCATGCTTGAACGCAACCCTACCCTGAAATCCGAGATCGACAGCTTGCCGGTCGAGCGCCGAACGGTCGGGTTCTACAACTATCCAATGAGCCAAGTCGCCGACATCCTGCTTCCGCGCGCACACCTCGTCCCGGTCGGCGAAGACCAAGCACCCCACATCGAAATGACGCGCGAGGTGGCCCGTAAATTCAATCGCATGTTCACCAAGGTATTCCCCGAACCCGCTACCCTCATTGGCGAAGTTGGCAGGCTCGTCGGTACCGATGGCAACGCAAAGATGAGTAAATCCAGAGGCAACGCCATCATGCTCAGCGACGACGACGCCACCGTCAACCGCAAAGTCCGCAGTATGTTCACCGATCCGAACCGCATCCGGGCCGACATCCCGGGGCGCGTAGAAGGAAACCCCGTTTTCGAGTACCACGACGCCTTCAACCCAAATACGCAACAGATCGAAGATTTCAAAGACAGGTACCGCAAAGGAACGGTCGGCGATGTCGAGGTCAAGACGGCACTTGCCCAAGCGCTCAACGATTTTCTCGACCCGATCCGTGATCGTCGAGAGCATTACAAGAACGACATGCCGTACGTCGAAGACGTGTTGATGCAAGGCGTCAGGAGAGGGCGTAGCATCGCCGCGCAAACCATGCAGAGAGTTCGCGACGCCATGCGAATAAGCTCCTACACATCGTCATGGTCGTAGCCGGAGCCGCTTTGCGGTTTCGGCCCAATCAGCGAAAGCAATGCATTAGCGAATGGACACGACCAAAGATGAATGACGACATGTACACACCGGATTTCGGGACCTTCGAGCGCCTGGCGGGCGAAGGCTACAACATCATCCCGGTATATCGAGAAATATCGGCTGACCTGGAAACGCCAGTTTCGGCCTTCATTAAAGTCGCCCGCGGAAACAGCTCCTTCCTCTTCGAAAGCGTGGAGGGTGGCGAGAACGTCGCCCGATACTCGTTCCTCGGAACCGAACCTGCCGAAGTGATACGAACCGGCGCAGGAACCGGACTCGGAAACGTTGACCCGTTGAACGTATTGAAGGCTCGGCTCGGGCACATCAACTATCCCGACATCGACGGCCTGCCTAAATTCGACGGCGGCGCTGTTGGTTACGTGGCATACGACGCGATCAAATACTTCGAACCACGCGTTCCCGAGATTTCTGATGAAGCATCCGGCATGGACGTCCCCGAGGCTGTCTTCCTGCTCACCGACTCGATACTGATATTCGACCACGTTCGCCAGAGCATCATCGTCGTCGCACATGTCGAAATTTCAAGCGACACCGATCCGAAAAACGCTTATGACACCGCGGCACGGCGCATCGAAGAGTTGATCAATCGCCTCTCCGGCCCCTTGCCAGACTCCGCTATGCGTCGCGCAGGCACACCCGCGCACTCGACTTCTCGTGCGAACGATGCCGATATCGACTACGACTTCATCGGATCAGCAGCATCGATGCCGGCCGGATGGTACACCGACGGATCCGACGAAGCAATTGGGCATCGCTACGTGCCGAACATGTCGAGAGAAAACTACCGACAGATGGTCGAAGCCTGCAAAACGGCGATCTACGACGGCGAGATCATTCAGGTGGTAGTATCGCAGCGGCTGACGCGTCGGACGGCGGTTGAGCCGTTCGACCTCTACCGTTCGCTCCGAGCCATCAATCCCTCACCGTACATGTTCTACCTCGATCTCGACGGTTTCCAGATTATTGGTGCCTCTCCCGAACTGCTCGTCCAATCGGTAGACGGTCAGGTTGCCGTCCACCCGATCGCCGGATCGCGACCGCGCGGAACGACTCCCGAGGAAGACGAAGCGCTCGCCACCGAACTGCTCGCCGATGAAAAGGAGATCGCTGAGCACGTCATGCTACTCGACCTCGGTCGTAATGATGTCGGACGCATCAGTCGACCAGGTTCCGTGCGTGTCACCCAGCAGCTCGAAATCGAACGCTACTCGCACATCATGCACATCGTCTCACACGTCGAGGGCATCCTTGACGATGGATACGACATCTACGATGTGCTGCGCGCTGGATTCCCGGCTGGCACCGTCTCTGGAGCACCTAAAATCCGCGCCATGGAGATCATCGCCGAGTACGAACCCGACAAGCGAGGACCCTATTCAGGGGCCGTCGGCTACTTCTCATACTCCGGGAACATGGACACCGCGATCTCGCTTCGCACCATGACCCTGCGCGACGGCGTGGCCTACCTCCAAGCAGGCGGCGGAATCGTCGCCGATTCCGACCCACAGACCGAATACGAAGAGACCCTGCATAAGATGGGCGCGCTCATGCACGCCATCGACCATGCTGAGTCCGTAATGGAGGCATGAACCATGCTCCTTTTAATCGACAACTACGACAGCTTCACGTACAACCTGTTCCAATATCTCTCCGAGTTGGGCGCCGACGTTAAGGTCATTCGTAACGACAAAGCCAACGTCGAAGAACTCGCCGACATGGAACCCGAGCGTCTCGTCGTCTCACCAGGCCCCTCTCACCCTCGCAACGCCGGCATATCCATCGACGCCATCAGACATTTCGCTGGGAAAATTCCTGTCTTAGGTGTATGCCTCGGCCACCAAGCTATCGGCGAAGCGTTCGGCGGCATCGTCGACCACGCTGGCGAACTCAAACATGGCAAGACCTCGATGATCGAGCATGACGGTAAGGGTGTCTTTAAGGATTTGCCTAACCCGTTCGAAGCCGTCCGGTATCACTCACTGGCGGTTCAATCGGACGCCGTACCACCCGGTTTCGAAGTTTCGGCAAGGTCGGCGGAGAGTGGAGTAATCATGGGGATGCGACATCCAGAGATGCCGTTGGAGGGAGTGCAGTTCCATCCCGAGTCGGTCCTGACGCGGCCGGGGAAGGATTTGTTGGGGAACTTCTTGGAGATGGGGGTTTAAGTCATAACGGTGGATTGTCGGGCTCGGATGCGATGACGAAGCTGCCGAATGCGCGACGCGCCGAAGTCCCGAAAAGGAAGGTCGTAAATTATCTGCTGTCAACCCGCACCCAAAAGGGGCGGTCAAAGCGAGGTTCTTTCTACGGTTCGGTTTCAGATCAGACCAATGGGAAGATTTCTCCTACGCACTGGAGAGACAAGCCGCTAATGGTGACGTCACAAGCATTGAAGAAACCACTTACGGTGTATGCTATCGAGTAGACGGAGTTATTGAGACACCAGATGGTCGCAATCCACAGATTAGCACCGTGTGGCAAATCGACTGGGGACACGAAAATCCAAGAATTGTGACAGCATACCCGCTAGACAGGTGAGACATGTTTAAAGAACACGTACAGATCGTGCTAACCGATCACGTCAAGGGTCACGAGAACGAGGATTTGAGTCCTGGCGATGTTGGGACTGTCGTGTACATCCACCAGGGCGGTGAGGCATACATCGTCGAATTCATGTCTTTAGAAGGCGAAACGATCGCTCTCGCCACCGTGCTCCACTCCCAAGCGCGGGCCGTATCAAGAGACGACATCTCCCACGCCAGAACGATCACCCCGTCGTTGGCGGCTTGAACGTTAGCTACGTTGGTTCGTTACCGACGCCAATGCGTCATTCCTCGCCACGCTCGGAATCTGAGCGGTCAATCCGCAACTGATTTCTGTTACGGCGTCAACCGCGTAGACGTAGTGACCCCCTCGACTACTCCGTTTCCGGAGAGAGGCCCTTCGGCTCTTGTCATCGAGGGGAACCTTTGGTGAGACGATAGCACGTCACCAGCAATCGTCATTTTGCCGTGCCATAACAGGGCGCATACCGCGTTCACGAACCGTCTCGACACGATGGTGGCTTTTGTACCTGATTTCACCAGTGGCCAGCTTTTCGTTGCGGGAACGGATTTTTCACAACATATATATGACTTTAGGATAAGTGACCATAACTTGAACGTTGCGAAACACTGGATTTACACTGCAACTATGCGGCAATACCCGTGAACGAATTCTGCCTTCCGGCGCACCCCGATTGCCCGTCGAAACTCGTATTTTATCCTCGATATGGAGCGCACGGTCGCATATCCAGGTCTTCAATGAAAGTACGCAGAGTCGCTTCCCAGTTTCGTCGATGGGCAGGCACGCGGAGTTTGCGTCGGAAACTACGCGCGCAAAGAACCGAGAAGTATTGGCGGCGACGCGATAGAGCTAGATCAAGACGGCTCAAGACCGTCAAGTTACGCTTCGGCATCAGATCTATGGTCGGTGACGCTGGAGATCAACTGCGAATTTCCCTACACGGCGTAACCAAGCTTTTGCCAGCATTGATTTTGGGTGGATTGTGCCTCGTGGCGATATTGGCTGTTGAGTACAGTTTGGATCGCATTCTGGAAGTGGATTTAATACCGAAAGGAGAGTCGACCCGAGATTTTGGCGCATTCCCTAAAATCGCGGTACCAGTGTTAGCCGCTCTGCTCGGGTTCTACTTGGCAACAGTTGGCATTGTGCTCGGAAACGTGTATGGCAATGTCGCAGCAGCACTTCGCTACCTGATTCTTGAGAATACTCGAACCAAGTTCTACTTGAAATCCCTAACAGCGTCGATTGGTGCAGGGGCAGCGATACTCCTTCTTCTAAGTCTGGAATTTCATTCCTTTGGATACTTAACAATTGGAATATACGTTCTTCTAGTCTGCTTCGGCAGTTGGGCTTTCGCACAACTTGCATTCGGCGCATTTGACCTGATGAATCCCGTTCTATTGATCGACGAACCGCTCCGCGTTCTCTACCGGATGGTCGACCGCATAGGGTCCTGGGGTGTGCTGTTAGACGAAGCGGTATTGCGTGGGTCCGCGCAAAACGCAAATCGATCACTAGAGCTAATAGCGGAGCTCATCAATGTGACAACCGATCGTAGGTCGGTTGATCGAAATCAGCTTGCCGAGAAGATCGAACTGTTGCTCACAGTTGTACGAGACTATTCCGGCAGAAAGCATAAGCTTGCTCCCGACAGCGGTTGGTTCCTTCCCCAAACATCCTATCCTCGGTGGGTCGAGTCGAACGAACAAGACGTTTTGATTGCCTTGAAAACTTCGACACCGCTACATCCTCAGAATGAACCGACGACAGACTGGTTGGAAACACGAACCGCAGAACTCGTCACGACTGCGTTGCAAGCCTGTGCGATGACGGACGACGTTGAATCAGCATTGAAGATAATGAGGTCGGCGGCTTCGACTGGGGGTTTCATGGCTCGTTGCCATCGAATCGACGATGCAACAACCTTCGCCGGGGTTATCCGAGACAGTTGCCACAACATGAAATCGGGAAGTAATGTGGCGAACGTCTTGGCACCTGAACAGCCGTTTATGTTGACCGAAATATTTTTGGGGTGGCGGGACGCAGTCGCGGAATGGCCCGACGAATTGAAGCGAGTGGTTGATGGTACGAAGTGGGACCGCAGTACCCGCGAAGTGCAGATTAGAGGCTCGCGACACATTTGGAATTTCGCCCAGAGACAACTCGCGGAGATTCACGCTGAAATCGATGTTACAGGCAGGCGCATCACACCTGATTGGTACCTACGATCAGCGTTGGCGAGTGAGACCATCTTCACGATAAGGGAATTCGCAACGAAAATGCCGGAACTGCTTTCCAGCTATCTCGTCCCTATGAATTCCAGTCAGATGACTCCAGAAGCGCGGACGGCAACGGGCTCGCAAGCACTCCAATCGCTGGAAAAGGCTGAACTTCTTTCAGAAGCTGTTTCCGAAACCCTAGAGAGACTAACCGAATTCAATCGAGTGCACGAAGTCCAACCGGTTGATGAGGTCGAACAAATTGCGCTGTCGATTGACGATGCGCGACGGTCGGTTTTGACTGAGATCGCAGAGTCAATCGCACAACTCGCGCCTGTTCAGGCGAAGTCAGCGCCAGATTACTTTGGCGAAGCGCTATTCACATTGACGCACCACGCCGAAGGCGCGATCGCAGATGGCGATACTGAGTTGGTCGCGGTTCTTTTCCCAACAATCTCGCAAGCGACACTGAAGTTACAAGACCACGTCTTTTTAACCTACCAACCACCAACCTATGTTCGGAGTCCGGCCGATTTCAATCCCATTCTGCATCTCCTCGACATTTCCGGGTTGGCATTGACATATGAAGCGATTCGTAATGACAACTCGGCTGAACCAGTACGCCAAAGCTGGCATCGATTGGTCGAAACGACGGAAGGACAAGGCAACTTGGCTTCGAAGATCTTGGACGTTCTTGACATGGCGAAGAGCGGTTGGGCACACAAGAGTTGGATGAGTAGCGAGTGGGACCGGCGACTCGTTCGGCGAATCGTTGACGCGGGTTATACACGTCCAGTTGATTTTCCATTCGGCGAACCTCGACCGTGGAACGCACCATTGCTGATAAAAATGTTGGATGTCTCTGAGTCGTTGCCAAGGCTTAGCCTTGATCCTCACGTTCTATTCGCTGGTGTTGTGATAGGGCCGATGACCAGCGAGCCTGAAGAAGACCTGCGAAGACGTCGAGGGTTGGGTGACTACTACGAGGCGAAGGACCGCCTCGCGGCGCGAGATATGTCAGCAGCGGTAAAACACGATCCTAATGGCGATGTAGATGGCAATGACTAAGTTACGTTCCTATCCAGTGCCACCTAAACCTGCCGCATGGGATAATCATTCAATGTCATGCATGTTGCAGTGGTTCTATCAAGACGTCAGCAACCGGGTTCTTCCGAATTGGTCGCACAGTTCCGCGTACAACGTCTGTTCCGACGCTATGCCGTGGGGCGAGATCTATCGCGGACTCGAGATTGGTCGAAATGCGCAAGGGGTTGAAGATTTTATCTTGGGAGTTACTTTAAGCTTGCTAATGAACCATGAGGTTTGGATTGAGGTGGGGTTCGATGCAGATCAGGGTGATGAACCACCTTTTCGGGTACGCGAAGCAAACCGTGTTGAACGACACCGAGACGGAAATCTGATCCAGCGCATTCCAGACCACAGCGAATTGCCTTCTTGGGTTCAATCTGACCTACCGTGGCCGCCGGTTGTAGAGCTAGACTCGGCTCGGATGGTGCACGTTCAACTGCCTTCGGCCTATCCAAGCAAACTCCTAAGCCCGATCATGGTCGAACTGGCGGATATTGAACAGAGTTTGCCACCCGGTTGGGTCCATCAAACAGTCGATGGGACGATGCCAAACATATCGATTTACAGTGTGAATGAAGCGGATTGGAAAAGCAGGTTGCTAACCTTGAAGGTGTCTCAACCAATTGGATGGACAGCTCGTGAAGGTTTAAGAGGGCCGGGGCGCCGCCTGAACGATTATTACTTCACGCTACGGGAGATGAGGTTTGTGCACTTCATTTCGGCACTAAGGGAGCGTGCTGAACAGGCGTTACGGCAAGTACTTTCGATAGCTGGTGATGTGTGCGGATTTGATGCTTCGGTCACCGCGGGCGGAGTTTATACGCCCAACGAGGTTCTTGACTTGATAGAACGGTTTCAACAAGGTGAGATCACGTTGACCGATTCCCTCGACATCGTTTTTCAACGGGATACAGAAGTCTATCCGCCTCGACAACGCTTGATTTAGAATATTGGTTCAGTAACCATTTGAACGCGCAGACACAGTAGTCGGCTTAAGACTTTCACAAGCCATGAAAGTCAACCGAGTTTTCGCAACTGCGTCCGCTAGTACCCGCGTTAAGGATAGCACCGTTCGGCACCTCGGTTCGCGAATCCGAACGCGCGACACCTAGCGGCGGAAATTTTTCGAGATTGAGGTAGCCAGTAGTGCTGATCCGATGTCTAAATGATGAGGGGATTGCTGAGTTCCAGTCGTTTCTAGAGCGATTGAAACTGGATCGGAACTTATTAACACCGTCAACTCTCTTGACCGACCCTAGATACTCCTTCGAACTTCCACACGGCGAAGTGGATGTTGAACACCGTACCTTTAAAAGTAGGCTTGACTTCGCGGTTTACCTAGAAAGGCGGATACGAGAAGCTGGTATTGAAACGAACGTCGACGTGCGCGGGATGTGGGAATGGTTGTCGATCTTCTACTTTGACCATGTGTTCCCGCGATCTGCTGACGTAGGTGTCAATCCCAAAAGATACATCACTGGTCGTTCAGCTCGAAGTCTCTCGTACAGACACCTTCTGCGCGATCCGTATTTGCTTTATCGACGATACCGTGACTCGTCCAGCGGAGAACTCGATCTATTGCTCAACGATGAATTGTGGAGGTTCAGTGATGTAGTGGAGCAATTAACGGCACGGACTCGACTCCGCAACAGCCCCGGAGCTTTGCAGGTCGCACGGTTGCTCTATTACGATCCTTCAAGCGGCAAAACCAAACGGGTCGCGCGGTTGGGGGACGGGGGTTATCGTCGCTTCTGCCAATATCTGCAGAACCTGCCGTCGACTTTCGATCTGTCCACAATGTCAGCAGAAACGATAATGGCACTGCTACCGAATACGTTCGATCAGTGGATAGATGATTCTGACATCCGCTCTGAAAACGCGGAAATTAGAAGCATGTTCGGGTTTGATAAATCGGGAAGTGCCCCGATCTCTGATGTTGCTCATCTAGCCGACGCGCTCATAAATGTTGGTGACCGGCCGGTTTCGAGTTCCAAGGTCAAGGTGCGCTCAGACACCTTCCGGATCGGTGTGCTTGAGGCGTACAACTCCAGATGTTGTATCTCAAACATCGGACTTGTACACACAACCAATGAAAACACATTGATCTACGAGGTTCACGCAGCCCACATTATCCCAGTGTCTGAGCGAGGTTCTGATGTCATACAGAACGGATTAGCCTTGAACCGTACTCTGCATTGGGCGTTCGATCTTGGGATGGTCTGGGTAGATTCGGAGATGCGAGTAAACGTCGCCACTGAGGTGAAGAACGACAATCGTAACGGGTGGCTCCGGAGATATGATAGCCAGCTCCTCTCGTTGCCGAAAGATCCGCGCCTACGTCCCGGCACTGACGCATTGCGTTGGCATGCTGAACATGTGGCGCTTACTTAGTAAGGCGTCCTCGCAGATTCGCGCAACCAATGGAAATCAACATCATCGCGATTGATTACCCAAGCTCCTGCCTTTCAGCAAAATACCATGAAAACATATGCAAATCATCTAGGCGACGGTAGGTTTTGAAGATGAACATCCAACAAGGCATACAAGCCGCTGTCGATAACATCGACCTTTCCCAATCCGAAGCCGCCGATGTGATGGCGCAAATCATGGGCGGCGAGGCTACCGAAGCCCAGTTCGGCGCATTCGTCACGGCTCTGCGCATGAAAGGTGAGACCCCTGAAGAGATCGCGGGCATGGCATCGGTGATGCGAGACGTCTCCCTGCATGTGAACCCTGGTGTCGATACGGTCGATACGTGCGGGACGGGTGGCAGCGGCAAGGAATGGTTCAACATCTCGACGGCCGCCGCGTTTGTGGTGGCTGGCGCTGGGGTGCATGTGGCCAAACACGGCAACCGAGCCATGTCAGGTTCAACCGGCAGCGCCGACGTTTTGGAAGCTCTGGGTGTGAACATCTTGCTCGGGCCTGAAGGCGTTTTCCGATGCGTCAATGAGGCCGGTATCGGCTTCATGTTCGCCCAAGCCTTCCATCCGGCGATGCGCTTCGCCGGACCGCTCCGACCCCAAATCGGCATCCGGACCGTCTTCAACATCCTCGGACCGTTGACGAATCCTGCTGGAGCGACACGCCAGGTGATCGGCGTCGCTGATCGTGCAACTTCGGAGAAAATCGCGAAGGCGCTCCAGCTGCTCGGCACCGACTACGCACTCGTAGTCCACGCCGAATCGGGTGCTGACGAGGTCGACATTGAGGACCACACCCTGATGTTCCAAGTAACACCTGATATCCTCAAACGGCGTCGCACGCGTCCCGCCGACTTTGGCTTGCCCGAAGGTAGTCGCGACCACCTAGTCGCAGAATCGGTCGACCATAGCGCCGAAATAATCCGAACTGTCTTTACCGGCACAGGAGGCGAGCACAACGCACCGCCGAGCCCCGAACGGTCCCGCTACAACGTAGTCGCCATCAACGCCGCGGTCGCCCTTTTGGCAGCTGGAAAAGCCGAAAGCTTCAACGACGCCGCCCTAATGGCGAAAGACAGTATCAACAGCGGAGCGGCAGCCGCCAGACTCGAAGCCCTGATAAAAGTCAGCAGCGGTCTATGTTAAACGTGCCTCGACGGTGATGCCTGGGGGTGCTCAGCCCTCCCCCTTGATGCCCAAGGGGGAATTAAAGGGGGTTTAGACTTGGCGTTTCGCTTTGGACGCCGTTGCCCGGCCCCTCTGGATTCCGGCTTTCGCCGGAATGACGGTGGTTATGCACAGCACCCCTGGGGCGGCATCCGTCACCAAAACCCCGCGCGCACGGCGCGCCATCAGGGTCAGGTGTAACATTGCCGCTAACCGTCTACCGCGTTCGACGCGAAATCAGGGATATCGGTCGGACACAAGCCACCCATGGACCTCGCCAAAGCTAGAGCTACTCGCGATCGATATTTGACCGCGCTCCACTATCGCGACTTCCGATGGATCATGCTCGGGAGCCTCGGTGGTCAATCCGCATACTGGGCATTAATCATCGCCCGCGGCGTGCTAGTGCTGGAGATGACCGATTCGGCTGGTTGGGTCGGCGTCGCAACCTTCGCGGCAATGGTGCCGCGGTTCGTGATGCCGCCTTTCGCTGGCTACCTCGCCGACCGATTCGACCGGCGCTCGGTCTTGGCCATCGCGTACGTGCTGCAAACACTGAACGTGCTGCTGCTTGCAGGTCTCGCCTTCGCCGACCTCTTGGGCGTTTGGATCCTTATCGGGCTATCTCTACTCAATGGCACTTTCCGTGCGTTCCAGATGACCTCCACTCAAGCGCTGGTTCCCAACCTCGTTCCCAAGGAGCACCTTCTCAACGCCATAGCCCTGAATCAGATGTCGCTACAAGGCGCACGTCTGGTCGGCCCCGCATTGATCGCTCCCGCATTGATCTTCGGCGGAACCAGCGCCGCGTTCCTCGCATGTGCGGTCCTCTATGTCGTCAGCATTGCCAGCATCCTCGCCGTCCGCACCCGTTCAACGGGCGCTCTCACCAAAGGCGCAGGGATGTTGACCAGCATGATCGAAGCGGCTTCCTACGCCTGGTCAGACAGGAGGCTCCGGGTCATATTCATACTCATCGCCCTCCACTGCGCGATGACCATGTCGTTCGAGACGATCCTGCCGGTACTGTCACAGCAAGTATTGGGCGAGCCCGAGCACGCGAACAACCTGATGATGGCCGTTGGTGCCGGAGCCCTCGTGGGCGTGTTCGCCATTAGCGGCATCCGCAACTCGCAGAGCCGGGGTATCATCCTGCTCGTCGCAGGCGCCTTGAGCGGGGCATCGATGATCGTGCTCGCATCCGCGACCAACCTCCCGTCGGCGCTGGTCGGAGCCGCCGCAATGGGTGGCACGCAGGCCGCATTCATGGCGATTGCAGGGGCCATGGTGCAGGCGCTGGCCCCAGACGAAATGCGCGGACGAATTACCGGATTCAGCCACATCATCATCGGCGGCACCATGGCCGTCCTCAACCTTGTAAACGGCTTCGCAGCAGATGCTATCGGCGTATCCAACCTCCTCTGGATACTCGGCCTAGGCTTCACCGCTATCGTTGTCGCCAGCCTCGCACTTGGTAGCCTCAGAGGCATCTACCGCGGCGCAGTTGAAGCACCCGCGGCGGCTGCATAATTCGCCAATTGCTCACCTCAGATGATCACTTGAGTTGAGCAGGGACGCGGGTCATTCATTTCCAATGAATCGATGCCTGTTTAACATTGAGTCATCACCGAATCGCGCTTCCAACCAAGCGATGACCAACAACCACCACTCCAACCCTTCGATCCTTGACCGCATAGTCGCGGCCAAGCGGAAACGCATATCCGCCGACAAGATCGCTACCTCGCCGGGCGCGATGTTCTCCGCCGCCGAAGACGCGAACCAAACCCAACCGCCGCTGGCTTTCGACCAGGCGATATCCGCACCCTCAGCGATCTCTGTCATAGCCGAGATGAAACGGTCGTCGCCCTCCGCCGGCGTCATGGACACCACCCTCGATCCTGCGAAGAGAGCAGAAACATACTGCCGTGCAGGAGCCGCGGCAATTTCCGTACTTACCGAACAGGATTTTTTCCAGGGCACGATCTCGGACCTTCAATCCGTCGCAACCGTCGCCCATCAACACAACGTCGCGGTCCTCGAAAAAGACTTCGTGGTGGACGACTACCAGATCTACCAAGCCCGTGCCACGGGAGCCGACACCGTCCTTTTGATCATCGCCATCCTCGATCCCGGCCAATACACCGATCTTTACACCGTCTCTAAAGGCCTCGGTATGGAACCATTGGTCGAGGTATTCGATGAACACGAACTTGAGATAGCCTTAACCGTCGCCGAACCGAGAATCGTCGGCGTCAACAACCGCAATCTGAAGACCCTCGCCACCTCGCTAGACGTCTTCCCAAGACTCGCCAAGCGGATACCAGACGACGTTGTGAAGGTAGCCGAGAGCGGGATGCGAAGCGCCGACGACGTCAAACGCATGGCCGATGCCGGAGCCAAGGCCGTCCTAGTGGGCGAATCGCTGATGAACGCAGACGGCGATCCGACAGAACTGATCTCTCAAATGGCCGCAATCACGGTATGACCTACCAACCCAAAGTGAAGATCTGCGGAATCCGCGACGGCGATTCCGCCATGGAAGCGGCCAACGCAGGTGCCGATTTCTTCGGCGTAGTGCTCGTCGAGGGGGTCCGAAGGCAGTTGACCCGTTTTCAGGCGCAGGAGGTAGTCCGCGACTACCGAATTCGCGCACGAGACCACCGCGTCAAGCGGTTACGGCAGAAGGCGACACAGGTCGTCGGGCTCTTCAGAAACCAAGATGCTCGATGGGTCAACAAAACCACCCAGCAAGTCGATCTCGACTACGTGCAACTCAACGGAGAAGAAGACGAAGCCTACATGCGCGCGATGTGGAAGCCCATCATCCGACAGCTGCGCGTCAAACCCGAAATGTCCCACGACGAACTCAGCGACATCGTCGACCACCACCTGTCTCAAGATCGCATCGTTCTTCTCGATCGATACGACGAAGCCCAGCCCGGCGGCACCGGCAAGACATTCGACTGGACCATCGCCGAAGAAATCGCCAACCGCGAAGGCGTGATGCTCGCCGGAGGACTCACACCCGAAACAGTCCAATCCGCCGTCAAACAACTAACCCCCTGGGCCGTCGACGTTTCGACCGGCGTCGAGACCGACGGCATCAAAGACCACGCCAAGATTCGGGCGTTTGTCGAAACGGCGAAATCGGCTTAGCCACGCGGTCGACAATCGATTCGCGATTGGCAACCAACCCGTCTATACTTTCGAAGCATCTAATCCGAGAATCGGCTGTTTGCGCGCGGAGGCGACGTCTTGAAAGTAGCTCAAATCGGCACAAAACATGGTCACGCGGCTGGCGTTTACCAAGTGATGCTGGAACATCCGGGTGTAGAGGTGGTCGGCTGTTACGAACCCGATGCCGAGCGTCGGGCATTTTGCGCTGAGTCGGGCGATTGGGATGATGCCGTGTGGTTCGATTCGATCGACGAAATCTTGGACAACCCTGAGATCGTCGCGGTCGCATCGGAGGGAGCCAACCGAGAGAGTCTCGCGCATACCGAGGCGATCGTCAGCGCGGGTAAGCATTGTTTCTACGACAAGCCAGCGGGCGACGATTTTCACCGCTTTATGCGCGTCATCGAAGATGCCAAAGCACAAGACCTACAAGTGACGCTCGGTTACATGTTCCGCAAACACGACGGCTTCGAGCGCATGGCGAACTGGGTGAGGTCCGGTTTTTTGGGCCACGTCTTCCAGGTGCGAGCACACATGTCTACTTGGCTGCCTGAGCGATCGACTGGTGGGCAGTACACGGACCGACAAGGGTTGTCGTACCACCGTGGCGGTGTTCTGTTCGATCTCGGAGGACACGTGCTCGACCAGATCGTATGGATGATGGGCAGGCCAGAACGCGTCACTCCTTATCTCCAAAACGCAACATCAGAAACTCGCGACTTCATGGACAACACGCTCGCGGTCTTGGAGTATTCGAACGCATTGGTTACCGTGGACATCGCAGCCATGGAGCCGCGACCGATGGCACGGCGTTTCGAGGTCTACGGCACGGAAGGTTCAGCGATCATGGAGCCGTTCGAACCTGCGGAGCAGATCCGATTGTGCATGGCCGAATCGAAAGGTGGATACGACGAGGGAGTGACGATGCTTGACCTCGAGGATCGCAGGCGATACGTCGATACCTTTGCGGCGTTCGTAGAGACGATTGAGAACGGAGCACCGCCGCTTCGCACGCAGGATCATGAACTCCTTGTCCAAGAGACGCTCATGCGTTGCACCGGTGGTTTGCCGGGATGACAATCGGCAAGCAGATATCGGGGCTTGTACGATGTACTTGTGACTGTGTTGTCACTCAAAACAACGAAATCTAGGAGTCAACAACAAAATGGATAAGAACGCCGCAGATAACAGAGCTGATCAGTTGAACCCCAACAATGACGCCTACCATCCATCAATCGAGAGGCTTTGACGAGAGGTTGGACGATCGGGAAGATAGAGCCTCAGACGACCATGACTACGATAACGACAACCGATCCAATCAGATGAATCCGAACAACGACGCTTACCACCAATCGCGGAGGTAGGAACGCAACAGTTAGCGCGTTGGACCCTGCGTGAAACACAAAGGCACCAAAACTAGAACCTTCGGCGTTGGCACACGTGAGAACCACGATGCCAGCGCCTATTACGCGCGTCAATTGATGCCGATTGGAGTGGATGCCAAGATCGATCTTAAGCCGCGACTCGAAAATCCGTTACCCGTACGCGCCCGCAACCAGTTCTTTTGCAAGAGCAGCGAAAACATGGACGACCTGTCCGATCGGTGCGTCCATCTGATGGTCACTTCACCGCCATACAACGTCGGCAAAGACTACGATGACGACCTAACCATGGAAGATTACCTAGGTTTGATCGAACGGGTGATGGCTGAAACCCACCGTGTGCTTGTAGACGGCGGACGCGCATGTGTCAACGTCGCCAACATCGGACGCAAACCATACATTCCACTTCATGCATACATCATCCAGATCGCAGCAAAAGTAGGGTTCTTCATGCGCGGTGAGATCATCTGGAATAAGGGGATGAGTGGCGCGTCAACCGCATGGGGCAGTTGGATGTCACCAGCAAACCCCACACTGCGAGACACCCACGAATACATCCTCATTTTCCAAAAACCGCCGTTTGGACGTAAGCGAACCGAAAGCCGCGAATCAACCATAAGTCGAAACGATTTTCTCGAGCACACAAAAAGCACTTGGAGCTTCCCGCCGACATCGGCGAAACGGGCGCAGCACCCTGCGCCATTTCCTGTAGAGTTGCCTCGACGGTTGATTGATCTTTATACGTTCTCTGACGAGATAGTACTGGACCCATTCATGGGTTCGGGCGCGACGGCGTTGGCGGCGGTCGAGAGCGGCAGAGTATTTGTCGGTTACGACACAATCAACGAGTACATCCTCACCGCCGCCGACCGCATCAAGAAGGCTGGGTTTGCCGATCGATTACGATCAGATCGCATTGGACAACTACAACTTTGAACAAGGTTCTCTGAGCAACGACGATTTACGGTCCTATTTCGACAGTTGCTTCGACGATGCATTAGAACAAACTGGGTTATATCCCGCGTATGGATGTATATCCTGTGCAGCGAATTCTCGTGCCGAATTGAGGTTTGGTGAAAAACCGAAGCATTGTCCAGATTGCGGCTCGGATCGCGTATTTCAGTTGGCGACGTTTCAGGGACGCGCTCCTGTTTACGGATCCGCTTTCTCGAGCGCAGTCCGATTGCTGTTTGACTTGCATTTTGACATCGAGCTCTTGCCAACGCCCCAAAACACCAAAACGCATGATTTAGAAGCGTCCCCCAGAATCGCAATCGAAGTGAAGGGGTCGGCGCGTAGGATTCGTCTCGAAAACGGATCAACAATCGCGCTGGATAGACCGGGTATGTTGAGGTCTGATACCGAGAAAAAAGCCGAAGCGAATGCTCGAAATTACAAACGCTTCAACTCAACAGGAACGTTCTTCGTAGTGACCAACGCGCTACCTGATCGCTTGCGCGGCATTCGCACAGACGACATCGATGCTTACTTCGATCTGTCCAAAGCTGATCGAGTTGAATCCTTCGCTCGAGAGGTTGAGCAGTTGTTGACGTAGACAACCTAGACGATGATCCCCAACGAAATCGCCGCCGCTTTCGTCGCCGCACTTGCTTCGTATCTATTGGGTTCGCTACCGTTCGCCGTGTTCGTCGCGCGAACCGCGGGAGTGGATATTTTCCAGATCGGCACCGGCAACCCTGGTGCATCGAACGTCTACCGCAAAATCAGCCGCAAGCACGGTGCGGTCGTGTTCGGATTGGATATCGCTAAAGGTGTAGTCGCAGTACTGTTAGGAATTGTTCTTGGTTGCCCGGGCGAGTTGTTGCCGATAGCCGCTGCCTTTGCGATTGTAGGACATTGGCTCCCGGTGTTCATGCGTTTCAAAGGCGGTGCGGGTTTGGCGACGGGCGTCGGCATCGGAGTTGCATTGTTAGGTGGTTGGGGATTGGTCGCGGCGGTCGCGGGTATCGCGGCTTTGCCGATCATTCGAGACGGTCCTCGAGCGGCAGCGGTAACGCTGGCGGTTGCAGTTGCCGTCGCATTTTTGACCGGCCCGAACTGGATCGCCCTTGGCGGGATGGCGTTGATATTGGTGATGTTAGTCGGGCGTCTGTTCCTCGTTGAATTCCCGCGAGACCACCGCGGCGACCGTCCGGAACCACACATCCGGAATTGAGATCGATTCTGGTTAGCTGACTTGCAGCGGCAGCGGTCGGAAACGGGAGTTGCATAGTTGTATATTGAATTGGTGTTGTCGATTGCCACCTGCCGAAATCTGGAGACCCGAAAATATGACAACCACTCAGGAATATAAGGACTTAGAAGCCAATTACTACATGCAGGTTGTCCGCCGCATGCCGCCGGTGCTGGTGCGCGGTGAAGGTTCTCGTGTCTTCGACAACGACGGCAATTCCTATCTCGACTTCACGGCCGGTTGGGCGGTCCTCAACATGGGGCACTCGCACCCCGCAGTTACTGCGGCCATCAGCGAACAAGCCGGCAAGATAATGCAAATGTCGAACCTGTTCTACACGACGCCGCAGTTGCCTTTGGCGCAGTTCATCGTCGAAAATTCGGACGTCGATCGAGTATTCTTCTGCAACTCTGGTGCGGAGGCGAACGAAGGCGCGAGCAAATTGGCGCGCAAGTGGGGTCGCACCCAATTGGACGGCGCTTACGAGATCATCACGGCACTGGACTCGTTCCACGGTCGGACGCAGGCGATGATGGCGGCGACGGGTCAACCGCACTACCAAGACAACTGGAAACCGTTGATGCCGGGCTTCGTCAACGTTCCGTACAACGATTTTGATGCCATTGCCGAAGCATACGTGGAATCCAAGACTTGCGCCGTTCTTCTGGAACCTGTCCAAGGAGAGGGCGGTGTGAACGTTCCCGATGATGGCTACCTTCGCCGGGTTCAAGATTTCTGCAAAGAGAAAAATATCCTCTTTATGCTCGACGAGGTGCAGACCGGAATGGGTCGACTGGGAACGGTGTTCGGCTACCAACGCTTCGAGGGCGTGGAACCCGACGTGATGGCGCTTGGCAAAGCGGTCGGTTCAGGTGCTCCGCTAGGGGCGTTCGCGTGCAAAGAGTTCTGCGCAGTTCTAGAACCTGGCGATCACGGCTCGACATTTGGCGGCAATGCCCTCACCACGGCTGCGGGTGCAGCCGGCGCGAAGGTTTTGTTGGATGAAGACGGACCGGGACAGGCGATGCGGAATGGCGAGTATCTCATGGGCAAGCTCAACGCGCTGCGCGAGGAACATCCGACCATCACCGAGGTCCGAGGTATGGGCATGCTCGTTGGCGTTGAGATGTCAGAAGAGATTTCAGGTGCGCTGGTGGCCGAGTGTCTAGATCGAGGGCTGTTACTCAACGCGGTTCGCCCGAATATGCTGCGCTTCATGCCGCCGCTCAATGCGAGCAGAGAAGAGATCGATGAAGCCATCCAGATATTGGCCGCTGCGCTCGGCGAAGTGAGTTAATCGTTCTCGCAGTTCACTAGGTCTGATTCGTTCGTCTGCCGCATGGCGATTTGCACTGCACGCGATTTCAGAAGACTACAACGCGATCCGCGTCGCGTTGGTTCAAGCACGCTTAAACGAACGTGGCACCTAAAGCTCAAAGTTGGGTAAGTAAATGGTCAAGTTAAATCAGTCGATTCTCATTTCAATCCGATGTGAATCACTAATGCGTTTTGCGCCAAGAACCGCAGCCCGTTGACACAAAACCGGCATCGGTTTCCATGATCGTAACTTCGATTCTCCCTTTGCCACCGCCGAATTCGATGATGCTGTTTGCAGTGTGGTCGAAACCAGACACTCGGTGCCATCTGCAAACCGGAACTGGCTTACCTCCTTTGAATGGTTGTGTTGACACGTCCGCCATATAAGTCCCCGGCGTGATTTCGACATTAACGATGTAGCCACCATCGTCAAACATTTCGAACGGGCCAAGTTTTAACGCCGTATCAATGCTGCGCCACGCACCGCAACCGTAGGTCACAAATCCTTCATCCTCGGGCTCAATAGTTACGATCCAACGGGCATCAGAGAATCCGCTTGCGATCTCATCAGACTCGGTCCCGCCAAAACTGCTCACCCGGCTCCATCTGCACCCGCCGTTGGTGCGGGGTGATGCGATGTAGGTTCCCGGTTCGATATGCAATCCGACTAGGTACGAGCCGCTGCTGAATCTCGTAGGGCGTTCAGTTGGTTCAGGAGTTTCGCTCCGATCCCACAACACCCATTCACCACAGCCCACCGATGCAAACCCAACATCACTCACTGCAATATCGACTATTTTGATCCCTGACGCGATCGTCTCCACGATGACGCCGTCTGTCCAAGTGAAATCGTTTAATCGCCGCCATCTGCAGTTGGGATGATCTACATCTACCGACATGTATCGGCCTGCGGCTATGTCCTTCCCAATCCGGAAAGTTCCATCACGGAACCTTGTCAGTAAGTTCGCGTCGCTTGTTTCGGACGTGATTGGTGCATTTTGCAGTGTATAGTCGGCAGACAATCTGCGCCATGTACCGCATCCGAACGATCGGAATCCCGCGTCCGATTTGCTAATTGTTGCGATCGCCTGGCCTTCACTCGAGTAAATGTTGATGCGGTTGAAAAAGTCGCCGTCAAATCCGGTCAACCGACTCCAATAGCAGATTTCTGCTTCGAGGCCCTCGGCAATATAAGTACCGGCCACGATATCGCGATGAACTATGTATGTCCCATCGTCAAATGTCGTTGCTTGAGTACCTTTGCGACCAAAATCGTCATCCGCGATTATCTCCCAGGTGCCGCATCCGTCGGAGTAGAAACCGATATCAATGTCCGTAATCGTCGTCACTGACCGACCAACCGAAGACTCGGATTCGGTCAGAGCATCGATTTCGCCGTTGAAACCTGCCAAGCGGCTCCAAAAGCATATCGATCCGGAAGGCACGTCGGCAGCGTAGGTCCCGGGTGCAATCTCGGCGTCGATGACCCATGTACCGTGGTCGAAACTGTCCTGAACTTCCACGTTCGCCTCGTGCACAAGCGGTACCCATTCGCCGCAACCAAGGGTCGTAAAGACGGCGTCAATCTCTCTGATCTCGGCGATGTTCTTGCCCACTGGATTCCGCACCGCGACGTGATCTGCTGCCGTGCCGGCGTATCCGCTGAGGCGTCGCCATGTGCATCTGCCAGATTCTGAACCAGGTGATTCATAAAAGCCTGGCGAAACATGTACGTTAACGACGTGTTCGCCGTCGCCGAATGCATGGGTAGCGATGTCTTGCGAGAGGTTGTCTACCAGCGTCCAGTCGTGACAGTCGATAGAGCGAAATCCGATCGCGTCGGGAGGGATATCCGTCACACCACGGAGCAGACCATTGCCTGATGCGATTATGTCGTTGGAACGTCCGGCAAAACCGCTCAGCAAGAACCATCTGCACGAGCGTCCTTCGATCGCGTCGGCAACGTATGCGCCGGGTTGGATGTCGATGCCCACAGCGAATGTTCCGCGGCCGATAACTTGGGCGGGATCGGCTGTGAGGTCAACGCTCGAGATCGGTTGCCAAGTGCCGCACCCTTCACTGAAGAAGCCGGTGTCTGTTGGAAGTATGGTCACTATCTGTCGCCCTTTCGAGACGTATCCTCCCGTGTTGTCGGGCGCAGCGTCTCCAAAGGGCGCGGTGCGGAACCAGTTGCAGAGGTCTTCGCCTGCGTCGGCGATGTAGTTGCCGGATGCGATCTCGATGTCGACGAGGTATGAGCCGTCGTAGAACTGGGTCGCGGGTTCTGTTGGGGGTTCGGATTCGCGCATCTTCCATGTGCCGCATCTTATGGAGTAGAAACCGACGTTTTTATTGGTGATCTCGACGATTGGCGTTCCGGTTTTCCACCATGTCAGAAGCTGGTTGGGATCGGCGTTGTGGGTGAAGTCGTCGACGGTAAACCAAAGGCATCGACCGTTGTTCGCGTTTGCGGTATAGATGCCGGGAGCGATGTCTACTCCGATGTGGTACGTCCCTTGACCAAACTGTGTTGCACGAGGTTTCTGGGTTGTGCTGTGCTCGCGCCACTCGCCGCAGTTGGTAGTTTCTATGGTGCTGTCGTTACCGGTCAGCGTGATGATTGCGCGATTGATGAAGGTAGGGTTACGCGTGCGGTCGTTGTTGTCGGTGATGCTGACGAGGCAGATGCCATCTTCGGTGTCGGTCACATAGGTTCCGGCGGCAATGTCGGCGCCGACTTGGTGGATGCCGTCGGAGAAGCCTGGGGTGACGGTGTCGGCGGATGCGACTTTATCGAAAGCGATTAGAGTTGCGATCGCGGCGATGATGGCGACGAGCAGGATGAATGTTGCGCGTGTTTGCACAACATCGAATGGTAACGTTTGTCGCGTTTTACGGTTCGGATGGGCGATTGCTAGCGAGCGTCGCGCATCGTTTGGCGTTTCATTTGAGTACGTGCCGGGAGGCTGTAGATGTCGATGAAGCCTACGGCGGCAGCGTGGTCGAACTCGTCTTCGGTGGAGTAGGTGGCCAGTTCGAAGTCGTAGAGGGAATGGGGTGAACGGCGGCCGGTTACGGTGGAGGAGCCTTTGTAGAGTTTAACGCGGACATCACCGGAGGTGTAGCGCATGGCTGAGCTGACGAATGCGTCGAGGTTTTCGCGGAGTCCGGTGTACCATCGGCCATCGTAGACGAGGTCGGCGTAGATGGGTGCGAGTTGCGCTTTTACGCGTTGTTGGTCGCGGGCGAGAGTCGCAGTCTCAAGTGCGGCGAGAGCTTGGTAGAGGACGACAGCAGCGGGAGTTTCGTAGACTTCGCGGGACTTGATGCCGACGAGGCGGTTTTCGAGGTGGTCGACGCGTCCGACTCCGTGTGATCCGGCGAGGAGGTTAAGTTGCTCGATGAGTTCAACGGGACCTAGCTTGTTGCCGTTGAGAGCTGTCGGCACGCCTTTGTCGAATGAGATTTCAACTTCTTCGGCTTGATCCGGTGTTTGATCTGGAGCTTGGGTCCAGGAGTAGGCGTCTTCGGGTGCCGAAAACCAGGTGTCTTCGAGGTCTTCGCCTTCGATGGCAAGTCCCCACATGTTGCGATCGATGGAGTATACGCGTTGGTCGTCTCCGACTTCGCGGAGTTCGAGACCTGCGCGGGCGGCAAACTCTTTCTCTTCGTCGCGGGTCATCTCCCACTCGCGAGCGGGTGCGATAATCCGGAGGGGTTCGCCGTGTGCGGCGAGGGTTTTGATACCGGCGTCGAAGCGGACTTGGTCGTTTCCTTTGCCGGTGCATCCGTGTGCGACGGCGACAGCTCCGACTTGGCGTGCGGCTTCGACGAGTTTTTTGGCCATAAGGGGTCGACCAAATGCGGTGGAGAGTGCGTATACCGATTCGTACATGGCGCCGGCTTTGAGGCCGGGGATGATGAAGTCGCGGGCGAACTCGTCTTTGACGTCCCAGACCAGGGATTCGACGGCACCAGCGGAGACGGCGCGTTCTCGGACACCTTCGAGTTCGGGTCCGCCGCCAATGTCGACGGTGAGGGTTACGACATCGAGGTTGTAGTTTTCACGGATCCAGACGATGGAGATGGTGGAGTCCATTCCGCCGGAATAGGCGAGTACGCACTTGTCTCTGGCCATTTGGTGATCGGTTCCCTATTTGGTCTGTTGAATATGGGATGGTTCAACCTTCAATCGTAAAACCGTCGGGTTTGAGAGGTTGAGAGTTGGGTGAGCGCGTATTTGCAACCTCTGGTTAAGTAAGGGAGTGGTCGCTGCTTTTGGATTTCAGGCACCCGCGCGGTTGGTGACGAGAGGTGGGTTAGTGTCTGAACCTCGGATTACGCGGATTGAGCTGATGGGCGATGATTGTGTTGACGTGCGGAAGAGGGTGTGTTGCGGTGAATTTCGAGCATTCCTTGTGTGACCGCTTCGCTTGCACCCCCCTCCCCTTGATGCCCAAGGGGGAATTACAGGGGGTTTAGACTTGGCGTTTCGCTTTGCACTCCGTTGCCCGGCCTCTCTGGATGGGCGTTCCGCCCGCTGAAGCGCCGGCTTTCGCCGGAATGACGGTGGTTATGCACAGCACCCAAGGGGGAATTAAGGGGGGAGTAGAACAGCATCCTCAAAGGCAATCCCGGTGAAAGGGGCGCATGGTCTGTCTTCCAGAGGATGATTTAAGATTGTTCGTTCAGGAATTTTACCGATCCCGGCCGGCTGGTTATGAGGAATGATACGTTCTGAGCCCCCCCCCCCCCCCGTTTCTAACGCTCAATGCCTGGTGCCGAATTTGAAGCGGTTATCAATTCCGATTGCCATAGCCTTCTTGATAACCGCTTCAGCGGTGTTATCGGTGATGTCTACGGCAACGGCGCAAACTGTGCCGCGTGGAATATATCCCGGCGACCCGGTCAGCGCGGCTGACAAGGTCTTCGTCAGTCTCGACACTGGTGAAGATGCCACCTGCGGTGTTACTGCGGCGAACAATATCCGTTGCTGGGGTTCAAATCAGCGCGCTCCGATGTGGGCCGAGGGATTTACCGATGTGGCCGTTGGAAAGAATCATTCTTGTGGGTTGAAGCTTGATGGCACCGTGCAGTGCTGGGGAGTTAATAACTTCGGTGCCAACATGTTGACGCCGCCTACTGATAACGGGACCCCGATAAAATTCAAATCTATAGACTCTAAAGAATATTACACTTGTGGGATCAGAGCCGACAACGATGGACTAGTCTGCTGGGGTTATGATGGAAATGGGCAGGTTTCAGGGACAAGAGGGGATTCGACGGGGCTTTACACTGCGCCACGGCCTCGACACAGAGCATATGACTATTCGAACGACGCTTTTTCCAAGATCAGTGCTTCCGCTTCTCACACCTGCGGCATCTTAATTCCAACTCCAGGGGACACATCAACCAACGCAAGATGCTGGGGTTTAAATGCTGAAGCAAGAGGACAGGCCGTCGTACCGGAGATTTACTCATCCACGATTTTCAAAGATATCGATGCCGGGGATAACTTCAACTGTGGTCTGATCGAAGGCGGAGACGATGACGGTAAGGCCGTCTGCTGGGGCAATCAAGAATTTGGGATCATCGGCACCGCCATCGGAACTACCGACGTGGAAGCGAACATTGGACAGCCGTCAGTCGATCGGTTCACCAAGATTTCGTCGGGATGGGATCACGTCTGCGGCATCAAGACCGATGCCACGATCTCTTGCTGGGGCGCGACCAAAGCATCTGGCGTTGCGCAAGCATATGGTCAGGCAGATGTCCCGATCGAGCATCAGAGCTCCACCTTCAGCGATGTAGTGTCTGCGGAGTACCACACCTGCGCGATCCTCGACGGTCAGAACGGGCAGATCGAGGGAGATATCGTCTGCTGGGGAGCAGAGATTCCTCACGATCCGCTCCGGCCCTATATCGTCCCAGATGGACGAGTATTCGATCCCGATCATCCTTATCCGCCGCCGCATCGATTTCCGCAGATCGGGTCTGGTCTCTTCTTCAACTGTGGCCTCAGCGAAAGTCGCGATCTGGTCTGCTGGGGCGGATCGACCTTCTCGCCAGGCATCGTGGACGGTCCCTTCAAGACGCTCGACATGGGAGAGCAGCATGTCTGCGCGGTTCGAGACAGCGGTCGAGTCAACTGTTGGGGCTTTGACAACAACCTGCAGGGATCGGGATGGAGCTCAGGCATCACGCCTGGGTCTACTATCGAGCGAAACACAGCTGTAGTTCAGAACTTGACTACCGATTACACCTTCAAGTCGGTCTCGGCGTCTTATTTCCACACTTGCGGCATCTTGGACGGACGCACGGCGGGTCAGACTGACGGAGCGGTAATCTGCTGGGGGCACAAAACGAACGGACAAGCAACATCGCCTGATGGCATGACTTTCGCTTCTTTGAGCGCCGGCTACTATCACACCTGCGGGCTACTGGATAACCAGAACGGACAAACCGCCGGAAAGGCCGTATGTTGGGGCGCAACCAACAATGAGGATGATGATGGAAATGTGGTGCGGACCATTTTCAATTTCGACTCCAAAGCCGATTTTGGCCAGGCAACCATCCCCGACGCGCTCCAAAATATCACCTTCAGCACCATCTCAGCGCATAGGTATCACACCTGCGCCATACGGACTGACAACATGAAACTGGCATGCTGGGGAAATTCTGAACAAGCGACTATACCGACAGAAATCGCAGAACAAAACTTCATTGCAGTCGCCGCTTCCAAGTTCGCTACCTGCGCGATAAATACCGACAAACACGTCAAATGCTGGGGGCCCTCTGGTGTATCGGATGTGGAACAATTCAGAATCCCCACCGACTATGCAACCACTGCTTTCGTAGCGATAAGTGTCGGAATTTGGCATGCCTGCGCCACAAACGAGGACGGAAAGGCGATCTGCTGGGGTGCCGACGCCGATCTCGACACACCTCAACTCGAAATCTATCGCCCTCACTCCTCAGTTGACGGCGCTTTCACCATCGTCAACACTCGTCAAGCCTGGGTCCCGCGCGAATTTCGCGCGCCGCCCGTACCTCAAATAGCAGATACACCAACGCCCACACCTACTCTCATCTCGAATGCAAAGATCCTACGCATCGAACCGGACATCCGCGGAGTGTCCTTGCGAATCGGCGAGCAGGCGCGACTCGACCTCGAAATCTACGGACGCCAGAACATCCGCGACGACTCTCTGGGCGATCCGCCTGAGATCACCTTCGAATGGACCGCCGAAGATTTCCAGCCGCCCGGTCCCGGAAACGGAGAGCTCTCCGAAAGCGTCCTTCCGTTTGACGACCGCGACGAGAACGGCGTGACCGATGATCGGCGCGCTCTATACACCGCGCCGACCGAACCCGGAAGATACCGCGTCAGAGCATCGCTAGACATCGGCCCTGAATGTTTGCCGGCTAGAGAGGGCGAGACCCACCAGGACGCCGTCAACCGTTGCACCGCCATCTTCCAAATCACCGTCACCAGATATGCGCCGCCGGAGCCCACTCCGGAGCCGCCGATAGACCCCGAAGGCGAGATACCGGATATCATCGTCGATCCCGACGGTCGGAACTACGAGGTATTCACACCGGAAGGTGGCGGCGAGTTCGTCTTCGAAGACTGCACGTTCAAAGCTCCGCGCGGTGCCGTCAACAACAACGAAGTCATCGGCATCTCCATCAGCGTGCTGGGAGATGACGAAGATAAGCTGCCCGTCGAAGATCCGCGCTTCATCGCCGACGGCATCCAGTGCCGCATCGACGCCGTGGATGCTCAAGGAGCGCGTCTGATCGACTATCAGCTACTACTGCCCGGCGAGGTCTGCATGCCCTTGCCCCAACCTTTCTATCGCAAGGCGGTAGACACGTTGGTCGCAGCGATCAACGAAGATGCCACGCTGACGCGTTTGAGCAGCAAGCTCTATCTCGCATCGTCGGAGGGACGGCTCAGGGTGTGCGGAAATCTCAGCACGCTCTCCGCCACCGCCGTCGTCGCATTGCCTGGCGAAGTGGCGGACGAGCTGCCGCCGACACCTGCCCCGGACATCGCAGACATTGAGACTGGCGGATCACGCCCCTCAACATCGCTTCTACTGATTCTCATACTGATCGGAAGCATAGCACTGACAACTTCCGCAATCACACTGACCCGTCGGCAACCGATACACAACCCTCCCACTTGATGCCCAAGGGGGAATTAAAGGGGGTTTAGACTTGGCGTTTCGCTTTGGACGCCGTTGCCCGGCCTCTCTGGATGGGCGTTCCGCCCGCTGAAGCGCCGGCTTTCGCCGGAATAACGGTAGTTGTGCACGACACCCGAAGGGGAGGGGGCTTTACTCAGGTGTACGGAATGGTCGTACCTGCGGTTGTGGCTCTAGATTGCGCCTTCCATTTGAAGGAGGCGTTGTTTTAGGGGTAGACCGATAGTACCGCCGAATCCGTTTAGATGGCCGTTGGTGGCGATTACTCGGTGGCAGGGGATGATTATGGGTGTGGGGTTGGTAGCCATTGCTCGGCCGGCGGCGCGGGCTGAGTTGGTGTTGCCGGATGCTTGTTGGGCGAGCCAGGCGTAGGTTCGGGTTTGGCCTCGGGGAATTTCGCGGCATGCGGCTCGGGCGCGCGAGGTGTACGGAGTCCAGGTGGTATCGTCGATGGGGATGTCGGCGAGTCGGACGTCTTCACCGTTACAGTAGCGGGTTAGGAGACCTTTCGTTTGAGCAAGGAGTCCGCGTTGGTGGTCAGAACTGTGATCGACGGCTTTGGATGTGTCGAATTTGGTGTCTGTGGGTTCGATGCTTTGGAGGGCGGATTCGGGGGTTGGTTCGGGAAGAGATGTTCGGACGATACCGCGGAGGTTAGCGGCGATTGCGATCCAGCCGAGGTCGGTTTGGAAGATTTCTGTTGCGATGTGGTTTGGGGTCATGTAGTGAAGCGGTATTGTTCTTGGGGTTCGTCAGCGGCGTATGGCGGAGTCATGCCTAACATGCTGAGTAGTCTGTGTCGGAGCATTGCGCGGGCTAGGCTGCGCCATGCGTCGCCCAAGTTAGGTGCTTTGGGAGCTGGTTCGACCTCGGTTGGGTCGGAGTCGGAAGAATTATTAGGGGACGTTTCGATGTTTTCGGAGTGTTCGATACTTGCGGCATCGTCGATCGTATCAGCTTCGGGTAGGGGCGGGCCGTAGACCGTCTTTTCGAAGGCATCTGTAATCGATCTTGCGTCGCCGTAGCGGCCAGTCATGGCCCCGATCTGGTTGGTGAATTCACGCACTGATGCGTGGGAAGGTCTGCGGTATCCGAGGATTGATGCGACGCGAATGAACTGGGAGTAGGCTCGGACTGCTTCAGGTTGGCCTCTAAGATTCCAACGCCAAGCGACGAGGATAAGGAGGAGAATCGCGATGGTGGCGGCGACGGATACGGTGGGGACGACGGGAATATCTAAAGTGGATTCATTCCTGGCGGAGTTGGTGAATTGTCCGCGGGCTCGCAGTTCTTGTTCGAGGAGGGCGAGGTCGTCGAGGTCCTCCAGGTATTCGAGGTAGTCGGGATCGAACTCAGCCGAACTTGGAAGTTCGGGCGGGATGCCAGTGGTCGGCGAGGTCGGAACGAGAATGTTTCGGGGGGCGGCTGGTCTCCCGGGTGTGACTTCGATATCGATCCAACCGTAAGGAGGAGCGAATATCTGGGTCCAACCATGGCGGTTTCGGTCGCGGATGAGGAATTGGCCTTGGTCGGGGACGTATTCGCCGATGCTCCATCCGGCGATCATGCGCGCGGGGACTCCGACGTGCCGGAGCATGACGGTGGCGGTGGATCCGAAGTATTGGCTATAACCCTTGCGCTTGGATTGGTCGCAACTTGGAAAATCTGCAGGACACGATTCGTGGACGGTTTTGAATAGGAAGTAGTAGACGGCATCGTCGCGCGGTCCGGGGCCTTCTATCTCGAGCGAATAGACCTGCTGCTGGAGCCAATCCTTGATGGCGATGGTCTTCTCCCACGGCGTTACAGCACCGGCCTCATCGACGATTTTTCTGGCGAGTGCGCCGACCTCGATGGGTATGGATTGTGGCAGCTGCAAGTATCGGTCGGTGACCCAGCTGGGATAGTCTTCGGACGATGCGGCAAGTTCCGCATTCTCGGCGGTGGAGATGTACGTGGTTACGTTGTATCGCTGGTTTTCTTCGAGGATCTTGTCGAACGTTACAGTGTTCTGCTCGGTTGGACCTCGGCGGACGAGACGCATGATATTGGCGTTAGTGCCGTCGGGTTCGGCAAAGACTCGGTAGCTGAAAGATTGCCAGTCGATACCGGAGCGGCGGAGGTCCATCTCTTTGATGTTTTCGGCGGTGATGCGGAAGCGGGTGGATCCCTGTTGTTGGGTCGATCCGAGAGGGTCTAGATCGGGAATTGCCAACGATTTGAGGTTTTCGGGGGAGATAATGATTTCGAGTCTTCTGGGCCCGGCGCCATCGTTCAAATCTGCTGCACGGCTGAGTATCTGGGTTGAGACTCGAATGCCGACCGTTTCTGGCGTTGAGTCGAAACCGTTGAGCATCTCGTCGAGGGATTCGTCGGAGATGGCGAATGTGATGTCTACGAAATCTCCGGCGCTGCTCAAGGCAATGTCTTCGAGAGAGCTGTCGGTGATGGTGTAGGTGATTTGTTCGTCGACATTGATAACCGGGTCGACACCGGATTGCATCTGCCGAATAACGGAGTTGACCTCGTCAGCGGTCATGACGGGTTGCGTGTTTAGAGTGAAAGGCGGTCTATCGGTTGCGCTGTCCGGGGGCGAGTATATTGGCGAGTCCTCGGCGAGTTTCATCAATCGTTCGCGCAACCTGAAGGCGAAATCGCGCAGATCTTCGGGTAGATCGGCGAGTGTGGCCGGGCTGCCGGCTAGGGGGATGTCCCAGGTCAGGGGCTCCAAGACTTCGATTTCGGCTTTGTAATCGAGTGCGTATACAGCGGCGGCGGGAATCACGAGATCGGTCTTGCCGAGTGGTTCGACGGCGATATCGATTCTGGCGCGGTCGGTTACACCGTTTTCGATGGGGTTGACGAGGAGTTTGGTGCCGGAGTTGGCAGGTAGTGCGACGCTGGGTGCGGTGAGCCATCCTTGGGATGTGTACTCCTGATAAACGCGCGCCGGATGTAGCTTGGCGTATCGTGAACGGATCCACATCACGGGATCATCGGTGAGTTGGATGCCGCCCTGGAAGGGCAATATGGAGTTGGGTGAGTAGATGAGGTCGTCGTCGCCACTAGGAACGCCGGCTAGGAGTCGTTCGGCGGTATCTCGGAACTGGGTAATGGGGTCGAGGAATATCGTGTTCCATCGGTCGCTGAGCGGTTCTGATCTTGGTAGAGCGAGTGGCAACAATGCCGCGATGATCATGACGACGAAACCGAGGATCAGTCCGTCTCGAGCGGCGATCCATCGTGCTTCACGAGGAAAGGTGAGGCCGGATTCTCGCCATTGATTGATACGGCCGACGGCAACGAGATGCGCGAACTGTGCGACCGCGCCGAACATGAATAGATAAAAGGTCTGTTCGTGTTCTCCGATGCGGTGGCTCAAGTTTGTCAACAGCGCCAGACCTAGCATCAGTGCGGGTATCCACGGGCTGTGAAATCGGAAAGTGAGGGCGGTGACTATGTAGCTAAGCACCCATGCAAAGGTCATCATTAGCATTGCGAATGGGATCTGGTCTGCGCTGACACCACCGTGGATGGCGATATCGATCCAAATTCCGAAGCGGTCCCAAGCGTCGACTGAGCGAACGATAGGATTGCCGCCCTCGGCGTTAAGCGAACCTTGCCAGAAGACGACGACGATACCGGCGAGGAGGAACAGGGCGAATTTCGATGCGAGAACGAGGTTCGATTGGTGTCCGCGGATGCGCGATGCGAAAAATGCGGTACCGGCGGCCAGGATCGCGGTTGGTGCGATGTTCGGTAAGTCTCCCCAATCTGCTAGCTGGACGGACCATGCGACCATCGTGAGCATCCAAGTCAGGAGGCCGAGTGCGATCCAATCGTTGACCGGGATGTCGGCGAGGAAGGCGCGCCGCATTAAGCGGCGACGCAATAAACGACGCGTTCGCGCTGAGCGGTTCGAGCGGCCGAAGATGTTGCCGAGTTCTGCGGTAGCGGTAGTCACGAAACGTCAGACGGAGGTTTGAAATTGGATGCGGTTGGTGGGATGGGTTGGGTTCGGACGGCTTCTGGTTGATCAGCGCCGCTGGCGTATAGTGCGGATATGCGTGCCGCAGCAGCATCGGCGTCGGCGGTGGTACCCAATGCGTCGGTGATATCGTCGCCTTTGGATATGCGGTATGTGGTGATACCGGCGGTGGAGAGGCGCGGGATTGCCGTTTCGTTTGAATCGCCACCAAAGGACTGTCGATCAAGCACGATGCAGATGACTTGGATACCACGTCTCCGGAGCACGCCAAGGGCGTCGATCCAGTCGCCCTCGCCGGCCGCGGTAACGATGACGACAGTTGAGCTGACGAAGAGTTCGCGGTCGAGGACGGCGAGGATTTCCATGATTTGAACATTGCCGGTGGGTTTTGATGCGGCGATGTGACGGAGGATGTTCTCTCGGTGCGAACCGGTATGGTCAGGGGTGGCGAGCAGTGAATTGCTACCGTGGGCCACGTATCCGACTTCCGTAAAGACTCGGGTGTACTTGTCGATGATCGAGGCGACGACGGTTGCGCCGTATTCGTCGGTAGAGTCCTCGCCGGTTCCGGCTTGGGAGTCGATGTACTGATCGAAAATCACCCACATCTCCCCTGCCGACCCCTGATCGAACTGCTTGACCATGAGTTCGCCGGTCCTGGCGGTGGTCAACCAGTGGATCCGGCCAATGGGGTCGCCGTCGACGTATTCGCGGACCGATGCGACGTCGGTCGAGAGTACGTTCATGCGTTGGCGACGGGAGTGGCCATCGGCCAGCAGGACACGGGAGACTGCGATATCGGGGATCGGCAATACTCTTGGGTATACGAGAACCTTGTCGATGCCTTCGAACTGGATGTCGCGAGGAAAGAGGTTGAATGGGTCAGAAGCTCGGATAACCAAGGGACCGAGATCGTACTCTCCGCGTTGTGTGAGCGCCGCCGCCATCTCGACGCGCTTGAAGGTGACCATGAGGCCGAAGTTGGTGACTTCGCGGAATTGGACGTTTGGAAGTGTGGTCTTGTCTTCGACCTCAACCCATGCCTTGGGCGCGCCGTTGGAGTTTTGGATGATGATGCGTTCGCTCAACACGTCACCGACGGAGAATGGTCCGGTCGGACGACTGACGCTGGCCCGCATGTTAAATGCGCCGACTCGTGACCAGACCCACGAGATGATAACCAGTATCACTAACAGATAAGCGAGCCGCATCGCCAGGTCGAAACCGGTGGAGACACTGTTTAAGACCATCATGCCGATGAGGACGATGATGCCGATCAGCACCCGGTAACTAACCAAGCTGCTCCAGATCGTGCGCAATAAACTGCGACCTTCGACTCGGGTCGCGATACCTCTTCCGATCTTCGGGAGCGTTCCTTGCACGGTTGGTATTTGCTTCTTATCGGCTTAAGATGTGCGCTACGCGGTCGCTGCGGCGGCGATGCGACCACCAGCGGCGCCGGGCACGCTGATTTGATCTAGCGCCTCGTTGACGATTGTGCTCTGGTTGATGCCTCGCATCCGAGCCGACGGCGACAGGAGAACGCGGTGAGACATGACGGGGACGGCGATGGACTTCACATCGTCGGGTATTACGTAGTCTCGCCCTTGCAACATGGCGAATGCCTTCGCGCCCTTCATCAAATTGATGCTGGCGCGTGGCGAGACGCCGAGCGTTGTATCCGGGTGGCTTCTGGTTGCATTGGCAATCTCGACGATGTATTGCTTGATGAGCTCGTCGATGTAGATGGAATCGGCGTATTGCTGAAGAGCGACGACATCTGCGGGAGTGCAACTTGGTTGCAACATGTCGATAGGATCAGTGGCTTCCCGACCATCCATAATCGAGACTTCCTCGCGCGGGTCTGGATATCCGAGCGAAATCCGCATGAAGAATCGGTCAAGTTGCGCTTCTGGCAGAGGGAATGTGCCTTCGTACTCGATCGGGTTCTGGGTCGCGATGACGGTGAAGGGACTGGGAAGCGGGTGGGTTACGCCTTCTACGGTCACCTGTTGCTCGCCCATTGCCTCGAGCAATGCGGACTGTGTCTTGGGCGTGGCGCGGTTGATTTCGTCCGCCAACACGACTTGTGCCATTACCGGGCCGGGTCGGTACTCGAACTGGCCGATCTGTTGGTTGTACACGGAAGCGCCAGTGACGTCACTGGGTAGCAGATCGGGGGTAAATTGCAGTCGTTTGAAATCGCAACCGGTAGTGATGGCGAGGGAGCGCGCCAGCATCGTCTTGCCGACTCCCGGGACGTCCTCGACAAGGGTGTGACCGCGACTGAGCAAAGCAACCACGCCGAGCCGGATGGCGTCATCTTTACCGATGATCACGCGTCCGACGTTGGCTACGATACGCTCGATGGTCTCGGCGTGTTCACGGTTGACGGTGGATTCGGCGACGATAGCTGACGATGTGGTCAAGTTAAAGGTCCTTTCGATATCGGTAGGATGCGATGACGGGTATGATGTTGGTTTTTCTATCGGGCCCGGGAGTTATCTGTGAATTCAATCGTAGACTGCGCCAAATATAGCATCAACCTTAAATTCACACCCCGCGAAGTTGTCTTCTGACAGATTGCGGACACGAACTCAGCGACGCGACACGCAATTCGACATGACGGAATACGCATCTGGAATCGGAACGGTTTCTAATGTCGATCACTTAAGACGCGGGGAGAGGCGTCTCCATCTCGGCGACAACCTTGAGGTGATGCGGGGGATGGAGGCGGGGACGGTCGATCTGGTTTATCTGGATCCGCCATTCAACTCGAATAAAAACTACAAGATCCTGTTTCGTGGGCCTTCGGTGTTGAAATCGGAAGCACATCTTCCGGCGTTCGAGGATGTTTGGGTTTGGGATGATGCATCGGAGGCGTTGTACGAGGAGACGGTACAGGAGCATCGTGGCGAAGGGATCACTGAGACTGTTTCAGGGTTATTCAAGGTGATTGGACGGGATCGATTGATGGCGTATCTGGTGAACATGACACCTCGTCTCCTCGAGATAAGTCGCCTGCTCAAGCAATCCGGTAGCGTCTATCTGCATTGCGATCCGACGGCTAGCCACTATCTGAAGGTGATCATGGATGCCGTATTCGGGCGCGAGAATTTCCGGAATGAGATCGTTTGGGGGTATCGAGGCGGCGGTGTGCCGCGGCGTGATTTCGCCCGGAAGCACGATGTGATACTACGTTTCTCCAAGAGCGGGGAGTATATCTTCAATCCGCAGTACACCGAGTATTCGCAGGCCTCCAAAGACCTCGTAGAGTCTCGCGGAGGTGTGAGCATTGATGCCCGTGAACGCGACCTCGATCGCGGCGCGCATATGCCCGATTGGTGGACGGACATCAATTCGTTGCAGACTTGGTCTCCGGAGCGTACCGGATACCCGACGCAAAAACCTCTGCGATTGCTTGAGCGCATAATCCGGTCTTCAAGCAACGAAGGTGATTTGGTTCTGGACCCTTTCTGCGGTTGTGGAACGACGATGGTCGCAGCGGAACGACTTAGGCGATCTTGGGTTGGTATCGACGTCGAGCCGATGGCGATGAGCGTTCTGCGCGATCGTTTCCGTCGGGGTGAAATGAACGATGATTTTCAGGTCAAAGGGTTGTTGTCAACAGAATCCGCCGATGGCGACGCTTGGCACGAGTTGGCAGATACGGATCCGTTGAGATTCGAACGCGCAGTTATTAGTAAGATCCCGAATTGCGTGCCATGGCGAAATCTGCAGGAAGTTGGTGGCGGCATTGAGGGGGTGGTTTTGTTTGCGGGCGCTCTCGGCGGGTCTTACCACGCGATCGTCAAGGTTGTCGGTGGTCGTTCGGGAATTGGGTCGATGGTGGACAAGTTGAAAAACGTTCTGCGTCGGAGAAGTGGGGACGGCGTTGTGGCGGGCGTACTGATTACGCCGGGGCGCGTTGGCGGGGAGATTTTACGAGTGGTCGAAGGATCGGGAGTGATTGAGATCGAGGGTCGAGACTTGCCGAGACTGAGTGTTTTGTCGCTGGACGAGCTGTTCCGACGTATCGAGAAGAATTCGGCTCTGTTTCCGTTGGAATGAGTGGCGGGTTAACGCGGTGCGGCGGAGTTGCCTAGGAGTTTTTTGAGCAGTTCAGTGTGTTCGTCGGGGAGGGTTGGGTTTTCGAAGGCGGCGACGTTTTCTTCTAGATGTTTGATGTTGGATGTTCCGGTGATGACGGTTGAGATTCCTGAATGGTCGGCGGCGAATTTGTAGCCGGCGGCGATGATGGAGGGGGCATCTTCGGTGATCAGCCAATCTAAGCCGTCGCGGAGTTTTGGATGGTCGACGTCGATATCACCTTCCTTGCGCCAGTTTTGTAGAAGTTGTTCGTATTCGTGCTGTCTGGTGAGGGTGAAGCGTACGGGAGCCATGTTTAGGATGGCGACGCCGTGTTTCTGGGCGAGTGGGAGGATTTCTTTGGCGGCGTATTGATTGAGGATGCCGTATTTGAGCATGATGGTGTCCCAGACGTCGGGATGCTCTTCGAGGGCGGTCTGGGGCACGGTATGTTTCGAATCATCGGTCATCATCTCGGAGAAGCCGATGAGTCGAACTTTACCTTGCTCTTTGAGTTTCTGGAGGATCGGAGCGTATCGCTCGGTTATTTCGAGGTAGTTCTCCGGGCGTATGCCGTGGATCTGCATGATGTCGATGACATCGGTGTCGAATCGGCGCAAGCTTCGCTCTACCGATGAGATGACGGAATCGGTGTGAGGGAGGTTTCCGTCGGGTGTCTTCCATGTCCACTTTGTGGCGATGAGGAAGGAGGCGCGGGGGACGCCGTTTAGGGCTTGTCCGAGTTGATCCTCGCTGTCGCCGTAGTTGGCCGCGGTGTCGAACATGTTTATGCCGAGGTCTAGAGCTCGGGCGATGAGGTCGCGGCGTTGATTCGAAGTTAGGCCGGCGGCTTTACCGAACTGGCTCGGGCCGCCACCGCCGTAGGAAGCGACGGAGACGGGGATGCCGGATTTTCCGAGGGTGCGGTAGAGCATGGTGGTTCAGTTGGTTGGGTGTAGACTCACGTTACAACAGAAGCGCGGGCAATTTCGCATCAAACCCGCATCCGTTTAAGGACAGTTTCGATGATGCGCCAAGCTGAAAAACTAAGTTCTGGGATTCACATCCCGAGCATCAAAATCGATGACTATCGCGGTATCAGGGATTTTGAGATCTCGCGTTTAGGGCAAGTAAACCTCTTCGCCGGCGAATCCAGTCGGTTTAGGTCCGATTTTCTCACGTATTTGTTGGACGGGCGGAACGGCGCGACCGATGCCGAGATGCATCCACTAGCTTGGAAGACGGTAAGATACGTTGCCGATGACGATAGTTTCTATCGAACTAACCCTGACATGATGGCTCTTATGGTCAGGAAGCAATCGGCAAATGGTGTTCCAAACCCTATTTTGATCCAACGTCTCAGCGAAGAGATTGTTTTTTTCGAAAACGGGTCCGTCGGCGAAAGGTTTATCGAGATTGCCAATGCGGAGCGCGTCTTTCAAGCAGGAGCACTAGTTGACTCGGAAATTGGAGCCGAATACGGGCAACCCATGAAAATGCCGGCGGAGTATGGCGATCGGCAATTGGTGTCGACAATGACACCAGTAGTGCGGGAATATCGCGGTGAATATGAGTTTGGATATCACTATGCTGAGGCAGGAACCTCATCGGAAGCAAGATTCCGCGGTGTGATGGCAATCGGCGTGGATACTGTTCGGATGATGATGATAGCGTCGGCGATTGTCGTGTTCTCGCTACGGGCCGAAAACGAGGGCCGATCGCCCGTGTTATTGATCGACGGCTTCGAGGTGCCGGTTGGTCGTCAGGTACAAGCTAGGTTTTGGGAGTTGATATTGGGCGAGGTCAAGTCGCGTCACGTTCAATTGCTAGCCACCACGAACTCATGGGACTGCATCGCTGGTTTTGCAGATGCAGCAACGGCAATTGATGACATGGAATCGACGTATTTTCGATTGGAACAGGGATTAGACCAGACCCACTACGTCAACTACGATCCATACACCCTCCAAGTCTCGTTTGAGTTCAATATCGACCCGCGTTAGGGATAGACTGAGCTACCGTCCAGCGTAGCCAATCAAAACTGGTGAATCTTTAAGTTGAACGTAATATTGGTCGAAGGATTTCATGATGAGGCGTTCATCCGTACGATCTGCAATCAGTTTTTCGCAGATCGGGATTTTCAAGTCGAAAAAATCAATGGTCTGCCCCGACGCGAAAACGGCGACAAACGATTGAATTCGATTCTGTTGGCGCGGTTGCTTGCGGCTAATGTCAAGTCTGTCGGACTGATCGTTGACGGCGACCGTGATCCGTACCGGATTTGGCGACGCTTGCAGCAGTTGCCCATCCTTTCGGAAACGGAACCTGAAATCGGGGAGCAAACCTTACCAGAATCCGGTTTTGTAGCCGACTGCCGATTCGGTTCATCAAATGTCGCGGTTGGCATCTGGGTAATGCCAGACAATCATAGCCCCGGACAACTTGAGGATTTCGTGCTCCGCTTGGTACCGGACAGAGACCCTGTTAAAGCGCTGGCATTCAGTTACATTACTGGGTTGCCTACGGAACAGTTTCAGTTCGAGGACCATCGTGTCGCTAAACACGTGGCGCATTCTTGGCTGTCGGCGTATTATCCTGGCTGGAGTTTTGATGACGCGTTAAACCATGGGCAACTTGCCGATCCAACGAACACAGCCGTCGGCGCTGCATTCCTCGATTGGTTGCGCCAAATATCTAGGTGAGGCCATCCATTCGCCGTCTAGTCGTAGACCATGATGGCGCGGCCTAGGATTTCGCCGTTTTGGAGGTCGTCGCAGGCCTCGTTTATCTGATCTAGCGTGTAGCGTCGGGTGACGAGTTTGTCCAGGGGGAATTTGCCTTCGTGGTGCCAGCGGAGGAATTGATCGAAGTCTTTTTTGGGGTAGGTCGCGCCCAAGGAACCTCGGTACTGCTTCTGGTGGTACATGAACTGTCCGGGGTCGACGGTCATTTGCGGTGCTGGCATTCCGATGAGGACTGCCATTCCGCCGTGGTTGTCGGCACCGGGACCGCCGCCGCGGACGGTCGGGAGGATCTGCTCGCTGGTGATCTGGAGGCCGATGGCGTCGAACGCGTAGTCTGTGCCGCCGCCGGTGATCTCGTGGATCGCCTCAATCGGGTCGGTTTCCATGGCGTTGACGGTGTGCGTCGCGCCCATCTCTTTGGCGTATTCGAGCTTGGAGTCTTCGATGTCGACGGCGATTAAGGGGTACGCCTCCAGGATGCTGGCCATGATGAGTGCGGAGGTTCCGACACCACCGATGCCGTAGATGGCGACGGAGTCGCCGGGACGGACGCGCGCGGTGTTCAGGACTGCGCCCGCGCCGGTGAGAACGGCGCATCCGACGATGGAGGAGATGTCTTTGGGGTTGTCATCGTCGATCGGGACTACGTATCCGCCCCATACAAGTGCGTCTTCACCCCAGGTGTAGGTTGCGCCGTTGAGGGGTTCCTCTCGGTAGGTTGCGCCGCTTGGTTCTGGCGTCCATCGCCCTTGGATGGGGTCTTTTGGGACCCAGGTCACGATCGCAAGGTCGCCCTCCTTTACGTGGGAGACATCGGAGCCTACAGAGACGACCGTTCCGGTACCTTCGTGCCCTAGGAGGGATGGCGTCGGAGTCTGCGGGTTGTGCATCTGGTGGAGCTGCGAGTGGCAGACACCGCTGGAGTGTAGTTTGACGTGAACTTGATCAGCACGCGGATCCGGGAGTTCGATCTCGTCGACCGCCAAGGGCTTGCCGTGTTCGACGTGGATTGCTGCCTTGCTTCTCATGTTGATGCACTCCTAGCGAGGAATCAGGGTATGTTTGGTGTAGGACCCGTAATCGTTACTGCCAACATGATATGCGTTGAGGCACAGAATCGAAGGCAGTTCTAGGCCGAGTATGGTGGTTTCGTGTGTTACTGTCCGGCGGTTAAGTCTAGAGTTACTTCGCAGGCTTGAAGTGCGCCGAGCAACGGCGACAGGGCCATGATGTTTAGCGTCTCAGATTGTTGCTCTTCGGTGATAGTGAAGAATGCCATGAGCTGTTCGACGCCGGATTGTTCGATGACGCAGGCCGCATCATCTCGTGAGATCTGCGCCACGATCGGTGCGAATCTTTCAGGCATCACACCGCAATGGGACAGGGGTTCGGCCGCGTCGAGCAGATCGAGTATGTGATCGGGCATGGCGCCCTCGCCCGTGATGAGCGCTTCAATTGCGACGAAGACTTTGTCGACGGTTGCCGCGTCTGCGTGCTCTTCGATGCATGCGGCGTCGTGCGCGGACAAGCCCGGGGGACTGATTTCATCGATCGGGCCAGCCGCGGGCTCTTCTGGGGCTTCGGTTGGCTCGGGAGTCGCGGTTGGTGGAACTGGAGTTGCGGTTGGAGGCACCGGGGTAGGCGTGGGTGGTATGGGTGTCGGGGTCGGAGGTACCGGAGTGGCCGTAGGCGGTACTGGAGTGGCAGTCGGAGGTACCGGGGTCGGCGTTGGTTCAGGAGAGGAACATGCGGTGATGACGATAGTCATCGTAGTAGCCAAAACCGCCAAGACGACACTGATACGAGCTATTTTGGTTTTGGTTGTCGGATTCATGTCACATCCTCGTGCTGTTGTCTCGACGTCAATCAGATGATCCGAGCAGGTGCTGCCGGAGGGTACCAAACGCGTACATCGCCGCCCGCCTGCGGTCGGGTGCACCACTGCCGGCGGACCTCACATGACGAATCTCGATCTTTTCAGCGTCGCAGATCACGATGTAGGTGTCGCCGCGCCCGAGGTTTACTGCGCTGTTTTCGTTTTCGGCCGTTTCGGGAATGCCGTGAACTGCGACCCCGATTGACGCACCAGAGTGTTCCCGGATTGCGCGTGCTAGCGCGGTCGCACGTTTTTCGCCGACTATCTCACTACCGTTCTGGGTGCCTATTAGACGATCGCCCGGCAAGTCGGTGTTTGCGACGATGGCTTCAAGGAACATATCACCAGCGGCAGTCCGCATTGAATCCGAGACGGCACCTGCGCTGAGGTCTTCGTAGACGGCGACCGTTGCTTCTCTTTCCCGCAACATGGCACCGATGACGCTCTCAATCGTTTCCTCGTCGACACCGAAAATATGGTCGCCTAGGAGATCGCGGACTTGGTGCTCCATTGGTCGGATAAGTTCTATCGCTGCATCAATAGTGGCGGCGCGGGCTGCGATCCGGACATCAACCTGACCGGGACGAGCGAGTACGCCAACCGTTGGGTTGGACGATTCTGCGATGAGATGTCCGATCTCATGGTCGACGGCGCTTTCGCCTAAGTCGGCGACTTTTAGGACGCGGTAGTGGATGGTTTCACCGAGGTCGTATTTATCGCGGAGATAGGGGATGATCTCGTTGGTGATGAGCCACTTCATCTCGAATGGGACGCCGGGAAGGCTGATGATGGTGCCTTTATCGGATTCGACCATGAATGCGGGAGCGGTGCCGTTGGGGTTGCGGATCACGGTGGCGCCGTCGGGGATTTGGGCTTGACGCTCGTTGTTTTTGGTGAGGATGAATCCGCGGTTCTGGAATCGCTCACGGAGTTCGGTTAGGGATTCAGGGTCAATAACGACGTCGACGTCGAAGACATCTGCGACGGCTTCTCGGGTCAGATCGTCTTGTGTCGGTCCGATGCCGCCTCCCGTGATCACTACATCTGCGCGCTCAAGTGCGATGCGCAGTACCTCCGTCATGCGGTTCAGGTTGTCACCTACGCACGACTTGTAGTAGACGTTAGCGCCGTTTTCTGCCAGTCGCTGCGAGATCCACGCGGAGTTAGTGTCGACGATCTGCCCCAACAAAAGTTCCGAGCCGATGGAGACGATTTCAACGTTTACTGACATGTGCCTGCGGCACCGCTTGCTTGAGATGCCGTGCCGATGTCCATTATGCACCAATTGCTACGGAACACCCTTCGTCTGGGTTTTGGATTTTCAGCGCAAGAGTTGACAAGCGTTCTAATAAGGTATATGTTCTAAATAGAACACCGTTTCCATAGAGATAGGACAATTTGGATGACAACGCAGATTTTGGAACGCAATTCGCTTCAGGCGCCGCTACGTCCGCATGATCCAGACGAACCGGACATCACGGCGCAACGGGACGATGCGGCAACGCTTGAGCGGTTGCCGGTAGATTTCGATATTGACGCAGAGTTGCGGATGCTCACGAAGGGATCGATCGAATTCATCGAAGATCGTGAAATCCTCGGTCAGCGAATCATGCAATCCGCGGCTTCGCAGGAATTCGGCTCGTTTGCCGTCAAGTGCCGATCAGTAACGCATGCGACCGACTTTTCGACTCCGATGCGGAGCATGTTGCTGACGCTTTCCTCAGCATTCGGCGGAATGAGCGCCACCATCTCACCATCGTTGAATTTGCACACCTGGCCGGCCATGGACATGTTGGTCGCGGCGCTCGCAAAATCTGGCGCCGACGAACTATGGCAGCCGATCGGTGAACGTAGCATCAGCGTCGGCGCGGCACGGCACATTTTCGTCAGCGTCGACAATCCCGTCCGCGACGATGCGACGAATGTCTTTCCGAGCTTGCTAGTCGAGATCGTAGGCGCGCATCTTATCGATCCGAAATGGTTCGACCAAGTCGTTGCTCCGCGCTGTCGTGACGAGGCCTTGACCTTTGTTTACTACGGACAGTCTGGTTTTGATGGATCGTTATTTGAACGTGCATGGCAGGACTGCCAAGTCAGAGGAAGCGTATAAGAGATGTTTGCGGCCAGTTACGAGCAGATTGATCAGACAAATACCAGCCAGAGCAGAAAACGCAAACGCGTAACCAGTTCCTACAGCACTGACAAAGGCCTACCAGAGAACTACGACTACACCGACACCGGTTGCGACTTGGCACCGTCGTGCCTAGAGTGTCCGCTCGCTCTCTGCAAATACGACGACCCGAATTGGGGTCGCCGCAACCAGACAGTCATGCGGGATCAAGAGATCGTACGACTGCGCGGGCAGGGTTTGAAGGTTTCGCAGATAGCTAAAATAGTCAAGACTAGCGAACGGACAGTATACCGCGTTGCTCTGCGCGAGGGCATTCACTCGCCGGTGTCAACTCAGAGGCGTCGAAGATCAAACCGGCGTGATAAAGGGGGCCGGGAGCGGTCGCCTACTGTGCAAGTCGCTGATTGGGAACAGTATCGGATGCCAGAGGCCGCGGTTGGTTGAGGCGCGTAACATCCGCGGTTGTTGCGACAGCGGATTCCATGTATCTAACAGTTGACGTGACAGCCGTGTCTTGAGAAAGTAACTACTGTTGATCTTGTTTACTTAGCCACGCAGTTTCCTTCCGATCAGATCCGACTTCTTCGGCAGAAGCGATTGACCTACATCGTTGCGGCGATTGATACCGTATATCGTTTTACGCGATCCGAGATTCATAGGACGGTCTTCAATGGATAGTTACTCGGTCAACGATGTTCATTCTCAGTTAAACGAGACGCGTGTCGCCAAGATGGTTACGCCGGGTTCGGTGCTTGAGCTGCGAGAGGCGTTGCGCGATGTTCGTTTCGCGGGTGGCAGGGCTGCGGTGGCGGGAGGGCGGCATGCGATGGGTGGTCAGCAATTTCTCAGTGACGGCACGCTCGTAGACACTCGCCGAATGAAGCAGGTGTTGGGTCTCGACAGCAGACGAGGTTTGGTCACTGTTGAGGCTGGCACACTATGGTCGGAGTTGGTTCCGAAACTGCGAAAGTTGCAGGGAAGCCGACTGGATCGTTGGAGCATCGTTCAGAAGCAGACTGGTGCCGATAACATTAGCATTGGCGGCTCGTTGGCTGCTAACGGACACGGACGAGGATTGAAGCTAAAGCCGATTGTGCAGGATGTCGAATCGTTCGTGCTCGTTGACGCGAACGGTGTGGAAATCGACTGCAGCCGCGAGCGTAACCCAGAGCTATTCGCGCTCGCAATTGGAGGGTATGGTCTGTTCGGCGTAATCACTTCAGTCACATTGCGACTGCAACCGGCAGGCAAACTCGAGCGCGCGGTTGAGGTCATTGACATTGACGAGTTGCCGAACGCCTTTGCAACGCGTATCGACGACGGTTACGAATACGGTGATTTCCAGTACGTGACTGACGAGAAATCGGACCGCTATTTGCGAACCGGTGTTTTCTCATGCTACCGTCGGGTCGAAGATCCGGAGTCGGCAGACGATACATCACGTTCATCGCTTTCGGCCGACGATTGGGGTCGACTCATCTACCTTGCGCACGTCGACAAGAGCGCGGCGTTCGATGCCTATTCCGACTTTTATCTTGGGACGAACGGTCAGATCTACGATATTGACGAGTTTCAGATGAGTCTCTACGTCGACGACTATCACTCAACGTTCGATCGTGCAGTGGCCGCGGACGACGCAGGGTCGGAAATGATCACCGAGGTTTACGTTCCGGTAGAGAAGCTGTCGGAATTCATGGCGAAGGCGAGCGAAACTCTCCGTCGCGAGGAGGCCAACGTCATCTACGGAACGATCCGATTGATTGAAAAGGACGACGAAACGTTCTTGAACTGGGCCTCTGATCGATTCGCTTGCATCGTCTTCAATCTTCACGTTGATCATACCGATAAGGGCGTGGATCGTGCTGCCGACGCTTTCCGCGCCCTTATCGATGACGCGATCTCACTCGGCGGAAGTTACTTCCTGACCTACCATCGATACGCCACCGAAGAGCAACTGACACGAGCATACCCACAGTTCGGGAAATTCTTGTTGAACAAGCGACGCTTCGACCCGGGCCGAGTATTCGCCAGCGATTGGTACGACCATTACCGGCAAGCAGCTTGAAATTCGGTCGTGTCCGTTGAACCCAAACATCGCGGAAGCGCATAGAATTCACGGCATCGATTCTTCGATGTCAGCCAAGGACATTTGCCGTGAAGTACGACGTGGTGATCGTGGGCGCCGGTTCGGCCGGTTGCGTTTTGGCTTCCAGGCTGTCGGAGGACCGCAACCGTAACGTCTTGCTACTCGAGGCGGGACCCGATTATCCGGATGTGAACTCGATGCCGGATCATATCAAGTACGGCGTTCAGGCTTGGTACGAGTCGTACGACATCGATGAACATACATGGGGCTATAGGGCACTGGCGACGCCATTGCAGGAACCGTTCAAACTTCCACGCGGCAAGGTGGTAGGCGGATCGAGCGCCATCAACGGACAGATTTGGTTCCGCGGCATCCCGGAAGATTACGACGACTGGGCGGCGGAGGGCAACGAAGGCTGGGGGTATCTCGACGTTCTCCCCTATTTCCGGAAGATTGAGACGGATCTCGACTTTCCGGGCGACGATTTTCACGGGTCTGATGGGCCGATACCGGTGCGTCGCTACAAAGAGGACGAGTTGTTCGCGAGCCCGAAGGCGTTTATCGATGCGTGCCAAGCGGCGGGATATCCATTCACGCATGATCACAACCATCCGGAGTCGACTGGTGTCGGTTACTTGGTTGTGAATCGCATCAACGATATACGCATGAGCACTGCGGTAACGTATCTGCAAATGGCGCGGGACCGCATGAATCTGACGGTGAGGTCTGGCGTGCTCGTTCACCGGGTGTTGATCGAGAACGGTCGGGCCGTTGGCGTCGAGGTCGAATCGGGTGGTGAAACCTATCGTGTGGAATCGGAACTCACGATTCTGAGCGGGGGTGCCATCAATTCACCACAACTGTTAATGCTGTCGGGCGTCGGGCCTGCTGGCCACTTGTCGGAGAACGGTATCTCGGTGATCGCCGATGTTCCCGGTGTCGGACAGAACCTTCGCGACCACATCGCGGTTTTCGTGAAATGCGAAAGCGATCTTGAGGAGCCGGTACCCGAGCGTCCGGCGCCGCTCCAGATCGGGATGCGCTACACTACGCCCGGTTCGCCCTACCGTAACGACATGCACATGCGTCCGATATCGATAAGGACCGAGCACGTACCGGCAGATTTCGATCCCTCGATAGCCAAAACCCCGACCGGTTTCAGCATCGCGTTGCAGAAGGCGGTCGGTAAGGGCGAGCTTCGTTTGGCGACAACAGATCCGCACGATCAGCCGATCCTCGACTATCGTTACCTGAGCGAGCCGTTCGACATGGAGCGGATGAGGGGCGCGGTGCGACTCAGCGCGAAACTAGCGGAGATGCCCGAGTACGCGCCCGCGATGATGCGACGGGTGGATCCGACCGACGATGTGTTGTTTGATGATGAGGCTCTCAACAATTGGCTGCTTTCAAATGTGCGGACGCAGCACCACTCTTCAGGGACTTGCAAGATGGGGCCGTCATCCGATCCGATGGCGGTGGTGTCGCCGCAGTGCGAGATGCATGCGGTTGATGGGTTGATGGTCGTGGACGCGTCGGTGATGCCGGATGTAATCCGGGCGAACACGAACGCGACGACGATCATGATTGCGGAGAAGGTGGCGGAGGGGATGGTGGGGTGAGAATCTTTGGCTATTATCAAGCTTGACGGCCTTAATCCCACAATCAGTCAAGTTCGGTGAACGCGAGGTTCCGCTCAAAGTTGACGATGTTGTCTTTGACGTCCAGAATCAAACATCGATTGTTGCCGCCGTTTTGATGCCGCGTTTTAACCGCCGATCGCGCCACATATGAGACGTGCAAGCGCTAGGCGCCTATACAATCGTTTCAGCATGACTGGATCAACTAACAAGCTCTACTTCGGAGACAATCTCAACATCCTGCGCGAGAACGTCGCGGATGAGAGTGTCGACCTTATCTACTTAGATCCGCCGTTCAACTCCAACGCAACCTACAACGTCCTATTCCGAGAGCGAAGCGGTGAGGATTCAGCCGCCCAGATCACTGCATTCGAGGACACCTGGAAGTGGAGCATGGAGTCCGAGTACGCCTACCAGGACGTGATTACGGACGGGCCGGAAAAGCTCGGCAACCTTCTCCAGTCCATGCGCGGTTTCCTCGGTCAGAACGACATGATGGCCTATCTAACCATGATGGCGCAGAGAATGGCTGAGTTGCACCGCGTTCTGAAACCAACCGGTAGCGTCTACCTGCATTGTGATTCAACCGCGAGTCATTATCTCAAGTTGATGCTGGATGCTGTCTTCGATCAACGGAACTTTCGTAATGAGATAATTTGGCGCCGCACGACTTCACATAGCGACGCGAAAGGATTGGGACGAGTTCACGACACGATTCTCCTTTACAACAAGAGCGCTGAGTTTACGTGGAACGAAATATTCCATGAACTAGACCCCGATTATGTGAAGAACTACTACCGTTACACAGATCCCGATGGTCGCGTTTTCATGTCGGGCGACCTTTCTGGTGCTGGGCCGGGACCAGTGCGTAATTTCGGTGATCGCGGATTGATTCCGCCCCCTGATGGTCGACACTGGATGTACGGCGACGATGGGATACTCAAGTTACTGCAGGAAAACAGAATTTATTGGACACGTAACGGTGTTCCGAGGCTGAAGGTCTACTTGGATGAGAACCAAGGATATCCGGCACAAGATGTTTGGACAGACGTACAACCATTACGATCTTGGCACGAAGAACGTCTTGGCTACGATACCCAAAAGCCCGAAGCCCTCCTTGAGCGCATCATCGCTGCCTCCAGCAATGAAGGCGACTTAATTCTCGATCCATTTTGCGGATGCGGCACAGCGATCGCAGTCGCCGAACGACTCAAGCGTAGATGGATAGGCATAGACATAACTCATCTAGCTATATCCCTCATGAAGAGCCGGTTACGAGATACATTCAACTCCAATCTCTCTGATTACGATGTAGTAGGGGTTCCGCAGGATGTCGAAAGTGCGCGGGCACTCGCTGTCGAAAGCGAACATGACGGACGCTACCAGTTCGAGTACTGGGCGCTAGGACTCGTAGAAGCGCGCCCTGCAAACCGAGGACGCAGAGGCGCGGATTCTGGCATAGACGGCTACATCAACTTCTTCGACGACAACAGCGGCAAGGCGAAGCGTATCGTCGTGCAGGTCAAGAGCGGCCAAGTCCGGCGTGACATGATCGCCACGCTCAAGGGCGATATGGCGCGTGAAAACGCAGAGATCGGACTATTCATCACGCTTAACGCACCTACACGCCCGATGATTCAGGAAGCGACCTCAGCAGGCATCTACACGCCCGAACACTATCCCGATCATCGCTATCCGCGTGTTCAGATACTCACCATCGAGGATCTGCTGTCAGGCACACAAGCGGAATACCCGAGGTTCGCACCTGACGCTACATTTGCACGCGCGCCGAGACGGCGGCAGTCATCGAGTTCGCAGCGGTTGATGGATTGATGATTGTGGACGCGTCGGGGATGCCGAACGTGGTATGTGCGAATACGAACGCGACGACGATCATGATCGCCGAGTAGATTGCGGCGGGGATGTGAGGTACGCTTTTGTCCGGAAACCAAATGTCGGCGGGTCTTTTCTTCAATTACGGTTCTCTCACGAACAGCTTTATCGTATCAGTGTGATTTTTCGAGAATGACAAACATGAACCCATCGATACGTTCGGTTGGCGCGTCTATCTTTTTCTCGTTAGCAGTTGCGGCGGTACTCGCCTGCGCTTCCGAGAGTGGAGGAACGAGGCCAAGCTCGCCTGACAGGGGGACTATTCCCCTGTGGAAGACGGTAGTCGATGCGACGCTTATTCCCACGGTTATTTCATCGCCGACATCGACTCCAGATCCATCGTGGACATCCACTGCGACGCCGACCGTAACGCCGACAGCTTCCCCTACTCCCGAACAGCTTTCTGAGCGAGAAGCATATTGTCGCGACCATGTTCTTCCTACCGCAATACCCGAATCCGGTGAAACGCCCACGCCGGTACCGACGTCCCCGCCCGGTATAGCCGATGACGAAATTCCAGTTGATTGGGTCGCGAAGATGGATGAGATTGAGGACTGGGTCCAGGGGATTTACGAGATTGATGCCTCGGAGGCGGGCGAATTCAAGCGCACTGTGGTTGACGACCAGGTCTGGAAGGATTGGCATGCAGATGTGATCAAAGATTGGGCCGAGGACGAAAATTCGACGTTTCATCTATGGGAACAAATTAACTGGACATTGACGTTGCTCTCTGTCGACAGCGATTTCGTCGAGTTCACCGCGGACTATCAAGGCGAGAATTACGTGGATGTTTACAACCCGATCAAGCGGGAGATCTTCATTCGCGCCAGCCTAGACGAATTCGATGTTGGTGATCAACTGATCTACGTTCATGAATACTCGCATCATGTGCAAAATCTGAAGTACGACTATGTGATATGGAGAAGATGTTTTTCCGGTGATTCTGATGCTTCTCGTGCGATAACCGCGTTAATTGAGGGTGACGCATCAAACGTGGAATATGAATACATCGAGACTGTAATCGGTTGGGACGCGATAAACGAGTACATCGACAATCTCGATGAAGACAGTGATGAACATTCCAGCGTAGGTACCGAACCTGTGATGGCTAGGTATCGCAACGAGATCAATGATTTCACGTATTCGACGGGACTGTTTTTCGTCTGGGCAACAGGTGATTATCTGCATGAGTTTTCTGGATGTTCAAATTGCGAGACTGTAAGGCAGAGGATCGACGAAGCATTTAAGAAGCCTCCATTTACAACGGAACAGATCTACGACGTGTTGAAATATTTCGACAATGAGGGTCGATACACGATTGATTTGCTGGAAGATTTCATGGGCACCGACTGGGATCGGCGTCACGGCTCGACGGTCGGTAAGTCCGATTGGGTCGCACTCCTGGCAGCGTTGACGGGCGAGGAAGGCGACCAAATCCACACGCAGTTTCCTGAATGGGATGGCGACTACGGCGTGCTGCTCGAGGACAATGAAGGCCGAGCGCTTTATGCACAGGTTGTGCGATGGCGCGGCGATGGGTACATCAACAGATTGGTGGATGTTTTCGACGCTAAGGCTCAATTGACTCGGCGATGGACAGCACCACTACCAGAGGATGTGGCGTTTGCAGAGTTCTATGTCTGGGGAGGCGATACCGGCGGTATCGCGATGGGTGTCGAATCCGTGCCGGGCTGGCATTACACCATGTTTCTGGCGGTGGGACCGGATATCGAATCCGCCGAAAAGGCTGTTTTTGCCGCTCGAGACAATGTCACGCTCGACGGGGCAATCATGTATTCAGATACTTCTGCCACGCCTTCAAATTGAAAGTCGCTGTTTTCTCACTGCTTGTCGTGAGGGCGATTATTGGATCTACTCTTCTTCGATCTGGTTGAGGAGGATTCGTAAGTCGGCAAGCATTTTCGGAATGTCGGTTTTGATGGTGTCCCAGACGATGTCTACGTCGATGGCTTCGTATGCATGGGTGATGCGGTTGCGCATTGCGATGATTTGGTGCCAGTCGATTTGCGGGTTCGCCTTTCGAACTTCAACAGGTATACGTCTCGGCGCCTCGCCGATGATGCTAAGGTCCCACAATGCGGCTTTATGAATCAGTTCGTCGTTCTGAAATTCATTGACATTCAAACCCTAGGTGAATGACAAAACCGATTCGCCTCTCTCGATCATGTCTGTGAGAAACGAACGCCACTCGCGATCGGGATGCTCTGCCTCACACATTGATCAGGTCCTTGTCGACGTATGGCAGTATTTCTTTGCGAAGTTCGTGTCTTCGCGCCAGGTCCACCTTCTGTTCAGCACTTAATTCTGCACAATATGCACCTTTACCGCCCCCGTAGTCTTGTCGAACGCGGTGTCGAAGGCTGGTGCGATTTCCTCTAGGCCGTAGCGGTGTTTGACGGTGTCTCGGTAGGGGTGGTTGCCGGAGGATAGGATGCGGATGGCGACTTCGTAGTCGTGGATGCCGTCGATGATGCCGTAGCAGTTGGAGGAGATGATTTTAATCTCTCGCAACATCGGGTCGAAGAGGTCGACTTCCATCGGCACCTTGATGCCGCCGAGGTAGACCATGGTGCCTTGGTTGCGAGTAGCGTTCAGCGCCTCGTGGAACGAGACGGTCTGATGTCCGCCGACGGATTCGACTACTACGTCTGCGCCTACGCCGTCGGTCAGTTCGCGAACGCGATCGGTCAGCTCACCGGGTTCGGCACCGGTTACGACGTCGGCGCCCATCTTGGCGGCGAGTTCTGCCTGTTGCGGATATTTCGCGGAGGCGATTACTTTGCTTGCGCCGAAGGCGTGTGCACTGGCGATCGAAGAGAGTCCGATGGGAGCGGAGCCGACGACTGCGACAACATCGCCGGGCTTCATGCCGGCGTAGCGGAGTCCGTGGACGGATACGGCCATGGGTTCGACTAGTGCGCCGTCTGTCCAGTCCATGTCGTCTTCCAGCTTGAAGAGGCCGAGGGGACGGCGCGTCATGTACTCGGCGAACCCGCCACCTGAGTCTTCGACAAAGTTGAGGCAGTGACGGTACTGACCGTAGTTGCAGTACCGGCAGTCAAAGCAGGCGCGTCCGGAGCATACGGTGTCGATGGCAACGCGGTCGCCCACTTGCAGGTTGTGGTTACCAGCCGGGAGTTCGACGATCTCGCCGGTCACTTCGTGACCAGATGGTACGTCTTGTGCTTCCTCTCGACGAGCGGTCATATGGAGGTCGGAGCCACAGATGCCCGTCTGCCTAACGCGGATCAGTGCCGCGCCATCGAACATCTCGGGCATGGGTGCATCCTGCGTGGTGTAGGTGCGGGTTCCGTCATCGAGAGCTGCGCGCATCGTGTTTGCCATAGTCGTCGCCTCGTCCATCGGTTTTGCTTGGGGTTTGGTATTGCGTTAAGGATACGCGCAATCAAGACCTTCGCCCAACCGATAAACTCGTTGGCAGCTAAGACCCCATTACTTGACAGGACATTTGCCCCTCCCCTCTGATTCCCGCGTGCGCGGGAATGACGGAAGTTGCTCGCCGGACCCGTTGACGCCATGAAGATCACCAATGTCAAGATGTCGATTCTCGAGATGGATGGGGAGGATCGGTATTTCGATCTGATCAAGTTGCCGGGGCAGCGGCGGGAACGTTGGTTGCATCACACGGTGCCGGCGCGCAGCAAACCTCGTTACGAGTATGTGTTGCATGTCGAGACTGACGAGGGCGTAGTTGGGGTCTGCACCACTCCGGGCGATGGTCACACGGGGTTGCATCCGGCGGATCTGCCACAGCTACAAGCGTTGGTTGTCGGCGAAGACCCGTTGAAGCGGGAGTATCTCTACCAGAAATTGCACCAAGGGACTCGGTGGGTCTATCGGTCGCCGAGTTGGTTCGGCGGATTCGACAACTGTCTGTGGGACATCGCCGGGAAGGTCGCGGGTTTGCCTGTCTATTCATTGCTCGGCAAGGTGAGAGATGAGGTCCATGCTTACTACAACACTCGTGGAGCGACGATTGAGGAGGCGGTTGAGGACGCGCAAAGGGCGTTGGATCTGGGATTTGTGGCAGTCAAGGACCACTTCTACCATCCCGTCGAGGAAAACATCCGGTGGTTGACGGCAATACGGGAGGCGGTTGGAGATGAGATCGACTGCATGCACGATCCGGTTGCGATCTACACGTTCGAGGAAGCTTTGAAGGTCGGGCGTGCGTTGGAGGATTTGGATTATCGGTGGTTCGAGGAGCCATTGCCGGAGCGGAGCCACAATCTCTTGGTTCGATTGGCGTCGAAGCTGGATATTCCGATCATGGCGACCGAGACGTTTATGTATGACACGGATCTGTGTGCGCAGTATCTGATTTCGGGTGCGACTGATTTGATCCGACAGAACGCTCGTCACGGGACGACGAATTTGATGAAGTTGGCGCATCTCGCTGAGTTGCATGGAACGAATGTGGAGTTAAATGGGCCGGGTGGTTTGTACGGGTTGGTTCATGCGCATCTGTTGTGCTGCATTCAGAACACTTCGTATTACGAGTTCTTCCCTGGTGGTCATCTCGATTTGGATGGCGAGCAGATCGGGCTGTTAAATCCGGTTGTACCGATCGACGGCAAGCTGAGTCCGCCAGACGGATCCGGTTGGGGCGCGGAGTGGGACTGGAAGCAGTTCGAGAAGCGGACGGTTGAGGTTGTAGAGTGAGTCGGAACCGTCATGCCGGTTCAGGCCGGAATCCGCATCGTTCGGCAGAATGACTCGACAACGTGACATCGATCGCTTCGTTGCATCGCTTGCTGAAGCTGAAACGCCCGATGATCGAAGCGTCAACATCTACCGAAATGCGACACGGCGGGACAACCTTAAGAGATGGCTTAGCAAGTTTAATGACGAACCAGGGTCAGCGATATTCGTTGGTGCGGAACCGGGGCGGGACGGCGCAGCGATTACAGGTGTGCCTTATGTCTCTCCTCATGTAATGACCGCTGGAGGAGATCCTTGGGGCGAGTTCGGAATTGAGCGAGGATACGTCGTGCCCACCTGTAAGAAAACACACCAACTGGAGAAGACAGCAACGCGTTATTGGGGATTGGTCGCGCCCCAATTAAAAGGATTACCCAGGCCGTTAATATGGAACACGTATCCGTTTTGGCCTTACGACTTCAATGAAAGCGGGGGATTAAAGAACCGCGGTGCCGATAGGGTCGAAATCGAGTATGGCAAGCGATGGTTAACGTGGATTCTCAAGATTTTTCCATGTGCTCGAGTAGTCGCTTCAGGTAAACAATCCAAGAAAGTACTGAAATCCTTGGGATTAGATCCGCTGGTAATGCCGCATCCCGCAGCGCGTATTAGTAACGCCGATCTCATTTCGGCTTCAAAGGACGTTGCTAAAGTTTTGCACTTGGACGCGAAACCGAAATGAACGGACGCACGTCTCACATGGGACGCGATCCCAAGCAGTACGAACGGACAAAGCTGTGGATTGGGTTGGCCAATCTGGCCGTTTACATCTTTGCGCCTGCGATCATACTCGTCACGGGCGCATCGGCGTCGATACGAGACACAATCTCAGACGAAATCACCGGCATCGTGGTTTTGGGAGCGGTTGCTTACATCGTGTTCGCTTCGGTCGTGCTGGAGGTACTGACTTTACCGTTGGGCTATTTTTCGGGGCATGTTCTGGAACGTCGATACGGCCTAACTCGCCGATCGGTAGGCGGATGGGCTTTGGACTGGTTGAAGGGATTGGCGGTGCAGACGGTGATGTTGGCCGTTTTTGTTGCTTGTCTGTACGCGCTCCTCGCCGCCGATCCCGAATACTGGTGGATTTGGGCATCGTTGCTGTTCTCGGCCATATCCGTATTCATCGCCGCGATCGCACCCATCGTTCTGATGCCGATCTTCTTCAAGTTCGAACCACTGCCGGATGGGGAGTTGAAAGATCGGTTGATGAGGCTTTCAGAACAGTTAGGGACGTTTGTGCAGGGGGCGTACGTGTGGAAATTGGGCGATAAGACGGTGAAGGCGAACGCCGCACTCGCCGGTTGGGGGAGGACGCGGCGGATTATCATCTCGGACACATTGATCGAGAGCCATGATCCGGATGAGATCGAGGTGATCATCGCTCACGAGTTGGGACATCATGTGAACGGGGACATCTGGAGGGGGATTGCGGTTCAGGTAGTGATCATTTTTGTGTCGATGTGGGTGATTGATCTGGCGCTGGGTGCGTGGTCAGGTTCGTTTGGATTGGATGGTACGTTGCACGACTATGCGAATCTGCCCCTGCTCGCGTTGATCACGACCTTCGTCGGCGTTATCGCCCTCCCGATGATCAACACCTACTCCCGACGCCGGGAGACCGCCGCAGACGACTTCGCAATCGACACCACCGACATGCGCGCGGAGTTCGTTAGCGCGATGGAGAAGCTGGCGAAGCAGAATTTATCGAATGCCGAGCCGCATCCATTGATCGAGACCGTGTTGCACAGCCATCCTAGCGTTAGCCGGAGGATTGCGCGGGCGAAAGGATAGGGTGAGGGCACCCCCAGCGTCTCACTATGCTCGCCGCGCCCCCTCGCTTCGTACAGGGGAGGTTAATTTACCAGACGGAATAGCCGCCGTCTACTGGGATTGAGGTGCCGGTGACGAAGTCGGAGGCGTTTGAGGCTAAGAATACGGCGGTGCCGGCGAGGTCGGCGGGAATGCCCCAGCGATCGGCGGGAGTGCGATCTTGGACGAGTTGGTAGCGCTCAGGAAAGAGTTCCTTGAACTGGTTGGTCATCTCGGTGACGATCCAGCCGGGGAGGATGGCGTTGGCTTGGACGTTGTGGCGAGCCCATGCGACTGCGCAGGATTTCGTGTATTGCACGACGCCGCCTTTCGAAGCGGCGTATGCGGAGGCGTAAGCGGTGCCGAAGATGGACATCATGGAGCCGATGTTGATGTATTTTCCGGCACCTTTGTCTCGCATGTGGTCGAAGGTCAGCGACGAGACATTGTGCATCGACGTGAGGTTGGTGTCGATGACGTAGCGCCAGTCCTCATCAGATAGGTTCTGGGGCTCGTCGGAGCGCTTGTTGGTGCCAGCATTGTTGACGATGATGTCCCAACCGCCGAAAGTGGACATCGTCTCATCGAGCGCGGCTTGGATAGAAGCTCGGTCGGTGACGTCGCATGAAAGGGCTAGGATGTGGGAGGATTCGCCACCTGCGGCTTGAGTGAGGGTTTCGACCGCAGCATCGAGTTTGTCGGCGTTTCGTGCGGCGATCGCTACATTGGCACCGTGCTCGATGAAGCCTTGGGCGATGCCCAAGCCGATGCCGCCGTTACCGCCGGTGACGAAAGCGGTTTTGTTTGAAAGGTCGAAGGGGGAGTCGTGGAGGGAGTGGTGGGACATGAGGTGGGGGGAAGTCGGTTTGTGGTCGTTAGTTCGTGGGTGTAAAGGATATACGGGATATGGATGCAGTTTTGATGGATGGACGCGATACTATTTTCCTCTGTGTGGGACGTCGCATTTCGAGACTAACGAGGGAAATACGCATGACAAACGGCCAGATCTTCGGCAAACTCGAATCAATGGACCCGCGCAAGTACTGGGCAAACGAAGCACAGGATTTCACACCTTGGCTCGCTGAGCATCTGGATTTGTTGAGCGAAGAATTAGGTCTCGACTTAGAGCTAGTCGACACAGAGGCACAAGTAGGAGATTTCTTCGTAGATATCGCCGCGACGGTGTCTGGAAGCAACAAGAGAGTGATCATCGAGAACCAGCTTGTTGCCACAAACCACAACCATCTTGGTCAACTGTTGACGTACGCATCTGGACAAGATGCCGACATAATTATCTGGCTGACTACCGAATTCCGCGATGAGCATCGCCAGGCTCTCGACTGGTTGAATCAACGCACAGATGACTCCCTTGAGTTTTACGGCATCACCATCAACGTGAAAAAGATTGGCGACTCACTTCCCGCCCCTGAATTTCGACCGGTCGCATTCCCGAATACTTGGCAGAAATCCTCCAAACCTCGCGAAAGCCAAGTTTCCTCTAGACAAGCAAAATACCGCCCATTTTTCCAATCCTTGATCGATGAACTACGAGAGAATCACCAGTTCACAAATGCCAAGAAAGCGAATTTCGACAATTGGAAATGGTTTTCGTCGGGCTACGCAAACATACAATTCGCGGCGGTTTTTGGTGCGAATTCACGCCCCCGAGTTGAGATGTATCTGAATCGCGACAAAGAAACAAACAAGCAACTGTTCGACTCTTTGTATGAACGTCGAACTGAAATTGAAGATCAATTGGGTGCAAGCTTGAGTTGGGAACGTTTAGACGCGAGGCAGGCTTGTCGGATCGCGCTTCATACCGAAGGATCGATTGACGATAGCGACGACGAGTTGAGGGAGCTCCGCGCTTGGATGGTTGGAAATCTGTTGACGTTCAAGGATGTCTTCAGTCCGTACCTAGCGGAGTTGGTTTAGTGTGCGAAGTGGGCTAGCGTTCCTAAGCATGGTTCGGAGATAGGTTGATCGAATCAGCATTGTGGTTCCACGTTCGGTTTCAACCATTGATGTCACACCCCACAAACCTCCGCCCTGCCAATTGGCAGGCTTTTAGGACGCTGAAACTCCCCGCAGCCGGATCTAAGACCGGATCATCCGGCGCGGTCACCGCTTCGATCAATACTCGCTGAAGTTCAACCGGTTTGGGGTGGACACCCTTCAATGACGGGGCTTTTTCGTCCCAGACGTCGGGGATGTCGTGGCGAGTCCAGATTCCTTTGGCTCGCTTCGGGGCTTTTTGGAGGACGATGAGGTATTCAGCGGTCCGTCGGGTGCGGTAGCCCATGCCGATGCGGCCTTTGTTCCATGTGATGAGGTCTACGGTTTCGAGGGAGGTGCCTTCCGTCCACTCGTCGATGCCGGAGCAGAGGTGGAACTTGTCGATCCACAGGAAGAGATGCCCGCTGGGGCCGAGGACGCGGTCGATGGATCGGATGAAACTGGCGATGGTTTCGGATGACATCTGGGGTAGAGCCGAGCGTTGCTTGCCACGGAGGACGCCTTCGTTGCCGTAACTGAGTTTATCGAGGACGCCGCGGTACTGGGGGTCGAAGAATGAGGCGGCGATGGAGGCGTCTGGCAGTTGGGAGAGGAAGTCTAGGCCGTCCATGGCAACGCGAGTGTCGCGGGGAATCGAAGGTGGGAGTTCGTTTTGAACGATGCTGCCGGTTCGTTCGTTGGAGTAAACGGTCATGGATGGAGAGTTTAAACGCGGATTGTCTGAACTAGGATGCGAAGGATTAGCAAGGATGGAAAGGATGCCACGGCGCGCCCCTTTGTCCTTTGGACATTTCCCCCGCTAGCGAGGGAAACCCTAGACCTGCACTCACTCCAAAATGTAAGTAGGTTCGATCCCCGTAACATCAAACCCAGCTTCGTCAAGCAAGAGGCGGATAACCTGCTCCGTCTCCTCATACTTCCCTTCGCCGAAGTGGCGGAAGCGGAGGTTGCCTTCGGGATCGAAGATGTATTTGGCGGGCCAGTAGCGGTTGGTGAAGTAGCGCCAGGTGGAATAGTCGTTGTCCTGGACCACGAGCCAGCCGATGTCGTTCTCTTCGACGGCGGCGCTAAGTCTTTTGATCCTCTTCTCGAAATCGAATTCGGGAGTGTGCACTCCTAGGATGGTGAGCCCCGCGTTAGCGTAGCTCTCATGCCATGCCCTCAAGGCCGGCCACGTGTTCTTACAATTGTATCAAGTATAGGTCCAGAAATCGACCACCACCACTCTCCCGCTGTCGCGGATCTCGGCAATTGTGGTCGGCTCTCCGTTCAACCACTCCTGCGTGTTCTTAAGTTCGTAGTCGGTTCTGTCGTTAACTGGGGGATACTGCTCCATAGCGATACCAGGAATGATCTTCTTAGCCCAATAAGGCGTCTCGGTCGCGGTTGGCGCGATCGTTGCGGTCGGAGCCTGTGTCGCGGTCGGCGGAGGTACCGTGGTTGCTGCTGGCTCGGGTGCAGCTGTTGCTGTCGCGGCGACTTGTGCGACCTCTCCCCCATCTCCTTCCCCGGTTCCACAGCTGACCAACGCAAAACCGAGCACCATCGCTACTGCGATCAGCAGATAGGAGCTTCGGGATATGAGCCGCTTGGTCATCAAAGTTAAACTCGCATATATCTCGCAAGTTCAGGATCGAGGATCAATCCTTAAATGTCAACGATACCATCTTCTGACCAGCCCATCGTCGTAGCTCCGACACCCACGCCGTTCCGCGACGATGCCGATCAATCGCTCGATTTCGACGCTCTGGAACGTAACGTCGGGCGTTGGCTCGACACCCGGCTCTCCGGATTCGTAGTCGTGACCGCCAACGGCGAGGAGACGATGCTCAGCGAAGCGGAGCGACTGCAAACCGTCAAGACCGTCTCCGCCGCCCACGATGGCCAGAAATTCGTCATCGCCGGCGTCGATGAACGCTCCACCATCGAAACCTTGCGACTATCTGAGAACTACGCAAGAGCGGGAGCCGACTTCATCCGGATGCGGATACCGCGCAACATGGCTGCTACGGATCTGGTCACGTACTACAGTTACGTGACCTCACGCTGCCCACTCCCGGTGGTGGTGATACACCAGACCTTCGCCCGCGGCGGCGACCCAGCAGCACCGCCGTCGGTCATCGCCGAGCTCTGCGGTATGGACAACGTCTTCGCCTACATCACGGATCACTCCATACTTTTCGAGCAACAAGTGATACCGAACATTCCGAATGGCGTGAGGAAGTGGAATTGCAGCGGCGCGCTCCTCGCGTTTGGGACGATGATCGGCTGCGATGGCGCGTGCATGCTCCTCGGCAACATCGCACCCGCGCTCTGCATGGACGTTGTCAGCGCCGGGTTCCGAGGCGACTACAAGACCGCGGTCGAGTTGCAACGGATCGCATCCAAGCTCAACGTCATCGTGATGAACACCATCGGCGCACCCAAAACGGCCCTAGCAATGCTCGGCTACGAATACGGCGACCCTCGACGACCGACAGCGCCAGTGTCCGACGAATCCAAAGCCGCCATCGAAGCAGTCTTACGAGAGACTGGATTGTTGGCATAGGCGGAGGGATGAGCAACTTCCGTGATTCCTGCAACTTACGTCATTCCTGCGAAAGCAGGAATCCACAGGGGACGGGCGGCGTCGATGACGCGATCCCTATCGCTTAACATCCGCGAAAAACTCATCATCTAGAATCGATGAGTCGCCGCGACCCGAAACCGAACCGCACCGAATGAACCTCCACGAATACCAGGCCAAGCAACTTTTCAAAGACTACGGCATCCCCGCATTGCCTTGGCGCATCGTGGAATCTGCCGACCAAGCGGCGAACGCAGCCAACGAACTCGGTTGCCCGGTCATCGTCAAGGCACAAGTCCATGCCGGGGGCAGAGGCAAAGCTGGCGGTGTGAAGTTCGCCGCCACCAGCGAAGACGCGGTCCAGTACGCCTCCGACATGTTGGGCACTCGGATGGTCACCAACCAGACCGGCCCGAAGGGCGTCCCGATCGACAAGGTGATGATCACGCCAGCCGCCGACATCGCCCACGAATACTACGTCTCAATCGTTATGGACGGCGACGAGGGCGCGCCTGCCATCATCGCCACGCGCGAGGGCGGCGTCGAGATTGAACAGGTAGCCGAGGAGCAGCCCGAAAAGATCGTTCGTATCATCGGCGACCCGCTGCTTGGTCTTCTCCCCTACAAAGCCCGCGATGCCGCGTTGGCTCTCGGCTTCCCGACACCGCTAATTCGACCCGCGACCACACTCATCTCCAACGCCTATCGGCTCTTCATCGAAAATGACTGCTCGCTAGTCGAAATCAATCCGCTCATCGAGAGTCAAGACGGCAAGATCATCGCCCTCGACGCCAAGGTCGGTATCGAAGACGACGCGCTCTTCCGCCATCCCGGACTCCTCGAACTCCACGATCCGGCCCAGATGGACCCGCTCGAACGCGAAGCCTCCGAATTCGACCTCGCATACGTAAAGCTCGAAGGCGGACGCGTCGGATGCATGGTCAACGGCGCCGGCCTCGCCATGGCCACTATGGACATCACGAAGTGGGCGGGCGCAGAACCGGCGAACTTCCTCGACATCGGCGGCTCTGCCGACCTCGAACGCATCGAGCAGGCCTTCAAGATCATCGTCTCCGATCCCGACGTCGAAATCATCCTGGTCAATCTCTTCGCTGGCATCGCTCGTTCCGACGTCGTGGCCACCGGCATCATCAACGCCTCCAAGGAGGTCGGCTCCAAAAAGCCAGTCGTCGCGGCCATGCGCGGCACTAACGCCGAAGAAGGGCTCCAACTGCTCGACGAATCGGACATCGACGTCACGCCAGCCCCCGACATGGCCAGCGCCGCCGAAATACTCCGCGACAAACTCGCCAGCATGGGAGAGTCGAAATAATGCCAGTCCTGCGAAAGCCGTCATTTCTGCAACTTCCGTCATTCCTGCGAAAGCAGGAATCCAGAGGGGCCGGGGAACCCAACAAACAATGCCAGTCCTAGTCGAAGACCCATGCCGCCTACTCGTGCAGGGATTGGGCCGTGACGGTTCATTCCAAGCCCAGCGAATCGTCGAATACGGCACCAACATGGTCGCCGCCGTCCATCCCAACCGATCCGGCACCAAGTTCATGGACGAAGTCCCCTATTTTGAGACGGCTCGCGAAGCCATCGCCGCCACCGGAGCCAACACCGGACTCGTCTTCGTACCCGCGCCCTTCGCCATGGACGCCATACTCGAACAAGCCGACGCCGGACTGTCGTTGATAGTGTGTATCACCGAGGGCGTCCCCGTCCACGACATGATGAAGGCCAAGGCATACCTCGATCGCACCAACTCCCGGTTGCTCGGACCGAACTGCCCCGGCCTGATACACCCTGGTGAGCGGATCAAGCTCGGCATCATCCCCGGCGCAGCAGTCTCCCCCGGCAACGTGGGCGTCGTCTCACGCTCCGGAACGCTGACCTACGAAGCCGTCGCCCAACTCGGCGCCGTCGGCATGGGACAATCCACCTGCGTCGGCATCGGCGGAGACCCCATTCCCGGAACCAACTTCATCGACGTCCTAACTGAGTTCCAAGACGACGATGAAACCGAAGCCATCGTCATGATCGGCGAGATCGGCGGTACCCGCGAACAGGCCGCGGCCGACTTCATAAAGCACAACGTAACCAAACCTGTAGTCGCCTCTATCGCCGGCCAAACCGCGCCACCCGGCAAACGCATGGGCCACGCCGGCGCCATCATCACCGGCAAGGCCGGACTAGCCTCCGAAAAGAACAAAGCACTAGAAGCCGCCGGCGCCACCGTAGTCGAATCCCCCGCCTACATCGGCGAGGCAATGAAAAACATCCTCGGATAACGCGCGTCCCCCCTCCCCTTCGCTTTGCGAAGGGGACGCGTGCAAAGCACGCAGGGGATGCCCGAAATTCAACGCAACCCCCTCTCCGCAAACCAATTCCCTCCCCTTCCCAAGGGGAGATACAGAGGGGTTCAGACACAAACCTCCCCCTTGATGTCCAAGGGGGAATTAAAGGGGGTTTAGGAACGCCATTCCCGCAAGTAGTCCGTCATTCCCGCGCACGCGGGAACCCAGAGAAAAACAAAACACGCCAATTCCAAGCACCCGAACCACTACGCATATCATCCGAATTCGCCCCCCCGTAGTATCGTAAAACTCCATGGAACCCCGCATCAGCATCATCACCCTAGGCGTTAACGACCTGCCCAAAGCCGTGAAATTCTACCGCGACGGACTCGGACTGCCCCTATTCGACGAAAACACCGAATCCATCGCCTTCTTCCAAACCGCAGGCACCTGGCTCGCGCTATACCCACGAGAGGCCTTGGCAGACGACGTTGGCATCGACTCCAAAGGCACCGGCTTCTCCGGCGTCACACTAGCCCACAACGTCCGCAGCCGAGAAGAAGTGGATACGATCTTGGACGTCGCGGTCACCGCTGGAGCAACCCTAGTCAAACCCGCCCAAGACACCTTCTGGGGCGGCTACTCCGGCTACTTCTCCGACCCCGAAGGATACCTCTGGGAAGTCGCCTGGAACCCCCACTTTTGGATCGAGTAGCCACGCGTTTCGAACCCGCGCTCACACGCGGAGACCACTGAACGAGTCGGGCAAATGCCCCCCTTCGCAAAGCGAAGGGGGACGCGACGTAGGGGCGGGTTTCAAACCCGCCCTCGCACGCAGGGGGATGCCCGAAACCCAACCCTCCCCGCCGACCCGACGTCATTCCGCACCCAACGTCATTCCCGCGAAAGCAGAGAATGCTTTTGGCAGACTTCACCACTCGATCAGACTACGACGGTCGCCCCATTCGAACCCGCAAACCTGTAAATGTCCTCGACACCCCGTTCCTGAAAGTCAGATAGAACCGGATACTGGGTATCCGCATTCTTCGTCAGATACAACTGCTCGCGACTCCCCAATTCTCCCATTGATTCATGAACCACCAAACTGAAGAACGGAAGTCGCGCCTTCTGAAACTCCAACAGAGCTATAGCAACATTCTTCGCTTTTTCGTTGCCAGGAACGCCGAAGAGATAGAAATCCCGATGATTGTGCGACAGAGACCAGTCCACGCTGATCGGATAGTCATCGATCGGCAAGCGATCCTTAACCGGATTGAACTGCCCTAGTTCCTCGTCGACATAAGAACCAAGATCTTCGTAAAACGCACTGCGAACCGACTCGCGGCTCCAGTAGCGCATATTACAGACTTTCTGCGCACAACCCGCAAACTGCAAAACCGACTCGTATAGCTTGTCTAACGGCGTATCCAGATAAAGGTTGCCATCATCATTGCTGACACCGTTGTTGATGATGATGCTCTCGAAAATCCGTTGCCTCGTCGGTGTACCAACTTCAAAACTGTAGGAGAGCCGCATCAACGTCAATCCGAAATCACACAGCCGGACGTAACCGTCTCCCTTCGGACTGTCCTGCAGATAGACCTCGACCATGTCACCGTCCTCGTGCATGATCGGAGCGATCAGCTGGAAATTACCCGGACGACGTTCGTAAAGGTCAAACGCATCCGTCCCCCGACGTTGCAAACGCTCTATGATGTTGCCGCTATTCATCGAACATGCTCGACTGCATTAGTCCCGGGAAATGCCTGTTGATACTCGCGTCGTCGCTCACGCCGACATCTCCCCAAAACACTCTGAGAGCAGATTCGTAGGTGCTATACCTGCTCGTGACTTCTCGATGCCTCTCTTGTGGTTGATAGCTGCCAGATGCGATCTCCGCTTCGGTGATGCGATGGATGTGCGGCACAGCATAATGGCCGTCAGCGCTAATGCTGGACTCGCCATGAGGGCCGTTGTAGCGTACGAGAGTTAACGTTGCCAGCGTCGGGTCGCCGCTAACACGATGCCGCAGGCCAATGGAGAAATTCTCGATGAAATTGGTGTTATGGCGGATGAAAACCCGGAACTCGCATCGGTCATCCTCTAAGCTTACCAACTCAAGATCGCATCGGCGGTTACGACTCTCTTCAAGATACCCGGACGCGGGAGTCTTCTTCACGATCCTCTTGGGCCGACTGATCAAGTCGGCTATCTCCGAATCCGTCAACATACCCGCAAATTCTACCCATCAAGCAGCAACACATCCAACACGGCACGCCGCGTCTACCCGCAGTTCCGCTACGCCACAAACCACGCCCCCATAGCCGAAAACGTAAGTGGGCGTGTGGACCGAGACGCAAACGAACCGGTAAAGGCGGGGCCGTGACCCCCCCCCTTCGCAAAGCGAAGGGGGACGCGACGTAGGGGCGGGTTTCAAACCCGCCCTCGCACGCAGGGGGATGCCCGAAACCCAGCCATCCCCGCCGACCCAACGTCATTCCACAACCACCGTCATTCCGGCGAAAGCCAGAATCCAGAGGGGCCGGGCGGCAGGGTTGTTCCAGCACGGCACAGAAAAATCCCTGCAACTATCCGCTGCGTGATTAACATTAGATAATCGGTAAATTCGACGAATTCAATCAACAAATAAATGGCCGAACAAACACCAAATAACCACGCAGATTTCATATGGTCTATCGCCGATCTATTGCGCGGCGACTACAAACAATCCGAATACGGCAAGGTAATTCTCCCTCTAACGGTCCTGCGTCGAATGGATTGCGTCTCCGAAGGCGATAAACCCGAACTCATCGCCGAAGCTCAACAATTTGCAGATTCGGGACTCGACCCGCACCGCATGTTGATGGATTCCCGCAAGCAAGACTTCGTCAACACCAATCCGCTAACATTCGCAACTCTCCTCAACGACCCCGCGCAACTAGCGGGCAATCTCCGAGCGTACATCGCAGGTTTTGATCCCGAAACGCTGGAAGTGATAGACAAATTCAACTTCGACGAGCAAATTACCCGGCTCGATAATTCAAACCTCCTCTACCACGTCGTCTCAAGGTTCGCCGATGTCGACCTCCACCCGGATACCGTCTCCAACATCGAGATGGGTTACATCTACGAGGAATTGATACGGGGTTTCTCAGAACTCTCTAACGAAACCGCCGGCGAGCATTTCACGCCTCGCGAGGTGATTCAACTCATGGCGCGTATCCTGTTCGCCGAAGACGAAGATGAGCTGAGAAAAACCGGAATCATAAGGACGCTTTATGACCCGGCTTGCGGGACCGGCGGGATGCTATCAGTTTCTCAGGACTACGTTCGTGAGTTGAATCCTGACGCATTGCTTCACGTACTCGGGCAGGAACTTAACGCCGAGACCTTCGCAACTTGCCGATCTGACATGCTCGTTAAAGGACAAGGCTCATCGCGTATCACTCATGGCGACTCCTTCGGAGACGATCAACACCCCAACGGCAAGTTCGACTACTGCTTGGCTAATCCACCTTTCGGAGTCGAGTGGAAGAAGTACCAAGACACAATCAAGAACGAACATCAGACTCAGGGGTTCGACGGACGATTCGGCGCTGGACTGCCGCGTATCAGCGACGGTAGCTTCCTGTTCCTCCAGCACATGATCTCCAAGATGAAGCCGACATACGCCGGCGGCTCACGAATCGCGATCGTCTTCAACGGCTCGCCGCTCTTCTCCGGTGGCGCAGGGTCCGGCGAATCCGAGATCCGGCGTTGGATCATCGAGAACGACTGGTTGGAAGCCGTCGTCGCCATGCCGGACCAGCTCTTCTACAACACCGGCATCAACACCTACTTCTGGGTGCTGACCAACCGCAAAAGCGAGCAACGTCGCGGCAAGATTCAACTAATAGATGCTCGCGAATTCTCAGTGCCAATGCGGAAATCCCTCGGCGATAAACGTAAGAGGGTCTCCAATGAGCAGATCGCAGAGATAACACGGCTGTACACCGATTTCACCGAAAACGAGAAGGTCAAGATCTTTCATAATTCTGATTTCGGCTATCTACGCGTTAACGTTGAACGCCCCTTGAGGGCTAAGTGGAGTGTGGGATTAATGAAACGGACGTTACAACAAAATGAGACAAACGACAAAATAGACAAGGGTCAACGCGAGGCATTGTTGTCCATATCTGGCGAACCGATCTTCGACAGTGATACAGACTTCAGGAAATTTATTCGGGATGTCATCAACAAAATCCCAACTCGTTCGCTGAACGCCGCTGTCAAAATGGCAATGATTCGCGACTCTTCCTACGACATCGTCACTGACAGGAATGGCAAGCCAAAACGAGATCAAACGCTCGCAGACCAGGAAAAGATTCCTCTTCCGTACGGACGTATCGGTTGGGAACAAGATATATCTCGTCGCATTGCGAGTGAAGGGTATAAGAAAGCTATACGAGATTACATTGAAAAAGAAATACTGCCGCATGTGACAGACGCTTGGGCAGACTATTCCAAGACTAAGATCGGGTACGAAATTCCGCTAACCAAGCACTTTTACAAGTACACACCGCCACGCCCTGTTTCCGAGATAAATTCAGAGATAGCCAGCATCGGTGCTGAAATCGATGCGCTCATGCGGGAGATGCCGACATGAGCGTCCAGATGAAAGATTCCGGCATTGAGCAGATTGGCAAGATACCCGTGCACTGGGATGTGAAGCGGCTCAAGCATGTGTCCACGGTAAATGACGATGTCTTATCCGAAGCAACGCATCCACGACATACCTTCGAGTACATAGATATCGGTAGTGTCAATTCAAATGGTGTGATTTCGCACTGCGAGACGATCGAATTTGCGGATGCGCCATCTCGGGCTAGACGTAAACTTCATGAAGGCGATGTTTTGGTCTCAACCGTTCGAACCTACCTACGCGCCATCGCCTCCGTGGATTCGCATCATCAACATTCCATCGCCTCGACCGGGTTCGCAGTTGTTCGACCCCGTAGTATCGACCATAGATTTGTCGGATATTTCTTGAGGTCGTCGTATTTCGTGGATAGTGTCGTCGCTAGGTCAGTCGGAGTCAGTTACCCGGCCATTAATCCCACTGAACTACAAGGGATTAGTGTTGCCTGCCCTCCTAAGATCGAACAACGCGCCATTGCCAACTACCTAGACGCCGCGACAGGACGCATCGACGCGCTAGTAGAGAAAAAACAGCGCCTAGTCGAACTGCTCGCAGAACGCCGGCAGGCAATCATCACCCAAGCAGTTACGAACGGACTAAATCACGGCGTCGCAATGCGGGATTCCGGCATCGAATGGCTCGGCGAGATACCCGAGCATTGGGAGGTGAAGCGGCTTAAGCATGTAGCAACAATAAGAGTCAGCAACGTTGACAAGCATACAGTTGATGGACACCAATCGTTCGGCTAGTGAATTACACCGATGTCTACTACAACGATTTGATTACAGCTGATATGCAGTTTATGGCGTCAACCACCGACCGCGACAAGTTGGTCAAGTTCAGTGTGCTTGTAGGAGACACGATAATCACGAAAGATTCTGAGACTCCAGATGACATAGGTGTTCCCGCTTACGTCGACGAGGTGCGACCGGATATGGTCTGCGGTTACCACTTGGCAATTCTTCGTCCTGTCGCCGGACCAATACTTCCAAAGTTCATGTTCTACGCTACCAAATCTTCTTCAAGTGCCGCCTATTGGTCAAGCATGGCATCGGGTCTAACTAGATATGGATTGAAGGTCGATGCCATAGGTTCTTGTGCTCAGCCTATTCCTCCCCTCCACGAACAACGCGCCATCGCCGATTACCTCGATGGCCAAACCCAACGCATCGATGCGCTCGTCACCAAGCTAGAACACCAAATCGAACTGCTGGTCGAGCGTCGGCAAGCCGTCATCACCGCGGCCGTTACTGGAAAGCTTGATTTAACCACGACCGTCAAAGCCGGACACCCATCTTAATGACCGGTACCTACACCAACGAACGCGCGTTCGAAGATACCATCGAACGATGGCTCTTGGAGAACGGGCATTACGGCAAGTCGTATCCTGCAGATTTCGACACTGAATTGGGATTGGACACTAACCAACTCTTCGCTTTCCTCCAAGCGACGCAACCAGAGCAATTATCCCGGCTCGCACAACGTGCATATGGCAGCGATACCACCCGGATGCAGATCGGTCTGGCTTCACGTTTGGCTAGGGAACTGGATGCCCGTGGAACGGTTGACGTTCTGCGTAACGGGATAACTGACTACGGTTTGGAGATTAAGCTTGCTTTTTTCAAACCTGCGCATGGCCTCACACAAGGTCTAGTCGACCTATTCGAATCGAATCGTTTGACCGTTTCCCGTCAATTTGCGTACGAAAGCAGTAGCAACAAGACGCTCGATCTGTGTCTGTTATTAAATGGCATCCCAACCGCTACGGCCGAATTGAAAAACCCGTTGACAGGCCAGAACGTTGAACAAGCAAAAATTCAATATCGGACTGACCGGGATCCGAACAACTTGACGTTGAGCAAACGAGCCATCGTCCATTTCGCGGTTGATCCTGACAGTGTATTCATGACGACTAAGTTAGATGGTCCTAACACACAATTCCTGCCATTCAATCAAGGAACTGGCGGAGCAGGCGAAGTGGGTGGCGCTGGTAACCCAGTGAACGCAATTGGTTACAGAACCGCATATTTGTGGGAGCAGCTATGGCCCCGTGAAGCGTGGATGGATTTGCTGAATCGGTTTATCCACGCGCCCGCAGGGCGGAGCTCGGTATTCCCTCGGTTGCACCAGTGGCACGCCGTCAATCGGCTTGAATCCAGAGCGGAATCAGACGGTGCCGGGCATTCCTATTTGGTTCAACATTCCACGGGTTCGGGCAAGTCGCTGACAATCGCATGGCTCGCACATCGTCTGTCGAACCTGCACGATCAGGACGACAAAAAGATCTTCGACAAAGTCATCGTGATCACTGATCGTCGAGTACTCGATCAACAGTTGCAATCCACCATATATAGCATCGAGCACGTTCACGGTTTAGTCGCGAAAATCGACAAGGATTCCAGACAGTTAGCAGCTGCGCTCAGTGGGCGACAAGCGCAAATCATCATTACGACGCTTCAAAAATTCCCCGAGGTTTTGCGGCATGGGGACAAACTCGAACCAGATAAGCGATATGCCGTCGTGATCGATGAAGCCCACTCTTCCCAGTCAGGCACTTCAGCTAGCGACCTCAAAACCGTTCTGGGTAACGAACTAAATCCACACCATATTCCCCACGCGGCAGTCGATGGTGAGGATTTCACAAATAGGTTGGTTGCCGGAAGAGGGAGGAAAGACAACATCTCATTCTTCGCCTTTACCGCAACGCCAAAAGCACGAACTCTGGAGTTATTCGGAGACAAGACCATCGTAAATGGCGAGGAGCGAATCGTCCCATCTCACGTCTACTCGATGCGACAAGCCATTGAAGAAGGATTCATTCTCGATGTCTTGGCAAACTACATCACGTACCAGACCTATTGGAACATCGAGAAAAGCGTCAAGGACGATCCGGAATACGATCCGCGCAGCGCAAAAGTCGCGATTGCGCGTTTCGTAACCCTTCACGAGTCTCACTTGGATGAAAAAGCGGAGATCGTCGTAAACCACTTCAAGTCCAGTTCAGCCACGAAAATCAACGGTCATGCCAAAGCGATGGTCGTCACAAGTTCGCGACTCCACGCAGTCCGATTTAAACAAGCACTAGACCGCTATATCAAAGCTTCCGAAACCACCGGCGTCAAAACGCTCGTGGCATTTTCGGGCACAGTGAACGACCAAGGCGATGAATTCACGGAATCCAACATGAATGGGTTCTCAGAATCACAAACTGCCGATCAGTTTGCAACTGACGAGTACCAGATCATGGTGGTGGCTGAGAAATTCCAAACGGGATTCGATCAACCGTTATTGCACACGATGTACGTTGACAAAGTATTGACCGGTCTAAACGCTGTCCAAACCCTTTCAAGGGCGAATCGAACACACCCAGGAAAAACCGACACCTTCGTCCTCGATTTTAGGAACGACACGGATGACATCCAAGAAGCATTCGCACCATGGTACGAACGTACCGCTTCGATCCCTACGAACCCCAACTTGCTTTGGGACACACACCACGATCTCATGTCGCACAGAGTAATGCGAGAAGAGGAGATCGCACCGTTGGTTAGTGCCTTGATATCCGGAAAGGATTTCAACCAGCACCAAGAGGTTTATTGCCTGCTTGATCCGGCTCTGTTGCGGTTTGAGGAATCTTCGGATGAGGAACAGCAAGAACTGCGCGATCTACTTAGTCGTTTCATTTCTCTATACGACTTCATTTCACAGGTCGTTGATTTCACAGACGTCAAACTGGAACGCGACTATCGGTATTGCCGTGCATTCCAAGCGCGCCTCCCTGATCAACGCGCGGGGAGAATCGATCTAGGGTCACAAGTTGAACTCACTCACCTCCGCATTAGCGAGACATTTAGGGGATCGGCTTCACTCGACCATGGCGACGGTGAAATGACCACGGTCTTTGACGGTGAAAAGGGTGGTCAAGAACTCGAACCTGCACCGCTATCAACCATCGTCGAGACACTCAACCAACAATTCGGAACCGACTTCGACGAAAGCGATCAACTGTTCGTAGACCAAGTCGACAACGACTTGCAACTAGACGATACCGTCCGTGCCCAAGCACAAGCCAATAGTTTCGAGAACTTCCTTCTCGAGTTTGAGGGACGTTTCAGCAGAGCCCTAGCCGGTCGGGTTAGAACCAACGGCGAATTTACCACTCGGCTCTTCAACAACGACGAAATGCTCAGGTTCTTGATGCTCGAAAGTGCGCGGCGAATCTACCGCATTCACCGGGGAGAAGACCAACCTCGCTTGCCTGCCAGCCCTCAACGATAATCATCACTCACCACCAACGTCACCCAAACCCGAGCCCTAGAACGCCACGCCATAAACACCTGGCAACCCCCCACAAACCGCCGCTAACCCCAAAAAACAACACCCCATCATTACAATCCTTCAAAATCATTCCCATCATAGTTCAATACACATGTGATAAAACTAATCACATGACCACCACCCACACACCCCGCGAACGCGCCAAATGGCGCAACCGACCCGAGTGGTTCGCCACCCAGCGACTCGGCGTCAACCTCCGACAAGAGCAGCAGCAGATCCTCAAAGCCCTCCGCAGCCACGACCTCGTCGCCGTCCAGGCACCATACGGATCCGGCAAGACCTACGCCGCCGCAATCGCCGTCATCTGGTGGCTCATGGCACACGACCCCGCCATCGCCATCACCACCGCTCCCACCGAACGACAGGTCCGACAGCAGATCTGGCGCGAAATCCGCTCCATCCGCCTCCGCAACCACCGACTCATCGGCGGCAAAATCTCCAACACCAAACTCGAATTCAGCGAACGACACTACGCACTCGGCTTCGCCACCAACGCCGCCGAACGCTTCCAAGGCTTCCACTCCCAAAACATCCTCATCATCGCCGACGAAGCCGCCGCCATCAGCGAAAAAATCTTCGACGCAATCTTCTCCTGCCTAACCACCCGAAACGCCAAACTACTAATCCTAGGCAACCCCACAAAACCCACCGGAACCCTCCACAACGCCCTAAAAAAACACCAACCCCACTGGAAAACAATCCTCCCCCAGCCATGAAACCCGTAGGGGCGGTTCGCGAACCGCCCCTACCACCCAAACAACCAACCCCCTCTATCATCGAAAACACCCCTCTCCCACAACACCCATCATTCCAATCCTTCAAAATCATGCCCATCATAGTTCAAACCTCCCAAAACAACCATCACCCCATCCGAGCCCATCCGCGATAATCCCCGTAATCCGCGGTTCAGACCACTTGACAACCCAAACATCCGTGCTAATATAAGAACTGTTAACAACAAACATCGCCGCGCCGACGGGTGCGGATACGACCTCAACTAGACCCTGCCGACAAAAACCCGAGACCCAGCCCAAGACAGTGAACGCAAAAGCACAAGAGCTACACAGTCAAAGACTGATCTCGGCATCCTTGAGCAAACAAGATGCAACGTCGAGAGGGACCGTTAGAAGCGAACGCTGCTACAAGGTCCAGTCGCGTCGCCACAAGCAGGCACCGCAACACGAGCCAGACAATAGCACCCCCGTAGGGGCGACCCTTGTGGTCACCCGCGCAAAACGGAACGCACCCTTTCTCCCTCCCCCTCTCAGGGGGAGATTAAGAGGGGGTCCACCGGCGGTGCCTGCGTCCAAGGGCTGGGCGAACGTTCGTGAATCCGGCAGACGTCGGCCCTCGACAACAAACAGGGCGCGGCTACAGCACCAGCTCGGGACTAACCGAGCGATGGAGAGCGGCACTGCTCAAGCAGCCGAACTCCGGGCCCACGGCCTGGCAACGTGGGCAGACGCTGGAACTAAAGGACGGGCCCACGTCCAATCCCCGCAAGCGCGGCGATGAAAAACCTTGACGTAGGGCAGGTTTGAAACCTGTCCCTACCAACCAAACCTCCAAAACCTGCAACACCCCCGCAGGCCATACCAACACACCCTCCTCCCCTTCGCAAAGCGAAGGGGACGCGTGCGAAGCACGCAGGGGATGCCCGAAAACCATCAACAACCAACCCATCATTCCAATCATCAAAAATCATGGCAACCACAGTTCAAACCCGCCCTCGCACGCAAGGAATGCCCCGAAAACCACCAACCACACATCCCCTCCATCCCGTCCATCCATGTAAATTCCCCCAACCCATCATTCCAATCATGAAAAAATCATGGCAATCATAGTTCAAACCCACCCAGTCTCGACATGTCTGCTCGCCTCAGCCTCTCCAGAATGACGTATCCTGTCACAAACCAGCAGGAGTCTCCCCATGAACGACCATGAACGATATCTGTTCGACCTAAAGGGCTACCTCGCCGTGCCCGATGCTCTGTCCCAGGAGCAGGTCGCCACACTCAACAGCATCCTCGACGAGCACATCGCCGCCGAGTGCCCGCCAGACATGCGCACGCACCGGTTTGGGCCGGTGCTCGAATGGGGGAAGGAATATCGCGATCTGATCGACAACCCAGGAATTACTCCTTACCTGTCCGAACTGCTGGGCGACGGTTTCCGGCTCGACCACGTCTACCTCGACGTGATCAGGTCGGGCAAGGGACCCATAGGCACTCGGCTCCACGGCGGCGCCATCCCGTTCAATCCCACGCACTACTTCCGCTTCGAGGGCGGCCAGATGCACAACGGTCTATCGGTCGTGGCGTACAACCTGAAGCACGTTGGCCCCATGGACGGCGGTTTTGGTTGCGTGCCGGGCTCGCACAAGAGCAACTATTCCTTCCCGGATGAGTGGAAGGAGATGGAGGAACCCGGTCCCTTGGTCGAACGGGTCACGGGTCCGGCAGGGACCGCGATCATATTCACCGAAGCCCTCACGCATGGGACGCTGCCATGGGCAGGCGCCGACGAACGGCGGACAATCTTCTTCAAATACAGCCCCCACTCAGTCTCATGGTCGGCGCAGTACTTCGACGCTGACGACTACCCGGGGCTCACCGAGGTCCAGCGCGGCATCTTAGAAGGACCGAACGCGCGGTATCGGGGCAGACATTAAGCGTTGAATGACGGCAGTATTGTTTGCCAGGAGAAAAAATATAGGAAATAGAAAAAGCCGCCATTTAGGAATCGTCACCACCGCCTGGCCCTCGTGATTTCTGACTCCAAGCGGCACCCAATGCTGCACCCACGGCGATTCCTACTGCCAACCCAACGGCGACGTTATCTATCGCCACGCCGATTGCTACGCCAATCCCAGCGCCAAGGGCGATGCCGACGCCAATTTTGGAGCTGTCCGGTTGTCGTTTCATCTCGTAACCTACCTTTTTGCGTCTATTCCCTGTCATATGACCGTCGCCGAGTATTGTACGAGGGTGGAACGCGCAAGTCGGCTTGGGTGCCGGGTTTCAGGCTCAACATGCCCGTCGTGATTCATGTTTGGCAGCGACGATGATCATCCGACGCGTGTCCACTGAGTAGGCCTCGCCACGGAACCCACCGTGTACGTGCTCAAGGTTCAATCCCGCAGTAGCAAGCATCTTCGTAAGTTCTGTCAAGCTATAAAGCCGCATATGCAGATCCGACATCTCCTTGCGCGATCCGTCGGGAAGAATTTCCGTGTAAGTTAGGTGGTTGGTGCTGGTTTGGAGGTCAAGTTGACGACGTTCGAGAACTATCCGCCCGTCGTCGTGTCGATGCCAGTCGGTTTCTTCGTTGTTGATGATCACCCACTCCCGGTTGAGAAGGTCCATCAATAGTTTGCCGCCTGGCTTGAGGCATCTAGCGATTTGATGGAGGACTTGCTGATCATCATCCTCGGATTCGAGGTAACCGAACGACGAGAACATGTTGATTACCGCATCAAATTTGCCGCTGAATTCATCGGGGAGTCGCCGCATGTCGGCTTGCTGAAGGACAATGCCCAAACCAACCTCGTCGGCATTCGATCGAGCGATCGCCAGCATCTCTTCACTCAAGTCGACGCCGGTGACGTTCAATCCTGTTTTGGCCAGCGCGACACTGTGACGGCCTTGACCACAGCAGAGGTCCAGCACGCTGTGATCAGGTTCGAGACCCAGGGCGTGGATCGCGAATTGGGCTTCTAGGTCGGTGCGGTCCTGTTGGAGGGTGTGGCCGTAGATTCGGAGGTAGTCTCCTTTGAAGAATTGGACATACCAAGGGGTTTGGGAATGTTCCTTCATCGGTTCAGTCGAGCGGTTTGGCGTAGAGGGTGTTGTCGGGTATGCCAGCATCAACGAACGCTTCGTGGCGCTCCCGGCATTTGTTGCAATCGGCACAGTGCACGATCTCGCCCCCATCGGCGCTCGCCGGCTGGACAGCTCTTAGAGGATTGGCGCAAGTCAGGGTCAGATGCAACGGTAGCGACGATGCGTTGGCGGCTAGGATGTCTTCTTTGTGGAGGTGACGCATGGGAGCATCGACGATCAGTTCGTGGTCGAGGCCCATGCCGTTCGATTCGCCGATCGACCGGAAGAACTCTGGTGTGGCATCGGGGAATGGGTTGCCGGCGAGGGAGCCGATGACGATGCGGTGCACGTCGTTGAGTGAACACCAGATTGCGGCGAGGGTGATGAGGATGATGTTGCGACCAGGAATGTACACGGTCTCGTCAGGAGCGTCGTATTCGGGGACGGTTTCGCCAGACATCATCCAATGGGCATCGCCGTACAACGCCTTCACCGGAAGCGAGAGAGTCGTTACGGGTCTAATGTTGGGGTTATCAACGGCTTCAATGAAGTCGTCAAGCATCCGTTTCTCCGCCCATTCCCAAGGGATGCCGGTCTCGACGTATATCGGATATGCAACGCCATGTTCTGCGACGTTCGCGAGGAGCACGCAACTGTCCATACCGCCACTCGCGAGGACCGCGGTGGGTGGGTTCACGACTGGCGTCCGTTCGTGTCAGCCCGGTACGTGGCGTAGGAGTTGGCCGTCTCCCAGAGTCGGATCTCGGCGATATTGAGTTGGTCGGAGGAAGTCATCTCGTGGATGTGGGCAGCTAGGTTCTCGGCCGTGGGGTTACAGTCGATCACGTAGTGGGCTTCACCGAGTTCGGAGAGGACGGCAACTAGGGGGTCTTCGCGGTGGAGGATCATACGGTGGTCTAAGTTCTCGTCGATCCAGGTTTTGACGATGTCCTTAACGTCCGAGAAATCGACGACCATCCCTCGGTAGTCGGTCTCCTCGGTCTGAATATCTACTTCGACGCGTCCGTTATGGCCATGGAGATGGCGGCACTCGCCCTCGTAGTTCAGGAGGCGGTGCCCGTAACTGAAGTCGATGGTGGTCGTTACCTTGTAGGTCATCGATCAGACGCCTCGAATGTGCCGGCCGGAGTCGACGCGGATAATCTCGCCGGTAATGGAGGAGGTCTGCAAGAGGGTAGCGATAATTTCGGCGATGTCGTTGACGGAGGACTCTTGCTGAAGTGGTGCCTTTGCTGCGATGGCTCGGTTCCAATCGACCGGGGTGATTTCTGGCGGGCGCATCGTCGGACCCGGCGCCACGGCGTTGACGCGTACTCCGAATGGTGCGACCTCGGCGGCTAGACATCTGGTCATGAAGTGGATGGCGGCCTTTGCTGTGAGGTAAGGGAGGTAATCGTTGTACGGAGTCTCTTCTGCTGCCCAATCTCCGAAGAAGATTATGTGTCCGCGATTGGGACCGGGGTTTCGGCGCATATTTCGTGCCGCCTCAACGCCGACGAGGTAGGACCCCTTCGCAGTGGCCATGGCGCGGTCCCAAGCGGCGCCATCGAGCGAATCGAAGGGTGCGTAGGGATAGTCAGAGGCCAGGTTGACGACGTAGTCGATGCCGCCGAGGGATCCGATGGTCTCCTTTACCGCGCCGTTAGCCTGAAGCTCATCGCTGAGGTCAGCTTGGATGAGGGCGGTATCGACGGATGTGATGGAATCGGCGAGTTGTTGCGCCTCGTTTGCGCTGCTACGATATGCGATCGCGAGATTGATGCCATCCTGAGCCAGTCGGTGTGCGACAACTTGCCCGACGCGTTTGGCACCGATGATTAGAGCCGCCTTGGGCCTGTCGGATTGATTCGGATCTGGCATGTCATGTAGTGGCGGAGGGGACAGGATTCGAACCTGCGGTCACCGTGAAGTGACACTGGTTTTCAAAACCAGCGCATTAAACCGCTCTGCCACCCCTCCGCGGGGTTTGACGGGAGCTTGATGATTCGATTCTATCGCTGTGGATTACGCACTGAACTGGTTTACCGATTCGGCAGCATGTCACATAAACATACCCGCGAGCCAACGACGTTGCTAGAATCTGGGCAACGGAACATTTAGTACCCCATTCTTGCCAATTGGACTCCAACCAAAACCCCGCTTCCGCCGCAGAAACTCGCGCCGCAGAACTGCGCGCAACGCTGAACCGCGCTAACCACGAGTACTACGTGCTCAGTCAACCTTCGCTGACCGATCACGAATACGACGAATTCCTCCGCGAACTCAAAGATCTAGAGGACCAAAATCCCGATCTCAAAACTCCAGACTCTCCCACCCTCCGCGTCGGCGCGCCGCCATCTCAACAATTTGAATCGGTTCAACACCCGGTTCCCATGCTCAGTCTGAGCAACGTAACCAGCGAGGAGACGTACAAAGCCTGGTATCAGCGCGCCCTCGATTACCTCGAAATCGAGGGCGCCGACATAACTCTTGAACTCAAGATAGACGGGCTTGCCGTCGCGATCACTTACGTAGACGGAATTCTGACCCAAGCCGCAACGCGCGGTGACGGCACACAAGGTGAGAACATCACCGACAACATTCGAACGATCCGTGCCGTACCGCTCATCCTCGAAGGCGATGATGTTCCCGGCACCATTGAACTCCGAGGTGAAGTCTTTTATCCCATCTCAGCGTTTGATCGTCTAAACGAAGAACGCGAAGCCGCCGGGCTCCCGCAATACGTAAACCCTCGCAACTCCGCGTCTGGTTCCCTTCGCCAACTCGACTCCTCGGAAACGGCGAAACGCCCGCTCGACATGTTCTTCTACTCCGTAGGCTACGCCGAGGACGGCGATATCCCTGCGTCCCAATACGAATGCCTCCAAGTCATGAAGCGGTGGGGCTGCAAAACCAACGATTGGGCCCGCCGGGTTGGAACCGTCGACGAAGCTCTCGCCGCAATCCAAGAAGCGGCCGAGATCCGAGCCGATCTCGATTTCGGCATCGACGGCGTGGTAGTCAAAATCGATGACATCGGTCTGCAAAACCGGCTCGGATACGTTGGGCGCGACCCCCGGTGGGCCACCGCCTACAAATACCCCGCCGAGCAAGCCGTCACTAACCTCCTCGAGATCCGCACCAACGTAGGCCGCACCGGCAACATAAACCCTTACGCAGTCCTCGAACCCGTTGTCGTTGGAGGCGTCACCGTATCGCAAGCGACCCTCCACAACGAAGAAGACATCAACCGCAAAGACATCCGTCCCGGCGACCGCGTCATTGTTCAACGGGCCGGAGATGTGATCCCACAGATCGTCGGTCCGGCACCGGATAACATACGGGATCCGAGGTCCGAACCTTACCGCATCGAGCCCGAATGTCCGGCATGCGGCGAATCGGTCGCACGCGACGAAGAGCAAGCCGACATTCGCTGCATCAACTCCACCTGCCCGGCTCAGTTCGAACGCCTCCTCGAACACTTCGCATCACGCGGCGCGATGGATATCGAAGGCCTCGGCGAAAAGCTAGCTAAAGAGCTGGCTCGACAGGACCTCGTCTCAAACATCGCTGAGATATACGCGTTACGAGAACGCAAAGACGACCTGCTCGCGATGGAGCGAATGGGCGAGAAGCGTGCCCAAAACCTACTCGACGCCATCGAAACCTCCAAGTCGCAACCGCTTCCGAGGCTCATCTTCGCACTCGGCATCATCGGCGTCGGCTCCGAGATCGCCGAAACCCTCGCCCGTGAACTCCGAACTCTACCCGCCCTTCTCAATACCGACGAAGAAAAACTCACCGAGATCGAAGGCATTGGCCCCATCCTCGCGAAATCGGTTCGAGATTGGTCGCAGAACGAAGCCAACATTCGCCTCGTCCAACAACTCCAAGACCACGGTCTCACTATCGAAGACGATTCGCCGGAACCGGTTACTGACCACCCCATAAAGGGCAAAACCTTTGTAATCACCGGCAGACTCGACGATTTCTCCCGCACCGAAGCCGCCAACGCCGTCAAAGCCCTCGGGGCGAAATCTGTTGGCAGCGTCTCCAAAAGGACCGACTACCTAGTCGCCGGCGCGGACGCCGGATCCAAACTCCAACGCGCCGTCCGGCTCGAAGTCCCCGTCCTAAACGAAGATCAATTCAAAGAAATTCTGGATGGCAAACTGCCGGACCCTGCCGATACGATGGAGGAAGCGTCGGCGCAACTCCTATGACTCGCAAGCCCAATCCTTTCGAGCGCTTCGCAAGCCTTTTCGGGGACCCCAAATCCCGCGCTCCAAAACCGCAGAAACTTACCAACCCCTGGATAATCCTCGCCATCGGCAACCCGGGCCCGGAATACCTCGATACGCGTCATAACGTCGGATGGTGGACAGCCGACATACTCCTCGAACGGCTCAACGCCAAACTTCAAGATGAAGGCCCGTCTCGCATCGCACACATCAAGGTCGATGGTCAACCGGTCATCATCGCCTACCCCAAGACCTATGTCAACCGATCCGGCGCCGCCGCCAGAGCACTAATCAGGCACTATGAGACCGACATCGACCGGCTCCTCGTCATAACCGACGACATCAACCTCCAACCAGGCCGCATCCGCGTCCGACGTGGAGGCGGCGACGGCGGACACAATGGCCTAAAATCCATCATCGACACGCTTCACGACAAAGCCTTCCCCCGCATCCGCATCGGCGTCGGCAAACCCACTAACGGAGACGATCAAATCGACCACGTTCTAGGTCAACCCTCCGATGAAGACCTGACGGCCATCAAAACCGCCACCAGTCGAGCAATCCAAGCCACCGAAACTATCATCACTCAAGGCGTCGAAGAGGCGATGAACGAGTTCAATTCGGGTTAGCGTCATCTCCGGAAACCCCTGATCAGCTCAGACATAAGATAATGTGAAGTGGAGTATCCGCAGAGTTGCAACGGCGAAAGTTCAACATGACTACCGCATCCAAAAAGAATCAAACTGAAGAAACCCCCTCACAAAGGTTTGAGAGGGTAATGCAGAAAGTCACCAAACGCCAGGAACGCCGCGCTCAACGCATCGCGAAGCAACGCCAATTGACTTCCTAAGGTACTAGGCGACAGTTTCCCTCACCAAAGACCGGAACTCAGATAAATCCCCAAAATAATTCGGGTAAGCGCGTCGGAGAGACTGCACCGACTTCGCTGAAACCATCACGATCGCGTAATTGGGGTCTCCTCGATGCACAAATTCCTGTTCGGCATACATCTCGGCGGCAACCTCCTTTTCACTCTCTCGGAATGCCGCGCCTCCTACACGGTTAGCCTTCAGATCTAGTTCCACTACTACCCATCGGTCCCGGAATGGGGGGAAGTCGAGTACTAAATGCGTTAGCGACTCAAAACTCGTCAACCGATCGAGAATCCCAAGTTGCTGTTCGCATTCTCGGATTTCTGCGACCAACTCGCCTGAGTTTTGCGGCGTGCCAGGAACATTGGCGGAGCGTTCCAAACGTGCTACAACCGAACTCATCAGTGTGAAAAAGCGTAGCCAAGTTGCGTCACCCCGGCTAGATTTGAGGTCATCGCCTATGAATGTACCAACCGTCTCTACCGCGGTAGCCCATCGGTGCTGCAATTGGGATCGAATTTGTATCTCAATTTTCACTCCTCGCCACTGCGGATTTTGGTCGCTTTCGTAACCGTAGACGAGATGTAGCCCACGATACCCCGAACGCCTAGGGTCGTCGATGTAGTTCTTGTAATCTAGCCTTTCATGCCTGATCCTGCTTCCAGCAAAATCCGAAGCAATCTGGAACGCGTCGTCCACCGTCGGTACGATAGCGCGGCATCCACCAATATCTTGCGTCCGCGACAACCGCAACCAAGGTAGCCTTTCAAGTTTGGAAATGATCGTCGGCATCCGCTTCAATCTCTGCGCGACAATATCCTGGCTACCAACCCTTCGGCCGAGATTGCTCCGGAACGTCTTCAACGGCCCAGCATGGAGCGCCCGCCATCGCCCGACCAACTCGAACGCCTCAATCCACTCGCTATCCTCTTCGCCAACCTCCGGCACTTTCGCCAATACACGCCCCGCTGCATCAATCTCTTTAGGATCGAACTGTACGACAAATCCCGTCATGCTTTGCTCTCAAATCAAACTCCAAAATCACTAACAAGATTCAATCCTATCAACCCCCGCCCGATCCCAAAGCACCTCCGGCAATACAACGCTTCCGTCCGCCTGCAACCCGTTCTCCAGAACCGCGATAAACGTACGCGGCATGCCCAAAGCCGAGCCATTCAACGTGTGCGGGAACCGCGTACCGCTTCCAACCTTAGGTCGATAACGCGTATTGTTCCGTCGCGCCTGAAAATCCGTGCAGGTAGACAGCGAACTAATCTCGAGCCACTCCTCAGCCCCCGGCGACCAAACCTCGATATCGTAAGTCTTTGCCGATTGAAATGCGATATCGCCCGCGCACAGCTTAAGCAACCGAGTGGTAAACCCTAGCCGCCGACAAAGCTCCAGCGATATCTCGATCATCTCCTCTAACGAGGCTTCCGATTCGTCGGGCTCCACAAACCGGAACATCTCCACCTTCTCGAACTGCTTCACGCGTTTCATCCCGCGAACATCCCGACCCGCCGCCGCATGCTCCTTCCGGAAACAAGGCGTGTGCGCGCAATATTTCAGCGGCAACTCACCATCTATGATGTTGCCCTGATGAATCGCGTTCAGCGATACCTCCGATGTCGGGATCATCCACAGACCGGCATCTTCGTCCCGATACAAATCATCTGCAAACTTCGGCAAATTCCCGGTTCCGACCAACGCCTCCTCGCGCACCAAATACGGCGGATTCGTCTCTTCGTACCCAAACTCATCTACCAAAGTATCCAGCAACCAACCGACGATCGCTCGATGCAGTCTCGCACCCGCCCCTCGCAACATGTAAAACCGGCTGCCCGAGATATTTGCAGCACTTTCCATGTCGATGATGCCGAGCCGTTCGCCGACATCCCAGTGCGGCGTGTCCCATTCACGCGCAGGAGGTGGTGTAACTTCGCTAACAATCTCGTTGAAAGTCTCGTCCAATCCATCGGACACGTCTTCAAGCGGCAAGTTAGGCAAACCCAGCATCAAAGCCCGCAAATCGGCTTCCACCGTCCGTGCCTCATCCTCGAGGGCAGATATCCGGTCGCCCGTCGCCCGCATCTGCTGAATCTCATCATCCGTCGGACGACGCTTCTCCTCGCCTATTCGCCTTGAAACTTCGTTGCGAATTTGGCGGGCCGAATCAGTCTGTTGGATCAGCGACCGGCGTCGCTCGTCCAACTCGATAATCGCGTCGATCGGCGCATCCTCTTCGCCGCGTTTCGCGAGACCGGTGCGTACGGCATCCGTGTCGTTCACTATCTTGCGTAGATCCAACATCGCTTCAAGCCCTCAAGATCTCAACTGCGGAAACAGCGTCACTTCTCGTATCGAACTCTCGCCGGTCACAAGCATCGCCAATCGGTCTATCCCGATCCCAAGGCCACCTGTCGGCGGCATACCGTGTTCCACCGCAAGTAAAAACGATTCGTCCAACCGGTCCGCTTCAACGTCATCGAACTCGTCCCTTTGCCGTTCCTGTTGTTCAAACCGTTCGCGCTGGTCGACCGGGTCGTTCAACTCAGTGAACGCATTCGCTAACTCACGACCCAACACGAACGCTTCGAAGCGCTCCACGATGTCTTGATGCCCCGGCTTCTTCTTCGCCAATGGCGACATGGCCAATGGGTAATCTACCAAGAAAGTTGGCGCAACCAATGCCGGCTCGAGCGATGCGGATATCACCTTGTCCAACAACTGCTGCCAAGTCGAATTCGGCTCGACGTGCATCCCGCGCTCGTGCATCGCGGAGGCCAAAGCTTCACGATTCGGACACTCCCGGAAATCGATGCCCGAAGCGTCGATGATCGCTTGCCTCAAATCGACCCGAGGCCAAGGCGGTGCCAAGTCAATCGTCGCACCATCCTCACCTTCCGGAACCGGGACCAGAGTATCACCGTTCACCTCCATTGCCACATACGCGACCAAGTCCTCCGTCATCCGCATCACATCGTTGTAATCGGCGTACGCCTCGTAGCTTTCCATCGTCGTGAACTCGGGATTGTGATCCGCATCGATCCCTTCATTGCGGAATATCTTGCCGACTTCGAAAACCTTGTCCAACCCACCCACGACTAACTGCTTTAGATACAACTCCGTGGCGATGCGCAAGAACAAATCCCGTCCCAACGCGTTGTGGTGTGTTTCGAATGGCTCAGCGAAACCACCGGCCGCGATCGGCACCAATATCGGGGTTTCGACCTCGATGAATCCGCGACTCTCCATAAATCGGCGGACCGCGGATGCGACTTGCGAGCGAGCACGAGCGTTTTGAACGGCGCGTTCGTTCGACAAAAGATCGAGGTACCGCTGCCGAACGCGCGCCTCGGCATCCTGTAAACCGTGCCACTTCTCGGGCAGAGGTCGCATCGATTTTGAGATGATCCCGAAAGACTGGGCTTCCACAGAAATCTGTCCCCGCCGAGTCCGTATCACGGGCCCCGATACCGACACAAAGTCTCCGATGTCCAACAATTCAAGCAGCCCGAAATCGTCGGCGAGCACATCAGCCCGCGCCTGAACTTGGATTTGACCGCTGCCATCGCGCACGTCCAAGAACGACATCTTGCCCATCCCGCGCCGCGCCATCACTCGACCGGCAACCCTCACTGCATCAGTGCGGGTTTGGGTTGCGCCTTCATCGCCCTCCATCACGGCTTCATGTGCTTCGAAAAGTTCGACGGCCTCGGCGAGCGAATGACTCCTCTTTACGCGCGCCGGAAACGGGTCTATCCCCATTTCGCGCAACCGCTCGATTTTCCGCAGCCGGTCGAGTTCCAGACGTGAATACCCTGCGGTGTCACCAGATTCCGGTAAGGTCCCCGAATTTTCCGAAGTCTGGTTCAATTTCTACCTTTCATCTGTCCAATCGAGCGCATAGCCAATGGAATCAATCTTACAGATGCTGCGCGGCTCTCAACCGGCTGGCAGAAACGCCACTAATCGCACCGCGCATCATTGAAAGGCACATCACCCGATTCCGCATAATCGTAAGCAACGCATTCACACCCAGTGAATCTGCGCCCCAATACCGCGCCAGCTATGCGCACGAGGAGTGAAACACCGCAATAGGAATATACGAAGAGCGAGATTCGGATTAAGGCCGACATCATCGAGGACCCGATCAGCGATCATCTCGATGTTGGGTCCCAACGGCGCACTTGGTTTGGCAGTTCTTGAACTCTATGCTGGAACTGGCTCCGTAGGTTTCGATCTGTTGGAACACGGCGCCGAAATTGTCGACTTCGTAGAGTTCGACCACAGAAGAAACGCCGAAATTAAGAGGGAGATCCAAAATAGGGGTGTAGGTGACAAAGCTTCGACACACCGAGCCGACGCCGTCAAAGTCTTTACCAAGTTGACCGGCAGAAGATACGATCTAGTCTTCGCAGACCCGCCATACGAACTTGATCCTTGGGAAAAACTCTTAACCGGACTCCAATCACACAACCTACTCAAACCCAACGCTTGGATCATCGCAGAACACGCCACACGCAAACCACTACCCGACAGAATATCCGGAGCAATTGCAGTTAACCGAAGAAGATACGGCGACTCAACCATCACCGTCTACCGAATCCCCGATCCCGAAGATAACCAAACATGAGCACAGTGACAGCCTTGTACCCCGGCACCTTTGATCCGGTGACGAACGGACACACCGATGTCGTACGGCGCGCCGCCGCGCTGTTTGATCTGCTCATCGTCGCTATCTACGAAGGATCTCAAAAGAGCGTGACGTTCACGGTCCAAGAACGCGTCGATATGTTCCAAGAAGCCATCGACAAATCCGCAAATGTCGAGGTCATGACATTCAGTGGGCTGACCGTGGATTTTGCGCGCCAGACAGGTGCTAAGGCGATCGTTCGGGGGCTTAGAATCACAAGTGACTTTGAATATGAGGGTGCCATGGCACTCATGAACCGTCACCTTGACGACGACATCGAAACTGTATGCCTCTTCTCATCGATCGAGAACCAATACGTAAGCTCGTCGCGCGTCAAAGAGATCGCGGCTCTAGGCGGAGAAATCTCTGGCCTGGTTCCGCCCAACGTTGTCGCGCCTACCAACACGAAACTGGCACCCACACTCAACTAGCTACCGAAACTAACGATTTCTAAGCAACCAATCAGTGCAGTCGGACAACCGAACTGAAGCACAAGGAGAACAAAATGGCCCTTGAAACCCGCGTTAGCTTTAACTCAGAAAGCAGCGAATTCGTTTCGGCTCAGCCGGTCATCTACGAATTGCTTTCTCGAATATCCAATTCAGTCGAGGACAACCGCGTGCGTGCCACCGGACGCAGTCTCGTTCGGTCAGATGAAACTTTGGGTCTCATCGAGGAACTTAAGCGAGAACTGCCCAAGGTCACATCGCTTTCCGACCAGATCGTAACCAAGCGCGATCAAATGCTGAGCGATGCAGAAGATTTCATGCAGACTGCCAGAAACGACGCAATGAGCGAGGCGGAGCAACTCCGGCAGCGCGCTGAAGAAGAGCGAGACATCATTCTCGCCCAAGCCCGCAAGAAGGCGATGGAGACGATCGATCAGACGTCGGTCGTAAACGCATCCAAGGAAGAGGCCAAGCGCATCATCAACGAAGCTGGCGAAGAGGCGGAAAAGCTACTCATCAGAGCCAAACGCGAAGCCAACACAATCGTCGAGAACGCGGACGAACGCTCACATCGTCAGACCAATGAGACTGACGAGTACTCCCGGCGCATGCTGATGAGGCTAGAAGAGCGCCTTTCGCAGACGCTGATGCAGGTCCGGCAAGGGATCGACATGGTCAACGAGAGCATGGAAGACCGCAAACAGAAGCAGGCGCAGAACATGACCATCCAAGCGTCCAAATTCAATCCGCACAACAACTACCCGCGTTAATGTGCGAGCCGTCCAACGAGCCGACATCCCCGCAACTAACCTCCCCTCTCCCGGCTCCGGGAGAGGGGAGGTTAGTGACAGAACTCACATCAGTTTGACCGAACCTCAATGAAATGAGGATCGTTGCGTCTGATGCGCGAACTCCAATAGCTAACTGTTGTCACCAGTTGAGCTTGCCCACATGCCCTGGGCGATGATCACCAGCCACGACACTCCGACAACGCCGAAGTAGGTAGTGTGCCAGATGAGCGGCGTCGGGCGCGCTGCGGTAACAACGTTCGCGAACGTGAATACCACAAAGATCAGGGCGCTAAAGAAGAGTCCGAACAGGATCCATGGTTGACGTGCGGCCGAACCGGATCGCATGATGAACTGGATAAGTGCCCAAGTGAAGACTAAGCCCAACAGCAGTTCGACCACACCAGTGAAGTAGAACGCGAAGTCTCCGAGTCCCGTTCCCCAACCCATCTTGTCGAGTGTTCCCGCGAAGGGGTTCATCTCGCCTTTCTCGGCGAATTTCACTCCGATGTGAACCCCTGGTATCAGCTTCGCCAACCCGTTCGCAAGCCAGAACAGCATCCAAAAGATCACGGTGATTAGCTCAAGCGAGCCCAATCGAACCATGTAACTCTTCATTCCATCCATCGCGGTGCCTCCTTGAGCAACGGTTTTGGAGTCGTTTGGTACGCGAAGTCTACCACCTTTGTTATATGAACCGATTTTTCATACATACTCAGGTTCCGTTAACGCATCGAATCTGCAAATTCAGGTCTCTATTTTGACGGAACCTTTGCACCACTTCATTCCATTGATCGCCAATTAAGTGTCGGTTCACTCTGAATAACGTGTCTTTAGGTCGGCGTTGGCCGCACCACTCCAATCCCGATCATCATCGCAAACCACACCTTCGTCCACCTACTCTTATCCGACTCGTAACTGGCACCGAAACGATCAGTTAGAGATTGATTGGGAAACACCCCTCCGCGCCGCCCAACAAACTCTATGGATGGACAATTGTCCGAACCTCAATCTGCTATCCGCGACACACCTTACCTCCGAACCCTGACCCAACCATCGCTCAAACCCAAGTCTGAATGCCTAGCCTCTTGATTCCTGCCGAGAAGATTCGACTGTTTTGAATCTCAGACCGTCGCGATCGAAGTCTCTCTGAGCCGTTGCCCTTGAATTCCACAACTCGCGGCGCACTACTTCAATCGTGTCGCCATCCCCGAACTGTGACGCTCCTAACCGCCGAGGCATAATCGGTCCCGTCCGATCGCGAGCGCATTGGTACGTTCGACAGTATCTCGATATTCACGAATCCCGACCGTTCCATGCGACCGAGGTAGCGTGAAAGCAGATCAGCCCCGCCGACACAAGACACCCATTCCTCAGCCGACGATCGAATATCGTCCGGCAGTTCTTCGGTCACCACCATGTCCGAAACCACGAAGCGTCCGCCTGGCTTCAAGATGCGGTAGATTTCATCGAATACGCGATCTTTGTCCTGAGATAGGGCGATGACGCAATTCGAGATTACGAGATCAATAGTGGCGTCTTGCTGTGGGATAGCCTCGATTTTTCCGAGCTTGAAAACGACGTTGTGCGCCTCGAGTTTCGCGGCGTTTTGGCGTGCGAGATCAACCATGGCGTGTGTCATGTCTACGCCTATGACGTGACCTGAGACGCCCACGCGTTCCGCCGCCAAGAAGCAGTCGATCCCGCCACCGCTGCCCAAATCTAGGACCGTTTCACCCGGTTTTGCGTCCGACAATCCGATCGGGTTTCCGCAACCGGCCGATGCCGCCATCGCTTCCGGGGTTAAGACTTCGAGGTCGTCGGATTCGTATAGGTTGTCCGCGACCGCCGCCGAAGGTGCATTCTCACCACAACACCCAGAGCCAACTTCGTCGGTGCAACATCCAGACGCGGCTGCACCTCGTTCGGCAACCTGTGTGTAACGGTCTTGCACCGCCTTCTCCAACGAACCAGCGTCGAACTCCTCACGACTGTAGACTTCACCGAGCTTGGTCAATGCGTAGGTTCTCCTCGTTTGGTGGCTATGAATCCATCATACGCCGATGCGCGTAATGCTTTTTGGCGGCCTCGCCTAAAAGGTGGCATCTGCGTTACCATTCCCACACAGCGTCGAAGGCGACGCGTGCAACACTCGAAGGAGAACCTACTGATGGGTAACGAAACCCCACTAAAAGAACGCATCCAGCGCGGAGATATCGTAATCGGCGTTGGAACGGGGATGGACGTAACGAAATCGCAACTCGAAGACATCCTCAGCAAAGACGACTACGGCTTCGTATCCACCGACAGCCAGCATAGCCCATTCTCCGAACACAAGCTTGTCGAGTTCTGCTACCTCGCCGATGAAGTCGGCATCCCCGTCCACTTCCGCATCAAGCACACCAGGTTCGCCTTCCAAGTCGGAAACCTCGCCGACCTCGGACCCGCAATCATCGAAGTCCCATTGGTCGAAGATCCCGCAGTAGTCCGCGAAGCTCTCGAATGGTTCTACTTCCCGCCTGAAGGCCGACGTAGCTTCGTTGGTGGTCCAAGGTGGGGTGCTGAACTCGGGCACGACCGAACTGGCTACGCCGAGTGGTGGAACACCCACGGAATGCTCATGATCCAGATCGAGACGCTCCACGCGATCGAAAACATCTCGACCCTCTCACTGCCTGGAGTAGATATGTTCTCGTGGGGTCCAGCAGACCTCGAATTCGACCGCGAGATGCACCCGCATCACCCACTCAAGACCGACGACGATTGCATCGAGCACGTGATGGCGCAGCTGGCCTCGGAAAAACCGCGCATGTGCTACCGCTCATACGACCCCAACCTGCGCAACAAATATCTCGACCTGGGCGTCACAGTCCTCATGGAAACCGCCAAATAACCGGACCGCGGAAAAGACGTAGGGGCCGGGTTTGAAACGCGCCCCTACCAGCCCCAATCGGGGCTGACTACAAGGAGAAACCCAATGGGTAACGACACCCCGCTAAAAGAACGCATCCGCCGCGGCGACGTCATCATCGGCGTCAGCATGCCTATCGGTACCACCAAGTCGGAGGCCGAAGATATCCTCGGCAAAGACGATTATGGCTTCATCACCTGCGACAGCCAGCACAGCCCCTTCTCGGAGCACAAGCTGGTCGAGCATTGCAACATGGCCGACGAACTCGGTATCGCCGTCCACTTCCGCATGAAGCACCCTGAACTCGCATTCCTTATCGGCAACATTGCCGACCTGGGACCCGCCTTCATCGAGATCCCACTCGTCGAAAATCCGGCAACCGTCAGGGAAGCCCTGGAGTGGTTCTACTTCCCGCCCGAAGGACGCCGAAGCTGGGTCGGTGGTAACCGATGGGGCGCGGAACTCGGACACGACCGTCCCGGATACGCCAAGTGGTGGAACGAAAACGGCATCCTCTGCCTACAGATCGAGACGCTCAACGCCATCGAGAACATAAACACCCTCGCCATGCCAGGCGCCGACTTGTTCTCGTGGGGTCCGGCTGACCTCGAGTTCGACCGCGAGATGCACCCGCACCACCCGCTGAAAACCGACGACGACTGCTTGAAGCACGTCATGGACCAGGTCAACGACAACCCAGTCCGCATGAGCTACCGCTCCGGCGATCCCGGATTGCGCAACAAATACATCGACATGGGAGTTACCGTCCTGATGGAACGCGCGCAGTAGACGACGTACAAAAATAACCCTCTCCCGCTTGGCGGGAGAGGGGACGAAGATCTCACAACCGCCGCATCAGGTTGTTCACAAACCGCATCACCACAGTCATCACAACCTGAAAGATGACTGTGCGCAAGATCTGACGTACAAGCAACCCAATCATGGTTGCCATCAGTGTATCCGACGTTACGCGCTCATCACATGCGCGTGCAGGTGAAACACCTCCTGCCCAGCACCGGCTCCCTGACTAATCTGAACTCGATACCCCGAGCCCGTAACTTCCCTAACCGCCGCAACCTTCCCGACCGCCACTAGCACTCGGCCCAACATATCGACATGCGACTCGTCGCTCTCGTGCAACCTGTCGAAATGAACTTTCGGCACCACCAACACATGCACCCGAGCCATCGGATTGATGTCGTTGAACGCCAAAACTTGGTCGTCCTCGTAGACCTTGGTACACGGAACATCACCGGCGATGATGCTGCAAAAGATACAGTCGTCAGACATTTTCGATCCCTCTAGGTTCCAGCCTACGCTGGAATGACGGTCAAAGCGTTCGGCCAAGGTTCTCGATGTGCGAATCCGAATCTCCAAAATCTGCTCGCCACGAAAGCACTCGCCGAGTGTAGAGATGCAGATCGTGTTCCCAAGTGAACCCGATCGCTCCATGCGACTGATGCGCCTTCCACACGATGTCGTGCATCAAAGTATTCGCCGTCCACTTCGCCTGAGACACAGCCCTCGAAGCTGAAGCACTGTCGATTTCAGCGCTCAGAGCCCAAGCCGCCCGATTAACCAGATGCTGCGCAGATTTCACCTTCGTTGCCATATCTGCCATGTAGTGCTGTATCACCTGGAACGCGCCGATCGGCCGTCCGAACTGCCGTCGATCTTTCACATACTCGATCGTGCGATCCGTGACTGCGTTGCCCGCACCAACCATCTGCGTCGCCCTAGCCGCGGCTCCGTACAACATCATCTGAACAACCACATCAGCGCCACCACCAGCTTCGCCAAGAACCGCCGCTGCCGGAACCACGACCTCGTTCAACTCGATATCGCAAGCCGGTGCACCCGAAGCCATCTTCACCCTATTGACATTGACCGTTCCCTCAGCGGACTTCACCGGCACCGCGAACACCGTCACAGCCGCGTCTGTTTCGGCCGGCATCAACACAAGATCGGCAGAGTTCCCGTACGGAACAAACCTGCTCGTACCGCTCAGCACCCAACCATTCGATGTCTCCGAAGCCCGAACACCCATCGCGCCCGGATCGGTCGAACCATCCATCCCGACCAACGAAGGAACCGCAACCGTCTCGCCAGTCGCGATTGTCGGCAACCATTCCTGCTTTTGGGCATCTGATCCAAAGTTTGCGATTGCGGAGGCAGATACAACGGCCGATTCAACCAGAGGCCCTGGTGCTAAGGCGGCGCCCCATTCGGCCAGCAACACGGCCATATCCGACATGTCCATGCCGGAACCGCCGTGCTCCTCTGGCACAATCAATCCCAGCCATCCCAGCTCGCCTATCTCTCGCCAAAAATCTTCGGTATATCCACGCTCATCCGTCGCCATCGCCCGCACGAAGTCAGACGGCGAACGATCGGACAGATATTCCGCCGCGCTGCTCCGGATCAGTTCCTGCGTTTCGTTAAGCCCAAAGTCCATGGTTTAGCGCTCTCGTCCTTCGCCTCTGGTTCCCGGCGTTTGCGAACCCCCTTTATGAAACCACTGCGGCCGGAATGACGATTAATGTTCAGCGTCGGGGCAACTCAAGCCCACGATACGCGATGATGTTTTTCTGTATCTCGTTGGTTCCGGCCAAGATCGGACCCGATGTTTGGTACATCCTCATCTTGAATATCCGGCCCGCGAGGTCTTCATGCTCGTCGGGATCATCGATAAGGCCGGGCAATCCGAGTAGTTCAACACCGAAATCGAGTACCGCGGTGTTGACTTCGGTAGCGGCGATCTTGCACATGCTCGCCTCGGTGGACGGCGGATGTCCGAGGGATTGGAGCCATGCAACTTCGTAGGTGATGTAGCGAGCCATCTCGATCTCGGCTTCCAACTCGGCCAACCGGCGCCTGACCTTCATGTCGTCGATCATCAATGAACCGTCAAAGCGTCGAGTCGTTGCGGCATAGTCGCGGATCTCTTCCCATGACCGCTGCGCCCACGACACATAGTCGATGTTTCCTCGTTCAAAGTTGAGCAGATTCATCGCAACGTTCCAACCGTCGTTGAGTTCGCCGACGAGATTCTCAAACGGAACGCGCACATCGTCGAACATAACTTGATTAAAGCTGTGCGCGCCGGCGATGTTGACTATCGGATTGACTTGGACACCCGGCGATTTCATGTCGACGAGGAGGAAGCTTATGCCAGAGTGGCGTTCGGCTTCGCGGTCAGTGCGCACAAGCATGAACATCATGTCCGCACGATGCGCCAGCGATGTCCAGATTTTTGATCCATTGATCACAAACTCGTCGCCTCGGAGTTCCGCGAAGGTCTGCAACGACGCCAAGTCGGAGCCCGTATTCGGCTCCGAATACCCCTGACACCATTGGATCCCGCCCTGGGCAATGTCCGACAGGTATTTGCGCTTCTGCTCATCAGTCCCGAACACCATCAACGTCGGTCCCAACATCCGCGTGCCGAAGCGATCGTTGCCCGGTGCGCGGCGGTACGACATTTCCTCGGCGAAGAGGAGGCTGATCATTGGTGACGCCTCTTGCCCGCCGTACTCCTTCGGCCACGTCATGGTGAGCCAGCCGCGCTCGGCGAGCTTGCGTCGCATGCGGCAGTACAGATCCCAACCCTCATCGCTCGATTCGTCGTTCGGACCAATCCAACCATCGGGGAGTTCTTGGTCAAGGAACTCTTTTAGTTCCTCACGAAATGCGATCTCTTCCTCGTTAAATTCAAACCACATGACGCATTAACTTAGTCTGCGGTTACCGCCAAGCTGGTGATGGTCTTGATGATGCCGCCGACCTGGTGCATCTTGGTGCTGACGATCCCGCCGATGTCGACGAGATTGTCCGCTTCGACCACCGCGATGATGTCGAATGGACCGGTTACCATGTCGACGGCCATCATCTGGTCTATCTTGCGCAGCTGCTCTGCGACCTGATGTGTGCTACCGACGGACGTCTCAATCAAAATGTATGCTCGGGTCTTCATTTCTTTGGGGGACCTCCTTTAAGGGGTGTTTTGTATTGCATATGCTAATGTGCGAAACGCATATTGGCTACATATCAACCGACTCGATGTCGAAATCAGAAATCAAGGACTGCATCGAGGGTAGACCAATCGCTCACCGGCCCTACCGTCGACAACACAAACCTGCCCGCGTCAACCACGTCGAGAGCGACGGACTGGACATCGTCAAGCGTTACGGCATCCAGAGTCTTGATGCGCGAATCCAGTGTTTCGATGCTCCCTCGCAACAGCTCCTGTGCAGCCAAATCGTGGCCGACCGCTCTGCTTTCCTCCATTCCCAAGATCATTCGGCCTTTCGCCAGCTCTCGCGCATCGTGCAATTCCTCCTCCGTTACGCCGTTTCGAATCTTCACCAATTCGTCGACGATGACCTGCATCACCTCGACCGCTTTCGGAGGTTCGACGCCGGTGTGAATGTCAACCACTCCACAGTCCGACAACGTGTGCATAGAACTGCCAATGCCGTACGCCAAGCCGCGCTTCTCCCTGACCTCCTCGAAAAGTCGGCTACTCATACTCCCACCCAACACGACGGTCATGATGCGCAGGGCCGCACGGCGTGGATCGTTCATGCTAACGCCCTTGAAAGCCATCGCCATATGCATCTGTTCAAGATCCCGCTGGCTGCAATTGATACTCGGACCGGCGAGATTGTCATCGTGTGGAAACATCTCCCTCGGTTCGCCATCCGGCAGATCTGAAAGCAACGCATCGATCTGATCAACGACTTCATCGTGCTCCACGTTCCCGGCGACCGCGACTACTAGATTACGTCCGACGTACTGTTCGCGATGATAGTCAATCATCACCGAACGAGGAATCGCCTCGACGCTTTCAATGGTGCCCGCCACATCTCTCCCAAGCGGTTGGTTAGGCCACAGCGCCGCATCGAGCAACATCCCGGCGAGAGCACCTGGCGAATCGTGAGAAGCTCTGATCTCTTCCAGCACGACATGCTTCTCTTGCGCGATGTCGTCATCCCTAAACAGCGGCTCTTTGATGATGTCTGCGAGGACTTCGACCCCACTGCGATAGTGAGGAGATGCCATTCGGCACCAATATCCGGTGCATTCACGATCCGTAAATGCGTTGATGGCACCACCGACCCTCTCGACCGAGCCGCTGATATCCCTCGGGCGCGGCCGACTCGGCGTCCCCTTGAATAGCATGTGCTCGAAGAGGTGCGAAACGCCGGCTTCGGCGTCCGTCTCGTAGCGACTTCCCGCGCCCACCAGGAAGACCACACTCACGGCCTTCGTATGCGTCATTTGACTGGTAACTACTCGGATTCCGTTGTCCAGAACAGATCGTCGGTAAGGAGTATTAGCTTCGATTTCGGTAGCTGAGGCGTGCAAGAACGACGGCATTGGTTTCACAAATCAGTTTCTTCGCGGTTGACAACTAAGAGTAGCACTCAAGCTGTCAATGCCTAAATCGCTCCGTTTTCATCCGCCCGGCAAGTCCGCGTCGTCGCCCGTCGCCGCTTGCCAGATTCTTATCCGCGCTGCCATGTCGCGTATCCGGTCGCGATGTTGCGGATCGTCGTACAGGTTGTTCAACTCATGCGGATCGGTGTTTAGGTCGTACAGCTCGCATTGGTCCGCCGGACAGAGATTGAGTTTCCAGCGATCAGGAGTGATCACCGTGCGCCAATGCATCGAAGCCATACGGTTGATCTCCACTGTGCCTAGGTTCCTGTCTCCCATGCCGTTCCACTGGACAAACACATCGTTTTCGCTCAAATCGGATTCGCCGCTCAACACTGGAGCGATACTCTTGCCCTGCATCTCCCAATGGTCTGAAGGATCCGAAGCAGTTGGCGCGAAACCGTCGCCCATTACACCACTCGCGGTAGAGTCCAATCCATCGCCACCACCGCTCAAATCAAGTAACGTCGGAACAAGATCAACAAGCGAAACCGATCCGGCAATCCGCTTCGATTCCCCCGCCTCATCAGGCTCGGAACCCGGAACACGAATTAGCAGCGGGACGCGGGACGCCTCTTCATACATCGAGCGTTTCTCCAGCATCCCGTGATCACCAGCCATTTCGCCGTGTTCACTCGTGAAGACGATCACCGTGTTGTCAAGCTGCCCGATTTCACGTAGCGCATCAAGCATCTTGCCTACCTGCCGGTCCACCAACGTGACGTTAGCGAAGTATTGTGCGCGCAGTCGGCGCCAACCATCCTCAGCCGTCAGATCGTGATAATCGTCGATGCCCAGCGGGTTTAATTGGCCAGACATGTAGTAGTCTGCCCGCAATCGGTTGAGTAGAGACCCACCGTCAGGTCGTTTCAGGAACGCCGGGCCGACCGATATATCTTCCGGATCGTAGAGATCGTTGAGCGGCCCGGTATAAGGGGGGTGCGGCTCGAAGAACGAGACGTAGAGCATAAACGGCATGTCGCCAGTCTCGGTTTCTCCGTGATTCCGGATGAAGTCCGCGGCACTGTCACCCAAGAAATATGCCTGCGTCTGTTCCTCGGTCAACCCCGCAGTTGCGAACCAATTCTCGTACGACCGATTAATACCCGGCGGTTCGATACCGTGCTTCCTGAGATGGTCGTTGTAATGCGCCTCAACGTTTCGATGCTCCCGCTTGGTGGCCCTAACCCGGTGGAAGTCTTCCACACTTATCCACTCGTCGAAGCCATGCTGCTGGATCATGTCGTTGCCAAGGTGCCACTTGCCAAAATAGGCGCAGTAGTAGTCCTCGCTGATACGTTCGGCGATGGTCGGGCAGGCGGCAGGCAACGGGATGTTGTTGCGATGGAGACCGACGGCGTGGGGGTATAGACCAGTCATAATTGATGCCCGGCTCGGCGTGCACACCGGCTGGGTTACATAGGCGTTGTCGAATACGAATGATTGGTCGGCGATGCTGTCGAGGTTGGGAGTTTCGATCCAGTCGTTGCCGTAACAGGCCAGCGAATCTTGGCGTTGCTGGTCGGTGAGGATGACGAGGATGTTTGGTCGGTCGGAGGAGTTGGGAGTAGTTGTCATGGGGCTTTGCGAGTGCTAAGGGCCCCAGCGGGGACACCAAAGGTCGATTAACGTAGGATTTAGCTTACAACCATACGATCAACACCCCAGTCGGGCCCAACGCTTTCATTCATGCCTGAAGAACCGACATCCACACAACCGATTGACACCGCAAGTGTACGTCGCGCACGAAACCCGCGACGTGAAGAACGTCCATGGGGATCGTATGAGGTGTTAACTCGTGGCCCGGGTTTTCAGGTGAAACGGTTGAGCGTCAAACCCGAGAGTCGGCTCTCGTATCAATGGCACCGGCATCGGTCCGAGACGTGGACAATCGCGCGCGGGATTGCCAAGGTGACGATCAACGGCGAAGACCAGATGCTCGGCCCGTCGCAGTCGATCTACGTCCCCCGCACACACAAGCACCGAATCGAGAATCCTTCGTCGGTTGAGCCGTTGGAGATTGTCGAGGTTCAGACAGGGGATTACTTGGGCGAGGATGACATCGTTCGAGAGGCGGATGATTTCGGGCGGGCGTGAACCGCGGCTCGGCACATGACGCCAATCATCCTCACTAAACGGTAGACTCGCTCGCATGACCGAGCGCACCAATCATCCGGTAGCCCCTCCCGCATCCGACGAGGCGACGCGAAAATCGATGATGTCCAACCGCCGTACGGACACCAAACCCGAGATCGCCTTTAGAAGCATGTTGCACCGCTCTGGACTCCGCTTTCGAAAAGATCGCTACATCAAGCTCGAAACTCGCGGTGTCAAAGTCGATGTCGTGTTCCCGACTCAACGAATTGCGGTTTTCATCGATGGATGCTTCTGGCATCGTTGTCCCGAACATGCCACGATGCCAACACGCAACTACGAGTACTGGCTGGCGAAATTCCGAAGGAACATGGACCGGGACGCGGCTAACAATGAAAATCTGCGACGCATCGGTTGGCGCGTGTTGAGAGTTTGGGAACACGAAGTGAAAGACGATGAACTCGCGCAGTTCGCGGTGGATAGGGTCAAAACTGCGGTTCAAGTGGTTTCGAGTTCGGAATCTGTATTGGCGGAATCGCCAAAGATATAGAATTTGCAAGCGTTCTCAATGCGCCCGCGAACCTCGCAACACCCGAAAATCCCGATGCCTTCCGACCTCAATGAAGACCAGATCGTTGCGATCCTAGAGTCCGCCTATTCCGGCGCAGTCTACGACGCGATGCGGGAGATTGGCCTCGACGCCGGCATCTTGCCCAACGACATTCGACCAGTCGATCCGACAACTTTAGTGGTTGGAAAGGTATGGACGTGCAGCGGTGGAATGGTAGAAGGATTGTCGCAAGATGATTCGTTGCTCTCGTGGACAGGTATGCTTAGTGCCGCGCCGTCGGGCTCGGTAGTCGTGTGTCAACCCAACGACTCAACGATCGCGCATATGGGAGAGTTGTCTGCCGAGACCCTCAAATTCCGTGGCGTCAAAGGCTACGTCGTTGACGGCGGCAATCGCGACACTGACTTCATCCTCAAACTCGGGTTCCCAGTATTCTGCCGATACCTTACGCCGTCAGATATCGTTGCTCGTTGGCAGGTTCAATCACTGGGTGAACCAATTACGATCGGCGATGTTCGCATTCAAACCGACGATTTCATCCTTGGCGATCGCGACGGAGTGGTTGTCATACCGGCATCGGCCGCATCCGACGTTGCAAAGCTCGTCCACGAAGTGATGAACACCGAGAACGAGCTTCGCAACATGATTTTGAATGGAATGGATCCGCAGGAAGCGTATATCAAGTTTCAGCGGTTCTAAAGATGAGCGAGCCAGTACAAGAATCACCGAACTTCACCGAAAGCCTCAGAGCGCCCGGGTGGATGTTCGCATTCCTCGGCCTGATGTTAGGCGGCACCTCCGGCGTACTCACCGCCGTTGGTATCCGAAGCCTTGGCGACGACCCCTTAGTTTCGGGTCCCGAAGCACTGATCTTCTACATTAGCTTCGCCATCGCTATTCTAGGCATCGTGTACGTCATGCTCGGCTCAACCCTCATGCAGACGACGGCGACACCAGAAGGTGTAATCGTAAGTATGGGCATATTTGGGACACACCGCACTTTTTTGTGGTCAGATATCACTGCGATACGTGCGACCGACCACAACATCGCCCGCCACGGAGGGCGCGGTAACCCATTCGCTCCATCCTCGCGAAAATCATGGACGATGTACGGGATTCGGAGCGGAGTCGAGTTGGAGATCGCGGATCGGAGCGGTAGTCAGATGGTGTTTGTTTCGAGTCTGCGGGGAGATGAGTTGGTTGAGGTTGGCGAAGGGTACTCGCAAGCCTGAACACGATTGGGCTATGCGGCGGAATTGAACTCGTCCCACTGCTATCATCACAGCCAATCCACGTCGATCCGCGAATCTTAATGGAGCCGCACTCCTATGACCACCTCGACTCTCGCCGCAGTTATCTACAAGCAGGGCGAACCTGCGATCGTCGAATCATTGGAACTTGACGACCCGGGACCCGGAGAGGTGATGGTCAAAATCGGGGGCACCGGCGTCTGCCACAGCGACCATAATGTCTACTCCGGATACCGACGCACCGACGCATTGCCGGCCATATTAGGTCACGAGGGTGCGGGCATTGTCGAAAAGATCGGCGCGGGTGTTCATGGGCTTGAACCGGGCGACAAGGTGGTGTTCGCCATTCGCCCGATGTGCGGTCGTTGCAAATACTGCTCAACTGGTCGTTGGAACCTTTGCGATCCGATCTCGTCGCATTCCCCAACCGCACAGTTCCGCAAAAACGGCGCTCAGTACCACGCCGGATTGGCAACATTCGCGGAGCACACCGTGGTTTGGGAGAACAATGTCGTCAAAGTTGATCCCGACGTCCCGCTCGACCGCGCCGCGCTTGTTGGATGTGCGGTAATCACGGGCGTCGGTGCAGTCGTCAATCGGGCCAAAGTCGAAACTGGATCGACCGTGGCCGTATGGGGCTGTGGCGGCGTGGGTCTCAACGTAATTCAAGGGGCGCATCTCTCCGGGGCATCGAGGATCATCGCGGTCGACACCAACCCCTCCAAATTCCAATACGCCACGAAGATGGGCGCCACCGACACCGTCGACGCATCGAATAACGATGCCGTAGAAGCGATCCGCGACCTCACCAGTGGAGGCGTCGACTACGCGTTTGAGGTGATCGGACAGCCCGCCACCCTGCGACAAGCATTAGAAGCTACCTGCGACGGCGGGACGGCGGTTCTAGTCGGTGCGGCCCCGGACGACGGCGAGGTCATGATCCCGATGCGCCACCTGTTTCTCGACCGTGCTTTAATCGGTTGCAGCGCCGGCACCGGAAGTCCTCGGCACGATTTCCAGTGGTTGATCGCTCTGTATCAGCAGGGTCGATTGAACATCGACGACCTAGTTACACGGACGCGGCCGTTGACGGAGGTTAACGAAGCGTTCAGGGATATGGAGGCCGGCGCAGTTGCGCGGACGGTATTGGTGCCCTGAGCACTCAATCACTCGAATCAATCCCCGCGCGCGCTCACCTGGCTCTGAAAACCGGTCCGGATGTGCGAGTTGTCGCAGTAGGGTTTGGTGTTCGAGATGCCGCATCGGCAGAGCCGAACTTTTCCGTGCTGCTTGAACTCGCCACCTTCAGAATCGTGCAGCTCGAAATCGCCGACCACTTGCAAGGCGTCGTTGTTCCAGACGTATATGCGAGTTGGTTCCGCCATGTCTCATGCCCTGCACGCGTCGTTGAAGCCAGCCAGGTTGTGTGATCCATCGCAGAACGGCTTTTCCTCAGACTGCCCGCATCGACACAGATACGCTTCGCCTTGAACCGGGAATTCCTTACCTTCGGCGTCAACGACTACGAAGTTGCCGCTGACCCAATACGGTCCGTTGTCGGATGTTGTCACTGTGGTGTCTGCCATTTGGTCACTCTCCCGCTCTGGAGCGTCTTTTGGGCTGGAAATATCTTGTAACCGCATTGTAACGCGTATCATTCATTCCGTTATCCATAACCAAACACGCAACACAGCGCATCGCGGTGCCGAGGCGCAGAAACGACGGTAGTCCCATGAAAATCACTGAGGTCAAAACATTCTTGATGTCCGGAAGCGGCAGTCGCAATTGGTGCTTCGTCAAGGTCTACACCGATGCGGGGATTTATGGAGTTGGCGAGGGTTCAGGTTGGCCGCGTGTGGTTCAGACGGGGGTGGAGGATCTGGCCAATATCGTCGTGGGTGAGGATCCGACCGATATCGAGCGACTGCATCAGCAGATGATCGTGGCGATCATGGGCCACGGAATGACAGGAACGCCTGGGTCTGGCGCGATCAACGCTATCGACATGGCGCTTTGGGACATCAAAGGCAAGGTTCTGAACACGCCGGTATGGAACCTTCTCGGCGGAAGGGTTCGCAAACGGATACGCACGTATGCTCATGCCGGGACCCCGGAACGCGCACTCGAGATGCGCGACCGCGGGATCACTGGCGTGAAGACCGGCGGAGTCTATCGGACGGTCGAACGAGTCGAAGCGATCCGGCGCGCGGTGGGCGATGAGATGGACATCATGGTCGATGCTCATGGTCCGCCTTGGTTCACTGCCAAAGATGCCATCATCGTCGGCAAAGGGTTAGAGCCCTACAATTTGCTGTTTTATGAAGACCCGGTGCCGCCGGAAAACACTGAGGCGATGCGGCGGGTTCAGGAAAATGTCGATATTCCGATCGCGGCCGGGGAACGACATTCTTATCTCTGGGGAGTCCGCGAAATCATCGAGGATGAGATTGTTGATGTTGTGCAACCAGATTCCGGTCGAATCGGCGGTATCACGCAACTGAAGAAGATCGCAGCGTTGGCGGAGGCGCACTACATCAACGTTGCTCCGCACTCGGGATCGTTGGGTCCGGTGGCCGAGTATGCGGCGATTCATATCTTGGCGGCGATTCCGAACGCGTTGATACTGGAGCGCTTGGAGGACGATGTGCCGCAACGGTATGAGGTGATTCAACCACATCTGCCGACCGTTGATGGTTACATCACGGTGCCTGAGGAGCCAGGTTTAGGTGTTGATTTCGACGAGGATGTCGTGGCGGCGAACCCGCCCGAGCCGAACGTCCGAACCGGACCGGGCCCGTTGAGCGGACACTACGAATTTGGCACCGACGAGGAATATGTCTACTACCAGCAGCGGTACCGACGTGGACGGGAATTGCCGCGACTCAAGTGAGATGCGCGTCGCGTTTGCGCACCAAGGTGATGCCATCTCGAATGGTGAGCATCACGTTGTTGACCCGGTCGTCGTTTTGGATGATGTCATTCATCGACTGAACGGCTCGTGTGGATGCCGCTCGTGGGTTGTCATCGGCTACGGGTTCCAGAACGCGGCCGCCTTGGAAGACGTTGTCGATGACGATTACACCCTTTGGCGACAGTAGGTCGAGCGATTTCTGGTAGTAAATGGGATAGTTGTCTTTGTCGGCGTCGATAAAGACAACATCGAAACCGGGTGCGAGGGTTTCGAGGGTTTCGGTTGCGGCCCCTAGAATGAGTTGGATTTTGCTTCCGGCTGGGTGCCTTGCCCAGTGTTTGCGGGCGATGCTCGTGAATTCATCGCTGACGTCGAGAGTGATGAGCTCGCCATCTTCAGGGAGAGCGGCGGCCATCATCAGTGCGCTGTAGCCGACGAAGGTTCCGATTTCAAGAACGCGTTTGGCTCCCGAGATGGTTACGAGGGTGTTGAGAAAGTAGCCGACGGTGCGGCCCGACATCATGCCGGCAGAGGGGGTTGTTTGGGCATCATTGGCTATGGCGTCGAAAATGCTGTCGGGGATAGTGGTGTGGGATTCGGTGTAGGCAGCGATTTCCGCTTTTGATGGGCTTTGCATGGTTGGTCTTTCTTCCGTGATCGGTGTTCGGAATGCGGTAGATGGAATAGTAATGCCTCGGTTTATCCTGAACGCAGCAAGTTGCAGCTGTTCAGATACACATCGCCTCGATTTTGTTTAAGGTTGATAGATGCAAATCGATGAGCGCCGGAGTTGGTGCGAGCGAAGAATATTGATGGAGCGAGTCTAGATGTCCCTCAAAGTTGTGGTTGCTTGCGAGACCTTCGTTGATGTCAAAGGCATCATCGAGTCGGCAGGCGATATCGAAGTCGAGATTGTCAATCCGTTCGAGGAGACGGAGCCTTACATCGAGGCGATGAAGGATGCCGATGGCGCGCTAGTCGCAACTTGGCCGCTCACAGGTCGGGACGTTTTGGAGGCCTGCTCCAAGTTGAAGGTCGTAAGTCGCATGGGAGTCGGCGTGGACTCGATCGACCTCGATGCTGCGACCGAGTTGGGGGTGCTGGCCTGCAATGTGCCGGGGGTTAACACGGTTGAGGTTGCGGATCACGCGATGGCGATGATGTTGTCGATCCTGCGACGCATCCCGGAAACCGTTGCGGCGACGCGCGAGGGGAAGTGGTCTGACGATCCGGCATTGATGCGCGAATACCAAGAGACCGTCGACCGCGTTGGTGGCAAGACGGTCGGGATACTCGGTTTCGGGAACATCGGAAGAGCGTTTGCCCAGCGAGTTTCCGGCTTCGGCCCCAAGCGCATAATCTCGTTCGATCCATACGGTTACCAATCGTCCGCTGACCTCTACGGCGTACAACTAGTCGACCTCGATGAACTCTGGGCCGAGTCGGACATTATCACGATCCATGCCCCACACACAGAAGCAACAAACCACATCATCAACGCGGAATCGTTGGCGAAGATGAAGTCGACTGCGATCCTCATCAATTGCGCCCGCGGGAAGTTGGTCGACCAGGTAGCGCTTCATGCCGCGCTGCGGGACGGACAGATCGCATTCGCGGGCATCGACGTGACGGAGGTCGAACCAGTGGCATCAGAGGATCCGATACTTTCGTTGCCGAACTGCTTTGTTACTCCTCACTTGGCCGGTTACTCGCCCACTTTCTTGGAGGAGTGCGGGCAGAAGCAGGCGGAGAACGTGAGCTTTGCATTGACCGGACGTGCGCCACATGGTCTGGCGAACCCGGACGTCATCAAGACAATTGCAGTTCAGCGCTCCGGCGACGGCGGACGATGGGCGGGCATACCGGACTTTTCGACCGGGTTGCCGTTCTAAACAAACCGACCGTCAACGCAACTCAATCACCCCAACACCGTCATCATCACGACTCGGTTAGTGTTTGTGCCGCGTCGGTTGTTGGTGATGCCCCAGGTGTTCGAGGTTTTGGTGAAGTCTTGTTGGTTTACTAGGACGCCGAGGATTTCGACGGGGAGTCGGGCGTTTCGGATGGCGGCGTATACTAGGTCTTCGAGCTTGATGGTTGCGTTGCGGACCTCGCCGACTTCGTAGCAGATTGTGCCGCCGGGTTTGACGACTCGGCAAAGCTCTCGCAAAGTTTCGGCGGTGAAACGTTGCCAATCTTCGGGGTTTTGCAGGATTGCGATTGGTTGCGCGTCAATGTTGATGTCGGCGAACCACGCCCGAACGTGGTTGTCGGACCCGTAGTCGACGGTGTCCAGGAACGGAGGCGAAGTGACAACCAAATCGACCGAATCTGTTTTGATTTCTGGCGTGTTTGTCGAGTCGCCACAACCTAGGTCAAATTGGGCGTAGTTCAGTCCGCCATGACGGAGCAGAGATCGACTCTTCCGCAATATCAGTTCTTTGACATCACGTTCCGTCGGAGTCTGTCCGCGCTTTTCGTTGATGCGCGACTGGCTTTCGATGGATGCGGCTTGATTGGGCGGTAGTGTGTAGACGGAGAAGAACCCTGGGGAGTGTCCGGTCAATCGGCTCATCGCCACCAATCGGATCCAGTCGTCGACAGAGTCATAAGTGCCCGTGGTCTCGCGTTGGCTCAGCCAAGATCGGAGCGCGACGACTTGTCTGAGCGTCGCGGGGTGAAAGAAGACGCCGAATCGTTCATCGAATTGCGTGGGCTCGGCGGCATCCCATGGTACCTCTCGCAACCGGGATTCGATGTCGCACGCCTCGGGTGTGTTAAGACGTGGGCGCGTCATCATGATCGACATGGGGTTGGCATCGTTTCCAAACGCGTGTCGGTCCATCAACGCTGCTTGTATAGGCGTCGTGCCTCGCCCCATGAACGGATCGTATACGGCATCGGATGGATCAGTTAGTCGATCGATGAAAAATCCGGGGAGTTGCGGTTTGAAGCAAGCTCGATAGCTGATTTCATGCAGAGCATGACCGGCTCGCTGAACGTGTGTCCAGAACTCGTTGACGTAGTAGACGAGTGGAGGCGCATCGGAAGATGAAGAAACTTCGACGACTTCGGTTTTGGTTCCGAAATCGTCGAAGTTGGTCAACCCATCGACAAAGCTGTCGATGCGGCTACGTTGTTGCACGCTGATCACTCCGCGAGATTGTAAGCAACTACTGGGCAATCAGCGCGTCAACAACTCGGACCCGCTACCTGCTATAGCCAGTGCTTGACGCGGGCTCAACATTGTCCACCAACGAATTCAACACGAATTCGAAGTCGTGGTACGCGGTGGTTCCAGCGATCGGCGAACCAACACCTCGTAGCATGTTGGCGAGGTCTGACAGGTCGTTATGGATCGTGCCTGGGTGGTCGTTGCCGTATTCGTGCAAGCCGCTGTAACGGTCGGCGGCAAGTGCCACGATGGCACCGAACTCAGCCGCGGCATCTGGGGAAGTAAGGTCGGAATCGATCTCGTGGTGCTGCCGGTTATCATCGCCCGTCCTTGGTGTTACCCATCGCACCTCGACTTCGCCTAGAGGTTGGTCAGATCGTCCCAGATCATTGCGGTCATGCAGTTCGAGTTCGAAGAAGACCGTGGTTGCTGAACCAGCGGGAAGTTCGGCGAACTTCTTTTCGGCACGAGTGAACGACTCGTCAGAGGTGACGCGGTTCTCGTACCCGATCATTCGCCAGCTGCGCACCAGATTCTCGTCCCAGATCACTTGCGCTCGGGTCTGGTCAGCGAACGGTACAGATAGAGAGAGCCAGCTGTCACGACTGAACAATCTGCGACCTTCCTCAGGCTCGCTCAGGTATCGATACCAACCGTTGCCATGTTGCGCGAGTTGCTCCAACAGAACATCGTTGTAGTTGTTGATGCCGACTCCGACCGTGATCAGTCGCAACGGGTTGTCGGGATTACGGTCGCCCGCGGATTCGAGAATTGCAAACGGATTTGTCGCATCAACGTTCGCCACGCCGTCGGACATCAGAATAATGTAGTTAAAAGCGTTCGGGCGTTCCCGACGCATCTCATCTGCCAGCTCGACACCGAGATTCAATCCAGCTTGGACGTTGGTGCCACCGTCTGGTCGCAGATCGTCAATGGAGTTGCGCACCGCTCTACTGCCGGGTTTTTCATCCTGCACTGTAAGGCGACGTTTGACTTCGTCGTCAAAGTGCACGATGGACATCCGGTCATCTCGTCCAAGGCTGTTCCTGATAGCGTCCGCGGCATCGCGAGCGATGTCAACGCGGTTACCGTCGGACATCGAACCAGATCCGTCTAGGACCAGAGTCACGTTTAGAGGTAGATCGAGCGATATATCAGGTGCCTGAAACGCCAAGCGTGCCAAGTGCATTCCGTCATCTATCGGGTGCTCGATCACATCGGTTGTGATGTTGAACGAATCGTCGTGGCGCGGCATCTCATAGTCATAGTTGAACGCGTTGATCCACTCTTCCGCCCGTACCGAAGCCGGATCCACTTCATAGCCAGAACGTGTCCAATTGAGAGCGAGTTGGAAGGAGGTTCGGTCAGTGTCGAGGCTGAACGTTGAAGTGTCGTCTTCAGCAGTCAGCGCGAAGTTGCTACGCGTCGTGTTTTGAAAGCTTGTGGCACCAGGCCTCGAGGGTTGACGTGGGGAAGTCTGCGGTGAATCTCCTCCGATAGGAACAGCGACTTCCTTTTCGATTTCCACTACAGCATCCCTCTCAGCCTCGACTTCTCGGGCGACTTCAACCTCTCTGATAACTTCTCTTTCAACGACGACGGTTTGCACGACAGTTTCTGATCCGCTACATGCGGTGATGACGGCGAAAACCAAAGCCAATACCGCCGACGCAATGGTGACCACCGGTCTAGATATCCAGTAGGTGTCAGATCGGGGAAAGGAGGGATTACCTGTTTTCATTGCATATCATCCTTGAGTCGGTTTGATTGGCGGTGTAGAAACCAACAATTGGGACTGAGGCGCAGAGTTAGTTTAGTTCTGCTACGAAGGTCTCTGATTGTAGATGGCTACGATTAGATGGTGATTTCGGTTTCAATTCGGATTATCACAAGTGCATGGCGCTTATTATGGCGAAGGCAAATCATGTGTAACTGTGAGACGTACGGTTTATATTATGAGTAAAATCGAACCTCATATTGATCAAATAATCGTCGGCTTCGAACAGTTATTCGAAGCCGACGATGCCATCGCATTTAGTTCCGAAACCTGCTACCTGCTATAGCCGGTACTCGATGCGGGTTCGACGTTTTCCACCAACGAATTCAACACGAATTCGAAGTCGTGGTACGCGGTGGTTCCAGCGATCGGCGAACCAACACCTCGTAGCATGTTGGCGAGGTCTGATAGGTCGTTATGGATCGAACCCGGATGGGTGTCACCGTATTCGTGCAGACCACTGTAATGGTCGGCGGCCAACGCTACGATCGCTCCGAATTCGGTCGCTGCCTCGGATATCGCAAGCTCGGAGTCGATCTCCTGATGTTGGCGATTTCCTTCACCAGTGCTTGGGGTAACCCAGCGCACCTCGACTTCGCCGAGTGGCTGGTTTGAGATTCCAAGCAGGTATGGATCGACGAGTTCGAGTTCAAAAAACACGGTGGTTGCTGAACCGGCGGGCAGTTCGGCAAACTTCTTCTCGGCGCGGGTGAACGATTCGTCCGATGTCACGCGGTTTTCGTATCCGATCATTCGCCAGCTACGCACCAGATTTTCGTCCCAAACCACCTGTGCACGCGTCTGGTCCGCGAACGGGACTGACAGAGCAAGCCAGTTATCACGGTTGAAGAGCCTCCGTCCTTCTTCCGGTTCGCTCAGGTATCGATACCAACCGTTGCCGTGCTGGGCAAGTTGTTCCAACAGAACATCGTTGTAGTTGTTGATGCCGACACCAATCGTGATCAGCCTCAACGGGTTGTCGGGATTGTGATCAACAGCAGATTCCAGGATCGCGAACGGGTTGGTGGCATCGACGTTCGCCACGCCGTCGGACATTAGGATTACGTAGTTGTATGCGTTAGGTCGACTTCGGCGCATCTCATCAGCTAACCGCACACCGAGATCCAATCCGGCTTGGACGTTGGTCCCGCCGTCAGGGCTCAGATCATCAATCGAATCGCGGAGCACCCTGCTATCGGGGTCTGCGTCTCTAACCGTCAACCCTCTCTTCACGTTGTTGTCAAAATGAACGATCGACATTCGATCATCCCCACCTAGGCTCGTCCGGATAGTGTCCGCAGCCTGGCGCGCAATTTCGACGCGATTTCCATCGGCCATCGAGCCAGAGCCGTCAAGCACCAGTGTGACGTTCAGCGGCAGATCAACCACGACATCTGGTGCCTGGAACGCGACCCGTGCCAAGTGCAGACTGCTGTCAAGTGGATGCTCAATGATGTCGGTCTGGATGTTGAACGAGTCGTCGTGACGCGGGTATTCGTAGCCGTAGTTGAAGGCATTGATCCACTCTTCGGCGCGCACTGAAGCGGGATCGACTTCGTATCCTGAACTCGCCCAATTTAGCGCCAGTTGGAATGATGTCCGGTCTGTGTCGAGACTGAAGGTTGAAGTGTCGTCTTCAGCAGTCAGCGCGAAGTTGCTACGCGTAGTGTTCTGGAACTGCGTCGCACCCGGTTGGGACGGTTGCGACGGTTGACCTGGAGCACCGGATTGCGCTTCAGCGGCTGGTTGTCCCACCCGATCAGGCAGTCCAGCAGGAGCGGCTGTTGCAGCGGGAGCCACTTCAACTTCGCGTTCTACCACCACCGTGTGAACAACGGTTTCACCTTGAACCTCAACCTCTTTTACAACTTCCTTTTCAACCACCACCGTGTGAACAACAGTTTCGCCTTGAACCTCAACCTCTTTTTCGACGACCTTCTCAACTTCAACAGGTACCTCAACCTCCCTTTCAACCACAACGGTCTGAACGACGGTTTCGCCTTGAACCTGCACCTCCTTTTCAACCAAAACGGTCTGAATGACGGTTTTCCCTTGCACCGGCACTTCCTTCTCAACCACCACCGTGTGAACGACTGTGTCAGGTCCACTACTGCAAGCCATCGACGCGGAGACGAGTGCCGCTACGAGCACCAGCGCAATGGAGATGAGTAGATTCGCTTTGAATTGTGTTTTCGGTTCTATATTCTTGTTCATTTTTCGGTGTCCTCTGTACCTTCGTTTTTCAGGTTACTGTGGTATAGACGACGGAAGCTCTGAATTTGTTCCCGCGGTTTTGAAAATTCCGGATTCAGGTTTTCGGCAAAGTTTAACCCTTAAGCCCTTTGGGTTCCTGCCTGCGCCGAGACGACACTAGGAGTTGGAGGGTGGCAGAGGTGGGTTGCCGGTAAACCCGCAAATATGCTCCGTTTGGCATCCGACGGAAAGTTAATTGGTTCATGGACTGTACCCTGACGTCGGTGGCGGATCGGTGGTTGCAATTAGTCCGTCGAGGACGAATTGGAAGTCTTGGAATGCTCGGGTACTGGAGATCGGGGTGGCGATATCGATGAGTTGCGTGGCGAGGTCGATTAATTCCGAATTGACGGTTTCAGGCGGGACGTTGCACGCATTGCTGTATCGGTCAGCAGCTAATGCGATGATGGCGGCGAAGTGGGGAGCTACGCTTGCGTCGGGATCCGGCAAAATGTCCGCGTCTTGGCGTCTATCCGATCTGTCATCGGGCGACACCCAACGGATTTCTACGTTGCCAAAATCTGAGTCGTCATCCCCGTTGTTAATGGTTTCTACCGGTTCGATCTCAAAGTAGATGGTAGTCGCAACGCCCGAAGGGATTTCGGCGAATTTCTTGAGTGCTTGATCGAACGACTCGTCCGAAGTGACGCGGTTCTCGTAACCGATCAACCGCCACCGTTCGACCTTATCGGGGTCCCAAGTCACTTGCGCTCGTGTCTGGTCCGCGAATGGCACCGAAAGGGCTAACCAGTTCTCCCGGTTAAAGAGCGCTTCACCCTCTTCGGGCACGGTCAAGTAGCGATACCAACCATTTCCATGTTGGGCAAGCTGCTCTAGGAGCACGTCGTTGTAGTTCGCAACACCGACGCCAATGGTGATCAGACGCAATGGATTGTCCGGGTCGACGTCAGTTGCGGTATCGAGGATTACGAATGGGTTGGTGGCATCTACGTTTGCGACACCATCTGAGAAAAGCATGATGTAGTTCAGAGCGTCTGGCCGTTCAGTCCGCATCTGATGTGCTAGCTGCACGCCAAGGTTGAGACCTGCTTGAACGTTGGTGCTTTCGTGTGGAATCAGTCGTGCGATGGATTCGGCGGCATCTCGGTCATCCGGTGAGGCATTCGCAACGGTTAGTTCGTCGATGACATCGGTGGTGAAGTGGACGATGGAAACTCGGTCGTTGGGGTCCAAGCTTTCACGAAGGGTTTCCGCCGCTGCTCGGGCTATCGCGACACGATTGCCGTCTGCCATGGAGCCGGAAGCATCGAGAACCATGGTGACGTTTAGGTCGAAATCATCTTCGACTTCGGGGGCCCGGAAAGTGAGACGAACCATGCCGAGTTCAGGATCGAGCGGATGCCTCGTGATGTCGGTTGAAATGCCGAACTCAGAACTATCGATCGGCGATGGATAGTTGTAATCGAAGGAATTGATCCATTCCTCAGCACGGACGCTGTCGGGAACGATATCGAAACCGTCCTTAGCCCAATTGCGGGCTAGATGGAACGAAGTGCGGTCCGTGTCAAGGCTCAACGTCGAGGTGTCGTCCTCCGTGGTCAAGTTCCAAGGTTGGCGTTCGTTGTCTTGAAAGGTCGTCAGCGGCGGCCGAATCGTTTGTGGCGGGAGAATCGGGAATGGTGCAGAGGCCGGAACGCTCAACGTGGTTGACGATCCTGCAGAGGCAGGTACGCCAACATTCGTCGAACCTCCTCTACCAGTCCCCCACACCGGGATTGGTTGGCAAATGGCAAGCGGGGATTGGAACTCGATCTCGGGTGTCGGTGTGGCCTCAGGGGATGGATGCGCGGTCGGCTCCACGAGCACTGTATGGACGACGATCTCCGGCGGGACAGTGACTTCCCGTTCGACGATCACTGTTTCTCTGACAGGATAAGGGACTTCGACTTCCCGTTCGACGACGATGACGGTTGGTTCTGCGGTGACGACTCGTTCGACGATCACTTCTTTCTCGATGGTGACTACACGTTCAACGACAACAGTTTGGACCTCGATCTCTGGCTCGACGGTAATCTCCTTCTCCACAACCACGGTGTGGACCTGGATTTCAGGCTTCACCGTGATCTCGCGCTCAACCACAACCGTTTCGACCAAAACCTCGGGGGCGACGGTGATGTCGCGTTCGACAACAACCGTCTGCACCGTCGCGACATCCCGAGTACACGCAAACAGGACCGCAGTCGCAATCGCCAGCGTTACGAGTACAAATGCCATTACTGACTTGTGCTCGAAACGTTGGGGATTGGATCTTGAGCCCATCATGACTTGGGTTTCAGTTACTCACTACGTCAGTTGGCAGGTTCGGAGTTTGGTTGGTTCTGAGAATCCACTTGAGTTTCCGACTCTTGGTTCGGTACAAACACCACACGCGCAACGTTTCGTTGCCGACGAATGATGAAGCGGATGATGATGATGATGATCACGCCCAGAATGATCCAGATCGGCGACGTGATGGCGAGCCAGATGCCAGCAGTCCCGGCAAATGTGAAAACGCTGATGAGGACGTTTACGGCGTTTGTTGCGGTATTGCCGGGAGCGAAATCGGATGATTCGATCTCTGGCCCGGGATAGACGTAAACGTGGGCATAGTGCGTTTCTTCAACCTCGCCGGCGTCGCTGTCGCCGCGGATCTCGAAGACGATCTGGTATGACTCTGGACGGTGCCGATCAAAGACGTGTTCGATTTCGACGCCGGTGTCGCCGGACTCAACCGTTCCTTCGACGACGGGAGAACCGTCTCGGAAGTCCCAAGAGTATCGAAGGTTGCGCAGGGTGTCAGGATGGTTGAACGATGCGGTCAGAGTTGCCGGTTGACCTTGTTCGACGTCGTACTCCGATGTCGTCACGAAAGCGTCGATGCGAGGCAGTTCGGAGACATTGGCCCAGAGTTGGCCTTGGCCTTCTGCCAATCCGCGATCTGAAAAAGCTCGGATCGTTGCGGTAACTACATGAGGTGAGAATTCGTCCGACGCGTAAGTGTGGCGGACAGGGACGCTAAGGAGGCCGTCTTCATCTTGGGTTCGGAGGCCGGATCGCACGGTTTGGAGTTCGGACCCATCACCAAAGTCCCAGGTGATCTCGAAGCGGTCGTAACCGTCTGGCGGGAAGAAGCGAGCGGTGTACTTTCGTCCGACGCCGATACCGACGTGGGCGTCTTCTCCGACGTCTACCCGCATGGGAATGGGCGATCGGTTGACGGTGACGGTGAGCCTCGAATAGGCTGCAGATTCACTGATGAAGGCGAGGCGACCGTCGATAATCTCTAGTTCTGATTGCCAGTTGGTAATTTCTCGCTGCACCTCAAGAAGCTCTTGTACGGTGTCGTAGTTTTCGTTCTTCAACAGTTGAGTCAACGCGTCGACAGTTTCTTGGACCGTGGACCGCCGGGCTCCGAGGTCGATGTATTCCTCGGTGAAATCAGTGGAGTCGGAACTGACGGACAATACCTTGGCGACATTAGCGGTTATTTGTTCGATGACTTCGTCGAGGGTTTCGGACGGGATTCGGATCGTGATGTAGTAGAAACCTCCCTCGTCGATCGTGTTGATGTTGACGACCCACCCGCCGCGCGCGACGGCGAAGTCGCCGATATCGTCGACGGTTGAGATTGGATCGTCGGCCTCTACCCTCATGTCGGCATTTCGGACGATGATGCGGTTTTGCGGTTGAAAAGAGATGTTGACGTTTTGGGCGGATGCTTCCTCCCCCATCTCCATGCTCACCGCATCGTCTGTCATTGCCGCGGGGAGTGCGGGGGCGGCCTTGGCTTCCATTGCTTCAACGGCGAATTCTCGTTCGACCAAGACTTCCTTTTCTACGATCTTCTGTGCGACGACTGTAGAGACGACCATTCCGCCTTCGGAATCGTCTCCAGCGTAGAGACTAAATTCGCCTGGGGCACCGGGTTCGCCTGGAGTGCCTGGAGCGCCGCGTTCACCTGGGGCACCGGGATTGCCCGGTTCACCTGATCGGCCGTAAAAGACACCAGACTCTGCAGCTCCAGCGCAAGCGATCGCGAGCGCAAAAAGGGTTGCCATTGCGACGAGAATCGCTATGCGTAACATCGACATGATTGTTCCTTTGGTTAGTTGCTCACTATTATCTAGACGTTGGACGACTGAGATAGGTTCCATTCCGCGGATTTATCCTTCTAATGAGTTGCGGCGAAACAGCCGCGGGACGCATCAATTCGGAAGGCGAAATCAATGGCTGACTCTAATGGCGTAAATAGGGGCAAGCAAAAGGTTCTCATCACTGGCGGCGCGGGGCTGATCGGCGGGATCTTGATTGATCGGTTGGGCGAACGATACGAGTTGTCTTCACTCGATCTAAAAGAGGCCGAGGGCGTGCCTTCCCATGTGGCGTCGTTGGACGACCTCGACGCCATGCAACCCGCGTTTGCCGGAGTGGATGCGGTCGTCCATCTGGCGGCCGACCGAGCAGCCTACGCCGAGTGGGATTCCGTGCTGTCGAACAATCTTGTAGGCACATACAACGTCTTCGAAGCGAGCCGGCGCGAAGGCGTCAAGCGAGTGATATTCGCATCGTCCAACCACGCGACCGGAGGCAACTACCTTGATGAGCCGTGGAGCCTCGTAGGCTCCGGACAGTTCGACAAGCTGGAAGCCGGGGCCTATCCCTTGGTCGGCGAGGACACCATGATCCGACCAGACGGCTTCTACGGCGTCTCCAAGGCATTCGGCGAAGCCATCGGCAGCTACTACAACGACTACCACGGCGTATCCTCCATCCACCTCCGCATCGGTTGGGTAATCTCCACCGACGACCCGTCCTTCTCACCTTTCGCCCTATCCCTATGGCTGAGCCACCGCGACGCTGCGCAAATTGTTCAGCGTTCCATCGACGCACCCGAAACCCTCCGCTACGGCATCTACTACGCCACCTCCGACAACAAGTGGAAAATCTTCGACATTAGCCGCGCCAAGGCGGAATTGGGGTTTGCGCCAGAAGATGGATCAGGGGGAGATTTCACCGAGGGGCCACCACCGGTTAGGGATAGGTAGTTCGCCAGATTTTTATCGGATAACGCTATCTGGCTGGTGATCTAATCGATGCTCTCTAACCGTTCGATCAATAGACGTACATCAACCGCGTACGCACGGATGTCTATTTCATTCATCCAGTTCTCGTAGAAATTGGTGTGCAACGCGTCGGCGTGTAAAAACCATCCCCGAATTCTTCGATCGTTAGTCGCTTCGGTCAACCGATTCAGGACACCGTAAGCGTGGGCATGCGTCTTATGTTCCCAGCCGTTGCGCTGGGCTACAGATTTCATCGCTTGCGCCGCGGCTCCCCAGAGTTTCTCGGATGCTTGACGCAAATCCCCCGCCTCAAGCTCCACCAAGGCTTGATCGTAAAGTTGGTGAGCGGCGGTGCGGTATTCTTCGGCGGTTGTCATGGCGAATGGCGTTTACTCAAAAAGGACTCTAATCCTCAATTGACCGACATTTTACCGCCAAGATCGATAATTCCATCGAGTTGGCACCCAATCCGAGCCTCACCTCGTATCGCTCTTGTCTGGCACTAAACCTGAGACCTGTGTCTCCAAACGCCGCAGGCTGTCTTGGGTGGCACGTAATTCCTTCAACAACTCTTCACGAGAGACTGGAGGCTGCAGCTCGCGGAGTCTCTCCTCCTTGGCCCGGTCTAAGTTGTTTATGACGACGGCGATGAAGAGGTTAACGACTACGAAGGTGCCAACGATCACGAAGCTGACGAAATATATCCATGCGTACGAATGCGTCTCCATCGCCGCGGCGTTGACTTCGACCCAGCCTTCGAGGGTGATGATCTCGAAAAGGGTGAGGACGGCTAGCCCGATGTTGCCCCATTTTTCGGGATGGCTTTCTTGGAATAGCTGGATGCCGACGATGGCGTAGATGTAGACAATGATGCTCATCAACATCATGACGTGGCCGACACTAGGGATTGACCTGACGAGTGCGGCGACGATCAGTCGGAGGTCCTCGATGGTCGAGATCAGGCGGAGGACGCGGAGGAGACGGCCGAGGCGTGCAATCAGGGCGAATGTGCCAGTTGCCGGGACTAACGAGAAGACTATGACGGTGAAGTCGAAGATGTTCCATCCGTCTTTGAAGTAGTCGAGTGAACGGGGCCAAAGGGCGACCATCTTCAACAGGGCTTCGATGATGAAAATTGCGAGGATGATGCGGTTCCCGAGCGTGAGAAGGCCGTCATACTCTTCGGCGATTGCCGGTTCGGTCCTGAGACCGAGGATCGCCGCGCTAACGAGGATGAGGCCGATGATGAAGTACTCAAAGTACGAGCTTGCCACTACTCTTTGGGCGTTATTCGTCAACAAGTCCATCAGTTAGATGCTCCTCCTTCGAGTTCTTTGCACAACCCTCCCCCTTGATGCCCAAGGGGGCATTTAAGGGGGTTTAGACGTGGCGTTTCCGTTGCTTTTGACCTAGCTTTTGGCGTCTGCAGCGGACCTTACAAACCCTCGTGGTATTACGTGTCCGTGACCCCGCATTGTGAAGATTCCGTCGCCTCCCATGCCGGGGAAATACCAGCTGCCCCGGGGACCGGGTGGCCAGTTTACGGCGCCAGCGCGTTCGGCCCAATCGGTGTACTGCGCGGCGAGTTCGGAGACGCGGTCGGCATCGCCTTCGACCAAGTCGTCGAGCTCGGTCCGATCCTGTTCCAAGTTGTAGAGCTCCCAAGGCTTGCCGTGTTCACGGACTAGTTTCCAATCGCCCACACGGACAGCTTGATTGCCTTCGTGCTCCCACGCCAAAGGTCGTTGCTTAGACCAGTTTTCGTTGCCTTCCAAGACGGGGCGGAAGCTCTCACCCTCGTGCGGGGTGATTTCATGACCTCGGAACTCGGTCGGGTATGAACCTTCGCCGAGGTCGATGCATAGTGCGTTGAGGTCCATGAGCTGGACTGGCGTGTGCGAAATCTTGCCCGACCGCCCGTGCGCGGCGATGCCGGCGGGCCAGTTGATGACGAGCGGGGTTGCGATGCCACCTTCGTGCGTCCATCGTTTGAAGCGTCGAAACGGCGTGTTGCTGACGTTCGCCCACTGAGTGTCGTAACTCATGTAGGTATCGTCGCCGCCAGGGATGATGTCAGGCGTGTTGCCAACCCGGACTTCCCGACCATCGCGGGTCAATGGGAGCACCCGCGACTCATCGACACCGGAGTTGTCACGGTCTTCGCACAAGAACTCGGCGCAGCCGCCGTTGTCGGAAAGGAAGATGACGACGGTGTCGCGTTCAATGCCGTTGGATTTTAGGGCGTCGCAGATCTGTCCGATTCCCTGATCCATGCGCTCGACCTGTGCGGAGTAGACCGCCATGCGCATGTCTTCCCACTCTTTGTCAGTGGCGTCCTTCCATGCGTTCACGGTCTCATCCCGCGGCGAGATCTCCCACTTCTCATCCAGCATCCCCATCGCCTTCAATCGTTCGTGCCGTGCGGCGCGCGTGGCATCCCATCCGTCGGAGTATTCGCCGCGGTAGTTCTCGATGTTCTCTTCGAGCGCCTGCAACGGCCAATGAGGTGAGGTATAGGCAACGTGCAAGAAAAACGGACGGTCATCGTTTTGGACATCGTCGACCATCCTGACGGCGTGATCGGTGATCATGTCGGTCAGATAGTCGGTGCCCGACGCCTCGACCGCGGTCCGGTCGATGAAGAAACGCGTGTGATTAAAGTAGCCGTTGCCGCCCTCGAAGTAAAACATCTGCTCAAATCCGCGCTGCAACTGAGGATGCCCTTCCTCCTCGCGTTCGGGATCCGCGCCGCAGTGCCACTTGCCGGAGATGCCGGTGCGGTAGCCGGCATCGCGAAGCACTTCGGCGACGGTGACACATCGGTTGTTGAGATATCCCTGGTAGGACGGCTCGCCCTCGATATTGTTGCCCATGTGGCCGACACCCGTTTGATGGGGGTTCAGACCGGTGAGAAGTGACGCCCTCGACGGACAGCAACGCGCGGTGTTGTACATCTGCGAGAAACGCATTCCTTCCCCCGCCAATCGATCGAGATTCGGCGTCGAAATCTCGCCTCCGTAGCATCCGATATCGGAGTATCCCATGTCGTCGGCAAGAATCAGAATGATGTTGGGGCGGCGCGGCGCGTTTTCCTTGGGCATGGACTTTCCTGTGAGTGTTGAATTTCTAGTCAGACGTGTACAGCATCAATCAGAATAAACGGATTCCGCCAAACACGGAAATGACGTTACGGCGTTCGCCCGTGTGGTATCAATATCTGCAACGGATCATCAGGAGGCAGTCACGATGATGAGAATTGGTACCCGCATTAGTCCAGATTGGCTGGATCGTCCAGAGGACTTGCGATTTTTGACGCAAATCGGCGTAGATGCTGTTGATATCACCATGGATATGGTGCCGGGATACGTCGAATCGGGTGGCGCGGTGACCCGGGAAGGCATGGCGATGGTGGTCGATAAGCTAGGCGAAGCTGGCCTGGTTATTGAACGTGCGAACTGCCTGCGGCAATATTTCGACGAAGCATATATTGGCGGCCCCAACGCTGAGCAAGAAACTCGCAATGGCTGCATCAACGCCGAGATCTGTGGCGAGTTCAACATCCCGGTGTTGGGAGTGCAGCCTTACGGGCCTGCTGGCAGCAACCCCAATCTGCCTCAATTGAACCGTTGGGTCGAAGGCCGGGGTGGTTACCAGCACCTAAAGTTTGAGTTGGCCGACGCGATTTCGCACGCAACGCGCGCCGACGCACCCGACCGCGAAGAGCTATGGCAACGGCACATAACTCATTACACTGCGATTTGCAAGGTAGCTGAAGATGCCGGTGTCAAGGTCGCTACCCACGGCGCCGATCCGCCGGTCCCATCGCTCCATGGCTACCCACAACTGATCTATAGCTTCGAGTCGTACGACCGCCTCTTCAGCGAAGTCCCGTCACCCGCCAACGGCGTCACATTCTGCGTCGGCACGCGATACGAGTCAGGGCAAAACATCTTCGAAGGCATCCGACATTTCGGCGAGCAGAACCGCCTCTTCCACGTTCACTTCCGCAACGTGCGGGGAACGATCCCAGAGAATCAAGGCTACGAAGAGGTGATACCCGATTCGGGCGACTTGAACATGTACGAAGTCGCCAAGGCCCTACACGACGTCGGCTACGAAGGTTGCATCGACTACGACCACATCATGCGCTTGACGACCGATGGACCCGCTGGCCGCGAATACATCGCGTATTGCGTGGGGCACATGCGCGGGATAATTCAGTCGTTGGAGGCGACGGATAAGTCAGGGTGATGGTACGGATTCCGGTCTACGCCGGAATGACGCATCTCAACCGAAAAACGGCGGGAACCACTCGCGCCTCAAATTGAGTCCAAACCCCGGCTCATCACTAGGTTTCAGCTTGCCTTCGAATGGTGCTACCGTCCCCGGCAACCGATCCTTCTCGTGGAGCGGCACACCCGGTTCGGTCATCACTGGCCCGCTACATTCGATCATTGGCACGGCGGTCAGTCCGTAGCAAGCGTGTTGACCATACGCGGTACCGCCGCTGCCGTGAGGGATGACGGATAGGCCTGCGGATTCGGCGACGTGGCAGATCTTGATCAACGGCGTCAAACCACCGCACCAGATGATGTCGGGCTGAAGGATGTCGACGAGGCCTTCTTTTGCCGCGTGGAAGAATGGATAGATGCCATACCAGTGTTCGCCAGTGGCCATAGTCTGCCATGGCACACGTTCACGGAAACGCTCGTACTCGTCCAAGGTGTCGGGCAAGAACGCATCCTCAAGCCATTTGAGGTTGTATGGTCGAAGTCGTTCCGCAGTGCGGACCGCCGTCTCGACATCTAACCCCATCCAGAAATCGAGCATCAACTCGGCATCCGGACCGACCAGCTCGCGCGCCTCGGCAATCTCCTCTTCCAGTCGGTTGATGCCCTCAATTCCATCCGGCGGACCGTACGGACTGAAACGTTTGAAGTTCTTGAAGCCGAGCTCTTTCTGCCACCAGGTGTCGTTGCCCGTCGAGTAGAGCGGTTTGAGAATCTCGGTGCCGCCACCCAACAGACTGTAGACGGGCTGCTCGAGCATTTTGCCCTTCGCATCCCAGAGCGCTAAATCAACGGCGGCGATCGCATATGCCACCAACGCGTTGGTGCCGAAACCGGAAGTGACACGGATCATCAGATCGTAGAGCGTCTCCGTAGACATCACATCCCGTCCCTCAATCGCCGGTGCGAGATAGTCCTCGATGATCGACGCGGTTGTCCGACCGTGGTCGGTGAAACCGAAACCCCAAGTTCCGTCTTCAAGCGTGACGACGCAACCGACATCGCGGTCACCTCCCGGCACCCGCCGGGCGAATTCGAAATCGGGGTCCTTCGTATATCGACGCAACGGCGTCGCCTGTGCGTTCATGCTGCTTCGCGACGGCCCCACTCGGGGCACGGTCATCGGCTTGAGCTTTGGGTAACCGACCTTGGTGGCTTCTACGGAGACTATTTTCATTGGTTCGTCTTTTGGCTGTTTTCTGTCTCGAAGAGATCACGTGCGGTGAAGTAGATCGTCGCGTCGAACCGACGTTCCGGACTCAACATGGTCTCGCCGTGATTGAGGATTATCTCCCGCAACACTTCACGACCAATAGCCGGGCGAAGCAATCTCTCGTGTCGCATGTACTCTCGCGTCCTCGAAGGGCCAAACGAATCGGCTTTGTCAGTCTGGTTGTTGAACGTCATCCCCCGATAGATGTCGTTGTAACGGACTGTCCGATCAGGTAGCAACTCATATAAACATCGCAACGTCCGAGCGCACTCCCTCAGCGAGCGCGTCACTGTTTGGGCACGCGATTCGCGATCTGCTCGATCGATGAACAATTTCAGCATCGCGATGTTCGACCAAACGAAAATATCGAAGCATCGGTCGGCCAAAATCGGGGATTTACCTTCCGTTTTCCAAATGGTCTGCACCAGAAACGGTTTCTGAACGGGATAACACAACATCATCACCTTCTTCAATCCGTCAACAATCTCCGGTTTCCGAGACAATATCTCTGTGTTGTTGTCCCAAGTCTGGATCAATGATGCGATTGGACTAATGATGTTTCGGACTTCCTCAACTAACCCGACCGTTATCAGAGCGTCTACCAATGCAAAGGTTGCATTCGCCGAAGTAACTGGTCGGATAACTATCTCACTACCCCATAGTTCTTGTCTTCGGCGCGCGGTTGCGTTGTCTGGCAACACCGTCAATTTGATCTCCAACGGCATGAGGTCGGTACCAGAAGTGTCTCGGGTAACGAGATCGATCGAGGGCGACTCGCCAGTCGTGAAGCGATCGAATGGCCTAAACCTTGTCTCGAAATCGAATCTAATCCGGTCGTCCGACGCATTCGTACCGAATACGTCTGCAACGGTGATTTCTTGGTCAGTGGTGCGATGGGTAAAGTCTTGGTTGACTGCGATGTATACGGGATTGATGGCGTTGTCTCGCATGTAACACGCCAATGCGACAGGGAAATTGGAATTGAATTGGTTTTTGCCCCAGAGATCGGCACCACCACGGTTTGAATTAACTAACCCGTAAAGCGCGGGTACCGCGTTATTCATCAGAGCACCAATTTCACGCTTTCAGCGACGAAACGTGCGAGTTCTACCGGGACGGCGTTACCAATCATCTGTTCGACATCTGTCTTAGTCCCAATCCAGCACCAGTCCGGAGGAAAAGTTTGTATGCGACTACGCTCTTGCGTTGTCAAAGGCCTAGCCATCGCTCGGTTTGCGGCATCGAGATGGTGCCCCGGATAATTCGGCGGGATTGGTCGATTGACACCGCGGATCGTCGCCGATGGTTCGTGTATCGAGTAGATGGCACGACGAGAATAGTTGCGCGGATGTCGGTAGTAGAACTCGGTTCCAATCGCGTCCCCGAAATAGTCCGCGACCGACATCGGAGTAAGACTCGGTCCAGTTGCGAAATAGTCGGCCAACAAATCATGCTCGCGCCCCAACAGTGCGACGCAGAAAAAGCGCTTTCGTCGTTGAGGCACTCCACAATAACTCGCGTCGAGAACGGTTTCCGTGATGCCGTATCCTCGGTCTTCAAGCGTCGACCTCGCCTCCGCATACGACGTGCTTATCCTCGCTCGCGGAACGTTTTCCATCACGATGACAGTGGGTTCGGCAGCGGTCGCAATTTCAGCGAAGCATCTCGTAAGATTTGCGTTCGCACGTTCGCGCCGTTTGCCAGCACTCGAAAAATCTTGGCACGGGGGACCACCAATCACTACATCTGGTTTGTACCGTTCTAAGTGTGCGATGGCATTTTGAACATCGGCAAGGTCAAGCTCATGCACATCATGATCGAAATTCGCTTGGTAAACCGTCAGAGCTTTGGGCCAGTTGTCGTATGCACTAACAATTTCATAGCCTGCTCGAGCGAATCCCAAACTCAATCCGCCTACTCCAGCAAAAAGGTCCACGGTACGCGATGAACGATTAGCGAACGTTGAATCGGTTTTCCGTCGCTCGATCCTTGAAATTTCTAGCGTTGTCTGCATACGGTTTAATGCTCGCATTGACGATTGAATTGGCTCGCGCGAAATCTGAGTCTACCCTAATTGGTTACTAGTAAGTGGATACTAAGGCAATTCCCGAAAAAAGGCGTGTGGTTAAACCGTACTTGAAGGACAGTCCGCCGACAGAGGACACTCTCCACAAAGCGGCCTTCGAGCTTTGCATATCTGCCGGCCGTGCGTGATCAACTGCATGTGTAGTTGAAATCTGAGCTCCGGCCGAACTTTGCCTTCCATGATCTCGTGCGCGGCGTCTGCCGTCGTTTTTTCACCGATCAATCCAAGACGTCTAGAAACGCGATGAATGTGCGTATCGACAGGAAATGCCGGCATGCCAAGAGCGAATGACATTACGACTGCCGCGGTTTTGGGACCGACGCCGGGCAGCTCCATCAGCCATTGTCGGGCATCGTCTAACTCGTAGTCTCGGAGAAAGTCGATCTCCAGCGTTCCATGGCGTTCCAATATCGCCGCGAGGATGTCCTTGATCCGCTTCGATTTCTGGTTCGACATGCCGCCATGGAAAATGGCTTTGGCAACGTCGTCTTGGTCCGCCACCATGACTTCCTCCCACGAAGGTATTGCCATACGAAGTTGATCAAACGCGCGCGCCGCGTTCAGGTCAGAGGTATGCTGTGTCAAAACGGTGAATATCAACTCATCAAGAGCGTTGTACCGAGGCTCCTGCACGAATTGACCATAATTCGCGCTCAGTTCGTCAACGATTCGTTCCGGTGATAATCGGCTTTTCGTCACTGATGAAACTTGACCGGGTTGATATTCAGGACGAAATCGGGATCGTACTCGAAGCCGGATCCATCGTTCTAGGCTTTAATGGGAGTTGACGCTCGACGCGATGGAAGCCAGCGAATCCCGACTGACCGATGGCGGTGCGACCTCAAGACTGCGGAGAGCCGCCTCGATGAAATCGGCCGTCGTTTTCTCGGCGCGTTCGACTCCACCATTGCGGCGGATCAGATCCATCAAATCGCTTAGCGCGGTTTCACGCTCATGTTCAGGCAATCCGAAAAACATTTCAATCGCCGAAGCGCATTCGGGAATCTCCGACGCGTAGATCGCCGGCAACGTCAATTTGCCGCTCAATATGTCTTGGTTCGCCGGTTTGCCAAGTTCGTCCGTGGTCGATTCGTAGTCGAGAACGTCGTCCCGCACTTGGTACGCCATGCCCAAGTTGTAGCCGTATTCCCGCAATGCAACGACCGAATCCTCGTTCGCTCCACCTAGAACCGCTCCGCTCTCCGCTGATGTCGAGAATAGCGATGCCGTCTTGTCGTAGATGCGGGCGAAATATTCATCGACGGTAACCGGCAGGTTCCAGTTGCTTACCATTTCATGCAACTCGCCTCGCGCAAGCTCCGCAATAGTTTCAGAAAAGCGGCTGATCAATCTAACCGACCCCGTCGCACACACGAACTTCGCCGATGTCGCGAAAACGTAGTCACCCAACAACACCGCAAAGTTGTTGCCCCACAGAAATCCCGCCGTCGCCTTGCCCCGCCGTACATCGGCATCATCGACCGTGTCGTCGTGTATCAACGCGGCGACGTGTAACAACTCGACCGCCACCGCCATGCTGATCACTTTTTCGTCTGGCTCTACGTCCCAAAGTTTCGATGCGAGCAATGTCATCGCCGGCCGCATCTTTTTGCCCGGCGTCTCCATAACGTGTGCCAACCGTTGATCGAGCGTATCAAGGGCATCAATCCCCGCGGGACATCGTTCGATCTCTTCGATGCTCAACTGAGTGATGACTTCAACAACGCGATCGAGATCTGCAGAAATGGGAGCGAAAATGTCCTGTTGGGCTGTGGTTTGGGCAGTCGTCATGGCGTTTCAGTCATTCGATTCGCGCGGTCAAGGGTCTAGTCGATCCTGAATCTACTTCGTTAGCTACCAGATTGTTGCGCAAGAAGGCGCTCTTGTTCCTGTTCGACGATTTCCGGGTCCAGTTTTCGGAACAGTGGTTTCGGACTCGGCAACGACGAGCCCGGCTCGACGACTCGTTTCTGCCAACCGTCGGTTGCCGTTGCCCCGTCAAACCCTAGCAGATCGTGCATCTTGTCGCATGAAAACGGAATGAAGGGATAGAACACCGTCCGCAACGTCGAGATTACGTTAAGCGCCGTCCAGAGCGTCTTCGCCGCCTTATCAGGGTCCGATTTAACGGTCCGCCAAGGTTCCTCAGCATCCAGATAGCGATTCCCCACTCGCGCTAATTCCATAGCTTCGTACAACGCGCGCCTGAAATGGCGTGTCTCGATTGAATTGGCTACATCATCCAACGTTTGCTCACACGCATCCAACACTGATTGGTCCTGCGTTGCTAACTCGCCGGGCTGCGGGACTTTGTGATCAAAATTGCGAGTGGTGATCGTCAAGGTTCGATGCACAAAGTTGCCGAGGGTTGCGACCAACACGTTGTTGTTGGCCGCCAGATAGCCCTCCCAAGTGAAGTCCGAATCGGAGGATTCCGGCATGATCGATGCCAAGTAGTAACGGAGCGGATCGACATCGTAGCGCTCGAGGTAGTCAGGAAGCCACACCGCCCAGTTACGGCTGCTGGAGAAGCCTTGGCCGTCGAGGTTTAGATACTCGTTGGCTACCACGTCTGTCGGAAGGTTGAGTCCCCCGTAACCCATCAACATCGCCGGCCATAACACCGTGTGGAAGGGAATGTTGTCCTTCCCTTGGAAGTAGTAGGACTCGGCGTCAGGATTGTGCCAAAACTCTTTCCAATCATCCTCGCGACCCGATTCGATAGCCCAAGCCTTCGTTGCCGAGAAGTATCCAATCACCGCCTCGAACCAGACATATATCCGTTTCTTGTCGTAGCCATCAAACGGGATGGGAACACCCCACTCGATGTCGCGCGTCATCGCTCGATCATGGAGACCTTCGTTCAGAAACCCGAGCGTCTGGTTCCGCACGTTTGGGCGCCAATCGTTCTTGGTCCGCACCCACTTCTCGAGTTGCTCTTGAAACGCGCTCAACCTGATCATCAAGTGCGTCGTCTCTCGGAATACCGGCGTTGAACCGTCGCGGATACTGCGGATGTTGATCAAGTCTGAAGGATCGAGCGTTCTGCCGCAACCGTCGCATTGATCGCCACGGGCACCATCAAAGTCGCACGCCGGGCAAATTCCTTCGACGAAACGATCCGATAGAAACCGATCCTCGGTCTCCGAATACGGCATCAATTGGGTGTCTTCGTAGATAAAGCCGTGCTTGTCGAGCGTCAGCATCACGTCTTGCGCGACCTCTTCGTGGATCTTCGTGTGCGTGTGCGTGTAGAGGTCGTAAGCGAACCCCATCCGTTGCATGCAGTCCGACCAGATGTCGTGATATCGGAACGCGATGTCTTCTGGTTTTACACCTTCATCAACCGCCCGCAAAGCCGTGGGCGTGCCATGCATGTCGCTACCCGAAACCATGGCGACGCGATTGCCGGCGAGGCGGTGGTAGCGGGCGAAGATGTCGGCAGGGACGTTCATCCCCGCGATATGCCCGAGATGCGGTTCGCTGTTGACGTAGGGCCAGGCTACGCAGACGAGGATGTTTCTTGACAAGCTAAGAGACTCGCTTCAAGCCGCTTGCGCTCGGCGATTGGCCTTGTGGCCATTGGGGTACGGGAACGCAGCGCGGCACTCCACCTAGATTCTACTTCGCAATCTCCGAAGCATACCCACTCGGTGCGTCACGTATCGCGATGCAACGCTTGGTAGACCTGACGCCTTGGCAACCCCGTTTTCTCCGCGACCGCCGCCACCAGATCTCTCCTCGAGCCGTGCTTCTCCGCCATTTCGTCAGCCGCCGCCAATATACGCCGTTCCGCATCTTCGACGTTCTCGGATTCGGAAATCTTGTCGGTCCGCTCAAGCGGCGCAACCACGATCACAAATTCGCCACGAGGCGAGGCGAAATACTCAAGCGCTTCAGCCGCGGTCCCACGCCATATCTCCTCATGCAGCTTTGTCATCTCTCGGCACACAACCAATCCACGATCGCCTAACGCTGTCGCCATATCGGCAAGAGCGTTACGCAATCGATGCGGCGACTCAAACAAGACCGCAGCCATCGGCTGTTCTGCGATTTGTGCCAAGAGCCTACGACGCTTCCCACTGCCCGCGGGTAGAAAACCGTATGACACATATTGGTCGGCGTAATAACCGCACACTGACAACGCCGCCATGATCGACGACGCACCCGGCAACGGAACTACATCATGACCGTGCTCGATAGCCGCGGCAACGATCGCTTGTCCCGGGTCGTTCACACCCGGCGTCCCGGCATCGGACACCAGGGCCACATCTCCCTCTCCTAGGTGCGCGATTACCTTTGCGACATCTCTAGCCGATGACCGACGATGAAAACTCAACACTCTCGGCTCGGCATCGATGTGCACCAAAATCCGCCGCGTCACTCGCGTGTCCTCTGCCACGAGCACCGGCACCTCGCGCAGGACCCGCACCGCACGCAAAGTAAGGTCGTCGAGGTTGCCGATTGGCGTGGCTACTATGAACAGGGTAGACATGTGAGGTGGAGTCTAGTATCGTCGAAAAACAACGATATCCATATACCCATATCAATGATATGGTTAGCCATATGAAGACGACATTCAACATTAACGATACGTTGATGCAGCAACTGCGTGTTGAGGCGGCCCGGCGTGGGGTCACCATGACCCAGATCGTGGAATCTGGCATCAGGCACATGATTGCCAACGGTGAGGACGAAACGAACGAGGTTCGGGATAAACCCTTCAAATTGCCGTCTTGGCCAATGGGCACCGCCCGCGTGGATATTGCGAACCGGGACGAATTGTACCGGCTTTTTGACGAAGAAGAATCGTGGTCCTAGACACCAACATTCTGGTATATGCTGCCAACCAGGATTCCGACTACCACATTGCTTGCAGGCGTATCATCGATCAACGCTTAGATATCCCTGATCCAACCTTCCTGACCTGGGGGATTTGCTACGAGTTTCTCCGGGTCACTACCCATCGTGGGCCATTTCCCCATCGGATTAACGCCGTTGACGCTTCAAGATTCCTCGCCGACCTACTTTCACAACCCGGCTTTTCGGTATTGACAGCGACCAATCGGCACTTAGATTTGTTGTCGTCAACACTGACCGAGTTCCCTGAATTCAGCGGCAACCTAATGCACGATGTCCACACTGCGGTTCTGATGCGCGAGCACGGCATCAGCCAAATCTGCACCCGCGACACCGATTTCTACCGCTTTCCGTTCCTCACCGTCGTTGATCCGTTGCGATATTGAACGATTAACGTCCGGTTGGTGCGTAATAGACCCAAACGCCATCGCCGATCGTCATCGAATCGTTTGGGAGCAGCTGTTCGTAGCGACCGACCGCTGCATCCCAAGTGAATGCCGTATCGTAACCGCCGAGGTAGTCGCGAGCGAGCACTGATGTTCCTTGACTGTCACGTAGCACGTCTCCGAAATGGTCTTCGATCTGATCGAGGCCGGTATCAACAACACCGACGAAATTCCATCCTGGTTCCGCGGGTGGATGAATACGTCGTCGCCCATCTGTATTTCTATTCGCGAAATTGTCTAGCGCGATCCGTTGCCGCGTGGGGTCAGACGACTTAACCCAATAGCCGTATCCCTCTGGGACCCACGTCAACGCTTTGTATTGGGTGTTGCATTCCCATGTACCGTCGCGACGCACCGCGAGACTCCATCGACCGTCGTTCCACCCAATGACCGCTCGGATCGACGGTTCAGTAAACACTGCGCTGATAGACGTGTCAATGGGGCTTGACGGGAAAGAGATCGCGTTCCAACCTGGATGAAGTTCCAAAACAAAGTCGCCGCGCTCAACCGACTCGAATCCGAACTGAAATTCAGAAGCGTTGCCCGCCGCGTCCAATGCGTCAACTTCCACTTTATATTGACCATAGTTCAGGCTCTCAGGCCAATAGACGAATCGATTATCATCGTAATCCCAAAAGTGGGCGGCAATTTCCACACCATTAAGCATTACGGAATTCAGCGCGACGGCACGTGATTCAGAAAACTCGATCAAAATGAAGGGACGCGCCTCGCTGGTTTTTGAACCGTCTTCAGGAAAAACCCTGACACCATCCGGTATGCCGCTTCCCTCAAATTCAGTATCTAAACCAAAACTAGCCGTCCCAACCGCCCAGTTGGAAACCGTATCGCCGTACCTCTCGTGCCGCGAACGGTCACTTGCATAAACGACTACCGCCAACGTTCCGTCCGACAGACTCGTCGAAGATCCCGAACGATTGCGCCAGGTGTATTCCCAAACTTCGCCCGGACGCGAATTGGCGATGTCGTGTGTCAACACGAAAGCGTCGTCAACTCCGTCACCGTCCGCGTCGTAACCGCAGGTATAGGCTGCGCCTGACGACTCTCGGGGGCGGGCCGAAAACGCGCCGCTCCGGTTTGCGATGAAGTCGTCGATGTCCCGCTCGAACTCTCGCGAACTGTCGGTCTCGACCCAACTTATGTTCTCGCACACTACGATCACGCGCGGCGCTCCCTGCAACGGCTCGTCCGATGTAATGTGAATGTCGATAGTGTCTTTGGTCAATCGATCCGGTCCCTCTTCACCGGTGCCTCTTCCTGAACCGCCGCTCAGGGTAACCATTAACCGAGGAGCGATTCCGTCCTTGACCTGCACGAAGCCCAGCTTCCGTCGGTTGGTCGAGTTGCCGGCCAAGTCCTCCACTTCCGCTCCCTCAGCGATGCCCACGATCGGCGTTGCGTCGGAAGCGAGTTCGTCCGCCAGTTTCAAGAACACAAAGGCGCCGTTGACCTGGCTTTCTACGATCTCGGCGAATGAACCGTCGTTGAGCGACACTTCGAACGTGTCGACGGACACCGTCTCGGGTTTAATCGCTCCATCGAAAACGAGCATGATGCCGTGACGGTCCACGAGTGGCTTGCCATCATTACGCAAGCCGTAGTAACCGGTGACCGAAGCGTAACTCGCGGTCCGGGCACCACTACCATACAGAGCCGTGACCAGCGTCGAGTGGTGAGTAGCGCGGGTTTCGAGTATCGTTACCGGAGGCATCACGTACGACGCGCAGATAAACGCAAAGAACACTAGCACTGAAAGCGGAACCCGATACCGGTTCTTCTGGATTACCGTATGTCTACGCATCCTGTATCGTGACGAAGATCGATGTTTGTTCGCTCCTTGTCCGCTCGCTTCTCATCGCTCTATGCCGCTATACCGTAGGCAGGATTTTACACGATATTGCAAATAGGCCTTTCTACTGCTCAGGCTCTCCAGAATCGTCTCGCGTGCCAACCTCGTTCTCGTACTCCACCCGCTTGAACATCATCGCCACTGCTGAACCCAGCAACAGAACTAGAGCCGGGGTCGACCAAGCGATAATCGGGATCACAGGAATCTGGGAGCAGCCAACACACAATCCACGCGCCTCCCAGGAGAACGACACGCTATAGACAATACACACCACCAAACAAGATGCCAGCAACGCACCGATACGACGTCGTCTAGTCTTTCGGACCCTATCCGCGTATCTAATCATAGACACAATCGCTATCACTTCCAAATACAAAACAAATATGCCTTTTTCAACACTCAATGTTAAAAACGAGTGCACCAAATCAAAATTACCATACGGTTCAACTACCGGCAACTCAAAGAAATCTATAATAAGGAGAATGTTCAACAACAGAAACCCAGGCCACAAAATCCCACCAAGCATAAGGCTCCAATTCAATGGATGCTGACTTCGGATCCAAGAATATGTTCCTGACAATCTACTTGGTCGTAGTGTGCTTGAGATTATTGCTACACTGAAGGTCAGTAAACCGAACAAGTTTACAGCATCCAGGAATTCACTAACAAACACCAGTCTGGAAATAAACAATTCGATTATATATGCTGTGGCATACCAACTGTTCCATATAGCAATCAGCCCAAATGTGATCAGCAATACAAGGCTAAGCGGTTGGATTTTTATCGCGTCTAAGAATCTCACTACACTTATCAACAGCCACACCAAACATACTGACAGCACAACAACTAACAGTAAATCTCGTACGCCATACTCCAGTTGGAAGTAGCTCGCGATAGCGGCAACAATTATCGTGATCGCGTAACTGACTCCGCAACCGATAGTCAACCAGCGTACCGGATCGGCTCGAAGCGATTCTACGAATATAGTCCATCGCGAGCGGACATGACTGTTACCTACGAATGACATCTCGTACTTTTCCGTGATTCGCAAGGAAGAGCGAGCCGCCGCACACCCCCGAAACTCGCCTGGGGATTCCGTAGTTGGATTTTGGAGTTTGTGGCGAGTTGGAAGCTGTGCGGCGGCAACACTTACTCATTTCGAACTTAACGCTCTCTCACTCTTCCTTCACAATCGAGTCCATCCCACCCCTCGGCAACCCAATTCTTGCTTGACGTACATGTGATGGATGCTCGGTACCCTCGACTGATTGTCATTGTGGTTTTTTGTATCCAAATGAAATTGCCATCAGTGTTCGCCACTTCATCAACCCAGAATTGTGTGCCAGCAACGCCTTTGATCAAAGATCGAGACACGGTTTCTGGATACTCACGACACGGACCGTTAACACCCATCCACGAATACGGGAATGTATGAGGACAGTTGAGCGAGAACATGCCTACCAATCTCAGACCGTCATGCCCTTCTTCGTAATCAAACCTCAAACGAGTGAAAGCGCGATAACCCCCAACACTCGTCCATTCACTCTCTCCCGAGGCTTTATAACGTGTGGCACCTGATGAACCACTGGCCCCAGATACTCCTGTCTCGGCGCTCTCACGACCATCGTCTGACAATAGGTCGCCGTAATCGATTGTCGATGCTGGAACGCCGTTATCAGCGTTAGCGTGCCAAACTTTCAACCCCGCGACGACCAACTTACATTGGTCGTTCAATCGAATTGACACTCGTATACCTCTGGTAGCTGAGGATTAACAGGCACGGTTACTGCGATGCCACCGTTACCGATATCGCATGCTCCGTCCACTACCACACCTTGGTGGATAACGTCCCCAACCGAAACGCCATCGCCGACTACGAACTCGATGACTGCGTTCGATGATTGCGGCTCAACTAACGGACCTCGACTATCCTCCCCCAGAGCAATTGGAACAGAACGTTGATCGATCATAAAAAGCCGACTTTCCTCCTCCCTCACTACTTCCGACGATGCTCTAACATCCAATCCGGAAACCCAGCCCCATGTGCCGAATACCACCAAAAGGACGATCATCACCTGACCTATTTTAGAAGACAACATTTTGTTATCCTCCCTTCATCAAACCCAACTTCCTAATCCTTGCATGCGAATGTATCGTTGAGTCGGTTTTTTGTCAACCGCTATCGATCGATTGGACGACGCGTTTTTTCGTCAGCAGACCTCTTCGACCGGCTGTCACGTTATCTACGCAGGTACTTGGCATGGCACATTTCCTCCGTCGAGCGGGGGAAACATAGCGTATCGGGATTTCAAGCAACGCGGGTAGGTTTTTTTCAGGCTTCCTGTCTGGTTGAATCGATTCTACGTATCTTGAGGAGAATCGTGGTTTTGAATTTTCTCCGGGCGCGTGGCGCACTCGGAAGGCGGATCTCGATCTTGCGAAGCCCACTATCACCAAGACCTTATTTGTTGTGATCTCGCTGTAACGACGCGCAACGTTCGCAAGGAATATTACCGGGCGATTTGGGAACCGGCCGGCCGATGGGCGTTAGGCGTTTCTCGTCATCCGCGAGACGAGGACGGGTTTCTGGCAAGCAACGCATCGGTCGCCGATTCGTGCTGCTCGTCGGCGTGATACGAAGATCGCACCAACGGCCCAGATGCGACATGCTTGAAACCCATCTCCATGCCGATGCGGGCAAACTCCCCGAACTCGCTGGGATGGTAAAAGCGTATCAATGGATGGTGGCGCTCGGAAGGCCGCAGGTATTGCCCAATCGTCAATAGGTCGCAGTCCGCATCACGAAGATCGCGCATCGTTTGATAGATCTCGTCCTTCGTCTCGCCCAGCCCAACCATCATTCCCGACTTGGTCGGCATGCTCGGATCGATCTCCTTGACACGACGTATCAGTTCCAACGAAAGATCGTAGTCGCCTTTGGGTCGGACTTTGCTGAAGATTCGACGCGGCGCTTCGATGTTGTGGTTCAAGACCTGCGGACCGGCATCCACTACCTTCTTCAAAGCGTCTCGATCGCCCCCGAAGTCGGGTATCAAGACCTCGACCTTGCACTCCGGCGACAAACGATGGATCTGTGAGATTGTCATCGCAAATATTGACGAGCCAAAATCGGGGAGATCGTCCCGGTCCACTGAAGTTACCACGGTGTATTTCAAATCCATCGTCTGTACGGTCTGTGCCAATCGGAACGGCTCCACCCAATCTACGTTCTGCTCACCCGGCCATCCGGTCTTGACGTTGCAGTACGAACACGCCCGCGTGCACGTATCCCCCAAAATCATGAAGGTCGCGGTCCGTCGCTCCCAACAATCCCCGATGTTGGGGCATGCCGCCTCTTCGCAGACCGTGTGCAGCGCCGACCCGCGGAATCGCTTCTTGAGGTCCGTATAGTTCTCGCCGCCCGGCGCACGCACCTTGAACCACTCCGGCAACCGCCGCCGAACGCGCGGTTTTGCTCCGTTCTCCGAATCGTGAGAAGGCATGATCGTTAGCTCTTTGAGGTCTAACGTCAAATCAAGAGTCCAACAAGCGGTGATGAGCCACCAAATACATAGCTTCAGGGTATCAAAACCCGCGGTTGTATATTGAGACTCGACCCTCGAAGGCGAGGCCGGGCTAGGCGTAGTGACTGATTGGAGGTAAGTGGACGCTAGCGAATCTCTAGCTAACTCAACATGGCCAAACGGAAGAACAGGAAACGATATCAAGGCCCCGATGTCACGACTCATCTAGACCTCGGAGTCGGCGAAACATTGACCCTTGATGCTGGCGAATTCGACGAACGCGGCCTCGCGACCGCAGACCACCAAGGCGCGCCTGTAACGATCGCCGGCGCCATCCCTGGAGAATCGGTCACCGCCAGCATCGTGAAGGTCTACCGAGACCGCATCGCCACCCTCGTCGAAAGTGCCGACGTCGCATCCGAGCACCGCGTCACGCCCAAATGCCGCTATTTCGGAGCGTGCTCCGGCTGCCAGTGGCAACACATCAGCTACGACCAACAACTCGAAATCAAACGCTCTCTCGTTGAATCAGCGTTGGCTCCTTATGAATCATTGAACGGGATTCAGGTTGATGAGACAATACCCTCACCCACCCAATTCCGATATCGCAACCATGCTCGTTTCACCGTGGGGCGGGGCGAGGATAAAGGCTTCGCCGGCTACATGAACGCCGACAGCAGGCGTTTCGTCCGTATCGATGAGTGCATGATCATGGATGACCGCATCAACGAAATGCTCTTCCAACTGCAAGGTCGGCTTCAGCGGATGACGCAGTTCTCGATCCGAGTGGGTGCTAATACCGGCGACACGATTGTCCAGCCCCTTCTCCCGGCGGAAATCCAAGACGTTCCATCGGGACGACAGAAGTACGTTGAAGAGGTGAACGGAGCCAAGTTTCAGGTCGCCGCGTCATCCTTTTTTCAAGTGAATACCGCCCAGTTGTCCGCGATCGTTGAGGAAATCGTCGGAATGCTGGAACTCGATGGCAACGACACTCTCGTCGATCTATATTGCGGCGTCGGAACCTTCGCCCGTCTCCTTTCGCCGCATGTGAAGAGGGTTATCGGTATCGAAGAATCGGCATCTGCGGTGGAAGACGCCCGTTTCAATTGCTCCGACGTGGTCAACGTCGAGTTCATCGAGGCAAAGGCCGAGCAAGCCGCTGCGGATCTCTCGGCGTCGGGCCTCAAGATCGACTTGGCAATCATTGACCCACCGAGAAAGGGCTGCCATCCGGAAGCGTTAGACGCCCTCAAAACCCTGTCGCCCCGGCGGATCATGATGGTTTCGTGCAACCCGATTACCATGGCACGTGATCTCGATGCACTCTGCCAAAGCGGATTTAAACTGGTATCAGTCCGCCCGGTCGACATGTTTCCTCAGACTAAACATGTTGAATCGCTCGCCCAACTGGAGTCGTAGTCCCCAAAACGGATGCCCAAAAAAGGACGCAATGCGACGGACGAAAAAATCCAAGTCGCCATGTCAACAACCCCAAAATTCGAACTCTTGCATCCCTCGGGATCGGCAACGGGTCAACATCTCCGGTTCATTTTGGCTTCCGGCTCGCAACGGCGTCGCGACATCATGGGCCTTGCTGGATTGACCTTCATCGTGCAGAACGGTCCCGGCGGCGAAGCGGAGATCAGTCCCAACGATGAACCCGATGCCCGACAACTCACCGTTCGGAACGCTGAGATAAAGTTGAAGGCCGCCATCGCGGCGAACCGCGACCGCGTGCCGTGGAACGTCGTGATTATCGCTGCCGACACCATTGTCGCCATCAATGGTCATCCGCTTGGCAAACCGACGGACGAATCGGAGGCCAAAGTGATGCTTCACGAGTTGCGTGGACGCCAACACGACGTCATCACATCTGTCGCCATGAGCTACGCTCCTCTAAGGCAACGAGGCGAAGTCCTCTCCCACTCAGTCGTCTCACAGGTGAAGATGCGCGACTACGGAGATGACGAGATCGATCGCTACATCGCGACTGAAGTCCCGTACGATCGTGCCGGCGCATACGGCGTCCAAGACTCCCAGTTCAACCCGGCACTTTCGGTGCACGGTTGCTACCTCAACGTCGTCGGACTCCCCCTTTGTGCTGTCCGCGGTCTGCTCCCACCCGAAGCCTGTACCTTTGCTCACGCCCACGTCTACACCACCTGCGCCGCGCATGAGCGTGGAGATACATCGTGAATCTCTTCGGTATCGGCGGCCTCGAACTGATCGTCGTATTTCTCGTCGCACTATTGGTAGTCGGCCCGGTCAGGCTGGTCGAAGGTGCACGTTTGGCACGGAAATACATGACCGAGCTACGCCGGCAGCGCGAGGAGCTGACGCAGATGGTCGAAGAAGCGGTCGACATGGAGGGCATCCGTGAACGGCTCGACCAAGACGGCATCCTCGACGACGTCCGCGACCTTTCCTCGGAACTAAACGAGATACGGGAAGACGCCCGGGGTATCACCACCGACGCCGCGGATTTCAAATCGTTGGCTCGCTCCGTCGTTAGGCCGACTGGCTATTCAAGAAATGCCCCGAGCCCAAAGACTCCCGGATCCGAGACCGAGCAGCAACCGAGCGAAAACATGACCGAACCGGCAGCAGAAGCATCGGATTCCAACTCAATCGAGACTTCATCTCAACGACCTGAGGCCGCGTCGTGAACGATCGTCCCGCTCAGCTGATGTCTCACTTCGCCGAACTCAAAAAGCGGTTATATGTCGCGGCAGCGGCAATTCTGATCTCCACCATCCTCGCATTCGCCTTTTATAAACCGATCCAGGACTTCGTGCAACAACCCGCGATTGTGGCCTTGGAATCGGTCCGCCCGGACGACCCGGCGCGCCTGGTGCAGCTCGACATCACTGAAGGCTGGACCGTTACAGCCAAGGTCTCGGTGCTCGTCGGATTCGCCGCCGCGTTCCCGATCGTCCTTTATCAAGTGATCGCGTTCGTCCGTCCGGGATTAAAGGGCAACGAACGACGAACTCTCTACCTGTTGATCCCTGGAGGCACGATTCTATTCGTCGCCGGCGCCGCCTTCGCTTACTACGTAGCTATACCGCCCGCGATACATTTTCTTTTGCAGTTCGGCGGCGAGATAGCCCTGGTAACGCCGAGGCTGTCGTCTTACGTAAGTTTGGTCTCGACTCTCATGATCTGGATGGGGTTAATCTTCGAGATTCCGATTGCGATGTACCTGTTGGCGAAATTGGGTATTTTGCGGCCCCAAGCGCTGTCGAAGCAGCGCCGATGGGTGATCCTACTCGCCTTCGTCATCGCCGCAATCGTCACGCCAACCGTCGACCCCGTGACTCAAGCACTCGTAGCTGGACCGATAATCGTGCTTTTCGAACTCGGTCTGCTCTTGACCAAACTTGCCGTCCGCGCGCCGAAATCCGAGAATGCGACGGATCGAGAGGTGGCTGACGCCGGAGGTTAGTCGGACTTTTTGTCGTCCGCGGTGTCGGTCTTTTCTTCGTCGGTCGTCTCGGCGTTGTCTTTATTGCCGATGGTGCCGCGGAACTCTCTGATCGCGGTTCCGATTCCCCGGCCGACTTCGGGCAGTCTGCCCGCGCCGAAGATGATAAGCACCACCACGACGATCAGGAATATCTCGAGTGGGCCGATGCCTCTACCAAACATGTCGGTCTGAACCTCGCCGTACGGCGGTTTGTGGCGGGATGGTCGCTGTCAATGACAGAACATCATGCTTGATTGTAACCGACGCGCTAAATCGCACGCTCCTAACCTCGCGACGACGGTGAACCCCTGCGCCAGTGATGGGATGTGACGAAGAATCCGGTGGTTCGTAGCGTTCTCAGTAACGCCGCACGACGCCAATGACCTTTCCTTGGATGCTGACGTCGTTAGACTTCTCGATCCTTGCGGGAAAGCTGCTGTTTTCGGGCTGGAGCGTGACGGTAGGGCCGTTGGGGTAATAGCGCTTGACCGTGGTGTCATTGCCGGAATCTCCGCCGGATACGAGCGCCACCACCATGTCGCCGCGTTTGGCGCGGTTCGTCTTCTCCATGATGATGACATCGTTGTCAATGATGCCCGCGTCAACCATCGAATCGCCCCGCACCTCGAGCGCGAAGGGATCGCGCACGGTTCCAACGAGCCAGTCCGGAAAGTCGATCGTGTCGAACTCGCTGACCTGATCCCACTCCACTGACTCAGGCATGACCATGGTCGGGCCTTCGGGCGCAGTCGCAGTCACCGTGCCCACGATCGGGATACCGGACTTAACGTTCAACGACCGCGCGTTGCTGTCCCCGCTCAACTGCCCCAGCTCGATCATGGGCTTGACGTGATAGTTCACATTAGAGGCGGAACTGATGCCCACCGCTTGGGCGATCTCACGTAGATTCGGCCCATAAAGGTTCTCGCGCCGGTAGTCCCGAATGAACTCCCAGATTCTGCGGCGAACTTCGCGGGTCTTGGCTCTTGGCTTTGGCATGGTTGGGTTATTCCTCCATTGCTTGCAATTTCGTATGCTACTGTTGTTATATATCGCACATTTGTGTAATGTTGTCAAGTGTTTTTCAGCGATTTTTCGAGATTCCGCCCCGATTCTGCTTGCTGAGTTCACAGGCGAGCTCTTCGATGCATCCAATGCACGACGAGCTAAAACCGCATTGCGATAAAATCGATAACATTCGAGTCGTCCCAAGATTGGCGCGGCATTCACCCCGCACGGAGTAGCGTTGATGGCTACAGCATCCGACATCCCACCCAAAATTTCATCCATCAACCCGCAGCATAGATCCGACGACTTCGACGATTCCGTCAACTCCTCGGACGGCAAGTACGATCACGGAGCGATCGAACCGCGCATCCGCAAGCTCTGGGACGAAGCTGATGTCTACCGTTGGGACCCCGACGACACTGACCGTCCGAAGTGGTTCGTGCAGTCGATGTTCCCCTATCCATCTGGCGACCTCCACATCGGTCACTGGTTCGCGTTTAGCGGCGGCGACGCCGCGGCTCGATTCAAGCGGATGGAGGGGTACAACGTCCTGCATCCCCAAGGCTTCGACGCCTTCGGCCTTCCCGCCGAGAACGCTGCCATCCGCGGCAAGGTCCACCCCCAGATCTGGACCTACGACAACATCGCCAATATGCGCCGCCAGTTCGAGCTCATGGGCAACTCCTACGATTGGTCCCGCCAGATCATCACGTGCGACCCCGAATACTACAAGTGGAACCAATACTTCTTCCTGAAGTTTCTGGAGAACGGGCTCGCATACCGGTCCGACGGAGCCGTCAACTGGTGCCCCGAGGATCAAACGACTCTCGCCAACGAACAGGTCAAAGACGGCAAGTGCGAACGTTGCGAGGCGATCGTCGTCAAGCGCAACATGCCCCAGTGGTACTTCGCCATCACCAAATACGCCGACGAGATGCTCGACATGTCCGAGATCGAGTGGCCCGACAAAGTCCTCGTCAGCCAAGAGAACTGGATCGGCCGATCCGAAGGCGTCAACATCCGCTTTGACATCTCCGAATACAACCTTGAAACGAAGTCGATCGCAACCTTCACTACCCGTATCGACACGATCTTTGGCGTCACTTTCGTCGTTCTCTCCCCCGAGCACGCCTTGGTCTCGGAGTTGACCCAGCCTGAATACAAAGCAACGGTCGAAGGATACGTCGCCGCGGCGGCGCGTGAAACCGAGATCGAACGCACCTCTGCGGTGCGTGAGAAGACCGGTGTTCCCACCGGCTCATATTGCATTAACCCGCTCAACGGTGAACGCGTTCCGATACTAGTTGGCGATTACGTGCTCGCGACCTATGGAACCGGAGCCGTCATGGGCGTCCCGGCGCACGACGAGCGCGACTTCGAATTCGCCAAAAAGTACAACCTCCCGATCCGAGTGGTTGTCGCACCCGACAGATGGAACGGCGACGATCTCGACGCGGCCTATATCGCCCCCGGCGTCCAAGTTAACTCCGGCGAGTTCGACGGCCTCCCGAGCGAACAAGGCAAAGAAGCCATCGCCGACGAAATCGAAAACAAGGCATGGGGCGAACGGGTCGTCACTTATCACCTCCGCGACTGGTTGATTTCGCGCCAACGCTATTGGGGTACCCCGATCCCGATCATCTACTGCGACGACTGCGGCGCCGTCCCCGTCCCGTACGAAGACCTTCCCGTAGAGTTGCCTTCTGACGCCGAATTCCAACCCTCAGGTCGCTCGCCACTCATCGAACACGATGAGTTCCTCAACGCCCCGTGTCCCAACTGCAACGGACCCGGAAAGCGCGAGACCGACACCATGGACACCTTCATGGACTCGTCTTGGTACCACATGCGCTACCTCAGCCCACAAGACGCCGAAAACCCGTTCGATAGCGAAGTCGCCAACGATTGGGCGCCAGTCGATCAGTACACCGGCGGTATGGAACACGCGGTCATGCATCTGCTATACGCTCGGTTCTTCAACCGCGCGCTGCGCGACACCGGGTTCGTAAAATTCTCCGAGCCATACATCCACCTCTTCAGTCACGGGGTCATGACAACCATCGACGGCAGAATTTCGAAACGTTCCAACCCGGTCACGCCGGACCCGCTAGTGCGTAAGTACGGAGCCGACACCCTTCGCTGTTACCTGATGTTCCTCGGCCCTTGGGATAAGGGCGGCACCTGGAACGATTCGGGAATCAACGGTATTCGACGTTGGTTACACCGAGTCTGGGACATCGGTACGCGCTATCCAAACGAGTTGGGCGGCAACGACCAAACCGCAGAGCTGGCTCTAGACGTGGCTTCGAACGCTTTGACCAAGCGCGTAATCGAAGATATGCGTGCCTACAAATACAACACCGCAATCGCAGCATTAATGACCTACGTCAACCAGCTGAACGACGCCTGGGACAACGGTGGCGTCTCCGCGGATCTATGGCGCGTAAGCATCCAGCGCCTGATCCTGCACCTCGCGCCGCTCGCACCCCACATCGCCGAAGAGCTCTGGCTCCGCAACGGTTGGGAATTCTCTGTCCACCAGCACCTGTTGCCCGAATGGGACGAGTCGAAACTCATGGTCGATACCGTCAAGATCGTGGTTCAAGTGAATGGCCGCGTACGCGACACGATCACCGTACCGACCGATGCCGGCGAGAAGGAAATTGAACTCGCGGCCCTGGCCGCCCCGGGCGCCGTGCGTCACACGCAAGACAAAACGGTGCGACGTACCATATATGTCCCCGGTCGCCTCTTCAACGTCGTCGTGAGTTGAAGTACTCGTTCAATTATTCGAGTGCCCGTTCCCGTTCCGGCGCCCGTTAAGGTCATCGTTGTGAAAGACGCCGCGCTCTTCGCCTTGAAACGCGTGAACCGCCACCTCGATCCCATCGACGCCGACCAGCTGATTCATCTCCTGGATGAACCGATTGACGATCTCTCGCAGCTCTTCTTCAGTCAGGTTCTCACGCACGATCAGGGTCGCGTGAACCATCCCTTGCGGAAAGTGAACATCTAGACGCCCGACGTCCCGATCTTCAGCGTCCACTACGAAATACGACTCCGAATGCGGAGTCCGGACCTCTCGTTGAAGCGTGTAGGTCGTCATAATCCCTTACCTGAATTTTTCTGGCGACCCATCAGGGTGGATCGTACCGTTATGCAATCTGCCATCGTTGGATCGATCACTCTCGCACGTGGCCGTCGCCGGTGACTACCCACTTGTACGACATGATCTCACGGATGCCCATCGGACCGCGTGCATGCAGCTTGTTGGTCGAGATCGCAACCTCCGCGCCAAGCCCAAACTCGCCACCATCGTTGAAACGCGTCGATGCGTTCGCGAACACCGCTGCCGCATCCACTTCGTTCAGGAACCGTTCGACCACCTTGCTATCCTCAGCGATCACCGCCTCCGAGTGACCCGAACCGTACTCTCGGATGTGAGCAAGCGCCTCTTCGAAATCCCGGACAACCTTCACCGAAAGTATCAGCGCCAAAAACTCCGTGCCGAAATCATCCTCGCTCGCCGGCATAACCTTCAAGGTCCGACGCTTCGGACCGAGCAGCGACCAAGCTCGGTTGTCGGCCCGGATCTCGACTCCGGCATCCGCAAACTGACCCGACAAGCCATCGAGCACCTCTTTGGCCACGCTCTCGTGAACCAGCATGGTATCAAGGGCGTTGCAGACGGTGTGCCGCTGCGCCTTGGCGTTGAAGACCACATCTATCGCCTTGCTCAGGTCCGCGGAGCGATCTACGTACGCGTGGCAAACCCCGATCCCACCAGTTACCGCTGGCATCTTGGCCTTCGCCGCCACCATGTGCACTAACTCGGCACTCCCGCGCGGGACCAAAAGATCTATGTAGTCCTCCATCTCCAACATCTCACCCACCAGCCCACGATCCGTCGATTCAACAAACTGAACAGCATTCTCCGGCAAACCCGTAGCTAACACCGCCGCGCGCACCAACGACGCCAAGGACGAGTTGGTTCGAATCGCCTCCTTGCCGCCGCGCAAGATGACCGCGTTCCCGGCCTTCAGACACAACGCCGCGATGTCGATCGTCACGTTGGGACGGCTCTCGTAGATCACACCTATCACCCCCAACGGCACCCGCACCCGCTTCAACGACATTCCGTTGTACGCCGTCCGATCTTCTAACACCTCGCCGACCGGATCCTCCAGATTCGCGATATTCACCACCGCCTTCGCCATGTCTTCGATGCTGGCCTCATTCAACAGCATCCGCTCGGCCACGTGCTCATCCACACCGTCAGCCCTAACCGCCATGAGATCTGCGCCGTTCGCCGCCAATACCTCGTCACTTTTCTCAATCAACAACGATGCCAACTTCCGCAACGCCGCGTCCCGTTGCTCAGCGGTGCATCGCCCGAGATCCGACGCGGCCGTTCGCGCGGCCTCGCCCATCGACCGCATTCTCACATCCACCACCTGATCGGTCGGCATCGAACCGTCGGACGACAAACTAGCGACGGACTGAGCAGTTTCGATTGCGACCATTACTGTTCCTTCTCTATTGCGGCTGCGACTGTGTTTGGCACTGCGCCGAAGGCTGCGATGGCCCCCAGCACCATATTGTTTCGGTGGACAATCTCCCGACCAAAATAAGAGTCCAAGATGTCCGGGAGCACACCCGACCTTTTGCCCATCACCAACCGCGTATCCGATGCCGAGTAGTTGCTGATACCCCAAGCAACATTCATCCCCGACAACGTCCTAACGCTAATGATATCCCCGCGCACGAAATCCCCTTCAACGTCCGTAACACCCACCGGCAACAGGCTGTACCCTTGCTTGGTCAAAGCGCGCACCGCCCCATCGTCGATCGTCACCGCTCCTTTAGCCTCAGTGCCGCCGGTAAGCAACCACCGCTTGCGACTCTCCGCAGGTGGTACCAATGAATGAAATCGCGTCCCGATCTTCTCTCCATTCAACACCCTCTCGACGACTTTTTCGATGTGTCCGTCCGCGATCACTACGTCAACCCCAGACAGCGTCGCCACCTCCGCCGCCTCGAGCTTGCTCCGCATCCCTCCGCTCCCGCGATCATCGCTCGGACCGCCCGCAAAGCCGCGGATCTCGTCAGTGATCTCGTAGACGTCTGGTATCAACTTCGCATCCGGGTCATTGTGCGGGTCTGCGGTGTGCAGACCATCCATCTCCCCTAACAACACCAACAGATCGGCATCCAAGACGTTGGCCAACATCGCCGACAATCGGTCGTTGTCGCCGTAGGTCACACCAACGATCTCCTCCACCGCAACGACATCGTTCTCATTGACTATCGGCACGATCCCGGCCTCGAGCAGCGTCTCCATCGTGCCCCGCACATTCAAATAACCCTCTCGCTGGTTCAACACGCTGCGCGACAACAACGTCTGCGCCACATCGATCCCGAGCGCTCCGAAGAGATTCTTGTAAAGCGCGATGACATCCACCTGTCCGATCGCCGCCGCCGCCTGCCGCGCCGTAACGTTTCGCCTGCGCAGCCGCGCCCGACTCTGGGGGCTGAGCTTGATCAGCGTGTCCATTCCAGCACCGACCGCACCCGAAGACGCGATAACCACCTCCAATCCTGAACTGTGTGCCGCCGCTATCTGCCCAACCAGATCCGTGATCGTATCAACATCCAACTCCCCCGAATCCCGCGTGACGATATTCGTGCCCAACTTGAAGACTGCACGCCTCACTGCGCGCTTATCTAGGTTTGTCGTAGCAGAGAGGCGCGTCATAGGTGAGATTATATGGACACCTCGCAACCACTCTCAAAGCTTTTGGTAACCGTTTTCTCGGCACGAAAGGACGGGGTCGCGCGACGCGGTGTATGATCCTAAACTTAGGCAGGCGAACCAAGTTCTCTCGAATCCTGCAACAATCGTGTTGAACTTGAAAACTGCAACCATCCCCATCCTCGCGGCAGTCGTTGTCGTGTGTGCGATGTTTCTATTCCCAGGAGCATGGTGGAACGGGAGCGATTTCCATGTGGTGGCGCAGGAGCCGCCTACACCAACGGACGAAGATGCAAAAGGACAATCCGAGCACGAGTGCAAAGACGATCCAAGCGCCGTCAACTGTCCTCCTTATGGCCGGTTGCGAGCGTCGCCAACCACTATCGACATCGGTGATGAGATCGAAGTCACCGCCTACGATCTGTTCAACGTCGAGAACAGAGTCGTTTTTGGGCTCATCGGCCCACTGAGTTTCTCTCCTGGGTGCCCTGACGCAGCATCCTCAGCGCGCGCCAGCGAAGGAAACAACGTTGCAGGTGGTACCGCTAAAGTCAAGGTCTATGGATGTAAACCTGGTGGGACGGCTACGATACGACTAAAAACGCTGAGTGGTACTATCCTACACAGCATCACAGTAACTGTCCGCCATACCTCGAAACCCTATGGCAGACTTCGCGCATCACCGGCTACGATCGATATCGGTGGACAGAGCACAGTAACTGCTTACGATCTCTTCAATGTCGGCACCCGAGTCACTTTTGGTCTGAGCGGTCATCTGAGCTTCTCGCCAGCATGCGCCGATGCGGTGTCATCAGCACAATCGAGCGACGGAAACAACGTTGCTGGTGGCACTGCTACAACCGCTGTATATGGATGCGCGCCCGGTGGTGTCAGCACAGTACGACTAAAAGCGCAAGACGGTACGCTGTTAGACAGCATCAACATCACCGTCAATGAGACATCTGAACCTTATGGCGAGCTGAGTGCATCAGCAACTACTATAGACATTGGTGAAACAAGCAAGATCACCGCATACGATTTGAGAAATTTCGGAACACATGCAAGATTTACTCTTATAGGCCCATTGCATTCAGATCCTGACTGTGGAAAATCTGATACTGCCGCAGCTTCAGCACCGGTCCCACCTGAAGAACCGCAGATCGTCTACACCACGAAACTAACCGTCTATGGGTGTTTTCCGGGCGGGATCGGCGTCGTTCAGTTAACTACGCTTGACAAAAATGTGGTTGACACGATCAGCATAAAAGTCAATCCCGGCACGGCTCCCTATGGCGAGCTGATGGCGACCAAAACCGATATAGAGATTGGACAATCAACACAAGTAGTAGCATTCAATCTATTCAATGTCGGTGATCATGTCGCATTCTCACTCTCAGGGCCAATCAGCTTCAATCGCATCAGCGCATCGACCGCTCAAACCGAAGCTAGGGCGAGTTCCAGCGAAATACGAGGCAGAGCGCAACGTACTATCTACGGTTGCGTTCCAGGTGGCACTGCAACTTTGAAACTGTATAACACAGAAGGTAACTACGAATTGCTGGACACTATAACCATCAATGTCAAACCATCGCACAAATATGCACCACTTATTCCGGCACCAGGCCCTGCCATAGAATGTAGATTCCCAGTAGGCATCTTCCGCACTCTTCGACACGAGGTCAGCGATAGCATTTTATCTCCAGGAGGATATACACATAGATCAACTATTCAGATATGGGAATCACTACTCCCGACTGAAAATATGGACCCAAAAACAAGAAGAGAATTGATACTTGTATATGATGTTCGGCGTTGTATTGAAGTAAGAAGCATAAGTGAATCAACACCAGGGGTTAATTTAAATACATGGTCGATCAACATGTATGTAACACGCCCAAATCTAATAGTTCCTAAAGTTAATTTACAATCTTTAATGCAAGGCGAGTTTGACAAAGTATTAAAGGTATTCGACGATCCAAAACCCAAGATTGACGGATTGAAAGTAAGATCAATAGATAGCAAGTGCACGAATTGTCGAGGAGGCACCATACAAACTGTCAATTATCAAGTAGATGGATCTATTCTTAGACACTATGCAGTGCATATATTCGGTCAACATAATTATGAAAGAAAGGATTGGGATAATGATATCGAATTATATGCGATGCACACTATTTCTCCGCGAACCGATGCACCAAGCATATTTTTCCTATCACTAGCCAGAGAATTCGGAATCGCTGTAGGCGAATACGCCACATCAGTTTTGAAGGCTTTTGCCAATTGGGTATTCATGCACATAACGAATTTGTCGGCAAGGAGTCCATGAATGACACACAGAGAAATTGTCGGCAAGGAGTCCATGAATGACACACAGAGAAATTGTAAAATCATACCTCGTGATCCACATCGTATTAATTGTAACATTGGTATTTGCATCGGGGTGTGGAATCTCCGACTTAAATAATCAAACAACCAGCGAGATGCAATGTAACGATTCTTCGCTATTACATTCTTTTGACTTTGAAATTCAGATAACCTCATTATTAGATGATGAGATTCATGAACAAGCCGTATGGCTTTATCGCAAGTCTGGTAAGAACTACCACGGAGTTACAGTTAATGACGGAGAAATTTATGAAATCACTAGAATTGATGGGAAGCCAACTGGGAGGCGTATTTCGGGTGAAGATTGGGAGGGAGATTGGGAGATGGATGGAGATATTCCTCATCGCAGGTATGGCTTTCCATATGTGCTGGATACTATATGTCCAGATACAAGTAATTTGAAAGCAATTTCAACCACCGTCATAGATGGCACACCATTAACACGCTATGCTTCGCCAGATGACGATTACTCATCCGAATTTGAGAAATGGGAACACTTGATAAATTCGGAGGGAAGGTTGATCCAGTCCGAAGACATTGAGAATACACCTTATAGAAATGCCGTTATTTCTAAGGTTGTGAAATTCTCTGGCTTCGGCGAGGCAAACGTCATTGTCGACCCATTTCTGAACATCACGCCTGTTCCATCACCAACTCCCGGCCCCTCTCCCACACCAGAAGCGTCCTCTACACCCACAGCAACCACTGTACCCACTGCTACACCAACTTCGACAGCTACCAGCATTCCAGGAACTCCTCCCCCACTATTTCCAACTGTCGCAGATGCTGTGCTTCCTACTCCAACACCGCGTATAGTCGTGATGTCCCAAATCCTGTTACCCACGCCAAGCCCAACTCCAACACCGACCGTCACCTCTACTCCCACACATACACCCACTCCAACCATCACCCCGTCTCCGACTAACACTCCCACCGCGACTCCAACACCTACGCCGGCTCCCAATCCCAAAATCTCGCGCATAGAGCGATCTATCCGATCAGTCACTCTACGCATCGGGACTACTGTGCAACTATCAGTCGAAGTCTATGGTCGGCAAAACATTCGAGACGATTCGCTCGGGAATAACGTCTCGTTCGATTGGTCGGTTACATCAGGAGGCGGCTCTTTCCGGGAAGTTGATCCCGGTGCCGATTCCGATTCCATCCCCGACGAGCGCAACGTCCTCTTCGTTGCATCCGGATACGGCAACCATACTGTAACCGTCTCGCTCGATCCATGGGAGTGCGTCGGCGGTTGCTCAGCCAGTTTCGGCATCCGAATCAGACGGTAGAGCTTACCGACGCTCAACCAGCGTAAACCACGCGCCGCGCTTAGAATCGGACTCACTGACAGCCCGCAACGTAATTGCGGGTTTTAGCGCGCGTTCGCCCACACATATGCCGTCAACAACACAACCATTCCTCGCAACCCTTACCGACCGCCTCATCGGGACGGCCCAATTTGATGCCATCGGCAGTTCCCTGTCAAATCCACGCGCCAACGTTCCCACCGTATGCCCCGAGCCGGCAAACCCGCTCCTTGTCGCCGCCGTTTGGCGCAAGCTCCAAGTCCCGACCCTTGTAATCACCCCAAATCCCGACTCCGCTCAGCGCATCGTCGACCAACTTCCAACCTGGACCGGAACTCCTGATATCGACAAAGACGGCTCCCCGATCCACCACTTCATCGAAACCGGCGGCATCCCTTTCGAACGTTACGAACCCGACCGCGGCACTGCCCATCGACGCATCGTCGCCCTTGACGCATTGCGCAACTATTCACCATCCGATAGACAACCGCCTCTCGTAGTCGCGTCCGTCCAAGCCGTCGCAGAGCGTACCGTCGAACCCCGTGTCTTTGACGAAACCTTCCGCGAGATCAAGATCGGCGACCGCATCGATATCGCCGAGACCATGCGCCACCTGACGCGCGCCGGATACGAAATCCAACCAACCGTCGAACAACCCGGAACCGCCTCCCGTCGCGGCGGCATCATCGACATCTTTCCCGTCGGTGCAAACGACCCGATTCGCATCGAATTCTTCGACGACGAAGTCGATACCATGCGCCTCTTCGACGTCGAAACTCAGCGTTCGTTCGACGACGTCGACAAGATACACATCATTCCCGCCCGCGAAGAGTTGCCGACCTTCGTCGAAGCCCAAGCCATCCGCGACTCCATCGCCAGCCTCAATACCGACAACATCGACTTCACTCGCCTATCTGCCCACCGATTGTCGGACGAGTTGAACCTCGTCGCCGAAGGAGCGCTCGACAACGAGCTCGCTTTTTACGCCGGCTTCTTCAACCGAGGCTCTATCTTCCAGTACCTGCCAAATGACTCAGTCGTGATCGCCCTGCGTCCTCGCATGATCGCCGACGCCGCAACCGGAATCGACCGACGTCTCGACGAAACTCGCCGCGTCAAAGAGCGCCGCGCCGAAGTCCCGATCAACTTCCCGATCCCGCACATCCAATGGCCCGATCTGGCCCAGAACGTCGAGGCCGTCGGTCACCGGCTCGAGATCGATCCTTTCGGTATCGATTCGCGCGACATCGGGAACAAACGACCGTTACCGATCAAGCATCAACTCTTACCCAATCACATCGACCCGACGGCACTCGACCCGATCGAAACCGACGAATCGGGTGAAACACCGGTCGACGTCGTATTGGACGACCCAACATCGGCGCTAAAACGGGCCATCGAAGACGGCGCCGACCAAGTCATCGCAATCACTAGCCACCCCGCCCGTCTCTACGAACTAGCCGAAGAAGCCAAAATCCAGACTCGCTACGAAACTCAACAGGGGACCGCAACCAACAAAGTCCCCTCTCCTGCTGGGCGGGAGAGGGCTAGGGTGAGGGCCAAATCCCCGGTCGTCATCGCCGAAGGCTATGCCACTTCCGGCTTCCAAATGGAGTTCGACGGCGGCGAAACCGCATGCATCCTCACCGACGCCGAGATCTTCGGCATCCGGCGCCAACGGAGGCGTACTCACCGCCGGGCCACACGACGCGGACCACAACTTGAACAGCTCCAACCCGGCGTCTACATCGTCCACGTTGACCATGGAATCGCCAAGTTCCTCGGCACTGAAACCAAAGAACCTGACGGACGCGAACATCTCGTACTGCAGTACGCCAAAGATGACCGTGTCTACGTTCCCACCGAGCACATCGACCGCATCCAGATCTATCAAGGCGGCGGAGAATCCGCACCCCGTCTGTCCAAACTTGGCACCTCAGAATGGCGCTCCGCGCGTCGCCGCGCCAAACAGGCCACCGAGATCGTTGCCAACGAACTCCTCAGCATCTACGCCGCTCGAATGTTAGCCAACGGCATCCAGGTAGAACCGGACACTCCCTGGCAACACGTCCTCGAAGCCAGTTTCCCCTTCGAAGAAACCCCCGACCAGCTGACCGCGCTCCAGGCCGTCAAGACGGACATGGAGAGCGACAAGTCGATGGACCGCATCATCTGTGGCGACGTCGGCTTTGGCAAGACCGAGATCGCGCTGCGAAGCGCCTTCAAGGCCGTTCAAAACGGTCGGCAAGCCGCCGTGTTGGTTCCGACCACGCTTCTCGCCCAGCAGCACTACGACACCTTCCGGGAACGCCTCGCACCTTTCCCGGTCGCCATCGATGTCATCTCACGTTTCCGTTCGCGCGAGGACCAGCAGGACATCCTACAAAGACTGGCCGAAGGCAAGATCGACATCATCATCGGCACTCACCGCCTCATTCAACGCGACATCGCCTTCAACAACCTTGGGCTAGTGGTCATCGACGAGGAACAGAAATTCGGCGTCAAACACAAAGAGCACATGAAGAGGCTTCGCGCGGCCGTCGATGTGCTGACCTTGTCCGCCACGCCGATTCCGCGCACCCTTTACATGTCCATCGCCGGAATCCGCGACATGAGCAACATGGAAACCGCCCCCGACGAGCGACTACCCGTCCGCACCTTCGTCTCTGAATCGAGCGACGACCTGATCCGAGAAGCCATCCTGCGCGAACTCGACCGCGGCGGTCAAGTCTTCTTCCTCCACAACCGCGTCAAAGGCATCGAACGCGTTTCTCGGCGTCTGCGAGAGCTCGTGCCCGAAGCCTCATTCACCATCGGTCACGGTCAGATGCCCGAAGGACAGCTCGAGGAAGTGATCACCGCATTCGATCGCAGGGAGTACGACGTTCTCATCTGCACCACCATCATCGAAGCGGGCATCGACATGCCCAACGTAAACACCCTCATCGTTGACGACGCGGATCGCTTCGGCCTCGCCCAGCTCCATCACATCAGAGGACGAGTAGGGCGTGGCGCGAAACAGGGATTCGCCTACCTCCTCGTCCAGCCGAATAAATCTCTCACCGAGGAGGCCGATGCCCGCCTCAACACCATCCTCGCCGCCACCGAACTCGGTTCTGGCTTCAAGATCGCCATGCGCGACCTCGAGATCCGCGGAATGGGCAACGTCATCGGCGCCGAACAGAGCGGACACGTCGCCGCCATCGGACTACATCTCTATACCCAGCTACTATCTCAATCCGTCGAAGAACTCAGGCGCAAATTGGAGCAATCACCCAACGGCAAAGCCACTGATATCGAGACCCAAACCCGCAACGGCCAGTCCCTCCCTTCCCCCTCTGGGGGAAGTGCCGAAGGCGATGGGGGCACTCCCAACGGCCACGCTCCAAAAATCAACGGCGTTGCCGACCCGGATTGGCAACCGCCGAGCATGATCCGCGCCGACATCAAACTGGGCATCGACGATAACGTGCCCCCGGAGTACATCGAAAACCTCGCCCAACGTCTCTCGTTCCACCAAAGACTGTCGTGGGTCAGCAACCAAGACGAGATCGAGGAACTCCGCGACGAACTCCGCGACCGGTATGGCCCAATCCCTGAAAGCGTCGAAGGCCTGCTCGAGACCGCCCGCATCCGCTTGCTCGCCGAAGAAGCCGACTGCGCCTCCGTCCGCACCAGCGAAGATCGCGCCCGCATCGTCATGAATTCACCCGCCGGAGGAGCCAAATCCCAACTTCAACGCCTCCTCGGACCTCAAGCCCGAGTCGGCAACACCCAGATCATCGTCGAGGCCGGCAAAGGCGTCGACACCCAAGAGTTCGTCCAAGAAATCGCCGCCGTACTCGAAACCATCCGCAACTTCAAACAGCGCGTCATGGCGTTGGTCGCCAGCACGTAACTCGCTCCCGGTTAAACCTAACGGTTGGTGTAAAGTGATGATGCCGCTCGCAACATAACCCGCGCGTGCATCGAATCCGCCGACTCGGAGCCATATATGAACGTCATCTGGATCACCGCTGACACCTTCCGACGAGATCAGCTCGGAGCTTACGGAAACAAAGTCATCCACACACCCGTCCTCGACGCCCTCGCAGCCCGCGGCACCCGATTCGATAATCACTATGCCTGCGGCTTCCCTACGATGCCGACACGCGCCGACCACCATACGGGCCAGTGGACCATGTCATTCATGGGATGGGATGCGCTGCCCGACGACACGATCACCCTTTCGCAGATCCTTGGCGACCAAGGCGTCCATACCGCAGCTGTAATCGATACACCCTTCTACACCCGCGGCGGAATGAACTATGACCGCGGCTTCCAGTCGTACTTCGCAATCCTCGGACAAGAAGGCTCCGGCACACGCGCCGCCCAGATCGGCCACCACGAGTCCAGAGATGTCGTCGCAGATTGGCGCAAAGAGGCCGACCGTTGCGCTGCCCGCACCATGACTCAAGCCGGCGACTGGCTCGAAAAACACTACAAAGAGGAGTTCTTCCTCTACATCGACACCTGGGACCCGCATGAGCCTTGGGATCCGCCCGCATACTACGCCGAGCTATATCAACCCGACTACGACGGCAGCATAATCCAACCTCCATACGCCTACTGGCACGAGACCGACCACCTCACGGAACGCGACCTCGAGACCGCCTTCGCCTGCTACCGCGGCGAGATCACCATGGTCGACACCTGGATCGGATACCTCCTCCGCAAGGTCCAGAACATGGGCATCCAAGACGACACCGCAATCATCTTCACCACCGATCACGGCTTCTACTTCGGCGAACATGGCGGATACCTCGGAAAGATGCACTTCGGACGCCGCGCGAACGGACAACGCTACTTCCACGGCGATCCAGATTCCATCTGGGACTTCTCGCCTCTTTACGAAGAACTCGTCCACATCCCGCTACTCATCCACGTCCCCGGGGTTGCGCCCGGTTCCTACGACGGCTTTTCTGCCGCCCTCGACGTCATGCCCACCGTCCTAGAAATCATGGGGCGAGACATCCCCCCACACGTCCAAGGCCAGTCGCTCCTCTCCGGAATGCGCGACGCCAAGCACCCATCCGCCCGCGACTTTGCGATCTCCACAATCCCCTTCGCCAACACCGACGACACCATACGCTCCGTCGACAACGTCGAACGGAGTATGTCCGCGTCCCAAGTCACCACCGTGACCAGCGGCGACTACTCCTTCCTCTACTCCATGGACCCCGGCCGCTCCCGACTCTTCCACCTGCCCACCGACCCCGGCCAACAGACCAACATCATCAGCGCCAACATGGACACCGCGAAGGATATCCACCAACTACTACTCAAGTTCATGCGCGACACCAACGTGCCGCAACGCCTCATTGATACGCGGTTGGAGTTGAAGATGTGAACGCAGCAATCATTTTCCCTTGTGATCTTTTCGCCTTCGTTACAATCCCTTATCTATATCTATGTCGACCGAATCCGCACAAATTGACTCTTCGCTGCCACCCGACCTAACCTCCTCGTGGTTCGACCACGTCGAAGGCATCAACGCCCTCGGCGAAACCATCCTCGCCAGCGATTGGCAACCGACCGCCATCCTCGGCATCTCTCGCGGCGGCCTGATACCAGCCGCAATGCTGTCGTACATGCTCGACATCCGACTTATCCAAGCCGTTCGCGTTCAACACTACGACGATCAAAATAACCGCCTGGAATCCGGACCCCAGTTCGTCGAGGGGCCGCAGACGTTTACATCTTTCGATGTCTACACCGAACGTCTGCTCATCGTCGACGACATCATCGACACGGGCGAAACACTCAAACTCGTACGCGCGGCCGCCCATGACCACGCCGACGAGGTCAAGGTCGCTGCCCTCTACGTCCGATCCGACCAGAAACACTCGGCCGACTGGTACTGGAAGGTCGAGGACGAATGGGTCGTTTTCCCGTGGGCGCCAGAGGGCTGAGCCAGACCTAAACCGCAAACGAAGCGTCGAGTGGGATTATCGAAGCGGATTCCGCCAACGCAATCCCGGAAAACGACTGAAATCACGATCGTTCGTGTGCACCTCAGCATGATGTTCCAACGCCACCGCCGCTATGTGCGCATCAGTGACGAGATTCCCACCGATACCGACCGCCTCCAAATTCCTGCGGAGAATCATCAGGTGGCGTGAACTCGGGTTCAACGTGACGACATGCGAGTGCATGAACCACGCATCGACAAAATCGAGCGCCTGAGACGGCGTTATCGCAACCTCAACCGCGCTCCGGTTCGTCATCAACCGCACAAACGAAGCAACTACTGACCAAGGCAAACCGACGCGTTCAGTCCCGTTCAGCAACGATTCCCACCACAACCGCGCAGGTTCGTGAAACCTCGCCTGCCCGCTGTATGCGTACAAGAGCAGGTTGACGTCAGGGACTATCAAACGTCTGATCCGCCAGCGAGTTTCTTCGCGAAATACTCGTCATCTAGCTGATTCAAGAACGACTTCGGGTTATCAGGATCCACACCGGGCATGAAACCACCCGGCACCGGCTTCACCTTAAACGGCTTCCGACGCTCCTCGCTCTCCGCCGGCGACATCCCCCGTCGCAGCGTCTCATTCACAACCTGCTTGAACGGCTTCTCATGCAACCGACTCTGCTCACGCAGATAGTCGTAGATATCGTTGTCAACTGTCAGGGTAGTTCGCATGTAGACATCATAGCATCAACAAAACCTGATGCCTTGATGCCAACCAACCCATTACTCCCTCCCCAACCATCCTTCCTATCCTTAAACTTCCTTCACATCCTAGTTCGAAAAAAGCATAATAATCCCCCAGCGCAACAACAATTCCCAAAAACCCAAATGAAAATCACCGACATCCGACTTCGACACCTCACCGGGACCATGGAGGTCGACGGACCATTCTTCGAAGACCGTCTCCTCCAACCGACCGACATCTACGAAGAGTTCAGGGAGAACCGCAGACAGATCGGCAATCGCGGCTCTCAAGTCGACGACAAGCTCTTCAAAGTCGAACAAACCTTCGTTCAGATCGACACCGACGAAGGCGTCAGCGGCATCTGCGCCGGTGGCTTTGCGGGCATGAATTGGCATGTTTGGCAACTCAAAGACCTCCTCATCGGTCGCGATCCTCTCGCCACCGAGTTCCTCTGGGACATCATGCACCGCACGTCTGTCCACGGTCGGCAAGGCGAACCGATGATGGCAATATCTGCGATCGACAACGCCTTGTGGGACCTCAAAGGCAAATGGCTCGGCAAACCCGTCTACATGCTCATCGGCGGGCCGTGCCGCAAGACCATGCCCGCATACGCATCCATGCTCGGACACAACGTCACCGACATGGGACTCGTCCGGGAACGCGCCACCATGGTTAAAGAACGAGGCTTCACCGCCCAGAAATGGTTCTTCCGACACGGCCCGATGTCCGGTCACGAAGGCCTCGTGAAAAACATCGAGATGGTCAAAACCCTCCGCGAGACCGTCGGACCAGAGATCGACATCATGCTCGACTGCTGGCAGTCCATGGACGTCAACTACGTCGTTAAACTCGCCTCCGCCATCGAGGAATACCAGCCCCGCTGGATCGAAGAAGTCGCCATGCCCGACCGCATCGACTCCTACCGGAAGATCCGAGACAAGGTCAACATCCCCGTCTCCGGTGCCGAGCACGAATACACCCGCTGGGGCTTCAAACGCTTCATGGATGCCGAAGCCGTCGACATCATCCAGCCCGACCTCAACTGGGCCGGCGGCCTCTCCGAAGTCCTCAAAATCTCCGCCATGGCCACCGCCTACGACCTCATCACCATCGCCCACCAGGGAGTCACCCCCGTCGGCATGGCCTGGTCCGCATCCCAGTCACCCATCCACACCCCCTACGTCGAGATGCTCCTCAAGCACGCGGCACTAGCCTACCACTTCGACAAGAACAACGGCCCGATACTCGACAACGGCAACCTAACCGTCTCCGACGAACCCGGCTTCGGCTACGTGATTGACGATGACAAGGTCGAGGAAGAGACGGAGATCAGGTTCTGAGGTGCGGTTTTGCGACGGCATTCAGGCCAGTTATGCGGAGTTTACAGAGTTTATCGAAAAAACCTAACTTTCCTAAACTTCATATAACCTGTACCTGTGGACCCAGCAAGAAATCCATATGCACCGGGCGCTGGCACGCAACCACCCGAGCTCGTAGGGAGGGATGAGATACGCGAACGGGCGCGGATCGCCTTAGAGCGTCAAAGGATTGGCAATTCGAGTCGAAACATCTTATTGATCGGCTTGAGAGGTGTCGGCAAAACTGTGCTTCTTGATCGCATTCGAGAAGATTCTGAAGCCAACGGAATTTTGGCGCTCGCAATCGAAGCCCCCGAAACTCGATCTTTGCCCTCTCTCATCGCACCGCAATTGCGTACTGCGCTACTGAAGCTTTCCAATTCTCAGAAATCTAATGTGAGGCGATATTCCGAGCGCGGTCTCAAGGCACTTGCCGGTTTCGCGAAGGCACTAAAACTCAAGTACCAAGACATTGAGCTCAGTTTCGATTTCGATCCCGAACCAGGTCTCGCAGATAACGGGATTCTTGAAGATGACTTGCTAGTACTGCTTGAAACGGTAGGGACAGCAACCAAGGCTGACGATAACTGCTTAGCTCTTTTCATCGACGAGTTGCAATACGTCAAAAACGACGAGCTCGCCGCGCTGTTGAGTGCATTGCATCGCATGGCGCAACGCAGATTGCCGGTGATCCTGATTGGCGCAGGATTACCGCAGGTCCGAGGGTTGGTCGGCAGAGCTAAATCATACGCCGAGAGAATGTTCGAGTTTCAGACCATGGATGCCCTCACAGATGAAAACGCTAGATTCGCGATTGCCAAGCCAGCCTCTGACCAAGGAGTGAAAATTCATACCGATGCACTCGACAACATCGTTGCTAGAACGCAGGGTTACCCCTATTTTTTGCAAGTTTGGGGTAACAATACTTGGAACGTTGCCGAACGTTCGCCGATAACTCACAGTGATGTTGAAATCGCGTCGACGCAAGCAGTATCCGATCTTGACAGTAGCTTTTCATGATTCGTTTCGATCGACTGACGCCGAACGAGAAGGCATACTTACGTGCAATGGCGAGCTTAGGCCCGGGCCCGCATCGTTCCGGCGATGTAGCTCAGCAACTGCAACGCGACGTAAGAGCGTTGGCCCCGACACGTTCGCAACTGATCGCCAAGGGCATGTTATGGAGCCCCGCCCACGGCGACACCGCGTTCACGGTGCCCATGTTCGACGAATTCATGATCAGAATCATGCCCGAAATCCCTAGTTGACCCATAAGTGTCGCAACTCCATCGCGTCGTTGAAATCGCCGACGGATATACACTCGCAGATGATGTCGATCCGGGTACGAAACCGCGTCTCGTATCTAGGGGGTTGACTCGTTGCCGATAGCGTGGTAAGGTGCTGGAAAAGCATCCATAGTGGATGTTACTCAGAAAGGGTGGGGATGATGATGTTTAGAAGTGTATCGATCTGGATGGTTGGAGTAGCGGCGATGGGGGTTGTGCTGATCACGTTTCTGAATGGCTCGGGTGTAACAGCTTCAACTACTCAAGGATGGCAGGTAACCATAGGCGATCAGCAGTCAATCAGTGTAAACGCGAACACCATCGGCACTGCGTTGTTCCAAGGGGAGTTCCGGATGGAAACGCGTCTCGATGCATCCGGCAACTTATCCCCTCAATCCGTATGTACCGGCTTCCCCGAAGTGCAGGCTACTAGAGATATAGACGACAATGACGATTACAGTCTTGAACTGCGGTTGGACGTCGACACTTGCCGGATCGTAGTTAATGATGTCAAGCGCATAGAGGTCCCAGGCACAACGTACTTCGCAACTTCCGAAGCGCACGAAGAACATTGGGGACGCGCGGTTGTCCAAGCGCTCGAACTTGGCGACAAAGGCCGAGGATTTGCATTGACTCAGTCAAAGGTTATGCTTGATTACGCTAGTTCGCTGAATGTCTACGGCAGTGAACATAAATGCGAAACTCAATCACCAGGCAGGTTACTCGGTGTCTCGTGGCACAAGACCCGTTGTACTGAGTCGCCGATAACACGTCATGGCACCTATCTCAAGATCAAGACAACAGGAGATTTTCACGCTACTAAGCTTGGAGGAAATATTTGGCAAGAATCGATTCACACCTCTTCCGCAGAAATCAAAGGTTATTCGACGAAATACGTAATCACATGTATATGGTCACCACCGTCCATAGAAGACATTACATGGCTTCTATTTCGAGTATCTCTGGAGTGTCTACCAAATAAAAAATAACGAACGTAAATTTATGATGGATACCGCGAGGCACTACTTGCGCCATTCGGAGAGAGATGCAGACTCGCTCTTTTTGGGGACATCATCAGCTGCAGGTGGTCTCGGTGAAATTCGACTTTCGGTCGCGCCAAATATCGGAGTAAAGACTAAAACCGGCGACCTTCTTGTAGCGAAGCTCTGGTTCAAGCATGACAAACCGAAACGCTCCTACCGACAAGCGTTTCACCGGCTGGCAGATAGGTTTCATCCCCCCTCACCCCGGATGGAAGCACGATTTGGCAACCCGTGATCTGGGATGTTCGTCGTGAGGCGTTTCTGGAACCGTTGAGAACCCCCGAAAGATATAGATCTGAATCTCAAGTGAGACGCGGCGGCGTTTAAAGCAATCAGAGACGCTCCTGGAGAACCCCAATCCTCCCATCCAAGCTGGAACGGTGGCAGACATTACATGATCACATATCACATATTTGTTGTATGGCTTTACATCTCAATCCTGTTTTATATTGTTTGTCCAGCATTCATCATCTTGATTACAGTTCGAGATAAAATTAGACCTAGCAACCTTAAGCTCAAGACTTTGATATCGTTCTGGAGCCAACGACGTGCAGTATGTGTCCTGATTTTCAATGTTACGATACTCTATACAATAATATTGTATTTGAGTTTCAATGAATTCCTGTTTACATCTGCCGAACAACTTTTAGGCACCGGTATCGAATCACCCAGTTATTTATCGACAGACATCATCGATATTTTCATTTTGATCGCGCTTTTGATTTTGCCCGTCTCTACTGTGCTGATAGCTTTGATATCACATCCGATTAGGAAGTTGCACGAACCTCGAAAATTAGTATTCATAGCGGCTATATGGCTGTTCTTTCGAATCTGTTTTATCGGGATATTTTTTATTGGCCGTGTGTCGGAATTTTTCGACGGACCCTTGGTGCCCCAACTCAATCAAACTCCAGGTTTACGCTATTATATTCCCGGAAGTGTGTTCGGTGGATTTACAGGTTTGATTGTCTGCATAACCATATGTTTAGTCGGTATTTTGATCAGCATTCCATTCATACGCAGACAACGGATAGAAGTTAAATACTTAACATTCGCCGCCTGTCTATCCCCCATTATTTTGTTGATATTTGCGGGGTTCAAGATCACTTTTGGATTTGTAACAATCGACTTTGCGGTCACAGCACTGACGCTTGGTTGGCTGTTGAGTGCCACTGCACGCTCGAAAAGCGCACGCACAGTCGAAACAGACGAGTGCTCAGTTTCAAATCGGCGCGACTACAATCTTACGGCCAGCGTGCAAGGCGAAAAGCTGATGTCGCCAGACCGATCAGTTGTAGACAACTTGACATTTCTGTCTGCGATGTCACGCGCGGTCAGGTTTATCTTCACAGCAATCATTCCAGCCATATTGCTTAAATGGGCCTTCCACAACATATTTGGATTACGTTTAGACGGCGCAGCAGGATCGTGGGCTATGATATGGATTGTCGCGTTGGGGTTAGGGCTAATCACGTTCGCGGTTACACGATTCTATGATCGGCGCGATCTGCCGATGCGGAACGCTGTAGCTACATTTCTATGTGCCTTTGCCATCATGATTCAGCCACCCATCAACCTCTTAGCCAACATCTTGCCGATCGGCAACTTGTCGATCGGCGACATATTTATCGCGGCGGTCGCTGTGCTCGGCATATTGGCATGGACCACGACTTTGATCCTTGTACTCGGCACGTTAGCCCTGATTACGACTGTCGTTCTTGACAAGCATCAATGGACGTGGCCGTTCTGGGCCTGTTATCTGTTCATATACATCTTCGTGCATTCAATGTCTGGTAGCGGATATGCGACCGATCTCTCCAAACTCGATCTCTTTTCTTGGATCAACATGTCGGTGATCGTGTTCGTATTCCTTTTCGCTATACCGATCTACTTCGCAAGCGACGGATTCCAACGGCAAGCGCTCGCGAAGATGCCTGACGAACAATCCGGGTAGAACGGCATTGGATATCGCGGAGCGACCTAGGCACCGTTTTTCGCACTAGCAATATACTTTCAATCAGACGGTTGACGATGAACCCGCGTCTTGTGTCTAGGGGGTTGACTCTTTGTCGATAGGGTGATAGTGTGCTTGAAAAGCATCCATAGTGGATGTTGATCAGAAAGGGTGTGGATGATGATGTTTAGAAGTGTATCGATCTGGATGGTTGGAGTAGCGGCGATGGGGGTTGTGTTCATCACGTCCCTAAACGGCTTGGGTGTAACAGCTTCAACTACTCAAGGATGGCAGGTAACCATAGGCGATCAGCAGCCAATCAGTGTAAAAGCGAACAACATCGGCACTGCGTTGTTCCAAGGGGAGTTCCGAATGGAAACGCGTCTCAATGCATCCGGCAACTTGTCCCCTCAATCCGTGTGTACCGGCTTCCCCGAAGTGCAGGCTACTAGAGATATAGACGACAATGACGATTACAGTCTTGAACTGCGGCTGGACGTTGACACTTGCCGGATCGTAGTTAATGATGTCAAGCAAACAATTGTTTCGGACGTGATGGCGAGCGCAACTTCAGAAGCGCACGAAGAACATTGGGGGCGAGCGGTCGTCGAGGCAGCGGATGGGGCCGGACTTGATTTGACTCAGTCAAAGGTTATGCTTGATTACGCTAGTTCGCTGACCGTATACGGTAGCGCAAATAAATGCAAAGTTCAATCACCAGCCTCTTGGTTCGGTATTGATTGGTACAACGACGGATGCGTCTCGTCGCCAATAACGCGCCATGGTACCTACATAAAAGCTAAGACCACCGGGGATTTCCACGCGACCCAAGACGACGAGGTATGGGACGAATCAATTCACAGCTCTTCTGCAGAAATTAAGGGCTATTCTACAAAATACGTAATCACTTGCAGATGGTGGCCATCATCGATAGACGATCTTGAATCGAATATACTAGGATTAGAATTAGGAGTGAGTCTCGAATGTAAATCCAATGAAAAATAGCGAATGGAAGCAATCCTCTATCATTCAATAATCGACGGTTTTGTGAAGTGACGTATTTAGATCTACATTATACGATCGACATGATTGTATTCTTCTCGTTCCCGATTATCGGACTTCTATATCTCTTAGTTCCTCTGATTTTTGTGGCCTTTGGACCGAGTCGCAGAACTAGACGACGCACAATCTTATCGAATCTATTCCGTTCGTGCGTCAACGAACGGAAGTTAGTACACGTTCTGATTATTATTTTCGCCATTCTATCTGCGATCATATTAATTCTAAGTTTTCCAGCATTTGCACTCAAACCCGTCAGCGAATACACGACACAGTTCGTATCCAGTAAAGCTGTGAGGGGTGATTTTTATGAATTTCTCACCGATATTTGCATACTAGCTGCGCTTTTACTTTTGCCCATCTCAACAGTGCTGATCGCGTTGTTATGGCATCCTACTGGTAAGTTGTATAAACCTCGAATATCGGTGCTCGCAGTGGCTATGTGGTTTATAGTACGAATTTGTTTCATTGGAGTATTTTTTATTGGCCGTATATCGGAATTTCGCGACAATCCTTTGGTGCCTCAACTCAATCAAACTCCAGGTTTACGCTATTATATTCCCGGAAGTGTGTTCGGAGGATTTACAGGTTTGATTGCTGTTATAACCATATGTTTATTCGGTATTTTGATTAGCTCGTACCTCATACGTAGACAACAGATAGAAGTTAAATACTTAACATTCGCCGCCTGTCTATCCCCCATTATTTTGTTGGTATTTGCGGGGTTCAGAATCACTTTTGGATTTATCGCGATCGACTTTGCGGTCACAGCACTGACGCTTGGTTGGCTGTTGAGTGCCACTGCATATTCGAAAAGCGCACGCACAGTCGAACCAGACGGGTGCTCAGTTCCAAATCGGTGCGACTACAATCTCACGACCAGCATGCAAGGCGAAAAGCTGATGTCGCCAGACCGATCAGTTGTAGACAACTTGACATTTTTGTCTGCGATGTCACGCGCGGTCAGGTTTATCTTCACAGCAATCATTCCGGCTATATTGCTTAAGTGGGCCTTCCACAACATATTTGGATTACGTTTAGACGGCGCGACAGGATCCTGGGCGACGATATGGATGGTCGCGTTGGGGTTAGGGCTAATCACGTTCGCGGTTACGCGATTCTACGAGCGGCAAGATCGGGCGGGACGAGTCTCAGCAGCCGCCTTTTTGTGCGCCTTCGCGATCATGGTTCACGGCGACTTCAACCCACTCGACGACATCTTCACATTGCCAATCCTTGTACTTTGGACGTTGGGCCCAACAGCGATCGTGGTATTTGTACTTGGCACATTGGCACTGATTATGATCATGGTGCTCAACAAGCATCCCTGGACTTGGCCATTCTGGGCGTGTTACCTGCTCATATACATCTTCGTGCATTCAATGTCTGGCAGCGGGTACGTGACAGACCTTTCCAAGCTCGATCTATTCTCTTGGATCAACATGTCGGTGATCGTGTTCGTCTTCCTATTCGCGATACCGATCTACTTCGCGAGCGACGGATTCCAACGGCGAACGCTCGCAACGATGCCTGACGAACAATCCGGATAGAACGGCGTTGGATGTCGCCGAGCGACCTCGGCACCGTTTTTCGCACTAGCAATATACTTGCAATCAGACCGTTTGCCACGACGATTCCGACGAGTTCCCAATGACCCTCACTCCGCCAATCCAACGCGACGTACCCGATGAACTCGGACGTTTCGGCAAGTACGGCGGCAAATTCGTTCCCGAAACGCTGATGGCCGCTCTGGATCAGCTCGAAGACGCTTACCTCGCAGCGCGCGAAGACATGTCGTTCTGGCAAGAACTCTCTAACCTTCTCACCGACTACGTCGGACGACCGACGCCGCTCTATCACGCCGCCAACCTGAGCCACAAACTCGGCGGCGCACAGATCTGGCTCAAGCGAGAAGACCTAGCACATACCGGCGCACACAAGATCAACAACGCCATGGGGCAAATCCTCTTGGCCAAACGCCTCGGCAAAAAGCGCATCATCGCCGAAACCGGTGCCGGCCAACACGGTGTCGCCACCGCTACCGCCTGCGCCATGATGGGTCTCGAATGCGTCGTCTACATGGGTGAGGAAGACATTCACCGACAAGCCCCGAACGTCTACCGCATGAAGCTCCTCGGAGCATCGGTCGAAACCGTATTCTCCGGCAGTCGGACCTTAAAAGACGCCATCAACGAAGCCATCCGAGACTGGGTAACCAACGTCGAAACAACCCACTACCTCATCGGCAGCGCCGTCGGCCCGCATCCGTACCCCATGCTAGTCCGCGATTTCCAGAACGTGATCGGCAAAGAGGCCCGCACTCAGTGTCTGGCGCAGATCGGACGCCTGCCCGACTACGCCGTCGCTTGCGTCGGCGGCGGCTCGAACGCCATCGGTCTCTTCAGCGGATTCGTAGACGACGAATCCGTCGGGCTCATCGGCGTTGAAGCCGGAGGTGACGGAGTCGACACCGACCGCCACTCCGCAACGATCACCAAGGGCCGACCCGGCATCTTACACGGTGCCATGTCCTACCTCCTGCAAGACGAATGGGGGCAGGTTTCCGAGGCACACTCGGTATCCGCCGGACTCGACTACCCGGGCGTCGGCCCCGAACACTCCTACTTCCGCGACATCGAACGTGCCAAATACGTCGCCATTGACGACGAACCGGCGCTCGACGGCTTCGACCTCCTTTGCCTGACCGAAGGCATCATCCCCGCGCTCGAACCCTCCCACGCCATCGCTTACATCAAAGAGTGGGCACCAACCCTCGATCCATCCACCATCATCGTCATGCTCCTCAGCGGCCGCGGCGACAAAGACCTAGAAACCGTGGCCACTCGCCGCGGGCTGGATATTTGATCGCAGGCACCTAGCCGATTAGCAGATCAAACGACACATCACCACCTTCAACGGCCTCGAAACACACGTTTGCGCCTTCGATTAGCTGCATACCTACCAACGGTACATCGCCAGCTGCCAACACCGGGCAACGGTGCCATTCATTTGCAAACCTCACCTGACCTGCGTGCACATTCATACGCACATCGCTGGCGTCTCCCAATATCACCGTCCGTTCGGTAACCAATGGCAATCCAAGTTCCGCTACATTTTCGGGCGGCAACGACACTGCACCATTGAAACCTGTGTCAAGGAACGCGTTGAACGATTTTGAACGGCCCGTTGACCAGCGAATATCAATCTCCAAAGTTGCGGCTAAGCCATCTCCGACGGAGCGTACCGTTCCTATCTTCATTTGATGGTCTGTGAAAGCCGGAAACTCAGTCGACCAGTGTTTATGTTTGGATGGCGGATAAGAACCAGATTCGATGAATGCGTCCGATCCCACAGCGTAAACATGACATCCTCTGTATCACCGATCTCCCACTCCTTCGTATCCGCATCGATTACGATGTACCGACCATTATCCTCCGAGGTCAACTCAGGTTTGATACCGGATCCGTAAAACTCCAACGCCTTGCTCCATTTTTCGCTTGATTCGATCTTGGTATTGATCATCAGATCCCTCTATCTCAGCGATTCGGCGCTGATTTCGATTCTACCCATGTCCTATCCGAGACTCATAGGCGAACCGTCATAGACTTCCAGAGGATCTTTCGGATCGCCCGGCCGCCAAAACCGCACCCACCCCAAGGACCGTACGTCCGCTTTCAACCTCACCCGCGACCACTCCAGCAGTCATCGAACCCGTATCACCTTCGTGTCCGCTATCTTGTCATGCCATCCCCGGTTCTCTTTGTCGAATAGAACCCACAGAAATCCGAGTGGCACCACCAGAGGCAGAGCAGAGATCAACTTCCCTATCGACTCGCGCAATATTCCTCTGCCAAAACCAATATCGGCACCATCCGCGCGTACGATCTTGATCCCTCCGAAAATCTTGCCCGGCGATTGACCGCGCATCGCAACCAGCAACGAAACGGCTAAAGAGTACACGGGCACGAATATGATCGAAACAACGATTACCAGCTGCAAGTCGGCTGAAGTGGTCACGGCCAAAACGACCACTAACAGAAACCAAACCGATGCACCGACGACAGCATCCACAAGCAACGCGCTGACTCGATCCCAAAACGATGCCATTTGCTCATCGCCGTCAATCGGGTTCCGCCGAAACTTTCGAGACCTTACTTGGTGCCGCGGCTCCAGAACGCCGACGCGGCTCGGATTGACAATCATTTCATCAAACCTTCACCACATAGGTGCTGGCGATCTTGTCATGCCAACCCTGACGCTTACCGTCGAACAGGATCCAGATGTAGCCGATGTAGATTACGAGACTCGATACGAATTTGCCGATTATCTCCCTGACCAGCACACTTCCCAAACCAAGAGGAGTGCCGTCTGCTTTGACAATCTTGATATTTATAACCATCTTGCCGGGCGATTGACCGCGATTGGTGATCAATGCCAGAACGATGACGATGTACGCCAACATCGCTATCGGTATCACCAGTTCACCAACATCGCCACCAATTGATATACCGACCACCAGCGCACCAACAAATACCAAGCCACCGATCACACCATCTATCAGTGCTGCGCCAAGCCGTTGCCAAGCAGACGCGATCTCCAATGCAGTCATCTCATCTTCTGAAGGTTGCTCTGAAACGACTCGGTATTCCATCTTTCCCCCCTCGAAACTTGATATGCATCCACAATACCATGTTTCGGTCGATCAACGGCATCAACTCGGAGGCAATTGGCGATTGATCTTCATGACTTTCAATGATCTTCGCAAAACAAACCAGGCTACCCCTTTTTCGGGTTCCTCGTCATAACCATGAGCGAGGCAGCACCACTCATCAACCCTACTCCGACCCACCACGCCGGATCGTACGACCCCGTTCGATCCCAAACCAACCCCGCCGCCGGTGCACCGATCCCACCCACTACCAAATTGATCGGATTCACAAACCCGCGTATCGCACCGACGCTACCCCGACCGAAATAATCGGCCCAGATGTAGTTATTCAGGAACATCATCCCACCGATGCCGATACCGAAAATCGCCATCGAAATAAACATGATCGGCAGATTCGTCGCGTAGATCGTCAAGACGCTTGCTCCGGCCAACATAGAAAACCCGAACGCGCCCAAGAACCGCGCCGGAACCCATCTTACCAACATCCCGAACATAAACGTAGACGCGCCTGCCGCCACCGCATCGAACGCCGTCGCGAACGATATCAACGTCGGATCCATTCCGCGATCCATGAACGCGGCTATCCGGTGCAACGCCACCGTCCCCGTCGCCAACTGAACCATCGAGAACACGATCACCAACCGCCACAACGTCGTCGTTCGAACCGCCTCTCGCACTGTCCAAGACACCTCCTCAACAACCCGTTGCTGAGAGCTCGAACCATCGTGGGACTTCTCAGGCTCACCACCATCCGGCAACATCCCCATGTCCTCAGGTTGTCGCCGAATGAAGATCGCCCCCAACGGGACAATCACGCAGATACCGATAATCGCCAAAACGATCCACGCGCCACGCCATCCGATCCCGTTGATCAATACCTGCGTCAACGGAATAAACAACAGCGCTCCTACCGGTATGCCGAGCCCCACAAACGCGACCGCCTTACCCCGGTTCCTCACAAACCACTTCAACACCGGCACGGTCGTCACCAACGCCCCCGGGCCACTCATTCCCACTAGGCCCATGACGATGAAAAGCATCACCAGATGCCATGCGGACGTCACATATGCCAGCCCGATCAACGCCGCTCCAGTCGCCAGCGCCGCAACCGGCAGCATCACCCGCGAGCCGTATCGGTCGATCAACCACCCGATCAACGGACTCGTCGCCGAACTAGCTCCCATCCTCGCCGTCTGCGCCCAACCGAACGCCGCACGACCAATCCCAAGCTCATCCCCCATCGGCTTGATGAACAACCCGAAATTAAGCGACCCCATCCCCATGCTCACAGCCCCGGTAATCGCCATCACCGCTACGATTACCCATCCGTAAAAATAACTGGGCCGCCCCTCTTCGTCACGTGTGATCAACCGCATCATGTCAAACTACCACAAGCCTTCATGCCCTCCCCTTTTCGCGGTAGATCGCGAATGCTCGTTGCCGGTTCTCCGCCATCTCTTCTTGTGTGCGCAACATGAAACCCTCCTCAATCCATATCTACGAATCCTCGCCCTCACTCTTAGGGTCTACTCAACAACCCATCCCGCCTATTTTGCGCAACCATGCAGTCCCCTCTTCGTGCTAACATTCGCCACAGCCAAAAGCGCACTACTCCAACCTCAGAGAGACCACAAACAAAGATGGCGAATAAAACCACAATCGCAAAAGTCGAATCCATGCTCATCGGCGGCGCCGATGGCTCGCCCGGCGGCCATCACATCGTCCGCATCACCACCGACGACGGCACCTACGGCGTCGGCCAGTCCTCCTGCTGGGCCTACATGGAAGCCGCCGACGCCATCGCCAAGAAATGCGGCGAATACCTGGTCGGAAAAGATCCCTCCCGCATCGAGCACCACTGGCAATACATGTACCGCATGGGACCTTTCCGAGGGTCCGCCCTTTCAGGTGCCATCAGCGCCGTAGACATCGCCCTATGGGACATCAAGGGAAAGCGCCACCAAGTTCCGGTATGGGACCTCCTAGGTGGCAACACGCGCGACAAGATCCGCCTCCACCTACTCATGGGGCCGAGGCAAAAAACCGAACTGCCGTTTCCTCACGACCGGGGGAAGCAAGCCCATGGTCTGTACGAGGCGGCGAAAGCATCAGCCGCAGAAGGATGGACGGCCATCAAGACCGACCCGCTACCCAATGGCTTCGAGAGCATGACGCTCGAACGTTTGATTTCGGATACCGTCGACAATGTGGCCGCGATGCGCGAAGGAGCCGGCAAAGATGTCGACATCATCCTCGAAATCCACCGTAAGCTCACGCCGATGAATGCAATCGCTCTGGCGCAGGAGCTTGAGCAGTTCCACCCGCTGTTCTACGAGGACCCGATACAGATCGACAGCATGATCCTCCAGGGCGCCATCGCGCAACGGACCGCGTTGCCCGTGGCAAACGGCGAACGCATCCACAACATCTGGGAGTTCCGCGACCTGCTAGAAGGCGGAGGGTCACAATACGTTCGCCCCGACATGGGCCTCGGCGGCGGCATCACACACGTCAAGAAGATCGCCGCGCTCGCAGAGTCCTACCACGCCGGACTCGCGACACACAACTTCCTCGGCCCGATAACGACCAACGCTGCAATTCAGGTTGATGCGTCGATACCCAACTTCGTTACGCAGGAGTATTCCCTCAGGGACGAGCATCCAGCAAACGCCGTGTTTGTCAACAGCTACAAACGCGAAGGTGGATACATGAAACTCTCCGACGCCCCTGGCATCGGCCTCGAGATCGACGAAGACCTGTTAGAAGTAGCCAAAACCACCTACGAAACCCGCGATCTGAACATGATTCCGATGCGCACCGACGGCTCGGTAGGATACTCCGTCTAATCGCGCCACGCTACCCGAAACAGCATCGTCGTACCCATACCTTGGTTCCAAACGGGGTTTCGGCCCGCCCGTCCCTTGACGCCAGTCGGGGGATTAAACATACGCTCTCCTTTGATGACCAAGGGGATTGAACCTACCCTCCCTCTTGATGCCCAAGGGGTTCTGTGCACAACCCTCCCCCTTGATGCCCAAGGGGGAATTAAAGGGGGTTTAGACCACCCTAGGGCGTCATTCCCCGGTTCCGAGCGATTCGGTATGACGGGATGAATAGGCGTCGGCGAAGGTATCTTGCAGCCGATCGCTGACGGCGTCGAGGCGTGCGATCGCGGCCGGTGGGATATTGCAGGTGATGTCCGATGTGCAATCACCGGCGAACTCGATCTGGATGTCGTGAAGTTCGTTGCAGGCACCCGCGATCCCGTTTGTGTATTTGCCGGCGGGGAATTGGCTGAGGTTGGTTGGATGACAAGGGCCGAGCTTGAATGAGATCCGCCGCCATTCATATTCCGTCTCGGCATTCTTCATCTGCTGTATGTTGCGCTGGAGATACGGGTAGACGTAGCTCGGCGTGGCAACTTCGAGGAACTGTACGAAGGTGCCTTGTCGGATGCGTACGATGCCTTCTTTTGCACCGGAGTAGAAGCCAGGTCCGATGATGGCCAAGGGAATCGCCGCCGCGACGATGGCCATGATGAAGAACGTGAGAAGCGAAGGATTCCGGATCTGTCTTCGCAGTCGGGCAAACCAACCATCGGCGTCGCCATAGTCAATGGCACCGATGCGAGTGAGCTTACCGCGTCGCGCGGCCGGCGTTTCGAATTCTTTTTGGTCGCGAATGGCCAACGGCGGGATAGGAGTTCGGACGATGGTGACGGGCATCACGCTTCGACGCCCTGAGGAATATAACGATTCTACACCCGAGGCCGGACCGGACTGAAGGATTGCCTGTGTATGAATACTCGACGACGGTTCAGCTACGCCCTCGGTACTCCCAGTCGCGGACCCATTCTTCAGGAATATCCATTCCGAAGCCGGGGGCGTCGGACGGGGTGATGAATCCGTCTTTGGCGGTCGCCATACCTGGGATGCGATTGAGTTCGGCGAGGGGAATGCCTGGCGGTGTGCCGATCCAACACTCGGCAATCGGCGATTCAGGTGCTGCCATGGCTACGTGTTGACCCCACGGCGACACAGCCCCGCCGTGCGGGATCATGGCGATGCCAGCGGTTTCGGCAATGTGGTATATCTTCATCGTTTCGGTCACGCCGCCGCTCCAGCCGATGTCGGGTTGGATGATGTCGATCGCTCGCCGTTCGATGAGTTGGGCAAACGCGTGACGGCCCCGGTGGTCTTCGCCGGTGGCAAGCGGTATCCACGTGATGCTGTGCTTGAGTTCCGCGTGACCTTCAATGTCGTGAGGAGGCAGCGGTTCCTCGAGCCAACGGAGATTGTAGGGTCGCAGCCGTTCGGCGAGCCTTAGAGTGAACTCGACGTTGAACGACATTACGGGGTTGATCATCAGTTCAGCGTTATCGCCCACGATGTCGCGGGATTTGGCGACGTGCTCTTCGATGAGTCGAAGACCTTCATCTCCCTGGGAATAGTGTGCTGGATTGGTGATCTTGAAACGCGTGAAGCCGAGTTCTTGGAACCAATCAAGGTCGTCACCGGTGGCGTAGAGGGGAATCCGATCGCGGACGGGACCACCGAGAATCTCGTAAACGGGACGACCGAGAAGTTTGCCTTTAAGGTCCCAGAGCGCAATGTCCACTCCGGCCATTGCGGTCGCGACGATTCCGGCGAGTCCATGTCGGTGTCCGCCTCGGTTGACTAGGTCATTCATCAGCTCGATAGCCATGCAGTTCTGGCCCTCAAGGACTGGTGCGATTACGTGGTCGATGTACGACGCGACTGGTTGTCCGAAGGAGCACTTTCCCAGTCCGAAAGTTCCGTCCTCGGCGATGGCCTGTACCCATACCTCGGACAGTCCAACATTGCCGGGCATGTCTTGTGGCTGACGCGAAAATTGAGGGTAATAGTTGATGGGCATTGCCCGAGGCGATCTCTCTGGCCACGGTGCTCGGCGAGCGGATGTTTTGGGTTGAGGAACCGGAAGGTCTACATGGATCGCACGGAGGGTCTTTAGCTTCATGGTTTGGTCCTCTAGACGCGGCATTCAAGCCCGTTCAAGATTGCCGATATGTTGGGAAACCTCGGAGTATTTCGCTTTGGGAAATAGCTAACTTGTACGAAAAGAACCGGCTTGTCCGGTCGCCCACGCCTTGATCAGGTGGTGAGCAATCGCGATCGGTCCAGGAACCCGCAAATTGTCGTTTTTCTCAGCGAGCGCGAGACGGACTTCCTCTCGGTCCCACCACCTCACATCGGTCATCTCAAAGTCGTCGATATCGATGTCGGTAGTCAGTGCTTCAGAGTGACTGCCGATCATCAGCGACGACGGAAATGGCCATGGTTGAGTCGAGTGATATTGCACGCGACCGACCCGGATTCCCGCCTCTTCCATTACCTCTCTGCGGACCGCTTCTTCCATCGATTCGCCTTGGTCCATAAATCCTGCCAGGGCGGAGTACATCCGCATCGCACTGAGACGCCCAGCGGACTGTCCGAGAAGGCATCTATCGCCATTGGTTACAACGGTTATGACGACCGGATCAGTGCGCGGAAAATGTTCTGCTTTGCAAGCCGTGCACTTACGCATCAGCCCGCCCCGACGCATCGCAGTCGCCTCGCCGCATCGGGCGCAGAAGCCATGCGTCGCGTGCCATCCGAGGTTTGAACGGGCTTGGGCGAGGATGCCCGACTCAGCGGCAGAAATCAGCATGGCCGATTCCCGGGCGTCGCAGATTTCAAGATCGCGATTAGCCGCCTCGGACTCGGAGATTTGATCGGAACCATGGCGAGCGCTGCCCTTCATGTTCCATGCCACCAGTGCTTCGCCTTGGGGATTTACGCCAAGGAGCGTCGTTGAGCAGGGGTCGGAATTCACGACCTTTTGGGCATCGCCGTGGCTGAGCCATCCAAGTTTGGCCGAGGCTTCGCTGGCAGTGCCTATCAGCGGGTCCAAGCCTGCGAGTATCAGGACATGAGCACTGTCAGAACGCATCAGATCGCTGATCTCGGATTCGTCTCGTCGCAACGCGTCGGCGCGATCGATTGGATTTCCAGCGAAGGTGTGTGGTGTCTCTACTCGATTCAACTTGATTTCACCGGTTCTGTTCTTCTTCAATTACCAATCAACACTGTAACCGCGTTCGTATATTGATACAGGGCTCTTCGATAATTGAAAGCGATCCCATGATTCGAACATCACTCCATACCAAACTGCGGTTGTTATTTGTCAACGGCGTGATCGTGATCAGCGCGTTGTCAGCAACGGCGTGCGCGTCGGACGCGGAGCCGACAGCGACGGTAATAGTTCCGACGGAGGTTGCGACAACAACGGTTATCGTCGCGACTCAGGTTCCGACCGCAGTCCCGACTGTAACGCCGATGGCGCCGACACCGGTTCCGATAGCGACAGCCATAGCAGTATCGATACCGCGTTCGACGGTTGCGGCAACTCCGGGTTTAGTCCGGGAAACTCACCTCGTCGATGCCGATGAATTCGAGTCGCTCTCGAGTAGGGCGTACGACTTGACCATCATGTTGGCCGAAGAGATGAGCCCGCGGCAGAGCGCCACAAAAGAGGAACTTCGAGGCGCCATGTTCCTCTCAAACGAGATGACAGATCTCGGATACATGGTCGAGATCCAGGATTTCGAGGTGACCGAAGCCACTTCCAGTGGATCGCTCGAGGTGCTGCCCGGATCTGACGGTAGCGGTCCGAGCGTTTCCTTTTCCAGGCGAGATGGAGACACGCAGCGGATTTTCTTCCTCCCGTTTGAGCCGTTCAAAATCGGTCAAACACAAGGTGAGATGGTGTTCGCCGGCCTCGGCGACGACGACGATTTCGAAGGCGTCGATGTTAACGACAAGATCGTCGTAGTGGAACGAGGCACACTGTCGTTCGAAGATAAAGAGACTAATTCCGCTGATCGCGGCGCAACCGGCTTGGTAGTTTTCAACAACGAACCAAGGTTCTATTTCGGCGGAAGACTAGCGGAGGAACCAGAAATCTTCGCCGGCGGAATCCCGCAAGCTGACGGCTGGAGACTACGGGATGCATTGGACGACGGCAACGAGGTTATCGCAGAGTTGTTGGTTTACCCAACAGGCAACGGACCATCACGCAATGTAATCGCGGAGCTTAACAACGAGATTGCGGATGACCCCGTAGTCGTGATCGGTGCACATTACGACACCACGCCTTGGTCGCCGGGTGCGAACGACAATGGTAGCGGCATGGCAGCCGCCTTGATTGTGGCGGAGGAACTGGCGGACGACGAGTTACCGTTCGACGTGCGCTTCATCTTTTTTGGCTCGGAAGAGACCGGGCTGCACGGCAGCAACTACTACGCCAACGATCTTTCACCCACCGAGATCGCGCGCATCCAAGCCATGATCAATCTCGATGTCGTCGCCACCGGAAATCTCCACGCTTTCGGAGATGAGCAACTCAACCGCTATGCCGACGACGCAGCCGATGAACTCGACATCGACATCGAGATTACCGAGCCGTTCGAGTGGGGCGCATCAGACTACGTTGGCTTTGAAGAGCGGGAGGTTCCATACATAATGCTCCATGCTCATGATCTGCAGTACATCAACCACCCATCTGACACTATCGAACACGTCGAGGCGGCTCCGCTCGGAGGCACCGTCGCAATAGTCTTGGGCGTGATCGAACGAATCGCGGATAGCATCGAACCATGACCTCCCCACCTGCCCAAAGTGGCCCCGACCGGTTAACAATCCGCGGACTGGAGTTGAAGTGCGTCATCGGTGCCGAGGATTGGGAGCACCTCATGCCGCAGCGAGTGGTCGTGGATATCGAGCTGAGAGGAGATTTTTCGGCGGCAGCGAATTCGGATAGTTTGGCGGACGCGGTGGATTACCGCGAGGTTTGTGTCAGGGCGGTTGAGATAGCGAAGGAGGGGGAATATCGGCTATTGGAGGCCTTGGCGGATCGGATCGCGCGGGCGGTTCTGGGAGTCAGTGAGTGTATTGCGGAGGTTACCGTCGGGGTGTTTAAGCCGCTGGCTTTGGCGGGGTTTGGGGAAGCGGAGGCGCGGGTGGAGGTGACGCGGGGACGGTAGGTTTCGCCAATGGTTGGGAACGAAACGAGAGGCGCAGGGTAAAGTTCCATTGTTGATGGTTTTCAGCAGGTATAGAGTTCCGCGTTGACATTCACGGATATAGCGTAGGTGATATATTATGATTCCCAAAAACTGGACCGTTGAACCTTTGAACGCAACTGTGCGACGTGAGATTAGGTCGCTTCCCGACGACATGGTCGAAGAATTCGTTCGGATTGCCAGGTTAATACAAGATCACGGGATCGAATTCGTCAGCATGCCGCATGTCAGGCACGTCAGGGGGCCGCTCTGGGAGATGAGATTAAAGGGCCGAAGCGGGATATCACGTGCTATGTACGTGACGGCTCATGAACGACGGTTGGTGATACTGAGAGTTTTCACTAAGAAATCGCAGCGGACTCCGAAACGAGAAATAGGTTTGGCGTTACGCCGAGCCCAGGAGATTGGAAAATGACCTACGTCGACAAGCTACACCAAGAGATGATGCATTCTCCTGGTTATCGTGCAGCACACGAAAAATCCCAGCCAGTTTATGAACTCGCCAGCGCATTGATCGGCGCACGAGCACACGCCGATCTAACCCAAACCCAGATCGCGGAAAGAATGAAGACAACCCAATCGGCGGTCGCGCGGCTCGAAGGCGGCAGGTCAAATCCCTCGGCCAAAACCCTGCTCAACTACGCCAAAGCCACCGGCACCCGTTTGAAGATCAGCTTCGAACCCATCGAGATCGAGGCGGACGAACCCGAACCATCAGAAATTCAACCCGAAAAGAGCGAGACTCGACAACCGGAAACTGAATTGGCAGCGGCGCTGGATTGATCAGACTGCTAGGCGAAAAACCAAGTCGCTCCCCGTATAATCCACCGCAGACATTCAACAACCCAGCGCGAGGCAACTCCAAACCAAGCGCGGATCGTTGGCTTTAGTGAACTTTCGGAAATGTCAGCGCGACGGTGGAGAAAACACGCGATTCACGTTCTTATTCGTAAGATTATCGATGAGAGGTTACTGACGTGATCGAAATTGTGAGTTGGAATATCGCAAAACGGCAACAACCTTGGCGCGAGATTCTGAATATGGACGCGGATGTCGCGCTGCTACAAGAGGCGGGTGAGCCGCCATGGGACGTCGCTGACAAGCTGGACGTTGGGCCACAAGAACACTGGGACTCGCATTTGTGGAATTCCAATTGGTATAGGCAGCACGGTTGGGGATACATCGCGGAACGATGGCCTAAGGTAGTCAGACTATCCGATCGTGTGGAGGTCGAATGGTTTGCTCAAGATGGGCCTCGCGGTTCCGGCGCGAATGGAACGATACCAGTCAGCGGTGCTGGAAATATCGCGGTTGCGAGAGTCAAGCCGTTGAATGGCAGGCAAAAACCGTTCATTGTGGCTTCGATGTACGCAACTTGGCTTGGTGCCCACCCGACTACTCACAGCAAATGGAGAATCGGAATGCCTGATGGTTCGGCTCATCGCGCCATTTCTGATCTTTCGGTGTTCGTTGGCGATGCGGACCCATCAACGTACCGGATTTTGGTGGCTGGGGACTTGAATATGGACTATGGCTGGACGGATGAAGAACCATTTGGTATTGGCGCAAGAGAACGTTCTGTCTGGGATCGATTCAAAGCGTTGGGTTTCGAATATTTAGGACCACAACATCCCAACGGACGGCAACCGGCACCCACACCTAAACACTTGCCTTCTGATACCAAGAATGTAGCAACCTTCCGTTCCAATCACATGTCTCCGATGACGGCGCAACTTCAGCTTGATCATGTGTTCGCTTCGCGCGGATTTCACGAGGGAATCAAGACCCGCGCGTTGAACTGCGTTTGTCAGTGGGGTTCGAGTGATCATTGCCGTTTGGTAATGGAGGTGAGTGGGTAATCCGGCCTCGTTTCCCCGTATAATCCACCGCAGACATTCAACAACCCAGCGCGAGGCAACTCCAACCCATGAAAATCCTCCTAGTCGGCGGCTCTGGACACGTCGGTACCTTCATCACTCCTTACCTCCGCGAAGTCCACGATCTCCGCGTTCTCGACCTCGCTCCGCCGCGTCACGACGGTATCGAGTTCGTCAAGGGCTCCGTCACCGACACGGGCGCCATCAAAGAGGCCGTCGACGGCGTCGACACCTTCGTCTGGCTCGTCATGCAAAGCCCCCAAGGAGGTTCTGTAACGGACCAAGACGAGAAGGTAATTCGCGAGAACTACACCGTCAACAATATGGGACTCCACCTTTTCCTCTGGACCGGCTACAACAACGGCCTTCGCAACGGCGTCTACACAAGCACCATGAGCGTCCACTTCCGTTACCGCGACTGGTACCAGTCAGAGGACGAAATACCGCTCGACACACCCAGCGCCTACGGACTGTCGAAAGGTTTCGGCGAACTCATCTGTCGCTACTTCGCCCGCCACTTCGACATGAACCTCGCCGCCTTGCGCATTACCGGCCCCCGCACACGCGAACAGTGGATCGACTATCGAAGCGCACAGCACAAAGTAGACCCGAGCGGCGCAAGACCCCTCCTAGTCACCGACGAAGAGGACCTCGCCAACGCCTATATGGCTGCCGCCGAGTTCGTGCAGATCGGACACGGATCGTTCGAACCATTCTTCATCGCTGGCGATGAAGACCAAGTCGAGCACAATCTCACAAAAGCCGAACGTGTCTTGGGTTGGAAACCTCGAACGCATCTCAAGATCGAGGTCCCCAAAGTCTACGGCGCGTGACACGCCAGTGAAGGCGGAGGTGCTCATGCACACACCTGACGCGCTCGAAGCATCCTTCATCTTCTTCCCACAACCGCAGCTACGCGGCGACCCGTCGCACGTCGACCTCCAACACGAAGACGTTTGGCTGACTACCGACGACGGAAACAAGACGCACGCGTGGTTCATCCGAGGCGAGGGAAGTGACGACCCGCAAGGTAAGCGCATCGTGATGCTCATCACGCACGGCAACGGCGGAAACGTCAGCGTCCGACTCGACCAATACCGCGAATTCGTCACGAGATTCCGAAACATTGACATTTTCGCCTTGGAATATCGCGGCTATGGTCTAAGCGAAGGCAGTCCGAGCGAAGAGGGCATCGCTTTGGACGCGCTCGCAGCGCGTCGCTGGATCGACGAGCGCATCCGAGATACTTACCAAGTGAAACCGGCGCTTGTCTACTTCGGACGTAGCCTCGGTGGTGCCGTCGCGACGCGACTCGCGGCAACCGAACCTCCGGACGCGTTGATTTTGGAGTGCCCGATATCTTCGATCCCCGATCTCGCCAAGACAATGACACCATGGCGATACCTCCTGGTCGAAAAGTTCATCCATAACCGCTTCGACGCGGTGTCTCACGCTCGCGACGTGCGATGTCCATTGCTAGTCATGCACTCTGAATTCGACGAAATCGTGCCGATCGAGTCCGGGAAAAAGGTGTTCGAGGCTGCTTCTGGACCAAAGCGGTTCTACGTGATCAAGGGTGCGCCGCACAATGGGGCGGATTACTACGATCCAGAGGGGTATTACGCGGCGATGGGGGAGTTTTTCGCCGAATTTGACCTCATGGAGGGTAACACTACCTGAACCTGATAACGAGGATGACTTAGGCGACTGTTCGGTACGTATTGTTTGGTATGATTCGAATATTCGGAATTTAATGCGAGGTCAACATGCGCATCTCTGAGCGTGGCCAGATAACAATCCCCAAGCACCTACGTGAGCGATTTGGGATGCATCACAACGTTGAGGTTGAGGTGACGCCGACCGACGCTGGTTTGCTGATACGGAAACGAGTCGGCGATCAACATCCAGTGGACCGTGTGTACGGAATCCTCGGTAAAGGCGCTTTAGGCGAAGATCTAAGCGTAGACGACTACATTGAGGAGATTCGAGGAAGGTGATAACCGCAGTCGATACCAATGTTTTGTTAGACGTTTTTATACCCGACGATGAATTCGGCCCTCAGTCAAGGGATCGTTTAAGTGTCGCCTATGAAGCAGGGGCGGTCGTGGTCTGTGATGTCGTATACGCTGAGTTGGTACCATACTTCGGGGACCGCGAATCTCTTGATGGTGCTCTGCAAGAGATCGGAGCTATGCTCACGCCCATCGATTCCTTGATCGCGTTTGAGGCTGGATTGCGTTGGAAGCTGTATCGCGCCGCGGGAGGCCCACGTGAACACATAATCACGGACTTTTTGATCGGCGCTCACGCATTGGTGTCGGCTGATGCTTTCCTAACCCGTGATCGGGGATTCTTCTCTACATACTTTCCTGAATTGCGGATTCGTGCTACTTCGTAACCCGATTCGGAAGCTATTCCCACCTAAACGCCTTAACCGCCAGCACAAATGCGATCGCCGCCCAAACCAACAACCCCAGCAACGACGCTCCTTGAACAAACAACGTCTCTCCGCTATTGACCATCGCTCGCATCGCGTCCGCAAGGAAGGTAAGGGGGAGCCATCTTGCGATGGCGACCACCCAATCAGGGATGACAGAGTGCGGGATGAAGACGCCGGATAGGAACATCATCGGCAACGTGATTATGTTTGCTAGCGGCGCGGCTGTGTTCTCAGTCTTAGCGATGCCAGAGACGGCTAGTCCGAGCGCTGCGAATCCGAACCCGCCGAGGATGATCAGCGGTATAACTTCGAGCCAGAACATCGCGTAACCAGGCGAGACTTCGACACCGGATACGAAGATGCCGACGAGCAGGAGGACGTATGTCTGCATGATGAGCAGCAACATTCGAGTGAAGAGCAAGCCCGCGAGGTAGTGTCTGGGATTGATCGGCGTGGCATGTAGTCTCTTCAAGACGCCTTGGTTGCGGAGTCTTACAAGAGTGAAGACAAGTCCGAAGAGAGCGCTTTGCATGATGGATAGCGAGACGATGCCGGGGACGACGAATCCTTTGTAGCCCTGGCCACGTCCGGCGACTTCGGTGAGCGACACCGTGGCCCAGTTTTCGACTCGGTATTCGGGCGGGACATCGGCGACGGTCTTGAAGACGCCGTCCAAAACTTGCGCCAAGATGGTACGCGCGGCCTCTGCTTCTTGCGCACTTCTGCCGTCGTACGTCAGATCGATCACAGAAGTCGAGCCAGGTTCGCCGAAACCTTCCGGGATCACCATCACTCCAGTGATGTCCCCTTCAAGGATGCCGTCCCGCAAAGTATCTTCGTCCTCAGAATCGGGGACATTGAACAGAGGCTCGCCATCGAACTCGCCCTTCAATACCGAGACCAGAACCTTAGATGCATTGTTATTCGCGTTGTCTACGATGCCTATTTCGGGCGGTTCGAATCCGCCGAAGTTGAAGAGACCGAAGACGACCATCATCACGGTCGGAAACGCGAGCGTCCAGAAAAGCGCGGCTCGGTCGCGCAAGAACATTTTCAACTCGGCAATTATGAACGCTTGATAAATTCGCATGGTCGTCGTTATAGCCCCTCATCCCTGTACATCCCCGCCGGTGCGGTAAGGACGGTGATTTGGTGGCCCACTACTCAACTAGACTCCGTCCCGTCAGATCGATAAATACATCTTCCAAAGTCAGCACACCATCCTTGCGCACCGATTCAGCACCCCGCGACTTCAGTTCATCGATAAGCGCCTGCGGCGTGTCGTTAGCAACGATATTCCCGTGGTCAATCACCGCCACCCGGTCACACAACACCTCCGCTTCCTCCATGTAATGCGTCGTCAGCATGATCGCCATGCCTTCGGAGCGCAGGCCGTCAATGAGATCCCACATGTTCCGCCGTGCCTGCGGGTCAAGGCCGGTCGTCGGTTCGTCGAGAAACATCGCCACCGGATCGTTCACCAGCGCAACCGCGATCGACAATCGCTGCTTCTGTCCGCCAGAAAGATGCTTGTATTGAGACTTCGCCCGATTAGCAAGATCCACCTTGGCGAGCACCTCCTCAGCGTCAACGTCGGAGTCGTACAGAGTGGCAAAAAGCTGCACCGTCTCACGCAGGTTCAAGTTATCGAAGAACGCGTTCTGTTGCAGTTGGACGCCAATCATTCCCTTGACGCGCTTCGAGTACTTGGTCACGTCCAAACCGTTGATGTACGCCTCGCCGCTATCAAGGTCCCGCAGGCCCTCGAGAATCTCGACCGTCGTCGTCTTACCCGCGCCATTAGGCCCCAACATCCCGAAGATCTCGCCGTGATGAACCGCGAACGAGATGCCGTCAACCGCGATCAGGTCATCGTAACTCTTGCGGAGGTCTCGGACCTGGATGACGATGTCGTTGGAATGCGACGGAGTATCGGGTTGGGTCGACAATTGATCCCCAAATCCCACTACGCTTCGACCTTGCGAACAACGTCACCGACGCGAATCTTGCCCGGCCGGATAACCTTGGCATTCGCTCCGCGCCGCCGCTGTCGCATAGCCGCCTCTCCGCTCACGAATCTCAATGCATCATTTCCGAAACGCGACGCGAACTTCACGCAACCTGTGTGCGGCGCCGCAGTTAATTCGACGACCGTTGTACCGATGCTGAGCCGCGCTCCTGGAGGTAAGTTGTCGTGACTCAAGTCGATATCGACGAAAAGCTGATCGCCGGCCAGTTGCCAGCGCGCCTCGTCGCCCGCAACAGCATCGATCACGCGCGTGTTGATCAGCGTCAATTGTGCTTCCGGGTTGGCCGACCCATCCACAGTGCTGCTGCTCCCTCGATCCAACCAGTTGTCACCCACCAATCCGCACTCCGCATCGATCTCGCCAGATTCCACCAACTCCCTCTCTCCCACGCCCGGTCTCGTCGAGATCATCTTGAGTCGCCCCTCATCGGCGGGAGACGCCATAATGTGTTGGAGCGCCGATTCCAACTCTTGCAATGTCGAATGCTTAACCATAAGCAAAGTGTAAACTCATGGGTTGAATAGCGGAACCATCGCCTGCTCCACCGCGCGGAGTCGGCCAGAACGATTCCGAACCGACACCAAGGAGTCCAGGTAAATGTCTGCGAAACGGGTTAACAGAGCTGTCGAACTGCTCTCACAAAACCAGCCAGTCTACTACACCGGCGGCCACACCGGCGCAATTCTGACACACGAGCAGGGTATGAAGGATGCTCACACTTGGGCCGACTACATCAACGTCGGCATGGAGCACGGTCCATTCGACCTAGGCGGACTCCAAAACTACATGGAAGGCATGGTCGCCGGGGGCCCCACGAACAGCGGTCACCGCACCCCGACGGTCATCGTCGAAGCACCCGTCGACGGCTCGACCGAAGATACCGTTCATTACAACGCATGGCAGTTCCGACAGATCCTCGCTCGAGGCGTACACGGCATCCTCCTCTGCCAAGCAGAAACCGCCGACGCTGTCCGTGCATTCGTCGAATCGTGCCGATACCCACGCGCCGCAAATGGCGTCGGTTACGGCCTGTATCGCGGCACCAGAGGCGTCGGGTCCGAACCCGGAGCCGCACCGATATGGGGTCTCGAAAACGCTGAATACGTCGCCAAAGCCGATCCGTGGCCATTGAACCCCGACGGCGAGTTGATGCTCGGTATCAAAGTCGAATCCGTCCGCGGCGTCTCCAACATCGAGACCATGCTCGCAGTGCCCGGCCTCACTTTCGCCGAATGCGGCCCCGGTGACCTCCACATGTCCTACGGCGTCGACCGCGGCGCACCCAATACACCGTTCGATCCACGCGTCCAAGAAGCCAGTGAACGCGTCCAAAAGGCTTGCGAGGAGAACGGCGTCGCATTCCTTGGCGGCGGTTCCGCCGAGACCATCGCCGAGCGCCTCGACAGCGGCGTCCGGGTTGTTTCCGGCGCCAATCCAGACATCGCTGCAATCGGCAGAGCACACACGAAACGGACAATGCCGGTGTAATGCTTCCGACCGTCGTCGATACATACGCAGAAGCAATATCCGACGTACCGGACGGTGCGACGGTGATGATTGGCGGATTCGGCGGCTCAGGTGGACAGCCGACCCGTCTGATGCTCGCCCTCGCCGACCACGCCCCACAGAACATCACCATCATCGGCAACGTAGCCGGCATCTCCAAGACCACCGGCTACGGTTGGCCCCCGCACCTCGAACCGATCGATCAAGGCATATTCTTCGAACTCGGGCTCGCCAATCGAATCATCTGTTCATTCCCGATACCCGGACAGACTCGCCCGCTTTGCGAAATCGAAAAGGCTTGGCGAGAAGGCCGCGCCGAAGTCATCGTCGTCCCGCAAGGCACCCTCGCCGAACGCATCCGCGCTGGCGGTGCCGGCATATCCGCCTTCTACACTCCCACCGGAGTCGGAACCCCCGTCGAAGAAGGCAAAGAGGTCCGGGAATTCGAGGGACGCCCTCACCTGCTCGAACACGCCCTCAGAGCCGACTTCGCCCTCATCCGCGCCCACCGCGCCGACGCATACGGCAATCTCGAATACGTCGGCACATCACGCGCATTCAACCCGGTAATGGCGCCCGCCGCAGACATCACCATCGCTGAGGTGAACGAGATCGTCGAACCGGGCGCGATCGATCCGGAGAGAGTCGGCACACCTGGCGTCTACGTCAACCGGATAGTCCAGCGAGAACCAAGCGACCCGCTACCCTAACGTTCAATCGATTCGCGGTTTTGCCCGCCCATCCTTCCGCCCGACGACGATCAGAAACGTCGGCGCGATCCGAGTGTCATCAAGTCCCGGCCATTCGGCGATCGCTTCATCAGACGCGTACGGTTCGATGAAATCCTCGATGATGAATCCGGCGTTGATCACCCACCTCATCCAGGTTTGGAGAGTGTAGCTGTTGCCGGTGGTCTGGAAGGGGTATTTGTAGCGCTCGCTGATCCAGTTGAAGACTATGGGCGATTCATCGAAGTAGTCTCCGATCTCGAGCGACGTCTTGTTGCCCTCTGTATCGCGTACCCAGTTTCGCGTCTTGGTATCAGTTACCGGATGAGTGTTGGTGAATACTAACCGTCCGCGGTCTCGCAACGCTCCACAGGCACCCCGAATCACACGTTCGGGGTCAGGCATGTCGACCAGCGAAACGCATGCTGTTACCAAGTCGAACGCCCCCTCTCCGTAGCTCTCGACGATGGCAGCCGCATCGCCTTCAACGTATTCGATACCGAGTCTTTCCTTTGCCTCCAACTTCCGAGCATGATCAAGTTGGTTTGGCGAGATATCCACACCTACGACCCTCATCGCACCATTCTTCGCCATCTGGCGGCTGAAGTATCCCGCGCCACATCCGAGATCGAGCACCTCCAAACCCGTCACGTCGCCGCATGCATCGACCATCGCTGGCCCGAAAAACGCGAGCCGGTAGTAATCGAGACCGCGTTCTTGGGCATCGGCGTAGGCATTTGATGCAACGTCCCATTCGCGTCGAACGGAGTTCAAATCAAAGCGTGACGCCAGTTCTTTCGTCTGATTTTTCTTGGTCATGACGATGCAGTGAATAGTTGTTTTGGCGACCGTGCGATACGTAGTATCATTTGATACAGACACTGGTTATCACACACACTGGTTATCTTTGTGTGCGGGAGAATTGAACAATGAATGACATCGTCAGAAGGATACGTTTCGGTTTAATCATGCGGTTTTGGCTTTTGGGAGTCATCTCCGCTGCAATCTTGACATCGGCTGTCGCCTGCAGTGAAGATCCGGAGCCGACGTCTACCCCGCTACCTGAGCCTACAGCAACTACCGCTCCGCAACAAGCGGCGGCAACTACAGCACCGGCAGCTACCACCGCGCCGGAGCAGCCGACGGCGACCGCCGTGCCGCCCACGGCAACGCCCGAGCCGGAAGTGGAAGTAATAGACGCCGAACCCTTGAACATCGTAGCCACAAGCAACATCGTGGGTGAGTGGGTTTCGATTGTGGGCGGCGACAGAGTGGATGTGCTGGATCTGGTGCCGCGCGGAGCCGATCCTCACGCTTATCAACCTGGGGCTCGGGACATCGCTCGGGTGGCCGATTCCAATCTCGTGTTTGCGATTGGGTTGCAGCTTGAGGGTCAATGGCTGGAGGATCTGATTGATAATGCGGCGGCCGATCACGACGTTGTGATCGAGCTTGCGCAACGGATCGATCCCATCGAGTTCAGCTTCGAGGGTGGGGATGACCACGGTGAAGAGGCTGAGGCGATGGAGCATGGGGAAGAAGAGGGTGCGACCTTAACAGGCAGGCTTTTGGTGGGCGACGCCGACTCGGACCACCTGATGGTTGTTGACCTGATGACGGAAGAGGTATCGGAACTCGACATCGGCCTGCCTGGACCCGTTTCGGCAATCTACGCCAGTCCGAACCATCGTTTCGGGTACGCTATCTACCGCGGCGATGAAGGTGACCATGCGGTTCACACCATCGACGGCGGTGTGTTCCTCGTACCGCACGGCGACCATGAAGATTTGGTTGTGGTGCCTGTGAGCGAAGTGGGACTGACCGTTAACGACGAGCGTCCGATCCACTTCACAAACGGTGGCGAATGGTCGGCGATTTTCCACGATGGATCCGGTCGAGTGGCGCTGATGAACGAGCTCGAGATCGAGGAGGAAGGCCACGCCTACGAGGTCCCGTACCTAGACGCCGGCCCACAACATGGAGCGGCGGTCCCGATCGAGAATGATCTATTTGCTGTGACGGTGGCGAACCCGGATCCTGAAGACAGCTTGCCTATCGGCGTCGAAATCAGGAATCTCGACGACGAGGTCGTCTGGGACGGAAGTCGGGAGGCGTGTCCCGGGATGCACGGCGAAGCACACAACCACGACGGCTCTGCATACGGATGCATCGGAGGCGTGCTGTTCATTGAGCAGTCAGGCGATGAGTTCAGTCACTGGACCATCGAAAATCATGAGAGTTTTCCCGAGGGTGCACGAATTGGATCCGTATGGGGACACGAGGATTCCAGCCACTTCTTCGGTAAATCCACCCTGCGCGGCGAAAACGGGTTTGAGGATCTGGGCATCTGGATGATCGACCCAGAAGGGGATGAGATGACCCTCGCACTGGCTCCATCTGAATCTAAGAACAGCGTGAGCTCTGCATTCAGCCACAACGGCAGCGCGCTGTACGTACTGACGTACGACGGCATGTTGAACGTGATCGACGCTGCCGACGGCGATGTGATCGGCGAAGCCCAATTGGTCGATCCAATCGACTCCGAGGCTGGATTCGACGCTGCCCCGAGCCTCATCGTCGTCGGTGAGACACTCTTCCTTTCCGACCCGGCGACTCAACATGTCGTCGCGTTTGATCTAGATCACATGGAAGTTGTCGAGAAGTGGGAAGTAGACGGAGCGCCTACGTCGCTTGCGTACGTGGGTATCGTATCGTCGGAAGATCATCCCGAAGAAGGTCATGAACACGACGAGGAAGCTGAGGCGATGGAGGATGAAGAGCATCACGAAGATGAGGATGAGGATGCCGAAGGTGATGAGGCTGAAGGCCACGGCGAAGAGGACGAAGATGAGGACCACGCCGAAGACGAGGTAGAGATTCATCACGAACACGACGGGCACGACCACGGTGCGTTAGACCCGCACTTCTGGTTCGACCCTGACCGCGTGATCATTGCGGTGCGGCAGATCGCCAAGGAGCTGAGGGAACTCGACCCGGGTTCGGCGGACTACTACAACGCGAACCGCGACGAGTACATCGCCAAGCTGGAAGAACTCGACGGTTGGATAACGGACAGCGTCTCAGTGATTGATGATCACGACCGGGTCATGGTGACGACGCACGACGCGTTCGGGTACTTTGCCGCCCGGTTCGGTTTCGAGATCGCCGGAGTGATTATCCCCGGCGGCGGCACCGAGTTGGAGCGTTCACCTCAAGAGTTGGCGGAGCTTGTCCACGAAGTGGAGGAGGCGGGTGCGTCAGTCGTCTTCGCGGAGGCGCAACTCAGTGATCGACTTGCGAACACTTTGGCGCGTGAGGCGGGGATCAGATTCGTCGGCGGATTACATGTGGGCTCTCTCGGCGCTGACGGCAGTGGTGCCGAGAACTACCTCGACTTGATGCGGAGCAATGTTGGTATCATCATTGAAGCGTTGGCCGAATAGACGTGAATAGATGACACATTCCCAGCACCAGGACCACAACCCTGAGCTAGAGACACACACATCTCCGCTCCCGGCGGTCGATGCTCATAGCACGAGCGTCGCGTATGGCGAGAACACCGTTCTCAACGACGTGACGTTCTCCGTGCCATCGGGGGCGTTTGTGGGCATTGTGGGCCCGAACGGTGCAGGCAAATCGACGTTGCTCAAGACGTTGGTAGGGATAATCGAGCCGACGGCAGGATCGGTGCACATCTACGGCATCAACCCGTCGCGGTCGCGCGGCCTAGTAGGCTATGTCCCACAGTCCGAGTCTGTGAACTGGGTCTTCCCGGTTACCGTGTGGGACGTGGTGATGATGGGTCGGACACCGGGTCTTGGTGCTTTCCGGTATGAAACGAGGGCCGACAAGCACGCAGTGATGGATGCATTGCATCGCGTGGGATTGTTGCACCGTAAGGATGAGATGATCCACTCGCTGTCAGGTGGACAGCGGCAGCGCGTGTTTGTGGCGCGGGCATTGGCACAAGACGCTCGGGTGCTGTTGCTCGACGAGGCCTTCAGCGGCGTCGATGTCGGATCGCAGTACGAGTTGGTGGCCGTCTTGAGGCAGTTGTGCGAGGAAGGTCAGACGATCTTGCTTACTACCCACGACTTGGCGAATATGGCCCGGCAATTGGATATGGTACTGTGTCTCAACGGACATCTGTGCGCCTGGGGGCCGCCGGATGAGGTGTTTACGCCCGACGTGCTGGAGGAGCTGTACGGCCCGCACGTGGTATCCGCCGGAAGCTCTTACACGATCTGAATGGGCAGATTGGTTGAGCGCCCATGGATGTGATTTCATACATCATCGAACCGTTTCAGTACGGTTTCTTACTGCGGGCGCTCGCGGTGGCGGTGATAATCAGTATCACCTGTCCTTTGGTCGGAGTATTCGTGATCACCCGTGGATACGGCTTCATGGGCGACGCGATGGCACACTCGATATTCCCAGGCATGGCGCTAGCCTTGATCGCCGGTCTGAGCCCTTGGTTCGGGATGTTGCCGGCGGCCCTCGTGTTCGCTTTCCTAATCGGCTTTCTCATCCGCAAGACAGGCATTGAAGCGGACGCTGCGATCGGGATCCTGTTCGCTAGCCTTTTCGCTCTGGGTATCGTGATGATCTCGATCTGGGGATCTAATGTCAATGTAAACCTTGAGGACATCCTTCTGGGTCAGATCTTAGCGGTAACCGAGAGTGACATTCTGGTAACGCTGGGCGTGACGATTCTTACCCTGGTGATATTCGCGGGATACTTCAAGGAACTGGTCTTCGTGAGTTTCGATCCGGTGGGCGCCGAAGTGGCTGGAATCCGTGTGGCGTGGATCGACTACCTTCTACTCGCGCTGATCTCGGTCGTGGTCGTAGTAACCATCCAGGCGGTAGGCGTGATCCTGGTGTTGGCGATGTTGATTGCGCCGGCGGCGGCGGCAACCTTGGCAGCGAACAAGATCTTCCACATCATCGGATACGGGATACTCTTCGCTCTGATCGCATCGATTGCCGGTCTCTACACCTCTTACTACGGCAATTTGCCGTCGGGGGCGTCGATCGCTTTGGCGTCGGGCTTGATCTTCGCGATCATTGCGGTGATCCGGCGGCGGATCGCTTGAAGCGGGAATAAGCCCGATAGTCGGGTTGCGCGGGCAGGGGTTGACATTTGTTTGTGGGGAACGCCGAGCCGCCTGTCACAAACGAAGGTCCAGTCATCATCGATGTCCCCGTCGACGCTGATCTTGTAAAACTTGGGCAAGTGCTCCACAACGGCTCCAAGGTACCGGGCAAAGCTGGTCTTGGGTGCGATTTCGACGGGTTCACCGGCGATATCATTCTGACCGTGCACCCCGGCCAAGGTGGCGCAGAGATAACCATCGCGGTCAACGACGAATGCGACCTCATCGTCGAAAGCCTTACGAGAACGACCCCGCAGGCAATCGGCACGTCTGGCGTGACGGGCAAATCAGGAGCGACTGATGCTTCTTCGGGTACTTGGTACTGGGAAGCATGGGCGTTTCACAGGTTGCGTGGCGAGTATGACCCTGATGGCGATTCCGCTGAGGACACTGAGGTTCAGTCTGTAACAGAGGTGGAATTCTGGTTGATAGAGGATTCTGACGGTTTCACATTGAATTCTCCGGATCCACGAAGCGTCTGCCTAGACACGCCGTGGGAGATCAAAGGATACGGCGGATGCGAAACTTCGACCGTAACCGACACTTCGTCGAGCAAGCGCCTGAAGACGCCCGGCTACTTCATATTCCACGGCACACCCAAAGCGAGTTGGAATCAGTCCGCAGGCTACGAGGCGAACACGTCTGGGATCGACAGGGTGATCTGCTACAGCGACATCAGTCGCCCCGACTTCCTGAAACGCACTTGCAGAGGCGATCGAACACAGCAGTAAGTACCGCATAACATAGGCCGCCGCCCCGTCGAACCTCGTTCCACAAACAGACTAGCAGTTGGAATCCTTAGCGAGGAAGAAGCGGGGCGGTGACTTTTTACTTGGTTTCAGGGATGTCGAGATAGATCTCGCAGTCGTCATTCATTGAAAACCTGGGGAATACGCCCACGTAGCCGTGCGGCAAGAAGCCGAACTCTATCGTTTCCAACTCGCGGCATTCGCCGTTCGGCAGCGGGTTCATCTGGTAGATGACCTGCTCATCAAAAATCTCACTTGAGACCACGAGGATCAATTTTGATTGGCGAGGTGTAGGTGTAGCCCCCGCGACAGTTTGACTGTACCGCGGCAAGTAAACCGCGTCCACCCAATTCCAAAGATCGTCGATGGCCGTGTAGTACGCTTCGCACCAGTCCAGATTCCTCTGTTCGTTGAGGCATGTGTCGAACTCGTAGTCGTTGCCAAATGGTGGATCGTATTCGCTGATCTCACGGGTAACTGCGAAGGTCACGGCGGCGACTGTCGTCCATGAGAGCACAAGGATCAGAGTGCCTACGAGTATCTGGTTGCGGTTCATCGATGGGACCCTACGGTTCAGGACTTAGCTAGAGCGACAGCAGTCGGTAAACCAGGGATTTCCCCCTACTGATCACGTTGTGGGTGACTGTCCGTTGTAAATGCCCGATCGCAAGTCCCCTTTTCACCTAGCGACAAGGGGAGTATGCCGTTCAAAGTGATGGTTGACGCGTGCGATTTCTACGCGACTTGATCGATAACAGGATGCTGGCGGCAATCACGTACAATCCGAACCCTAACATAAGCAACGCGGTGCTGACTGAGATCGAAGCGCCGCCTGTTCTTGGCAACTGGTCAGGCGTCTCTTCTACAGGTTCAGGCGGTACCGGCAGCTCGAGTTCAATCAAGTTCGGGAGGACCGCTTCGAACTCCTCGATTGGGGGGACGGGTTCCAGCGGATTGCCATCGAGGTACAGATAGTAGAAACCATCCGCGAACTTCGCCAAAACAGCCGGATCGAACGTGGAGAGCTGGTTGTTGGACAAGTGGAGATCGGACAACACCTCCCACTCTGCAAACCACGAAGCATCAATCTCTGTGATCTGGTTATCTGAAAACTCGATGCTGACGAAATCGCGTTCGCCAGAGATTCTCGCCACGTTCGTCAAGATAGACCCCGCGGCTGTCGAGTCAATGGAGGTATCGTCGAGCTCAATGAACCACCATTCCGATTTCGGCAATCGAGAAAAAGCTGCCCCCAACTGGTCCTGGACATCGGGATCGTTCCAACTACTGAGATCGTTTTCAGAAAAATCGACCCGCCGTAAACCAGGCTCTGCGTTTTCGAGTATCGCAATCGCAGTGTCGCCGTTGATGCCAGTATCGGATAGGCGCAGGGTGACGAGGTTCTCGTTCTTTTTGATCGCGTCGACCATCGCGCCGCGGTCTGCGTCGTTCCAATCGCTCAAGTCGTTGGATGATAGGTCAATGCCGTCCAGAGTGGTTGATGATCGGTTGGCAAGAAAATCAATCACCGCTTCGCTCGTCGCTCCGGTGTCTGGCATCGAGACCCACTCAAGTTTGGTGAAGTCATCGCGGATCTTCGCCACATCGTCAGAGGTTAACGATATGCCGTCTACCCAAAGATCGGTGATGCCATCCTCTGGTTTGCAACCCGGTGTAGAAGGTTGCGGCAAGACATCCAAAATCTCGTACTCGACGCCATCGATCGCCGCACTGGGCAACTCATCGAATTCATCTCTAGCGATCCCTGCGATCCGTAGCGAACAAGGTGGCGAGACGAAGAGGTCTTCAGGCATCCCCGCTTGCAAGTTACCCTCAAAGTCGATATGCATGAGATTGACCTGGTCCGAAAGGTCAAATCCACGGACATCAGACAGTTGGTTGTGGAAGAAAGTTAGCTCCTTCAACTCGGTCAGGCCTTTGACTAAATCGTCGGGCACCTCGGTCAGCTGATTCCTGTCGAGGTGGAGAATTTCCAGCGAATCGATTCCTTGGAAGATGTCGGCCGGTAAGCGATTGATGTTGTTGTCGTGGAGGAAGAGCTCCTGCAACTGGTCCAGACCGTTGAATGTCCCGCTGGGCAAGGTCTCAAACGCGTTATCGTGCAGGTGCAGGTGCGTGATGTTTTCCAGATGCCGGAAAACACCATTGGGCAATGAAGCGATTTCGTTGTCATTCAAGTGGAGACGACGCAGGTTGTGAAGTCCGGCAAACGCGTCAGAACCCATCTTGGTGATGCCGCTACCTTCCAGATAAAGCCGCTGCAGGTTGTCCAGACCACTGAAGGCACCGCTCTCAAGCGTGCCCGTTGACTCGTTGCGGAAGTGCAGAGAGCGCAAGTTAGGCATTCCGGCCAGGACACCATGCGACAGGTTTTTGACGCCGCCAGTGTGCAGGTCGAGGACTTCCAACCCCTCCAAGCCTGAAAACACGCCTATCGGTAAGGAGGAGATGCGGTTCCCGTACACCTTAAGCGTCTCCAAGTTGTCGAGACCGCGGAAAATATCTCGCGGCACCGCCTTGATGTTGTTGCCCTGCAACCGCAGCGTCTTAGCACTCGCGAGCCCATCGAAGGCGCCGCTATGGATCGTAGTGAGGGAAGGGCTTTTGACTTCCAAAGTCTCCAAGTTGCCCAAACCTGCAAAGGTGTCGGACCTCAGGAGCACGAGATCGCGTCCGGCGATCTCCAACTCTGTCAACGACGTCAATCCGGCGAAATCACCAGATTGGAGCACTGGAGGAGAAATGCTAAGAGACCCATCGATGGAACCTAGCTCGTCTTCCGTGATGGCGGCGCAAGTCGCTTCGGCGCGGGAGTTCTGGACTTCCGCGACTATGGCGTCGGCGACCTCTTCGGTCCGATCGCATATCCCTGTAGTCTGGGCAACGACGTTTTCGGCGAGAGGCCTGGTAACGCCCGATCCAAAGCCAATGACCAGTAGCAATACCGTAATTAACCCTAAGTAGACGTTGTATCTGCTGGAGAGCGGTGTTATTGACATTAGGTTTCAGTCTCTGTATATGTTTGAACCGCCATAATTCGATACATTATCCATTTTGCCATGGCTCCTTTTGATACAACGTCTTAATTCCGTTGCTGCTTGGCACTATTCTAAATTACCGGATTTGGTTGAACAAGAAATCCGCTGAATAGGCTTGTCGTAGAGAAATTCCCGGGAGTATTGTGGCATTTTGCGGAACAAAGTGTAATATTAATTTAAGTTCGCTAAAACTATAGGTTTTATAGTAATCGGCGGCAACGGAACGCTTCGCACTGTTGAAGCAAGTGAAATAGACCCAAGGAGAGAAAATGGCTACACATACCCATGAGACGCATGAATGTGATGGGCACGAGCATCACGCCGGCGAGCACATGCACGACATGCACGAGTGCGACGAACACGAGCACCACGCCGACGAGCACATGCACGACGACCACGAGTGCGACGAACACGAGCACCACGCCGACGAGCACATGCACGACGACCACGAGTGCGACGAACACGAGCACCACGCATAACTTCGATCTACGTTAGGTGACCTGCCAGAGCATCGAGTCCGGCAGGTCATCTAGCGCCAAGAACACGAAGCAGAAAGGCACCTAGATGGTGCCTTTTTTGTTGTTGAATTGACGCGTTCAGGTTAACCGCTCGGACCCGATCTTCCGCCAGCCTCAAGTTGTGTGGTTAAAAACTCTGCCGCGCCCTGGCTAGCAAGTAGCTAACCAGATGATTTTCGGTGCAACCAGATACTGTCTGTTCGATCTGCACCGTGAGGTGGTGAATCCGATGGTCGTCTCTAGCGATATCTCTGATATGCCGCAATAACGAGTCTGTGTCCTCTTTGCTCAACTCCGGGTCGACCAGAACGTGAGCCGTCATCGATTCGTAGCCCGACGCGATCGTCCAAACGTGGACGTCATGAACAAGAGTGACGCCAGGCAGATCCTCCAATTCGCCGCACAAACGCTCAACGTCGATGTGCTTCGGAACGCCTTCCAATAACACCACGAACACCTTCTTGGCCAGGCCCCAGCTACTCCAAAGTATCAGCGCGCCAATTAGAACGCTAAGGATGGGGTCGATCAACTCCCAACCGGTCGTAATGATCACGACTCCCGATATCACAACCCCGACCGAACCCATCAAGTCGCCCATAACGTGCCAAAATGCGCCTTCGACGTTCAGACTGTGCTCGGAATTTCGGTGCAATATCCACGCCGCAGCTATGTTGACAATCAGACCTAACGTACCTATGACCAACATCAATGGCCCGTCGATGTGGGTCTCTTCGATCCCGCGGAAACGGTGATATGCCTCAAAGAAGATCCACGCCACGATAATCCATAGTGACAACGCATTGATTAACGCCGCAAGTACCTCAGTACGCCGAAATCCATATGTACGCGATGCGTCTTCAACACGATCGCCAATCCACAATGCGAGCAACGCGAGCGCGATCGCCATAGCGTCAGTAACCATGTGACCGGCGTCAGCCAACAGCGCAAGGCTTCCCGACAAGATACCGCCGATCAACTCGGCGACCATAAATCCGCCGATCAATATCAGCGAGATTACTAAGCTGCGACGACCCGCTTCACGGAAGTCGTGGTCATGGTCGTGTCCGTGATGACCGTGACCGTGGTCGTCATGACCGTGTGAAGCATCGGAGTGGTCGTGATCGTCGTGGTCATGACCGTGAGAATGATCGGAATGGTCGTGATCATGTTCACGGTGGTCGTGTGAACTGTGCGAGTGACCCGAGTCGTGGTGATCGTCGTGAGAATGACCATGCTGACCATGACCATGGCGCTGAACTGCTTCTTCGTCCAGCTCTTTCGTTGAAGGTGTATGCACTATTCGTCGCGCTCAGTTTAACCTAGTGCGGAAATGTCAATCATCCGCCGAACCGATCGTCTCTTCATTGGATAAACATCCAGATTGGATCTATCGACAATATATCGGTATTTTATGTGTTGTTTCGGATTGGTGTGCGTATTGAATCGTATTCTATTGAAATTGCGCGTTCATTCGTCGCTTTCAGCTACACACCGCGGACAGATGTCGTACACCTCGATGCGATGATCGATAACCTCGCCCATCACACCCCGAACCGATCCACTTAGCGCATCGATCGCATTCTCGATTGCTTCGGCATTGAAGTAGCGGACAGCGTTGCAGACCGTGCACACAGCATGGTGATGATGCGCCGGTATCATTGACGCTCCGGTCTCCAAATCCAAGTCCGCGGATACGCTGTACGCCATCTCATCGCCCGGCATCACTACCTTGCAAATGATGTCCGCATCCTGAAGTATTTTGAGTGTGCGATACACGGTGGCGCGGCCAATGTGCGCGAGTTGGCCGCAGATATCTTCAGCCGTAAAGGTGCGGGGAACGTTCGAGATACACTCGATGATCTCGCGCCGCGGAGCCGTAACCCGAGCGTTTCTATTGACTAACGCCGTAACTATCGATTCTGGCGTTCTCGGCATGAACTAGTCCTCCAAGGTGACCCGAACCGCGTCAGCGATCTTCTCCGAAGACGGGTACACCAACCGCTCCAAAACCGGAGTGTAAGGAATGTGAACCTGTTCCGCGGCCACTTTCATGATCGGGGCCTGCAGATCCCAGAATCCCTCCTGTGAGACGATGGATGCGATCTCAGACGCCGCGCTGCATACCTTATGCGCCGGATCCGCGATTACGAGGCGACCGGTCTTCGCGACCGACTCCAAGATCGTCGATTTGTCCAAAGGCACGAGGGTGCGGGGATCGATCACCTCAACTGATACGCCATCATCCTCCAACTCCTCGGCCGCCCTCAGAGCCATCGGAACCGCGCCCGCGATTGCGACGACGGTTACATCTGAACCGGACCGCGGAACATCCGCAACTCCGAACGGCACTAGTGCCGCATCGCCCTCCTCAACTTCGCCAGTCGCGCCTCCCAACGTGCCATCCTCGAAGACGATGCACGGGTCGTTGTCACGAATCGCGGTCTTCAGCAATCCCTTGGCATCGCGCGGCGTTGCCGGAACGAGAATTTTGAAGCCAGGCATGTTCATGAACATCGGGTAGGAACGATCCGAGTGGTGAGCCGCCGAGCCGCCGCCATAGAACATCGTCGCTCGATACACAACCGGCAACGTTGCCTGACCACCAAACATGTATCGCATCTTGGCCGCTTGGCTGACGAGCTGGTCCATCGCAACCCACATGAAACTGGTCAACGTCTCAACAATCGGGCGCATACCCACTAATGAAGCCCCGATGGCGGCGCCAAAGAACCCGTTTTCGGAGAGCGGTGTGTCCAGAACGCGCTTCTCCCCATATTTGTCAAGTAGACCCGCCGTCGCGCCGTAAACGGAACGTCGGATGTCTTCGCCCATGATGAACACGCTCTGGTCGCGTTCCATTTCTTCCATGATCGCTTGGTTGATCGCTTCTACATAGATCGCTGTGGATGCCATTTTGATGCCGGTCTCTATCGCTAACTTGACTGTTCGGTAGTTGATTGGTCCCGATTTCCCTACGCTTTAAGGAGCGTTGCAGGTCGATCAGGGTAGCGGAATCGGGTCCGCCCACATGTCGTCATAAAGTTCTTCGGGTTCCGGATATGGACTGTTGCGAGCGAATTCTACCGCTTCATCAACCTCGTCCGCCTTCGCTTTTGATATGGCGTCGCACTCTTCCCTTGTAAGAATACCTTGCGTCGTGAGTGTGTGCTCCAATACGTCTATCGGATCCCGTTCGCGCCACTCGTCGATCTGGCCCTGGGTGCGGTACTCGCCCCGTCGCACACGACCCAAACCTAGCGAATGCTCCTCGTAGCGATAAGTTAGCGCTTCGATCAACGTCGGCCCTTCGCCGGATCGTCCCCTCGCAACCGCCTCGCGCGTCGCCTCATACATCGCGACAGCGTCCTGCCCATCGACCAAGACGCCGGGCATGTTGTATGCAGCTGCGCGGTCAGAAATGTGCTCAACCGATACCGAGTCGTGATACGAAGTAGTTACCGCGAACTGGTTGTTCTCGCAAAGGAAGATGACGGGAAGGCTCCACAGCGCGGCGAGGTTCATCGATTCATGGCATGCTCCCTGATTCGAAGCGCCATCACCGAAGAACACCATTGAGACAAAGTCTTCGCCCCGGATCTTCGCCGCCAAAGCGGCTCCCGTGGCCACCGGAACTGAAGAAGCGACAATCCCCGATTCGCCCAAGATGCCGATCGAGAAGTCCGCCAAATGCATCGAACCGCCCTTCCCCTTGCAGTAGCCGTCGACGCGTCCGTATAGCTCCGCCATCGCGCGTTTGACGCTGCCACCCTTGGCAAGCGGGTGCCCGTGCGAGCGATGGTTGCCCGCGATGTAGTCGGTATCCTCGAGTGCCGCACATGCTCCCACCGCCACAGCTTCCTCGCCAATGTAAGGGTGTGCCGCACCGGTGAACTCACCCGCCGAATGCACCTCCATGACGCGCACTTCGAAATGGCGTATCAACCACATCCGCTCCAGCATCTGCACCAATTTTTCTTTGCTAACGTTCTCCAACTCTACTGCTCCCGTTCTCTGCAAATTCACCGACGGCTCAATTCCGTGGTTCGCCCACAGTTCAGCCTAAGCCGCGTCGCCACTATCTTATTTCAAAACCACGAACGCGGTTAGAGTGGCTTAAGAATCGATCAACGCCATCTGGGTCGCGCCTCAACGCTCGTTCGCAAACTAGGTGTGCGTTAGAATCTTTCTACGGGTTGAATTGTTTTGTGAGGTCATTCATGTCTTCCGAGAAGAATCCATACGCCTTGGCGGTGGAACGTGCCAAGAAGATGTATCACGCCCGCATTAAGGATGAGCTTGGTGACGAGTTAAATGGTCAGTGGCTAGTAATTGATGTCAACTCTGGCGAGTACGAGAGCCACAAAGACGGCTACATAGCGCTTGAGGCGTTGGAAGCTCGGCTGCCGGATGTCGACCATGTCTTTGTGCGGGATGATGAGTTCGTACCCGGACACTTGGGCGGTTTGGCCAAAGTGTTGTGGTCGAACATCCCACAAGAAGAGAAAGATGCGATGCCACATGACGGCTCGCTCAACTACAAGCACTACCTATACGGCTTTCCTAAACGCGATAAATATCCATGGGAAGAGTGATTTACGTTGATTCTGGTTTCATGATCGCCCTATTCGACTCGAGTGATGACGGGTGGTTGGTTGCCTGGGGTCTTTACAACGCATTCGTTGCGGATCAGAACATCCGGTTAGACTGCGCTCGCGATGTCATGAATGAGTTGCTTGCTCACTACAGCCGTAGCGGGTCGCGGACGAGGCAAGAGGTAGCCAGGTTCGTAAGGCGAGCACTCAACGACCCGAAATACCGGATTGAGACCGTCAATACCGAACTGTACTTAGATGCACTCGACTTGTACGAAAACCGTCATGACAAACGCTACAGCATGGTCGACTGCGTCGGCATGACCATCATGCGACGCGACCGGATTACACAAGTGGTCACCACCGACCGCGACTTCACTCAAGAAGGATTCGTTAACCTGATGCGATGAAGCATCGGACCCATCCCCTGCTCTTTCGCCCCGTTTAGAATCGCGGCATGATTGATGAAGCCAACATCGAAGCTCGGGCTGGTAACGGGGGCAGAGGGATGGCAATGTTTCTGCGTGAGGCTTTGCGGCCGTTGGGCGGACCAGCTGGAGGCAACGGCGGCAACGGCGGATCAGTCGCCCTAGTCGCCGATCCCTCGCTCAACACGTTGCTCAAGTTCCGCTGGCGACGACATTTCATCGCCGGCAACGGCGGTAACGGCGCACGCAACAAACGGCACGGCGCCAACGGCGATCATGTCGATGTCACCGTGCCTGTCGGCACCGAAGTGTGGCAAATGGGCGAACGTTCGGGTGAACCCGAGTCTTTTCTGGGTGATCTGGTGCGACCTGGACAACGCCTCGAGGTGGCGATCGGCGGCCGAGGCGGGCAGGGGAACGCGGCATTCGTCTCGTCGGTGAATCGTGAACCACTGCTCGCCGAAGCTGGTGAAGCGGGAGAGACCGTTAAACTCCGGTTGAATCTGAAGATCCTCGCCGACGTCGGTCTCGTCGGTATGCCAAACGCCGGAAAGTCCAGCCTCCTAACCGCCATCAGCGCCGCACGTCCTAAGATCGCCGACTACCCCTTCACGACTCTCGAACCAGTTCTCGGCATCGTCGAACATGGTATCGACGCCTTCGCAGCGGTCGACATCCCCGGGCTGATCGAGGGCGCTTCTGAAGGCATCGGTCTTGGCCACGAGTTCCTAAAGCACATGCAGCGCACACGGCTTCTGGTCCACATCGTCGACGGCAGCGAAGGCGAGCCCGGCGAACGGATTCGCACTATCAATCACGAGTTGGATGCCTTCGACGCGCGCCTGGCTCGAACCCCACAGATCATCGTAGTGAACAAACTTGATCTTGAAGAAGTCGAATTGTTGCGCGATGATATCGCCGTCGAGGTTCGTGCCGCAGTAGGTGAAGATACACCGATCTACTTCATCTCAGCCGCGACGCGGCAAGGTATCGATGAACTCGTCGCTGCAGTTTCCTACCGTTTGGCCAACATCCGCAAAACGCACATCAAATCTTCCGAGGCAGTCTTTGGTCCGAACCATCTCGAAGACGATGACCCTCTAGAAAAAGACAATCTCCCAGTCTTCCGGACACGCGGCGGCAACCCGAAGATGGTCGTACGCGCCGGAGACAACGCATTCCGAATCGTTCACGACCGCGCCGTGAGACTCGCCCTCGGCTCAAATCTCGACAACTGGGACGCGCTCGTCCAGTATCACCAGCGTCTCGAGCGCATGAACGTCACCAACGCCTTGCGACGCGCCGGCGCGAAGGAGGGGGATGTGATCTTGGTCGGCGAATGGGAGTTCGAGTGGCATTGAACGGAGCCTGTCATTCCCGCGCAGGCGGGAACCTAGGGAATAGTAAAAACAGCCGTTTGATTGTCGTATTTGGCGGCACGTTCGACCCGGTTCACAACGGCCACATCGCCATCGCACGATGCCTGCGCGACGAACTCGGTGCCGCCCAAGTCCTGATGGTTCCTGCCGGAAAGCCGTGGCTCCGAGACCGCCCACCGATAGCATCGCCCACAGAACGCTTACGGATGGTTGAACTGGCCACCGAAAACGAAGCTAGGATCGAGGTGTCGGATGTCGACGCCATCCGCAAGGGCGCGACCTTCTCGCTCGACACAATCCGTGATCTATGGCGAGCCCTCGGCGACGAATTCGACTACATCCTCGCTGTTGGATCCGACGCCGCAACGCAAATGCATCGCTGGCACCGCTACGACGAACTTGCTCAATCCTGCACCTTCGCGGTCATCCAGCGCCCCGGAACAACCCTTGATCGCGAACTGTCATTGCCTGCGGATACGATCTCGGTTGCCGGCCCATTGATCAATGTCAGCGCCTCGAAAATCAGGGAGCTTTACGCCGCGGGCGACATCGCCGCAGCAAAACACCTCGTACCAGATTCAACACACAGATTTATCATCGAAGAGAGACTCTACCGATGCGATACGACGAAGCCATAACCCGCGCAGAGATGCTTTTGAGACGTTCGCTCATGTTGGACGCGTTACGCTACGGCGAGTTCACTTTAACTTCTGGTGCCACCTCCAGCTACTACTTCGACGGCCGTTTACTGACTACCGACGGCGAGAGCGTTGAGATCATCACCGACCTCTTCGTGGACATCTTGACGCGTCGCGACATTCATCGCTTTGGCGGGCCTGCCGTCGCGGCGGTGCCCATCATCGGAGCCATCGCCCTATCGGCATTTACCAAACAATTCGACCTCAAAGGGTACTTCGTCCGCTCTGATCAGAAGCAACACGGAATGGGCAAACAGCTTGAAGGTCACATCTCACCAGGCGACCGTGTCGCAATTTGGGATGACACCATCTCTACTGGCGGATCGCTGCTCAACGCCGTTGATGCCGTCGCCGCCTTGCCAGCAGAAATCCAAGTCGCATGCTGCATTCTCGACCGTAAACAGGGCGGAAGCGACCACCTAAAAGAACGTTCCATACCACTCTTCAACATCCTTGCAAGCAACGCAGATGGCCATGTCGTAGTCGATAAAGAATCGTTGGCGAACTGGTTTGAATAGCTGGACCTTGAAGGAGGAGGCCGATCCCGGGCCTCAACGAGCCCGGTCAATCGAAGCCATCACCGCCGGGTCGCTGCTCATATTCTCCGCCATCGCTGCGGCCGCCATGGTGTGGACACGCCTTCAGGCAGACATTGACCAACCAACCTTCGAAGAAACACTAGCCGCGATCGACCAGAACACGCTTTGGTACACGTGGCACGGCATGGCACGAACATTCTTCGGCGCTTTGCTCATCGCCGTAGCAGGATTTATCAGACCCGCCATGTTTCTAGCCCGCGGCTGGCAACTACGACTGTCCAGTGTCTTTCTTAGCCTTGGTGGCATCGCGATGATCATCTCGGGAGTCCTAGCGGTCTTCATCGTTGCCGTTTACTGGGTCGATACCTACGACCTAGAGAGTTTCGACCACTACCGCGAGATCACAGGAAGCATCGGTAACACCCTTATCGGATTGGCCATCGTCCTGTTGTCCGTCGTGCAATGGCGCTTAGGTGGTTTCATGAAGCCAGTAGCCTTACTTGCTCTATTTGTGGGCATTGGAATGATCCTTGTATGGCTAGACGCAGCAACGATTTTCCACCGAATCTCAGGCACCGGATTCCTCGTCTGGCTTCTCGCCACGGCGTTAGTCCTGATCGCGGGATCGATCGGTTCGCGGCGAACAAAATCAGCCATTGGTACCGACAACAGCATTCACAAGCTACGGATTTAATTTCGCGACAAATTATCAACATCCTCGCGACTTCCACCCGAGAAAATGTCAACTAATCATGAAATCCCGACTTGTAGACCCCAATTCCCACCGGCATCAGTTGGTCCGTCGAGATTTCAACAATATCTTGACACCTTGTCAGCATGCCTACAACCCGAAATCACCGGCGGTCCCCGTTCAGCGACTGGCGTCCGAAACAACATCTTGACGTTCTCAACGTGCTTGTTGTGATTGTTATCTAAATATTCAATCTAGAAGTACATCTTCTGTACAACTAAACATCCAGATTCCTAACCTCAAGCGCGTTCGCCCGGATGAAGTCGCGCCGCGGACCGACTTCTTCACCCATCAGGGTTCGGAAGATATCGTCAGCGCTTATCGCGTCCTCTGCAGTTACCTTCAGCATCAAGCGGAAATCCGGGTTCATCGTGGTGTCCCAAAGCTGATCTGGGTTCATCTCACCCAAACCCTTGTAACGTTGGATATTGATACCACTGGTATCCGAGTTGTCCTCCAATGCCTCCGGAAGTTCTTCCCAACTGAAGCCATCGCCGATGACTTTGCCCGTCTTCTTGAGCATGAATCGATCTGCAGCGATGAAGTCTGCAACCCGAGGGTAGATCCGTTTCGCACGTCGGATCGCCGGGTTGTTGTAGACATCCTCCGTCAGTTCGTAATCGTTGATTTGGAATGTCACCGGTGTGTCGTCTTCCTCTTCGTCGTCCAACGGTTCTTCGTTCACTTCCCTCGTAAACGATGCTCCTGTCTCTTCAACACTCTCATTGAAGAGATCGACTTGGAACGAATTGTCTTCGCTGAAAAGGTCCTCGTCATCGTCAAGGCCTGCAATGATCTCCGACGAACGATCCTTCGTGAACGATAGGTTTTGCCACTCGGCGTCGCGGATCAAGTCGAAAAAGACGTCGTCAGGAACGCCGATCGCCCTGGCGATGTCGATCGCCTCTCGGAACTCTCTAAGCTGCGTCACGGTGATGCCAAGTTGCTTGCCCTTCACCGCGATCTTGTCCTCGTCGTCCTCGGCTTCGATCGCGAGGCCGTTAAAGGCACGTTCAGCCATCCAAGTGTCAAGTTCACTATCGGCATATAGCCAGTTGCTACGCCTGCCTTTCGATGCCTTGTAGAGCGGCGGTTGGGCGATGTAGAGGTAACCCTCGTCGATCAAATCCCGCATGTGGCGGAAGAAGAAAGTGAGGAGGAGCGTACGAATGTGGGCACCGTCGATGTCCGCATCGGTCATGATGATGATGCGGTGGTAACGGAGCTTCTCCGAGTCGAAATCCTCACCCATACCAGCGCCAATCGCCGTGATCAGTGCCGAAATCTCTTCGTGCGCAAACATCCGCTCTGGCCTAGCCTTCTCGACGTTAAGGATCTTACCTTTCAGCGGCAGGATCGCTTGGAACTGACGATCGCGGCCTTGTTTGGCAGACCCGCCCGCCGATTCGCCCTCGACGATGTAAAGCTCCGATCGAGAGGGATCCTTCTCGGAACAGTCAGCGAGCTTGCCCGGCAGTGAGCCGCCGTCCATCGCGTTCTTTCGGATGATGAGGTCGCGAGCCTTCTTGGCGGCCTCACGCGCGCGTGCCGCGGTTGAAGCCTTGTCGATGATGATCCGAGCTTCGTCAGGATGGTCCTCAAGGAACTCGCTTAGATGACGACCCACGAGTGTCTCAACTGCCGGCCTAACCTCAGGATTACCTAGCCGTCCCTTCGTCTGACCTTCGAACTGCGGGTCCTTCACCTTTACGCTGATCACCGACATCAACCCTTCCCGCACGTCCTCTCCTGAGAGTGTCGCCACGCCGTCCTTGCCTATGTTCAAGAGGTTGTTCTTCTTTGCGTAGTCGTTGAGGACGCGGGTGAGTGCTGAGCGGAAACCGGTAACGTGCGTACCCCCGTCGCCGGTACGGATCACGTTGGCGAACGAGAGGCAGTTCTCGACGAACGACTGGTTGTACTGGAACGCGACCTCTACCGAGACGTCGTCCGTCGTCCCCGCCGCAAAGATCACACTGTCGTGAATCCCACCGCGCCTGCGGTTGAAGGTCCGCACGAAGCTCCGGACGCCGCCATCGAAACGGAAAGTAACGTCATTGTGGGGCCAGTGGGTCTCCTCATGCCAATCGCTCCGAAGCCGGATCGCGAGGCCTTGATTCAGGTAAGCCATCTCGCGCAACCGACCGGAAACCCCATCCCAGTCATACTCAACCGACGGAAACACATTGCTGTCCGGCAACCAGGTAACCATCGTGCCGTTTCCTGGGAGATCCGACGATGTTTGCCGTCGCTGCGACATGTCGTTAACCGTGATACCCCTCTCAAAGCGCTGCGAATACACGTAACCATCTCGCCGAACCTCGACAACCGTCCACTCCGAAAGCGCGTTAACCACCGAAGCACCGACACCGTGCAACCCACCAGACACCTGGTAACCCTTGCCACCGAACTTCCCGCCCGCGTGCAACGTCGTCATCACCGTCTCTAGCGCCGATTTGCCCGTCTTGTCATGCGTGTCGACAGGTATCCCTCTACCATCGTCAATGACCGTTACCGACCCGTCGTCGTGGATATGAATATCGACAGTCGTGGCAAAGCCCGCCATCGCTTCGTCAACGCTGTTGTCGACGATCTCACGGACCAGGTGAAACACGCCCTCGGGACCGGTAGTGCCGATGTACATCCCCGGACGCTTTCGTACGGCCTCCAAGCCCTCCATTACGGTGATGTCTTGAGCGTTGTATTCGGCGGATCCGGCGTGTCCGTTGCCGTCCGTTGCGATGGTAGTTTCGGTCGTCATAGGCCTCCAAGCTGAGAGTCCGATCGGTGCCTTCCGCCAATGCCTCACCCACCACACAACCTACGACCAAGAACTCGGTATGGATTGGACGTTCCTCGCGTACGCGCGTGCGCGCGTCTTTAAGAAACGCGGTATATCATCTCACAATCTTATCAGCCTAACCCGCCCAAATCTCGATTCCAGTTGCGTTCAAAGCCGAATCTTTCCCAATTGCCGGGGTTCAACGAATTTGGTGCACGAATCGGGCCCTTTCAACGAGGGCGATGTTGAATGACGGAGAGAATTGCGAAACGGCGGGATAACTCGGCACCGCCGCTGAGACGCGAAATCAGGTGCGTGTGTCCAGCAATCGACAGCGTACGAGACCTGCCGAGGATTTTGAGTCCGAACATGGAAGGTTCGGTGCGCGATCGGGGAGGCATCGGCGCGCCCACTCCGGCTGGCTACGCGGGCTTCCGAGTAAGGTATCGCCTCCCGTCGCTAGGACTCAAATGTATCGCTTCGGCAGGTTTCCTCACCAAATTGCATGCTGATGTAGATGCGCGGTGGTTAACACCACCTACTCAAACGCCGCCGGGTCCACCACCGCGCCCTTGCCGAGCGCAGTGTTGATCAACTCCACAAGCCGCTGCGCCGACTCAGGCGTCAGCTCCACCGCAATCCGTGGACCGAGCTTCTGCGACGAGTCCACGAAATCGATGTTCAGCGCATGCTCCAGTGTCATCTCAGATGGATGGTCATACGAAACCGTCACCTGATCGACCTGCATCCAACCCGGCGTACCCTTGCCGCAGCCCGTTACCGCCGTTTTCTCGGCAATCATCGTGCACATATTCTGTTCTCCTTGGGAATGTAGGACCGAGCCTCATCCGAGATGTTTGGGTAGAAACGCGAAAATCTTCTGCCAACCGTCCACCGCCTGCTCTTGGCGGTAGGGTGCCCGGTCGTAGTAAAAGAATCCGTGACCCGCACCCGCATACATGTGAAACTCATACGACTTTCCGTGCTCCTTCAACTCTGCCTCATGGACCGCCACCTGCTCCAGTGACGGACTACCATCCTCTTCACCGAACAACCCGAGCACCGGACACGAAAGCCCCGAGGTGTAATCTATCGGCGCCACCGGGTTGTTCTCCGTCAACTCCGAATCGTCCATCACGACGCGCCCGCCCCAGCAATCAACGACCGCGTCAAACCCGGAGACCCTGGATGCGGCCAACACTACGTGTCGTCCCCCAGAGCACGTCCCGAACGCACCAACCTTCCCATTCGAATTCGGCAACGACCTCAAAAAGCGCATCGAAGCCGCAAGATCGCCGACCGCCTGATCGTCAGGGATCCCGCCCTCGGAACGCGCATGTGCAGCCACATCTTCCGGCGATGCATGACCGATCCGGTGATACAAGTCCGGCGAAATCGTCGCATACCCGTGATGGGCAAACTTCCGCGCGCACTCCCGATACCACTCGTCCCAACCTGGCATATGATGCGCCAAAACCATCCCCGGATGCGGGCCGGGCCCCAGCGGACGCGCAAAATACGCGTTAATGGCAGTCCCATCTTCAGCCCGGACAGTGACCGTCTCCGCGATCATGCCCTCATACATATCCGTCGTGTACACAACGAACCTCCATTCATTCAACTCCAACGCAACGCCTTCGATATTACGCCAAACCCCCGTCATTCCGGCGAAAGCCGGAATCCAGAGGGGCAGGGCGGGAAGGCGGCACCCCAAGCCCCCCCCCCCTTGTTCAGGTGGGCTCAAAACATCCCCTTCCTTCAGGAGGGGGTTAGGGAGAGGTCTACTCGGCACTTCACGCTCCCGCACCACATCTCCAAGACCACATCCTTCTCCACACATTCAGTGTTATATTCGCATCATCATGACTGAGAACGCATCCCAAAACGGAGCCAATGAAAACGGCACCTACCAAAAAGGACCGCTTGAAGGAATCAAAGTCATCGAGTTCGGCAATTTCGTCGCCGGACCCTTCGCCGGACAGATCCTCGCCGACATGGGTGCCGAAGTCATCAAGATCGAACCGCCAACCGGCGACCCATGGCGAGCCACACAACCATTCGCGCCCGGCGAAAGTCGCACTTTCTTGCCCCTCAACCGCGGCGTCAAGAGCGTAACCCTCAACCTGAAGGACCCACGGGGCAAAAACGCCCTCGCCAAGATCGTCAAGATGTCCGACGGCGTCATCTCGAACAACCGGCCAGACACCGCCAAAGCCCTCGGCATCGACTACGCTTCCCTCTCCGCCATAAACCCCGCCATCATCTACGTCGACATCACCGCATACGGCATGAAAGGCCCCCTCGGCGGGGCCCCAGGCTTTGACCTCGTCATGCAAGGCTTCACCGGCGCCGTTACATCCGAAGGCAAGATCAATCCAGGCGGTCAACCCGAAGTCGTCTGGTCATCTTCCTATATCGACCTCTCCTCGGCCTACTGCGCCGCCGCGGGCATCCTCGCCGGAATCATCGGACGCGGCGACAGCGGCAAAGGACAAAAAGTCGAGACCAGCCTGATGATGAACGCATTGGCGATGCAGTGCATGAGGCTCATCCACATGCTTGACGCACCAACTCCGTCCATGACTTGGTATCAAGAGCGATACCCGAAACTAGTCGCCGAGGGCAAGAATTACCAAGAGATCCAGCACGACTACCAAAACGTCGTCCGCCCCGCGATCTACCGCTGTTACTACCGCGCCTACCGCACGAAGGACGGCGGCATGTGCCTCGGCACCCTCGATTGGGCCGCGCGAGCACGATTGTTGAATCATCTGAACCTCGAAGACCCCCGAGTCACCGACCCCGACTACGACATCAACACCCCCGAGGCCGAACAACTCGCCGAAGACATGGTCAAAACCTTCGAAGACATCTTCGACTCCAAAACTACCGCCGAATGGGTCGAAGAACTCAACGCCAAAGACATCCCCTGTGGCCCCATCCGATTCAACGAAGACCTCGTCTGGGACGAACAAGCCGTCGCCAACAACTACATCATCGAACTCGAACACCACACCGGCCACCGCTACCGAACCTCCGGCCCCATCCTAAACTTCACCGCCGGAATGCCCGAAATGAAAGCATCGCCAGCCTTGGGCGAACACAACTACGAAATCCTCAAAGAAGCCGGCCTAACCGAGGAAGAGATCTCTGCGGTTGTCGGATAAACGCGGAGTCTTGGTACCACCTACCCTTGAAAAAGGCATCGCTCCGAAAATTACCATCGTAGGTATACACTACACAACGAAGCGGGAAGTCATCGTCTGAAGCTGGCTCGCTGAAGGAACCCAAACCTCGGATCTCGTCGTTCAAGGCGCAGCGGAAAACCCAATCAGGATAGATCGATAACAATGGCGGTCGAGATACAGGATGTCTTGAAAGCGGACATCGTGTTCGCTGGAGTTGGATTGCTCAGGAACCAACAGGGCTTGGACGCGTTTACCGCATCCGTCGGCACTGAGATAGTGGTGGATGCACCCAATCCTCTTCCAGGCGTGCCTGCTCCCGGTCTGAGAGTCGCATTGAATCGAGACAGAATAGTTCTTGACCTTGCCCCCGAGCGCTCTGTCATCGCTCGGGATTATCCGTCGTCGAAAGACCTGGATCGACTAGCCGAGGTCACCGCACTCGCCTTAGAAAACACTGGGTCTGAAGGCGGGATGCTGCAGGCTGTCGGGTTCAACATTGCATTGGTGTACGATCAAGACACTCATGAAACCGCAGTCCGCTATTTATCGGAGCGGCTTTTCAATAAACGATTAACGACCAAAATAGGGTTGCCGACGTTCGGAGCCGAAGGTCGTTTGACGTTCATCAGTGACGAACACCTGATTGGGGTGACACTCCAACCGCGTTTCAGTGATGCAACGACCACGAAGGTTTTCATGAATCTGAACCTTCACTGCGCAACGCAAATCTTGCCCACACAACAGGAAATTGAAGATTCGCTGCGAAAAGCGCTAAACAATGCGGTGGAATTTGCCCGGCGAATAGACGAGGTACCCTGAGATGCTCAATACTTATACCGCAGCACTGGCCAAAAGTAATGTTGCTCAACCACATCGGGCGGCCCAAAGGGCATATTGGGATATTGCAAGCGGAACTGTGACTGGTCGAGAAAATCAGTCGTTTCTCTTGTCGATAGGCGAGCAGCATCAACATCACGAATGTCCAATGTGTCGACCTGAGCCAGGTGCCCTGGTTATCGCTGAAAACTTAGTGCCCGAATCTGTTCTCGAACATTGGATATCGTCAATCGATCCACAATTGATCACCGATACGACCGCGGACTCACAAATTGTCAATTCGAATACAAAGCAAGATCTTTTGGACGCGTTGGAAGACCTTAGCGAAGTCGTAGACGAAGCCGAGGAAAAGGGATACCAGATCCCGTCTGCAGCGGCGATCTCCGAAGCCAGACGCTTGTTGGAGACGATGTACGAAATCGCACCTCAACGCCTCGAGGTATATCCCATGCCCAAAGGCGAGGTCACGATCGACGCGACGAATGAAATCGGACACTATGTGATGTTGCTTATTGCGAGCGACGGTTCCGCTAGGAGTTTGACGAAATCTGCAAGCGGACACTCGCGTAGTCAGTTCTCTTCAATCGGTGATATCACGTACGAAATCTTGCGTGATTCGATGCTTGAGTTAGACGTCTCGGACGGCTAATCGATATGGCTCTACCGAAGTCGGTTGCAGACCAAGAGATGCTTGGTCGCCGAATCATATCAAGTAAAGACGCCAAACGCGCAAGTCGCAGCAGCATCGCACCTACAGTATTCATTGACGATCACTCCGTTTCAGTCGACCGTATTTACGATTCATTCGAGAACGAGGTCCTAAACGTAGCCCTTGATGAAACTCCATCTGATCGTAACTTTTACGGTTGGGCGACGTTGACGGCAAAGCAAGTGCGCAACACGAAATGTTGTGTCAAGGGATCGCGAACTTGCACAAACCGATTCCACGCGGACATCCTCCTCCCATCAAGTGTCTCTGGGGATACAGACGCGGAAATCGAGAAGGCAAAAGAACTCGCCAAAGCGTCGAAATGGCTTGTGAGGCCCGACAAATCATTGGAGCAAATGCTGCAAGAAAGCGCCCGCCAACGAGCGGCGAGACGTCAGCGCTCTGTCGACTAAAAATCAATTCCCAACCTTAACGCGCCGTTGATTTCCCCATGCCCCACATCTACCTAGCAACCCCCATCACCAGCGTCCCCGAAGCGCGGCGCCAAACCATCGTCCGCTGGTGCCACTGGTACATCCAAAACCATCTCCCCGACAAAGCCGTCTTCTGTCCCGCCATCGAATACGACCGACGCTGGGCCAACGGCCCTCCCCAGACCGAAGCGGACCTCCTCGCCATCCGAGACCGTAGCTGGCAAATGCTCGACGACAGTAACGAGCTCCACGTCCTCCACCCCGACCTCTCAACCAATGCCGCCATCGAATTCGGATACGCAATGGGCCGAAAACGGGAGAAAATCGTCGTCATCTCCTTCGCCGAGTGGCGCGGGAAATCGCTCAGAGATTACACCCTCAGACTCCTGATGCACAAGCCCGACGTCCATTTCGTCTCATACTCCCTTAACGAACTCGGATTGGCATTGCCAGACGCCGCTAAAACTTACCGATAACCCGGCCCCCGACCCCGCACCCAAGCATGCGCCCGGGCAACCTCCTCATCCAACTCAACTCCCCATCCCGGCTTCGTCGGCACATCCAACAACCCGCCGTCATGGAATGTCAACGGTCCGCCAGTCAGGTCATCCTTCCACGGCACGTCGTCAATGTCGATCTCACAGATCCGAACGTTCGGCAATGTTGCGCAGAGGTTGATCCCCTGCATCGTCGCCAAGTGCGAGTAATAGTTGTGTGGTGCGACGTTGATCTCGTGTGACTCCGCCAGCATACCTACATCCCGCCCGCGTGCGAACCCCTGCCACGGCACATCGATCATCGCAATGTCCATCGCCCGCGCCGCAAAGTAAGGTCGGTAGTCGCGGATCGTGAACAGATTCTCACCCGACGTGATCGGACAACTCGTGCTGTCCTTCACCTCCTTCAACCCATCCACCTCGTACATATCGATCTCCACCCACATCATGTCGAACTGCTCCAAAACGGCGCAGATCTGCTTCGCCGCTTGGGGTTTGACGTTGAAATTAAGGTCCAGCGCAATCTCAACATCCGGACCCACAGCCTCCTTGAACGTACCGATGTATTTCTCAACATGCCGCAACAAACCCGGCTTGATCGTCTGATCCGGAGAATCGGTCCCGAAACCGTACCCGTACCCATGCGTGTTGTCATCAAAAAAGATGATGTTCGTCTTGAGCGCCTTGAAGCCACGTTCCTTCACTTCATGGCCCAAATCGGTCACCGCTTGAAACGAGTCCATCGGAGGCACACCGATGAGTTCATGATTACGCGAGCGGGAGGAACCGCAGTGCGACCAGTAGACCTGCTGACGATGCCGTGTCGGTCCACCAAAAAGACTGTGGACGGGCACACCCATTGCCTTGCCCTTGATGTCCCACAACGCGAGTTCGACGCCCGCGATCGCCCGCGCCGCGATCCCGCCGGGTGCCTGACGAGACATGCGATACATATCCCAGTACCGCGCCTCGACCGCCAAGGGATCTTGACCCAGCAGTATCGGCTCATAATCTGACACCGTACCGACGACTCCGTATGGGTTGCGGCCATCCGACATCTCACCGTATCCGGTGATGCCTTCGTCAGTGCGCACTGCGCAGAACTGCCAAGGCCGCCACCCAGCATCCACGACGAACGTCTCAATATCGGTAATCTTCACGAGTAAACTCCCAATTTTCGAACCTGCCATACCGCGTTAAATTCGGCTGAGTCGTAGACTATCGCAGGCTGTGGGTTGTCGCAATCGAACCATCGGCGATAATGAAGCGTAGATGGGTTAGTGCCCACCAACGCCCCTTAATCGAACGGACGAATACTTCGAAATGGTCGCCGATCCTTCCACTTCCGAATACACCGATCTGGTTACAACCAACGGTTTCGAACCTGCAATGTTCGATCCCGGGGTAACGCTCAACCGCGCGACCAAGGCTCGGATCGCCGACGGTGTCAACGAGATTCTCAAAGCGATCGGTTCGGAAAACCTCGATCCGCAAGGTACCGAGCGTACCCCCCTGCGAGTCGCCGAGATGTTCGACGAGTTGCTCAACGGCTACTCGATCGACCCAGACCAGCTTCTGAACGGAGCCCTATTCGATGTCGAATACGACCAAATGGTGGTCGTCAAATCGATTGAGTACTACAGCCTCTGCGAACATCACCTGCTACCGTTCTACGGCTACGCGCACGTCGGATATCTTCCTGACAAAAAGGTCGTCGGCCTTTCCAAGATCCCTCGCATCGTGGACATGTTCGCCCGTCGGTTGCAAGTCCAGGAACGAATGACCCAGGAGATCGCGAGTTTCCTCGACACCTTGATCGAACCGAGAGGCGTCGGCGTGGTGGTAGAAGGCACTCACATGTGCACGGTGATGCGAGGGGTGCGCAAGCAGGACCCCCGCATGGTGACCAGCGCCGTGATGGGATCGTTGCGAAACAACGCCGCGACCCGCGACGAGTTCATGGAACACCTTCGCAACACCGCGGTCTAAATCCCCGTTCATCCCCCTTGAGCTCTGTGCACAACGACCGTCATTTCGGCGAAAGCCGGAATCCAGAGGTGCAGGGCAACGGGGGTTGCGCCTAAGATCTATGCTCCAATTCGTCCCGCCAGTAGTTTTGAAATGGCCTCCCTCGGATATCAAAGGGAGGGTTTCACATAGGTCCCTACTGCAGCGGCGAGAAACTCATCGGCAGTAGCAGCTTGTTCGCCTGCGTGACCGGGCCGATGCCGCCGGGAGGTGGCCACACTCCTTTGGCTCGCGTTTCCGCGCGGATGGCGGCCCGTTGGTCGTAGCTTTCGTACGCCCACATATGGATCCAGGTGTTCAGAGCTCCGAGTTCGGAATACCATGCCCCGACCAACGGCGAGTACTTTTCTCGTTCCTCGATGTGCTCGCCCCATATCTCGATCACTTTAGGTATGTCCCCCGGCGCATAGGTGTAAATCCGCATCTCGTATACCGGCCCCAGCTTGGCTCCGCCTCGATTTTCCATGAAGGGCGCAGGAAGGAAAATCTCGGATCGCATCGTGTTGATGATGTCTGCGTTGCTCGGCGGCCAAACCCCGTCCTCGGCGGTTTGGGCACGAATCCGTCTGCGATGCTCCAAGTCTTCGTACGGCCACACATGGACTACCTCATTTACTGGCCCAACCTCAGTCGTCCAGAACCCGAATAGCTGCGAGTAGTTCTGCCGACCTTCTTTAATCTTCTCCGCGGTTCGTTCCTCGAAAAGCGGCACGGTCCTCGGCTTTAGGTCATAGGTCCTGAATTCGTAGATCATCGTAGGTTCCTTGGTTGTCTAGACTGTGACAGCACGAAGGCTAACATGAAGTGGAGCAAGGTTAGATTTGCGTGCGCGTCGTGCGCGTCGTGCGCAGCGGCGATTGCGTGGATTTACGCGTAATTGAATGGCAACAGGCAATATCGCGAGTGAAACCGCGCGAAGAAAATCGGCGCTAAGATCCGCGATCCCTGCGGTTAAATCCCAAGTTCAGTCCGCGATCCTATCGTGAACCCCTGAACCGGACAGCATGGTTTCAGAAACGCTGTCCGAATCGGGGAGCAACAAACGATGGCGGTTCGTATATTATTCAGAGACGTAGTTTTGATGTGTCGTGTCCGACGTTGATGGCTTGATTTCGAAATTTGGACGTTAAAAATGAGTACGGAAGTTCGCGAACCCACCGCAAGAACGCCAACCGACCAAGAATATCGGGAGATGCGCGAACTGTTGAATCGAATGCGGGAGTTGAAGTCGGAGCTTGCGACAGTGCGAACTCGCATCCAACTCAGTGATCCGGTATCCGTTGACGATCGAATTCGAAGGACCGATCTAGAAATCGAATTGAAACGACTGTTGCGTAAATCTGACTACTTCATCTTCAAATTTGGATGATCGCTCATTCTTGTTCACATGGATTTGACGGACATTCTACGAGATGGCTTGATATTGTTCGTGGCGCTCGCCACATTGGTTGGAGCTGCCACGGCTGTCGGGATCTGGATTGGTAGGTTGACAACGCGCCAGGGTCACACCGAAGCAGAATTATCGGAGTTAAAAGCCGAAATTCAACAGATGCGTCGGGACCAAGAGTCGACGATTCAAGAACAACTGAATGACCAGGAGAACCAGCTTTCGAAATTGCTAGAGTAAGTTCGTTTCTCACGTCCGAAGACTAAATCGATGGCTTGCCTCGCGTACTGCGAGATATCCCGGCTCCACGTGAGGAAATTCCCACCATTCGTCCTCGTATGCACTACTGTTGTAGAAGAGGCTTGGCAATGGAGATTTCTGGCTCAACAGCACTAGTCACTGGCGCATCCAAGCGCATCGGGCGCGCCTTGGCGCTTGCTTTGGCGGAGAAGGGATGCAACGTCGCGGTCCACTACAACAGCTCCGAACGCGAGGCACGTGAAACCCGCGACCTCGCCCGTGCCCTTGGCGTGAGGAGCGAGATCGTCGGTGCCGATCTGGCAAACGCCGACGAATGCGTGAGCCTGTGGAATCGGACCGTCGGTTTGTTTGGTGATGTGCCCAGTGTTGTGATCAACAACGCGTCTTATTTCGACCGGGTCGGCATCGATGAATTGGCTCCTGACGATTTCGACCAAGCCATGGCGGTAAATGTCCGCGCCCCGTTGCTGTTGGCTCAAGCCATGGCGCGCGATCTGCCTGAAGGCTCCGTTGGCAAGATAGTCAACATCAACGACCGCCGCGAGGTCTACCGTTCACGGATCGCCTACTCGATCACCAACTCCGCCCTTACCGGCCTCACCAAAACCCTCGCCGTCAGCCTCGCACCGCGCATTCAAGTTAACGAACTACGACTTGGCGTCATACTTCCACTGCCCGATGACGAATCTGTTGGCCCAAGAAGGTACGACGACCGGACACTTGGACCGGCCGGCCGTATGGGCACTGTCGAAGAGGTCTGCCAAGCCATCATCAGCCTCATTAGCAACGACTACATCAACGGCGCATCGTTGAACCTAGACGGCGGACTGAGCGCAATCGACGGATCGTAGATCGGCGGGATTCGCAATCGGAATTGCTAGAACGGCGAATTACATATAGTATTGCGCTCGCGCGGACTTTTTTGTGTATCCCATCGTCCGCCGAGCACGTGTTTGGCTGCAATGCGCAAAACGTTAATCACGATAGACGGCCACATCGGATCTGGCGCATTCGATGTTGGCAGGAAGATCGCCCGGATGTTCGGGTGGAGGTACTTTGATCGCGTCCGATTGCGGGCGGTCGAAGGCAATGCCGATGCAGATGTACTCAACACGGCGGGGGCGCTACCGAACGCCGATTTCTCCGAGCGGTTGTGGACGTGGGTCGAAAGGGCGGCCTCGTATTTCGCGGTGGGCGCAGCCGGCGACGACCCGATGCTTCAAGGAGCGGCAGACCTCCACATACCGCTGACGTGGGACCGGAACGGTCCATCAGCGCAAAGCCCGATCGATAACTCCTACGACCTTACCGATTTGGCCAAAGGCGGAAATGCAGTCATTGTCCACCGCGCAGGTGCGGTTGAACTGGCAAATCAAGACGAAGTGGCGCGTGTGGGAATCTTCGCCAACTGGGACGACCGAGTGACACGCGTGATGCGGCGGGAGGGACTGACCAAAGTCGCCGAGGCGGAACGCATTATCTTGGAACGCCAAAACGCGCAGCGGGAATACTTCTACAAGTTGCATCACGCCGATCCTGAAGACCCGATGATTTACGACTTCGTCATCAACACGTCCGACAAAAACATCGATATCGTAACCATAGAACTCTCGCGTTACCTGAAGGCGGAACGCGAGCGCGCAAAGGTCTGAGATACTCGGTACCTGCGTGATGGATTGGTCGCGTCAATCCTTCTGTGATAGATTTCGAGGAAATGTCCTCGGATTGAATGTGGATAGGTGGAAATGAGTCAAGTACCAGGTGGAGACGTCCGAAGTTTGATGCATGCGCCAGCGATCACGGTGCACCGCGACGATACGGTTTCGGATGTTGCGAAGCTGATGATCGAACACAATATCGGTTCGGTGGTCGTGGTGGACGACGCCGGCAAATTCTGCGGGTTGGTGACCGAACAGATGTTTATGCCCACAGAAGATCTGATTCCATTCATGCGAGGAACCGCAACCCGTCTCATGGGTGCGGCCGTTGGCAGCGATCATTCAACCGGGTATTACGAAGCCATCGAAAAGGTCCGTTCGAAGAGCGTCGAAGACGTCATGAAATCCGATCCCCCTTGTGTAACCCCCGACGTCACGATCGATGTCGTGATCGAGCTAATCGCAACCACCGGCGAGAACCACATCACCGTAGTCTCCGACGGCATCCCGATAGGAATGATCGCACGGCACGACCTCTTGCGAATGTTCATCGCAAGCGAATTTAACCCCGACTAACTCCCCCTAGGCTTAAAACGGAGGAACCAAACCTCCCCTTCGCCTAGCGAAGGGGACGCGTGCAAGCGAAGCGCCGTACGCAGGGGATGCACGAAATTCACCGCAACCATCCTAAACCCCCTTTAATTCCCCCTTATGCATCAATGGTGAGGGTCGTGCAAATAACACACTCAGGGCCACTCAATCCTTCGATCGCGGCAACATCCCCTGCGCCATCATCTCTTCCGCCTGACTCAAGTCTTTGTGACTGTCAACTGATATCCAGTTTGCACTCGAACGTATCGCTCGCATCCCGCCTTCATCGACTATCTGAGGAAAAGTCGTGTCTTCGTGGTCTCCGACGTCCGGAAAAAGTCCCTCGATGCCGCGCTCGAGAACGTAGATGCCGCCGTTGATCCAAAAAGGCAGCTCCGTCTTCTCCGCGAAGCTGGTCACAACGTCATCGTCGGAAACCAACACCACACCGAACTGGCTGACATACGGTATCAAAGTGATGGCGGCCAATGCTCCATTGACGCGCCTTGTCTCAATAAGCGGTGCTAACGATTGATCTGTCAACACATCACCGTTAACAACCACGACGTCTTCAACGCCTTCCGGCACGATGCTCAATCCTTGTTTGACGGCCCCGCCTCTGCCGAGGGGCTGGTCTTCGGGCGAGTAGTGCGCCCGGAATCCGTATCGCACACCGTCCCTGAAATGTTCCTTGACCTGCTCTGCCCGATAGCCCGTCAGGAACACGATGTCCGTAACACCGTTCGCGCATAACCAACTCGCCTGATGCTGAAGCAACGGAGCACCGTTGACCGGCACCATCGGCTTGCAGATGTTGTCCGTGAGCGGCTTTAACCGCTCGCCGCGACCACCTGCGATCGTCAATGCCCACATTAGACGTATCCCCGGGCGTATCCCTTCAATTGGAGTTCAACCACGCCCAACATGCATCGATATCCTCTTCGGTCATGGGCTCTTGCACCACGATCGAGGGCGATGCCGGTTTGTCGTTCATGCCGTCGCCCATCCATGTCGGCCACACCGCGATACCGGCGCCTAGCTCCTCACGCGTAATCTCAACATCCGAAGGACGCCACCGAACCTTACATTTATCCAGCCACCCAGTCAACGTTTCCGGGCTCTGTTGCGTGCGCCAAGCGATTATCACGGCGCCAAGCGCACACATCTCGCCGTGTATCCAGTACTTGTCGTTCGCTATCTCGACAACGAAACAGAACGCGTGATCCGCGCCCGGCGCCCGGTCGTCTTTGACCAATGCATCGTCGCGTGCTTGCACTGCCGACATAATCACCTTCACCGATGCCGGCGTCAGCTCGCCATCTTCGTCGAGAGATGCGGGAAAATCGGTCACGATCTGGTCGTACAGCGCTATCGATCTCGCTGTCTTCGATTCATCTACCGGACCAGTCTTCCCAATCTCTGCGGTGTGCCGCCACTCCGAAAGTCCCGCATATCCACACAGAACATCGCCCAATCCCGCAGTGTTCAATCGCTCCGGGGCCCGCAGCACGACATCGTAGTCGACCAAAACGTACTCACAGTTCACCACCGCGAGCTGTCCGATAATCTGCCGTCCGTCCCAGTCCGCAACGAAGCCATGAATGATGGCACCCGTGGAGACCACAGTCGGAACTTGGACAAGCGGTTTGCCCTTGCGGTGCGCGACCAGCTTCGCGTGGTCCAACGCCCGCCCAGCTCCGAGACCGACAACCAGATCAATATCGTCTGGCAACGAGTCGGACACTTCGATCAAGTGCGTCCGGTCGAGCCACTCGTTGATGCCGATACCCGCCGGCTCGTGGTCCAACTCGTACTTCGTCGCGGCCCATGCTGAAGGCGTTGTGATCACTACATAACGCCCCCATTTCGCGGAGTCGGATTTGAGCAATCCGTGCCCAAATCGAATGTCATAATCTCGTGCTAGCTTAGCTTCAACCATCGCAATCCCTCACTGTCCAAATACGGTCGCGCGTGAATAAGGTTACTCTAAACTTCACCACTGAATTCGATTTCGATGCCCAACTCAAAGCGAAGCCCCTGGACCAACTGCTCGATTGCAGGCATGCTCGGATTCTTCTTGATGACCGGCAGACGGAATCAACGAACATCAACATCCGCATCGCGCTCCGAGAGCGTAACCGAAAATGTCGCGAGCAACGATCTTAACAATTCACGCGAGATTCAATTTCATAATCGACTTCAACAAGATCGTGGCAACACCACCGAGGAACAAACCGGTCGATATATGCCTTTAAACACCGACAATGACGATACCAAGGCGAACGACAACCCGTTGAGACAGATATCTGTCCGACAGTGGATCATCGCCGCGGCCGTCCTCATCGCCGTCCCAGTCGTTGCCTATCTCGGCACCTTCTATCTCTACCCCTACGTCGAAGACCTGATCGAAGGCGAATCGCCCATCGCCCGCGTCCTCACCGAATACGGAGTCGATGAAGAAGCCGAAACACAACTCCTGACCATCCGACGCGGCGATCTCGTCAACTCGGTCGCCGTCAACGGGACCCTCGAATACGCCAACCGCGAGAGACTGTCATTCGCGACGGCCGGAACGGTCGATTTGATCGAGGTAGAAGTGGGAGACTTCGTGACCGAGGGCGAGGTCCTGATGTCGCTAGACGACGAGGCGGCTGTCGCTGCCCAGCAACATTTGCAAAACGCGAGCGTCGCGCTCCAAGACGCCGAAACCGCGCTTGAGGATCTGCTCAGACCCGATCAAAAGTCGATCAGCGACGCGACGCTGAAGGTCGCGATGGCCCAGCAAGATGCCACCACCGCCGAAGATGCCTTGGCGAATCTGGTAGATCCATCGGCAACCGAAATCGCCGAAGCCGAACTAGAAGTCGCAAAAGCCAAGGCCGCAGTCGATGAAGCAACCGAAAAACTGTCTGGCATGCAATCCCCAACTCCTGCTGACATTGAAAACGCAAAACTCGCCGTAGCCGAGGCTGAAAAGACACTCAACGATTTGACTGGTGAGTTGACCGATCTGACAGGCCTAGACGGTGGTACGTTCAGTAATGCCGAACTCGCGGTAGCTGAAGCAACGAAAGCGCGCGACGACGCGGTCGAAGCCTACAAAAACGCGATGACCATCGATAAAGCAGCGTTAAACCGAGCCGAGTTAGACGTCGCCAAGGCAAAGCTAGCCCTAGTCGAAGCCGAATCCGCGAACACCAACGCCGAAGTCGCCCTCCACAACGCCGTTCAGAACGCTGGGAACGACATCATCCGCAAAAAGCTTGAGATCGCAAAAGCCGATTCCGACCTCGCTGCCGCGGTGCTCGCCGCCGCAGACGCCCGAGAAGCGTATGCCGATGCACTAAAACCCTTCGACGAAGACGAGGTAGAGGATCTGCGTACCAAGATCGCCGAAGCTGAGGAGGATATCGAAGTCGCTGAAAACCAACTGCGACGCTTCGAAATCCAGACGGAAGCCGAAACTAGAACCCTCAGTTTCGAACTGTATGACGCGCGCAACATATACCGAAACGCCTTCTACATGTGGCTCGGAATGGACATCTCAAAGTACGAATGGAACTCCTCACCAGAAGAGATCTTCGCAGACATAGGCAAATCTCCCGAAGAGTTGCTCGCCCCGCTGCCCCTATACGGCTCACTCGATCCGAGGCGTGGACGGGACCCGACAATTTATGTGGTAGATGATCCAGACACACCGTGGGACGAAGTCGTAACTACCAACTGGTCTCAATTCTTCGGAGACGAACTCAGGTTCGACTGTGAAGATGACGATCAAAGCATCAACCAGATATGTGTAAATCAAGACTTCAACGGCGCATGGGACGACCTCCTCGTCAAAACTGAGGCCTACGACACTGCCATGCTCGCCAACACACAGCAGTTCGACAACATCGAAGATGCCATAGACAACGCCAGATCTCAGCTCGAAGACCTTGAAGAGCAACTTCAAGAGGCCTTAACGCCGACCGACGACGAAACTCGCCAAGACCTCTTCGCCAAAACCGAGGTCGCGTACTACACCCTGGTAGATGCCCAAAACAATCGCGAAACCCTTCTCGAAGAACTTGAACGCTTAGAACCCGAACTCGAATCCCGACGTCAGGAAGCGGAACAAACCCTCGCCGTCGCCCGTGAGACAGCGGTCAGCGCCTCACACGATTTGGCCGATGCCCAAGAAGCACTCGCCGAACTGCAAGCGGGCTCATCAGATGAAGATCTACGCATCGCCGCGGCAACGGCTCGCAAAGCCGAAACTGACCTCGCGCAAGCCATCCAGAATCTTGCATTACTCCGGCAACTCGAATCACCTGAACTGATAGTCCTAAACCAGAAAATCGATGCGGCGGATGCCGAACGTAAACTCAAAATCGAAGAATTAAACACCCTCGTCAACGGCGACGACATCCAAATCGCCCTTGCCAAATCCGAACTTGCCGTCGCGCAGCAAGACCTTGCCGATAAACTAACCGCCCTCGAAAATCTATTTTCACCCGACCAAGTCGACGTCCAACTTGCCCGCCAAGGGCTTGTCGTAGCCAACGCCGATCTCGCCGTCGCCGAAACAGACCTCAAGAGCCTCGTCAACCCCGATCCGGCCACCGTCGCACTCCGCCGTGCCGAGGTCGCATCAGCACGCGAAGAACTCGATACCGCCCACGCCGCGACCGAAGGGACACAGATCATCGCACCCTTCGATGGCATCGTCGCAGATCTACAGGTCGAAGAAGGCCAATCCGTCAACAAAGACGCCATCGCAGTCGTCATGGCCGACCCTTCGGTCGTCGAAATCTCCGGCACCGTCGACGAGGTCGATGTCTTGTTCCTCCAAGTCGGCGATCCGGCATCCATCGAACTTGAAGCCCTCGGCGACGAGGCCCTAGAAGGCCGCATCAGCGACATCGCGGCCTTCGGCGAATCCGAACAAGGCGTCGTCACCTACCCCGTAACCATCCAAACCGAACAACAATCCGGCACGCAACTCCCCGAAGGCCTCAGCGCCGTCGCCGAAGTCGTCATCCGCGAGCAGACCAACAAACTCCTCGTTCCCATCCAAGCACTATTCGGCTCGGTAAACGAACCCATCCTCCTCGTCTCAACCGACGACGACACGCTAGAACCCCGAAACGTAACCCTCGGCATCTCCGACGACTTCTGGACCGTCATCGAAGACGGCGTCTCAGAAGGCGAGACCATCCTCATGACCGTCGTCGGTGCCGACACCAGCCAATTCGGCGGATTTGGAGCCGTCCGAGCATTCGCTGGTGGTGGACCTCCGCGGCGATAGACGCTCAACGACATGCGAAGCACCTCCAACCCTGACCAACCCGTAATCCGCATCCGCGACGTCACCAAGATCTACGAAATGGGTGCCGGAACAATCCAAGTCCGAGCCCTCGACGGCGTCTCAATCGACATCCACGACGGCGAGTACGTCGCCATCATGGGCGCCTCCGGCTCCGGCAAGTCCACACTCATGAACATCATCGGATGCCTCGACGTCCCCAGCGAAGGCACCTACCACATCGACGGTCAAGCAGTAGAGGCAATGTCTAACGACCGCCTAGCCGACATCCGCAGCCGAAAAGTCGGCTTCGTATTCCAAACCCACAACCTCCTCCCACGTCTCACCGCACTCGCCAACGTCGAACTCCCCATGATGTATGGCCACTGGCCCAACCGTCGCGACCGCGCCGAAAACGCCCTGACCCTCGTCGGCCTCGGCGACCGCACTCACCATCGACCAACCGAACTCTCCGGCGGTCAACAGCAACGCGTCGGCATCGCAAGAGCACTCGTCAAAGAACCCTCAGTCCTCCTCGCCGACGAACCTACCGGAAACCTCGACACCTCGAACACCGTCGAAATCCTCAACATCATCTCCGACCTCAACCACGAAAACGGCATCACCGTTATCGTCGTCACACACGAACGAGATGTGGCTGCCCGCGCCGACCGCGTAATAACCCTCAGCGACGGCCAAGTAATCAGCGACGAATCCAGGGTTTCCCCCGCTCGCGAGGGAAATATCCGAAGGACAAAGGGCGGCCACACCGACGAATCCGAATATCGCACAGAACCGCGTCCCCTCTCCCGTTCGGCGGGAGAGGGTTAGGGTGAGGGCCCCACAGTGTCCCCCCAAGACATAATCCGAACCTCGATCTACTCGCTTACCGCGAATCGTCTCCGCGCCGCGCTAGCCCTACTCGGCATCGTCCTCGGTGTCTGCTCAGTCATCACGCTGATGTCGATCGGACGCGGCTCCACCGACCGCATCACCGAACTGATACAAGGCCTAGGAAGCAACCTCCTAACAGTCATCCCAAGCAGCGAACCGCTGACTCTTGCCGACATCGAAGCACTTCGCGACCCCCTCTACACCCCCTCCATTAAAGCCGTAGCACCCGAAATCGGCACCTTCGGCACCATCCACATAAACAACAACACAACCCAAGCATCCATCACGGGCGTCACACCCGAATACCTCAACGTACGAAACCTCGACATGGCAACCGGCACCTTCATCGGAGCACCACACGTCGAATCCCGCGCCGAAATCGTAGTACTCGGTGCACAGGTCTCCGAGGACCTCTTCGGAAACCAAGACCCCACAGGAGCAGAAGTCCGCATTAATGGCAGACAGTTCCGCGTCGTCGGCGTCCTCGCAGCCCAAAGCGGCTTCGGGTCTCTCGACAGTCAAGCCCTCATCCCTATCACCACCGCCTATTACCGCCTCTCCGGACAGCGAATCCCTGGCGGCGACATCAGCGTCGACCAAATCTCCGTCCAAGCGCGCGACGTCGAACTCGTAGACCAAGCCATCGAAGAGATCGAGACCGTCCTCCGTCTCAGCCACCGCATCACCGAAGCCGACGACTTCACCGTCTTCAACCAGCAAGAGATCCTCGACACCTTCGACGAAGCCAACCAGACCCTCGTCGTATTCCTCGGAACCGTCGCGGGTATCTCCCTTCTCGTCGGCGGCATCGGAATCATGAACATCATGCTCGTCTCCGTTACTGAGCGCACCCGTGAAATCGGCATCCGACAGGCCATGGGCGCGAAAAGACGCGACATCGTCGCCCAGTTCGTCACCGAAGCCGTATTCCTCACCTTTGGCGGCGGAATCATCGGCGTCATCGCCGGAATCTCTCTCGCAACCGCCATCGACGGACGCTTCCTCATCGGCACCGAATGGTCCACACGAGTCACCAGCGACATCCCGATCATCGCGCTCATCGTATCCATCGCCGTCGGCCTCTTCTTCGGCATCTACCCCGCCGTTCGCGCCGCACGCCTCAATCCCATCGAAGCACTCCGATACGAATAGCCACCGACCCTAACCTCAACATTGAACATGAAATGGTGACCACCACATGAAGAGCCCGTTCGCAATCCTCTTAGCCGCCGTCGTGATCGTCGGCATCGTCTCGGTGTCGCGGTAATCCTCCTCTTGGGTCCATCTGACCAGGATGAAGAGACGATACCGGCCGCATCGAGAAGCGAATTGCCCACGCCGAGCACCCGTCCCGCTTCCGAGCAATCAAGACCCGAACGCGACGCGGCATCGTCCGAGACAGGCGAGACCGCTACCGACGAGCCAACCGGCCTCGACAACGAAAGCGCAAGCACTGAATCCGAACAAGCTGTAGTTGAAGTCGTGGTCGACGAGGCACCCGACCAAGGCAGACCGGGCGGCTTCGGTGGCGCTGGCGGACCCGGCGGTGGAAACTTCCAAGCCATCCAAGAAGCCATGGCTAACAACCCCGAACTTGCCGAACTCTTCCAAAAAGCCCAATCCGGCAGCATCACCCAAGAAGAGCAGACGCGCATGAGAGAACTCATGCAACAACTCTTAGCGGAATCCGGAATCGAAATTCCAGGCGGCGGACAGGGAGGAGGAGGTTTCGGAACTCCTCCCGCGCAAGGAACCATCACCTACATTTTCGGGTCCACCATCACCGTCCAAGACCTCGAAGACACCGAAAAGACCACCGACGTAGAAGTAGGCGAAGACACCAACACCAACATCACCATCATCAACAGCCTCGATGTCTCTGATCTCTCAATTGGCACAGACGTAGTTGGCGCAGTCCGGCGCGGCGAAGGCGGCAAGATCTTCATCGTCAGCTTAAACCTTGTTCCGCAAAACCCGGGGGCCGGTGCCGGAGGTTTCGGCGGATTTGGTTTTGGCATCGGCGGAGGAGACAACACGGTATCTCAGGTCCAAGGCTCCGTCACGGAGGTCGACGATGATACGGTCCACGTCGAAACCACCCAAGGCACCCTCAGACTGACCGCCAACGACGAATCCGTAATCGTTTCCACTGCCGTAGGCGCACTAACCGACCTAACCGAAGGCATGGGCGTAGTCGCCATCGGCCCCCTCGAAGAAGGCGCAATCCAAGCTCGCAACATCATCGCCGGCTCCCAAGAACTCATCAACCAACAGACCGGCAACCTCCGCGGTTCAGGGCGGAGAGGGCAGGAGCAATAGCATCTGATTTAGCAAAGCAACAATCCAATCAGGCATTTCTCGCGCGTGTAATGGTGTAGTATTGCAAGCAGAACTGATACGCCGGTATCATATTTACGATGACAACCGCAGAACACACACATGACGACCTCGCAACCAAAGAAGATGTTGCGGACTACAAGGTAGCCATATCCGATGTCATCCTTAACCTGGCTAACAGCCAGATTCAAGCGAATGAACGGATGAATAGTTTCGAAGCTGATTTTCGCGAAATTCGCACCATCCTTGCGGAACTCATCGAATCCAACCGGGAGATGACCGAATCCAACCGTCGTGTCATCGGTTTCCAAACACCTGAAGACGAATAATCTCGAGCAGGTATTTTCACTGAAACCCTGCATAACCTTTGCGTAACCCGAGGTTTTCTCCCGCTAATGGAACCGAAAACCAATGGGACATTTACAAATCACACTCGCCACGAAAACCGTGCCCCGGGTTGAGACGTTCCCGCTTAATGGGAATTAGTGCACAACCGTTGACATTCCGGCGAAGGCCGCAGTCTGTAGGGGCAGGACGCAGGGATGCAATCCACGGACCTCGGACCGAAAACCCATCGCTGTTATTCTGCACAAACCCCACAACAGGTGTTTAACGCTGGACAAAGTGCAAGGTCGCATCATGATGATCATTCAAAATCGTTTGCATCATAGTTCCCATGCCCGAACTACCCGAAGTTGAATCAATCCGACGCTACCTCGTCGCCTCCAACGTCCAAGGCACCATCATCCAACGCGTCGAAATCGGTTGGCCCGACAGTATCGCCGCACCGACCGCCGACATCGAGACCTTCGCCAACAAAGTCTCCAACACCCAGATCGGCCCCCTAGACCGCCGCGGCAAATATCTCGTATCACCGCTCATCGACGCCAACCAATCCCGGTCTCACCTTGTGCTCCACATGGGAATGACCGGCTCCCTCCACATCCGAAACTCTGACGACGACCCGGTCCGATACAGCAGAGCAGCCTTCTACCTCGATGACTCCCGACGCATCGAACTAAACGACTCCCGAAGATGGGCCCGACTGTGGGCCGTCGACGACCCCATAACCGCCTATCCTAAACTTGGCCCTGAACCGTGGGATCTTACTCCCAACCAATTCGGCCAAAGCATCCGCACCAAACGCTCCCGCATCAAACCTACCCTTCTCGACCAGAACATCCTCGCTGGCGTCGGCAACATCTACGCCGACGAAGCTCTCCACCGCACCCGCATCTCTCCTCTCCGCCGCTGCAACCGCATCAGCCTCACGCGCCTCCACCAGCTCCACGCCAACATCCTCACCACCCTAAACCGCGCCCTGAACCACATCACAACCCATCCTAGTCCCGACGGCAGCCCCTACGTCGTCGATGCCCACGACGCCCGAATGCGGATCCCTCGAATCCCAAACTCCACTTGCCCAACCTGCAACAACCCAACAACCGCTCGCCGAATCTCCGGCCGAACCGCCTACTACTGCCAAAACTGCCAGCACTGAACCTCAAAGCGGAGCGGGACGCTAGTGGCCGCCGGTATAGGAGAGCAGTTAAACGTCCCGCCATATCTCGCGTAAAATCCACACTTGACGTTTCTTTTAGGTTCGCCCCCCGTCACTTCGACGACCGTCGCAATACCCTAGCCGAAGACGCGGCAAGAAAGGAAACGCCGGATTGCACATCCACCAGACCCTGTTCTCCATCGGACTGCTCATAATCGTCGCCAAGCTCCTCGAAGGCATCAAAGTAAAAGACATCATCGACCCCGCCCGCACCTACCTCGACCAGTTCCTCACCGTCAAAACCTTCTCCGAACAGTGGCTCCTCCCCGACCAGCACGACTACGTAATCGTCGACCGCGCCAACAACCACCAACTCGCCGGCATCGTATCCCTCAGCATGCTCCGCTACCTCCCCCGACATGAATGGGACACCACAACCCTCACCCAAACCCTCCGCCACAACACTCCAACCGCCACCACCGAAGATTACGTCGAAGACGCCCTCCAAACAATGACCGAAAACTCCATCACCATCCTCCCAGTCCTAGACGCCCAAACCAACGAATTCATCGGCTCCATAGCCTCCCACGAAGTCCTAGAGATGGTCGTCGAAGATGCGCAGGGGCACTGAGCGATCAACCCACCTCCCCCTCTCCGAGGGGGAATACAAGGGGGTGCCAACGCCGTCGAACGTCAATTTCTGATCATCGGCGGAGCGAGACGTCTACCTCACCCTGTCCGCAACAACGCGTTGAAACCCGCTTGCACGAAATCGACATCATAAGCCAACGCATCCCTTATCCCCCGCTCCTCCATCAAGACGAAACTCGAACAATCCACCAAACTCCAACTCTGATCCAGACGACTACCGTACCGATCAACCGCATCTGCAAATTGCGCGCTCGTCAACGGGATCACATCAACATCAGGATCGGCATTAAGCTCTGCGATAACCTCCACCGCGGCTCTTCGACTATTTTCACCGCCACGCGAAAAGTGGTTCAACACCTCGATTAAAACCATTTCACTCGTAACTTTTCGATGGTTACCTAAACTTGCGTCTATGCGCACAGCCCTTTCTCGCAACCCATCAAGACGATTTATCACCGCTACCCAGTAACCCGAATCGGCGAAGACCAACCTCATTCCTCATCCTCTTTCGGATGCCCATACAAATAGTGCTTCTTATTCCTTGCACCATCCTTCGGAAGTTTCTCCCACTCAGAATCCGGCACCGAAGCGGTTATCCGTCTGATCCGTTCGAGTAGGGCCGGGATGTCCGTTGGCTTCTGGCCTTCCGAATCGACAGATGCCGAGTCGCCCACACCATTCCCCACCGAATCCGACTCTCCGACCTCCCCAATCTCCTCAACCGATATCGACAACATCACCACATCCCCATCCTCAAGATCAAGCGATTCCGAAGGCTTCAAAACCCCGTCCTCATAAGTTGCCTTCACAGATTGAACCATCGCTAATCCTCAATCTCACCCACCGCGCGCTCTCTAAGCATTGTACGACGGATGGCTAATCGCTCTAGCGCAGGCAGGCCAATTCCCTCCCCCTCTCTGAGGGGGAATACAAGGGGGTGCCGCCCGAGTTGGATTAACCCAATCCGCCACGATATTCGCAAACGTCCTAGAATCCGATTGACTCGACTGAAATTTTGAATTCATCGCGCGGTTTTCTGATGTTTCGTTGCACAATATCCATATGATACACCCCTTTGTGCCGACATTATTTAAGATATAATGTCATCAAGGAGACGAGATATGAGCGCGACACATAGAACAACGGAGACAAAATCAGATCGTTTCTACAGGATCGCTGAACGGAGGGTGAATGCGGTGATGAACGCAGTCAGACTCCTCGGCCAGTGCTCCAACAGAAGGCTATACGAATACACCGATGACGATGTTCAACGAATGTTCCGCGAAATCGAACGAGAATTGCGGAACGCGAGACAATCCTTCGTCACCCAAGATCGGGACCGACAATTCAAATTCGGCAACGAATAACACCCAATGGCTAGGCTTACAGACGCACAGGCTCGCAAGATACTTTCTCTAACGTCGGTCGACGCCGTAGAGGAATTTCTGACCGACATCGGCGTAAACACGTCTGATGGCTGGCGATGGCTGCCACTGGGCGGTCGCGACAACAACGCAGGGAGTGTAAACCTAGCCATCGAACCTGGGCAGGCGTTGGTCGAGCGGATCACCAATGCATTGGACGCACATATCGAACTGCAATATGAGCAGCGGGGTAGACCAAAAGGATTGGACTCGCCGCGGACCGCCGTGGCGCATCTTTGGGACTTGGAAGCGGAGCGATTAACACGGGAAACTCAAGCAGGGAATCATTTCATACAGACGATGGCCCCTAAAACGACCGTCAGAGCTATCGGATCGACACGCCGACCCCAATCGACTGTAGTAATCGAAGACATGGGCATAGGCCAACACCCGTCGGACTTCGAAAACACGGTGTTGAGCCTCGGGGAATCCAACAAGGTCAGCAAACCTCACTTGATGGGAGCGTTCGGACAAGGTGGTTCATCGACGTTTGCATTCTGCCCTTATTCATTGATCATCTCTCGTCGACATCCGGCGCATTCAGACGGAAAACCTGACCTATTCGGTTGGACCGTCGTTCGCAAATTCGACCACGATTCATTGAAGGTATTCCGGTACGAGTATCTGTGCGAGACGGACGAAAGCGTACCTACGTTAGACCCGAACTCTTTGAATGGAATCGGCGCTGAATTCCCATTCGGCACCAAGTTCATCCACTATGGATATGATCTCGGAAGGATCAATTCGGATTGGAGCCTCGTTGGATACCGGTATTTCGACAACCTTCTTTTTGATCCTGTATTGCCGTACCGCATAGAGGATTTGCGGGGCAAAAATCCATTTATCCGGAATATGCTAGGTGCACGAAATCGATTGGACCAGGTCAACCGCGCTCGCCGGCCGGAAGCTCAGAACTACGAAACGGATTTGGCACGTTGGGGGGGAGAGGGCCATGTGAAAATCCGCTATTGGTTTTTCAAACCATCTGGCAACCTGTCGATTGACGCATCAGGGGAAGCCAGCACTCGGCTTGATTCATATCTTGATTACAATCGGTCGCCTCGTTCAATAGTTTTCACGTTGAACGGTCAGCGACACCATACGCGGGACAAAACACTGATCCGCAATCAACGCCTCGGTGCATTGGCAGATTACCTATTGATGCAAGTCGAATGTGACGGTTTGGGCCGCCGTTTGAAGAAGGAGATCTTTCCGGCTACCCGCGCTGGCGCAACATCGGGCGAACAAAGGGAGGAGCTTCTACTCAAGGCCATCCGCGACGCTTTAAAGGATCAATGGCTGAAAGCGAAAATGCAAGATGTTATCCGCGGACGGCAAGAACTAATCACTACCGAAAGCACCAAACGCGTTCGTAGGATGCTCGACGGCTTGATCACTCAGTATCGATCGAAAAAGTCGGAAGGGGGCCGCCGCGGTTCGTTAACGGGCGGATCGAACAACTTCAGCGATGTCAAACGGCGAACCCAAGACCCCCCTACGATCCTACGATTCGTGGACAACCGCCCTTTCGAACTGCATGCTGGCGAAGCGTCAACGATTTATCTACGAACCGACGGACCGGATGACATTTTTCACAGAGCACGGCGTAGAGCCAAAATACGGTGCGAAAGTAATGGCAAAGTTTCGGTGTCAGTGCGGAACATGAGCCGAGGGCGGATCCCATTAAGCGTCGCGGTTCCAGCGGACACTGTTCCCGGATACCGGACCGAAATCAAAGCGACTCTCGAATTAGAACCCGCGACGTTTCTTATCGCCGAACGGAAAATGCGGGTCGTACCGCCGCTTCCCCCCTACGAAGGCGTTGATCCTCCGACGAAATTCGAATTTGCGAGTACATCAGCTCTCAGCATCGAGGTCGGTGCCATTTCGAGATCGCAAATTGTCAGCGACGCAAAAAACGAAATCCTCAATCGCGCTATCAACCCAGCATCCGTATCTGCGTCCTGTGACATCGGTAATGTGGGCATTTCGATGCGTGGTCCCGTGGATGGCGTGTTTACCGCCGAGTTGGAAGTTGGGGAAAACGCTGCGCCGAATACCGAGGGAACGATAACCGCCAGATTGCTAATGCAAGACGGCACCACATTAGTCACGTCAAAACCATGCAAGATTGTTCATCGACGAAAACGTGGAGATAAAGGAGGGACAACCGACGGGAAGATCCCAAGTTACGAAATTGTACGGGTTTGGCAATTTCCGCCAGACACACAACAGAATGCCACCACATGGGGGCACCTGCCAGGAGGATGGGATGAAAACAAAATCGGACGTTGGGAGCCGAACGACGATACGCTATACCTTTACGTCAATATGGATGAACGGCAGTTCCGCGATGAAAGACGGCGCCTAAATCGAGGACAGTCTGGAACCGACTACGTCGATCGATTAACAGATCGATACGTGGCATACGTCGCTTTCCATCTATATCAACTGCACGATCAGTCGAACACCAACGACGATCGATCGAATTCCGAATCCGAAATTGAAGAACCCTTTGCGGAATTTGAAAGTTTGATGCGGGATCCCGATTCAGACATGGTTAATCTCGAACTCAGGCGGGTCTCCGCAACGCTTATCCACACGCTGAGATCCGAAACCGACATCCAACGACTAGAAACCGAAGCTCTGACGGTTGGTTAAACTCGAACCTCCGCATTGGACCTGCCCGCAGCACCTTCGACGTATCCCTTATCACGCTCAATCGAAATCCATCTGCGATTCAACCTCTCTGCGACAGCACCGGTAGTGTTGCTCCCCGCAAACGGATCAAGGACCATGTCGCCCTCATCCGTCAAGAATTCGACGAAAAATTCTGCGAGTTTTTCTTGCATTCGCGCCGGGTGAATCGTGATGCCATTCTGCCTGCAGAATTCCTGATACGCGTCGGCAGCCCTAGTATTTGCGATTGGCAACACTTCGAACAGCACTCCGGGATCGCTAGCGTCCTCTGGCACCAACACATTCGGCGGTATCGCGCCGCCGTTGTTGGACAGGAATGAATCAACACCTATGTTGTGTCCGGATGGACGCCGCCCTGAATTGTAAGTACCTCGTTTCAACAGCTCGAGCATGCTCTTGCTGTATCCGGTCAATACATTCCTGTTGTTGGCCTTTGGTCTTTCGTTTGGCGACATCCACCAAACCCTCGTAAAAGCGTCTTTGATTCGAATCCGTTCGATGTTGACCCATTGCGCTGGAGTGGGAAGACGAGCTGGATTAAAGCAGATGAATTCTTGACAAAGATGCAACTCGCCGGCCTCCAAAAATCCCAACAGCGCCCTCAACGGCAACGTCGACATCGTGGGGCTACCTGCGTTCCACGCGTTACCAAGTTCCATGACGATGGATCCGTCAGGCGTCAAGTATTCGCGAAATAGCGCCGCAGTTCCTGTTAACCAATCTAAGTATGCGTCGCCATTGAGATTCCCGTACTTCTTTTTCTTGTTCAGAGGAAACGGTGGGGAAGTCAATATCAATTGAACATTTCCCGCCGCGGTTGACAGTGGTGGTCTTTCAAGGAGTTCTAGACTGTCACCTTCGTACATACTCCCGAGCGCAGTGTCGAATGCGGGGAGAATTTCAACTCGTTCACTCCCTGCGAACTCCGCGTCGGGATTCATCTGACCTTTCAGATGGCCATTGTCACCGATCATTTGGGAATTCCAAAGGTAGTCGGCCCTGCCCATGCTCATCAATGAATCGTCGCAACGCGTATCGGACCACAAATGCGAGTGTGGTTTCGTTATGCTCGGCGATTGCTTCGAGAGCCGATCTTTGGCCAGGAGCCAACGTGACTGTTAATCTCGCTTTGCCGACCTCTTGTCCAAGTGTGCTCATTGTGCAACTCGATGCATATTGCATCATTATGATGATTGTGTCAAGTCGTTGTTCCCATTAAACGCAGCTATCCCCATTGGGCCTTTAACCAAGCTCACGACTGACGAGTCAGCGGTATCCCATCGACCCCCAACCACCCTCACCCCCCAAACCCCATCCCCTCCTGCTCAACACGAAACGCGACCACATCCCCAGCATCCGGCGGCGGGATCGGATACCTCACCCCCTCCCACGCCTCCACCAACCTCACTAAAACCTCAAGCTCCTCCCCTTCCGCCGACTCGACCGGCGCATCAAATATCTCATCGATGCGAGCCATAGCCGCATCGTGCTCCTCGTCACTCCGTATCTTCTCAAACTTCGACATAGCCATAATCTCCCAAATCGCCAACGAAACGCCAGTACCACACCCCCCCCCTCCATTATCCCGCAACTCCCCGCCATCACCGCAGCACCCCAAACAACGACACCCATCATTCCAATCCTTCAAAATCATTCCCATCATAGTTCAAACCCCACATCCCCTCCATCCCGTCCATCCATGTAAATTCCCCCCACCCATATAATCGCAACCACTACCGAAACATTCTCAACCCACCCAACCGCCCATGACGACCCCAACCACCACCCGCGAACCCCTCATCCTCGTTGTCGACGGCCACTCGATGGTCTTTCGAGCATGGTTCGCGCTCTCGCGTGGCGGCGGCCTCACCAACAGCGCCGGTCAGCAGACCCACGGCGCTTACGGCTTCCTCCGCAACCTCATCGCAACCATCCGCGAATACAGCCCGACCCACATCGCCGTAACGTTTGATACGCGGGCCCCCACCTTCCGAGACGAACTATTCGACGAATACAAGGCCCAACGGCCTCCGATCGATCCTGAACTCCACGAGCAGATTCCCATGGTCGAGAGCGTTCTCACCGCCATGAAGGTCCCGGTCTTCGCAATTGACGGATTCGAAGCCGACGATGTCGTCGGAACCATCGTCCGCAAAGCCGAGGGCGCAGGCATCCGATCGTTGATCCTCACCGGCGACGCCGACCAGCTCCAACTCGTTAACGACGACACCAACCTCCTCATGTACTCCGGCTTTGGCGACACCCGGGTATACGACATTGAAGGCGTGCGCGACCGCTACGACGGCCTCGGCCCTGAGTTCGTCGCCGAAATCAAGGCGCTCGAAGGCGATCCGTCTGACAACATTCCGGGCATTCCCAAAATCGGACCCAAGGCCGCGCGAACCGTCCTTAACCGCTTCGGTCATTTCGACGCGCTCTACGCCAATCTCGACGCCGTCGGCGAGATCCCATCCAAGGAACTCCGCGGCTCCAAGGGCATCATGACGCGTCTCCGAGACGGCGAAAAGATCGCCTACGACGGGCTCAAACTCACCACCATCGTCACCGATGTTCCGATCGATATCGACTTCAACGAATGCCGCATTGGTGGCTATGACCGCACCGAAGTTGTGGGAGCACTCACCGGCCTCGGCTTCGGAGACACCATCGTCCGCAGCATACCTTCAGCCGAAGACGCCGAACGTGGCGTATTCCCTCTGCCAACAACGGGCCGCGCGCAGGGCGACCTCTTCAGCAACGCCGACACTACCGTCGCAGCTAAATCGAATGCCAAATCCGCAAGTTCCGACGGACCCCTCGGCAACTACGCCATCGTTACCACCGACGCCGAGCTACAAGATCTGGTCACGCGCCTCGGCAACGCCGACGGTTTCGCCTATGACACCGAGACCAACGGCACGCGCGCGATGCAGGACGAGATGGTCGGCATGTCGTTCTCAAACGCCGAGGGTGAAGCATGCTACGTACCCGTCGGTCACCGCTCCGGCGAACAAATCGACCGCACCCGCGCGCTCGAGATCGTCGCTCCGCTCTTCGCCGATGCTAAAGTTCCCAAAGCCGCCCACAATGCAAACTTCGATATGATGGTGCTGCAACAGGCCGGCATCGACATCAACAACGCCAATTTCGACACCATGATCGCCGCATCTCTTTGCGGTCACAATCGATACGGACTCAAAGACCTCGCACTAGAACTCTTCCGCTCCGAGATGACGCCGATAACCGACCTCATCGGCACCGGCCGCAAGCAGATAACCATGTCCGAAGTCGACATCGAGTTGGCCGGTCCCTACGCCGCGGCCGACGCCGACTTCACATATCGACTATGGCGATACTTCGACGGAGAACTCGACGGTCATAACGCGCGCGGAGCCTTCGAAAACATCGAGATGCCCCTCCTCCCAGTCATCGTCGAGATGCAGCGCACCGGAATGGTGGTTGAGATCGATGTCCTCAAGAAATTCTCCGCCGCCCTCGGCGAGGAGATCGCCCAAATCAAACAGGCTGCCAACGCCCTTTTAGGCGGTCGCGAATTCAACATCGCATCCAACCGGCAGATCGGCTCTATCCTCATCGATGAGTGGAACGCGCCGCCGACCCGCAAACTCAAGACCGGCTGGTCGATGAACGCCGACGCGCTCGATCGCATGCGCAACACCTCCGGCCTCGACGACCGCGTCTACCAGCTCATCGACGCTGTCCTCAAATACCGCGAACTCGCAAAGTTGAAGTCCACCTACGCCGACGCGCTCCCCAAGATGGTCAACCCGGCCACCGGACGCGTCCACAGCACCTTCAACCAAGCCGGATCCGCCACCGGACGACTCGCATCTAACGATCCCAACGTCCAGAACATCCCCGTCCGGACACCTCTCGGTCGAAGAGTACGCGACGCCTTTACAACCATCTACGAATCGGGCTGGCAGCTTCTCGCCGCCGACTACTCCCAGATCGAACTCCGCATCCTCGCTCACATGTCCCGCGAACCCGGCCTCCTGGAATCCTTCCGCAACGGCGAAGACATCCACGACGCTACCGCGCGCGCCATGTACGACGTCCAAGACGTTACCAGCGACCAGCGACGCATCGCCAAGATCCTCAACTTCGGAGTCATCTACGGCCTCGGACCCCAAGGTGTCGCGCGCCAAACCGACCTCACCCAGCAACAAGGTCGTGAATTCATTGACCTCTACTTTGGTAGGTATCCCGGCATCCGCGACTTCATCGAACACCAGAAGCAGGTCGCCAAGATGCGCGGCTACGCCGAGACATTGAAGGGCAGACGTCGCTACCTCCCCGACCTCCGCTCCGCCAACCAAGGCTACCGAGCCGCCGCCGAACGCGTCGCCGTGAATATGCCCATCCAAGGAACCGCCGCCGATGTCATCAAGATCGCAATGATCAACATCGCCGACGAACTCCACCGCCGCGGTCTCGATTCCCGCATGACCGCCCAAGTCCACGACGAACTCATCTTCGAAGTGGCCCCCGGCGAACTCGAAGAGATCACATCTTTGGCGCACGACATGATGCCCGCCGCAATGTCCCTGGAAGTTCCCCTCCTAGTAGACACCAAGACCGGCATCCGCTGGGGCGAACTTGAATGACGACCGGCCACGTCTTCATCGCCACCACCCTCGACGGCTTCATCGCCCGAAAAGACCACGCCATCGACTGGCTTGAAAACCAAGGCACAACCACCGAAGAGCACGGCTACACCCAGTTCATCGACTCGGTCGACGGAATCATATTCGGCCGCAAAACCTACGAAGTCGTCCTCAACCTGATCTCCGACGACGATTGGCCCTACCCGAAACCCGTTATCGTTCTCTCGAGGACCCTCACCAACTCCGACATCCCCCGGCACCTTACCGACAAAGTCACAATCACCGACCAAACACCCTCAGACCTCTTAGCAACCCTCAACCAAAAGGGCTGGAACCGCGCCTACATCGATGGCGGCATCACCATCCAATCCTTCCTCAACGAAGGCCTGATCGATGACCTGATCATCACCACCCTCCCAGTCCTAATCGGCCAAGGCATCCCCCTATTCGGCAACACCACCAAAGACATCCACCTCAAACTAATCAGCACAACCCAATACCCCTCCGGCCTAGCCCAATCCCACTACCGCGTGTTGAAACGATCGAAGTGAAGCCGACCTGAAACGTTGCGCCTCACTTCACAGCCACCACTTCAAGGCGGACTCCTTCATGCTGGCGCAAAGCCTCAATCACGTCAAAAAGGTTACTCGATTGCGGATTCCCTTTACTGCCAAACATCCGCATCAGACTTTGAGGCGACTTACCCACACGCACTCCCAATTCATCAAAGCCGATGGTCGCGTTAATCAGGTCCCGTATCATCTCCTTGCCAACTTCGGGCTCGCCGTTCAACATCAACTCGACGCTCTCGGTAAGCAGACCTTCGCGGAACTCATTGTCACGCTGCACGCGCGCCATGATGGTGGTCTTGAAATCCTTCGTCAATGGCATCGCGCTATCTCCTGTTTCGCTTCCGAATTTTGTAGTCGCCCCACCTTCGTTGGGCGGCAGCAATGTCATTCGGTTGGCTACTCTTATCGCCGCCTCCGAGGAGAATGACGATCGAATCGCCATCTTTCCCGAAATAGATCCGGTATCCCGGCCCGAAGTTGATCCGAAACTCCAGAACCCCTTTGCCGACGCCTTTCACGTTCGAGAAGTTCCCTTGTCTCATCCGATACAACGCAGTAGTCACCTTCTGCGCCGCACGGTGATCAAGATCATCGAACCAACGCTCAAACGGGCTAACGCCTATAGGCGACTGATATTCGCGTACCTCGATCAATCGTTATACTAACATAAATGTTATCAAATCGATTTGTCAACCACCCTCAAAACTCCGCCACCGACCCAACCGGCAACCCCAAATCCCACCGAACCGCCGCCGAAATCCTATTCAACCGACGTCCGTTTAGATCTTCTTCCTGCATCGTGTCCGTAATGATGGCAACGCAGACCCCGTACTCCGGGTCGCCCCAAGCGATCGAAGTCGCCATACCGCCATGCCCGAAGGTCATCGATCCAGTCGGCGCGGCCGTTCGGTTCGGCTGCTCGTCAAACATCCAAACGCCTTGGCCAACGCGGTTCTTCGACATGTCTTCTATGTTGTAAGCCGAGGCATGAGTCGCGAAGACACTCGTAGCCGCTTCTTCGCCGAGCCAAACTTCACCTTCAACCGTTGACCCACCGTTACAAACGGTCGCGTACAACTTCACCAGATCGCTTGCAGTCGTCACACACGACGCCCCGGGCGACAAGATTTGGTTGTCCAGCAACCAATCCATTTTCTTCGGCATTTCGCGATCGTAGTACCCCGACGGCGCGATCAGGGGTTGCACGCGTCCTCGCGCCTCATAGTCTTCCTCACCAATCACAAAGCTCGTGTCAGCCAGACCCAGCGGAGACTTAACCTCGCGCTCAAACAACTCGACAAACGAAATCCCGATTGCACGAGCCGCGATCTCCGCCACCAAAATTCCGAACGTGATCGAGTGGTAGTGGATCACCTCGCCCGGCTCATACTCCAAATCCATCGAAGCCAGTATGTCACTCATCCGACCCCAATCGCCCCAGTCCACATCGCCCCGGCCAAAATCGCGTGGCAACCCCGCGGTGTGCGTCAGAACGTGCCGCAAAGTCACTTTGCCCTTGCCGCGTTGTGCAAATTCGGGCCAGTAATTCGCCACCGGCGCATCGATCTCCAAAACACCAGCATCCAACAGTCGCCAAACCGTCGCCGCCGCCATCGGTTTGCCCGACGAAAAGGCGCGGAACAACGGTTGCGGTGTCGGCGTAACTCCGCTACCCGACTGCGCGCTCAAATACTCCAGCAATACCTCACCATCCGCGTAGACGGCGACCGAGGCCGCGTTGTGCAAACCCTTCTCAAGTTGCGCTTCAAGCTCCGCAAAAAGCTCCGGCAAATCCGCGTCCGGCTCCTCTAACCCATCGTCCTCAACCGGCACCTCTTCGATTTCAACAACCGGCGCAACATCCATCTCGACCGCGGCCAGGACAGATTCCTTGACGACCTCGACCGCCTCCTCCTCCTCGATTCCATCCGCGACCGCGGTCACCACCACATTTGTCTCGTCTTCCAGCGTTTCCTCAGCTGGGACCCGCCCGGCAAATAAAGCTGCGGCCTGGTCAGCGATCGATTCGGCTACGTTGCCAAGTTGCTCCTCGTCCAACTCGACCAATTGCGGGGTCGCCTCGTCTTCGCGTTCAGCATCAACGCTGACCGCCTCCTCCTGCTCGACCAGCATCTTCCGATACTCAACGATCTGGCGTTCGAGAAGATCGAGTGTTGCTCGGATATCCGAGATGCCGTCTACCGGAGACGCAACGTCGGTTCGCCGTGAGGCTGTAACTTCAGGCGCATCCTCGACGGCGTCATTCGGCGGTTCGTCATCAATTTCAGACCGGGGTGTTTCTTCGTCGGCAGAGCGAATATCGTCGATCAACAATGTTTTGACTTTGTAGCTCTAGCTCGCCGGTTGGTTGCGGACGTTGAACGTCTCTTGAAGCTTATTCATCCCTTCCAACCAGCTCGTCTGTGTCTCTTCGGACCACTTAGGGTCGAAATCCGGGTACTTTTCAAGCACCCTAATAGCCAATTCTCGCATCGTGATAGTTGCCGCGTCGACTCCGGCCGTCTCGGGTGCGGAAGATTGACCGTTATCTTCCGTTGTCGGTTGTCGTGTTCCGCTCTTGGAAGATCGTGCATTGGAACGCGACCTCGGGTTGGCTTTGCGGTTCGACTTCAAATACGGTGATAGCGGGATTCCGGCGTGCCGAGCGGCGTGGATAAAGAAGGTTTCGCACTTTACGAGCATCGAATCAGTGCAGCCGAACTCCCGCATCGCCTCGCGGAACTGCGCCTTTGTGGCGCGTTCCAAATCCAATCTGAAGACCGGAAGATAGTAGTTTCTTAGAATCTGTTCCAGAACTTTGTGGTGCTGTTCACCTTCGGTTCTGGCAAGCAGCTTTAGCGATTCGCTTGGGTTCCCTTCAGCATCGATGAGTTTTAGGGAGCGAAGCGCGCTGTTTATCTGGGATGTCGCGGTTCCGGAGAATCTGGAATCGAATACGGAACGGTCGATTCTGTCGGGCATGCTGATAGCGAGAGATTCCAGAAAAGTTCGGAATGTCCGATAGGCGACGTAGGGTGGGTTGAGATTAGGCTCGGTAACCATGATTCCAAACTGAGATCAGCACCTGAACACTTCGTTACCGAGAGTATATGGCAGGTGTTTTCCAGATGCAACCTGAATTTCGGAATATGATGTTTCCCTTTCGGACACACGTAGGACAGTTTCTTTTCTATTGGTCGCCTGGAATACAGAATCTGACGTATTCACGATGCCAAAGGTAGCTTTCGGGCTTAGCGGACAGGCTTCTGAGATGCGAATTGCGATTGATAACATCCTTCCCGATCCCCAGCGACCGGTCTACGACAAGACCCATCGCGCATGGGCGCGTCGCCGGCGGCAACGTCGTATGCCGGTGGTCCTCGCTGAGAAAGGTAAGTTTTACCTCCTCTGCGGACACAACACCGTCGACGCCGCACAACGGGCCGGGGAAGAATTGGTCGAATGTATCGTTCGCCAAGGCGTCACCGACGAGGAACGCCGAGAGCTGCGGCTCACTGACGAATATTTCTCGTCCCTGTTGCCGCCGATCAAGATGGCCGAGTCGTTCATCAACTACCGCGAACAGTTCCACGTGACCCAACAGGAACTCGCGCGACGGACGGGCATTACTGCAGGAACCGTCCATCACTACGAGAGCCTCCGCAAAACTCTTTCACCGAAATTGCAGGAGCATGTAGACCGCGGCGAGTTGACGTTCAAAGAGGCCCGCTGCATCGCTGATCTCGACGGCCATGATCGCCAAGAGGAGTTGGCTCAACCATTTATCGACTCGCGGCTGAGCAGCGTACATGTTGAGGAACTGGTCGCAAAAGCAAAAGCCGATCCATCCATAACTTCCACCGATTTGATAGCTAAGTTCGTGGTCGACGAACCGCCAACATTAAAGAAAGTGGTGGAAGCACCACCAGTGGAGGTGGCGAGCAACGGCCACGCGGCGATACATGCCGAACGGCTCAACGGGACTTACGAGAACGACTTTGAGGGGATGCAGGAAGACGCGTTCATGCTGGCCGGGAGCCTCGAAAAGCTTGCAAGCTCGGAAATCCCTGAATACCGTCGGCTGCGCCTCGTCAGTACGTTGCGCATCCTGTCGAGCCGACTCAACAACGCGTTGGATCACCTCAATCGGTACAAGACAAATGGTGTGGTCCGAAACCACAACGGCAGTCGAAAACAATTCGCTCAAACCGCCAAAGCGCGTTGACCTAAAGTTTGCCGCTCAAATCTCAAGGACCGGACCATTATCTGATCCTCGGAGAAATCGAACCAATACGGTCGGGCGAGAACGTGAATGGCGCGGGGAATATAATCATAAACACAGCTGATTGCTTCATAAATTCGGCCAAATCAGACGAATCCCACAATATGTCGACGGCCGGGCGTCCATTCGGCACGGCGCGCCCAACAAAATGCCGTCGAAACCGCCGAAATGTGTTCTGTTTTAACCGAACACAATTCGGGCACAAGGTCGGGGTGCTTTCTTAGCCTCCTTAAGCACCCCGAACCTGGTCATGGGAACCCGAACCTCATCCCGCCTTGCGATGCACTGGCATTCATTCTAGCGAGGCCCATTCAACCCAATCTGCCTCCAAGCGGTAAATCAACGGGAACTTTTGGCGGATGGTATAGCATTGCTTCAATCGCTGACAAATGCACGACTTAACTGCGCCAGCGAACGATGCGACGAATGCAAATACCTAGGTGATGCAGAACCATGCTTGAACGTTTTCATGTGCCTGAAGATGAAGCGGTCCGGGTCATGCCCGACCGGATGCGGGAAGCGACGAATGCGGTATTCCTAAAGATGGGATTGTCCGCATCGGATGCGGAACTATCGACGGATGTCCTCATGTACGCGGACCTGAACGGTGTCGACACCCACGGCGTATCGAACATGCTCCGCATGTACGTTCAGGGCTACCAAGCCGGCAATATAAACCCCAATCCCGAGATGAGGATCATGCGGGAGAGCAGCGTCACCGCCTCGTTCGACGGTGATGGTGGACTCGGCCTGCATCAAGCGCCTCGAGTCATGGACATCGTCGTCGAAAAAGCGAAAGAGCATGGGATGGCCGCGGCGACGCTAATGAACTCCGGTCACCTCGGCGCAGCTGGTTATCACGCCGTTAGAGCGATTGACCACGACATGATCGGTGTCTGTATGACTGGCGGTGGTGGGTTCGCGATGCTCCCTACCTTCGGCGCGGAACCGCGGTTCGGCACCAATCCGCTTGCTTGGGCAGTGCCGGCGCGCAATGAGCCGTATTTCATCTTCGATGCCGCAACCACGCAGGTTGCAGGTAACAAGATCCGTTTGCTGCAGCGCATGAACGCGCCTATCCTGCCCGGTTGGTTGGCGCGGGATGATGGTTCACCGATCATGGAAGAGGAGCCCGTGCCTGACGAGGACATAAGGGGTGAAAGCCGACACTGGTATATGCTCCCATTCGGCGGCACCCGCGAAAACGGCTCGCACAAAGGCTACGCGCTTTCATGCATCGTCGACATCATGACGAGCACCCTGTCCGGGAATGGCCCGGGATTTATCACCGAGAGTGGTGGACACTTCTTCTCCGCGTACCGCATCGACGCCTTCACCGACCTCGACAAATTCCTCGACGATATGGACGCCTTCTTAGGCGGATTGGCTGCGACGCCTCCAGCGCCGGGACATGACCGCGTAATCTACCCGGGACAGATCGAGAGCGAAGAACGCGCGGACCGCTCCACGAACGGCATCCCATATCACCCAGAAGTGCTGGAGTGGTTCGATTCGATCAATGCCGAGTTGGAGCTGAACCTGCAGCTGCCGTAGGACGATTCCAATTTGGGCTTTCCGCGACAGAGTGGCCCGAATTAGCTTCGTCCGAAATCTGAATGTACGAAAAAGGGATGTCCGAAAACGATACGCACTCAGTGCCAACGGCGGTTGAACTGGCGCAACGCCTAATCCGGTTCAACACCTCAAATCCTCCCGGTCAAGAGCTTGAGTGCGCTCTCTGGTTAAAGGCGATCCTCGACGAGCATCAGATCGAAAATCAGATGCTGCACCCGCCCGGGTTGCCGGAGCGTGCGAATGTAGTCGCACGCGTTCCCGGTCGCGGCGAAGCGCCGCCGCTCCTACTGCAAGGACACATCGACGTCGTCGGTGTGCACGGTCAGCGGTGGAGCCACGATCCCTTCGCGGCTGAGATCGCCGGAGGTTGTATCTGGGGCCGGGGTGCCGTCGATATGAAGGGCGGATTGACGATGATGCTTCACGCCCTCCTGCGAGTCAGATATTCAGAGAACTCGCCGCCTGGCGATATCATTTTCGCGGCGTTAGCCGACGAGGAGCTGGGCGGACAACACGGCGCCGCATTTCTGGTGCGAGAACATCCACACCTATTCGATGGGGTCAACCACGCCTTTGGTGAACTGGGTGGATTCACGGTGCACGTGCGCGGGCATCGCTTCTACCCGATCATGGTCGCTGAGAAGCACATCTGCCGCATTCGCGTAACCTTCCTAGGTCAAGGTGGGCACGGGTCACAAATCCATCGTGACACCGCCATGAGCCGCGCCGCGCGCGCGCTCCGTCGCATGGATAATCGTCACCCGCCGTTCCGAATCGTCGAAGCCACCCGCGCCATGCTCGTTGCGATGGATGAAGAGATGTCAATGACCGACGGTCTGGCGTTGCGGATGGCGATGAGGCCCAGCACAACCGGCGTGGCCCTGACCATGATGGGCGACGAGATCGGGAGGATGCTCGAGCCCATGTTCAGAGACACGATCACGCCGACCATCATCGAAGGTGGTCAACAAGAAAATGCCGTCCCCTCTGAAGTCCAGATGCTTCTCGACTGCCGGCTTTTACCAGGATCGACGCAGTCCGACATCGTGCGTCAGGTGATGTCCATCGTCGGAGAGAATGCCGAGATACAGGTCGAGCGTTACGAAGACGGCCCGCCGACCGTAGACATGACGTTGCTGCCGTACCTCGCCAACCTGCTGGAATCCGCCGACCCGGGATCCAAGGCGATCCCCTATATGGTCGCCGGCGGCACCGACGCAAAGTGGTTCCACGAACTCGGCATCGACACCTACGGCTTCACGCCCATGCGCCTGCCGTCCGACCTCGACTTTATGGCGATGTTCCACGGCCCTGACGAGCGCATCCCCATCGACGCACTGAACTTCGGCGCCGCGACAATGTACGAAGCGATCAACGGGTACCGGGGCTAGCCGCGGACCTACAAACTCCGCCGTGCTGCTTCGACCGTAGCGTCAATATCCTCGTCGCCGTGAGCCAGCGACACGAACCAGGCCTCGAATGGTGACGGTGGCAGATAGATGCCGTTCTCCAACATCGAGTGGAAGAAGCGACTGAACATCTCGCGATCGTTCTTGGATGCGCTGTCCATGTCGACCACCTCCTCAACGCCGAAGAAAACAGTCAACATACCGCAAACTTGGTTGATAGTGACCGGCACCTCCAACTCTGCGAAGACACCGCGCAGACCATCAGCCAATCGTTCGGTATTACGAGCCAACTCTTCGTAGACACCAGGCTTGGCCAATTCACGCAACGTCGCCGCACCCGCAGCCATTGCGACGGGATTGCCGGACAGAGTGCCGGCCTGGTACATTGCCCCGAGGGGCGCAACGTGCGACATCAGCTCCTTGCTTCCGCCGTATGCCCCCACCGGAAATCCGCCTCCGATCGTCTTGCCGAGGCAGGTGATGTCCGGTTCGACACCGTAGACTTCCTGCGCGCCGCCGTACGCGGCTCGGAAGCCAGAAATCACTTCATCGAAAATCAACAGGCAACCATCATCGCGGGAGATCCGTCGCAGTCCTTGTAGAAAGTCGGGGGCGGCGGGAACGACGCCCATGTTGCCGCCGATTGGCTCGATGATTACGCACGCGAGGCGTTCCGGGTAGGCCGCAAATATCTTCTTGACCGCGGCGAGATCGTTGTACGGAGCGACCAAAGTATCGGCCGCGAGTTTTGAATTAACGCCTGCTGAGTCGGCAATTCCTTGGGAAGCCAAGCCGGATCCGGCGCGGACCAGCAACGCATCGTCGTGCCCGTGGTACCCGCCGTCGAACTTGAGGATCATGTCGCGACCAGTTGCGGCCCTCGCCAACCGCATGGCAGACATCGAAGCTTCGGTGCCAGAGTTGACGAATCGCACCATCTCGATCGACGGCACAGCGCCCACGACCAACCCCGCCGCCTCAACCTCATACTCCGTCGGCGCGCCAAACGAGGCTCCCGATCGCGTAGCCGCCTGCGCAGCCTCCACCACCGCAGGATGCGAATGTCCGAGTATCAGCGGACCCCACGAGCAGACGTAGTCGAGATAGCTATTGCCATCGACATCCGTGATTTTGGACCCGCTGCCGGAGGTGAAGAATAGCGGATCACCTCCAACAGAACCCCATGCCCTAGCCGGGCTGTTTACACCGCCGGGAATAATCTCTGAGGCGGCTTCGTAAAGACGTTGCGAATAGTTGGTTTGCATGCCAACAATCCATAGTAGCGCATGCGGGATCTGCAAACCGTCGCTACGTTGTTGACGCGTTAGCCGCGACCGGGCTAAGTTACTCCAGGGACGGGGTTCGAATCGATTGGGGCGAAGAGCGAATCAGCGCTTTCGCCGCTTGATCATCTCTATTGGGTCTGCCAGGATGCGCTTGACCATCGAGCGGGTCATCGCATCGAGCGCTTCGCGGGTGGCATCGTCTACCGACTCGATCTTGGACAACGTTCTCTGCAACTCACTGGCGCGTATCCGCTCGGCGCTTTCGCCGAGATTACGAAGGAGCGGTTGGAGTTCGATGTCGTCGATGAACTCGGCGGCGGCATCGGCAACGATGACTTCCGCTTTCTCACTCGCGGTCGCGATCGACTTCTGGTGTTCCGTTTGCAGCTTTTCCAAGTCCGAGAGTGTGTAGAGCCGAACTCCGGGCAGTTCCGCAACAGCCGGATCAACGTCACGGGGAAGGCCCAGATCCAAGATGTGGAGATTGGTCGAACGGGCGCGCATGCCGGCCTCTACGTCGGATTTGAGGATTACGTTCTGGCTGGCTCCGGTGCAGGTGATGACGATGTCGACTTCTGCAATCTCTTGGGGTACATTCTCGAGTTCGACTGAGACCGCGCCCATGTCGTGGGCCAGTCCTTCCGAGCGAGCGCGCGAACGGCTTGCGATGCGCATATTTGCGATGCCCGCCCGCGTCAACGACATCGCGGTGATGCGGCCGGTCTCGCCAGCACCTACCAACAGTGCCGATTTGCCTGCCAAATCGCCGATCTCGCTTTCGAGCAGCTTGACGCCAAACGACGGTACCGAGACTTGAGACCAACCAATACCCGATTCCTTGCGGGCTTGGCGACCGGTCCGGAACGCAACGTGGAACATTCTCGAGAGCGCGGGATCGGCGGGTCTGCTCACTGCGGACAGTGCTTGGAAGGAACGCGACACTTGACCGGCGACTTGGTGATCTCCTTGCACCAGAGAATCGAGACCAGTGACGACGCGAAACAAATGATGAACCGCGTTGTAGCCGGATTTGGCGTACACAAACGGTGACACGTCCGATTTATTAGGGGAGGATGTGACTGATCGGTTGCGAGAGCTGAGCAGCGAGAGGTAAGTGACCATCTCCTCGATCGTGGAACCCGCATTGTTGGTGACCGCGTAGATCTCGGTTCGGTTACAGGTTGAAAGAATCGTCGCCGAATCCTCTCGATGCAGCAGAGAGGAGAGTTCTTCGATGCGCGACGGCAGTTCGTCTTCGGAAATCGCAACCCGTTCAAGGATGCGCAACGGCGCGTTTTTATGGCTAACGCCTGTAAGTACGAAGTTCAACGCGTGTGAATCTCAGACCGATCAATACGACTAACTTTTCATTATCCATTAGCCGACACATCCACGCCAAAGGCGCAGGTTGCGCATCCTTGGCGGTACAATCAAAGCGAATGGTAATCACTGGCGGAAATTGATGATGGCTGACGATATTCTTCCTCCCCATAAACGCGGATATGTAGACGCGAGCATATTGGTAACCACCGACTGGCTTGCCGAACACATCAACGACTCGAACGTCGTTGTGGTCGACACTGACGATCCCAGCGAATTCGATGCAGGTCACATACCGGGTGCATTTAATCCCCCCGACAACTACTACAAAACCTCGCTCGATGATCGCACGCACATCCAAGGACCCGAGCAGTTCGCAAAAACGATGGAATCACTCGGCATCGGCGACGGTTCGCTCGTGGTGGCCTACGACCGGACCGGCGGGCTTTACGCGCTGCGTCTGATGTGGGCGCTTCATTACTACCGACACACCAACGTCAAGATGCTCGATGGCGGATTTCAGAAATGGGAATCCGAAGGACGAGCAACGAGCGTCGACGGAGTCGCCGCGGATGCGAACGCATCCGCGGCCTTCACGGCGCGTGAACCGGACCCCTCAATGTATGCCGGGATCGACGATGTTCTCGGTGCCATCGGAGCCGAAAACTCGACGCTACTCGACGTCAGGACCGACGCTGAGTGGAAAGGCACGAACAAGCGAGGCGGCAAGCGCGGCGGGCACATGCCCGGGGCGGTACACCTTGAGTGGGTCAACTTCCACACTGGCGGGGACATTCCAACTCTGAAGACTGCGGATGAAATCCGCGCGCTGTTGACCGATCGCGGCGTATCGACCGATGACAACGTCATCACGTATTGCCAGGGCGGGATCCGAGCCGCGCAGGCGTATTGGGTGCTTAAGCTTGTCGGCGCGGCAAACGTTCGCAACTACGATGCTTCGTGGCGGGAGTGGGGCAACAACGACAACGTACCGATTGAGGACGAGACTTAGCTCCGAAATAGCACCGCGAGACAGGCTGCGTCGTATTGCTATATGTCAACAACGATGGTTCGGCCATAAGCGCGCGGACCGGACTGAAGCTCTGGTGAAAGATGCGGAGCACGAAAGGGTGGATTGAAAAGATGAGTTTTATGGGGAAGAGGATATTGGGACTGGAATTTCGTCCCATCTTGATTGGAATCGTCGTCCTATCCCTCGCCACGGCGTTGGTTTGGGGCGCATGCGGCAGCGATGAACCGGAGGTCGCCGATACGCCAACGAGTGTGCCGGTAGTCGAACCGACGGCAGTTCCGTCCACCGAAGAGCCACCGGAACCGACAGAAGAGCCCACCGCGGCGCCGGTTGCCAGAACGGAACCGCCTCCGCTATTCGACAAAGACGTCCGCGGCATTGATGCATGGATCAACAGCGAACCAACGACGATCGCCGAGTTGACCGGTCAAGGCAAAGTGGTATTGGTCGATTTCTGGACCTACACATGCGTCAACTGCCTCCGGACCTTGCCGTTCCTGCGCGAATGGCAGGAGAAATACTCGGACAACGGTCTCGTTATCTTGGGCGTGCACGCTCCAGAATTCGACTTCGAAAAAGAGCTTGAGAACGTGCAGCGATCGGTCGACGAAGAAGGTATCGAGTGGCCCGTCGCTCTCGACAACGATATGAAGACGTGGCGGTCATTTAACAATCGTTACTGGCCTGCCAAATACCTCGTCGGCATCGACGGCGAGATCCACTACGAGCATTTCGGCGAGGGTGCCTATCGAGAAACCGAACTCGAGATTCGCAAGGTCCTAGGGGACGCCGGTTACGACGTGAGCGCGATCCCGATCGGCGAGGTCGAAAACGTCCAGCGAGACTCAACCGCTCGAACCGTGACACGTGAACTCTACGGCGGATACGAACGAAACTACAGCGTCTACGGTCTGTACGCCGCTCAAGACGAGTACTATGTCAAACCCGACGTCGAGATCGAATACGTGGACCGATACGCCGAGAACAGCAACTACCCGGCGCAGAAATGGGTCGTGAGCGGTCTTTGGCGCAACGAACGCGAGGCGATCGTCCATGCCCGCGAAACCGACGACCTAAGCGACTACCTTGCATTCCGCTTCGAAGGTCGTAGCGCCAACGTTGTTATCGACCCCCCGGAACCCGGTGACTTCAAGGTCTACGTCGAGATCGATGATCAACCGCTCTCCGAGGTCCAAGCTGGCGATGACATCCAGTTCGACGACGAGGGAAGATCCTACTTCGATGTGTCGGGAGGGCGCATGTACAAGATCGTCGAGACACCGGAGTACGGCTCCCACATCCTGAAGCTAAGCAGCGACTCATCGAACTTCGCCATCTTTGCCTTCACCTTCGGCATCTATGAGGGCGGATTCTGATGCATCGGCCCCCCATCGTCCAATCAACCCGGTACCTGGTCGGCCACAAATTACTGTGGTCGACCTTAGCGTTCGCATTGATTGCGCTCGTTTCTGCCTGTTCGAGCGCCGACCCAACTGTCACCACCGAGCCGACCGCCGTACCCACCACGCCACCGACCGTCGCAAGCGTTCCGTCATCAACCCCGGTCACCCAGGCCGAACCGACCGGCGGGTTGCAAGAGCCGGAGCAAGAGTGGATTGTCCGCACCGACGATGAAGAGGTCGACGCCATCTTGGCAACGCCCGATTTGGGTCCCGGCACGCGCCGTTTTGCGATGGTGCTGACCGATAAGTCAGGCATCGTCGCTTTTCCCGTCGTGCAGGTCGCGTCCTACCGCTATCCCGACGGTGAAGATTCGCTCGACAACCGCGAAGGCCCAGTCGAAACCTCTCGCGCTCGTTACTTTCCGTTCCCATACGGCACGCGAGGTATCCACGTAACCGAGTTGACTTTCGACGAAATCGGGACTTGGGGAGTCGAGGCCAGCGTTCCCCGTCCAGACGGAAGCGTCGCAACCGTTGAAATCATTACCGAGGTCCACGAACAAACCATGTCGGTGGACGTCGGCGAGGTCCCGCCGCTGAGCGTTTCGCGAACCCTCGACGACGTCTATCACGTCTCCGAATTGACCACCGGATCGAGTCGTGATGAAAGTCTCTACCAGATCTCCGTCGCGGACGCACTCCAAAGTGGCAAACCAACGGTCATCGTGTTCGCCAGCCCGGCTTTCTGCACGAACGCAGTTTGCGGCCCGCAAGTCGAAGTGCTCAGCAACTTGAGCCGGTCGTACCCCGGTCAAGCAAATTACGTCCATATCGATCTCTTCACCAATCCGCAAGAGATTCAGGGCGACCTCTCCCGCGCCATGCCGACACCCCTCCTGTCCGAATGGGGTCTCGTCTCGCAAGAGTGGACCTTCGTAATGGGCGGCGATGGGAAGGTCATCGGCCGATTTGAAAACTTCGTGCCTCAAGAAGAGCTGGAGCCGGTTCTGGTTTCGATATTCGAAACGGAAGACGTTCAATCATCGTCCGCACCGACCGCGGTACCGCCGACGGCGACACCAGAGCTACCGCCGTCCGAAGCTGCAACTGGACCTCAATTCCAGATCACCGGAGCAACGCTCTGGCGGACGGTCTTCGACAAGTTCAACGAAACGGAGCAACAGTGTATCCGAAACGAACTTGGCGAAGAGCAAATGGCGTTCGTCCTCGGACAGCGCGTTGCCGCGGCAGGCGAACCGAGTGAATGGGAAGATTCGCTCTTCGGTTGTCTCGAAGCCGATACGGTGAGGGCTATGTTCGAATCGACCACTTTGGGCGCACTCGGCGATCAACTGTCTGATGCTGGCGTAACATGCATCAAAGATCTAATTGCCGAATCCGACGTCAAGGCCGTGATCGCTGGAGAACGTCCAGATGCGGCCCCCGAAACCATCGCCGTAGCAGGTGAGTATTTCGCCGGGATGATGGCATGTTCTCTCGCCGACCAAGTCGGCAGTTCAGGTGTCTTGAACGAGAGCGAACAGTGCATCGCAGATCTGTTCGAGGCGACCGACTTCGCCCAGATATACCTCGGCGGTCGACCAGACGCCAGTCCCGAGGAATCGCTACAGTTCCAAGGCTTCATGGGCGCGTTGTTGAATTGCTTCTCCGATTTCCCGTTGCCTGAAACCCAATAGTCACTAGGCAGAACCGCGATCGCGGCGCGCTAGCGGCGCGTCCGTTAGCATGGTTTCATACCGCGGTTTTACTTTTCGTTAAATTTCTGTGTTTCGGTCGATGTCCATTGCCGATGTTGAATCAACAACAAGTCAGAGACCCAATCAAGGTCCGCTCACTGTTTGTCCCACTGGATGGAACTGAGTGGCACGAACGCGCCATCTCCTACGGGTTGCTCCTCAGCGAGTGGTTCGGATCAAAGTTGGACCTCTTCTTCTCGCTGGCGGATGTACCACCGCTAACTAGGCACGGCGAATGGCGCCAACGCGCGCACCTATCGCTCCAAGCCGGTGAAGATGGGCGCAACCTCGGCGAATCCTTCATCAACAATGGCGCCATCCACGAGTTCGGCAGAATTCTCGCCATCGACTACTTGAACGAGATTAATGACCGTTTGGGCCACCTCAATGTCGAGATCGAAACCGACCTCAGTGCCGGAAGCCCGGCACACATCCTTTCATATAAGGCTCAGCAAACCGATGATTCCATGATTGTGATGTACGCACGGCCGCAACATCGTTTGCGCCGATACATCCGCAAAAAGATGGCCGAGGAATTGCTGCGAGTAACCACCGTCCCGATCTTGATGATCAACGATGATCCGGATGTCGAATTACGAGATATTCAATTGGCGCCAACGTCAGTTGTTGTTCCGCTTCGCGTCGAGCGGTCGATGAGGGCCTGTCTTCCATACGCCGTCGCGATCGCGCGAAAAGCTGGTGTCAGAATACGAATTTACGAGAGCAACCTCGACTACCGCCGGAATCGCAAGCAATTCGACCAAGCCCGCGAATACACCTTCGAGTATCTCGACCAAACCGGCATCGATTACTCGATAAGATCCGTCAGATTGGGTACTACCGACACCCTTGCGGTCGCGCACCGACATTCGCGATTTTCATGGATCGTTATGGGATCACGAATGCGCCGAGGCTTAACGAAGAAGTTCCTGCCCTCAGTTGCCGATAACATCCGACGGGAAGTGTCCTGCCCGGTCCTCGTCGTGCCCCAGGCTGAAACCATTCCAAAACGGCGAGCGCAGTTAAATGCGTGGTTGGTCGATTGGCTCGCACACCAAGATTCGTCGCCTCTGCACGAGTCGCGACTGTCGAGCCATACCCAATCCCGAACCCTGGCCCAGCGGCTCTCATCGCTCTACACCTACGACGAATCCGGCTCAGAGAAATAACCGCGTAGCGATCGGAGGTCCCAATTTGGGACCTAACCTCCAGCCCCAACTTCGATGGGATTCTCCGCCTTCGAACGCATCAGATACGAAACCAACGCACCAATTGTGGATCCAAACCATGCGTACGGCACTATCGCGATTCCCACAACTGCCCAAAACCATGTCGGCGCTCCCAGCAACCTTTCCGCGTTGCCCAACTGCCAGTAAGAAACGATGATGACCGCTGGAATCAGCATCAACACACCGACGATCAACCCGAACCATACGATCTTCATTTCATCCGCTTTGGCGATCCCGCCGCCCACGAACCCGGCGACAAACGGGCTGACGGGTATGGCGATGAAATGGACGCCGGGGATTGGAATCGCTACCAGCATGATGGCGAATGCGACTAAGACGCCTTTGAGCATGATGAAGCGTAGGAGATGGTTGGTTGCAAGTTACGTCAAGCAAGTATATTTTCGGTGACATTACAGATGGTATGATTTCCGATTACTTATCGGTCTGCATCAGCGGATAGGCAGGCGGGATTGACAATCACACATCCATCTACTGACATCCTCATACTGGGATCAGGTGCGTCCGGCGCGGCGGTTGCTTGGAGACTCTCGAAATCCGGTTTCAACGTTGTGTGTCTCGAACAAGGACGCTGGATCAAACCGGAAGAGTTCCCGAACGAACACGCCGATTGGGAGATACAGGCGCGCACCAACTGGGCGTTCGACCCAAACGTGCGCGCACTCGACGTCGACTACCCGTTAAACGTCGATGAATCGCCCATCGATCCCTTGATGTTCAACGCCGTCGGCGGCAGCACCATCCACTGGACCGCCCACACTCCGCGATTCCACCCTTCCGACTTCCGCGTCAAGACCCTCGACGGCGTTGCCGATGATTGGCCGCTTTCATACGACGAATTGGAGCCGTACTACGATGCCTATGACGCGTTGATGGGCTGCTCCGGTATCAACGGCGACCCGGCGAACCCTCCGCGCAAAGAACGCCCGATGCCGCCGATACCGATCGGGCAGGACGGCGAACGCATGGCGAGAGCCTTCGACCGTCTCGGGTGGCACTGGTGGCCGTCAGACAGCTACGTCAATTCCGTCCCTTACCGCGGACGCCAAGCCTGCAACAACTGCGGCAACACCGGCCTCGGATGTTCAAGGGGCGCCAAAGGCCAGACCGATGTCGCTATCTGGCCGGAAGCCATCGCCAACGGCGTCGAGCTGCGCACCGAATCCCGGGTTTTTCGCGTTGACACCGATGCCGAAGGCAAAGCCACCGGCGCCAGCTACTACGATGCGGACGGCGAAGAGAACTTCCAGCCCGCGAACGCCGTGGTGCTCGCCATGAATGGCATCGGTTCTCCGCGAATAATGCTCAACTCAACATCCGGCGCGTACCCAAATGGCCTGTGTAACTCCAGCGGGTTGCTCGGCAAAAACCTTATGTTCCACCCCTACGCAATGGTCAGCGGCCTGTTCGACGATGGCTTGCAGACATACAAGGGTCCGTTGGCCAACATGATCTTGTGCCAGGAGTTTTACGAGACCGACCTGTCTAAGGACTTCGTTCGCGGCTACACCTATCAAGTAGCCAGAAGTTCCGGTCCCATATCGACCGCATGCGGCTACATGTTCGGTCGAGTGCCTTGGGGCGCAGACCATCACGCCGAGTTCAACCGTCGCTTTGGCGACGTTACGGTCATGGGCGTCATCGGCGAAGACCTGCCGGAAGAGCACAACCGAATCGAACTCGACTCCAAGCTGACCGACTCGAACGGAATACCCTCGCCGAAAGTGTTTTACACCCTGAGCGATAATTCCCGACGCCAGCTTGACGACGCGGTCGAGAACGCGGAAACCGCGTTAAGGGAAGCTGGAGCCGCCTACGTGCTCGCCACCCGGTTGCTGAAGGGCGCTGGATGGCACCTGATGGGTACCGCGCGCATGGGCGACGACCCGAATACATCGGTTGTCGACCGTTGGGGACAGACCCACGACGCAGACAACATCTTCGTTGTCGATGGTTCGGTTTTTGTCACCTGCGCCGCAGTCAACCCGACACCAACCATCGGCGCATTGGCGCTCCGGACCGCCGACTACATTGACCGCGAACGTGCGGATCTGAAATCCTGATTGTGGGTGCTTAGCCATGGCCGAGACGGATATGAATCTGACAGACGGTGAATTCTTGCTGCTTGCTTCGGTAATGGACATCATCGTCCCGCCGGTCGACGAACTTCCCGGTGCCGGAGAGATGGGTTTGGCTAAAGAAGCCGAGGAGCTGGCAACTCGGATACCCGATTACGGGGAATCCCTTCACCGGATATTAGAAGCCCTTTCTCTCGAACCTTCGGTCAGGGTCGAGGGCGGATTCGCGGCCCTTGACGAAGAGCAACGGATGTCCGCGATCGAAGTCTTGGAAGCCAACATGCCCAAGTACTTCGACAAGTTCGTCGACCTCATCTACATCGTCTACTACAGCGATGAGCGGGTTCACGAGCGCATCGGATGGCGAAGCGGCCCTTTGCAGCCGCTTGGATGGGAGTTGCCGGCTTGGGACCCGGCGATACTCGACAAGATCTCGAAACGTGAACCGTTTTGGCGCAAAGTATGACATCAAAAGTGTGACATCCCTGATGTGGATGTGCGTCTTCCGCGATAACATCAATCTTCATCGAAACCCACCGAATCTGTTGGATGGTCCATGCCTAAGCTTCAACGCCTCTTGTACATCAACAGCGAAAGTACGCATCCCCAATCAGCCGCTCTCTCGGCGGCCATATATGAACCGGTGACGGGATCCGTCACGCAGATCGATCCGACGAGCGACGGCCTGCCTTACGAATCTGTCCACGCCGCAATAATCGACGGGTGGCGCCTCATTCAGGCCCCGGATGTATGGGCCGGCATCGGAAGCGACGAGGCTGGCGAGGTGATCGGATTCCAGTTCATCCTAGAGAAGATCGAGGATTTTAGCGCCTGATCTGTTCCTCCGCTTCAACACCCACAAAAAGGCACCAGATATGACGACTGCAGCGATAGCAACCGACCACCGCTTGACCGATGACGAGATGGCATCGTTCGTAATTCGCGGCTACCACGTAGTCCAACCTGACCTCCGCGCCGGGATCAATCAAGAGATCTACGACGCCTTGGAGGGGCTCCCATCAAATCCCGGCGACGCAGTCCTCGAAGAAATCCCTCAACTCAACGAGGTGTGGGATTCTCCCGAAGTTGTCGGTAGTCTGACCAGCCTGCTTGGTCCCGGCTACGAGATGTTCCCTCATCGCCACTGCCACCGCAACGCTCCCGGAACGCCGAGCCAGCAGATACATCAAGACAATCTGATGGTTCTCAACATCGAAGGCGGCCAAATCCGATTGCCCGACCGCGTCGACCTCGTACTCGCGATGTACTACCCGCAAGACGTCGCCCGCAATATGGGACCAACCTGCATACTTCCCGGCACCCACGTCCTGCAAGCATTGCCCGAGCGCATGGCCTCGCAAGGCAACTTTCGCGATCAATACATCGCCTCCGTACCTGCCGGCAGCGTGGTGATACTCCACTACGACATCTGGCACGCCGGAACCGCCAATACGAGCGAAACGGTCCGCTACATGCTCAAATTCTTGTTCCAACGCAAGAGCAACCCGACCGTCCCGTCTTGGAACCACGACCCGTCAGGCGATTCCGCGATCCGAACCCGCCTCGAGTCCGAAAACCCGATGTCCATGCAACGAGCATTATCGGCCAAACAGAAGCACTTCCGCACCAGCATGTGGAACCGCCTCGCTGGCGACCAATCCCTCGACCTTTCCTATCGCGACAAATGGGCAGGGGATTGGTCGAGATAAATTACATTTGCTCTAATAACGACGACAGAGTTCGCCACCTTGGAACGAAAGGCGAGTAGTACCTGTTGCCACCATCCAACTCTCCCTCATCCTCCATCCGCGGCTCTGAGCTCGCCAGTGACTTCACCGTCTCTCTAGATATCGATCGCCGCATGTACCGCGAGGACATCGCCGGTTCGATCGCGCACGCCGAGATGCTCGCCAAACAAAACATTGTCTCAGGCGCAGATGCGAAAGCTATCATCGACGGACTGCAACAGATCCGCGAAGAGATCGAATCTGGCCAATTCAACTGGAAACCGGAACTCGAGGATATCCACATCAATGTTGAAGCCCGTCTCTACGAGTTGATTGGAGACGTTGCCGGACGCCTGCACACCGCGCGCTCCCGCAACGATCAAGTAGCCACAGACGCCCGTCTATACGTTAAACGCGTCTCCGTCGGGTGTCGTGCCGCATGCCGACAGCTACAACGCGCGCTTCTCGACCGCGCCGAAGAGAATATCGATACGATCCTCCCCGGTTATACCCATCTGCAGCGTGCGCAACCCGTCTCGTTCGGGCACGTTCTGATGGCCTACTACGAGATGTTCGGACGCGACGCCGAATCATTCTCGCAAGCCCACAAATCCTCAGATGTGCTTCCCCTCGGTAGCGGCGCCCTTGCTGGTGCCACTTACCCGCTGGACCGGGAATTCGTCGCCGAACGTCTGGGGTTCTCGCGCATCAGCACTAACTCGATGGACGCCGTCTCTGACCGTGACTTCATCCTCGACTTCATATTCGCCGCGGCCAAGACCATGACTCACCTCTCCCGCCTCTGCGAAGACATCGTCATCTGGTCCTCTGAAGAGTTCGGCTTCATCCGGCTCAGCGATGCCTATTCCTCCGGTTCCAGCATGATGCCACAGAAGCGAAACCCAGATTACGCCGAACTGATCCGCGGCAAATCAGGTCGCGTCTACGGTTCGCTAGTCGCGGTGCTAACCACACTCAAGGGCCTCCCGATGACCTACAACCGCGACCTCCAAGAAGACAAGCCTCCGATGATGGATGCGGCTGACACGGTTGTAGCATGTCTCGAGGCGGCGCGAGGCATGATGTCCGAGATGACAATTCGTCTCAATCGCATGGAGACCGCATCTCAAGGACAAGAAATCCTAGCTACCGACTACGCCGATTACCTCGTCCGCGACCACAACTTCCCCTTCCGTGAAGCCTACGTCAAGGTAGCCGCCCACACCCGAGGCGCACCAAACGGCGGCATCGACCTACCCAACATCACCGCAACCGAGTCCCTCGCCGCCCGCGACATCCCCGGCGGCACCGCACCCAACCGCATCCGCGAAGCCATCATGCGCGCGTACGGAGAGATGGGGGCGGCAAAATTGGCTGGCGAGTGGTAAATCTCCTTCATGACGTGGTTTTGCCTGCGCCCAAAGAAACGAACGCAATCCATGTTGTACATACCCAACAACCACTCGCGATAACGTCCAGAACAACCGTGCATTCGTATAGTTAAACATCGGCATAGGCTCCAGAAACGCGCAACACTTCCGATTACGGCACTCTCAGATTGTTTAACGCCATAGCATCTAGCGTCGCATCTTGGCGCGGCATTGCAATCCTCATCGTCGCTTGGATCGTCATCGCCGGCGTCATTCAGACCGTCTCTCCCAGCATCGAAGACGTTTCAACCAGCGAACAATCCGAGTTCTTGCCCAGCGGCACTGAGGCGCTACAAGCCCTCGACCTTGAAAGCGAAAAGTTCCCGGCCTTCGAAGGCTTGCCTGCCATTCTGATCTATCGGAACCCGTTGGGTATATCCGACCAGGACATCGCCCTCGTAGCGGAGGTTGATGCACTCATCCGCAACGACGAGAAGCACAAAAACATCGCTTTAGTAATCTCCGATTTCGATCAATCAGATTTCGGTGGAAACGCCCCGATACCCGAACAATCCGCACCGGAGACGGCACTAGAACCCGCAACCTCTCCCGACGGTACCGCAATCACCATCACCGTCGTCATCGCTGGCTCACCAGCTGGTGAAGAATTCGCGGCCACCGTCGATTGGCTGCGTTCGCTCGACGAAGACCTCATGGTTGAACTTCCTGCCACGGTCCAAGTGACCGGCCCCGCCGGCATCCTCGCCGACGCCATCGTAGTGTTCCAGAGCTTCGACTTCCGCGTCAGTGCTATCACCATCGTCCTCGTCCTCGTCATACTGCTCATCATCTATCGCTCACCGCTCCTCGCTCTGCTGCCCGTCATCACCGTCGGCGTAGCGTTGACCGTCGCCCAATCCATCGCTGCGCTCCTCGCCGACAACTTCGACCTTGCCCTCAACGGACAAGTTACGGCCATCATGGCCGTGCTCATGTTCGGTGCCGGAACCGACTTTACTCTATTCATCGTCTCGCGCTACCGCGAAGAACTTCCGGTTCGAGACGACAAATTCGCCGCCATCGTCGCCACCATGCGAGCCGTCGGTCCATCCATCGCCAGCAGCGCCGGAACCACCATCGTAGCCATGTTGGCCCTCGCCCTAGCTCTTTCCGGAAGCCTAAAGACCATGGGACCGATGCTCGCGATGGCCGTCGCCGTAATGCTCATCGCAGCTTTGACGCTGATCCCCGCCGTCCTTGTCGCCATGGGACGGGTCGCATTCTGGCCCATCAAAACGATTGAACCGAGTGACAAAGAGACCGGCATCTGGTACCGCGTCGGAACGCTGGTTTCAAAACGACCTGGCATGCTCCTTGTGGTTACCACCATCGCGATGGTTGCTCTAACGCTCGGGCTCTTCGAGTTCAAGCCACGTTTCAGCTTTGTCGAAGGCTTTCCGGACAGCGCAGAATCGAAAATCGGCTTCGAGACTCTCAAATCCGCCTATCCGCCGGGAGAACTGGCGCCCACTACCGTATTCGTTTCCAAGGAAGGCGCATCAGTCCTCGAACACCTGCAGGCCATCGAGGATCTCTCTGGAACATTAGTCGCCGATCCCGCGGTCAACAATGTGACGTCCATCACTCGCCCACTCGGTGAGCCGCTGCCGGTCGACATCGCCGAGGTCCAGCCGCTCGTCGCCATGATGCCCGACGACCCCGCCGAGATCGCCCAGCTCATGGCTCTCCTGCCGCCTGAGCAAGCGCAACTAGCAGGCACGTTCCTTGCCGGACAGAGACTCCTCTCCACCGATCGTACGACCACCAAACTGGAAATCGTCCTCAACGACGATCCATACGGCACCGCCGCGATGGACGCCGTTCAACGATTACGAGAAACCGCCCGGGATAGCGTCGCTACCTCATCGCTAAGTGGTGCTGCTACGATAGTCGGCGGCGAATCGGCGACCAACCTTGACAGCCGAACCACGACTATCCGGGACTTCCGCGTCATCGCACCCATCGTCATCATCGCCATTTGGATCATATTAGCCATCCTCCTCGGCAGCGTCGTCGCGCCCACCTACCTGGTCATCAGCGTCATCCTCAGCTTCGCCGCCGCACTCGGTATCTCAATCCTCATCTTCGAAAACATCTTCGGACACGATGGCATGGCCTTCGACTCCATATCCTTCATCTTCGTCTTCCTCATCGCACTCGGTGCCGACTACAACATCTACATCATGTCCCGCGTTCGGGAAGAGACACGCAACCGAGGATTGGTCGAAGGCACTCGTTACGCCATCACCCGCACCGGAGGCGTCATCACATCCGCCGGAATCATCCTCGCCGGAACCTTCTCAGTCCTCACCACATTCCCCCTTCTCGACATCTTCCAACTCGGCTTCACCGTTATGCTCGGCATCCTCATCGACACCTTCGTCGTCCGCGCCATCATGGTCCCCTCCATCGTCATGAAATTAGGGGAACTGAACTGGTGGCCATCCAAGACGCCGCGTGGAATTGCGAGAGGAAACTGAAACGATAACAACGAGGGATTTTATGGCGAAGTTGGTCTCAGGCGCTATGACGAAGGAACATCACTGGGAGTGTGTGAATCGGTCGCCCCCTCGGGATGAACGACCAGCCAACCCAATCACATCCAATGAAGACCTGACTCCGCCTCTTTGATCAATCTGATCTAATTTTGCTTTCATTCCGTTGCGGATGTTTGGTGCTGGCATCGTTTGACTACCTTCTTTGAGTTGCTGTGTTCGTCCTCGTCCGCGAATTCCAAGCTTTGACCTGCCGAACTACCCCCGTCACATTCAGTCGGTAACGCGCCATTGACTCGCTAACACAGTATTTTTCGGCGATATCGATGGCACTTGACCTATTTCTGGCTTCTCGCAGAAGCAACTCTCTGGGCAAAAGAAAACATCCAGAAAGCCACCTCGCTTCTTCTTCTTGCACTGGGTCGCACGAAAGGAACTCAAAATCGCCAAGTTTCTCGATTCTGCTCAATTCGTGATCAAGCACAATATGCGCGAGCTCGTGCGACACGTCACTGCTCCGGCGTGCCGGCGAGGATAGAGGGTTGTAAATAACCACGATGCGTTCGTCGGTCGGGTTTAACGTGCACGCCGAAAAGGCGTCGTCTTGGATTTGGGCAAGTTCAACGAAGCGGTGTCGCGGCAATAATTCATCGCCTGCCCGAACTTCGATTCCCAACAATTCCGCAATCTGGAAAGGGGACACTGAACTAGCTGCCGGCAAATCAAGCTCACGTCTCAACCGACGTGCTATCCTTTCAGCCTCTGATTTAAACCCTCTTCTAAGAGCCATCTGCCGATTCCTCAAGGAGTGCTCTGTTTAGATCCCTTATCAACGTTGCCAACTTCCGCCCTGCATCCGGGTGAAACGTGTTCGACGATCGGAGGTGCACGGTAGCAACCTGCTGGGAATGCGCGAGAGCCTGATACAAATCCCTGACGATCCCAGCGATATGTTCCGCCGCTTCAGGCGGAAGGTTGCGATCTGACTGAAGGTGACTAGCAATCGTTGCTGTCGTGTCCGCGGGTTTCTGTCGCAACTCAAAGAACTGGTTGATGTCCGCGCCGCACCATTCCACGAGTCGTTTAAACTTTAGAAGGTCTGGCACGTGTCCTTTTTCAACCCGTGCTAGCGTGTTGAAGGGAATCTCGACGACCCTCGCAGTTTCTCGAAGGCTCATGCCGCGCCGTTTGCGCTCAGCAGCCACAAGTTTCCCTAAGTCTGACAGATCAAGTCTTTCGGTGGCCATAGCTGTTTTGTGCGTATAATGGTACGCGTACCATATCAGGATTGACAACTCTAAGTTGTTTCATTAAGATCAAAGTGTACCAGACACGGTACGCAGCATGCATGATTGTTGGCACTAGAGAATTTTGATCATGACCAACGAAAAAACCGAGTTTGACGACGAACCTGTACCGTCATCCCCAAGATCAGCTGGCACGTTGCAGGAACGCAGGACGCCACTCCAGTGGCCCGAAAACCGCGAATTCCGCATCTTGTCCATTGACGGAGGCGGCATCAGGGGAATTTTTCCTGCAGCCGTACTCGCTGAAATCGAGCAACGACACCTTGGGGGCGAATCCATCGCGAACTATTTCGACTTAATCGTAGGTACTTCAACTGGTGGTGTCATCGCCTTAGGCCTAGGAGCCGTACTCACTGCCCAAGATTTACGGAATCTCTATCGTGACCGAGGCTGCGATATTTTCCCACCAGTCGGCAAGATCGCGAGAGCCGCTGCAAATGCGAAACGCGTGATCAAGTATGGCTATAACAGCGAGGCCCTGACCCGCGTGCTCTACGAGCACATCGGTGAATTGACGCTCGCGCACTCGCGTACTCGACTCTGTATTCCTTCGACTGAAGGACGGCATGGTGACATCTATGTCTTTAAGACACCTCACCATAGCAACTACAAGTACGACGCGAATGAGCAGATGGTGAAAGTGGCTTTAGCAACATCAGCTGCGCCAACGTATCTCCGACCGTTGGAACACAACGGATATGCCTTTGTAGATGGGGGATTGTGGTCCAACAATCCTGTGATGATCGGACTGATTGAGGCACTGTCGGCATTTGACGTTGAACGCGACAAGATCAAGATTTTGAGCATAGGCTGCGGGAACACTCCGTTCAAGATCAAGCCGTTCATGGTCAAATTCGGTGGCTTCATCGCATGGCGGAAAGCGATTCTGGCGGCTATGCACTTCCAGTCAGTCAACGCGTTGGGGCAGGCAAGCCTGTTAATCGGAAACGATCGCATCACAAGAATCGATGCCCCCGAGGCCAACCCATCAATCGACTTGGACGACTGGAAACGGGCCACAACGGAACTTTTACCCGCAGCCCATGAGACAGTCGACCGATTAGGCGAGTCAGTAGCATCAGCATTCCTAACCTCCCGTGCAGAACCATACCAACCCATCCACGAATCTGAAACATCTAAGGTCACGCCCGATAATTCGGACAACACACCCCAAATCACGCCGACTAAGGAGGCAAACAGATATGAAACACAACCAGTACTTCGATGACTTCCTCAAAAACGAAGTTAACATCAACCAATCGCGGCTTGATAGCCTCAACGACAAGGTAAGAGCCGTCAGCGAGTTCCTGTCCCAAAACCTCGACTCATTCGAAAAAGTTGAGCGGCAAGGGTCGTACGCGCTCCACACCGTCATCAAGCCAGTGCAAGACGGGCAGGAATACGATGCCGATATCTTGCTCTTCATGAAGTACGACGACTCGAAGACTCCTAAGGAGTACATAGATGAACTTCGGGATTGCCTACGAAGAAGCAAGGTATATGACGAGAAGGCGAAAAGAAAAACGCGATGCGTGATGCTGGACTACGCTGGCGACTTCCACCTCGACATGGTTCCCTGCGTCGAGAAGCCAAGTGGCGGAAAGTATATCTGTAACTACCAAACCGACGAGTTCGAGGAAACGGACGGCACCGGATACCGCGACTGGTTAAACGAAAAGACCCGGATCACGTCGGGCAACCTCAAGCGAGTCACGCGACTACTGAAATTCCTCCGAGACCACAAAGGCAACTTCACCGCTAAATCCATCTTGTTGACGACGCTCATCGGTAAGACCGTCCTTGGTGAGTACGATGCCAAAAATTTCAACAGCGTTGCCGAAGCGCTGAAGACCGTCTCCAACAGGATCAACAAATTCCTTCAAGACAATCCGACGATGCCAACTGTAAACAACCCGGTTTTGCCCTCGGAGGACTTCACGAGGCACTGGGACGAGAAGAAATACAAGCATTTCCGGAAGATGTTCGATATCTACAACACGAGGATCAACGAAGTCTGTGACGCCACTGAACACAACGACAGCGTCAAGAAATGGCGAAAAGTGTTCGGCGACAAGTTCGGCAAATTGCGCGGCAACACGACGAACGGCGCGGCAAAGACTGGTGCAACCATAACTACTGGATCCGTTGCCGTCACACCCAGAAAACCCTATGCACGATGAAACCAACTAAACGGGAACTGGAATGGCTCGGAAGCCTACACCCCGACTTGGTCTACGAAGCGAAATCCAATCGAATTGTAGGCGAGTTGAGTTTCTGCGCATGTTACGACGAAACAATCGGAAAAGTCAGGATCGAGGGCATCGAACATGATGAAGGAATCAGAAACCACCACAACTTTATCTCCGATGTTTTCGACACTGAAATCGAACTGGACGCAGAAACCGCTCCATGGGCTCGTTTGCCCAGGGTAAGGGAAGTCGGAGGTCGAAAGGATGCGATCGCATCTCGATTGAGGATTCCGCCTGAAGACCTACATTTCTATTCAGCGAGCGACATTTGTTGCCTCTGCATTTCATATTCGTCACCAACGGACCTTACGATTCAGCGTCTCATTCTTGATTATGTCATTCCGTTCTTTTATCGCCTATCGTTCGTCGAAAGATCCGGACTCCACGCGACCAGAAACGAATTGTGGGACGAGTATTCCCACGGTGATTATGGGCTAATCGAGCACGAGATCGAAATGTGTAGAATTGCACAATGTGATGTCGGCAGAAACGATCCCTGTCCTTGCGGAAGTCAGAACAAATTCAAGTCATGCCACCTGAATGAAGCCAACGCATGGAAAAGATCGAAAACTGATCCGCGCCCCACTCAAGTTAACTCCCCTACCCCCTACTCCACTGCCTCCCCCAACGCACCCAAGACCCCCCGATTACGCCCGTTAACATTCGGCTCGCTAGCAAACATCAGCCGATAGTCCCTCATCATCTCTCGCACGTTCGGATCTTGCGTATCCAAACCAATCATCTCGGCAACGACATCATCGATACGCCACCGATTCGCATCCCTGAAACAGTACGCAAACGGCTCAAGTTCCAACCTCGACAACTCCGCGAAATTGGCACCAGCGACTGACCGAGCATGTGCACCAGCCACCGTATCTGCCCCAAAATCCGGACACGGCAACCCCGCGATCGCATTGATTTGTATCGTCGCACGTCCAGCCTGAGTGGTTTGACCGTATGCGTTTCGAACGATACCACCAAAGATGCTGTTGTGCCACAAAGCTAGGCAACATCCAACTTCGTCACCCAAATCCTGCATCGCATTCCACGCTCGACCACCGTGATGGTTGGCTTGAGTATGAACAAACGTCGTGGCTTGAGATGTCCATCGCAAGTTACGGCTCACAAACCAACGGCTACGCTGTGACACCAACTGGCGAGCAAGAGCTATGTCGATTGCGTTTCCTCCATGCGTAGGCTTCGCTAAAATGCTAGTCTGCTTTTTTGCGTCCGCTGCCCACATCGATTTGTGTATAGGTTCTACTGGCAACCTATCAAGTAGTGTCCATTCAAACGCGCCTCTTCCATCACCACCGAACGGATGCCCGATCAAATCGTGTGTTGGTCCAGCGCCAGCCATATCCCCGAGTTTGCCCATTGGTAGCACGATCTGAGTCGCGACCATGCGCAATGGGTCGTATACCGAGCCGTCCATCAACATTTCAGACACCGCGATCAGGCCGGCATTTCTATTGCCTACAGCACCCCAAGGCGCACCCGGACTTCTAGCTTCAATGCGCGCGTAATTACCCCAAGAATGAGCACCTGACTTCGAGCCATTAGGTATCGCCGCAAGGTCTTTCGCCATTGCATAACCCTTAGCCATCGTTGCAGGTGCAGAATCCAAATTGACGCACAAAATCTCCGTCGGTGACCACTTATCAGGACGATGTTGACGCTTGGTCGCTACAACCAGCATCTCGTTCATCGCAGTATCCGCACTCATGCTCTCAAGTTCGCTACCCACATTGGCAATCGCCACGATGTCGGTAAAATCCTTCTCCATCCCGATTCGCCAGGCAGTCCAACTACCAGCATGAGCCGCGGTCAACGGCAATACATGCGCGAAAACCCCACCCGGCTTCAACCGAATATTGCTCATATTCCCGAAATCGCTACCCAAACCCGCCTGACCATGAGACATTTTCCAGCCATACTTCGACGCGACAGTGCGAAGCGGCGACAATCCTGTCGTCGCTTGCCTACGACCTCTGCGAGGACGCGAATACGGTGGATTCATCAACGCCCAATCTACGCTGCCAACCGGAATCCGTACCGTGCCATTGCTGTTGTCCTGATCCGGACTCATCCCCCGTCCGCCGCTACCCAGCATGTCCGAAATCCCCGCGCTCTCAGGATTCAACAGACACAAAGAACCCGCTTCATGAGTAACCACTGCGATACGACAATCATGGTAATCCTGCGTCACTTCCATATCCGTAAGCCGCTTCGCCGTCAAAGTCCCAGCGATTCCATCCACATCCAACGCGATGATGTGATTTTCCATCCGCTTCCTATGCAGATTCGGATCATTACCGTCCTTCAGCAAATAAAGCCGCCGCAATGCACGCTCGCCAGCCCCTATCAGAGTACCCGTCCCACTCGCAGCATCCATCAGATTCACCGAAGCGATCTCCTCTACCGACCTATCGTTGAACCTCTGCGCCGACAACGTCGCCAACAACTCCGCCACCTCCGGCCTTGTATAGTGCGCCGCCCGCTCCTCACGATCCGTAACCAACCGCTGCCACAACTCACCCGCGAAGTTGTAGACATGCTTCGCCTGCAATTCGTTAACCTCACCACTCAGATCCTCGAGACTTCTCAGCACCTCCGAAACTATGCCAGACCTTCCGACCACCGAGAGACTAGACTTCGCAAGTTCGATCACCGGAACGTAATTGACGCCTTCAATAATCTCCCACGCATCGATCAGATGTCGCTGGCTGAGTATGCCGAACCTCGAGTTCTGCCTGAGTGCTTTCGTTGTTTCCAAACCCATAGACCGCAACGTCGGACTGTACGAAGCAAGATCGTTGTGAAGATCGATCGTCGTCAACCAGATCGCGCAAACTATCCGCGTCGCATCCTCTGCAGAATCAGCACCTACGATATCGGCCAGCTTCGCAAGCGCATCGTCTCCAGTCGCCGTCATTCCCCGCAACCCATTCAGCAATGCCCCACCCACAGAATCTACGCGCTTGGCCACCGCAGTGCTGTGTCGGTCAATCTCCAACTGCGGCACCTGAGCGTATTCGCAATACGCCACAAGATCAACCGGACGCGACACTATCGGCTCATCCGGCCACACCCCGGCAGTTGATACCAACTGCACACTCAACACCGGCTCGTTGCGCTTGAGTCTAGCCAGAAACTCCGATCGCATCAAACTTTTGCAATCCTGGTCTATCCCCACAGCGACCACCTCCGTTAACTCCCGCGTCTCGCCGACAAGCCACTTGCCCAGACGCGACACCGCATCAACAACCGCCGGCCGCCCATATTCCGTCTCCACAACCACCGCCCTCCGTCCATTCTGACGCACAACGATGTCCGGCCTGCCGCTATCCCCGACCAGAGTCTGAGAACGCTCTGCGTTTGCGTCCCAACCGGCTCCGATTCCGTTCAGATAATCGGCTATCGCACTGTTCGCGTCAGGCTCGGTCAGGTTGCCGATCGTCGTTGGCGTAGTCATTTCGTCAAAAATCTAAACACTCAACATCGCGCATCAACACGATGGTACCCCAACACCCAAAATCCTAGTTCAGCTAAATAACGCCAAACTCGCCAGAGTCGCGGCATTTTGCCAAACCCCGAATCGCGCATCAATCTCGCCCGAATCACAATCCTAACGGACACGCCCATCCGCCCACAACCTCACTCCGCCAGCAACATCCGCCCGCGCTTGTTCAGCGTCCGAATCTCTCTCGCCGAGAGCTTGATCTTCCGCTCTTGACCATTTACCAACACGCGCCGCGACTGCAAATTGGGCTTGAACTGCCGCTTCGTCGCATTCAACGCGTGGCTCCGGTTGTTGCCGAACTGAGGTTTCGGCCGCGGGCCTAGCTTCAAGGCGGCTCGGATCTGCTCTTCGGACATATACGTGGACATGGCGCGTTTCTTCGATTTCGTGGCTTTGGCAGGTTCCGCCAATCGATTGCGCGCGACGCCGCAATCGGAGCGGTTAACAACGATTAGGATAACATCGCGGAGAGTTCGGAAGCACCATTCGAGCCACCGCCAAGCACCGAGCCGCCTACATTCTGGGAACCCTTAGATGCCAATGGCCACCACGACAAGCAACGGTTACCTCCTACGTGATCTCGCCAAAGCCGCTCTAGCCGCAATCGCCACTAATCAGAACCAGCTTAACGCTCTCAACGTCTTCCCCGTCCCGGATGGCGACACCGGCACCAACATGGTGCTGACGATGCGCGGCATCGCATCCGACATGGAATCCACCGCCACCGACCACGTCCCGACCACGGCAATGGCGATGGCACGCGCCGCATTGCTATCTTCCCGAGGCAACAGCGGACTCATCATGGCCCAACTATTCCGAGGCCTCCGTGATGCCTTGACCGAAGCCGACGAGGTCAATGGCGAAAACTTTGCCCACGGCTTGACCTTAGCTGCCGAGATGGCCTACGGCGCTGTCCCCAACCCTGTCGAAGGCACCATGCTGACCGTCATCCGCGAAGCAGCTGAAGCCGCAGTAAAGGTAGCCGAAAATGGCGCCAGCGTCAACGATGTAGTCGAAACCGCCGCCAAACAAGCCCTCGACACCACCGAGCGCACACCAGAGATGCTCGCAGTCCTCAAAGAGGCCGGTGTAGTCGATGCCGGCGGGTTCGGACTCGCCATCATGTTCATCGGCATGTCTCAATACCTCCGCGGTGAAGGCGACGGCTCGGTCTCGGTTAACGCCCCTGGCATCGAAAATCTCGTCGGCGAAAGCGGCGTCATCGTCGACACTTCCTCCCTCGATATCGCCGAGGAAGAAGCCTGGGGATACTGCACCAACATCGCCATCGAAGGCACCGCCATCAACATCCTTCAACTATCCGATGAGTTCAACAAAATCGGACGCTCAACCGTCATCGCTGGCGACGAGACCATCGCCAAGATCCACGTTCATATGGAAGACCCCGGCGAAGCCGTCAGCCTCGCCGTCCAAAACGGTGCCCTCACCCTCAACGTCAGTATCCAGAACATGGACGCACAGACCACCGAGTGGGCCGAAAACCGACGCGCCGACGCAGCATCCGCTGAGCAACCCATCGACCCCGTCGACATCGCCATCGTCGCCGTCGTTGCCGGCGACGGCATGGCCAACTATTTCCGACAAGCCGGCATGGGCTCCACCTTCATCGTCAAAGGTGGCGACACCCTCAACCCCAGCGTCCAAGACCTCCTCGAAGCCGTCGAGGCCGCACCCTCCGATCAAATTATCCTCCTCCCCAACAACAAGAACATCATCGGTGCCGCCGAGCAGGCATCCGAACTCACTGAAAAGTCTTCCATCGTCATCGCCACCCGATCCATGCAAGAAGGCATCGCAGCGATGAGCGCCTTCGACCCGGACGCCGACCTCGAGGAAAACACCGAGGAGATGGCCGACATGCTCGAAGGCCTCCACGTCGGCTCCGTGTTTCGAGCATCGCGCGATGCCACGATGGGCGGCGTTCACGTCCAGCAAGGCCAATTCATGGTCATCGTCGACGATGAGACTGTAAGCGCCTCCGACGACGAACTGGCAATGCTAATCGCCGGCGTCAACACCGTCGTGCACCACGGCGCACTAGTCGCCGTATACGTCGGTGAAGAGATCGCCCCCGACATCGCCCGCGTTGCCGAAACCCGCCTAACCCAAGAATTGACCCACTACAACCGCATAGACATCCAGTTCATCCGCGGCAACCAACCCCACTACGCCTACCTCTTCGCGGTTGAGTAGGGCGACTCGTCGCCGATCGTTTTGACGCTCACCTACGCGACTCAAAACTTTTTGCCGCTCATTTTTCGTGGAAAATGATTGTCAACGCAACTCGCTGTCGGTTCAATCCACCAAATGCGCGTTCAGATACTCTCGGTCCATCTCGATGCCGATCCCTGGGCGGGCCGGATCGAGGTGTATTTTGTCGCCACGGATATCTAGCGGGACGTCCATTAGGCAGTCATATGCGTGCAGATCCGCCCGTGATGTCTCGACGCGGTAGCAGTTCGGTACTGTGATCATCACCTGCGCACCGGCAATCACGTTGATCGGTCCGCTCGCATCGTGCGGCGATACGGGTATGTAGTACGACTCGGCTTGGATGCAGATCTTCTTCAGTTCTGATATCCCGCCCGTCCACGTGATGTCCGGCATGATGAAGTCCGCCAGGCCTTGCTCGAGGATCGGCACGAACTCCCAACGGGTGTGAATCCGCTCGCCCACGCAGATCGGCACATTCGTCGCGTCCCGGACCTGCTTCAGTGCCGTGTTCGATTCCACGCCTACCGGCTCCTCGAACCAGAAGATGTCGTACGGCTCCAGCGCCTTCGCCAGCCGGATCGCCGTCGGAACATCGAACCGAGCGTGGTTGTCGATCAAGATCTCGATGTCTGGACCCACGGCTTCTCGCGCCGCTGCGATCCGCTCCACACCAAGGTTTTCAGCCTCCGCGCTGAGCCGTCCCGACATGTAGCCATCGATCTCGTCTGAATGATGCGGATGCCAAGGGTCCGTCTTGATCGACGTCTGACCGGTGGCCACGATCGCTTGGCAGTGTTGCGCCAGCTCCTCCGGCGTCGCACCGTCCTGCGGATGGCAGTAAACATCCACCGCATCTCGGACCGGGCCGCCTAGCAACTCACATACCGGCACCCCGAGCGCCTTCCCGCGGATGTCCCACAGAGCGATATCGATACCCGAGATCACACTCGTCGTTGCGCCCCTTGAACCCATATAGGTGAAGTGCCGGAAGACCTTGTGCCAGATCTTCTCGATATTCTTCGGGTCATCACCCTCCAGCAGTTCCGACACCCGAGAAATCAACGATGCCACGCCCCGGTTCGCCTGATCCCGAGTGCAAGTAACCTCGCCCCATCCCGTGACTCCCTCATCCGTATCCACCGACACGAAGAGATACTCCCGATTTCGCACCACGCTGCCACTGTCATTAGCGGTCGGCAGGAATGGCGCTGGTGCCGAGATCAAATATGGCGTTATCTTAGTTATCTTCACTGCTCGATCTCCCTCAAGATGGCATCGATTATCTGCGACATATTGTCGAAATCGCGTGCGCCACGGAACTGCAAACGGACTTCCTCGCCATTCTTGTCGACATATGCGAGGAAGATAGTTGGAGTGGATTGTACGCCCATCGCCTCGCCTCGCGCCCGGTCGATCTGCCACGTCGCATTGTGCCGACCCGACACCAGACACTCGTTCATCGCCGTCACATCCAGATCCAGTTCCGGCACTAACTCCCCGAACAGCGACTCCGAAATTTCATCCTGACGTTCGTAGACCGCATCCACATATGCCCAGAAATGCTCCGCCCCCTGCTCGCCCGCGCACTCGGAATATTCGGCCCCGATCGCCGACTCCTGAGACAGGATTGGAAAGTGGAAGTATATCGACCTCACCAGCCCATCGGCGATATACGTCTCACGCATCTGGGCAACCGTCCCGCGGTGCCAACTACCGCAATGCGGTCAGACGAAATCCGAGAAATCGAACATCGTGATCGGGGCGTCCGGATCCCCAAACGAGTTGTAGCCTCGATTGGGCACGTTCACCTGAGACTGCTTCTCAACGACCTCCTCCGCAACCTCAACCGTAGCTGTCGGCACCGGAGTAGCCGTTGGAACCGCCGTAGCCGCCTCGACAACCGTCTGAGAATCTGGCGGCACCACCAGCTCCGCCGTCAGAGAACTGCCACTGGAACCGCCCTCATTCTGAACCCCGCAGCCAACCAAAACAACCGCGCCCAACAGCACCAAGCCAACGACGGTCACAGAACGGAACAACATTCGATGAATTCTACTTTGCCGACGGCGAAAGCTGTTGATTGATGCTTGCGGCGCATGATGGGGTGGGGGAATTTACATGGATGGACAGGATGGAGGGGATGTGTAGTTGGTGGTTTTCGTGCATCCCCTGCGTGCTTCGCACGCGTCTCCTTCGCTTTGCGAAGGGGAGGAGGGTGTGTTGGTATGGCCTGCGGGGTGTTGCAGGATTTGGAGGTTTGGTTGGTAGGGGCAGGTTTGAAACCTGCCCCTACGTCAGGTTTTGTTCATCGCCGCGCTTGCGGGGATTGGACGTGGGCCCGTCCTTTAGTTCCAACATCTGCCCACGTTGCCAGACCGTGGGCCCGGAGTTCGGCCGCTTGAGCAGTGCCGCTCTCCATCGCTCGGTTAGTCCCGAGCTCGTGCTGTAGCCGCGCCCTGTTTGTTTTCGAGGGCCGACGTCTGCCGGATTCACGAACGTTCGCCCAGCCCTTGGACGCAGGCACCGCCGGTGGACCCCCTCTTAATCTCCCCCTGAGAGGGGAGGGAGAAAGGGTGCGTTCCGTTTTGCGCGGGCGACCACAAGGGTCGCCCCTACGGAGGTGCTATTGTCTGGCTCGTGTTGCGGCGCCTGCCATGGGCGACGCGACTGGACCTTGTAGCAGCGTTCGTTTCTAACGGTCCCTTCCGACGTTGCATCTTGTTTGCTCAAGGATGCCGAGGTCAGTCGTTGACTGTGTTGCTCTTGTGGTGTTGCGTTCACGGTCTTGGGCTGGGTCTCGGGTTTTTGTCGGCAGGGTCTTGTTTAGGTCGTATCCGCACCCGTCGGCGCGGCGATGTTTGTTGTTAACAGTTCTTATATTAGCACGGATGTTTGGGTTGTCAAGTGTGAGCTAGGATTTGAAGGATTGGGAAGGATGGGGGGTGTTGTGGGAGGGGGTTATTGCGGTGATAGAGGGGGTTGGTTGTTTGGGTGGTAGGGGCGGTTCGCGAACCGCCCCTACGGGTGTTGTGCTCAACTGCCGTCTCAGTCCGGCGAAAGCCGGCGCTTAAGCGGACGGAACGTCCATCCAGAGGCGTGGAGGACACCCTGTAGAATTGATATCGGAAGGTTTTTGGCACATGACAACCTCGACAATCTCACCGCCAGAACACCGCCAAATCGCGCTCGATTTTTTGGCGGCATCGGATCACGAGTTTGAGATTGGGGATGTCGTGCAGGGCGCGGAGAAGCTGTGGGGCGCAGCGGCGCACGCCATTATGGCGGTCGCACAGGAACGTGAATGGCCGTACCAGAGCCACCGCTCATTAAAGAATGCCGCGATAAAGCTTGCAACCGAACGGGACGATCCGTTGATCGAAGCACACTTCGCCGTCGCCGAAAAGTGTCACATCTACTTCTACCACGGCATCATGGAAGAGTGGGAACTTGACGCTGACCGCCGTCTAGCCCGCGATTTTGTGCTGCGGGTGTTGGGGTAGAGTCGAGTCTCCCGTAAATGGCAGTTGCGACGTGAACTTGGCGGCGGGTTGGGCGCTTCGCTATCACTCAGTCGATTGCCGAGGATATGGTGATCGTCACTTAATACCGGAACAATTGACGTTGCCCAGTTTCGATTATTTGGTGAGTTGGCGAAGGAATTCACAAAAACATCGTTTATTGCGATGCCACCGGACCCATCACAATGAGCGCCGGCGCACAGGTAATGATGTCGTGACGCAACTTCTACTGGTCAGGGATCGGATGCTCTGAACTCGCCTACTATAACGCGGCGCTGAGGCCGCCGTTGGATGTTCATGATGGGTTTTATCACGTGTCGGATAGGCTGGTGTGCACGAGTTGAATCAGGAGTAAGTAGCGGCGGCGGCGAATAAATCCCTAATCGAATAGACTGCCGTCGCTGTTGTACGCAGATTGATCAAGGTGTTCCTCGCATGAAGTAAGGATACAATCTGTGAAAATCAGCGTAGTCTTGAAGCTGCCGTATCGATTCATTCTCGGTCCTCGCTACGAAATAACCTAACTCTTCATGCAACAATTTCCCGGCGTCATCCGTGCACGGCAATTGATCTTGCAAATGCAATCGTTCTTTGGTACTTAAAGCCGGAATTTCGATCATCCTGGGTTCTGCCCAATCCAAATTTGCAAATTCCCAATCACCGAATGCATCAAGCACGGCTTGGTGTTGCGGTCTCGCACACACAATGCCTGTTGCGGTCAACATCCACGTGCTGTCCCGGTATAACAAAGAATTTATCAATTGAAACTTCACATCACTTTCGCTTGCCAAAGCATTTTGTACAGACTTCCTAAGCATATCCTGAAGCAACTTACCGAAGCCATCAACTTGTCTAGGCGGGTCGTTCGTTCGAACTGGCATTAAACGCCCAAATTTAGATTTGAACCGTTCAGGACCTTTTGCATGACGTAAGCATTCGCATATAGAATAACTGCAATCGTAACAACTCCGAAAATCCTTAGCTTCAGCGCGTAACGTAATCTTAAGCATACTTCCTAGTCCCACCTTGCCAGCAAGAAGCTCAAAATACTCGAAATTCCTGAAATTTAGATCAGTGAAGTCAAGCCAGAAGATACTTTTTTGTCCGTCCGATTCGTAATTATCGATAAATTCAAAAATATCCTTGTTCAGCAACTGTGCTGTGCTAAACGGTGCGTGAAACTGCTGTCGCTTGAACGTGTTTTCGTTCTTTTCGACGGACACCATGCGCAAATCTTCACATTGCTCGTATAGCGCACGAAAATCTTCCATATATGGACCACCAAGACCATAGTAAATGTAATTGGACAATTGGTCCAACCTTGCCAATCGGCGAATTGCTTCAGTCAAGATGTAACGATCAACTGCTTTATTGGGACGCAGATGATATGGAGGCCCACTCATTTTTGAGCTTCTTCTAGGATCAAATCAAAACACTTTTCGCCCACGATCGCCGCATGGACATCAGAGTCGTCGAACAAGTGCGTGGCCACGGCTCGCACTTGTTCAGTCTCTTTCATGAACGAAATGCGCCTCCTTCTTGGGTCGTTCGGCCTAGGTCGTGGCAGTGTGGGTTTGGATTGAGTTGAACCTTCAAGAGATCTGTACGCGGCATTGAAAGACCACTGATCGCTAACCCTCTTGAGCTCAGAGAACGTCATCGCATCACAAGATGCGAATTGAGTACGCGACTCATTCTCCGAACCCTTCCAATGATTGGTGTAATCCGTGAAAAGCTTCATGCCCTCGCGCATCTTATTCTTGACCTGTAGGTACAAAGGTGATGATGCGTCGACACCACGTTTTGTAGTTGTCATAGGCAATTCACTGGGATCATCACATCTAAATTCAACAATCCCAGAAACAGCTATGAACTGTGTATGGTATCTCGGAACACCAGCCTCTCCCCATCCAGTCAATTCACTTTTATCGCAAAACAGAACAGCGCGATCATTACATACTACAGTCCAGCCCGCATCTTCTGTCGAATATTGTTTAGCTTCGTTCTCCTGATCGATCTCATCTTGACTCGGAATTGGACGAGTGAAACCGACCGCAAGGAAAATATCAACATCAGTGTCAGTTGACACTTTATACATGAAAGGCTGGATAGCATTAGTCGATTTTTCTTTATCAGGTTCATATATCAATTCTTGCAACCAGGAGTCCACCGTTTCGTTGTTGACGATGACTTTGAATCCTTTTTCGATAATAAATGCAAAATGTGAAGCTATAAGTCCTATCAATTCAGATTGGAAGCTTGTTGCGTCATCATAGAAGCGATTGATGATTCCTTGATGCAAATCGCCGACTACGATCACTGTGCCGTCTTCGGACATGTACGTTTCTCGTTCGGTGACAGGTAAATCCCAAACATTTTCGTCTTTCAACCACTCGGGCGTGATGTTAACTTCATATTTATCTTCACTAGACTGCGTACTAATGACGCAACTAGCTCCCATCTTGAATATAGCTCTTTTCATTCCTATGCCGTATACTCCAACAACGCCTGTTGCGTCAGGTTCGCGCTCAGGATCGCGTCCCATGCGGAATGCGTAATCGCTTAATTCCCACGGGATACCGCCGCAGTTGTCAGCTATCGAGAAAGTTTGACGATCAAACGTAATCTCTGCCCAATATCCATCAAAGGGTTTTTGCCCTTCCTTAACCCCTTTGCGACGAATACCGTCTACGCAGTTATCAAGAAGGTCGAGGATGGCCTCGTCGACGTCAATGTCCCTGGTCAACATCGAAACAAAGAAGGACTTGACCGGAGCCGCGCTGACGGGTGTGTATTTCGTGGTTTGTTGATCCATATCTGGGCGTCCTAAATTCCAACGCGCAATCGTTTTACGATCACGCCCATTAAGTATTCGGCCAAGATTGGACAGACACTGCTCCCGATCTGCCGAAAGCTGTGCCACTTGGTAGGTGAAAACATGAACCAATCTGGGAATCCCTGAAGCCTCGCCGCTTCGCGCGGCGTTATGACTCGGGGTTCGGTGGGGTGGATTGGACGTACTGCTTGGTAGCTACCAAAATCCGGGCCTGTCCCCGCTCGAAGCGTCGGGCAAAATCCATCGGGATTCAACCTTTGCGACTTTGAGATGCGATCTTGTTGACCGGGTTTCAAAGCGGCGTATCTCTTCGCCACTCTAGGCGTATGCGCAGTCCCCAAATTTCCCGAAGATTTGGATTCAGTCCCCAAGCGCTGCAAAGCGACTGGATCGCCGACTCCATCAGGCACATGTCCATGCAACCTTGATGCATAAAAACCCTTGCCGTGGCTTCGAGAAGTCCTCCATCCGTCGCTCGCCTTTTGCCAATTTGGCCTCACTTTGACAACAAGCCCTTTTAGTGCGTTTCGCACGACAACTTTATCGACATCTGACGGCGGCAAAAAATCGTCGCCGATCAAGGATTCGACGCGATCCGGATCATAACCGAAAAAGAACACGCGTTTGCGGGTTGTCGGAGCACCGTAATCTTGGGCTGATAACCTCATTGGTTCCAACAAAGTGTATTTGCTCGAGACGAACGCGAGTGCTCTATCGACGACTGCGGAGTTAGCTGGTCGCATGATCCCCGGAACATTCTCGGCTAAGTAGAAGGCCGGATTGACTTCCGAGACGATTCGGAAAAAATCAACGAACAGGCTGTTCCGCGGATCATCTCGATTTCTCAGCCCCATGCTACTGAAACCTTGACAAGGAGGACCGCCAATGATGCCAGACAAACCTTGTGCTTCCAATTCGAACAAACCGATCAGCTTTTCCCCAGAAAGCGAAGATACGTCAACGTCGAGATGACGTGACGCAGTGAAATTTATCTTGTGAGCGTGTAGGGCATGAGGATCCGTGTCTACTGCTCCAAGCACATTGAACCCCGCACGCGCTGCACCCAAACTCAAACCACCCGCGCCCGAGAACAAGTCCACGACTTTGGGTTGGTTGGATTTCACCCTCGATTCTGGCAATTTCTTCTCTTCTGTTCCTGATTCCAGATGTGTTGGTTGCTATCGGTGTAATGATCGTGCCATATAAAAACGTTCATCAACCGAAACTCAATCGAGATAACACTAACAAAAATCGACCCGTGACCGAAATTACGATCAAGTCAAACCGATTTTCGATCAGTCCCCTCACGCATACTCCCGCGCCAACCGAGCTTTCAGATACTCCATCGGGCGATTCCCCTTCAACGAGTTGCAGTGTCCGCAAAGCAACTGCAAATTGTCAAGATGGTTAGTCCCACCCTTCGACCGCGCGATGATGTGGTCCACCGTGAGATGCTGCTGCATGAAGTGAGTGCCGCAACCGTTGCAGTGGCCGGCTTGCGTTCCGTAAAGCACCACCTTCGACGCGCTCAACGGCGGCGCAGGTTCGCGGTCGGTGCGTTTGGGAATGTCGGTTCGGGAGGTCGCTTGGATTCCGCCCATAAGTCCGAGTTCGTTGCGGGCACGTTGTTCTACGAGTTTGACGGCAAGCGGCGAGAGGTCGATACCGATCCACTGCCTATCCAATCGTTCTGCCGCGATGCATGTCGTCGCACAACCGCAGAACGGGTCTAGCACCACATCACCGGGGTTGGAACTCGCTTGGATGATGCGGTCAAGGAGCGCCAGAGGCTTTTGAGTCGGGTACCCGGTGCGCTCTTTCGCTTTTGATTTAATCGGACTCACGTCTTCCCATATCGTGTCAACTGGAGTTCCCTGTACTTCGTCTAGATATCGCTTCTGGCGCGCAAGCCCTGTAGATGTGTAGTGAACTAAACCGTTATCGTGCGCCTGCTGCATCCTTTCCTTGGTCCATCGCCACACCCTCGTATGTCCGTTCCATTCATACGTCAAATTTGGGCGGTTTGGATTCGGGTTGACCAGGTCGCCTGATGTATACCGTCGCCCCGTTTCTGGTTCTACGTAGCGATAAAACTTCTCTATGTAGTCTGGATCGTGAGGTCGAAATGGCCGGTTCCAAATGAAATCCTGACCCTTTGTGTAATAGAGCAGAATATCGTTGTTTCGCGGGTAGCCCTTGAACGCCAATCCCTTGGCATTGGTACGCCGCCAGATGATTTCTCCACGGAAGTTGTCCCTGCCAAACACCGCATCCATGAGCGCCTTCAGATAGTGCGACGCCGTGCCATCGCAATGCAGATAAATGCTCCCAGTCGGCTTGATAATCCGCTTCATCTCCAACAACCGAACCGCCATCATGATCAAGTACGACTTCATCCCGCTCCCATGGCTGTGCTGGCTCGCGTCGATGATCTTGTACAGCGGCAGACCCGTCTCCGCGATCTCGTTGTGCCAAGCCTCGTCCACATCCGTCAAGTCCCAAGTGTCCTTGAACGCCGCGCCGGCTGCCTTGCTACCGATCGGAGCCGCATAATCCCGGTTCGAGTTGAACGGCGGATCGAGGTAGATGAGATCGATGCACTCGTCATTGATCCCCCGCATCACGTCGAGATTGTCACCGTCGAAGATGGTGCGATTGGGGATGTTGCACACGCCCACCTGTGCCTTCGTTGTCGTCATGATCTTCAGTGTACCGTCTGAACACATCTACCTCCGAAGACCGTGTCACACCCCCAAATCACAGCCCATCACAACAATCTGGGTAATCAGCGGTTCGGTCACCCCTCCCCCAAAACCTCCGCCACACTCCTTACCCGCGCCAAACTTGCCGAAGCATACTCTGACACCTCGTATCGTTGAATCTGCTGCTCCTTCAATCCCAGCCGACCGGCCAGCGATTTCTGACTCAGCCCCCGAGCGATCCGCGCGCTGATTAATAGCCGCGGCAACTCGGACACCGATTCAAGCCGCCCAAACTCGAAGTCGCCTGACTTCAAAACTTCGTAGTCTCGCAACTCCTCTTCAAGGTCGGCAAGCTGACTGCGCACGGCGTCCTTTTTGGCTTTGAAAAGCAGCGAATGCAACCCCAGTTCTTCCGCCGTGTTACCTTCCAACTCGCACAATGCCTTTGAGAATTGCGCTGCCTGAGCCTTCGTTATCCGGTATTGCCTCTCGTTCTTGATCATTCGATGTCTCCAAGATCCAATGCGACGATCCCTTTCGGTTGACCCGTCGCTCTGTCTGTTTGAAAAAACTCCAAGTAAAACGTCTCCTCGCATGCGTGCCATCCAAGATGCTGGAAAGAACTCGCCGTGCCGAAGCTGAAAGAAAGCCCGTTGATGCCGCTACTCGCCTCGCGCCGAGGCCCTAGCCAACCCCCGCACCTCATCGCCCACCTTCTCCTCCGCAACACGAAGATCGTACTGCGACTGAAGATTCAACCAGAACTGCGGCTCGACCCCGAACCAGTGCCCGAACCGCAAAGCCGAATCCCCGGTCACCGAACGCTTACCCGCAACGATCTGGCTCACCCGGTTCGCAGGGACGTCGATCTGACGCGCAAACTCGGTCGGCGTCACCCCGAACTCTGCTAGTTCATCCTTCAATATCTCTCCCGGGTGTACCGCTCTTCTGAACATGGTCCAATCTCCTCGGACTAGTGATAGTCCACGATCTCGACATCCGACGGTCCCGTTGCACCCGGGCTCCAAGTGAAGCAGACCCGCCACTGACGATTGATCCTGATCGAGTACTGACCCGCCCGCGACCCTCTCAGAGATTCCAGTCGATTGCTGGGCAGCGCTCGTAGCGTGTCCAGAGAAGGCGCCGCATTCAAGATCGAAAGCCGCCTCTCAGCCTGCTGCTCGATCCCTTGAAACGTGCCGACGAACTCTCCAGAGGCAAAACGCCGGGTCCGACGATCACGATAACTCAGTATCACGCGACACAAGAATATCTGTCGTGACGATGTACGTCAAGCGTACATCGTCCCAGTCATCAACGAACGTCTCCCCTAGCCAACACCAAATCCCCAGAATCCCTCATCAAAAATCCCAGTTCAGGCAACTCCCCCCAAAAACCGCTCCCACCTCTCCCCCAGCCGCCCCTCATCCGGCCGCTCGACCCGCCGCGACGGCACTACGATCCGCTGACCCTGCAACCCCTGTAGTCCGTGCTTCAACATTGGACCATCGATCTCGTAGAGGATGTCGGGGCGGACGTGTATTACGTAGTCTGGATGCACGCCTAGTAGCAGTCGGTCGAATGCTGCGTGGTGCAATCGGCATAGCGACATACCGTTGCTGACGACTGGCTCTCCGTGCAAAGCGCTGTCGTGATCGACAGCGGCAGATCCATGATCCGTGGCTTGAATATTCCCTGCATCGACACCAGCGGCACTCGCACACCGGCATATTGAAATCCAAGCGCAATCACGTCCTAATTGCCCGTAACTATTCAAAACATTTACTGGAGTATATGGCAACGATTAACTCCAAATATGACGGCGTGACTCAAGCGTCGGCTTTTGCCGGAATGACGGTTGGGTCGCGGGGCAACGATGTTGTTTGAACTATGATGGGAAGGATTTTTTGAGGATTGGAAGGATGGGGGTGTTGTGTTGATTGGGTACTGCGGTGAATTTCGAGCATCCCCTGCGTCGCTGCGCTCCGCGTCCCCTTCGCGGGGCGAAGGGGAGGGAGGTGGTGTGCTTTGTTTTTCGCTGGTTTCCCGCGTGCGCGGGAATGACGGATGGTTGGCGGGAATGACGGTTGACTGGTGGGAGTAACGGTTGGTGTGTGGGAGTGACGGTTGGCTGGCGGGGATGACGGTAGAACCCTCCTGTGATACCTTGCGCTAATGCCCCCCGCCTCTCGTGGACCTGCCCTTGACCCTTACCTTTTCTATGCTGGTCGCTTCACGCGTGATGCCGCACGGTGGATGATGGCGGTGCTTGCGGTCATCTACCTTGCACATATTGGCATCGCGAACACTCAGATCGGTGTTATCTTCGGTGCTAGCCTTGCCGGGGGTTTCTTGCTCTCGGTCGTGGTTATGCTCACGAGTCGAGCGGTGCCCACCCGAGCTTGGGCGATCGCTCAGATGCTGATCACTGGGCTCGCGGGCATCGTTCTCATCTACTCCAGCGATCTTTGGTTGCTCATCATTGGTGGCTTTTTTGGTTCCTACGCCGCCAGTGGTGCCCACTTGGGCGGCATGTCACAGCTGGAACAGACCGGCATTGCCGCCGTGATTCCGCAGGAGGGGCGTACGAAGGCCTACTCCATACTTACAATGTCGTCGGCCGCAGGGCGCGCCACCGGTGCGCTTCTCGCCGGACTCTCGACCCTGCTCATCAACAACCTCGACTGGGATCCCACCGACGCTTACCAGACCCTCCTCTGGGTCTACGTCGCAATCCACCTATTCGCAACGCTCGTATATGCGCTCCTGTCGCCGGCTCGGCGAGGTGTAGACCAAAACCTCCCGCTTGATGTCGAAGGGGATCAGAACCGAACCCTCCCCCTTGATGTTCAAGGGGGAATTGAAGGGGGTTTAGAACAGTCAACAACCGACGTCCCCGCACCGCCCCGGGCATCCCCCGGCGTCTCGCTTCGCTCGACGCGTCCCCCTTCGCGGAGCGAAGGGGGGGGTAGGAGATCCCCCATTGCCAACCCGTTTAAGGCCAAGGCACGACGTCCGATCCTTACCATCTCCAGCCTGTTTGCGATCGACTCTTTCGCTGGCGGTATGATCTTCGAATCGTTTCTCAGCTTCTGGCTCTTCACTCAGTTCGGAATGTCCGCCGCCGCGATTGGAGGGCTGCTGATCGCTTCTCAGGCCCTCAATATGGTCTCGCTCGCTCTCGCCCCATGGGTCGCTCGCCGCATCGGACTCCTCAACACGTTGGTCTTCACTCAAGTCGTCAGCAATATCATGCTTTTGTTGTTCGCCTTTGCACCGACCGTCATTATTGCAATAGTTCTCTGGCTCCTTCGCTCCCTCTTCGACGAGATGGACGTCCCGACCCGTCAGGCGTACATGATGGGCATTACGGAACCCGACGAGCACGCGATCATGGCCGGCTCGGCGAACCTTGGACGCGGCCTCGGACGCATCCCGAGCGCAACCGTCACCGGCTGGCTTTGGGCCGGTGCACTCACCGTCACGCCGTGGGTCGCCTCCGGCACCATCAAGATCGCCTACGACATTGCCATTTGGTTGGCTTTCCGTCGGGTGGAGATACCATCACCGGAGCGGAGCGATTCCTAATCGGTTCGGTGACCTCTTCACCTAGTGGGGAAGCGTTTGGATGAGGGCAACGTAAAATCTCCAAAATGCAAGTTGTAGCTCTTTACCGCCATCCCATAAAGTCCTTCCCCGCCGAGCACTGTGACGCCATCGAGATCACGGCGGAAGGCCGCGTGGTCGGCGACCGTGTCCTCGGCTTTCGTTTTGATGATGCCGGACCTCCCAACGATGTGGAATGGCGACGCAAGACTTGGTTTGCGTCTCTTCAGCACTCGCCCGCTCTCGCTCTCCTACGTTGCGGATACGACTCATCTTCACGCCGCATCTGGATCCGCCTACCCGATACGTCCGCAATCATCGAAGGTAGCATCGACGAACCGGGCGACCGCCTCCGCATCGAGCACCTTTTCAACGATTGGTACGCTGGAATTGACGGCACTCCATCTGCCCTCGGCCGTCGCAAACTTCCGCTGCGTCTAGTAGGCGATGGCACCAACGGCCGCTTCCACGACACGTCCGCGGGTCTGACCACGCTTCACTCCCGAGAAAGCTTGGCCGATCTCGCCAAAGCCGCGGAGTTTAGCGACATCTCCGAACTCCGCTTCCGCTCGAACATAGCGATTCAAGGCTGCACGCCATGGCAAGAACTCAGCTGGCCCGGCGGCGACATCCAGATCGGCGCAATCCAGTTCCGAGTTCGAAAAACCGTAACCCGCTGCCTAGCCACCCACGTGGAACCCCAATCCGGGCAACGCGACATCGACATCATGGGTACCCTGACCCGCATTATCGGCCAACCAGAGCCCCAATTCGCCATCTCCCTCGCCGCCAAATCCCCCGGCACCATCCACATCGGCGATGAGGTCAGGATCACGTCGTAGCGTAAGATAAACACATCCGTACTCGGTCAAGGATCGAAGGACATGGCGACACAAGTAGACACAGACTATTTCGCAAAGCTCGACAGACTCAACGCGAGCACTCCCAGACTGCCGCTAGGCGATCCTAACGCCCCGTTCGTCCAAGATGACGAAAAAGGTGATGTCAGGGTCAAAGATTCGCGCGTCCATCTCTACCTCATTCTCGAAGACTACCTCGAACACGGCGCTAGCCTCGAAGACCTAAGCGAACGGTACACATCGCTCACCTCCGAAGAGTTAGCGAACATCATCGAGTACTACGAAAAAAACAAAAAAATTGTCGACGAATACCTGGCGCACAACAAATTGGTCTGCTCGCTCGTCGATTCGTGGATGTCTGAAATAAACCCCCAACACGGCCTCCGCGATCGCCTAAAGGCACGCTTGACTAACGGTGGTTCACAAAACGAGTGATTCGCTTCTTGTGTGATGAAGACATCGATGGGCGTGTCCTCAGAGGGCTTCAAAGACGCTACCCTGAACTCGACATAACGTCGATTAACGAACTCGGGTTGAAAGGCGCGGCAGACCCCGAAGTGTTAAGGATGGCGATAGAGCAAGATCGCGTTCTCCTGACACACGATGTGCGAACCATGCGGCCGTTGGCCCGACGTTTCATTGAGTCCGGCATCGCCATTCCGGGCCTAGTCTGCATCGACAGAAACGCCCAAATGGGAAGGATTCTGGACGACTTGGCAACCATCGCGGTCGCAAGTCATGAAGATGAGTGGCGAGACCAGATCATGCACGTGCCTCTCTGATCGTGACTCCCTTGGAGTTTGACGGTTTAAAGACGAAGGCTAAGGTCCAGCGCCTAACCTAACCGACCACTATCGAAATGCGTCCGCAGGTCCGGGTTCGCCACGATGTAGTCCTTCGTGTGCATCACGATGTTCTCTTGTAGCTGGATCGACATCCCACCATCCACCGGCAACACCACACCAGTGATGAATGAGGCGTCCGGCGAGCAGAGGAAAGCGATAGCGTTCGCGATATCCGCCGGGACTCCGGTGCGCCTCACTGGGTAGTGCCGCTCGAACAGTCCGAACCCGGCGTCGTTACCTAGCTCTGCCCACATCGCTTCGCCACGCTCGGTCACAATGTGCCCCGGCGCAATCGCGTTCACCGTGATCCCCAACGGTCCGAAATCCACCGCCATCTGCCGCGTCAAACCAACTACCGCCGCCTTTCCAGTCTCATATACCAATGCCCGCGGCGCCTGCAACAGCCCATGCACCGAAGAGATATTCACGATCCGCCCGACCTCCATCTTCGGAGGGTTCCCATGCCGGCGACCCGCACCCTTCCACTCCGGGATTTCAAAAGTGTCCGGCGGACCCGATTCCTCCATCGCCGGTATGCCGTATTTGGCACCCAAAAACTGAGCGCCAACCAAGAGGTCCATCCCCGACCGCCAGGCATCGGGTTCGACATCGACCGCGGAACCGTCTCTACCGACACTCCCGCCATAGGCGTTCTGGATCAAGATGTCCAGCCGCCCATACTCTTCAACGCACCGCGCAACCATCGCCTTCGCAACATCTTCCTGCGCCACGTCACCGATCATGTACGACGCCGAACCACCGGCGTCGTTGATCCGCTGAGCGTTGCGCTGGGCAGCCTCTTCGACGATATCGACGATCAATATGCTGGCACCATCGTCTGCCAACCGTCGCGCCGTGCCGCCACCGATACCCTGTGCGCCTCCAGTGACAATTCCCGCCCGCCCGGCAAGTGGTTTGTGATGTGACATGAGCTCTGAAGTTCCCCCGGTCCTGAACAGCTTGATGCGCATATCTTACATGCAACCACACCCCCGCCATGCGGTATCGTTGTAATCAGATGTCACGCGTCAATCCCATCTCCGGCCGCGCCGTTTTCATCCGCAGCACGTCACTGCTGACGGCCATAGTCATTACGCTTCTTGCCGCGACTTCGGCGATCGCGCAACCACTGACTCTCACCTCCGGACCGTTCGAAATCGTCGCCGATGAAGACGTCGGCAACTACCGGGTAATCGTTCACCAATCCCCGGAACGTGTCATCATCGGCACCCTCACTTATGCCGTCCAAGTCCATAATCGTGAGACCGACGACAATGTCGGCGACGCAATCGTTAAGGTCTACGCATCGCCATCCGAACACGGCACCCGGCAGGTGGCGCCGGCCCTCAACTCGCCCGCCGACCGCGAGTACTACGTCGGCAGACTCGAGATCGAAGAAAAAGGCGTATGGGCGATCGATGTCGTCATCGAGCATCCGGAATTCGGCGATGAGACACTGACTCTCGCCACCGAAGTGTTCGAGCGCTCCAGGGGCGGCGACAACCTAGTCCTCGGCACTATTCTGTGGGTCTTCGTCTTCATCGCCTTCGTTGTCATCGCCATCTACCTAGTCAGAAAATCAAAACGTGCTCGAATCGAGCTTGAGCGCGTTCGCAACCAACCTCAGCAACCCGACGCCTAAATAGAGGAATCGATCAATGTCTCAAATCACCAACGTACGGATTCGACACGTCTTCGGCTCCATCGAGACCGAGGGTGAGTTCTGGGAAGACCGCCTCGTCATGCCGCTCGATGTTTACGAGGAGTTTCGAGTCTCGAAGCGGCGCGCCAATGTTGTCACTGAGCAGGGCCAACCCAACCGGATGGACCACGATGCGTATTTCATCCAGATCGAGACCGACGAAGGCGAGATCGGCATCGGTGGTCCCGTCGAAGAGACTGTGGCATATCTCGTCGATAAGCAGCTCGCTCCGCTCCTCCTAAACCGCGATCCACTGGCCACCGAGTTCCTTTGGGACATCATGCATCGTTCGCAGGTTCACGGACGGCACGGACAAGCCATGATGGCGATATCCGTCGTCGACTGCGCGCTCTGGGATTTGAAGGGCAGAGCTCTCGACGTGCCCGTCTACACCCTGCTTGGCGGGCCGACCCGCGACAAAGTACCCGCCTACGCCTCGATGCTCGGCTTCAATGTCACCGACATGGGATTGGTCAGAGAACGCGCCGCATGGGCAAAGTCCCTCGGCTACACCGCGCAGAAGTGGTTCTTCCGCCACGGTCCGATGTCTGGCCATGACGGTTTCGAAGCCAACGTTGCGATGGTCGAAACCCTCCGAGATGAACTCGGCTACGGCTACGACATCATGCTCGATTGCTGGCAGGCGATGGATGTCAACTACGTGCTGAAACTCGCCGGAGCCATCGAAGACTGCGAGCCGCGCTGGCTCGAAGAAGTCGCCATGCCCGACCGTATCGACTCTTACCGCAAGGTCCGCGAAAGAACCAACATCCCGATCTCTGGTGCCGAGCACGAATACACCCGCTGGGGTTTCAAGCGCTTCATCGATGCCGAAGCCCTCGACATCCTCCAACCCGATATCTACTGGGCCGGTGGAATCTCCGAAACCCTCAAGATCATGGCCTTGGCGACAGCCGCCGACCTCATCACCATCCCCCACGGTCACTCATCACCCTCCGGCATCCACGTCTCAGTAACCCAATCACCCATCCACACCCCGTACCAAGAGTTCCTCATCAAGTGGAACCGCATCCACCAACACTTCCTAGCCGACCCCATCGACCCAGTCGATGGCCACATCGCAATCCCAACCGGATCCGGCATCGGCATGGACCTGGATGAGGACAAGATCGAGCGAGAAGAGGGGCCGGGTTGGTAGGAGAACAAAGGACGCTTGACACCTGTAACGTTACAGGTTACATTTTGAGTAATGATCGTCAGTTTTCGTCACCGAGGGCTTGAGCGGTTTTACGACCACGGTGACAGGAGACGCTTTGATCCGAACCATGTCAATCGGATCAAAGCCATCGTTTCATTACTGGACAGCGCTCGCGAACCGAACGAAATGGATGTAAACGGGCTGTATTTGCACCGACTCCGCGGTGCTCGAAACGACACGTGGTCGGTCCGAGTTTCGGCGAATTGGCGTATCACCTTTCGATTCGAAGGTAGTGACGTATCCGACGTTGACCTAGTGGATTACCACTGAGGAGTAGCGAAATTGCCAATGAAAGACCCTCCACACCCCGGCGAAACAGTTCGGGAGTTGTGCCTCGAACCAACGAACCTCACGATCACTGATGCGGCGAAGAAATTGGGCATAAGTCGCAAGCATTTCTCAGATTTAGTCAACTGCAAAACCGGTATCTCCCCCGAGATGGCGATCCGGATTTCCAAAGTCTTCGGCGGTAGCCCGCGAGTGTGGTACATGTCTCAAGCATCCTACGACTTGGCCCAAGCATTGGAACGCGCCGAAGAAATTCACCTCGAGCCGCTTTGGCCGCCCAAGGAAGCGGAGGAGCAAGCGGCAGCTTGAAAATCGTGACAGTTTGGTATGAATAAAGGTCGCGTCCGTCTGATCCCAAACCTCTCAATCACCAAACACGACTTTCGTCCTCCGATCCCAAAGCGAATCACGTTCCGGTGTGAAGGATGGTACGCATTTCATGCGGACATTGTCGATTGCCACTGAGGAATAGCGAAGATGCCGATGAAAGATCCCGTACATCCCGGATTGTCGATTCGGTACGACTGTTTGGAACCGCTGAACCTGACCGTCACAACCGGAGCCAAAGCGCTCGGCGTGAGCCGTAAACAGCTGTCAGATGTGGTGAATTGCAAAGTGGGATTATCGCCCGAGATGGCGATTCGCGTTGCCAAGGTGTTAGGAGGTGACGCGCAGACTTGGTACCGTTTACAGGCAGCACACGACATGGCACAGGCGCTTAAACGCGCCGACGAGATTCACCTCGAGCCGCTTTGGCCGCCTAAGGAAGCGGAAGATCAGGTGCCCGCCCAAAAGTGAGTCTGCGTTTGTTGAATCAGCGGCATATCTGTAACCGAGCCATCAATCACGAATGGAATCGGTGATTAAATCCGAGTAGAATCGCTCTTTGGTCATAATCTATTGGCCAAAGTCACAATTGAAAGGAGCAACTCATGGCAAAAGGTGGAAAAGGGGGCGGTGTTACGGGCAAAGGTGGACGGCCCAGCACAACCGGCAAACCTTCTGGTGGTGGCAGAGGCAACAATCCGCCCAAAAAGTGATTCAGAAGCGCCTCCTGTTTTCGGCGTGCAGCCGAGTACGGGAGGCGCATCAACTTACTCTCGCTCCATCCGTCGGTCCACAACAAAAAAGTAACCCCCGCAGTTCATCACCGCCGACTTTGCCATTAGGCTCCGTCGTGGCTGCCACACCGGGGGAGTATCAAGTACCAAAATATCATCTTTTGGGCGTTCACGGAACATGGTTTGCGATGTTGCCTTTGACACCCGATGAGTTGCGAGGCGATCCCTGCATCAACGTTGGTGGCAATCAATCTTCGAGAGCGAGATCGTCGTCCCAACTGTCGTAGTCGATGAGGTGGAAGTCCTCTACGGGTCGTCGTTCGACGTCTTTTCGGGGCAGTTCCATCGACGGGACCGCCTGCATGAGTTCGTGGGCGAACCACGAGTTGTCGGTTCCGACCACGAAGAATTCGGGCTGTGGTCTTGCACGGTCGCGGGTGACGGCGACGGAATCCGCGTACGCTTCCACCGCCACAATCTTTGCGAAAGGTATGCGGAACGATTTCGCGCCGTTGAAGTACAGATGCTTGGAAGTGACCGCCAACATCCCTGCGCCGTGGTGCTCCATGTACTCGGTTTCGACGGGCGTTCCCCTTGATGAACCGGCACGCAACGAAACGCCTTTTGCGACTCTGACGCTTCCTCCAGTCGACCTGCCCACGATCTCTCGTTTGACGCGTTGCTCCAGATATCCCACGCTCGGGAATACGAAGATGAGATGCTCGGATTTCATGAAACGGAATGGCAATCTTCCGACTGCCGATTCCCAATCGATTTCTGGAATTTCGTTTCGTTCCACTATGGCGATGATGTTGTTTTGGTTCTGACTCCGTCTTTCCGCCATCCGCTGCTCCCGTTCCTGAATGCGCAACATCTCTTGACGTTTACGTTCTTGCGCTTCTCTGCGTTCATCAGCCTTTTTCTGCAACCACTTGAGCATGTGTACGCCCTCTTTTCTTATCATCGCTCCGACTAGCAATCCATATTAACTTCCAAATATCCGAACAGTTACGATGTCCTTGATCGGCAATACACACCCGGAGAGATTCGAACTCTCAACCTCCGAAATACCAATTCCGGCACCCTACCAACTGAGCTACGAGGGCGCGTTGCGAATAATCTAGACGCCTGAGTCTGTCTCAGGCATGTCTGAGATGTTCCTACTAGGGTTTGCGTCACGATTTTCAATGCGACTATTGATGGCATGACTTCATGGAATCAATGTTGGAAGCGTCGCTTGCGAACGTCGTTCCGAATGTCATCGCAGCGATTTCCTTTTCGCTGGAGGATGCGAGTTGTCGGCGTTGATTGGATGGTTGACGCATGAGTCTTCGATGAAGGCGCTCAGGTCTGAGATGAGGGATTTGAGAAAACTGATCGCGGGGCTGGGATCTGCTAATGATGCTTACGGCGAAGAGAACGGCGCGAAACGAGGGATGTTCGAGAATGTTGATTTCATAGGCGCAACTGCGATAGTTACCGCGTACATTGAACCTGCGATGATCCGGAAACGCGCTCGCGTAGGAATCCGGGTGACGCAGGATTTGCTTGACCGGTTCGGCGATACGAATCGGGCCACGGTTGGCGAGTACGAATACAGCCGCGCACTCCTTCATCAAAGGATTCAGTCCAAAGCTGCCAAATTTCTCACGAAATATCGCGGCAATGTTCATGATCAGAGTTAACGACACGGAACGCGGGGCGTGTAAAACGCATCGTCGCAAGGTTGCGGATCGCGTTGACGTGGCTACCGCCAGATCACTTGGGCCATTAGTTCGTCGGAACAAGCCTTGCGGTACAGGTGTCTTGATCGAATGGCATCCAATCAGTGCCGTCAATGCCTCTCGCTGAGGAATGATCCGTTCAGGGAAGCGCGGAAATAATGACTGAATTCGCTTATCATATTTCATGATCACTATCGAATCAGGGGTCGCGGTCACGCTGGTCGCAACAGTCGTATCGTCGCTGGTGTCCATCCTCGGCACATGGTATTTTGCTCGTCGACGATTCGACAAAACGCCGCGCTCGGAGCGGAATGAGTTGACCGGCTACCAGAAATTCCTGTTGATGCTTCTGGGGATATTCGGGGCAATTGTTTTGCTGATATTCGGCATGGTCGTCGTGTTCGCTGGTCGGGTCACATCATGATGCCGTTATTTCTGGATGTCAACAGACCCTAATTCACAGGCCTGAGATTTCGCGATCGTTCTAGCAAGTTCTACCGGGTCGTATCCGCCGTCGCGATCGCCGAACGCATTGCGCGCGTGGTGATATAGGTTCATGCCGTCGAAAAGCGCGGCGGCACGATTCGAATCTGAATTCACAAACTACTCCAAAATCTGAAATACGCAACAACGTGTTGCTCGATCAACTACTTATCGCCCCCCAAACCTCTCAATCACCAAGCAGGCATTCTGCCCGCCGAACCCAAAGCTGTTCGACAACGTCACGTCGACCTTTGTGTCGCGCGCAACGTTCGGAATATAGTCGAGATCGCAGTCGGGATCGGGGGTGTCCAGATTGATGGTTGGGTGCAATACTTGGTCGCGGATGCTTAGCATGCACGCCAATGCCTCCATCGAACCAGAGGCACCCAATGAGTGCCCAGTCATCGATTTGGTGCTACTGACGGGGACGTTGTAGGCGTGGTCGCCAAATGCCCGTTTGATCGCCAGGGTCTCTGACTTGTCATTCAATGGCGTCGAAGTTCCGTGCGCGTTGATGTAGTCGATATCGTCGAGATTCCGCTCCGCGTCCGCCAGTGCCAACTTGATCGCTAGCGCGGCTCCCTTGCCCTCGTCGTGCGGCTGGACCAGATGAAATGCATCCGACGAGACGCCCCAACCGGTCACCTCGGCGTAAATCTCTGCCCCGCGTGCCTTGGCATGGGCCAGACTCTCCATGACGAACATCGCTGACCCTTCCGCGGGCACAAAGCCGTCGCGGTCGGCATCGAATGGCCGGGACGCTTCTGACGGAGGGCAATCCCGCGTCGACAAGGCGTGAATCGTGGAGAACCCACCCATGCCGAGTTCACAGATTCCGGCCTCTGAACCGCCCGTCAATATGACGTCGGCTGCGCCGCGACGTATCACCTCTGCCGCTTCACCGATCGCCTGTGTACTCGCCGCGCATGCAGTGACGCAGGTATTCGTGTAGCCGAGCAACCCAAACACGCGGCTAACGTTTGCCGAGCACATATTGACCAACATGACCGGGATGTAAAACGGACTGATCCTCAACGCGCCGCGTTTAGCCTTCAATGTGGCCTGTTCATCCGTCTCCGGCAATCCGCCAGCACCACATCCGATCAACACTCCTACCCGTTCGCGATCTTCAGAGTCCAGATCCAGGCCCGCATTCTTTATCGCCTGGTCCGACGCGTGCAATGCGAACTGTGAGAAACGACCCATTCGGCGCGCTTCTCGGCGATTTATCAGTCCGCCTTCGGTAGGATCGAATTCTTGGACCTCTCCCGACACCTTGCAAGGAAACGGCGAAGGATCGATAACCGTCATCGGCCTAGCACCCGATACGCCGTTCTTGAGATTCGTCCAGAACTCTTCCGGGGACTTCCCAACGCACGTCATCGCACCCATTCCGGTAATCACTGCTCTGCGTTCTTCCGGGTATCTGCTCATCGGATCCTTTCGCACTCCTTAATTACGCGATTTTACTTCCAATCTGCCTGACCGTCTTGTCGTCGACCTCGTACGCCAGCATGTACGGCTGCTTCAAGTCCTCATAAATCTCCGGCACGATCCCCAACAGATGCTCGCGGGCTTCCGCCGCCACAAATAGAGAACCGGTCACGACTATCAATCTAATTTCTGGATTTTCACGCGCCAAGCGCCGCGCTTCGTCTAATGCTTCGCCGACATCGTGGAGCGTCGCACTCTCCATTCCATGTTCGCGCGCAGTATCCGCCAACCGTGCTGCTGGCGATGATTTGGGATGCCGAGACTGGGTCGCAATAGTGTAGGACGCCGATTCCGCTAGCTCCTTAGCCATCTCCTCGAATTCGTGACCTTCGGTGGCTCCCATAATCAATACGTAAGGTGCGCTCGGACCCGAATGCGATCCAACGGCAAGATCGTTGCCCACCGCACCGTTGACTCGCTCGCCGCCGTATCTGACTTCGATTCTGGAGATAGTCTCATGCAACGCCTTCAACGAGGCGTTATTGTGGGCGCCATCCAAGATAACCGGTGGCCATCCTTCAACCTCTAACACCTCGGTCCGACACGGCCAACCTACATTTTCGATACCTCGTATCGCCGAATTGACATCGAATTGATGCCCTTGCCGGTAAAGCACATTAAGAGTCGTCGCCGCCGTTCGTGCATTGTCAATCTGATGTATCCCCAAAAGCGGACTTCGTATCTTTACGTCTACCAGACCCGGATCGGGAGGGGGCCTCAGTGCGGCTTCGGAAACCATGGCCTCTGGTGCCCGCCAACGCTTCAGCACGAATTCCTGACGCAGGTCACCACTCACTCGATCCTCATCGGCCGACGCCGCGGTCGTGGCGCAGGCGCTAACCAATTCCGAACCGACTTCATCCGCACGTTCCCGGAAGACCCCCCAAACCGCGGCGTGGTTCTTCGCAACCACCGTGGGCTTGCCCTGTTTGATAATCCCGGCCTTCTCTCGTGCGATTTGCGACACAGTGTCACCCAATATCCGCACGTGATCGAGATTGATCGATGTAATGACCGCCACCTCGGGATCAACGACGTTAGTTGAGTCCAATCTCCCGCCCAGCCCGGTCTCAATCACCGCGAAGTCGGCACCGATACGACGAAAATGCACAAACGCCATCGCCGTCAGCATCTCGAACACGCTCACCACGCCTAGATCGCCCTGCTTTTCGATGGCGGCAACATTGGACCACAACTCGTCGACTAAGTCGGCGAACTCCGATTTTGAGACATTCGACCCGTCGACCCGAATTCGCTCCGTAAAACTGTGCAGATGCGGCGACGTGAATAGCCCCGTCTGGAAACCCGCGGCTGTTAAACCCGCCGCGATCATCGCGCAGGTGCTTCCCTTGCCCTTCGATCCTGCTATGTGTATCACCGGCGTCGCGAGATGCGGGTTCCCCAGGATCTCCATCAACCGTTCGACCCGGCGCAAATGCCAGTCCGGCGGTTGATTGGCCCGCGACTTCCGCTCGAAATCAGCCAGCGAGAGAAGCTGGTTCACAGCCTCCATGTATCGCGCATGTTCCGGGGTCGATCTGGCGGTCATGAAGGTAAGGGTAACGTTTGGCCGCCGATGCGAGATTGATACGATGAAGGTATCTGCACACGAACACTAATCCATGGCCCCCAATATCGACAATGCTTAGTAGATACGCAACCACATGAGTTACCAAGCCCAAATCGAGGAAGCACTAGCCGGCAGCAACGCCGACTACAGCGAAATTCGCATCGAGGAGTCCGATTCGACACGCCTCACCTATCGCGGTCGATCCCTTGACGACGTCAACATGACGAGCGGAAAGGGCGGTGCGGTCCGGGTGTGTGTCAGTGGGTCGTGGGGATTCGCCAGCTTTAACGAACTCTCCGACCTCAAGTCCCGAGTACGGGATGCCGTAGACCAAGCCCGTAGCCTGGCGTCCGGCAACCAAGGCGAATCGACCATGCTCGCGGAGGTCGAACCGCATGTCGATATCGTCGATCCCGTCATCGTCAAGGATCCCCGGGAGATCACCCTCCAAGAAAAGACCAAGCTAGCCGACCACTACAACGAGATCGTCTGGAACCAACCCGGCATCGTCAGCTCCGACATAATCTACGGCGACAGCTCCCAGAAAATCGCGTTCGGCAACTCCGACGGTACCTATGTCGAGCAGGAACGCGTCCACGTCATCAGCCGAATTTCAGCCCAAGCAAGAGAAGGCTCCGACGTCCAACAGGCGGGTTTCAGCATCGGAGCACTCGGCGACTACGGCGTCTTCGAAGGTCTTGACGACGATGTCGCAGCCGCCGCCAAACGGGCCGTTGACCTCCTCGATGCCAAACCGCTCACCGGCGGACAACGCACCGTGATCCTTGACCCCGTTCTCGCTGGCGTCTTCGTCCACGAGGCGTTCGGGCACCTGTCCGAAGCCGACAACGTCTACGAAAACGACAAGCTAAAAGAGCTGATGTACTTGGGACGCAAGTTTGGCGGAACCCATCTCAACTTCACCGACGGCGCCGGTCAACCCGGCATGCGCGGCAGCTACAAATACGACGATGAAGGCACGTCGGCATCCTTGACCCCGCTCGTACGCGACGGCGTGTTGGTCGGGCGACTGCACTCCCGAGAGACCGCGGCCAAGACCGGCGAAGCTCCGACCGGTAACGCCCGCGCCATCAACTACCGATTCCCGCCGATCGTCCGCATGACTAACACCTTCATCGAAAACGGCGAAGCAACGTTCGACGACCTCCTTGAAGGCGTCGAAGATGGGGTTTACGTGAAGAACTGGTACGGTGGCATGACCCAGCACGAGATGTTTACCTTTTCGTCGGGCGAGGCCTACATGATCCGTAATGGCGAGGTCCAAGAGGCCGTCCGACCAGTCATGCTCTCCGGCAACCTCTTCGAAACTCTCGAAAACGTCGATGCCGTTGCGAACGATCGCGGCTTCAACCAGGGCGGAGGTTGCGGAAAAGGTGGCCAGATGCCGCTCCCTGTGGGCACCGGTAGCCCGCACATCCGAATTCGTAACTGCCTAATCTCTGGAGCATGACGCGGCACTGACCTCCCAATCACGACGCGATCCCTATTCAGTTCTCCCAGGAGTCCATCGCTTGACCAACCACTACGAACGCCTACTCGACCTAGCCTCAGCCGCCCACGGAAACGTTGAGGTATTCGGCGTCGAATCCTCGCGTCGGCATGTCGAGTTCGAGGCGAACCGGCCCAAAAACATTGGTCAGAGACAGTCGTCTGGAGTTGCGCTCCGCGTTATCAACAGAGATGGTCGCATTGGCTTCTCTTCGACATCCGACGCCGAAAAGATCGATGAACTCGTCGATCGCACCGGCGCGCTAGCCGATTACGGCGCAGAAGCTAAGTTCCAATTCCCGAACGAATCAGACTACCCGGAAGTCGACTCGGTCGACGACTCGGCCGCTGCAGTGACCGACGACGAGATGCTCGATTTCGGTCATTCCGCGATTGACGCCATACTGTCCGAATTTCCCGAGGCGTTGTGCTCGGCGGACTTCAGCAAGGGCGATGGTAAACAGCGGCTCATCAATTCCAACGGCGTCGACGCTCAACATCACCACACTGCTTGCAGCTTCTACGTCGGGGTCGAACTCATCCGCGGCACCGACATGCTCAGCGTTTGGGACGGAACAGTCTCGACCAGCCCCGTCGATGAAACCAATGTCGACACTATCGTAGGAAGGCTCCTAACCAAACTGCGCAACTCCCAGAACATTGTCGACGCACCGAGCGGCAAAGACCTGCCGGTTCTGTTCTCTCCGGTTGGTTTTAACGGGACGTTCCTACGGCCGCTCCTCTCCGGATTCAACGGGAAAAACGTCGCCACCGGCTCCTCTCCGCTCATCGATCGTTGGGGCGAAAAGATGCTCGACGAGCGGATCACCATCACCGACAACCCGCTTCAACCGATGACACCGGTAACCCGACCGATGGACGACGAAGGCATTCCGTCTCGTCGCCTCGACCTCGTGCGAAACGGTTCCATCGGCGAACCCTTCCTCGACCTGCAAACCGCTGGCGAGATCGGCAAGGCGTCCACCGGTTGTGGGATGCGCGGCGTAACTACGACGCCCTCGCCCAGCCTCTCCTTCATCATGATGGACGGCGGCGACGTTCCTAACGACGCAATGTTCGATGGCATCGAGCACGGAATTCTCGTTGAGCAGCTTCTCGGAGCCGGGCAGGGCAACGAACTCGGTGGCGATTTCCGAGCCAACCTTTCCCTCGGCTTCCTCATTGAAAACGGCGAGATCGTCGGACGAGTCAAAGACACTATGATCTCCGGCAACGTATATGAAGCACTGAATCAAGTAGAGGCGATCAGCCAGAGCCCAGAGCTTGTTTGGGGCACGCGAAAACTACCTTGGGTCCGCACGCGCGGTGTTGAAGTAGCCACTTCTTCGTAGCCCGACACATCCGCAAATGACCACCGAAAACCAACCACCTTCCGAAAGCGGAGCCTCAGAGGTGCTCCGAGAACTTTCCGGCGTCGACGACGTGCAAGCGCGTTCGATCGTCAATATGTGGCGGGAGTGGCAGATCACGGAAGTCCTCGACACCATAACGGAACTCCAATGCGCCGCTGAGACCGATCGGTCACTTGAATTCGACTCCCTGTTCCGTGCCGCAACTTCGTTCCCAGCGCCGGAAGTCCGGTTGGAGAGCGTACGCGCCCTCTCCGAAGGTGGGAGCTTCAAAATCGCGCAATCCCTCATCGCCGTTCTCGAAAGAGATGAAGTATCAGAAATCCGCGCCGCCGCTGCGCAATCCCTTCACGGTTTCTCCGATCCGGCCCAGTCGCGCAATGTCTCAAAAAGCGCTATAGCCCGTATCTCGAACTCTCTGCGCAACGCCATACACGTTGATGAGCCCATGGTTCGAGGCAAATCACTCATAGCCCTCGCGGCTTTGCACGACGACGAGGCCGCCGATCTTATTGATACCATGTTCGATGAAGCCATCGGCGACGGTCCATTGATGGCCGATGTGCTGACGGCAATGGGCGAAACCAACGACCGCTCGTGGCTCCCAACCATCGAAGACGCCTTCTTCAGCAACGATGCCACGGTCCGTATCGCCGCCGTTCTCGCCTATGGCAAGATCGCGAGCGACGACGACGTGGAAAGCCTCTCTGAACCCTTCGACGACCACGTCTTAGAGGTCCAGATAGCAACTGTCAACGCCCTGCAAAACATCGGAAGCGGGCGGGCCCGCGAGATGCTCAAACTTGCGGCGGAAGACAGCACCGAACCGGCAGTCCAAGAGACCGCTCAGGCGGCACTTGATTTCCTAAAGGCTGAAGACGACCTGATCTACGCCATCTCGCCAACCATGGTCGAACGCGGGCTCTTCGGCGTCCCGACGGCAGGACAAACGCCGACACGCGACATGTCTCGATACGATGCGCCCACCGAGGAAGGGTGGGCAAACGTCGATCCCGAAGGCGAAGAACGCGACGCGGCTGAGGCCCCGGACGACATCGGCGAAGACTACGAAGACTACCTAGAATCCGACGAGTTCTTCCGAGACTCAAACACCAACTGATCGACGACTTCCCCAGATCGCACGAGTTTCGACACCGAATGGTTCCGGCACCAAAAATCTCCGCATCCCTGCTCTCCGCCGATTTCGGTTACTTGGCCGACTCCATCGGCGCGGCTGAAGAGGCCGGCGTCGACGAGTTTCACTTCGACGTGATGGACGGACACTTCGTCCCCAATCTGACTTTCGGACCTCCGATCCTCGAAGCGGTGAAACGTCACGCCACCAAACCCATCGACGTTCACATGATGGACCGCTCACCCGAGCATCTCATCCAGCCGTTGGCGGAAGCGGGCGGCGATATCATCACCGTTCATATCGAGGGTGTAGCCGACGTGGATGAAACCATCGATGTCATACTCGAAGCTGGTGCTGCCCCCGCCGTCGCTATCCGTCCTCGGACGCCCGTGTCATCGCTCTGGTCGGTTGCCGACCGTATCAGGCGGGTTTTGGTGATGACCGTCGAACCCGGGCTTGGAGGTCAGGACTTCCTCCCGGTCACGCTTCCAAAGATCAGCGAAGCGCTCACGATGATGCAGACCGCCCATCCCGACAACCGCATCGAAATCGCCGTCGATGGCGGCATCAAGTCCCAAACCATCGGCCCCACGCTCGAAGCCGGGGCAACAACCTTCATCTCCGGCTCCGGAATCTTTTCAAACCCCGAAGGCATTCGAAAAGGTGTAGCCGACCTCCGCGAAAAGCTAGCGGGCGCCAACCGCGGATAGCAACGGGTGTGTTTCAAACACGTGTCAATTTAGGTCATTCCTTTTCCAACCGCGCCGATCTGTCCAAATTCACTTCCGCGTTTGCTGCAACTCGCTGACACTGGATCTCCAGGGCCGTTCGCTGGACAACTCGAATGGGTCCGGGAAGGCGTAGGCTATCCAATCTTTCGAATCTTCGATGGATTCCAGTTCCCGCAACGATCTCTTTCCTTCAACGATCGCGGCATCCCTGGTGGCATGCCAGAACGACGGCTCTAAGTTGCTGGCAGGGCGTTCACGCTTACCAGACTCGCGAGTGAATACGATCAGAGCCCATTTGGTCATGCTCATTGTCAGGTCATTCCTTTCAGCCTGTTGTTCGAAGCGCGTGAAATCAATTGTAACTCGTCAAAATGCACCAATATTGATTTAATACACCGCACATCCCGTCTATATGGTCGATGATTTCCATAATAAACAGAATATGATTTGGTTCTACTCTGGCGTGTGTATTGGTCTACATATGCGGAAATTCCATTCAAGAATTCCGCATATCAATTACGTGTCCTTCCCGCCTGCATCTAACGTATTCGACTTGTTGACGGTTTGCCCGCCTTCTGCTAGTCTTCGAGTTGCCAAAACGACTGTCTCTGCCTGAGTTCAACTGAACGGCAAGAGGAATCGGGTGCTTCACGCGCCCCCTTGATCGGTTGAAACAGGTGAGGGTCGTTTTGGCGAACTGACTTCGATCCTTTGCCGCAAGGGGGTTCCCAATGCCGGACACGAAATCCGCGACTTCCAACCGTGTCAAGGCGATTTACTGGGTGCTTGTGCCTGTCTTGGCTGTGATCTGGGGACTGGTTGCAATCGCGTTGATTTTCGGTTCGGAAGACGAATCAGAAAATTCGACGGTGCAAGCGAACATCACGCCAACGGTGGAACTTGCGCCGACACCCGAACCGACGCTTGTACCGACCAAGGTTCCTACTGCTATCGCCATCCCAACTGCCATACCCACAGTCGTGGTGCTGCACATGACGGGGGAAGAATATGAGGAATGGAAGAAACGACAGAGCACGAAAGCTACCGCCACTGCCAGAGCCCAACACGACGCGGGACGGACAGCCACAGCAGTAGTGTCCTTTGCCACAACGCGTGCGAGAGCCACTGCAATTGCGGGAAACAAAAAACGTGCCAGCAATTCCAGTTTAAGCCAGTCGATACAGATCAGATATACCGTTCGATCAAATGACAATGTGGTTGGGCGCAAGCAAATCTCGTTGCAAGCGGGCAGATACAAGCTGTCTGAAACATCTGGCTGTCTAGGCTCCGAACTTGCCAAACTCTCAAATGATGATCTGGTCTTATCTACGACATCAGGACCGAGATCGGGGCGCGTACCAGGCGGCAGATACATTCTGCGCGCAATCGGAAACGGATGCGTAGCCACGTTGAGCAATTAAGAGGATCCGAACAATGCACTATGTATGCGGAGCTATCATCATGGCCCTCATCATTTACATCCTTTTCTTCACGGATGTATGCGACCCGTTGCTCAACTGATGCCGGTAGTATTCGTCGCATTCGTAATCGTATTTGTGATCGTTCTCGTCGTCACGAACGGAGGTTCATGCACATGATCGTTAAATCAATCGCTTTTTCAGTCGTGTTTCTGGTCGTCGTTGTTGCGGCTTGTTCATCAGAACCTACGATCACGACTCCAGACAAACCCGCGATAGCAGGTTGCGAGAAACTGGCTGATTTCTACTTGGACTATCTCACAGGTTCGATGACGGACTCGGAAATAGCCATAAGAGTGGAGAATGCCCATGAGAGTCTCAGACGCTCGGACATTCCACTGATGTCAAGCAGGTCTCATCAGATGAACAGGGACATACAAGGCGCATTTGAAGACGGACGTCTGCGTGATTGGGTGGTAAAGAATTCCACATCGTTCAATCGGAAACGTTGCGCCACCATTCTGGAGAATTCGTGATGCCGATTGCATTCATCGTATTAAACGACGGCTCGCGCACATGACCGGTAAAACGCTGGCAATCGTTGTCGTGTCGGCAATTCTGTGTACATTTGCGATGATCAGATGTACTGAAATTGAACCGACACAGGTGGCTCCGGCCGCCGCACTGACTCTTGCTCCGACTCCCGAATTGGAAATCACGTCGGAGAAAGATGCTTGGGCACTGGTGATGCGCTCGGACGACCCTGGGATCATCTCTTCCAAGAGACGGATATGCGACGATCCAGACTCGGTCGATCTCGGCGTGTTGCACAGATACGTTCAGATTCGACACGGGAACCGAGTGGATTTCGGCGGAGTTTCGCTGACCGTAGCGGGTCGGGATGAAGCGCGTATGGAACACTGCGACTCGTTTCAACCCAATGCGCCGTCGATAGCCGTGCCTGCTCGGATCGTTGTGGTTGTCACCGCTACACCGACTGTCTCTACCACTCCAACCGACACCGCGACTCCGATTCCGACTGACACACCGTTGCCAACAGCAACATCTACTTTGACACCAACCGCGATTCCCACGATCACTCCGTCGTATACTCTGACCTCTGAACCGACGCAAACGCCTACGCCCTCGCCAACTGCAAGTGCAACACCAGAGCCAACTGAGACAGCTTCACCTACTTCGACTCCTGCAAACACGCCGACTCCTACGTCAGTTCCACATATCCCGACCCATGTTCATCCGTCTGCCACGCCGGTGATTCCAACTCCTGCGCCTATATATACTCCAGAACCCACAGCTGCACCCACATATACGCCCACTGCGACTCCTATGCTGACACCAATGTCGAAGGTATATTCAGAACCTGATTTCATCACCCGCGCGGCTGCCGCGATAACGAAGGCTGGCTATCCGGGATCGGCGCCGGAGACGCAGGTCGAGATTTGGGGACGCGAACTGTGGAGCGACGAAGTTCGCAATGTCGGTGCGGGTATCACCACTTGGACGACTATGGATTTCGAGCGGCGGTGCTTGATGCCCGACGGTCAGGTAACAGCCGCACTTGAAGTTGTCAGAATGCGGTTCCCGGACGCGACATACAGATACAACCAATCACCGGGATCGTACGTCAGAGTCAGATACGGACAGCATCATCACGAGTTCTACGACAGATTGACATGGTCGCGAACCGTGGAGTCGCTCTATTCCGTGGCAGACTCCGACGATAAGACGAAATGGGTTTCGACTGCCGTGCGTATGAAATTCTCGGATTGTTCGGTGGAGGAGTTGTCGCAGTGGGTGCGAAATACGCGACCCACTGTATGGAACAGCGAAGCCCCCGCGTTGCTGTCCAAAAGATGGCCCCAATTCGTGCATCCGCTCGAACCCTTCGAAGTTGAATCTGGAGATCCGGCGAACATCAAGTGTCGCCACTTCACCTGCGATTAAGGTGCATTGACGTCGTTCAACAGATGATGCGAGTTCGTCGTTAGCATCAACTCGAAAGCGTGCCCACACACAAAACATCGACGATACGCCCTGCACGGTGCGATAATCACGCCATGCAGGGCGCAAAGCCATGAACCGGGCAACCGTCGTTCGGCAGGAAATCGAGGACTGGGCAGACGAAGACAGCGACTGACGTTGGGTACTTCACCGGTCCGCGATATGTGAGGTTGCATGAACCAAACCACTATGGCATTGCGTTTGGACTGCACGACAATTTGGTTACGCAGCGCACGTAAATTATGCTAGATTCTAGGCACATCGCCAAAGGAAGGCACAGCCTTGCTAGTCCAAAGGCAGGTTCCATGAGACACGAAAAACAGTTGGTCGAAGAAATCATTTCATTGCGTGTCGCCGTCTCACCAAACTCGAATGGCGGCTACGACGCGATATGCAATTCCGTTCCTCAGTTCGATTTTCAGGATGAAACTGTCGATGGTGTGCTCGATAAAATTGGAGACGCTCTAGCGGCGTGGCTTGAAGATGTCCCAGTTCACATCTCTGATTTGGACGACGACGACAGGTTGTTCATGTCCGATGCTCGTCGCGTCTTGGAGCAACACAGCGGGGCGCCCGACGAATGGTTGCCAATTTCGCTAGACGAAGGAAAGGTGAGCATTGGCAAGCCCGATAGTCATCCTAGAACACTCGATGTTTTCATCAGTGGAGGAAAGGCTCGCCGCGGGAGCTACAAACCGAGACCGGTTCATCAAGAGCCTGTCGCGGTTGCAGTCTGACCCGACACCTGAATCTTCGTACGTCATTCCCATACTTGACCCACCTCGTTTGTCGTATCTGTACCGCGACGACGATTTCAAGATCGCATTTCAAGTCAATCGTCGTCAAATCCGAGAAGCGATTGAAGGTGTAGTCTCAGACTACATACAAGTGATGATCTACGGTGTCTATGACATAGCTCACCCGCGTTGATCTTGTGGCGCGCAAAGAGCCATGCTCATTTAACCAGTTCGCGATATGGAAGGTTGCTGGTCTGGACGATACGGCGCAGTGTGTCCACGAAGATGTGATCGTTGTTGCGGTTGCCAAAACGCCATTTCAGTTCCTCGACTTAGCGGTCGTGATGCTTGCTCGAAACCTTGTGGGACGATCCTGTAATCTACCGCTCTGAGACCAAAAGCTGCACCTCGCACCGCACCGTCCGACCTGACGAGCGAAGGTCTGACGTATCGCACCACGTGGTCCGCATCCGGCAGATCTAGGTTCGTCATGCGTAAACAAGAGTTTGCAGGTCTAATGCGTCGATCAGTTTGCCGACTCTTGACTGATCTTCCACCCCGTACCCTCGAGACATATTAGCTTCGCCAGGGTGTTGCACGAAATACACGTAGTTCACTCGGTTTTCACCCAAAAATCGCAATTCGAAATGATTCTCTGGCCCTGTCCGCCACTATCGGCAATGAAGATTTCTGCAACGCGCACGTTCGTCGCCGTCAACCATGTGCGCAGAGCCTTGAATACGCGCCTCATACAGTCCGGCAATCAGGTTCTCAGCATCGACTCTTCCCCTCCATGCGCCTGCCGAAGATCTGCTCGCCTCAACATCCTTAGTAGTGATACGACGCCCCGAGATCGTAACAACAACCAGGTCTCCCTCGTCCAAATCAAGCGCCGTCGTGGGCTTGAGGAAACCATCCTCGTACTTGGCTGTCACTGTTTGAACCATCTCGTCGACCATCGTTGCTCATCATGCCATCGCCCGTAATCATAGCCCATCAACAAAATCATTCACAACCGCCGCCACTACATTCTCCACATCGCGCGTGGAGCTGTAGTACTCGGCTATAATGAAGGTATAGCCGCAGGTTTTGCGGCGTTGCGAAAGATTCTGAGATGGGGGCTGGTGTGATGATTCGACGCGTGAGATACTGTCTCGTTTTCGCCCTTGCTACGTTATCTGTGTTCGCGTGTGGCTCTGAAGCGGTACCAGAAATCGCAACTTCCATACGGTCTCAGCCAACCGCAACCCCTCAGCCAACCACGACGGCGGTTCCCGCACCAGTCGAGGAACCTGACGAAATCTCGCTGACACCAATAGTCAGGATCGACGACGAAGGCATCGCAATTGAGATCGAGGGCGGAACGACAGCTCCAAGAAGTGGCGTGCGCGTTCGTTCCTCAACCTCATATACACCTTCGACTGGCAAAACTGCTGTTACCACTACTTACGAGGTAGACGATTCGCTCGTTGATTTCCCTTGGGTCGCAGATAGCATCACACCGGCATCTACCGAAATGCCATGCAACACCATCGGCACCCCCGGCTCTTGGCGTGGCAATCCATTGTCCATAGGCGATGAGATCGTGGTCGGCGAAATCAAACTCCGCATCGACAATTCCACAGCAAATTCCGACACTCTCTTGTTGAAGGTCGAAAATGTCGGTAATGAAAGCGTCGAAATACAAGAGTATGCCTTCCCCTTCCAACTGATCGATACTCTTCAAGCGCAATCGGAAGATGGACCAAGGGATTACACACCTTCTTTCGCCGAGACGTTCAATCTCGGCATTGACGACACAAAAACGTTCACGATTGACCCAAACGCCCTCGCTGATGAACCTGTCGAGCCAGAGAACGTCGTCTTAGCTCTTAGCGATTGGGAAAGCGGCGACTCTGTCTATCTTTATCTGTCCGATGCGGGTAACACCCCGCATATTTGCAACTCCTTCGAACCACATGCGAAGGCACAAGGCGTCGGTACCACATGGCTGAATCGCCCGGCACCCTTAGGCCGCGCTGTCAAGGTCGATGCCGTTACAACGGTACGCGTGACTCACGTGGAGCGAGGCGTCGCACAACATCTCATCGAGGCATACGACGGACTGAATGTTGGTGTTTCTTATCCCAAGACTGGTGACGGAAAGCTCGCTGATGGCTACGAATTTCTCGCATTTCAGATCGAAGTAGCCAGCAACTACCCGCTGATGAACGGCTATGGTGCCCGAGAACCGATCGAAGCGATCGGTCTCGCAGGACGGATTGCCGAAGAATACTCGTTGGAATTCGAAGACATCTTCTCCACTCCCGATGCCGCAAATCTGGTAATGCTTGAAGAACCGTCTGACGTTGACGAATTGAATGCAATAGGTTACATGAGGCTCAGCTTCGTAGCTGTCACGCCCGTCGAAGCCTATGACCTACTCGTCGTCTACGCTCTCGATTATTCCCAGGGTGGCGCAGTCCTCTCGCTTGAAGATAACCCGCGCCCACGCCCCACTCCGGTTCCCGTCGCGCAAAACGCGGACGATGGCCGAATAGGTTTTTTGGAAAAGGTCGATGCGTTAGGCGAGGAACGCGTGACCGAGCTTCGCGAAGCATTAAGCTCACAGGAACAATTTGCCTATGAAAGTTTGATTTCGAATTGCGCTCAGCACATGGTGTTCCCGAGCGCAGAATCGCGCAGAAAGGTCGCGTCCGACGCAGAGTCCATCGGTAGCAGTGAATTCGCCGAGAATATGCCGGAATACTTCACCAACACTGAAGACCCGGATGCATTCTGCAACGACCTATTTCCACCAAACTCTGTCCCGCGTATGGTGCAAGCGCTACTTTTGGATGATACATCCGGGTTTAATCAGGCATGCACGCTCTACCCGTACGCTGGAATTTTGTTCTTAAGCTACGGGTTGATGTGGCAAGCAGAGGTGGCCTTGGCTCTATGGGGCGAAGACGCGCCAGTCTCAATCGACTCATTTGGCGACGTCTACGAACTATGCGACTGGTTAGAAAGCTACGAATTCACCACAGATCGTATACTAGCCGTGCCAGTTAAATGAGAAATCATTCGGATTAAGATCAGTTAACCGCGGCGATGACGTTGGTAACTGATCTTGCAATTAGGTTGCCCACAAAATCTGCTTCCGGTGATCGATATGGTGGCAACGGCGTGATTTCCGTGTGAGACGAGTCAGCGTCGTGTTGGTCTGCGACTTCGAGCGGCATATTGACGAACCTGATTGGTGCCCAATTCGCCGCAACCTGCGTTTTGGTCGCGCACCTACATTTAATCGCGCAAACCTACCATTTCGCCTCAGGTTTATTCGGGACCTCGATCTGATCTCGCCGATTGGGTCGACAAAACCTGTATTTGACCAATACTCAACCCAATTCACCGACAACCCGCCCTCGTCATTTCTGAGACCAAAAGCTGCACCTCGCACCGAACCGTCCGACCTGACGAGCGAAGGTCTGACGTATCGCACCACGTGGTCCGCATCCGGCAGATCTGGGTTCGTCATGCGTAAACAAGAGTTTGCAGGTCTAATGCGTCGATCAGTTTGCCGACTCTTGACAGGTCTTCCACCCCGTACCCTTGAGACATGTTAGCTTCGCCATGGCGTTGCACGAAATACACGTAGTTCACTCGGTTTTCACCCAAAAATCGCAATTCGAAATGATTCTCTGGCCCTGTCCGCCACTCCGCCGATAGGTCGCCACTATCGGCAATGAAGATTTCTGCAACGCGCACGTTCGTCGCCGTTTTGACGAACGACCAGAACGCCGACACTGACGATTCGTTGATTGCGATATTCTCCAGTTCCGCTTCCTCTCGAAGCGAACCGATCTGCGCGCGATACATTTTCTCAACTTCTGCGACCCGTCCTCCTCCGTCAACAGGTTGAACGGACGCGTCACCATTGGCCTCGGATTGTCCGGGTAGCCTACCTTTGAGGGGCCGTTTCGCTTGTTGTGCCTGAGTCATAACACGTGCCTTTTAAGTCGCGATTGTAACGGGTTGCTGTACCTGCAGAGATTCGCCCGATACGCGAACAAAATACACCCCCTCCGATCACCTCTCGCTGCGACGCCTAACTCATCCCCCGCATCATGTTCTGCAGCGCGCGTTCGCCGCCGGGACCGCTGATGCGCTTCATCATCTTCTGCATCTGGCGATACTGGCCTAGCAATTGGTTGACTTGCGATGGCGACGTGCCAGAACCGGTGGCCACTCTCCGCCGCCGTGAACCGTTTAGCAACCTCGGGTTCGAGCGTTCTTGTGGCGTCATCGACAGGATGATCGCCTCCACTTGTGACATCCGCTTCTCATCGACGTTTTGCAGACTGCGGCCGCCCATCAATCCACCGAGACCAGGTATCATCCCCAAAACATCTGACAACGGACCCATTCGGCGTATCGACCGGAACTGTTCGAGCATGTCGTTCAAATCGAACTCGTTCCGTCGCAACCGCTGCTCCAACCGCTTCGCATCGTCTTCGTCGATCTCTCGCTGCGCCTTCTCGATGAGTGTCGTGACATCGCCCATCCCCAATATCCGCTGCGCCATCCGCTCCGGGTGAAACTCCTCAAGTTGCTCCGGACGCTCGCCGACGCCGACAAACTTGACCGGCAGCCCCGTAACCGACTTCATCGAAAGCGCCGCACCGCCGCGCGCATCGCCGTCCATCTTCGTCAACAGCATACCCGTCAATCCGATGCGACGATTGAACTCCGATCCCGAATTCACCGCATCCTGACCCGTCATTGCGTCCACGACCAAGAACGTCTCGATCGGGTCCACGGTCGACTTGACCTTCTCCAACTCACCCATCAACTCGTCGTCGATCGCCAACCGACCAGCCGTGTCCAGTATCAACCACCGCGTTCCGTGCTGTTTCGCCCGATCCAACGCGTTTTTAGCCACCTTCAGGGGTGTCGACTTGCGTGCGTCCTCGTTATAGACCGGCACATTGATCTGTTTGCCCAGCGTCACCAACTGCTCTACCGCCGCCGGCCGTTGCAAGTCGCAAGCCGCAATCATCACATCCTGTTTCCGTTCCCGCCGGATGTGCAGCGCCAACTTCGCCGCCGCGGTCGTTTTGCCCGCGCCTTGGAGACCCACCAGCATGATCACACTCGGAGGCGTCTCGCCGCGCTGTAACGCCGCACTTTCTCCACCAAGCACCTCCACGAGGTTGTCCTGAACAATCTTTACGACGGTCTGACCCGGCGTCAATGATCGAACGACCTGTTCACCCTGTGCCTCTTCCCGAATCTTCGAGACGAAGTTGCGAGCGACCTTGAAATCGACATCCGCCTCCAGCAATGCCATGCGTACCTGCCGCAGAGCCGCCTCGATATCCTGCTCGGTCAACCGACCCTTGCCGGTCAGCGTCCCCAATGCCGAAGTAAGCCGTTCTGATAGTGTCTCGAACATCAGATTTCCTGACCGATACTAACCGAGACCGGCGTGCGATCCCAACCCGAGAATATGTCGCTGGCCAGCTGCTGCATGACCCGGCTGATATTTGAAAAAGTGGCGATACCTACCGGCTCACCTTCGGCGTTCACCACCGGCAATCTCGATATCCGACGTTGCGACATGACCCGCGCGGCCTCCACGACATCGATATCGGGTCGAGCCGTGTGGACCGGACTGCTCATGTGCAACAGGATCGGACACATCGCCGGGTCTTCGCCCGCGCCCACGCATCCAACCGCAACGTCCCAACTCGTAATGATGCCCTCAACCATGCCCTTGCGGATTACCACCAGCGAGCCGACATCGTTCGACCGCATCCGCTTAGCCGCGTCCGCCACGCTCAGTTCCGACGTTATCGTCAGCACCGGGGCTGTCATTATCTCTTCTAAGCGCATCGTTTCACTCTACGTACGGAAATTCACGTTGTGATTGGGAACATTTATCATGCATCATTGGGGATCGCGCGACAACTCACCGATCGTCTGCGCATCCGCAAACATCAATTCTAGACCCACAAACAACAACCCGAATCGCCAATGTCCATAGTACTCATGATCGCACTGGTACTGCTGTCAGCAATCGCCATCGGAGTCGCGGTCGCGAACATCGATCCTATCTGATTCGATAACGGCAACCGAAATGCCGAAAATCAACGCCAACATCCAGTTCATGTTCAATGAATATGAACTCCTTGACCGCTACGATGCCGCGGCGAGTGCGGGTTTCAAAGGCGTGGAGATTCAAGCGCCGTACTCCGTACCGACGGAGGCCATCCAAGAGCGGCTCGAACGCAACGACCTCAAGCACGTAATCATCAACCTTCCGGTTACCGACCCCGAAACTGGCCTCGGCAACCTGCCGCTCCAACCCGAAAAAGTCGGCATCTACCAAGAGCGCGTAGCACTCGGTGTCGAATACGGAGCCGCACTCGGATGCGTCGGCGTCAACACCGGAATTGGGCCACTACCCGAAGGTGCTGCCCCCGAAATCGCGTACCGAACCTATATCGACAACCTTCGCTACGCCGCCGACGAATTGGCCAAAGTCGGCGTCCACGCACTGATCGAACCCATCAACACTCAAGACCAACCGGGCTTCCTCATCTCCACCTCGGCCCAAGGCATGCAAGCCATCGCCGACGCCAACCACCCAAACGTCTTCCTGCAGTACGACTTCTACCACATGCAGATCATGGAAGGCCGACTCGTCGAGACCTTCGCCGAACTCCTTCCCAGCATCAAACACGTCCAGTTCGCCGATACTCCAGGCCGCAACGAGCCCGGCACCGGCGAAATCCACTACCCCTTCATCTTCGAAAAGCTCGACGAACTCGGCTACACCGGCTGGGCCGGCGCCGAATACAACCCATCCGGCCGAACGGAAGATTCGCTGGATTGGTTTAGGGCGCTTTAGCATTCGCGTTGTTTCGTTCGTGGTCGCAAAGCGAAGGGAACGGGGAGAATCAGAGCGAAACTGCGCTAACTGCCCCGGTTGTGTGCATCCCGGATTGTGATGAGTCACCTCACTTGCCGCACGATCGCGATATCTCGCCACCTACCCAAAAACAACACCAACGAGTCGATACAGTATTAATAGCATCAACACACCCCAGATCTCCGCCGGCAAGTTTCAGCCCCAGACCAATATGGACACTGCACACCATATGGCGTTCATCGTGGTGGGTTGGGAAGGCAAAACCCTGTCGTATTCCGGGTTGATCGGCCCAGAATCGACGCGTCAACCTGAACTGCTATGATTGCGAACCCACAAAGGAGGGGCATCAAATTGACGCACAATCTCTATCTTGGCGACTGCGCCCAGTTTTTAGAGCGTGATGCTGACAAAGAACCACCGTTCGATTTCACGTTTCTAGATCCTCCCTTCAACCAAGGCAAGGACTATCGGGAGCACAATGATCGCTTGGACAACGGCGAATATTGGGATTGGATGCGTGAGATATGTCGGATGACGCTGGAGCGTTCGTCTGACGGCGCCGCGATGTATTTCATGCAACGCGAGAAGAACACCGAATTCTTGTTGCAGGTGTTGCGCGAGTCAGGTTGGGATTTTCACAATCTGATCGTGTGGCGAAAAAAAACATCGGCAATTCCAAGTCAAGTGCGTTACGGCAAGGCATATCAGGTCATCGCATACGCCACCAAAGGGCGCTCGCCTCGCGTTTTCAACCGATTGCGGATAGACCCGCCCCTGCCAAACGGCTATGTGCCCCGTGAGAGAGGCATGTTTGTCACCGACGTATGGGACGACATCCGAGAATTGACATCTGGGTATTACGCGAGCGACGAGGCACTGCGGGACAATTCCGGAGAGCGCGTACACAAGCAACAGTCTCCGGTCGCGTTGTTGTTGCGGATGCTGCTGTCTTCCACAAATCCCGGGGATTGTGTCTTCGACCCATTCTCAGGGACTGGCACTACGCTAGTTGTAGCGTCACAATTGGCTCGATACGGTGTGGGTGTAGAAAAGGACGAAGTGAACTTTAATTGCATACAAGAACGCCTGCAACATATCCGAGCGGCTGACTCCGCCGAGCGATATCGCGACGAATATGCCCACACAGAAGCATTGAACCAGATTTGGTCAACGCAAAACCTCGTCGATGAACCGGTTTTGATGCTTCTCAACGAGGTGCCATGACAACATCTTCCATCTACCATTTCTTCGCCCGATTGATGCAGCGTCGCGGATACTTCGTCGAAAACAACAAGTTGGAACATTTCGAGTTCCCTGATGAGATGATCGCCGCTAGATCTGGTTCCGGGTTTCCTGATTTCGTATTGAAGACCAACCCAGATGAGATGTTCTCGGGCGGCGAGTTTCTCGAATTAAAAGATGCGAAGTCTCACACGATAACCCCGTTCAACTCGACACTCCCAAGTGCCCGCAAAAACGTTGCGATGCTTGATCAAAACGTGAGGGGACAGATGATCGAAGCGGGCGAAGACCTTGAGGCGATGCCTGAACGTGAGGTCTACTATCTCATCAGAGGAGTCAAAAGAGCACAGCCTTCGCCATTGGCAAAGACGCTTTTGGTGAGCGGCGCATTTTTCGAGACTGTCCCGTCAGAACAAGTGCTGTCCGACGCGTTCGAACAGGTCACCGAAGCATCCATTCCAGAACACATGGATGCAAAGGAAATAGCGGGCTACTACGATGTTCAGCAAAAGAACTTCGCGGCAACGCGACAGATTGAAGGCTCATCCATATCTGTGCGGTTCCGTGTAATGGTTCAGGTAGACGCGGGCGCGAACCTGACGAGCAGTCGGAAATATCCGATGATCGGAACCAACACATTGACGTTATTGTTGCATGAAGACGGGTTGCGCCAACAAGGAACATTCGACTGGGATGATGCGCCCGCAACTATCAGGGAATGTGGTGCCTACGTTCGTTTGAACATTGCATTGGAAGACGTTGAGCATGACTTGAAGCGACTGTTGCGCGTCTCTGTGCTACATCATCCAAAGAACGGCCCGTTTTTCATGGCACAGGTATGAACAGGAAGAAAACCTACATCGTTAAGGACGGTGTGTGGCTAGAGGAGAGCATGGCGGAACGCTTGGGCGTGGAAGGCACGCATTGAACAGACTCATGATCTTGACGAGATCGCCAGTATGGTTCTCAACACCTCGCCTCAAGACGCGGAGGCTGTCCGCGATGAGTTCCCCAGAGCGGTGAACAACGGCGATGTGGATACCTAGGCGTATAAATCCGAAAAAGATGGCTGTAGTGGTCGACAAGCATTTCTTCAAATCGTTGGGCGACATCGAGGTAGTTGACGATCTCTCAAGTGGTGACATCGCGTGGTTCACCGTCGATTTTGAGTAGGACGACTCGGGCAGACGCTTCAAACTCGTCCCCGACGACGTCCACGTAACAACCCTCGAACGCGCTACTGAAGCCCTCACAGGTGGCACGCCGGTCACCTTAGCCGAGTTCGAGTTGGGTATAAGATCCAAGCTGGACAGGTGAATGGCCGTGCATAAAGCACGAATTCGATGACTGATTCATCGCCCCCTCCCCGTACAAACCGCGATTTACAATCCCGATTTACCATTTCCCTCATGATTGAACCGATCATCACGTTCGACGATCGAGACTTGGTTCTTGAAGCCGAGAACATGAGCGTCCGTTACGGCTCCACTCTCGCCGTCGAAGACGTATCGATCCAGATTCCCCGCAACGCCATCGTGTCGCTTATCGGGCCCTCCGGATGCGGCAAAAGCACCGTGCTGCGTTGCTTCAACCGCATGAACGAGTTGATCCCCGACACGCAGGTTACCGGTAGCATCAAGTATCAAGGGGTCAATGTCTACGATGCGGATGTCGATCCGACCGACATCCGCTTCCGCATCGGGATGGTCTTCCAGCGTCCGAATCCATTCCCGAAAAGCATCTACGACAACGTCGCCTTTGGCCCACGCGTCAACGGTCTGACTGACGACCTCGATCGCGTCGTTGAAGAATCTCTGCGCCGTGCCGCTATCTGGGACGAAGTCAAAGATCGCTTGGACGATAGCGGTCTCGGCATCTCCGGCGGCCAGCAGCAACGCTTATGCATCGCACGCGCGCTCGCCGTAAACCCCGATGTCGTCCTCATGGACGAGCCAGCTTCGGCGCTCGATCCCATCTCGACCCAAGCGATCGAAGACCTGATACGCGAGCTTTCACAGGAAGTGACCATCATTATTGTCACGCACAACATGCAGCAGGCGACGCGTATCTCGGACTACTCGGCCGTAATGATGGTCGGCGAAGACCGTGTCGGGCATCTTATAGAGTACGGCACCAACGGGCAGGTCTTCGGCAATCCTGTCGATCCCCGAACCGAAGCGTACGTAACCGGCCGGATTGGCTGAGAAAGAAGGGGCAGCTTAGTATGCCCAACGAACAACTCGACTACAGCCTCGCACATTTGGAAGCGGAGATCGTCCTCCTCGGCGGATTGGTCGAAAACGCCATTTTCAAGACTATTCGAGCACTTCGAAACCGCGACTTGGAACTCTCGAGGGAGGTTATCGAAGAGGATGACCGTATCGATGACCTCGAGACGAAGATCCAGAACGAATGCGTCGAGCAGATCCGACGCCAAGCGCCCCTCGCTGCGGACCTCCGCCGCATCATCGGGATGATGTTCATCGCCAACGAGCTCGAACGTATGGGAGACTACGCTGAAGGCATCGCCAAAGTCTCCATCAACATGGGCCACGAAGCGCCCCTCAAGGAGCTGGAAGACATCCCAAGGATGGCCGATCTCGCGGTTTCGATGATGAAGCGCAGCATTGATGCCATGACCACCTCAGACCGCGACGTATCTGCTCGCATCGCTCTCGAGATCGAAAACGACGATGACGAGGTTGATCGTCTGTACGCGAAGGTGCAGAACGACATCTTCACATTGGTTGAGGATGACCGCGAGCGCGCCGTCCGAGGCACCTACCTCATGTGGGCTGCTCACAATGTTGAGCGAGTCGCTGACCGCGCGACCAACATCGCCGAACGCGCCATATTCATGTCCACCGGCGTCATTGTGAGCGGCAGCGCGGATGCCCAGGCGGCCGTTCTAGGGTAGATCGTGCATCGCCGGCATATCGACCGCGACCGTCGCCCAACCAAAGTCGGTGCCTCGCATCCCGCGACCGGTTAACGGCGAATAGAACTCTCTGAAATCGCGACTCGCCATCTCGATCGACTTCGTCTCGATCTCTTGCGCGACGCTATCGAACCCGTGCCGCCGAAGACCCCGCGACATCAGCCAATTCAGATTCAGGCATACCGGCCCTCGCCAGATAGTCGACTCACCTTCGGCATCGAACGTCGGCTCCGAAGCCGACACGCTTGGAACCGGATAGGGCGTCCAAAATCCGTCCTCATTGGTCAAGTGCCGCTTAACCACCTCTGCGACCTTCGGACGGTCCTGACCGCCGATGATGAGCGGGAAGATCGAACCGACCGCCAGCGTGTAGTCCGGTATCCTCTCCGCACCGCGTAGATAGATCCATCTGCCGAGCGAATCATCCCAGCACTGCTCATTCAACGCCTTAATCGTCGTATTCCGCATCTCCCGCGCCGTCTTTGATTCCTCGTTTTGGTCCAGCAGATCATGCATCGTCGCAATCGCATCCCATCCATCCGCGTACACCGCGTTCATGAATGGCTCGATCATCACGAACCGATCCCTCGCCTTCAGATGTCGAAAACTGTGCCTCTTGCCAAGCAACGCGTTGTGCCAGTCCAACAGCCAATTCTTCCAAAGCAACTGCCGTCTGCCTGGACGCTGTAAACCCAACTCAGCGTCGTAGGCTGGGGAGTTGTCTAGGCCACATTCATATGGAGAAAAGACCCCGATCAACCCGTCCCGATCAATGTCCCGCTCTCGGCTCAACCATTCGTAATAGCGCCTGACCTTCGGCAAAACATCGCTCAGATACTCTACATCGCCCGACTCTTCTGCGATGCGCAGCAGTGCGTGAGCCAATACCGGTGGTTGAATCATGCCCGAATGTCGCCGCCGCCACTCGCCCGGACTGCTCTGACCCGTCACCGCGCTGGCGAGGGGTCCCCACCGTCCCCAGTAGGTCATGTGACCAACGAACCCGTCCTCCCGTTGCGGTATCAGCAACGTATTCAACTCGGCTTTCGCTAACTCCACATCCAACGTCGACAACGCGATCGCGTGGAAGCAGGAATCCCAGAACCATTGCCACTCGTAGCGTCCAATCGACGGCATCACATAGGTGTAACGCTGTCGGTAGTAGGGGTCGATGCCGGTCCGCACATTTCGCAGCAACTGGCCCAAGGCGCGCGACCGGAGGTCTTGGTGGTTCATGGTTATCGAGATTAATCGATGCAATGCGGGTATCCCGCCGCGATAACATCACTTCTATGATCAAAAAGGACAGCTCAGCCGACCTCACCGCAGCCGCAGACATTGGCGGCACCCAGATACGAGCCGCACTCGTCAATCGCGATGGTGCAATTCTCCATGAAATGCGCAGCGATAGCACGCCCGAACGCGGCATCGAGGACACCGCGGCTCGCCTCGCCGTTCTCATTCACGAGGCCACCGCCAATGCCGAAGGCGTCGTCGGCCTCGCCGTCTCCACCGCCGGGCCGTTAAACCCAGAGACCGGCACCTACGATCATCCGCCCAACCTGACCGGGTGGCACGGCAAAACGATGAAGCCCGACCTCGAACGTCTGACATCGTTGCCAACCGCCATCGGACACGATGCCACGTTAGCCGCGTTGGCTGAAACCAAGTTCGGACCATTCAAAAACTCGCAGAACCTCGTATACGTCACCATAAGTACCGGAATCGGGGGCGGAATCGTCGCCAACGGGCAGATGGTTACGGGTTCCACAGGTCAAGCGGGCGAGCTCGGACACATCACCGTGCGCACCGATCCCGAGGCCCTCAACTGCGCCGTCGGTTGCCAGGGTTGCTTTGAAGGCAACGCTTCCGGCCCAAATATCGGCAAAATGGCGCGCCAAGCTGCACAAAACGACCCTGGGTCAGCGGCCAAAATGATTGAACTAGCCGAGGGAGATATCGACGACATCGACGCTCGCATCGCGTTCCAAGCCGCGGAACAGGGCGACCCGGTAGCGGAACAGGTGGTGCGGCAGGTCATCGAGAACGTCGGCCGCGGCTTGGCCAGCATCCTCGCCGTACTTGATCCAGACGGCATCATTGTGGGTGGTGGCGTGGTCCACAGCCTCGAAAGCCGATGGGACGAAGTCATCGACGCGGTCAGAACCTACGGCCTCCCCCGATACGAAACCCGCGGCGTCCCCGTATCCGTAACCCAACTCGGAGACGACGTCAGCCTCATCGGAGCGTCCGTTCTCTCATTCAACCGCTTCGGCCAGCGTTGAAGTACTCCAAGGTCGTCGAACTAAGGCACCAAATATAATCGAAATGAGCGTCGGGGAGTGGCGCAGCTTGGTAGCGCGCTTCGTTCGGGACGAAGAGGTCCCGGGTTCAAATCCCGGCTCCCCGACCATCTCTTTTCTTAGCGGGGTAAACCGCTTCGTTCACCTGCCCGAAGGCATGTCGTATTTCAAGACGTCGTAATCATCGTCGTCTGATGATTGCGATGGCGGATCGTCGTCATCCTCGTCGGCGTGGGGATCGATTTTGACATAGTCATCGTCGTCGTCCACGGGTTCTGGCGAGTCTTGTTGGCTCGATTGAGAGATGCGAGCACGATAGATCATCGCACCGGCACCTATCGCACCGGCCAGGAGTGCCATGACCACAATGGCGATGATCCAACCGGCTGCCGAAGATTCTTCTTCAACTGGCGGCATAATTACCGGCGTCGGGGTCGATGTTGCCGTCGGCGTAACCGTCGGAACTGGTGTTGATGTGCTCGTAGGCAACGGTGTGCGCGTCGGCTCCGGTGTTGCGGTCGGCGTCGGCGTGTTGGTCGGCGTTGGCGTGCTGGTCGGTGTCGCAGTTGGCACCGGTGTGTCGGTTGGCACTGGTGTCGGTGTATCAGTCGCGGTCGGCACTGGTGTCGGTGTGTCTTCGGGCACCGGTGTCGGCGTGTCCGTCGGCACGGGGGTATGAGTCGCGGTAGGTACCGGTGTATCCGTGGGCAAGGGTGTCTCGGTCGGCGGGAATACTACCGCGGTCGGTAGCGCGGGCGGCTCCGGCGTTGCGGTCGGTTCTGGCGTTGCAGTAGGAACGACCGGAACGGGTGTCGCTGTCGGTGTCACTGTCGGCATTTCCGGCGTTGCGGTGGGTTGCAACGATTCTGGTAGCACCAAGAACAACAGCCCGTCGAAAGTCGAAGCCCGTGCACACACCTGGGCCGGCATGCCGGTTGCCAAGTCCGCGGCTCGCCGCTTTGGCGAGTTAAGCAGTTGTTGAACTCCGTCGTTGAGCAACAACATGATTTCGGTATCGTCAAGTAGTGACGGCCGGACGTTGTCCGGCACCGGCAGACACACTTCGGCATGCGGCGTAAAGGCCAGACCGGCAATCGGTAACGCGTCCGAGGACACGTAATCTAGCTCGTACCAGTTGCCAATTGTGTCGAACCGTCGCACGTTTGGCTGCAGAATAGTCGCCTCAGCGCCCTCGAAAAGTCGCATCCCGATCCAATCGCGAATCGGGATCGAAAGCGGCGAAACTTCGAACGATGCGCCAGCGGTCGCGGCAACGTTGTACTTGCCACCATCGTTGAACGTCGCTATTTGGTAGCCATCACCGCGGAACATGATTTCGTCAGGTGGACCCTCGCCGCCGGAGTATATTTCTACCTTTTGATCTTCACTGATGACTCGCACCGGGATCCGTTTTCTGACTTCCACCGCGCCGCCGCCGGGAAGAGATTGAGTAATCGACACTCGCACCGCAAAATCACCTACTCGATGTGGCGCGATGTAGACAGTTGAACGGGCATCGGGATCATCGACATCACCTATCGAAGCGGTCCAACGGATCGTGATGTCCTCTCTGTCTGCCAGCGAGTTGTCCAACGCGCCGTCGGTATTAAACATGTTGACACCGATGAAGGTGTCCTGACCTTTGCGGAGGTTGATATAAGGCAAGTACGGAATCGCGTCACCGAGCAAGGCCCCTTCTCGTGGTGAGACTATCGGTAATATCGTTGGCAGTTCGCTCGATGGAGTCACGATGGTTTCCGATGACCAAGGCCCGACTTGCCCAACTAAGTTGCGCGCTCGAATACGGAATGCGTACTGCACATCCGGGTCGTCCAGTTCGACGACGCGCGGAGACGACGCGTTCTGGTCTTTTGGTGTCAAACCGTAGCGTTCATCGGCCCGGCGCCAGTTGAGGTCGTACTTGAAATCTGAGAAATTGTCCCACAGAACCACAGCCTGCGTATGTCCGATCGCAACCGTCGGCGCCAAAGGTGTGTCCGCTGGAACGTCGACTTCGATAGCGTTGGTTACGGTGACGCGCACTGGTGTACGGTTTGAGAGGCCGCATAGGTCGGTTACCACCACATTTAGTGTGAACACCGCGACGGATTCGTAGTCCAGTTGATCGGTAGTCGTTATTTCACCGCTCGACTCGTGGATAACGAACGGCGCGTTCGCCGGTTCGGTCTCGGCGATTGCGAAACGCAACTGCGGGTAGGGATCGACATCGGTTGCTGAGACGGCACCCACTCGAATGCCAGCGGCCTGCTCTTCGCGGACATTGAAGCTGTAGCTGTCCAGGCGGAACGTCGGCGCGTTGTTTGCCCGGCTCTCGTCGATCGATGGAATTACGACGTAATCGGACGACCATTTGGATTGCTCGCCCGTCTCTTTGTCAACCGCTCGCAGGTGGAACACCCACTCAACACCGTTCGTTAGGCCTTCGACAATTCGACGGTCCGAATCCACCATCTTGATATTCCGCGAATCGACCGCGCTGTAGTTGGGATTCTCGAGTTGGCGCCATTGGATGTCGTAGGTCGCGGTGTTCATCTGATCCCAGACCAAAAAAGCCGTCCCATTGCCGCCGCAAACCTGCGTCAGTTCCGGGACCGGGGGGCCTTCGCGATCTGTGACCTCAATGGTCATCTGATGCCGAATCGATGCGCCACCCAAGTCGGTGGCCGCAACAGTTATCTCATATTCCTCGGTCGTCTCGAAGTCCAACCGTTCGTAGACGTAGACCTCGCCAGTCTTCGCGTTCATGGCGAAGGGCCCGCGAACCGGACTCAAGACCTCATAGTTGACGACGTCGTTGGTGTCGCCGCCGATCGCCTGGAACGTCGCGATCGCGCCGAGGTAGATCTGGTTCTCTTCCAAGGTGACGCTGTCGACCGTTGTCTGCCACGTGGGGGTATCGTTGCTGGGGCTAGCAAGTGCGCGCGGTTCGGCTGATTTTTCGTCGGTCCACTCACTGAAGATGTTGCTCGGGGCGGTGGATTCGTGGTACGCCATGCTTCGCATCCTCACCTCGTATTCGTGGTTGTTGGCGAGACCAGTGATCTCGTATCGGTAGATGCCGGGGCCGGGGTTCGGAGCAGAAAGCCAATCCGCGCCGGCCGATTCGGCAGAACGAAATTGCAGTTGGTAGGTGTGATTCGGAACCGGCCGCCACGACACATGCAACCTACCGTTGCCGGGAACGACGACAAATTGTGATGGTGTTACCGAATGATCGGCACGTATCGTCGATGCGTCGCCGGACGCAAAAAACAGCAAGCCTGCGTTGGCGGCTGCGAACGCGACGAAGACGATCGTCGAAAGCGCAGTCCATCGCTTGATTCGCAGGCGCGCGGATGCACGCCAATTTGGACTAATCGATACGTGTTTCATCGACCATCAAAGGTGATCCCGGCGGGTAGTTCAACTAGATGGCGTAAACATAGCAAAGTGATATCGCAACAATCAGCGGTTTACCACGCGCCCTAGACGGCAATTCTGATACCCGCTACAGACCGATTCTCAGATTTTGGTATCTGTCGTCGTCATTCGGATCGTCGTCGTGCCCATCGGTTTCGTTCTCACCGTTATCCGCAGCCTCGATTTCGTCCTGAGGTTGTGGGGCTACTCGATTGGGCCGGGGCGTCGTGCTGTTCGAACGCCGCGATTGCGAATTAAGCACTACATACGCGCCGACCGCGGCACCGATGGCGAGGAACGCGAGAACAGCAACCACTACCAGCGGGTTCAGACCGTCGTCATCATCGTCGACCGGTTCAACGTCCAACTCTTCTTGCGGCTCGCTTGGGCTGTCTTCGGCGACTGTGGGTTGGGGCGTCGGCGGCACCGGCGTATTCGTTGCGGGAACCGGAGTAAGGGTAGGCACGCGTGTGGCCGTCGGATCGGGCGTCGGCGTATCGGTCGGTTGGGCGGTAACGGTCGGCGGTTCCGTTGGCACTGCTGTTGAGGTCGGCACTGGTATGTCGGTCTGTGCCGGAGATGCCGTCGGTGTTGGCGTGTTCGTGGCCGTTGGTTCAGTCGTCGCCGTCGGCTCCGGAGTCGACGTGGCGGTTGGCGTCGGAGTCGATGTTGCAGTTGGCGCGACGGTTTCCACTGGCATGGGTGTAGACGTGCCTATTACGACCACATTCGGTGTGTCTGGTGTCGCGGTTGGTTCTGGTGTTGGCGTGGCGCTCGCCGGGACCGGTGTCTCGGTCGGCGTAGGCATCACGGTCGGAGGGACCGCGGTAGCGGTTGGCGTGACGATGTCTTCGTTGGCGATCACGAGGAATAGCTGACCGTCGAAGAGTGAGGAGTGACCGCATACTAATGCCGGATCGTTGAATGTCGGATTGGGCGGGAAGCGCACCGGCAGATTGAGGAGTGTCTGGACATTACCGCGGGTGACTCTCATCAGATTGATCGCCTCGAGCTGCGAACTCCATTCTTCGGGCAGTGGCAGGCAAAGCGCGGCGTTGTTAGTGAAGGACATATTGATGATCGGGTCGCCGTTCATCGTGACGAACTTGGCGGTGAAGATATCGCCGATCACGGTGTGTCCCGGGATCTGGTCCTGGATCGTGGCCGCTGGCTCGCCAGGATCGATGCGAACGCCGACCCACTCGAAACTCGGAATCGATCGTTCGCGCACCTTGAACAACGCTTTGGTGGCTTCGGGCGGCCGATACTCTTTCGGCTCGAAGTACGAGATTACGCTGTAGTCGATACCTGCGATTTCGGCTTCCTTGGGCACCACATCGCCGGTCTTGAAAGGTTTGATCAGGTTGTTGTCCCCGAGCACGTGGACGACCATGTCGGCGTTGCGTTGGACCAGGCCACCGGGCACCTGCTGCTTGACGGTGATCGATATGCTGTATATGCCTTCTTTTTCGGGTGCGCTATATGTGGCAATGCGGGCGTTGGCATCGGAGAGGTCACCGTCGTCGAACCGCCACTGAACGTGGAAGTCTGACCGATCGAACAATGAGTTATCGAGTTTGCCGTCGATGCCGAAAATGTTGAAGCCCAAACGGGCGGACTGTCCGGCCCGGAGCGTGATTCCGGGTAGGAAGGTTTCGACGCCGCCGAGCAACTGCCCTTGGCGTGGCACATCGACCCGCTCGATGCTTGGCGAGGGAACATCCGAATCGATCACGGTCTCTGCGGACCAGTCGCCGACATCGCCAAGCGGATTTACGCGCCGCAGTCGAAAAGCGTATTCGGCATCCGGGTCTGAGAGATCGACTAAGCGGGGCATCGCCGCATCTGTGTCGCGCGGGCGGGGCAGGTATTGCTGGTCCAGCGTTCGCCAATCGAGGTCGTAGCGATCTACGTAGTTGGTTGGCCATAGAACGATGACTTGGTTGTGACGGGCGATTATCGCGGGAGCATTAGGAACGAGTGGCGCGGCGTCGATCGTCGGGTCGTCCACCACGTTGATGGTCACGTCCGTGTAGTCGCTCGAACCGCAGAGGTCGGTGGCGCCGACGACTAGCTCGTAGGTTGCCTGCGTCTCGAAGTCCAATCGTCCAGCGGTAGTGATGGATCCCGTAAATGGATGGACCATTAAGGGCGCTTCCTCAGGTGTCGAGGAGAATATCCGGTACCGTACGGAGTTGTGTCGGTCCGGGTCGTCGGCATTGACAAAACCGACATGGACGCCCGGTGCCTGCTCTTCGAGAATATCCAGAGAATAGGCATCTTTCCTGAACTTGGGTTTGGTATTGGCCACGCCGCCGACGTTAACGGCTTCTTGGGACGACCACTTGCTTTGTTCGCCGGTAACTTTGTCGATTGCGCGTACCTGGAAGACCCAAGTACCGGCGGTAGGCAGGTCGTCGATTCGGCTATCGGTCCACTGCGCGTCGGCTGATGATGGACCGGCGGGTCGACGTTGCAGTTCGTAGTCGTATTTGTTGTTGTCGCGATTCCAGGAGACGGTTACGCCATCTGCGGCGGAACAGACGCGATAGAAGTCCGGTGGTGGTGGCCCCGCGGCGTCGATGACTTCAATGCGAATGTCGTGCGTCACCTCTTCCTCGGCGAGGTCAGTGGCGCGGACGGTCAGCGTGTATTCCTCGTAGGTCTCGTAATCGAGCTTGTCGTAGAGGTAGATCTCGCCGTCGCGGACGTTTATGGCGAAGGGGAAGATGCTCGGTTTCGGGACTGGCATCACAATCTCGTATCGGATATCGTCATTGCGGTCCGGGTCGGCCGCTTCTACGGTCGCGATGGGGTTGTCGTAATGTTGGTTCTCAACTATCGAGATGCTCCGTGGGACATCGGTCCAGCGGGGAGCGCGGTTGGGATCGAACGCGGCTTTGGGCGCCGCAACGTATCCGCCGGTCGGCGCGCTCTCGTCATCGCCGAGCACGCCGCGGACACGCACTTCGTAGCGAGTGCCATTGTTCAGACTCCTGATGTCGTGTTCGCCGGGGTCGACCGAGCGCCAATCTCCAGCTGCCGGCCAGTTGGGTTCGGTACTCGACCTCTCGCGGTAGGCGAGTTGGTACTGGTGGTCAGGGCACGGCCGCCAGCTGACGTAGAGGCGGCTGTCACTCGGAACCACCACGAAGTCCTGGGGCACGACGGTGCGGCCGGCAGGGCATTTGGAAGTTGGGGATCCGGGTAACGGCAGGCTCCAATCGCTCGCGTACGGATCGCCGCTGGGCAGGAGAACTGGAGCTGGGTTAGTGAAGACCGAACGTAGCTGGACGTCGTACTGTGCGCCGTTGGTGAGATTTTCGATTTCGTAAGATTCGTCCCGTCCAACATCGATGTATCGGCTCCAATTTCCGGCGGCGCCATCGTCGACTGACCGCCATCGGATGTGGGTCCTCATTCCGCTGCACCGGTTCCACGATACGAGGAGACTTGAGTCGCCTTGCAGCACGCGAACGTTGTATGGAGTCTCGGGCAGGTCGCCGCAGCGTTGCGGAGTGGCGAAGTAATCGTCGGTCCAGTTGCCGTCGTCAAAGACGTTGTCGCGGACGTAAGTCGGGCGCAGTTGGACGACGATTCGGCGTCCATTGGCCAAGTCGGTGATGTCGTAATGACCGGTGGTTCCAGCGCCGGTCGTGGTTGGCCAGTTGAACGGGTTGGTCGGCGGTTCCGATAGCAGTCGCCAACGAATCTCATAGCGATGATTTCGGCAAGCGTCCCACTGGACCAAGATGCCGCCGTCGTGCTCATAAAGTCGTACATTGGACGGCGGGATCGGCTCGTCGGGGTCGCTTGAAGCGTCCTGACACGCGGCATTGTTGTTTTGACCCAACACCGTTTCGTCAACTTGGATGGAGATGGCGACGATGCTTACCGCGAAGAGACCGGAGACGATTGCCAGCGCGGCGATGGTTTTCATGAGTCCGTGAAGTTTCGCGGCAACATTGTTGTTGACGATGTCTGAATGGTCTGTTTTACGGCCTGAATGCATCGATGTGTCGAGGGCAGGATGCGCGACAGATTTCGCCGCGTCGGTATAACCGCGCCAAAGTGCCAACAGAGTTGGATTGCTAGCTTTGCCGATAACATAACAAAGTAAAAGCGCCAAAATCTCTGGGTTGATATGCGATGAAACTGCTAATTGTTAGGCACGGGAAGGCTTACGACGCTGATCCGCGGCGTTGGTCGGATGATTCGAAACGACCTCTTACCGAGGCGGGGGCGAGCCGCTTCGAGAGGTCGGTTCCGACGATCAAGAAGTTGGCCCCGAAACGGATCCGCGTCATCACGAGTCCGTACGTGAGAGCGATGCAGACGGCGAAGATACTTTGCGACGTTGCAGGTTGGGATGAGCCAGAGATCGATGAACGGTTGTCGGCCCATTTCGGACCGGATGATGCGCTCGACCTGCTGCAATCGTTGGATGTTACGGGCAACTACGCGATCGTGGGACATGACCCGACATTTTCGTATCTGCCAGGGTATTTGATCGGCGCGGATCGCTTGGGCGCGACGGTATTAAAGACGGGCGCGGTAGCGCGTGTCGACACGGGCATAGCACCGCCGGTTCCGGGCAGTGGGACGTTGGTCGCGCTGATGCAGCCGAAGATTTTGGCGGGTTAGAGCCGTAAGGCGATTGCGATGAGGGTTCCGACGATTGCGACGCCGGAGGTTGCCATGACGATGATCAGCGTGTTGAACTTCGATTCAAATTTGCTGTCCATGGCGTTGAGCTGAGTGTTCATCTCGTTACGAAGGGTTTCGACGGAACCGGTGAGGTCGCCGAGGCGCTGGTCTACTTGTTCGTAGGCGCCTTCGAGTTTGCTTACGCGTTCGGGCATTGTGGTCATGGTTGAGATCCTGAAAGGTTTCGAAAGTGTTGAGCTTACCGATAGATTAGCACAAAGATTGTTTGCATTTCGTTTCTCGCTGATTCAATCGAGCATTTTGGCGGGTTAGAGCCGTAAGGCGATGGCGATGAGGGTTCCGACGATTGCGACGCCGGAGGTTGCCATGACGATGATCAGCGTGTTGAACTTCGATTCAAACTTGCTGTCCATCGCGTTGAGCTGAACACTGAGCTCGCCGAGGCGCTGGTCTACTTGTTCGTAGGCGCCTTCGAGTTTACTTACGCGTTCGGGCATTGTCGTCATGGTTGAGATCCTGAAAGGTTTCGAAAGTGTTGAGCTTGTCGATAGATTAGCACAAAGATTGCTTGCACTTCGTTTCTCGCTGATTCAATCGAGCATTTTGGCGGGTTAGATCCGTAAGGCGATGGCGATGAGGGTCCCGACGATTGCGACGCCGGAGGTTGCCATGACGATGATTAGGGTGTTGAACTTCGATTCAAATTTGCTGTCCATGGCGTCGAGCCGATCATTCATTTCTTTGCGTAGCGAGTACGTCTCGTTGCGAAGCGAATCGATCGAACCGGCGAGGTCGCCGAGGCGCTGGTCTACTTGTTCGTAGGCGCCTTCGAGTTTGTTAACGCGTTCGGGCATTGTGGTCATGGCTGAAGTCCTGGAAAGTTCGGTAAACGGTGGTTCATTGATTGATATATTAGCACAAAGATTGCTTGAATTGCTTTACGATGTGACGCGGCGCATGGGGAGGATGATGGCTAGGGCGGCGCCGAGGACGGCGATGGTTCCACAGTAGATGACGATGCCTCGGAAGTCGTTTGATTCGTAGATTATCCCGGCGATGATGGGTGAGAGCGAGCCGACGACGGAGCCGCCAGCGAAGATGAGTGCGGTGGCGGAGCCTTCGGAGCCGCGTTCGACTTGGTCCATGGTGGCGGCGGTGATGATGGGCATGACGGAGAAGAAGAATAGTCCGAGTGAGGCGACGATGATGGTGAAGCCGATTCCGCGCTCTATAAATAAGAAGGCGAAGATCATGGCGGCCATGGATGCCATGGCGACGAAGATCACGGGTTTGCGCCCGACGCGGTCGGAGAGCCAGCCCATGGCGGGGGTGGAGGCGATGCCGGCGAGGGTTAGCAGGGCGACGTGCCATCCGATGGTGAAGTCTGACATTTCGAGGGTCTCGGCCATGTAGAGGACGATGAAGGCTTGGAAGGAGGTGTGGATGGCGGCGCGGAAGGCTCCGAGGAAGACGAGTCCCAAGATTCGGACGTTGGTGACCAACCTTCGGGCGGATTGGAGGTACTCGGTGAGGTCGAGGTTGTGGGTGGTTTCAGCGCCGCCGGTCTTGAAGCGCCAGAGTACGGCGATGGCGGTGAGGAACATGGGTACGGAAACGCCGACGCCGACCCATCGCCAGTCGAAGCCGGCGAATTCGAAGCTGCCGATGGCGCCGCCGAGGAGGAATCCGATGATGACGGGGCTGGTGGTGTTGCCGATCTGCGCGCCGGTGAGGTGGGCGGCCATGGCGACGCCTCGCCGTTCGGGATACCGGGCGGCGAGGGTGCCGAATGCGGGGGCGTGCCAGAGGCTGGTACCGAATCCGATGATGGCGACGGCGAATCCGACGAGCCATACCCATGGGCTGATGCCGATGAGGAAGTATCCGGTGCCGACCATCAACATGCTGATGGTGAGGAGCCAGGCGACGCGTTTGCGATACATGTCGGCCAACATTCCGGCGGGGACGTTGGCGATGCCGGAGGCGATGGAGCTGATGGCGAAGATGGTGCCGTATGCGACGTCGCCGATGCCGAAGGTGGCGCGTATGGAGGGCATCATGAGGAGCAACGCGCCCTGTCCGAAGTGTTTGATACCGTGCCCGGCGGAGAGGCCGTACATCAGCGTGGGCGACTTCTCGCCTTCGAAGACCGGTGCGGCTGGTGGCGTGGTTGGAGGAGCTTCAGCCGGAGCCGGGCTTGTTGCAGACATGATGAAACGCAAGTTTAGCAAGGATGTGAAGTGGTGGGGTGGGTGCCCCCCCCTTCGCGGAGCGAAGGGGGACGCGTCGAGCGCAGCGAGACGCAGGGGGATGCGCGGGTGGGGTGTGGTTTTTTCCTCCGCCTTGATGTCCAAGGGGGAATTTAAGGGGGTTTAGTTGTTGCGTTGAATTTCGTGCATCCCCTGCGTGCTTCGCACGCGTCCCCTTCGCAAAGCGAAGGGGAGGAAAATGGCGTGCTTTGCTTTACTCTGGTTTCCCGCGTGCGCGGGAATGACGGGTGTTGGCGGGAATGACGGATGAGGCGGGGGGATCATTGCCATCTTTTCCCATCATGGGCATCATAGTTCAATTTCGGGCATCCCCTGCGTGCTTTGCACGCGTCCCCTTCGCTTTGCGAAGGGGAGGAAAATGGCGTGCTTTGCTTTACTCTGGTTTCCCGCGTGCGCGGGAATGACGGAAGGGGGGGATCATTGCCATCTTTTCCCGTCATGGGCATCATAGTTCAATTTCGGGCATCCCCTGCGTGCTTTGCACGCGTCCCCTTCGCTTTGCGAAGGGGAGGAAAATGGCGTGCTTTGCTTTACTCTGGTTTCCCGCGTGCGCGGGAATGACGGATGCTGGCGGGAATGACGGGTGTTGGCGGGAATGACGTGGTCGGTGCGGTGGCATGACGGTTGGTTAGATGATCCACATCATTAGGGGGTTTTTGGGTTGGGGGGTGAAGGCTAGCATTAGGGCGTCGGCTTTGTCGGGGCTTGGGTTGCCGCGGGATTTTAGTTTTTGTTTGTCTTCTAGCTGCATCTGGCCTTTGCTGGTGAAGGTGTAGTTGATGGTTGCGAGTTCGCTGATTAGTTCGGGGTCGTCGTGGATGGCGATGTCTCCGGTTTGGAAGCGTTCGCGGAGGTGGTTGAAGAACTCGGCTCTGAGGTTGAGGAAGTTTTTGGGTTCGCGGGCTCGGTGGCCGCCGTTGATGCCGATGGTTTCGAATTCGCGGAGTTCGCGCATGCGGTCGAGCACTCCGGCACCGATGCCGACTTCGTCGACGTAGATTCTGGCGACGTTGTGCTTGCGCGCGAAGTCCAACGCGAACCCGGTGGTAGCCATGGTGTCGGCCGAAGGGAGAACCGCCATCTCGACTACCACCGGGCCGCGCCGCACGCATGCGACCGACCGATCGTTCCCGTAGCGTGCGATGTCCAGACCCATGATCGCCGGTTCCCCGTCGATGTCGAGGTCAGGAAAATGCCCAGAGTCGCGTGCGACGGCGGCTTCGATCAGGTCGAGCGGGATCAGCGTGTCGGTCATTTTCTTCGGGAACTCGCCGAGCACTCTTACCTGATACCTGGGGCTTTTTTCGCCCCACCGCTTTTTCGCGCGTGCCACCCATTGGGCAGTCATCAATCCGTCGGGAACGGACTTATTGTCGGTTGAATTTTCACCTCCATCTTGCAGTCCCGGCGTGTCGAACGCCGATATGTGTATGGTCTTCCAGAACGCTCTTTCCTTATGGAATGCGTCGTAGAACACCCCGGAGAGCGAGTTTGGGTTACCGATGAGTAGCATCTTTGCGTGGCGTGAGGTCATCGACCCTTCGATGGCGTCGAAGATTTTCGCTTCGACGCCCGATGCCTCATCGACCACGAAGAGGATGTGCCCTTGGTGGAACCCTTGGAATCGCTCTTCAACGTTGGTCGAGAACCCGAAGGCGAACCTGCGCTCGGCGAGGTCGAGTCGGGTCGTGGTAATGCGTCCCCCGATCAACTCCGCGTTTTCGCGATGTATCGCTCTGATCTCTCTCCACAACATTTCGGACACTTGTCGCTCGGTCGGTGCCGTAGTGATGACCACGGCGTCGTCGTAACACATCAACCACCAAATCACGGCATGAGCTGCGATGTATGTCTTGCCGGATCCGTTGCAAGACCGCACCGCGACGTAGTCGTGATCCCTTAGCGCCTCCAAAATCCGCCTCTGCTTCTCCCATGGTGTTCCCCCCAACCATTCCTTCACAAACCGAACGGGATCATCCCGCCACCCTGCTCGCTCCGCCTCAACAACCACTGACGCACCTCACTCGGCACTGACTTCGCTTCTTGTGTCCTATATGTTCTATGATATGTCAGATTTGGCGATGATGCAAGTGCGTTTTTTTGGCACTAGAATGCTAAGGATGGGGTGTGGTGGGGTGTGCCCCCCCTTCGCTTTGCGAAGGGGGACGCGTTGAGCGTAGCGAGACGCAGGGGGATGCACGAGATTGGAACGCGGCGTCTCCTGTTCGAAGGATCGTGGCGCGTCGGGGTTGGGTGCGCGCGGGGCAGGGCTTGGTGGGTTGGTTGTTGTGTGATGTTGTTGTTGCGTTGAATTTCGTGCATCCCCTGCGTGCTTTGCACGCGTCCCCTTCGCTGGGCGAAGGGGAGGTTTTTCCCTCCCCCTTGATGTCCAAGGGGGAATTGAAGGGGGTTTTAGTTGCTGCGTTGAATTTCGTGCATCCCCTGCGTGCTGCGCACGCGTCCCCTTCGCTGGGCGAAGGGGAGGTTTTCCCTCCCCCTTGATGTCCAAGGGGGAATTGAAGGGGGTTTTAGTTGTTGCGTTGAATTTCGTGCATCCCCTGCGTGCTTTGCACGCGTCCCCTTCGCTGGGCGAAGGGGAGGTTTTCCCTCCCCCTTGATGTCCAAGGGGGAATTGAAGGGGGTTTTAGTTGTTGCGTTGAATTTCGTGCATCCCCTGCGTGCTTCGCACGCGTCCCCTTCGCTGGGCGAAGGGGAGGAAAATGGCGTGGTTTGTTTTACTCTGGTTTCCCGCGTGCGCGGGAATGACGGGGGTGCTGGCGGGAATGACGGGGGGCGGTGGTTGGGATACAATCGTGTGTATGGTACACACATGGGTAGTAGAGAGGTTATAAGGCGTCTCGAACGGGATGGTTGGTTGCTTAGGAATGTCCGGGGCGGTCACCACAACTTCAGGCATCCCGATAAGCGAGGTCTTGTGACGGTCAAGCATCCTTCGAAGGATTTGCCGACCGGTACTCTGCGAAGTATTTTCCGGCAAGCGGGTTGGAATTGGAGGGATCGGTGATGCGTTTTCCGATAGTGATACATAAGGATGAAGGCGGCGGGTACGGTGTGATCGTGCCGGACCTTCCGGGATGTTTCTCGGCGGGTGACACTCTGGAGGATGCGCTCACGTCGTCGCAGGAGGCGATTCTGAGTCACATCGAGGTGTTGATGATGGACGGCGATGCGATCCCGGCGGCGATTCCGTTGGAGGAGCATCAATCTAACGAGGATTACGCGGGTGGATTTTGGGCGCTGGTAGATGCGGACATATCAAAGCTGTCGGGCAAAAGAGTCCGAGTGAACGTCAGCCTGCCGGCGCGCGTGCTGGCAATCGTGGACGAGGCGGCAAAGCGAGAGGGTGAGACGCGTTCCGGCCTGTTGACGCAGGCGGCGTTGCGATATGTTGAGAGGAGGTCGGGGTGAACTTGGATGTGCAGGATTTTAAGCATGGGGTGATCCCCCTTCGCTTTGCGAAGGGGGACGCGTTGAGCGTAGCGATGCGCAGGGGGATGCCCGAGATTTGAACGCGGCGTCCTGTTCAAAGGATCGTGGCTTGGTTGTTGGTTGTTGCGGTTTGGGTGGTTGCGTTGAATTTCGTGCATCCCCTGCGTGCTGCGCTTCGCTTGCACGCGTCCCCTTCGCGGGGCGAAGGGGAGGTTGGGCTTCCCCCTCTTCGCTTTGCGAAGGGGGACGCGTTGAGCGCAGCGATGCGCAGGGGGATGCACGGGATTTGAACGCGGCGTCCTGTTCGAAGGATCGTGGCTTGGTGGGTTGGTTGTTGCGGTTTGGGTGGTTGCGTTGAATTTCGTGCATCCCCTGCGTGCTGCGCTTCGCTTGCACGCGTCCCCTTCGCTTTGCGAAGGGGAGGTGGGCGCTTTGGTCATGTGAGATCGTCTAAGACGATGGTGGGGAGGCCTTCTACGCGGTGAAAGTCGTCGTCATTGGTGACGAAGAGGGTGCAACCGGTGTGTAGAGCTGTTGCCGCGTGGAGGGCGTCTGGGGTTTTCATGCCGGTCTTTGCACGAAGGAATGCGGCTTCTTCCCAAAGAGCGCGTGTCGTTGGAATCAAATTGACTTCACTTGCATCGAATAGCGATCTGAAGAGCGTCTCGACAATCAAATCGGCATCGCGTAAAGGCTTAACCAAGGTCTCCAAGACCACCAGTTCGCTGCTCACGATGGCGAACCGTCCGGTCTGGGCCTGTCGCCACATAGGTTCAAGCAACGCTCGATAAGGTTCGATGCGCTCCACACTGTAGATGAAACCGCTGGTGTCGAGGTAGATGGGCCGGTGGAAGGGAGAGTCAGCGTTCCCACGATGTCCGTTCGCCCTTAAGGAAGGACTCCACGTCCTGGGCCGTCTTGAAAAGACGGTGTCCCGGTGCTTCGTCGAGAATGTCGACTGCGGACTTGCGGACTGATGCCGAGGCGTGCCGAACCACGACGTGAACGGATTCCCCTACCGGGAGGTCCCGATTGACGATTTCGATCTTGCCGCCCGGCATGACCGTTGTTTTGATGTGTAACGCCTTCTGCATGACATGATTCGGGGTTCCTAACTCAGGTTACATCGTTTGAACTAGGATGGGCAGGATTGGGTTTGGTTTTTCCTCCCCATTGATGTCCAAGGGGGAGTTGAAGGGGGTTTGGTTGTTGCGTTGAATTTCGTGCATCCCCTGCGTGCTGCGCTTCGCTTGCACGCGTCCCCTTCGCTGGGCGAAGGGGAGGTTGGGCTTCCCCCTCTTCGCTTTGCGAAGGGGGACGCGTTGAGCGCAGCGATGCGCAGGGGGATGCACGTGTGCCGCGCATCTCCTCCGTTATTCTCGCGGACGCGGGAATCCATGAGGGCGGGGGCGGAGAGGAAAACGGGGGGTGTGGTATCCTGTTGGCCAAATGGTTAGTGTGACTTTCGATACTCACAGAGTCGTCAAGGATCTGCGGGATGCAGGTTTCGATGAAGCGCAGGCTGAAGCGGTGGTTAACGCGCTCGGCAGCGCTGTCGATCGAGATGTTGTCAAGCCTGAGGACTTGAAGGAGTTTGCAACGAAAGCGGATATCGCGGAGTTGCGTACGGAGATGAAGGCGTTGGAGTTGCGGTTGACGGTCAGGCTCACTGGCGTGATGATCGCCACGGCGGGGTTGACGGTCGCGATACTCAAACTATTTCCTTAAACGCGAGTGGCGATGGTGGTTTGAACTAGGGTGGGCAGGATTGGGTGTTGTTTTTCCTCCCCATTGATGTCCAAGGGGAGTTGAAGGGGGTTTGGGTGGTTGCGTTGAATTTCGTGCATCCCCTGCGTGCTGCGCTTCGCTTGCACGCGTCCCCTTCGCTGGGCGAAGGGGAGGTTGGGCTTCCCCCTCTTCGCTTTGCGAAGGGGGACGCGTTGAGCGTGGCGATGCGCAGGGGGATGCACGAGATTTGAACGCGATGTCCTGTTCGAAGGATCGTGTGTTGGTAGTTGTGTGTTGCTGCGTTGAATTTCGTGCATCCCCTGCGTGCTGCGCACGCGTCCCCTTCGCGGGGCGAAGGGGAGGTTGTGGGCTCCTCTTTGCTTTGCGGAGGGGAGGGATATGGCGGGTTTTCCTTATCCTTATATATAGGGGAGGGGGATTGGTTGTTTTGGGTGGGGGTGTTTTGGGTGCTGGGGTGTAAAATCTGGGGGATACGGTATGGAAACGCATTGCACGGGTTGGTATACACTGGTAAGATATTGTGCGTGAGTCGTAACTGGCACGTGTCTGTCTGTTTTGGCGCGCACGCGAACCGCTATGATAAAGACTGGCGAGATGTCAAGCTTGAAAAGGAAAAGAGACGTGATGAAATCCCCTACATCACTGATTAGGTTCAGGAACGCGGTGAGCGTGGTGCTGGCATTGTCGGCAATCTTCGCCGTCGTATTAAGCGCTGTAACGATTACGCAGGACCGTGCGCTCGGGCAGGCAACGGAAGACGTCACGGTGTTCATCGTTGCGGATTCAACCACTGTCGAAGAGGGTACCGTCACCACAGTGACGTTCACGGTGTCTGTGCCGAGCGGATCAGCGCCTGACGCAGATTTGCCTATCCCCTTGACGGTCACGGGCGTCACGGCCACGCAGGTCACGGACTTCACTTTGCCAAATGCAGCGGCGGACGGCACGGGAGGAGACACTAGTGTCACCATCTCCGCATCCGCAACCTCCGGCACGTACGTCATTGACATCGTCGACACGCCAGATAATGATGACGGCACCGATTTAGACGAACCGCAGGAATCCTTCACGGTGAGTTTGGGCGTATTGCCGTCTGGTTACGCCGCAGGTGAGCCCAGTTCCATAACGATCAATATCAACGACGGCGACGACAACGCCTCTCCGTCTGGATCCATAACGATCACGATCCCAGACGGTGATGATGCTGATGAAGACCCAGATACGCCTACCAATGGTTTAGTTGGACAAGAGCTAACTGCCGTCACTTCTGAAATTGACGACCAGGACCACGACGATCCGGCAACTGAAGACGTGGATGAGGGCGAAATGGTTGGCGAGGGCTACCCACAGGGCTTCAGTTACCGTTGGACCCGGATCGTTGGGATCACCTGCAGCACGGATAACATCACCAACGGTGAAGAGGTCGGGACTGGCAAAACGTACACTCCGGATAATGATGATGTAGGTGCGGGTCTCTGTTTGGAAGTCACGTGGTCGGACAAGTATGGCAACGGCAATGCCAAGCCTCAACCTTTCAATACCGTGTCGTTGTCGGCGGTAACCGTCTACAACCTTGCCAAGCCCTACATCATCAAAGCCGACACTAATGGCAACGGTCGACGTGACCCCGGCGACGTCCTGACTCGGGACATCTCTGGCATGTTCGATAGTAGCAATAACCTTATCGACGACGACGGCAATGAAATAATGACCGACGACGATCCTCCGGGCACGATTGCAGATAGTGAAGTCATGTTGACGTGGTACCGCGATGGCGAACCAATTATGTGCGGCACCCCAGCTGTGGTTTGTGAAGGTCTCGCCAACACCTCCAGCGCCGAGACTTACGAGCTGGTCGACGCAGATGTTGCTAAAAAAATCACGTTAGTGGCGAGTTACCAGAGCAAAGCCGCAACTGATGCTGACTCCGCCGCTGATCCTCCCGTCGAAGCCGCTCCTGCCGTCATAGACACAATTTATAGCAACGAGATCGGTAGAGTCCATAGCACGAACGCGGCGACTGGTATGCCTGTGATTTCGGGTACAGCACAGGTCGGCGCAACGTTGCGCGTCGTTGGCACCGGCATCGATGATGAAGATGGAGGTGTGGTCGACATCGTTTTCACGTGGTTCTACGGCGATGACGTCGACTACAGCGCCCCACTCGGTACTGGTGTAAGTTACGAATTGAAACCGACTGACGCGGGCAAAACGATAAAGGTGAGGGCCACGTTCAATGATGGCCTTGGCGATCCCGGCATGAGAACCAGCGCAGCCACGACCGCCATCGTCGGTTCCCCGGGCGAGGTCTCTCGCATCGAGCCGGGCATCCGCCGCGTGACCGTCTCGGCAGGCGACACAGTAACGTTGTCGGTAGACATCTACGGTCAGCAGAACGTGAAAGACAACACCATCGTAGCGACCTTCGATTGGACCCAGAAGAGCGGCTCGAACACACCAGAGGGACTCGATGATTCAGGCCGTAAGATCGCCTTCACCGCTCCGTCCTCGCCAGGCACATACACCGTAACCGCGTCACTTGACAGCGGTCAGTGCCAACCCGACGATGAGGCCGACCGCGATGCTGACTGCGAAGCCTCGATCACGGTTCAGGTCCGACGTCCGTCGCCTCCGGTGCCTGACGAAGTCGAGCCGCAGAACCCGCCAGGCGATATTCCCGGGCTTATCCCGGACTCGGACGGCAATCAGTATGAAGTGTTCACGCCGGTTGAGGGTGGCACGTTCGACGGTGGCGAAGGCTACTCGATCAGCGTCCCATCCGGCGCAGTCCCGAACGGCGAGTACATCGGCATCCGAATGTCGGACGACGGTGCAGCCTCGAACCTCGGTCAGACGCACCAGCGCTACACGCTCATGGGCAACATGTACGGAGTTCATGCCGTTGACGCATCAGGTGCGGCGATAAGTAGCTACGTCTTGGAAGATCCGGCGGAGGTCTGTGTACCGCTCCCGGCATCTGCGCGGGCGAACCTCTCGACGCTCTCGTTGGCGGCGATCAACAGCGATGGCTCGCTGACGATCCTCGCGGCGCAGGCGAAGTTGAACACCGCAGGCGACACGATGGTGTGCGGCAACCTGAGCAACCTCCCTGCCACTGTGGCCGTGGGTGCGCAAGGTGCGCCAGACGCGATCCCGACAGCGACGCCGGTTCCCGAGCCGGAACTGCCGCCCACCGGTGGAACATCACCGGCCTCTGGCAGTTTGGTATGGGTACTACTCCTCGGCACAGCCGCAGTAGCGTCCGGCACGTTCATCGTGGTAGGCCGCAGGCGGAAGATGGTGGGGAGTAAGTAATCCCCAACGTAGGTAGGGGCGGTTCGCGAACCGCCCCTACCGCGGAATGGACGGAGCGCCCGTAGTTTTGCTACGGGCGCTTTTTTTGAACTAGGATGTTAAGGATTGGGAATGATGGAAAGGATGGGGTGTTGTGGTCAACTACCGTCATTCCGCGAGCCATACGTCATTCCCGCGTACGCGGGAAACCAGGGGAGTGAGGTGCCCCCCCTTCGCTTCGCGAAGGGGGACGCGTTGAGCGTAGCGATGCGCAGGGGGATGCCCGGGGCGGAGGTGTGAGTCGGTTGGGCCTTACGTCATTCCCTACGAGCCTTACGTCATTCCCGCGTACGCGGGAATCCAGGGGGTGAGGTGCCCCCCCCCCTTCGCTTTGCGAAGGGGGACGCGTTGAGCGTAGCGATGCGCAGGGGGATGCCCGGGGCGGAGGTGTGAGTCGGTTGGGCCTTACGTCATTCCCTACGAGCCTTACGTCATTCCCGCGTACGCGGGAATCCAGGGGGTGAGGTGCCCCCCCCCCCTTCGCTTTGCGAAGGGGGACGCGTTGAGCGTAGCGATGCGCAGGGGGATGCCCGGGGCGGAGGTGTGAGTCGGTTGGGCCATACGTCATTCCAGCGTACGCGGGAATCCAGGGGACATAAAAACAACCGTTTTTTGCTGGCGTGCTTTGTTTTTCTCTGGATTCCCGCGTGCGCGGGAATGACGGGAGGGGGTGGTTGCGTTGAATTTCGAGCATCCCCTGCGTGCTTCGCACGCGTCCCCTTCGCTTCGCGAAGGGGAGGAAAATGGCGTGCTTTGTTTTACTCTGGATTCCCGCGTGCGTGGGAATGACGTGTGGCTTGCGGGGATCATTCCCATCTTTTCCAATCATGGGCATCATAGTTCAAAGGCGGGCGGCTTGCGGGAAATGGCGGGTTGTGGTGGTGTAAACTGATGCTATGACTGTTGCAACGCACACGCACGAAGAGCTCGCGACGAAGAATGATGTCGACGCGCGTTTCGACCACGTGGAAGCGCGTCTCGACCGGATCGAAGAGCGCCTTGACCGCGTGGAAGATACGCTGGTTCATCTCACCAATTCGGTTGCATCGATATTGAACGTGTTGATGAGCCTGAACGCAAGGGTCACTGCGTTGGAGGATAACCAACGAAAGTTGGAGGATAACCAACGAAAAATGATAGAGATGCTGGAACGGATCGAGGCTTCTACGGAGCGGCAGATAGGGTTTTAGTTCCCGTCCCCTCGGGATGGGCGTTGCTTACGTCATTCCCGCGGACGCGAGAATCCATGGGGTGGTGAGGTGCCCCCTCTTCGCTTTGCGAAGGGGGACGCGTTGAGCGTAGCGATGCGCAGGGGGATGCATGGGGCGGAGGTGGGAGTCGGTTGGGCCTTACGTCATTCCCTACGAGCCTTACGTCATTCCCGCGGACGCGGGAATCCAGGGGACGTAAAAACAACCGTTTTTTTGCTGGCGTGGTTTGCTTTACTCTGGATTCCCGCGTGCGCGGGAATGACGGGAGGTGGTGGTTGCTTTGAATTTCGAGCATCCCCTGCGTGCTTTGCACGCGTCCCCTTCGCGGGGCGAAGGGGAGGTTGTGGCCCCCTCTTCGCTTTGCGAAGGGGGACGCGTTGAGCGCAGCGATGCGCAGGGGGATGCATGGGGCGGTGTGGTTTTTCCTCCCCGTTGATGTCCAAGGGGGAATGACGGGAGGTGGTGGTTGCTTTGAATTTCGAGCATCCCCTGCGTGCTTCGCACGCGTCCCCTTCGCTTTGCGAAGGGGAGGAATGTGGCGTGGTTTGCTTTACTCTGGGTTCCCGCGTGCGCGGGAATGACGGAGGTTGGCGGGAATGACGTGTGGCTGGCGGGAATCCAGGGGGCGGCGGGGATCATTCCCATCTTTTCCAATCCTTCGCATCCTAGTTCAAAGACGGGGTGGTGGGCGATGGGTTAACCTTCGTTTAGTTGATGGTTATCGTGTCGGAAAGGACTTGGTGATGCGTATTCCGTTGTTGGGGATTTCACATGAGACGAACACTTTTTCGAGTGTTCCAGCGGACTACGTCGCTTTCGAAGCGTCGGGGATTTTGCGTGGGGAGGAGATGTTCGATAAGTTCCGGGATGCGAGTTATACGATTTCGGGTTACATGCAGGCGGCGGAGGAGCTTGGGTTTGAGTTGGTGCCTTTGATGTATGCGGTGACAGGGCCGATCGGGACGATAACGAAGGATGCGTATGATCGTCTGACGGGGGAGATGTTCGGGATGTTGCGGGATGGCGGTCCTTGGGATGCGGTGTTGATTTCGAATCACGGCGCAGCGGTGAGCGAGGAGTTCCCGGACATGGATGGCGAGTTCTGCCGGGCGGTGCGAGAGATCGTCGGACCGGATATGCGGGTGGGGGTGACGCTGGATATGCATGGAAATGTGTCGGCGCCGGTAGTGGAGCATACGGATGTGTGCGTGGTGTGGCGGACGAATCCACATTTGGATCCGAAGGTGCGGGGTAGAAAGACAGCCGAGATGGTGGTGCGAGCGGCGAAGGGCGAGATCGATCCGGTGCAGTGGATCGAGATGCCGCCGATGTATGTGAATATCGTGAAGCAGTTCACGGGTGAGGATCCGATGCGGTCGTTCGTGTCGGACTGCGTGGCGGCGAATGAGACGCCGGGGATTTTGGACACGAGTGTTGCGGAGGGTTATCCGTATTCGGATGTGGAGGAGATGGGGATGGCGTGGGTCGCGATAGCGGATGGCGATATGGAGTTGGCGAAGTCGGTGGCGAAGGGAATGGCGTCACGAGCATGGGAGCGTCGGGCGGAGCTGAATGTGGAGGTGGCTTCGATCTCGGACGCGTTGGATATGGCGATTGCGGAGTATGTGGGTCCGCGCGATCTGGGCGATGCGGATGTGGTGGCGACTGATGGTACAGCGTTGTCGATGCCGGATGAGGATGCACCGGCGCGGGAGGGTCCGATCGTGTTGATGGATGTCGGCGACAACATCGGCGGCGGTTCATCGGCCGATTCGACGCATATCTTGGCGCAGGTTGTGGAGCGTGGGATATCGGGCTTCTTGCAGACGCTGTACGACCCGGAGTCGGTGGATTCGTGTGTTGCGGCGGGTGTTGGCGCGACGGTGACGCTGGATGTCGGCGGGAAGACGGACGATATGCATGGTTCGCCGGTTCGGGTCACGGGCACGGTGCGGGCGATCACGGATGGGCAGTATGAGGAGTTGGGCGCTTCGCACGGCGGGTTCCGGTTCTACGATTCTGGCGTGAGCGTGCGGGTGGATACGGATGGCGGGCAGACGTTGTTGTTGACATCGGTGCGGGCCGGCAACACGGTGCGGGCACAAATGTATCACATCGGGATAATTCCGGAGCGGTACCGGATCGTGGTGGCGAAGGGCGTGGTTTCGCCGCGTCCGGCGTATCAGCCGATAGCGGGGAAGGTGATCTTGGTGAACACGCCGGGGGTCACGACGGCGGATATGTCGACGTTCACGTATGAGCGTCGTCGGGTACCGCTGTATCCGATGGAGCTAGATGCGGAGTATGGGGGTTGAACATCCAACTTATCGTTTTGCTAGAATCGTTTCATCTGAAAGGGGATTTTGAAATTGACTTCTGAAGAACTCAACGAGTTACGAGAAAACACGATCGCCAGCCTGATGCAGCTGCAGGCCCAGATGGTGAAGGTGAGTACCGAGCAGGTCTTACGTCTGAACAACATCGAAACGATCTTGTCGTCGGTGCTTGAACGGTTGGAACGATTGGAACAACTCAACCGCAACGCCATCGGTTTCGCCACTCGCGATAGCTGAAACCGAATTCCTGTGGCCGATCTCGAAGTAAAGAATGTACTTTGTGTGGATGGATTATTACGATGAGCGGTCACCGTCCATTCGACGAATTGACACAGGATTTCTCGCCTGAACGGCGCCAACGAGTTGCCGCACTAAAGTCGGAAATGCTTGAAGACATGCGTGCCACTGAGGTCGTGCGTAGTAAGGAAATGACCCCTGGCCGCCGGAAAGAAATGACCGAAGTCAGAGCCACAGCAGCTGATGCGAAAAAAGTCAAGCCGTAGCGGACGGTGGGTAGACGTTGTTGTCGACGTTCACGTATGAGCATCGTCGGGTACCGCTGTATCCGATGGAGCTGGATGCGGAGTATGGGGGTTGATATTATTGGTCTTAAACAAAGGCGTATGCGATAAAGGCGTATGCGATGACTATGACAGCTGAAGAACTCAACGAGTTGCGCGAGAGCACCGTCGCCGGATTGCAGCAAACTCTTACGGCAACGTTGCAGCTTCAAACGCAATTGGTCCAAATTACTTCCGATCTTTCGGCTAGGATGAGCATGATCGAGTCGCGGATGAATCGGATCGAATCTAGATTAGATGGCATGGAATCAAGACTAGATGGCATGGAAACAAGACTGAGCGCTGTTGAAGCTAGCAACCAAATCATCATCGGTCACCTGGATAACCTTGAACAACTCAACCGCAACGCCATCGGTTTCGCCACTCGCGATAGCTGAAACCGAATTCCTGTGGCCGATCTCGAAGTAAAGAAAGCATGCGGCGGGAGGCGATATTCTAGGCTAATGGCTGTTGGCGAGCATTTACAGAGGTTTCGAACATGGGCTCAATTCAAGTAGAGAATGTACCGGATGAACTGCAAGAGAGGTTGCGGAAACAAGCACGGCGATGCAAGACGCCGATAGAAGATGTGTTGCTCGCCGCGCTGGAACGCGAAGCGATTCGGCTTGAGTGGAATGAGAAACTGGCTGCGTTGAAACCGCCACCACTTGATTTCAGTCCTTCTGATGTATTGGCTCAAGAACGGGCTCAACGCGACGCAGAGTTTTAGGTGCGAGGGTACGTTGTAGACGCGTCGGTCGCCGTTGAGTATTTGCTCAAATCCGACCTCGGTCGGGCGGTGACGAATGTGCTGGACCACAGTGCGTTGTCTGCTCCACAGATGATTGATATCGAGGTGTTGTCCGCATTTCGACGGTCTGTATTCCAGCGAAAATTGTCGACGGATGACGCCTTGCGGGCACTTGATAGGCTATCGACTTGGAATGTCGAGCGCGTGTCTCATCGAGGATTGATACGGCTAACTTGGGCGTATATACGCAATGTCAGTGCGTACGATTCCGCATACTTGGCAACAGCCAAATTCTTGGGTCTCGAAGTATTGACCGCCGACAGCAAGCTGGCTCGGGCGCCGAACGTTGACGTTGCGGTGTACGACGTGCGTGATGTGAATGTTCTCGCATGGCTTGAGACACGATAAAGGAGTCGTTCAGATGTCAGATCAACCACGAAGCAACCTATCTGATGCTCGTCCCAATGTCATCGTCATCATGGTGGATGACCTCGGTTTTTCAGATATCGGGTGTTACGGAGGTGAGATCAGCACGCCTAATCTGGATGCTTTGGGTTACGCTGGGATTCGGTTCACGCAGATGTATAACGGTGCGCGGTGCTGTCCGTCGCGGGCGGCTCTGTTGACGGGGTTGAACGCGCATCAGGCGGGTATCGGGCAGATGGCGGCGGATTTGGGCGTGCCGAGCTACCAGGGGTATTTGAGGAATGACTGTGTGACGATGGGCGAGGTGGCGAAGAGCGCAGGTTACCGGACTCTGATGTCGGGGAAATGGCATGCAGGCGGTGGGTACGATCGTCGGTTGCGTGACCAATGGACTCCGGGCGATGCGAAGCACCCGTTGCCGACGCAGCGGGGTTTCGACCGGTATTTCGGTTTGTTGGAGGCGGCCGACTCGTATTGGAATCCGAAGGCGTTGATGCTGCAGGATCAGTTGATCGAGGTGGAGTCGGACGATTTTCATTTGACGGACGCGATTGCGGATCACGCGGCGTCGCAGATCGATGATGCGATGTCGGCCGGCGAACCGTTTCTCCAGTACATCGCGTTCACCGCGCCGCACTGGCCGCTCCATGCTTGGGAGGACGATATCGTCAAGTACGAGGGGAAGTACATGCGGGGTTGGGACGAGATTCGGGCCGCACGGCATGAGGAGCAGAAGGGTCTGGGAATTGTCGATTCGAAGTGGCCGATCTCGCCTCGCGACGAGGACGCGCCTCCGTGGGAGGATGTCGAGAACAAGGAGTATGAGGACATTCGGATGGCGGTCTACTGCGCCATGATCGAGGAGGTGGACCGTGGTGTCGGGCGCGTGGTCGAGACGTTGAAGCGGCATGGTCAGTTCGAGAATACGATGATCATGTTCCTAACTGACAACGGCGGTTGTGCCGAGTTGTTCCAGGAGGACTCGGATTGGCCGGATCCGTCGCAGTGGGCGACGTCGCTGACGCTGGACGGACAGGAAGTTCGGGTTGGCGATATACCGGAGTTGAGACCGGGTCCGGATACGACGTTCCAAGCTGTGGAGTTGCCGTGGGCGAATGTATCGAATGCGCCGTTCCGGTTGTTTAAGCGATGGATACATGAGGGCGGTATCTCGACGCCGTTCATCGTGCACTGGCCGGCGAAAATTGCCGAGGGTTCGATAGTGGACAACGTTCCGATGCACATCACGGACATTGCGGCGACGATCTACGATGCGATCGGTGCGACTTATCCGACGGAGTATGAGGGCAACGAGATTACGCCGCTGGAGGGGGAGTCGATAGTGCCGATATTGGACGGTATGGAGTGGTCCCGAGAGAAGCCAGTGGCGGTTGAGCATGAGGGCAACCGGGGGATTCGGATCGGTGATTGGAAGCTGGTTGCGGAGTGGGATGGTCCTTGGGAGCTTTACAACATCCCGGAGGATCGGACGGAGCAGCGTGACTATGCGTCGTCGGAACCGGAACGTGTGGCATCGATGCTTCGTGAGTACGAAGCTTGGGCGGAGCGATGCGGAGTGTTGCCGTGGCCGGTAAAGGAGGGTTTCTTGGCGAAACGGACGCTAGGCAAGCGCGATCACATATCGCAGCATCGCAGCGCGATCGGCGGTCGGACGTTTAGGTAGTCGTTGCTTCAGCCGATCAAGAGACCTTTGCAAAGGAAATTCGATTCAGACCTGCGCGACTGACTTGCTCAAGGAGTATCGCGGAATGTGATACAAATTTCTTTATGGGCAGTGATCCGATCCGCCGCGCATAGGTTCGTTCCCGGAAGAGGTCGCCTCCTTCCTCATGACGACCCCGGTGCCCATGGATTAGCCCGACATGATAAGAAACGGTAAGTGAGATGGTGACCCTAGAAGAACGCGTTGCGCAACTGGAAGCCGATCTGCCGACGCGCAGAGGCTATGTTAAGCATCTCGAAGCGCTTCAAGAGGGGCAACGACTGACAAACCAGCGCCTAGCCAGCATCGAAGGCGATGTTGCGGTGCTGAAGCGCGACGTTGCGGAGTTGATTGGTGACGTTGGGAAGTTGAAGTCTGACGTTGCGGAGTTGAAGGGTGACGTTGCGGAGTTGAAGAGTGACGTTGCGGAGCTGAAGGACGATGTTTCAGTCATCAAAGGCGATCTGAAACTGATCGTGGAGCATTTCAAGATCGCGCAATGATTTCGGGGCGCGATGCTCACCGCGAATCGGCACACGTATAGGCGATTCCCTCGCCAGCGTGTGGCTCCTGGCCCGCGGTTCGCATTGCCTTAATGGGATTCGGATCTAACGTGGCGTAGACAACCGATTGCATGTGCGGAATGTCCACATGCCCTAACCGACCGCGTCGGCGATCAGTACCGCGACGTTGATGACGAGTGCGGCTAGGATTCCCGCGGCTAAATCGTCGAGCATGATGCCCCAACCATTGGGGATGGCTTCGAGGCGTCGGATTCCGAGGGGCTTGGTGATGTCGAAGAGTCGGAATAGGAAGAAGGCTGCGAGGGTTGACCACAAGTTGACGTCGGTGAGGATGACGACGGCGGCGAGTTGACCGGCCACCTCATCGATGACGACGCGGCTAGGGTCGGGGTCTTCTTCAGTCTTGACTCGTGCGGATGCGGCGACGCCAACGAGGAATATGGCGATGATGGCGGCGATCAGCCAAGGGCTGATCGCGGGTTCGCGCCAAGTCAGCGCGGCGAAGATGGCGATGGTTACCGCGCTGGCGAGGGTAGCTTTGGCGAACGGCGTGAGATAGGCGACGCCTAACCCGGTGGCGAGGGTGACCGAGATGAGGTTCAAGATTCGTTTGGGCATGGCGGCATGGAGTTGCGGGGGCTTCGAATCGGCATTTCCATCATATTTTGGCGAGTCAGTGGCGATGCTTGGCGAAAGAAGGCGCGTGATTCGCATTCTTGGATTGCTGAAATTGTGGATTATGTGGAAATTGGTTGACATGTGCGACGATTTCACTTAAATTGCGTGATACCGCCATGTAGTTTTTGAGGATAGCAAGGCGCGGTCGTGGCGGCGAATCGCAGTTCAATAGAGAGGTGTCTGATGAAGGCGAAATCGGAATCAAGGATGGGGCGGCGACCCTTTTGGTTTGGCTTGGTGTTATCGCTAGCGGCGATCTCTTCGCTCGCGCTTTTCGCGTGTGGCGGCGAGACGATCGTTGAGGTGACGGTCCAGACCGAAATCATTCGCACCGTCGAGGTCGAAGTGCCGGTGGAGGTAGAGAGAGAAGTCGTCCGAGAGGTCGAAGTTGAGGTTCCGGTCGAAATCGTAAAAGAGGTCGTCCAAACCGTTGAAGTCGATCGCGAGGTTCCAGTGGAGGTTGTGAAGGAAGTCATCAGGGAAGTTGAGAAGGAAGTTCCGGTTGAGGTTGAGGTCGAGGTGATTAGGGAGGTCGAGAAGGAGGTTGCGGTCCAAGTCGAAGTCGAAGTGACGCGCGAGGTCGAACGCGAGGTTGTGAAGGAAGTTGAGAAGGAAGTCATCAAAGAGGTCGAGAAGGAAGTCCAGGTTGAGGTTGTGGTGACCGCGACTGCGGTGCTCCCGCCGACGGCGACTCCGGTTCCTGCCGCGACTGACGCTCCACCTTCGCGTCAGGCAGCTGGCGAGTTGGTTTGGGCCATTGGTGACAGCCAGCGCAACTGGTCGGGTTTCAACGCTGGTAACCTCTGCTGCGCCGCAAAAGCTCTGAGCGTGGTTGAGACCTTGTTCAAGCCTGTCGGCACCAACATCGCCGACAATCTGTTGGCCGAGAGTTTCGAGTTCGATTCCGATTTGACGTACGTTGATGTCAAGGTGCGCCAAGGCGTTGAGTTCCACAAGGGATTCGGGCCGCTGACAGCTGAAGACGTCGCATGGTCAACGAACGACACGAACCCGAACTTGTCGAACGAGCTAGGTTCGGGCCAGACTAGCGTTACCGACGGATCTGGCACTTGGGCTGGTTTCCTCGGTTCGAACGCTAGCGAGGCGATCGACGCGGAGACGGTCCGCATCCGTTGGGAGAACTTTGACCCCCGATGGGACACTTGGTTCTTCGGTCAGGACGGATTAGGTGCGGGCATCGTGAGCAAGAATGCTTTCACCGAGATGGGCAAAGACTGGAACAACGACAACATCGTTGGCACGGGTCCGTTTGAATTCACGAACTGGATTCGTGGCGACCGGACCGAGTACACGGCGTTGTCTTCGCACTGGCGCCAAGCGGCAGAGATCGCGAAAATAACTCGCATTTCGGTCCCGGACGAGAGCGTACGGATCGTGATGTTGCAGAACGGTGAAGCGGACATCGCTGAAGTCGGCACGAGCAACATCCCGACGGTGGAACGCTTCGGCATGGTTCGTAACGGCTCGGGAACTGCCCGCATGGTGACGGTGATGTTTGCCGGCAACCTGTGGGAGACGACCCACCCGACGACCGGTGAGCCGCTAGAGATCGTGACTTACACGCACGACCTCCCGTGGCTGGGCAACCCGCACAAGCCGGACGACGGTAACAACCCGGCTGGCATGGATGACATGGAGCAGGCGCGATTGGTGCGCCAGGCTTTGGCAATGGCGGTTGATCGTCAACTCATCAACGAGGCCGTGATCGGCGGTGTCGGTTGGCCAGTCGAAATCCCGTACTTCGACATCAACCACCCGGACTGGGATGAGGAACGCTGGGGCGTGGGATACGACCCGGCCATGGCTGAGGCTTTGCTCGACCAGGCAGGTTACCCACGTGGCGGCGATGGAAATAGATTCAAGATCGCGATGTTCGCGTGGCCTGTCGGTCACTTCTACGGTGACATCGGCGATGCCATCGCTCAGTTCTGGGAAGAGATCGGCGTAGACGTAGACGTTCTGCACTACGAATACACAGTGTTCCGCCCGACGCTGGTCGGTCGTTCTGCGACCCAAGCGTGGACTGACACTGGCCCGCTGGAGAACTTTGCGACTACCCCGTGGGACTTCCCGCGCGGAATCCAGATGTCGGCGATCGCACGTGGCGGTAAGAGCCACGGCCTCGAATTCCCCGAGGCTACCGCCAACTACAAGGCGGTGTCTGCCGAACCTGACCGAGCGGCACGAATTGAGTTGAACAAGCAGTTTGCAGACTTCTTGCGGCACTGGTTGCCAGGTTTCGGAGTCGTTGCTGCGCCGAGTCTGATCGTTTACAACCCGAATTCGATCGGGTCTTGGGACATGGAGCCTGGTTTGCGTCAGGCGATCAACTCCCCAGAGAAGATCACACTCCCGTAGTCGGTCTCGGAACCGACAAGACTTGGCCCCTGATCTGCCAAATTGAGTCAGATCAGGGGCCAAGTCGGTATCCTCCCGGTCGCGCTTTCGGCGAGACAGGGAGGATATGACGTTACCGCGGTCGCCGTTTAGGAGATCGAAAGTTCAAAGATGCGTAGGTATTTGGCCCGACGTCTGCTCTTCGCAGTTTTAACGCTGTGGGGTGTGACGATTCTGGTTTTCGGGCTTTCGAGGTTGGGACCTGACCCGTTGCTCGCCTATGTGCGTGACGACACATACGGGTTGTCGGCAGATACGGTGGCGGAACTCAAGGCGAAGTGGGGGTTGGACAAGCCGGTCTACATTCAGTATTTCGTGTGGCTTGGCAACATCCTGCAAGGCGATATGGGAGAGAGCATCGCTACGCAGCGATCGGTGTGGCTGACGATAACGGAGGCGTTGCCGAACAGCCTTCAACTCGCGGCGGTGGCGTGGGTTTTGGGGACTGTGCCTGGGGTTTTATTAGGGATAGTCTCGGCTGTTAAGCGCGGCAGCATCATCGATTATTTTGGTCGGGCGATTGCGCTGATCGGGCAGGCTACACCCGCATTTTGGCTAGCGATCTTGTGCATTCTGTTGTTCGCCGGGTATTTGCAGTGGCTTCCCTCGGCGACGAAGGCTCCGGCAACGACGCCGTTGCTGACGCAGGCCAAGCACTTCGTGATGCCGGCCTTCGTGTTGGCTTTCGACCCTTGGGCGACATATCTGAGGCTTACGCGTTCATCGATGCTCGAAGTGCTCGATTCGGAGTACGTGAAGTTGGCACGCGCTAAAGGTGCATCGGGTGGGATGGTGATCATGAGGCACGCGCTCCGGAACGCGTTGATTCAACCGATCACGGTATCGGCTTTGGTGTTGGCGGCGTTCATCACTGGGTCGGTGTTCGTGGAGACGGTGTTCGCGTGGCCAGGGATCGGCAGATTGGCGGTTCAAGGAGCACTCGACAACGATGCCCCGATCGTAGCTGGAACGGCGCTGATATTCGGTAGCGGATACGTAGCGCTCAATTTCGTCGCCGATATGCTCTATTTGGTGATCGATCCTAGGATCCGATACTCGTAATGAACACGACGAGTGAAATTCGTACTACCGACAGTGCGCCGTTGGTGGTTTCGAGGAGTTACCTGTGGTACTCGCCGCTAGATTGGTGGCGGTTCTTGCGGCGCTGGCCGGTGGTGCCCGTACTGATATTGGTGCTGGTCGTGTTGGGCGCTGTATTCGCCGATCAGATAAGCCCGCACGAACCAGACAAGGGCAATCTGCGGGCCCGTGACATTGCGCCGTTGTGGTTTGAGGGGAGCACCACCGAGCATCCGTTGGGCACCAACAATCTCGGACAAGATATGTTGATTCGTGTATTGGAAGGTGCGCGAGTTTCGTTGATTGTGGCCAGCGTTGCGGTGCTGTTCGGACTGTTTGTGGGCACGATAACGGGTATGTTGGCGGGTTACTTCGGTGGATTGTTGGATGAGTTACTTATGCGGTTGGTAGACCTTTGGTCATCTTTGCCGTTGTTGATGATCGCGATCATTTGGGCGGTGAGTATCCAGCCAAGTCTTTGGTCCGTGACTTTGTTGTTGTCGATATTCTCTTGGTCTTCGGGGACCAGAAACATTCGAGGCGAGATACTATCGCTGAAGAATCGCGACTTTGTGATCGCGGCACGGACGATGGGCGCGAGTGATTTGAGGATTTTGTGGCGGCACCTGTTCCCGCAGATCGTGCATATAGTGATCGTGGTTACGACATTGCGAACGGGTGCGTTGATAGTAGCTGAATCGGGGCTGTCGTTCTTGGGTGTTGGTTTGCCGGCGTCGGTACCGAGCTGGGGGCTGTTGATAACTCAGGGTCGGGCGTTTTTGACGACGACGAACTGGTGGATGTCGATCGTTCCGGGGTTGTTCCTTTTCTTCACGGTGATGTCGCTAAACTTCTTGGGCGATTGGCTGCGCGACCGGTTGGATCCGCGGTTGCGGCAGATCGATTGAGGTTTCGGCAATCGGCCGAATCGTCGCACCACCGTAAAGGTGTGGTAATCGGGTGGTGAGGACGTCTAATTCCAATGCGATAATTGGGCTTGATGGCATCCAATGAAGATCTTTCCGCGCCCAACACCGGCATAGCGGCACGTCTGTCCGATGGCTTCTCGGTTGCGATTGAGGTTGAGACTTCGCGTGGGTTGGCGATGGAGGCGGGTGCTCGACATTCGGTGGAGTTGGCGACCGCGGCGGCGGATGGTGGTCGGGTAGACGCGGTGTGTTTCACGGACAATCCGGGAGGGAATCCGCACATTACACCGGAGACGTTGGGACGCGAGTTGTTGGATCGGGATGTAGAGGTGGTGATTAATCTCTCGTGCAAGGACTACAACCGGAATTCCCTTGAGGGAAGGCTGTGGGCACTATCGAGTCTGGGTTTCCAGAATGTCCTGTGTCTATCGGGCGACTACCCGGTATCGGGTTTTTCAGGGCAGGCGCGTCCCGTGTTCGACACCGATTCGGTTGGGTTGTTGGAGATGATCCGTCGGATGAATGAGGGGTTGAAGGTGACGCTGCCAGGGCGCCGGAGCTCCGAGACGGAACTATCCCGTACGGAGTTCAATCCTGGTGCCGCGGTGAACCCGTTCAAGTTGCATGAGGGCGAGTATCTGACGCAGCTCTACAAGATGGATTTCAAGATTCGAACGGGTGCTAGGTGGTTAGTTTCTCAGATCGGCTACGATGCTCGGAAGCATCACGAGTTGATCCGCTACCTGAACTGGAAGCATGGCGAGAGTGGCACGTTGCCGGCGGTGTTGGGATCGATCTTCGTGTTGAGTGCGCCGGCGGCGCGATTCTTCGGTCGATGGGGGATTCCGGGAGTGGCTGTCAATTCTGAATTGGTGGAAGTAGCGAATCGCGCAGCGAAGGCTAAAGACCGTGGGCGCGGTTTTTTCGATGAGTTGGCGGCGAAGCAGATCGCGGTTCTGCGCGGAACCGGTTACAACGGTGTGTACCTGAGCGGCAGGCTGACTTATGGGCGAATCGAACGGATTCTGGATATTGCAGAAGGTATTCAGGGTGATCAGTGGAAGGATGCGGCGGCGGAGATCGGGTATTCTCAACCCGGCGAGTTTTATCTGTTCGAGCAAGGTGATAGTCCCAATACCGCGTCCGAGGAGATGAACCACGAGTACGCCGCGAGTCGGGGCAGGCCGGCTTCGTTGCTTAGGCGCGCTCTCCATCCGGATCTGCCCTACCGCATTGGGCGCTTCGGTAAGCACTTTATGTTTGACCACGATGCGCCGGCGTTCAAGGCGAGCGCGTCCGTATATCGTCAGATCGAGAAGAGCAAGGTGGCGACAAAGGCGGCGCACGCAGCGGAGCAGATGATGAAGGTGCCGCTCTACGGATGCCGGGACTGCGGTGATTGTTCCCTCCCCGATATCGGGGAGTTGTGCCCGGAATCGCAGTGCGTGAAGAATCAGCGCAACGGTCCGTGTGGGGGCACACGTGCTGGCAAGTGCGAGATTCTGGATAAGGACTGTATCTACCTGCGGGCTTACAACACGCTCAAGTTGTACGGCGAAGAGGAGGAGATGCTGGAGCGTCCGGTGGTACTTACCGATTCATCGTTGCAGGGCACGGCGTCTTGGGCAAATACGTTCGCGAAGCGGGACCACTACGGTAAGCTTCAATAGCGTTCGACATCCGTCTTCAAATCCGCCGTTATAGTCGCCAGTTACGATATTCTGCGAGTCTATGGACGCGCAGAGAAATAACGAATGGACGGAAGTGCGATGCAATTCGATCTGTTGATCATTAACGGTACGGTGTACGACGGCACTGGGGTGGCTGGGGTCAGGTCTGATGTCGGTATCGACGGCAAACGGGTTTCGGCAGTTGGCGACCTGTCCGCGGCTACGGCTACGCGGGTTATCAACGCGACTGGCTTGGCAGTGACGCCCGGATTCATTGATGTGCATTCTCATGCCGATGCAGCGTTGTTGAGGGATGGTCAGCATGCTTGCGGAATCCGCCAAGGTGTGACCACCGAGATCATTGCGCCAGACGGATTAACTCTGGCCCCGCTCTCGCACGACAACTATCTGATGTACATGCATTATTTGAGCGGTATCTTGGGTTACGCGCCGGAAGAGTTGGACATGTCGACGTATGCCACGGCGATGTCGAACTACCACAACAAGACTTCGTGCAACGTAGCCATGTTCCTAGGCCACGGCCCGGTAAGGCTAGAGGCCATAGGAGGGATGAAGGACGAGCCGCTAGTGGGGGACGCATGGGATCGCGCCGAACGGATCATTCGCGAGAGTTTTGAGCAAGGCGCCTGCGGCTTCGCGACGGGTCTTTCATATTACCCGAACTCGTACTCCGACACCGACGAACTCGTCAACATCATGAACGTCGTCAAGGAGTACGAGCGTCCGTTGTCGATTCACCTCCGCAATCACAACACAGATCGCGGTTTCGCGGGTGGCGGTGTCGAAGAGGCGATGGAGGTCGGGCGTCGGACGGGCGCACAGATTCACCTTGAGCACTACCGCACGCAGCCCGATTCGGCTGGCGAACTCGATGCACTGATGGAGCCGGTGGAGCGTGCCAAGGCCGATGGTGTTGATGTGACGCTAGAGACCTATCCCTACCCGGTCGGGTCTAGCTTCCCGCAGTCTTTCTTCCCCGGCTGGTTCCACGAAGGTGGCCCGGAGGCGATGTTGAAGCTTCTTGCCGACGGTGAAAGCCGAGAAGAAGTGATAGCCGGTATTCGAAGCGGTACGCGAGGCGGGTTGTCGGGCAACGTGTGGTCGAGCATTGGCTCTAGGGCCAACAAGGACATCGAAGGGATGTCCTTCAATGATGTAGCAGAGCAATGGGGTGTTTCGCTCGAAGAGATGATGTGTCGGGTGATGCTCGAGGAGGACCTGAACTGTGGTTTCCGCGGTGCACCTCCGGCCAGCACGCGCGTGTGGCAGCAGGTAGAAGCGGACATCATGGATTTGATGCAGCGGCCCGACTACATGGTCGGTTCCGACGCCATCCCAACGGGCGGCATGGTTCACCCGCGTGCCTATGGATGTTTCCCGCGGATGATCGGTCGGTTACGACGGCGGCACAACATTCCGCTTGAACTGATGGTTCAGCGACTGTCGCAGAATGCTGCGTTACGCTTTGGATTGAAGGACCGCGGTGAAATCGCGGTCGGGAAATTTGCAGACATCGTAGTCTTCGACTCCGAACGTATTACCGATAGAGCCACATTCGAAGATCCTGAGCAGTTCCCCGAGGGAATCCCGTTCGTCGTTGTCAATGGGCGCGTGGCTGTCGATCACGAACGCGTAACCGGTGTGCTAGCAGGCGAAGCAGTGTAGGAGACCAACCGTTGCGGATGCTTGACGCCGCATTTGATGTCTTGAGACGGGCCGGCGAGCCGCTATCGCCGGCGGAGATCGTGCGTTAGATCAAATCGGCTCGGATGCCGATCGATGCCAACGAACCGATCGACGACGAGTCCGTGAAAATCGAACTCGAGCACGTTGCCGAAGAAGGCGCCGAAGCCGTAGGAATTGTGCGAACTCCATCAGGTCGGTTCACGCTACCCTCGATGCTCGATCGAACTCTGCGGACGGGGACATCGATATCCACGCCAGTATGTCCGTCTCCGACATTGTGGATGTGCATTTCTCGATTCAGGCGTTGAACTGGCACCGCGATATTCACGGCGGTGATGTTCAACTTCTGCGCAGCGGGATGCGCATCGGGGATCACGGATTGATGATCACCACCTCGGATTTCCAACGAGGTGCTTTAGAAGAGGCCAATCGGGAAGGGGCGATTCCGATCGCGACGGTGAACGGAGCGAGGTTGGCGGAGCTGGCGCGGGAGGCGGCGAAGGTGGTGGTGGGTGCTTAATACCCCAGCGCCATGCCGTCTCTACGTGGGTCCGCCGCTCCCAGATACGTGCCGTGCGATGTGCGGTGGATGGCTTGGGCGCCCCCTACTGCGTTGGTGTAGGGGGGCAGGAGATCGTAGGTATGGCCCATGTTGCCGAGGGCGGAGAGTTGGTCGGGGTCGAAGCGAGATTCGAACATGAGGGCGCCGATGTCGTAGTAACGGAACCGGGGCGCTTCGATGGCTTCTTGGATATTGAGTCCGCAATCGAGGAACTGGTGGATCATCTGGATGGTGGTGTGGAGGATGCCGTAGCTGCCGGGGGTGCCAATGGATGCGATGAAGGTGGCGTCGTTGGCTGAGAATATCTGCGACGGGGCGATGACGAAGTCGACGGCTCGGCCGCCACCGATGTCGTTGGGGCTGCCTTGGTTGAGGTCGAACCATTTGCCCATGTTGTTGATGAAGATGCCAGTGCCTTTCGGTGCGATACAGGAGCCGAATCCGCCGCCTAGGGTCTGGGTGATGGTTACGACGTTGCCCCACTGGTCGGCGGTGGCGAAGTGCGTTGTCATGGGCGCTTGCGCGGCGGACGGTGGATTCCATACCCCGGGCAATGAGGCTTCGACTGAGGATCGATTCCATTGTTCGGGCGGAAATCCCGAAAACTTGTCGATTGCGATGCCGGACCTGATTTCTTCGGCGTACTCTTTCGAGATCAACCGGTCAAGCGGGATGTCCACGTCTTTGGGGTCGCCGGAGTAGCGGGTGCGATCATCGGCGGCTTTCAGCACGGCTTCGATCAGGAGGTGCTGGGTGGTTACGGATCCGGGTTCTAATTCGTAGCCTTCGAGGATGTTCAGAGTTTCGAGCATCTGGAACGCTGAGGAGTTGGGTTTCGGGACGCGTAGTTCATAATCGCGGTAAGTGGTGGAAATCGGTTCTTCCCAACGTGGACGATAAGCGGCGAGTTCGTCGCGGTTGATGATTCCGCCGAGTGCTTGGTTTCCGGCGCACATCTCGTCGCCGAGTTTGCCGTCGTAAAACTCTTCGAGACCACCGTCGACTACTCGACGCATGCTTTCGGCGAGTTGCGGCTGACGCAGCAAGGCGCCGGCTTCAATGGCAGTGAACTCGAGCGGGGGCGAAGCGTCGGGTTCCGTGAGTTCTTGGATCTTGGAGAGGGAGTCGGCGATGGTTGTCGCGACCAGCGGTGTCATCGGGTAGCCGTTTTCGGCGAGATCGATGGCGTATTCGAAGACTTGGGCACGGGAGAGCTTGCCGAATCGCTCGTGCATCGTAAGCCACCCACCGATGTTGCCGGGGATGAGGGTTGAGAGGGGGCCGTACTCCATATCGTCACGGGTCATGCTCGACGGATCGATATCGTTCGGGGCGTGACCAGAGAAGTTGATGGTTCGAGTTTCCCCGTCTTCGGCCAAGAAAACCAGCCCGATGCCGACACCGCCCATCCCGGACATGAATGGTTCGGCGACGTTGAGGCCCGCGGCGACTGCTACCGCGGCGTCGACGGCGTTGCCTCCGGCTTGGAGCGTCAGTAATCCGGCGATCGTGGCGTGTTGGGACGCGGAGGCCACCATGCCGCGTCTACCTGTAGCTGGTGGTCGAGTCGAGTCGCCGTGAGGTGTACTGCCGGTCTGTGCTGCCAATGCCATGTTTTTTCTCCGTTAATCGATTAGTGTGGCCAAGTGCTGGCGTGAAGCGATCTTTTCATCTGGCGTTCCGTACGCCATCGAGTAGTGCCCGCGGTAACCGCTGCTTTCAAGGCGATTGAGGCAGGACTTAAAGTCGATGTTGCCTTCGCCGGGGATCATGTGGATTTCGTATTCGCCGGTGTTGTCGGCAAGGCGCACCTCTCCGAGGTAATCGATTCCGAATGCATCGATAAATCCGTCGATACCTTCGGGGACAAGGTGTGCATGGTTGACGGTGAATGCCCAACCTAGTCTGCTCGGTGGGATTACGTCGAAGATCTTTTGGCATTCCTCCACGGTGTGTGCGAGGTATTTGATCTCGGCGTGCTCCGGTTCGGCGTTGTGATTTTCAAGCAGGATTCGCTGGCCTGTGTCGGCGGCGTAGTTTGCAGCTCGGTCAAGTCTCGCGATGGCTGCGTCCATCCGAGTTTCGGGATCGGAACTGAAGTGATAGCCGGCGTGGACGATCGTCCATTTGCACCCGAGACGATTCGCGAGATCAATCGATGCGCGCATGTAGTTCTCGACGCCCCTTGAGACGTACGGGGAGTACTCTGCGACGTTAACGGCACTCAGCGTATGAAGTCCGATGCTGATGCCTGTGGTTTCGCATCGGTCACGGAGCGCGGCTATGCGATCAGGTGACCATGTATCCATGTGATTTGGACCCGTATCAGCGTTGAAGTCAACGTAATAGAAACCGTATTGCTCGGCGAAATCTAGAGCGTCTTCGAGTCGGGTTGAACCAGCGTCGTAACCGATCCGGTCGAATATTGCCATGGCGTGGGGAGGGTTCGTATTTAGGTTTATGGATGCCGTGATTCTATGTCGGTCACGCTAGCTTCGCGACCCACGCATTTAGAACGTTAGAACGGTCCGCGCCGCTTCGCCGGCGGTCATGTCGGCGAACGCCTCGTTGATCTCGTCGAGAGGCCGATATCGCGTGATCATTTCGTCGAGTTTGAGCTTGCCTTGTTTTTCCATCTCGAGCAACCATAGGAAGTCCACGCGAGGTCGGCCGTCGCCGTGCCAATTGCCGAGGATGGTTCTACCGCGGAGGAGTTCCCATCCGTCAACTGCCATCTCCGCACCGGTGGGAAAGACGCCAACGAGAACGGTTGTGCCGAGAGGTCGGGTCGAGTTGAAGGCTTGCTTCGCTATGGAGGGCAGACCGACGACTTCAAAGGCGTAATCTGCGCCCCCGCCAGTGATTTCGTGGATACGAGCGACGGGATCTTCCTTCGATGCATTGACGAAGTGGGTTGCGCCCATCTCTTCGGCCTTTTCCAGTTTGAAATCGACGGTGTCGACGGCGATGATTTGGGTGGCGTTGGCAAGTCTGCCTCCCTGGACGACGCTGAGGCCCACTCCCCCACATCCGAAGACGGTCATGCTCGCGCCAGTGGGCACCTTGGCGCGGTTTACAACCGCCCCGACGCCGGTGATGATGCCGCATGAGATTAGACAAGCTGCCTCAAGATTCGTGTCATCCGGGACGAGAACGCATTTGTCTTCAAGCGCGATCGAGTACTCGGTGAAGGTCGGGGTCCGATGGTTAATGCGTTCACCGTTCTTGTGGAATCTCGTAGTTCCATCAGGCATCGAGGCACCGTAGGAGAAGTTGGTCTCGCAAAGCGAAGGATGCCCGTCGGTGCAGTTACGACAGCGTCCGCACATCGAATCAAGCGACAGGATCACCTTGTCTCCGGGCTTCAACCAGTCGACGCCGTCGCCGACTTCGGCAACCGTGCCAGCGCCTTCGTGTCCAAGGATCATCGGGCTCACGAAGTTTTTGGTGTGCCCGTCGACGGCGTGGTAGTCGGAGTGGCAGACGCCTGCGCCGACCATCTTGAGCAAAACCTCACCGCGTTTGGGTGGATCGATCTCAAGTGTCTCTACAGACACAGGTTGTTGTTGGGCTCGAAGGACGGCGGCTTGGGTGTTCATGGTTGGTTGTAGTTTTGGCGGTTTCGATGGGTATGAATGTTAGCGTGTTGGATGTGCGATCGGGTGTCTGGTCGACGAACTGTCAACAGCGCGGATACAATCACTTTTACACACGAAGCCTAGGAGGCCATACGAGATGCAAGTTTTGCCGAGCCAGGAAGAGATGGTTGCGATGATGGCTCGAGCTCATGAAGTTTACGACGACGAGATAAAACATCGGCTTACAGATGCCGATTACGACAAGAACGTTGCAATTGATGTCGACAGCGGGGATTGGGAGATCGGGGGACTCAACGATTCGATGAAGCGTCTGAAATCTCGCCGACCAAATGCCACGATATTCAATATCTATAACGAAGCACCGAATGCCGAGCGGTTCGGTTGGGTTTCGGCCCCGCCCACGGGATAAATCACGGGGTCAAGATCGAAGTTCTTCGCATCAACCACGTAGCTTGACAGCAGATCTGAATTGATAATAGGTGAGGTAAGTCTTTCTCACGGTAGATTGGTTCCGTTCGCATCGATTTTCGTTGAAGATGCGGGTGGCGATTTAGTTGCGTGTGACGCGAAGATCGACACTGGGTTTACCGAGTGGTTGGGACTGCCTGCTAGGTACATCGACGCGTTGAGACTCGAGGCCGTTGATACCGATGTCGTCATGTTGGCCGACAACCAGGAGCAACGCGTAGAAGTCTACGTGGCCAACGTGATCTGGGGGTTACAACGCTACAGCGTCAGGGTGCATCGAGTTGGAACCATGCCGTTGGTTGGAATGTCGTTGTTGCAAGGTCTTGTTCTGACGATGGATGCTCGTCACGGGGGCGCGGTGGAGGTCGAACCAGCTACGGGGCCTGTGCGATGACTTCTGATCCAGATCCAATTCAATCCTGTTGTGCTCCGATCCGTGGGGAGGAGCAATCATCCGATGCGGTGGAACGTGTCCAGTGTTCTTCTGCCGAACCATCAAATGGGCAAACGGTGAGTAAATGGGTCAGCTTGCCCGGCGACGAGTTTCGGATGGGGACGGATGATCGGCGGTTTCTGGCTGATGGTGAAGGGCCGATTCGGGAAGTGTCGGTGAACGGTTTCGCTATCTCACCGAGTCCGGTGACCAACGAAGAGTTCGATGGTTTTGTATCGACGACGGGATATGTTACGGACGCGGAACGTTTCGGGTGGTCATTTGTGTTCAAGGATTTCGTGTCGGCGGAGGTTGAGCGTCAGGTTAATCAGGTTGTGCAGGGGTCGGAATGGTGGTGGCGCGTCGATGGCGGTCACTGGCGCGAACCGGAAGGACCAGGCACGAACATCGACGACCGAGGCGATCATCCGGTGACGCACGTTTCATGGACGGATGCGGTCGCGTATTGCGATTGGGTTGGTGGTAGGTTGCCTACCGAGGCGGAATGGGAATTTGCGGCGAGGGGCGGATTGGATCAGGCTCGATTTGCGTGGGGCGATGAGTTGGAGCCTGAAGGAGTGCACATGTGCAACATCTGGCAGGGCGAGTTTCCGAAGGTGAATACGTTAGGCGATGGGTGGCATGGGACATCACCGGTGGGGAGTTTCGCGGCAAACGAGTTTGGTCTTTACGATGTTGCTGGGAATGTTTGGGAGTGGTGTGCGGACTGGTTTTCGGCATCGTTCCATCGGAACGCCCGGCGAGTGACGCGTGAGAATCCCAAGGGGCCACGGAACGGATCGGCGAAGGTAATTCGTGGCGGTTCTTACCTGTGTCACGACTCATATTGCAATAGGTATCGAGTTGGTGCGCGGACTGCCAATACGCCTGATTCGAGCACCGGCAACTTGGGTTTTAGGGTGGTAGCGTTGTAGTTGATGACTTAAGTACCGGACCGCCTCCCGCCCCTTCCGGATTACCGTGTGCGAGTTCGCTGCATAACTACCGTCATTCCGGCGAAAGCCGGAATCCAGAGGTGCGGTGCAAGGGAGTGCAAAGCGGAATGCCGAGTCTAAACCCCCTTTAATTCCCCCTTGGGCATCAAGGGGGAGGATTGTGCACAGCACCCGTGCGCGGGCATGGCGGTGATTCTGTGCTAGTACGACGGGTAATGCGGTATCATCGCTACAACTGAACGTATGCCTTTCCTGAGGAGACTCAATCTATGCACTTGCTAGAAGTCTTGAACCCGGTAGCCCAGCAGCGTGGGCTGATGAATTCGTCGAAGATTAATGACCGTCCGGAGTCGCTCGACGATCGGACAGTTGGTCTAATTTGGAGTGGGACGCATGGCGGTGATGTCGCGTTGAAGCGCGCAGGCGAGATGATTCAGGAGCGGTTCAAGAATGTGCAGGTTAACTTCTACACTGGTGGCAACTATCCGGCGCCACCACCGATCGTGAAGCAAGCGGGAGAGGAGTGTGACGTCGTAATCGGCGCCACTGCCGACTGAGGGACTTGTGCGTCGTGGATGGTCCACGACATGATCCAGATCGAGAAGATGGGGAAGCCCGCGATTCCCATAGTCTCCGGTCGTTTTGAAGAGGACGCGATAGCCAGCTCGAGAGCGTTGGGTATGCCCGACTTGCAGTTTGTGATCGTGCCTCGCATCTATCGCAATCTTGCCATCGAGGAGTGTGTCTCACAGACTGAAGCTGCGATCGACAACATCATAGATGTCTTGACGGTCGACAAGCAGCACGGCCGGGGTGAGCGTGATGATGTGGCGGATGTTCAACGTTTTGAGGGCGAGGACCGTTGGGACGCCATTCTGAAGATGAATGAGCAGTGGTTGATGCGGGACTGGGGCGACTCGTTTGTGTTGCACCCACCGACGGTTGACGCGGTCAATGAGTTGATAGCCGGAACGGGTTTGGACGCGGATGAGTTGATCTGCGACATGCCTCCGGGGTTCGGCCTGGCAACGGTGGAGAAGATTGCCATCAACGCTGCTATGGCCGGAGCGAAACCGGAGCACATGCCGGTGATTATCGCGGGCGTCAAGGCGCTTTCACAGATGGGTTCGCACGGCGGGACGTCGTTGCTGATGTCAACCAGCCCGCAAGCCCCGTTGCTGATCGTCAACGGCCCAATCGCCAAGGAGATCGGCATCAATGCGCGTTCGGCGCTCGGTCCAGGCCGCGACAACGAAGTCAACATCACGATTGGCCGCGCTTTTTCGCTCTGTCTTCGCAATATTGGCTACTGGTATCCCGGTCAGATGGACATGGATACTATCGGCACGACGCGCAAGTTCGTACATTGCATAGCCGAAAACGAAGACATGAGCCCGTGGGAGCCGTTCCACGTTAATCAAGGTTTCCGTGCGAGCGAAAGCACGGTCAGCGTATTCATCACCAACGGTGAGTTAGACGTGCAGGACCAAGGCAACACCAAGGCCGAGGATCTGCTGAAGACGTTGGCTTACGGGTCGATATTCGGCACTCGAGGTCTTGGAATGCATGGCGGCGGTCAGCGGCTCATCTTGATGCCGCCCGACGTGGCCGGACCCGTTGGCGACCAAGGCTTCTCGAAGGACGACGCCCGCGGTTTCATCCACCTCAACGCCAATCACAGCTTGGGCAAGATGATCCAATACACCCCGCTCAAGGGCGAGGCACGCATCAGCCCGATGTGGCGCTGGCTCGAAGACTTGACGGAGAAGGAGCGACTCGAGATTGAAGTTCCAGTCGTGGACAATCCCGAGAATTGGCACATTGTCGTCGTCGGTGCCGACCGCGCGAAGACTTGTGTGATGCCGACAGGCGATGGTGTGTCGACGGTGGGCATCGATCAATATCGACCTTAAATGAAATCAGAATTCCCCTCTCCCGCCTTGCTGTAGAGGGTTGCCGCTACTGTCAATCATGAACCGCTACGTAGCATTCCTGCGCGGCATGAACCTTGGTCGCCGTCGCATTAAGAACCCGGAGTTGTGCGTGGCGTTCGAGCATATCGGTTTCACAAATGTCGCGGCGTATTTGGCGAGCGGCAATGTCATCTTCGACGCTGAAGAGGCCGGTCCCGACGTGGTTGCGGGTTCAATTGAAGATGGGTTGCGGGCGTCGCTTGGTTACGAGGTGCCGACTTTCTTGCGGAGTGCGGATGAGGTGAGGGCGATAGCTGGGTATGCGCCGTTTGCAGATGTCACGGAAGAACGCACTGGCAAGATGCAGGTTGCGATGGTTCGCGACGAGGTCGATGAGTCGGCGCGGGCTTCGGTGCTGGAGTTGTCGAACGACGCCGATTTGCTGGAGATGGTTGGACGCGAACTCTACTGGTGGCCGAAGGGGAATTTCTTGGATTCGGAGCTGGATCTGAAGGTTGTCGAAGGTATCTTAGGGCCGGTCACGATTCGGACTAAGGGGACGGTTGAACGGTTGGCGAAGAAGTTCTTGTGACGTTGGTGCGGGATGGGCGTGGTTTTACAACGTGGAAATCATCCATGTACGCTTCGGTTCGTTGCCTATTAAAACTTGTTTAATAGTCGGCACCCTTATTAAAGTGAATGGCGTTTTGCTTTGATAAGCAGTGCGGGTTTGGGTTCCATCTTTTCGTTGGGCGCGTCGTCCCCGACTTGCTGACTAATCCGTTGCGCGGCTGATCTCACCCGAATCGACACCGGGCGATGACAGCAATTCACGAATGTTGCCAAATCCTATTGACCGCCATCCGCCTCGTTCCGAAATCGCTCAGCAAGAACACATCCGGATTGCCAAGTGACTTCCATCCTTCAAAGCCGAACGTGCGATCCAACGAGTGCAGTACCAATGCCATCAAGTTGCCGTGTGTAACGACTAACGGCAGCGAGTGACCGGTGGCAATGATTTCATTCAGCGCGGCCCAGGCGCGAGCCAAGACTTCGTGTGCAGATTCCCCGCCCGGTGCGCGCAGGTCGTGGTAGTCAAAGGAGTCGCGGACCACTTCTTGCCAGTTTTCTAGGGGTTCGGAGGATAGGATTCGTTCGTTGAAGCGGGGGGCGGTGTGGACTGGCAAATCCGAGATGCTTGCAAACAGTTGGATGCTGTGTCTGGCTCGTAGGTATTCGCTCGTAGTGATGTGATCGATGGGGTAGTCCGAGAGAAAATCGGCGAAGGTTTGGGCTTGTTCTTGTCCAATTTCATTTATCGGCGCGTCTAGTTGTTAGCCGGTTGCTTGACAGTGTCGGATCAGAAGAATTGAGTGTCCAGTCATTTGGCGGGGATGGTCGGACGCGAACTCTACGGGTGGCCGAAGGCGACCTTCTTGGACTCCAAACTAGATGTGAAAGCTATCGGGGTGTTTTTGGGTCATTCACAATTCGTACCAAAAACATGATGGAGCGACTCGCGGCGAAGTTTCTTCGTTCCTGAAACGTTAGGGCACATCGAATAGCAAAAAGTTTCGATCCGCCGCGCGTTTCTCATCGATATATTCGCCCTCGCCTTGATAAGTGACATTGTCGATGCCGAACTTCGCCATGTCCTCGATTGAAAAGGCCCAGCCCGAGGTACCACTACCGCTCCATATCTTCCACGGCTCCGGCAACATTCCGTAAATCATGACATCCACACTGACACCGATTTTCTCGAGGAACTCTTGTTCTTCCATTACCTCTATCGGAATATCGTCCTTGAGACCTTCGATGAACTCCATCCGGCCCTCGTCCGAAGGCGCAGTGCCTCTTCTCGCAATTAATTGGTCGTATGCCCAACTCAGATGGTCATCGAGAGTCGTTCCGATCCTTTGGATGGTGTATGCGGTTTGTTGTCCAGATCCATGCCAACCGACGATAGAGTTAGCTTTGATGGTTTTGTTTTTGGCGGCAGTGAAAATGTAGTTTGCACAACTCGAGAAACACCAATTTTCTACGACTACATCGATGTCGTTTTCGTGAATCCAAGTACCGATTTTTCGACCGATGTCAGTCGTGCCTCCAGATGAATCTATCTGAACTGTTTTGATACTGTCTTCCTTACCTTTAATCGCGCACAACAATTGGCGATATGCCCTTGAGTTGATCCCTCCTCGGTAAAACAGAGTAGATTCAACTATAGAGATGTCGACTACGGGTTCAAGCGCGCAGTCCAGAAGCGGCGCGTGAGTGGGCGTCGAGGGACCGGTCGGAGTGCTCGTGTCAGAAGGCACATCGAATAGCAACAAGCCTTGCTCCGCCGCCCGTTTCTCATCCATGTATTCGCCCTCGCCTTGATAAGTGACGTTGTCGATGCCGAACTTCGCCATGTCCTCGACTGAAATCGTCCAGCCCCGGGAACCACTACCGTTCCATCTCTCCCACTGCTCCGGCAACAATCCGTAAACCATGACATCCACACTTACACCGATTTTCTCAAGGAACGCTTGCTCTTCGATTGCGTTTATTGGAATAAAGGCTTTGAAACTTTCGATGAAACTCTTCCGGCGATCGTCCGAAGGAGTTATGTTTCTTCTCGCAACGAATGTATCGTAAGCCCCATTCAGATAGTCGTCGAGAGTCGTGCCGAGCCTTTGGATGGTGTATCCGTATCGTTGTGATGATCCCTGTTGTGATGATCCCTGCCAAGCGACGATAGAGTCAGCTTTGATGGTTTTGTTTTTGGCGGCAGTGAATATATAGTTCGCACAACTCGATAAGCATGAATTTTCTACGACTACATCAATGTCGTTTTCGTGAATCCAAGTACCAATTTTTCGACCGATGGTGGCCACTTCAGCAGATGAAGAGATGATAGAGAATCTACCAATTGAACCTATAGTAGTCATGCCGCTAGATGAATCAATCTGGAATGTTTTGATACTGTCTTCCTTGCCTCTAATCGCGCATAGGAATTGACGATATGCTCTTGAGTTGATCTCCCCTCTATAAAACAGAGTAGATTCAACTACGGAGATGTCAACTACCGGTTCTAGCGAGCAGTCCAGAATCGGAGCGTGAACGGGCGTCGGAGTATTGGTCGGTGTGCTCGTAGGGATAGGTGTTGAAGTGTTGGTCGACGTGGGTTGAGGCGTAAGCGTAAGCGTCGGAGTACTAGTAGGTGTGCCCGTGGATGTAGGCAGAGGGGTTGGTGTGTCGGTGGGAACGTGAGTGGGTGTCGGAGTGTTGGAAGGTGTGGGCGAAGGTATTGGCGTGTGCGTGTGCGTTGGAGGTTCGGTGGGAGTGCTCGTCGCGGTGGGTTCAGGTGTTGCCGTATGAGTCGGCGCTGGGACGGTGGTCTCGGCCGGTGCGGGAGTTGATGTTGGCGCTGGTGTGCTAGTTGATGTAGGAGCGATGGTAGGCGTGGGAATTGGTGTAGGGATCGGGGTTGGCTCTGGAGTTGGCGTTGGGACGGTTTGGGTACATCCGACGACCATGAGGAAGGCGAGAAGGTACAAGACAAGCGCGGTACAGTGCAGGTTCAGTTTTGAGTTCAGCATGATATCCATGAAGGAACGGGGCGATCAATGTGAAATGGGGTCATGGGCCGAGTTCAAACAAGGAACGGGATTTAAGTCCGTGATCGATACGCCGTCTCATATTCGTATATTTCGAATTGAATCGCCGGATGCGTGATTGGCGAGATAATTCTACACCAGGAGGGGAAACAGCGACTTTGTCACAGGAGCATGAAGAGAGTTCGACCTTCTCATTGGGTTACAGCGATGAGTTTACGCAGATTTTGCACCGTCGCAACGCCGAAACTCATGCCGCACATTTATTGCCGCATTTGAAATCCGTCTCGCAAGCTCTGGATGTCGGTTGTAGAGCGGTTGGCGAAGTGGTTTCAGTGAGGGCTGCGAGCTAATTTTGCGGCTTAACATCGATTCACGAGGATCGCCAAATCCTCTCAAACGTCATTTGTCTCGATCTCGCGTCGTCCAACATAAATACATCCGGATTGCTAAGTAATTTCCATCCTTCAAAGCCGAACGTGCGATTCAACGAGTGCAGTACCAATGCCATCAAGTTGCCGTGTGTAACGACTAACGGCAGCGAGTGACTGGCGGCAATGATTTCATTCAGCGCGGTCCAGGCGCGAGCCAAGACTTCGCGTGCAGATTCTCCGCCGGGCGCGCACAAGTCGAGGTCGTCGAACGAGTCGCGGACGACATCTTGCCAATTCTGGATCGGCCCGGCCGAAAGAGTTCGTTCGTTGAAGCGGGGGTCGGTGTGGACTGGTAAATCTGAGGTGCTTGCAAACGGTTCGATGCTTTGTCTGGCTCGTAGGTATTCGCTCGTGGTGATGTGATCGATTGGGTAGTCCGAGAGAAAATCGGCGAAGGTTTGGGCTTGTTGGTGACCAGTTTCTGTCAGAGGTGCGTCTGGTTCCTGTCCAGTAGCTTGACAGTGTCGGATCAGAAGAACTGAGTGTCCAGTTTGTTGGAGATGGTCGGTCGCGAACTCTATTGGCGGCCGAAGGGGGAATCTCTTGGATTCGGAGCTGGATCTGAAAGTTGTTGAGAAAATCTTGGGACCGTGCACAATTTGGACCAAGAACATGATCGAGCGATTGGCGGCGAAGTTCTTGCAGGAGTGATCGTTCAGAGACGCGAACGTCGACGGGTCAGCGTGATTGCGGAAGTTGTCAGCGCTATGCTTCCGATCAGTACGAGAATCAGTAGAAGCGATGTTGAGGGGCGTGATCCGCCGGTCTCGATGTCTGCGATGTCCGGGGCGGGTGTCGGCGGCAGCTCATCTGCCACTTCGCCAGGCAATGCGACGACGGTGGTGGCGGAGAGTGTGCTGAGGTTTCCGCACACCCTGAGCCGTCCCTCCGACGATGCGAGATAGAGCTTGCTGCTCAAACGCGTCAGCGTGGCATCTTCGTTGATCGCTCCGACCAACGTGTCTACCGCCTTGCGATAGAAAGGTTGGGGCAAAGGCATGCATATCTCGCCGGGCTGACGTAGCTGGTAATCGCTGATGCGCTTGCCTTGGACGTCCACGGCATCGATGCGGCACTGGACGCCGTCGGCGATGAAGCGCGGATCTTCTACCGGCAGCTTATCTTCGTCATCTTCCAGCACGGTGATGGATATCCCGATGACTTCGTTGTTGTTGACAGAACCGCGCGGCGCCTTGAACGTGCAGTCCTCGAATACGAACTCGCCGCCGTTGCCGGGCGTGAAGACCTCGTAGTTACGACCGTCCTCATCCACGATGATGTCCGGGATATCGCCCGTCGGATCCACCGGCTCAGGCGATGGGGAAACCTCGACCGGGTGGCGCAGAACCGTAACGTCGAACACTGCGGTGCAGCGGTCTATCGCGTCCTGTTCAGTCTCGCCTTCACGCGCTCCGAGACACTCAGGGCCGACTTCGAGCGCGACCTTTATGCGATAGCGTCCCGGCTCGGTCGGCGCGGTGTAGAGCGCGCGCCGATCGTCCGGCGTCTCGTTGCGGTTGCGGTCGTCGTTTACGTGTACGCTCTCGGCGAACTCGCCACTGCCAAACTCGGACCGCTGCTGGACGTCTTCGGCGATCCACTCGAACGTTACGCCGGGCTGATCGCCCAGCGAGTCGTCACGGATGTCCTGGCGTCCGTAGACCTCGACGCCGATGCGCGCCGGTTCGCCAGGTCGCAAGGACACTCTGCGTATCGACGGCTCGATGCGCAGTATGTCGGGCCACACGATTGGTCCCGGAGTGGGAGTAGGCGGCGGATTGATCGGCGAGGCGCGGAACTCGCGCGGAACCCATGCCTGACGGGTGTTGATGATCGTGAAGGCACCGGGAACCGTGGAGTGCGGACGATAGATTTCGAGTTGCGGAGTGTTCGCATCGGCATCCGCGCCCCAGCAGATCACGGTTCCATCTTCTTTGGTGGCGCAGGCATGCTGGGGTCCCATGCTGATCGCCACGAACCGAGTCTCCGTGTAATCGGTCGGCAATCTGAACTGTTGAAGTGCTGTTGACCATCTATCGGGTCCCCAGCACTTCACGAGGCTTTCGGAGTCTATCCCGCAGGTTGCTTGCCAGGATGTGGCGACCGCCGAGAAGCGTTCTTCTGCGAATTCCTCCGGCACTTCTGCCAGATCCGAGAGTCCCCAGCACACCAATCGACCGTTGTCCGCACGGATCCCGCAGGTTTGATACCGACTCGTCGAAATGGTGCTTAACGGAACATCCTCCAGCTCTGGAGGAACATCGGCCTGTCCGACATCAGCTTGACTGTCGGCATTCAAAATGGTTCCCACAACATTGCCGTCAGCATCCAAGTTGTTCTCGGCGCCCCAGCAAACTACCCGTCCCTCAGACTGTCCGTTCTGACCGTCTAGGAGCCCGCAAGCATGGTACCAGCCAGCGCTTATCGACGAGAATGTCATACCTTCAGGCGGTGTCGCTTGCCCGTTGGAATTGTGTCCCCAGCAGAGCACTGAACCGTTCGCCTGACCAGGGGTTCGACCGTCCAAGATGCCGCAAGAGTGGAAAAAGGATGCCGACACTGACTTGAAGGTGTAATCGGTGGTGAGGTCTTCGACCAGTTGGCTTTGTGCCCTGAACTCCGGCCTAATGGGGAATGACCAACCTGATGCCTGCAGGTTGTTGTTGTATCCCCAACAGTTGACTCGTCCGCTGTCTCGAACCGCGCAGACATGCCGCTCTCCCATGTCGAGCGTCTTAAAGGGACCGTCCACGATGCCTGGCGACAAGGTCGATCCGCCCCAGCAGACCAGATCGCGACTTGCGCTGAGGCCGCAGTTGAAGTAGATACCGGATCCGATCTGCGGAAATCGATGCGGTGGCGGATAGGGGTGATCGGGATCGAATACTCGTCCATCCGGGACTACCTGTGGGCTAAGTGGATCGTAAGGGATCTCTGTTCCCCAGCAGACCATATCTCCCTCGTTCTGCCCGTTCTGCCCGTCTAGGATCGCGCAGGTGTGGTATTCTGCCGACACTACATCGCTGAAAGTGGAGCTCTGATGCTCGATCGGGACATCTGCCTGACCGTATGCTCGCGAAACGCCAGATGCTTTGGTGGCACCCCAGCAAGAGATCGTGGCATCGGTCTTGATGCCGCATACGTGATACCATCCCGACGCAATCTTGGTGAACCGATCGACTGACGGTTGGCCAATGTTCGCTTCCACATCGGTAGTTCCGATGGCGGTGCCGATGATCCCAAACTCTTGAGTGCCCCAGCAGACGGCCTTACCTTCATCTTCTCCGCCTTCGATCAGACCACAGTTGAAATTTTCCCCGGCATCGATATCTTTGAAAATCGTGGATGAGTAAATCTCCGGCACGACGGCCTGTCCTCTTACTCCACTGCTTGAACCCCAGCATCTTGCATTGGTTGATGTGTCCCCTGGAGTTGGAATTAAGATGCCACAAGTGTGATCTTGGGACGCACTGATCTTGGCAAAAGTGTCGTTGGAATAGTCATATGCTCTGTTTCCAGGCAGTGGCACTGTCGAAGATCCTCGTGTCCCTGACACCTGCCCTTCGGCATCCGCACCCCAACAGTGCAGAGCATCGTTGTCGGCCCTGATCCCACAAGTGTAATCTTCTTTAGAGTCTATAGATTTGAATTTTATCGGGGTTCCGTTATCAGTAGGCGGCGTCAACATGTTGGCACCAAACCTATTAATTCCCCAGCACTGCACGGTGCCATCAAGTTTCAGTCCACAAGAATGATTCTTTCCAACGGCCACATCGGTAAATCCCTCGGCCCACATCGGAGCGTGCTGGTTTGAACCCCAGCAACGGATATTGTTCGCCGCAGTAACACCGCAGGTGGCATCTTCACTAGTGTCGAGGCTGATGAAGACCTTGTCAGCCGCACTGATCGGGTCGCCGGGATATACTCCGCGCGGCGGAGATTGAGCCGTTGCCGTAGACATCACCGATAACACCGCTGAAGCGGTTATCAAAAAAGCTACGGCAATCGGGATTGATAACCGCTTCAAAATCGGCACCAAGCTTCGAGTCTTAGAAACGGGGGGGGGGTATCATGCCTCATAACGATCCGGAATCGTTAAAACTCCTGAACGAACCATCTTAAATCATCCTCTGGAAGTACAGACCATACGCCCGTTTCGCCGAGATTGCGTTTGGGTAGGCCGTTGGGTTTAAGCCCGAGTTTAGTCTCAAAAACAACGCTGGTGCCGATTTCCTCTATCGGATGTGCGGAGCTATGTCGGCAAAAGACCGTCTTGGGGAGTAGCCCACGGCAATGTGGTTGTGAAAGCGAACTGCGGAGCACGCGGCATTCGGAGATTGTGCACAGGCACGTCGATTATTACCGGCGTGTTTAGTTCTAAGGCGTGTGGGATAAGCGTTGCCAGGTCCATTGGATGTTTCGCCCGAATGCCGACGGCGCCAAACGACTCGGCGAAACTGACGAAGTCTGGATTGTGCAGGTCAGTGTCGTAAGTCCCGTCGAACACTTCATCCAAGTCGCGTTCGACGTTGCCGTATGAGTCGTTGTTGAAGATGACTGTCACGACGTTGATACCGTATTTGACTGCAGTGGAGAGTTCAGATGCGTTGAACATGAAGCCGCCGTCGCCGACCATGCAGATCACCGGGCGGTCGGGTTGAGCGACTTTGACTCCGAGCGCGGTTGGGAAGGAAAACCCGAGGTTGAAAGCGTAGCCAGAATCGATGTAAGTCTTGGGTTGATTGACTTGATAGTGCGTTCGTGCGTACCAACCGAATTGAGTAACGTCCCAGATGATGAATGCGTCTTCGGGGATCGCTTGATTGATGGTCTCGATAATTTCGTAAGGCGGTTCTTTAAGTCGGATGTCGTAGTAGGCGATAAGATTTCGCGCTGCAGTTACGGCTTCCGCAGGAGAGGCTCGTTCTCTCGCACCGGCTTCGATTAGATATGGGATAAGCGCTTCGATGGTCGCCTTCGCGTCGCCGTGCAACGGGACGGTGTTGGACTGGATACGAGTCAGATCGCCATCGTCGACGTTGATGTTGATCAGGGTCGACGCCTCACCGGCCGGGTTGCCGAGCGAGAATCGTGCGCCGATGCCGATCACGACGTCGGCGGATTGCATGACCTCGAAAAGTTGGTTCATCGACGGTTGCTCGGCCATGGGACTGAAACACGATCCGTATGAGAGGGGGTGGTTATCCGGTATGGTTCCCTTGCCGCTGTTTGATGTTACGACGGGTATATTGGTCGCTTCGGCGAGTTTTACGAGGGCTTGTTCGGCATCGGAGACGGCGACACCGCCACCGGCGTAGATTAGCGGGAGCCGGGAATTGGCGATGATTTGGGCTGCTTCACGCAGTTGTTCGGGGCTTGGAACGATGCGCGAGATGCGAGCGGGTTCACGGAGGACCACTTCCTCGCGCTCGACTCCGGTTTCGGGTGGGACTTCGATGAGGACTGGTCTAGGTCGACCGGTGCGCATCTGCCTGAAGGCTTCGAAGATGGCATCAGGGACTTCTCGTGGCCTCATGACTCTCCGTTGCCACTTGGTTACGGGTTTCAGTACGCTGGATTGCTTCGCTACTTCGTGGATGCTCCCGATGTTTTTGTCGATTTGCGCGCGTGGGATCTGCCCGGCGATCAGTAGTACCGGGGAGCATCGTGCGTAGGCATTTGCGATTCCAGATGACGCGTTGTAGACGCCGGTGCCGGGGACGACTAGTGCGACACCTGGTTTGCGTGAAGCGCGTGCATAGCCGTCGGCCATGTAGGTGGTTGCCTGCTCATGGCGCGTGGATATCATTCGGATGCCGGGTTCATCCCTGAGAGCTGCAACGATGCCATATATCTGGACTCCTGGGATACCGAAAACGACCTCTACGCCTTCCTTGGCGAGAGATTTGACTAGAGCCTCGCCGCCGCTCAGTTTCACACCGTACTCCTTTCCGCAGAGCAAGGGTTTAAGAAGCAACGAAAGTTAATCATCGTCTTCTGTGCCGCCATACCAATCGACTCGTTGGGCCTCAGGCGAGTCGACGTCGATGCTGAACTCCTCCAAAGCATCCGGATTCGGTTCCATGCCCAATCCCGGCCGACCGTTCGGGTGGATGTGTCCGTCGCGCACGTCGAACATGGGGTCGATCAGTTTCTCAAACATCGGGAACCAGTGGTGGACGCACTCTTCGCGGTAGAGGTTGGGCATCGTCATGCAAGTTTGGAAGCTCGCGGCGATGGCGATGGGCCCGAGTGCGTCGTGTGGACTGATCCGGACGTATGCCACTTCTGCCATCGCCGCGATACGTCTAATCTCACTGATGCCGCCGCACCATGCGATGTCTGGCATGATGTAGTCAACGAGGCGATCATTGAGTATCTGCCAGTAGTCCCAGCGGGTGAAGTGACGTTCGCCGATGCAGAGGGGGACGTTGACGTTTTCCCGGACGTGTTTGAGGGCGTTGTGGTTTTCGACGTGTATCGGCTCTTCTAGCCATACGAGGTTTATGTGTTCTAGTGCTCGGCAGGCCTCGATGGCGGAAGCGACGTCGAAACGTCCGTGGGCGTCGACCATCAGTTCGTATTCATCGCCGACGGCCTCGCGTAGGCCGTCCATCCAGCGGACGGCTTGGTGGATTGCGGCGGGATCGAGCCGTTCGACCATGAAGGCGCCACGGAAGTTACCGTATTGCCGACGCGACGGAAACGGGTCGGTCTTGATCGCTTCGAATCCCATTTCCTTCGTACGGCGGGCATCCTCCATCATCCCCGCGAGGTGGTCCTCGAAAGTATCCCCCTGCGATGTGTCGCTGACGTGGGTATAGAGCGGCACCGAAGCTCGCACCGGACCTCCCAGCAAATCGTAAATCGGCCGATCCAGAACCTTGCCCTTGATGTCCCACAACGCGATGTCGATGGCGCTGATCAGGTGCGATACGAAGCCACGACCGTTGAGATCGGAGTACATGTGGAATATGCGCTGCCATATCTCTTCGATGTGGGATGCGTCGATACCGATGACCCATGGCTTGACCGCTTCGATACCGCGGACAAGTTGCGGGTTGGCGATGTAGTCGGTGCACTCGCCCCATCCCGTGACGCCCTCGTCGGTTTCGACGCTGACGAAGACCCACGGCATGGTGTCCGGCATCTTGACGACATGGGGTTTTACATCTGTGATTTTCATGGTTGGATGGCCTCTGGGAATTCAAATGCGTGATAGGGATAGTTTATCGGCACGCCGAATTTTTCGGGTTAGCGGGTAGCTTCGCCACTTGTAGCAGACAAAAATAGTATTTATGTTACAATAATGTGATGGTCAAGGGAACCCGCAAGTGGATGATACTCACGTCGACAGGCGTGGGATTGTTGTTGGTCGGTGCAGTTTTGGGCATTGACGCTTGGTTAAGCGTAAATTTGACCAAAGCGGCAAGCGTCGCGCAGGCTCTGGTCACGGTTGTTGCAATCGGCGTGGGTGGCGTATGGGCGTTCTATAAATTGGGCATATTCAGAGAACTTCAACCTCATTTGACGATTTCTCAAGAAGTAACCCACAGGAATCTCGGAAGTAATCACATTCATGTTTCCGTGACCGCCACACTGTTCAACAATTCAAAGGTAGCGGTAGAAATTCGTCATGCGGAATTCAGGATTCAGCAGATATCGCCGTTTGAAGATGCAGAAATCAACGTACTTCACAAAGAATTCCTCGCTAAACCTAACAGTGAAAAATACTTGCCGTTTCCTTCGATCATGGAGTACCGTCGTGAGTGGGATGTTAGCGAACTAATAATTGAACCCGGGGAAACCGAAACGGAAATCTATGAATTCATTGTTCGCAACGAGTTTGAAACTGTTTCGGTCGATTCGTTTTTCGTAGACACAACTAACCTGGCAGATGCGAAAAACCCAAAAGGCTGGGTAGCGACATCCGTCCATGACATAAGATGATCAGCACGGAGGAATCGCATGTTAGGTGGAAAAAAGAGTCGGCGAATCAAGGCGATCAATACACGCGGTAGGAAGCGACGCCCATCACCCAAACCAGTGGCAACGACTGATGGGCAACCGCCTGGTTCTCAGTCTGTGAAAAAGACCGACGATTGACTCAAAGATTCCCCAGGTTGTGTGTATTTTCGGATTGAGTCGGGGCGGTCGGCCAACCTCAACTGATTGATCGATGAGTTCAATTAATCTGCCGCAACCGCGGATCCAGATAATCCCGCAGCCAGTCGCCGATGAAGTTGAAGGCGAAGACGGTGAGGAAGATTGCGGCACCGGGCATAACGGGTACCCACCATGCGGTGGTGATGAACTCCCTGCCGTCGGCGACCATGCTGCCCCACGCGGGTTGAGGTGCGGGTATTCCGACTCCAAGGTATGAGAGCACGGATTCGGTCAGTATGAGGGATCCGATTTGGAGTGTGGCGATGACGACTATGGTATTGACGACGCCAGGGAGGATGTGTCGGAAGGCGATGCGGAATTCTGATGCCGAAGCGACGCGCGAACTAGCTACGTAATCCATGTTCTTGAGTTGGAGGGTCAGGCCGCGGGTTTGTCGGGCGAATATGGGCCAGGAGAAGATGGTGAGGAGGATGAGGACGAGTTCAAGACTGGCGCCGAAGACGACGGCTGCGACGAGCGCAATGAGGAGGAAGGGGGTGGCGTATACGAGGTCGACGATCCGCATGGCGAATTCGTCCCATATGCCGCCGGCCATGCCGGATGCGATTCCGATTCCGCTTCCAATGACGCTACCGCAGATGATGACGATGAATGCGACCGAGAGGGATATGCGCGAGCCGTGGATTATGCGGCTGAGGAGGTCTCGACCGATTTTGTCAGCGCCAAGAACATAGTCCCAGGTACCTCCCTCTTGCCAAACGGGCGGCGCAGCGAGTTTGTCAAGTTCACTCTCGAGAGGATGGTTTGGCGCAACCCATGGAGCGAAGATAGCCATCACCGCGAGGCCAATTGCGATCATGACTGGAAATACGGGATACCGTCGAAACCACCAATAGACAGTCCCTAAAATCGGGATCCGCGGCATGGACCGCCCGGTCGGCGTGTCGGGTAGTGGCGTATCACGAATCATAGATGCGGATCCTAGGATCGATGTACGCGTATAGAAGGTCTGCCATCAGGCTCGAGAACAGGAACATCGCGGCGAATATGACGGTTATGCCAGTGACCAATGGGAAGTCGTTGTTTTTGGTGGCATCGACGGCAAGTCTGCCAAGGCCTGGCCAAGCAAACACTGTTTCGACGACAACGGTTCCGGTGAGGAAACTTGCGAACAACACAGCAGCGACAGTCAGCGGCGGTATCAACGCGTTTTTCAGTGCATGTTTGATGATCACTGTTGAACCGGCTACGCCTTTGGCTCGGGCAAGTTTGATGTATTCGGAGTCAAGGACTTCGAGCAGCGATGAGCGCGTCAGCCGGGTCAGAGCCGCGGATCCGAGCCAGGCGAGTGTGGTGGCGGGTAAAACGAAGTTGGTCCAATCGCCCCGGCGGGACGTTGGTAACCAGTCGAGATAGACCGCGAAGATGTAGATCATGATGAGCGCCAACCAGAAGGGTGGTGCCGCTTGGCCAACCAAAGCGAATGATCGCACCGCAATATCGATCAGAGTCCCCCGCGTCACTGCCGATATCGTCCCTAGTGTGATCCCCAAAGCAACCGCCATCAAATAAGAGATACCCGACAATTGGATCGTTGCCGGAACCTTCTCAATGATGATTTTTAGCGAGTTGCGCTTGTGCCACAGCGATTGTCCGAAGTCGCCTCGAACGGCGTTTCCAGCCCAGACGAGGTACTGGACGACCATGGGTTTATCGAGACCGAGTTCGCGACCTCTAGCATCCCAGACCTCTTGCGACCAGCGAGTCCCTTGGGTCATGTAGAGGAGCCGTGGGTCCCCGGTTAGTCGCGAGAGCCCGAAGACGATCATTGAGATGCCAATCATCACGGCGATCATGTAGAACGCTCGACGTATGAGGAATCTAGCCACGGATCGCTTTCATTTCGAGAAGGTTTGCCGACAACGCCGAATGTGGCGTCGGTAAAACCGAGTTTACGGCATTAGCAGACGCTCACGCTTGGTCGGAGGGTGCCCGCCTCCATACCCGGATCCACTATCGCTAAGGGACCGGGCATTAGAGGCGATATAACTCTTCGATTCGTCGCGGGTCTATTCGGAATCCGAGAGAACCAACGACTCCGGCCGGTTTGGTAGCACGTCTTGGGAGTTGTACGGATCCCATTCGGCTACGGTGCCAGCGACTGCGAACAAGTTGGCGCTGTGCTGGAACATCGGCAGGAACAACATCTGGTGCGACAGGTAGTCTTGCACTTCAATGTTGTTGGCGATGCGCTGGTCCAACGAGCGCTCAGTGGCATTTGACAGTCCGGTGTCGCAAACGCTTTGCTCCATCGTGAATCCCACGATGTGACCTGCCGCGGCGCAGATGTACCTCGCCGACGTCGCGCCTGGTATCCAGTTGATACCGTGCGTGAACGGGACGTTGATCGTCTTGTCCACAGTCTGAGGTCGTCGCGCAGCATACTCTGTCCGGTCGATCGTTACGTCGATACCGAGTTGGCTTCTCCACATCTCAGCCACTGCCTCAGCCGCGGCAATCGTTCCCGGTGAGAACGTGCTTGGAACCCAGATCTCCATCTCGAAACCGTCAGCGTAACCGGCTTCTGCCATGTACTGCTTTGCCATCGCAACGTCGTGCGGGATGTTCCACTCGTCTTTGTGCATCGGGTCGTCCGGCAGGATGTTCTGCCAGGCGTAGATCACGCGTCCGAGACCATCAAGAACGTTGGTGATGATCGACTCGCGGTCGACTGCCATCGCCATTGCCCATCGGACTTTACGCGCGTTCTCCATCGAAGTCGGGTCGTCAGGGTCACCGATCCACGGATAACCTTCTGACAGTCCTTCTTCCCAACCCGGTCGCGGCATTGTTCCGCCCTCACAGTCAGCGCATTGCGTCGACCAGTAGTTGCCGGCCATCTGGAAACCCTGTGGCCTCGCGATACCGATCTCTTGGACCGATCCGCCGATGTCGGTCACAACTTGGTTGATGACTTGCGGACTGAGCTCACCAATATCGATCTCACCCGCGCGCAGAGCGGCCTCACGGGACGCGGCTTCTGGCATGTGGACTAACTTCACGGTTCCGACGGACGGTTCGATACCGGTCCAGTGGTCGCGAACAGATTCAAGAACCACTTGGTCGTCGGCGACCCACTCGGTGGCCAGATATTTACCAGTGCCGACCGCAGTAGTACCAAAGCCTTCGGGACCTAACTCGTCAAAAGCCTTCTTGCTGACAATCACGATACCATTAAAGCCCGCGTTGCCTTGCAACCAAGCCCAAGTCGGGTCGAAACCTCCGGGCACGATGTTCTGGCGGACGGTTAGATCGTCGATGACATCGAAACCGGCCTTCATCTCGGGGCCGATCTCCTCTGCGCCGTTGTTGACGGAGTCCGCGGCAAACGCGGAGTTGTATGACCAAGCAACGTCTTCCGCGGTCAGGTCACCCCAATCTCCTCCGTTGTTGTGCCACGCCACATTCTCCCGAATCTTGAAGGTGATGCTGTTGAAGTCCGAAGCGACTTCCCATGATTCGGCCAAGCCGAGGTCGGAGGGAGAGTACGCGGTATGGTCTTGGGGCGGAGGGGTCGGTGGACTGACGTGCGGTGCCCGAACGATCGTCTCGAAAATCGAGAGGTCCTTGCCGATGCCACCCGTTGCGCGGATGTCTCGACGAGGCTCTTGAATTAGCGGGGGAACTTCGCCGACCGCTATCGTTACGGTGCCTTCAGACGCAGGCCCGGAGTCGTCCGTGCAGGCGATCGCGGCGAATGCCGCGAGGGGTATCAGGAGGGTGCTCCCGAGTATCAGTAAGAGTGTTCGGGGATCGTGGCGAAACATAGTTCGCATCACATGCCTCCTTCTATCGTGACGCATCGGTGTCCATTGAGTTGCAGATTTCGACGCGTTTACCGTCTGTCAGTAACGAGCACAATAATGCCAGTATTGCGAATGCCGAGATTCGCAGTGTGCGCTACCTGATTTGTTGCACAGTTTACCCTACGATTTGGTGATGCGCGCGGCGAAAATAACAGGATTTGCGTGGACTAGATTGAGGTATGGGAGTGATTGGGACACTCCCTGAGCGGTGCTTGTCACCTCGGTTCCCGACTCCCTCGCTCTGTCGACGATCCTTCGGGCTTCGCTTGCGGCCATTTATGGGATGACGTAGTGGTACGATTAGGAAGGCGAACAGGTACGACCGGGTGAAGGAGTGTCACGGCGCTATGTCACGTGAGACCCCGTATCGGACTGAGTTGGTTCGGACAAGGATTCAGATGTCGTGTTGAAGTGGAACATATATTTGATCGTCGGATTTTTCGCGTTGTCGAGTTTGTTGTTCGCGTTTGCTTGCACCAGTGATGATCCGGCGACGACACCGGGACCGCCCCCGACAATAACCCCAGAACCGCGTGAGGTCCAAGTTTTGCCGACGGTTGATCCGACGAAAGTGGCCGAACCGTCTGCGACGCCCACCCCTGAACCTTTGGCTACACCGCTTCCGCCTACGGCGACGGTCGAACCGACCTCAACACCCGCACCAACGGCGACTACAGAACCGACGGCGACTACAGTGCCTACGGCGACGCCTACTCCGGTGCCTCCGACGCCGGATCAGATTGCATTGTCTGCTATCTACCGCGATCTGGGCGGTGAGCGCTGGATCCGGAACGACGGTTGGTTGAGCGATGTTCCGATCGGAGAATGGTATGGAGTTACGACGGAGGGCGAACGCGTAGTTGCGATTTCGCTTCGTGATAACGGGTTGAGTGGTGCGTTGCCTTCTGAGATCGGCGGATTGGCGAACTTGCGGATTTTGGATCTGGAAGGGAACAAAATTTCAGGTGCGATACCAGAGGAGATTGGCGGTCTTGCGAGGCTGAGGGAGTTAAATCTATCGGGCAACGTGTTAACCGGGAATTTACCCATTCAAATTGGGAATCTGACTGATCTCGAATTGATTTCGCTAGACGTCAATTACCTTGCCGGTGAGATTCCAAGTTCTATCGGAAACTTGGTTAACCTTCAGCATCTGGGTTTGTCGGAAAACGACCTAACCGGTTCCATCCCATCGCAGATCGGCAATCTGACGGATCTGGCTTACTTAGATTTGAGCGACAACGAACTGATGGGCGAGATACCGTCGATACTCGCCAACTTGGATAATCTGACTTGGCTTGATCTGTCGAACAACGAGTTAAGCGGCGAGATATCGGCGGATCTCAGTGGTTTTTCGGTGCTCGAGGGATTGTTGCTTGCAGGCAACCGACTTGTGGGCAGGATCCCTTCTGAAATCGGCGAGTTGCATCTGCGAGAGTTTCGGATCGCCGGAAACGATTTCGCCGGATGCGTGCCTGAATCGTTCTTGGATTCGGATTTCCTTCAAGGTCTAGCGAATGACATTGCCGATTCGGGTTTATCTTGGTGCAACAAGATGGATAGAGACGCACTGACGGCGATCTACACCGCCGCGAGCGGAACCAAGTGGCTGAACGACGAGAATTGGTTGAGTGACGAGTTCGTCGGCGATTGGTTCGGCGTCACAACCGATGACCAAGGTCGGGTGATCCGATTGGAGCTAGGTTCAAACGGACTGGTTGGTTCGATCTCGCCGGCAATTGTGGGGTTGGAGAAGTTGCAGGTATTGGATCTTGGCGGCAATCGATTGGCTGGGCAGTTGCCCTCTGAGATCGGGGAACTCGGGGAACTCACGGATCTGATACTGGCAGACAACACTTTTCACGGTCCGATTCCGCGTGAGGTCGGGTTGCTGTATGAACTGCGGGTGCTATCACTTTCGAGCAACGACTTGACTGGCGAAATACCTGCCGAACTTGAGGACTTGGATGAGATCGAACGCGTGGATCTTTCTCGCAATGAATTGGTCGGCACGATACCGTTGGGCATCGGCAATATGGAAAATCTAACGGAACTGAATCTTGGTCACAACGGTTTGACGGGTGAAATTCCTGGCAATATCGGGTTCTTGGACAATCTCGCATCGTTGGATCTTTCGGACAACGATTTGACCGGCGAGTTGCCGTTGCAACTTAGGAACCTGAGGCTCGATGATTTGCGGTTGGCGCGGAATGAACTTACCGGGTGCGTTGTTGTCGACGTCCAAGAGGCATTGTCAGCGACATCTCATGACTTGAAGGACGCAGGGTTGCCGTTCTGCAGGGATGTTGCAGTAAAGGCTCTGAGTGCACTGCATGAGTCGACGAACGGTGGCAATTGGTTCAATCGGACGAACTGGTTTAGCGACGCGCCGTTGGATGAGTGGGATGGTATCGAGACTGACGAACTCGGGCGCGTGATCGAGATCAATCTTTCGCAGAATGGGCTTGCGGGGTCGATCCCGAGCGAGATCGCTGATTTGGTGAGACTCAGGAAGCTGGACTTTAGCCGAAACGCGGTCGAGGGCGAACTGCCGGTTGAGATTGCGAAGCTAGTCGATCTGCGTGAGTTGGTTCTGTTCGAAAACCGTATCTCAGGGACGATACCGCCGGAGATCGGCAGCTTATCGGAATTAACGAGATTGAATCTGAGTTTCAACGACCTTGCGGGCGCGATACCGCCGGAGATCGGTGAGTTGACGGGGCTTGAGACCTTGGCGCTTGCTGGCAATCTCCTTGAAGGCGAGGTACCGAAGTCGTTGGGGGGCTTAAGCAGACTGACGGAGTTGTGGCTCGGCGATAATAAGTTGTCGGGGTCGATACCGCTAGAGCTAGGTGCGCTTGGCAACCTCGAATCGCTTAGTTTGGTTGCGAACGATCTCAGTGGCGAGATTCCGCCGGAGGTCGTCAATCTGCACAAATTGGAAACGTTAGATTTGGCTGACAATCTGTTGAACGGTCCATTGCCACAAGGGTTCGGAAACTTAGTGAATCTAATGGACCTTAAATTATCTAGGAATATGTTGAGTGGGGAGTTGCCATCGGACATCGGGAACTTAGTGCGGTTGGAGAGGTTGTATCTGGAAGAGAACGAATTCACTGGGAGGATGCCGCGTGGGATTGGGCAGTTGGCGAACTTGGATCAGTTGGTGTTGTTCGGGAATCGACTCTCGGGAACTATCCCACATGAGATAGGCGGGTTGCAACGAGTTCGGGTGATATTCCTCGATGGGAATATGTTGGCAGGCAAGCTTCCCGCGGAGTTGGGTGAACTACGGTCGTTGGAGCAGTTGGGTTTGAACTCCAACGAGTTGACGGGTAGCATCCCGCCACAGTTGGGCGGGTTGCGGGAGCTGAATTGGTTAGGGATGGTGAACAATGATCTGACAGGTCAGATACCGGAAGAATTCGGCGAGTTGCGGAACTTGGAGACTCTGGATCTCGCCGGGAACCGATTAACGGGCGAGATTCCATCGCAGTTCGGTTTCCTCCGCAAACTTCAAACGTTGACGATATCGGGTAATGAGTTCACTGATTGCGTGACGAGTGCCCTTGAGGGTTGGTTCGGGCGCGCAGGTTTCGAACACGACTTGACCGATGCCCTGCTGGGCTTCTGCGACAAAGTCGAGAGGGATGCGCTGATCGCTCTCTACCTCTCGACAAATGGGGATCGTTGGTTGGATAACGAAGGTTGGTTAAGCGATCGACCGATCGATAGTTGGTTCGGGGTTTCGACGGATGATGACGGACGAGTCACGCACATTGAACTGCCGAGTAATTTATTGACAAACAGTGTGCCATCGGAGATCGGGGCATTCAAGAAGCTAGTGGCATTGAATCTGCCCGAAAACTCAATTGTTGGAAAGATACCCCCAGAAATTGGGGATCTGACGAATCTGAGGACGTTGGATCTTCGCCGCAACCTGCTCAGTGGCGGTATTCCTTCTGAGATTGGGAATCTCGCAAACTTGCAGAAATTAGAGTTGTCACACAATTTTCTAAGCGGTCCGATCCCGGGTTCGATTGGCCGATTGCAGAGGCTGGTTGACTTATTACTAGGTTCGAACGACCTGACGGGGCGGATCCCCTCTGAAATTGGCAATATGGTGAATGTCACTCACATTCACTTGGATTTCAACGCGTTGACGGGTGATATCCCTGAGGAGATTGGCGATTTGCCAAAATTGTCGGTTGTCCTCATGTCCGGCAATCAGTTGACCGGTTCCATACCGTCTGAGATAGGCAATTTGATGAATCTGCGCGAAATCAAGCTAGATCACAACCGTCTATCCGGAACTATTCCAGTCGAAGTAGGCGAATTGACGAGGCTCGTATGGATCAGCCTAATAGGCAACAATCTTCGCGGGCGGATTCCGCAAGAATTCACGGAGTTGCCTAATCTCCGAGGGTTGACGCTACGAGACAATCGCTTTACGGGTTGTATTCCGTCACGGCTGATGCAGTTGCCGGGCAACGATCTCAGGGAACTCGGTCTGCCGAGATGTCGGGGCTGATTTTGGTTAGCTTCGGGTGTTTTGCAGTCTGAATTAAGCGCCGTTGTCGGAGGGTTCGTCGATGGCGGGCGCGGTTCGCATGGCGCGGATGGTGGTTTCGACAGGTTGGGTTTCTGGTAGTCCTTTGGTGGTTTGGATGCCGAGTTCTGGGAATCGGCGGGCTTGAGTTAGTACTCGAGATTCGAGGGAACCTACGCCGTCGTTGTAGCGGTTAACGGCGCGGTCGAGGTGGCGTCCGATGTCGGCGTAGTGCCCGGCAAATACTTCCAGTCGGTCGTGGAGTTCGCGTCCGATCCGGGCTACCTCGTTAGCTTCGTCGGCGATTTTGCGTTCTTGCCAGCCCATGGCGACGGTCTTGAGGAGTGCGACTAGGGTGGAGTGGGTGCTGATGACGACGTTTTTTCGGAGGGCGAGGTCGATTAGGTTGGGACGTCGTTCGACGGCGGGTGGGAGTGCGAATTCGGGAACGACCATTACTACGAAGTCCGCTGAGTCGGGTAGCTGGCTCCAGTACTGTTTGCTGGCTAAGGAGTCGGCGTGGTCTTGCATGTGTCGGGCGTGCCGATCAAAGTGACGCGCGCGTTCGGCATCGTCTGTGGTGTCTTGTGCTTCGATGAGTGCGACGAGGGAGACTTTGGAGTCGACAATGATGTCTCGCTGGTGAGGCATGTGGACGATGAAGTCAGTGCGGCCGCCTTGGTTGTCGGATACTTGGGTGTCGTAGTGGATGCCTTTCACCAAACCGGACAGTTCAAGGGCGCGTTCGACTTGCATTTCGCCCCATTGACCGCGAGCTTGGGGTTTGGTGAGAGCGGTTGAGAGCGTGCGGGTCTCGGAGGCTAGCGATTGGATCTGTTGTTTGAATGCGCCAGAGGTTGTGGCCCACTCGCGGTCGAGTTTTTCGACTTTGTCAGACAGGGGTTTGAGGGTCTGTGAAGCACGTTCGATGAACTGTTTCTGCTGGTTGGCGAGGGTTTCGGACGACATGGTCTTGAAACGGTCGCTGAAGAGTTTTTCGAGTTGGCCTCGTTCTTCCATCCGCTCGTCGGCATTTTTGAGTTCGGTATTCAGGTTCGAGACTTTGGCGGTCAGGGAGTTGACTTGGTCTGTCAGTTTTGCGGATTGTTTGCGGAGGTTCGAGTTGTCCGTGTTTTCTTTTTGCAGGGACGCAGACTTGGCTTCGAGTTCGGCTTTTAGACCGGAGATTTCGGCGGTTAAGTTTTGAACTTGGGCTTGGAGGGTGTCGCGGTTTTTGGAGACCGTCCCCATCTGGTCGGAGATGCGTTTTTGCAGCGCTTGTTCGTTGGCGAGGTCTGAGGTAAGTTTGGCGTTTTGGATTTCGAACCGGCGTGCGGTTTCCAAAGCTTGGCTTGCTGCATCGAGATCGATCTTGATGTTGGCTAGTTCGGACTCGGCTTTGGCTTTTTCTTCGGTTAATTGAATGAGATCAGGAGAATCTTCGCTGGTCTCTCGGCCACTGCGACGACCGTAAACAATGAACCCGACCAATATGAATGAACCAACTATTGATGCGCCGATGATTGCCGCCGAGATGGTGATGCCTGCGTCCATGGTGGAAGATTGCCTTTCTGTGCCGCGGCGAGTCGGTGGGAAGAGGCGCGCTGCCGGCTATTCGCTGAGTGCGAGCATCCGATTCACGAATCTGTGAACCTTCTCGCGGTCGATTTCGAACTCGTAGTCTTCCATGAAGCCGTGATAGAAGTTGGCGTGCATTGCGCGAGCACCAGCAAGCATGTCGGAAAATCCAGGGTCTTCGCCGTCAACCGCGAATTCCTGAACCGTTAGGATCATCGCGCGATGTCCGCTGGATTTCATGCCGCGCCTGTGCATTTCGGCGATTACGACGTGCGAGGCAGCTCCCCAAAGCTTCTCGGATGCTTGGAGCATATCTCCAGATTCGTATTCGCGGTCGGCTTCCGCTAGAAAATGGCGTGCCGTTTCGATGTGTTCTGTTGCTAACATCTTGATTGAGTATTCTAACGTCAACGGGTTCCCGCCTTCGCGGGAATGACGGATTGATCGTCGGAATGACGGGAGAGACACCATGATCGTTGATGTACATACACACTTGCCGAGTCACCCGGATACTGTGCCGGAGGATGAGATGTTGACGGAGACGACGATGCGGTCGGGGGAGACGGTGCAACTGACGAACAGCATCGACGATTACTACAACGACATGTCGCCGGTGGATAAGACGTTTATCTTCGGGATAGCTCCGCGGCCTTGGAAGCCGGAGGAGCGAGTGTTGCGTCAAGGCGGGTGGGATCCAACTCTCAACCACAATGACATCGCCTCGATCACGGCGAAGAAGAACCCCGACAAAACGATACCGTTCATGTCGCTGCATCCGTTGGATCCGGACTGGGAGGATGAGTACGACCGATGCGTTGGCGATTTGGGGTGCAAAGGGATCAAGCTGGGTCCGAATTATCAGGACTTCGATCCGACGTCGCCGGAGGCTTTCCGCTTGTTCGCTCGGTTGGAGCACGACGAGATCCCGATCATCTTCCATCAGGGAACGTCGCCGATGACGGAGGCGCCGTTGACGTATGCGCATCCGCTGACGACGGAGAAGGTGGCGATGGCGTTTCCGAAGTTGAAGATGGTGCTGGCGCATCTGGCGCATCCATGGCAGGTTGATTGCATCTCGGTTGTGAGGAAGCACCCGAACGTGTGGTGCGACGTTTCGGCGCAGTTCTATCGTCCGTATTCGTTCTGGGAGGCGATGCTGAAGTTCCACGAGTGGGGCTCGACGGACCGGATATTATTCGCGTCGGATTGGCCGGTGACCCGCCCGCAAGACAACATTGACAGCCTGCGAGGCTTGATCAAGTTCGCGAAGGACCATCATCTGCCCAATATACCGGAGAACGAGATTGAAGCGATCATCAATCGTGATGCGTTGGACATATTGGGGGTGGATTGAGGGTTTAGTGCCCTCACGCAGGCAATCTCCCGTCGAGCAGGAAGGAGCCAAGGAGCATCGGTGACGGGGTGCTGTTCGCAACTACCGTCATTCCGGTGAAAGTCGGCGCTTCAGCGGACAGAACGTCCATCCAGAGGGGCAGTGCAAGTGAGTGCAAAGCGAAACGCCACGTCTAAACCCTCTTTAATGCCCCCTTGGGCATCAAGACGGAGGATTGTGCACAGAACCCTGACGCGGGACTCGATCGTGCATTGAGGATTCCGTCCGGTGACCGTCGGGAACCTTGCACCACTAGAGGGATGGCGAACTGCCGTTGCTGCTTTTCGGCGATTAGGTAAAGATGGAATAGAATACCTACGGTTCTAGGTTGCTAAGGAGGCCAATGATGGATTTTGAGTTTGCGGTGGAAGGAGGTCAGTGGTTGGGAGTGGTGATCGGGTCCGTGTTGTACATGGTTCTGTCGATGGTCTGGTACTTGCCGAAGGTTTTCGGGACGATTTGGATGAACGATGAAGGGTTGGACGAGGAGGTGTTGCGCGAAAATGCGTCGCCGTTCATGTACATCGTGACGTTTGCAATGGCGTTGATTTCCAACATCTCGATAGCGCTGATCCTGAGCCATGTTGGCGGCGGATTGTTGAATGGACTCATCGTGGGGTTGATCCTAGGCGTGGGTATAGCCGGGATGGCGATCGGTCCTCACTACATGTTCGCATTGAAGAAGCGTCTGGCTGTGATCCAGATGGCGCATGCCGCATTGTTGATAACGGTATCGGGCGTCATCATTGGTGCGTTAACTTAGATAACGTCATTGCACCAGGATTAGAAGGATCGTTTTCATGCCGCCGTTCGTTAGCGAAGACCTCGAAGACTACGTCACCGCCCACACTTCACTGCCAGGCAGCGTGTTCGACGATATCGCCACAGATGTCAGGGCGACTGGAGGAGCAGCCGGCATGATGTCGGGTCGCACCGTGGGTTACTTTCTGAACACGCTGGTCACGATCAGCAATGCTAAGCGGGTGTTGGAGGTGGGAACGTTCGTCGGCTACAGCGCGTTGATGATGGCGTCTGCCCTGCCCGAAGATGGTGAAGTGATTACTTGCGACGTGAGCGAGGAGTTCACGAGTATCGCACGCAAACATTGGGCGAGGCATCCCGCTGGGAAGAAGATTGACCTTCGATTAGCTCCCGCGACTGAGACCTTAGATACGCTGTCGCCCCCGTTCGATTTGGTGTTCATCGATGCCGACAAGGTGAACTACTCGGTCTACTACGAGAAGGCGCTCGGACTATTAGCACCCCGCGGCGTCATTGTCGTCGACAACGTCTTGTGGGGTGGGCGTGTTCTCGGCCCAGACGACCCTGAAAACGACGATGAACAAGGCGCGACGAAGTCGATTAAAACCCTGAACGAGATCGTTCAGGCCGATGATCGGGTCGTTAACGTGATGCTCACGGTGCGGGACGGTATGATGTTGATTCGCAAGCGGGACGCGCATTTGAGTTAGTCATTGGCGTCGGCGATGTGAGCGCTTGGAGAAGCGCGGGAACGCCTTGGCCAGCGGTCATCCGGATCACAACGTCGCAGATCGACGATAGTTTGGTGGGATTCGGGTTGATCTCGATCAGTTTGGCGTCTGGTTTTGAGTCGTCGCCGCCATCGTGATTGCCTTTCGTCCGATGCCGGGCAATCCAGAGGAGGCCAGAGGCAGGTCTGACGGTTGCGGAGGTGCCGATGGACACGACGCAGTCGGCGCGGTCAATTTCAGCCTTAGCCGCGGCCATTACCTCAGGCACTATCGGTTCTCCAAACATGACGGCATCGAACTTCACGGGTTCCCCACAGTCTTCACACGGATCAGGTGCGAAGAGCGGCACGAAGTCGTTGAGATCGGTGCGTTTGGAGCAGCCTATGCAGCGTAAACGAGATCGGTTGCCATGGATTTCGATGAGCGCGTCGCCCATTCCCGCCTTTAGGTCTAAGCCGTCGATGTTCTGGGTGATCACGGATTTGATGTGTCCACGGTTGACGAGTTCGACGAGCGCGTAGTGGCCGACGTGTGGTTTGGCGTTTTGAAGCGTCTCGCGGAGTTCAAGGATGTGCTCGTCGATCTGGGCGTTAATCTGACGATCCCAGTATGCTTCTGGATCGGCTTTGAATTGGCGGTAGCCGTCCATTGATGGCGTGCCGTATTTGGTCCACAGGCCGTTGGTGCCTCGGAAAGGGGGGATGCCGCTCTCGACGGACATGCCCGCACCGGTCATAGCGACGACGCGGTTGGAGGTGGCTATTAGGTGGGCGGCGAAGTCAACGTTAGAGGATATCGATGCGGGATCGGGAGATGTCCTTCTGATTGAGCGCATGACGACATGGTAAGTCACCAAGGATTGCGACGAAATGGACCACAAGACTGTTGGAATAAATCGGTCTTAAACCCGAGGTCCGCCAAAAAAGAAGGGCGCTAAACTTCCCCGTCCGCCACCCGCCCCAAGAACACGTCGGTGAGGATGTCGGTTTCTTGGACGGTTTGGGGGGTGCCGTCGTGGGCGATGCGGCCGTTGTTGAGGACGTATGCCCGATCTGCGATGTCTAGGATGCCTTTGATGTTGTGCTCGACGACCATGATGGTTGTGTTTAAGGTTTGGCTGATCTCGGAAACCTTTTCGAAAACCTCTGAGACGATGATGGGTGCGAGGCCTAATGTCGGTTCATCGAGAAGCAGCACGTCGGGGCCGGCCATGAGTCCTCGGCCAATAGCGAGCATCTGCTGTTGACCGCCGGACATCGCGCTGGCGTAGTCACTGCTTTTGGTTCGCAGGATCGGGAACAGGGCGAATATCGAGTCCAAGCGCCGTTGCTGCTCGCTAGGATCGCTGACGTGTAGGCACCCCATCCGCAGATTCTCTTCGATGGTGAGATGGGTGAAGACGCGTCGGCCTTGGGGGACGAAAGCGACGCCTTGCTTGACGATTTCGTGCGTCGCAACGTCTAGAGGCCGTCCTCGAAGCAATACGGTGCCGCCGACTACTGGCGCGAGGCCCATAATGGCTTTGAGAACGGTGGATTTGCCGGCGCCGTTGGGACCCATGACGGCGACCAACTCGCCTTTCTTGACCGCCAAGGACACTTCGTGGAGGCCGACGACTGCGCCGTAATGCACGGAGATGTCAACCAACTCCAAGAGGTTGGAGGCGTCGGAGGAGCCGTTTGTCTCCGCAGCGGTGGATGTTTTGCGTGTTTGATTCATGTTACGGGCATGGAGGCCGAGTTCAAGTACCGAGGTAAGCTCGGATCACTTCGGGCTGGTTCAGGATTTTGTTGACTTCGCCTGACATTAGGAACCGGCCGCTTTCAAGCACGATGATTTGGTCGGACAGCTCCCGCACGATGTCCATATTGTGCGAGATGAAGACGACGGTTCGACCGCTGGCGCGGAGTTCGCGCAGGAGGTATTTCACCCTTTCGAGCATTTGCGGAAAGAGCCCGGCGAATGGCTCGTCGAGGATGTAGACCTGAACTTCCAGCGCCATCGCCCTTCCGATCTCGAGGAGCTTTCTTTGTCCGTAGGACAGGTCTTCGGCCATCGAATCCCGCTTCTCCCACATCCCTACTTTCTTCAATATCTCTTCGGTTTTTTTCCGATGGTCAGTATTGGAGCGCTCAATCATGGATGCCCAGAGCTTGCGATTGGTTAATACGACCATCATGTTGTCCCATACCGTCATCTGGTCGAAGAGCCGGACTTCTTGGAAGGTGCGGGTGATGCCGTGTTCGGGTGTTTCGTAGGCGTGAATGACTTCGAAGAAGTTGGTCTCGATCTTCACGATGCCTTGGTCGTAGGGCAGGACGCCGGTAAGGAGATTGACGAGCGTCGACTTGCCGGAGCCGTTGGGCCCGACGATGCTGGTGATTCCAAATATCGGTATCGTCAGGGTGACATTGTCCAATGCCTTTACCCCGCCGAATTGTTTGGTTAGGCCGATGGTTTGGATCCCGAAGTATTCGCTGGGGTCGATGTGGTGATGCGTCACAGTTTGTACCTCCCGGCCAATCCTTGGGGTCTGAAGAGCATTAGCAGCACCAATAGGACACCCAGCACCACTTGTCGCGCCTGTCCGACGAACTCGGACGGCAAGAAGGGAATGAATCGCATGCCCTCTTCGAGTAGCACGAATGCCAATGCGCCGAGCAGCGAACCGCGAATGGAGGCCAGACCGCCGAGTATGACGATCGAAACTAACAGCATCGACTCGAGAAGGATGAAGGAGTTCGGATCAACAAACGTAGTGAAACTGCCGAACAGCCCACCTGCCAATCCGGCCATCATCGCCGATATGACCCAAATTGCGAGTTTGTAGAACGTGGTTCGATATCCGAAGACCTGCGCGACCTGCTCGTCTTCACGAATCGCTTTCAAGACGCGGCCGAATGACGACGAGACCAGGAACCAAGATATGCCGACAACGATGAGCAGAAATACGGCACAGAGAATCAAGAAGTCGAGTTCGCCGCTGACTTCCCAGCTGCCGATCTTAGGTCGCGCCACGTCGCGGATACCGTACGCACCTCTTGTGAGTCCACGCCAGCTCAGGAATACATTGAAGGCAATGATTGCGAATCCGAACGATACGAGCACGTAGATGTCGTCTCGGAAGCGATTGAATACTGCGCCAACGGCTAACGCGACGGCACCTGCCGCGATGACGCAGACGGGCAACGCGGCGAAGAAAGGCCATCCGAATTGCGCTATCGTCTCGGTCCTTAGCAGTTCGTACGACGTGTCTGAGGTCAATATCGCCATCCCGTAGGCGCCGATGCCAAAGAATCCGATGTGGCCGACGGAGAGGAGGCCGGTGTAGCCAACGACTAGGTTGAGGCTTACCGACAAGATCGCCCAAATGCAGAAGACGGTGCCGAGCGTCACGGCGAATCCGACGCCCTGCCAAAGCGTGAATATCACCGCCCAAGCGATCACGAAGACGTTCGCGTACAGCTCGATATCGCCTTTTTCGCGGAGGGCCGTCATTCCACGCGTCATCAGAGACGCGTTGGTGGTTGCCGTGCTGCTGTTCATCGGGTCATCATTTCCTCGGCACTACTTTCTAGGCAGAATGCCGGTGGGCCAAAAGGATAGGAACAGGATCAAGACGACGAATGAGACAACGTCTCTCCACTCTCCAGCCAGATCCCAGATCCCGAACTGTTCAAGCATCCCGAGGATGAAACCGCCGAGAATTGCGCCGTGTAGGTTGCCGATGCCGCCGACCACCGATGCTATCCAACCCTTCAACAAAAGGAGTAGGCCCATGCGGGGTTGGATCGCGGTGTCGTGTCCGCTGAGCAGTCCGCCTAGTGCGGCGAAAACGGCTCCGATGAAGAAGACGATTGCGATGATGACGGTGGTGTTGATGCCAACGACTTTGGCCACCTCTTCGTCGTCGCCGATGGCTCGTACGGTACGTCCAAATGTGGTCATTTTAAGCAGCCACAGTAGCCCGATGAAGCCGACGAAGGCGACCCCGATCGTGAAGATGTTGAAGCCTTTGATGCTGGCTCCGGCGAATTTCAATGGGTCGTTGCCGAAGGGTTCCTGCAATGGTCTCGGAGTAGGTTCGAACACCATCACGATCAGTGCGCTGAACGCGAGCAGTATGCCCAATGTCGCGACCAGCATCACGAGAGGGGATCGAGCACGTTGGCGCATGTAGACGTAGAGTCCGCGGTAGAGCGCCAAAGAGACCGAGCCGGCCAGGAAACAGGATACGCCCCAGCTCAGGTAGAGTTTCGATCCCGGGGAGTTTGCTAGCCAGATACCGAGCACGACACCGACTGCGATTCCGCCGATCGTCAGTGCGATTGTTGGCACCGTCTGCAGGTTGCTTCCAAAGATTCGGGTGTTGAGTGCGCGTCCGCAGACGACGATTGCGATAGCGGCGATGATCACAATTGTTGGGGCAAGGATTATGTGAAGGTTTGAAGGGAAAGTTAGCACGGCACCGGTATAGGCACCAGCACAGATGCCTAGAAAAACTCCGGCAATCCGCAGTGTGCTTTCGCTGAAACGCGACCGCAACCGATAGTAGAACGCGGCGTGCAACGCCCACAAGACCACTCCGACGACGACGAGCGCGAAGATACCGTTGACGATGGGGTTGTTTACCTCATACAACCCGCCAAGCGTCTCTGAGGATCGGAGATAGAACACGCCGTACGCGCCCAACGCGGCGGCTGCGCCGTAGTACATGTCGAAGAACCAGACGGTGCTGTAGACAATGGTGAATCCCATCGCAACGAGGGCGTAGACGGCCCCGACAGACATCCCGTTAAATGCGAACTGCAAGGCCTGCTCAGGCGACTCCGTCAACTTCCAACCGATATACGCGACGACGAGCGCTACGAGCACCGAAGCGAGCAGGTTGCTGCGGTTTGCCAAGTATGCGCGCGCGTCGGTCACTGCAATCGCATGATCGCCTTGCTGTTCTTACGGTCTATTCCAACGGCGCGGGTCCCAAGACTTTATAGCCCTGGTTGTCGCCGGTTCTTTCGCCAGTGGGAAGTACCTCGACGACGACGTTGGAAAGTCCTACGACCTCGCCGTTCTCGTCAAAGCTGTAGTTATTGCCGATGGCGCCAGACCATGTTATGTCGTACAGGCAGTCTCTGAAGCCGTCGGCGTCTTGGTCGTCTTCAGTTTGTTTCAGACATTCCGCCGTGATGTAAACGTCGTCGTACGCCGATCCGATAAACCAAGCCAAGGTGACATAGTCGTACTTCTCCCTGAAGCTGCTGAGGACCTGTTGACCTTTCGAGTTTCCGGGGTCTAAATCGGCGACGACGGCCTTTACTCCGTTTGCGGCATCGCCAGCGATCTCAAGTGCCGTGGTACCGACTACGACAATTTCGGCGTAAATCGGACCGTTGTAGTCGAGTTCGCGCAGCTGTTTGACGACGGTGCCGCCGGAGAACTCAGATTGTGCGGCGATGTGGATCGCGTCCGGATTGGCGGTGAGCAGCTTGGTCAGCTGCGTTCGAAAGTCGGTAACGTCGGAGGCGTAGCGCTCTTCGCCAACGATCTGTCCGCCGCGCTTTTCGAACTGCGCGGCGGTAGTTCGCCTGACACCTTCGGCATAGTCGGTGGATTCGGTAACCGTCGCGATGTTGCGGATACCGTCGGCCCACATCAAATTGCCGGTGTCGACACCCAACTGCGCATCGCTCATCGCGGTTCTGAAGATGTAGTCACCGGCAGTTGCGATGTCCGGGTTGGTTGCTAGACCGGAGAACAGTATGACACCGTCCTCTTCGGCCAATGGGGCTGCGCCGAGCATCGCGCCGCTACACGATGTGCCCAGAATGATCTTTACGCCATCGACGTCGGTCAGCTTGTTGTATGCAGTGATGGCATCTTGCGCGCTGCATTTCGAGTCTTCGACCACCAGTTCGATCATGCGTCCGTTAACGCCGCCGGCCGCGTTGATCTCGTCCACTGCTAGCTGCTTCGCTTGGTTGGAGACGGTTCCGTAGGTCTCACCGGGACCAGTGAGGGATTCCATTACGCCGATTCGATACGGATCGTCAGAGTCGGATTCACAACCGAGTCCGACTACGACGGTTAAGGCAATCGCCGTCAGTCCGATATATGTGAGAAATCGTTTGTTCATCATGTCACTACTCCCTCTCGCGCGCTGATGGATTGGGTAGGATCAATGTACGTTTTATACCACTTAATTTGATACCACGTATATTTTTCCACCACCATAGACAACCAAATGCGCGAAGTTGCGTTGATCGGATATCCGATCCATATCCAGGTAGCGACCGGGATATGAATAATCAAACCCGGTTGATTTCAACGCATGTCTATCGGGTAGACGATCACTTTGGCACCTCGGACTGCCGTTACGGTGACCGGTGCGCCATCTGGGAGTTGCATCGCGTAGGTGCGGTTCCGCACGCGGAAAGTGTCGCCCGAAGGTAGACGTACGCTGAAGTCGGTGAAATCGCCATGAAATTCGCGCGACTCGATGCGGGCCACGCATCGGCAATCGATGCCGCAAGCGGTGAACGGCTCAAGGGTCCAGCCGTCTTCTTCCTCACCGGTCGATTCGTGGCGGCGCAATCTGAGTTCGGAAGCGCGCATCAATGCCGACACCTCTTCGCCGTCTTTCAACTTGTATCCGTTGGCGGCGACGGCGGGAAACTCGCCAGCTTCGGTGAAGACTCTATCGCCACGGAAGGTGCCATCAATGAATGATGACCTTCCGATGATTCTGGCGACATGCGGGGCGATTGGATGGGCGTAAACCTCTTCGGCGGTGCCGATCTGCGCCACACGTCCTGATCGCATTACCGCGACGCGGTCTGAAGTCAGGAACGCGGTCTCACGATCGTGGGTCACTAAGATTGCCGTCTTACCGGCTTGGTGGATGATCTCTTTCACCTGTCTTCGAAGCTGTACGACGAGGCTCGGATCGAGGTTGCTGAAGGGTTCATCGAGGAGTACAGCGACCGAATCGGGTGCGATGGCCCGGGCGAGTGCCACTCGTTGTTGTTCGCCGCCGGAGAGACCGTGAACTCCGCGATCGGCGTATTCGGCGATGCCGCACATCTCCAAGATTTCGAGTGACCGTCGCCTCTTCTCCTGATCATCAGCATCTTTGATGCCGAATTGAACGTTCTGGGCGACCGTGAGATGGGGAAATAGGGCGTATGACTGAAAGACTAAGCCAAGTGCACGCTCGTGAGGTGGAATGTGAATGAAAGGCGAGCCGACCAATCGTCCACCGAGGCGGACGTAGCCGTTAATGACGCGCTCGAATCCGGCGATAACGCGTAGGGCAGTCGTCTTTCCGACGCCGCTCGGTCCGAGGAGGCAAACGATCTCGCCATCGTGCACTTCGAGGTTAAAGCCGTTGAGGACTGGTGGTTCGTCAGGATGATAACGAGTCTGTACCTGTTCGAGATGAATCGCGCCAGTACCGCGCGGGCGGTTAAGCTGCGCATGCATATGTGAAGGATCATTCGCCGCTATGGACGGTAATGGGATTGCCTTGGTGCGCCGGAACAGTTTCATCTATTCCAAATCCTATTACCGCGCGCCGGAGTGTTCACGCAATACCAGCCAAGCGGTAGGAACGCCGGCGGCTGCTACCAATATCAACGATGACGCTGCCGTCTTGGTGAAGAACGCCTCTGATGATGCGGACCATATCGATGTGGCCAGGGTATCAAAACCCGTTGGTCCGAGAATGAGCGTCGCGGGCAGTTCCTTCATCGTGAGCAAAAACACCAGAGCCGCGCTGGCGAAGACGCTCGGCATGAGAATTGGGAGGGTGACCCGGGTAAATGCTCGGAACTGTGTCTTACCGAGAGACTGCGCGGCTTCTTCGAGACTTGGATTGATCTGCAATAGGCCCGATCTCAGCGATCCGAGTGCGACAGGAAGGAAGAGGACCGCGTAGGCGAACACCAACAACAGGAGGGTTTGGTATGCGAACAATGCGAAATTGACGGCGAAGAATACGAGCGAAAGAGCCACTACAACCCCCGGTAAGCCGAATCCTATGTAGACTGCCTTGCCGAAAAGGTCGCTCAACCAATTTCGATTTCGGACCGTAACGAATGCCACTGGCAAGGCCAAGACGATAGTGGCTACGGCGGCTAGGGCCGATGCTTGCAACGAATTCCACAGGGGAACCAATATCGGCGAACCTTCGAGCCCTTTGGACAGTCCCCGGAGCAGCCATTCAACTAAAACGGCAACCGGTACGACTACGCCTGCGACGACGGGCAGGGCCGTAAACAGAAGTGCGGGTGCTGCCCACCAACCGAGATGTACGGCGCGCTGGGTTCGACCGACATTGGCAGAGGCATCGTCGTACCGACGCCGTCCCCGGATCGACGATTCGACCAACAATAGAGCGACGGCAAACGCTACCAGTAGCATCGACATCGCGGCACCTGCCGTTCGGTCGATGGAGGTCTGGTAGTTGGTCATGATAGAGACGGTTAACGTGTTATGTCGCATCAATGCCACTCCGCCAAAGTCGCTGAGGGTGTAGAGCGCGGCGAGGATTGCTCCAGCTCCGATCGCCGGCATCAGCAGCGGCAACGTAACACGTCGGAATGCTCCGAGCACGGAGTAACCCATGCTTCTAGACGCTTCCACCAATTCGGGGTTTAGTCCTGCAATAGCGGCTCGCACCGTGAGATAAACGTACGGATACGTCATGAGAACCAGCACCAGCGTCGCGCCGGGCAGACCATAGATGGAGGGCAGTCGCTCGACACCTATCGGTTCTAGAAGCTCTTGCACTGTGCCCTTGGGTCCGAACGCCTCGATTAGTGTCGTGGCCATTACGAAACTTGGGACCACCAACGGCAATGCCAATGCGACTGAAAGCACGCGGCGAAACGGCATATCGGTTCGCATCGTCAACCAAGCCGCGGGGACAGCAACGATTAACGAGACGATGGTGACGCTGAGGATGACGGTTACGGTCCGCCAGATGACGTTAATCGAGTTCGAACGGGTTAGGAAGTCTAGAGTGGCTTCGCCACCTTCGATGCCGCGGACGAAGAGGTAAAAAACGGGTAGCATCGCGGCCAAGACGACGAATCCAGCCGCGATTGCTACCCAGACCGGTGCTCCGCGCGCAGTGTTTGTAACGCCACGCCGGGACCTCGGTGCAGGTCGTTCAGCTACTTCCGCTGTAGAGCGGGTCACGGAAGTGCGCCAACCTCCTGTAGTAGTTTTTGCGTGCCGGTCAGATCGTCTAGCAGACCGAGGTCGACATCGAATCGTTCGCTGATGTCACCGAGGTCCGGAAGGTGTTTCGACTGTTGCACGGCTGAGTTGAACGGGTATTCGTGAGTCTTGGTTGCGAAGTACTGTTGAGCGGTGACGCCGAGGAGGAACTTCAAGAGTCGCTCGGCTTCTGGTTGTGCATCGGTAGAGGCCAAGATGCCCGCGCCCGCGGCCATCACGAGTGATCCGGCATCGCTCGCAGAGGTATAGTGGTTGCGAGCGCCGAACCCTTCGCCCTCTTCCGCTAGGAAGCGGTGAAGGTAGTAATGATTGACGAATCCGACGTCGATCTCGCCAGCGCCAGCCGCCGCAACTGTCGGTGTGTTCTTTGCGTAAAAGACGGGTTCGTTAGCCATGATGCCTTCGAGCCACTCGCGGGTCTTTGCTTCACCCCAATCCAGACGCATGGCCGTAACCATCACGTGAAAGGACCCGTTAGTTGGTGGTAAGCCGATGCGGCCCTTCCACATCGGGTCGGTGAAGTCCCAAATGGAATCCGGTAGTTCGTCCTCGGAAATGTTCTCGGTGCTGTAGACGACGGTGCGTGCTCGACCAGAGATGCCGACCCACGTGTGGTCAGGGTCGCTGGCCCAGGCGGCTGAACGATCGTAGATGTCGTCCGGCAGTGTGAGGAATAGCGATTTCACAGCACCCAATCCGCCCGGATCCTGGGCAAAGAAAACGTCAGCGGGCGATCTATCACCCTCTTCTAACAAGGTTGCGGCCATCTCGCCAGTGCTTGCGTAGCGGACCTCGACCGGGATGCCGGTTAGTAGTTCGAACTCCTCAAGGATGGGGTCTACGAGAGACTGGCTGCGTCCCGAATAGACCGTCAGTGTATTCGGTTCGGTCGATGGTTTCTCGACCTCTACAACGACCTGTTTCTCTACGATTACTGGTTTTTCCACCTCAACGATCCGGTCCACCTCAACGATGACCGGAGTCGGTGCGGGGCTGGCGCTACACGCGAGAATGGCGAAACACATGGTCAATAGCGCGGCGTTCATTACAACACGCGCAACATTCTGCTCTTGGGTGCCGACGCATCGCGATGAATTGCCACCGGGCGGGGCGACTGACGACTTATCATTGATGTTGTTTCCTCTGTTAATTTCGGTGTCAATAGTTCGGACTGAATCCCCGCTCGGATCGCCAACAAATAATTATTACCTACTGAGTCAGGTATTGCAACCCTGACATCGAAAATCCTCCAAGTTCGTCGTGCGGTCGCAGCGGGATTCATGGCAACATCCAGCGTCAATCATTTAGCGTAGAAATTTAGTAGCGCGGCGTGCGTTCACCGACCTTCTCGAGCTTTCATGCAATATGGCGCAACCTGACGATCAAAACAATTCCGGCCTCCGCGCCTCGGGCTACGGGCCGCGGGTGCGTCAGACCTTGATCGCAGGGATCGCCATCGCAGTCATCGTCATGGCAATAGTTCTCGCGGCATTGTGGGCGAACAGCCGAGAGCCCGAAATGGGTGTCCAACCAACCCCGAGACCTACTCAACCGCCGCAACCGTCGGCGACGGTGCCACCACCTGACACCGCTACCCCTGAACCCCCAGAAGTTCAAGTTCCCGACACCTCTACGCCTGAACCGGTTAAAGATACCCCGACTCCGACCGCGGAAGCCAAGGCAGAACCAGCAACCGCCACCGTTGCACCAGAGGCCACGAATACGCCGGTGGCCGACGGCGCGCCAACTCCGGAATCAACGGCGACCTCGACTCCCACCAACACACCGTCTCCGATTCCTCCGACTGCGACAGTAGCACCGACGGCAACCAATACGCCGGTTCCCACACCCACCGCTGAACCAACGTCCACGCCGGAGCCCTCTCCGACGCCGACAGTAACGCCAACACCAGCGCCGATGGTTCCGACAAAGCTCGAGATCTACGCAAGGGGCGAACTCATCGATCAGGGCATTGACCAGAGCGATGTCAAGGTGCTCAGCGTCGAGGAATACATCTGGCCGGACCGAACTTTGGGTTGTGGTTCGTACGTCGGCAGCAATCCGGCGCGGGCGGTTGAAGGTTGGATACTCGTCCTTGGGAACGAGGAATCGACCTACACGTTCCATTTGGCGAGCAAGGACCACGAAAACAACGACACCCTTCCGGACGACATCATTGTCAACTGTACCGACGTTGAAAATCGAGTACAAACCACCATCAATCCAGTCCATGAGTTGCGCCTCCACGAAGCGCGCCGTGTGGTGCTCTATCGCGAGGTCCCGGGCGGAGAAGCACAACCGGTCCAGGACATCCAAAATCGCGAACTGATCGACGTGATCATCAATGCAATCAACACCCCTATACCCATAGGCAACACCGGAACTTGCGAGACATCGTTTAGGTTGGATTTTTACGTCTTACGAGGGATCGAATCTGTCAAGTTCTTCTGCCGCGATGACTGGTACCGCGTGGGTGGCGACCAAGAAATTTGGGGCTGCACGCAAGGCGCGATCCGTCAAGAACTTTTGGATGCCGTCTCACCTTTCTTCGCGGCCCAACCCATACCTGCGCTCCCGACTTTCGCGCCGGAAGGTGACGTCTCAAGCACCGTTGACGAACCGTTTGAGGGGTTGCCGTGTCAACTAGAAACCGCGAACTGAAGACGGGGAAGCTGCCGGGGACTTTACTGCAAAACCTCATCGAGGGCATTCCTAACGCGGTCAGCGACCGTCGGTTGTTAGTGGGACCCGGTATAGGCGAAGACGCGGCGCACATTCTCTTCGGCGAAAACACGCTCCTCGCGAAGACCGATCCGATCACCTTCGCCACGGACCGCATCGGATGGTACGCGGTCAACGTCAATGCCAACGACATCGCGGTCGCTGGCGGCACGCCGAAGTGGTTCCTAGCGACGCTTATGATGCCGCCGGGTTCAACCGAGGGTGAGGTCCGCGACATATTCGGTCAGATCGGCGAAGCGGCGTATGAAATCGGCGTACAACTCGCCGGGGGTCACACCGAGGTCACGCCCGCGGTTACGCAACCGTTGATCTGCGGCTTCATGATCGGCGAAGCGCCGACAAGCCGCACCGTCTCCGCATCCGGTGCGCGCCCCGGCGATGGAGTAATTCTTACCAAGGGAATCGCAATCGAAGGTACCTCAATCCTCGCCAACGAGTGCCGCGATGAACTGGTTCAGGCTGGCGTCTCGATGTCCGATATCAACGCTGCTTCAGAGTTTCTCACGGATCCCGGCATATCGGTCTTGAAAGACGCGAAGACGGTCGTAGCCGCCGGCGGAGTTACCGCAATGCACGACCCGACCGAAGGCGGGTTGGCGACCGCGCTGCAGGAGTTGGCCTTCGCATCAAACGTCGATATCGTCGTTGACGACTCAGCGGTGAATGTGCTTCCGATTTGTCGAAAAATATGCGACGCCTTGGAGATTGACCCATGGGGATTGATTTCGTCGGGAGCGCTGTTGGCAATCGTTCAACCCGATCAACAAGACGGAGTGGTTGCTGCGTTACGGGTTGCGGGCATCGATGCTGGTGTTATTGGGAGAGTTGAGGAAATCGGATCAGAGAAGATCGGATCTACGGTTTACGCCCGAAGCGAAATAGACTCCTCATCCGCGCCAATCGCTACATTCGACCGCGACGAATTGGCGCGGTATTTCGATGCCGTAGCGAGTTGAGTTGCGCACCGATCCGGATGCGACACCATTGCGGTATCCACCAATTGATTAATCGCGAACATCGATGATCAAACCCATCCAAGTCGAAGCACGGAGAGATTTCAGGGTCCAATTCGAAGATGGCGTTGAAGGCGAAGTCGATTTATCGAAAATGATCAAACGAGGCGGGTTGTTCAAACAGTGGGAGGCCCCCCAGCTCTTTCGCAAGTGTCTGGATACCCGAGGACAACGTAATCAAATGGGGGACAGCGATTTCCACGAACTTTACGGCGATTCGCTCTACAGGAGAATTACGGGTATCGCCTTCGACGAGTATTCTCAGCGCGTTAAACAAAACCTGATTCATGCCTGAGCTGTGCCGCTTTCGCGAATTCGACGCCGAAGGTGAAGCGCAGAACCAGTATGCCGAGTAACGTGTTGTCAGGTGCACCTGATAATGCGGCGCAGATTCATATATCCGTTGGGACTGGTGTTGATGATCAGCACCATCGCCTTCTCACTGTTGGTGAACGCAGAAGGTATATACGCCTGCGAATGCGATGATATGACTTCAGCTGACGAACGTTTCAACGAGGCATCGGCGGTCTTCCTCGGCAGGGTGGTCAGGATGTACTTCGAAGACTGGCCATTTGATATCGACTCGGCGTTAGTGCCCCCTGATGAACCGTTAACGGTCGAGTTCAGAGTCCGTTCTATTTGGAAGGGAGAGGTTTCAGAGATTATGTCCGTCTCCACGGCCAGATCAGAGCCATGTGGATATCCCTTCGGTATTCATCGGGACTACCTTGTCTATGCCGATGGCGATCAGGGGGCGTTGGAGGTGATGGCATGTGGTGGCACCAAACGTTTCGACGAAGCGCAAGAAGATCTAAACGCGCTGGGCGAAGGGTATTCGCCTGAAACGGCAGAAAGAGCCGTCATCAAGCCGGCAACGCTCGATTGCTTCGCCAGCGCAAAATCCGCCCGCCATCAATTGGTTTCATGGCCGTTAGGATTAATCGCCGGCATTGCTTGGATTGGGATCCGTAAAAGGCGTCGTCCGCGCTAGCGCCGATCCCTAACGAACCACCGCAAAATCCAGTTTGAAGGTGCGTTTGAAGCGTGTGGCGAAGCGCTTGGGATCCCAGGCATTCAACTCAGGTGCCCGGACCTCGAATCGGTCGCCGATGATATCCATCACGATTTGCGAATATCTATCTGCGCCAAGCCTTCGCTCCATCTCATCCGAGATTCGGAGAATGCTGGTGGCTCGTCGAACGATCGTTCGGTCCGACTTCTTGAGTTCCGGGCGGTATCGGGACATTGAGGCGGAGTAGCTGCCACCGAACCGAAGTGCGGCCGACATCAAGCCGATATCGCGGTGAGAGAATCCGCCGATCTCGCCTTGTTCGATGATGTTAGAGGCGTGCAGGTAACGGTCGTAGTAGTTGACGCTGCGGCCGGTGTCGATGAGACGGGCTACGTGCGGGATCAACTGCGTCATTTCTTCATCCAAATGGTCTAGCAGCAACGCGGCCATCTTTCTGGCGATCGCGGCCCGTCGGTCTGCGCGGAGTCGATCCCAAGTGTCGAATCTTGCGCCCAGCGCGTATACGGAGCGTCGCCTGACCTCTTCGATCGACGGCAAATCCTCGATGACACCGGACATCGCCAGCCCTTCACGAATACCTCGGCCGGAAACTAGGATCGACTTCTTGTTGAAGAACTTGGCGATTTCGGATGCGACGATGGCACCGCCTAGTATGCTGTCGACGCGCTCCGGATTCAATCCCGGCATGTACGCCAAGCTCGCTCGATCCAATCCTCGCAATCCGTTGACGATTGTCTTCAATGAGCGGTATGGAACCACCGAGCCGTGGAGACGCCCAAACGAGTGGTCCCGGGTTTCGCGATCGATCTTGGTCAGGTTGCGGATCGTTCCGCCGGCACCAATCAAATTGCCGTGTTCCGCTATCGGAGGCATACCGGACGCGCGCAACATCTTCTTCACGTGCCGCCTCAAACCCATGATCGCGTCCCGTTCAGGTTGTTCCGAGTTCAGAAAATCGTTACTGACGCGCAGCGCGCCGAGATCTAGGGTGTATGCGTCCTTCAATGAACGGTGTTGAAAGAACGAGAACTCTACGCTACCACCGCCGATGTCAAACAATACGCCGTCATGGGCAGGAAGAGTGAAGACCGCGCCAAGGAACCCGAATTCTGCTTCTTGTGCTCCAGAGATGACCTCAAGTTCAATGCCGGTGTCGTTCGTCACTTGACGAACTACCTCGTCGCGGTTCGTAGCGTCGCGCATGGCCGATGTGGCAACGGCGCGGATCGAATCGACTTTAGACGCTCTGGCTACAGTGGCGAAGTCGTCGATGAGGCGCGACAGTTCGGAAATGGCCGAAGGCAACAATCGACCATCTTTCGTCTTACGGCTCGCCAAACGTAGCAGAGCTTTGACTTCTGAAACAACCCGCAGATCGTAATCGGTTGTCAGTTGCAGGACCTCCATACGGGTCGAGTTAGAGCCCACGTCGATGACTGCTACCTGGTGTGAATCGTGATCGCCGTCGAATCGACCCTGATGCAGCTCGTTGCTCGGAAATACCTGAAAGATGTCGGGACGAGTCTCTACCGTCATTGATGCCCCTCGACCGCGGATGCTAGGGAGTGCCCTTTTAGAATGATTCTAGGGTGCCTTTCTTTTGCCCCTGTAGCTCAGAGGATAGAGCAACGGTTTCCTAAACCGTGTGCCACAGGTTCGAGTCCTGTCAGGGGCGCCATCTTCCGATCTCGCTTCAACCGTCACTTGCATCCACCTCATCAACCCGCGTCGTGCGGTTTGTGACCGACTGTTTCAAGGTCATCGCCAAAAACGCTATCCCGCCAAAGGCGACGATGCTGAGCCAAGATATCGAGCGGTCCAAGACCGTCAATGTAAAGGCATCGGTGTCGTTAAGTCCGACTAGAAGCAGTACTGTGATTAGAGCGGTTTCTACGAAACCCAATCCGCCGGGCACCGGGATCGTGGTCATGATCGCGTTGGCGAGCGCGGCGAACATGGCAATGCTTATCGCCATTTCGAGACCCATCGCCTGCGCCACAAAGTAGAACCGCAACACCTCCATCAGCCAGCCCAGCACGCCCAGCGCGATCTGCATCGTCATTCCACCGCCTCGAAAGCTGTTCAGCGTTCCGTCTTGGAAATGCAGATATTGCTGTGCAAAACGCGCTGGTAGCCATCGGGCGACTCTTTCACCCGCCTTACCCATCACGTAGAGAATGAGCAGAAGCACGAGCACCAGACCAGATGCAACTGCCACGACAATAACCGCCACGTCGACGATTCTTCCGGACGCGGTGAACCCGTCGACCAGCAGGGCCCAGATCGCCGAGGTGACCACGAGCACCAAGACAACCACCATATCCTGCACCCTTTCAGCGAACACGGTGCCCAACGCTGTTGGCATGTCGCTCGACGTTCTATCGGCCAACGCCCAACCTCGATACGCGTCGCCGATGCGGAAAAACATTACCGAATTGACGAACCAGCCAGTCAAGATCATCAACGACATCGTCGCAACATTCGGTGCTTCCGCTCGCTGAAGATCAGGATTTTGGGAACGGTTGGTAACCGAGTTGAAGATCAATTGCCATCGCCACCCCCGAAACCAGAAACTCACGTAATACAACAACCCAGCCAAAATGAACAACCACCAGTTGATCCCGGTGAGGTGATTGACGAATTCATTCCATTCGAAATCTAGGACACGCCAGAGCAGGAAGCCGATGATCGCTAATCCAAACGCTGCGCTGAGAATGGTGGGTAGCGACAAGACTCGTCGGCGTATCGCCGCGATGCCGTAGGTCTGACCGTTGTTATCGCGGTTCGATTTTCTGCGCAAGAGTCGCAAAGGTCCACACAATCGAGTTGATTAATCAGCCGACAGCGGTCGTTTCGCTGGGATCCCGGGTCGGCGAGGGTAGCGATCTTTTGTCGGTTGCACCTTGAGCCAGTAAATGATGTGGTCCATTGGTGATGCTCCCGGATGTGCCACCGGTTGGATGATTGCGGGTGCCGCGCCTAATTCGTCAGCGGCGAATGAAGCATCGTCGACCTCGCATTGGACCGCTCGCAGATCGCGGCCTTTGGGGAGAACTGCTACGCCGCCCAGTTTGAGGAACGGCAAGGTGAATTCTGCCAGCAACGGAAGCTTGGCGACGCCCCGGGCGGTGACGAGATCGTAGCTCTCGCGATGTTCCTTTAACCGACCCGCGTCCTCGGCGCGCGAATTTAACACCGTGACTCCTTCGATTCCCAGTTCCGAGACAACGTGACGCAAGAAGTCGCACTTCTTACCGTTCGTTTCCAGCAAAGTGACCTCGGTGCCAGGGAGAATGATTTTCAACGGCAGGCCCGGTATTCCCGCACCCGAGCCGATGTCGATGATCCGACGGCCTTCGAACCATTCCGCCGTCGATACGTTCCCGCCTGCCGGAACTGCAATTCTGAACGAACGAATGAAGAGTTGTTCAACAACGGCTTCGGGATCCTTTACAGCGGTCAGATTGATGCGACGTCCCCATTCATTGAGCAGTTCGCGATAGCGCCGGAACCGCTCGATTTGGGTGTCATCGACGTTCGCACCTATGGTACCAGCCGCCTCGACCAGTGACTTCATCCTATTGCTCGAATCTGGGCTCCATGCAGACGCATTTCGATCCTGATGTGCCGCATGCGCGACTTAACATGATAACGACGGATCGCAGCAACGCCGCGGCTAACCAATACAGGGGAACGTAAACCACCATGAAAATACTCATCACCGGCGCCAGCGGATTGATCGGATCAGCGCTCCGCACCCACCTCGGAGAAACTGGACGGTACACCATCTCAGGCGTAGATACTCGCTCGCTCGCCGACGATTCTCTGACAAGTTTCACGCTTGCCGATTGTTACGACTACGACGCAATGTCGCCAGCATTTGATGGCCAAGACGCAGTGATCCACTTAGCGGCCAACGCACCGGTTCATACGCCTTGGGACGACGTTCTTCGCAACAACATCGCATCGACGCACAACGTCTACGAAGCCGCCCGCGAGCACGGTGTCAGACGCGTCGTGTTCGCAAGCTCGAACCATGCGGTTGGGAACTTTGAGCTCGACGAACCCTACAAGAGCATCGGTCTTGGCGATTACTCTTCAATCGACAACGATCCCGCTAATATCCGGCAAGTCGACCACTGTGTACCGATCCGTCCGGACAGCGACTACGGAGTGAGCAAGGTCTTTGGTGAGGCGACCGGTCGTTACTACAACGAACACTTCGGCCTCGAAGTCGCTTGCCTCCGCATCGGGAGCGTCGTGCCGGAAAATCGACCCACGAATATGCGTGCGTTCGCGACGTGGTTGTCGCATCGCGACCTCGCTCACTTAGTCGACCGTTGCCTCGTCGCAGATCTGAGTTTCGACATCTTCTACGGCGTCTCTAACAACCGCTGGCGATTCTGGGACATCGAACATGCCCGAGAGACTATCGGCTACGATCCGCAAGATAGTGGCGAGGACTTTCGGTAGAGGTCACCCGGCGCTCAATTCTCGACGCCTTCGCAGTCGGGCAAATTGAGTTGGCGCAAGTCGGTGTGGAATAGTGGTTTCGGTAACTGGGGTAAGCAACCGGATAGGAAGTTGAATCTCAGGAAGAGGTCAGACAACTCAGTCAGGTTGCCCAGCTCTGCGGGGACTTGTCCGGTGAACGCGTTGGCGTCAAGATGGAGCGCCGTCAAAGTAACCAGTTCCCCTAACCAGATCGGTATCGTTCCGCCGAAATCATTGGTTCCGACATCGAACACCCGCAACATATCGAGATCACGCAACGCGTCCGGTAACTCGCCTTCAAGCTGATTGTGGTTCATCCTAAGCTCGATCAGATTTTCCAGATCCCCGGTTTCGGCGGGCAATTCGCCGGAGAGCAGGTTCACGCTCAAATCAAGTTCGATGAGAGCGTCTAGGTTCCCGAATTCGGCCGGGATCTCACCGACCAGACGGTTGTTGGAGAGGATCATATTTGTTAGGTTAGTTAGACCGCCCAATCCCGACGGCAGAATTCCACTGAAGCCGTTCCTGCTTAAGTCGAGCGTCGTTAATTTGTTCAGGTTTGACAACTCAGGCGGGATAGGACCAGTCAGATCATTGTTGTTGGCCATCAGTGCCCTCAGGTTAGCCAAGTCGCCTAATTGAGCAGGAATTTCGCCAGTCAACGCGTTCTCGCCGAGGTCCAGGATCATCAGATTGGTCAGATCGCGGAGTTCGGGCGGGATCTCACCTGACAGCCGATTTTCAGCCAGATTCAATTCCTCCAACTCCGTCAAGGCTGCAAGCTCCGTCGGGATCGGGCCTTCAAAATAGTTGGAGTTGAGATGTATCACCTGCAGACCGGTCAGTTGTCCCAAGGATTTGGGTAATTTTGCTTCGATCGCTAGGTCGACCAACTTTAGCGCCGTTACGCGCGTGGGTGTACCGCCGATCTCTACGCCGAGCCAGGCGTCGATCGGTTGTTCCGTCGACCAGTCGAGAATCTCGTTACCATTGAGCGCTTCAATCAGTCGAAGCAGCACTTCGCAATCGGTGATGAGTTCCGGCGAGTAGACGACAGCAGGCACGGCGATGCCGTTGGAACAAGGGCCGTCTCCCGGGACTGGGGCGGGACCACAGGCGATCAATCTCAACTCATCGAAATCATTCACTTCGACCCGGTCGAGACCGATCGGAATGCAACCTGTCAGATTATTACCGCCGCCGTGGAAGGATTTGAGATTCGTCAATCTGACCAGCTCCACGGGTAATTCGCCGGTCAACTGGTTGTCTTCGAGGCTCAGAGTTTCTAGATTGACCAGTTCGCCGAAACTATCTGGAATTTCGCCGGACAATTGGTTCGAACTTAGATCGAGATGTCGCAAAGGCGTGTTGTGGCCCAGCGGCTCGGGAATTTCGCCAGACAGATAGTTTTCGTCAAGCCTCAATATCTTGATCGATAACAAATCCCCTAGGGTCGAAGGTATAGATCCGGTGAGTTGATTGTTGTGCATCAGGATCTGTTTTGCGTTTGAGAGAAGTCCGAGTTCGAGCGGGATCTCTCCGATCAGTTCGTTCCCAGACAGATCCAAGACCACCAGATTGGCGAGACGGCTCAAATTCGGTGGAATCTCGCCCATGATTCGGTTGCCGGACATGGACAACTCTTTCAGAGATTCCACGAAACCGAGATCTCCAAGGATCTCACCAGTCAGATTGTTATCGCTGAGACACAGGCGCTCCAACTTGGTCAGCTCGGCCAATTCGGCAGGCAGTCCGCCCGTGAGGAGATTGCCGCAGAGTTCTAACGCAGTCAACGCGTCGATTTCGCCCAAAACCGCAGGCAGTTGTCCTGCGAGACCATGGTTGAGAAGCGATAACTTGGTTACGCGGTTGGGCGACCCGCTTACCTCGACGCCTTCCCAATCGCGGATGGGGAGTTCCACCGACCAATTCAACAAAACATTTCCGGCGAGTTCGTCGGCAGCCGAGAGCAGTGCTTCGCAGTCCGAGATTAAGCCTGGGTTTTCCTCGGGATCAGGTACGGCAATGCCGTTCGCACAGGGGATGTTCGCTCCTTGATCCGTTTCGACATCCGGAGGATCAGGATGAGCGGTAGGCGTCAGCGTCGCGGTCGGTTCCGGTGTCGCGGTTGAAGTCGGCACCGTCGTCGCGGTCGACTGCGGTGTCGCTGAAGGAGTCGGCACTGTTGTTGCCGTTGGAACCGCCGTTGCGGTCGGTTCCGGTGTCGAAGTTGGAAGCGTCGTAGCGGTTGGGACCGGTGTTGCCGTGGGTTCGGGCGTGCTCGTAGGATTGGTAGTTGCTGTGGGTGTTGCGGTAGCCGTTGAGGTACTGGTGGCGATCGGCCTCGCTGTCGGAGTGGTCGCGATTACCACATCGTTTTTCGGCGTTGGAGTTGCAGGTTCGCTGGAGCAACTGATGACGGCGTATGCAATAAACATGGCGACCGCGGCGACAAGCACAGTGATTGATTTGCCCGTTATCCAATGCGTAGGGAGCATCATCTCAATTTCAACGGTTTTGGCGGGTGGTCAATCGCACGCGACGGGTCTTGGCGCTTAGTGAAGCAATGACCCGGTGTTATCCTAAAAGGGTTGTGCACGTCGCGCTTCTGCGACCACGTCCCCGCCCCGTTGGTGCAGCGGCCTAGCACGTCGGCCTTTCAAGCCGGAGATCACGGGTTCGAATCCCGTACGGGGTACCACATCCAGCATTTCCTTCAGGTCGGCCCGGTGACGTCACTCCCTTGCGTCGACTTCAATCATCGGGAAGTGCTTCGTCCCATTCCGCGTGCTCATCTGCCGCGGCTTGATTTTTCAACGATGTGTAGATCAGCCACAGCGGTATTAATACGATAGCGATCCCTAGAACCACGACGAACGTCCACGGACCCCAGCCAAGCAGATCGTGCAGCAGGTCGTTGATCCAAACGACCAGAGTCGGGTCTACCGACTCGGTATGATGCATGTGCACCGATGCCGGCGAATCAATTTCTCTGACAGGTGCAATCATGCCTTGCGCTACCGCTATTCTCCGGAGCGACTAACTTGCAGATGCCGCCGCTTGCGCGTACCTCACCGAATACTTGGTTTCTTTGATCGTCAGGATCACGATGCCGGCGATCAACAAGCAGATTGCGCCACCAATGAAGGCTGGATCGTAGGTTCCATATCGGTCGAACGTAAGGCCGAACAAAAGGACGGCGGCACCTCCGCCCATCTGGTGGGAGAAGTTGATGAGACCACCGAGGGTGCCGACGTTTCGAACGCCATAGACATCGGCGGTTAAGCCCGTCGTCAAGGGCACTGTGGCGAGCCAGGATGCGCCTCCGATGATCGTGAAGGCCCACATCGCCATCTCGCCGGGGAAGATGACAAGGGTCGTGAATGCGACACCTCGCACTAAGTAGACGGCGGCGAGCAGAAAGTGACGTTGAAAGATGTCGGAAAGCAGGCCGATCAGCACGACACCTCCAGCGTTGATACCCATCAATATCCCGAACGCCCACGCCGCGTTCGCCTGCGAGACGTCCTCGCTGATTGCCCATCGAACAAAGTGCGTCGAGATGCTTGCGGTGGTGATTCCGCAAACGAAGTAGCCGATTGACAGTTGCCACATCGGCCACGACTTGAAGGCTTCTGTCCATCCTTCGGCACCTAAAGGTCCGCCGCGCATCATGGCTTGCGATCTTGATCGTTGGTCTGCCGAGGCCTGAGCGTCCCTGGCCCTGGCTTCGCCATCCGGTAGCAGGCCCATGTCGTCGGGTTTGTTGCGAAGGATCAGTATGGAGGCTGGCAAGCCGAGTGCGAGGACGAGGATGCCAGAAACGACCCACGCCGTTTGCCAACTGGTGGCGAGCATTAGTTGGGTAAGAAATGGCACCATGACCAATCCGCCAAGCGATCCACCGGCGGCCACAACGCTCATGGCTTTGCCGCGTTCGCGTTGGAACCAACGGGTGATGACCGCGCCCGAGGTGCCTGGTGAGACACCGCCGGCAAAGAAAGAAATCACACCGCCGAAGAGGACCGCGAGCATCAATACGCTATCGATGAAGGCGAGTAGCAGGTAAGAAATGCCCAACACGACCATGCTGACAACCACCACGACCTTGCCACCATATTTGTCGACGATCATTCCCAAAATCGGTTGCGAAAAGCCGTTAATGATCCACCCGATCGCCGCCGCCACTGAGATCTGGCCGGTCGTTACGCCCCACTCCCGCTCCCAGTTGTCCACAAATACCCCGAAACCGTTGCGGGTACCCATCACCAAGAACATCCCAAAAAACATGGCGCCGACCACGTTCCACCCGTAGAAATGGTTACGGCGACGCACCCCTACCCGAGCTCGGCGAGTGAGGCGGTTGACATTGAGCAACGACATGATCGAGGGGACCGGACTGCAGGTCGCCGGGATGATGCGAGTCTAACCGCGAACCGGTTGTGATTCGCGAGGAGATGTTGAGTGTTGTGTCGAAGTCCGTAACTTTAACAATCAGCGTAGAATCCAAACAGAGGGTCTTTCGTTAAATTCACGATATCTCCACCAAGATCCGAGAACATGGCCATGAAACAAATCACCGATTGGATAAAATCCCACAAACCGTTATCGGCAGTGATCGCCGCGGTAATCATCGTGCCCGGCTTAGCTGTCGCTTGGTGGCTTGGCTCGCCCCTTTTCATTGACGTCACGGTTGACGAGGATTTTCCGGCGTTGGAAAATGCTGTGATCCCAGAGGGAATGTCCATGCCTGACGCCGGTGCGACGATGGAGGCGGCGATGGATGCGCCGTCGGAGGTCGAAGAGGAGATGATGGAGGCGATGGGTGCGATGCTTGCGCCAGAGGCGGTGAAGTGGGGTGAATTCCGCGATGGCGATGCTTTTCACAAAGGCAGCGGTACGGCCACGGTCTATAACCTTGGCACCGACGGATACGTGTTGCGGTTTGAGGACTTCAACGTGATCAACGGGCCGGACCTGCGGGTGTTGCTGACTACGCATCCGGATCCGATGGGACGCGGGGATGTGCACGCGGATGACGTCACGTATGTAGAACTAGGTAAATTGAAGGGCAATATCGGAAACCAGAACTACCCGATTCCGGACGACGTTAGCGTGGATGACCACCACAGCGTAGTCATATACTGCAAACCGTTCCAAGTAGTATTCGCGGTATCACCGCTGTCGTTCAACTAATTCGCAAACTGGAAGAGAGTCGATGGGCAACGAATCCGCAGACGTCATCATCGTAGGTTTAGGTGCCCATGGCAGCGCATCGGCATGGCAACTCGCCAAACGCGGCACCGCCGTAATCGGGTTTGACGCCTTCATGCCGCCGCACTCTCTAGGTTCGAGCCATGGTGACACGCGTGTTATCCGCGAAGTCTACGCCGAGCATCCCGACTACGTCCCGATCGTGATGCGCGGTTACGAGATCTGGCGGGAGTTGGAAGAAGCCGCCGCCGATGACTTCCCGGAAACCGCGCGCGCTGGAGCAGGAGCGTTCGGAGAGCTGTTGCGAACGACTGGTGGCATCACAATGGGTCGTCCAGAGAGTGACGGCATCCGAGGGATGAAGCGTTCTGCCGACGAGCATAATCTCGAGATCGAAATCCTCGATCCATCAGAAATCCGAAAACGTTGGCCGCAGTTCGAACCCCGGGACAACATGATCGGCGCGTACGATTCGCGTTCCGGGGTGTTGTTCCCCGAAAAGTGTGTGTCTGCACACCTCGATCAAGCGTCAAAGGAAGGCGCGGACCTCCACTACAACGAACCAGTGCGAAGCTGGCGCCCGGACGGCGATGGTGTGCGCGTCTTTACCGACCATGGCGAGTACACCGCAGATCAAATCGTATTCTCTGCGGGGGCGTGGAATCCGAGTTTTGTATCCAAGCTAAATCTCCCATTTCGGTTGGAGCGGCAGGTGCTTTTCTGGTTCCAACCTGCTGGCAGTCCGGAACTGTTTAGGCCTGAAAACAGCCCGAACCACTCGTGGGAATGGACCCCTGGCCAGAGTCTTTACTGCCAGCCCGACTTCGGCGGCGGCGTCAAGACGGCGTTCCATCACGAAGGCGAGATGTTCGACGATCCGAAGGACCTAGACCGCACCGTGCGCGAATCGGACGAGCGATCGCTCCGAGATGCGATTTCAGACATAATTCCACAGTTGAACGGACGCGTGTTGAGGTCCGCGGTCTGCCTGTACACGGACACGCCGGACCTCCAATTCTTGTTGGACTGGCACCCCGGACACCGGAACGTCATCATTTGCAGTCCCTGTTCGGGACACGGATTCAAGTTCGCATCGGTGATAGGCGAGATGGTGGCGGACATGGCGACCAAGGGCGACCACGGCTACGATGCGCCGCTTATCCAGATCGATCGTTTGCTTTCCGACGAATCACAAACTGAATGCCCTGATGACTAATTGCTACGGCTAACTTAGAATCTATCGAGTGTACGGGCAACTTTTAGTTGGTGGAACCAAACCGGGCGACGGACCGCCCCGAGGAAGAGAATGAACTCGAGACTTACTACAGGGCATCTTGGTGGGATGTTGATGGTGACGCTTCTCATGCTGGCATTGACGTTAGTCGCATGCGGTGGCGAGGAGGTCGTCGAAGAGGTCGAAGAAACGGTTGAGTGGAGTTATTCCGGCGCAGGCGGACCTGAGAACTGGGCGTCGCTTTCGGCCGATAACGCGCGGTGTGGCGATGGCACCCAACAATCTCCGATCGACATCACTGGTTACGAACTGGGTAGTTCGCCTCCAATCTCTTTCTCCTACCGGAAAGAAGCCGAGGCCGTGACCAATGGTGGACACCTAATATCGGTCAGGTACCCGACCGGGAACCGCTTAGGCTTCGGCGAACGCACATACCAGCTCGAAACCGTGACTGCGCACACGCCAAGCGAGCATCACATCGACGGCAATTCGTATCCGCTGGAACTCCAGCTCCTCCACAGCCAAGTTTTCGGAGACGTAGCTGTAATCTCGATGCTCTACGAAATTGGTGATGCCGACCCCGTTGTGCAGGAAATCATCGACAACATTCCCGCCGAAATCGGCACTGTTGATGTGACCGGGATCCTCAACGCTCGTGGATTAATGACCAAGGACACCGGATATTACTCGTATAAAGGTTCGATGACCTCTCCGCCATGTGCCGAACCGGCCGACCGATTCATCATGTTGGAAATCGGCACGGTATCGCAAGCGCAAGTTGACGCCCTGCAAAATTTGACCGGACCAAACAACCGGCCACTGCAACCCAATAATGGGCGAGCGATCGCTACCTCGGGTTCCCGTAGCGGCCCTTAAGGCTCCACCATCCGGCGAACGCCGGAATCCAGGGGTAACGATGCAATCGAGCATCCCCCTGCTCGTTGCGCTCGCGTCCCCCTTCGCGATGCGAAGAGGGGGTACCAAAACGTGAATTCGAAACCAAGACATTCTTCATGCGTCGTCATTGTCGGCGGTGGAATCATTGGTTGTGCGACGGCGTATTATTTGAGCCGGGTTGGCATTTCTGACGTCACGATAATTGAGCGCGACGAAATCGCTTCGGGCGCCAGCGGATACTCGGCTGGCATCCTGACTCCGTATTCGGGTTCCAACGATTCCGGATTGCTGGCGCTATCGGCTGCATCTCTCGAGTTGCACGCAGAATTGGCCGACGAACTGCCTGAGGTCACGGGCATCGATCATGGTTACGACCTCAAACCGTATCTGCGATGCGGATTTGAAGAGCCGGGTATTAATGCCTCCCAACAGTTCATGGCGGACCGCATCGCTGAAGGATTGCCGGCCGAATGGTTGAGTGGTTCCGAGGCGCGTGAAGTATGCGATTGGTTGAGCGACGAGGTAGTTGGTGCCTGTGCCACATCCATCGAACCTACCGTCGATTCAAAGCTGTTAACACAGTCGCTTCTCAAGGCCGCGCAGATCGGTGGAGCCGAGACAACGATCGGTGCCGCCGTCGGATTCTGTGGTCCGAAACACGCCCCGAACGGTGTCAAGCTATCCGACGGCACCATTGTCGAAGCGGACGCGATTGTCCTCGCGATGGGTCCGTGGACGAAAGAGGCCAACGATTGGCTGGGTTACGAAATTCCCGTCGAACCGCAAAAAGGCGAGCTGCTGTATATGCACCGGCCTTCCGACGTCATTCCAGCGCACGCGGGAACCCAGACAAAAACAAAGCACGCTGATCAAAGCAAACCGCCGGCCACGATGCACAACATGGATGAGGGTGGCGTGATTCTCACCCGTCGATTATCCCGCACGGTACTGGGAGCGACGAAAGAGGACGGCAGAGGTTACGACCGCGAAATTTCGGAATACGCTTGGGAGTTCATCCTGCCGCGAGTACAGCGATTGACCGATCGGATTACGAAGAACTCGGTGACTCATCACACCGCGTGCCTGCGCCCGATGCCCGCCGACGGCAAACCGTTTGTCGGCAAAGCACCGGGACGGGACAACGTCTACATTGCATCTGGTCACTGGTCAGAGGGTGTTCACTACGCGCCGCTGACCGGCAAAGCGATCAGCGACCTGGTGGCCAGCGGCGAGTCTTCTACCGATATCGGGGCGATAGATGCGGCCCGTTTGGACGACTTTCGCCGCAAATAAACAAACGGGGTGGTCAGTTAAATTAGACGCATCGCCCCGGAAAGGTTCACCCGGCGTCCCTGGCGGGATTCACAATCGCACTATTAGAGCCTGCAGAAGACGAATTAATCGGATCACGACAGAGATGACCCTCAACATCGCGCTAGTCGGAGCAGGCGGCATGGGAATGCGCCATGCCACTGGTTATATCGAACTCCGGAAGTACTTTGACGATGTCAAGGTTGTCGCCGTCTGCGATCCGCACCTCGATTCCGCCGAAGCGGTGGCTCAGGTCATCTCCAACTCGACACCTGAATCTCCCCAACCATTTACCGGGCTTGCGGAAGCAGCCGATGCTCCCGATATCTCGCTCGATGCCGTCGATATCGTAACCAGCACACCGGCGCATCACACGTTGGCGATTGAGGCTATGCGCTCGGGTTTACACGTGATGGTCGAGAAGCCGATGGGGTTGACTCTGACTGCTTGCCGATTGATGCAGTCGGCTGAGAGAGCCACGGGTAAGGTGCTTTCAATCTCTGAGAACTTCCGTCGCGACCCGATGAACCGTTTGGCAAAAGCCATGATTGATGCCGGTGCCATCGGTAGGCCTTATTTCGCGCTCGATTTCGGGATCGGTAGTGCCAATCGCGGCGTGATGCATAGCACCGTGTGGCGCGCCAAGAAGGACCAAGCCGGTGGCGTTGTCTTAGACGCCGGGGTGCACAATGCAGACTTGCTCCTGTATTTGATGGGCCCCGCTGAACGTGTTTATGCCGAAACCGATGTCAACGACCGAAAACGCTCGCTACGCCCGATGTCTGACCAGGCACCGGGTTTAGCTGCCATGTACGCGCATCGTAGGGAAGCGGGAGGCGAGGATGTTGGCGATACTATCGAACAGGATGCTGTCGATACTGCATTCGCATCGATTCGTTTCAAGTCGGGAGCTGTCGGGCAGTTGGTAATCACCGACGCGTCCCATGGTTACGGTCTCGGAGATTCGGTCGTCGTTGGTAGCGAGGGCACGCTATACCGTCCGCCGAGCCGGAGAGGTTCGAGTCCACGAATCGTCTTGGGCGATGGCACCATGATTGAGGGCGACGGATTGCTCGATCTGGTGCCCGAATTTGAACTCGACGAAATAACTGCAACGCTCTGGGACGGCGAGCGCCGAATGTCTTCCTATGAGATGGATTTCAGGCAGATCGACGCCAAGATTATTGCGCTCGAATACATGGACTTGGCACGAGCAATCGCCGATGGCAGGTCGCCGGAGGTGGGCAGTGTTGAAGGGATGCTGGCGCTCGGCCTCGCTTACGGCGTGATGGAATCGGGTGAAGCTAACGAAGCGGTTCTTGTTGATGACGTTGTCGAAGGCAAAGTCCGACGTTTCCAAGAAGAGATCGACTTCGCCGCCGGTATAGTCGAGTGCTGAGCCGCACGGGTTTTGCGGTCTTCGGCTATCGAGAGTATCGCCTGTTTTGGATTGCCGCGGCGTTCTCGAACGTCGGCATGTGGACGCTCGTCTATGGTCGACTGTGGCTGATGCGCTCGTTGACCGATTCGGAGATACTTCTCGGATCAGTGACGGCCGCGACCATGGCTCCGGTGATGATCTTCTCGGTCTGGGGCGGCGTAGTTGCGGACACAGTCAATCGTCTGCGACTATTGCGCTTCACGCGATTTCTGTTCGCGATTGCGGGATTGGTCACCGCGGTATTGATAGCTACCGATGCGATCGAGGCGTGGCATCTCTTGGCTATTTCCGCCGTCACCGGAGTAATGTTGGCATTTGACATCCCGACGCGTGGCGCGATGGTGGCATCGCTGGTTCCTAAAGAGCAATTGCCGAGCGCGATTTCTCTTTATTCGGTAGTGTTTGGCGGCGCTGCGATTCTTGGGCCATCACTGTTCCATCCGTTGGTCTCTGCGGTCGGGATGGAAGGTTTGTTCTTCATCGTGTCCGCGTCTTATGTGCTGACGGTACTGACCTTGTTGAGAATGGATCATGCGCCGCATTTCGCCGGAAGGGGCGAAGGTCGAGTGACCGTTACGGAATCGTCTGGCAGCACGACCCAGTCGGAGACACTCGCTGACAAAGTGCGCGCTCGCGTCCGCGACATGGTCGAAGGTATCAAGTTTGTCCGACGCGAATCGGCCATCGCTGCAATCATCGGCTACGGCGTGATCATCGGGATCGTGGCGACTCCGCTTGAGACGCTGTTGCCAGTGGTTACGCAAGAGGTGTATCACGGCGATACCGCGACCTATGGCAGACTGCTCCTCGCAATCGGCATCGGCGGCTTGGTCGGCACATTCGCCATCACGTTCATCGGCACGCGATCGAAACCGCCGTTGTATCTCGCGCTCGGTGGCGTCTCGGTCGGTATCTGTTACATTGCATTCGGTGCGGTTGACGTTTTTGTGTATGCGCTCGCGATAGCCGGGTTCGTTGGCGCGTTGTCGGTAGTCAAGGGCACGATGAGCACGACGGTTGTCCAGACGCTTACGTCGGATACGTTCAGAGGACGCGTCATGAGTTTGATGAACTTTACGTGGGGGGCGCAGGCGGTAGGGGCGTTGGTGATGGGCACCTTGGCGCAGTTGTGGGGGGCACCGTTCGCGTTTGTCGTCGCCGGGGTAATGGCGATCTTGGCAACGTTGGCGGTATGGCAACTGGCGTTGCGGCGGTTGTAGCCGGAACCCACCTGTCATTGCCGCGCAGACGGCAATGGTAGTTGTTTTGCGTAGTCCTAGTTGCAGGAGGAATCGATTAGACCGTCAAGGGCGGAGTGTTGGACGACTTGGTGGAAAACGTGCGGATGAAGACGCCCACGCGGCGGCATTGAGAAACAGAATGTAGAATCTGTTTTCCGATCTACCGGCGCTCCGGCATCGATCTTTTGAGCCGAATTTCGAGGAGAATGGTATTGCAGACTGTGTCCGCGCCGTCGCGCGCCGTCCTTTTCGCATCCGGGCTGGCGGTCGTCATCGTCGCTTCGATGCTCGCGGCGTTCGCGGCACTGCATCATCTTCCGTCGTCGCCCGCCGCGGCGCAGGACGCGTCGTCGAACGCGGATCTCGCGGAGCTGTCCGTGCTCATCGGAGGGTCGTTGGAGCCGCGCTTCGATCCGAAGGTCACGACATACGCCATCCGCGTGACCGGGGCGCATCGCGACAGCGGCATCGACAGCGTGTACATCGCCGCCAGAGCGTCGGACCCGGACGCGACGCTGACCGTGACGTCGGGGAGACGCGAGATCTCCAGCAGCTACGCCTACGGCATCCTCGTGTCCGACTACGGAAAGTCGGTGACCGTCGAAATCAAGATCGTCGCGGCGGACAGCGTGACGACGAAGACCTACACCCTCGCCACCGTTCCGCTGCCGACACCGACGCCTACCCCGATCCCCAGTCCGACGCCAATACCACCCCCGACGGCGACGCCAACGCATACACCCACGCCATCGCCAACCCCAATCCCCAGTCCTACACCCACGCCGGCTCCCACCGCGACGCCTGATCCTCTCGCTCCGCCGCTGGACCTGCTGCTGTCGACGAGCGGGACTGGCCTGCATCTGGACTTCACGGCGGCTGCGAACCGCTACTACAGCTACGAACTCTTGCAGATCGTCGACGGAGGGAAAGGCACGCCGATCGTGGCGGCCCAAGGCGTCGCAGAGGATGCGCCGATAAGCTTCACCGGACTCGCGCGGGCCAAAAGCTATTTTGCGCAGGTACGGACCTGCGCCGACGCGGCGGGAAGCACTTGCGGCTTCAACTCCACGACATCCAACACCGTGTCCTTGCCGGAACATACGGCAACCCCGACTCCCACCGACACACCGTCGCCCACCAGCACGCCGACACATACCGCGACTGCTACCCCTACTTCGACATCCACGCCAACCCAGACGCCGACACCGGCAGCAAACGCGACGGCGACTGCAACATCAATCCCCAGCGTAGTCATCACACCAGCGGTGTGCGGACCCGCTACTGCGCTTGGAGCATCAGATAGTTCAGGCCGTGATCGGCACGAGTTGCGTCTGAACATCAAATACCCAAAGCTAGGTCGGGATGTCGGATCGCTACCCCTATTTTGGAACGAAGTAGTCCAAAAATACACTTCTGCATTGGAAAAAGGTCTTTCTGCCGAACAGGCATTCGAGATAACAAATGACGGAATATCCTGGGCCTATGACTTCGTCGTCAAGGAACCAGATTCAACATTTCCGCACTATCGTGTGTATGGTTATTTAGAGTTCCACCAGTCATCGAACATGGACCATCAAAAGGCATACAATCTGCTAAAGGGCTTTCTGGCTTCGCAAGGTGAAAAGGCAGCACTGGAAGTAGTCTTTGAAAATTATAGATTCGTCCCAGATGATGATTATTGGGGCGAAAGTGCTAAAATTACCAACCTTTACATTCCTCTCACTTTGGCTGGTCCCCTGTCTGAACTTGAAGAAGTGGAAAGAGTGGAGTTCTACGAAGTCCCGCATGTAACGCCAGAGATCTTGCAGATTGGTATTGTGCATGCCCACGGGGATGAAAGCCCCTCCAACAATTCGAGTGCTAATAACACTAACACTGCCCCTTGGCATGGTGCCGATACCTGGCATACCGCGGGCTATGACGGAAAAGGCATCAGAATCGGCATCATCGATGTTGATTTCGACAAGATTCAGGCCTACCAAAAGACAGCCAATGACGTTACCAAACCGTTGCCGAGAAATATTAAAAGCAGATGCTTCTCTGATAATTCAAGTAGTTATGTTGATGGAGACATCTCCAAATGCGATCGCAGCATCGATGTTCATGGATCGGCAGTTATAGAGGCGGTAGTGAGTATCGCACCCAAAGCTGAACTCTACATTTCGAACGCTACCTCAATCGAACAGTTGAAAGAAACATTGAAGTGGATGCAACGCAACGGTGTCAGCGTTATTAACCAGTCGGCAGGCCGAGAATGGCAAGGTCCGGGAGATGGAACTTCTTGGCTGAGCCCCCAGGTATCTGTTCCCTCGGACATAAAGAACGCGAAAGATTTGTACGAATTGATCAGATACGCAGTGAGCAGCGGCATCCTCTGGGTCAATTCAGCAGGCAATTATGCTGACAGTGAGATCTACTATGGCGATTTTATGGATGATGACGGCGATGGCTGGATAGAATTCCAAGACGTAACTGGTACGAAAACACCCGACGAGGTGAACAAGTTGCCCTCTCTCAATAGCCATTACATAGTTATGCGATGGAAGAGCAGTAATCCAAATGATGAAACCGATCTGGATATGTATCTGTGTGGCAACCCAGATTGTAACAGTGCCAAGAACGGCAATGTGATCAAATATACTGTCGAAAAGAGCAATGTGATGGGAAGGTTGAAGAATGCCCCGATAGAACGTGTGTTCATCACCCCGACACCAACGGTAGCAGCAGGCACTCCAACCCCGATCCCGGCACCATCTCCGCCAATGTATCTACGTATCTGCAAGCAGGGCGGATCCGAACCGGAATGGATACACATTCGCTCACATTCTAGGGACAAATTGGATTACAGCGGCAGCTACTACACCATGAACAATCCCGGGGAATATTCGATACCCGGCATGTTGGCGGTGGGCGCTGCAGCAGTGGTAACACCAACTCCGCAAGGCAGTCCGTTTCCAAAATTGGAGCTATTCAGCAGCCGCGGCCCCTTGCCCGACGATGCGAATGTTTCCGACAAGAGACTTCTGAAACCTGACATCGTGGCTGCAGACCAAGAGCCTTCCATCATTTACGAGGATTTCACTCAAAAGAAGTACGGAACGAGAATACCGTTTGCCGGCACCAGCCAGGCCGCACCTCACGTCGCCGGTCTGGCCGCGCTGGTGAAGCAGCGCTACCCAAGTTACACTCCCGTGCAGGTCGCCAACTATCTCACCGGCGCGGCCGAGAGGCAGAAGCCCGATCTGAACGACCCGGGATTCGGCAAGGCCAGCACTGAGACATTCAACAATGGCTGGGGATACGGCTTTGCACAGCTGCCGGACGATCTACCGAATCCGACCGCCAAGCTGTTAGGACCGCCCAGCGTCGAAGTCGGAAAAACGTTTGAAATCGAAGTTACCGAACTCAAACCCGATGTCACGCCGCTGAAGTACGAAACCATGGGACCGATTGCGTTTGGAAACTGCGTCACAAGCGCATTGAGCGCCGATGCCGTGATAGAGATAGTGCCAAGTTCGGCTTCGCAGAAGATAACGTTCAACGCCTGCGCGGCCGGCAAGGCGACGATCAAGCTGCTGCGCGCCACGGACAATCAGGAAATCGCCGGCACAACGGTCACGATCGTCGATCCCGACGAACTGCCCACCGCGTCTTTGACGCTCTCCGATGACGAGATCACCGTGGGAGAAACGGTCAAAGTCACGGTCGACACGGCATCGCCGGCCGGCACCCGCTTCAAACTTCGCATCCGCAACCTGAGCCAGAGCAAGTGCGTCGCGGGACAGAAGGCGCCGGACGAATACGAGACGCTGAGCTTCGCCACTCCCAAGACGTTCACCTTCTACGGCTGCTGGAAAGGATCGGCGAGAATCCAGCTGCTGGCGACCGACAAGACTCCGCTCGCGTCGCCGACGCCCTTGAGCGTATTCACACCGACGCCTGCGCCGACTCGTGCGCCGTCGCCTACCGCCACGCTCGCGCCCACATCGACTCCGCTGCCGGTAACCACCGCCAAACTTTCGATCACCAGGTCCGGAAGAACCGTCTCCAGCATCCGCGTCGGAGACTGGGTGCTGGCGAGAGCCACCGACATCGAGCCGGCGGGAACCAGCGTCGAGTTCGACGTCAGCCATCACTTCCACGAGCGCCGATGTCCGAGGGAAGGTCTTTCCGACGAGGCCGTCCCCGACAGCGGTCAGGCGCGCGACACGCTGGTCGACTCGTTCTACGGCTGCGAGACGGGCAATGCATACATCCGTCTGATCCGCACCGCCGACGACTACGAGATAGCGCGCGCAAGAATCCGCGTCACGCATCGCCCGACGGCGACGCCGACTCAACCACCTACGCCGACGAAAACCCCTACGCCGAAGCCGACCGCTACCAAGGCGCCGACCGCCACGCCGACGCCGAAACCTACTGGCAGATTGACCTCCACCGACTACGACATCTCCGTCGGCGATCGCATCCGCATCACGGCGACGTACAACGTTCCCGGCGACACGCGTCCGAGCATCCGCTACACCAGCCGCCTCTCGCCGAACTGCGGCGGAGATTCCATTCAGCAGCAAGACGAAGATTCCGCAACCGACGCCGTACGTGGAACTATATTCGCGCATCTCTACGGCTGCACCGCCGGAACCGCCACCGTGCGGCTGGTGCACGGAAGCACGGAACTCGCCCGCATCACCATCACCATCCGCAACCGTCCAACTGCGACGCCGACGCCAGCTCCCAAGCCCAGCGCGACTTTGACTACCAACAAAACCAGCATGACGGTCGGTGAATCGGTCTTCGTGCGAGCCACCAACATCAGACCTGTCGGCACGCGAGTCCGCTTCAGTGCAAGTTCCAACTTCCTGACCCGACGCTGTCCCTACGAGGGTGCCTCAGATGGTCAGCAAGAGCAACAAGCGCAGAGCACTACCAGCGCGGTCTTTTACGGATGTGTCTCAGGCAAAGGCACCATACGTTTACTAAGATCCACCGACAATCATCACATCGCAAGCATTACCATCGACATACGTGAATAGCACGACGCATCCCGATACAGAAGCGTAATGTGTCAGTTTCGACGATGAATCAGCACGATGCGGCGTTTTTACGCTAATATTCACACCATGGAGATGGAAAGCGAAGAGCGATCTGGACGCAAACTGACAGGCACGTGGATCGTCGTGTTGTCGATCCTCGCAGCCATCGCGTCTGTCGTGGCTTTAGTTATGGTCGCCGCCTGCAACGGTGACGACGATACCGAATCAAGCGTCTCCGACGGCTCTGCCTCGCAAGCAAAAACAACCGTCAAACGCGATGCGCCGCCCTTGCCGAAGGCAGGATTTGAAGGTTTCGAACAGTGGGATAGTCGGGTCGCAGCATACGAGAATCTGCTGACTCAAGGTGCGAGCGAGCAGAGCGCGATCGTCGACATCTTTGGTCCGAAGGCGGAGAAGCCAGAAGGTGCCGAGTATCTTTTCCAATACTCGATCTTTGACTGCAACAACATCTGGGTGCTGGTCGATTTCATCGACGACTTTGACTATGAGCGCAATGTGCAGATCATCAAGGATTTCCTCGCGGACGGCGCGGCACCATGGCCAGAAAACGACGATCCGGAGTGGCAGATAACGCAAGAGCATGGACGCGTTCGAGTAGCGATTCCCATCACGCTGCTACGCTCGTTGTCCACCCATCCCGAAGTCGAAGGTATCTACTTCCCGCTTCCTACCGACTTCGCGATCCCCATCTGAAGCACCGCGGACGGGTTCTTTGCCCAACGAGCGTTATTTCGACGCATTGCCAGCGTCGTTCCGTGGGGATTACTATCGTCATTCCGAAGGATTGCTACCGTCATACCCGCGGACGCGGGTATCTAGTGGGGGCAGGCGGTGCACAGCGAAGACCGATCAGGAAGCAAACTAGCAGGCACGTAGATCGTCGTCTTGTCGATTGTCGTAGCCGTCGCGTCTGTCGTCGCTTTAGTTATGGTCGCGAACTGCAACGGTAGTTGTTTTGCGGAGTCCTAGTTGCCCGATGAAGCGATCTCCGAGACTAAATTTAAATCTCCTAGCCGAATCTCAAACGCTTTGTCAGGTTCGAAAGGAATCGTGGCGCCAACGCGAGGGTCTCTAGGCTCACACTCCGACGTTTCGATAGTGACGTAATGTTCTCCGACCCAGAACCCACAAGATTCCCCGCAATCAAGATCGGAAAATGCGGCCCGGTCAAATTGTGGCGAATCTGACGAAGAGATTTCTTTATCAATAATGGCGGGCTCGACACCCTCCAACAACGAAGTAGTTGGCTTCACATCATCCTCTCTACCACTACCACCGCAACCGACAACAATTAAACCAACCAACAACGAAAATATCACTACCACTGCCATCGCACCCCGCACTTGCGAACCTTCACATGCCCCTATTTTCGACGAATACATCTGTATTATGCGTTGATTTTCACGAATTTCGAATTTTCCTATGAGCATAACGACTCCTTTAGTCGGATACCTGCTATAGTACACGAAAATGGCATCTGTATGAAGGATGTCATCGCCTTAAGGTAAGGAGGTCAATCATGACCAAACATAAGGCTCGTATGTCCATTTGGTGATCGCGGTGGTAGCAATGGCTACAGTCTCGTGGTCGTCATAAATCGCGGATGCTCGTCGGGCGGCGCACGAAGGAGATCCCGTCCAAATCCCTGTTTTAACCACGGCAATATCGATCGATGTTGCCAACACGCAAGACTGGGCCGCAATCCCGGAAGCATTCACAACACTTGCAGACCATCAAGAGACTGACTCTCAACCTTTCAAGCTCGCAGAAACCACTGCGTCCCCCGCCTTCGATGCTTCTTGTTTCAGAACGCGCGCCATGTCGAACTTTGAAGTGCTATCGACACGTCAGTCACCATCAGCAGCGACAATCGTTACGATGTTGGCCAATAGCCATGCGGATGCCGCAAACAACTGCAACCAATCCCCAGTGGATTCGACCCCGGAAGTCAGCATGCTACCGATCCAGCAAATGCTGGCGGTTGTTTGCCCGAGCCAAGTGATACTCCGCGCCTTGGCTAGTCGGTTTCGACCCGGGCCTGACGCGACGGCTGGTTCGTCGTTTCGAGTTAACATACGCACTCTTCTCCACAGTTGGAAAGGTCATCGAGATACATGCCCCAGTCGCGGTATCCTTCCAACGCTTCCGCGGGTAGCCCCAACGAGGTCGCAATTGCCTTGGCGACAACTGCGAATCGTTGTCGATACTTGAAAATAAAGCAGAAGACGTGATTGTCGTGGCGAACAGCTGGGCCACACAGAAATACTCCGGGCACGATGGTCGATTCATCGTGTTCGCTCAGAAGCAGTGAGCCATCATCGCGTTGTTCAAACAAATCTGCGACTAACTTCTGACTCCCGTCGAATCCGCCTGCAAACAGCGGCGGCACGCGGGTTTCAAACCGCAGCCCCTCCCCAGCCGTGACTTCGTACGTGCCGTCTACGCGAGTGACCGATTCGACAGGACAATACGGATACAGTTCCACCTGTTTAAAAAACCGAGGGTCACGGATCCGGTCGTGTGTAAACGGGGAAAGCGCAATGCTGGGATCGGAGCTCTCTTCCATCCACGGGCGTTTCTCGTCGAACACCCGCACTCGTTTGCCGCGACAAGCCAGGTGGTAGGCCGCGTCGACACCACTTTCGTAGCCACCTATAACGACGAAGTCGTCACCTTCAAGCTCTTCATAGCTGGGTATGGTGGCTGTGTGGCGACACAATTCGCTACCGTCAAACCCATTTAATCGCGGGTATTGGAATTCTCCGGCAGCCCAAATTACGTGTTTGGCTCGCAAGGTCCCATCGGCGGTATCGATGCGAAAGCCGTCGTCAACCTTGGCTACCTGCACCACGTCGGTGTTTTGGCGAACAGTTAACCCGAAGAATTTCGAGATTACCTGCAAATACGACGCGTACTCTTTACCCGTCGGATGCTCGACCTCCAAACTGTACGCGGGTGAAGTTTTGATCGCGACTGAGTTCAAATCGAGCATGCCAACCGAATTGGTAGGGAACGAAGGCGTGATGAAGCGAGTCTCAGCCGGCCATGAGGCGAACGATGCTCCGACCGTATGACGCTCGCAGACTACGAAGTTCTCGATACCGGCGAATCTGAGTGCCACCGCCACACCGACGCCCGCGGCACCGGCGCCGACGACCACTACGTCATAGACACCTTCACTCACCTCGGTCGTGTTCATACAGACTCCTTGAATCGAAGCTCAAATTACCCATATTGCGAACCACTGCCGCATGCTTTGCTGATCGAGACCATAGCCGACAGGCTCTGTAGATACATCGTATCATTTCCACTTTTTCGCCGACATGCAGTGGAGTTATGGCACGATTTTTGCCACATGAGAGGGCATTGTCGCCAGAAGTGCGTCGCCCGTTGCTCGAACGGGGAGTGGGTGGGGACTACATAATCCAGAAGGCAGGCAACGGACATCGATCGCAGGGAAGAGTGAAATTAGATTGTAATGAGACTAGATATCGATGCGTTAAGCGATTTACGAGGATCGGAGTACAGAGGAAAGTCGATTCCTGCGAGTCGGGGCTAGGGGTTCTGTGCACAACCCTCCCCCTTGATGCCCAAGGGGTAATTATAGGGGGTTTAGACTTGGCGTTTCGCTTTGCACTCCGTTGCCCGGCCCCTCTGGATTCCGGCTTTCGCCGGAATGACGGTGGTTATGCACAGCACCCCGAGGGGCGACGCACGCGATTTCACTAGCCGGGGCGTCGACACGCAAAGCACGGATTGGTCTTTGGGCGAACGTGGATCCTTTGACAGGTTGTACTCCGAACGATTCGCGACCCGCTCTGCCGCACTCATGAGATGTGACTTTCTCAATCCGTTTTGCAGTTGGGTGCAATGTCGCTTAAACTCATATGCGAGAAAATCGGCGTTGTTCCGTTTTGAGTGTTCGACTCGGCGGGATGAGCTGTTAGGCAAAAAAGTCTAAAGGAGCGGGCTTTTGCATCCATTTGCATATGAGGCGCCCACAACTATCGACGCAGCAGTCGCATTGCTAGACAAGCATGGAGACCGAGCGCGCCCGATCGCAGGTGGGACTGACGTACTGGTCCAAGCAAGGGCCAACCGATGGGACCTCGACGCGATCGTCGATGTCAAGAATATCCCTGAGCTGACCGAGATCAGCCACTACCCGGATGGGAGTGTCGCAATCGGCGCTGCGGTTCCGTGTTACCAGATCTACGAAGATCAGAAGATACGGGACAACTTCCCGGGCATTATCGACGCGGTCGAGATGATCGGCGGGATCCAGATTCAGTCGCGAGCGGCCTTGGGCGGCAACCTCTGCAACTCGTCTCCGAGTGCGGACGGCATCTGCCCATTGATCGCCTACAACGCCGTTTGCCACATCGCAGGGCCGGGCGGCGACGACAACCACCGCGATGTTGCGGTCGAAGATTTCTGCACGGGACCGGGCAGCAACGTCCTTGGACGCGGTGAGATCTTGGTGAGCATCGTTCTCCCTAACCCAGGCGACAACTTCGGCGCCGCCTACGAGCGCTTCATTCCTCGCAATGAAATGGATATCGCCGTCGCTGGTGCTGGCGTGTCGGTCAAACTCAACGCCGCGGGCGACAAGTTCGAGGCCGCACGCGTGGCTCTCGCCGCGGTCGCGCCGGTTCCGCTAGTCGTGCCGGCAGCTGAGGCCGCACTGGTCGGCAACTCGGTTAGCGATGACGTGATCGAGGCTGCCGCAAAGGCCGCCGGTGATGCCGCCAGTCCGATTGCGGACATGCGCGGCACGATCGACCAACGAAAGCATCTCTCTGCGGTGCTGACCCGAAGAATGATCAATCAAGCCGTAGCGCGAGCGAGAGGTTAAGTAGTAGATGACAACTCAGATAACACCGGGACCGTCCCGGGTACACGTTAGGACGACCATCAACGGTCAAGCGCACGAGTTTCTCGTGCCGCCGTACATGAGTCTCCTTGACACTCTTCGAGAAATCGTCGGACTGACCGGCACCAAAGAGGGATGCTTGGACGGCAACTGCGGTGCCTGCACCGTGTCGCTTGACGGTCGCATCGTCGACTCGTGCCTCGTTCTTGGAGCCGAGATCGATGGCAAGTCCGTTGAAACGGTCGAAGGAATGGCTACAGCCGACGGTCTGCACCCGTTGCAGCAGGCGTTTTTGGAAGAGGCCGCGCTACAGTGCGGAATCTGCACGCCTGGTTTCTTGGTGGCCGCGAAGGGCCTGCTGGATAACGAGCCGGCACCGGACGAGCACCGCATTCGACACTGGCTGGCAGGTAACCTCTGCCGCTGCACCGGGTACGACAAGATCGTGCGCGCAGTGCAAAAAGCCTCAGCCGAGATGGCATAACAGTTTGGATTTACGGCCGATGCATTAGCGTGAGATCGCCACTGCGTCGGCCTTTCAGCTAGGTAGTTGGACCTCAACATCTAGTCGATCAACAGTCGATCAACATTAGGGGGGATCCGCCCATGGTCGCAACATTTGAACCTAAGAGCGAATACAAGGTAATCGGCACCCGACCGATCCGTCACGACGGGCTGGATAAAGTGACCGGCCGAGCCGTCTACGGTGCGGACATCAAGTTGCCGAGCATGATTTGGGGCGCGGTTCTGCGAAGCCCGTACGCCCATGCTCGCATCTTGTCGATCGACACCTCAGCCGCCGAGGCGATGGACGGCGTACACGCCGTCGTTACCAACGCCGACCTGCCACAGGCTGAGAACGAGATGGTCGACCTCGGCGAAGGCGCGACAAATCTCAAGTGGGCCGTCGACAACATTCTTGCCAGTGACAAGGCGCTCTACGCCGGACACGCGGTTGCCGCCGTCGCAGCTGCCGACCGGTACACCGCGGAGGAAGCGGCGCGGGCGATCAAGGTAGACTACGAAGTTTTACGCGCAGCAACCAACGTCGACGACACGATCGCCGCAGATATGCCGGCGATCCTGGAAGAGTTCGTCGACTCTCCTGGCGCACAGGAGAGCGGTCACGCGAACCACGTCAAAGAGTTCACTCACGAGTTCGGAGACCCGGATGCCGCGATTGCCGGCGCTGAGCACGTCGTCGAAGGTGAATTCAATCTTCAGATGGTGCACCAGGGCTATATCGAGCCGCACAACGCAACCGCGGTCTGGGACGAGAATGATCGCTTGAAGGTGTGGACAAGCACGCAAGGCGCATTCACCGTCAGACAGCAAATCGCAGCGGTACTGAAAATCGATGAGTCGCGCGTCCGCGTGACACCGCTTGAGATCGGTGGAGGATTCGGTGGCAAGATCCCGATCTACCTCGAACCGGTAGCGGCGGTGCTGTCTCGCAAAGCCGGCAATGTCCCGGTCAAACTGGTAATGGAACGCCGCTCGGTCTTCGAGGGCACCGGCCCAGCTGCGGGCGGCAAGATCCATCTAAAACTCGGTGCGACCAAAGATGGACAGTTGATCGCGGCAGATTCGACTCTGCGCATGGAGGCCGGTGGATACCCCGGATCGCTCGTTGGCGCTTCCGGCATGTGCATCTACGCCTGCTACAACATCCCGAACATGCGCATCGTCGGCTACGATGTTTTGGTCAATAAACCCAAGGTCGCGGCATACCGTGCTCCTGGTTCGCCGCAGGTCGCATTCGCGATCGAGACATTGATCGATGATCTCTGCGAGCAGGCGGGCTTCGACAAGTGGCAGTTCCGACGCGACAACGCGGCAAAGGAAGGCACACGCCGTGGCGATGGTCCCATCTTCCCGCGTATCGGTATGGAAGAAGTTCTCGACGCAGCCAAAGAGACCGACCACTTCAACGCCGATCTTGGCGAACCCGCGCCGGGCAATGTCCGGGGCCGAGGTTTTGCCAGTGGTTACTGGTTCAATGTCGGTCTGCAATCGTCTGTAAACCTATCGTTGAACAACGACGGCACCGTTGAATTGGTGGAGGGCTCCACTGACATTGGCGGAACTCGCGCTTCGATCGCCATGCAGGCCGCGGAGACGCTCGGAATCACCGCCGAAGACGTTAACCCGACCGTTGTCGACACTGACACCGTTGGTTTCACCGCGGTCACTGGCGGCAGCCGTGTGACATACGCCACGGGTTACGCCGCCTACAACGCCGCGATCGAGATGATCGACAAGCTGAAGGTTCGCGCCTCCATGCTTTGGAGCATCGACGCGGACGATGTTCAGTTTGAAGACGGTGTTTTTTCCTCGAAGTCCGACCCCGAGCTGAGCATTGGCTTCAAAGACCTCGCCGGCAAACTCGGCGACACTGGCGGACCGGTGACATCGACCGGCAGCGTCGATCTCGAGGCTGCGGGCGGAGCGTACGGAACGCACATCTGCGACGTCGAGATCGACCCCGAGACGGGGAAGACAGACGTTGTGCGCTACACCATCGTCCAAGACGCTGGCCGGGCAATTCACCCATCCTACGTTGAAGGTCAGATGCAAGGCGGTGTCGCACAGGGCATCGGCTGGGCGTTGAACGAGGAATACTACATGAGCGACGACGGCGTGATGTCGAACTCCTCATACCTCGATTACCGAATGCCGACCTCGCTCGATCTACCGAGCATCGAGACGGTCATCGTCGAAGTGCCAAACCCGGTTCACCCCTATGGGGTCCGCGGCGTCGGCGAAGTCCCGATCGTGCCTCCGGTTCCGACCGTCGGCAACGCCATCAAAGACGCTATCGGAATTCGGCTGCGAGAGACCCCGATGAACGCTGGACGCATCGTCTCGGCGCTCGGATCGAGCAACGGTTCTTAGAACGACCAGACCTCCGAAGGCTTAACGCCCCTTACGATCGTAGGGGGCGTTTTTCTTTTGAGTTGAAAACCAGCCTTTCGTTCCAACCTAGCCGACGCTTTACTAACCATCGCTCGTGCCTTACGATTGCAGAGTTACGTCTTATAAAAACAGGAGTAAATGAATCATGAAGATGATCAGTGCAGTATCGATACTCGGGTTGCTGGTAGTAATGGCAGTCACTTTGGCGTCGAGTGGGGGATCAGATGATGAATCCACTGCCGCCGCCGAGTTCAAGACCCATGACGACTTGTTGCTGGACATCAACAAGCGCGTACCTGAGTTCGGAGGAATGTCCCTTTCCGAAGACAATGAGACTCTATACGTCTACGTGACGCAAGATTCGGAATACACTCTGAATACTGAAGCCGTGAAGCGGACGATTAAGGATGTCATAAAGGCTGACCCGACGCGAGGGCGTGCATTGCGGCTGATACCTGCCAAGTACTCCATGCTTCGGCTGTACGAATGGTACGATCAGGCTCAGGATGTGGTATGGAGGAACCCCAACGTCGTGCTGACCGATCTCGAGGAGGGAAAGAACCGGATTGAGATTGGAGTGAACAGCTCGGACGCGATAAAGAAGGTGGAAACTTCGCTGGCATCGTTGAGCATTCCGAGCGACGCGATTGTCGTCCATGTCAGAGAACTGCCTGTTCCGGAGAGTCACACGCTCGAAGACAGAGCACCTAGCGGCGTGATCGAGGGCGGATATGAGATCGCAAGGCGGATTTCGCAGACGAGAGAGTACACTTGCACGCTTGGATTTAATGCGATTCGGTCGGGAGATGCTGGATTTGTCACCAATGGTCACTGTACAGAAAGCAATTGGGACGGCGGTGTAGATGGTACCGATTTTTACCAACCGAGTATAAGTAACAGTGCCAATCTCATCGGCGAGGAGACGATAGATCCAACATTCTCGTCGAGCCTCAGCGGATGCGGTCATGGCAAAGTCTGTCGCTGGTCCGATTCAGCTTTCGTGGAACTGTCTTCTGGCGTATCGCAAAATCTGGGCAAGATAGCGAAGACTGGCCTAGGCAGCACCACCGTGATCCACAGCTCCAAGTACCGCATTGTGGGCGCGGGCTCTTTGCCCACTATCGGGGAGTACGTGCACAAGGTCGGCAAAGAAACCGGGCGGTCCAGAGCCAGGGTCACTGACACTTGCGAAAACATTATTGCAAGTGGAAACCGGCAGTTGCTGTGCCAAGCTGTCGCCTCACTCACGGGCGGTAGCTCCGCTTCGGGCGATAGCGGAGCTCCAGTGTTCAGGGTCACCAATTCTCCGAACAGGGATGATGTGGAACTGCTGGGTATTCACAGGGGCAGTGTAGGGGCATCGATATATTTCAGTCCGATGATCAACATATACACAGATCTCGGCCTATCGACTACTTGGAAGGTGTGTGACCCGTCGTATCGTTGCTGACCTTAGGCGCGTTGATCGACCGAGTGAGAGACAGACGAGGTGGTAATCTCCGGCATCATCTCATTGCGCCAATCAAGGATGGTGGTGACGGTGGCTTTGGCCTCGGTTTTAATCGTTTCATGTGATCGAGTAGTTGACGAGTCTATCGACTCATCAAGCGTAGCGACTGTTGGTGATTCGACTTCCGTTGCGTCTGCGGCTACACAATCTCCTACCCTCAGTAGAGAGGCTACGCCCGTACAGACGTTCGACGCTGCCGAGACACCCGCCAAAGAGTTACCCCTGACCTATCTCCGCACGGGTATGTATACAGCGGTTCAGCTCGGGCAATGGCATCATAAGGCTGAGAGCGCTCTACCCTGGCTGGCGGTATCGTCTGTGCGTCGAGCGGAGAACCGCGTCTTCTTAGGCGTGGACTGCGAAAAGAACGTGGAGAGATCATTGCAGATTCTTCAGGATCTTGGAATCCCGTTGGATGCCGTGAGAGTCGAGGCGACTGGGTACGTGAAACCTGATATATATCCTCCGGTAGCGGACTTATTTGACTGCTACCCGCCAGAGGTGGTAGATCCGGTCACAGGAATCTCTAGCCCTGGGTTCGGAGGGCTTTACCTGGAATCTGACATTGCCTACGTATACCTGCTGGAGCCGTCGCAGGAATTAGGCGAAGAGATGGTGCGTGAGGAGTTGGGCGGCAAGGAGGCGTTCGAGTTCGAGAGGATCCGGGAGGTGCGAGTCCTTGAAGGCCAGTTTACTTGGGAGCAGTTGTGGGGGTGGTACAAATTGATCTTCGAGGGCGGTGGCTTGGGCGAAGGCACTAACATCCGTTTCGCCGAGCCGGTGCCCAAAGAAAATCGGATCAAACTGATAAGCTGGCCCAATATGCCGTTATTGACCGAGAAGATAGAGGATGGGTTGTTGAAGCTCGGAGTCCCCCGCGAAGCCGTCATCTTCGTGAACGAAGTGGAATGACCGGCATCTTCCCGAATGGGATTAGGTATAATTGCGAATAAGGACAAACTCCTAACGTATCGCATACGGATCTGAACCCCGACCCAAAACTCTCCCTTCGAATCTCACGTATTCAGTTACAGTTGGCTTGATTCCAACTGCGATAATCCCCTAGATGTCCAACTCCCCACAAGCATCGGCCGCCGACAAAGGTTCGGAAGATTCGCTGATGTATCGCCCCCCCGAGCGTGACGAAGAGCCGGAAGTAACCTTCGGCGATATCATGCAGCGGATCCGAGAGGCGTTTTCGGGAGTTCCAGGTTTCGGCGGTGACGATGACTCGCCTTCGCGAGACGATGAATCAAACGGCGGTGGGGCCGGTCGACGGTCTGGTAGCGTTATCGTTCTTGCACTTATCCCTGTAATCGCCATCATTTGGCTGGGCACCGGTGTCTACACTGTCGGCCCTGAAGAACAGGCTGCGCTACGTACCTTCGGTAGATTCGTGGCGATTGCCGACCAAGGTCTGCACTGGCACTGGCCCAGCCCGATTGGAACCCGCAACGTTGTGGCCGTAACCAACACCCGCCGACTCGAACTCGGTTTCCGAAGTACGCAGAACGGTTCCACCACGCCGGTTCAGATCGAATCGGAGATGATCACTGGCGATGAGAACATCGTTGATGTGCAGGTGGTTGTGCAGTATCGTATCGCCAATCTCGAATTTTTCCTGTTTGAGGTTGACGACCCCGGAGATCCGGACCGCGGTATCGCGCCCGGCAACCCTGACGGCGAAACTTTGCGTGATATCGCCGAAACCGCAGTGAGGCAGGTGGTTGGTGCCCGCAATATTGACGATGTGTTGACGACGGAGAAGGAACAGGTGCAGGCGAGCATCTTGGACAAGATGCGCGAACTCGCCAGCGACTACAACACCGGACTCGACGTGCTCCAGGTGCTGTTGCAGAACGTTAACCCGCCGGCCGAAGTTCAGGACGCGTTCGAAGATGTTGTGAGAGCGCGCGAAGACCGCGAGCGCGATATTAACTTGGCAGAGGCTTACGAGGCCTCGCAGATCCCGGAAGCAACGGGTGCTGCCGCACAGATCGTGGAAGAAGCCGATGGTTTCAAGCGCGGTCGTGTCGAGCGCGCACGGGGTGAGGCGGAAGGTTTCGAAGCCATATTGGCGAGCTATGAGATTTCGCCACAAGTGACTCGCACACGGCTCTACCTTGAAGCGATGGAACGCATCATGGCTGGCAAGTCCAAGATCGTGATCAACTCAGCTTCGAACGCGTTGCCGCTGCTGCCGCTCGACAGCTTGGGCACCTTGTCCGGCAACTCTTTGTCCGGCACGACGACAGGCGGAGGACAGTAGCAACATGCCTCGCCTGCTAATTTCCATAGTCGTCATCATCGTCGCGGCGTTCATCCTGATTCCGCAGGCGTTCTTCACCGTTGACGAGACACAGCTGGCCATCGTAACCCGTTTCGGCGCCTTCCAGCGCGACTACCGGAGCCCTGGCCTCTACGTTAAGCAGCCGTTCGTGGAGACGGTGGTGAAGATGGACAGTCGATTGCTGAGGGTCGATGCGCAACCGGCATCGTTGCTGACGTCTGATAAGCGGAACCTCGTTATCGACGCCTACGCGCGATACCGCATCATCGATCCTTTGAAGTTCTTCCAACGACTTCGCACGGAGAACGAGGCAGTGTCTCGAGTATCCGACATCGTAAACTCTCAACTCCGACGTGAAGTTGCTCTTGACACGCAGTCTGAGGTCATTTCAGAGACCCGCGAACAGGTGATGGGCCGCATTGCCGAAGCCAGCAACCGGTCTGAAATCACACGCCAGCAAGCGATTGAGCTTTTCGGCGGTAATATGCGCGACCTGCGGTTGACGGTCATCATCACCGAGGAGACGGCCGAAGGGCTTGCAAGCCGCGGACGTCCGGCCACGATCGCGGAGTTGAATGCGTTGAACTCGGAAGAGCGCCCCGAAATCATCGGCACAGCCGCCGTTGCTTACTACCAACCGCTCGTCGACGAACTTGGCATCGAGATCATTGATGTCCGGATGAAACGCGCCGATTTCCCGACTGAGATCGAGGCATCAGTCTTCGCCCGAATGAGAGCCGAGCGTGCCCGCATCGCCGAAGGTCTGCGTGCAGAAGGTACTCAGCGAGACCGTGAGATCCGTGCCGAAGTCGACCGCGACGTGCAGATCATATTGGAGACGGCAAACGGAACTTCCGCCAGGCTACGTGGTGAGGCCGAGCAAGAGGCCATCACGATCCTGGCCGAAGCACTGGAGAAGGCACCAGAGTTCTACGAATTCCGCCGCTCCCTCGAAGCCTACGAACGCATCATCGACGGTCAGTCGCTGATCGTTTTGGAGAGCGACTCGGATCTGTTCAAGTACCTGCAATCTTCCGGCGTGATCAACGAAGACGGGGAGTACGTGGGGCGGTAGGGGACGCGTTGTCGAGTGCCCCTTCCACCGCGAACCGCTCATAAACTCAGGGTGTGCGGATATCTGGACTTGTGGTTCAGCTAAAGAGGATCATCCATCAGCTTCTTTATGGGATTCTCCCGCGCGCCAACGCGATTGAAACCGCTTCTGGTTTGCATAGGCTTCCAACAGCGATATCTCAAGCATCGAATTACCTTCAGGGGTGTTCTTCATTGACTTTACGTATTCAGCGAATCCAGCAAGATCCATCCCGCCCAGGTTTTCCAAGAGAGCCAACCCTTTGCGCGTGCTGTACCGATGCAGTTCAATCTCTCGTCCAAGCAACATACCGCTCGCCCAACACGAATATGCGATGGCTTTAGATAATTCATTGATACAGATCATCAACCCTGCCTCTTGGAACCGTCCGCCTGTCGTGGGCAACCCCAACGTGCTATATGCGTTGGGCACGGATTGATCGCGGTCGACGTGTGCGGACCGACCTGACAACTCGCGGTATGTGAATTGATCTATCCCAACCGGTACGCTGATGTCTACTGATTCCTCTAGTCGTATCCGCACTTTTACGGGCGAAAAATTACCTTGACCACTACGCCATTCGCCCAGCGCCGTTTCGTCCAATACAAACAGGGTCAGCAGATTGGCGATTTCTCCGATGCTACGCGTAAGCAACAAAGATCCATCATAATGACCAATTTGGAACAACCTCAATGAACTCCTGCCGTATGAGGATGCTTTCCCACTGAGATAACTTACGTCGTGTAGTTCCGGGTCACACGATCCCATACACGATCCCATCGCGTCGAGGAAATACAATACTTCCCCTACCAGTTCGTAGCAGATCGGTAACTTCGATCCCATTTTTGGGATTGAAGATACAGTCTTAGTTTCCGTTTCATCCTCTAAATCCCGCACCAATTCAAGGAAATCGGACGGGTCAAAACGATCGAATTCTCCAGCTTCTGTCATTCAGCCCCCTCCCTCTTAATCAACGATTGCTTCACCTTGGTCATCCACTAGAATGTTACCTCCCCCATCACCCGCTCAGCGCGCCCCATGCCGCGCTCTTGTTGATAGCGCAGCATCGCGCCCGTCAATCTTAGCCCGGCCTCCACATCCCTGTCATCCACGCGCAGCGTTGCCATGCGCGCCCAATCTGGAGTACGGCTTATATGGCGGAGTAGTTTGATGGTGTTAAGTGGGGCGGGGATTATTGGTACGGTTTGGGTGTTGGTTTGATCTTCGGGGTTGGGTTGGAAGGCGATGGGGTCGGAGGTTGTGGTGTTGTTGGCGGTTTGGAGTTGGTCGGGGCGCATTATCAGGCCGCCTTCGGAGGGTGAGAACCAGTGGTCGCCGGGGTGGATTTCGGTGTTGGTGCGGACGCAGCGGTAGAGTTGAGGTTGGAAGCCAACGGTGGTCAGCAGGGTTGTTTCGTGCCAGAGTCGTAGGAGAGGGAGGGTCGGTTTGTCAGTGGTTTCGGTTTGGGTCAGGGTGTCGCGGAGGAGGGCGAAGAGGTTGGGGTTGGCGGCGTTGGGCAGGGAGAAGCGTTCGCACATCTCGGCGAAGTGGGAGGCGAGCGAGAGTCGGTCGAGGTCGCGGCGAAGGCCGAGGTAGGCGTTGATGGTTTCGACTTGGCTGAGGGTGTGGAGGTCGGATCGGCCCTCGGAGACGTGAGCCGTTATGTGTCGCAGCAGGTCAACGTGTCCGCCGGTTCGAGAGGTTGTTCGTCGAGCGCCGCGGGCTACGCAGGAGAGGAGGCCGAGGTTGGGCGTGAAGAGGATGACGATGCGGTCGGCCTCGCCGAGGTCACGGGCGCGGACGACGATGCCTTCGGCGTTGAAGTATCGTCGTCGTGTTGGCGACATGGTGGTGAAATTACATGGATACGGTTTTAGTGACCGTTGTCAGATGAACCGTTCTCCAAGTATGGCGGCGGCTCGTGGAATGTTTCGCCTCGTTGTTCAGCGGCTTGCCGACGCCGGTCCCAATCCTTCATCTCCGCGCGCATCTGCGCCCGGACTTCTGCGCGGCCTTGCTCGCGGTTTCTTTCCTTCGCAGGTTCGACGAGATTCTGTCGTATCCATTCGCTCATTAACATGATGCTGCCCAGTAGTTCGACAAGTGTAAATGTGATGATCGCCGCCGCGATCCCGACCTGACCGGTACGGAGAATGATATCAAAGTACGTCTGTATCCAGTTTGCGGGAGTTGCCGATGATATACCGTCATACGTGGCGATGCCGGTACCGACAACCACCTGAAACGTGAATAGCACAAAGTAGGGCGTCGACCAACGCGGTCGAATCGCCCATATTGCTTCGCGGTTATCGTTTTCAGAAGGCTTTCTTTCGCCGTTCCACTTATTCAAGACTCGCTCGATTGAATCATTCATCCGTTCGGTGCTTTACCAAGCATAACGTTGGCACGGATGTTCATTCGAGTTGAAATGGCGAAACTCTTCGAACTCCTTTTGAAGGGAGTGTCGCCTTCATCCTAACCCTCTCCCATCGAATCAGAGGGAATTAACGCAATCCTACGCTACCGTCTTCGCGGATGGGCGGCGGAATTTTGGCTGGATTGAACGGGTGTAAGTTAGGGGCGTTGTCGTTGAAGGTTACGCCGAGACCAGGTTTCTCGGGGAGCGTGAACCAGCCGTCGACGACCTTCATAGGCGCGTCTACCATATCCGACCGCGGGGGCTTATCCTCATCCACAGCCTCGAGCACGTCCCAAGATGGCGACGAAATCCCAAGTTGCATACATGCGGCGGTGGCGATGGGTCCTTGGAAGTTGTGGGGCGCGATGAGGATGTGGTGGGCTTCGGCGATGGCAGAGATCTTCTTGACTCCGGTGATGCCGCCGGCGACTGCGATGTCGGGTTTGAAGAATGAGCAGTTGGTCATCTGAGCGTATTCGCGGAACTCGTAGATGCCGGTGTTGCGCTCTCCAACGGCGAGGGGCAATCGCATCTTGGTGGCGACTTCAGACATGGCGAGGACACCGTCGGGAACGATGGGGTCTTCGATGAAGTAGGGGTTGAAGGGCATCGCCTTCTCGCAGAAGACCACGGCTTCCGAGGGTCGCATGTTGCGGTGAATCTCGATGCCGATGTCGAAGTCGTTGCCGACGGTCTCACGGACTGCGGCCAGCATGTCGATGGCGTTGTCGACGAGGACGGGGTATTTGAGTAGCTGGAACTCGCGCGGCATGGGTGTGAATTTCAGGGCGGAGTAGCCGCGGTCGACCGCGATCTTGGCTCGCTCGGCAACTGCGTCAGGTGTTTCGCCGCCCACGCCGAGGAAGATGCCGCGGATCTTCTGTCGAGCCCGACCGCCGAGGAGGTCCCAGACGGGTGCGTCAAGGCGCTTACCCTTAATGTCCCACAGCGCCATGTCGATGCCGGAGATAGCGGCGGCGATGCTGTTGCCGCGAAAACTGCCGTTGTAACGGTGCATGTAGTTGAAGATGTGCTCAGTGTCGCCCGGATCCATGCCGACAATCGCTTCGCCGAGAGCGTGGATGGTCTCTTTAGCAGCGCGGGGATACGCCCAGTAGCAGGATTCGCCGATGCCCTGAGTGCCGTCATCGGTGGTGATGCGGACGACAAGGAAACGGTCGACTAAGAAGGTCTCGATCTGTTCGATTTTCATGGGTTTGGGCCCTCACCCTAACCCTCTCCCACAATCGGGAGAGGGGACATATTCTTCGTTGCGATTATATGGGTGTGTGGAGTATGGAAACGGCGTACCCTCCCTTTCGCTTTACGAAGGGGACGCGTGCGTAGCACGCAGGGGATGGCTCGCAACTCCACAGGACTTCACCGCTCGAAGGATCGTGACTAACGATCGATCGGGCGTCGAGGCGATGTGGTCAGAATGAGGGTGTTACGGTGAATTTCGTGCATCCCCTGCGTGCTGCGCTGCGCTTGCACGCGTCCCCTTCGCAAAGCGAAGGGGAGGGAGTCGCGCGTCGAAATCCTCGCTCTAGTCAATCTCGGACCGCGACTCCAACGAATGCGCCAGCGTTGCGTCGTCGGCGTATTCGATGTCGGTGCCGGAGGGCAGGCCGCGGGCCAGGCGCGTTACTTTGATGCCGGCGGGAGTGATGGCGCGTTGGAGGTACATGGCGGTCGCTTCGCCGTCGAGGTTGGTGTTGGTTGCGACGATGACTTCGGTTACCGTTTGATCGGCGGTGTCGGCTTGGAGGCGCTGGAGTAGTTCTTTGATCTTGAGGTCGGATGCAGCGATGCCGGAGGTCGGTGAGATGGCGCCGTGAAGGACGTGATAAAGGCCGGTGTAGGCGCGCGTGCGCTCGAAGGCGGTGACATCGAGGGGTTCCTCGACGACGCAGATCGTGGACCGGTCACGGTTGGGGTCGGTGCAGATGTGGCAGGTGTTCGCCTCGGTGATGTCGGCGCAGGTCTCACAGAGCTTGATGCGCTGTTTGACGCCCGTGATGGCCTCCGAAAGCTCGGCGGCTTCGGCCTCGGGCATGCGGACGAGGTGGTAGGCGAGTCGCTGAGCCGATTTGGGCCCGATGCCGGGAAGTCGGCGGAAGGCTTCGATGACACGGGCGACGGGTGCGGCGACGCCGACGGGCGCATCGGTGCGAGGTGCTACGGGCGAAACCGGGCGCGGAGGGTCGGGTCGGAAGGCGGCCATCGGTAATCTACGAACGTGCGAAATGCCCGCAATGGCTAGAAGCTGAGCCCGGGGATGTTGAGACCGCCGGTGATGGCCTTCATCTTCTCCGCGGCGAGTTCCTGCGACTGGTCGATGGCCTGGTTCACGGCGGCGGCGACGAGGTCTTGGAGCATCTCGACGTCTTCGGGGTCGACGACGTCAGGGTCGATCTCGATCGATTCGACACGAGAACCACCGACCACAACGGCCTTGACCGCGCCACCTCCGACGGAAGCCTCGGTAGTGGCCTGAGCAATCTCCTCCTGCACCTCCTGGATCTTCTTCTGCATCTGCTGAGCTTGCTTAAGCATGTTGCGGTTCATCATGAGGTGAGGGGGCTCCGGGGTGTGGGTGGTGGCTACGGGTTTGATTTTACTCGCGGGGGTGATTGGTTGGCAGTGTGAGTGACCCGCGCTTCATCTGGACACCCGTCGTCGGCTACGTCTTGCCGTCTCGCCACCGCTCTCGATCACAGCGCAGGAGTCGGACGGCGATCGTGGCGGTATCGGCGGGGTTGGAGTAATATCATCCCCGGCGCCGACCTAGGCCCTAACCCTCAAACTTCACGATCCGATGTAAATCGTATTGCGATTCATACGCATGAGGGATAGGATTGTTGTTCCCAACACACGAGGGGAAAGCAATGACCAACCGACTTTACTTCGGCGATAATCTCGAAGTCATGAGAGAAGAGATCGGGGACGAATCCGTCGACCTGATCTACCTTGATCCCCCGTTCAACTCCAAACGTCTGTACAACGCTTTTATCGGGGATGCTCAGTGGGTGGCGTTTGACGATACATGGCGGTGGCATGAGGCAATAGATGATTTTCATGCTGTCGCATCCCAACCACGTCTGCGCGGGCTAGCAGAAGGGTTGCGTTTGCTTCTTGGTGAGGGACCAGACCTCGCATACCTCTCGTATATGGCACATCGTTTAGTTGAATGTCGAAGGGTTTTGAAAGGGACAGGCAGTATCTTCCTGCATTGCGACCCGCGAATGAGCCATTACCTAAAGATCGTGATGGATCATGTTTTTGAAGCCAAAGACCGTAACTACAAGATTTATAAGAACGAAATTGTGTGGAGCTACCGCAAGTGGTCTACCGGGAAATATACATTTCAGCGTAATCATGATGTCCTCTTCTTCTATGCTGCTTCCTCTGACGACACCGCACGGACCTTCAACCAGTTGTATATGCCGCGCGCGGACTCGACCGTTAAGCGTTTCGGAAATGCCCAAATTCTCTCATCCTTTGATGACGCGGGACAGCGCCTACCGTCCAAGACCGAAGACAAAGACTCGGACGGCGTTCGGTTGGATGATGTGTGGCCGATACCCCGTGTTGCACCAGTCAATCAGATTTACCCTACCGAGAAGCCGATAAAACTGTTGGAACGCATTATCGAGGTTGCGACCAACGAGGGAGATGTGGTCCTTGATCCGTTCTGCGGTTGCGGTACTACGGTTCATGCCGCCCAAAACCTCAATCGCCGTTGGATCGGCATTGATATTTGTGTCAACGCCTGCAAGGTGATTGAGAAGCGACTTACCTATCATTTCGATTCGTTGTGGGAAGATGTCGAATTCATCGGCTTTCCGAAAACCCTTGATGATGCCAGGGAACTCGCCAATCTTGACAAGTTCAAGTTCGAGCGATGGGCAGCATCGCTGGTCGATGGCATGGAGGCGAACGCTCGCCAGCGCGGCGATCGGGGAATAGATGGTTGGGGACGCGTACCCATCAGCAAGGGACAGTTCATTGACATGGTTTCGCAGGTCAAGGGCGGTGCGACCAGCCCCGGCGATGTGCAGGCCTTCAACGGTGCGCGTCAGCAGGCCGGCGCCGACCTGGGCATATTCACATGTTTCGAGGATCGCGTCACCAGTAACATGAGAGACGCAGCGGCCAGCGCGGGCCGCTTCATGGGAGTTCCTGCCTTGCAGATATACACAGTGGAGGACTTTTTTGAAGGTCGACGACCGTTATTGCCGATCACAACTAACCAAAACGTCCATCTACAGGAAGTGTCAGGATCGGAAGAAGAGCAAGCAGAATAAGCCCGAAGATTTAACTTCAAATCTGCGATTTCAGCTTGTTGATCTCCCGCCGAAACTGCGAGCGCATTTCAGGCGGCAAGGTGTTCACCATCTTGTCGGCTTCCCGCTGTAACGACGCACGCGTTTGTTGCCGAGCTTGCTGCTGTGCTCGCGCCATTTGCGAACGGATGGAACTGGCGTTAAACTGTGCCATAGCAATCCTCCGGGTTGCTTGAGGCGTACCGGATTTCCTTGACAATAGCGGAGACGGTGCGCCTCGAATTTTGTTGTTGCCTCCATCGTATCAAACGTACTGAAGACGATTGCCCCTCAGTTCGCGAATCCGCGATCGTTTCCCAATTTTGTTCGGCCCAACCCCCGTATCTAGTGTTATGTCAATATGCACCACTAGATAGCGTGTTTTTTTCGCACAGAATCGAGCCGCAACATGATAAGATGTATCACATCTAACAATGAAAAAGCCCCCGGCTCGACTGGTCACGCTCCAGGGGCAAATCAACAACCTAACTTTTTTAGGAGGAGGTTGTTATGTCTAATGGTACCAAAGACGACGGGCGAACGTTTCCTTACCGCCGGTTGGTCTTCGCTGGCCTAGTTATCGTGATAATGACATTGGCCGCTGGCGTGGCAGTTTTTGTCGGTTTCGAGCTTGTCAAAGTCGACCCAGCAGATGCGTCATTGGGCACGGTGGCATTGGTTGTGTCGCCAGCGGTCACGCTGATCGCCACGTTGTCTACAATCCTCGTGAATCTACTCAGAGAACAACAAAACTAGGACAATCACCGTCGTGAAGGGCGCTATGCCAGCGACGTAAAGCACCGACCAAAAGACGACCTCAGTCCAAGAGATGTCTACGCCGTCGATGTTGAATGCGGCTTGGTTCAAGGCTGCTCGCATGGTGTTGCCTCCGATTGGGTAATGTTGCGCCAAAGTTTACATTCCAATGTTCCGTCAAACCGTATTCGACGGAACATTTCGGATTGAACAACTTTCGGACTTGGGAGATCGTGTATCCACATTGCTTGCTTCATTGCATCAGTTTGACTCAGTCAAGGCGTAGGTAGCTAGCAAAATCCTTCCCACCTTAGTTCACAACCCCAACTCCGCCTGAGCCTCCTCCACCGTCATTATCCCCCTCTCAACCAACCCGCTCACACGTTCCGCCTTTTCAGACTGCGATACTTGCACCGCTTCAATTCCGCTCAAATCAAACCTAACCTCCAGATGCTCACCCCGGGTTCGTAGCACGCAACAAGACCGCTGTTGAAACCATCCTCAAGCATCCGAAGTTCCGGGATCACCGTGTTACCCCACAATAAAAGTCAACTGTGAAGAATTTCGGTTTTTCGCCGCAAAGTCCATTGGTGTCATCGTACTACTTTTTCACTCGTAAAAGCAACATGAGTGGCATAATACGGACGGGCCATCCGTTGGATGACGACGGTCATGCTCGGTCCGTTATCCCTTATTCCCCTTCATCCATCAAGATGCCGGCGGAGATTTCGGATTCCTCTTTATCCGCCTCATCGTCATCGTAGGTTTGTTGGGTAGGACAGTTTTCGCCTAGGTCGCGGGTGTGGGCGGTGCCTTCGCGGCACCCCAATCCCGGATTGTGTTTGTCTGACATCAACTTGACGCGCCAACCTTTGCGGCGGTCGTTGTTGTAGCTGTCCATGCGGCAAGACGATGATTTGCGGGCATCTCCGGTTTTTATTCGTTGTCGGATCGCGACTTTATTATCGGTCGGTTAGTGTTGCGTCTTCGATGAAGCGCTCGATTCTGTCTTGGTTGCTCGTCAGGCTGGAGAACTGTTTGTCGCAGACGTCGCTGAAGCGTGCTAGGACTTTGCGGTTGATGGTTTCTTGATCGCTGAATATGGCGAGCGAGTTGAAGGGAACTTCCCATTTTTCGAATTGATGCAGGGTAATCGTCGCGTCTCTGGTTTGGGCGTCGTTCAGCAGCGCGTGCACGAAAATCGGGCGTGGCATGCCATTTATTCGGCAATCGACGGCGTACTTGGCCTCTGGATCGTGCCGAGTGTCGTGCCAGTTGAAGACACGGCGATCTTCCGAGATTAGCTCGGTGAGGAGCGATCGGAAATCTTCGGCGAACGTGTTGTGGACTCGTTCGCGGGTGAGGAACGAGACATCAGTGATCTTGAGGAGGGCTTGGACAAAGTTGTAAAGAGCGTCGCCGAATTGTTGATCGGGGATATCGATCATGAGTTCGCCGTCTCGATCTTCTACGTGGAAGACAGATAGTGCGTCGGAGATGATTTTTTGCCTGTTTCCGCGAAGCAGGTCCTGTTCATCGATGTCGTAAGTCAAATGCATAAAAGTGTGAGCTTCGTCGGACAACATCCATTGGTTGTGGTGCTGTTTGAGTACGACTGCGAGATGGTCGCCGTCGTCGAATCGGAACGGTGTGAAGACACGGAACCGGTCGATACCTTCAGGGACGATCCGGATCTTTTCGGAGACTTTTTCTTGGAATTCCTGCTCTATGGTTGGCGCGTTCATCCCTAGAATTCCTTCAGATAAGGTTCAACTGGTCGTTTGCAGGGGTGATCAACGATACGTCGTGTTGCATACATCCTATTGCCTCCGTCAGATTGCTGTACCTGTCGGTGGTCTGAGCGTATGTGTCTTCCCGCTCGCCGATGTCTTGATATCGTTGCGTGGCGGTGTGGATATGGAAATCGTAGAAGGTATCTCCCTCGATTTGGTTGGTGTGTTCGTGGCTTTTGCCGTTGTAGCGACGCAATCTAAAGAATCGATTTGATTGTGGGATTCTGACCGCTAGGATTGCAGAAAAGTCCAACGGGTTGATATTGCTTTGACGCAGGATGATTCGGAAATCGCTTCCCAATTCTCCAGTGAGGTCTAGCTGCTGTTCCTTGTGCCCGCGCTTGGGACGCAGGTTGAGCCGGGTTCGCCAATCAGACAGGAGTTGTTTGGGCTCGGAGATCAATCGTGCGATATCTGCATCTGAGAAGTCTGCGGGCATGTCAAAATGGATCGGCGTTGGATGGCGCTTCGGTCACCACCGGATTGTCTGATCAACCAGTTCAACGGATTTGATATGAGTTTTGGTTTGATGATATGCAGGCGTTCCGTCGAGTTGCAACGGTTCGGGATGCAGCTACCAAGTCATCGATGGCATCTGTAACAGAAGTTTCATCCTATAGCGATGCTTCACCTTGCTTTCGTAGCTCTGTCTGCGTTCAGCACGTTCACCGGTACGACGTAATGTGCGCAGGATGCCGTAGTTGGTTGGGTTTCATACATCCCCTGCGTGCTTTGCACGCGTCCCCTTCGCTTTGCGAAGGGGAGGATTTTTCTCAATTTTGTACCAATTTAGGGTTGCGCAATGGTTTTTGGTGTTGCAACATAGTTAATAGAACGTGTGTAACAGCTAGTGCTGCTTCGGATGGGGCGGCGTTGATGAGGAGATGTAGCAAGCATGGTGTTGAGTTGTGATTTGGTTGTCGGTGACGCCGGCGTGACGGGGCGACAGAGTGAGGTGGATGAGGTTGTGGTTAAGTGGTTTGGTGCCGGTGTCGTGGACGCTAGCGTTGACGGTGACGAACGGACTTCGGAGTTCGACGGGGATGATGTTGCGGTGCGTGCGGCAAGTGATGAGGCTCAGGTGAAGGGACCTCGGCGCTTGATCATCACAGCGGCGGTTGGGAGCGAGGACCGCAAGGGGGATCTGATCGATCCTAACGGTTGGGAGCTGGAGGGATATCGGAGGAATCCTGTGTTTCTGTGGGCGCATGATCGATCGATGCCGCCGATCGGTAGGGCGAGTCGGGTTTGGGTCGAGGGTGAGGAGTTGAAGGCGTTGGTGGAGTTCGCGCCGACGGCGTTTGCGATGGAGATTGCGGACCTGTATGCGCGGGACTTCATGCGTGGGGTGTCGGTGGGTTTTATTCCGTTGGAGACGGAGATGAAGGAGGCTTCGAACGGACGGCGCGGATACTGGTACAAGAGTCACGAATTGCTGGAGATTAGCGCGGTGCCAGTGCCGATGCACTCGAGCGCGCTGGCGTCTGGCGGTCAGGATCGAGAGGTTCGGGATGTTGGCGAGTTTCTGGAGATGCGTGAAGAAATGCGGCGGTTATGGCGGGCGGTGTCCGGATTGGGCGAGTTGTGAGGCGCGGCCGGGGTTGCTCGGCGAACTGCGGCGGGCCCTCACCCTAGTCCTTCCCCAGAGGGAGAGGGGATTACCGAGTGTGACCTCTTCCTGATGATCAGGGGAAAGGTATTTGATCTCTCCTAGATGGAGAGGGTTGACAGACAAAAGGAGAATGGCTTAGATGCCTGAAACTACACAAGAGATGGAACTCCTGAGGAAGGAGTTGGCGGACGTTTCGACGTTCGTGAAGAAACGAGTCGAGCCGGTTCACGATGAGCGGGTTCGGTTGAGAAAGGCGATCGAGGCGCTGACTACGGAGCAGCAGGGGTATCGTCGAGATGCGTTGCTAGCCGGTCAAGATGGCTCGGCAGGTGACGCCGTCGTGAAATCGGGTCCCTATGCGGGTTGCGATGAGTTGGACCTGGCGATCATGCGGAGCGTGCAACGAGCGGCGGAGACGCAGTTGGGCGCGGAGTCGGTGCGTGAGTGGGATGTGCGGCTCAAGGCGGCGATGGATAGCGTGTCGGCTGGCCGGGGTGATGAGATCGTGCCGACCGGGATGGCTTCGCGGCTGTGGGATGACGTGCATCAGGAGACGCGAGTGGCGAGTCTGTTCAATCGGATCGACATGCCGACGAATCCATTCGACATCCCGCTGCAGTTGGGCGATGTGAACTGGTATCCGGGCACGGAGAACACGGCGACGGCCGAGAGCACGACGAAGACGGCGAAGCAGACTTTGACGGCGTACGAGCTGGTGGCGGAGGTTCCGTGGTCGCTGACGCTGGACGAGGACGCGGTCTTCGCGGTGCTTCCGGAGGTGCGTAGGACGTTGGTTCGGAATGCGGCAGAGGTCATCGACGACGTGTTGTTGAATGCCGACCGGACGGCGGCGAACGGCATCAATGCCGACGGAGGGACGTTGCGGGCGTCTACGGCTGGGAAGGCGCATTTCCTGATCGGTTTCGATGGGTTGCTGCATCTGCCGTTGGTAGATAACACGGGGCAGGGTGTCTCGCAGGCCGACGACATTTCGAGCGCGGTGTACCTGAACCTGCTGAAGAAGCTGGGCAAGTACGGATTGAGCCAGTCGGAGACGGTGTTCGTGACCGATGTGGCCACGTTTACGTCGAGCTTGGGTTTGGCCGCGGTTGAGACGGTCGACAAGTTGGGGCCAAAGGCGACGATCCTCAGCGGTCAACTCGCGTCGATCTACGGTCATCCGTTGGTTGTGAGCGGTCAGATGCGTCTTGCGGACGCCGACGGCAAGGTGACGAGCGGTGGAAACGCATATGACCGCGGTCGGCTTCTGGCGGTGAACACGGGTCAGTGGCGCGTGGGATTCCGTCGGAACCTGATGATCGAGACGGAACGTGACATCCAGAAGCGTCAGAACGTGATGGTGGTGAGCATGCGTCTCGGTTTCGCGGAACGTTCGGGCAACCGAGCGACCGCGACGCACACGGCGCTGACCTACAACATCTCGCACTGATGGTGATGATTCGTAGGGGCGGTTCGCGAACCGCCCCTACGGGTTGCGCACCACGTAGCGCGGGCATCCCCTGCGGTCTCGCTAACGCTCCCCCTTGATGCCCAAGGGGGAGCTGTGCGCAACCACCGTCATTCCGGCGAAAGCCGGAATCCAGAGGGGCCGGGCAACGGAGTGCAAAGCGAAACGCCAAGTCTAAACCCCCTTTAATTCCCCCTTGGGCATCAAGGGGGAGGGTTGTGCACAGCAGCCCAAGGGGGAATTAAAGGGGGAAACTCGTGCATCCCCTGCGTGTGGCGCTTCGCTTGCACGCGTCCCCTTCGCGGAGCGAAGGGGAGATTACTAAATTCAAAAAAGGAGAAATAGACGATGACGGATTCTGAAGCGCCGGTTGGGGTGCTTAATCTGTATGCGAAACCGACGGAATTGAAGGGTCGGTTAGGGATTGCTGACAATAGTCACGACGTGGTGTTGTGGCATCTGCTCCATGTGGCGAGTCGAGTGGTCGACGGTCACTGTGGTCGCAACTTCTACGTGAGCTCGGAGTCGAAGCGGTTCGATGTGTCGGACCGGCTACGAGTGCATGTGGATGATCTGATCGAGGTGTCGCAGATCGTGGAGGATTGGGACGGCGACGGGGTGTATGAGCGGACACGGCATCGGTCAGAACTGATTCTGTATCCACTGGATACGAACCCGCGGTCGTCGCATGGGGTCCCGTTTCACACGGTGCGAGTGAGTCCGAAGCGGTCGAGCTCGTGTTTTCCACTGGGTCGTGCCCGGGTTTCGGTTACGGGCAGGTGGGGATACAGGTCGCACGTTGTCTCGCTGGATGCATACACCGACGATAGTGGTTCGCCGGTAAGCAAGGCATCGAAGTCGGTCAAAGTTGACGATGCACGGAACATCGTTGCGGGTCACACGATCACCATCGACCACGAGCAGATGTTTGTTCGGCAGGTCGGTGCTTCGGTGTTGAACGTCGAGCGTGGCATCAATGGAAGCATGGCGGCGGAGCATCCGGACGGTTCGCTCATCAAGGCCGTGCAGTTCCCGGCCGAGGTTGTCGAGGCCACGGTGTTGACGGCGGTGGATCGATGGCGTCGGCGGGACGGCGTGGCGAGAACAGACGATGTTGCGGCTGGAGCGTCGCGATCGCTCTACGACCCGACGGGTGACGTACAGCGGTTGTTGGCACCGTATCGCAAGGTGTCGATCTGAGATGTCAGGAACGGAGGTATACGACATATGGATCCACGCGAGGTATTGCTGGAGATGGATCTTGAGGATCTGGCTGGGCGAGGCAGGTCGCCGGTTCAGAGGAGGTCTTCGAGAGATGATGACAAGCCAGATGAGTCGGATCTTCTGGCGCAGGTGAAGCGACTGAGGTCGACGGTTGAAGGAGATCACGATGCGCGGTTGCGCGGCATCGAGATCAACATCCGTTGGCTGATGGTGCTGGTAGGCGGCGAGGTGTTGGCGATCGTGGGATTTGCGATCAGTTCAACGGCCGGTGTCTAGGAGGAGCGAAGGAAATGAAGCAGAGAGAACGAGAAGGTAACGGCGTGTTGAAACGGATCGGACGCGTAGTTGGTGCGCCTTTCGGGCGTGGCGGTGCTGGTGATGAACCAGACGGCGTTGAGCGGCGCGCGTATTCCTCGCGCCGGGTCGTCGATCGGATCGGTATCCCGCTAGTCAGCCGGGATGATGTCGATTGGACGCCGGCGCGGTACGGGGAGTACTATGCGCAGTCGACGGCGGTTCATGCTGCGGTGCGAGTGTTGGCGGAGGCGGTGAGTCGGCCTCCGTTGGAGGTCTGGCAACGACGAAGTCCGGGCGCGGAGTTGGAGCTAGCCGGCGCGGGTCATCCGTTGCAGCGGTTGTTGGAGCGTCCTAATGCCGTATGGGACGGCGGACAGTTGTTGCGAGTGACCGAGAGCCGGTTGGCGCTTTGGGGTTCGGCATATTTGGCGCTGGCTCGAGACGGCGATGGTGTGCCGTACGAGATGTGGCCGTTGCGACCCGACGAGGTGCAAGTGGTCGGAAGCGAGGATGACCGTACGGTGCGCGGCTTCATCCATCAGACGGCGGACGGGCGCGTGGCCTATCTGCCGGAGGAGATGCTTTGGTACCGGCGGTTCAATCCGATGCGCGGGCTGTCGGGATTCTCGTCGATGGCACCGGCGCGGGCGGCAGTCGATATGGGTGCGGAGGCGTTGCGGTTCAATCGTCGCTTCTACGTGCACTCGGCAATGCCGTCGGACGTGGTGATAACGGCCGACAACAATGCGAATCCGTACGAGATCGAACGGTTGAAGGAGATCTGGGACGCGCGCCTAGCTGATCCGGATAAGGCGCACCGGCCCGTCGTGCTGAGCGGCGGAGTGGACATGAAACGGTTGGGCTCGAACCAATCGGAGATGGAGTTCATCGCCGCGTTGCAGTGGTCGGTCGAGGAGGTATCGCGGGCCTTCGGTGTCCCAAAAGTCTTCCTGAGCGAGTTCGAGGATGCGACGCTGGCCAACGTGCGGACGATGGAACAGTTCCTGTGGCGCAACACCATCATCCCCGAACTGAAGTCCCTCGAGGACGGCATCAATCATCGCCTGACGCCCTACTTCGCCAGTTTCCCGAACGAATTAAACGTGCGCTTCAACCTCTCGGACGTCGAAGCAGTTCAGGAGTCGCAGTCGGACCGGGCGGATCGGTTGGCGACGCTGGTCGGCGCGGGGATTATGAGCGTGGATGAGGCGCGTCGGGAGTTGGATGTTTGAGGGGTTGCGTCACACGTGAATCGTAGGGGCGGTTCGTTAATCGCTCCTTAAGTCTCAGAGATTGGCGTCTTCACATTCAATCGAACAACTCGACCTAGTGCGCCTCAAACAGGCAGATCAGAAAAGACCGGCGCCACGCCATCATCAATTTGATGGCGTGGCAACCGCCTACCGGTTGGGAAGGTCGTTAACTTTTTATCCACTACTCGCATCGCGTTCCCCAGCTCCGGCATTTCTTTTTCCAGCCGATATCATGAAGCAAAGGAGGAAGTCTCGTTCATGTTTGTCGGACGCGGAGTCGAGAAACGCGATCGGATCCTGACGTTGGTCGGCGTGTTCATGCTGATGTGTGTATCGATATCGTTGATGTCCTGCGTTATTTCAAGGGGTACGCCTGACCAACAAGCCGGCGAAACGTTGTTGCGCGATGGGATCGCTACCATTGTTGAGGAAAACAGCGATGTCGCTCCCGCTGCAACGGTGCAGGATTCGCGAACCACAGGGACCGGTCCGGTTCGCGGAGGAGTCTTTCTCTATGAAGGCAGTAATTGGATTTTGCCGGATCCCGCTTTTCCCGATGTAGGCGGTTCAATAGAGTTGCATCTCGAAGTCTTCAGCGGATTGATGCGTATCGGAACCGATGGCGAGAACATCGTCGAACCCGAACTTGCGGACCGTTTCAGCGTTTTATCAGATGGATTGACGTATGAATTCGTTTTGAAACGCGACTTGAAGTTTAGTGACGGATCGCCGTTGACGGCAGGAGATTTCAAATGGAGCTGGGAACGCGCACTAAGTCCGCGCACCGATTCGCCTCATGCACGGAAAACATTGGGCATGATCGAAGGGTCGGATGCGTTGATATCTGGAAGATCAAATGAATTGGCCGGAGTGACAGTCGTAGATGATCGTACGCTGCGCGTCAAGCTATCGAACCCGCGAGCCGATTTCCCATTGTTGCTGGCAGATCCATCATCGAGCGTCCTCAAGAAAAGCAACGTCGAGAAATGGCGCGACGAATGGTCGAACTGGTTCCCGGACGAAGTAGATGCGTACCAAGCAACTGAGTTGCCGGTCGGTACTGGGCCGTTCAAAATCGTCGATCTGAATCCTGAGCCTTATGAACTGAGCATCGTGTTGCGACGCAATGACCATTATTATGGCCGACCAGCGTATTTGGAAGGAGTGGTTTGGGTCGAGTTTACCGATGTGTCTGGGCAAGAGTATCTTGATGCACAGAACAATGCCTTTGATCGATCAGAGATCGATACAATCGACGTTCCTTGGGATATCGCCGAGTCAGAAACTGAGCGCGTTCCGCCATCGAGAAACCCACCTTATTTCGTGGAAGCAGATACCGGTTCGTTTTTCATGGTGTTCAACCCGAGCGTCGCGCCGTTCGACGACCGTCATTTTCGGCGGGCATTGGTCGCTGCCTCTAATATCACTGCATGGGAGCCATCGCCAGGGTTAGATTCGGCAGATGCGATTTCGCCTCCCGGTATGCCCTATCGGAGTAGTGATATCACGAGTATTAGCTTTGATCGATCGCGCGCGCAAAGCGAATGGGAACAATCTCGATACCATGGTGATGCGCTTGATATCGTGTATCACACGTACATTACGGATTTCTTAGAAGATGAGATCGGGATGTTTGCTGATAGTTGGCGCGCAGCGTTCGGCATCAAAACCCGGATCGAAGTCATTGAATTCGAGCGATGGGATTCGGTCGTCGAGCGCGGCGAAATTGGGATGACCAGCGTCGGTACGAGTGCGGCGAACCCAGATCCACATGCGATCTTCGGAGTGTTCGAGACGCTGTGGGGTGAAAACAACGATGCTGTCGAGTACCAAGAAGTATTGCTTCGCCTCGATACGGCAGCATCCGAACTCGACCGAGCGGCGCGCATCCGCACCTATCAAGAATTGGAACAACATCTGCTTGACGAAGCATTGGCAATGCCGTTGCTGTGGTTCAACGACGGCTATTACGTCCGCACCCAACCTTGGGTGCGCGACTATAAGCCATCAAAGTGGGCCGTATCGCGCTTCAAAGACGTGTGGTTTGACAACACGGCGCCGAAGCGGGAGTTGCCGTTGCCTTAGGTTTGGAGCCATTGATCGAGTGTCACGCCCGTTTCAACCTTTCGGACGTCGAAGCGGTTCAGGAGTCGCAGTCGGATCGGGCGGACCGACTGGCGACGCTGGTGGGCGCGGGAATCATGAGCGTGGATGAGGCGCGTCGGGAGTTGGGGTTTGAGAGGTTGCGTCACACGTGAATCGTAGGGGCGGTTCGCGAACCGCCCCTGCTACGAGGCCTTTGCAAAAGTTCCGTCATACCCGCGTAGGCGGGTATCCAGAGGGGCCGGGCAGACGGGGACCTACAATCAAACCAGTCGCGATGCAGTGCCGACACGTGGTTTTGCATAGGTCTCCATTAGGGCGAAAGCCGACGCTTCAACGTTCTGAAAGTCCACTCGGATTCCACTTTCATGTACCATAACAGACAATTAGCGAAAGGAGTTGTTATGTTTATGAAAAATTACGAAAATGGTAACGCGCTTAAAGAAGTGGTGCAGATACTGCGATATAGGGGGATGATATCGACGATTTCGGTGTTGATTTGTTTGATTTTCGTGGCTTGTGGTGGTAGCAGCGTAGATGAGGATACTGAACCAACCGCTTCGTTGTTGGAGGGTGTCGAGGTCGTGGAGCCATCGGATGACGAGATTGAATTAGTGGATGATGATGAACCTAATCAACCGCGGCGCGGTGGAGTGTTTAGGTTTTTCAGCGGGAATCGTTTGATTCCGGATCCTGCCGTGGGCGAGTCGTGGAGGCTCTACGGAGAGGTTTATTCAGGGTTGACGAAATTGGCAGATAATCCTAACGCGCCGGTTGAGATGGATTTGGCAGAAAAGTATTCCATTTTGGAGGGTGGTTTGGTCTATGAGTTTGTGTTACGACCGGTTTTGAAGTTCAGCGACGGTAGTCCGTTGACGGCTTCCGATGTCAAATGGAGTTGGGAACGGGCATTACGTCCGCAAACAAAATCGCGAGTTGCCTTTTCGGTCTTAGGGGGCATAGCCGGTGCCCAAGACGTATCGGAGGGAAAGTCGACCGAGCTCATGGGTGTTGTGGTAGTTGATGATCGAACGCTTCAGGTCACACTTGAGGACACATCGCCGACGTTCTTGGCACAGCTGGCGAACCATGAAGCTGCGGTTCTGAAGCGACAGAATGTTGAACAATGGTCAATCGACTGGTCGAACCCGGACAGATTTTCGGCAGAAGCGCATAGTCAATTCGAGTTGCCAGTCGGTACCGGACCCTTCAAGATCGTTAGTTTCAACTTTGCGGATGGCATATGCGTGCTCGCGAGGAACGAGAACTATCACGATCGATTGCCGCACTTGGACGGAGTGGAGTTTGTGACGAATTTAATCGATTCTGATTGGAACACGTTCTTGGATAATTTGCATGGCGCCTTTCAGCGGGACGAGATCGATATGGCGTTGACGCATCCTTCAGTGATGAAGCAGTATCGCGATGATCCGTCTTCAATCGACGGCATGATCAAATTCATAGAATATGGCGCGGCGGTTCATTTCTTGGCGTTCAACAGCGGGGTTCAGCCACTTGAAGATATCCATTTGCGGCGCGCGCTTATTGCTTCTGCGGATGTTGGTTCTCTGGGATTTCAGGACGTGGCGAATTCTTTGCTATGGCCAGCATTCCCGGGATATAGCGAGGCAAACGACGTTTCAAGATTCTCAGTTGAAAATGCAAAGAACGAGTTCGAGCAATCTCGATACGCAGATGCGTCAGACAATATCGTGCTGACCTATCGAGGCGATATCGGATATTTCAAAACGGAGTTTGAGGGTATAACCGAAGATTGGCGAGACACTCTTGGTATTGAGGCGCGGCATGAATTGGTCAGCACAAGCGTGCTTGAGAGGATCCACGAGGAAGGAAGTCTTGAGATGGTATATCGTCGCCACTCACCGGAGTTTCATGATGCCTACGCTGTTTTGAACGTGTTGCCAACGATTTTCGGAGGCACCGAGCCGTCTGAAGAATTCGCAATAGCAAGACTTATGTTGTCAAGTGCCGCATCAGAAAACGACACCGTTCGACGATTGGAACTCTACTCAGAGGTCGAAGAATACATGCTTGACCAGGCGTTGGTGTTGCCAATCAGATGGAGCGTCTCTGGGGAAAGCGCGCACCTCAAACCGTGGGTACATGGATACACAATACCCAAATACGGCGGTAGCAGGTTCAGGGATGTCTGGTTCGATGATACGGCGCCTAAACGGGAGTTGCCTTTGCCTTAGGTTTGGAGCCATTGATCGAGTGTCACGCCCGTTTCAACCTCTCGGACGTCGAAGCAGTGCAGGAGTCGCAGTCGGACCGGGCGGATCGGTTGGCGACGCTGGTCGGCGCGGGGATCATGAGCGTGGAGGAGGCGCGGCGAGAGTTGGGGGTTTGAGGGGTTACGCCACACGTGAATCGTAGGGGCGGTTCGCGAACCGCCCCTACAACGAGGCCTCTGCAAAAAGTTCCGTCATACCCGCGTAGGCGGGTATCCAGAGGGGCCGGGCAGACGGGGACCTACAATCAAACCAGTCGCGATGCAGTGCCGACACGTGGTTTTGCATAGGTCTCCATTAGGGCGAAAGCCGACGCTTCAACGTTCTGAAAGTCCACTCGGATTCCACTTTCATGTACCATACAGGCAATCAACGAAAAGAGTCGTCATGCCCATGAAATATTCCGAAAAACGTAACAAACGACATAATTCAGCGCAAGTATGGCATCTGAGGGAGGGGGTATTGACGACGGGCGCGATGTTGGTTTTCTTGATTGTTGTGGGTTGCGGTGGCGGCAGCGCAGAGGATGGTGTGGAGACTACCGCTTGGTTGTCGGAAGGTATGGAGTCCTCCATTATTGATGGAGAAATCTCTTCGTCAAGTTCCCCGCCAATTGACATGCCCGTATCTTTGGTCGAATCCTGTGGGAATTCTTGCGCGGCATCATGGATGGTGGGAAACCGGATTATTACTATCGGAGTGTCGGAGTGTGAGGAAGGAGATCCGCGTGTCGGCGCCACTATTCCCTTCAAACCTGACTACGACCACAAGGTTATGCTTGATGATCTAATGGAGGATTTAAATACAGCGAAGTCTGAGCTTAACACCACCAAATGATGGTCTAGACGAGTAGTCGGAAGCCTTCGGTTTGGAAGTCGGCGCCGCATGCGCGCTGGCATTGAATTGGTTTCCGGATGGGCTGGTGGGTTCAAGGTAATCTCAATCAAGGGGAGACACCATTTCGCGAAATGGATGTGGATATGGGGTGCAGGTTGATCGCGAGAACCGAGAAGTTTTGCGATGCGTATGAGTAACATGGTGCGACCAGTTAATCTCATCGGGTTTGTCGCGTTGTCGGCAGGGTTGATGCTGGTGTTGTCGGGATTCGGAATTGCGTGTAGCGGCGATGAGTCTCCGACCGAATCGGCGGACAAGCAAGAGGTTGCGGAGGCAGCTACGCCCGATCCCACAGTCTCGTCGGTGATGGAGGGTGTGGAGATCGATAAGTCGTTGCCGCCAACGGCGGAGGGGGTGACGATTGTCGAGCCGCTTGACCCAACCGGTCCGAGACGTGGCGGTGTGCTGGCGGCCCCAATGACTGCGTGCCCGCCTCCAGATCCGGCGATCGATGTAGCCGCAGAGTGGCAGGATTTGAGTTCGCCACCCTTGGTGACTGAGATTCATGCTGGCTTGACGCGTATCGTTGACAACACGACTTCACCGTTCGAGTTAGAGTTGGCAGACTCGTACAACGTTGATCTGACCGGGTTGGAGTATGAGTTCGTGTTGCGAAATGACTTGAAGTTTAGCGATGGCAGCCCGTTGACGAGTGGTGATTTTAAGTGGAGCTGGGAGCGGGCATTGAAGAAATCGGATGCGGGAAGCAGAGCGCGGGATGTGTTCGGGTTGGTCGAAGGCGCGGATGCAGTGATTTTGCATGAGAGCGATGACCTTACGGGGGTTGTGGCGGTTGACGATCGAACATTGACGGTGAAACTAACGAAACCTCGCGCCGATTTTCCTGCGCTGTTGGCCGATCCTGTGTCATCGGTGCTGGAGAAGGACAATGTGCTTGAATGGGGTATGGAGTGGGATAATTCAGGTTGGGTAACAGGGAACTCTGGATTCTTATCTGACGACATGCCAGTTGGGGCAGGGCCATTCAAACTGGTTCGGTATTGGGGAGGGTCGCGAGGCGGGAGATGCGCGATCGCTAGAAACCCCCATTACTGGGGTGAACCAGCTTATCTTGATGGGGTTTGGTTCCGGGCTGACCTGACCGAGTGGGAACAATCGAATGAAGGTGGTTGGAGCATTTGGAGCACGCTGCCCCTGGATCCGATGATTTTTGTTCATGAAGATATCGATTTCGAGCAAATCACTACCGTTTTCACTCAACAGGATTCTGATGACGGGCATGAATATGACATAACAGTTGGGCCTGGGGAGCAGATCGAGGTGGACGGCGCACAAAATGATTCGGCGGATTTTCCGCCAACGTTCATCTTCGCGGTGTTGAATTCTGCGGCGCCGCCGTTCGATGACATCAATTTCAGGCGCGCGGCTGCTGCCTATTCGCGACTGACTCCCTTTACGCAGATCATCGACGGTGATGCGCGACTGATCACTGAGGAGTTGACCACGCTAGAGCCACGCGCCGAGTTCATCCGTTACGACGAGGAGTTGGCTGAAGTAGAGCTGGCGAATTCCAAGTATGTTGGCGAGGACGAAGCGCATGAGATCGTGGTTCTTAGTTCTCGGTCAATCATCGTTACCGATATCGAAGATCCGTCTTTTGTCGATTGGGCAAATGCGCTCAATCTAGAACTTCAAGATGATGAATTCGGGTTGCAAACCCTAGATCAGTTCGAAGGTAGGAGAAACAACAGATTCCACGTCCGAATTTACCGTGTCTCGCCCGCGTACCCGGATCCGGTAACGATTCTTCGCTCGTTGACGGCGCCATTCGGTAAGATCAACAAGGCGCCGGAATTCGTCGAACTCGATGCGATGGTTTCGGCCGCAGCGGTCGAACGCGACGCCGTGAAACGGCACGAATTGTTTCTGGAGATTGAGGAGTACGTCGCCGATAACGCGTTGGTTATACCGATTGCGGTCTTGCCCGAGCCGATTTACTTCCGTTCGCACCCATGGGTCCACGCCCTGAACCCGCCGAAGTATCCCGGTAGCATGTTCCACAAGGTCTGGCTCGACGATACGGCTCCGAAACGGGAGTTGCCTAAGCCTTGAGGTTTATACGAGTCATGAACATGGTCTGCTTGATGGTGCTCGTGTTGGCGTTGTCGGGCTTCGGAATTGCGTGTAGTAGCGGGGAGTCTCCGACCGAATCGGCAAAGACGCCCGACGTTGGGGAGACTGCGACAACCGATCCCACAGTCTCGTCGGTGATGGAGGGTGTGGAGATCGATAAGTCGTTGCCGCCAACAGCGGAGGGGGTCACGATTGTCGAGCCGCTCAACCCAACCGGGCCGAGACGTGGCGGTGTTCTGGCTGCGCCGATGGTGATGTGTCCGCCACCGGATCCGGCGATCGATCACGCTTCATCTCGGTCCGATTTCAGTTCGCCATCTTTGGTCACGGAGATTCATGCAGGTTTGACTCGTATTGTGGACGATTCGACATCGCCGTTCGCGTTGGAGTTGGCGGATTCTTACAACGTGAGTTTGGACGGTCTGGAATATGAGTTCGTGTTGCGAAATGACTTGAAGTTTAGCGATGGCAGCCTGCTGACGAGTGGTGATTTTAAGTGGAGCTGGGAACGGGCGTTGAAGAAATCGGACGCGGGGAGCAGAGCGCGGGATGTGTTCGGGTTGGTAGAAGGAGCGGATGCGGTGATTTTGCATGAGAGCGATGACCTTACTGGGGTTGTGGCGATTGATGATCGGACGTTGCGAGTCCGGATAACGAATTCTCGGGCTGATTTTCCGTCGTTGCTCGGTGATCCCGTGGCTTCGGTGCTGAAAAAGGACAACGCTTTGAGTTGGGGTATCGAGTGGCATAATTCTGGTTCGTGGAGTATGTCCGTGCCATTTAGCGAATGGAACATGCCGGTAGGTGCGGGACCGTTCCGACTGGTCGACTATTGGAACGAAGTGACTAGCGCGCGTTGCCCGATCGCGAGGAATCCGCATTACTGGGGAGAACCGGCGTATCTGGACGGAATTTGGTTCCGGGCCGACTTGACGGAATGGGAGAGTTCAGATGGCGGATGGCACACATTGCCGATTGATCCGATGACCTTTGTCCAAGAAGAGACCGATTTCGAAGACTTGCCTAGTTACTACTTCGTCGAAGTTGTCGAGGATCTGGAAGAAATAGAAGACCAAGAATCGAATGAGGTCATCGGTTTACCCGATGTTATCGAGGTTGAAGGTGCGATCGAAGATTTCGCGGACGTTCCGCCGACGTTCGTTTTCGCGGTTTTGAATGCGGCCGCGCCGCCGTTCGACGACGTTCATTTCAGGAGGGCCGCCGCGTCTATCGTGCAATTGACGACGTTCGGTGGGGCTGCCGACGATGAGGCACGATTGATCACAGGCGAGTTGACGACGCTTGAACCAACCGCTGATTTCGTTCGTCATGACCCGGAATATGCGCAGTTGGAGTTGTTGGCGTCGAGACACTCAGGCGCAGAAAAACCTTGGGAAGTCGGCGTTTTAAATACGGTTGGGACCATTTATGCCGACGTCAATGAACCGTCGTTCCGCTCGTGGGCAGAGGAACTGAATCTAGAGCTGGAAGTTGATTATTCCGGGGTGTCGATTCTGGATGAATTTGACGGGCGGAAGAATAACGACTATCACATGCGAATGTTTGCCGTTGAGCCGGTGTATCCTGACCCGATGGCCGTATTGCGTGCGCTGGCGGCGCCGTTTGGCAAGATAAACCGCGCACCAGAATTCGTGGAGTTGGATGCGATGTTGGCGGATGCGGCAAAGGAGCGTGATTCCGTAAGGCGACACGAGAAGTATCTGGCGATCGAGGACTACATCGCTGATCAAGCCCTAGTGATACCGATCGTAATCGTGTCGTCATCCACCGAGTATCGGTACCATCCTTGGGTCCACGACCTGAATCCACCGAAGTATCCGGGTAGCATGTTCCACAAGGTCTGGCTCGATGAGACGGCGCCCAAACGGGAGTTGCCGTTGCCATGACCAACGGAAGGAACGGAATGCTAGGTCAAGTCCACGAGCACATCGTTAGGGAGTTGGGCGAGAGCAGTCGCACGGACACGATCTTCGTATTGACTGCGATTGTGTTCAATCTGATCGTGCTGGCGGTGAACTCGGGCGTGTCGACGGAGGCGAAGTTGGAGGATGCGGATGCGAGTTACGACATCATATTGGGCGTTTTCATCGCGATGTCGGTCTTGCTGAATGCGGTGGCACTAGTGGCTCTGGTCATTGGGCGTCGGACGCGTCGGACGTTGCTCGCCGGGTTGGTGGCGATGTATCGGGACAACGAGGTGGCGAAGTATTACGATCCGTCGCTGATGTCGAACTACGGCGTCCGGTACTTGCTATTCGCGGCGGTGATCGGGCTACTGGCGTTGACGGCGATCGTGGTGCCGTTGATCATTCGGTTTACGGGGTAGCCCGAGGCGAGATCGGATCGGGGGTCATCCGACGAGTTCGAAGCCTTCGGTTTGGAAGTCGGAATCGTAAGCGAATGCGGTGGTTGAGCCGTAGGTTTCCATCAGCACAAAGCTGACGCAATCGACGAGACTGAGTCGTCGTCGATTGCGTCGAGTGAGCAGTTCCACAGCGATGTCGTGTTCAACATCGGTAATCCAATGAACAGTTAACAGTCTGTGTGTTGTCGCGTGGAAGTCGAGAGCTTGAGCTAAGCCGATCCTCCTTTGGATCAACGCCATTGATTCAGACAAGATGTAGTTGTGCGTGAATACCGTTTCGCCGGCCGACATGATTTCGTCGAGCGTACGAATTGACTGTTGATGGTAAGGATCGTCGTCGTCCGTTAGCGCTAATGCTGCGGACGTGTCGAAGAAGATCACTCGTTGTAGATCTCCGCGAGTGCATCGTCATGTCTCGTGGATAATGGACGGGGGCCGTTTGAGTCCGATCGTCCCGACCCGATGAATGTGAAGTCTTTCAAAGTCAACTTGCGCCGGGGTGGATTTTGGAGCCGGGGAGGGTTTTGGAGATACTGGTTGACGGCGTCTCGGACGAGCGCCGACATCGACCGGTTTTCGGAATGAGCTCTGTTTTTCAAAAGCCTGTGGGTTGTCTCGTTCAGTTGGATTTGGGTGCGTACCATGGTCGCTTCCTAGTTACTGATGTACTGATGTAATGATAGCAGGACAGTTTTTTTGCATTGCCACTAATGGCTTCCCGCCATTAGGTTCGCGGAGATGACGTTGGATTTGCGGTCGTCGTTTCGAACGGGGCAATCGTGTGGAATTTCGAGCATCCCCTGCGTGCTTCGCACGCGTCCCCTTCGCGGAGCGAAGGGGAGGTTGGCCATAGCGCGAATGGCGGACGGTTTTGGGATTGGGGAGCTAATTCCCGTTGATGCCGACGATGCGGCCACCTACGTTGCGGAAACGATTGACTGTGGGGTTGGTGTCGATGGCATCGGGAATGCCGTAGGGTTGGGGGGTGTCAGCGAGTTGGTTTGATTGCTTTGGCGCGGACGGTGTCGGTTGGGTGAATTGGGTGGGTGCCGGGGCTGGACGGGGTGCAGTTGGGGTCGGAGCGTTGGTGGTAGGAGCAGGTGTGGCCGTTGAACCGGCGGATGGCGTCGGGGATGACTGTTGGAGTTGAATGCGGATGTTTGGACCGTAGACGTTTTGAAAGGCGGGGCGTAGTTTGGCTCTAGTTTCGTCGTTCATCCACATGTCGCGGAGGCGTTTGGTTGCACTGGCGTATTTGGGTTGGAGGATGAGGATGCCGTCGTCGTTCGGTCCGATGAAGTTGGCTTGTGCGAACGCGGTACGGACAGGTCTCCCCGCGGCCTTTTCAATTTCGTCGAGAATTGGGGAGCCGGTGGTGGTATCTGGCCCGGATTCCGGTCGTGGGGCCGAATGAGGCGCAGGTTGTCGGTTCTGTGGTCGTGCTGTTGCCGGTGCACGGGCGGGTTGCCGGCGTGGTTGCTGTGCGGGCGCTGGCGTTGCGGCTGGTTGCGGTGCAGGGGCTGCGGCGATGGCTCGGAGGGCGGAGATTTCGAGGGACAATGGCGATGATGCCTCACCGAACCGTTCGTTGTGCCCGAAGATGGTGATGGCGTGTAGCATCTGCTCGGAGGAGGCCTGCATGGCTTCGGCTTCGAGTTCGGGTGCGTCGCCGAGTTGTCCGTAAAGTGTGGTGATGCCGTGTTTTGCGAGGAGCGCGCCGCGGAGCGCGGAGATGGTGCTGTCTCGGAGACCTTTGAGTTCGGCACCGCGCCCGGCTTCTTCTTCGATGATTTCAAGTGCGCGTTTTGTGTCTTGCGCGAGGACTGCGCTGGCGAGATTGCGGGCGGAGGACATGTCACCGATTCCGAGTAGCTCGCGGGCTTGTTCTTCGGTGATTTCGCCAGTGCCGCATGAGACGGCAAGTTGTTCGAGGAGGTTTTCGGCGTCGCGGAGGGAGCCCCACGCGGATCGAGCCACGAGTTCGAGGACGCTAGGTTCGCATTCGATTCCCTCTTCGTCGCAGATGAGGATTAGGCGTCCGATAACGTCGTCGGGAGTGAGACGTCGGAAGTCGAACCGTTGGCACCGGGAGATGATGGTCGCCGGGACGCGGTGGATGTCCGTCGTAGCGAGGATCATGACGACCTGCGGTGGCGGTTCTTCGAGGGTCTTCAACAAGGCGTTAAAGGCCTCGGTGGTGAGCATGTGGACTTCGTCGATGATGTAGACCTTGAATTGGCCGACGGTGGGACGCAGCAGGACTCGCTCGCGCAGGTCGCGAATGTCGCCGACACCCCGATTTGAGGCGGCATCGATCTCGATGAGGTCCATGTATCGTCCCTCGTCGATGGCGATCGCGGCATCGGTGTCGGGCAGCGGATCGCCGTTTTGATCGAGTTCAGCGTTGATGGCTTTGGCTAGGATGCGGGCGGTGGAGGTCTTGCCGACGCCTCGAGGACCGGTGAAGAGGTATGCGTGGGCGACCCGGTCAGACATCACGGCACGGCGCAGCGTATCGGTGATGTGTTCCTGTCCGACGACGTCACTGAAACGAGTGGGTCGCCACTTTCGATAAAAGACGGTGCTCATGGTTGGTTGAAAATAGGCGTTCGGATTACGTATTCATGATAAGCGTGCATCGGCGAGTCGCGAGGGACAAGGTAAAGGAGTGCAAAGCCAAAAACCAAGTCTAAACCTCCTTTAATTCCCCTTGGGCATCAAGGGGAGGGATTTGCACAGCACCCGTCCCGCGGGAATGACGAGGATGCGTTGAGTGACGGGATGTGTTGCACGATAATGGCGATATGCCGGAAGCACCTGACCTTTATGTTCTGCGAGAGTATCTTGCGCCGCGTATAGAAGGCGAGGTAATCGAGTCGGCCCGGGAGTTGCGGCCTTTGGTGGTGAGGAACATGGTTGGCGCGCCGCTGGTGGAGCACGTTTGCGGTCGGAAGATCGGGGGACTGGATCGCAAAGGCAAGCTGTTGCTGATGTCGCTGTCTGGTGGTATTTCGATGGTGGTCAGTCCGATGTTGACGGGCGATCTGTCGTTGGTTGAAGCGAGCAAGAAGCCGTTGAAGTCGACGATTTTGACGATGAATTTAGGTGGCGGTATGCAGCTACGATACTCGGATGCGAAGCGGATGGGGCAAATCTACTACGTTGGATCGGACAATGTTGGTGAGATAACGCGGGTTGCGGATCAGGGTCCGGACGTGTTGGACGAGCCGTTAAGCCAGACGGATTTTCAAGTGGCGCTAAAACGTTTTCGAGGCGAGGTTAAGGGTGTTTTGACCCGCGGTGAATTGGTGGCGGGCATTGGCAACGCATACGCTGACGAGGTGCTGTGGACAGCCGGCATCTTTCCGTTTAGAAGGGTCTCGCGGTTCACCGTCGATGACGTAAACCGGTTACACGAAGCGGTCTACGGTGTGCCAAGTCAAGCTGTCGAAACGTTGCGAGAGATTTTCGGTCAACGTCATCCTCGGAAGGATCGGAAGTTCCTAAGCATTCATGGCAAACCGGGTTCGGATTGCCCGCGTTGTGGCTCGACGATTAGTTCGGTGAAATCTCGGCAGCGAGACACGAACTTTTGCCGAAAATGTCAGCCCGGTAGCATGTTTGATTGAACGCGGATGGTGAATTGAGCAGGTTGTGATTTTGTAGAATCTCGCATAAAGCGAATTTGGGCTTGAAATCCAAGTTTTGGCTCGTCCAATCGTCTTGAATCGGAACAGGTTTGTTCGAACTTAACGACATCTCTCAATACAGCGGCATCCTGCGCGACATAGCGTTCGTTGTCGTCTGCGTAGTGTTGACGGTCGTAGCACTGGTGACCCTTGGTGCCGTGCGAAAGGCCGTGCAGCGATTGAACGAGGCGATGGACCGCGTTGACAATCTGATTGACTCGGTGGTTGCGGCTCGTGACACGATTTCGGAGTTGCGAGATCGTGTGCGGAGCCGGGCTGGCATGGGTTCGCAGGAATCCGGCGGCGGCTTCAATGTAGTTTCGTGGCTGCTGTCACCGTTGGGCTACGTGCTCAAACGCCGAATGCGCGAACGGTCTCGGGCACGTTCTGAAGAACGATCCGGTGACTGAGGCGATATAAACCGGTGAGGATGAGATCCTCGTCGAAACTGAGATTAAAGAAATGGAGATTAATCATGGCAAACGGTGGAGATAGTTTTCTGGCAGGTGCGATCCTAGGTGGTATCGCGGGTTTCGCGGTTGGTATTTTGCTGGCGCCGAAATCGGGTGCGGAGATGCGTGCTGACCTGATGGATCGCAGCGATGCCGCCCGCGAACAGATTTGGGACCGTACCGGCTCGGCTCGCGAGCAGTTCATGGACCGATCCGGTGCCGCGCGCGATCAGATGGAAGAGTTGTTGGACTCCACGAGTCAGCGTCTTGAGGAGATACGCGCCGAGGCGGCGAATGTAGCTTCGACGCTTCGCAAACGCGTCAGCAGAAATTCGTCGTCGGAAGCTGACAGCATGCCGGTGATGGCCGAATTCGAGTCGGCGCCGCAGTCCGACGAACAAGACCGCGTCTAACAGTTAAGAAATCATGGTCGGCGAGTTCTGGTCGATGCGTTAATCACGACGCATCGTGATGAGCTTGCCGGTACCTGTACCAATAGGTTGGAAGAGTGATGTCCAACGGAGAACGAGCACTCGTAGTGGTGCCATCTGACGATCCGGCTCAATGCCAAGGGTCGCCTCGCATGGCTGAGCTTAGTGCGGTTGCGGATGTAAAGATATTTCCGACCCGTTGCGACAGTTTCGACTTGCAGATTGAGCGCTCGCAGGGAGCGACTACGATTATCAACTCCCGGAGCTATCTCGAGTGGCGTTCGGAAATGTTTGAATTGTTGCCGAAGTTGCGATTCATCTCGGTCTGCGGCATCGGCACTGATTCCATCGATTTGGAGGCAGCTCGCGAACGCGGAATCACGGTTTCCAATATCCCTGGCAAGACGGCACCAGTGGTGGCCGAACATGCGTTTGGGTTGATGTTTGCGGCAGCGAAAAGGGCAGCTTGGTATACGGAGATGACGCGGCAGGGTTATTGGGTGAAGCAGGATGGCGTGTTTCTGGGCGACAAGACGGTCGGAATCGTAGGCACAGGCAATATCGGTGCGGAGATGGCGCGGATCTGCAACGCGTTTGGGATGAACGTGATCGCGCATACCTTCAATCCATCAGATGAGCGCGCAGAGAAGTTGGGAGTTAGGTTTGTGGGGCTTGACGAGCTTATGGCCACGTCAGATGTGATTACGATCCACACGAAACTGACGCCCGATTCGGAGAAGATGATCGGGACCCATGAGATCGGTCTTATGAAACCGGAAGCGATACTGGTGAATGTGGCTCGTGGTCCCATCGTCGATGAGGCGGCGTTGGTCGAGGCGCTGAATGCGGGTCGAATAAGCGGTGCAGCTTTGGATGTTTTCGAGAACGAGCCGCTACCCGCGGGTAGTCCGATCACGGAGTGTGAGCAAGTGATCTTGACGCCCCACATTGCGGATATGACGCCTGAGGGTTTGGATCTGCTCAATCAGGGCGTTGTTGAGAACACTTTGGCGTACTTAAATGGATCGCCGATTAACGTGGTCAACTGAATCCGAGGAGCCATTAGAGTGATTTCGATACGCGAACTGTATCAAGGAGACGCGGAGAGAGTATTGGCGTTGGATCAGGAGATCCGTGGTCCGGATCGATCGGCGACGTGGGACCAGTACGTGGGTCGCGTTTTGGAGATAATCGCGTTGGACTCGTTGGAGTACGCGCCTTGGGGATGCTTTGTGGCGATAGATGAGGATCAAGGCGACGAGATCGTAGCGTTCTTGATGTCCGAGCGCCAGACGGCGTCATATGGACTTCCGCCGGGCGTGCGAGTAGTTGCGATGGCGGTCCACCCGGACTATCGACGGCAGGGCCTTGGATCGCGACTGATCGATGCGTTGACGCAGAAAGCCAAAGCCGATGGTTTGGACAACATGTTCTCGGTGCTGTTGGATGAAGACGAGCGTGATGCATCGTTCTTGGAGCGCAACGGCTTTTCCGGGGCGCATTTCAAGGTGTTCACGAAAGAGATATAGGCGTGGGGCAGAACCCTAGCCATCCCCCGCATGGGAGGAGTCAGAGCCTGGAAGCGGCATTGGCATCGCATCCTAGGCGGCAGTCGTTGCTGATTCGCGAGCGATTGGTTGAGGGAGTAGACAAGGGGATAACTTCTCAGCACGGTCTGATAGCCCACGGACGCGGGGAGGCGTTCGATTACCTGATCGGCGAACGGACGCGAGAATTTGCTGAGACTGCGATCCGCGCGGCCGTGGCCATGATGTTTCGGGCGGATCGTCCGGTGATTTCGGTTAACGGTAATGCGGCGGCATTGGTGCCCGGCGATCTGGTGAGGTTGTCAGAGTTGACCGGCGCACCACTGGAGATCAACGTGTTTCACCACAGTACAGAGCGCGTTGCCGCGATCTCAGAGCATATGCGGGAATTCGGCGCGGTAGATGTTTTGGAACCGACCACGGAAGCGGTGATCGTCACGCTGAGCAGCGATCGACGATATGTAAATCCTGACGGGATCGCTCGAGCTGACGTGGTGTTTGTGCCGCTTGAGGACGGTGACCGGTGCGGCGCGTTGCGTGCGGCTGGTAAGTCGGTGATCGCGGTTGATCTTAATCCGATGTCACGCACCTCCCGCGACGCCTCGATAACCATCGTCGACAACGTGGTGCGCGCGGTTCCGCGCATGATCGCACGTGTCGCAGAGCTGGGTGACGGCTTGGATGAGGCGACGATGCGGAGTGACATTGATAGCTACGAACATGATTCGATATTGACCGAAGCCGAGCAAGCGATCCGTTCTGGCGACTCCTAACGCTGAGACGAGATCGACTCCATTGAGTTGAGATTTTCTGTTTAACCTAGAATGTTGGCTGTTGCCCAGATGATGATGGGCGAAACTTCGGATATGCGTCGACGTAACAATGGGACAAGGATCGGGGACCAAGTGGTTCGCGTTCCCCGAGCGGCCCAAACAGCCCCAGTGGACGTTCCCGTAACACCGCGCTCAGTTTCAGTGCGTGGTATTGCGTCTCCGATGTCGCTGATCTACGGCTTCTTCATCATCGACCTGATCGGCACCGGTTTATTGCTGCTGCCTATATCGAGCAAGGCTCCGGGATTCGCGAACCCGTTAACGTGTCTTTTCACTGCTACAACTTCGGTGACGGTAACTGGATTGGTGACGGTGGACACGCTTGAGCATTGGACGGTTTTTGGTCAGACCGTGATCCTGAGTCTGATATTCATCGGTGGATTGGGATTTATGACTGGTGCGGCGTTTCTGATCATCCTCGTTGGTCAGGAGCTCAGGTTGCAGAACCGATTGATTGTGCGTGAAGGTCTCGGTTGGGGGGAGCTTGGCGGAATCACGACTTTGGTGCGGAACATCGTTCTGTTCGCGGTGATAGCGCAGTTGATCGGCGTCGTTGTGCTTTGGGTGTACTGGACATTGATCCGAAATTTATGGGAGGGGTTCGATTTCTGGCACACAGTTTGGCTCGCGTTTTTCCACGGGATTTCGGCATTTAACAATGCCGGAATCGAAATTTTGCCAAACGATGTTGTGGGTGGCGACAGTTTGCAAGGATTCGCGGCCGACTATTTCACGTTGTTGGTATTCGCGTCGTTGATCTTCATCGGAGGAACCGGGTACGTGTTGTGGAGCGATGTTTGGCGGAACAAGAGTTTCCGATGGTTGCGGTTGGAGAGCAAGTTGATATTGATCGGAACCGCGGGACTGTTGTTGACGGGATTCATCACTTTCGCGATCGGCGAGTGGGGCAATCCCGGGACCTCTGGTGGCAGCAGCGTGATGCAAAAAATCGCCGACGCATTTTTTCACTCGTTCTCGGCGCGGACCGCCGGGTTCTCGATTATCGACTATGGTCAAGCGTCGAGTGCGACCGACACAGCGACGGAGGTGTTGATGTTCATCGGAGGGGTTTCGGGAACCACCGCTGGCGGCATCAAGGTAAACACGTTCATGGTGATGGTGGTCGCGGCGATCGTCACGATGTCTGGTCGGAACAGTATCAACATCTTTAGGAGTCACATTCAGTCGTCGACGGTCCAGCGCGCGTTGGTACTGGGCGGTGTATCGGCGACGATCGTGGTGATCATGGCATATGTGGCCTTGCAGTTGCAATCGGATCTACCAACGAGAGATGTGTTGTTCCAAGTGGTTTCAGCGGCTGCGACGGTAGGATTGGATACCGGAATTACCTCAAAATTGAACGGACCGACGCAAGGTTTGGTAATCTTCGCGATGTTCCTAGGAAGATTTGGTCCGTTGTCGTTGGCGCTGTTGATGGCGGGTCGCCAGATTGAGCAGCGATATTCGTTCCCGACAGAAGAGGTTAGAATCGGTTGATCTCGAATTCTGAACTTCCAGACGATCAGATATCTGGAGACTTGAGATGGCAACTCAAAACATAGTCGTCGCCGGCATTGGACGATTCGGCGCACAATTGGCTACCGGTCTTTTTCAGCATGGGCACGATGTGCTTGCTATCGATAACGATCAATCGAGGATTCAAGACTTGATCGGGCGAGTGACGTATTCAGTTTCTGGAGATGCGACTGATGAGATATTGATGCGGGATCTCGGGGTCGAGAACTTCGACGTGGCGATTGTTGCGATTGGCCGGAATGTCGAATCTAGCATCATGACCGCGGTGCTGCTACGTTCATTTGAAATCCCGATGGTCGTGGCGCGCGCTCGAAACCGCCTTCACGCGGAGACGTTGCAGCGTATCGGTTGCCAACGCGTGATCAATGCGGAGGAGGAGGCCGGGATGCGATTGGCCGAGACGCTGTTTTCGCCGAATGTTGCCGACTACCTTTCGTTGGGCAGCGACCAAGGCATCAGCAGATTACACGTTCCCGAGCGCTTCGCGGGGATGACATTACGTGAAGCCGGGTTCACGGAATTCAACGATCAAAGCCATCTCTCCGTCATGGCGTTGATCAGGGATCAAAACGCGCGGATGATCCCCGACCTTGACGAGCGGGTGCGAACCGCGGACGAGATCGTAGTTTCGGGCGGCAAAGGGTTAGTAGACGAGTTGGCGGCATGAGCTATTCCCGCGTAATGTGTCTGGTCAGAGGCGATGATAGCGACCCTGAAGTCATCGCGACTGCGGTGAATCTTTCGAATGGCAATAATCGGAGTATCCATTTCGTCTACGTCATAGTTGTTGATCGCAGGTACGCGTTAGATTCGCCAAATCTTGCGAATTATGCCGAAGGAGAGCGTGTCTTGCTGAGGGCGGAACAAGCGTCCGGCCTACGGAACGAACCCCGGGGGTCGATTCTGCAGGCGCGTTCCATCGGTCAAGTGCTGGTGCGTGAGGCATTGGATTTCGGTGCTGAAGCGCTGGTCTTGTCGGCGAACATAATCTCGACGATGAACTCGAAAAAGATCGATTCGGATTCTGAGTACCTGCTCGTGAATGCACCCTGTGCGTTAATTTTGGTCCGGGATGCGTTGGAGGAATATGATGCGTCGAACGGTCATCCGGACAGGTATCCGGAGAGCGTCTTTGTTCAGGGACCTTGAACGAGGTAGGTGCGCGATTTGGAACAGGTAGAGGTTGTCCTAACTTGAGAATTTGCACATGAGAGTTGTAATCGCAGGACATGATCGATTAGGAGTCGTGACGGCCGATCTTCTCAGCGAGGCTGGCCATGACGTTTTGATCGTGGAAGAGGACGGAAGACGCATCCGTTCGTTTCCGAGCCACCTATTGGCGCGCCCGAACGTGGACGTGCTTGAAGCCAAGCCGACACAGGACGAAACCATGGTGGCGATGGATATTCGAGGTGCAGACCTATTCGTAGCCGCTTTACGTACTCCGGCGGAAAATGGTTTGGCGGCGCTAAAAGCCAAGATCACGTACGGTGTCGACCAAGTTGTCGCCGTGGTGACGCACGAAGCATTAAGCACGATATACAAGCGCTTCGGGATTCGAACGGTGAACCCGTACACGTTAGCACTGTCTGATTTGCGTGACACGCTTAACATGGAAGTCGACGGCGATGGCCGGATTGGCTCGGTCACGCCGCGTTGATATCGCACGAATCGATGGACGGATTTCAATGTATGTCATGATCGTCGGATGCGGTGCATTGGGCACGCGCATCGCATATTCCCAGGTTCATGCTGGCAATGAGGTATTGATGCTCGACACGGATGAAAGTCGAGTGTCAATGATTCATAAGTCCCTAGGCAACGTGGCGATTCCCGGCGATGCGACTGAAGAGTTCACGTTGTACAACGCCGGAGTCGATCGGTGCGACGCGTTTATTGCGACGACTGGCGATGATGCGGTGAACTTGGCGTCATGCCAGTTGGCGAAGTTTACGTTCGATGTCAAAACCGTGGTGTCGATAGTGAACGACAGCACGGATACAAACCTGTTCCTTGCCGCGGGCGTGGACTCGATCGTAAGTCGGACGGACGTCGTCTTGGCGAACCTCGCCGGGACGTTGCTTGACCATCCGATGGTCGAGTTGATGACGCTGAACGATCGCAACGAGAAGTTGGTGTCCATGAGGATCCCCGCGAATGCGCGGTCGGTGGGCAATCGCTTCCGAGATCTGGCACTGCCTTATGGGATCATCATCGCGTTGATCGTTTCGAGCGTTGGTTCGCCATTTGTTCCGAACGAAGACACTGTGATCCTCGGTGGCGAGGAAGTGATTGCGTCCTGCCCACTAGAGGCTTTGGACGAGTTGGCGTACGTATTGACCGGACAGAGGTTCTCGTCGATTGTCACCTAAACGCATCTCGCACCTCGGCCCGGAGGGGACCTTCACCGACCAGGCGTGCCACGTTTACGCACCTGCGGATTGGGAGCGTGTCGCTTATCCAGAGATGCATCAGGTAGTGGGCGCGCTCGTTGACGGCGAGGTTGATGAGGCGATAGTGCCGATCGAGAACAGTGTCGGCGGCGCGGTGATCGATGTCGTGGACTTCTTGGTAGGGACTTCGAACGTCCAGATCAAAGGCGAATTGTTGTTGGGCATTGAGCAATGTTTGATCGCACATCCCGGCGTTGACCCATCTGAAATCAAGGTCGTCAGATCGAAGCCCGAAGCGCTGACCCAATGCCGCCAGTACTTGGACACTCATCTCCCCGACGCAGTTCGAGTAGCCACCGCGAGCACGGTCGAGGCCGTGTACATGGTGAAGAGTGGGACGAGTGAGGTTTCGGCAGTAGGCCCCCACCGGGCGGCGGATTTAGCCGGGTTGCCGGTAATTAGATCCGGTATTCAAGACGGTCACAACAACGTGACCAGGTTCGTGATGCTCGCTACAAGCGACCATGAATCGACCGGCGCTGACAAGACGAGCATTGCGTTCAGTTTCATGAATCGAGACACGCCGGGTCAGTTGTACAAGGCTTTGGAGCCGTTTGCGAAGCGGAACATCAACCTGACGAAGATCGAATCGCGACCCACAGGCGAAGAACTCGGTAACTACGTATTCCTGTTGGACTTCTTGGGGCATCGAATGGACCCTGAGATCGTTGAGACGTTGAGCGGGCTGCGAGAGGTGGCGCCGATGGTCAAGGTGCTCGGTTCGTACCCGCTGTCGGCCAAGGTTCATTAAAGACGGCTTTCAGAGCCACCTTCTAACCCGATTTCGGTACTGATCGTAAACAAAGCCGAGTTTCCCCATGAGGTAGCGCTCTTCTCTCGGTATCGTGTACCAGTTGAAGACCACGAAGGACGGCATGATGGCTAGAATTATCGCGAGCGAGTTGGCGATGCACCCGATCCCGAAAATCGCGATCAGCATCGCCAGATAAGCCGGATTTCGAGATGTAGCGTAGATTCCCCCCGTGACGAGGTTCGCGGTTGGTTTACCGACGTTAAAGCTCTCGCCTCGACGACGGAATGCGAGGATCGAGACGGTGAACATGAGAATTGCAATGGCGAGAATGATGCCGCCGCTGATGTTGTTCCACGGTTCTTGCAGTGGCTCGAACGCCCAGACAGTGTTGTGTACGACGCCGGCGAAGATGGTGCAGAGTGCGGGAATTACTGGTGGTAGTCGGAGAAATCGTTTCATTGGTTCGGGATTTTGGATCCTGTGGTTTGCGGCTGTTATCGTGCGGTATGCTAAACGAATCTACCACCCGAATGTATCCAGAGAGAGTTGGGGATGTCCACAAACGACGCTGTAGCCTACCGTTCCCGTGTGAAGTTGGAGAGGATTAAAGGTCCGTTCCGGATTGCTCACCTACCGATCGACGGCCCGGTAAAGTTCGGCGTTCATTCCGAAGTCGCCGAGCACTACGGAGTCAGCCCAGACATCTCAGAGCCACACGCCACGACGTTGGACTACATCGTGGCTGCGACCAGCGGTTGAATGACCGGAACGTTTGGCGGCGCCCTTGAGGCGCGCGGTATCCCGGCCGGCGAAGGCTACCTCGAATCCGACACCATCGGAGAGATCGAGAAGGAAGGCAACGTCCTAGTCATCAAGCGCATCAATATCACCTACAAGCTGAAGATCGATCCGGAGTTACTTGAGGAGAAGCGGGATGCGATCGATCGGGTGATGCGTGTGCATCCCAACTCGTGTCCGGTCTATCGCAGTATTTCGGGGAGTATTGGGATTACGGCGGGGTTGGAGTTGGTGTGAGCGATTACTAGCGAACTCGATTTTGAAACAAAAAAGATTCGCCATCTCCCCTTAATCGCGGGGAGGTGGCAAATATCAGGGTTCCCTAACTAACCTGCTGAATCAGTTCTATCCGAATGTCGCCTGGGGCGGCGATGAAGCCGATTTTGCGGCCATCGGGAAGAGCTATGGGACCCTCTTTGAGTTCGGCGCCGAGGTCCGTGAGACGAGCAATGTCCGCATCCATGTCGTCGGTGTCGAAGCCGAAGTGCTCGAGGCCGTAATGGGCGTTGGCGTCGGCTGGGCCGAGCGTCTCACCGGTGCGCTCGCTGGAGATGTTGATCGCTAGTCCACCTTCAGTCTGGGTGACGATGAAGCGGTCGCCGAAATCTCGAACTGTGTCGGACATGATTTGGACTTTGAAGGCCTCGACGAACCAGTCGGCAGTCTTCTTGGGGTCTGATGACTTCAGATGGATGTGGTTGACCAAGAATGGCATGTGCTGTTTCTCCATTGATTTCTAGCGCAATTTCTTAAGTTTAAGCGAATTCGAAAACGCTCCGACAACGCGGAACGCGTCAGGAAATCAACGATGGCTTCAACTGGCTTCGTCGACGAGTTCGATGAGGTCGCGGGCTCGTTTGTTGTCTTGCTGGCCTTTGGCGGCGATGCCCTCTTCGAACATTTGGAGGCAGAAGGGGCATGAAACGGCGACGGTATCGGCATCGGTCTCGAGAAAATGGTCGGTGCGGATGTGATTGACTCGGGTGCCGGATTCTTCCATCCACATTCGCCCCCCTCCAGCGCCGCAGCAGAAGCCGCGCGAACGACATTGAGACATCTCGCTCAGTTCAACACCGGCGACGGCGTTGGCGATGTTTCGAGGTTCGTCGTAGATGTCGTTGTGACGACCTAGGTAGCAAGAGTCGTGGTAGGTTACACTGCCACAACCACCGTCGCCGTTCGCACTCCGTTGAGTCACAGATTCCTTGTCTGACATCTTCAGCCGCCCTTCTGAGATCAATCGGTCGACGAACTCTGTGTAGTGCAAGACTTCGACGTTCCAATCGGTCGCGAGGGACTCTGCAACTTGGGAGTATTCATTTCGCATGGTGTTGAAGCAGTGGGGGCAGGTAGTCAAGATCGTCTTGATGCCGTAGCTGTTAACGGTTTCGATGTTCTGACCGGCGAGGATCTGGAACAGGTACTCGTTACCCATGCGTCGTGCGGGGTCGCCGGTGCATGTTTCTTGCGATGCGAGCACGGCGAAGTTGACGTTGGCTTTCTTCAAGACGGATGCCATGGCGCGCGTGACTCTGACACCGCGTTCCACTAACGCGCCAGAGCAGCCGACCCAGAATAAGACATCCGGATTCGGGTTTACGTCGATGATAGGGACGTCGTCCATATCTTCGAGCCAAGATTCTCTGGTCAGGGCAGTGCCGCTCCATGGATGGCCACGTTGCTCCATGGACTGGAGTGCCGACATCGCGGTGTCGGGCGCTGATGCCTGTTCCAGCATCAAGTAACGCCGCATGTCGACGATGGAGTCGATGTGCGAAATGCCAACCGGGCAGGCCTCCACACAGGCGGCACAGGTCGTGCATGACCAGAGGACCTCATCTCCAATGGCTTCGCTGACCATCGATGTCGACGGAGACGGCGCCGATTCGCCAAGCGCGGCGGCTCCGAACACTTCCGGCGCACGCTGTTCCACGTAACCGCGCATGTCTTGGATGACTTTGCGGGGTGAGAGCGGTTTGCCGGAAGCCCACGCCGGGCAGTTGTCTTGGCATCGACCGCAGTTGGTGCAGGCGTCGTAGCTGAGCATTTGTTGCCACGTAAGATCTTTGAGATCGGACGCGCCGAACGACTCTAGGGTTTCGAAGTCACCCATCGGTTTCAGCGCGCCGCGCGGTCGTAAGGGCCTGAGATAGATGTTTAGGGATGAAACGATGATGTGAGACAGCTTGCTGAAGCTGATGGCGGCGTATGCAAGACCGACGGCGAAGATGGCCGCGTGGGACCACCACAAGGCTTTGTGCAATGAGATCATAGCGTCGGGCGATAATCCCATGGCATCGAACAGATTCGCGAATACCCATCCGACCGGCGACCAAAGCGCATCAGACGGGGCGTAAAGGTCCGAATTCGGGTTAAGTTCGGTTGCCCCAATACGCAGGCCTTCAAGCGCGAAACCGGTGATGACAAGCAGAAGAAGGTAAGCAAGGATGACCGAATCATCGGCAAATGAGTTGATCCGATCGGGTTTGACGACGTACCGGCGCCAGTACGCCATTGCGATTCCGATGAGCGCCAGCACACCTCCGAAGACGTCCCAAATGAAGCTGGTCTGAAGTCGGAAATACGCGGTGGGGAAGTTGACGCCGAGGTATTCTTCGAAGTTGAACTCGATCGCGGCGATGGTTGTCGCCAGCAGGAGCACGGCAAATCCCCAGAATATGGCGAAGTGCATGATGCTGGCGTAGCGTTCTCGACGCGGGTGAAACTTTCCGTGTCCACCGAAACCGAACGCACCGGTGCGGAGGAACTCCCGAACGCGTTCGCCGTGGGAACCGAGTTCGTCGTACTCGGCGCCCAGTCGCCAGAATTGGATCCGGCGATACAGTCCGTAAGCGATGAACGCGATGGATATCGGGGCGATCAGGTAGACGATCGCGCCGAGGAGAGGGTATCCGATGTTCCAGAAATCGGTGCGTCCCGTGACTTCAAACATTCTCGCAATGTTACGCGCGAAGGCGTCGTGAATGCGTTAAGGACGATCGACTGCGATATTACTCGGGGTCGGAAGCGCGGCCGATGTGGTACTCGTTGGCACTGTCGAGGACACGTTGCAAAAGTTCAAGCGATTCGACTCGTTGAGGAAACTCTGAGCCCCAGTGCTCTTTGAGTTTGTCAACGACGGCGCTGAATCTCATCGGCTGATTGCCGTTCACGATCAGGATGCGGAACACCGCTTCCAAAACGGACAACGTGGGAGTAATGAACTCCACTTTTACGGAACAGGAACGAGCAGCGTTGTAGATGCTCGGCACGGTGGTGGAGCCAGGGACGACAGGTTTACCTTCCGAATATCGCCTGCACAGGCGACACTGCCCGGACCAGCATAATCGTTGCCAAACCTTGAAGATGTAGGACTCACCAGCGTCCTCATTTGCTTGTTCGTTCACCGCGTAAAGAACGTCGGAAAATGAATTGCTTACCGTGGTTTCTTGAGTGGTTTCGGCACCAGAGGTCATTCGACTCGTCCTGATTCATCTTTAGCGATTAACTAATGTACATTGCTTGGAGGATGAACGTCACAATCTCCATCTTTATCGTCGATCGCCCCGCTCAACAATTCGTCGTCCGGCCAATCTAGTATCTCAACTTTTATTTCCGATCCCGCGGCAACCGTTGCGACATCGTCCGGACAGATCGCTAATCCGCGGGCGTATGCCATCGAGTGCAATGCGCCAGAACTTTGATTGCCGGTCGATCGGGCGCGGAAGTTACCGTCGCCGTCGCGATAGACCTCAACCCGAGCGTACACCCGTCGGCCGTCGTGGTTATGGACGGGGTCGTCGAGAGTTGCGATAATCGACGGCTTTGGAAGCGGTTTTTTGCCGAGCATGACACGGATGGCCGGACGACCAAATTGTTCGAATGCGACCATCGCGCTGACCGGGTTGCCAGGTAGTCCGAGATGGGGCACCTTGCGACCATCGGGAGCGTTCAACGCGCCGAAAGCCAAAGGTTTAGCTGGGCGCATACGGACTGACCAAAGGGCGATTTCTCCGCCCTTCGCGAGGACGTCTTTGACAACGTCGTAATCGCCCTTGGAAACTCCTGCCGAGGTCACAACCATGTCATACTTAACGGCTTCTTCTAGCAACTCTTCAAGAGATTCGATACTATCGCGTGCGATGCCGACAATCTCTGCAACCGCTCCGTATTTCTCCGACATTGATGCGATGCTGAAGGCGTTGGAATTGTAAATCTTGCCCGGACCGAGTTCGTCGCCGGGGTCCACCAACTCGTCGCCAGTGGAAACTATGGCGATGATTGGCCGTCGGATTGCTCGTACTGACGTTCTGCCCAAGGACGCCGCGACACCGATGACACCAGGGGTAAGTTCGGTGCCTTTGGTGACCACCGTCGCCCCACGTTGGATGTCCTCGCCTGCCGGTCGAATGTTCTCGCCCGGTTCGGCGCAGAGGTTGATGCTGATCTCGGAAATGGTGTCGCTGATTTCTCGTCGGTCATCTTCGTCGGTGTCTTCAAACGGGACGACCGCGTCGGCACCTTCAGGAACCGGAGCCCCGGTCATGATCCTCACCGCTGCGCCGGGCGCAACTGGTTTGGTAGGAACATCACCCGCCGCGATGTAGCCGTTGACCGGCAAACTGACGGGGTTGTATTTCGAAGCCGCGGCGATGTCAACGGATCGAAGTGCATATCCGTCCATCGCGGAGTTGGCCAACGGCGGAATGTCGAATTCGGCGACTAGGTCTTCGTCAAGCGTGAGGCCAAGTGCTTCAAGGAGTGGGACATCTACCGATGCCAATGGCTGGAAGTACGAAAGAATGCGGTCGCGCGCATCTTCCACGCTGAGCATTTCGGCATCGTAGTGATGGCGATGGGGCCGTTCAAGAGCGAACGAATGATGAGATTGTGTGGTCATTGAGTGGGGATTGACCCCGATCCTTCCCCTCGTGAGGGTGATGTGCAGAGTTTAGCTTCGGAGCGAAACCCCTAGTTCGCGTTCTAATCTTCGTACGATCTGTTCTTCGGCGCGAGCTATTTGCTCAGACGTCAGAGTTCGAGTGTCAGATTGGTATATGACTCGGATGCCGATCGATTTCTGACCTTCGTCAACACCGCCGCCTTCGTATACGTCGAACACGGATGCCGACTTGACCAGTCGGTTCTGATGGCAGATCTGCAGGGCATCACCAACGCGGACACTGCTGTCGGCGACCAACGCCAAGTCGCGTTGAGAACCGGGGTATCGAGGGTACGGAGTGTAGCTGTCGGCGCGGGTCTTGTCGCCGACGATTACGCGGAGCGCTTCCATGTCAAGTTCGAACATAACCGCACTTGGGCTTTCGGCTTCAAACCGTTCCCACACAGCCGTATCGACAATTCCGACGGTGCCGATCGGGGTTCCTTTCCGATCGGCGGTAACGACTTCCGCGGCCTTGCCTTGGGCGTAGGTCGTGTCTTCCAATGGAATGAATTTGGCATCGACACCCAGCGTTTCCAGAACCTGTTCAATCGCGCCTTTTGCGTCGTAGAAGTCGAAATCGTTGTCGACGCGGTCCCAGAGGGTATCGCCTCGCGGTCCGGTAAGGACACCCGTTAGTTGCTCGGATTGTCGGGGAAGCGGCGCGTTGGGGTCTGGGTCAGATTCGAAGACCAATCCGGTTTCGAACAGTGCCACTGGTCCACGCCAAGTCCGTGTGTTGCGGGCCGCGGATTCCAGAGTGGGCGCACGTAATGATCGACGCAACGTTGCGTGATGGCCGGAGACCGGGTTCTCCAGTTTCACACCTTCGGAAACCCCGTCAATTGACGATCGCCTCGCTGGAGGCGGGGCTTTGTCTTCGAGTTCGTCTGAGATCGCGGCATAGGTGAAGGTCTGGCGCAAGCCGTAAGCGGTCAAGGCGTCAACCACGCGGTGGCGGAATACGTGGGTCGCGCCCGGTTCCCAACGGGGGACCCGCCCGGTCACTCCGGTGGCAGGTAGATCGTCGTAGCCGATGATACGCGCCAGCTCTTCGACGAGGTCTTCAGGTATCGCGATATCGGGACGCCAATAGGGGATCGCAACGCGCCAACCGTTTGGACCACCGTTAGGTAACGGTTCAATCTCAAAACCTAGCGACTTGAGCGTGGTCTCGATCTGTTGGACCGGGTATTCCACGCCCATGACGCGGACGATGTGGTCGTTCGTCAAGTCGACGTATTCTTGCTCAGATCCCTTGCCCGGCCACTCGTCGATCAGCCCTGGGGCGATCTCTCCCCCTGCGACCTCTTGGATGATGCGGAGGCATCGTTTGATGCCGACTTCTGCAAGACCTGCTCGCAGCCCCTTTTCGAACCGTAAAGTCGCCTCACTTCGCATGCCCAAAAGGCCGGCCGTTCGCCGGTTGTTCTGCGGATTGAAGTTGGCGGATTCGAGGAAAATATTGACGGTTGTTTCGGTGATCTCGGAATTCTCGCCGCCCATGATGCCGGCCAAACCGATGCCACCGCTAGGATCGGCGATGAGCAGTGATTCGCTGTCGAGGTTGCGGTCGACACCATCGAGAGTGGTAAGGACTTCACCTTCAACGGCGCGGCGGACGATTACATGATGATCGGTTACTTTGTCGTAGTCAAAGGCGTGTAGCGGTTGCCCGAGTTCGAACATCACGAAATTTGTGGCATCCACGACGTTGTTGATCGGGCGTTCGCCGATGGCATTAAGGCGTTCTTGAAGCCACGGAGGTGACGGGCCTATATGGACCCTCCTGATAACGGCACCAACATAGCGCGGAGATAGGTCGCCATCGGCGACTGATACCTTGGCGAGAGTATCGACGTCAGGCCCCGTAGTCGGATAATTGAGTGACGGCATTCGGAGCGTCTTGCCGGTAAGCGCCGCGACATCGCGAGCAACTCCGACTACTCCGAGGCAGTCTGGCCGATTCGGTGTCAACTCGATGTCCAGGACGGCATCACCGATTACATCACCGATTGGAGTGCCGATACATGAGTTTTCGGGAAGCACGAGTATGCCGTCGTGGTTTTCGCCGATGCCGAGTTCCTTCTCGGAACAGACCATGCCGGATGATTCGACACCCCGGATCTTCGATCGTCGCAGACGTCGGGTTTTTCCTGGCTCTTCGCTGTAGGCATCGAATAATTCGGCGCCGATCGACGCGTACGCGACCTTCTGACTCTTGGCAACGTTTGGGGCGCCGCATACCACCTCGTGGACACCTTCTCCATCGTCGACATGCACTAATCTGAGGCGATCTGCGTTGGGATGTGGAGCAACGTTGAGGACTTCGCCAACGACGACGTTTTCGATGTGACGGAACCGCTTTACCGAATCGACTTCGTTGCCGGCCATTGTGAGGCGATGGGCGAGTTCGTCAACGTCGATGTCGATATCGACGTAACCGCGGAGCCATGAGAGAGGGACTTTCATCAGGGAGGTGCTGTCGTATCGGCTAGAACTGGCTCAGGAAGCGCAGATCGTTCGAGAAGAAATGTCGGATGTCTTCGATGTTGTAGCGCAACATCGCGATGCGTTCGGGTCCCATCCCGAAAGCGAAGCCGGTGTATTTTGCGGGATCGTATCCGACCCCTTCGAGTACTTTGGGGTGTACCATACCTGCGCCCATGATCTCGACCCATCGGCCGTCCCAATCCACGGAAACGTCAACGCCCGGCTCGACGAATGGAAAGTAATCACAACGGAATCGGATCTTGCGTTGGGTGCCAAATATGCGACGGGCAAACTCGTAGAGCGTGCCTTTCAGGTCGGCCATCGTCACGCCCTCGTCTACCGCCAGTCCTTCGATCTGGTGGAACTGCCACTCATGCGTGGCGTCTGTCGCTTCATGGCGGAAGCATAAGCCCGGCGATACGATGCGGACCGGAGGTTTCTGCTTTTCCATCGTCCGAATCTGCATCGGGGACGTCTGAGTTCGCAACAGGACGGGATTGTCGGAGTTGCGGTCGATCCACAGTGTGTCTTGGAGGTCGCGTGCCGGATGATCGGCTGGTACGTTCAACATGTCGAAGTTGTATTTTTCGAGTTCTACAATCGGCCCTTCAACAGTCTGAAATCCCATGTCGTTGAAGACATCGAGGATTTCGCGCATCATCATCTCGGAAGGATGAAGGCCGCCAAGGTTTGATCGTTTGCCGGGCAAAGTGATGTCGATGGCATCGCCAGGCGCGACATCGCGTTTCGACTCCGAAACGTGTTGGGCGGCCTCGTCAAATGCATTGGAGAGGCGGTTCTTGAGGCGGTTGAGGTCGGCGCCAGCCTCGCGTCGGGCCTCGGGTGGCAACGTGCCAACGGAACGGAGCCGCGTCGATAGGACTCCACGGCGTCCGAGATACTCGATGCGCCATTCTTCGATCTCAGATTCGGACTTCGCCGCGGCCAGCGAATCTAAGGCCGCGCGCTCCAACTCTTGCGTTGATGCGGGTGAAGCTTCCGGCATCAACGAACCTCCCGACGAGTGATACTTTTTTCCGACATCATGAACGTTTCAATCGCTGAGTTTGCGTTAGTTGAAAGTATAAACCTGTCGGAATCTCAGCAACGGTAAAACGCGCAGCAACGACGTATCATGGGCGCATGAACAACGAGAGCACAATTCCTATAACCAAAGTATTAGTCACGGGCATGAGCGGATTGATCGGCGGTGTTGCCGGCCGCGAGCTATCAAAGCGGGGGTACGAGGTGTCGGCTCTCAACCGTCAGGACGTTCTTGGATACCCGACAATGCGTGCGAGCATCACCGATGCTGACGCTATCCGTCCCGCATTTGAAGGTATCGACTGCGTAGTCCACATGGCGGCATATCTCGGTCCTGCCGATGCGTCCCAACTCTCGGTCAACATCGAGGGCACCTACAACGTCTACGAAGCGGCGAAAGATGCCGGCGTAAAACGCTTCGTTTTCGGCAGTTCCGGAGCCACTCAGATGCGATATGAGGTTGACGAGCCATTTCTGTCTATGATTGAGGCCCGTTACGACAATGTCCCCAAGCCGACACCGCGCGTCTATCACTCATCACCGCCCAGGCCAGGCAACATGTACGGCGTCGCCAAGCTCGCAGGAGAGGCGATGGGCCGTTACTACTCCGAGACGCACGGAATGTCGGTTATCTGCATCAGATTGGGGCGTGTCACCGCGGAAAACGAACCCGATTCGCCGCGCAACGCCGCCGTCTATCTCAGCCATCGAGACGCCGCACAGATCGTCTGGCGATGTGTCGAAGCACCGGCCGAGGTCCGATACGACATTGTTTACGGCGTTTCCAACAACCGCACCCGCTTCCGTGATCTCGAACACACCACCGCGCTCGTCGGATACGTTCCGGAGGACGGCGCAGAGTGGTAATAGCGTAGAGCGTACAGCCACGTGGTCATAGAATGTTATAGAAATCCATCCCATCGGGGATGCCACTGCCATGGTGACTACCATCAAACTGGACAACGACGTTGCCGACTTCTTCCAAAAGAGAAGCGAGTCGCAGAATCGGTCGATCGATCAGGTTGCCAACGAATTTCTGCGACGCGAGATCGAAACCCGATCAAAACGCCAAGAGATCGAAGAACACTTCCGATTTCGCACGTTTTCCAGCGACTATGCCCCCGGCGTCGATCGCACCAAACTGAATCAATTGAACGACCAATTTGAAGTCGACTCGTATGTCAACAAACAACGGCAATCTTGATCATTCCAGACGTCAATTTACTGCTGGTGGTTCGAGTTGCTCGCAGGCGAATCGCCCGTGGGATCCCTTGGATTGTGGTCGCCGGGTTCGTGCGAATCTCGACCAATCCCAAGGCGTTTGTCGATCCGATGACGTCCTCCGCAGCCGTCGCCACAGTCGTGGAGTGGTTGGAACGTCCCCACGTAAATCATTTGAACCCGGCAAGGGAACACTTAACTCATTTCGTGCGAAACATCAACACCGCAGGGACCGCCGGGAACCTGGTCACCGACGCCCATATCGCCGCGATCGCCATTGAGTACGACGCTGAGGTGCACTCAGCAGATACCGACTTCCGCCGCTTCCCCTGCCTCCGCTGGCACAATCCGCTTGCACCTGTCAATCGCTAACGGTCACATCCCCCTCAAACAATCCGCGTCCCAATCGGTTCGCCCTCCGCACACTGAACCAACGACCCACGCACTCGCCCATCAATGATGTGCGCCGACTTAGTCCCACCCAGTGACTCGATGCAGGCCTCCAGCTTCGGAATCATGCCACCGCCAGCAACGCCGCTATTGATCAATTCGGTCGCCTGACGCTTGGTCATCTGCGGAATAATCCGTCCCCGCATATCCAACACCCCTTCAACATCGGTCTGGAAAATCAACGCTTTGGCTTCCAAAGCGCGGGCCAGATGTCCGGCGGCGGTATCGGCATTGATGTTGAGAATCTGATCGCTCAACGACGTCGCTTCCAGATTCAATGCCGCCGGTCCAATCACGGGAATGCGCCCCGAATCGATGATCACCTGCGCCGGTACCGGGTTGGTCGTTTCGATCCTCCCAACGTAACCCAATTCAGCGTCTTGAACGACGGCGCTGAACATCCCGTCGGATACACCGGACACGCTGACGGCAGGTGCCCCGGCGCGAACAATCTCGGCCACTAGGTTGGAGTTGACGAGACCGGTAAGCACCGCAACCGCCACCTCGAGCGTCGCCAAGTCGGTCACCCGCAGCCCGCGCACGAATTGCGACCGAACTCCCTGCTTGGCTACCCATTCAGAAATCGTCTTACCGCCGCCGTGGACAACGACTGGCCGCATCCCACGCTTCCACAACTCGACGACATCATCGATCGTCGAGTCGCCTTCGCCTAGCGTCGAGCCGCCGATCTTGACTACGATGCAATCTTGGTTTGGCATCACGTGGTGTACGCCGAGTTGAAGACTACGTACTCCTCGGTAAGATCGCAGCCCCAAGCTTCGCCGAAGCCTTCGCCGCAATTCAGATTGGTACGTAGTTCGACCTCGGGTTGGTCAAGGGCCGCAATCACGCTCTGGGGGTTGTACGCGATGGCCTTGCCCTCGGCCACGATCTGGATGCCATTGACATAGATGTCGATACGCGATTCGACTAGCGGGATGCCGGTCTTGCCGACGGCCATCATGATTCGGCCCCAGTTAGGATCGCGACCGTAGACCGCGGTTCGGACGAGCAGTGAAGCGGCCACGGAGCGCGCAGCTTTGCGGGCATCGACGTCGGATTCTGCACCCTCAACCACGGCAGTTATCAGATGTCGAGCCCCTTCACCATCGCGCGCTAATTCGATCGCAAGGTGGCGGTTCACCAATTCGACTGCGCTCGAGAACTTCGCCGAATCGTCGTCGCCGCCAGAAACACGAGGACTGTCAGACGCGCCGTTGGCGAGTATCGCCACAGTGTCGTTCGTACTCTGATCGCCGTCGATGTCGATCTGGTTGAAGCTCAAGGTGACAGCCTGAGAGAGCGTCGACTGTAGGAAGGATTGATCGACATCGGCGTCTGTCGAGATGAAACACAGCATGGTCGCCATGTTCGGATGAATCATCCCCGCGCCTTTGGCACAGCCGCCGACCATTACCGTCGATCCATCGCTGGCCTGATACTGCACCGCGATCTGCTTGGCGTGGGTGTCAGTGGTCATTATCGCCTTTGCAAACTCCAAACCCGCTTCGTCGCCACTCCGAACATCTATCTGGGGCGTAAAGTCCCGGATGATATTCATCGGAAGCTCCACTCCGATGACACCCGTGGAGGCAACGAGGACCTCGTCGGCATCCACCCCGAGTTGACCAGCCGCGATCGAAGCCACGTCCCGAGCGTCAATGAGACCTTGTTCGCCGACAGAGCAATTGGCGCAGCCGCTGTTGGCAATGACCGCGCGGGCGGAACCTCTAGCAACCACGTCTTTGGAGACGGTGACCGAGGGCGAAACGACGCTGTTCTGAGTAAATGTGCCGGCGACGGTGCAATCCCGATCCGAGTAGAGCAGCCCGAGGTCGTATTTGTCCTCGCCAGGTGTCTTAATTCCAGCGAACACACCACCGGCTTGGAAACCTTGTGCCGAGGCGACCCCGCCGCCTTCGACCATCGTCAAATCTTTATCGTTAGACATTGCTCACATCTCAACCGACGCAAAACGCGCGGCCCGCCTTGGATTGGTTACTCTTCAAAGGCTCGAATTGCCCATGAAATAGACTTTATAAGAGAGAAGCCATCGTCTGAATTGGCACTGTATTTTTCTGGTCGGGATCGTCGAAATGCTCCAAACTCACAACGCAGATGTTCTTGTTGCAGGTCAAGGTGCCGCCGCCTTCGCCGCCGCACTCTACGCCGCACGATACCAACTGAGCACCGTCATCGCCTCAGAGTCGTTCGGCGGCGAAACCGCAATCGGTGGTTTGATCGAGAACTACCCCGGAACGCCCGACATCGACGGCTTCGATCTGATGCTGAAATTCAAAGAGCAGGTCGACAAGCTAGAGGTTCCGACAATCTCCCGCAATCTTGAAGCAGTCGAGCCAAATGATGATCGATTCGTCTGCACGCTTGAAGGCGGCGATATCGTTGATGCCGGATCCGTAATCCTCTGCGTCGGACGCGAACGCCGCACCCTAGGGCTGCCCATGGAAGCTGAGTGGACCGGCAAGGGTGTTTCATACTGCTCGACGTGCGACGCGCCTCTCTACCGCAACAAAGAGGCCGCGGCAGTCGTGGGTGGAGGCAATGCCGCAACCGAAGGCGCGATCCTACTCGCCCGCTACGCCAAACACGTTTACCTCATCTACCGAGGCGAAGAACTCTGGCGACCGGAGCCGATACAGCTAAAAGTCCTGTCTCAGATCCCGAACATCCGCGTTCTGTTGAATACCAACGTCACTGAACTAATCGGAACGGACCTCGCGGGCCTGACCGGCATCCGTATCTCACGCCCGATGGACGACAACGAGAAGATTGAGATCCACGCAGAACAGACCGAACCAATGAACAAATCCCGCGAAGACGACCACGGGAAAGACGTCATCAATCTCGACGGCATCTTCATCGAGGCCGGTGCCGACCCGCGGCTCGAAATACCCAACATGCTCGGGCTCGACATCAACGAGGAGACCGACGAAGTCCACGTCGACCGCGGCCAGCGCACCAGCATGCCCGGAATATACGCCGCCGGCGACCTCACCGACGGAACATCACTCAAGCAGACGGTAACTGCAGCGTCACAAGGCGCAATCGCGGCACTCTCGGCATATGGCTACGTCCTAGCCGGCGAGCACCATTACGAAGCCGCGTGACGTCTCCATCACGGATCCTTCGATGAGGCCTTGGCAAAACTACGCCATTCTGGCGAATGCCGGAATCCATAGGGGCCGGCAACGGAGTGCAAAGCGACACACCAAGTCAAAAACCCCCTTTAATTCCCCCTTGGGCATCAAGGGGGAGGGTTATGCGCAGCATCCGTAGCCCCTACTCCGAGCGGCGACTAAGGGTAAGCAAAAATCATGAGAGCCCCGATCAGCACCACATCCGAGGAACGTCTGGTTACCGCACCAGACATCCCGCACGTCGAGCCGCAACTCGGAACCGTCGCCATCCTCTACACCAAACCGGAAACCGTGCTCTCCGACTACGCGGACCTCATGGATTTGGCTGGGTACCAAGATTCCCTGACGCCGGACATCGAGACACTGCTCAAGGTCAACATCTCTTGGCAGCACTACTATCCGGCCTGCTCGACCGCCCCTTGGCAGATCGAAGGTGTCGCCAACAAACTTCGCGCCGACGGGTTCGACGATTTAACCGCCGCGCACAACGGCACCGTAGTAGTCGACCCGATCGAAGGCCGTATCAAGAACAAACACGCCGCGGTAGAAGACCGCCTTGACATCCCCCACGTCATCCTAGACACGCCCGATATGCAATGGGTGCGTTACCGACCCCAAGCCGAGATGCTCGTCCTTAACGACATCTACAAAGACGGCATCTACATCCCCGAGATGCTCCTTGGCACCAACATCATCCAACTCCCAACCGTCAAAACCCACGTCTTCACTCAGATGACCGGCGCAATGAAGAATGCCTTTGGCGGACTGCTGCATCGCTACCGCCACTGGACACACGCCCAGATCCACGAAACCCTCGTCGACCTCCTCCAGATCCAACGCGAAATCCACAGCGGCCTCTTCGCCGTCATGGACGGCACCTTTGCCGGCGATGGCCCCGGCCCCCGCGCCATGCGCATCCACAACAAAAACATCATCCTCGCCTCCGCCGACCAAGTGGCCATCGACGCCGTCGCCGCAAAACTCATGGGCTTCGACCCCATGTCCATACCCAAAATCCGCATCGCTCACGAAATGGGCCTAGGCATCGGCAACCCAACCCAAATCGACCTCAAAGGCGACGACATCGCCAACGTCAAATGGGACTTCTCCCCAAACGAAAACACCTTCGCCTCCCGCGGCCAGAAACTCATCTACTGGGGCCCGCTAAAACCATTGGAAGGCATGCTCCTACGCTCACCCATCACCCCCTGGGCCTTTGTCGCCTCCAACCTCTACCACAACGAATTCTGGCTCCGCTTCATCGGGCGAAAACGCGTTTCAGACGCACTGAAGACGCCTTGGGGGGAGTTGTTCAAGCAATACTGAGGCTGTCAATTCCCAGCCACTATCTCGATGGCTATTATTCCTTTTACACACATAAGTCTCGCAAGAGCCTTGCCGAGCCTCAGGCCGTGTAAAGGGGTTGGCGGAGACCTCAGAGAGTCCGTATACCTTACGTCGCCCCATATTGAACTGCAACCTCAGATGTTAGGCTATGCTCTAACTTCAGATGCGAGCATGTGAAACCGAGTACAACCACAGGGAACCACGCAATGGAAACGATCACATTCTTGATACGGGTTGCGCCGGGTGAGGATGGGTACTACGTAGCGTCTTGTCTGAGCCTTCCCGGTTGTTTCTCTCAAGGCGAAACGGTCGAAGAAGCCATAGACAACATCGTTGAGGCAATTCATGCCTACACGGAGAGCCTGGCGCATGAAGAGGCGCTAGACGACGTGTCGATGCGATTGGTCAATGTCCCTTCGGCCTTCGCAATTGCCTAGGTTACCAGTCATATCAGGCGACGAATTCGTCGATGCGATGAAAGATGCTGGGTTTGAGCGTGTGTGGACTAGAGGCAGCCACATGATACTCAAGAACGATACCGGCATACGTCTATCGGTTCCACGTCACAAAGAGTTGGATCGAGGGACTTTGCGAGGGGAGCAGGTATGAGCCGGGACGATTTCATCGAGTTGTGCAGTTAACCTCTACGAACCTCCCGTGCGGCTCGGGTATGTAAAAGCCACAACCGCCTCCCTCGTTGACGCAAAGTGTTGGTATGAATTAACCTAAAAGGACTGGTGCTCAAGCTTTTTCGGCTTGGTCGCCGTCCGATTAAGTGGCCCCGTGGTGTAGTGGTCTAACACGCCTCCCTGTCAAGGAGGAGATCGGCAGTTCAAATCTGCTCGGGGTCGCCACTCTTCCCGCTGTCCGACACCAAAGCTACAATTCGTAGCGTCGCGACTGACTCCACTCCGTATCGGACCTCATCTCATGAAACTCTTCGAAGCAGCATTCCCTTTCGCCGATGACGTACTCGCGTTGCCTGTCGCAGACATCGACACTGCCGCCGAATACTACGCCAAAGCCTTCGGCCTCACCGAAGTGGAACGACACGAAAACCCCGTACCGACCGTCATCATGGGGCGCGACGGTACCCGCATCGGCTTCGCCGTTAATGGCGGCGATCCAACCCAAGACGGAGCCGCCATCCGAGTTTCCGACGCCCAACGTGCCAAAGACGAAATCGAAGCCAACGGTGTCGAAACCGGAAACTGGCGAGTCGACGTACGCGACGGCCAGAAACTCCAAGTCTTCTTCGTAGTCGCTCCCGACGGTCTATGCTTCTACTTCCACCAACCGATCGACTGATTTTCAATGCGCGGCAACGAACCCGCGTAACCGCTCATCCGCGGCTGCAATTCGTCGCGTCGCGACCATTGCACACTCCCGTTCGCCATCCAGCAACGAGTATAAGCAAAACCTCTGCTATTCTGACCAAAATACGCTGAAAACACACCGATTCAAACCCCCAATCAATGCCCATCAACGAAACCCAACTCAACGGACGCATCGCGACTCTGTTGGATCGCATGAATGCGCGCTGGAGCGCGTACGGCGAGACTCATGGCGCCTTCGAAGGCAACCAGCGACAACCCGACATCCTCGTCCACCAGCAAGGCCTTCGCCCCGTCATCATCGAAAACGAATACCTTCCCGCAAGCACAGTTGAACCAGAAGCGATTTCAAGGCTCGGCGAGAACCTCGACACCGACATCGTCGACACCTCCGGCAACATCAACGCCGTCGTAGCACTCCGCTCACCAATCGACCTCCACAACTGCCGCAGCCACGACCAAGTTGACAACCTTCTAAGTGGCGGCATCCAACTCGAATACGCCCTCTACACCGGCACATCACGCGACGAATTCAACCGCTTCCCTCAACAAGGCTTCATTCCCGGCAACCTCAAAGACCTCGCCGCTTTCATCAGCTACGCCGCCGTCCCCGAAGACGCCATCCAAACCGCCATCGACACCCTTATCAGAGGCATCGGTGCATCCGCCACCATCCTTCGCGAAGCCTGCGAGGTGAGCGAGAGCACCAAAGAAGCCATCACCGACATCCTCAAACAGGACTACAGCGATCAAACCTTGCGCATGGCCGCAACGATCATGATCAACGCACTGGTTTATCAACTTAGTTTGTCCGGCAGACCCGGGATCCCCAACTACAACGACGCGATGTATCTAGGATCCCCCATTGCTCCGGAATTCCTGAGACAGTGGTACAAGGTTTTGGAAATCAACTACTGGTCGATCTTCAAAATCGCCGTCGATCTGTTGCATGGTGTCGCTTCGATCACTCATGCCAACCAGGCCTTAAAGATCATGTTGTGGACCGCAGAAAGACTCCACAACTCGGGAGTCGCCCAATCACAAGACCTAATGGGCACAGTGTTCCAACGATTAATTGCAGATCGAAAATTCCTTGCAACCTTCTATACCCGACCCGAATCTGCCGCTCTCCTAGCCCACCTCGCAATCTCGGACGACGGCAATTGGGGCGACTCCGAACGCGTCAAAAATTTCCGCGTCGCCGACTACGCATGTGGCACCGGCACCCTAATCCACGCCGCATACCGGCGCACCAACCAGCTCCACCTCCTTTCTGGCGGACAACCCGAAAACCTCCACGCCCACATGATGCAGGAAGCACTCACCGCCTGCGACATCATTCCATCATCCGTCCATCTCACCGCTTCGATGCTTTCGTCATCGCATCCCACCGAGAAATACGACGGCACACGTACCGTCGTCGCTCAATACGGCAAAACCGAAGACGGCGGCCTATCAATCGGATCCCTCGACCTCCTGGCATCCAACGGCGAAGTCCGACCTCTGATCGCACTCCATAGCGGATCGGCAGTTACCGCCACCGGCGAACAAAGCGCCGAAACTGCTATCGAAATGCCTCAATTCAGTCAAGACCTCGTCATCATGAATCCGCCATTCACTCGTTCGGGTTCGGATTGGGACGGTCGCCAGGGCGAGACCTATCAGACGAAGCAATTTCACGGTTTGAGCATCGACCGAGATACGCAGTCTCGTATGTCCAAGCTCGCTTCCGAGTATGGCAAAGGAACCTGCGCGCACGGCTACGCCGGCATCGCATCGTGGTTCGTAGCCCTCGCCGACCGCATGGTCAAACACGACGGGACCATCGCATTAGTCCTACCAATGACAGCGTTGCAAGGTTCCAGCTGGCGCAAAGTCCGCCAGTTGATCGCCGAACACTACACCGACGTCGTAGTCATCACTATCGCCACTGCGAAGCAAGACGATCAATCGTTCTCAGCCGATACCGGGATGGCAGAGACATTGATCGTAGGACGCCGCGCCGCAAAGGCAGACGAACGACGCGGACTCTTCATTTCACTAAATCGCAGACCACGAAGTGAAATGGAAGCGATGGAAGTCGCGCGCACAATCTCTGCCGTTTCACGCAACGGCGAAATGAGGAGAATAGAGGATGGCCCGTATGGTGGTGTACCGCTGCAAATCGGAGATGAAACTCTAGGCGAGGTGATTGACGCACCACTTCACACTCAATTGCCGTGGTCGGCAGTCGGTGCGTCGAGTTTCATGCCAACTCAGACAGCTACGAAACTGGAACAAGGCGTGTTGTGGTTACCTCGGGTGAGTGAGAATGACACCATCGGCCTGCCGATAGCATCGGTTGGTTCGATCGCAAGTCTTGGGATATCGGACAAAGACATCGTAGGCAACGGTACAAAAGCGCCATTCCAACGCACCCAACCGCCGCATCCCGCACCAACCTACCCCATGCTGTGGGGCCACGACGCCCAACGAGAAAAACACCTGATCGTCGCACCCGACAGCGAGGGCAGAGTCAAACGAGGGCGCGAATCCCGAGCCATCGAAATCTGGGAAACCCGAAGCCAAGCGCATCACAACCGCGATTTCAGGTTCAACTCCCAACCCCTAGCTGTCGCATTCACCGAAAACCAAACAATCGGCGGACGCGCATGGCCCAATATCAAGTTCGACAGACGCGAGCACGAAGTCACCTACTCCCTTTGGGGTAACTCCACCCTCGGCCTAATCTCATACTGGTGGCACTCCAGCCGACAACAAGCCGGCAGAGGCAGCATGCCCATCACCGCAATCCGCTCAATGCCAACCCTAGACGTCACTCAACTCTCCGAAGACCAACTCCAAACCGCCGAAACCATCTTCGACGAAATCAAAAACCTAGACCTCCTACCCGCAAATGAAGCCTACCGCGACGACACCCGTAAACTACTAGACCGCCGCGTCCTCATCGACCTCCTAAACCTCCCCGAAACCATCCTCGAACCCCTAGACCTCCTACGCCTAAAATGGTGCTCCGAACCCAGTGTGCATGGGGGGAAGGCCACCGTGCCCGACAACTCGTGACGTGTTGTCAGACCGCAAACAATTTTCACATGAATACCAATTTAGACTCAAAACATGGCTTCTAACTCGATAATCGCGGAAGTTTGAATCGTTGTCGTTCCGCGAATGTTTGCCCGAAGGATGTCCTCCGGAAGACGCCGCTGAGATTACTGAGGTCACCGTGATGTACCGGCTCGTCCGCACCGATCCACCCAACGAAATGGACTTTCGTTCGCAACGTGCTGAGAAACTGAACCAACATTTCACGGTGCCTGAATGCATAGCCCGAGGAATCTCGGTCTTTTCAGATCAAAACGTTGCGAGAGACCTCCTTAGGTTGCGCAGCCAACGCGGTAAGCTAATCTGTAAATTGACTTTGGAAAACGGTGCTGGCTTCATCCTCAAAACCGGTAGGCCAACGCACTTCACGTGGTGGCCGTTCGCTGAATTCGACGTTGTGGGAAATTCGCAGGTGTTGATCCCATGAAAACAATCAAACCAACGGAAATCCTCGTTTACTACGACGGAGTCGAAGTATTTGCAGGTCAAGACGCCATCGGCGGTAACTACGTCGGAACATTCGTCGACAGCGATGGGCAAGTTGACCGCTATTTGGTGACAGGTGTCACGCCTACAAACCTCCGAATGTTTCGTAACGGCAACGTTGACCTACGGTCGCTTTTCACAGATGCTCCTGAGGATGAGTGGTTTTTCATCAACGTTGAGGGCGAACCGGAGAGTTCAATGACCTTGATCGCCCATACCGAAAACGCCGATCCGTCCGAATTCTTGCCTGATGAAGGTTTTTTCGTCCGCGACCTGCCTGTCGATGATTTGGCCCTTAAACTGGCGCGTGAACGTGGAAACGTCGTTTTCGAGTTCAGTGCTGAACCACCTGAAGCCGCCAAAGGACATCGCATAAGGATGACCACACTCGCAGGAATTTTGAACAATGTCCAAACTCTAGTTAGGCATGCCTACCGCAATGCAATCAGAGACCTGCCATCAGATGTCAAAAAACTAATTGACTCCTCAGACGGTCACCTGATGGACGTAGTGCAAACCATGCCCGGGTCATATCGTGTCGTATTGGAAGCGTCCAAATCTCCAGACATGTTCGGTTCGGGCGAATTGGCACGCGCCCTAAACCGCTTGGACGCGGTCTTTTCCTGTTCCGAAAATCCGGACTCCGCCGAGAGCTCGCTGCTTGACCATAAAGGACACTTGGCTGGCGCATACTTGCGCTTGATGCGTTTTTTGTCCGAACATGACACAAGCTTCCAGTATGGGTGGGCCGATCCGCAGTTCACTGGCGGACGACGAGGCGGCGTAACAGCCAACGTCGCACGCCAACTGGCCACATCGTTGTCTGACGTTACCAACCTCACAACCGAAGAGGTTGTAGTCGAAGGGATTTTCGTAAGGGTCAATCTGCCCCAAGGTGATTGGGGATTACAAACTGAAACTGGCAGAAAAACAGGGAAAATCAGAGACGAAGGTCCCAGCCTAAACGGATTGGTCACTGGTAACCAATATCGATTCCATTGCGTAGAAGACGTAGAGATTGATGTAGCAGGACGAGAGAAACGCACGCTGTATGCAGAGAGTATCGAACCCGCGTGATTGGGAGAGACGGTCAAAGATTGTCGCCAAAATTTGCATCCACCGGCGACACGTCTTCTTGATTTGTTACCTCGTCCCAGTTCTTTAGTTGGATCGCATCTGACACTCGTCTGCGCAACCGATTTGACTTACGTTCACCCGGCGAATTGGATGAAACTCCCATTCACCTCCAGTCACACATCCCTCGAGTGGATCGCATCACCCACACCTCCATCTAAACCGCCCGCAATATCGACCCCCTCCCAACCCCCTCCACCGACGTCTGGGTTCCTAACTAACTAATACCATCCGCGCTCCCCGCGATTCCCATATCATTCCCTCAAGAATGTAAGGAGTCCTCAGAGGAAACCACCAAATGAAGATCACCGATCTCAAGTGCGCCATCATCGGCGACAACCCTATCGTCCGCATCACTACCGACGCTGGCATCGACGGCCTCGGCCAAGCCGAGTGGACCAAGCCCTATCTCAAACCCTTCGTTCTCTACTACCGCGATGCCATCATTGGCCAAGATCCTACCGACGTCGAACGCGTCATAAGCCGCATCCGCCGCTTGGGTAGCTTCAAGCCGTGGGGTGCTGCGGTCAGCGCGATCGAGGTTGCGTTGTGGGACATCGCCGGTAAGGCCGCTGGAGTGCCGGTATACAAACTCCTCGGAGGCAAAGTTAGGGACAAGGTCCGCGTCTACAACGGCGGCATCCGCGTTCCTCTCAAAGGCAACGATCCCGAACATTTCGCCGAAAACATGGCCGAGATGAAGGAGTTCAAAGAGGGCTTCTCCATCATCAAACAGGGCATCTCGTTCCACTCCCAAATGGCTGCCGAAGTCCCTAACTATTTCTACGGCGAACTGCCCAAATACGATGGCCCACCGCGCGGAGGCGTACGTCCACCAGTCGGCGGACCGCTCACTGAACAAGGACTGAAACACACCATCGCCTGCGTCGAAGCCATGAAAGACGTCCTCGGCGACGAGGTCGGACTAGCCCTCGACTGCGGCCCCGGAATGACCGTCCACGACACTCTCCGTCTAGCCAAAGCACTCGAACCGCTCAACATAATGTGGCTCGAAGATACTATAACCGGCGACTACACTCCCTACGTCCTGCCCGAGCTATTCCGAGAGGTGCAGATGCAGACCTCCACCCCTATCCACACCGGCGAGCAGATATACCTTCGGCAGAACTTCAAAGACCTCATCGAATCTAAAGCCGTCCGAGTCATCGGCCCCGACCCCCTCGACGTTGGCGGCATCGCCGAACTCAAGTGGATCGCCGAGTTCGCCGACATGCATGGCATTATGATGGCGCCCCACGGCGTCGCCGACGGCATCATCGGAATCGCCGCGCACGTCCATCTCGCCGCAACCCTCCCACGCAACTACATCGCCTTCGAGTACCCTGCCGGCAAACCCGAATGGTGGTACGACATCATGGACGGCCTACCCGACCCAATCGTCGAAAACAGCCACATCAAAGTCTGGGACACCCCCGGCCTAGGCGTCCAGTTCAACATCCCAGCCGCAAAGAGATATCTCGCCGACGAAGACAAAGGCTTCTTCGACTAGTTCGAGAAGATTGGTCGCGTCACGTCCGGGCGTCTTGGCGGTCGAACGGCCCGTCCCATTCCAATATCGATCTGTCCGCGGTCAACAACATGGCGCCCGAACATATTGCGGTCGCTACGATCAAACGATCCGCAGGGTCACCGTGCTGATGAGGCAACAACCCCGCTGTCAGCCCGATCTCGCCGTCAACCTCAATTTCGATCAAACCTCGATTAAGAAGATCCATCCGCCAGTCGGCTAATTCCTCGCTAAGGACATACCTACCCTTCCGAATCAGCATTCCCATCTCCCAGAACGAAATCGCAGACACGAATGCTTCGCGTGCAAGTAACGCTCTGTCTAACGCATGACGCGCGCCCTCTCCTAGCCTAGCATCCGCCGAACGGTACCAAACAAGAGTATGAGTGTCGAGAAGTATCAGAACAAATCCTCGTCGGCTCTCTCCGGATTCGAATACCACTCCGGCGGCATCGGCGAGACGACGTCCCCCAAGATCTTGATTTTGCCTTTGTCCACCCCATACATTGACTTCGGGCGTTCAACGATCGGAACAACTCTGACCCTCGGAACTCCGCGCTTAGTCACAGTAACCTGTTCACCAGTCTCTGCCACCTCATCCATAATCTTCAGGCACTTAGCCTTGAACTCGGAAGCCTTATACGTCGTCATTTTCGATCTCCTTTGCTCGTGTATCCGTAATACTCGTCCGTTGGATCAGAATCTTTCATCGCGTCCTACTCAACATCGATCGGTGAGATGATGTCGCCGACGATCTTCATGGTGTGGCTCATCGAACCGAAAATAGGCTTCCGAAGCTCGCGGGCTTGCATCAACTCTGCCACCGGTTTGCCGCGTTTGGTTATGACCACGCGCTCACCGCTTTCCGCGACTTCATCCATTATCTTCAGGCATTTGGCTTTGAATTCCGAAGCCGCAAAGGTCCGCACCTCGGTTTCAGGATTTTGTTCCAATCGATCCTCGGAACTGACCATCGAACGCTCCTTAAATGACCATAGTCATGACTATGGTCTTTAATCCTACCACACCCACATCCAAAACCCCTTAGCCACCAAACCCCCGCCAATACCGTCGACCTTCCCACCTAACCATCGTCCCCCAACCGGGCGGACTCAGATGGCTCCCTAAAACCGTAATCCCCTCATTCTCCGCACGATCCAGCACCTCGTGCCTAACCTTCATCGCCTCCGCCGGATCAGTGTCCAACGCAAACGGCAAATCGGTGTCCGTCGCATGCATCGGGTTGATCAAAATATCACCCACAAATAGCGCGCGCTCCTTGCCCGAAGCCAACATCAACGCCATGTGACCCGGCGTATGTCCCGGCGTCGGAACCGCGGTCACCCCCGGCGCGAGTTCAGTCTCACCATCCATCAGATCCAAAACCCCGATCTCCTCCAGCGGAATCACGCTCCGCTCGATCGGCTCCATACCGAACTCGCTGTCGTCATCCGGAACCGTGAAGTGATCCCAATCCGCACGATGAACCGTGTACCGGGCCTTCGGAAAAACCGGCACATCCTTGGTCGCCGGATCGATGTTCCAACCCACATGGTCTGCATGAAGATGCGACATAAATACCGTATCGATCTCGTCAGTCTTCACACCCTTGCGCAGGAAATCATCCATCAACTCCGCCGACGTCTCGGAGCCCAGCATCTTCCCATGCGGACCAAACCCCGTGTCCGCGATCACATTCTTTCCTCCAGAACCCATCACAAACACACCGAGATTCATCAGGAAGTGCTGACCCGAAAAACACTCCGGAAACATCTCGTAGTATTGCGACCAATGCTCCAAAGGAGTATCCGGAAACATCAACCTTGGATCGAACTGCACGCTCCCGTCGCTAAGCGACGTAACCCGAATGTCTCCAACGTTCAGAACCGAATCTGCCATGAGATCAAAGCCCCTTCCAATAGCGCTTGCCTTGCCATCGCACCATCATCCCCCAACCCGGAGGACTGAGATGGCTGCCCAGGACGATCATCTCTTCGCGCTCAGCCATATCCAACAGATGGTGACGCGTCTCAACACCTTGCTCCTTGTCCGTGTCCGGCCAATACGTCAACTCCGTATCCGTCGCATGCATCGGAGAACCCAGAACATCGCCGATCATCAATGCCCGCTCACGCCCCGACGAAATCAAGAGGCTCATATGTCCCGGAGTATGCCCCGGCGTGTGAATCGCCGTTATTCCCGGCGCCAGTTCAGTCTCGCCCTCCATCAGATCCAACACGCCCGCTTCATCCAATGGAATCGCGCTCCGCTTCACCGCATCGCCACGAAAATCCGCAAGAACCTCTTCAGAAGTAAAGTGCTCCCAATCCGCACGATGAACCCTATAACGAGCATTCTCAAACGTCGGTTTCGACAGATCCTCGGGCCGAGTGTTCCATCCCACATGGTCGCCATGTAGATGCGTCAGGAACACAGTGTCGACCTCATCCGTCCCGATCCCCTTACGTTCGAAATCATTCATCAAATCCGCCGGAGTATCCGCGCCCAGCATCTGACCATGCGGCCCGAACCCCGTATCAGCTACCAACGTCTTGCCACTAGACCGCATCACAAACACACCCAGATTGAGGAGGAAGTACGGCTTGGAAAAGTACTCCGGGAAGATGTCGTAATACTGCTCCCAGTGATCTAAATGAGTATCCGGAAACGTGATCCGAGGATCAAACACCACTCGCCCATCGCTCAACGACGTGATGGCAACATCACCAACATTCAAGACATCTTTTGACATTGCTACAGTTTAGCAACTGGGGCCGTAGCAACCCGCGTTCCTCGATCATGATCAGATCCCTGAACTAACCGCGCCGAGCGACAGTAATAATCTCCGGACTCGCGCTCGTCAACGACTGACGGTCCCAGTCCCCGAACTGCTCCTCAACCACCAAACCGGCACCGGCAAGGAAACCGCCGAGTTTCTCTTGGGAAAGAAACCTCAACGTGCTCTTACTGCCCGGCGAGACAATCCGCGGAGTTCGCTACCGCCTCGTCGAATGCGGGGTTGACGGTGGCCAGTCCCGATGCGTAGAGAGACTGGTCAACCTTGTCGAGGATGCACATCGCCGATGTGTCGGTAATCTCGGCACCATCAGGAATACCCGACAACTCGATCCCGCACGTTTGCGATCCGAAGAGCAGCGCAACGAAGTCGCCAGCCTTTGCGGAGTTACGCGAACCGATCTGAGTGAACGCCCGAACAGATGTCTGGGATGGCTCGTCGGCATTGTCGAGCTCTTCGAGCAGGCACGACAGTTCAGTGTTTTCAACATTGCCAAGGCTCGTCGGCAAGTCGAGGAAATCGGTAGGCGTGCCGCAATCATTGAATGTCGAGGCGACCTCAAAATGCTCCTCATTGGTCGGTACCCAAATTCGATCGAGGAACACTTCGCCAAACCTCACCGCGCCCAACTGGTCGACCGCACAACTAGCGGCATCTTCCGTCATCATGGAGCCGTCCTCCATCTGATGTCCAACCTCGCCTTGGCGGCATTTGATGTCAGCAATCATGAATGGCGTGAAATTGGTGAAGAACGAATCCATAGCGGCGGTGTCGGCGGTGTCGGGCTGCACGACTGGTGCGAAGTAACTCGCGGCACCAAGCTCATCAACCATGCATTCTTGGACATCGATGAACGTCTTGCCGGAGCCGATCGGAGTTCGATTCGGTTGATTGGCGTACAAAGCCTTCTCGAACTCGTTACGCTCCTCAGTGTCGAGGCAGAAATGAGCTGTGATCCACTGTTCGGACACCTCAGTAGTGTCGAAGATGCCAAATAAAGGTTTGAGGGTCGGGTCTTCCAAAGTTTCGCCGATGCATGACAAGGTGTCCGTTGACAAGTCGGCACCAATGATGTTGATCCTGCCGGCAGCGATATTGCGCGTCGTGGTGTCACTGAGGCACTCATCGAATTGCTGAAGGAGGTTGATCGGTGGTTGCGAGCCAACGGTGAAGACCTGCGCCAGGCGCTCGGGACCGCCGGCATAAGCCGTCATACACGTCACTTCTCCCATCGGGAGCGCTCGCAAAAAGCCCTCGACATCGTTCACATAGTCCACGAGGACGGGAGCGAAACCCGCTGCGTTCGCGTCGAAATCTTGCGCTTCCGCAGTCGCTTGGACCAACAAATCGTCGGCTACCTGCGTCGCCGTGATATTAGCTGCTTCGGGATCGGTTCCGTTAATCAAGATGACGTCGAACGTCAAAGTCGCGTTGCCAGGAATGACCGGTGGTGATCCCGCCGCGCCGTACGCCAAATCCGGCGGTATCACAACCCGCCGGCGCTCGCCCACCTTCATCTGCGTAATCGTCATCTGCCAACCCGGAATTACCGCGTTGACCGGGAAAACGGCCGGCTCCGACCGCGTATACGAGCTATCAAAGATGCACCCGTCATCGAGCCAACCCGTGTACTGAACATCAACCTCCCACGTCAGCTTCGGCGTAGTGCCCTCGCCCTCCTGTAGCGTAACGAACTGCAGACCGTTGGCGTCCGTCGAGTAATCGCTTTCAACGACCTCGTCAAATTGCGGCGCTTGAGACGGATATGCGTTGTTCAAGCAGGTCGAGCCCCACTCGTCGAATGCCGTCGCAAGCACGTCATCTTTCGTTATCTCGCCGTTACTTGCCGACGTTTCGTCGGCCATATCGATCGTTGGCTCTGGCATCGGCGCCGGTTCTGTCGGTTTGGGCGTGGGAGCAATCGTCGGCGAAGGCAACGCGGTAGCCGGTTCTTCTTCACTGGAACAGCCTACGGCCAAGACCAATATCGAAGCCAGAGCCAATGCGGCGACCGTAAGGCCGATACGCCCGGTGAGCAACAATCGAGCGGGCAGTGAGAACTTTGAAGCGCGCGATAACTCGGTACTAGACAATTTGGGACGGCTCGGAAATTGGGATCGATTGACGGACTGTGTAGCGGATCGAATCAGCGCCAAGCCGCGAACGCGCAGTCGCTCAATTCTACAAAATCCGACTTCAACTACCTTCGGGATGCACGCGTCGGCGCGCCCACCGACATCACCCTCAAACCGGAGCCACGTAGTCCACAAACACCGGACTCGTCCAAGCCTTCTCCATATCCGACTGCGTAACCCGAACCCAATACGGATTGATACCAGGCCTCGGCGAATCGTCTACCACCGAAAACTCAACCCGATCTGGTCCCGGCTCCGGCGCCATCTCAACCGCGACCGCACGGTCCAACTGACCCAGTTCGACGCGCCGCGGTCCCTCAGTCAGCGAACCGAGCGTCGTCGGTATCCGCACCCGGTCCGCCGCCGCAAACGTGATCCGACGCGCACCATCTTTACCGTGATCGCTATATTGCGAACTTGCAATCACATCACTCGTCAGCGCAACCTCGATGCCGGTCTCATCCGTCCCATCGATGTCCAGCAACAACCCACTCGTATACCCACAACCCCAATACGACCAGTTCACACCCGAATCCGACGATTCCGTAACCTCCGACCTCGGACTATCGAACCGGATCTTCTCGACATTCTTGATCGAACCACCAGATGTCGTAACCGAACCATCCCAAACGACGCCCGAATAACTCGTCTCACGACTCGCTCCTTCCCACGTAACCCGGACACGATTCTCAGACCTAGCAGGCGACATCTCTTCGCAGTGAATCAATTCCAATCCGCGGAACAACTCGACCCGCTCCAACGGACCCGCGCCGAGAATCTTCACCGAGATTTCGGGTGATGCCGCCGTCGAGTACTCCGATCCCATCATATGACCATCTGCCGAGACAGCAGCCACGATCCGAACGCCAGAAGTCGCATACACCCGCCGCGCCTTCATCCCCGCCAAAACCGCTTCTAACGTCAACTCCGTCGCATATACGCCCGTCAACCCGGCCTTCTGATATCGCCTCAACTGATGCCCCGGCTGATCATCGCCAGGCCGACCCGTATAACAATCGCTTCCACCGATGAATCCCATCTTGTAGTTCCGCTCAATCGACTCTCTTAGAAACCACTCGAACTGACCGTGCGTTGAAGTGATCTCCAGTGCCGGCTCGATCGCTGGCTCATGGTACTGGAGGTCCGCGGCAATGCCACCGACATGAGGCGTCACGACAACATCCGAGTATCGGAACTCCGCATGCATCTCTCGGACGTGCGGCAGATCGGTTTCAAGATCCCAATCATCGATGTGATCGGCATGTGCCGAACGACGCAGCTCCTGATCGAACCGACGGAAGTATACGTTGTGATGGCCGCCCCGGTCTGTGGTCGCTGACCACTCGTATCCCGGCAACGGCACGAATCTACCCGGTTCGTAGCGTTCCCTCTCCGCCTTCTGCTGCACATCGTACGCACCCGTCGAGATCGCCGGATCATTGCGTTGGAAACCGGCGAAGTGTATGCCTGCCACATCCCTCGCATACTGGAAAAAGTCGCCGATCTTGTAGGGATCCACTACTTGGCCACCATGCGGGTCTCCCCAATAAAGGTGTAACTGGGACTGAGTCTCAGTTGCGACGATTGGATTGCTCACACCTTCCAATCCTGCATCCGCATCGCGAGCCACAACTCGATGCTCGCCCGTCTCAGTGATCCTGCATCCGTCGATCCAAACCACACCCCCGGACTCATCGTCAAACTCAATCTCGTTGGCTCCAACCGCAATGCCGGCGCCACTAATCGAGACCGTCCCGCGATAAGCGTTCGCTGGATTACCCCAACGATCTTCCGCCTTGACACTGATCCGAAAATCCTCGTCGGCAGCCGCGTCCGAGGGCACAACCACCACCAAACGCACCGCATCACCTCCAACAACTGACAATTCAGGCCGCGCCGCGATCGGAACGAAATGTCCCGAACCATCAACATCAACCTCGATCCAGAAATACCGTCGCGGCTCAATGAACGTCTGACTCCGAGAACCTGGTCCGCCACCAGACGTATCCCCAAAAGTAACCAAGACCTCTTCCCCCTCAATCAGCGCTCGACCGGTATTCACCAAATTCACCGTCGTCAAATCCACAACCTGAGTCGCTACCTCAGCGCCATCCGGTCCCCGAACACTCAAATAGTCCGCACCACCCGCATCATGAACCTGCGGCAATTCCCAATCCGTGTCCGAGTCCGTCCCGATCCGAACGATGCCACCAGACTCCAAACCAGCCTCACCAACAACAAAAATCAACCGCCAACAGCCAAATTCGCCCGCAACCACATCCTCCACATCCAACAACCGAGCACTTCCGACACCCTCACTAACCCGCTCAGTCAACCCAATCGGATCCATCGATTCTGACATATTCAACTCTCCCAGGACGACGGCGCAAACGCGCACTATTCATCATCCAACACCCAGTATTATCACCCGAATTTGGCAAAGCGGCGCGACGATCGCGCATGGCATACCGCGTGCGAGATATAGGCCCCTACACAGGTGCCCCCAGCTCCCTAGACCATCACCTGCCCGCCATCACACTGAATGGTCTGGCCCGTAATGTTTCGCGCATCCTCAGAAGCCAAGAACGCCACCAAAGCCCCGATATCAGAAGGAGTCTGCGGACGCCCAAGCGGAATAACCTCCGCCGCAGCCTCTTCGAACACATCCAAGTGCGCGCGACCACTGACGTCCGGATCGCCCATTGCATCTCGCCTCTCCATCCACTCCTGGTGGAACGCCGTCCAGATCCGGCCCGGCGCGATCGCGTTCGCATTGATGTTGTCGGTGGCGTATTCCCGAGCCAATGCCTGCGTGTAAGCGATAACCGCCATCTTCGTAGTTGCGTAGTATGCCGTCACATACCGCGCCGCCCGCGCTGCCACAGACGATATATTGATGATCTTCCCGTACTGCTGCTCCCGCATCTGTGGCAGTATCGCCTCTGTGACGTCCGATAGCCCCTTCACATTCACTTTCCAAGTGAACTCCCAATCGACATCTCGCCATTCGACTCCTGTCGACCCCGGCGCGCCCGATACGCCCGCGTTGTTCGCGAGTATGTCGATGCGTCCCGCTGATTCGTAAGCGATCGCCACGCCGTCGGAAATACTTTGCTGATCAGTCACATCCATATGCACCGCATATCCCTTTGAACCCAGCTCCTCAACCCGCGCAACGGCCGCCGCCGCGTTGTCGTCATTGAGGTCCGCAATGATGATGTTGGCGCCCTGTCCAGCCATTCGTTCGACGATGCCTAATCCCAATCCTTGTCCTCCACCAGTAACCAGAGCGGTGCGTCCCGTGAGATCAGCTAGCATGTTGCAATTGTTCCTTGTGCGATTGACCCGAGAGGGTGTCGTTTCCGATTGAGATGGTGCATAATTCTAGCACCGCGCAATCTCGCAACCCCGCAAGAGAATACGGACGGAAAACCAACGGAGAATCAGAGTTTTGTCACTGCCATCTGACCACGTCACAAACTACGAACCAGTACCCGGCTGGGCCAAAGTCCCGCACGGCATTTGGATGCGCGAAGCGACCGCAGTGACCGTCGACTCCAACGATCGTGTCTACGTCTTCAACCGCGGCAACGTCCCCGTCCTCGTCTTCGATCCTGACGGAAACCTAGTCGACATGTGGGGCACCGACGACCCCGAAGGTTCCGTCAGAACCACTGAGGATCCCTACGGCAACCGCCTCCAATTCTGGGACACTTGGTTCATGCGCGCCCACGGCATCTCCACCGACCACGAGGACAACCTCTGGCTTGTCGACGACGTCGGCAACAAGATCCGCAAATTCACCACCACCGGCGAACTGTTGTTGACCATCGGCACCGGTGAACCTGTGCCACGCGAAAGCGGCAAGATGTTCAATCGTCCCACCGACGCCGCGGTAATGCCAACCACTGGCGATGTCTTTATCTCGGACGGCTACGGTAACTCACGCGTCCACCGCATGGACGCGACAGGGAACCACATCCTGTCGTGGGGAGAGTCCGGCACCGACAACGGCAAGTTCAATCTCCCCCACAACATTGCAATCCTTGACGACAACCTCGTAATCGTCTGCGACCGCGAAAGTCACCGCGTCCAAGTCTTCACCACTGAGGGTGAATTCGTCCGCCAGTGGCCAGCTCACAAGGCATGCGCCATCGACGTCGTCGGCAAAGGCCCCAACGCAACCGTCTTCGTCGGCGAGCAGGGACCCGCGCCCGTTCAACGCGGCGTCGCCAACATCGGCAACTGCGTCAGCATCTTTGACTGGGAAGGCAATCTGCTCGACCGCTTCGGCAACCCCCACTTCGGCCAAGGCCCCGACCAATTCCTATGGCCACACAGTGTGGCGGTCGACTCAAAAGGCGACGTCTACATCGCCGAAGTTTCCTTCGTAGAGTGGGGGCGCCACCAGAACCCGCCCGTCGACAACCCGGCAAGCCTCCGGAAGTGGCGGCGCAAAAGATAGACAACGCTTTCAACGCCGTGACAAAGCGTCGATGTTGTCGATCAAGGATTTCGAAATTTTCGCGACATCCAGGTCAACTTCATTCCTTTTGGCGTCCAGTTCAGAGTAGGGGAATCGTTGCGTAGACCCCGTCATCGACGGATCGTCGAAATTAACTTCCCACAACAAATCGTACTGGGTCAATATCCACGAGATTGACACGTTTACGTCGAAGCCGGTGTTGCCAGTGCCCGTATAATCGCCGAGCCGATAAATCTGCCGTAACTCGAGCGGGCGTTCACCGCTGAGCCTGAATCCCGATTTCACGACAAAACTCCGCTTCGCATTCTCCCAGTCTCCGGGCTCGAGGAGACTGGGAGAATTGACGTTGATGTCGCCGTAAATGATGCAACTGTCTCGGCTTGGATTGGCGAATAATCCGTCCGCCAACTGAGCAATAACCGTGTCCAATCCCTCAATCGTGGGACGAATCAGCCAACGGTATAGGTTGTTGAGAATTTCGATGTCGCGATCAACCGGAAAGTTTCCGCGGCGTTGCCGGATAAACTCGCTAATGTCGCGATTCTGTTCGAACCGATCCAACACTACCGGTAGATCGTCAAAGGGCACCACCTCGGCATCTGTCCGAGACTGATGCTCCGTTCCTCCGTAGACAACCGCTTTCGCGTTCACTGCGGGCACTAGGTCCGCGACCTTGTTCAGAGGTACGAAGTAACTTGACGCAATCGTCGCTCCCGCTTTGACTTCGATAGCGCCGATCCCGTGTCCCGTTTCATAGAACACATCGCATTCCAGCCCATTGGAGTCTCGGAAAAACGATAGATTTGGCCGCAGACCCCGGTTAAATCGGTACTTCAGCGCCTCAACCACCACCGCGTTTTCGAACAGTTGCCCGCGCAAGGGATGGATCGCGATTTGATCCACGTTTTGGATCCCCAAAAGATAACTCGCCAACCCCACGTCGTAAAAATACAGCTTGGGAGACTTAACCATCCGCTTACGAATGTTGGCATGATACGGCTGCAACTGGAACGCGATGTAACTTGCTTCCAATAGGTTCAGCCAATCCCTTGCGGTGTGACGCGTGACTCCAGCATCCGAACCCAGTGATGAAACGTTGAGCAACTGGCCGATTCGGCCAGCGCACAGGCGAACGAATGTCCGAAAACTTCCCAACTCTCGCAGATTTGCCAACCGACTAACATCGCGTTCAACGTACGTCTCAAAGTAGTCACCTAATGCCTGGCGCGGATCCAGCTCCTGATTGTGAATCCGCGGGTAGAAACCTGAAAACAAAACATCGTCGATCCCATCATTAGCGCCCGTTTTTTGCAATTCAGACAGCGAAAAAGGCAAAAGGCGGAGTAGTGCCGTGCGTCCTGCCAGCGACTGGCTAACCGCTTCCCTAAGCCCGAACTGTTCGCTACCGGTCAGTACAAACAGCCCGTTCCGGCCATCTTCGTCAACCAATACTTGCAGATAAGAGAGCAGATCCGGGACGCGCTGGACCTCGTCAATGATCGCGCCAGTGCCCAACTGTGTTAGGAACCCTCTGGGGTCGGTCGCGGCGAACTCGCGGCGATCCGGTTCTTCAAGGTTGACGTGTGTTAATTCTGGAAAGACCTGCCGGCACAGCGTTGTCTTGCCAGATTGCCGGGGCCCGGTCACCGTCACGATCGGGTATTGCTGAAAAAGGCTGGCGAGATGATCAGTGATTTCGCGTTCAATCATGACCTGAATTCTAACCGAAATTTATGTAATATGTCAAGTATAATATACAATCTGCATAGAAAATCCTCCAATAATCTATGTAATTTGTCAACTAAACTGTACAGAATGCATAGAATCCGAGACTCTCACATCGATCCCATCACCCCTATTCCAACCCCAAAAAACGATCCAAAATCCCCCGCGCCTCCTCAACCCGATCCTCCGGAGCCATCAACCGAACCGGCAACATCGAAACTCCAAGAAAGGGTATGCCGTCCGACTTCACTGCGCACGGGCAACCTTCGTTACGAACCAGACCCGCCCACGTCTCAGCGGTGATCTGGCCCGGCGCAGTCGCGAACTCGACCCATCGGTCTCGCATGCTAATTGGTCGCGCCGACCTGCATCTCCACGTTGCGTTCGCCGACGATGCCGGCGAGTTGAGAGTGCAGTTCTTGCGTAGGTTCAACGTTGAAGAAGGGAAAGTCCATCGAGACGGTCTTGCCAGCGATCGAGAGCTTGGCGAGTACCTTGCCGTCGCCTCTGTGCTCGCCCAAGGCGAGAAGTACTTCATGAATCAACTCGCGGGAAGGCGATGCGTCACCGTCGCAGTCGAACAATATCGTTACTGCCGGTTCATCGGGTGAGGCGATGTTGGGAACTTCCATGTGACCACCATTGGTGTGCGTCGCGGCCGGGCGCGCGCGCGTTTCTTCATGATACGGCGCACCATTCGCATGTCCATTCGTCGTTTGACCGTTGGTCGGACCGTCCGCGCGACCATTCCCCCGGCCGTTCGCGTGTGGTACAGCCTCATTTGCACCAGGTTGTGCATTCGCCGCTTCCGGCGATGGGACGTATCCCTCTGCGCTCGTGACGTCGACAGACGCGACACCATTGAACATACGGATCGAACCGCGGACCTTTGCGTAGACGTCCTCGTGCCAAATGTTGAAGGTGCGGTCCAAGGTGTTCGACCACACAGTGAGATCGATTTCGTCGTCAAGGAGCGCCATCTTCGCGGCGATGAACGGACTTCCGTTCCGGGTGGTGCGACGGTCGATCGCAACGATCTTGCCGATGACCGTGACGCGAGACCCTTCCGTGCTCAGCTTTTCGTGGTTCGCGTACACGATCGCGTTTGAAGCTTCGTGTTCGATCGCGGCGCGCTTTGATGCTTCCTCCTGACTTTCGGTGATCACTAACCCAAACAGTTCCTTCTCCCACTCGCGCAACGTCTTCATGTCTACGCCGCCGTTCTCTTCCGGCGGATCGAACGCGATGCCGAGAAAAGATTCGTTTGTATCGGAGCCACCGAACATCGAATGTTGACCTGATGAACGAGCGGCGCCGGTCTTGCGCATATGCGCGACCAGTTGACCGGCCTGATCCAACAACTGTTCGCGGGGAGCCATGGCATCGAAGGCTCCAGCTTTGACAAGGCAGCTGAGAGAGGCTTCAGGAGGAGTATTCTCCGCAAGTCGGTCGCAGAAATCAGCGATGTCGGCGAATGGGCCTTTGCCGTCGCCATCGCGGATCTCGACAATTTCATTCACCGTTGCCGGGCCGACGCCTCGAATGGATGCTAGTCCGTAACGAACTGCGCCTCGCTCGCCCACATTCTCGTCGACGGTGAACGAGGTCTTCGACACATTGATATCCGGCGGCAACACCTCGATACCGCGCTTCTTCGCTTCCGAAATGCACCTCTGAACGCGCTCGGGCGCACCGGCGAACGAATCGAGCATCGCCACGAAGTACTCGATTGGGTAGTTGGCCTTGAAATAAGTCGTCCAGTAAGTGATGTACGCATACGAGACTGCGTGTGCCTTGTTGAATCCATATCCCGCGAACGGCAGGATGTACGTGAAAAGATCCCGTCCTTCCTGCTCGGAATGCCCCTTCTTAATCGCGCCATCCACGAACTTTCGCTCTTCCTCCCGCATGATCGCCGGCACCTTCTTACCCATCGCCTTCCGCAATATGTCCGCCTCGCCAAGCGTGTATCCAGCGAAATCCTGCGCGGTCAACATGACTTGGTCCTGATAGACAATCACTCCGTAAGTGTTGTCAAGAAGATGCGCGATGCTCGGATGCGGATACTCGATGGGTTGTTGACCGTGTTTGCGAGCGATCAGACTATCGATGTGCTGCATCGGACCGGGGCGATACAGCGCAATCATGGCCGCCACATCCTCGATGGAAGTCGGCTTCAACTCCTTGATATAGCGCGTCATTCCGCCGCCCTCAAGCTGGAACGAACCGAACGTGTCGCCTTCGGCCATTAGATCGAACGTCGCCTGATCATCCAACGGCACTTCGTAGATATCGATCTCTTCGCCGCGATTTTCGGCGATTATCTTGAGACAGCGGTCCAAGACGGCGAGGTTCGTCAACCCCAAGAAATCCCACTTGAGCAACCCGGCGAATTCGATCTGGTACATCGAGAACTGAGTTGCTGCGAGCCCGTTATCGTTGCTTTTCTGTGGTCGCTGCAACGCCGTATAGTTAACCAGCGGTTCGTCCGAAATCACGACCCCGGCCGCATGAGTGCTGACGTTCCGGACTCGCCCTTCGACACCCATCGCCTTCTCGAGCACCTCGGCGGCCGTCGCGTTCTGGCGAATCAGCTGCTGCAACTCCACGCTCTGCTCACGTAGCGATCCGAGGCTGAACTCGCGGGGCGGAGCCTCGTCTTCATCTTCATTGCCAGACATCGGAGAATGGTTCGCTACGACGCGAACCAACTTGTTGCATGCGTCGCTAATCTCCGCGTTGTCGATCGACCCGTCTTCCATCACCCGAGCCGCGTCGCGGATCGCCGCCCGTGCCTTCATCGTGCCGAACGTCGTTATCTGCGCAACCCGTTCCGGCCCGTATCGCTCGAGACAGTACTGGATAACCTCGCCCCGCCGGTCGTCGGCGAACTCCATGTCGATGTCCGGCATCTCCCGACGCTCGACATTCAAGAACCGCTCGAAGAACAAGCCGTAAGGCAACGGGTCGAAGTCGGTCACCTGCAAGCAGTACAGCACCAAGCTCGATGCCGCCGAACCTCGCACCGTCGACAGAATGCCCTCTTGTTTGACAAATCGGAAGATGTCCCAGACCACGAGGAAGTAATCGGCGAAGTCCGTTTCCTCAATGATGTACAGCTCTTTTTCGAGCCGTTCCTTGACCGCCTCCGAAATCTCCCCGAACCGATCCATCGCGCCGTCGTAACATGCCTTCCGCAAATACTGAGCCGAAGACAACCCGTCCGGCGTCGGATACTGTGGCAACTTCGTGCGCCGCTGAGTCAGCTCCAAGTTGCACCGCTCCGCAATCGCCAGCGTGTTGCGAAGAGCTACTGGGTGCTCAGGAAACACCGCCGACATCTCCGCCGCCGATTTCACGTAGTAGCTCTGATCCTCCATCCGCAACCGTCTTGGATCCGCCAACTTGCTCGAAGTGACGATGCACGTCAGCGTGTCTTGATGCGGCGCATCCTCCGGATAAACGTAGTGACAATCATTCGTCACTACCAATTCAATGCTCATCTCGTCCGACAGTTGGCAGACAGCTTTGTTGACGTCGTCCTGCCCAGGCACCCCCTCGTGATACATCAACTCCAAGTAATACCGGTCGCCGAACACATCCTTGTACCAAGCAGCAGTCTCCCGCGCCGCCGTCAAATCGCCATTCGTCCGCAACACGTCACGCGCCAGCTCGCCCGAGAGACACCCCGACAAAACAATCACACCCTCGGAAAACTGAGCCAACAAATCGCGGTCGACACGAGGACGGTAGTAAAACCCCTCCAAATGCGCCTTGCTCGCAAGCTGAAGAAGATTGCGATAGCCAGTCAGATTCTCCGCCAGCAACGTGATGTGCGGCTGCGACCCGCCGCTCGCACCCTCCGCCGCAGTCCGCTCATGCCGCGACCCAAACGCAACATACCCCTCCATCCCAATGATCGGCTTGATATCCGCAGACTTCGCCGCCTTGTAGAAATCTATCGCCGCGTAGACATTCCCATGATCCGTCAGCGCCATCGCCGGCTGACCCAACTCGGCCGCTCGGTTGACCATGTCCTCAACATGCCCGTAACCGTCGAGCAGTGAATACTCGGAGTGATTGTGAAGATGTACGAACTCGTCCGACAACTTTAGACCTACACCTCCGAGTTCATTGGGAAATTAGCGGCTCGTCGAGCCTCGAGTCGATCAATACAGTATAGCCACGACTTCGGTATCGCCGCGACACCTCCGCACCCGGTAGGGGCAGGTTTCAAACCTGCCCCTACGTCACAACTCGCAATCCCAGCCGACCCGACAACAATCCAGTCCCCGCGCATACCGAATCCGTGTATGCTATGCGGCAGTGAAATCCGACTTTGAGTGACAAACCATGACACTGCCCACCCTAGAGCAACTCGAACAAGACCCCTACGCCGCGTTAGGCGTCCGGAAATTCATCAACGCAACCTGCCACCATACCGTAATGGGCGGCACCCTCATCCCCGACACAACCCTCAAGGCCATGCACACCGCCGCCAACGACTTCGTTGACCTCAAAGAGCTGCAAAAGGCCGCCGGCAAGGTCATCTCCGAAATCACCCACGCCGATGACGGATACATCGTCTCAGGTTGCGCCGCCGGCCTCATGGTCTCCGCCGCCGCAATCATCACCGGCACCGACGAAGCCCTCATCGAGCAACTCCCATACGTCCAAGGCGGCCAAGTCCCCTGCGTCGCCAAACGCTTCGCACGCGCCAAAAACTACAAAGGAGACGAATACGTCAACCACGGCTACGCCATGGCCGTAAAAACCGCCGGCGTCAAATTCGTCGAAATCGGTGAACCCGACCCCGAAGGTCGCCCCACAAAAGTCGTCACCGCCGAGGAGTACAACCAGGCATTCATCGACAACCCCGACGCCAAGATGGTCTACTGGGTCGGATACGCACCGCCGGAAGACATCGCACTCGAAGACGTCATCGACATCGCCCACGCCCACGGCGCACGCGTCATCATCGACGCCTCCAACTGCCTACCGCCGCGCGAAAACCTCTACCGATTCATCGACATCGGTGCCGACGTCGTCTGCTTCAGCGGCGGCAAAGGCATCCAAGGACCCCAAGGCTCCGGCATCATCGCCGGCGACCAAGACCTCATCGATGCCATCGCCATGCAATCCGCACCCTCACACGGCATCGGCCGAGTCGCCAAAGTCTCCAAAGAAGAAGTCGTCGGACAAGTCGCATCCTTCATCTGGTGGGCCAACCAAGACGACGAAGAACGCCTCACCGAGCACCACCGCAAGACCGCCATGCTTCACACCGGCATCGCCGACTTCCCCATGGTCGCCGACACCTACATCGAGTTCCCCGACGAAGACAACCGACCCATGCCCAACGTCCACGTCAAAGTCGACCCCGCCACCGGCAAAGACGCCCAATGGCTCATCCAAGAACTCCGCAACGGCACCCCCGCAATCGCCACCACCGGCCACGCCACCAACCCCCAAATCGTAAAAATCGACGTCCGCATCTGCGAAGAACAAGAAATCGCCGAAATCTCGCGGCGATTGAGCGAGATATTGGGCTAACCCCCCTTCGCAAAGCGAAGGGGGACGCGGAGCGAAGCGAACGCAGGGGGATGCCCGGGGCGGGGCAGCAACCACGCCTCCAAACAAGCGCGCTGTTGAAACGCCTTACGCGGCCTCGCGCTCCTCATACGTCGCGCCGAAATTCCACTCCTGAACCCATCGTCGGAACGATTCATTGTCCACAAACTGCTTGAACAACTCCGTATCGTCTTGGATGAACTCCGTCACCGCGGCCAACAACGCCTTATCATGCTCGATCCGAGCATTCTGACGATCTGAATTCTTCATCGCGTTCTGATACGCCGTGTTTTCGCTGACCTTCTTCGGCAAATTAACCGTGATCAGTTTCGTAACGCGGTCCGCATCACCCCACGCAATATTCCCGAACATATCGTTGAACTGCCGCACGATGTTCGACAAGACATCAAACTCCGGTTCGCCCTTACGAGCACCGCCTTGCGCTGGTATCGGATCCAACTCGCCATCTGCATCGCCCAACCTGATCTGCTCAATCGCCTGCTTCTCGACCCGATAACTATCCATATCGATAGCATCCAAAACACCCTTTGAGAAGTCCTCCTCAATCGGCGCAGGCAATTTGGCCACTAGGAAGTTCAGGAATATCGACAGCTTTTCCCAATCCGCATACGCGTACGGCAATATCGCAACTAAGAACCCGTATGTCCGGAGGAATCCTTTTGCTTTGCCCTTGAAATCCACTTGCCCATCTTCATCCAACTCCTTCCGATATGTTTCTACGCACACATCAAGGATCGGATCCAAAGCCTGACGATCCGCACCTTTCAGGTACAAGCCCACGAGAGTGTCGATCTGCTCCCAGCTGTAAACCTGGTAATTGTCGAGGTCGGTCCGCAAATCGTGCAGACGGTTAGGGTCGGTCTCCTCTGACAAGATCGTCGTCCTGTAGTAATCCGAGAAGCCCTCCTGAATTGTGTCGGTATCGTTTGCAAAATCCAATACGAACGCATCATGTTTCTGCGGATGCGCCCGATTCAATCGCGACAACGTCTGAACGGCTTTGATTCCTGACAACGGCTTATCCACATACATCGTATGCAGCAAGGGTTCGTCATAACCCGTCTGAAACTTCTCCGCACACACCAACATCCGATGCGGGTCCTCCTGAATCATCGTGGCGATACTGTTCGACGGAAATCCGTTCAAAGACGCCTCGGTAACATTCCGACCTCCGTAGTCATGCTCCCCTGAAAACGCCACGATCGCCTTGTACGAACTCTTCCGCTCCTCTAGGTAGTCCCTTATCGCGTGGTAATAGTTCACCGCTCGTGCGATGCTTGAAGTCACCACCATCGCCCGCGCCTGACCGCCGATCTTCACCTTCTGGATCACCTGATCATGGAAATGGTCAACCATGATCTCGGCCTTCTGCCGGATCGCGTGCTCATGGTTCTCAACATACCGGCGCAACTTCGTAGACGCCCGCCGCGTATCAAACTCCGGATCATCCTCAACCGTCTTCACCAACTTGTAGTAGCTGTCAATCGGCGTGTAGTGCTGTAAAACATCGATGATGAAACCTTCCTGTATCGCCTGCTTCATCGTGTACGAATGAAACGGCACATGCCGCACCACGCCGCCGGGTTGTTCCACTGGTGACCCGAATATCTCCAACGTCCGGTTCTTCGGCGTCGCCGTGAATGCGAAGTAGCTCGCATTCGGCAGCATCCTCTTGCTGACCATGATCCGGTTGATCTCATCTTCAAGCGTGTCGTCTTCCTCTTCATCACCTGCCCCACCTAACGCCACCGACATCCACGCCGACGTCCGACCGCCCTGACTCGAATGAGCCTCGTCGATGATGATCCCGAACCGCCGACCGCGATGGTCATCTCCGATCTCATCCAAGACGAACGGAAACTTCTGGACCGTCGTGATCACGATCTTTTTGCCTTCACGCAAAAATAGACGCAAGTCACCCGATCTATCCGCGTGACCAACAATCGATCCCACCTGCGCAAACTGTCGAATCGTCGCGTTGATCTGACGATCCAACACCCGACGATCTGTAACCACAATCACCGAATCCAATACCGGATCACCGTCCCGTTCCAAACCGATCAACTGGTGCGCCAACCAAGCGATCGAGTTCGACTTCCCGCTACCTGCCGAATGTTGAATCAAATACCGTACACCGACTCCGTTCGCCTCAACATCCGCCAGCAACTCCCTAACCACATCTAACTGGTGATACCGCGGCCAAATCTGCGAACGCGTCTTTCGACGCGTCTTATCGTCCGTGCTCTCAACAACCTGCGCGTAGTTCTCAATAATCTCCACCAACCCGTCCGTCGTCAGCACCTCTTTCCATAGATAGTCCGTCTTCAACCCGTTCGGATTCGGCGGATTTCCCGCACCATCATCCCAACCCTTGTTGAACGGCAGGAACCATGACGCCTTACCCTTCAACTCAGTGCAAAACTCAATCTCGTGCTCATCCAACGCAATATGCACGAGACACCGACCCATCGCAAACAACGGCTCCCTCGGATCGCGGTCCTTCTTGTACTGCTCCACCGCATCCGCAACCGTCTGTTTCGTCAAACTGTTCTTCAACTCGAACGTCGCCACCGGCAATCCGTTGATGAATAGACACAGATCCAACGCCAGATGCGTATTGTCCCTGCTGTAACGAAGCTGACGCGTCACGCTGAAACGATTGAGCGAATACTGCTCCCGAGCCGTCGGATTTTGTTGCGATGGCGTTCCATACATCGTTACGATGCTATTCGGACCATGCCGAATGCCGTTCCGCAACACCTCTATCGTCCCGCGTCTGTTCACCTCGCCCTGCAACCGCGCCAAGAACGTCCGGCGCGTATTGTTGTCACTCCCCAAATCCAACGTCACCGCCACTTCCGGCTGCGTATCCTCCAAAAACGCCCTCAACTGCACCAGATCGACGCAATACTCCGCGTTGTAGTCGCCCGGCTCACCCATAATCCAACCCGCGCCGAATGCAGCAGCACGATCACCTACCAAGTTGGGATCTGCATCGCTTTCGACGACTTTACCACCGGTCAAATGCTCGCAGATTAGATCCTCAAGCCCCTTCTCGCTCGTGTCGGTGGTCACGTCGAATTCTCTACACCAGCGAACGGATTGATCACCTGAACACCGTCGTAGTCCTGCTCAGGGCTGAGATCCTCGGAGTAGACGGCATCACAATCCTGAGCGCGCGCCGCTGCCAGAATCGCTCCGTCCCAGTAGGAAATTCCGAAGCGATGGCTAGTTGACACCGCCTCGTGGAAAACGTCAAGCGTCACCGGCTGCACTGGCATACCTACGAGCCGCTCGATAAACCCCATTGCATCATCGTGCGACAACCTTCCCAGGCGGTTAGAGCGCGTCGCCTGATAGTAAAACTCCTGAAGCACCTGCACCGAAACCGCCAAGTCGTCCTCACCCATCAGTTGCAGAGCGACTTCGCGCTTGCCAGCCTCATTCGCCAAAGAGCTCACCGCGTAGAGCAGCACATTGGTATCAACGAAGCGCATTTCGACCGTTTATTGCCTCGTCATACAGCTCCTCGCGGGTCAGATTTTCCCGCGGATCCAAACCCACACCCCGCGCATCGAACCCCGCAAGAACCTCCCTCAACAACCTCGCCCGTCGTTCCCCCACAGCCTCGTCGCCAACCCTAGTTCCATCTTTGGCTAGGCTTTGCAGATACCCCCGCACCAGCGCCGACAGCGACGTATCAAGCTCCGCAGCTCGGACACGTGCCAGACGGTGCGTCTCCTCATCAACCGATACTGTGATATTTCTCATGATCACACCCTCGCATATTCTGTGCTTCACAGTATACGTCCAAAACACCCACCGTCATTCCTGCGCCGCAACTGTCTGGGAGTTCCGTTATCGATCAGGATGCGCATCGATCACCTTCGACCTCAAATCCTCCGCCACAGCATCTAGCACCGCCCTCACCTCCGATTCTTCAACACCGCCAAACCACTCGATGAAGTCATGTATCGTCGCACCCTCCGCAAGGTTCTCAAACAGCGCGTACACCGGCAATCGAGTGTCTTTGAATACCCAATTCCCACTCACCTTGCCTGGAACACTCTCAACAGCAGGACATTTTGTCCAATCAGTCATCTTCCCGAACTCCTGTGATGAAATGGTCATCGGGTGCAGTACCCGCACCTGAATCTAACCTTAACCAACCCAACCGACCATAATCCGACATCACATCTCCGACAAAGTCCTGAAAACCTGTTCACATACGCGCGATTTGGCAAATATACCTAGTCGCTCGTTTGCACATCAAGCCACCCATTCATACGTAAAACGTCAAGTGCCAATCGAATTTGGCGCTTGGAGAACTGCCGCTTGTGGGGGCCCCACGCATAGGTGAGCGCGATGATTTGGTCGTCCGTGCGGGCAGTGTCTTCAACGGCTACCCAATGCACAGTCGATAGCAGTTCGAGACCGAAAGAAGTCTCGAAGCCTTCGACGAGTTCAGAGACCCGCGCCAAATGCTCCTTCGTTTTGGAGTGCTTAGCTAAGAACTTCTCAGCATCTTCGACCGCCCCGGGCACAAGTTCCAGCTCCTTACTAGGCATGTCGCCGCCATCTTTGTAGCCCATGATCTGATGACCCTCCATCCTGCGGAGGACATGCCTGAGATTCTGCGCGTACGGACCGAAGTTCGCCTTTTTGAAATCCAACCTCAAGTCCTCGCCCGCATCCTGCATGAAGTACAACAACTTATGGATTTCCAAGAGCGTCACGAACGGATCGAGCGATCCAAGGCGATATCGGTCCATCAAACTGATCACGCAGGCACGCCCACGCGTCATTTTTGGTGGATTCGTAGATCGATTGGGGCGGTCATCAGCAGGGCCGCCTCCAGGTACAAACAGCACCACGTCCACTCCGTCAAGCGATTCGAGCGCAGATTCGATGCGCGGACGGACATCTGCCCAGTCGAGTTTGCCAAGACTAGAGCCTAGCGGTGGAATGGCGATTGAACGAATATTGCGCTGCTTAATTTCACGAGCAAGATCGGCGAGTCCAGCTTCTATATCCTCCATACGGCTTTTGCCACGCCAATGCCGCTTCGTAGGAAAGTTGACGATATAACGCGGATTCGTCATCGTTCCCGACTCATGGATGAACATGCGGCCGGGTTTGACTTCGTCCCGTTTGCACGCAGCGGCGTAAGCCTTGAAGTTCTCAGGGAAGCGATTCTTGAACTGAAGCGCGATCCCACGCCCCATCACGCCAACGCAATTCACGCTGTTGACGAGTGCCTCGACATCCTCCTCAAAGATGTCGCCTACCTTATGCTCGATCATCCCACACTCCCTCGGTCAGTAGTACCAACCCGGCTTGATCACGACGCTTGGGCGGTGGCTGTGGGGTTGGATCGTGCTCAGCACTCTATCACCAACTCGACGTGAGCGTACACCGATGCGCGATACCAGTTCCCACGGAAATGATCCTTCAACTAGGAACTCTGCCTGCTTCGTTTCTTGACAATCTCTCCAGTCGGTAGCTTTAATAGCGCCCCAGTCGAGCGAGTTCAAGTCATTGAGGGCGGAAAAATCATCGAAGTAGTAGGCGCCTGCATTCGAAGATGTAAAGGCCCAACGTCTTTGGTTGGCATCAGCACGTGCCACGGTCTGATGCAGGTCTGCTTCAAGATGGATGATCGGCTCCTGGCCGCCTCGGTACTCCAACTGGGGATGATTACTCATGTTGATCACGTAGAGCATGACTGAGCGTGTGCAGAAGTAGAAAGGCACACAGTCTCCAACATGAAGCCCAGGATGGCTTTCGAGCTCGTTGCCGAGACGCCGTTCCTTGATGTTGCTCAACCCGATCTCTGTTCCGCTGACACCGCGCTCGCGGGCCTCTCGGTCAGACCACAAGTAGTTGTCCGCGACTATCGAAGGCAGTCGGTCAACATGGACTATGTGGTAAATCTTCGGATTGGCTGGCACCAGCAAGATCAGGCCTCGGTACCAGGATAATGTACGGCGTTTGCCAGGTCCGTCCCAGCCTCATCACCCAACTCATCCGGCAGATTCGCCGCCGCATCCCGAACATCCAACTTGCCGGTCACTACGTCCGCGATCAACCGAGTTCGGTACTCGTTGATCAATTCGATCTGACGGTGGCTTTGAGTTACTGCCATTTCGATTCCGCCTAACATAGCGGACAGTGTATCGGCGATTTGTTTCTGTTCATGGCAGTTTGGTACCGGTAGGTGTAAATTCATGATGCGTTCAACGGCGAGCCCGGGTTGCGCTGCGGCAATCGAGTATTGATTGAGGTTCATGGCATCCAGAACTGCTCCGAACCATGAGACGTTATGACCTGGACTCAAAGTTGCGACAACTGCGTGTTCTGTTGCCCAAAATTTGCCAGTCGCGATATGAACGTTGCCACACAACGCGCCTTGTCTCCCAATGAGCACGAACTCCCCGTCATGGTTGTAATCGGCGGTGTAACCACGAATCCCGTTTCCTCCATACACCGCGTATTTCCCTGCTGGATCGATTGATTCTGTTGCAATAAAGTCACCGCTCTTCATTCGGCACATAGTCTTCAACCTCCTAACCTCCCAATGCGCCGGAACATCCCCCAACCACTCAACCCCCGACGCCTTCAACGGAACATCCGGGTCCAGTCCCCGCGTCACCGCCTGATTGATCACCGCTCGCTTCTGCTCCTCCAGCAACTCGATCAACCTCTCCTTCGCCTTGATGTATCGCTGGATGCGGCTATCCATGTAGTCGAGGTATCGGGCGATGGCACGTTGTTCGGGGAGGGGAGGGACCAAACAAGGCAAATATTTGAAATCTGACCATGACAGATTCTGCCTCAATCCGGAACCCAAACCGTAGAAAACCTTTTTGAGGTCATAGGTGTGGAACAGCAGGAAACCGTATTCATGTGACATTTCTTCTAAAGTAACGAAGCGCATATACGCGGAAGTGATAATACCAGTCCGACGACTCAGTCCAAAGCGTAGACTGTCCCAATCGTTCTGCAAATCGGTCGGTCTACAAATGATGTCGCCAGGTTGAACCAACTGATACGTCTCGAACGACGCTGGCAGTAGCCCCTGATTCAATTCCACTGGTCGAACCACGAGATTGCCGTAGCTGAGGGACAAAACATCGGTTGCTTTGCGGCCATCATTCGGGGTGTGTTTTCGCTCAAAGCACGCGCGACCGGGCGACACCCCCCAATGCGCCGGAACATCACCGAGCCACTCGATGCCGGAGGGTTTGTAGGTGGGGTAGGGTTTGATTGTGGAGTTCGCGTTCACAGCCGATGCTTCAGATGATCGGCCCATGCAACCATCCCCTAACCTTTGCCCGTTGAGCGAGACGTTTACCAACGTTTCTCACCTTGGAATTGCTACGCAGCGTGGTGAAATCTATCACGGCGTGTTCTGGAAATCCTACGCCATCTAGATAAGCACTTACATTTTCCTGCACGCATTCTTGCACAGTAACCGCCGCCACTCCGGCAGAAGGTAGGTTCAACTGGCGCGTATAATGCTGCCACGACTGTAGCGGTGTTATCTGATCACCGTCGTAGACGGAAAGTTTCCGTTGATCTTTTGGTGTTGGCCTAAATGCACGCGATGTCGGGTTGCCATCGTCGATGAAATCTTCGTGAACTTGCCTGAGAAGGAGAGTTTCGCCGTTCACGCTTCCTGAATCCCCAAAACGCGAAGCTCGCTCACCAACCATTCCCATCCATCTGGTTCGTCCAGATTGAGCCACCTTTCGTAAGAGTCGTCAGTATCAAAATTGAGATTGTGCCACTCGGCCTCGTGAGTCTCCAAGTCAATCTCCAAACTAGCCGCGTTTGATCCAATCGACCACTCAGCCTCTACTCCACCTTCCGGCGTTGGGTAAAGGTACGGTCTGTCAAGCGTCGATGGATAGTGAGTAGCAAACTGCTGCTTCAACCAGTCCAGTTCTTCATGATGCGGTGCTTTGCCATATCCGCTACCCCAATCGCCGGCGTGTTGCATCCCGTCGGCCCAGCCGTCCTCCAAATGCTTGAACCTATCCAAGCGTCGTGCGATATCTTCGTGGATGGCTTGTGCAGGAGCAAGATGCGCTTTAGCAGTCACCAAGTTATACGTCGCAAATTGAGTACCAAAATTGCTATCGAAGCCAAAGTTATCATAACGGAAAACTTGGGTGCCCGAATTGTGAAGCGAACGATCTGTCAACCTAGAAGGATGGGTGTTGATGGTCACGTAAGTATTCCGCCAATCAATCGCGAAGTTCGATGTTTCTGTCGCACCATTTCCCACGGTATCAATGTCGTCAGAAGTTGAATCCAACCGCCCTCCAAAATAACTATGTGAGCGTTGATTGCTCTGCACTGAAACCTTTGGGAAACCACGATTAGTTCGCCGTGTCTCAGTCATCCACTCATCATTCGCGTCTCTACCCAGAATGACCGAATAATCGCTATTGGTTATTCTCACGATGTCCATCATGAGTTGATATCGTCCAATCGAGTTATGAGATCGTGCCCTTGCTTCCAGACTTCCCGAAATGAGCATAGGGTCTCTTCACGGTCAGGCAACCTTTGTTCAGTTTTGTGGTAGTTCATACTCAAATACACTCGAGATGCACGTTCATCGTTCAAACGGGGTTCGAATCGCAAATTCCACACCCCAGACTGTCCGGCATAGACTAATCGCGCTGCGCCACCAACCAGGTTGAATCCTGGAAGCGTTGCAGTGACACTCCCGAATAGGCGTGAACCTATGTACTCCAACGCGGGGCGTCCAGAGGTCTGGTCGTACACAAAATCAATGTTGTACCCAAAGGCCGTAGGCAAAGAGCTTTTATTTTGAGTGTTTCCGATGGCGAAATCTACGAGGTCTGCTAATCGAGGTAAGTCGCTTTCAGTTGGATATTCGCGTTCGACGGTTGATCGTCCTGGCAACACGGTAAGCGAAACCCTTTCCTGCGGCAATTCGAGTCGAGTGCCGGGTACCAGAGGAGTTACGGGCTGGCCCATAACCGGGGTCATCATGGTCGGGATTACTTCGGTTCCAGCGTGTTCTTGGAAGCCTTCCATTTCGCCTTCTAAACTCAGGAGGTCGAAGTTGACCAAAACGAAATTGATCTTGAGTACGGTCTTGTTTTCAATTGCCATGGTTCAAACCTTGCACTGCGAATACTAACTTAGTGTAAAGCTACGATGTCCTGCCTACCTAGGTTTCACCCAAGAGCCCCGCCATCAACCCCTCAGCCTCCCTCTCAAGCATCGCGATATCCTCCCGTATCTCCCCCAACGACCGCATCGCCACCGGCCTGTAGAAATACCGATTGAAACTAACCTCATACCCAACCTTCACACTACTTGCCACATACCAAGCATCATCCGCATACGGCAAAACCTCCCGACGCAAGAACCCCTCAATACCACCATCATCAGTCAACGGAATCTGCTCCGTATCCCGCAACTCATTATCGGTCTCGTACTCCACCACGACCTCCTTCCCACCAATCGTCGCCGGATAGAGTCCCCGCAGCGGGTCCGGCTCAGCGCCGCGACGGTGTATCCGCTTGATCACCGGCGGCGCAGCCTCAGACCGCGTCCCGGTCGACTTCATCTCACGAATCTCAGCAGCCTTATACTGCCGACTAGGATCGATGCCCTCAATCCGCAAGGGCCTATCGACAGTCACCTTCCAATAACCGAACGTCTCGTTAGGGAATATCTTCGAGTTTTCCGTTTCCTCAAAGGTCGTGAACGCGTCACAGATCTTCGCGATGTCCTCTGCCGACAACTCAGAGTTCTTGTTGCCAAGATTCCTGCGCATTGGTGCAAACCAATCAGTCGCATCAATCAGCTGAACCAACCCTCGCCGGTGTGTCGCCTTACGATTGCTCAAAACCCAGATGTACGTCGCGATCCCCGTGTTGTAGAACATGTTCAGCGGCAACGCCACGATCGCTTCCAGCCAGTCGTTCTCGATGATCCAGCGCCGCACATTGCTCTCACCCTGACCAGCATCACCCGTGAACAACGAACTCCCGTTGTGTACCTCCGCGATCCGGCTCCCCAACTCCGTGTTGTTCTTCATCTTGCTCAGCATGTTCGCCAAGAACATCATCTGACCATCGCTCGACCGCGTGATCAAGCCGTACTCAGGATCATCGCCATGACTGATCATGAACCGAAAATCCCGCATTCCGCTCTTGCCACCCATCCGCGCCAAGTCCGTCTTCCAAGACTTGCCGTACGGCGGATTCGACAGCATGAAATCGAACTCACGAGTTGGGAACGCGTCCGACGACAACGTTGACCCAAACTTAATGTTGTCCGCTTCCGTTCCTTCGCCCTTGAGAATCAGGTCCGCAGTGCTAATCGCGAAAGTCTCCGGGTTCACCTCCTGTCCAAACAGGTGAACCGAAACGTCCTTGTTTTTCGACGACGCAATCTCGTTGATCGTCTCTTCCGCAACCGTCAACATTCCGCCGGTACCACAAGCACCGTCATAGACAAGGTACGTGCCTGATTCGATCTGATCCGCAACTGGCTCAAAGACCAACCGCGCCATCAGCTGCACCACATCCCGCGGCGTGAAGTGCTCCCCGGCCTCCTCGTTATTCTCCTCATTGAAACGCCGTATCAACTCCTCGAAGATCGTCCCCATCGAATGATTGTCGAGACCTTCCATCACCACCGATCCATCCGCTCCCAGCACTGGTCGGGGACTCAGGTTGATCGACCGGTCCAAAAACTTCTCGATCAAATACCCCAACGCATCCGCCTCGACCAACCTCGGGATCTGATTCCTAAACTGGAACTTCTCCAATACCTCCTGAACATTGGACGAAAATCCGTTCAGATACTCCTCGAAATCCGCACGCAACCGTTGCTGTGTAGCCCGAGACTGTAAATCCCGCAACCTGAACGGCGACGTGTTGTAAAACGATTCACCTGACGCTTGACGAAGCGCCGAGTCTGGATTGGTCACCCCCGCCTCATCCATCATCTTCTTCGTGCGCAACACCTCTTCCTTGGTCGGCTCCAAAACCGCATCCAACCGACGTTCCCTTCAAACAACCGAATCCGTCAACTAGCTTATCGTAACAATCACCAACAACATTTTCCTCCCCTTCGCAAAGCGAAGGGGACGCGTGCGAAGCACGCAGAGGATGCCCGAAAACCACCAACCCACCCACCCAAGCCCCAAACCAAAACCCCATAACCTATCATTCCAGTCACACAAATTCACCATCCCACCACCTCCCATGACCGCCTCAGATTTCGACCCCTACGCCCACTACCAAGAACTCATGATCCCCATGCGCGACGGTGTCCGCCTCGCCGCAGACGCACACTTCCCAGTCGACGAAGACGGCGAACCCATTACCGAACCCGCACCCGTCCTCCTCGTCCGCACCTCCTACGACAAATCCAAAGACGAGTGGGACACCGTCCGCGACTACTACCCCCGCCACGGCTACGTCTTCGTCAACCAAGACCTCCGCTCACGCTTCAAATCCGAAGGCGATGGCCGCTACTACCACACCTGTAACCCGTGGGAAGGCGAAGACGGCTTCGACACCATCGAGTGGATCGCCAAGCAACCTTGGTGCAACGGCAAAATCGGCACCCTCGGAAGCTCCCATCGCGGCATCGTCCAGACCGTCGCCGCCCTCCACCGTCCGCCTCACCTCGTCGCCCAGTGGGTCGAGCAAGCGCCCACCAACATCTACGCCCACGAAGCCCGAGAGGGCGGTGCGATGTGCTTCCACATGGCCGCCGCCATCCACAATCACGCCCTCGATTCCCACGAACTCCGCGACAACGAAGAAGGCGTCCTCGCCGTCGCCGAAACCTTCCAGAACATGCGGGAGTTTCTCTCCAACACCCCGTGGAAACGTGGCGAAACCGCACTTGCCCATGCCCCAAGCCTCGAACAAACCCTCTTCAACTACTACACCGCAGGCGATTACGACGAGTGGTGGGCAAACGAAAACAACGACCAGACGCCATACCTCGACCGCCACGCCGACATCCCCGTAATCCTCACCGGCGGATGGTGGGACCCCTTCGCAGGCGGCACCGCCGACCTCTTCGTCGATCTAACCCGCCGCAACAAAAACCCGACCCACATGGTCTTCGGTCCTTGGGCCCACGGAACCCAACGCACCGATGCCACGCACGAGGGTGATGTCGATTTCGGACCCGACGCCCAATGGGGTTTCTCGAAATTCAACCCCATCCGTCGCAGATGGTTCGATCGCTGGCTCAAAGACGAACCCAACGGCGTCGAAGACGATTCACCGATCCTCCTCTTCGTAATGGGAGGCGGCGACGGCACTAAGAACGCCGATGGACGTCTAAACCACGGAGGGTACTGGCGACCCGAGCAAGAATGGCCGCTAGCCAGAACCGAATTCACCAACTTTTACCTCCACCACGACGGCACCCTAAATACCAACCACCCCCCTTCGCAAAGCGAAGGGGGCGCGAGCAAGCACAGCGATGCGAGCGGGGGATGCCCGACGCCAGGAACTAACACCTCCATCACCTACACCTTCGACCCCGAAAACCCCGTCCCAACCCTCGGCGGCAACGTAGCCGGCTTCAGCGTGATCGACAAACCCGAAGAAGGCGGACCAACATTCGACGAGTCCCCACCTCCCGGACAACAGGCCGACACCATCCTCCAACACTCATACTCCTTGGTAACACCCGGTCCTATGCACCAACGCGAGCAACGAGGTCTGATGGCCTGCTCCGAACCCTATCCGCTGCTCTCAGAACGCCCGGACGTCATCACATTCCAGACCGACCCGCTAACCGAAGACCTAGAAATCACCGGCCCGATCGAGGTCAAGCTCTGGATCTCATCCGACGCTCCCGACACCGATTTCACCGCCAAACTCCTAGACATCTACCCGCCGAACGACGACTACCCCGACGGCTACCACATGAATCTATGCGACTCCATTCTCCGCACCCGCTACCGCAACTCATGGACCGAACCCGAGATGATGTCGCCCGGTCAAATCTACCCCATCACCATCACACTCACCCCCACAAGCAACCTCTTCAAAACCGGCCACCGAATCCGCGTCGACATCTCCAGCAGCAACTTCCCCCGCTTCGACATCAACCCCAACACCGGCGAACCAATGGGCCGCCACACCCACACCAAACCCGCCCAAAACACCATCCACCTCAACGCCAACCACCCATCACACATCACCCTACCAATAATCCCCTAAAACCTCCCCTTCGCGCAACGAAGGGGACGCGTGCGAAGCACGCAGGGGATGCCCGAGGACGCGAGGCAAACCGCCCCTACGGATGCTGTGCATAACCACCGTCATTCCGGCGAAAGCCGGCGCTTCAGCGGGCGGAACGCCCATCCAGAGAGGCCGGGCAACGGAGTGCAAAGCGAAACGCCAAGTCTAAACCCCCTTTAATTCCCCCTTGGGCATCAAGGGGGAGGGTTGTGCACAGCACCCCTACGCAAACCGAGAAACCGCACCACCAATCATCCGCACAGCCTCCCGCCGAAGCACCCGATGCTCTGGCTTCCTCAAATCAAAATCCTCCTCCAAAATCCCCTCAGCAACACCCCGCGCCCGACCCAACGCATCCAGATCATCAAACCGCGCAAACCGCCAACCTGACCACCCACTCTGAACCTCGGCCAAGTTCCTCCCTGGACCCCTTAACTCCAAATCCTTCTGCGCCAGATCGAACCCGTCCAAATTCTCCACCAACGCCTGCAACCTGGCCTGCGCAATCTCACCCTCCGCGTCCGAAACCAAGATGCACGTGCCAGCATGCTCGCCACGCCCAACGCGCCCCCGTATCTGGTGCAACTGCGACATCCCGAAATGGTCCGCCGTCATGATCATCATCACCGTCGCATTCGGAATATCCACACCAACCTCGATCACCGGAGTCGCCACCAAAACATCAATCTCACGACTACGAAACGTCTCCATCACCGACTGCTTCTCCGACAGACTCATCCGACCATGAAGCAACCCGACATTCAGATCCGCAAACTCCTGCTTCGCTAACCGCTCAAACTCCACCACAGCCGAAGCGCCCGCAACATTCTCCGACGGATCGATCAGCGGACACACCACGAATGCTTGCCGCCCCTGCCGCACTTCGCGTCTGATCTCTGCGTAACCCTCGATCACATCGAACGGTGTCTGCGCCCACCGCGTCGCAATCGGATTCCTGCCCCGCGGCATCGCCCGTAGCGTAGACAGCTCCATCTCTCCGTACATCGTCATGTGCAAAGTACGCGGTATCGGTGTCGCCGACATCGCCAACATGTGTGGGCGTGGCGTTCGATTCGTCAGCATCGCCCGCTGCTCAGTACCAAACCGCTGCTGCTCATCAACCACCACCAAAGCCAGCCGATCGAAATCGACCGCCTCCTGCAACAGAGCATGCGTCCCAACAATAAGGTCCACCTCACCATCCCGACACATCACCTGCATCGTCCGCTTATCGCGCGGTGTCAAGCTCCCAGTCAAAAGTCCAACCCGTAAATCTCGATCCCGACCCTCGACCCGGTATATCGGAGATTCATAGACGGAACCATACGCACTCAACCCCTCCCGACACTCGAGAAGATCCAACAAGCTGATGAAATGTTGCTCTGCCAGCACCTCCGTAGGTGCCATCATCGCCGACTGCATCCCATTCGCGCCGGTCGCAGCCAACATCGCCGCGATCGCTACCACCGTCTTTCCACTGCCAACCTCCCCTTGGAGCAACCGCGCCATCGGATAACCCGAGACCAAGTCGGCAAGGATCGTGTCGATGCTCTCACGCTGATCGGCAGTGAGTTCGAAACCGAGGGAACCCACAAAGCGAGCCACCAAATCCTGATCGGGCACAACCTCGACCGCTTCGACCGAGTCGCGCCACCGAACCCGTCTGCGTATCGCCGCTATCTGGTTGTACAGAAACTCGTCAAACGCCAACCGACGGATCGCCCGTCCGATCTGCGCATTCGCCGCCGGGCGATGCATGATCTCGATCGCGTCCGAAAGCCTCACGATCTGATGCTCATTACGGATCGCATCAGGAAGTGGCTCCTCAACGAAACGCAACCCACTATCGAGGCACTGCATCACGCCATTGCGAACCGTCCGCTGGTTCACTCCGGCGCTCAACGGATACACCGGCACCAACGCACCCGCATGGATGAACCCCCGCTGGTTCGAGCGACCGCCACGCGTCACATCGTCATACTCCGGATTTTCCATCGTCGGACGTCCCCGAAAGTCCCCAACCTTGCCACTAACCACGATCCGGTCGCCACTCTGCCAGCGCGTCGCCATATATGGCATATTGAACCATGTAATCCCCAACACCCCGGTCCCATCCTTGATACGAACGCGTGCCGACCCGTTTCGTCCGCCGAACCGATGCGTTTCGGAACTGACTACATCGCCGACAACAGTCGCCTCTTCGCCAGAGACGAGATCGGCGACATTCGAGTGCTGCGAATAATCGATCATCCGCAATGGGAAGTGCCAAAGAACGTCGCGCAAGGTCGCCAACCCAAGTGCTTCGAACGCGCGCTTAGTGGCCGAATGAAGGAACGGAAGCGACACAACCGGGGCATCAAGACTCTCCGGCGGCTTAACTGGTGGACGACTCTCGGCCCGCTGGATCTTGGCCTGGGCAGGTTTAGCCTTGGCGCGAGCCGACGTCGGCTTCTGCGGCGGTGGCTCAGTGGCAACTGACCGATCCGAACCTCGTCGGGAGCCGTGGAGGAGCCGGTAGGCAGCCGCAGCCCAAGCCTCGCGCTCCTGCGGAGAGAGGGCGGCGTAACGCTGACCATTCATCGGCGGCAACGTCCGTATCCGACCCGCGATCCGGCTAAGATTCTGCCACATATTGTCGAGACCGCCACCAACGACCGCACTGTTGTTGAAGCCATACTTGGCCTCGAGTTTCAGGACGCTTACAAGGGTCTTGGTCTGGCGTTCAACGACCGGGTCGGGCATGTAGGAATGGTACGAAATAATCCCGGTAGGGGCAGGTTTGAAACCTGCCCCTACCAGTAACTAACTAACCGTCCCTCACCAAGAAGCAGCCAGGCCGACCGTTCCGGTACCAAGGTGAGCGCCGATCGCCGGGCCGATGTTGGCCGTAATCGTCATGCCACCAGACGCCACATGACCCTTTAGATCTTCAAGAACCTCTTCCGCTTCTGCTTGAGAGGTAGAACCCGTCTGCAAAACGGCCAGATTCGTCAATGGAGCGTGCTCTTCAACAACCGCGGAGACCAGTTTCGACATGGCTCGGCGATGCGATCGCGGCTTCGACAACACCTCGACTTCGCCGTCCACAATCGACAACACCGGCCGAATGTTCAGAATATTCGCCATCAACGCCTGCGCACCTTTCAATCTCCCACCACGTTTGAGGTACTCGAGCGTGTCGGGTGTGCCGGCAAACTGAACTCTCGGAACCATGTTGCGAGCGGTCGACAGCGCATCGGTGAAGCTGCCACCATCATCGATGACCGTTTGCGCTGCCAATGCGATAAAACCCGTCGCCATCGAGGCGGTCCGGGAGTCGACGTGTTTGATCCTCTCGCCGCTCGGGTCCGACTGCTCAGCACCAGCTACAGCGGAGGCATAGGTACCGCTCACCGCCGAAGAGATATGAATCGAAACGATCTCGTCGTGCTCCCCAAGCAACTCGTCGTAAACCGTCTTGAAATCCCCCGGCGACGGTTGCGACGTAGTAGGAAACACGTTCTTGTCGCGCGCTAGACGAGCGTAGAAATCCTCGGTTGTGATGTCCACGCCGTCTCTAAACTCATCCTCACCGAACCTCACGAAGGCGGGCACGGTGGTGATGCCGGACTGCTCAACGAGTTGCGACGGAATGTCGGCGGTGCTGTCGGATACCACTGCGATGCTCACGATTATTCTCCTTGGGGGTCACCCGGTTGTCGACGAGATGCTTGAAACTACGGTACACCATTTAGCCAAGTCATATGAGACAGGGTATTAGCGGACGATGATTTTGGGGAAATGAAGGATTATTGAGACCAATCTATTGTTGAATCGCCATCATGCCATCAATTCAAAACCTACCCCGGTGGTATAGCCTGCGCCGATTGCGGCAACGACGCGCGCGTCAAGGCCGCGGCTACCACGAGATCGTCAGGCATCGACGACAACGGCAGATGCGCCGGGGTCGATTCAAACGTGGATGTCTGCGGCTCGCCTACCAGATTCCGCTCGCCATCCTTGCCGCCCTTGGCTTCGTTGTCATCATCATGCACAGCGGCGATCGTCGAATCTTGACACCGGAAGAGGTCGCCACCGCTGGTTTCGGTTACAACCTGACCTCGTTCGAGGTGCGCCACCTGCCTGCCAAGTGGCTACACCGATTAAACTCGGCGCTCCCGTGGGTCGAAATCGACGACGACACGCGGATGGCGTACCTCGACCGGTACCCAGACCTGGCCCGTGAGCTGCGTTCCGCAAGGGACAATTTGAAGTCGGCACTCGCCCGAGGAGACGCAGCCGCCATCTCCATCGCCGAATCCCAAATCGATTCACTCATCGGAGAGCGCAACCGAATCCGTGACGCAGTCGAGGAACTGCTAGAGGCGGCGATTTCCACCGAACTCATCCAACTCGGACTCCATCAAGACGGCGAATTTATCTGGCCGCCAGTCGACTTTCGGATCGACGATACCCCGCACGTATTCGTGACATCGCCCCGAGATGAAATCCGGCGAGATTCCGTCAGGCTGCTGCGCCCCGACCTCACAGAGCAAGATAAAAAACAGATGGAAGACCACGTTTTCGAAGCCGCAGACCTCTCATCAGTGGTACTACCAACCGGCGGACTCGCCTCCTTCCCGAACCTCGTACCATCCGATTACAGCCTCCAATCTTTACTCGAGGTCTCGGCCCACGAATGGCTCCACGCCTATCTCCTGTTCCATCCCCTCGGCCGAGCCTACTGGTCGGATGGCGACATGACCTCCTTGAACGAGACACTAGCCAATCGCTTCGGCCAAGAAGTAGGGCGTACCGTCTACAACCGACTGACCGGCAAAGGCGTCAATGTTCTGGAACCCCCATACAACCCCCAACACGACGCCGAAGACGATGACAGTGACGAAGACGGAGCGAATGCCCCCTTCGATGCCCGCGAATTCCTCCACGACACCAGACACGAGACCGAGCGGTTACTAAGCCAAGGCAAGATCGAAGAAGCCGAAACCTACATGGAAGACCGACGCCAAACTCTGGTCGAAAACGGCCACAACATCCGCAAAATCAACCAAGCCTACTTCGCCTTCCACGGCACCTACGCCGACAGCCCATCCTCAACCAGCAACCTAGCCAACCAAATCTGGCAACTCCGCCAACAAACCCCCAACATCGGCACCCTAGTCAAACAACTACAAACCATCTCCAACTACAACCAATTCCTCCAACTCCTAGACACCCACAACATCGAACGTTAATCACCCTACCCGTGCCCCCACTCGGCCCCTTCGGGACGCGTCCACAACCACCGTCATTCCCGGGTTCCACATGTCATTCGTTCCCATTCCACACGTCATTCCCGCGGACGCGGGAATCCAGAGGGGACGCGATGGATGTGCGGCAGGGTTGCCCCCGCTCGCGGGGGAAATGTCCAAAGGACAAAGGGGGGCGCGGAGCCCTGCAACCGCATCGAGGACGCGGGGCGGCCGGATTCCCTCGCCCGGGGGAAATACGGTAAGGCAACGGAGAGCTCGCATCTGCGTTTGACAAAACAACCAATGTTCCAATATACTCTTAACCAAGGCAAGCGCAGGAGATGTAGAGGTCGCTCGCGAAGAGCGGCAGCCCGCAAGGGTGGGATCCTCGCAACCTGGGGCCTTAATGTAGGAAATCCTCCAAATCCTCGATTTGGGGGATTTTTCTTTTCAGTGCCTCGTACTTCTTCGGCCAGAACTTCATCCCGTAGCTCAAAACCTTGCCCTCGTGCCGATAGAGCGTCCTCGCAACATGCCGGAAATACGCAGGTTCCGTCTCCCCATATCGGTTCGGCCTCAGCGCAAAATGCGTGCTTGTAGCCACCGCGTCCGCCACCTGCAAACCCGCCAATTGCGAATGTTGCACCGAACGCACCTGAGTCGGGACGATCACTGAACCATCGATCCGCACACCATCGGGTGCACTTTTCGACTGTCGGATCAACCTGCCGAGGTACGATCGAATCTCCTCGTACGACATGTTCGCACGGTCAGAGAAAATAATCTCAACAGAACGATCCTGATCTCTGCTGCCCGGTCCGGTACGACTCAACATCCACGACAGCCGCTCCACCAAAAACCGCGTCGTGTATCGATAGAGCAGATGCTTCGTGCCTTGAAACCTCGATACCTCTCGGATCGACGGTTTATAGACCGCGATGTTGACCGTGCGAACGTCCAAGTTGCCCACACGCCGAATATACGGCACCCGCTGCTCATGCTTTAACTCAGAAAAATGCAAAGGTGACTTCGGAGCCTTGCCTAACACCCTACGCGTCTCTCGCAAACACTCGACCATCTGCAAATCATTGAACCGCCGAGTCACCACTGCAGACAACACAAACCACCTCGAACTCCCCGAACCATCAGGCTTGAAAACAAAGCCCTCGTCGCCAGACTCGTCGATGTACGTCACAAACCCGGTCGGCTGATTCATATTTACCACAACGTTAGTATCATAAACCATCTGTCCGTCAGGCCCCTTACATATCCCCAAAGCGCCGTCATTCCCGCGCACGCGGGAATCCAGAGGGGGCGTGGTGGATGTGCGGTAGGGTTGCCCCCGCTCGCGGGGGAAATGTCCGAAGGACAAAGGGGGCCACGCTAGGTGAGGACAAAGGGCGCTACGCTACCCTTAAAATCAACAACACACCCCCACACCATGGTCCCTCTAATCACCCAACACTCCGACGAACTAGCCGAAATCTGCCGACGACACCATGTCAAGCGCTTAGAACTCTTCGGCTCCGCCGCCGTCGGCGACTTCAATCCCGAAAAAAGCGACATCGATTTTCTAGTCGATTACCACCCGTTCCCCGGCCCCGGCAAAGCCGACGCCTACTTCGGGCTCCTAGAAGACCTCCAGCAACTCTTCGACCGCCAAATCGACTTGGTCGTGGATCGCGCCATAGAAAATCCGTATTTCCGTCAATCTCTCGACGAGACCAAGATCTCCATTTATGAATCCTGAAGCTAAAACCTTCGCCGAAGACATACTTCACCACGCGAACCTCATTCAAACCTTCCTCGCCAACAAAACCTTCGCCGACTACTCAAACGACATCAACACCCGTTTTGCCGTAGAGCGCCTTTTCTCCACCATCGGCGAAGCAATGAACGGACTCGCACACCACGCCCCTGCCGGCGCCGAAACGATCACCGCATACCCCCGCATCATCACCTTCCGCAACATACTCATCCACCGCTACTCCCAAGTCGACAACGAAATAGTCTGGGACATCGCCCACCTCTACTTGCCAACCCTCATCACCGAAGTCACAAAGCTCCTCAAACAGCCCTAAAAAAAACCCCTCCCCTTCGGGTGTTGTGCACAACCCTCCCCCCTGATGCTCCAGAGGGAACGAAAGGGAGTTTGAACTAGGCGCTTCGCTTTGGACGCCCTCGCCCGGCCCCTCTGGATTCCGGCTTTCGCCGGAATGACGGCGGTTGTGGACAAGGACCGAAAGGGGAGGAATGGCGGTGGTTGCCTGCGCGCATTGATCTAGCCTACGCCCTTGCCCGGCCCCTCTGGATTCCGGCTTTCGCCGGAATGACGGCGGTTGGGCACAGCACTCGGACGCGGGAACCAAGAGAAATCAAAATCCATCCTTCCCATCCTTCAAAGTCCTGCCCATCCTAGTTCATCCCAGTGCTAGACTCGCTATCGCAATAAAGCTCTCATCTTCACGGAGTCCCCGATGAAAATCACCGACATCAAAAACTACCCGGTATGGGTCGGACAACGCAATCAGATGCTCGTCAAGATCGAGACCGATGAAGGCATCTACGGTTGGGGCGAATCCGGTTTCTCAGGCCGTGAACTCGCCGTCAGCGGTATGGTCGACCACTTCCGGGAGTGGCTGATCGGGCAAGACCCCATGCGACGCGGGCGTATCTGGCAAGAGATGTACCGCGGTCAGTACTTTGAAGGCGGACGCACCATCACCGGCGCAATGTCTGCCATCGACATCGCACTCCACGACATCGCCGGAAAGAAACTCGGCGTCCCCGTCTACCAACTCCTCGGCGGCAAGCAGCGAGACTGGATACCCACCTTCGCGTCCGGCGGCGGCAACACCGCCGATGAGGTCGCCGAGATGGGCAAGGCGATCTGGGACCAGGGCTTCAAAGCCATGCGCCTGAACCTCCAGACGATCGGCGAAGTAAACGACCCAACCCTCTTCGAGCCGCGCGAATCCATCGCCCCGACCGCCGAAGCCCTCATCAAAGCCCGCGAACTCCTCGGACTCGAACCCGTCGTCGGCATCGACTACCACCACCGACTCTCCGTCGCCGAGGCCGCATCATTCCTCCAGATGATGCCCGCCCACACCCTCGATTTCATCGAGGAACCAATCCGAGATGAGTCCCCCGAGGCCTACGAGGAGCTCCGCAAACTCACCGTCGTCCCCTTCGCCATTGGTGAAGAATTCGCCTCCAAGTGGCAGTTCCTCCCCTACATCGAGAAGGGACTCACGAACTACGCCCGACTCGACATCTGCAACGTCGGCGGATTCACCGAAGCGATGAAGGTCGCCGGATGGGCCGAAGCGCACTACATCGACCTCATGCCCCACAACCCCCTCGGCCCCATCTGCGTCGCCGCCACCTCCCACTTCGCTGCCGCCATCCCCAACTTCTCCTGGCTAGAGATCCGACACTCCGTTGGCGAACCCGACACCAACTTCTACCAAAGCGAGGTCTTCCCCGTCCAACCAGCCATCGAACCCGGCCGCATAATCCTCGACGACAACGCGCCCGGGCTCGGCATCGAAGTCGACGAAGCATCCCTAACCGAACCCTTCAAGTACTGGGAAGCTCCCCACCTCCACCGTCGGGATGGTTCGCACACGAACTGGTAACCAAATCGTCATTCCGGCGAACGCCGGAATCCGGCATCCCGCTAACACGCTTCTTCCGATGAAAATCACCGACATCAAGAACTACCCGGTTCGGATCGGTCATCGAAACCAGATGCTCGTGAAGGTCGAGACCGACGAGGGCATTTACGGATGGGGAGAATCCGGATTTTCGAGCCGTGAACTTGCCGTCAGCGGGATGGTCGATCACTTCCGTGAGTTCCTGATCGGGCAAGACCCGATGCGGCGCGGGCGTATCTGGCAAGAGATGTATCGGGGACAGTATTTCGAGGGTGGTCGCACGATCACGGGCGCAATCTCCGCTATCGATATCGCCCTCCACGACATCGTCGGAAAGAAACTCGGCGTCCCCGTTTACGAGCTTCTAGGCGGCAAGCAACGAGATTGGGTTCCCACCTTCGCCTCAGGCGGAGGTTCGACGATTGATGAAGTCGTCGAGATGTGCAAAGCGATTTGGGACGAGGGATTCAAAGCCATGCGTCTGCTCCTTCAGACGACCGGCGACCCAAACCTCTTTGAGCCACGAGAATCCATTGCCGCTAACGCCGAGGCGCTCATCAAGGTTAGAGAAGCCGTGGGACTCGAACCAGTCATTGGTATCGACTACCACCACCGCTTGTCCGTTGCCGAGGCGGCATCGTTCTGCCAAATGTTGCCTTCCCACACTCTCGACTTCCTCGAAGAACCGATCCGAGACGAGTCGCCCGAAGCCTACGAAGAGCTTCGAAAACTCACGGACGTGCCGTTCGCAATCGGCGAAGAATTCGCATCCAAATGGCAGTTCCTGCCTTATATCGAGCGCGGGCTCACCAACTACGCACGCCTCGACATCTGCAACGTCGGGGGATTCACCGAGGCCATGAAGGTCGCCGGGTGGGCAGAGGCACACTACATAGACTTCATGCCGCACAACCCGCTTGGCCCCATCTGCGTCGCCGCAACCTCCCACTTCGCCTCCGCCGTCCCCAACTTCTCATGGCTCGAGATCAGACACTCCGTCGGAGAACCTGACCTCAACTTCTACGACGACGAAGTTTTCACTGTCCAACCAAAACTCGAACCCGGCAAGGTCATCCTCTCTGATGCCCCGGGCCTCGGCATTGAAGTCGACGAAGCATCCCTAACCGACCCCTTTGAATTCTGGGAACCCGCACACTTCCACCGACGAGACGGCTCCCACACGAATCGGTAAAACCCCACGTCATTCCGGCGCAGGCCGGAATCCACGCCAAACAAACCATGCTCAACATAGGCTTCATCGGCGCCGGTAAAATAGCCGACCTCCACGCCCCAGGCTATCTCGCTAACCCCGATGCACGCATCTACGCGGTCGCCGACAACGGACCCGGCGTTGCCGAATCCCGGGCCGCCGAGTGGGATGCCGAAAAACCCTACACTGACTACCGCGCAATGCTCGACGATCCCAATGTCGGCGCCGTCGAGATCCTGACGCCCCACTCCCTGCACGCCAAAATGGTCATCGACGCTTTGGATGCCGGTAAGCATGTCAGCCTACAGAAACCGATGGCCATAACCCTCGATGAGTGCAACGCAATCGTCGAAGCGGCCAACAAATCCGACAGGTATTTCCGCGTCTTCGAAAACTTCGCCTACTACGATCCCATGGTCCGAGCCAAACAGATGCTCGACGATGGCGTCATCGGCGAACCCATCTCCATGCGCGTGAAGACCATCATCGGAAACCGCAAGCACGGGTGGGAAATCCCCGAATCGTCCATGGCTTGGCGCTTCGATCAATCGATAAATGGCGTCGGCAAAGCGATTCTCGACTACGGGTACCACATCTTCGCAATGGGCAGATGGTTCCTCGGGGAGCCCGAACAGGTCTTCGCATGGATCCGCACCACCTACACCCCCGAAGGCTGGGAAAACGACTCCCCCCTTCTCGTCTCCTGGTCCAACGAAGGCGGCAAAACACACGGCTCCTGGGAACAGCAGGCAACCACCGAAATGGTCGTCCGCTCCGACTACTACTCCGGTGACGAGTGGTTCGAATTGAGCGGTACCCGAGGCGTCATCTGGGTAAACCGGTGCACCGCCAAGATGCTTTACGACACTCCGCCATTGACCTACTACGCCGACGGCGAGATGACCCGCGTCACCGAAGACGAGATCAACGCCGACTGGGGTAACTCCTTCGTCCAGTGCGTCAACGCGTTCGTCACTTGCATCCTCGAAAGTCGCCAACCCGACATGTCCGCCGAAGACTCCCGCGAAACCTACAAATTCGCCCGCGCCAGCCAATTAGCCGCCCGCGAAAATCGACCCGTATCCCCGAACGAAGTCACACACTAGTTGGTTCCCCAAAAAACGAAACCGCCGGTAGGAGGTGTTGCCGGCGGCTTCGCGAGTTGAGGTTTGGTGGTCTGTAGAGTTACGCGTCGATATCAGTCTGGGAGGATTTATCGGGGTCTTTGTCGATTCCGTCGCTCGAATCGTGCCCCCATCGACCCATTCGACCATGCCGTCCGCCGCGCTTGCCCCAATCACCGAAATCGTCTTTGCTCGGCATCAGTTTGGCCACCGCATCCGGTCGCTCGTCGTACCAGCTCTGCAGAGAATCGGCGTCATCCTGAGACAATACCTCTTTCTCCACGAGGGAATCTAACGCTTCCTCCGATAGCACGTGAGCACCGAATCCTTTACCGAATCCGTGACCACTCCAACGACCGAATCGGGAACCGACGCTGTAATCAACATCTGGCTTGTCATCAATCCAATCGGATATCGAGTCCGCCTCATCCTGCGTCAGCGTACCATCCTCCACCAACTTGGCGAGATAGCTCTCCTGCCAGTCGTCCCGCATTTCATCCTTGGCCTGCGTGAACGCGTCTTCGACCGTCTCGGTCTCTAGGCCGAGTATAGAAGCCACACGCTCAGCGAAGGATTTGGCGCTTCCTGTCTCGTCAGTGCCCTGCGCCGCAATACCCGCGAACGCTCCCACCGCAGCAACGACCGCAACCGCGGTGCCGACGAAGATTATGCTCAATCTCTTTTTCATCGTTTCAGTTCCTGTCTCTAGTCGAGCTTCTCGACATCCTAGTTCTGCGACGGACGACTCTTTTCGTCCGCCATGAGTTCATTTGTAGGATTCAATATTCAATATCATCCCAAGAAATCTTGAAGATCGTGTCAAGATTGCATTCATCCGCTTTCCTCCCACCCTGAGTATGCTGTGCACAAACCCTCCCCCTCGATGCCCAAGGGGTTCTGTGCATAACCCTCCCCCTTGATGCCCAAGGGGGAATTAAAGGGGGTTTTAGACTCGGCGTTTCGCTTTGGACGCCGTTGCCCGCCCCCTCTGGATTCCGGCTTTCGCCGGAATGACGGTAGTTGTGCACAGCACCCTCTGAGCGGGAAGAGCGCCACCGCCAACGTTAGGGGCAGGTTTCTAACCTGTCCCCACCCGCAAACCCGAAGCCGGGCGCGGCTGCATGTAGTCTTAACTTGAGAACTATCGACAGGGCCTCGCCGAAAGAAGGCACCTAAGAAATTCGAGGGCGTAAATGGCGGTTGAAATCGATCTTGCCGGCAAAAAGGGCGTCGTATTCGGCGTCGCCAACCAGCGCAGCATCGCATGGGCGATCTCGGAGCGCCTTATCGATGCTGGCGCCGAACTTGCATTCACGTATCTCAACGATCGTCTCTTGGGTCCCGTCACGAAGACGGTCTCGGCGCTCGATGACCCGCTATTGATTGAGTGCGACGCGACCGACGACGGCGACGTTCAGTCCGTCTACGATCAGGTAGGCGAAAAATGGGGAAGCGTCGATTTCGTGGTCCACTCCGTAGCGTACGCCGATCGAGCCGACCTCGGCGGAGACTTTTCATCTACCGGTCGCCAAGGGTTCCGCACCGCGCTCGAAACCAGTGCCTACACCCTCATGCCCGTAGTATCACGCGCCGTCCCGCTCATGACCAACGGCGGGGCAGCATTGACAATGACCTTCGACGCGTCGCAACGCGTCTACCCTGGCTACAACATCATGGGCACCGCCAAAGCCGCGCTCGAAAATGAAGTCCGCCAACTAGCCGCCGAGTTCGGAGACCGCAACGTCCGCGTAAACGCCATCTCCGCCGGTCCGTTACCGACGCTTGCCGCAAGAAGCATCCCCGGCTTTCGCGATATGACTGGAGCGCACCGCGATCGCTCGCCGCTCAAACGCAACATCACCCACCGCGAAGTAGGCGATACCGCGCTGTTTTTGTTGAGCGAGATGGCTAGCGGGATTACAGGCGCGGTGATACCGGTAGATGCCGGTTACGGGATTATCGCGCTGTAAAGCCATTCCACTCTCCACCTTAGTGTCCAAGGGGGAGTTAAAGGTGGTTTAGCCGCCTAAGACATCGATACCATCTGGTTGCGTACGCAATACAATCGAGAGGTACTCGTGGATTCTAGGATCCGCCGCTACGACTTATCGCTCTAACGCGGTCAAGCGTGCGCCTTCAACCACAACGTGTCTCAGGCCAGCATTCGGTGAATGTGATATATCCGCCTCCCGGGACTGGAATGGTTCTAGTCCTGCAGACTGTGACCGTATAACAATATCTAGGGTTTGGTGCGTCATCAGAACCGAGAAGTTCATCGCTGGGAATCGAGTGCAATGATCGGCCGTGGTCGACGGCGTCTGTCGTCCAAACTGAAGACGACGGACTTTCGCAACTCAAGTCAATTTCGGAGTAGACTTGAGTCGTATCAAAGTAGTGTTCAGCAGACACAGGAGTTGGATTGGCGTGTTGAAACAGAGCGATTGTGGTCAACGCAATTGCGAGTATTAAGGTTACTGCTGTTCTCTGCATATGTGCCTCCAATTTTGACTTGATGCAAAGAGTATACCAGAAATTAGTTGTGATTCTGTTTTCGTGCGTTTTCGTTTCGTTTATGGCGTGCACCACTACAAACATGGAAGAACCAGCTGTTGATATCGCGTCAGAATCGGTTCTGGAGGGCGTTGAGACTCCTGCTGCTGATCAACAGAGGACGCTCAGTGAGGAGGAAGGTGGCATCGCCATCGTTGGAGGTAACACTTGTCACATTCCAGATCCCGCGATTGATCGTGCCAGTAGCGATCGAAACACTATATTGGCACCAATTGTCCACGAGATCCATCAAGGGCTTATGCGCCTGTCTGACAACGCTGACGCTTCGGTAATCGCAGTCCCGGCACTCGCAGAGAAATTCGAGGTTTTCGATAGCGGGACGGTCTTCGAATTCACTTTGCGTAACGACTTGAAATTCAGTGATGGTAGCCCACTTAGTGCGGCCGACGTTAAATGGAGTTGGGAACGCGCCTTGAAGATGTCAGCGCTTCAGGGCCGCGCTGCACGGATACTTGGTGACATCGTTGGTGCCGAGAGCCTGATGGCAAGTAGACAAGGAGAGTTGTTAGGTGTTGAGATCATTGATGAACGCAGATTGAGAGTCCGCCTGGACCAATCACACACTATGTTTCCGATGATGCTCTCTGATCCTGTTGCTAGCATCTTGAAAAAGGATAATGTTGCTGAGTGGCCAGTGGATTGGACCAATGAATCTGATCAGCCGGTTCCGATGATCGAGTTCGAGCCGAAGCAGCTACCGGTAGGTGCCGGTCCATTCAAACTTGATCGGTTTACATCTCATGTGTGGGAGGGGGGATGCCGACTGACTCGAAATCCTCACTATTGGGGCGATTCCCCTCAGTTGAAGGCGGTCGAGTATGTGACTGGAACGGACGTTTTTTCGATTGACGCGTCAGGCTTCAGCACTGGTGAAACTCTTTTCACAAACGGGCGTATCGATTTCCTCCCGTTATTGATAGACGGCTTGGACGATGCTGTCGAAGGTACGCAAAAAGGGGAGTTTGGACTTTTCGATGGGCTGGGACCTGCAACCTTGGCTTATCTGGTTTTTAACCCTGAAGTGCCACCATTCGACGACATCAACTTTCGACGCTCGATAGTGTCGGTTTCGGATACTTCCATTTTCGAGCCCGGCATCATTGTGCCAACCGCAACTAGGTTGTTGCCTCCTAGTCTCCAGTACCCGGACTCAAGAGCGTCGCGTGTACCGTTCGATCTTGAGGCCGGCGGAGACTACGTCGCCAAATCTTCTTATTCGCTAGCGCAGCCAATCGTTTATCGCTCTGCGGATCAAGGATGGTTTTCTCAAACTTTGGGACGAATGTTTGATCAATGGCAAAACGAATTGAGTGTAAGCGTGTTCAGGTCTCGTGACGATGGAAGTGTGCCTTTGTCCAAACAGCAGATGAAGCTCGAATTCTATTCCCCATCGTTTCCTGACGCGTACGCGGTGTTGGCATCGATCCCCGATGTGTTCGGCAGTACGAACTCGTCTTTAGAGTTCGTGGAGTTGCGCCAGTTGATCAACGATGCTGTCGCTGAAGCAGATGCCGCAGAACGCGCCAAAAAGTATGATGTTGCTGAAACCTATATCTTGGATCAGGCACTAGTTTTGCCGATATGGAATTTCGAGTCGCCCTTTTATCACAAAGTCCAACCTTGGGTCCACAACTTCCGAATCCCACGCTACTCAGGCTCGGTATTCCATCGCATGTCATTCGACGAAACTGCGCCCGAGCGATGACGTGGTAACGATCAATCGCTCCCAATGCGGCGGTCTATCAACGGGTAAAGCGTTTCCATGACCGCCAGCAGCACCGCAAAGTTTGCGTTTCAAACGCAACATGACTCACCGCGAATTAGGCGATACTGAGCTGTTTTTGTTGAGCGAGATGGCGAACGGGATTACAGGCGCAGTGATATCGGTTGACGCGGGTTACGGGATTATCGCGCTCTAAAACTCATCAAGGGCAGGCTTGCGCGATCGTCCTTCGCGACCCACAATCAGACATGTAGAGCATGTCCGGCCATGGGCTCTCACGAACAAAATCCTCGATCTTGTCAATTTCTGAAATATCGTGTGGCAATAATTGAACAAGGACAAACTACGTCGACGCTTCCAGATTGAACCGACCATCAACATCGACCATGACTACGCGTGCGCATCACTGGGAAAAGACCATCCTCGTCATCGAAGACGACGAATCGGTGTCTCAACTGGTGCGGTTATATCTCGCACACGAAGGATACCGCGCAGTTGCCGCTAAAGATGGCATGACCGGTCTGCAACTTGCGCGCTCAGAAGAGCCGTCGCTGATACTGCTCGACCTCAATCTTCCCGGTATCGACGGCATCGAAATATGCCGCTTGCTCAGAACCGAATCCGATGTGCCCATCATCATGGTCACTGCACGCGTCGATGAAGAGGAACGTCTCGACGGATTGAACATAGGCGCGGACGATTATGTGACCAAACCGTTTAGTCCCCGCGAACTGATGGCTCGAATTCGTGCCGTCATGCGACGAACTGTGAAGGAAGAAGACGAGAAGCTCCGGCATAAAGGCGAATTGTCGATCGGTCAGTACCGAATCGACTTGGAAGCGCGCACGATCTACATATCAGGTACCGAGCTGACGCTTACTCCCACTGAGTATCGGTTGTTGGTCTACTTCATGAACGCTCATCGTCGTACCGTAAGTAGAGATCAGATCATTGAGAACGCTATCGGATACGAATTCGATGGGTTTGATCGCACGGTTGACACTCACATATCAAACCTGCGGCGAAAACTCGAAAAAGCGACAAAGGGCGAACGACATCTAAAGACCATTTACGGCGTGGGGTACCGCCTTGAAGCTACCTGAATGGACTCATTCGATCCAGTTCCGATTGGCACTGGGATTCGCGGCCCTGCTCGCAACCTGCCTATTCGCAGTCAGCGTTTGGGCAACCTACAGTACACGAATCGCGATCAGGGAATACGATCAAAACGTCGAGAGATTTGAGGAAGAGAAAGCTCGCAAACTCCTCCAAGAGATCTTCGTCTACAATGCAGACCTCGCCCAACTTCAGAACTCGGTTCAACAGATAGGCCGATTCATGGAACTGCGAGTTGCTGTCGTGGATCCAAACGGCTTTGTAGTCGCCGATTCGCACGAGTTCCCAACCAATTTCGAAGGCAACTATCAGAAACAAGACGAGCGATTCGACAAGAATTTTGCACTGCGGACGATGCCAATCGCTCTTGGGAAGGAATTTATCGGCAAAGTCATCTTCTCCGAGCAGGGGCGGAAAAATCGATTTCCTTTGAGGTTTCGGTTAGGTGCTGAAGACCAGCCCCCTCCGTCTCCAAAGGACGAACCACAACCCTCAACACTCCCTGAGTCCAAATCCGTAGTTCTCGACAAATCAAAACTGTATGCAGAAACCCTCGCAGTCGAAGACCATTTCGACGAGGATGCCAAAGACTCGGTTGTGTTGATCAGTGATGCGATCAACGAACTATCAGTGGAGCCGCAGCTTAGCGCCCTGCAGAACGAGTTCCAGAAATCGCTTCTCATCAGCGGCATCGCCGCTGGAATCGCCGGCATCCTCATCATCGCGTTCTTTACGCGCCGCGCGTTCGCCCCGATGCAAGACCTCACCGTAGCCGCCCGACGACTTGGAACGGGCGACTTGGAACAGCGAGTACAAACTAGGCATCGCGGAGAGATCGGACAGTTGGCAACGACATTCAACGCCATGGCTTCTGAACTCGAATCCGCGGAGACCCGCCGAAGACGGTTGACCGCCGACATCGCTCACGAACTGCGCACTCCGCTGACAAATATAAGAGGGTACCTAGAAGCCATCAAAGACGGCGTTGTAGAGCCCGAAGACCAGACCATCGACACACTCCATCAGGAGACGCTGCATCTTTCAAGGCTCGTAGAAGACCTACGAATCCTGGCTGTAGCCGACGCAGGCGCTTTGAAACTCGATAAACACGCCGACCGCGTCGAGACCGTGGTTCAGAATGTTGTCCGAGCCTTCAAACCAAGAGCGATCGAATCCAGCATCCAAATCGTTTGCGACATCCCCGAAGTCGTGCCGCTCGTGGACATCGACCGCACACGCATGACGCAAGTAGTCCACAACCTCGTCGAAAACGCAATCGCGCACTCGCCGCCCGGCGCCGAGGTTGGAGTCCGTATCTGTGTCACCGACGATGCGAAACACGTACGAATCAGCATCACCGATCAAGGCGACGGTATTCCGGACGAAGAGATCGACCATATATTCGACCAGTTCTACCGCGTTGACGCTTCCCGCGCCCGTTCAACCGGCGGCGCCGGACTCGGCCTGACCATCGCCAAGCGACTAGTCGAAGCTCACGAAGGCCACATCAATGCAGACAGTGTTCCCAGCCAAGGTTCCACATTCACCATCACACTGCCAACATCCCAAACCCACGCCGATTAAGATGTCGCAAGCCAATTCCCCTCTCCGTTGGGGGGCTGTGCACAATGTCCGTTAGGGAGAGGGCAACAGGCAGGTCGCTTGACATCCATATGGGCGCCCCACTCTTGCTAAGTTGGCTCCCGGATAACCGAATTGGTGGCAGTTCAGTGCCGACTATACGGCACACCCTCCAACAATCCAGCGTCGTACATCTCGTTCCACTCGTTGAGGAAAGTCGTGTTCCATTCGTCGGTGAATTTGGCTTGGAGCATCTCCTCGAAGATGGGCCAAAACACGATGATGCCGTCAGCGCCGTCGCGCAACGCGGCCTCTGCGGTGTCTTTGGAACGCACCAGCGCGGCGGTGATGTAAGGACATTGCGCCCAGTCTGCGAAGATGTCGCGGAGATCGCGTACCAACGCCGTCGGATCTCCTGAAACATCGCGGTAAGGCTCGCAGAAGGGCAGCACATGATCTACGCCGGCTTGGGCGACAGCAACCGCCTGATTGACCGTGAAGACGGTGGTGCAGAACGTTTCGACACCTGCCTTTTTAAGTTCTGCGAACGCTCCTAGGGCGTTGACAGTGCAGGGTATCTTCAATATCACCTGGTCCGACATCTTGGTGAAGACCTCGCCGACGTCGAGCAACTCCTGCGTCGAGTGACCGTCGATCTCAACCGCAACCTTTTTGTCGGTGATATCGAGATAGCGCTGGATAACATCCGTCATCTGGCCGTATTTCTTCACCATGTCGTTCAAAACGACAGTGTTGGTCACGATACCTGCCGCGCCACGGCTCATCCACGGTTTCAAATCCTCGGGGTCGCCCGCCAACCAAACGGCGGGACTTGCCGCTGATGCTCGGTTCATCTCCGCAGCTCCCATAGGCATGAATGCCGAATCCGCTGCGCCGTTCGTCGAAATTGCTGTCTGCTGCATGTCGTATCTCCAGAGGGTTAGGGGTGTATCGTATCAATGTTCCGAACGCATGATTGAAGTTTAATTGCAAACTTCCAAGTCAGCGCCACGTCGTAAACTTCGACACATTCGAAAGACAACCGGCCGGGAGATGCCATGAGCACCGACGCAACACACGCCCGAAAACTGTACGACGCCTCGGTCGTGATCGACGCGCTCAACGTTAGCAACTGGAACAGCGACGCAGTCTACGAAAGCCTCAACGCTGGTGGTGTAGCAGCTATCAACGCGACCCAAGCTACCTGGGAAGGCTACGAAGAAACGCTCGACATGATCGCAAAATGGTACGTGCGGTTGCGCGAGAGGTCCGACCAAATCCTGCTGGTCGAATCCGTCGATGACATCCATCGGGCGAAGAGTGAGGGTAAGACTGGCATCATCTTCGGATGGCAGAATACATCGCCCATTGAAAATGATCTCGACCGATTGGCACTGTTCCATAAACTGGGCGTTCGCATCATGCAGGTCACCTATCACGAACGCAATTTGCTTGGTGACGGGTGTATGGAGAGGCAGGATGGCGGTCTCACCAATTTTGGGATCGACGCCGTCCGCGAGATGAACCGTCTTGGCATCCTTCTCGATCTTTCGCACGTCGGCATCGCGACGACTCAAGAGAGTATCGAGGTTTCCGAGAAGCCGGTCGCCATCACGCACGCCAACGCCAAGACCTACTTTGATCATCGTCGCAACAAGACAGACAGAGCCATCAAAACAATGGCAGACAAAGGCGGGGTCATCGGAGCAACCTGCATACAGGGTTTCCTCCGCAACACCTACTCCTCCACGCTAGACGATTATCTTGACGCCATCGACCACTTGGTCGACATGGTGGGTGTCGATCACGTGGGTATCGGAACTGACCACACCCAAGATCAACCCGAAGAGTTCTGGAGGTACATCGGCGGTCAACAGGGCACGAAATATCCTTCGAGTTTCACGGGCCACAGCGGCATGCCCTTGGCTTGGGAGGATCAATACCCGGTGGGACTGAAGACGCCAGACCAGTTGCCCGTATTGTCCGAGTCACTCCTAAACCGAGGATACTCAGACGACGACGTGATCAAGATCCTAGGAGAGAACTGGCTGCGGCTGTTTGGCGATGTTTGGGAGGGATGATGTGCGGATCGGCTAATCGGGCAGCACGTAGTGGGCGCCTCGGCCCCCTCCTCTAACCTCGATCAAACCATCTTCGCGCATTACGCGCAAGAAACGAACAGTTGCGTTACGGGCGTACCCAGTGATTTCACGGACGTCTGCATTCGTCATGGAACCACGTTCGGCAATTGTTTGTAAAACGAGCTTCCGCATCGCATCTGCGCCCAATGAGTTGCTGAAAGTTAGTTCAATGCGTTTCCAATCGGAGAATTGACTACTGAGACGGTACGACGCCCCCTGTCCCCTCCCACGTACCGCCAGAAAACCGCGAGCATTCAAAGCGGCTAGACGATCAGCGGAGTCGGCTACTGCTATCCGTAGCAGATCTGCGGCCGACCACCGATTCAACTCTTCGCGCGCCATGAGGCTTCGCATGATCATCAGGTCGTCTAACTCGAGCCGCCCGCCGCTCAAGTCACAGTTGACAACGAATCTCGCGAAATCGTTGTGCGTGACGGTCGGAAGTGTAAGTTTGACCATTCCGATTTCAGATTCATACCGAGGAAAGTCTTTTCCAGACCTAAGCGTTTCATCAAATATACGGTCAACTCCTAACCCCATACGGTTCACGAGTCCTATCGATTGCAATACGTCTGCCAAAAGGTGGTTTCGCCGCACCGGGGCGTGTCGTAACACGTTTTCCGGTGAAACATCGTCCATGAATCCGCCAGGACTAGATATTTCGACACAATCTGGATGCAGGAAGACCTGAACGGAGCCGTTTAGGAAATAATCCCTGTGCACCAATGCGTTGAGAACTGATTCTCTGACTACAACCCAATTGAGATCAGGAATCTCAAAATGATGAAAACCCACAACGTCAACAGTTGTTAAACGAACATTGCTGTCAATGATGCGCCGTACTTGATCGATCGTCTTTAATAGCGGTTCACGGATGTCGCGTCTGAAATCGTACTGAGTTGGCTCGCGGAATCTTGCGATTGTCACCTCATGCTGGGGAACGTGTCGCGTCAGCGCGGACTTGCGCCCTAAAAGCAATATGGCGGCGATATTGACGCGATCCCCTTCGGTGAGTCCGAGGGCCTCGAGCAATTCAGCGTCACCGAGACCACTCAATTCTGGACTGGCTCCTTCGGCGCGGATGATTTCTCGCAGACGTGTTATCTCAGCCGGATCGATTGCATCCAAACTTTCGCCTTGCGCGATCTGTGTAGTGCGGTCAGAGCTCCGCCGGGTAACGAGAAATTGCGCCAGCCCCGACCCGGTAAGTGACTTCGATTCTTTACCGACTCGTATCTTCGCGATGCCATCAGTTGTGGTGTGTAACCGATTGCTGCCCGGCACCTTGACGACCAATACCCTACCTTCTGGCTCGAGCATCTCCTCGATGTCGACGGTTATGTGAGGGTCAGTCCCGTCGTATATGTCGCGCTGTATGTCACTAGGGTCGAGCCGCTTGACGCCGACTATCGCTTCGGCTCGCGTACGCTTTCCATCGGCGATCCCCAGAACCAACGTGCCGCCTTCAGCGTTGGCAAATGCCACTGCTGCCTCTCGAATCGATCGCGACTGTGCGCGCACTTTAGCGCCGCGCGCGTCTGCTGACTTGAACTCAAGATGCTGAGACTCGAGATCATCGGCTGATTCGCCATCGAGTCGCTCAAGCAACTCGCGGATTTCTTCTGAAGTCAAGGCGGTCATCCGATCCTGTCTAAAAACGATTCATCATTCATTCTTTTGATTCTATGAATCATTTCTGAGGTTTCCAACGAAAAACGATTCATCATTCATTCTTTTGATTCAAAGAATCATTCCTCGCCCATCACAACTCCTACCGAACAAAAAGAGACGCCCCGGACCTGGCCCGGGGCGTCTGAAGATTCTTGCCTCTGACGACTATGCGTCGTAGCTCAGGTAGAACTCGTAGGGGTGAGGGCGGAGGCGGATGGCATCCACCTCGGTCTCGCGCTTGAATTCGATGTATGCCTTCAACAGGTCTTCGGTGAAGACGCCGCCCTTGAGCAGGAACTCGTGGTCCTCTTCTAAAGCGTTCAGCGCTTCTTCGAGGGTGCCCGGCACCATGTTGAGCGACTTTGGATCAAACGAGTAGAGGTCGCCTTCGATCGGATCGCCAGGGCTGGCACCGGTCTCGATGCCATCCAATCCAGCCATGAGCATCGCCGCGAATGCGAAGTATGGGTTGCAGGACGGGTCAGGGGGACGGAACTCGACGCGCTTGGCGGCCGGGTTGTTGAAGTACATGGCGATACGTGCGGCCGCGGAGCGGTTTCGGGCTGACAATGCCAAGATGGTCGGTGCCTCGTAGCCCGGAACTAATCGCTTGTAGGAGTTGCTGCTCGGAGCCACGATAGCCATCAACGCTGCACCGTGCTTGACCAAACCGCCGATGTAGTTGAGCGCCAAATCGCTCAGACCAGCGTATCCGTCGCCTGCGAAAAGCGGCTGACCGTCTTTCCAGATCGATTGATGGGTGTGCATGCCGGAACCGTTGTCTTCGAAAAGTGGTTTCGGCATAAAGGTCGCGGTCTTGCCGTACTTTGCAGCGGTGTTCTTGACGCAGTACTTGTAGGCCATGACCTTGTCTGCGGTCTCGACCAACGAACCAAACCGGAAGTTAATCTCACCTTGTCCTGCAGTCGCGACCTCGTGGTGGTGACGCTCAACTTCGATGCCGAAATTGGTCATGTGCTCACACATTTCAGAGCGGATCTCAGTTTGCGTATCTAGCGGGGACGCTGGGAAGTAACCGTGCTTGTGACGAATCTTGAACCCGAGGTTCGGGCCTTCGCCAGACAGATCGGTCGCGTTGCCGGAGTTCCAGATCGCCTCTTCGGAGTCGACCTCGTAATGAGCGGTGTTGGCTGAGAGATTGTAAGAAACGCTGTCGAAGATGAAGAACTCAGCCTCGGGTCCCCAGTACGAGACGTCGCCAATTCCCGTGTCAATGAGATGTTGCTCGGCGTGCTTCGCAACGTAACGAGGGCTTCGGTGGTAATCCTCCAACGTGATCGGATCCCTGACGTCGGCGATCACCGACAAGGTGTTGGGGATGAACGGGTCGACGGCAACAGTGTTGATGTCCGGCACGAGAAGCATGTCGGATTCGTCGATCGACTGGAACGCTCGAATGCTGGAGCCATCGAAACCGACTCCGCCGGTGAACATAGTGTCATCGACCTCGCGTTTCGGCAATGTCATGTGTTGCCACGTGCCCGGGACGTCAACGAATTTGATGTCGATCCATTCGGCACCCGTTTCCCCCATCAGCTTCAGCACATCATCGGCAGTTTGCATCTGTTGTTTCTCCAGTACTCGCGGTTGCTCGCATTTGAGACAGCGCTACTTTACGCGCCTCACATATCCACCATAAAAAATATTTGTTTCGCGATTGTTTCACTTCGCTTCAGATCAGATTGGGTCCAGTGCCCTTTTGAGTCATCGAATATCATTTGCCGAGTATAGCCGTTAGTCTTCGAGTCGCGCCCCGCAACAGGATCGATCTACACCTTTGAAACCGCACCACCTGCAAGCTGTAAAGATGGGCGCTGCCGCTATCGACGATTGGCGAGCAGAGAATCCGGCTGAACGCCTCGACCTTTCCGGCGCGGATTTGGCTGGAATGAACTTTGCGGGTTGGAACCTGGCGAGAGTGATCTTGGACAACGCTGATCTTACCGGAGCGTGTTTGCGAGGTGCCGACCTTTCAGAGGGTTGGGCGAGACGGACTAAGTTTGTTGGGGCAGACCTCAGCAATGCCGCGTTGTTCCGTACCAGTTTGGCTGGAGCGGATCTGCGGGACGCTAACTTCAGCGACACGAATATGTACCGGTGCATCATGAGAGACGCGGTGATGAACGACGGCACATGCTTTGAAGGTGCATGGATGGCGAAGGTGATTTGGCCTGATACTAATAGATGATTAGAGCAGTTTTCAAACTGCAGGAGGAGCGAACACGTGCAGACAGTTGATTTTGGAGAGACGGGCTACACGGTATCTAGGTTGGGTGCCGGATTGGCGGAGATCGGATCGGAGCTAGATTTCGACGACGTTGAGCAAGCGGGAAGCGTCCTAAATAACGCGCTCGATTTGGGCATCAATTTCCTCGATACCGCGGCCTGCTACGGCATTTCAGAAGAATTGATTGGTCGCACCGTCGCCGACCGGAGAGACGAATACGTCCTCGTAACCAAGGCAGGTCACGCTCGCGGCGATGGATTGAATGGTAGCGATTGGACTTACGATACGGTGCGCGATTCGATTGATCGAAGCCTGCGGCGCCTGAATACGGATTACGTTGATCTCGTCCAGCTTCACTCATGCGGGATTCCAGATCTCGAAAAAGGTGACATAATCCGTGCTCTCGAAGACGCACGCGACGCGGGCAAGACGCGGATGATCGGCTACTCTGGCGACAACGAAGCTGCCCATTGGGCGGTCGATTCCGGAATCTTCGCCACGTTGCAGACGAGCTTCAACGTGGTAGAACAGCGCGCCTACTCGTCAGGGTTGCTTGAAAAGTGTGCCGAAAAGGGCATTGGTGTGATCGTCAAACGTCCCATCGCCGGTGCGACATGGGGCATGGCGAGGTCTGGCATGGACAGTTCCCGCCGCGGTTATGACAATACCTACCTGCAACGCTGCCGTGCCGTCCAATCGGCGGGCGACGTTCCCGGCGAACCCGACGATCCGATCATTGCGGCGATGGGATTTACTCTGGCACACCCAGAGATCCACGTGGCGATTATCGGAACGAAGAGTCCTCGCCACATGGTCTCCAACATCGAGACTCTCGACGATGCACTAGCGATAGATGGTGCGTTCGTGGATGCCTTGCATGATCGCTTCGCCGCACTCGATGACGAATGGCGACAGCTCACATGAAGATCGAACGCATCGAGATTCATCCCCTAGTCGGCAAGCTCGATCAACCGTTCGGTTGGTCTCAACGCTGGACGGACGAACGGGCAACCCAAGTCGTCCGGATCATCGCGGATAACGGCGCGTACGGTTGGGGTGAGACTGGTGTTGGGCCCGATGCGTTGGCAGGTGCAGCCGCTTCGCTGATCGGGCAAAATCCTGAGCGCATCGGTGCTATCTGGCAATCGATCATCAACCCGCGCTACCAAAGCGGTGGGTATGCAGGTCCGGCGTCCAATATCGCCAGCGCCATTGACATGGCACTGTACGACCTAGTTGGCAGAGCCCGCGGAATACCCGTTTACCAACTCCTCGGCGGAAAAGTGCGCGACCGAATCTGCGCCTACGCGACCGGCCTCTACTACGTCCCTTCCGATCTGGAAGACAAAACGTGGTCGGACTTTCTCGAGGAAGCACAGGGCTACGTTGATCAAGGTTTCACAGGGATGAAGATGAAGATTGGGGGATTGAAGCTGAAGGAAGACATTGACCGAGTGCACGCGTTGCGTCGTCAGGTCGGGGATGAAATCCGGATCATGGTTGATGCCAACGAGGCGTACGACCCGATGACCGCCATTCAGGCCTCGCATCGGATCGCCGATGCCGACGTGACGTGGTTTGAAGAGCCTTGCTCTTCACGGGCCGATGAGGACAATCTCTTGGTCACTAGCCGTTCTCCGGTCCCCACTTCCGGCGGTGAATCGGCGAGCACGCGTCGAGAAGTTGCTCGGTTACTCAAAAACCGGGTATTCGACATCATCCAACCCGAGATCGTAAACGTTGGCGGCATATCGGAGTTGAAACTCTCGGCGACCATGGCCGAAGCATGCAATGTCAGATTCGTCCCGCACTTCTGGAACACCGGCATCAGCTTCGCCGCTATTCTTCACACCCTAGCTACAGTCGCGCAATCACCTCCGGCACATCCCAAAGAGCCGTATGTCAATGAGCCAGTGACCGAATTCGACCAGACTCCGCACCCGGTGAGGGAATCGCTCACCGACCCGATCTTCAAACAGACCGACAGTCACGTTGCGGTCCCGGACGAACCTGGGCTTGGAATCGAAATCGACGAAGATGCCTTAAACCACTTCCGCCAAGGCGACGCGATCGTAGTTCAGTAGATCGCAACCAACGATATGAAAATCGCCCGCATCGAACTCCATCAACTCGTCGGTAAGATCGACGCTCCCTACAAGTCGTCAATGGCGTGGAAGTCGTCGCGCGGGACGTTGGCGGTTCGCGTAGTCGCCGATGACGGAACGTACGGTTGGGGCGAGACCGGTGTCGATGCCGCAGGATTTGCGGACGTTGCTCAAGGTGTCATCGGCATGAACCCTGAGAACTTCGAGAGCATCTGGCAATCGATCGTCAACACGCGGTATCAAGGAGGCGGTTACGCGGGCATCGCGTCCAATGTCGCCAGCGCGGTTGACATGGCACTGTATGACCTGGTGGGCAAGGCGCGCGGCTTGCCGGTCCACGAGTTGCTCGGCGGCAAAATCCGAGACAAGATTTGCACCTACGCCACCGGCTTGTTTTATACAGAGAACGATGTCAACGATCCCACTTGGCGCGACCTGCTCGACGAAGCGCAAGCACATGCCGAAGCGGGTTTTACCGGAATGAAGATGAAGATCGGCGGTCTCACACTCGACGAAGATGTCGATCGCGTACACGCCCTTCGTCGTAACGTTGGTGACAACATCCGCATCATGGTCGACGCTAACGAGGCGTATGATCCCGGCACCGCGATAACGATGTCGAGGCGCATTGCCGACGCCAACGTGACTTGGTTCGAAGAACCAACCTCGTCGCGTGCTTTGGATGACAATCTGCTCATTACCACCAAATCACCCGTCCCAACAGCCGGCGGCGAGTCGGCGAGCACGCGTCGCGATGTCGCTCGTTTGCTGAGGGGTCGGATATTCGACATGATTCAACCAGAGATAGTCAACGTTGGTGGCATCTCCGAACTGAAACTTTGCGCGGCTATGGCAGAAGCATTCAATGTCCAGTTCATTCCCCACTTCTTCAACACTCATATCAGCCTCGCCGCAATACTTCACGTCCTAGCGACGATCTCGCAAGCACCGCCCGCGCACCCGAAGGAACCCTTCGTCAACGAACCCGTGACCGAGTTTGATCAGACCATTCATCCCGTCAGATCGGCTCTAACCGATCCATTCTTCAGCCAAACCGATGGGTACATCACGGTTCCAGACGTGCCGGGTTTGGGCATCGAGGTTAATGAAGACGCGTTAGATCATTTCCGGGTTGGGGATGTGGTTATCGTCGATTGACGAAAAATCATCCCGTAACCGGCGAGCGGGAGAGGGCCAGAGTGAGGGTGTCGACGCGTTAGCATTGACTTCATGGCCCTCGAAACCGTTGCACCAGCGCAGGCAAAGCCCATCATCCTCGACCTATCACGCTCCGAACTTGAGCGAGAAGTAGTTGATGCTTTGGGTCAATCGCGCTTTAGGGCGAAACAGATTTGGCAGGCGCTTCATCGCGAGTGCATCCTCGATTTCGAACAGATCACGACGCTACCGAAAGCATTCCGCGCTCAACTAGCAGAGCGCTATACCGCCGATCCGATTGAAAAGGTCTATCACCTGACCTCTGCCGACGGTTCGACCGACAAGGCATTGTTTCGTCTGTCAGATGGCGAATTGGTGGAGACGGTGTTGATGCGTTACGTGGCCGATAACCACCGCAAGGCGCGCAAGACTGTCTGTGTTTCCACTCAAGCTGGTTGCGCGTTGGGTTGTACATTTTGCGCCACCGGCCAGCAAGGTTTTCGTCGGCAACTCACCACGGGCGAGATCGTTGCCCAAATCATCTTCATGCAACGTATCGCTCTTGCTGAAGATCGCGCCGAAGTTGAAGCCGGCAAGCGCGACCTCGGCAGCCTCCAAGGCGTTACCAACGTCGTCTTCATGGGTATGGGCGAGCCATTGGCGAACTACGACAATACCATGTCGGCGATCCGATCGATCAACGACGCGAACGGGTTGGCGATAGGCGCTCGGCACATCACTCTTTCGACGGTGGGTCTCGTTCCCCAGATATTGGAGCTGGCAGGCGAAAACATCCAGATCAATCTGGCGGTATCGCTTCACGCTCCCGATGATGAGACCCGGTCGGAGACGATGCCCATCAACCGCCGCTATCCGATAGCGACTCTCTTATCCGCCTGTCGACGTTACGTCGAGATGACGGACCGCCGCATCTTTTTCGAATACGTTCTGTTGCAAGGGCAAAACGATACCACCGCGCACGCCCGCAAGCTAGGTGAGCAGTTGTCCGGCATGCTATGCCACGTCAATCTCATACCCGTAAATCCGACCGCAGATGGGCCGTATCAACGCACCAACCGCGACCAAGCTGACCGCTTCCAGAACGTTCTTCGGCGTTACGGAGTGCCATCCACTGTCCGAATCGAAAAAGGCATCGACATCGATGCAGGATGCGGACAGTTGCGGGCTCGCGCCGTCGACACCGAGGCCCTTGGCAGCTTTTAGGTCCGATCTAACGCCCAGCAGTCGGGGTCATTGACGCAACATCCGCTTGCGGATCGCATAACTCACTCCGACTATCGCGACCGCAGTGCCCAATAGCATCAGGGCGACTGTCGCACCCATAGGTAGTCGATGCCCGCCAGTGTCCGGTGGTGCGGCATCATTCGATTGGGCCTCTTCGTCTATTGGCAATACGCTTGGCGCACCGAGTTTGGCGGCCGCGATGTTGGCGGGCAATGCACTCAGGTTGCCGCAAACCTGCGTTGAACCGTCGGGCGATATTCGAACGCGGCTCGTTAGTACCGTAAAGCTCTCGTCACCAGATTTCATTGCCACGATTGAGATGTCGTCGACATTGCTTCGAAGTTGGCGCGGCAGGGGGATGCACACCAGGGCGGGTCGATTAAGAAGGTAATCGGCAATCGGCTCCTCGCTGCCATCGACTACACCGATGTTGTACCAGTCACCAGCGATGGTGTAACGATGATGTGTGGCTCCAGCGTTCGACGCCGACCCGCCCTTCTGCACATTGACACCGACAAACTCACCATTCTGAACCGCGCCAGCTGGCGCGGCGAGGTCAAAGCCGTCGCCGATGAATTGACCGCCGTCGACTGGCGTTATGACCTCGTATGGGGTTCCATCGTCGCCTGTGAGGATGGTAGGGATCACACCAGTGGGATTGACGAGTTCAACTGGAGTAGTGTCGACATGGGTTCTGCGGTTTACCTTCAACTGGAAATGTGCTGTGCATTGCTCAAAGTCTCCGTGGCACTGCTCGGAGGATACACGTGCGATGATGGTGTAGTTTCCGGGCCTATCGGGTGCGATGTATTCGACCTGTCTGCCGATGCCGGTGAAGATTCCGCCGACGTGCTCATCATCCCAGATGATGAAGACGTTTTCGGCTAGCGAGTTGTCGAGTAAACCTTGCCTGCCGTAGACATCGATTGCTAGTCTGACGGTTTGTCCGGGGTTTATAGCTATGTTTCTGATCGAAGGTTCTAGACGCAGGACTCTAGCGACACTCTTCGGGATGCTGTAGTTGGAGCGATTGCATTGCCTGGACGATGAGGTATGCAGGTCCAAGTCCGGTAGGACGGTATCGAACAGTTCCTGTGTCTGCTGCTGATCCAAAGGGTTGCCATATATGAACAGTGTTTCGAGGTGCCTAGAAACTGGTAAGAACGCTTCGGGTCTAATGGACGTTATTTCGTTGCACGAGATGTCGATGACGTTCACGAACTCCCAGTTCCTCAACCATCCCGAACCGAATTGATCGAGGTAATTCCGGGATAGATCCAAAGTGACTCCAGAGTGAATTCCGGATTCGTCAAGCTCTGCGATGACTTCCTCCGGGATGCCTTCGTGTGTTCGCTCGATGTATGGAACGATCGCGCTGGCAGCTCGTGAATCGATTGCCGTATTCGACAGGTCGATCAGATCCCAGTTTTCCGACAATCTGTCCCACGCGGGTCTCAGATCGTGAGCTAGATCGGGATGGTTCCAGTCCGCAAGATTGTTGTCAGCTAAAGTGAGTTCCACGATACGCGGATTTAGGTTTTGGACGATCACCAACGCCGTGTCGCCGTCGATTCGCGTCCCTGCGAGATGGAGTTCGGTCAGATTTGTCAATCGTCGGACCACGATGCCCAAGGCAGCACGTTGAGCGGGTTCGTTCAACGCGCTTAGATCGTTGTTTGACAGATCGAGGCTTTTGAGGGTGACGAGGTCTTGTCCTCTTCGGACGTTGATAGCTTGGACGGCGGTAATACCGGTGTTGGCTAGAGACAAAGTCTCGAGTTTTTTGTATGGCTCGATCAGGTCTAGATCGGCCTGTGTCATCGGAACATCGTCGAGAATCAAGTGCCTTATGCCGTCATCAGTTCCGCATCCGTTGGTGTTAGGTTGTGGCAGAGTGGCGAGGATATGGTGTTTGACACCATCGACTGTGACTGAGAGGATTCCGGGGGATCCCTGTCCGCTGATGTCGAATGTGCGAAGACTGCAGGGAGGATTTTGTACGAAACTGGCGGGAAGGCGCGTGAAACGGTTGCCGCCGATTTCGAGTATCTGCAAGTTGACCAAGGGGGCGAACACGTTGTTGGGTAGCGAGGATATCTTGTTATTATTCAATCGGAGTATCCTCAAATCGCTGAGGCCGTTGAAGGCGCGGCTTTCGACTCTTGAGATGTTGCCTGCGTCGTCGAACAAAAGCAGTTCCAATCCCGTCACGCCGTTGAAGAAGTTGTTGCTGAGCGTCGTTAAGGATTTATCCCAGATGTCAATCGCTCTCACTGCGGACAACTCGTTCAAGACGCCTGCCGAGAGTATCTCTTTTGCACCGCGGTTTAGACGCAAGGTGGATAGTTTATGGTCGTCGGGGAAATCGTCGAAGACACCCGCGGAAACGGTGGTTATGTTGCCGCCGTCGAGATATAGGACTTCAAGGCTATCTAGTCCGTCGAAAACATCTGGTTGGAGCGTTGCGAGAACGTCTCCGGCGATTCCGATTCGTTCCAAATTTGGCAGTCCCGAGAAGATGCCTGCTTCCAGTGACAAAATCGAGTCGAGTACCAAATATATGACGGAGTAATCCTCGTCTTGTTTTCTGGTTTCGTCGTCAATCAACTCACCCACGCCAGTGAATGCTCCGGGTGCGACGGAGGTGACGTTTTCACCGAAGAAGATCAACCATGTGATTTTACCGAGGCCGCTGAATGTGTCGGCTTGAATATCGGTAACTTTGTCGGCATTGATTCTGAGGTATTCGAGTTCTGCTAAATCGTCAAACGCATTCGGGGCTATGGTACCGATTTCGTCGCCTGAGATAATGAGAGTTTGAAAGTTAGCAGAACTGCCCAATGAGTTAAATGTGCCTTCTTCGATAGCGGTGAGTGAGTGGGCAGTGAGCCAAAGATACTCCAAGCTATCGAGACCGTTGAAGGCCCCAGTCTCATCCGAGTCAGCAGGGGTGATTCCCGACACCATGGGCAAATTCAGGCCCAATCTCGGCAACGATGGCAACTCTGAAAATGTATCGGATGGTATGGATCTCACCCCTAGGTCGCGCACGTAAAGGTAATCCAAGTTGGTCAGGTCGTCGAATATGCCAGTCGGAAAGGGGATGATGTTGCTCCCCAGCAGTATGAGCCACTCTAGTCCGGTTAGGCCGTCGAGGTCGTTTGCCGACAATCCGCCAAAGATGAAACTGATATACAGAAGGTCGATCGATGCCAAATCTTGGGCAGTGACATCTGTACAGTTATCGGCATCGATTGAGCGCAGGATCGCACTCTGGACGATGGGAGATCGGTTGCATATACCCTCTGACTGGGCTTGAGCGACGTTCTGAGTCGGCGAGAATCCGTTGACGAATGGGATTGCTAGCAAAACGATCAGGGCAAGGGTTATGGTAGGAGCTCTTCGCCCTGAAAAGTGGTGCTGTGCAGTCTCCTTCAAGTCGTTGACATCCTGCGGATCCTTGATTTATGAGCGATGAATTTTGCAGGGATTTTTAATCATATACTGCTCCACCCTTTTCGTGGGACGATGTATCAAATTACTCGAGCATAGCGATCGTGACACCATTGCCTCCGGCGTTTCGGGGAGCGGGTTGAAACGATTCGACGTGCGTTTGGCGAGACAGTATGTCGCGGATTGCTTGGCGCAGGGCACCGGTACCGTCGCCGTGGATTATGCGCACGCTGGTCAATCCCTGCATGAATGCGCGATCAATGAACTGCGGGATCATCGATTCGACCATGTGGACACGGGAACCACGTACGTCTAGGTCTACTGCAGCGTCGGCAAGATGAGCGATTCTTGGCGGTTCTGAACTGTAAGACTGCGACCTACCTGAAACCGGTGTGAGCTCGGCGGATTTCACTAGGGTCATCATGTGAGGGCGCGCCTGAAAACGCACATTGCCGGACATAATCACTGCACGGTTGGCGCGGTCTAATTCGACAATCTCGCCGGTGACTCCAAGACTTTCGACCCGGACGCTGTCGCCGACGGAGAACTTAGGTGCGCTATCTGGAGCCGACTTTTTCTTTTTGCCTTGAGGTCGGCGCTTGGTAGCACGAGAGTCAGTTTCCGTATTCTCCATCCAATCGTCGTCGCCGATTTCGCGCCCGATGTCAGTAGCAGACCGGAACGCTTCCTGCCAACTCTGACCGCGCTCGGCTTCCCGCATCAACCGGCGAAGTTGGCGGCGGACGCGCTGCGCTTCTTGCTTCAACTGATCACGTGTTTGCTCAATCGATTTTTCGCGTTCTTCTTCGGCGCTTTGCAAGTGTGCCGTCGCTTCGGAGCGCATCTTTTCTGCCTCAGACCGTTCGACGGCGACCTGCTCCTGGAGCACGCGGACGTGGTCTCGTTCTCGTTGCAGTGATTTCAGCAGACTCTCGGTTTGAGAACGAAGAGGATCTAGCATCGTCTCGGCATGGTCGAGGACGGGTTGCTCTAGACCGAGTCGTTTCGCGACCTGCATGGCGTAACTCTGCCCGGGCAGGTCCATGACGAGCCGATAGTTCGGGAGCATCGTCTCGGGGTCAAGTTCAACCGAAGCGTTTGCAAGATTGTCGTGTGTAGCTGCGAACTCCGCGACTTGGCGGTGGTGCGTGGTAACGCATATCCATACGCCATTACTGACCAAACAGCCGAGAATGGCGCGGGCAAGAGCAGAACCCTCTTCTGGGTCAGTCCCGGTCCCGAGTTCGTCGAGCAACACGAGCGAGTTGTCGGTCGCACGGTTGATGATTTTGATTACCCGTTCCATGTGGGATGAGAACGTAGACACCGACCGGTCGATGCTCTGCGCGTCGCCGATGTCGGCATAGATGCCGTCGAAAACCGGCAACACGGACCCTTCCCGTGCAGGTATCTGGATACCGGACTGATGCATGAGCGCCATAAGTCCGAGCGTCTTAATGGCTACCGTTTTTCCGCCGGTATTTGGCCCGGTGATGACCAGACCGCGGCGGCTGGCGTCTAAGCGAACTGATATCGGCACGGCTTCTTCGCCCAGCAGCGGATGCCGCGCCTCGATCAACGAGAGACTCGTTTCGTCACCCGCCTCGGCATCAAAGCGGGTTGTTGGTCGGATACCGCCTATTTTTAACGACAAACGGCCCCTTGCGACGGCGGCATCGAGATTTGCGGCGGCTTGCAATGAAACCATGGCATCCTCGCCGTGAACCGCTACAGCGCGTGAGAATTTTCGCAGAACGCGCTCCTCTTCTTTCTCTGCTTCGATTGCCGCCTGTCGCCACTCGTTCGTAGTGTTGACGACTTGAAAGGGTTCGATGAATACGGTCTGCCCGCTGGCCGAGACATCGTGGATGACGCCAGGGACCATTTGACGTTCGGACGACTTCACCTCGAGTACGAGACGATCACCGCGGGACGCGATCACGTTTGATTGCAGAGCCGCCCGATGATTGTCACGGGCAGTGAAACGCTCCATTGTCCGCATCGCGCGTTGATACGCGTTGCGCGACCGCTCGCGAAGTTGACCCAACCGCGGTGTGGCGCTGTCGAGAACGTCGCCCGAATCCGATAACGCTTCGACAATTGGCGATCTAACCGACCTGAGGTCTCGGATGTGCGATGCCATTTCAACGAGTAGCGGCAATTCCTGTTCGAGCATCATCACCGTCGATTGTGCGATCCACATCGATTGGAAAATACCGCAGAGCGTCAAGAGTTCGGACCCGTTGAGCATCCCTCCGAGCATCGCGCGACGGAGCGGATCACGCGGGTCACGCATGCCCGCCAATCCGATGTCTCCCTTGCTGTTCAAGAGATGGACGGCCTCTGCCGTTTCATCTTGGAGACGCGCGACGTCATCCGGATGCCGCATTGGTCGAGACTCGCGAACGACCTCGCGCGACATGTAGAACCGCGCCTCGGCAGCGAGCATGTCCCGCACGCGGTCGAATTCCAGCAACCTTTCGGCTTCCAAAAGCATGGGTTCCACTACGTTCTCAGGTTGGGACCGTGATGCTTCAGATTCAGTTGTTCTAACCGATAATGTCATGCAACCCCAATTCTAGACCCGACGTATTTCGACACATCGCGGTCGGAAAGGTAATTCACATTGGAACTCGCGTCTAAACAGGCGATATCGGACCGGCATGACAGCCTTCAGCGCATTCGCGCGGCCGGGGATCGTTTGATGTCGCTGTCGAATCTGCGCTACGAAGGCCGGTACGTGTCGGCGGGTGAATTCGATCGAATTCATGTCATGGAGTTTGGAGACGGCCCACCGGTGGTTTTGGTGCATGGTGCCGGTAGCGGGGGACCGGCTTGGCACCGTCAAATCGCGGCACTTTCACGCGATCATCGAGTGATAGTTCCGGACGTGCCAATGTTTGGTATGTCCGACTTGCCTGATCGTATCTATGCTCCGCGCGATCAGATCGCGGATGTGATTTTGGGCGTGTTGGACGAGCTCGGCGTTCAGGTTACCGACATCGCTGGACACTCGATGGGTGCGCTAGGATCATTGGGCGCGATGATGCGAGAACCGACTCGGTTCAACCGGGCCGTCATGTTGTCATCGCCCGGTTTCGGTCGCGGACTAAATTGGTTCCTTAGGTTGGCCTCGCTGTCCGCTTTGCGAAGGTTCGTGAGATACGACTCTCGACGAGACCGGCATTTCTTCTTCGATCGCTTCGAAGCGCAAAAATCCGGGCCTTCGATCGAGCGCGACTTATGGAAAGAAATGCACTTTCAAGTCGGCAATCGGAAACTCGCTACCGAAATCTTTCATCAGGGATTGCGCAGCTTTGCCAATTGGCGCGGTCAGCGCGATCTGCTCACTGCCGATGAGTTGAGCATCGTCACGGCGTCGACGCTATTGGTCTGGGGAGATTCAGATTTGATCATCCCGACGCGTCACAGCAGGCGCGCACTCGAAACAATCCCTGGAGTCCGGCTCGAGATCATCGAAAACTGCGGTCACATCGTCCAATTGGAGGCACCAGATCGGTTGACCGATCTGATGACTGATTGGTTCCGAGTCAACTAAATCTGTCGCCAATAGAGAAACCGATTTCGATGGCCGCCGACTTCGGACCGTGCCCGACGCGAGCGCGTTTTACCTTGACCGATCCGTCGCTTGTCGCAACGGTCAAACCCGTTTCATCAATGTCTTGGATCGTACCGGGTTGGGTCGTTATATTGGTCGACGAAACGATCGAACTGCCGAAGAACGCGACGCTCTCGCCACTCAGTGTGGACCATGCACCGGGTTGAGGGTCGCAACCACGTATCAGGTTGTGAACGGTTAATACCTGCTGCGTCCAATCGATCTCGCCATCACCTCTGCCGCACCAACCTTCGTACGTGGCGGCCGAATGATCCTGCGCGATGCGCGGCGCAGCGCCATCGGCGACTAGGTCGATCGACTCTAGGATCGCTTCAATGCCCATTGGATACAAATGATTGAAATACAGTGATCCTACGGAGTCGGTAGGACCAATGTCCACGCGTTTCTGCATCAGGATCGGCCCTGTATCTAGGCCTTCGTCGGGCCAGAAGATCGACAGGCCGGTTTCGGTGTCGCCTTGGATGATCGCCCAGTTTATGGAGCTTGGTCCTCGGTGCAACGGCAGTAGCGAAGGATGGTATTGGATCGTGCCGCGGTTTGGCGCGTTGATGATCTCATTAGGAACGATGTCGGTAACATACGCCATCACGCATAGGTCAACATCGAGTGCGCGGAATACATCGATGCACTCTTGGTCTCGCATGCGATTGAATTGCCAGACCGGCAGGCCCAACCCTTCAGCCGCCACGGCCAAAGGTTCTCTGCTCCGTGGCCTGTCAGGCGCGGCGAAAACCCCAACTATCTCATGTTCCGCTCGGTCCGCCAAATTCTCGAGCACCGATTTACCGAACGCCGATTGGCCGATCAGTGCGAGTTTCATGGTTCGACGCGTATCCTTGAATCTGAGTCAGCGGCAATGTGGCACGCGGTGGCGCTCAATGTCTGAACCTACCACATCAGCAGAATTTTTCGCGCGCGGATTGAAATCGGCGCAGCTTGGGCAACCAGACGCGGCGGCTAGCGATTTTGAAGAAGCCGCGTGGCTCGACCCGGAGAACGCGACGATCCAGTTCAATCTCGGAACTGCGTATCTCAGCATGGGATTTTTCGAGCAAGCGGTAATAAGTCTCGATCGGGCGATAGATTTGGAGCCTGAAAACTCTGATGCATTGGGTAATCGTGCAGTTGCGAGAACCGCATTGGGGCAGGATGAACTAGCGGAAGTGGACATAACCAAGGCGATCGAACTCGGCGCGCCGCCAGACGGGATACACGCGGTTGTCGAATACGTGAAGCAGCGCCGAAGACCGTCAGGATAGAATCAGGTTTTAATCCCACCCCAAATTCGTCAACGACGAGAGAAGCGGAGATAAGCGATGTCTAAGACGCGTGTCGGCATCATCAACGTTACCGGATACGCCGGTTCCGAACTGGCGCGCATCCTGCACCGACATCCAGATGTGACGGTCGAGCAGGTAACCGGGCGGAGCGCGGCCGGTAAGCAGTTGAGCGAGGTCTACCCGCACCTTCTCGACGCCGACATGACGATCTCGCCAATTCTCGATTCATCGGTTGATTTCGTGTTCTCTGCGCTACCCCATGCGGCGAGTGCCGAAGCGTTGAGCGGCTTCATCGAGGACAACGTCAGGTGTGTTGACATCAGCGCCGACTTCAGATTGAAGGACGTAAACGTTTTCGAGACCTGGTACAAGACCGCGCACCCGTGTCCCCAGTACATCGAGAACGCCGTGTACGGTATGCCGGAACTACATCGTGAAGACGTCAAGCGCAGTCGATTGATCGCCAACCCCGGTTGCTACCCGACGGGCACGATCCTCGGTCTTGCACCGGCTTTCGCCTCTGACATAATCGAAACCGATGTCATCAGCGACTCGAAGTCGGGGGTTTCAGGCGCCGGCCGTAAAGGCGACGTCGCGTATAACTTCAACGAGATCAACGACAACATGTCGGCGTATGGGCTGAGCGGACACCGGCATATGCCCGAAATGGCGCAGGAGCTGAGCGCGCTCTCGAGTCACGGCGAAGTCAAAGTGACCTTCGTCCCGCATTTGGCACCGATGACACGCGGGATATTGGGCACACACTACGCGACCTTGAAACGCGAAGTCTCCCACGATGAAGCGACCGAGATTTACCGCGATTTCTACGCCGGCGAGCCGTTCGTCCGGGTCGTCGCGTCAGCCCCGTCAACCAAGGAAACATGGGGTAGCAACCACGTTCTGATCAACGTCAACATAGACACCCACAGCGGACGTCTAATCGTGGTTACCGCGCTCGACAACTTGGTAAAAGGCGCAGCAGGTGCCGGCGTCCAGAACATGAATCTGATGCTGGGGCTGCCTGAAGCGACGGGATTGGAAACGCTGGCGGTTTATCCGTAGTTCGGTTGCCGATTATCCGGTTTTACGCCATCTCACCAGCATGTGATGCCCGCCACGACGGCGCAATGCGTTGTTGATGACGGTGATGAGCTGGCGGTCGGTGATGATGTTGGATTTCTGCAGCAGCAGCGCTTCTTCCTCCTTGGAGTGAAGGAAGGTCTGAGCGAGTTCGGTGATGTCGCGACGTAACTCGACTTCGAGGCCGTGCTTGGCAGCGATTTCGTCGGGGGTTTCAGCGCCCAATCTGAACAGGGCGCTTAACAGAAAGCGTCCACCTGGTTTGAGAACCCTGACGACTTCCTCAATGTCGTAGATGTCGGTCGAAACGACTAGATCGATGGAACTGTCTTCAAGCCCGGTGTTTTCTACTGGTGCCACGATGAAGTTGCAACGATCACCGACATCCTCGATGCGAGCGAGGTCGTTCGCCGTGGCGATCGCGTCCTGATCAATATCGTTTCCGAAGACCGTGCAGTTAAAGAGCGAAGCCAACCAGCGAGCATTGCCGCCGACCGCGCAGGCGAGGTCGAGAATGACTGAATCTTGGTCTGGCTCGACACCGTGCAGACCGACCGTCAGTATGGTCTGATTGGCGCCGAGGTGCATGAACTCGCCGAACAGTAGGCTGTCGGCCGTCTCATTGTCGTCATACCAGCGTTGAAGTCGTTGGGTTTTGTTCATCATCTGATTTTTGTTCCGTTCGCTCAGTCTCTTGAAGTCATCGGTTGGAAAGTAACGAATGAAGCTCTTGAAGGCATGAAATGCGCGGATGTTCGGCGAAGCCGAGATGAATGTCGTTGCGATCGAGCAAGACCGGTTGGATGCCTGCGCCGACTGCGCCTTTGACATCGGATTCGATCTGGTCCCCAACCATAATGGCGGCTCCGGGCGGTGTGTCACCAGCTCGCAGCAACGCTTCAACGAAGATCCGTCGATCCGGTTTTTCGACGCCCACCTCGCTGCTCGTGACCGCAAAGTCGATGCTATCTGATAGTCCTAGTTGTTCGGCGAGTTCCGATCCTGGGCTGACAACGTTTGAGACGATGCCGACGACGAAACCTTGGTTGCGCAAGTCTCTCAGATTGTCCAAAACATCGTCAAATAACACTAGCTCGTACTCTTGCTTGGCGACTTCTTGCCAAATCTTGTCGGCCAATTGAATGTCCACGTCGATTCCGCAACTCTGCAACACCATCTGCTCGAAGCGTGCGAAGAATTGATCTCGCTCGTCGTTCGTCATTAAGCGGATCGGAATCTGTGCGTTCTGACGGGTCATATACGCTTCGGCAACGGCGTATCCCGCGTCGACACCCTCTTTAGTAACTTCGATGCCGAACATTCGCGCCGCTTTAGCGTGCAACATGTAGCGATCCGGGTACCACGTTGCCAGCGTGCCATACACGTCGAAAAGGATCGTTTTGATGTTACGAATCACGACGTTTCACCCACGGCTTCAGAATTGATCAACTCCTTCGCAAACACCACCGCCGACACACGTCGAGCGCCAGCACGTTTCAACGCTGCGGCACAATTCATCAAGGTGTTGCCGGTGGTGCATACATCGTCAATAAGTAATACATGCGCGTCGTCGAAATCGTAGTTCGCTGCGAACGCATTTTTCAGTGAAAATGCGCGTTCCTGGCGCGTCAATTCCACCTGCGACGGTGTCGATCGAGTCTTGGTCAGAGCATTTTCGATGTATCGCATCTGAAGGTTTTCCGCGACGTTCTGGGCGAGCAGAGCCGCCTGATTGTAACCACGCTCGCGCAATCGATCTGCATGCATCGGTGTTGGCGCGACGCAATCAAGTTTTGCACGACGAGTAAACGAGGTCTGAGACATAGGTTGTGCCATGGTTGGCGCGATGGCGGTGATGTGACGGTACTTCAACGCATGCACGGCATTTCGCACTGACCCTCCATACCGGTAAATGGGCACCAATCTGTCAAGAGGCGGAGGTAGCATCGCACAGTCTCCGCAGAGTCTGACGCGCTCGGCGGTGTGTTCGGCGCATTTTATGCAGGTGTTAATCGGCAATTTTGGGGCGTTCGCCATGCATGGAACGCATAGAAGCGATCCTTCGGTTCCGCAGTCCACGCAAGCGATCGGCATGACGAAATCGACGGCGACCTTTAGGGCACGCGAAACGTTCTTTATCACCGGCGTGTTCATATTGAGTGAGATCGAATTCGGCTCAACCCTTGTATTCATATATCGTCACGGGACCCTGCTCAAAGACTGGATGGAGGTTCAGTTCGGGCATGTCATCGAACTTCGTAATTCCGCTTTGGGGATAGGCACCGCGTTCCAGTTCACCGACGTAAACGTAACGGACGTCGAATTCGTCGAGGAAATCACGAGCCACTTCAACATCGCGCGTCGTGTAGAAATTGTTGACCGCGTTTCGCCGACGTTGCACCTCCCAGCGATAGTCGTGTCGCTGTTGCGTCTGGTGCCAATCCCAACCTAATACCGTGGGGAGGCCGGTATAAATGGACACGCGGTTAGCCCACGTGTATAGATCCCATTGCGCTTCCACAACAACGGGCGACCCGTCAACGTTTTCGCGGAGCCATTCGATACCCGGAAGATCCGAAGCGAACTCGATTTCGACACCTCTGGTGTTGTAGACGCCACTGTCCATATACGCCTCGCCGTCGACACCGGGTCCGATGTCGTCAAATCGGTCGTCGAGTCTGACATCGGTAGCCATTATTGGGTAAATCAACACTCCAACCGCCAACAGACCAAAAGTCGAGAGCCAAGCGACTTTCAGACCTGACATTTGCTTCGTCACGAATGCTCCCATGTCCCATAACCGCCAAACCGCGAATGTCGCCGCAATCGCCAGTAGCCACCAAGCTTGGATATAGAACTTGAAAATGGTGTTCTGTCGCCCGATGTCGTTCTTAACGGTTATCAGATCGACCCCGGCGGCGATAAAGAGCGACATGAGGACCAGGGCAACGGTGATGATGATGTAACGCTGTTCAGCGTGCCTTCGAAGGTAGGTCAACAATCCCGTCAGCGCGAGTATCGCTGCACCGGTAAGCGTAGCCACGACGGTGATGAAGTTCGGATACGCAACGACGACCGCCAGCCATACCACCAAGAACGCGATCGTAATCACTGACGGCGCCCAATTCGAGTAACCGAATTCCTTTTTGATCTCCTCGAGTATCGATCCGAAACGGAAGGTTCCACGTTGCCATTCGATGTATAACCACGAACCGATTGCGAACACGAAGAAGGCATGAATGGCCAGATACCGCCATAACGCGGTCTGGAACTGGCTCGGTTCAATGCCATTGTTGAACAGCTCGAAATTGGCGTGGAACGGCAAATACACGAGGTATCCGACGATGCCGACGACCGCGATCTTGCCGACCGCGTGGGTGATGCCGATCAACTTGCCGCGGTGTCCGTAAAGGAATTCGCCTGCGAAAATGAACCCCGCGGCTAGGAGAAGCTGGGTCGGATAGTCCCACGAGTTGATGAGTCGCAACGAACCGATCACGATACCCAAGATTGCCAATGAGACTAATGTCTCAAAACGAGACAAGCGCTCCATCCCAGCGCGTAGAAACGCTACGATCGCCAGGCCCAAAGCCAAAACTGCGAATGGAATCGCAATCATGTGGGCATGCAGATCCGCATACAAAAACGTGAAGAACGGGAACTCAGTGATCTCGTTGCCGCCCGTTCCGTGTTCAAATATCCGCGTGCTTCGCCAATAGTCGAAACGCGGAAAGTCACCACCAATCACTATCGATTCGTATAGACCAGTTGCCACCTGTATCAAGCCATCGATGTTTGCCGCTACGAGTGCCAACACCGCGGCGATCAGTCCGAACATTATCGGAACGTTGCCCAGACGGATCGCGCCACGGGCCCGCATAGACATCGCGACGAGGTTGTAAGCGATTGTGTAAACCGCACCGGCGGAAAGCGCGAAGATGAGCGGTACAGCCAAGTTGTAAGCGACAGTCGGTATGATGCCAGTGATCCGAATCAACGATGCGATGATGAATTGTCCGTAGTAGTAGTAGTTGAGGTACCCGCCGGCGAACCACGGATCGTACGGCGGCATAATCGTCGAGCGAGTAATTGCATTTAGGTACGCGAAATCCATCGGTTTCTCGCCGCCGCGCCATGCGTGCCAGAGGTCGGGGTTCGCGAGCCGGATCAGGAAGAAAACCATGAATGCGCTTAAGAAAATGACTTCCGCGATAGCGATCGTCCTCAAATGGGCTTTTGCAAAGAAGATGATCTCTTCTCTTATCGACCAGAAGACAATCAGCGAGATCACGGCCAACAAGACAGTTGAGATCCCCACGCTGAGCGCGCTGAATCCCAGAATCCCTGAACTGGCCATCAACCATGTGATCGTAGCGACGATCAGAAGCCCCAACGGTTTACTGAAGAGGTAACCCCGATCGGTCAGAGGTCGGAACACGATGTAAGTGAGCGGGAGAGCAGCGAGCGATATAAGTTGAACGGCGAGGAGCCAAACCAACCACGCGAACTCATTTGGCAGGTCCTTCAGGAAATAGATCGAGTTCCAACTGTCGCCAGATTGTTGCGTCTGGGCCTGGTCATCGTCGTAAACCAGACCAACGCCATCAGTCAGTACGCGGTCGAAGTCGTCTGGCCGACCATCTCGATAGAGTCGACCGAGCAATCGAATTTGACTCAGCTTCTCGACGTTCTGGAACACTATCGCATGGGGATGCTCGTACACCGTGAAACTTTCGTCCGCCCAACCGAACCAGTCCCAGTTGTAGACATTGCCGCGCGGTTTGCTGTAACCATCGGGTACACCGAACGGCACACGTGCATAAGGATCATCCCAATAGACAACGCCCATGAACTCCGGGACTCTAACCGATGAGTACACCACCTCGTAACCCAACTCTCCGCTGAAGAGCATCTCGTAAAAGCGAGACGAAATTGGGTATCGCTCCGGCAGTCGCGGAATCGTCGCCGCGAGGCGGTTGCTGAACAGCACAAAATAGTCGGCGCCCTCCATTCGACGCGCCACCGTGGAGAACTTCGAACTCGTGTCATTCTCGTACATCGGCAACTTTTCGTGCATGTAGAAACCAGGGATATTCGGTATGCCTTCGTCCCAATGCTCCTGAATAACTACTGTGCCGGTCCCCGCGTTCTCCTCCAAATATCTTGAAACTTCTTGCGCGGGATGTGGCCCGGTAAACACGTTGAGATACGCGATCGTGTAGTGAGCGAGGAAAAGGAACGCTATCGCTCCTAAGGCATACACGCCGACGCGGGCAACGCGGTGGATCCTCGGCATGAACCACGTGTAGACCCACCAGGTCGCACCGCCAGCGAAAACGATCAAAAAGGGCGTCGCCGGAAGCATATAGCGCAAAAACTTCACTTCGAACTTTCCGTTAACGACTAGGTACGGAATCAGGAACGACAGCACAACTACGAACGCGAGGTCGCGCTTGACGACTGTCCGCGCTAGCGCCCAGATGAGTCCCAACCAAACCGCGATGCCTAACGAGATACCTAAACCCCAAGTCGAAAGCTGACGAATCTGGTAAAGGAACGCGGGAGTGTCAATGTACTGCCGCGTAAACGGCAAATCGATGGTCCGACGCACCATCTCAGACTGCTGATACACGTTCGAGAAATACGTGCTCCAGTCGATAATCATGTACGGCTGGGTGACCAACAACGCAATCAACGCGGCCGATCCTGACAGAACCGCGTAGCGCAACGCGAACTTCACGTCACTGGGTGTCACGTTCGGGGCACTGCGCGAAACGATGCTCGGACCAATCAGCAGCAGGAGATGGGCGGTGCCCACGGCGAGCGCGACAGGTGCCGCGGAGAACTTCGTTGCGATCGCCAAACCAAGCATTAAACCTGCAAGCAACGCGTATTTCTGTCTGCGCTCTTGAACCAACCGCGTCGAGAAATAGACCGTCGCCATGATGAACATCGTCATGGGCGCATCGACCGCGGTGTAGTGCGCGTTCTGGATATGTATCACCGCCATCGCGGCGAGCAACGCCGCAATCAAACCAGCACGACGATCACCGATGAGACGGGTAGTCAGAAGGAAAACAAATAGGACAGTCACGGTATCCGACACGGCTGCGAGGTTGCGGCCGTGGAAACGGAGGTCGAAAAGGTTCCAGTCTCGATCGGTAAACGGCGATGCGACAGTCTTAACCGCTGACAAGGCGTAAAGCGGCAGGCTGCCGTAGTTGAACCATTGGGGGTTGAGGCGAGATTCGACGCTCAATAGTCCCGGTTCCGTCAACTGCGAGAAATCAAGCCGTTCCGCACGCCCGAGGAAATCGCGCTCGTCGGGATGATACAAACCCCCTTGGTCCCAGTCGGTACCGGTCATGCGAAGGACCAGAGCCAACAATAGAATGACGCCGAGCAGGAGATTTATCGTGTCGATTCGCGGAGGGAGGGCCGGGACATCGGCATTGTCATGCGTGTCCTTGGATGAAACGCGGTCCCGTCGCTCACGGCCTAATCGAATGTTGATATGTGGATTCCATTCGGGCACCGAAGACGTGTGGTCAACCGTAGGCGCGTCGTCATCGCGAGGCGTCTCGTCACACGCATGCGCGTCCGCAGCGTCGATCTTGTTGGGGGCGATTTGTTGTTCCATCGAACTTAGAGATTCTAGCGAACCCGAAGGACTCTACGATCTCTAATACGTCGCGCGGGCTGTAACATAACTCTAGACGATAGGAAAATCGAAAAATGGTCTCCAATATGCCATCTGATCGCTCCAATGACCGCAGACTAGAACGCGTCGCCTACTTCAATGGCGAGATCGTACCTGAAAGTCAAGCCGTGGTGCCATTCCGGGATCGAGGCTTCAAATATGGCGATGCCGTGTTTGACATGACCCGAACGTTCGGCCACCGAATCTTCAAACTCCAAGAACACCTCGATCGCTTCTACAACTCGCTCGCCTACGTGCGCATCGATCCCGGGATAACCAAAGAGGAGATGCGAGATGCGACTCTCGAAGTTGTCGAACAGAACCTGAAACTCCTCGGCGACGAAGATGACTACTGGATCGGTCAGCGCGTCTCCAGGGGTGTCGATCTGGTAGGTGGAGACATGTGGGCAACTGATGGCGGGCCGACTGTCATCATCGAATGCACGCCTTTGCCGCTCGGACCACGAGCACGACTCTACCGCGACGGGATCGACGTGTGGATACCGTCAACCCGCAGGGTCAGCCCCGAAGCATTGAGCCCGCGCGCCAAATCTCACAACTATTTGAACCTCATAATGGCCGACATGGAGGCGAAAGAGTACAACCCGGAGGCTTGGGCCATACTCCTCGACAACCGCGGCTTCCTTACCGAGGGAATCGGTTCCAACATTTTCGTCGTCAAAGATGGGGTCGCCTACACTCCGAAGGCGCAGTTCGTCCTTGGCGGCATCTCCCGTGAAACCGCCATTGAACTTGCCCACGAGATCGATCTAGACGTCGTGGAGACGGATCTGGACATGTTCGACGCTACGACCTCCGACGAAGTGTTCCTCACGTCAACGTCACTTTGCATCTGCCCGGTTGCCACGGTACAAGGGTCTAAAGTAGGCGACGGGCAAGTACCGGGTCCGGTCACCAAGGCGCTGATGGATGCTTACGTCGATTTCGTCGACTTCGATTGGGTCGGTCAGTACCTGAAACGGTTAGAAGACTGACCACTCGGACAGAATCCGAGGTCGCCGAACCCTCGAGTTCCGCCTCGACCGACCCACGCAGACCGCTGACGCTTCGTGCAGGCGGTCTAGCATTCACTCTCGCGTCCCTTTGGGCCGGTCTGCCCATCGCAGTGAAGGCGGGACTCGAAGACTCACCCCCCTTGCGTCTCGGATTCGCGCGTTTCATCTTGGGCATGATCGTCGTAATCATTTGGGCCATCATTACCCGTCAGAGTTTCAGAGTCGCTCGATCAGAAATCTTCCCGCTCCTTGTACTCGGCATCCTCTTCTCGGTCCAGACTGCGTTCATGAACCTCGGCCAGTACAACACAACTGCCGGGCATACCGGAGTCTTAATCACGACGTTCCCTCTATGGGCCGGGGTATTCGCGCACTTCTTCGTTCCCAACGACAATCTCTCGAAACGCCGAGTCATCGGAGCCTTTATCGCCTACACTGGTGCCGCCGCACTCTTCGTGCGTAGCATATTCGGCGGCACTGATGCCATTGATGCGCTGAACCCGTGGCTAGGCGATCTGCTGATCATGTGCTCGGCAGTTCTCCTCGGGCTGCGCCAAGTTTATCTCTCTCAACTCGGGCAAAGCATCACACTCGTCAAACTGCTCATGGCACAGGGCATTTTCGGATCCGTGACGTTCCTTATCGGGTCGTTGATATTTGAAGCCGACCCAATAAAAATGACCATGGTTCTCGCGATGTCACTCTTTTATCAAGGCGTAATCATCGCCGGATTCGCATTCTTGGGTCAGACATGGCTTCTCAAGAACTATCTCCCCAGCCGAGTTTCACTCATCTCACTATCCTCGCCGATCACGACCGCGATATTGTCATGGTTGATTCTTGGAGAAAACATCGGCCCCGAACTGTGGTTCGGCGCGGTCCTCGTTATCGTGGGTTCGTACATTGCCCAAAGGTCTTGATGCCTGACAGCAGTTCAAGTAGGAAGTTAAAGATGACAAACGTCCCAAACAATTTCAAGCTCGGTTCGTCAGCATCCGTCAGCCGGGTCATAACCGATGAAACGGTCCGCGAATTCGCCGACCTGAGCGATGATACGCAGCCTCTCCACCTAGACGACCGCTATGCCTCCGACACCAGGTTCGGCAAACGGATCGCCCACGGTGCGTTAATGGTGGGGATGGTATCGGCGGTGTTAGGCGTCGAAATGGCAGGCCATGACGCCACGATCATCTTCTTGGGATTGAGCGTAAACTTCATCAACCCGGTCTATATCGGCGACGAGGTGAAGGTCAACTGTGAGGTCGTATCCGTCCGCGAAGACAAGCCCATCGTGAAACTTGCTGTTCAGTGCATAAACCAATCGGACACGGAGGTTATGACCGGAGAGGCAGTCGTATACATCGACCCGTATCCGATCACCTGAACCGTACGCGCAGATTTCAAACCTGCCCTCCCCCTTCATCCGTATGCGTGGGTTCCAAACCTTCGCCTGATCGACCCGTAGGGGTGCTGTGCACAACCCTCCCCCTTGATGCCCAAGGGGGAATTAAAGGGGGTTTAGACTTGGTGTTTCGCTTTGGACGTCGTTGCCACGCCCCTCTGGATTCCGGCTTTCGCCGGAATGACGGAGGTTGGGCACAGCACCCGTAGCGGCAGGTTTGAAACCTGCCCGCCCATCCCCTACAAACACGCCCCTTGTCACTCCGAGCGCAGCGAGGAATCTCCCCAAACATCAAAAATTCGCGACAAATTGCCACAAAAATACCAATACATGTGTACAATTAAGAATTGAAGACTTCAGGCAGAGCCGTGCTGACGAGTGCGGACACCAATCTAGCCGTTGGACGGCAGGGAGCAAGCGTTAGATCGTGAAAGCGCAACACACAAAAAGCGAGTACACGGGGTCCTGCGAAGGTAACCCGGATTCGCGTGTTCGCGGAAGCCATCTCTGGCGACGCCCCTCAACCGAGTTAGAGCCGGTTGCAACGTCCAGCGGTTCCGTTCGAAGCGATCAATGTAACAAGTCCCGGTCGCCGAGGGCTAATGCACCCTCGGCAACACGAGCCAGCAAGACATCCAACCAATGTCGCGCCAAGGGCCGGGTAAGCGGTCGTGAATTCGGCAGACGTCGGACCCTTGTCGCCAACGGGTCGCGGCTACGGCACGAGGATGTGCAAAACTACCCGATGGGAAGCGGCCGAGCTCAAACTCAAGGCCGCAACCCGGGCCCACGGTCTGGCAACGTGGGCAGTGACCGGACGAGGGAAGCTAGCAGTCCAATATCTCGCACAAAGCGGCAACGCCTGATGGATTGGCACCTCACGCGAAAGGTGCCAATCCTCTTCAACGGCAAAAACAAAACCACTGCCCCCAACCACTAAACCCGGGCAGCCATAACAACCAAACCAACGGAAATCACCTCCGCCAATTAAACGCGCATCCTCCCCTTCGCGAAGCGAAGGGGACGCGGAGCGAAGCGAACGCAGGGGATGCCCGGGGCGAGGGGCTGACGGCACCATCCCAGGGGAGCCTATCCTCCCTCTCCCTCCCGAGACTTTTGCAAAACTCCGCTATTCTCGTAAACTAGAACTATGCGTCTTATCCCGAATCGGCTCGCGTGCTCGCGTACGCCGATTTCTCGTAGTCCTGGCCACTAGCCGTCATTGAGGAAAAAATCTTGGTAATCCAGACCGACGATCCCGCAGTCTCAACCGAATCTGAGGATTTCACCGTCCAAGACGCGATCACCGAGTACGTCATGACGATCGCGGATGAGAAGAAGCGGATGATTCACCCCGAGCTGACCAAGTTCGCCCGTTGGATCGGAGGCACGAACGTTTTGACGGCGCTCCGACCTTCCGATGTGAGCCCGTATTCCGAAACCTTCGGCACCAGCGCGTCTGATGCCAACAAACAACGCGTCGCGGCGGTCAAAGATTTCCTGAACTACGTTAAGAAAAAGGGCTATATCGACATCAGCTTGGCGCCACACATCCGCGTCCGCAAACCCACGCTTAACGCAGTGCGTGGCACCGCGATGCGCCGACGCAACAGCGAAGTTCAGATCACTCGCCAAGGGTACGATGAAATGGTCAACCGGCTAGAAGTGCTTCGGAACGAGACGGTTCGATTGGCTGAGGAGATCGAACGTGCGGCAGCAAGCGGTGACGTTCGCGAAAACTCGCCGCTCGAAGCTGCCAGAGAGAACCAGGGAATGGTTCAGGCTCAGATCAACCGCTTGGAATCGACATTGAAGGTCGCTACCATCATCGAAGAATCTGAACGGGTCAACGATCAAGTTCAGATCGGATCATGGGTGACGCTGTCTAAGAGTGGTTCCGGCATGAGCGTCGACTACCAAGTTGTGGCTGCGAACGAGGCCAACCCGCTACGCAACAAGATCTCAGACATCTCCCCTCTCGGAAGTGCCATTCTGGGTTGCAAAATCGGCGACCAAGTCACGGTTAAAGCACCGGCTGGTTCGCAGGATTTTTCGGTCGCTGCGATTTTCTGAGCATTTGACTGTTGACTGGTCAACAATCCTCGTTCACCGTTCGCGTAACTAAATCCGGCTAGTTCGAGAAAAATCCCCGCAGTGGAAGGATACTTCGACAGTTTCACCATCCTCGTGGCATTTACCGTCGGAGTCTTTGTTCTTCTCCTCATCGATCTCCTCCTTTTAAGCGGTAAAGACCACCACGTCGGGATGAAGGAGGCCGCCCTCCTCACCGTTTTGTGGACGCTCGTCGCGGCTGCTGTCGGTGTCTGGGTTTTTGTCGCCGGTGGAACCGAACTTGGCATCGAATACACCACGGCCTATGTTGCCGAACGTGCCCTCAGCATCGATAACCTTTTCGTATTCCTCGTCATCTTCAACTACTTTGCCCTTCCCGACCTTTTCCGATCACGCGCCCTCCTCTTCGGTATCGTTGGCGCACTCATCGCCCGCGCCATTTTCATATTCTTCGCTGTCGGGATCATCGCCGTTTTCGAACCCGTCCTTTATCTCCTCGCCGCAATCCTCATCTACACCGCATACAAACTCATCACGTCGCATGGCGATGACGTCGATCCATCCAAAAACATAGTCGCGAGAGTGTTCCGCCGGATCTACCCAGTTTCCGACGAATACGACGGTCACAACTTCTTCACATACGGATCATCCCGCGATGCAAGAGATCAAGATGCGGCAACTCAAGATGCGCAAGATACTGAGATCGCGACACCTGGACAGCGGTTCGGGGCGGGGATATTAGACGTCGGGCTCACAGCGGCGGTCGGTATAGCGGCTTTCTTTGTAGGTGATTTGATGGGCGAAGATGGTTTATTAGCCGCTGTACTCGCCACCGTCGCGTACGTCATTTTAGTCGTCGCGATGATCAGAACTCGCGGTCAATCACCAGGCAAATTCGCGTTAAATTTGAAAATCACTAAAACGGACGGGAGCCGTCCTGATCTTGGTAGCGTGCTTTTTAGAGAGGTAGTCGGGAAGTTTGTGTCGGCGTTGTTCATCTATCTGGGATACATCTGGATCTTTTTGGACGACAAACGTCAAGCGTGGCACGACAAGATGGCAGGAACATATGTTGTCACGTTTAAGAAGGTTGCCACCTCGAATAAAGTCATCCGCATGGCTACTCCATTCGCTCTCGTCGTCATTGTGCTCGGGTCTACCGACGTCGTCTTCGCCATCGACTCCATCCCCACCGTGGTCGGCATTTCAAAGAACCAGTTCATCATCTGGTCGTCGAACGCCATGGCCGTTCTAGGGATGAGACCCCTTTTCTTCCTACTAGAAGGCCTCGTCAACCTCTTCCGTTTCCTTTCCTACGGCCTAGCTGCCATTCTCGCGTTCATCGGCGTTAAGATCATCGTCGAAACCGCAATCCACGACCAGTTCCACAACTTCATTCACGACATCGGCGTTCCCGGCGACTCGGTATCCATCACCATCACCCTCGGATCCTTGGCAATTGTCATCGCCATCCTTATCCTCAGCGTCATCGCCTCCGTAATACTCCCACAATCCGAAGGCGATCACCATTCCCACGACGAGGCCGCGGCGTGACAACCGCGAGCAGATCGACGCGATCGCAACTCGCAGAAGAACTCAAAAATGTGGTTGCCGGCGAAGTACGATTCGACCGCTACTCTCGCCAGCTTTACGCTACCGACGCGTCAATCTACAAGATGACTCCCCTCGGCGTCGTTCTCCCTCACGACGCCAACGACGTCAGCGCAGTCATCGAAACCTGCAACAACGCCGGCGTTTCCGTCCTACCTCGAGGCGGCGGAACAGGTCTCTCAGGCCAGACCGTAAATCGAGGCGTCGTCATCGACTTCTCGAAATTCATGCACGACGTTATCGAAATCAATGGCGAAGAGGGCTGGGTGCACACCCAACCCGGCATCACCATCGACGAACTCAATCGACGAGTCGCGCATACGGGCAAATACTTCACGCCGGATCCGAGCACTTCATCGCGCGCCAACATCGGCGGTGCGATGGGTAACAACTCTTGCGGATCGCACTCCATCATTTACGGCAAAACCGTCGACCAAGTCCAGCAGATGTCAGTCGTGCTGTCGGACGGTTCGCGCGCTTCCTTCCAAGCCCTGACCGCGCCCCAACTCGAAGGGAAAATGTCGCTCTCCAACTTGGAAGGTCAGATATACCGGGGCATACCCGGCATCGCCGACGGCGCGGCCGGCGAAGTCGACAGACGGTTCCCGAAGATATTACGACGCGTCGGTGGCTACAACATCGATCGTGTCTACTCACCGGTCACAGATGGCCCCATCATCGACCTAACACAAGTGATGGTCGGTTCCGAAGGAACGCTTGCCGCGGTAACCGATGCCCGATTGAAGCTCTGGGACATCCCGAAATCGAAGGGATTAGCCGTCCTACACTTCCGCACATTGCGCGAGACCATGGAGGCCACTGTTGCCACTCTCGAGTACGACGTGAGCGCGGTGGAGCATATCGGCGAAATCATCATTAACCAAGCCCGTAAATCGCTCGGGTTCTCACGCGGTCTCGGCTTCTTGCAAGAAGACCCTTCGGACATCTTGGTAGTCGAGATGACCGGAGAAAACGTCTCCGAAACCCGATCCAAACTCGAGGCCTTCGGCAATTCGATCACGCACGAAACGGCGGCCTATGCAGTAACTATTCTGCTCGAGCCAACTGAGCAACGACAGGTATGGGCGATGCGTGAAGCGGGGCTCGGCCTGATGATGAACGTGGAGGGCGATGCCAAGCCGCTGCCGTTCGTTGAGGACACCGCAGTTTCACCTGAGCGGTTGCCGGAATATGTCGAACGTTTCGACGAGATCGTGAAACGGCACGGAACCGAAGCCGGATACTATGGGCACGCCAGCGTCGGATGCCTCCACATCCGTCCGCTCGTCAATCTTAAACAGTCCGCAGGCATCGATCGGATGTACGACATCGCCAACGACATATCCGATCTCGTTCTCGAATTTGGTGGTTCATTGAGCGGCGAACACGGCGACGGTATAGTTCGTGGAGCTTGGGCCGAGAAGATGTTCGGGCCCGAGCTGGTCGAACATTTCCGGGAAGTAAAAGGCTTGTTCGATCCGGAGGGCATCATGAACCCCGGAAAGGTCTTCGACACGCCAGACATGCGTGAGAACCTCCGCTACGGCGAAGACTATTCCGCCGAAACGATCACAACCAAACTCGATTGGAGCGCCGACGGCGGGTTTGCCGGCGCAATCGAACGATGCAACGGGGTCGGCGCTTGCCGAAAAGTCAACGCCGGTGCGATGTGTCCCTCGTACATGGCGACCCGCGAAGAGGAGCATTCCACCCGCGGACGCGCCAACGCACTCCGAGCCGCGATGTCCGGCGCATTGCCCATCGACGAAATCCGTTCGGAGCGAATGTTCGAGGTCCTTGATCTCTGCCTCGAGTGCAAGTCGTGTAAATCTGAATGCCCCTCGAACGTTGACATGGCAAAGATAAAGTACGAATTTCTTGATCTCTACTATCAGACACACTCCGTCCCGCTGCGGTCGCGGTTGGTGGCGAACATCCACCGTCTCAACTCTCTCGCGCCTGGCCCGCTCGCACCTCTCGCCAACGTCATAAATCGATCAGCACCGGCTAGATGGGCATCGGAGAAATTACTCAAGGTTGATCGACGGCGTAAATTGCCGAAAATCATGAGCGAAACCTTTGAGCAATGGTTCGAGCGTCGGCAGCATAACACAACAGGTTCGCGCGGCGACATCGTGCTTTTCCATGACACCTTTATGAACTTCAACCACCCGGAATCCGGGAAAGCGGCTGTAAAACTGCTCGAGGCGCTCGGTTACCGCGTCCAATTGGTTGACCGCGCGTGTTGCGGGCGAACAATGGTCTCTTCCGGACTCTTGGATCGCGCGATCGAAAACGCCAAGCAAAATGTCGCCATCTTGAAACCATACGTTGATAAGGGCGCCAAGATCGTCGGTTGCGAAAGCAGCTGCATCTTGACCATTAAAGATGAGTATCCTGATCTGCTGGGCTCGGACCAAGGAGCCAAAACCGTCGCCAACGCATCGATGATGCTCGAAGAGGTCCTCGTTGCCACCCATAACGACGGCGGCCAGCAAATCGAATGGAACGAGTTCCCGGCCGAGTTACTCCTACACGTCCATTGCCACGAGCGCGCTCTGATCGGAACTACGCAAGCGGTTGCCGCTCTCAACCTGCCACCTAACTACCGCGCCAATCTCATCGATGCGGGATGTTGCGGCATGGCCGGTTCCTTCGGTTACGCCAAGGAGCATTACGACGTTGCACAGCAAGTTGGCGAAGACCGTCTGTTCCCAGCGCTGCGCAAGGCCAGCCCAGATACACAGTTCGCCATTACCGGCGTTTCGTGCAAACAGCAGATCGAAGATGAGTTGCGTCGCCCGGCCCTATTTCTGGCTGAGGTGCTCGCTCCAGCCGTGGTAGACCATTAACGGACGCGAGTATATTCAACATGCCAACAGTAGGCATAATCGCAAACCCCGCAGCTGGCAAAGACATTCGACGATTGGTTGCTCAGGGGCGCGTCGTATCTAACCAAGAGAAATCGAACACGCTTCGCCGGGTGTTTGCCGGCCTCCAATCCCACGGCGTGACCAAAGTCATCGTCATGCCGGATATGGCCGGATTGGCGCGCGCCGCGATGGCGGATACCCAAGATGCAATGTACTCGGAGTTCATACAACAGACTCCATCCGGTAGCCAGAACGACTCGACACTCGCCGCCCGAATAATGCGCGACGCCGGAGTAGATTGCATCGTTACCCTCGGTGGCGACGGCACGAACCGATTGGTTGCCAAAGGATGCGGCGATGTGCCGATAGCACCGATATCGACTGGAACAAACAACGTCTTCCCCAAGGAGATCGAAGGAACACTCGCCGGCATCGCAGCCGCAATTGTTGCAGCGGACCGGTCAACCCGCCACCGTGTGTGCCGCCGTTCGAAGAAGATCGAGGTTTTCGTCGACGATGATCTGCGCGATATAGCGCTGGTAGATGCCGCCGTTTCGCGTCAGACGATGGTCGGCGCTCGCGCACTATGGGACGTCGGGACTCTCGACTCGGTGTTTCTGACGCGTGCGGAGGCGTCCAGCATAGGCATCGCATCGATCGGTGCCAGATTGGCGCTGATCGATCTGGACGAACCGCGCGGGCTTCACATCCAGTTCCCTACGCCGGGCAGTTCCGGCACATCGACATCGACCGCACCCATCGCCCCCGGAATGGTGCGCGACGTCCCTATCGAGAGTTGGCAGATCATCGTCCCCGGCGAAACGGTGAAAATCCGAACTGCACGAGGCACGATCGCGTTGGATGGGGAGCGTGAGGTTGAGCTGCTGGACGGAATGAGCGCATCGGTAAGCATCGATGCCAACGGCCCTTGGGTGGTGGATTTCGACCGCGCCCTAGAGGTCGCGTGCGCAAGTAGATGAGCGACATGTGCAATGATTGTGCGCGTCATCGTAACGTGTGCAATTCATAGAACGATTCTACGCGTGTCTCCCATACGTGCCCAATGATTGCGCGCGTCGCCGTGACATGCGCAATTCGCAGGGCGATTCTGTGCGTGTCTCTCATATGTGCCCAATGATTGCGCGCGTCGCCGCGACATGCGCAATTCTGCGGATAAAATTGAGCATGGCATGCATCAATCACTGATCAATCCTAGCGAGATGCTATGAACACAAACGATCCTGCCCTTCCATACAATGCTCTCCCGAAACTGCCACCATCCACAGATGTTGAGACGATAGAGATCTTGCGAGAGTGCATCGCGGCACATCGAGCCTTGGCCGAGTTGAAGGGCGCCGCAACGAGCGTCCCTAGCCAACAGTTGCTCATTGACACTCTGACGATCCAAGAGGCAAAAGCAAGCTCGGAGATTGAAAATGTCGTCACAACAAGTGACCAGCTATACATCCAGTTGGCGATCGGCGATGAAGCCGCCGAACCAGCCGCTAAGGAAGTTGGGCGCTACCGGCCGGCACTATACCGCGGTGAGCAGCGGCTTCGCGAGCGGCCGATTCTCAGCGTTGATCTGTTCACGAGGATATGTGCCGAGGTAGTGGGTTACGACACGGAGGTGCGCAATCATGAAGTGCGCCTCGAGAATCCTGCTACTCGCGAAGTTATGTACACGCCGCCTTTGGGTAAAAACCTGATTCTCGAACTTCTCAGCAATCTGCAGGATTTCGTTTACTCCTTTGAAAACTATCCAGACCCTCTAGTCAGAATGGCGATACTCCACTACCAATTTGAAGCCGTGCATCCGTTCCCCGACGGTAACGGCAGAACGGGCCGCATATTGAACATCCTCTATCTTGTGGATCAAGGGTTGCTGGACCGGCCGATCCTGTACCTGAGCCGTTACTTTCTGCGAAATCGGTCCGACTATTACAGCAAACTGAGGGCGGTCACGCAAAAGAATAATTGGATCGATTGGATTCAGTTCGTCATCAGAGGGGTGACTGAAACCGCCATTGAAGCGCGGAACACGGTTGATCAGATACGCGATCTCCGGCAAGAGTATGCAGAACGGACATTGCGTGATTGTCCTACTGCAGCCTCTGAACAACTCCTAAATCTAGTCTTCGAGCGACCCTACTCTACTGTTGGAATGGTTCAAGACGCTGAACAGGTTAGTCGGAACACCGCCTCCGCTCATCTCGACGCCCTCGAAAAAGCGGGAATGTTGACTAGTCGCCGAATTGGACGCTACCGGGTGTTCCTGAATAACGCTTTGATTGAACTCTTGGGAGATTGAGCAGATCGCGGCCCGTGGAAGCGTGAAGTCATCCTGCCCACACCACCGCGGTGTGTTCAATCACTGGCCGTCTCGTGTGGACATAACGAGTTTTGACCCAATTTCGCGCGCGTTGCGACCGTCATGTTTAATCTATCGCCCAAACCGGACACGCCGTGATGCAAATGCAATGCCGTTATACGTATACTGATCAAACCGCATCAACGTCCGACGAATCCATGCGCATCAACCTTTCAGCCTTGTCTTATTTCTCGGATCAAAGCCACCACATCACGGCTGCGCTTCTCCAGAGTGTCCCAGTTCCCGTTGGCCACAACGTCGCTTGAAGCGAGCCGTGAACCCATCCCCACGGCGCAGACACCGGCTTCAAACCAAGGTCGCAACGATTCCTCGGTGATGTCGACACCGCCGGTAGGCATGATCGAAGACCACGGCATTGGTGCTAGGACGTCTTTGACGAAACCCGGTCCGCCAACCGCCGAGCCGGGAAAGATCTTGACGATATCTGCTCCCAGTTCTTCGGCGGCCGAAATCTCCGAAGCCGTGCCGCAGCCCGGGATGTATGGCACCTTCCGACGATTGCAGACTTTCGCGACGTCGGGATTGGTCACTGGTCCAACAATGAAACTCGCTCCGTTGCTGATGTAGATCGAAGCTGTTCCCGCGTCGAGTACCGATCCGGCACCCAAAATCGTGTCGGGCAATTCCGCGGCGCAGAACCTGTCCAAGCTCGAAAACACCTCCCAAGCATGATCACCGCGGTTCGTGAACTCTAAAACTCGGATTCCGCCAGCCACACAGGCCCGGGCGATGTTCTGGGCTTTCTCGATATCGCCGTTGTAGAACACCGGGACAACGCCGATTTCATGCATCGCGTTCAAAGCTTCAAGCTTGGTGTGCCGTGCCATCCCATATCTCCTAGAACCGTTTCTTTAGTCAACGATTCCGAGTCTATCGCTTGGCTGTCTCGTCCTCACAATCTCGTTGTGTTAGTCTCATTTCGCGTGGAATCCTGAGAGGTTTGAGAACATGGACGTCAACCCGGTTAAGGCGAAACTCGCCCAGAACTTACCATCACTCGGCACGTGGTCGGCAAGCGGCGACCCTTCAGTCATCGAGACGCTGTTGCACACCACTGAGTTTGACTGGGTTACGCTCGATTTCGAACACAACGCGATCGATGTTTCGACCGCGGTGCATTGCCTCCGCGCCGGTAATGGCTCAGGCAAACCAATGTTCGCCCGGATTCCGAGCAACGATCCGATCTGGGTGAAACGGGTCCTAGACATCGGATTTACTGGTATCGTGGTGCCCGACGTCAAGGACGAAGAAGAGGCTGAACGTGCTGTGGTGGCTGCGAAATACCGCCCGCGCGGCTTACGCGGTATCGGTTCCACTCGCGGCCAACTCGTCTATGGCAGCAACTACTACGAAAATGCCAACGACATCATCATGGTCGTCTGCATGATTGAGGATTGGCGGGCGGTTGACCGCATCGACAAAATTATGGAAGTTCCCGATCTGGATGTGTGCTTCGTCGGACCCAACGATCTGGCAAGCACGCTCGGTGTCCCAACTGGTCTCGACAACAAGCACCCCGACCACGTCAAAACGGTCGAAACCGTCGTCGCTGCGGGCAAACGTCACGGCGTCGCGACGGGCATCCACTGCATCGACGGCAACGAGGCCGCTCGCCGAATTCAACAGGGCATGACTTGGTTCCCTATTGCTTCCGATGTCCGCCTGTTGAAATCCGCGGTCGATACCGAGTTAGCGAACGTTGTATCTGGTTCCGGCGGCGGAGATGACGACGACAACGCAACCTTCTACTAGAAACTGACAACCACAACCCGTTGCAAGAGCCGAGGAGATTCAATCAATGCCATCAGTCGTAACGTTCGGTGAGATCATGTTGAGTCTCGCGACGAACCGTCGAGAGCGTTTCACCCAAGCTCGCGAGTTTGAGGTCACGTACGGCGGCGGAGAATGCAATGTAGCGGTTTCGTTGGCCAACTTCGGTTTCGATTCGATCTACGTCACCGCACTGCCAGATAACGACATCGGTCAGGCATGCATCAACTACGTCCGACAATGGGGCGTCGACACATCGGAGATCGTTCGGCAAGGCCAACGCCTCGGAACCTACTATCTCGAAAACGGCGCGGCCATGCGGGCATCCAAAGTCATCTATGACCGCGCCGCGTCTTCGATAGCCGAACTACAGCCGGGTGAGATCGAATGGGAGCGCATCTTCGATGGAAAAGATTGGTTTCATTTCACCGGGATAACACCAGCAATCTCCGAATCGGCGGCCCGGGCCTGCGACGAAGCGGCGTCCATCGCGAAGGCGATGGGACTTACCGTTTCAGCGGACATGAACTACCGGAAAAATCTCTGGTCTCCCGCTGAGGCCCAAGCGGTGATGCGGCCGATGATGAAATACGTCGATGTTACGATCGGCAATGAGGAAGATGCTGAGATGTCCTTGGGCATCGCTCCTGAAGGGGTGGACGTGACCAGCGGCGAGATCGACGCCACTGCGTACGAACCCGTGGTGAACCGCCTCGTCGAGGAGTTCGGTTTCGAACAAGTTGGCATCACTCTCCGAGAATCGCAGTCAGCAGACGATAACGACTGGTCTGCTATCTACTACGATGGCGACGAAATCCTGATGGCTCCGAAATACTCGGTCCGCATCGTCGACCGCGTTGGCGGTGGGGATGCATTTTCAGCCGGCCTCATCTACGGCAACTTGCAAGATGGTTGGACATCGGCTCAAACATTGGAATTCGCGGCCGCGTCCTCCGCACTAGCTCACACCTTCCATGGTGATTTCAACCTGGTCTCGGTGAGTGAAGTGATGAACGTCGCAGGTGGCAACGTTAGCGGAAGGGTGCAGCGATGAGCGGCGAATTCGACGGTAAGGTTGCGCTCGTCACGGGTGGGTCAAAGGGCATCGGAAGGGCGTGCGCCTATGCCTTCGCGCTTGAAGGCGCCAACGTCGCGGTAACCGGGCGTACTGTGTCCGAGCTAAAGTCCACTGCAGATCACGTACGTGAAATCGGTGCTGAGGCGCTGGTCTGCCAATCTGACTTCACCGATCGGGCGCAGGTTGCCGGAGTCGTTCCCGCCGTCTTGGCCAATTTCGGGAGGATCGACATCCTCGTCAACAACGCCGCCATCATCCACCCTCGCATCGACCTCGTTGACCTCGGCGATGACACTTGGTACGACGTGATTGAGGTCAACCTCAACGCCGCCGCGATGCTGACTAAGGCGGCGATGCCGACAATGATCGAGCAGGGTAGCGGCAACATAATCAATATCTCCAGCATCGGCGGGCGATCCGGCGCACGAGGACGCAGCGCGTACCGCGTCACCAAATCGGCCTTGATCAGCCTCACCCAATCGCTTGCCGCCGAGTTGCACGAACACGGCATCAACGTCAACGCCATATGCCCGGGTGGAACCGATACCGAAGGATACCGCGAAGCATTCAACAACCGGGGACGAGAGGATCATCCTAATCTGATGCTTCCGTCGGAGATCGCCAATCTGGCCGTCTTCCTAGCTTCGGAAAAATCCTCCGCGGTGACCGGGACCGTGATTGATGCATTCGGCGGTAACAACCCGCTCTTCGGGTAGAAGCCTAAACCTCTCCCTTGATGATCAAGGGGGAATTTAAGAGGGGGTTTTAGAACAACACGTCGCCATGCCCTCAAATTCCGTAGTCCTCACCATTGACCAGGGCACAACGTCGACGCGTGCCATTGTTTTCGACGAAACGGCAAAACCGCTCGGCTCAGCGCAAAAAGAACTGGCTCAGGTCTTCCCACGATCCGGGTGGGTGGAGCATGATCCGGTCGAGATCGCAGAATCGGCCATCGGTGTCGCACGGCAAGCATTGCAAACGGCCAACGCTTCCGTTGACGATGTCGCGGCCGTGGGCATCGCCAACCAACGCGAAACCACAGTTGTCTGGGAGAGTTCCACGGGGAGGCCGCTGTACAATGCCATCGTCTGGCAGGACCATCGCACCGCTGCAATATGTAACGAGATCAGCGACGCCGGGCTAGCTGACGACATCTGGTCGCGCACCGGACTTATCGTCGATCCGTACTTCTCCGCCACGAAGATGCGCTGGATGCTCGACCATCTGCCGATTCCGAACCTGCAGGGTCGCGCAGAAAATGGCGACGTCCGATTCGGGACCGTCGACGCTTGGCTAATCGACCAGCTATCACGCGGTGAGCGGTCGGGGCGAATTTCAGACGCGCCGCGCGATGACATCCCGCACCTGACCGACGTCACCAACGCATCGCGCACGATGCTCCTAAACATCCACGACCTGACGTGGGATCCGGATCTGTTGCGCATCTTCGACATCCCTGAAGCTGCGTTGCCGACTCCCATGCCTTCGGCTGGCACCTTCAGCACCATCCACGCTTCAATCTTAGGTCGCGAAATCCCGGTCACTGGCGTCGCTGGCGACCAACACGCCGCGCTTTACGGCCAAGCATGTTTCACCAGAGGCGACATGAAGTGCACTTATGGAACCGGTGCGTTTCTGCTTGCCAACGCAGGAGCAACCGTTGACCTATTTACCGGGGCGTCGGGTTCCGGCGAAATGTCGACGGCCGATCTCGACGAGGCGAACGCTGGCCTTCTTTTCACACTCGGATGGCAGACCGGCGGCGCGAAGACGTACGCTCTCGAGGCTTCAATATTCAACACCGGGTCGACCACGCAATGGCTCCGCGACGGTCTAGGCATCCTCAGCAATGCCGCGGATTCTTCTGATGTTGCCGTCATGCTTGGAGACAATGCGGGTGTCTATCTAGTGCCGGCATTTTCCGGGCTCGGATCTCCACACTGGGACCCACATGCCCGAGCGTCCATCACCGGGATCAGCCGTGGAACCACCAGAGACCACATCATCCGTGCCGCCCTCGAATCGACCGCTTACCAGGTAAAGGAGGTGGTCGACATCATGGATTCTCGGCTGCGAATGCCTCGGCGTGGAAATCGCCGGGAACGCGTCATACGCGTTGATGGCGGCCAGACCCGCAATCCGTTCCTAATGCAGTTCCAGGCCGACCTTCTGGATCGTCCAATCGAAGTCTCCGCAGTTGACGAAACCACCGCGCTTGGCGCCGCATTCCTCGCCGGACGCGCGGCTGGTATCTGGCGATCGGAGCGCGAACTCGCCGACCTCTGGCGCTGCGCCCATCGATACGAGCCCGACATGTCCCAAAGCGAACGCATACGTCTCATGGCCGGCTGGAACGAAGCTCTTCGCCGCACGAAGACCAATTTCCGAGGTTGATGTCGCCGACGGAACAAATTTCCGTTCGGTGACATCTTGTTTAGTACGAACCCTTCGTACACAAATACCCGGACGCCACTTTCGTTCCCGTCAAAACCACCGTCGCTCCCACAGACACCACAGTCATTCCCGTCAAAGCCAACGTCTTTCGCCCGGACGCTACCGTCATTCCCGCGGACGCGGGAACCCAAAGAAAAACAAAGCACGCCAAGTGTAATCGTCAACGGTGAATTCGTCACCGAGGTTGCTGCCCTTTGATTAGACCTGAATTGCTAGGCCTCCTCTCAAACACGGCGGTTTCTCAGCTGCGAATCCACGATGACCCAAAATGCGGGATACAAAAAAGGAGCGCTAAGAGTATTAGAATTAAAAGCGTCGTGACGACTTCACATTTCGTAGCGATGCCCATCCCTTCACAGTGGGGCTGTAGCTCAGTTGGGAGAGCGCGTCAATGGCATTGATGAGGTCAGGGGTTCGAATCCCCTCAGCTCCACCACACTGGACAAAATCAAGAACTTTCCAGTTGAGCTTTAGATTGGTACATATAGAGTGGTTCGCGTCTTCATTGAGCTTGGGGAAGAAGGTAACTCTCCCTTGGCGTGGAGGTAAGCACCTCATGCTGGATGTCCTAGTAGACAGATCATCAGCCCTCGTCGGATATCGAGTCCATGCGCTTTGAGCCTTTCTCCGGAGATAAACCCGAGGCACATTTTCCGGATGCCTACTGGCGAGATGTTTGGGGCAATTACATCATGATGCGGATGTTGCCGATATTATTGGTGTTTGTCCTATTGAGCATTCCTGCGCAGTCGCCGTTTCACGCCATTGCCGAAGCAAGCGGCGACGATACTGAGGCCGTGCCGGGCCCGTGCGAAGACGATTATGTTGCGCCGACTCCGGTCTCCGTCACGGTCAGCGACGTTCCGATCGTGGTCAAATCGACCACCGCGGATTATTTCGTGCTGTACATAGACCACCCGGACAGGGGCAACCAAGGCAAGCCTAACACGATTGCGATATCAGTTACACGGGGCGAGGAAGGAAGCACTACCCTTCCGGACAACCTGCGAGCGCTAGCTCCGGGCAAGTATCGGGTAGAGAAGTTCCAAGTCGCCCGGCCAGGCGATATCGACGGGGATTGTGTTGACGACATCACTGAGCTTGATGATTTGGGCAACTATAACCCGCTCAACCCGGCCACAAAGCTGGGCATCAGTGTGGGCCAGACGGCCATCGCCTCTCGCGAGGCGTTCGAAACGCTCTCATACCAAGCTGCCATCGTCCCAGACAATGTGGAGCGATTAGATGGTCTGGAGTTTGTCAAATTCTCGATTCTGAACTGGCACCACCCCAATCCATCGGTGTATTTCCAGAACAATAACAACATCGGAACACACAGAGAAATGATTGCAGAGCTAGAAAAGTTAGGGGTGGAGAAGTACAGTCTTTTGCTTCCTCTGCACGGCACCATAGTTTATCACCCCAATGCGATAGCCCCAGATGGGTCACTGGGCGTATACAGCTACAACTTCGACCTCAGCTACCGCCCTTTCAAGGAAACCGTGCACCTGAATCAGATGCTGGCGTCTGCCATCCCGTTTCTTGAGAACGATCTGGCCTACTACCCGTCGGTTTACAATCGGGATTCGTTCCGGTACTACAATGACAACAAGGACAAGTACGATAAGTCAAGAGTCAATATCATCCTAGCGGAAGATGTTCTTCCTGATGTGGATTTCATTCCCCTCAATCAGGCCGAAGGCTACGGTCGCCTGCGGCTGATGGAGGACGGTGACGATCCCCGGCCCGGCGATATTCCCATTTACGAATCCTTGCCCAACGATTTGCCCCGAGTGGCCGGCTCAATCACAACCGTGCCGCAAACACCGCTGTCGCATGTCAATCTGCGCGCCATCCAAAATGGTGTGCCCAATGCATTCCTGCGCGACATCCTCAAGACCAAGAAGTACAAGGACTTGATTGGCAAGCATGTGTATTTCGCCGTGACCGCCGACGGATTCACGCTGCGCGCGGCCACGAAAACGGAGGTGGATGCGCATCATCAGAAGTCCCGCCCTACGACTGCTCAAACACTGACTCGCGATCTGACTGTCACCAGTATCACCCCGCTGTCAGGTGTCACGTTTGATGATTGGGATGCGTTCGGTGTCAAGGCAGCCAATATGGCGGAACTCAGCAAGTTGAATTTGCCTACGGGCACCGTCCCCATGGGTTATGCCGTACCGTTCTACTTTTACGACGAATTCATGAAAGCCAACGGCTTTTACAACGATGTGGACACCATGTTGGCCGACACAGATTTCCAGTCGGATTACAGTGAACAGGAGGATCAGCTCAAGAAGCTGCGTAAGAAGATCAAGAAGGGTACCACACCTGACTGGATCATCAAGGCGCTGGAAAAGATGCACGCAAAGTATTCGGACGGAACGTCTCTGCGGTATCGGTCGAGCACGAACAACGAGGACCTTCCCGCGTTCAACGGGGCCGGGCTCTATGACTCAAAGACACAGGACCCCGACGAAACGACAGCAGATGGCATCGACAAGTCGATCAAAGCGGTGTGGGCGAGTCTGTGGAACTACCGAGCATTCCTCGAACGCGACTACTACCGCGTCGATCACAAGTCTGTGGCCATGGGAGTGCTGGTTCACCCCAACTTTTCCGATGAGCTGGCGAACGGAGTAGCCGTCAGCCATGACCCTATTACTTTTCTGTCCAACATGTACTACGTTAACACGCAAATCGGGGAGGATCTAGTAACTAATCCCGAAGCCAAATCGTATCCAGAGCAATTGCTGTTGGACTCCAAAGGCAAGGCCAGCGTGCTTACCCGCTCCAACCATGCCAAGCGGGGGCAGCTTCTCATGAGCAACGAACAGATGGTGCAGTTGCGCAACAACCTCCAAACAATCCACGATCGCTTTGCGAAGCTTTACGAGGTGAAAGCCGGAGACCAATTCGCAATCGAGATTGAGTTCAAGATCACAGCCGGGAATAAGCTTGCCATAAAACAAGCCCGACCTTGGGTCTTCGCAGATACGATATCGCTGAAGCCGTGGGTATCTGCATCGTTTGCCTCGACCAAGGTGACAGAGGGGTCGCCACTGAACCTTGTCCTCACCCGAAGGGGTGGTGTCCTGTCAGACCCTCTCGACGTTGATCTGATCTGGACCGATCCTGCCGGAAAGATACAGGGCGCCGCGCCGACTTCGGTGCAGTTCCTGAGCGATAAGACGTCCAACAACGTTACGGTGCCAACCATTCTCACCAACAATGTTGAAACTGACAGTGTAATCACCGTGCGGATCAAGGCTAAGAGTTCCTATGTCATCGTCGGCGAACCTGAGGTTGCGGCAACCGTGGCGGACAATGTCGTACCGACGCCGGAGGTGAGCATCACCGCAGGCACCGGGGTAACCGAAGGCGGGAATGCCGTCTTCACCATCACCACCGACCCGACGCCGGCGGCCGACCTGGACGTGAGTGTCACGGTGTCGCAGAACGGCGATTATGGAGCCACAACGGGCCAGCGGACGGTAACCGTCAGCACGGGCGGAAAGGCCACGCTGACCGTCGCCACCACGGGAGACGACGTTGACGAACCCGACGGTTCGGTTAAGGCGACGCTGGATGCACCGGCTGCCGATGCGGGCTACACGGTGTCGGCGACCCAGGGGATGGCCACGGTGGCGGTGTCGGACGATGACGGCGACGCTACTCCGCAGGTGAGCGTCACTGCTGGCAGCGGGGTGACCGAGGGCGGCGACGCCACCTTCACGGTCACGGCCAACCCGATCCCAGCGGCCGACTTGGACGTGAGTGTTACCGTCTCGCAGAGCGGCGACTACGGGGCAACCACCGGCTCGCGGACATTGACCATCTTGCCAGCCACGGGCAGCGCCACTCTGACGGTCTCCACCACCAACGACGATGCGGACGAGGCCGACGGTTCGGTTACGGCGACGCTGGATGCACCGGCTGCCGATGCGGGCTACACGGTGTCGGCGACCCAGGGGGTGGCCACGGTGGCGGTGTCGGACGACGACGTCCCGGTGGTGAGTGTCACTGCTGGCAGCGGGGTGACCGAGGGCGGGGACGCCAGCTTCACCATCACCGCCAGCCCGGTTCCCGCCGCCGACCTGACGGTCAACGTGACGGTCAGCGCCAGCGGCGACTACGGGGCAACTACCGGGTCGCGGACGTTGACCGTTCCGACCACGGGCAGCGCCGTCCTGACGGTGGGCACCACCAACGACGATGCGGACGAGCCCGACGGTTCGATTACGGCGACGCTGGATACCCCCGACGCGGACGCTGGCTACACGGTGTCGGCGACCCAGAGCGCGGCCACGGTGGCGGTGTCGGACGACGACGATCCTGCGCCGACGCCTGGCTACACGGTGGATCCGGAGGTGATCGCGGCGGTGCAGTACCTGGCGTCGCAGACCCATCACGGGACGGCCCACGTGAATCGCTGGCAGCGGGCGCTGGTAGCCCTGGGCGCGCTGGATGCGGCCGGCGTAACCGGCGGTGCCTTGACGCTGGGCGCGGCGCGGCATAACAGCAACATCTACAGCAGTCCGGTCTGGGACCAGGTGGTCGCCGAGCTGGAGGCCAAGGAGGCTTTCGAGGCAGCGCAGCAGACGCCGGTGGTCACCCCGGTGGTGAGCATCACCAGCGCCTCCGGCGGAACCGAGGGCCAGGCGGTAACCTTCATCGTGAGCGCGAATCCCGCGCCGCCGGCCGACCTCGCGGTCAGCGCGACGGTCGCGACCTCGGGAGACTACGGCGTGAATGCCGGCGCTCGGACGGTGACCATCGCAGGCGGCACGAGCAGCAAGACGCTGACGTTGCCGACGACGGACGACTCGACGGACGAGGCCGACGGCTCTGTAACTCTGACGCTGAACGCCAACGCTGGCTACACGGTGTCGGCGACCCAGGGGGCTGCCACGGTGGCAGTGTCGGACGACGACGACGCGCCGCCGCAACAGCCGGTGGTGAGCATCAGCGGCGGCAGCGGGGTGACCGAGGGCGGGGACGCCAGCTTCACGTTGACGGCGAACCCCGCCCCCACGGCGAACCTGGACGTGAGCGTCACGGTGTCGCAGAGCGGCGACTACGGGGCAACCACCGGCTCGTGGACGGTGACCGTTTCGACCACGGGCATCGCCGTCCTGACGGCGGGCACCACCAACGACGATGCGGACGAGGCCGACGGTTCGGTTACGGCCACTCTGGTGGACGGTGCCGACTACGACCTGGGCACGAGCAAGTCCGCCACGGTCAGCGTATCGGACGACGACGATCCTGCGCCGACGCCTGGCTACACGGTGGATCCGGAGGTGATCGCGGCGGTGCAGTACCTGGCGTCGCAGACCCATCACGGGACGTCGCACGTGAACCGCTGGCAGCGGGCGCTGGTAGCCCTGGGCGCGCTGGATGCGTCCGGCGTCACCGGCGGCGCGTTGACGCTGGCTGAGGCGCGGCATAACAGCAACATCTACAGCAGTCCGGTCTGGGACCAGGTGGTCGCCGAGCTGGAGGCCAAGGAGGCTTTCGAGGCAGCGCAGCAGATGCCGCCGACACCGGAGGTGAGCATCACCAGTGCCTCCGGCGGAACCGAGGGGCAGGCGGTGACCTTCACCGTGAGCGCGAATCCCGCGCCGCCGGCCGACCTCGCGGTCAGCGCGACGGTCGCGACCTCGGGAGACTACGGCGTGAATGCCGGGGCTCGGACGGTGACCATCGCAGGCGGCACGACCAGCAAGACGCTGACGTTGCCGACCACCAACGACGATGTGGACGAGGCCGACGGCTCGGTAACTCTGACGCTGAACGGCGGCAGCGGGTACACGGTGGGGCAGATGTCGTCGGAGACGGCGCAGGTCCAGGACGACGACGATCCTCCCCAGCAGCCGCCGGTGGTCACCCCGGTGGTGAGCGTCACTGCTGGCAGCGGGGTGACCGAGGGCGGCGATGCCAGCTTCACGGTCACGGCGAACCCCGCGCCGGCGAGCGCGCTGTCGGTCAGCGTGACCGTCACCGCCAGCGGCGACTACGGGGCAAGCACCGGCTCGCGGACGGTGACCATCCCGACGGGCGGCAGTGCGACGTTCACCGTCGCCACCACCGACGACGGGAACGACGAGGCCGACGGCTCCGTCACGGCCACCCTGGTGGACGGCGCGGACTATGACCTTGGCACGAGCTCGGCCACGGTCAGCGTGTCGGACGACGACGTTCCGGTGGTCTCGATCAGCGGCGGCAACGGCATCACCGAGGGCGGGGACGCCAGCTTCACCATCACCGCCAGCCCGGTTCCTGCCGCCGACCTGACGGTCAGCGTGACCGTCTCCGCCAGCGGCGACTACGGGGCGAGCACGGGCCAGCGGACGGTGACCGTTCCGACCACGGGCAGCGCCGTACTGACTGTCGGCACCATAGATGACTCAGCGGACGAGGCCGACGGGTCGGTCACGGCCACCCTGGTGGACGGCGCCGATTACGACCTGGGCACGAACCAGGCCGCCACGGTCAGCGTGTCCGACGATGACGTTCCGGTGGTCTCGATCAACGGAGGCAGCGGCGTGACCGAGGGCGGAGACGCCAGCTTCACCATTACCGCCAGCCCGGTTCCCGCCGCCGACCTGACGGTCAACGTGACCGTCACCGCCAGCGGCGACTACGGGGCGAGCACGGGCCAGCGGACGGTGACCGTTCCGACCACGGGCAGCGCCGTCCTGACCGTCGGCACCATAGATGACTCAGCGGACGAGGCCGACGGGTCGGTCACGGCCACGGTAAACACGGGCAACGGTTACACGGTGTCCTCGTCCCACGGCGTAGCCACGGTGGCAGTGGCGGACGACGACGATGCGCCCACGCCAGTGTCCACGGTAACAATATCCATAGAGGACGCTTCCGCGTCGGAAAATGATGCCGACTTGTTCTTCCGAGTGACCCTCTCCGAGATGTCGAATGAGGACGTCACGGTGCAGTGGGCTACCAGTCATTCGCAAAGCCTAGACCGTGCGCGCGGCGGGCAGGGCTACGACTACGACTTCTGGCATGCGAGAGGAGAGATAGTGATTCGCGCCGGCGAGACCAGCGGCACGGGAGCCGTGTGGCTGAATCAGGATTCCAAGGACGAGCCGGACGAAGTCTTCACGGTGACGCTCTCCTCCCCGGAAGGCGCGACGCTGGAACGCGAGGAAGGGACCATGACCATCATCGACGATGACTAATGGACGAGACTGACCCGAGGCAACTGGAGGAAACAGGAGCCCGAGGGGATCGCCAGCATGTCTCATGGCGGGGCCCCTTGCCTGCCCCGCGACCCGGCGCACCACGGCGGACAGAAAGGGGAAAGCAAAGCGCGGTCCCGCCCGGTCCCTGCCACTGTCCGGCATTGGCCGCCGGATCGAATCGGCGAATGGCTTGGTGCCTGCGCTGTCTGGTGCAGCAGGGAACCGAGCTGGTGAACGCGGCGATTCCGCGCCTCATGACGGGTGCGACCAGTGGAAGAATCTCGGACCCTACCCAGACCCGGCCCTGGCGCAGGTATAAAGCCTTCAACAAGCAAACTCATCGCCAACGTCACTCCCACGCGAAACCCACCGAGGTTCGGGATGACCACGCTGGATACACGGTGTCGGCAACCCAAGGCGCGGCCACGGTCAGCGTGGCGGATAACGATGACCCGGCGGAGATAAACATTATCGTGGAAGATGCCTCAGCAACAGAGTGGGATATGTTAGTGTTCCGGGTGCGTCTCTCCTAGGCGTCCACCACGGAGATCAGGCTGGACTGGTCCACCGCGCCCGCTTACCACGTGCTGGACGGCCGCGCACACATGTCCGACTACCAGCACGCGTTAGGGGTCATGGTGTTTGCACCCGGCCTAACCGTGCTGGGGGCGAGGTGTGGTTGGAGGAGGACAGCGAAGACGAACCGGACGAGGAGTATTTCGCCGTGGAGGTGTACCTCCCGGGCGGGTCATTCTTCGCAGACGCCGTGGGGACCATGACCATAGTGGACGACGACTAATCAGATTGCTCTGGATTGGTAAGACACCAAAAGGTGGCAGGGCGACCTACCGGAAGGGGCTTCAATTGCCTGTAGGGATCGCGGCGTCAAGGATCACAGAACCCCCAGCCCCAGTTCGAAGATGGTTCTCTGTACCGTCAAAATAGGCCCACCAGAAATTCGTTCACGCGTACGTGCGACTTGTCGCTGGCGACGCTACGCTGAGTTCGTCGCCGGCCACGGTGAATCAAAACGCAGTTTGGCGCACTCGCTTGGTAATGAATACAACGCCGCGTCTCCACAAACGGCGTCTTCCACGGCTATTCGTATCTGAGAGCTTCGGCGGCGGCGATTGCGGCAGCTTGGCGGGCCGGGAGGATCGTGATGAGGCCGTATAGGAAAAGGAGCATAGCGACGGGGTGCTGTGCACAACGTCCGTCATTCCGACGAAAGCCGGAATCCAGAGGGGCCGATTAACGGAGTGCAAAGTGAAACGCCTAGTTCAAACCCCCTTTAATTCCCCCTTGGACATCAAGGGGGAGGGTTGTGCACAGCACCCGACGGCGAAGAGCAGGCCACCGATTCTGGTATCTGTCATCGCAGTCATTGCGGTTTTCTCCGATTAAAAGGCGGACGATCCGAGTTCCACGGCAAATTTACTACGAATCGTTTTATCAGCATCCGTTCGATGGGAGTACGGATGCGTGGTGGTTGGGATGATTCCGGCTATGCGTATCCCTACTTGCTGCGCTCGCGTCCCCTTTTTGAGCCAAAAGGGACGAATGCCACGCACCTGTTCGCAGCAGAGGACTTCTGCGTCGGAATAAGTCCATAATTGAACGCTGAGGATTCGACAACCGCGCTTGTTGCGGTTTGACCAGATGGAGAGTTAGATTTGCACAATATCCTCGACGGATTCGGTCGGCTGGTTACGGCTCGGCCGTGGCTAACTCTAGTGGCGTTACTGGTTGCGACGGTGTTGATAGGCATGGGATCGGGTTTGCGGGCCGCACCGCAGGAGACGGCGGCGGCGCTGCCTAAGGGGAGCGCGATCACCGATGCGATAACTGAGATCGACGATAGCTTCGGGGCTTCGGAGGTGAGGGTGGTGACGCTTCTGTTCCGGGGCGAAGCGCTGACTCCGAGTGGGCTTTCGCAGATGTCGGAGCTTTTGGGCGCTATCGCCAGCGAACCGGAAGTGGCAGCTTTGTTAGGGCATGAGAATCCGATTGTGGCACCGTCTTCGATTTTGCAGTTCATGTTGCAGGTGCCAAACTTCGATTCGGTTACGCAGGCGCAGATCGATGGCGCCCGCGCTGCGCCCGAGATTGGTCCGTTCTTGGACATGATGACGGGTACCGACTCTGATGGCACGGAGATCGCAATCGCGAGTATCCAGCTGTTGAACACCGGCGATGACCACGTCAAGGATGTTGAGCGGAAGATCAACGAATTGACGATCGCGAGTCAGGGTCCGTTACGGGTGAGCAGTATTTCGTTTGCGGTGATCGAGGACGAGTACATAGAGGGTACTGAGACGGGTGCGGCGCCGTTGATAGGAATGGCGCTTTTGCTAATCGCGTTATTGATCCTGCTGTTCATGCGCTCGATATCGGATCTGATACTGACGCTAGTGGGATTGTTCGTCTCGATCATCTGGATCGTCGGTGCCGAGGGCTGGCTCGGCCCGAATGGGTTAGGGATTGTTGGGCCGCCGAACCCACTGACGTCCATGGTGCCGATCATCATCATCGGTCTGACAGTGGACTACGCGATACAGGCCGTCTCACATTACCGCGAGGAGCGTCTTGCTGGCGGATCGGTAGTTCCGGCAGTGAGGGTAGGTCTGCGAAACGTGACGTTGCCCTTGTTGCTCGCGGCAGTGACGACGATTGTGAGTCTGCTGGCGGGTCTGTTCTCACCGATCGATATGATCGGTGATTTCGGCATCGTCGTGGGCTTGGGCGTGGGCTTGGCCTTGATCATCATGTTGACGTTGCTGCCAGCTGGGAGGACGATAATGGATCGACGACGCGAGGCGCGCGGCACTCTGAAACCGCCACGTCCCATAGCCACGGCTTTGCCGGGTGTGGAGAGATTGGCGGGGACGCTTGGCAGGAGTGTCACTCGTCGACCCGCGCCGTACATAATCGTCGTGGTGGCAATTGCGGCAGCTTTGGGATACGCGGCCACGGGTCTGGAGTCGGAGTACAGCATCCGCGATCTATTGCCTAGAGGCGGTAGCGTGCTGACGGATTTGAACACTCTGGACACTGCGGTAGGTGGCTCGACGGAGATGGCGAGCGTGATAGTGAAGGCGGAGGCGACGGAGACGCGGACGCTGCTGAATATCCGAGACCTCGCGTCGGCCTTCGGGGACCCTGCGCGTCGACCCGCGGCGGCGGCGGGTCCAATCTTGGCGTCGTACGAGTTGGTGGTGCGTGACTGGATCACGGATAGTGGTGAAACGGGCGACAAGTACGATCCGGAGATTGCGCGACGATACCGGGAAGCCTCTGCCGATGTGCAAGTCGACCCTCTGGCGATGCAAGGTATCCTCGACGATATCGCGGCGATCGATCCGGTATTGTCCCGTGTGTTGGTGAACAACCCGCACGGGATTGACTCGATCCTGCTTCAGTTCCCGGCGTATACCGGTGATCCGGGTGCGACGAAGCATCTTCAGGATGAGATCGAGGCGCGATGGTTCGGTGAGGACGACACCATCACGGTGACATCTGAGGCAGTGATCTCGTTTGCGGTTACGGATGCGATCCGAGACAAGCAGACGGAGTCGATCAGCACGACCGTCGCGGTCGCGCTTGGAGTGTTGGGAATCTTTTTCTGGGTGACGGTTCGACAACCCGTATTGGCACTGATCGCGGTGGGGCCGACGGTGTTGGTTCTGGTTTCGGTGCTGGGCACGATGGCGCTTTTGGGAATTCCATACACGCTTGTCACTTCGATCATCACGGCGCTATCGATCGGTATCGGGGTCGACTACACGATTCACGTGATTCACCGTTACCGTGAGGAATACACGCGGGTGCGTGATCCGCAGACGGCCGCAGTGAGGACGCTTGCGACGACGGGATCGGCGTTGCTCGGCTCTGCCTTGACTACCGCGCTCGGGCTTGGGGTCTTGATCGCCTCGCCAATGTTGGCATTGCAGCAGTTCGGTATTACAGCCGCGATAACTATCGCGTACTCGCTGATAGTTGCAATCCTGGTGGTCCCACCTGCTATGACCGTGTGGGGCGCGTACCAGAACATGCGACTACGCTCGATGGTGCGACTGTGGGAAGAGGAGCTCGATCTGGAGATCGGTGCGGTTTACAGGCGCCATGAAGAGAGTCAATAGGGCAACGGTATGAATTGGACGCAAGGCGACAGTCAGGTAGATTCGTCGCCTTGCGGTCAGTAGCGAATTTAGGTGGAGGAACCCTCTTCGGTTAATCCTTCGCTGCCTTGGCACCTTCCGATGCCTGTAACGAATAGGCAGACATCGACGCGAGCGGGAATATGGTGATGAATGCCAATCCAAGGTGTAAGTGCTTCAGAAGTGGTATTCTTCGCTAGGGATCAGACGCCGGAACAGTCGATTAGCCGAGTTCGATTGGGCTTGAATTGATCATAAGGGGCATGAACCCCCGAAGAGGGACGTTATGAATGTAATAGATGCCGTCGCCAGCACGTTGAAGTTGGAAGGGGTGGAGTGGGTTTCGTGTTTTCCTTCCCACCAACTGATCGAAGCAGTTGCCCAAGAAGGCATCCGCACCGTAATGTTCAGGCAGGAGCGCGGTGCGATCATGGCTGCCGATGGGTTCAGTCGCGTCAATGATCGCAAAAAGTTCGGAGTGGTAATCACGCAGGGTGGTCCCGGTTCGGAGAATTCCGGAGGTGGTATCGCTCAAGCATTCGCCGACAACGTTCCGGTCTTGTACCTCACTGCGGGCCCAGCTTTGAGCCGATATGCGATACGCCCCGAGTTCTCGCCGGTTCGCGCTTACCAAGGTATCTCTAAACGTGGTGAAGTCATAGTTCAACCGAATCAGGTCAACGATGTCATGCGTCGGGCTTTTCATGCGCTGCGCAACGGACCTCCAGGTCCGGTGATTGTTGAGGTCCCAGCGGACATCGGTGGTCAGGAAATGCCGGAGGGGACGCCTCGGTATCAGCCGCCCAGCAGGTTGCTGCAATGCCCTCCAACCAACGATGTCAAAGATGCAGTCAGCCTGCTCTTGAACGCCGAGAAGCCGGTGGTTTGGTCCGGCATGGGGGTACTGTTTGCGGATGCCACCGAGGAGCTGAAAGAACTGGCCGAGTTAACCCAGATTCCGGTCTACTGCACCATGCCCGGCAAATCCTCATTTGATGAACGCCATCCCCTCTCTCTAGGTTCAGGCAGCGGAGCGACCACCTTGCCAGCCTGGCGTTGGTTACAGGAATCCGATGTCCTGTTCGCGGTCGGTTCAAGTATGACGAGGACGTCTTACGGGCAGCCCATTCCCGACGGTAAGACCATCATCCACAACGTCGAAGGCATTGAAGACATCAACAAGGACTATTCGGTCGACGTTGGTCTTCCCGGAGACACCAAGCTGACATTGCAGATGATGATTGACGAGGTGAAGGGGCAGGTCGGCGAGTCAGGACCCGAGGAACGGCGTGGGGTGTCGGCGGCGATAGGTGAGCTCAAAGAGCATTGGCTCGCCGAGTGGAAGCCGCTATTGGAATCCGATGAAGTTCCCATCAACACCTACCGGGTTATCGGCGAGTTGGACAAGACCTTGGACCGGGAAAACAGCATTGTCACCCATGATGCAGGTGCTCCGCGGGACACGATAATGCCGTTTTACACCGCGACGGTGCCTCACAGTTACATCGGTTGGGGCAAATCAACGCACCTCGGTTACGGCATTCCGTTGATGATCGGTGCCAAGCTGGCAAAACCCGACAAATTCTGTCTCAACTTCATGGGCGACGGGGCATTCGGGATGTCTGGACTCGACATCGAGACCTCGGTTCGAGCCGGTGCCCCAATCACAACAGTTCTCTTAAACAACCGTGGAATGGCAACCTACCCGGGAGGCTATCCAACAGCTCGCGAACGCTTTGGAGCCACCGAGATGACCGGTGACTACGCCAAGATCGCCGAGGGGTTGGGGGCTGTAGGCATTACCGTGACCGCCCCGTCCGATGTAGCTCCATCTCTCAAGAAAGCGCAACAACTGAACGCGGAAGGATCCACAGTGCTGCTGGACGTGCACACCAACTTGGAAGGTCGTAGGTCGCGGTTCGGCTAGGCGTATGGGCATTCCTAGGAGTCTCCTTTGATTCCCCCACCCAGGACGACGTCGTAGGGGCAGGTTTCAAACCTGCCCTACAGGTTCTTTGCACAGCCACTGTCATTCCGGCGAAAGCCGGCGCTTCAGCGGACAGAATGTCCATCCAGAGGGGATGGGCAACGGAGTGCAAAGCGAAACGCCGAGTCTAACCTGCCTTTAATTCCCCCTTGGGCATCAAGGGGGAGGGTTGTGCAAAGGTGGCATCTGCCTGCGACCGAGATTCGTGCTCAGTGCGAGGAGACCTGCCCGCCGTCGATGTTGATGGATTGCCCGCTGATCCAGTGAGCCTCTTCGGAGCAGAGAAAGACGATGGTGGTGGCGACATCGGTCCCGGTACCCGGGCGGCCCATTGGGATGTTCGATTCCAGACGCTCCCAGTCTTCGCGGCCTGTGGGAGTATTGTCTCGTTTGTTGTCCCAGCGGGAGGTATCGATGACGCCGGGGCAGACAGTGTTGACGTTGATGTCATAGGCGCCTAATTCTTTGGAAAGACTGCCGGTGAGGCCTTGGAGGCTCATGTTGGCGACGACGTAAGCGGCGAAGTTACGAGGGTGGATCTTTCCGGCGATGGACGAGACCATGACGATGCTTCCGCCGTTTCCTTGTCGGATCATCGCCTGTGCCGCCGCTTTGGAGGCGTAGTAGGAGCCGTGGACCTTGATGTCGAGGACGCGGTGCCAAATGGTGTCGTCGAGTTCGACCACCGAGACGCGGTCGCCGGCCATGGCGTATGCGGCGTTGTTGACGAGGATGTCAACGGATCCAAGTTCGGCGACGGTCTGTTCGACGATGTTTCGAGCCTGCGCGGGATCGCCCAAGTCGGCAACGATGGTGAGCGCGCGGTGCCCCATGGCTCGGATTTCGTCGGCGACAGATTCGATGTCTCGCCAACCCATTTCCTTTTCGTCGTCGGGGAAGGTGTCGGGCGAACGCCCGGTTCCGGTAACTGCGACGTCGGCACCCGCTTGGGCCAGAGCGAGCGCGGTGTCGCGGCCGATGCCGCGGTAGCGGCCTGCACCGGTTACGATGGCGACTTTTCCTGAGAGGTCTGGCATGGTGGGTTCCTTTTGATGTGTCGTGCTGCCGGGCGGTTTTCTATACGTTAACCTGCTCCGGACGCTAGCAGATTATGCCGCGCAACACACCGCTCTACACCGGCGAAGGCCGTAGAAGCAGTTGGGACAGAAGCAGACACGGGGCGTGTGGTATTCGTGTTCGCCGGCATGATGATCGTCGTCGTGATCGTGCCCGGAGAGGTTTTCGCGGCCTTCGTTGATTAGGAAGGGGATGAGGATCCAAGACGCGATAGGGTCGGCCCACCACCAGGCGAGGAGGGCGTTCAGGGCGAGGCCGACGAGGATGGTGAGGTCTTGGATGTCGCAGAAGAGGGTCTCCATGGCTTCGGCTCTGAGGGCCCATGACTGCATCTGGGTGGCGATGCGCATCTTGGCTACGTAGAGGATGCTCATGACGACTGCGCTGGCAATGACGATGGCGACACCTGCGATGCTCGGTTCCGGTTGCGGCAGCCAGCCGAGGAGGTTGGCACCGGAGTGCAGGGCGACGTACGCAGCGAGGAGGAAGAAGGTTAGTCCGAGCAGCTTCTGCGCCCTTCGCTCCGCGGCCTCATCCCCGTGTCCGTCATCCGCTCGCAGTCGCCATACTAGGATGCCCCCGGCTAGAAGTTCGACAATGCTGTCGAGACCAAATGCTAGGAGTGCGACGCTACCGGCCTGAGTACCTGCCCAAAGCGCAACTACGGCCTCTACCAAGTTCCATAACAGACCGACAATCACGAGGATGAGTGCGGTTCGGCGAAGGGTGCCGAGGTGTTGCGACATGGTTGGTTATGTTACGCGCGAGGTGTTGCCGCGAAATCGCGGCATGATGATTTTGAACAAGCTCAAAAGAGGTTGTATGAACCACTGATTGCGCGGATCGGAGTGATTGCGCTGATGTCGGTGATTGGGTGCTGAATTACGAATCGTCCAACACATCGTTCACTGTTTGCGGACGATGTATGGTTCGATGCCGTCTTCGTCGATGGATACACCTAGCCCGGAGCGGTCCGGCAGGAAGAATTCGCCTTCGTTGAGTTGCCAACCGGTGTCGGATGGATCTCGCAACAGGTTTGAGAGGCCGCCTTGGAACTCTTGGAGGAGTTCAGGTGAGGATATGGCGGCGCATTGCAGTGTTGCGGCTTGGAATACGGAGACGCCGTTGCCCATGTGGGGCGTGACAGGGATGTTGGAGGCGTACGCGAGGTCTCGCTGACGGATGAAGTCGCTTATGCTGGTTCGGCCAATGTCTGGTTGGTAGACGTCGAAAACCGGTTCGGAGGCCAGCCAATCATTGAGTTGATAGGTTGTGCGGAAGTGTTCGCCGATTGCGATTGGCGAGCCGTCAGCTTGGTGGAGCGTGCGGTGCGCGGCTAGGTCTTCGGGTTGGAGTGGGCACTCGAAGAAGCGGAGGTTACGTTCGCCGAACTCGCGTTTGGCTTTGATGGCGTCTTCGAGGGTGCACATCCAGAGGGTGTCGATCATCCATTGCTCGATGTCGGGTGCTCCGCGCGTGAGGGCATCGAGTTCTTGGAGTGCGGCTTCGATATCGCCGGATTGGAAGATTTTCGTGCCGCTGATGCCTTGGTCTGCGAGGGATTTCGCTTGGGTGATGCGTTCGTCTAAAGTAGCGCGTCTGAGGCCAGATAGGTAGACGGGGATGTTGGTCCGTGGTTGAGTGTCGAGAAGCGCGGCGATTGGTGCATGGTTGCGTTTTCCCAAAGCGTCCCAGATGGCGATGTCAAGAGCGGCCAAAGCGTCCATCCAGTAACCGGAGTTGACGCCACGCCCGCGCTGGGCGTCGTAGACGAAGTCCCAGAGCGCGGTTGGGTCGGAGAATTCGCGATTGACAACCATCTCCGAGATGGCGGCGTCGAGCATTAAGCAGACTATCTCGGGTGCGACGGGGGTATTGGATTCACCCCAGCCCGTGTAGAGATCGGCGAGTTCGACGCGCACGAGCGGCGTTTCAACCATGGTAGCGTAGACGGTCTGCCACCCGGGTTTAAATTCGTACCTCGCCTGAGACGGTGTCGCTGAACGAGCTTCGTTTTGGCGGCGGTATTGTTCCCAATAGCCAGGGGTGTCGGGGAAAGCTAGATGCGCGGTGCGGATCTCGCGGATGGTGAATGAGAGGTCGTAGGGAGTCATAGGGACATCAGGTGTTCGGTCAGGGCATGTTTCACGGCATTGATGGTATCGGTGTTTAGGTTGCCTTTTTCGTTGGCGATGTCGATTTGAGCGAGAGCGAGGGCGGCGTAGGCGCGAGAAGTGTCAGGATTGATCTGTGCGGTGGTTCGGAGATGTTTGCGGATCGTGTCGAGATCTCCGCGGACGTATGGGCCGGATATGGCGTCTGGAAGTCCGTCTCGGGTGATGGCATCGATGGTTGATTGGAGCATCGGAGAGAGCATTTTGAGAGCTCGATTGCGTTCGATGCCGGCTGATTCCCAAAGTTCTGCGGAGATTCCGATGAGGCCGGCGAGGAGTCCACATGCTAAAACTGCGGATGCGTGGTAGGCGGCATGGGCGGTTTCGCCTTCGATCGCGAAGGTACGGCTTCGGTGAGTTCTGGCGAAGTTTTGTAGCCATGAATGGAGGTCTTCGTCGTTGCAGTCTATGGCGTATGAGATTTCCTCGAAAAGGTTGTGGGCGCCGTCAACCGGGAAGGTTTGTAGGGGATGGAATCCGGCAACGGATGCACCGGCACTTTTGGCGGCTTCAAGAACGTCGAGAGTTAGAACGCCGGAACAGTGGATGACCCAATGGTGAGATTTCCAATCAATACTGTCGCAGACTTCTTTGATGACGGAATCGGTGGTGGTGATGAAGATGATATTGGCATAATCGGGAATCCGAGTGTATTCATCCACGACATCGGCGTTGGGAAACTCGTCGTGCAGCCAATCTCGACGCTCAGCGCGTCTTGAGGAGATGGCGATGTTCTGGTCGTGAGCGAGGAGCGTAGCGGCGAGAGACGAACCGAGTTTGCCGGCGCCGATGATTCCGATCTTGGAGTTTTCGCGTGCCAATTATGGGAGTTCGGATTCGGGTGTCGGTGATGCCGCGGAGAGGGGTGTTTTCTGCGATAATGAGGTGAATCACAGTATCGCATTAGATTTGGATCGCTTCAGGCATACTCGGTTCGATAGGCGTTCGAAGACGTCTTCAATTTTGGACGCGCGGGGCGAGTTGGAGCGTAGGGACGGCAAGGGAGATAGTGTGCGAACAGGTCACCAACAGAGGAGTCTCTGAAGATATGCAGTTACCCATCGGAGCGCAAACCCTCCCTCCGGCGTACGGTTACGATGATGTAGCGATCGTGCCTGGAGACGAGACGGTTAATCCGGACATGACGGATGTGTCGACGAGTTTCGACGGTTTTGGTATCGATATTCCATTCATGGCGTCGGCGATGGATAGCGTGGTGGACACAAAGTTTGCGGTGAAGATGTCGGATGCCGGTGGTGTTGCGGTGATGAACATGGATGGCCTGCATACGCGTTATGAGGACACGGATGAGATCTACGCAGATATTGCGGCGGTTGCGCGTGACGAAGCTACGGAGTTGTTGCAGAAGGTCTATTCGAAACCGATAGATCCTCGGTTGGTTGGTCAGCGAGTTGTTGAGGTCAAAGAGAGTGGCGGGAAGGCGGCGGTGTCGTTCGTGCCGCAGACGGCGAAGCGCCATGCACCGTTGGCGGCGGATGCCGGAGCGGACATGGTGGTCGTGCAGGGGACAGTGATCACGAAAAGGCATCGATCGAAGAACAGCCCGATAGGATTGCGACTGGCAGAATTGGTGGCGGATGTTGGAGTTCCGGTGGTGGTCGGGAATACGGTGACTTACTCGGTGACTAAGGAGTTGGCGGAAGAGGGAGTGCACGGGGTCTTGGTTGGGGTTGGCCCGGGTTCGGCGTGTACGAGCCGGGAGGTGTTGGGGATCGGTGTGCCGCAGGTGTCCGCGACGATGGAGTGTGTTGCGGCGCGGGACGCGTATTTCAAGGAGACGGGGCGGTATGTTTCGATCGTTACGGATGGAGGGATTCGGACCGGGGGTGACGTTTGCAAATCGGTGGCATGTGGCGCCGACGCGGTAATGATCGGGAGTCCCTTCGCTAAGACGGAAGAGGCTCCGGCAAGTGGTATGCATTGGGGTATGGCGACTTGGCACGATTCACTTCCGCGGGGTACGCGCATTGATCTGGGCGTCCAGTATTCGTTGCAGGATCTGTTGTTCGGGCCGTCGTCGACATCGGACGGAACGTTGAATTTGGTGGGAGCCTTGCAGGTTTGCATGGGATACGTAGGGGCGGAGACGCTCAGGGAGATGCACGGGGCACGGATGGTGTATGCACCGGCGATTAAGACGGAAGGCAAGATCTACCAGATGGCCGGAGCCTAGTTAGCGCGGTCGGTAGGGTTCGGATCGAATCAGCTGGGGGTATGAGCAGCGATGGAATTGCCTAAGGTCGGTTCGTTGCCGACGCCGTTGGAGGGCATCAAGGTACTGGATTGTTCGCAGATTTTGGCGGGTCCGTACTGTTCGATGTTGTTGGCGGACATGGGTGCGGACGTGGTGAAGATCGAGAAGCCTAGTGGCGGTGATGACACGCGACGGATGGGACCGCCATTCTTAGAAGGGGAATCGGCTGCGTTCCTGGCGATGAACCGGAACAAGCGTAGCGTGGTTTTGGATTTCAAAAACGCAGATGGCGTTGCGGCGATGCGTCTGATGTTGGCCGATGCGGATGTGATTATCGAGAACTACCGGGCCGGTGTGATGGGCCGATTGGGTCTGGATTATGACTCGGTGCGTGAGTTGAATCCGGGAATCATCTACTGCTCGATATCTGGGTTTGGTCGGACTGGACCGTATGCTGAGCGCGCGGGTTTTGATCTGATCGCGCAGGGCATGAGCGGGGTGATGAGTTTCACTGGAATTCCGGGATCGCCTCCGGTAAAGGTTGGCGTCCCGATGGCGGATCTGAACGCGGGTTTGTACTCGGCGTACGGGATACTGTCTGCGTACATCCACAAGTTGAAGTCGGGCGAGGGGCAGTATTTGGAAGTCAGCATCATGGAGGCGGCCTTGGCGTACACGGTGTGGGAGTCGGCGAGTTATTTTGCAACTGGCAATGTTCCGCCGCCGTTGGGATCGGCACATCGGTTGTCGGCGCCGTACCAGGCGTTGCGTACGGCGGACGGTCACATCACGATCGGCGCTCCAAATCAATCGAATTGGGAGCGACTGTGTCAAGCAATTGGTCGGAAGGATCTGCTCGAGGACGAGAGGTATGCAGACAATGCTGGTCGCTTGTTGAATCGAGAGGCGTTGGAGAAAGACTTGGAGGAGACATTCGAGACGCGGTCGACGAGGGAGTGGTGCGAAGTTTTGGACGCGTCAGGCGTGCCGGCGGGGCCGATATACAACATGGAGCAGGTATGGGCGGATGAGCAAGTTCAGGCGCGCGGGATGGATGTAACTTTGGAGCATCCAAAAGTGGGATCAATCCGGAATATCGGTTTGGCGGCGAAGTTGTATGGGTCGCCAGGACGGATACACAGTCCGGCACCGCTAATGGGTCAGCACACGCGCGAGGTGCTAGCGGAGTCGGGGTTCAATGAAACGGAGATTGAGGGATTGATCGCCTCGGGAGCGGCTCAAGCGGGATAATCTCCGAGTCGCTTACTCGGATATCGTGCGGATGTAGTTGACGAGGTGCCAGATTTGGTCGGGGGTTAGGGTGTCGCGTTGGGCGACCATGGGGGTGCCTTCGATGCCGTCGGAGATAAAGCTGTAGAGTTCGGTGTCGGAGTGGAGGGGGACGTGGACTGCTAGGTCGGCTGGCTGCGGGTTTAGAAGCAGGCCGGCTGGACCGTCGCCTTTGCCGGTGTCGCCGTGGCAAGTGGCGCAGGTGGTGGCGTACGAAACTTGGCCGGTTTGAATTGATTCTTGGTTCAGAGGGAATGGGTTGCCTTGGCTTTCGGATGGAATCCCTATCCCGGTGGTGAAGGCGTTGAGGATGGCGAAGATGCCGATGGTGATTGCGACGGCGGAGACGCTGTAGTGGGGATGAATGTTGAGCGATACGGGTTTTGCGATTATCACTGTGGCGACAAGATAAGCGAGACCGGCGATGGCGATGAGGACGCCGAAAGCGACCATGGCCGATTTGACGGAAGGTCGGATGAGGTCCGACGCGAACGTAGTTGATGTGGCGGAGAAGCGGGTGGAGATGTGGGAATCGAAGGAGTCGGATCTGACGACGGTGACGTCGAGCTGGTATGCGCCCGCGATGCCGATGGTGATGTCGTCGAGCCGCCAGTGTCCGAGCGATCGTTCAATGAGTGGGGTGAAGTATTCCCCGAATTCGTCGTCGAGGTATTTGATGCGAGCGCGAACCTCGGTTGCGAAGAGGAACGGTGAGCCGTCGTCGTCGGTGATGTCGACCGTCAGGGTGTTTGCGCCCGTGTTTCCGGGATCTAGTTTTGCTTCGATAGTTGCGCCCGAGATGGTTTCGGAGTGCCTGACATCATGGGCGACGCCGATGCCTTGTCGTTCGGCGTATTGCCTCGCAGGTTCGAGGCTGGCGAGGCCCGCTGTTGCGAGGAGGACTACGAAGGCAACTCCGAGTTCGAGCGCGACGAAGCGACGAAACGATGTCGTGGCAGCCTTGTCGGCAGTCGAGGATTTTGCGACGGAGCGGTTGTTGCGAATCGCCAATGCGATTAACACGACTAAGAGCAAGATCTTGGCGCCAAGTACGCGGCCGTACGGGGTGTTGAGCGCCTCGGGTATCGTGACCTGCATGAGGGATGAAACGATGCCCGATGCGACCAAGATGGTGACAGCGAAGATTGCCCACGGCGCGAAACGGGCGGCGAACTCGAGATGTCCCGAGGATGAGCGTAAATCGGGTACACGAGCAGTGATGACGGATGCCATGAGGAGATATGCGATCCCGCCGATCCAAACGGTTGCTGCGACGACGTGGACAATATCTGTGCCGATGGCAAACCATCTAATGTCGTTGGGAGTTGCGGCGTTGTGACTAGTGAGAGCGATTAGCAGGAGGAATATCCCGCCGAGTGCGATTGCGCCGATGCCCATCGGAGTCTCCGTAATCAGAGACATTTCTTCTAGGTCTTCGGCCTTCTGTGTATACGGATCATCTCTTCTGAGTTGAATCGCCGCGAATAGTGCCAATCCCGCTAGGACGGCGGCAGTGATACGCCACGACCAGTACCGTCCCCAGTCGCTTTCAGTAGCTAAGTCGACCATTTGGCCGGGGCCGATGGCGTGAATTGGTACATCGAATGCGATCGCGGTTTGGAGAGCCAACTGTGCGAGTTGTGCGAGTACTACGACAACCACAGATGCCATGGCAATGAATCCGAAACTGATGGTCGCGATTTGCGTGAACAGCAGGGTTGATCTATCGTCTGCGGCGCGCGCTACGCGAGTGGCGACAAGGAGTTCGAACAGGAGGCCGCCGGCGAATACTGCGATGCCGATGTAGATGATCCACCGGACGATTGGGTCCAAAGGGGATTGGATGAGGGGTTGTTCTGCGACATCAACCTGTGTTCCTGCACCAATCGGTTCGCCGACGGCGAAGAGGAATGAACCAGCGACTTTGTGACCATCGACCGTAGAGACGTTGCGCCATACGACGGTGTACGTGCCGTTTTCGAGAGGAGCGACGAGAACCCACATAGCGGTGGGTTCGGTGGGATCGAACTCAGTGTCGCCGACGGTTACGGTTGCGCCGGAGGTGGCCAAGACCAAAATCGAACTGAACGCGGGTTCTATGGGTTCAGTGAACCAAATGATCACGCGTTCCGGCGCGATTTCCAGTTCTTCGGAAGGTTTGGGCGATGCCTCGAGGAGGTTGGCGTGTGCGGACGTGGACTGGTTAATGAATATGGTTGCGAAGCAGGCGATGAACGCAAAAATGACGATCAGCTTGAGGACCTTGCGCCGCCGCGAAATCATGGGCAAGGGTCATTCCTCGTCGTTAGAGCTCTCGGACCGGAGTTGACGCAGTCGCCGCAGTCGGCGCTCCCGCTGCGCTTTGCGTCGTTTGTTGCCACTGGACCATGCCAAGAAACTCATGAGAATGACGAACGAGATGATGGCGACAACGGTCCCGATTTCATCCCAATATCCGACAGCACCGTGAAGCAGGATTTTAGTCATATGGTCAGTCCCGCAGGTGCGGTAGGTGTCAGTTGCGTCTTCTGGCAACGGTGATGGCGAACGCGCTAGTGCCAGTCGCGACGATGCCAATCAGAATCCCTATGATCCCAATGATGATTCCAGTATTTGCCGTCGATGCGATAGCTTCTAGGTCTGTTTCAACCTGTTGAACCGCGTCGATCGCCCCTTTGGTCGCGTTTTGGATCTCACGATTGCTTTCCAAGACGACCGGGAATTGGATCGCGTCGGATGCAACCACGGTGTCAAAAGTGTTCGGCCCAGAGTAAAAAGTTTCGTCGATGGCATTACCGTCGATGGAGCCGAAGAATCTCATGCTGTAATCGCCCGGTGCGGTGGGAACAAATTCAGCTACATAGTGGCCTGGGTCGGCGAACATCTCCGTAAGTGACATCTCGCGTGCGGCATCGGTTGGAAGATGGTAGACCTCTACCTTCAACGTAGATGCGAGGCCCGTGACGCGATCTCTTGTGGTGGCGGTTTCAGCGGTTACAGATGGAGTTTCGTCGCTCATCATCGTCGTCATCTCGGTGGTCATAGACGATAGAGGGCCGCTCATGACAACAGCGTTTTGGCTCTCATGGTTCATCCAAACAACGTTGTCGCCGATGTTCGCTTCGAGCCTAGCGGGCATTAGATGATCGTCCATGATCATGACGGACCGGTCTTCGCCTTGATGCGACGCGTCCGAAGAGACTACGATGATGCCCTCTTGGTCGCCGGGGTGCACATGGTAGGGGATTTCGAGGCCGCTCAGTTCTTCAGTGATTTCGAACTCAAAATTCTCCATCGAGCCGAATTGTGGGGAGGTGAATACTGCGCCATGAGTGATCACGTCGATGATATCGGTCTCTATCATCGAGGTCATCTCGTGGTCACCATCTTCGGTTTCCATGCGATGTGTTTCCATCGCATCCTCGGTTGATGTTTTGGTGACGACCAAGGAGACGGCATTGAGTTGGCCTTCATATGCAGGTTCACGCAGGAAGCCTACGACGAAGTTGTAGTCACCTACGTCACGCCCCTCGTGCGCGGATACCCGAGTTGCTAGCGTTCCGGCGAGGATGCCAACGACTACGGCAAGGATGATGGCCCCGGTTCGAATCTTCGAGAATGTTGTACTGTTTTGGAGCATTGGCGATCTTGGCTGGATAGTGCTCAAGGCGCAGGGATACATACGAATCTTAATCGGGCGCGGATCGGCGAAGCGGCGAGATTTGATCGACGACCGAGACGATCACGAATGTGCAACGGAGATTAGGCCCTAGCGTAATCGGGGCGGTACGCGGTCTGGAGCGTTCGTAGGTCGAACCCTTCAGGTTGCTCGCCGACTGCGAAGTCGTAGAGCGCAGCTTTGAAGACACCTTCCAAAGCTTGCACAGTAGCAAACGCCAGTCCTACGAGCAATATCCCGACGATGATTCCGACCACCGGCACAATCAAGAAGAGCAGTATCGCCGGTATGGCTGCGGCTACGATCGCCAAGATGTAGACGATAAAGAAGCCGAAGGATGCGGTGATTTGGCGCCCCCAAGTCTGCCGAATGATGCTGGCGGAGCGCCTAATGCTGGTTATCGGGCCTTCGTTCTCGGAGACCATGACCGGGATCACGAAGAAGGTCATGAATTCCCAAACGCCTTCGATCATGCTGTAAATCATCTGAACGAGGAAGTTGTCGGTCTGAGACCTGAGGACTCGGAATAGGGTTCCGACGATGGCGGAGATTACGGACCAGAGAAAGATGTGGTGGATGTGTTTTGCGGCGTGGTTCAAGCCGGACATGACGTTAGGGTCGCCACCACGAAGCCTTTCGAGTGCGGCGGAGATGAGTGCGGCATTGAAGAAAGTGGTTATGAAGTATGCGATGAGGATCATCACCAAGAAACCGATCAAGTTTCCGGAATCAGCCACCCCAACCGCCAAACCCGCGAATCCGAGGATGAGTAGACCAATTCCGGATAGAACGGGGAAGAGGATGAGTTCGCGGTCCATCATAAGGACGTTCCAACTCATCTTCATCAATTCGAAAGTGTGTCCGATAGTCGCAAACATTAGGTAGGTCCACTCCTAATCGCCCAGTTGGAATCGAGGACGATATTCATTGAGAATGGTACTACACACTTGAGAATCGACTGGACGATGGAATGGGACTCAGCGCATACAGCGAACACATGGAAGTGGCGATAACGGCAGCGAACGTGGCGAGCGAAGTTTTGATGGCTCGGTTCAATGCCGGGATTCAAAACTTACAGAGTTGGGAAAAATCGCCTGGCGCATTGGTGACGGAGGCGGACCTCGAATCGGATCAAGCGATCGCGTCCGCACTCAGAGATTCGGGTTGCGGTGGCGAGATACTTTCGGAAGAGAGCACGGTCGATTTGGGCGACGCGGGTGTCGACGCTGAGCGGAAGATCGAGTGGCTCATCGATCCCTTGTGTGGAACGGTTCCGTTCAGCACGGGGATGAATCACTGGGGCGTGAACATCGCGATGCGATCGGAAGGAGAGTTGATGTTGTCGGCTCTGGCGGTACCGTCTACAGGAACGTTGATGACAGCGGAAAAAGGTGTAGGCGTGAAATTGAACGGCGAATCGTTGCAGATTACTGACCGGGATCGAGATCTGGGCGACGCGGTGGTTGGCCTTGAGGTGGATGGACAGGAGGTGTGGCGTTCGCTGTTGGGTTCGGGTGGCCTGGACTGGGTTACTCACGTACGTCAGGCGAACAGTTTCTCGTCAGCGGCCTATCCATTGTTGCTCGTAGCTACCAGTCGGATGGCTGCGGTGGTCTTTTATCGGATCGAACCGATGCACGTTGCTGCGGGATCGCTCGCGGCGATGATGCTCGGTGCGAAGGTGACTGACGGATTGGGTCAACTAATCGATTGGTCCTGTAACGATGAAATCCCGATATTGGTGGCTGGGTGGCCCCGTGCACATGACACTCTGATCGAGGTGATGAACGAATCGGGCTAGTCGTCGATCAGATGCGCAGCGGTTTTGGACAGCAAAGTTTTGGTGCTGCCGGGGAAGGGAGCGGTGCTGAAGACGGCGTTTCCCAACATGATCATGGTTGCGACGCCACCATTGGAACGAGCTCGAGAAATCGAGTTTTGCACGCGGTCATCCATCAACAGACCGCTGGATGTGGCAAAACCCAACCCTAAGGTGATGAGTTCAGCGAATGTGATGGTCGACCCGTCGTCGATCGTTTTTTGGATTGCGGACAATGCATGATCGGCGGCGTCGTTGATGAGTTGGTGTCGATCGTGGTCTGAGAGAATCTCGCTAGTTTTGATCTTCCCAAAGTAGCGCCAATGGACTGGTGTCGGCGGTAGGTCGATTGAAATGGCTGCCAACGGGTGTCCGACCTCGGTCTTCACCAAACAACCACCGTTATACTGCGAGCAGACGTCGCCAAGTCCGGTAAGGTTTCGGACCTCTGCGACGTGTGCAATCATGGCGAGTTGGTCTCTGGAATTGCCGAGGTCCAGCAGGTCGTTGGCGGCGATGAGGGAGGCGAAGGTGGCGGCGCCGCTAAGACCGAATCCGCTACTCAGCGGCAAATTCGAAGTGATGGCAACGTCGAATGGAACATCGGCGGCATCGACAAGTGCGCTGGCAACGGTTGGGAATTCAATGGGTTTGCCGTTGAAATAGACCTGTGTAGAGGCGGCGGATGAACGTGAGATTTCGACGTTGACGCCGTCTCGGACAGTGAATCCCCAGCCGAGCGAATGCATCTTCTTCGGGTCGTTGTGGGTGATGATTTTGAAGAGTCCGGAGATGTTTCCGGGCGCGAACGCCTTAGCGACTTCGCGCGATGATTGATTTGCCACCTTCGAATCCCAGTGAAAGAAAATGTTAGTTGTATCGCCAATGATTAGGCGGTAAATACTATCCCACGCAAAGCGTTGGCTTCGTCGCTAGCCATGAACGCGACGATCTCGGCGACATCACCGGGGTTTGTAAGGGATGCAACGGCTTGTTCAACATCGGCAGTTGGCTGTTCGGTAATTGCGCCGGTGGAGCGGAGTTGGGCTACTTTAAGCGGAGTTTCGACAGAACCCGGTGCGAAGTCGTTGACGCGGATGCCTTGAGATTCGAGGTATTGTTGCATGACCATCGTGAATCCATGAACTCCGCCTTTGCTCGCGCCGTAAGCGTACGACGATGACCCGCCTTTGACGCCGGCGCCGGATGCGGTGAGGATGATCGTGCCGCGGTTGGGGCCTGGTTTCTTCAGCATCTCGGTAACGACGTATTTGGCGATGAGGTAGGTGCCCCGCAAGTTGATATCGAGCACCGTGTCCCAAGTCTTTTCAGGGAAGCCTTCAAGCGGGATTGACGCACCTTGGAGGACACCGGCGAAGTGACAAAGGACATCAATGTCGCCTAGCCACGATTTGGCGGCGATCACGGTGCCTGACACATTTGCTTCGTCGCGGACGTCGCAGCTCCAGAATCTCGAGTTGCCACCGTTGTCGTTGATCTCGATCGCCGTGTTGTTGCCGTCTTCGTTATTGTCGAAGATCGCGATTTCTGCGCCGAGTTGAGCGAGGCGAATGGCGGAGGCTCGACCGATCCCGGTTGCGCCACCGGTAACAATGCATCTCTTGCCGGTTAGGTCTGCAGGCATTTTCAACTCCTAAATGACTACTACCGATTCTAGTCGCGCGCGGGGTAGTTTCAGTCCCAAATCACCCCGGCAATTTGGGCAGCTTTTCGAATACCCGCGGCAGCGGCGGGAATCTTTTCGTCGGGATAATGTTCGACGGTAACCGTGATGTCGGGTGCGATTTCTTGAAGGCGGGTGAGAAGAGTTACGTTGTCTAGGAGCGCGTTGGGTGCGCCGATGATTTCTTCCTCGAAATGTGGCAACAGTGCGTCGATGATGGTGAAGTCTTTGGCGTCGCACCCAACAATCTCGTCAGCCATTAGGTCGATGCATTCATTGATCAGCGACGTGGTGTCGTATGCGATTTCTAGGGATCCAACCAGGTTTACGGGATCAACGTTGAAGCCGAGTGCCGGCATGTCAACGGCGTCGAAAAAATCACGCACGCGTCGCGGCGTGTAGAGAGGGCACACAACACCTGCCTCGACGACTAGTTTGATTCCCTCGGAGTCGGCGACCGCGCATGCTTGTTGCGCGCTGGCGACTAGGTTGTCAAAGGTTGCTTCCGAGCGGTTATCGGGATGCGGCAACCAGGGACCGTCGGGGTTGTGACTTCCGGGACGAAAATAGGTGGTGGGGCATGCCATCTTGGCAGAGAGCCGGATGGTGTCCTCGAGGAATTTCACGGTCCATCTGCGTCGGTCGTCATCGTCACTGCACAGGCCACCTCCATATGCCCCTCGGGTCATCGGCATGTTGAGGCCATGGGCGGCATAAAGCGTTTTGATGTTCTCAATGTCGCGGTCGTCTCCCGCAGTCGGGTCAGAGATTGTGAGGAGTGCGGAGACGAAGCCGTTATCAGCGACCATTTTGACCTGGTCTTCAGTGACATTGAGCCAGTCGCCTTTGACAAAACCGGCAACACCTAGAAGCATGATTCAACGCCTTTCACATTGAGTCGCGGCGATGATTCGACCGCGGCTATCTTTCAATGTTATCCCTGCCGAAGTTGCATGAAGTGTTGAATGACTAGACGTGGATTCGGTACGATTCAATCAGCTGCGACGAAGATATTTGGCGATTCGAGGTCGGTGAATGCGCTGACAGGGATGGCGCGCGCTCAAGGGTATCTTCAAACCGGAAAGCGAAAATCAAGTGATTGAGTTCACGCTGTGGCCATGACAGTTCCAGAGCCTTGGGAACTAGGCGACGTACTTTCTGAAGTAACCGATCTGCTGGAGGTCGGCGGGGTTTCGGTTGCGCTGAAAAGGTTGGATCCGCTGCGCCACGCAGACTTGGCAGCGGTGGTGGCGGAACTTTCGGAAGACCATCTGCGGCAGCTTTTGCATCGCATGTCGAACGAGGCGATTGCGGATGTGCTGGATTATCTTGACGTGGATCGAGGGTCGCGGGTGTTCGAAGCGATTCCAGAGACGAGACGTCCAACGGTTTTAGACGAGACTTCCCCCGAGGTTGCGACCGATCTGCTGCACCGCATCGCTTGGGACGAGGCTGCGCAGACGCTGGTTCGGATGCGGAACCTCAATATCATCGGTGATCTGCTGATCCACGATGACGACGATGCCGGCGGGTTGATGTCGCCGTCGTTTGGCAAGTTGCGGGAGTATTGGACGGTCCGTCACGCGCTGCGCGTGTTGCGTCAGATGGAGTTGGACCCGGAGATGTTGCGGGAGTTATTCGCGGTCGATGCGCACGACACATTGGTGGGCCGGATGGAGTTATCGGAGCTGGTGTTCGCGCCTCCGAATGCGACGATCAGTGAGGTGATGAATCGGGATGTGATATCCGTTTCGGCGACGGAGGACCAGGAGAGTGCGGTGCGTCTGATGCAACGTTATCGGTTGCCGAGCATTCCGGTTACGAATACCCGGCGTCAGCTACAGGGGGTGATCACGTCGAACAGTTTGGTGGAGATTGCGGAGCAGGAGGCCACCGAGGACATGTTCCGCCTGTTCGGTGTGGGCGGTAGCATCGCCACTGGGTACAACGTCCGCGAAGCGATGCGCAACCGAATGCCTTGGTTGGTGTTGAACTTGTTCACGGTGATGTCGGCGGGCTTTGTGCTGAGTTTGTTCCAACCGACGTTGGATGCGATGACGTTGTTGGCGGCGTTCTTGCCGGTGGTGATGGGACAGGCCGGGATCGCAGGAACTCAGACCGTGACGATCATCGTCCGTTCGATGGCGTTGGGAGAGCGTTCGTTGTCAAACGTTTGGCAGCTTTTGTTGTTCGAGTTAGTCCTGTCTCTAGTTCAAAGCGTAGCCGTAGGTGGCATTCTTGGGGTACTAGTACACCTCTGGAAAGACGACTGGGCGTTGACGTTGTTGGTCACGTTGTCGCTGGTGATGAACTTGATATTGGCAGGGTTGGCTGGAGTGTTGGTGCCGATGTTCATGCGATTGATTCGCATCGACCCGGCGATGGCGTCGGCGGTGATAGTGACGACTGCTACCGATATCTGCGGGATCGTGATGTACCTGGGGTTGGCGAGTATTTTCCTGTCTTGGTTGGTCGGTTAATTGGCGTCAGTTGTTTTCGACGAATGCGGTGGCGACGTGGCGACGCTGGATCTTGCCGGTTGCGGTGCGGGGCAACTCGTCGGCGAAATAGATGACGTCGGGGACTTTGAAGTCGGCTAGTCGCTCACGGCAGAAATCTTGGATGTCTTGTTGTTCGCAGTCGTCGCGGAGGACTACTGCGGCCTGGACACATTCGCCGTACATCTCGTCCGGAGCCGCGAAGCATACGGCCTCGGCGACCGCGGGGTGCTCCAAAAGAGTTGCGTCTACTTCGAGCGGTGAGATCTTTTCGCCACCGCGATTGATGAGTTCTTTTAAGCGGCCGGTTAGCGTAAGGTAGCCGTTGTTGTCGAGGAAACCTTGGTCGCCGGTGCGGAACCATCCGTTCACGAATGCGTCGGCATTGGCCTCTTCGTTGTTGTGGTATCCCCACATGACGTTTTCGCCTTTGATGACGACCTCGCCGCGTTGGTCGTTTTCAGCCAACTCGCCGGTGTTTTCGTTGGCCATGATTGCGACTTCGACACCGGTGGCCTGACCGACGGTTCCGGGGATGCGTGAGCCCGGCGGCAATGGGCTGCTGGACATCTGATGTGAGGCCTCGGTCATGCCGTATGCTTCGAGCACTGGCGCGCCGAATCGACTTTCGAGAGCGTCGAACACGGTGGGAGCGAGGGCAGCGGAGCAGGAACGGATGATGCGGAGGGATTCGTAGGGTGCGCCGTCGTCATCGGCGCGCGCTAGGAGAATTTGGTGGATGGTTGGCACCGCGGAGTACCAAGTAGATCCCGATTCTGATTGCTGTTTCCAGAACGCGCTCGCGGAAAATCGCGGAGGGACTACGACGGTGCCGCCGGAGTTTAAGGTCGACAGACACGCGCCGATGAGTCCGTGAACATGGAATAAAGGCATTACGATCAGTGATGTGTCGTCAGGAGTCAGGGCGTAGGTGTTTTTGATGTTGTCGATGGACTTCATCAGGTTTAGATGTCGGAGCGGTACGCCTTTGGGTCGGCTGGTAGTGCCGGAGGTGTGAAGGAATAGTGCGATGTCGGCATCGTCTGGGGACAAAGCGTCGCTCATCGAAGTGAGTTCGACTCCGTTCGCGGAAAGAGTTACCCGGAGGTAACCGTTGGCGGAGGTGAGATCAGCGTCGATCGTCTTGATGCCGATGATTGCGGCGGCTTCGCGAGCCGGGTGGGGTTCGTTGGGCAGGATTGCGACTCTTGCTCCAGCATCTTCCATGAAAAAGTTGAACTCGTCGGTGGTGTACGCGGGATTGAGCGGCGCGGCGATCGCACCAGCTCGGGCGACGGCGAGGAACGTGGCAACGAATTCATATCCATTGATTAGAACGATAGAGACGGGGGTACCGGGTCCGACGCCGTTGGCAGCCAAGATGTCCGCAAGGCGGTCTACCTCGGTGTCGAGTTCGTCGTATGTCCACGATCCGATGTCGGGCGCGATGATGGCGATATCGGATCCGGATGCCGGTTGCAGGAGAGAATTCAGGGTTTTGGTTTCGAACACTGTGGGCTCCGATTGGTTCGCTCGTTGGTTGCGAGCATTGCGTGGTTCGTGAGAATTTTAACGTTTTGGTGTATCAGTCACGGAGGATGACGAGGAAGCGTTCCAATCCGGCGAAGTCGCGGTGTATCTGTATCTCGGCATCAGGCAGAATTTGGCGGGATACGTCGAGGCAGGATGTAACCACGGTCGGATCGATCTCTATGAACGCGGCGGTTGGGCCATTTTTGCGTAACAGTTCGGACAACGAGCGGATCAATGGACGCAAGACGTTCATACCGTCAGGGCCGCCATCTAAGGCTCGTCGTGGCTCCCAATCTCGAACTTCTGGTTGGAGGTCGTCGAGGGTGTGCGTTTGAATGTACGGGGGATTAGAGACGATGATGTCGAAGTTGCCGCGTGTCAGGGTTCGTGTAGCGTCTTCGACGACGAAATAGATGTTGACTGAGTGATGGTTTGCGTTGATCTTGGCGAGTTCGAGCGCTTTGGTGCTGATATCGGTCGCGGTGATGTTGGCGTTCGGGAGTTGCTCGGCTAGCATGATGGCGATGATCCCGGATCCGGTGCCGATATCGCAGATTTTGGGTTGCGCGACGTTGTTGTGTTCGACGAATTCGGTGCAAAGGTCGATTAGGGTCTCAGTTTCGGGTCTTGGTATCAGAACGCGTTGGTCGACTCTGAACGTTCGACCATAGAACTCTCTTTCACCGAGGATGTAGGCGAGTGGTTCGCGGGTTGTGCGACGAATTAGGAGGCGATCAAGCTCTTGGATTGTGGTTTCCGGCAGTTGATTCGCGTGACCGGCGAGGAGTTTCTCTTGGGTTAAGCCGCATGCGTGCCGGAGAATTGTGCGAGCTTCGATGGGGGCGTCGTCGGGAGTGATTCCGGCGTTGAGGAGTTTGGATGTGGTTGTGCGGATCGCTTCCGCTATCGATGGCAATTGGGGCAATAGGATTGCTGAGTTATGTAGCGGAGGCGGCTTGGATTTTGCGAGTCTGCTCAACCTGTTGTAGCGCATCAACGAACTCGTCGATCTCGCCGTCGAGGATTTTCGGGAGATTGTGGCTGGTGAGGTTGATGCGATGGTCGGTTACCCGGGATTGCGGGAAGTTGTAGGTGCGGATTTTCTCGGAGCGGTCGCCGGAGCCGACTTGCGCTTTTCGATTGGCGGCTTGTTCGGATGCGCGGCGGCGCAACTCCATGTCCCAGAGACGGGCGCGGAGAATGTCCATTGCCTGCATCTTGTTTTGGAGCTGCGAGCGCTCGTTCTGGCATTGGGCGACGATGCCTGATGGTTCGTGGGTGATGCGGACGGCGGTGGCGACTTTGTTGACGTTTTGACCGCCGTGTCCGCCGGCGTGGAAGATGTCGATCTTGAGGTCCTTGTCGTCGATATGAACGTCGATGTCCTCGGCTTTGGGCAGGACGGCGACGGTTGCGGCGGAGGTGTGGATGCGCCCTTGGGACTCTGTCTGTGGTACGCGTTGGACGCGGTGGGTACCGCTTTCGTGTTTTAGGCGTGGATATGCACCCTCGCCTTCGATCTCGAAGACGACCTCTTTGAGGCCGCCGATGCCGGTATCGTTCAGGGAAAGGACGGAAGTTTTCCAACCGTGAAACTCGGCGAAGCGTTGGTACATGCGGTATAGCTCGTTTGCGAAGAGGCCGGCTTCGTCGCCACCAGTGCCGGCTCGAATTTCGAGGACAGCGTCGGCGTCATCCGTTTCGTCCCGCGGGATGAGTGCGATTTGGATTTCTTCGATTAGTTCGTCGTGCCGTGCTTGTTGATCTCGAGTGATGTCCCTTGCCATCTCGAGCATTTCGTCGTCGGTTTCTTCGGCGAGGATGGTTTGGGCGTCGGCGATCTCTTCGAGGACGGCATCGAATTCGTCGCGGAGACGGACGAGCGCGGAGATGCGTGAGTATTCTCGTCCGAGACGCTGCATCTTGAGACGATCGGAGGCGACGTCCGGTTGCGACATCTGGGTTTCGAGTTCAGTTTGTCGTTCGGCAGCGGCTTGCAGGCTGGCGCGGAGTCGGTTTTCAATGGTTGTGGATTCAGGCATTATTCGGAGGGGGCGATGAAGTTTGCGATCTTTGTGGAGTCGAGTGAGAGTGTATTTTGGTCGCCTTCGAATTGGAGTGGTTTTACGGCTGCTACGCCTTGTTCGATTTCGCGATTGCCGATGATGATGGCGTAGTTTGCATTGGCGCGGTTTGCGTAACGCATCTGAGCGCGCATTGACTTGCCGGCGGGGGCCATGAGGACGGATATGCCGTGGTTGCGCAGTTCGGCGGCGAGTTGGGCAGCGCGTATGGTGGCGTTGTCGCCGACATGGACCATTACGGCGTTACGAGGTGGTTCGGCGAGGTCGAGTGATTTTTGTCGTTGAGTTTCGAGGATGATTCTTTCGATGCCGGAGCCGAAGCCGACGCCCGGTGTTGGGTTGCCGCCGAGGATGCCAATGAGCGGGTCGTATCTTCCGCCGCCGAAGAGCGAAGTTTGGCTGCCTTCGGTGGACGGTTCGAACTCGAAGACGGTTCGGTTGTAGTAGTCCAGGCCGCGAACGAGGGTGTGGTCGGTACGGTAGCTGAAGTTGGGGTAGGCAGTTTTTAGACCGTCCAACAGGACCAACAGGTTTTTCCAGTGATTTTGTGCTTCGTCCGAGAGATAGTCCAATGATTTCGGCGCGTCGGCGCTGAGCTTTTGGGTCGCGGGTTCTTTGGAGTCGAGGAGTCGGAGCGGGGCTCTTTCGAGGCGGTCGCGGTCGACTTTTGGTAGGTCGTTGGCGTACTTTGCGTAGTGGTTACGAAGATCGTCGTTGTAGTTGGTGCGAGTTTCTGGGTCACCGATAGAGTTGATACGGACGGTGACGTCTGACAGGCCGAGTGCGGTGATGTAGTGGAGACCGATCTCGATGATTTCAGCGTCGATGGTTGGCGACGGGTCACCGATGGCTTCGCATCCGAATTGGTGGTGTTGGCGATACCGGCCGGCCTGCGGTCGGTCGTAACGGAACATGGGAGCGATGTAGTAGAGGCGGACCGGTTGCGGGAGGTTGTGCATGCCGTGCTCGATGTATGAGCGGCAGACGGGCGCGGTGCCTTCGGGTCGCAGAGTTAAAGACTCGCCGCCGAGGTCGTCAAAGGAGTACATCTCTTTTTGGACGATGTCGGTTTCGCCGCCTACACCGCGGCGGAAAAGGCCAGTGTTTTCGAAGATTGGGGTGTCGATCTGCTGGTATCCGAACTGGCGTGCGGAGTTGATGGCGGTTTTCTTGACCGCGTTCCAGACGGTTTGATCGTCTGGGAGGATGTCGGCGACGCCGCGCGACGCCCGGTAATTTTGTTGCGAAGTCATTCGTCATCGATTCTATGCTCTCGAACTCACGTGGACCGACGCGTTGAAATACTTGCAGACGTGTGTTGCAGGTTTTGGGTGTTTGGTTGGTGGGGGTTGGTATGCCCCCTTTGTTCCCCGTATCGGGGCCAACCCGGATGGTTGTTCGGTCATTCTCCCTGTTAACGGGGGCAAGCCGAGGGTTTTTCATCGCCGCGCTTGCGGGGATTGGACGTGGGCCCGTCCTTTAGTTCCAGCGTCTGCCCACGTTGCCAGGCCGTGGGCCCGAAGGGCGACTGCTTGAGCAATGCCGCTCTCCATCGCTCGGTTAGTCCCGAGCTGGTGCTGTAGCCGCGCCCTGTTTGTTTTCGAGGGCCGACGTCTGCCGGATTCACGAACGTTCATCCAGCCCTTGGACGCAGGTACCGCCGGTGTTTTTGCGACGGGGGTACTTTTGTCTGGCTCGTGTTGCGGCGCCTGCTTTTGGCGACGCGACTGGACCTTGTAGCAGCGTTCGCTTCTAACGGTCCCTTCCAACGTTGCATCTTGTTTGCTCAAGGATGCCGAGGTTGGTCGTCGACGGTTTAGCTCTTGTGCTGTTGCGTTCACGGTCTTGGATTTTTCCCGGGTTTTTGTCGGCAGGGTCTAGTTGAGGTCGTATCCGCACCCGTCGGCGCGGCGATGTTTTTGAATTCATGTTCTATGTTAGCGCGGATGTTTTGGTTGTCAAGTGTGAACTAGGATGGGGCAAGATTTGGGGAATTTACATGGATGGAGGGGATGGACGGGATGTTGGTATTTGTTGTTTAGGGTGCTGTGGTGATGGGAGGGGGTGTCTGAACCGCGGATTGCGCAGATGTTCGCGGATGGGCTCGGATGGGGGAGAGAAGGGGAAGTTGTTGTGGAAGGAGATTTTTTCGAGATTGGAGATGGTTGGAGGCGTGGTTGGTTTGGGTGTGCGATTGATCGGGTGTGACGGGTAGGGAGGGGAGGTGCGTTTTTATAGACTTTGTGGTACTGCGTCGGGGCATGGCGCAGCCTGGTAGCGCACTTGACTGGGGGTCAAGAGGTCACAGGTTCAAATCCTGTTGCCCCGACCATTCTTTTTGGGATTGTTCCGCCTCAACCCGTCTGCGATATCGCGCTGATTTTCTCTCTTGGATGACGGAGACCCGTGCAAAACCCCGTGATCGGGCTGACGAAGTGATTGTTTCGGCGACCGGGCTCCGATTGCACCGTCCCTCTGGATTCCGGCTTTCGCCGGAATGACTGAGTTTTGCTGTGGTTTTGGATGACGCGCAAGGACTGCGAACTTTAGATCATCCGAGTCGCCGCGCCCGCCTCACGGCTGGCTGCAAAACAAGAAACACGAGGGCCGCGATGAACATGAGGACGGTGCCGGCGATAAGGACGGGTTGATAGGTGCCGAGGCGGTCGAAGGTGTAGCCGGCGGCTACGGGTGCGATGATGAGGGCGAGGTTGTAAATAGGTGCCATCATGCCGCGGATCGTGGCGTATCGGGCGCGTCCGAAGAGGTCGCCGATGATGGCCCAGTTGAGGGAACTGCCAGCTTCGGAGCCGGTGAAGAGCAGCATAGCCATGAAGATCGGCCAGGTGCCTTCTACGAGCGTCATGAGAAGCAAGCTGATGGCGGAGGCGCTGTAGAGGAACGTGAGCAAAAGTGGTCGTCCAACGCGATCGCTGATGTAGCCAGTGAAGAGGATTACTGGTACTGCGGACAGGGATATGAGGCCGACGAGGTTGGCGGATGTCTGTTGGGTTTCGCCGCGCCATACGAGGATGGGAATGAAGTGGAGGAAGATGGTGCCGTGAACCGACATTCGCAATGTGGTTGCCAACACCAACACCCAGAACGATGGAGTTCTCAACGCCTGCTTGGTGGTGAAATTGCGTTCTTGGTTCGCGTTTGAGCCGGAGATTTCCGAATGGTCGTCCTGCTCCGTGATAGATGACTGGTTCTGCGCTCTGTTGTTTCTGCGGAGACGTCGTCGCATGTGGAATAGGGAAACACCGCCATCGGGTTTCAAGCCCATGCTTTCGGGCGATCGCCGGAACAGGAACGCCAAGGGTGCGACGAATACGATTAGGGCGGTGCCGATGATCCAGGAGGTTGTCTGCCAGCCGAGGTTTATGACGCCGACGGAAATGAGCGGGATCATGATCGCGCCGCCAGCCCGAAACGCGGCGCTGTTGATAGACATGACAAGGCCTCGATATCGAATGAACCATGTGTTGAGGGCCGCGGTCGTGGCCTGCATGAAGGAGGTCGACGATCCGATTGAAATGACGAAGAGATATATGAGCATGAAGGCGATATATGTCTCCGCCTGCGAGAGGATGATGTAGCCGATGCCGGTGATGATGGTGCCGCCCAAGATGAGGGGCATGTAACCGAATCTGTCGAGCGCCCATCCGGTGATTGGTCCGAGAACGCCGTTTTCGGCGCGGGCGAGTGCGAAAGCGAGAGAGGTCTGCCAATAGGTAATCCCGAGCGTTTCGGCAACCGGGATGAAGAATACGGCGAAGCCTTGCCAGACGATGGTGCCACCGAAGGCGTTCATCAAGGACGCGCCGGCGAGCATGTACCAGCCGTAGTAGACGCCTTTCATGCGGGTTGTTCGCATAACTATTTGGAGCGATTGCTCCGCCCCTCTAGATTCCGGCTTTCACCGGAATGACGGAGTTTCGCGGGAATGACGGTGGTTGTGCACCACCCCTCTGGGTTCCCGCGTGCGCGGGAATGACGGATTTCGCAGAGATTCACGGGTTGGTCCCGACATCCACGTCCGCAGTTGAAGGTTCGATCCATGCGGGCCGAGAAACGAGCTTTGGCCACGCTTTGGCGAGTCGGTCGTACATGACGATGTTCACGGTCATGCCGAGGTTTAGAGATGCCATCGTTGGGATCATGACCTTGTGTGTGCAACGGTCGAGAATTTCATCGGAGAGGACGTCGTTTTCGGGACCGAAGACGTAGCAGGCGCGTTCGGGATGTTTGAATTCCACAAGAGTTGAGGCGTCGTCACAGAGTTCAATACCGACAACTGTGGTGTCTTCAGGGACTGCTTTGAGCAGATTTTTCGATTTGATGACTGGGATGTGTCGGTAAGACCGCATGGGATCGGTGGTCAGTTTGGAAAGTCGGATACTTGGCGTTTCGCCGCCGATGATGACCAATCTCGCGTCGAAACAAAATGCGGCTCGGAGCGCATGGCCGACATTGACGGGGTCTGTTGGTCGGTCTAGTCCGATGCATGCGAAGCCGCGATCTTTACGCATCGACGGTCGGTTGATGTGGCGATCGTGTCGGGTGCGTTTTGTGTTGTGCGCGGACGCGCTTTCGGTTTGCATGGGTGTGCCTTCACCCCCGGATCAAGTCCGGGGCAGGCTCTAGCCGTCTCCCGCTTAGTGGGCGAGGGGACGCGTTGTAGTGGAAGAGGTTACTTCTTCGTAGGGATGTGAACTACTCATCAGTACAGCGGCACGGAGCCGGCGGGCAGGTTTGAAACCTGCCCCTACAAGTTAGGAGATCGGGGGTCTTTGAGTGTGCCAACCGGCAAGCTCTTCATAGGCGTGGCCGACGCGTACGACTGTTGTTTCGTCGAAGGCGTGGCCGGTGATCATTAGTCCGATGGGCATGTTGGAGGAATCGAATCCGCACATTACGGAGAGTGATGGTTCGCCAGTGACGTCGAATATGGATGTAAATAGCGGGATCTCGGCGCCTTTGTCGGCGATGGCTTCGCCGGGCGCGGGTGTGCATTCGGCGATGGTGTGAGTGCGGACCGGTACCGTTGGCGTAGCGAGGACGTCGACGTCTTTGGTTGCCTCGGCCATGGCGACAGAGAAGGCTTGGCGGGCGCGTTGGGCGCGGACGTAGTCGACGGCGGGCATTCCGAGTGCGGATTGGATGCGACTACGGACTGCCGGAGTGTATTCGTCGGCGTGGTCGGCGAGCATTTTTTCGTGGACCGCCGTGGCTTCGGCGAGGGTGATGATCATATTGATCGACCTGCCGTTCGATACCCAGTCCATCGGCACGGGAACGATCTCGGCGCCGTTGTTGGCCATCAATTCGATGGCGGTGTTGACTGCGGCGGCTACTTCGGTATCGACGATGTCGGTATCGAAGAAGTAGTCTTCGGGAACTCCGATGCGCAATCCATCGATACCCTCGTCGAGATCTGCCGCGAAGTCGGGAACCGGGCGCGTGGATGAAGCGATGTCGAGCGGGTCGTGTCCGGCGATTACGTTGAGCATGTGGGCGCAGTCCGCGGTTCGGCGGGTCATCGGTCCGACGTGGTCACAACTCCAGCAGAGGTCGAGGACGCCGGTGCGGGGGACACGTCCGTATGTAGGTTTCAAACCTGCGATGCCGCACAGCGATGCGGGCATCCGGATACTTCCGCCGGTGTCGGAGCCGAGAGCGCCGTAGACCATGCCGGCGGCGACACCGGCGCCGGATCCGCTGCTTGAGCCACCGGTAATTTTGTCGGTGTCCCACGGGTTGCGGGCATCTCCGGTGTAGGGATTGACGCCAGCCGCTCCGAACGCGAACTCGACGAGGTTGGTCTTGCCGATAGAGATTGCACCTGCGCGATTCAAACGGTCCGTGACGGTTGCGTCGTTCGTGGCGATGTTGGATTGGAGGACTTTCGAGCCGCCGGTGGTGACTTTACCGGCGACATCGACGAGGTCTTTGAGACCGATCGGGATGCCGTGCATCGGACCCAAGTATTGACCGTCTGCAATATCTCTTTCGGCTTTGGTCGCCGCCGCGAGCGCTTCATCCTGCCAGATGTCGATAAAGGCGTTCAACTTTGGATTGAGGACCGCCGTGCGTTCGAGCGCGATCTCGGTGATATCGACCGGTGAAACCGATCTATCTTTGATTTTCGGAGCTAGTTCGTGGATCGAATCGAATGCCAATTGTTCGCGCTCGTTGCTCATCGGTCGTTCCTTTCGCGGGGGGCATCGTTGGATCCGACAGGGTTGAACACGTTGGAGGGTTCGTGGGCTTGGTAGTCGATGGCGCGTACGACGTTGGCGGATTGATAGAGCGAGTCGCCCCACTGCGCGGCAAGTTGTGCGTGTTCGTCGGAGATCGGTATTCCGACGCGACCACCAGCGTTGGCGATATCTTCGGCGCGTTGGCTTGCGTTGGGGGGTGTTTTTGATTCGGTCATGGGAGGAGATGGCATCGATTGACCTGAGCCAACCGAACGCGTTTTCTTATCCTTATATATGTACGGAAGTTGGTGTGTTAGCAGGATACATGTGCGGTCGAGAATTTCGGCTTGCGCGTACGGATTTCAGATTGGGATATTATGCACCCGCAAAAACAGATAGCAGAGATGGTTGTTTCGGCTCTCGATACGGCTATTGCAGCAAATGCATTACCGCAGATCGGGGAGGTAACTCCGACTGTCGAGCGTCCGAAACACGCGGAGCACGGGGATTACAGCACGAGCATTGCCCTGGCTTTGGCTTCGAGCATGCGAATGGCTCCGCGCGAGATCGCCGCCCAGATCGCGGAATCCGTTGAGCATTCCTCGATGGTCTGCGATGTGAGCATCGCGGGGCCGGGGTTTATCAATTTCCGATTGGATGACGAATGGCTCCGGTCACAGGTTAACGTTATCCGCGAACAGGGCGTGAAGTTCGCGCATTCCAACATCGGGGCAGGTCAGAAGGTTCAGGTCGAGTTCGTGAGCGTGAACCCTACTGGACCATTGCATATTGGGCACGTGCGGGGCGCGGTGATCGGCAATGGCATAGCGAACATCTTGGACGCGGCGGGTTTCGATGTCCAGCGGGAGTATTACGTCAACGACGCTGGCAATCAGATGCGCATCTATATGGAATCTGCCTATGTTCGTTTCATGCAGGCAGCCGGAAAAGATGCTGAATTGGGTGCGGAGTCTTATCCGGGCGAATTCGTCGCGGACTTGGGCGCTGAGTTGTACGCTGAGTTTGGCGACACAGTGGTTGAGATGAGTGAGGAGGATGCGATTGTCGTCATCGGGAAAACGGCTTTGGATCGCACTTTGGCTAACATCCGCGCCACGTTGTCGAAGATGGGGATCGAGTATGACGAGTGGTTCAGCGAGAAATCGTTGATTGAAGGTGAAGATTTCAATGAATCGTTGGAATTGCTGAAGGACCGGGGTTTCGTCTCAGAGCGCGAGGGTGCGTTGTGGTTCCTGGGCACTAAGGTGGGTCTCGAGAGCGATAGCGTGATCATCCGTTCGATGGAGCGTGGGCCATCGTATTTTGGGACCGATATTGCTTACCACTACAACAAGTTCGTGAAGCGAGGTTTCGATCGCGTCATCAATGTTTGGGGGGCTGATCACCATGGACACGTTGCCAGGATGAAGGCGGTGGTCGATTCGCTGGGCGTCGAACCCGACAATCTGACGATCATCATCAACCAGATCGTTAATTTCAAAGAAGGGGGTGAGGCGGTTCGTTTTAGCAAACGGGCCGACAACTTCATCGGTGCGGACGAGTTGCTGGACGCGGTGGGTGCCGATGCCTGCCACTACATATTCATGGAGCGAACACCCGGTACTCACATGGAGTTCGACCTTGAGTTGGCTAAAGCGGAGACGGCAGAGAACCCGGTGTTTTATGTGCAGTACGCGCATGCGCGGCTCTGCGCGGTGCTCCGTGCCGCGAAGGATCGGGGTATCGAATTCGACGACGGTGACGTGGGACTGTTGACCGAGGAGCGGGAGATGGCGCTGATGCGTCGGTTGAACGAGTTACCGGATGTAATTGCTCGGTCGGCTGAATTGTTGGAGCCACATCACATGCCGCACTTTGCATACGAAGTGGCGCGCGAGTTGCAGCGCTTCTACGAAGCGTGCCGCGTGATCTCGAGCGAACCGGCGGATGCGGAGTTGACAAAGGCCAGATTATTGCTGGTTGATGCGGCGCGCATCGTGCTTGAGGGCACGCTGAACATCATGGGGATGAACGCGCCGGAGCGGATGTAAGTACGAGTTGGTTAGAGAGGGTTGTCTTCGGTAGATGACCGTTTGTAGCGTTCGATACGGTTGACATAGCTCAGAGCGGCACGTTGCTGCAACTGTTGGTGCCTGGAACGTAACCTTCCGATGGCTTTACCGGGGACGCCTCGGATCAATTGGTTGTCATCGAAATTGGAGTTTTCAGGAATAACAGAACCCGCAGCAACTAGGCATCCTTTTCCTAAAACGACGCCATCGTTTAGAACCGATCCGTTTCCGAGCAGGCAGCCGTCGCCGATCGTCTTGCCGTGGCAGACGACGCCATGACCTATCGTCACATTATCGCCGATAGCGGCATCGTCGTCGGCGTGGATTACGGTGTTGTCTTGGACGTTCGATCCCGAGCCGATAGTGATGGTTCCGCTGTCTGCTCGAATCACCGCTCCGGGCCAGACGCTTGATCGAGGTCCAACGCGCACGTCTCCGATCAGCGTAGCTTGTGCGCTTATAAACGCGGTCTCGTCGACTTGCGGCGCGACGCCGTCGAGTTCGAGGAGCACTAGTTGGATTCCAGTTCGCTGGGCAGCAAAGGGAAGTTGAGTTCGATATCGGTGATTTTGAATGGTTCACTCCCATCGAATTCGATAATCTCTTCTGCTTTGACGGCGACGCCATCGGGGTCACCGAGGCAGAAGACGAATGGGATGCCTTGGTCTTTGTCGCTGACGGGTCCGTGGATGATGTCGCGGAATTTCCCGTTTTGGCCGACGTCGACGGGCCAAGAGCGTGAGGTGACCAACTTAACGTAGACCTGTTCGCCTTCAGGCACTGGCTCGCCGTTAACGTAAGCGGTTCCATTGAAGATGTTTGGGAGAGCAGGAGGCGGGCCCTGCGGGACATCGCCAAGTTGCGGCGACTCCTCGAGGGCGGGACACCGCATTTCGTCGACAGCCACGAGGGTCTCGGACGTTGAAGATGTTGGGTCTTCCTCGGACCGGCACGCGATCGCCAAAGCGAGAACGGCCATTGTGAGAACGAGGAGGGACTTGACTATTCGCGAATCAAGAATGGCGATTTTTGTCATAGTTCTGGAGGTGTCAGCTTCCAATTTGCCGATTGCTCGTAGGCATGCGCGATCTGCAACGCCGTGCGGTCTCCCATTTGGGGAGCGACGATTTGCAGTCCTGCCGGTAAGCCTTCGGATAGGCCGCAAGGGACCGATATTCCTGGCAATCCCGCGATGTTGACCGGTATGGTGCAGACGTCGCTGAGATACATCTGGAATGGATCCTGCGTTTTTTCGCCGATTTCGAAGGCCACGGTCGGTGAAGTCGGCATGACTAGAGCATCGAACTTTTGGAATGCGTCTTGGAACTCTCGCCGGATGAGAGTCCTGACTTGCTGCGCTTTCTTGTAGTAGGCGTCGTAGTACCCGGCTGAGAGTGCATACGTTCCGATGAGTATGCGCCGTTTCACTTCTGGGCCAAATCCGTCGCCCCTTGTTGCTTCGATCGATTCGCGAGCGTTTGGCTCGCCATCGACCGACATTCCGTATTTGACGCCGTCGAAACGGGAAAGATTTGCGGACGCTTCGGATGGGGCGATGATGTAGTAGACGGCGAGGGCGTGGTCGGTGAGCGGAAGGCTGGTCTCTTCGACAACGGCGCCGAGACTTTCGAGGACTGCGATCGAGGCGTCGAATGCGGATCGTACGCCGGGTTCGATGCCTTCGACGAGGTATTCACGGGGAACACCGATCCGCATTCCATCGATGTCGCGATCTAGGTATTGGGTGAAATCTAGATCGAGATCTAGTGATGTTGAATCGAACGAGTCGCGGCCGGAAATCGTATTTGCGGTGTCGGCGCAGTCGGCGACGGTTCTTGCGATGGGTCCGATTTGGTCGAGCGATGAGCCGAATGCGATGAGGCCGTATCGACTGACGGTGCCGTAAGTAGGTTTGAAACCGACGACGCCGCAAAGTGATGCAGGTTGGCGGATGCTGCCGCCAGTGTCCGATCCGAGAGCGATTGCGGCTTCTCCCGCTGCGACGGCCGCCGCGGCTCCACCGCTGGAGCCGCCGGGCACGCGGTTTTTGCCCCACGGGTTGATAACCGCTCCGAATGCGGAGTTTTCGTTCGACGAGCCCATGGCGAATTCGTCAAGGTTGCCTTTGCCAAGGATGATTGCTCCGGCTTTTTTGAGCCGTGAAACTACGGTGGCGTCGAATGGCGGGACGTATCCGTCCAAGATCTTCGAGGCGGCGGTGGTGCGGACGCCATCGGTTGATATGTTGTCCTTGATCAGGAACGGAATGCCGGTCATGGCTGAGGCTCGGCCAGCTCGGATCATCTCGTCTGCGGCGTCGGCTTGGGCGACGATTTGGTTTTCGTCCAGTACTGTAAGGAAGGCGTGAGTGTGTTTGTCGACTTTTTGAATGCGTTCAAGGTGTGCGAGTGCAGTGTCGCGGGCGGTCGTTTGTCCGGATTCGTACTTGGCGCGCATCTCGCGCGCCGACGCGTGGGTTTCGGGAAGGGTTTCTGTCATCGTGGGAAACGCAATCTGGTGGCGGTTAGCGTCAGCAGCAACGGTTATTCGATTACTGGCCTGACGCGGACGAATTCGCCGTCTATGAATGGCGCATTGGCGAGAGTCTGCTCGCGATCGAGGGCCGCCATTTCTTCGTCGTCACGCATCACAGAGTGCGCGTCGGTGGTGTGTCCGGTTGGCGGCACTCCTTGGGTGTCGAGTTGTGCCAGCGTCTGAAAGCGAGCGAGGATGTCGGACAACTGGCTTCGCATCGTCTCTACTTCTGCATCATCGATGCGTAGAGCGGCTAGGCGTGCGATGTGTCGGACGTCTTCTTCCGTCAGCAATGGAGAGTTCATTTGGCTTGCACTTGGATTGGTGTCACAAACGAAGATTCTATATGTGAGTAAATCTGCGCGTTTTCGGATTGAGACGCTCACTAAAGGTCTGAATTTTGGGTACACTTTTCATGTGCCGAACCTCCGCAACAACGCTCGTTTTCACGTTGAGTAAGCGTCGCCGATACATCTTCGTTACGGGCGGCGTAACCAGCTCTTTAGGTAAGGGCATTGCCTGTGCATCTATCGGGCGCATGATGAAGAATCGGGGGCTCAGGGTCACTATTCTCAAGCTCGACCCTTATCTGAACGTCGATCCAGGGACGATGTCGCCTCTTGAACACGGCGAGGTGTTCGTGACGATGGACGGTAGCGAAACGGATCTGGATCTGGGGCATTACGAGCGCTTCTTGAACCAGGACTTCACGATCCTGTCGAACGTGACGGCGGGGCAGATTTATAACGAGTTGCTGGACAAGGAACGTTTGGGTTCGGAGTTTTTGGGTGAGACGGTACAGGTTGTGCCGCATCTCGTGAGCGTGGTTGCTCGGCGTATCAGAAAGTTGGCGGAGAGTGAGGACGCGGATGTTGTGATTGTCGAAGTGGGTGGAACCGTCGGCGATATGGAGGCGGAGGCGTTCATCGAAGCGGTGCGGTGGATGCGGGATATGGAGGGGCGCCAAAATTCGTTTTCGATCCATCTCACGTTCGTTCCTTTCCTAAAGCCGACAAACGAGTTGAAGACGAAACCGACGCAACACAGCGTTCGCGCGCTCCGAGCGTTGGGTATCCAACCGGATGCGATTCTCTGTCGTCTTAACGACCCAACGGATTCGGAGGAAGAGGCGGAGAGCCTGAAGGACAAGATCAGCCTCCATTGCGGTGTGCCGCGCGACGCGATCATCTATCTACCAACTTTGGGCAATGTCTACGCGGTTCCTGGTTGGTTGGAAAATCAGGGTTTGGCGGAGGTGATCATGGATCGTCTCGGCTTCGAGCGGCGGGAACCGGTGGTGCCCCCGGTTTGGAAGGCGTTGGCGGATACTCCGAATTTGGCGAACAACGGCGAGGGTTCGTTTGTATACGACAGTGACATGGAACGAGTGTCTATCTCGATTGTTGGCAAATATACGAGCCTCCAGGATTCCTACCTGTCGGTAGTTGAAGCGTTGCGACATGCAGAGCTAAACCAAGGTGTCCGCATCGATCTCGAATGGACACCTTCGGAGCTGATCGAGGAGAATGGCGCAGATCGCTATCTTTCGAAGGCGCAGGGGATTGTGGTTCCGGGCGGATTCGACAAGCGCGGAACGGAGGGGATGATTGAGACCGCTCGGTACGCGCGTGAGAGGGGTATACCCTATCTTGGTCTGTGTCTAGGTTTGCAGATGATGATCATCGAGTTTGCCCGTCACGTCGCCGGAATCGAAGAGGCGGATTCGACGGAGTTCGATGCGGCAGCAACGGAACCGGTCATTGCGCTGATGGAGGAGCAGAAGCAGGTTACCGAGATCGGCGGGACGATGCGGTTGGGCGAGTATTCCTGCGTTCTTACACCTGGGACCAGGGCCTACGAAGCATACTCGATGGCCAAGAACGACGGTGAGATGAGCAACGAGACGTTAAAGATCAGAGAACGGCACCGCCATCGATTTGAGTACAACAACGCCTATCGGGAACGTCTGGAGAGTTTAGGTCTTCTAAGCAGCGGGATGAATCCGGATCTGTCGTTGGTCGAGATCGCGGAGTTATCCGACCACCCGTTCATGCTGGGCAGTCAATTCCATCCGGAGTTTAGGTCTCGTCCTGAACAGCCACATCCGCTGTTCGATCTCTTCGTGCAGTCCGCTCGGCAGTTCCAACCAGAAGGCACGCAGCATCAGCTTTTCGCGAGTGCGTTAACTGTTGGAAGTTGATGCCAACTTGGAGCGGTCGCAACGAGACGCCGAGTTTATACCCCCTTGGACATCAAGGGGGGGGATGTTTTTTTGATTTGACTCGCTATCGTCTATTCATATAGACTTTTTCGCAGAAAGCGGAATGCCATGCGCGGTGAGGTGTGGAACTGATGGTTGATGGGGACGATTGGCGGGCAGGCAACCGCTCCACTCGGAGACAAATCGCCCAGAAGCGATCCCTCACTTTAGTAATTCGCTAAGTCCTAACGCGAAGGTGCTTAATGACACGTACCCCTATTGATACGTCGATTCCGATTGATCAGAACGGACAACGGAGGCAAGTTGCAATTGCCCCGAAACCAGTTCCACGTCAATCAGAACGATTGAGTCCGGATGCCCTTGGCAATCTTGGAACCATGACCAACGCTGAGTTGATGGTGGAAGCGCGGAGCATCGGTCTGGTAGATATTCCGGAACGTCGTACCGAGCTTGCCCTGCAGGTGCTCCTCGCGAAATCCGAATCGACCGGCATCGCAATCGGTGCTGGCATTCTGGATGTTCATGACAAGGGTTACGGATTTTTGCGACCGCCCGGAGGTGGGAGCAGCGACGATGACATCTACGTTCCCAACGGACTGATTCGCAAGAGCGGTCTCCGGCAGGGAGATTTCATCGCCGGGCCGGTGCGGTCACAGGGTGAACGCACGCGTGGACGCGGCAACAATCCGTTGCTGTGGCCGGAATTGGTTAATGGTCGGGACGGTGAATTCGCCCGCCGTCGCCCGCGTTTCGAGCATTTGACCGTCGTCTACCCGGATAAGCAGCTGACGCTTGAGACGATGCCGAACAAGCTCAATAGCCGGGTGATTGACATCATTGCACCGATCGGCAAGGGACAGCGCGCACTAATTGTGGCGCCGCCCAAGGCCGGCAAGACGGTGATCTTGAAGGACATCGCGCACGCGGTGGCTGAAAACTACCCGGCGATTCACATCATCGTCGCTTTGATCGGCGAGCGGCCGGAAGAAGTAACCGACATGCGCCGGTCGATTAAGGGCGAGGTCTACTCCTCGACTTTCGACGAGCAGGTCGAGCATCAATGTGAGACTTCGGACCAGGCATTGGACCGTGCGAAACGGCTCGTCGAATCTGGCGAGGACGTGTTGTTGGTACTTGACAGCTTGACTCGTCTGGCACGCGCCTTCAACGTTAAGTTGCCGAGCAGCGGCAAGACGTTGTCGGGAGGTATGGACCCGTTGGCGCTCTACCCGCCGAAGCAATTCTTCGGCGCGGCGCGGAACTGCGAAGAGGGCGGCAGCCTGACGATCGTCGCAACCGCATTGGTCGAGACCGGCAGCCGTTTGGACGACTTGATCTACGAGGAGTTCAAAGGCACCGGCAACATGGAGCTCCACCTAGACCGCACGATGTCGGATCGCAGGATTTACCCGGCTGTCTCTATGGAACGCAGCGGCACTCGGCACGAAGAGTTGCTGCAGAGCCCGGACACTCTGCGACAGGTCTGGCTGTTGCGTCGAATGCTCTCGTTGCTGCAACAGCAGTCATCCAATGGGAACCCGACGGAGGCGACCGAGCGCATCTTGGAACGTCTTGCTCGATCAAAGGACAACGCGTCGTTCCTTCGGAGCATTACCGAGAAATAAGGGTCGCAGTCGTCCTCGATCGTTACGATTGGAGCGGATCGAGACCGCTTCAATTCGCACGATGGAACAAAATCCACGTCGCGAACGTTTATCTTTATGAACGCGTATGAACGCGGTTCGATGTAGACGCGACGGACATCGATTTCTCGGATCGAAAGTCGATTTGCCGCTCCGCGCACGCGACCAATCTGGAATAGGCTCCGATGAGAACTCCGCAGCACAACACTAAGTACATAAAGTGGAACCTGTTGGGGATTGCGCTGATCGTATCCATTGCGGTCGGCATGTTCGGGGTGCAGATGAGCGGATACGGCGGGCAACATGCGGACGCTGCCACTGGTGTGATTGATGCTCTGAACGTCGGCACGTGTCTGGCCACTAATGCCTCGGTATTCGAGGATGATACTTGCCATCTATCCGACCGGTCCGACGGTTGGGATATCCGGGATGAAATCGAAGAAGTGCGGACCCTCTACGCGACGTATGCCCACGACCCTAAGACGGGTTGGGATGAGCCGCGAGCGATCCTCGAAGATACCGATCTCCTCAAGATCAGCATCTACGACCCAGACCGCGACAAACGGACCGGCGTGCTGGTGCGAGGCGAAGGTCATTCCGCATTTGACGGCGACTTGGCGGAGATCAGACGACTGCTACGAGACCGCGATCTCATCGCCAGCGACGAAGATACTGAGTTCGAATCGGGAACGAGACTCACGGTTCGCGACTCCAGCGGGACCGCTACTATTCCAACTTCGGGCAGCCGAACACTCAACTTTGAATTCGGATCGAGCTATCAGCCAATGGACGGCGACAGCAATATCCGTTTCTTCGGCTGCGTAACCGATCTTGCTGCCTGTTCGCTGTCGAGTAGCGGCGATGACCGGCTGACCGACGTGAGCAGTTTGATAGAGGTCGACGAAGACCGGGTATCCGGTAGCGTTAACCCGTCGGTCGCTCCGTGGCTGGCCGTCAATGCCAGCGTGCCGGCGAGCAAGAACGTCTTGATCCATGCCATCTTTTACGAGACTAGCGGGCGCGAGGCGATGGTCGGCGATCAGTCATATTACTACTGCACCAATGGCGACGATCCAACCCGCGAGCGGAACGATGTCTGGAGATGCGGAAGCAGCGAAGCGGAGGAGCGGGACAGCGGCGGCGATGTGCAATACACGGGCAATGAAATCGACGGCAACGACCAGCTGCTGCTACTGGCTAGCTCCGACGGCGACCGACGAGCCGTAAATCTCTATCTGACAGAAACCGGTCTATTCACTGGCAGGTACGAAGGGTACGTACGATTGACCGACACCAACGGCGACGGGCGATACTCCTCGAGCGATACACAAAGTACTAACTGGGGCGTGCGCGTGCGCGACGCCGACGGCAGCGGTGAGGCGGATGCGGCGGTGCTTGGCGTCGCGAGCGGCCCGGTAACTATCGAGTATCGAGATTCAGGGGGACGCCGACGAACGCTCCGCATCGCGATCGATTACGAACCGCCGCGCATCGACATCGATCAGCCACGGCACGCATCTTCCAGCGATGACCATTCGCCTGATTTCATCGGCTCGTTTGAAGACAACGACTCCGGTCTCGCTCGAGACTCATTCCGATTGGTCGTGGACAACAACTCGGATTCCTCACGCAACTTCGCGCTTGATGGCATCGTTCCGAGCTTCAATGTCCGAGGAAGCGGCCCGAACGGAAGCGTGTCTCGAAGAGAGGACTATGTCGGATACAGCACCTCGAGCGACGACCCGTTCGGCGTTATCGACCCGCGTCGATTGTTCGACCTGGGAGACGACTCGTGCAGTCGCAATCAAGACCGGTGCTACATCGAGGCTGACAACTACCGAGATGGTGCCAGTTCAGGCAGTTTCGACGATTCGGTGCGCTTGCGGCTTGACGGCGATGAACAGGAGTTCGGTGTCGATTTCCAAGCCTTCGTGGTCGATATTGCCGGGAATGTCGGATTCTCCGACGCCGACCGGGATGATCCGTACTTCATCGACGATCTCGGGCAGGAAGACCCGCGTGATCGGATTCAGCCCAACGTTTTGGGATATCTCTCCGCGCACATCGTTGGCCTTGATGAGAAAGATCCGGAGATTAGCAATGAGCGATCCGCGACTGGTTACTACGGTCGGGACCGCGCCGATCAACCCGTGCCCGATCGGCGAGGTGTAATGATCGTGTTCGATGGACCCATCAATCCTTCGTCGGTCGGGTTAGGCACCTTCTATGTCGAGTTGGACGATGGTTCGGAGGCCGAGGTCATCGACGTCGATGTCGACGAAGAACACGTCTTCTTGAAGTTGGCGGACGAGCTCGATTCGGATGAGACGCCGTATGTCGGCATCTCGGCTGGCGAGAGCGTCCGTGACTTCGCGGGCAATATCACGTCGGGCCGCGAGTTACGACGATTTGAAGCCAACGACGGTATCGCGCCGCGTTTGACGGTCACATTGAGCGGTGGTTCGGGCAGGGGAGATGAATCCGAAGGGCCGGATCGGCTGACGAACGGCTTCATCAACATCCACGTCGAATCGGACGAACCGTTGCAGGGAACACCGACCGTCGTAGTGGTGTGTGAAAGCTTGAGTTGGGAAGAGACGGTCAACGGGCGCACGATCGAGTACGACATTGACGATTTCATTGCGAATCGTCACGGCGCCTTCTCCGGCGAGCCCCGCGAGCCTTCCGGCACCGATTACACCTGTGGATACAACCGCGACCGAGACAGTCGTGGCGATCCCTTCCAGCTGACCGAACGGTCGATGAATTCAAGACCCGGCGAGAACTGGGAGATCGAGTGGCGCAACACGCGCAGCGGCAGCGCATCGCTCGAAGATGGTCGACTGCGGGTCGTGGCATTTGCGCGCGACCGGTCGCGGCACGTCCGCGGTGGTCAGCGCGTACAGAGCTGGGGCGCGGCAACGACCGACTTCACCTTGGACACCGAGTTCCTGTCGCCGTTACGACCGGGCGGCGGTGAAGTTCAACCTGAAGACAACTCGACATCGACCGAACTGCGTCCATTCATCTTCATCAATTTCGGCGAGGCGACCACAGTAACTCTCGAGAGCGTGACGCTGGATGGCGTCGAGATCAAAGACGACTTTACGAACCGGGAGACGAACCGTTTCGTCTACTGGCCGTCCAGCATGTCGCGCGGCGAGCATGAGATCGTCGTCGAAGCGACCGACGCCGCGGGCAACCCGTTGGAGTTCGATCTCGAGTTCGTCTCAACTCAGCGAGGCGACTTCGTATTGGACCTCGTCACCGGCTGGAACGCGATATCAGTGCCGGCCGATCCTGTAGATACGAGCATCGAGACGGTGTTCACGAATCCGGCGGTCCAAGCGGTCATCGGATGGGATACCGAAGGATGGCGCGTTGCGGTTCGCCGCGACGGCATTTGGGAATCGAGCCAATCCTTCGGCACCTTACCCGACATCCGTGCGCGCTACGGTTACTGGGTGAAGTCCGCATCCTTTGTACAGCAGCCCGTCGCGCTGCGCGGCACGATCCGGCGCAGCGACGGCGTCGTCCCGAGCCTCTACGATATCCCGACATTGGATGGCTGGAACTTTGTCGGGGTAGTTGACAACGACGGCGACCAGACCGAAGACCACTTCGGCGTTTCCCTCCGCGACAGCCAAGCCGCGCCCGTGACCGCCAGCGACTACCTAGGCCCAAACTTCATCCGCGCCTACACCTGGGACGCCACCTTCAACCGCTTCAACACCCTCCGCCCAAGCGACACGATGAGGATCGGCGACGGGGTTTGGGTGTTTTATGGGGGTGGTATCGCGCCATAGCTCCCCCCTCTTCGCTTTGCGAAGGGGGACGCGTGCGAAGCACGCAGGGGGATGCACGGGTGTGGCTGGGCGGGTTGGTTGTTGTGTGATGGTGTTGCTGCGTTGAATTTCGAGCATCCCCTGCGTGCTGCGCTTCGCTTGCCCGCGTCCCCTTCGCGGGGCGAAGGGGAGGTGGGGCCCCCTCTTCGCTTTGCGAAGGGGGACGCGTGCGAAGCACGCAGGGGGATGCACGGGCGGTGCTGGGCGGGAGGGTCGTTGTGTGATGGTGTTGTTGCGTTGAATTTCGGGCATCCCCTGCGTGCGGCGCTTTGCTTGCCCGCGTCCCCTTCGCGGGGCGAAGGGGAGGTGTGGCCCCCCCCTTCGCTTTGCGAAGGGGGACGCGTTGAGCGCAGCGAGACGCAGGGGGATGCACGGGTGTGGCTGGGCGGGTTGGTTGTTGTGTGAGGTGGTTGCTGCGTTGAATTTCGAGCATCCCCTGCGTGCTGCGCTTCGCTTGCCCGCGTCCCCTTCGCGGGACGAAGGGGAGGTGTGGCCCCCCCTTCGCTTTGCGAAGGGGGACGCGTTGAGCGCAGCGAGACGCAGGGGGATGCACGGGCGGTGCTGGGCGGGAGAGTTGTTGTGTGATGGTGTTGCTGCGTTGAATTTCGGGCATCCCCTGCGTGCTGCGCTTTGCTTGCCCGCGTCCCCTTCGCGGGGCGAAGGGGAGGTGTGGCCCCCCCTTCGCTTTGCGAAGGGGGACGGGTGCCAAGCACGCAGGGGGATGCTCGGGTGTGGCTGGGCGGGAGGGTCGTTGTGTGGTGTTGTTTCGTTGAATTTCGAGCATCCCCTGCGTGCTGCGCTTTGCTTGCCCGCGTCCCCTTCGCGGGGCGAAGGGGAGGGTTGGTCTCCCTCTTGTTGCTCAAGGGGCATGATCTTTTTCGCGTCTGATTAGCATGGCTTCCGTGCTATCATGTCACTATGATCGTCTCGTTTAAGGATGGCGGCACTGAGGACGTGTTCAATGGGCGGAGTACCAGAATCGCTCGACGAACTTGCCCTCCCGACATTTGGAGTGTGGCTCATAGAAAGCTGGATCAGCTCGATTCCGCCGCAGTCCTTGCGGATCTTCGGATACCTGCCGGCAACCGACTAGAACGACTCGCCGGGGATCGAAGCCGGCAGCACAGCATTCGTGTCAACGACCGGTACCGCATCTGCTTCGTCTGGACTGACGCCGGGCCCGTCGACGTTGAGATTACGGACTATCACTGAGAAGGAGATTAAATATGGTGCGCATCCCTACCGACCGCGAGCCGACTCACCCGGGCGAAATGTTGTTGCAAGATTTCCTCGGTCCTCTCGGCATGACTCAGAGTGACCTCGCCACCGCGATCCACGTTCCATTCCAGCGCGTCAACGAAATCGTCCGCGGTCGACGCGGGGTGACGCCCAGCACTGCATTAAGGTTCTCCAGGTTTTTCGGTACGACTCCCGACTTCTGGATCAATTTGCAACTCCGTTGGGACCTCTACCATGCCCAACGCGCCGAAGCGGCACAGATCGAAAGCATCCGACCACATAAGCTAGTGAGAACTAGGATTTGAAGGATAGGGAAGGATGCGAAGGGAAGGTGTTCCCCCCCCTTCGCTTTGCGAAGGGGGACGCGTTGAGCGTAGCGAGACGCAGGGGGATGCACGTAATCTGCCAGCGATTTCCGGTCGAAAACCTCCCTCCCCTTGATGCCGAAGGGGGAATTGAAGGGGGTTAGAAGTTGTGTGCTGGTGTTTGGTTCAGGTGGCTAGTTCGCCTATCCAGTGGGTGCGCTGGACTGTTGGTTGATTTGCCCGGTGGAATCTCTGGTCGGCGGTCCACATTTGGCAGTTGAGCGTCTCTGCGAGGGCGAGATAGTGTGCGTCGTAGACTGCGCCTTGACTGAGCTGGCTTGCGAGTTCTAATGCTCTTTGGTGAATGCGTGGTGGCTGATGCAACTTAACTCCTATGGAAATCAGTCGTTGCATGAGTTCCACGGCGACCTCAAGTGATAGGTCGCCCCGATCAACACGCCGATGAAGAGCATTGGCTACCTCGAAAGGCATAATAGCGGGTGCTGCGAGTTGGATGCCGACGTCGTCCGAAAGACGGACGAGGGCCGTTGCTTTATCGGAGTGTTCCTCTTCGACCAACCATTTGAAAGCGACACTGGCATCGACAACGACGAACTCGCTCATGCCCAATTCTCGATTTGGGCATCTCTCTCTTCTCGTGCCTCGCGAATGAGTTCGACCGAGTCTCCGGGTAATGGAAGTCCGTTGAAGATTTCTCTGCGACGATCGACGACGCGCTCGAATGCCTGACGGTCGAAGCTCGCTTCAGATACTCCGCTCGCTTCGTCTCTGGCTAATTCATTGTCGATGGCGGCGATGCAGTAGCTTTTCGTGCTGATGCCTTTGAGCATTGCCGCGGCTTTAAGCCGCCGTTGCATGTGCGGCGCCATGTTTAGCATGATCACGTTGCTGTCGGTTCCCGTTGTCGTCGTTGTTTTCGCGCTTGGCGGTTCTTCTGTATGGAACGAGGATAACTCATACGCAAGGGCTGTTTTGAACTATGATGCGAAAGATTGGTAAGGATGGAAATGATGGGTTGTTGTGTTGTGGTGTTGCTGCGTTGAATTTCGAGCATCCCCTGCGTGGGCTCCCCCTCTTCGCTTTGCGAAGGGGGACGCGTGCGAAGCACGCAGGGGGATGCACGGGCGGTGCTGGGCGTGTGGGTCGTTGTGTGGTGGTGTTGCTGCGTTGAATTTCGAGCATCCCCTGCGTGCTGCGCTTTGCTTGCCCGCGTCCCCTTCGCGGGGCGAAGGGGAGGTTACTTGGTTGTACGGAGGGCTTGGCTGATGGTTTCTAGGACGCCTTCGATGTTGTTGGATATGTCTTGGTTCCAGAAGCGGATTACGCGGTAGCCGGCGCGGTTTAAGTCGTTGGTCCGCAGTTCGTCGGCGCGTTTACGAATGTCGTGTTGGCCGCCGTCGAGTTCGATCACGAGCTTGGCTTGCGGACAAACGAAATCGACGATTGCGCCGGCGATTACCTTTTGTCGGAGAAATCGTCTTCCATCGAGGCGTCTCATCCGGAGTTGGTACCAGAGTGCGCGTTCCGCGTCGGTCGGATTATTGCGCATGTCTCGGGCAAATCTCTTTAGTTGGTACTTTGCGTAAGGCATGGGCGGGATGATAGCGCCAGTTGTTCATTTCCTCCGTTAGGTTTGGCGAAAGTCCCCCCCTTCGCAGAGCGAAGGGGGACGCGTTGAGCGCAGCGAGACGCAGGGGGATGCAGGGGTGGTGCTGGGCGTGTGGGTCGTTGTGTGGTGGGGGTTGTTGCGTTGAATCTCGTGCATCCCCTGCGTGCTGCGCTTCGCTTGGCACGCGTCCCCTTCGCGTGGCGAAGGGGAGGTGGGTCCCCCCTCTTCGCTTTGCGAAGGGGGACGCGTTGAGCGCAGCGAGACGCAGGGGGATGCACGGGTGGTGTGGGCGTGTGGGTCGCTGTGTGATGTTGTTGCTGCGTTGAATTTCGCGCATCCCCTGCGTGCTGCGCTTCGCTTGCCCGCGTCCCCTTCGCGGGGCGAAGGGGAGGTTGGGCTTTCCCCCTCTTCGCTTTGCGAAGGGGGACGCGTGGGAAGCACGCAGGGGGATGCTTGGGTGGTGCTGGTCGGGTTGGTTGTTGTGTGATGGTGTTGCTGCGTTGAATTTCGCGCATCCCCTGCGTGCTGCGCTTCGCTTGGCACGCGTCCCCTTCGCGGGGCGAAGGGGAGGTGGCCCCCCCCCCCACTTCTCGCGAAATCGGTTGGTAAACGCGTTGTGGTGCATTGAATCGGATTCGTTTGGATTCGTATATTCGGGAACATGAACGCCAAATGGCGAACTTTTGTGTATGCGAGCGAGGGATTGCTTGCGTCTGAAGGTCTGCCTGAGGCGAGGTTCTATCGACAAATACGGTGACCCACAAGACAGTGAGTGAGATCCGCATGAGAGAGAGAATTAGCATGAAATCGAAGATGCTGGGTGCGCTGGCACTCTTTACGCTAATCGGCGCGCTGTTTATATTGCAGTCGGCAGGAACAGGCCCGCCTACGGTTAATGCCGCTACCGGCAGCATCGCCGCCATGAACGTCGGAACATGCCTAACCACCGACGACGATGTGTTCAGCGGCGACTGCGAAGCTCTTGAAGGCAGAGACATTCGCGACGAGGTCGTCGAGGTTACGACGCTCTACGCCACCTATGCGCACGACCCGAGGACGGCTTCGGATGCGCCGCGGGCAATCCTTGAAGACTCTGACCTGCTCAGGATCATGATCGCAGACGCCGATCGCGACAAGCGGTCGGGGGTGTTGATACGAGGAGAGTCGTATGCCAACCTCTTATACGACTTCGACGGCGACACCGATCCTAATGAGGCTGGCGACGATGTGTTGGCTGAAGCGATAATTGAGGACTTGGGTGCCAACCTCGACTACCCCAAAGACGATAGCGGGAATCTCATGTTCAGTTCCGAAGACGCTGTTGACGATGGGATTGAGATGTACCAATCAGTTGCATCCGGAACCGCTGCTTCGTTTATCGAGAATAGTGGCAATTACACGCTGAACTTTAAGCGAAATGGAAAAAACGACGGTGGCAGCACTAACGACGAAGCTTCTCCCGAGTGGCAATTCGATCCCGGCGATTTCAACGTCGATGATGGTGCAGTAGTCAGGTTCTACGGTTGTCTCGATAGGGAATCAGACGGTACCCTTGGGACCTGCGACGGCGGCACAGATGAGCCCATCGAAGTGCTTGATGAACTGAAAGTTGACGAGGATGCGTCGAACGGCAATGCAGCCGAAAACACTGCGCCTTGGCTAGCTGTCAACGCGAGCATTCCTTCCGGAAAAAACGTCATCATCCTCGCCATCTACTACCGGACGAGTGATCAGGAGAATCTAGTTGGTGATGACACTTACCGCACTTGCGATGACGGTGAGTTGCCTACCGAATCCAATGATGCCTGGTCTTGCCCCGACGATAATCCGGTAATCACCAACGATGGGAAAGGTAACGAGACTCACGTCGTCTACACCTCTAAGGAGAAAGAAGACAACGAACCGTTGCTGGTTCGGGCGAGTTCGGACGGTGACGACCGTGAGGTGAACCTCCACTTGAAGGAGACGGGCATATTCGACGGTCGCTACGAGGGTTACTTGAGATTGACCGACCCGAATGGCGATGGTCGTAACAGCGGAGACGCTGCCAAAGACTGGGGTCTGGAAACTAAAGACGCTAGTAGCGCGACAGACGCTGGTGACGAAGTCGCCGTCCTCGGTGTCCAGAGCGGACCGGTGACGATTGAGTACCGCGACTCTAGCGGTAGCACTCAGCGGTTGCGGATCGAGATCGACAACGCCCCACCGGCGGTTACGATCACGTCGCCGGCACACGGCGCTTCGAGCGGCGACCAGTCGCCCGACTTTGCCGGTGTCATCGAAGACAGCGACTCCGGCCTAGCCGACAAGTCGTTCCGGCTCGTCGTCGACAACGAAGTCGATAACGATGGTAAGAACAGTGACTTTGCGCTAGATGGCAAGGCGCCTAATGCAGAGGATGTCAAAGGTACGGGTAACGATGGTCTTGGTAGCGTTTCACACATCGGTGAGTACACTGGCTACGATAGCGCTTCAACGTTCGGTACAGTCGAAGCTAGCGAACTCTACGACTTGGAAGACGATTCTTGCGACAACAGCGAGAGCTGCTACATCGAATCGGAGTCGTATGACGATGGTGCCAACCGCGCGTCGTTCGACGATTCGGTACGGCTGGACCTGCAGGACGGCGGCGCAGATGCCGTCACGCGCGACGCGGAGTTTGACATAGATTTCCAGGCGTTCGTGATGGACATGGCCGGTAACATCGGCTTCTCCGACTCGGATCCTGCCAACCCGCGCTACATCAACGACTTGGGCGAAGCGGTAGCCGACGATCGAAACGCACCGAACGTTCTCGGCTACTACTCGGCGCACATCATCAAACTCGATGAGAAGGACCCGGTAATCAACGTCGAGCAGTCGGCGACCGGTTTCTTTGGCCGCAATAACGATAAGAACATCGCGGACCGCTACGGCGTGATGGTCGTCTTCGACGGCCCGGTCGCGGCTGACACCGTATCGACGAACACCTTCTCGGTGGAACTCGACGATGAAACGTCGGCGACGGTGGCGGATGTTGATGTTGACGGCAAGTACGTCTTCTTGAAGCTCGCCTCGGAGCTGGCATCGGATGCCACCCCCAAGATCGACATCGCGCCAGGCGAGAAGGTCGAGGACATGGCGGGTAACGAGACGTACGGCAGGGAGCAGGACGAGTTCGAGGCTGCTGATGGCATCTCGCCTCGCTTGACGGTAACGTTGAGCGGCGGTTCTGGTACCGGCACCGGCAATGAAGGTTCGGACAAGCTGACCAAGGACAAGATCACGATTCACGTCTCTTCCGACGAGATGTTGCAGAGCGCGCCGCGGATCGCGGTAGTCTGCAGCAGCCTGCGCTGGAACGAAGGTGGAACAGTAACCACGACCACTCCGCCAGGGGTACGTGAAAACACGGTTGGTAGCCGTCACGACATCGACGACTACGTGGCGAACCGCAACGGCTCGTTCACCGACAGGCCGAGTGAATCCCCGGTGGTGACAGTCCCGAGGATTAGCAACACGAAGGCCGCCGACCAGAGTTACGAATACACCTGCGGTTACGACGCAAGCCCGGACGACAACTTCGGCGACAACTTCGATCCGAGCGACGTATCGTCGCTGTCCCGCCCGGGGGAGAACTGGGAGTACACGTGGCAGAACCAAACCAGCGCAGAACAAATGCTGATGGATGGTGATCTGACCGCGGTAGCGTTCGGTCGCGACCGCTCGCGGTATGAAAATACCGACGGGGACATGGTGGAGAACTGGGGCTCAGCTTCGGCAGAGTTCACTCTCGACACCGCCCTGCTGTCGCCTCAGGAAAGCGGAGACTTGCAGCCGGGAGACGGTGGGACTTCGAAAGAGTCGCGACCGTTCATCTTGATTGAGTTCAGTGAAGGCACGACAGTCACCCTTGACTCGGTCGAACTTGACGATGTCGAGATCGCTGACCAGTTCACGATGCCGAGCATGAACCGCTTCGTCTACTGGCCCATGACGCTCGCGCAGGGCGACCACGAGGTCGAGGTCGAGGCGACGGATGCGGCTAGCAACGAAGTGTTCTTCGAGTATGCCTTCGAAGTTGTCGAGCGCGGCGACTTTGTGATCGAGCTCCAGGCCGGTTGGAACGCCATCTCGGTGCCCGCTACTCCGGTCGCCACGGCTATCGGTTCAGTCTTCACCGACTCAGCGATCACGACCGTTATCGGTTGGGACACGCAAGGCTGGCGCATAGCAGTGCGACGCGACGGCGTATGGGAATCGAACCAGCAGTACGGCGCATTGAACGACATTCAATCGAAGTACGGCTACTGGGTGAAGTCCGACAAGTTCGTGAACCAACCCGTGGCGCTGCAGGGCCCACTTGGCCGTGACGCTGGCTCGCCAGGGACACCGGTCGGCATCGACACGTTGCCCGGATGGAACTTCGTCGGCGTCATCGACCAAGACGGCGACCAGACGGAGGGTCACTTCGGCATCGGTTTGAAGAGCGGCAACGAAGCAGTCACAGCAGGCGGATACCTAGGTTCCAACTACATTCGAGCGTACACCTGGGACCCGACCTTCAGCCGGTTCGAAAACCTGCCTAAGGATGCGCACATCCAGATCGGCGCTGGCGTGTGGGTCTACTACGAAGGCGGCATTGCGCCATAGCATAGATCGCACAGTAGGGCACCCACCCTACAGACGCAAAGGCAAAGGCGCACCCCGGGGAACCGGGGTGCGCCTTTGAACTAGGATGCGAAGGATTGGTAAGGATTTTAAGGATGGGTTGTTGTCAACTACCGTCATTCCCGCGGATGCGGACGCGGGAATCCAGAGTACGGCAAGGCACGCCGATCCGACGCGCGCTTTTGAACTAGGATTTGAAGGATTGGTAAGGATTTTAAGGATGGGTTGTTGTCAACTACCGTCATTCCCGCGGACGCCGCGTCATTGCCGCCTCCCTCTCCGTCATTCCCGCGGACGCGGGAATCCAGGGGGCGGCGGGGATGTCGTATGGCGTGCGCCGCTTCGCCCGACGGGTAGGGGCGGTTCGCGAACCGCCCCTACCACCCAAACCACCAACCTCACAATCACCGCAGCATCCTGAACGACTACCTCTCATCCTTCCCGATCCTTTCCAATCCTTCGCATCCTAGTTCGAAGCGTGTGTGGGATCGGCGTGCTTTGCTTTACTCTGGATTCCCGCGTGCGCGGGAATGACGGGCGCTGGCGGGAATGACGGATGCTGGCTGTGTGATGGCGGGTTTTTGAACTAGGATTTGAAGGATTGGTAAGGATGGTAAGGATTGGGTTGTTGTGGTCAACTACCGTCATTCCCGCGGACGCGGGAATCCATGGGGCCGGGCAACGGCGTGCAAAGCGAAACGTAGGGGCAGGTTTGAAACCTGCCCCTACCGGCATCAAGGGGGAGGATTGTGCACAGAACCCGTAGGGGCGGTTCGCGAACCGCCCCTACCACCCAAACCACCAACCTCACAATCACCGCAGCATCCTGAACGACTACCTCTCATCCTTCCCGATCCTTTCCAATCCTTCGCATCCTAGTTCGAAGGCGCGTGTGTGATGCGGCGTGCTTTGCTTTACTCTGGATTCCCGCGTGCGCGGGAATGACGGGCGCTGGCGGGAATGACGGATGCTGGCTGTGTGATGGCGGGTTTTTGAACTAGGATTTGAAGGATTGGTAAGGATGGTAAGGATTGGGTTGTTGTGGTCAACTACCGTCATTCCCGCGGACGCGGGAATCCATGGGGCCGGGCAACGGCGTGCAAAGCGAAACGTAGGGGCAGGTTTGAAACCTGCCCCTACCGGCATCAAGGGGGAGGATTGTGCACAGAACCCGTAGGGGCGGTTCGCGAACCGCCCCTACCACCCAAACTACCAACCTCACAATCACCGCAGCATCCTGAACGACTACCTCTCATCCTTCCCGATCCTTTCCAATCCTTCGCATCCTAGTTCGAAGGCGCGTGTGTGATGCGGCGTGCTTTGCTTTACTCTGGATTCCCGCGTGCGCGGGAATGACGGAGGGTGGCGGTGATGGCGGGTTTTTGAACTATGATGCCCATGATTTGGAATGATGGAAAAGATGGGTTGTTGTGGGAGTGGGTTGTTGCGTTGAATTTCGGGCATCCCCTGCGTGCTTCGCACGCGTCCCCTTCGCGTGGCGAAGGGGAGGTGCCTTCCCCCTCTTCGCTTTGGGAAGGGGGACGGGTAGAGCGCAGGAGGATGCTGTGTGTGGGTTTTTAGCCGGTAAAATCGGTGAAACGATTTATTGTGGGTTTACGCGCGCACAGAAGTTTGGGTATCATATACTTTTCATGGCACGCCGCGCGCGTTGCGCGTTGGCGCGCTTGCAAGTATTATGCAAACATCGCACAGATCCGGACAGAGGACGTATCGGACTTGGCTTGGCACATTTGCCGACAAGGTTCGTTCACGATCGTGCCGGGAAAGTAAGCAGGAGGACTGAAGCGTGCAGCTTTCAGCGAGAATCTTGACAGCACTGGCCGTGCTCGCATTCGTCGTCGGCGTCGTCGTCGGCACGAGAGGTGCGACGGACGAGGTCAGCGCAGCTACCGGAACGATCGATGCCTTGAACATGGGCACGTGCACGACTACAAATGCGGACGTCTTCAGCTTCGACGACGACTGTATGCAGAAGACGGCGTTCTTCCAGCAAAACGCGATCGAGGATCTGATCGAGGTCGACACGCTCTACGCGACCTACGCTCACGATCCCCGAACCGCCGCCGAATCGCCACGCGCAATCATCGAACACGGTGACCGGATCATGGTCAGCATCACCGACAAGGAGCGCGACCGCAGGGACCCGGTTTTGGTGAGCACCGCGCAAACACTTGGTGACGCGACCAGCGATGACGGTGTGCTCGACGACGCTACTGACGGCATCAGGTTCAATCCTGCTCGAGAGGCAGTGGATGCAGAAGTTGGCCCTCCAGTAGTTGTAGCAGTTCCAGCTTTCAATCCTATGGCAGTAGTTGCAGAAGCAGTTGACGAAAAAATGCTGCCTGTTTTTGAGCAAGAAGTCGAGTTTGATGGTGCCCCCGATTTGGCGGACAACACAACCACCTACTCGAACTCAGGTACCTACGAGGTCATTTGGGAGAGGGCAGACGCTGACGAAGATGACGATTTCAAGCCCATCGCGCCGGATGGGGTGGTGAAGTTCTTCGGTCGAGTTAACGATGGTCTTGCCGTAGGTGCCACAGGTGGCGACGATTTCGCCAACTACGGTCCGTTCAAGGACATCGGGGCGAATGTTGTTCTCGACGAGGACGTGATCTCCGGTGAGCCGAACGAGCCGCCGGTAATGACGCTCAACATCAGCGTCCCAGACGCCGCAGGTGCCCAAGTCCAAATCCAAGTCATCTACTACGAAACCAGCGGTATCGAATTCATCAAGGGTGGCGGGACAAAAGCTACTGGCGATATCTGTGTCGAGGATCTGCACCTCAAGATCGCAGACGACGAAAAGCGGGTGTTCCAGCAGGCCGCATGTACCGTCGACGAGATCGGCGATGAAGCGGGCTACGTCCTTTATGCCGAGTCCGATGAGGACGCGGCCGACGACAAGAGGCATCTGGCGCTGGTCGAGACCGGTCGCTTTACCGGCATCTTCCAAGGTTATTTACGTCTTACCGACGCTGACGGCGATGGAACAGATGGCGCAGGGAGTGACAACTGGGGCCGCGAAAAAGTGTCTGCCACGTACGACGAATCCGACCAGTCAACTATGGAAGCCGTGATCGGCGTTGGCAACGGTCCCGTGACGATCACCTACAAGGACACCAACAGCAATAACCGAACCTATCGTATCGAGATCGACATCACACCGCCGACTATCTCGATCGACGCGCCCGCCCATAAAGCCCGCAGCGATGACGAGAAGCCGTCCTTCATCGGCGCCTTCAACGACAGCGACTCCGGCCTCCAGGCCGACTCGTTCCAGTTGGACGTTGACAACACCAATGACCCTGGCGACGAATCCGTATTAAATACAATGTTCGAACCTTCTGGCGTTACGTCTGATGGCCAAGTGCGTCGACGGCTGGATTACACAGGCTACTCAGGTGCAGAAGACAGTCTCTACGGCGTAATCACGTTGACCGACAACGACGACATCTACCGGGTAGAAGATGAACCGGACACGGGTGACGCTGAGTCTTGGAAATCCCTGGAAGCGGACGACTTCGACGATGGCGCGGCTGACGGCGAGTTCAACGGCGAGATCGAGATCGACTTCGACGAGTTCGAGGACATCCCTGATTTCGACGGATTCAACAACGCCGTCGACTTCCAAGCTCTCGTACGTGACCTCGCTGGTAACGTCGGTTTCTCAGACAGCCAACCTACGGCACCGCGCTTCATCAACGCATTGGGCGAAGAGAAGGATGCCGACCGCGATCCGGATGGCGAGACGCACAACGTTCTCGGTGTCTTTTCACGACACGTCGTCTACATCGACGACCTTGATCCGTACATCATGGTCGATGCTTCGGTCACTGGCTTCTACGGCCTGGACGACGACGATATACCGGTTCGAGACCGATCGGCGATCATGGTCGTCTTTGACAACTCGGTGGACGGTGAATTGATCGATACTGGAACCTTCTCGGTTGAACACGATGAAGATACCGCGGTCGAGGTCGTGGATGTCAACGTGGATGGCAAACTCGTCTTCCTCAAACTCGGCGAAGAACTGGCTTCGGATGCTACTCCTTTGCTGACGATCGCTGAAGGTCGCGAGGTAGAAGACTTGGCCGGCAACCTGCTGACTTGGCAAGAGCCTCTCGACGGCGAATCTGGTGGAGTAAAGGTAGTTGACGTGAAGGACGGTATCCTACCGGTCTTTACCGTAACCCTTAGCGGCGGTTCTGGCACCGGAGTCGGCTCCGAAGGCCCGTCCCGGTTGACGAGCGGCGCGATGGACATCGCCATCGAGTCCGATGAGGACGTCAATGGCTCGCCGAAAGTCTCGGTGGTCTGTTCGAACATTCAATGGGGCACCGGCGATGACGAGAAGGCATTGAGTGACTACGTCGGCGACCGTACTGGTTACGGCGAAGACACTTCTGCTACAGGTTTGAACTGTGGTGGTGCCGAGAACCCGGATGATTTCGGTGCATCTTCGTCACTGTCACGGCCCGGCAACAACTGGGTCTACGCATGGCGCAACGCTTCCACGGAGGCTCGCCATCTCGACGATGGCAAGTTGGTTGTCGTGGTCTGGGGTCGCGACCGGTCATCGTTCGACGAACACAACGACGACTTCTGCGGCGAAGACGAAAACGCAGACGCAGATCAAGAATGCGAGAACTGGGGATCCCAGACCGTTGAGTTCACTCTTGACAACCTGTTCAACAGCCCGTTGAATGCTGATGGCTCCGGCGGTAGCGTCCAACCCGAGGCCGACTCCGAAGTCAAAGAGCCTCGACCGTTCGTATACCTCGACTTCGCAGGTGAAAACACCTCCGTTACGGTTACCGAGCTCTCGGTGGACGGCGTGGACGTGCTTGGCGATCTCGACAGTGTCGGCGACAACCGCTTCCTCTACTGGCCCGAAGCGCTTGCATTCGGAACTCACAAAGTTGAGTTCGATGCACGCGACGCAGCCAACAACGAGCCATCTGGCAGTACATCGTTCGAGTTCGACGTGACGGCCCGAGACCCGTTCGTGATCGACCTCACCGCAGGTTGGAACGCCGTCTCCGTCCCGGCCAACCCGGTCGACACCGCGCTGGACGCCGTGTTCACCGAGGAAGCCGTGGATCGAGTGGTGGGTTGGAACCCGCTTAGCTCGACCGGTCCGTGGAGCATCGCGACCCGCATCGACGGTGTCTGGACGACCAGTGCGAACTTCGCACCGCTCACCGACATCGTTGTCAGCTACGGATACTGGGTACACTCAGCGGCCTTCGTCGAGCAAAGCGTCGACCTGAAGGGTCAGCTGGACCGCGAAACTGGTGCGAGCCCGACCCCGGTCGGCATCGTCACCGTGCCAGGTTGGAACTTCGTCGGCGTCGTCGACCAAGACGGCGATCAGACCGAAGACAACTGGAACGATGACTTGATGGACAACGAAGGCGTGATAACAGCAGATGACTACATGCCAGGCTTCCGTCAGGCCTACACCTGGGACGCCATAGGCAACGGCTACCGAGTGCTAGCCGGCGGCGACGCCATGAAGATCGGCGACGGCGTGTGGGTCTTCTTCCCAGACGGCGACACCCTAGCCCCATAAACCGGCTTGAAACGCCCTCTTAATCTCCCCCTCTAAGGGGGAGGGAAGTGGGAAACGCCCCCGTGGAGACACGGGGGCGTTTTTGAACTAGGATTTGAAGGATTGGTAAGGATGGAAAGGATGGGTTGTTGTGGGAGGGGTGGTTGCGTTGATGTCGTCCTCGCAAGCCCCGCGTCATTCCTGGCACCGATGCCGCCATTTCCGGCCTCCGGATCCGTCATTTCCGGCTTTGACTCCGTCATTCCCGCAAACATCCCGTCATTCCCGGCTTTGACTCCGTCATTCCCGCCTTCGCCTCCGTCATTCCCGCGGACGCGGGAATCCAGAGTACGGCAAGGCACGCCGATCCGACGCGCTTTTGAACTAGGATTTGAAGGATTGGTAAGGATGGAAAGGATGGGTTGTTGTGGGAGGGGTGGTTGCGTTGATGTCGTCCTCGCAAGCTCTGCGTCATTTCCGCCTTCGCCTCCGTCATTCCCGGCACCGGCTCCGTCATTTCCGCAAACATCCCGTCATTCCCGCCTTCGCCTCCGTCATTCCCGCGGACGCGGGAATCCAGAGTACGGCAAAGCACGCCGATCCGACGCGCTTTTGAACTAGGATTTGAAGGATTGGTAAGGATGGAAAGGATGGGTTGTTGTGGGAGGGGTGGTTGCGTTGATGTCGTCCTCGCAAGCCCCGCGTCATTCCTGGCACCGATGCCGCCATTTCCGGCCTCCGGCTCCGTCATTTCCGGCTCCGCCTCCGTCATTCCCGCAAACATCCCGTCATTTCCGCCTTCGCCTCCGTCATTCCCGCAAACATCCCGTCATTTCCGCCTTCGCCTCCGTCATTCCCGCCTTCGCCTCCGTCATTCCCGCCTTCGCCTCCGTCATTCCCGCGGACGCGGGAATCCAGAGTACGGCAGAGCACGCCGATCCGACGCGCTTTTGAACTAGGATGTTTCAAGATATGATTTAGGGTCTTGGCGGTTCTTTGTATGGAGACGTTGAAACATGGATAACAGGCATGTTCATTTCGAATTGACGGGTGCGGTTATCGGGTGTGCGATGGAGGTGCACAAGGAGCTGGGTGCAGGTTTTCAGGAAGTGGTTTATCAACGGTCTCTTGAAGTGGAGATGACGCAAGCGGGGCTCGACTTCGGGCGCGAGGTTGAGATACCGATCTATTACAAGGGGAGGCAGGTGGGACTACGTCGCGTTGATTTTCTGGTGGGTGATGTTGTCTCAGTGGAGTTGAAGGCGGTAGGGACGTTGGACAATGTCCACCAAGCCCAAGCGATCAACTACTTGGAGGCTTTCAACTTCGAAATAGGCCTGCTCATCAACTTCGGCGGGGAACGTCTAGAATTCAGGCGACTGTTCAACAACCGCTACAACGCAAAACGGCGGGTTTGAACTAGGATTTGAAGGATGGGTAAGGATTTGAAGGATTGAGGGTCTTGGAGATGCTTCGGGTGAAGGCCTTGCTGATGGTGATCCCCATCGTTAGCATCCACGTCCTCGACCAACACCCGATCCTTCCCCATCCTTCAAATCCTAGTTCAAACACCGCAGCAACCACCCCCTCACACAACACCCGATCCTTTCCATCCTTCCCCATCCTTAGCATCCTAGTTCAAAAGCGCGTATGGGATTCGGCGTGCCTTGCCTTGCTCTGGATTCCCGCGTGCGCGGGAATGACGGAGCCGGAGCCGGGAATGGCGGGGCGGCGGTGATCCTTTCCATCCTTCCCCATCCTTCGCATCCTAGTTCAAAAGCGCGTATGGGATTCGGCGTGCTTTGCCTTGCTCTGGATTCCCGCGTCCGCGGGAATGACGGGATGTTTGCGGGAATGACGGTGGCGGCGGTGATCCTTTCCATCCTTCCCCCTCCTTGGCATCCTAGTTCTCAACTGTTTGCGAGAATTTGATTGACAGGGCGCGCGTGGTGGCATATATTCGGTATCATATAGTTTTCAGGGCGTGCCTACGGACGTGTGGTTCGTTGCGCGTCTTGAGAGTGCTATGGAAACATCCGGGCAAGACCGCTTTGATTTTGGCGATGAAATCGCTGGAGTCTACGTGTCGGGTATCGAACCGGTAGAGAGATAGATACAGGAGGACTGCAGCTGTGCAGCTTTCATCGAGAATCTTGACGGCTCTGGCCGTGCTGATACTTGCCGTTGCGGTGGTGGCGGTGCGAGCCGGCTCACCGGATACGGTAGAAGCAGCTACCGGAACGATCGACGTGCTCAACGTCGGAACTTGTTACGCCACGGACGGTGAGGTGTTCGAGATAGGGGACTGTGACGCTGGCGACGAGGCAGATTACGATGTCGCAGGCCGTGACGAGGTGGGCGAAGTGGCAACAGTCTACGCCACCTATGCACACGACCCCAAGACGGCGCCCGACAACCCGCGCGCAATCTTGACAAACGCCAACCTGATCAAGGTCAGCATCGCAGACTCCGGTCGCGACAAGCGCACGCCAGTTCTGTTGCCGGTTGGTGATGCAATATTCGCCGACCCAGACACCAACGATGATGAAGTGCCGGATTGTACCGTAGATGGTGCAGCAGAGGCTTGTGTGTTCAGCCGCGCTGACGATCCTGGGACGGAAGACAACGATGAAAGTGGTTATCTGGAGATCATCCAGGAGACCCACAGCGGGGTCACTGAAAGTGCCAGCGAGCTAATGTATTGGGGAGCCCGCGACGCGACAGCGCGTGCTGCCTTGGTAATAGAGGAACCTGGTGTCCAGACAGGTATCACCATATTTAGAGATGCTGATGCCGGCGACTACATGCCGATGGATGTGAGCGACGATTCGTTAGTGACATTCTGGGGCTTCGAAAGGGACGAAGGTAGTACTGACACCACCCCCGCGGCCGCAGACGCGGAATTTAAACAGTTGAAATCCTTGAAACTCGACGAAGACGTTGGCTCTGGCGCTGTTGAAGATATAGACGGAGATGACGATGTCGCTCCTTGGTTGAGTATTCGGATATCGCTTGCGGATGACAAAGAGATCGTCCTGATGTACATCGTCTACCACACCAGCGAGTGGGAGACGCTGATCGGCGGTCACACGCTGGCAGACTATAACGAGACCGGTGACACGGTTGATGAAGCAGACCCATTTGCGCCCGATTTCTCCGATGCTGAGAAGAAAAACGCTTCTGCGGAGATCGTGGTAGAAGCCCGTTCGGACGGCAGAGAAGGCCGCCAACAACTGTATCTGTATGAGACTGGGCGTTTTACGGGCCGGTACGAAGGCTACCTAAAACTAACCGATGAAAATGGTGGCGGAATGGATGCCGACGGTTGGGGATTGTCGGTTGGCGAAGCTTCGGGGCACGAAGACGCCGGGGCAGCCGTTATCGGTGTTGAGAGCGGCCCAGTGGTGATCGCTTACAAGGACACCGATGGCTCGACGCAGCTACACGAGATCGAGATCGACACTGGACCACCCGAAATCACCATCGACACCCCGCAACACGAGTCAGAGGGTCAAGACACATCGCCTGAATTCTCCGGTTCATTCTTGGACCGAGGAGGATCCGGTCTCCGTGAAGACACCTTCCATCTCTACGTCGACCACTTACCTGACGACGACGAAAACGGTGAAGACTCCGCACAAGTCGCGTTGGATCTGCCCGCCGATGATGTTGTAGCCGGTAACGGTGAAGTCGAGTCGCTCGAAGATTACGCTGGGTATTCCACTACGAGCCAGACGTATGCGGTCATTGGGCACGGTGAAGTCTTTGGCCTAGATAGCGATCTTGAGGATCCCGAGGATGAACTCGAATCTATCGAAGCCGACAACTTTAGCGACGGTGATACGACAGGGACGTTTGGCGATTCCGTGAGGATCGATTTCCTTCCGGAAGATGAAGAAACCTACAACCACACGATCGACTTCCAGGCGGTCGTAGCAGACATTGCCGGTAACCTAGGCTTCTCGGACAGCGATAACGACGGGCCGCGCTTCATCAACAACCTCGGCGAAGAGTCGAGTGACCGTAAAACTGATCGATACAACGTTATCGGTTGGTACGCTCGCCACATCTTCTTCCTCGACGAGACCGACCCCAAGATCTACCAAGAGCAGTCGGTGACCGGTTTCTACGGTGAGAACGATGACGACGTTCCGCAGGCGAGCCGCTCCGGTATCTTAGTGGCATTCGACAAGGCCGTTGATCCCGACTCGATCGGTGTCGATACCTTCTCGGTGTCGCTCGACAGTGCCGGAACTCAGCAGATAGGCATCATAGATGTCGATGTTGAAGGACGTGCAGTCTACCTGCTCCTAGAGTCCGAACTCGCGTCCGACGCTCTACCATATGTCGACATCGCCGCTGGTGAGTGGGTGTCCGACCCGGCAGGCAACCGCCTGACCGGCGGTGCTCAGCGCCCGTTCGTGACTAAGGATGGTATCGCTCCCGAACTGTCGGTCACACTGAGCGGTGGCTCCGGTACCGGCGAGGGTGATGAAGGCCCGTCGGCTCTGACCAACGACTCCATCATCGTCACCATCGCCGCTGATGAAGAGATCAACTCCACTCCGTCACTGTTAGTGGCCTGTTCGAACATCGCTTGGGACAGTGACAGCGACGGCGAGAACGATAAGTCGTTGGACGACGTCAGTGCACAGCGAAGCGGCGCGCTTACTAACGGAAGCGCTAGCTTTACCCCGGGCAACGACGATGATCAAAATCTCTACGGAAGCGAATTCTCGTGTGGAGACGAAATGGTCGAGATGCAGCAACTTCAGTCGTATTCACGCCCCGGTCTGACTTGGGAGTACGAGTGGGTTGACCTGAATGGCGGCAAAGGCCTGCCCGATGGCAAGCTCACCGTCGTTGCCTTCGCACGAGACCGGCAATCGTACGCCAGCTTAAGCTCAAAACGAACTGGCGATGACCCGGCGCAGTCCGACACCTACAACTGGGGTGCGGCGACGGCAGAGTTCCGTTACGACACGACGTTGAACGACCCGGCCCCGACTCCTGGAGATGGTGACACCGTTACCGAGTCGCGACCGTTCGTTTTGCTGGACTACGATGACGCGACGACCATCGCTATTGACGAGTTGATGATCGGCGGAACTGTCCAAGAGATCAGCAGCATCGGCGGCAACCGCTTCCTCTACTGGCCAGAATCGCTTGGCCTCGGCAGCCACACAGTGTCTGTTGATGCGATCGACGCGGCTGGCAACACGGACTCCTTCGAATACAGCTTCAAGGTCGCCGAACGTTCGGCCTTTAACTTGAAACTGATCGCAGGTTGGAACGCAGTCTCCTTCCCGGCCAATCCTGCCGACAACGCGATTGAAAGCGTCTTCACCGAGGGCGTGGTCGATATGGTTGCCGGTTGGGACGCGAGCGATCCCGAGAAGCCGTGGAGCATCGCTACCCGGATGGAAGACGAGTGGTCGACGCACGAAGAGTTTGCGACTCTGAACAAGGTGCACGCCCAGTATGGCTACTGGGTGCACGCCCAAGGCTTCGTGACGCAACGCGTCAAGCTCGTTGGCGGTATCAACCGCACCGACCCCGAGATCACTCCTCCGGACCTAGTGTCGATCCCGACACTGCCAGGTTGGAACTTCGTCGGCGTCATCGACCAAGATGGCGACCAGACCGAAGACGACTTCGGCGAGACATTGGCCAACGGTGACACCGCGGTCGATGCCGGTGACTACCTAGGCAGCAACAAGCGTGCCTACACCTGGGATGCAGTCCGCAGCGAATTCATGGTCCTCGAGGACGATGACGACATCGAAATCGGCCAAGGCATCTGGGTCTACTTCGGCGGCGGCATCGCCCCGTAAGGGACACCGAGACACCAAGAACGGAAAGACGCCCCTCGTGGAAACACGGGGGGCGTTTTGAACTAGGATGCTAAGGATTGTGAAGGATGGAAAGGATGGGGTGTTGTGTTCAAGTACCGTCATTCCCGCGCACGCGGGAATCCAGAGTACGGCAAGGCACGCCATTTCCCTCCCCTTCGCTCCGCGAAGGGGACGCGTGCGCAGCACGCAGGGGATGCACGCGCTTTGAACTAGGATTTGAAGGATGGGTAAGGATGTGAAGGATTGAGGGGCTAAGATACTTCGGGTGAAGGCCTTGCTGATGGTGATCCCCATCGTTAGCATCCACGTCCCCGACCAACACCCGATCCTTTCCATCCTTCCTCATCCTTCAAATCCTAGTTCAAAGCGCCTGTGCGATTCGGCGTGCTTTGCCTTGCTCTGGATTCCCGCGTCCGCGGGAATGACGGGATGTTTGCGGGAATGACGGTGGCGGCGGTGATCCTTTCCATCCTTCCCCCTCCTTGGCATCCTAGTTCTCAACTGTTTGCGAGAATTTGATTGACAGGGCGCGCGTGGTGGCATATATTCGGTATCATATAGTTTTCAGGGCGTGCCTACGGACGTGTGGTTCGTTGCGCGTCTTGAGAGTGCTATGGAAACATCCGGGCAAGACCGCTTTGATTTTGGCGATGAAATCGCTGGAGTCTACGTGTCGGGTATCGAACCGGTAGAGAGATAGATACAGGAGGACTGCAGCTGTGCAGCTTTCATCGAGAATCTTGACGGCTCTGGCCGTGCTGATACTTGCCGTTGCGGTGGTGGCGGTGCGAGCCGGCTCACCGGATACGGTAGAAGCAGCTACCGGGGATATTAGCGTGCTCAACGTCGGCACTTGCTACACCACTAACACCGACGCCTTCGGAGTAGGAGATTGTGATGACGGCGACGGAAATGCGGAAGATTCCGACGCGGAAGGCTACAACGTAGCTGGTCGAGACAGCATCACCGAAGCGGACAGCATCTTCGCCACCTACGCCATCGACCCGAAGACCTCGGGCGATCAGCCCCGCGCAATCCTCAAGAACGCAGACCTCATCAAGATCAGCATCGAGGACAAGGGGCGAGACAAGAGGACGGGGAAGATCTATGCGGTTGGTACAGCTTTGCTCGCGACTGAGATTACTGCTGCACAATCCAGCGTGATTGCGGCCGCAGTCGGTGATGATGATATTCATGCGATCTACGAAGAGGATGACGGCGACGATACAACTCCTAGGATCGTGGAACTTTCGAGTGAGACGGCCAATTTCGCCAGAGTTCAGGGCGGCACTCTAACTCTAGGGGCGATCAATACTTCTGGTGATGCTCAATTCCGATTGACCGGTGATGGTAGCACGCGCTACCCTATGGCGCCGCTCGGGGATGGGGATGTTTATTGGTTTGGAACGATCACAGAAGATGGGGGAACGCCGAGCGATCTCATGGATCTTGCCGATTACGTTGAGCTAGACGAGGACCTTAGTTCCGGTGTGGAAGACTCAATCGCACCTTGGATGCGCGTAACGGCTGCGTTGCCTGCCGACGTTGACATCAGCATCCAATACATCTACTACGAGACCAGCGACTACGAAGAAATCGTCGGTGGGTTCAAAAAGGCGAACTATATCGGTTACGACGACAACGATGCGGAGACCGACAACACTGTCATGGCAGACGCAAGATTGGCCGGAGTTGAACCCGTTTTCGTCGATGACGAAGACCTCGACGATCCCGACAACCAAGACGCGTTAATCCTCCGGGTGAGCTCAGACGGGAACGCTCCGACGCAGAACCTCTGGTTGAAAGAAGTTGAGCGCTTCGACGGCGTCTACGAGGGTTATGTCCGATTGACCGACGCTGACGGTAACGGCAGCGACGATACAGACGGCGAACAAGACGAAGACGCTGGAGACAACTGGGGTTTGCCCACGCGCCACGCAGATGGTCCTGGTGAAGAGCAATACGCCGTCATCGGCGTTGAGAGTGGCCCGGTAACCATCACCTACAAGAACTCTAAGGGTGACACCCGCTCGGTCTCGATCACCATCGACAAGGACGCGCCGATCATCCAGGTCGACTCGCCAGTCGACGGCACCGCGAGCACCGACGACTCGCCTGAGCTTATCGGTAGCTTCACCGACACTGGCGGCGCTGGCCTGCGCGAGGACTCGTTCCAGATTTACGCCGACAACACTCCACAACCCACAGATGACGATCCTGTTTGGGGTTTGGGTGTTCTCTACGACGCCGCAAGCGATGTCCTTCCTGCTGATGTAGCTCGCGGGCGCGTGTGTGTCGATGCAATTGGTGGTGGCGATGACGAAGACGAATCGGACGGCGAGTGTGATCCACAGAGTGATTCTGCGGCATCGCTACGCTCCCAGTACGCCGGTTACAGCACTGAACTCCCGACTTACGGCATCATCAAGAGCGAAGATGTCTACCGCGACGACGAAGTAGACGGCGACGACGACGGCGAATTCGACCTCAAGACGGCTGACGCTGAAGATTTTGACGACGGCGATGTCATTGGCGAATTCGACACGATTATCCGCATCGACTTCCCGCCATCGGATGAAAACGACGATCGTTACAACGACCACATCGACATCCAAGCTGTTGTGATGGATGTTGCCGGTAACATCGGCTTCTCCGATGCCGACCCGAGCGCTCCGACCTTCATCCACGACCTCGGCACTGCAAGTAAAGACCGCGACGACGACATCAAGCACAACGTCTTAGGTGTCTACTCACGACACACCTACTACCTCGATGACGTCGATCCCTACTACCAGGAAGACGAGTCGGTCACCGGCTTCTACGTCGACGGAAACGGAGACGAGGCGAGGAGCAGCGCTGGTGTCATGGTCAAATTCGACGGCCCGCTCGATCCGGCTACGGTCGGTATCGGCACCTTCGATGTCGAACTCGACGGCGGTTCCGACGCCACGGTAGTGGACGTAGCCGTAGACAGCGACAAGGTCTATCTGTTGCTCGAGGAAGAGTTAGCGCCAGACTCAACACCTAGCGTTGACCTCGCATCCGGACAATCGGTATCTGACCTAGCAGGTAACGAATCGACTGACCGGCGTCTCGATGGCATCGAGTTGAGCGACGGCATCCTCCCGACCTTCTCGGTCACACTGACTGGAGGCACCGGCCTTAACGAGGATGTCGACGGCGAAGGCTCGGCCGAGTTGACGAGAGCCGGGATGAAGATCTCGATCTCTGCGAATGAGCCCATCCAAGGCGCGCCACAGTTCTCGGTTGTCTGTGACGACCTTTACTGGGACAACGACGATAAGGAAACTAGCCCGGCTAAATTCGCCTCGAACCGCACAGGTGCGTTTACGAGTGCCGAAATTGGCGATGCAGATCCTCGACAAGATAAGCACACCACCGCTCCAGACCCGGGCAGTGACGATGTTCGGACCATGTGTCCCGACCACGAGACAGATGCCGTTGCAGATGATGCTCCGGTAACCTACTTCGACATCGCACAAACGAATGCTCACCGACGCGCGGGCAACAACTGGGAATACGATTGGTCGAACCTCTCAGGTGACCAGGCGCTTGAAGATGGCGCGTTGACCGTCATCGTATGGGGTCGCGACCGTAGCTCCTACGACCGAGACGATGATCGGGTACTGAACTACTCGGCCTCCACCGTGAACTTCGTCTACGACACCGACCTCAAAGCTGCGTGGGAAAGCGACGCCGACGAGGGTGAACTCGTGCCGGACGAAGGCGAAGATGTCTTCGAAGTGCGGCCGTTCGTCTTGCTGGACTTCGGCGACGAAGGTACCACGGTAGACGTCTCAACCTTCGAGGTCGATGGCGTTGATTACACGGACGACCTGAAAGAGTTGGAAGACAATGAATTCGTATGGTGGCCCGAGCCTCTGGCAATCGGCACCTACGAGGTCTACGTCGAAGCCAACGACGCGGCCAACAACGAAGGCGATCACACCTACAGCTTCACCGTCAAGGAGCGGTTACCGTTCGTTATCGACCTGCTCGCAGGTTGGAACTCGATCTCGTTCCCGGCGAACCCGGTTGACAAAGCATTGCACGCAGTGTTCACCAACCCCGCAGTCGACCAGGTCATCGGTTGGAACGTAACCGATCCGGTCAGCCCATGGCGCATGGCGACACGAGCAGACGGTGTCTGGATGACCAGTGACGAAGTTGCTGCATTGAACGATGTAGAAGCCCGTTACGGCTACTGGGTCCACTCACAAGGCTTTATCACGCAGGCCGTGAAGCTCGCAGGCAAGGGCGACCGTTCATCCGACGGTCAACCCAACCCGACGGACATCCCGACCGATGAGGGTTGGAACTTCGTAGGCGTCGTGGACGCCGACGGCGACCAGACGCAGGACAACGCAGGCGAGTCGTTGCGCAACAGCAACAACGACCCGATCACTGCGGCTGAGTACCTCGGCAAATACACCCGTGCCTACACTTGGGATCACATCAACAACACGTGGGACGTCCTCAAGACGGACGAAGACATCGTGATTGGCAGTGGTATCTGGGTCTACTACACTTCGGGCCACGACATCGCCCCATAAGCGATGACGCTCAAGTCGTAAGACTGAAATCGCACGCTACGCCCCTTGGGAAACCGAGGGGCGTGCGTGTTTGTTAGGCCTCCCCCCAAACCAACGATTCATATACTTGAATCCAGCCATGGACCCACAGCTCCAATCAAACGCCAAAGAGTTACGCGGACGCATCGCGCAGATCGTGAGGCATCTTTGACCTCGCCAAAAAGCATTCGCAAATCTCCCTCTTGGAAAAGCAGACTCTGGATCCCGGTTTCTGGTCAGACCACCAAGAGGCACAAGGTCGCATGCAGTCTCTGACCGCATTGAAAGATCAAGTGACCGCATGGGAAACGCTCCAACGTCGATCAGAGGAGTTGGTTGAGCTTATCGAGTTGGCGGATGACGAGTCTGATGACGTGATGCTGGCCCAGCTCGGACTGGATGCGGAGAGCTTGAGCGCTGATCTGGCGGACCAAGAATTCCAATTGCAGTTGAACGGAAAACATGACGCAAGACCAGCGATTATCTCGGTGAAGCAAGGCGCTGGTGGGGTCGACGCCCAAGATTGGTCGGAGATGTTGCTGCGGATGTATCTGCGATGGAGCGAGCAGACGGGCTACGATGCGGACGTTCTGGACTTTACTCCGGGCGAGGAAGCAGGAATCAAGTCTGCGGCAGTGCGGGTTTCTGGTGACCACGCCTACGGGTATCTGAGATCTGAAAGAGGGGTCCATCGCTTAGTCCGCCTTTCGCCTTTCGATTCCGGGAATCGTCGTCACACGAGTTTCTCATTGGTCGAGGTATATCCCGAACCCGCCGCCGCCGATGAAGTTGAGATCGACCCATCGGAAGTTCGCATGGAGGCATTTAGAGCGAGCGGACACGGCGGCCAGAGTGTGCAAAAAAACTCAACCGCGGTCCGCCTGACGCACGAACCGACGGGCATCGTGGTTTCTGTCCAAAACGAACGTTCGCAAGCCCAAAACCGCCAAGTTGCGATGAAGATTTTGCACGCTCGAGTCACGGATCTCGAGAATCAAAAGCGTGCGGCCGCACAGGCGAAGCTCAAGGGCGATCACATCTCGGCGGAGTTCGGACGCCAAGTACGCAGCTACGTCTTGCATCCCTACCAAATGGTGAAGGATCACCGCACCGATTATGAAGTTTCGGATGCCCGCGGCGTCTTGGAAGGTGATCTCGGTGGGTTTTTGAAGGCGTATCTTCAGTCCTCGACCGGTGGTTAATTGGTGGTGTTGATAGCAAGGACCGTCCTCGGATTGAAGACCGTATGAATGACAAGCAACCATGATGTCCGGATATTCCACGTTAATTTGATACGACATCACAGACTCGCAATCCAAAGTGAGTAACTGATTCGTAAGAATAATCAGGCAGTCAGAAATCGAAGTGATAGCTGGAGATAGCAGATGAAGATAGCCCGTTTCTTTGGTGTATCGTTGATCGCCGCGGTTGCCTTGTTCGCCGCAGCGTGCACGACCGAACCAGAACCGACGCAACCACCCGCACCCGAACCAACCGCGACGCAAGTCCCGACCGTTGTTTCGACACCCCCGCCAACACGGGCCGAACGCCCGACACCGAGTTCAGGTCAGTCAAAAGTTGCCCCCGAGTTGCTTCAAACACCGGAGAATACCGGCGATGAAGAGCGAAGTGGTGGGATTTTCCGGCGGCTGTGGTCAGACCCGCCGACGTTGGATCCCGCTCTGGTGACTGACGGTACGTCGTACGGAATCGTGATTGAATTGTTCAGCGGTCTGGTGAAGCTGACAGGAGAATCGGACGAACCGATCGTAACCGACCTGGCGGAGAGTTACACAGTCAGCAACGGTGGCAAGACCTACAAGTTCATCCTCAGAGAAGATCTGAAGTTTAGCGACGGTTCACCCGTTACTGCTTCGGACTTTAAGTGGTCGTGGGAACGGGCAGCAAACCCGGATACCGAGTCGCCGATCGTCGACGAGTTTTTGGGCGACATCGTAGGGGTGCAGGCGATAATCGACGGCGATGCCACCACGGCCGACGGCATCGAGGTGATTGATGACCACACGTTGCAGGTCACAATCGATGCACCGAAACCCTATTTCATCGCCAAGTTGACCTATCCCATTGCGTTCGTAGTCAATGCCGATAACGTCACGTCCGGTGGCGAAAACTGGACCGATTCCCCGGTTGCCACAGGCCCGTTCATTTTGAAGAGCTACAGCATCGGCGAACGCATGATTTTGTCGAAGAACCCCAACTACTGGGGTGATGCCGCGCACCTCGATGAAGTGCACCTCTTGCTCGCCGGCGGCTCCGCAATGGCGATGTACGAGAACGACGAGATCGACATCACGGGTATCGGCCTCGCAGACTTGGAACGGGTTTCCGATCCTACCGAGGAGATTTCTAAGGATGTGATCGAGGTACCGCCGTCATTTAGCACTAGTTACATCGGCTTCAACATGGAAGAGGCGCCATTCGACGATGTGCATTTCCGACGTGCACTTAATTTCGCGGTGGACAAGCAGCTGGTCGCAGAGGCCGTATTCTCTGACTTGGTACGACCTGCGACGGGCGTGATACCGCCGGGTTTCGTTGGTTTCAACTCGGATCTTGAAGGGTTGAGTTTCGATGAGGAAAAGGCGAAGGAAGAGCTGGCATTGTCGAAATATGCCGATCCGGATACCAGACCTCGCATCGTGATTACGTTGCCGGGTACCGGCGGGTCACCCAGTCTGACGACCGAGGTAGTTGCCGACATGTGGCGCCGAACATTGGAAGTTGATGTGGAGATACAGCAAGTCGAATGGGCAACGTTCTTGCAGGACCTGCATCGAAATCGACTCCAGGCATTCTCACTGGCTTGGCAGGCCGACTATCCCGATCCTCACACATTCGTCGATGTGCTCTTCAGGACGGGTAGTTCAATCAACAATACGAACTACTCGAACCCTGAGGTCGACGCATTGTTGGAGGAGGCGAACGTTGAAGCCGATCCAGTGCGTCGGATTGAGTTGTATCAAGAAGCGGAAGAGATCATCGTTGAGGATGCAGCCTGGTTGCCGCTGTGGTGGGGCGTGGAAGGCAAGGTTCTGGTGAAGCAGCACGTCGAAGGATTGATGTTCCCGCCGTTGTCTGTGCCGATTTATCAACACGTCTGGATAGACGGTTGATCTAGACGGATTTCCGTCAACGAAATTGGTTAGGTGAGTTCGCCGAATTCACCTAACCAAACGTGAATTCGATCAGAATTTCCCATTTTTGGAACATGGTTTGATACCGTGTATCTAAGTTGGGAGTCTGAAAATCCTGAAGTGAAGAAAGTGGAAAGAGCGATGAGATACGTAAGAAGATTGATGATTGTCGGACTAGCTGTTGCAGTGATGCTGGCAATCGGTTGCAGTGCGGACGAACCAACTCCCGTGCCTCCTACCGCCACGTCGGTTCCCGAACCGACTGCTACACAAGTCCCGACAATGGCGCCGGAGGTTCAGCGAACCAATTCAGGTGTCGCACCGACAGCGACGGCCATCGCAGCCGCCACATCTACGGCCGTTGCGGAAGCTACCGCGTCCGCCGGGCAACAAGCAACCGTTGTCGCTGAAGAGACGGCCACGGCTGCGTCGCAAGCGACCGAGGATGTCGATGACCGCGAATTCGATGCGCGAAGGGGAGGCGTTTTCCGTTTACTGGGTTCGGATCCGGTTACATTCGATCCAGCCTTGACAACAGACAGCACTTCCTACGACATCACTTTGCAGTTGTTCAGCGGTTTGACGAGACTGACCGATGATCCGAATAATCCAATCGTGACGGATTTGGCCGAGAGCTTTACCGTCAGTTCGGATGGGACTGTCTATCGTTTCGTGCTCCGCGAAGGCTTGGTATTCAGCGATGGCAGCCCGGTAACGGCATTCGATTTCAAGTGGTCGTGGGAACGGGCGGCGTTGCCTGAAACGGGTTCGCCGATCGTCAAGGAGTTTCTCGGCGACATCGTCGGGATCAACGACATCGTCGACGGCAATGCCACGTCTGCGGAAGGCATCACGGTGATCGATGATCTCACGTTGGAAGTCAAGATCGATAGTCCCAAGCCGTATTTCATCGCCAAATTGACCTACCCAGTTACCTTCGTGGTCAATCGTGACAACGTCGAATCTGGGGGTGAGACTTGGACTGATGAACCGATCGGAACTGGTCCGTTCGTTTTGAAGTCGTACGAAATCGGAGTGAGCATGGTTCTTGCTCGCAACGACAACTACTGGGATACGCCTGCGTTCTTGGATGAGGTGCAATTCATCCTAGCGGGTGGTTCTGCGATGGCTATGTATGAAAACGAGGAGATACATGTCACCGGAATTCCGGCAGCCTCCTACGAACGGGTAACAGATCCGAATGAGCAGCTATCGCAAGAGGTTGTCGATGTACCGGCCGAGTTTGTTACGTATTACATCGGATTCAACGTCGAGCAAGCACCGTTCGACGATGTTCACTTCCGAAGGGCGCTCAATTACGCGGTCGATAAGGAACTCATCGCGGAGGCGGTACTAAATAATCGAGCGAAACCAGCGTACGGTCCGATACCGCCAGGTTTCGTCGGATTCAATCCCGACCTTGAAGGATTGAGGTTCGATGCCGAAAAAGCCCAGGAAGAACTGGCGATGTCGAAGTATGCGGACCCTGAATCACTTCCTCGCATCGTGTTCACGACTCCAGGAACCGGAGGTTCACCACCTACTTACCTTCTGGCGGTCGCAGACATGTGGGCACGCACTCTCGGAGTTGAAGTCGAGTTCCAAGAAGTTGAATGGGCGACGTTCTTGCAGGAAATCGACAACTACCGGCTCCAAGTCTTCTCGTTGGCATGGAGTCCCGATTACCCGGATCCTCATACGTTCGTAGACGTGCTATTCCGTAGTGATAGCTCCATCAACCAGACTCAGTACTCGAACGACGAAGTGGACGCATTGCTTGATGAGGCGACGACAGAGCCAGACCCAGCGCGACGAGTTCAGCTATACCAGCAGGCGGAGCAGATAATCGTCAACGATGCTGTGTGGGTTCCGATGTGGTGGGGCACTGAGGGCAAGATATTGGTCAACCGCCGGGTCAATGGATTCCGTATCTCGCCGCTCGGCAGTTACTACCTGAAGGACGTATGGATCGAGAAGGAGATCGATTTCTAGTCGATCAGATGCAGTGCTTTACGGGCGTCCTATGTTGTCGTTGAGAGAAGCGGCGCTGAATGCTAGCATTTGAAGCGCAATGCTGATCTACATTTCCCGACGACTGCTTTGGACGCCCGTATTGTTGTTCGTCGCCGGGTTGTTCATTTTCTCACTCGGTTCCGTGGCACCAGGTGATCCGGCCGAATTGATGGCTGGTCAGCGCGCGGATCCGGAAGCGATAGCGCGGATCCGTGATCGCCTCGGCCTTGATGACCCGTTCCTAGTGCAGTACACACGCTACGCCGCAAATGCACTGAAAGGCGATTTCGGCGAGAGTTACAGGTACCGCGGGCGCGATGTCATCGAACTTTTGGGGCCGAAACTGCTCGTATCGTTGGAATTGAATATCGTTTCCTACGTGGTGACTCTTCTCATCGGGTTGCCACTCGGGTTCTGGGCGGCAATGCGTCAAGGGACTTGGAAGGATCCGACGATGACGACTTTCATGCTCCTCGTCTACGCATTGCCAGTGTTCTTTACCGCACCGTTCTTGATCTTGGTATTCGCGCTGTGGCTTGATTGGATTCCAGTTTCGGGATGGTCAGGCATGTTCTCGACGCATGCGATATTGCCGGCGTTCACGATTGGCGTGCCTGGAGCGTTCGTATTCATGCGCTACATGCGGGCGTCTACTCTGGATGTGTTGGGTCAGGAATATGTGCGGACGGCTCATGGCAAAGGCATGGGTCACATGACGGTCAACCGAAGGCATATCGCCCGTAACGCGCTATTGCCGATAGTAACGATCTTGGGGTTTTCGCTAGCTGGGTTGTTCGGTGGTTCGCTGATCGTCGAGTTGATCTATGGAATTCCAGGGGTATCACGGTTGGCCTTAGAGGCGGTTTTCCAACGCGACTATCCGGTACTGACGACTTTGACGTTGCTCGGTGCGACAATGCTCGCAATTGCGAACTTGGTCGCGGACATCATGTACTCGTTGATCGATCCGAGGATAAGGTTGCGAGCGTGAAATGAATCAGTCTGGAACTACGGCGACTACACAACCCGAACCTTCGCAGTTACTTGAGGTAGACGCGCCTGACAGCTTCCTCCGGCACGCTTGGACCGAGTTGCGGAAGCGGAAGTTGGCCTTAATTGCAGTCTGCGTGCTTCTATTCCTCTACACGATCGGCATCTTTGCCCCGGTTGTCGCTACACACGATTACTCTGAGACCAATCTCGCCAAAACGCAAGCGGGACCAGATGCCGAAAACTGGTTGGGCACTGATCGTCTGGGCCGCGACATTTTCACGCGGGTGGTTTGGGGGATTCAGACGACGATCATTCTCACCGTGATCACGATATTGACGGCCAGCGTTTTTCTTGGCTTGGCCTTGGGGATGGCGGCAGGGTACTTGCGAGGGATCGCGGACATCATCACCATGAGGACGGGAGAGGTGGTCGCGGTCGTACCCGATTTCCTTTTGGTGTTGATCATCGCTGCGACCGTGCGGCCTAGGATTAAAGAGTTCGGGTACTGGATAGAGGACAATACGTTCATATCCGGGGTAAATTCGTCCGGTGCCGTCGATTACATTGTTTTGGGTTTGGCTTTTCTACCGCTTTCGTGGTTCGGTGCAATGCGCCTGATACGAGGGCAGACGCTCGCAATTCGCGATGCGCCTTATGTCGACGCGGCCCGGTCTATGGGGGTGGGCACTCCGACAATCCTGTTGCGGCATATCTTGCCCAATGTGATCACGCCATTGATCGTGAGCGTCAGTTTTGGAATGGGTGCCGTCGCTCTCGGAGAGGTCGTAGCCAGTTTCTTCGGTATCGGGGTCCAGCCGCCGCGACCAAGTTTGGGGGTAATGATTGGGGACGTGACCGCACGAACAGGGAGTGCGGCGGTTGAGACTTTACGGAGCCACCCGGAGCAGTTGCTGTCACCGATTGTGGTGGTTTGGCTGATGATATTCTGCTGGAACATACTAGGTGACGCGCTCAACGACATCCTGAATCCGCGGGCGCGTTGATCGGAGATCGGTTCAATGGGTGACAAGTTGAAGGTGGGGTTGGCGTGCAACGCGGGCTATGTTGAGCGGGGCATCAAGGATCATGAGGTTGACCGGCTTAAAGAATTCGCGGCGTTCGAAATCAGGGAGTTCAATGGATCGTCTGACTGGTATTCGGCACCGGAATCTTCGCGTGAGGTGATCGACGATTTCAAAGATTTCGCGTCAAGTGTTGATGCCATGATTGTTTGCCATGGGTCGCCGCGTGTGACAGGTGACATCTTGGACGCCGCACCGTCGTTGAGGTTGGTCGGTGAGCTTGAGGGGGATCGGTTCGCGCAACGGATCGATGTCGAGGCGTGTGCTGATCGAGGCGTGAAGGCGGTGGATACCACTCATGCGTCGAGTTTGCCGGTGTCGGAGTGGGCCTTGGCGATGATGATGATGGGGTTGAAGAAGGTCGGGGCGCACTATCGAAGACTGATTAGCGATCAAGAATGGGGAACCGGATATCAGCGCGCACATGAGCCGGACTTCCAGATGATGGGAGATCTGACTGGTCGAACGGTTGGATTGATCGGCGGCGGCAACATCGCTCGTCGATTGATCGAGCTTTTGGTACCGTTCCGAGTGGATATCTTGTTGCACGACCCTTATTTGCCTAGGGAGTTGGCTTCGGCGATGAACTTCACGATGACATCGTTGGAGAACGTGATGAGCATGCCGGATGTTGTTGTATGTTTGGTACCTCACACGCCGGCGACGGAGGGTATGTTGGGGGCGGATGAGTTGGATTGGATTCGGCCCGGGGGCGTATTCGTTAACGTGTCGCGGGGCCAGGTGGTTCAGTCGGACGCACTGATCGAACGGTTGCGCAAGAACGACATCTACGCGTGTTTGGACGTGTTCGATCCTGAACCGGTGCCGACCGATTCGCCGATCCGAGAATTGTGGAACGCGTTCCTGACGCCACATATCGCGAGCACTACAGACGGAACTGGCATCTCGTTCTTCGGCGAAATGATCGATGAGCTTCGTCGGTTCCACCTGGGTCACGACACGAAGCATGATCTAATGCCGCGGACGCTGGCGAATCGACGGGGTGAATCGCCGACCAATCTTGACGCGGTGCGTTGAAGTATGGGTTTCATTAAAGTCGTGTGCCAGCTTAGACATTAGACGGGATGACGATGCGACTTGCTTGCTAACATGTAAGGCGTACGCATTTTCGCCCATTTGTTAGCAGGTGCCCCCGTGTCAAAGATCGATCCCTACTCATCCTCGTATTTCCAGTCGCGTCGATCGGCGGTGATGGCGCGTAACGGCGCGGTTGCTACTAGCCAACCGTTGGCGGCCCAGGCAGGGCTTCGCATCATGCTCGACGGTGGTAACGCAGTTGATGCAGCGGTGGCGATGGCTGCGGCGTTGAATGTGGTTGAGCCCGGCTCGACTGGTATCGGCGGTGACATGTTCGCGCTCATTTGGAATAAGGATGAGCGGAAGGTTGTGGCTCTGAACGGGAGTGGACGCTCCGGAGCGGCGGCGAACCCGGATGATGTGCGCAAGGCGGGGTTCGATTCGATACCGAATTTGTTGGATGGTTGTGCGTTTTCGGTGAGCGTGCCGGGCACGGTGCACGGTTGGGAGACAGCATTGGCGCACTATGGCCGGATGACGCTTGCGGAGGTGCTCAAACCTGCTATCGATTATGCGTTGAACGGTTATCCGGTCTCAGAGGTGATTGCGAACGGCTGGAAAGGATGCGAGGAAAAGCTGCGGCACCGGCCATCCGGTGTTGAGATGTTGCCGATTGGTGGGCGTGCGCCGAAATGCGGAGAGGTGGCCGCATTGCCGGAACTGGGTGGATCGTTGCAGGTGATAGCTGAGGGTGGTAGTGAGGCCTACTACAAGGGAGATATCGGGAAGAAGATCGCGGCGTATGTGCAGCAAGAGGGTGGTTGGTTGACGGAGGAGGATTTGACGTCGCATCACTCGGATTGGGACGAGGCGATACACACGAGCTACCGTGGAGTTGAGGTCTGGGAATGCCCACCGAACGGTCAAGGGATAGCGGCGTTGATGGCGTTGAATATCGCTGAGGGGTTTGACATTGGAGGTATGGGAAGCCAATCGGTGGATGCCTACCATCATTTGATTGAATCGATGCGTTTGGGATACGAGGATGCTTTGCAGTACGTGGCGGACCCGCGAGTTGCTGAGGTGCCGATCGGCCCGTTGCTGACTAAGGAGTATGGCGATCGAAGGCGGTCGAGTATCGACTCGATGCAGGCTAATCCGAATGTTTCATATGGAGACCCGATGGGTGGTGGAGACACGATCTACTGCACGGCGGTTGATGGTGACGGTAACGCGTGCTCGTTGATCAATAGTCTGTTTGCGGGGTTCGGATCTGGGTTGGTGGTTCCGGGCACCGGGATTGCGTTGCAAAACCGTGGTTCGCTGTTCTCGTTTGATCCTGACCACCCGAACTATCTGGAAGGTCGGAAGCGACCTTATCAGACCATTATTCCGGCGATGGCTACGCGTGACGATGAGATGTGGTTGTCGTTCGGCGTGATGGGTGGTTTCCAACAGCCGCAAGGTCATCTTCAGGTCATTTCGAATATGGTCGATTTCGGCATGGACTCGCAGAAGGCGTTGGACGCTTTGCGGTTCAGCATCGACGTGCAGGGCGACAAGAGCGTGAAGGTCGAGGAAGACCTCGACGGCTCGGTCGTTTCAGCGTTGAGGAATCGTGGGCACAATGTATTGGTTCAGCAGGCCTACGATCGCGTTGGGTTCGGCGGTGGGCAGGTTGTATCGCGGGATGCTGAAACTGGTGTGCTTTGCGCTGGAACGGAGCCGCGGAAGGATGGGTCTGCGCTGGGTTGGTAGCGGTTTCGGCGGAATACGAAGACGCTGGCTAGTAGAACCGCGATAAGCAGCGCGGATGCTTCTATTGGTCCGTTGCCGTTAGAGTTGCAGAGGCCGCTGGAGCTCGTTGGCTCGTCAATTGGAGTTTCGTCTTCCGGCGCGGGTTGTTCAGGCGGTGCTTCGGTCGCTTTGACGAGGACTTCTGGTGCGGAGGTAGCGATCGCGGTGGGTGTGGGTGGTGCTGGAGTGATAGTCGGTTCTGGTGTGGGTTCAGTTCCGGTTTCACCAACGGCGATTCCGCCTTCGACCGGGGTCAGGGTGAGGAGTTTGTATCCGGACGTTTCGGTGGCTTCGGCTTCGGGCGTTGGAGTTGGAGTCGGCGGGACGTATGGGTCGGCACCGATTTTGTCTCGCCATTCGTTGTCGAGTTGTTGGACGGTCTTGCCGTAGACGTTGCGAATAGCGATGTCCCCGCTGCGTCCTTCGGCAATTGAGGCGAGCGTCTCGGCTATCTTGTCGGCGCCGTAGGTCTCGATGAGGTATTCGACGAAGTCTCGACTCTGACCGTAGGAGACGATGACGAGATTAGGATCGCCGGGGAAGGATTGGAGTCGAGTGAAGGGGATGAGTCGTTTGGTGTCGACGGCCCAGTCGAGGAAGTAGACGTAGGAGAGGCCTTTGTCTAGGTTGCCGAATTCGGCGAGGCCTTCGTTCAACCACAGTGGGACGAGGGCGGTGCTACCGCCGGCGGCTCTCCCGACGAGGATGTGGGTGAGTTCGTGAGTGAGGGTGCCGATGTCTCGATTCCCGGAGAGAACGAGAACGACGCTATGGTCGAAGAATGCTTGTCCTTCGGTGATGAGTTCTCGACTGATTGTTGCGCTCCGGGCGCTGACAGCGCCGATCATTTCGGCGTTGTTGTTGTAGAGGGTGACGACGATGGGGGTTTCGATTTCGCTGCCGGTGATGGGACCCATCATTTCCATGGATTCCTGCGCGGCTTCGGCGAGGCGTTCGGCGCGGACTTGAACGGGGCCGTGGTAGTAGACGTGAATCGGTCCGCGACTGACGACTTCCCATTCGAATCTGGCGTCGAAGACCATTTGGCTGTATTGCTCTGAGAAGTATTCGTTGCCGTCTTCATCGATGGCTTCGAATACGAAATCGACGGTGGTTCCGGGTGGCAAATAACGAGCGGAGGTGTTTACTCGCCAGAGGAGTTCGCCATCGAAGAGCGATTCGGAACGTTCGTCGACGTCTAGGTAGTCGTATTGACCGGTGGTTATTGGCCCGGTAGTGAACCTGACTCTGACGTCGTCGATCTCGATGTCGCTTTCGAAGCTGGTGAAGAATCGAATGCTCTCCGGGAAGTTGCTCTCGAGGCCGCCGTCGAGGAAACGCACCGGGGAGTTTTCTTCGTTGTTCTGGGCGGTCGTTGGTTGATCGCTATTGAATGCGACGAGGGTCGCGATTAGCGCGATGGCGACGGTGATGACGGTGAGTTGTGCTGCCCTATTCATTGCTCAAGGTAATTGGTGCGAACGACGTTACTTTAGTAGTTACGTTTGCGCGGTGTGGTTGGACGTATTGCAACGTATCTATATAAGGGTAAGTCAGTCGGCGTTGCGCCATTCAGCCCAGAAGCGGTAGAAGGCGCTGAGGGGGGTGCCGATGGCGAGTATCCATAGGCCCCAGATGGGTTGACCGATGATCAGAGTTACGGTCATGATGACGACTCGTTCGGGGCGGGTGAGGAATCCGGATGTGCCTTTGTAGCCGAGGCCTTCGGCTCGGGCGCGGATGTAGCTGACCATTATGGATCCGACGAATGCGATGAATGCGAGGATGATAGCGTCTTGACGGAATGCGTTAGTCGATGAGTAGTAGATGAGCAATCCGAGGAGGAGGGCGGCTTCGGAGAGGCGGTCGAAGGTGGAATCGAGCAGTGCGCCGCGGTCGGAGACCTTACCGGTGCGGCGGGCGATTGCGCCGTCGATCATGTCGAATAGCGCGGCGGGTATGCTGACGAGGCCGGCGATGAGGAATTGACCGGTGGCGGCGAATCCGGCGGCAACTACGGCGATGAGAAAGCCGGCGATGGTTGCGGCGTTGGCGTTGAAGCCGAGTGCGACGAGAGCGCTGGAGACAGGTTCCTCAAACCATCGCGCGATCGCGGCGCGGGCGGATCTGCGGAGCTTTTGAAGTCCGCTCTCGGTTTCAGCCACTGCTGGCTCGCTGCTCGTATGTGGCGTACGGCACCTGTGCGTTGGCTGCGACCTGGTGGTAGTAATCGATCACGTCGTCCGCAACGCGTGCCCACCCGAAACGTTGGACTTTTGCGCGTCCGTTTTCGACAAGGCGTTGTCGGAGGTCCGGTTCTTCGATCAGTCTACGGATCGCTTTGGCGATAGCGTATTCATCACCGACGTCGAATAGGAGAGCGTCTTGTTCGTGGTCGGCGACGCCTTCAAAGCCGAGGATTCGGGAAGCCACTATCGGAGCGCCGGACGCCATGGCCTCGATGAGCACGAGTCCAAAACTCTCTTGGCCAGTATTGGGTGCGCAGAAGATGTCGGCGTGCTGGTAGTAGCCGGGGAGTTCCGTGTCGGTTACCGGCCCGGCAAAGATGACATCGTCGATGCCGCGTTCGCCCATCATCCGGTACGATTCGCGGTCTGGGACCCCGGCACCGACAACGATGAGTCGTAGGTTTGGGTATCGCCATCGTAGGGTGCTGTACGCGCCCAAGAGGTATCGCAGTCCTTTGCGTTTCTCGCCGACTCGTCCGACAAATACGATGTTGATGGCGTCGTCTCTGAACTCGCTCGGTCTGGGGCTTGGCTGTTCGAACTTCGGAACGTCGATGCCGTTGGGGATGATGGTGTAGTTGTCAGGAAAATACTTGTCGGCGTAGGCCTTTGCGGCCTTTGAGACTGCGATGCGGCCGTGTAGTTTATCGGCGACCAATGTGAAGAATGGTTTACCGGCGAGATAGCCGGGGTGAATGTTCTCGCTGTATGCGTGGAATGTTCCGACGGTCGGCCAAGGAGAGAACCAGCTGGCCGTCGTTGCCAAGAAGGGCATGAGCGGCTCGTGGATGTGTACGATATCGAACCGTTCGGAAGTGAGTACGTTTCGCATCTGGCGGACAGCCTTGATGCTCATGGAGATGCGGGATACTGAACCGGCGGCGGCGAATGGGACACTGCCGCCGAGGGGGACGACTTCAAGGTCGCTGACATCGGGCGCCGTCTGTGGTCGGGAGCGGGGTGCGAACAGGACTACTTCGTTGCCTCGACGCGCAAGCTCTTTGCTGAGGCTCGCCATGTGGGCGACTACGCCGCCGTGGTAGGAGAGGTCGTATGGGGAGATCTGAGCGATTCGCATTTGGTGGGGCAGCTACCGCGAATGTTGACCGCGTTTTAGAAATACGGTATCTGTCGGTACATCATACCAAGTCTGTTTGCGGTTGTGGCGCCTCCGGGAGGGTGAACTAGGATGGGCAGGATTTGGAAGGATTATAAGGATTTTTGTTTTTTGGCGCGTTTGATTGGAGGTTTGAACTAGGATGCGAAGGATTGGGAAGGATTATAAGGATTTTTGTTTTTTTGGCGCGTTTGATTGGAGGTTTGAACTAGGATGCGAAGGATTGGGAAGGATTATAAGGATTTTTGTTTTTTTGGCGCGTTTGATTGGAGGTGGTTGTGCCTCCTTTGTGTTTCCGCTTGGGCGGGGGTGGTTGGTTGTGGTTCCTTTTCAGAGAAAGGGAACGGGTATGGTTTTTGGAGCTTGCTTCGTTTTTGGAAGCGTTGCTCGGTTGGACATCGCCGCTTCGCTGCGAGATGTTGGACTGCCGACTTCCCTCTTCCGGTCACTGCCCGCGTCGCCAGTCCGCGGGCCCTCTCGGCGACCAATCAGTTGAGTCGCGTCGCCGATCATCGGGTAGTTTTGCACATCCTCGTGCCGTAGCCGCGGCCCCGCAGCGAATGGGGTCCGACGTCTGCCGAATCCACGACCGTTTATCTGGCCCTTGGCAGGCGTCCCCCTTCGCTTTGCGAAGGTGGGAGGGTTTTGCCTGCTGGCTCGTGCTGCCGGGGGTGCATTAGTCCCCGGCGACCAGAACTTGTTACTTCGATCGCTTCGAACGGAACCTCTGGACCTTGCGCCCATCTCAAGATTGGGCGAGGGGCGTCGCTGCTGGTCGTTTCTGCGCGCGGACGGGTCCGGGTTACCTTCGCAGGACCCCGTGTACCCGTTTTTTGTTCCTTGCGTTTCCACGATCTGACGTTTTGTCCCTTCGGTCTTTCGGCTAGATTGGTGTCCGCACTCGTCAGGGCGGCGATGTCTTTTGAATTCACTTTCAATAATACTACGTATGTATCGGTTGTCAAGTGGGTGTTTGAACTAGGATTTTAAGGATTGGGAAGGATTTTAAGGATGGGTGTTGTCTGAACCGCGGATTGCGCGGGTTTTCGCGGATGGGGTTTGATGGGTTGTTGTTTGTTGGGGGTGTTGCGTTGATGTCGGGGTTGCTTGTTTGGTTGAGCCGTCCCTTGGCCGCCCGGTTGCCCTCACCCGCGAGACCCCCTCTTAATCTCCCCCTGGGGTGCTGTGCATAACCACCGTCATTCCGGCGAAAGCCGGAATCCAGAGGGACCGGGCAACGGCGTCCAAAGCGAAACGCCAATTCTAAACCCCCTTTAATTCCCCCTTGGGCATCAAGGGGGAGGGTTGTGCATAGAACCCCCTGGGAAGGGGAGGGGTGGTTGCTGGGGGGAGAGGGGACGGTTGTTGGGAGCGAGGGTACTTCTGCGACTGCGGGGGTTTGAACTAGGATTTGAAGGATTGGGAAGGATTTTAAGGATGGGTGTTGCGGGAGGGGTGTTGCGTTGATGGCAGGGGTGTCTGAACCGCGGATTGCGCGGGTTTTCGCGGATGGGGTTTGAGATTCCTCGCTGCGCTCGGAATGGCAAGGATCGGGTTGGGAATGAGATGGATTGTGATTGGGGATGATGTCGGTTGCTATCTATTGTCAAGTGGGTGTTTGAACTAGGATTTTAAGGATTGGGAAGGATTTTAAGGATGGGTGTTGCGGGAGGGGTGTTGCGTTGATGGCAGGGGTGTCTGAACCGCGGATTGCGCGGGTTTTCGCGGATGGGGTTTGAGATTCCTCGCTGCGCTCGGAATGGCGAATTTGCGTCTCTTTCGTTGCGACGGCGGCGTGGATGTTTGCACTTTTGGGTTGTTTATTAGAAAATAATGGAAGTTGATGGAAATAAGTGGAACTGTGACCAGCCTTCTCCCCCTCCCCGCATCCCTGGATTCCCGCGTCCGCGGGAATGACGTGGCGAGCCGTGACGACGTGGTTAGCCGGGATTACGTGGCGAGCCGTGGCGACGTGGTTAGCCGGGATTACGTGGCGAGCCGTGGCGACGTGGTTAGCCGGGATTACGTGGCGAGCCGTGACGACGTGGTTAGCCGGGATTACGTGGCGAGCCGTGGCGACGTGGTTAGCCGGGATTACGGTGTAGGTACACAGGCGCTTGAGTAAGGAGCTTTGAGCATGGCCAATTTGAAGGTGCGTGATGTTGCTGAGCGTTTGGATGTCAGTAGCAAGACGGTCTACAAATGGCTTCGTGAGGGGCTCATACCGGCTAGCCGGCTGGGTAGGAGTTGGATCGTTTCGGAGGAGGCGCTGCAGGCAGCGCTGGCTCCGGGGTCTAACCGTCCGCTGGCGAGCGCGGTAGTCAATGAAGGCGCGTCGGTGTCTGGTTCCGCTGGCGTGCTGGGTTCCCGCGTGCGCGGGAATGACGTAGCGTCTGGCGCGGCGAACGACGTGGCGCGTGGCGTGGCGAACGACGTGGCGTCTGGCGCGGCGAACGACGTGGCGCGTGGCGCGGCGAACGACGTGGCGCGTGGCGCGGCGAATGACGTGGAACCGATAGCTTCGGTCAAACCTCTTGAAAGGAGAACCCCTGTGGGTCGAATTAATGTTGCAATCGTTGGCTTGGGGAATTGTGCCTCATCGCTGATTCAAGGTGTTCACAAATATGGCGAGGTGGATGAGAACTCGGCTGCGGTGCCGGGTGTGATGCACAACGTTCTGGGCGGTTACACCATTGGCGATGTGAACATCGTTGCCGCTTTCGATGTTGATAAGGAGAAGGTGGGCGTTGACATAAACGAAGCGATCTTTGCGAAGACGAACAATGCGTTGCAGTTCCACGATGTGCCGCGCTCGGGTATCACGGTGGATCGTGGGATGACACACGACGGGATCGGAGAGTATTTGGAGGATGTGGTAGAGAGAGCTCCGGGCTCGACGGCGGACATCGTGGGAATTCTGCGGGACCGTGAAGTGGATGTAGTGATCAACTACCTTCCGGTGGGTTCGGAGCAGGCGACGAAGTGGTATGTGGAGCAGGTGTTGGCGGCGGGTTGTGCATTTGTGAACTGCATCCCGGTGTTTATTGCGAATCAGCCGTATTGGCAGAAGCGGTTCGAGGACAAGGGCGTGCCGGTTGTTGGTGACGACATCAAGTCGCAGGTTGGAGCGACGATCATCCATCGGGTGTTGGCGAGGTTGTTCGAGGACCGGGGCGTTCGGTTGGACCGGACGTATCAGCTGAACTTCGGCGGGAACACGGACTTCTACAACATGCTGGAGCGTGCGCGGTTGGTGACGAAGAAGATTTCGAAGACGCAGTCGGTTCAGTCGCAGTTGGAGAAGGAGTTGCCGACGGATGATGTTCACATCGGTCCGAGCGACCATGTTCCGTGGTTGGAGGACCGGAAGTGGGCTTACATCCGGTTGGAGGGTACATCTTGGGGCGATGTGCCGTTGAATGTGGAGTTGAAGTTGGAGGTTGAGGATAGTCCGAATTCGGCTGGCGTGGCGATCGATGCGATTCGTTCGGCGAAGATTGCGCTGGACAAGGGGGTGAGTGGCGCGATCGAGCCGGCGTCGGCTTACTTTATGAAGTCGCCTCCGGTGCAGATGCGAGACGATGATGCGCGGCGGGCGGTTGTGGAGTTTGCGGAGAATGGGGTGGTTTGAACTGTGATTAAGGTATTGGCTATGATGGTAGCGTGAAGAGATAGCAGGGAGGTCTGAGCATGACTGAGGCAGCATTTAGCAAATCGTTGCGCTTCAATATCGAAATCGAAATTGACGAAGATGGACGGTACATTGCGGAATGTACCGATTTACCGGGGTGTGTGTCCGATGGCGCGACGGAAGAAGAGGCCCTTGACAACATTGCCGATGCAATAGGCGGTTACTTGGCTTCGATGGCGAAGCATGCACGAGCGGAACACGGTACGAAGGTCCGCGTGATCGAAACCGAGGTGGTAGCGGCGGTTGGCTGAACGACTACCGGTAATTTCTTCGCGGGATTTCGAGAGAGCTGTGGGCCGAATCGGGTATCGATTTGATCACGCGACAGGGAGCCACAGAATACTGCGCAATGAAACTGGCGCGATGTTGTCGGTGCCGTTTCGGAGGGAACTGGCGAAAGGCACCTTGAGGAAACTGATCCGACACGCGGGATTGGAGGTTAGCGAGTTTATGGATCTGTATCGGGGTAGGCGTCGTCGTTGATCGGTTGTAGCGGAAGTTGTTGACTAGGAGCGAAGGCGGTCGATGCGATTCGTTCGGCGAAGATTGCGCTGGACAAGGGAGTGAGCGGCGCGGTTGAGCCGGCGTCGGCGTACTTCATGAAGTCGCCTCCGGTGCAGATGCGAGACGATGATGCGCGGCGGGCGGTTGTGGAGTTTGCGGACGGCGACGCGCCGGTGCGGCGATGATGTCCTGACAGCCGGGGGAGGGCTCGTCGTCGGATGGAACCGGTCTGAACCGTCGATCGCTCTGCTTCTCAAAGCGTCTGGAGATTTCTGGTATAAATTAGGGTTTCCTTAGCCGACGCTATTATCAAAGGTTCTTCGGTCTTTATGGAGACGAATCATCGATCTGCCGGGGGCGGCTGGTCCCCGGCGACTCTTGCGCTGCCTATCATCGCGGCATTTCTGCTCGCGGTGCTGTTGCTCTTCGGGGCGTCGGGCGACTCGAGGGATGGCGTGTATGCTCAGGATCCCGAGGCTACGGAGACTCCGAAGCCTCAGAAGTCGGATCACGAGTGCGACGAGGATCCGAGTCTTGCGTCGTGTCCGCCTCCGCCGCCGTGGGGTCTCTCCGTTTCGGTCCTCGGCGGGGATGATGTGCGCCTCGGATACAATCGGAGCACTTGGTCTGGCAGCAGCAGTCACTACTACCGCTTCGAGCTTCGACGATCGAACACTCGATCCGGCACTTACAGCAGATCGGGCAGCGGTAAGTGGGCATCTTCTCCGGTCTATTTCTGGAACCAGTCTCCGGGCTGGTACGAGGTTCGGGGCAAGCGCTGCCGGCGTTTGAACGAATCGGACTGCGGGGTTTGGACGTACAGCGGACGCGTGCAGGTGAAGCGTCCGACAGCTACTGCGACGCCGGTGCCGCCGCCCCCGCCTTGGAATCTTCGTGCGACGCTGTTCGGCGGCAACGACGTCCGAGTGAGCTACAGTCGCAGCACGTGGTCGGGGAGCAGCTCCCACCACTACCGTTTCGAGCTCTACCGCGCGTCGGATCCCAAAGCGACGTTTTTCCGTCAGTCGAGCAAGATCGACAGCAACGGTTCTCCGGTGGAGTTCAGCAATGTGAGATCTGGCTTCTGGTACTACGTTCGCGGGCAACGTTGCGCGACTGCTTCGGGCACGGGTTGCGGCCGGTGGTCGGGCTATGCGGGAGTGGTTTACAGGCAGGCGACGCCGACTCCCACTCACAGTCCCACCCCGACGCGTACGCCGACGGCGACGCCCACACCGACGGCGACATTCACGCCTACACCGACCAAGACGGCTACGCCGAGTCCGACGGCTACGCGCACTCCTAAACCAACCCCGACTCGCACGCCTACGGCGACTCGAACTCCGACACCGCCCCCAACCTACACGCCCACGCCGACTCCCACTTACAGTCCTACTCCGACGCATACCCCGACGGCGACACCGACTGAAACTCCGACGGCGACGCCTACTGCAACACCAACCGCGACGCCGCAAATCACCGAGACGGAATGCGGACCGGCAACGGCAATGGGCGCTTCAGATGCAGCCAGCGGAACCGACACGGATCTGACGACCACCGAAAAATATCCAAAGCTTGGAAGCGATTGGAACGAATTCATTCCGATATATGAATCGGCATTGGCGAAAGGGCTATCCGCGGACCGAGCATTCGAACTGTTAGTGAATGCCAGTTACGACCAACAGTGGATATATATTACTATTCCACCTAGTGACGAGTTCCCCGAACATCTTGTTCAAGTTTACATCGAATACCGAAGTTACTTTCGCATGTATCGAGCCGGGGTGGAAAAACTGTTGCAAGACTTTCTGATCTCGCAGGGGGTGTCAAAATCTGTTCGAGACGTGTTCGGAAATATTATCCTGCGTGATTACGACGTCGAGAGTGGATTCCATCCTTTGTGGGTGCCCTTCACTCTTCTAGGGCCTCTTTCCGAGCTCCCCGAAATTGAATCGATCAGTCCTTTAATTAATGAGAGGCTATTCTTGAGGCCTGCCGCTTCCGATAATAGCGCCTCCCTTGGGCATGATATGTTCCAAGTTAGCAACGTGACCAGTTCAAGCACTGCGATCCTGCACGGCGCGGATTCTTGGCATGATGCCGGATACAGCGGCGATGGGGTACAGATCGGTGTCTTCGATCTTGACTTCGACGAATTCGCCACATACCAAAAATCCAACCTGAAACCCAACAATCCGCTTCCTCGAAATGTGGAAGCACGGTGCTACTTTGAACCTTCAAGTTCATTATTTGATATCGCATATTCGAGCAGAATAGCTGAATGTATCACGGGAACTAGCCCTCACGGATCCGCCGTGACTGAGGCGGTGCTGAGCATCGCGCCTGAAGCCGACATCTACATCTCCAACGCGAGTACACACCGTGAATTCACGAATGCGCTGAAGTGGATGCAAGACGAGGGGGTGGATGTCATCATTCAGTCTCTCACCAGCTCCTGGGAAGGGCCTGGAGATGGGACTTCTTGGAGAACCAAAGGGTTGTCATCAATTATCACACAGGCGGTCGATGACACCCACCGAAAAGGCATCGTCTGGGTCAATGCAGCCGGCAATGCGGGAGATCGGACACTTTACTACGATAATGTCAGCGACAAAGACAATGACAACTGGCTTGACATATCGGCATCTCCCGCGTCGCGGAATGTGAAAAAGGTCGAGGACATTCCCGGCATGACCAGGCATACTTTTCAGCTGCGTTGGCAGAGCAGCGACCCTAAACTTAAGCTCGAACTCTATCTCTGTGGCAACAAGGAATGTAACAAAGCAAGTAGCAACGGATTTCCTTATACCGTGTTGGACGATCAGGATGGTGTTGGGTTGACTCATGACCATCCAATGAGGCGTTTATCCTATACGCCTTCATGGGACGAAAGCGACAAAGAGACGATGTATCTGCGCGTGTGTTCGCCAACTGGTACGAAGCCCGACTGGATGCAGTTGATGATGTATACGGGGACTGGCAAATTGGATAGCCCGTCAGAATTTTACAGCATGTCGAATCCAGGTGAACTCAGGATTCCCGGCATGATCGCGGTCGGCGCCGCGGATGTGCGGGGAACGCAAGGCAGCTACAGCTACCATCTGGAAGATGTCAGCAGCCGCGGGCCTTTGCCGACGAACTCTGGCACGAAGCCCGACATCGTATCTGCCGATCAAGAGCCGTCGATAATCTATCAGGCGATCAGGAAAAGGCCGTTCAAGGGCACCAGCCAGGCCGCGCCGCACGTTGGGGGACTGGCAGCGCTGGTGCTCCAGCGCTTTCCGGCCAAGACTCCATCAGAGGTTGCGGAGTACCTCACTGATAAGGCGCTGGAGCAGTCTAGAGACGCCGACGATCCATGGTTCGATCCAGATGCTGGAGCGGTGCCTCCAGACCCGCCCAACAGCAGCTGGGGATACGGCTTCGCGCAACTGCCCGATCTCGATCCAAAAGGCATGTTGACGGCGCCGGCCAAAGTCACCGTAGGCGAAATGTTCGAGGTCATCGCGAGCGGAGTTGTTCCATCCGACACTAAGGTTGTGCTGCGAATCACCGCCCATCTGAGCGTCCGGTCTTGCGATGTCGTCACGGCTCAGTCTTCAAGCGATGGAAATAGCGGATTGCCAGCGTTCGCGCCGGTCACTTACAAGCTGTACGGCTGCACAGAGGGAACTGCGGTTGTGAAGCTTCTCCGCAAATCGGACAGTCGCCTCATTGCAAGCGTGGAAGTTGAAATCTTGCCTGATATGAATGCATCTCCGACTCCCACTCCGACTGAGACGGCAACGCCGACTGCGACTCCGACCGAAACTGCGACAGCTACGCCCACGGCCACGCCTACGCCGACGGCTACTCCGGTCGTGGGTGCGAGTCCGACACCGACGCACACCCCGACGGCAACACCATCGCCTACGCCTTCGCCCACGGCTACACCTACACCTACGCCGTCCCCGACGCCTGCCGCGGCGGAGGGGCCGAAGATCTCGATCTCTGACGCTCGTGCGCGCGAGGGCTCGGACCTGGTGTTCAAGGTGACGCTGGACACGTGGGCGCACGGGGGAGTGCACGTGAACTTCACGTCGCATCCGATCACTGCGACCGAGGGAACGGACTATCAGGCGTTCTCGAGCAACCTGGTCTTCAAGGGTTTCGAGGACGAGAAGACGATCAAGGTGGGGACCCGTGCCGACTCGGATACGGAAGGGGAAGAGACGATGCGGTTGGTGCTGTCGGATCCGATCGGCGGCGTGATCGCGGACGGCGAGGGCGTCGGCACGATCACGGAGTAGGGACGGTGCAGGTATCGGACGCGAACCGGTCTGAACCGTCGATCGCTCTGCTTCTCAAAGCGTCTGGAGATTTCTGGTATAAACTTGCGTTTCCTTAGCTGACGCTATTATCAAGGGTTCTTCGGTCTTTATGGAGACTAATCATCGATCTGCCGGGGGCGGCTGGTCCCCGGCGACTTTTGCGCTGCCCATCATCGCGGCATTTCTGCTCGCGGTGCTGCTGCTCTTCGGGGCGTCGGGCGGCTCGAGGGATGGGGTGCATGCTCAGGATCCCGAGGCTACGGAGACTCCGAAGCCTCAGAAGTCGGATCACGAGTGCGACGACGATCCCAGTCTGGCGTTCTGCCCGCCGCCCCCGCCATGGGGCATATCGCTGTCGTTCAGCGACGATGATCTGACGATCAACTACCGTCGCAGCGCTTGGCAGGGCAGCAGCGGTCATTCCTACCGCTTCGAGCTTTCCCGTTCGACGCGTCGCACAGGCGGCTACTCGACGCATGCCACGATAAACGACTCGATCCCGCCGGCCAACCGCTACAATCTTGACAAGGGCTACTGGTATCGGGTGCGCGGCAAGCGTTGCCACGGATCGAGTTGCGGCGCGTGGTCTTCGTACAGTTTTCCGAAATGGCTTGCTCCGCCTCCGACCGCCACCTTCACGCCGACGCCGAAGGCGACTGCTACGCCGGCGCCTCCGCCCCCGCCGACGAATCTTCGTCTGACGCTGTTCGGCGGGGACGACGTCCGAGTGAACTACTCCCGAAGCTACTGGTCCGGCAGCAGCTCTCACTACTACCGCTTCGAGATGGAGCAGTTCGACGTCGGAACGAAGGACTACGACTTCTACCGTCGTGTGGACGACTCTGCTTCGCCGGCCTATTTCCGCAATTTGGAGGTGGGCAATTCCTATCGGGTGCGTGGTAAGCGCTGCACCAGTTCCAGTCGCACAGTATGCGGCAGGTGGTCGGGCTGGCGCGAGATCGGGGTGTATCCGCCTCCGACACCCACGCCCACCGATACTCCGACGCCAGTTCCCTCGGCGACGCACACTCCGACGCCGGTTCCCCCTCCACCGCCGACCAACCTGCGATTGTCTCTGGACGGAAACGATGTCCGGGTCGGCTACGCCCAGAGCAGATGGTCCGGCGGCATCGGACAATACTACCGCTTCACACTGCTCTACACGGACAGCCCCAAAAACCAGTATCGGGAGTACAGCTATGCAGGAGGGGTTGTCGACACCAACGGTTCGCCCTTCTACTTTTACAACGTCTCTGCTGGTTTCTGGTACAAGGTAGTCGGTCGGCGTTGCGCCGGCCGCAGCGGAACTAGATGCGGAGAAGAATCGCGCGAGTCGGTTGCTGTGTTCTACGCGCATCCGACGCCGGTTCCTACCGATACGCCAGTTCCGCCTACGGCAACATCGGTGCCGCCAACGGCAACGTCTGTTCCCCCTACGGCAACACCGGTGCCACCTACGGCAACGCCGGTTCCGCCAACGGTAACATCGACACCCACTCCAGCACCTGCGAAGCTGTCAACGCCGCAAAACATCGATGTCGAGCCGAGACCTCTGAGGGTCGCACGCATCAGCTGGGACGCGGTAGACGGCGCAAATGCGTATGTGGTCAGACTTCACAATCATATCTTCGAAGAGAAGGACGATAAAGGATTGATCATAGGGTTGGTCGCCGATATTGGAATCGCCTGTGTTGACGACGATGAAACGCATTACGATGTGAATCTCGACAAGCATCTGATCGACGAAAAGGACGACGAACTTGAGGTCAAGGCGATCAAGGATGAGTGCTCGGTACCGCAGGAAACCAGAGATACAAATCCGATGAACAGCGAATATTCCAGTAAGATACGCATAGTTGACAGTGCTATAATTCGTGCCGATGGGGATAACAGTGGCATTTCGAATTCGCATTGGGGCAGCGCAACTATAAAATGGAATCGCATTCCAGGAGTATCTAAGTACACAATCAATCATCGCCTACTCGGTGGTACGCACACAAATAGAGATGGTTGGTATCCGTACAGCTATGTCAAACTGAGTAACATGCCAGAAATTGTGGAAGATCGGAATTCTTCTAGCTCTACTCCTCTGACGCATACCATAAACAATCTCAACCTCGGCGAGATATATGCCATCCAACTCAACTACACTGATCAGAATGGCGTTCAAGTATTCTCAGGTCGTGATGCATTCGTATGGCCATCTAAAAGACCCCCGGAGGAAGAAGACGAAAACGTCGCTACCTACCCATTCTTCGGACATTGGCCGAAAAAGGAATATGTATACCGTATCTGCGAAAACACATTCCCTTCAAGCACTCGACAGGCTTGGATAAATGTAATTACAAGGGCGTTCAAACAATGGGAAACAAGTACTGATGGCTTGGTCAAGCTTACTGAAGACAGCGAAAAATGTGAGCTGACGGAAGGGCCTCCAATAAACGAACTTAAAGAGCTTAAATTAAATGTCAACGAGGTATACATGGTAGATGTTGATCTACATAGAAAGAAGCCGGGCAGATTCACGGATTACATTAAAGACTATCGAGGACGTTGCGTATTGGGCACCAACGTTCCCGCTTGTGTTATATCCCATGCATATGGTAAAGCTGTAAGCGGTAATCGTCGATTAAGCAACGATGCCGATTCGACTTACGGAGTTGATGTGCTCTTTTCCAAGGATGTTTTCGGTACAAAACCGATTGCAATACCGTCTTCTGTCGTTTTCAATCAATGCATCAGAAAGGAAAACGGCCAACTTTTCGTTGACAGTGGCAAGGATGATGTTAAGGCTTATGAGATTGCATTACATGAGGCTGGACATGCTCTTGGACTTTCTAACGTATTGACAGGTGATGTGGTAAACGACGTTGTAGCCCATATTAGAGATGTTTTCTTGGGTGGAATTTTGAAGCCATTGGCACAGTGGGCAAATGGAGAAGCCATAAATCAACGATCTCATCCGTCTATTCCAGATTCAGTAATGAACCACAATAGTGAAATTCAAAAAATTATCCCAGGCGACTGGGATGAACCAGATTGTTCACCGCATCCTTTTGATTTATTGGTGATTAACGCTCTGTACCAGACTGTGAAATAGAAGTATGCTTAGTAATCCAAAAATATCAAGGGTATTGATATTCGCTTTGCTTTCATGCTTTATATATATCCTAACAACGGCAAGTACGGCGGTTTGCGGTACTCCATATGACTGGAGAAGTGCTCTTGTTAGGGAGTATGAGAGAACGTCTGATTATGCTCCTGTTTGGTCTACTGATGGAACTTGGTTGTTATTGCCTTGGAACAACAAGATTTGGAGAGTCACGAGAGATGGACGACAATTTTCTGAGTTTCCCTCGAATGATAATATAGGACGTAATTCATTTTCGCCGTCCATCTCTAAGTATGGTTCAGTTTTGTTTCGCCACTTTATATTCGATTATGATGACGCTGGATCCGGCTTTTCCGGTGACCCGGGCATTAAACTTGTCGACTTGCACGGGGGCAATGTGCGTGAATTGACACGTGAGTTGCCATACGAAAGTAACGACACCATCAAGCATCCCGTTTGGTCGCCAACCGGTGATCGGTTTGCATTCCTGCGACGAATCTATGGTCCAGACAGACAGGAACTCGTAATTATGGCATCTGACGGATCGAACACTCGCAGTTACCATACGTTAGCGGATCCTGGTCCTCCGGTTCGGTCCGGAGGTGGTTCTCATATTGGTCGTCCGGTTTGGTCCCGAGATGGTTCTCATATTGCGGTCGTCGATTACTATTACGATTGGGAGGAAGAGGTTGAGTATTGGCGATTGTCGGTTGTTCGGTTGAAAGATGGTTTTACCAGAATTTTGATTGAGGTCAACTCTTCTGACAGACAGACAATCAATAGCCCATTGGACTGGTCTTTCGCCGACGATCGTATCTATTTCGTGGTGTCTGAGTTGGATCGAAATGAAAATGAAACAGCGAGCATTATATACAGCATAAAGCCGGATGGAACCGATCGACAAAAAGTGTTTCACTCCGCAAGTGGCGATTCTATTGATAGAGTAGACGTTTCACCTGATGGCGAAAAACTCTTGTTCCAAAGGTACTCTCGTTTAGAGCGTCGACGCGTTTTGCATGTAATGAACTTAGATGGCACTGAATTGAAGCGCTTGACACCTTATTTCAGTGTGCATGATGCATCTTGGTCTCCGTATGGATCAAGAATCGCGTTCTCAGCAAATTTCGTCGTAGGGCCAGATAGTTTGTTAAATTTCGTTCCTGACTATGGTCATAGTCAAGACAGGGTCTATAAAGAAAATGGAAATGTCTATACAGATAGTTATAGGGCCCTTGGCTTTGTCGTGATGAGATCTGATGGCACTGACGCAAGATGGCTCGCACAATTCGACAGTAACGATATGCCATATTCGACACTTGGCAGATGGGTTTTCGGGTCTCGTGAATCGATCATGGAGCCAGTCGACAATGAATGAAACCAGAGTATGCTCCATTGCAGCCTTGCTTATTGTTGCCGCCTGCTTAGCTGCCGCAACCGCGATGGCTTGCACTGCGTCAATGTCGTCCATCGAACCATCGCCGCTCGATCCGACGTTGTCACCAAGTCGTACATCATCTCCAACTCCCATACCGGAACCAGATTTTCTGGGTTCGATTGAACCGTGCATACAACCTGCGGAGTGTGAGCCTCGTCCGATTTTGCCCAGTATATTCGGACCTCTGGAGGTTTCGGCAGCGATGTATGGCGGATACGATGCGCCTACTACAGAGGAGGTTATTGAAAAAGGATTGTACGTCGTTGGTGCTTCGCCGACGCATATCGCGTTTCGTGGGGCAGCAAGGGATGATGTTGAATGTATTTGGCGCGGCGTAGCACGAACTCGAGTACAACGCGACGAAGCCGTGCGGTACTGGCTGGGAATGGACGAAAATGACGAGATCCCGTCACGTGTGCAGCTAGAGGCGACATTCGAGGCGCACATCGAGGAGATGGAAGCGGTACGGCGACCTGATATGCGCGCTAACTTCATGCCTTTGGCTAGAGGCGGCACTTCGTCAGAAGGACAGTTCCTGCTGTGCTACGTTCACTACGATACCCACGAATATATCTTGGGTGGCGGTAAACAAGTGGTCACAGTTGCTTATGACCAGTTGTGGGAGACGCGCTCTTACGAACTCTAGAAACGGTCTCATGCAGCAGGATGGTTCGGAAGCGACAAGCTAATGACCAAAACCGAATACGCATCCCACAACTCCGAAATTGCTGACAGTGTCGAAGAACTTATCACTTCAGTGGTAGTGGGACGTCAGAGCGTAGTATTTCTAGCCCCCTTGGCTGCGCACAACTCGATCGATATCGAGATTTGGCAAGTCATCGACCAATGGGATCTGCAGACCGGGGATGGCGGCGTTGTCAACGCGATTCGATACGGAACTGACGAACATGATCCGGAACACGAGCAGACGCTGGCATCGCTGACATCTCGCATCAAGACGGCGGCGGCGAGCGATGCTTTTGCCAGCAAACGCATCAAGAGTGCCAACAAAGAATCTCTTGCAGCATACTACTCTGAGATCGGTGCGCTTGGAGACATCGGACCTTTCCCCTGCGTGCCGCTTCCGGCGGATGCGCTGCGCATCGATATATCGAGCAGGTCTTTCAGCCCGTTGCTGCCTCCGCCTCCACCACCGAAGGCAGGCACGCCTACGCTGACGCCGAGTCCGACGCGCACTCCGACGCCGACGGCGATTCCGTGCTCTTCCGTAACTTCCACCGCGACGGCAACGCCGACTCCCACTCCGACTGATACGGCAACGCCGACTGCGACTCCGACCGAAACTGCGACGGCTACTCCTACAGATACGCCGACTCCCACGGCCACACCTACGCCTACGGCTACTCCCGTGGTCGGTGCGAGTCCGACGGCTACTCTGGTCGTGGGTGCGACCCCGACGCCTACTCCAACTGCGACGGCGACTCCATCACCTACGCCTGCTCCCACGGCTACGCCTACGCCGTCCCCGACGCCTGCTGCGGCGGAGGGTCCGAAGATCTCGATCTCGGACGCTCGTGCGCGTGAGGGCTCGGACCTGGTGTTCAAGGTGACGCTGGACACGTGGGCGCACGGGGGAGTGCACGTGAACTTCACGTCGCATCCGATCACGGCCACCGAGGGAACGGACTATCAGGCGTTCTCGAGCAACCTGGTCTTCAAGGGTTTCGAGGACGAGAAGACGATCAAGATAAGAACCCGTGCCGACTCGGATGCGGAAGGGGAGGAGACGATGCGGGTGGTGCTGTCGGATCCGATCGGCGGGGTGATCGCGGACGGCGAGGGCGTCGGCACGATCACGGAGTAGGGGGCGGTGCAGGTTCACGCCGTGGCAAGCGCATGAGATGGGACACACGCTCGGTCTAGGCCACAGCACCATCGGGTTGATGGACAAGGGATATTTGCGAGCGGATCTGGCCGACAACGACGTCAACGCCATCAAGTCGATATACGAGGATGAGCATGAGCATAAGAATAAAGATGAGCAAGACGAATGATCAAAGCCCGCGTGTACTGCGGCTGGGCAAGATTTCAGGTGTTGCCAAGATTGCCCCGCTCCTCGTAATTTCGGTTCTTCTAGCATTTACGGCGATCAGTTGCACGTCTGATCCCGACGATGCCTCGTCTTCTGACCCTACGCCGTCCGCACTGATGCCTAAGGCGTTTGATGCAACTGCATCGCCGACTGTTGCACCTTCTGCGGCGCCGCCTTCGCCAAATGTGCCACCTACACCTACGCCTGCACACCCATCGCCTGTTGCGGATACCGTCGCCGCGCCTCGTGCGGAACTGTCTGAAGAAGCTTCTCCGTCGGTTGAACCTGAGGAAACAGCAATTCCGACGATTGTCGAACCGTCGCCGACCGGACAGCCGCGAAATATCCCAGAAGTAAGCTCGGCGCCAACCCCAGAGGATGCGCATCTAACCGAAGCGTCGTCTGAGGCAAAAGTTGAAGCGGATGTGCCGACTGCGACCGCATCTCCGACTTCGATCCCGAAACCTTCGCCCACGCCGGCTCGGATTCAAGCGGATTACATCTATTTGGTTGCGGAAGTGCCGATGTCTCTGCGCATCGCGTTGTCGGAGGTGATCGCGATAGGCCGGTTCGTGTCGGCCGAACCCTTTGTAGCGACAGGGTCTGAGCCAAGCTACTACCGTAGCTACATCCGGCTGAAGTTTCATGTATCGCAATATCTGAAGGGGAACGACGGGGAGGAATTGACGGTCTTCGTAGACGATTACGGAATCGGTGAACGAGTAATTGCGCCACCTAACTACCGTTCATTGACTGACGCCCAGTTAGCCGCTGAGCGTCTGTTGCATGATCGCCCCAAATTGTGGGATGACCGCGACGCGGTGCTGTTCCTGCAGGATGTTGCAGACCCCGAATACAGACGTCGAGACACCTGGTTGAAGCACAGCGGCATCAATTTGGGTTACACCTTTACACACCCCATCTGGACACCCGGTCTGGAAGAAATGACGATCATGGGTTTGAACAAGGTGTGGCTTCCGGAGCAGAGCGGACCCAGCAGTGCAAGTGCGTCAGCGGATTCGAATGGCGGGGATCGGTACTTCATGACCAGTTCACCGACAGATGCGACAGAAGCGTCTGACACGGTTTCGAATCTCTCTTCGGGCCTAACTCCGACTCATAAGGCGGTATCGTTGACCTCGCTCAAGAATCAAGTCGCCAGGTTGGAAGCGGCTGTGCAGTTAGATCCCGACTACGTCCGCGGTTTAAGCTACCGATATGACCTTTTTATCCCTAGCCGCACTTACAGTCAAGGGGTTCCGACCGAGGTCAAGTTCCAGCTTGATTCCGGACAACCTCCGGGAACCATGGTCGGCGAAATCGGATGGTTCAGCGGCGGTCAATACTACTCCAAGCATGTCCTGTCAGGCGCCGATGCCACGCTTTTCGAGTCTCGGATAATCGATCCGTCGGGCGATCCGTCCGACGGCTATCACGTGGGCGAATTCACCAAGCGTCCGCTGCCCGCGGGGACGTACAAACTGGGATACAAATCGTATCCATGCGAAGACAGCATGTGTGCAGCGCCCACGAGTCAAAAGCCTGTCGATTGGATAGTCCAATCGATTCGACCGAGCGGCGTGTTGCACGAGGCCTTCTTCGATCCTGAAACGATGTCTTCCCCGCAAGGCGCCATCGGTGAGGATCTGAACGAACACGTGATCATACCTTCCAACACGCCGGGTTCCAATACGCCGGTTACGCTGACACAGCTTTTCTTCGAATCTAAAACCTTGAAACTGGTGATGGATCCCTATGATTCGCTGTCCGACTACCGCATGGACGTGATCAAGCTGGACGGCACGGTGGGATGGAGTTTCCGCTTCGACCAGTCGTCCAAGTCTCAGGCAGGCAGTTTGGACGCGCACGAGTGGTCGTACTGCGGCACGCCGTGGCAGGCAGGCGACCAGCTGATGATCCGGATCATCCAAAAGGGCGCGTCGACGTCTGCTGCGCTGTCGGCAGAAGCGCGGAACGCGCCCGGGTGCCCGGTGAGCACTCCAAGTCCGACACCCACGCCGACCGAAACTGCGACGGCTACGCCTGCAGATACGCCTACGGCCACGCCTACGCCGACGGCTACTCCCGTGGTCGGTGCGAGTCCGACACCGACGCACACCCCGACGGCAACACCAACTCCTACGGCAACTCCATCACCTACCCCCACTCCTACGGCTACACCTACGCCGTCCCCGACACCTGCTGCGGCGGAGGAGGGGCCGAGGATCTCGATCTCGGACGCTCGTGCGCGTGAGGGCTCGGACCTGGTGTTCAAGGTGACGCTGGACACGTGGGTGCACGGGGGAGTGCACGTGAACTTCACGTCGCATCCGATCACGGCGACCGAGGGAACGGACTATCAGGCGTTCTCGAGCAACCTGGTCTTCAAGGGTTTCGAGGACGAGAAGACGATCAAGGTGAGTACCCGTGTCGACTCGGATGTGGAAGGGGAAGAGACGATGCGGTTGGTGCTGTCGGATCCGATCGGCGGGGTGATCGCGGACGGCGAGGGCGTCGGCACGATCACGGAGTAGGGGTCGGCGGTGCAGGTATCGGACGCGACCGGGGTCATCGGTGCAGATTCGGGACGACGATGCTAAACCCCCTTTAATTCCCCCTTGGGCATCAAGGGGGAGGGTTGTGCACAGCACCCGTTGGGCGTCAAAGGGGAGGGTTGTGGTTGGCGTACCTTGGGTGCCAAGGGGGGAGGTTGTGAATTAGGGCTTGAAGATGGGCTATCATCTGAAAGGTGGGGAGAGGCTGTCTAGGATTGAAGTGAGAATGGGTAGTACATTAGATGAAGGCTAGGGTACCGTTGGTTTTGAGCCCTCAACCTGAGGGTGGGTACACGGTTACCTCGCCGTTGTTACCGGAATTGATAACCGAATGAGACACGGTGGCAGAGGCGGTGGCAAACGCGGAGGATGCGTTCGCGGCGGTCGTGGAGATTTATGAGGATCGAATGGACCGTTGTTTAGAATCGGATTCGTAAGGCGTTTAGAGAGGTTTTGCGATGGGTACATTCAACTGGTCGTTGCGGATATCCAGTATGGATGGTGCACGGTCCCGGGAGATTGATGCGACGGTTGATACCGGGGCTGCGTATACGACGTTGCCAACTAGCCTTTTGCTTGAGATAGGCGTTGAGCCAAGGGGGAAGCGGAGATTCTTGTTGGCCGACGGGCGCAGGATCGAGATGGACTACGGTGAGGCAAGGGCGAGTGTTAATGGAGAGGATGTAACGACGTTGGTGGTTTTTGGGGAGGATGAAGGTCCCGCGTTATTGGGTGCTTACACCTTAGATGGTTTGGCTCTGGCGGTCGACCCGGTAGAGCAACGGTTGGTCCCGACTCATCTCATCATGTATTGAACTGGCGACGACCTCAATCGCTGGCGGATACTGTATGTATCCCGCATTCTTTGGCGTCGGGGTCGGATTCCCACCACCAGCGGCCGGAGCGTTCGTCTTCGCCGGGTTTTACGGTTCGGGTGCAGGGGGCGCAGCCGATTGAGGGGAAGCCTTTGTCGTGGAGGATGTTGTAGGGGACTTTGTTGTCTAGGGCGTATTGGCGGATTTGTTCGGCGGTCCAGTTGGCGACGGGGTTGATTTTGTAGGCGTCGTGGGCGAGGTCCTTTTCGACGATCTGGATTTCGGAGCGCTTCATTCCTTGGTCGCGGCGGAGGCCGGTGATCCAGGCGTCGGCTTCGCTGAGGGCTTGGTTGAGGGGGTTGACTTTTCGGATTTCGCAGCAGAGTTTGCGGTTGTTGACGCCTTTGTAGAAGAGGTTCATACCGTGTTGGCGGATCATTCGTCCGACTTCACGTATGTCAGGGTAGTGGACTTCCACCTCGGTGTTGTAGCGGCGGGCGATGCGGTCCATGAGATCGTAGGTCTCTTCGAAGAGTCGCATGGTGTCGAGGGTTGCGAGTCGTGCTTTGGGGTTGACCTTCCAGTACATGTCGAAGATGGCCATGCCGTCGACAGCAAAAGAGGACATTTGGATGGCGCGATCGCCGAAGGTATCGTCGACCCATTGGAGGATCTCTGACGGGTGAGCCTCTTCGAGCTGTTGGTTGAATTTGGCGAGCTCTTGGTCCGAGAAGCGGTCTAGGACGCGAGGTTTCTCAAAATCGATCTCGATCGTTTCATAGGATGCGATCTCGTGTTTTGCGAGTGTCAAGTTGAAGTCTCTCAGCTTTGGTATGGGTTGCAGCTTAGTATCTGGGTGCTTTATGTTTTGGGGCAAAAAAATACCCCTGCGGCGTGATTTGCAGGGGCATGCAGGCGGCGTAGCGCGGTTTTGGACCGGCTTTACGCGCTGGAAGGTGCATCTAACCCCGGCACGGGGCTGATACAAGAACACTCTGCGGTTCGAGACCGCTCAGTCAAATAGGACATTCCACGCGTCATTATATCTTGCGCTTGAGAGTTGCGACTAGGTGTTCTAGTTCGTTCGGATTTAGAATGGATTCTAACTTGGGCGATTGTCAGAAGGCACCCGCGGAAATTGGAGGTTTACCTCGATGGCAACGATGACCAGAGCACCGATCACCGGCGAGCGTATCGAGGAGTTGCAGAGCATCGCCAGCGAGCATCTTTTCATGCACGCGCAGCAGGTTGAGGATTGGCGGGGACAGCTCAAGATTTTCATCAAGGGCGAGGGCGCGTGGGTCGAGGACATCGAGGGTAATCGATTGCTGGACGCGTTGGGCGGTCTTTGGTACAAGGCGGCGGGATATGGCCGGCGACAAATTGCGGATGCGATGTACGAGCAGTTGATGGCGATTGAGACGCCGCCGGCGAACTCGGCGACGCCAACGCAGATCGAATTGGCAGGTCGGATCGCGTCGTTGTATCACGACAAGGATGCGCGGACGTTTTTCTTGTCTGGTGGTTCGGAGGCGGTCGAGACGGCGGTGAAGATGGCGAAGAAGTACCAGGCGTTGAATGGCAAGGCTGGTGCGTTCAAGGTTATTTCGCGCCGATATTCTTATCACGGTGCGACGGCGATGGCGGTGAGCCTTGGTCGAAGTCCAGCGGCGGACCCTTGCGGCCCGGAGATGCCGGGCGTGATTCATGTGACGAACTGGGATTCATATCGGTTGCCGTTTGATGGAGACCCGGTTGATGTGGCGATTCGCTGTGCGAATGAGTTCGAGGTTGCGATCAAGCACAACGGCCCGGAGTCGGTTGCGGCGATGATTGCGGAGCCGATTTCAGCGGCGGCGGGGATTCATGTTCCGCCGGCGGAGTATTGGCAGCGGTTGCGGGAGATTGCGGATCAGTATGATGTGGTGCTGATTGCTGACGAGGTGATCACGGGATTCGGACGGACTGGCGAGTATTTTGCGCCGATGAATTGGGATGTGAAGCCGGATATCACGACGGTGGCGAAGTCGCTGACTAGTGGCTATTCGCCGTTGGGCGCGGCGATCGCGTCGAAGAAGATAGCGGATGCGTTCCAAGGCGGTGCGGACGAAACATTTAGGCACTTGGTAACTTTCGGTGGGCATCCAGTGAGTACTGCCGCAGCGTTGGCGAATTTGGACGTGTTCGAGGATGAAGACCTAGTGGGCAATAGTCGTCGGATGGGTGATTATCTGTATGACGAGTTGCAGCGGTTGCGGGATCATGAGATCGTCGGTGATGTGCGTGGTGGATTGGGTCTGCTAGCAGCCGTTGAACTGGTGCAAGATCGAGAGAACAAGACAGCGTTCCCGGCAAGTGCCGGTTTGGCGAAGCGAATGCCGCCGTTGCTGTTCGAGAATGGCTTGGTTACGTTCCGGGCTGGTGACACGATTGCGCTGTGTCCGCCGCTGATGGTCGACAAGGACGAGATCGATTACATAGTCGATGCCGTCGATCGCTCGTTGGCTATGGTGAGTCGTGACCTCGGAGTCGCATAGAATGTCAAATGGGCGACCTGATGGTCGTTTGGGTCGAGATTTGGGCGGATTTTTGCACCAAAGGATATTATCTGATATTGTGCATACACACGCGCCGCGCGAACCGATTAATCGCGTCGGCTCAAAGTGAGCAAGATATATGACCGCGACACAGGTGTTCCGACATCGCGACAAGCGTTCCATCCTGAAGAACCCCGACGAGCATCTAAACGAAGCTAGGGAGAGTTAAATATGGCAGAGATGACAACTGCTGCAGCCCAAGAGCGCGAGCACATGCTCGAAGACGCGGCGGAGGTCGATGCTGATGGCTTTGGCCCGTCGGCCGCGTCGTCAGAGATCGTGTTGGATGTTAATGAATTGCAGACGCATTTCGCGACGCGCTGGGGTACGGTCAAGGCCGTTGACGGTGTGAGTTACAGCGTTCGCCGTGGCGAGACGTTAGGTGTTGTGGGCGAGTCCGGATCGGGCAAATCGGTGACGGCGCTTTCGATCATGCGGCTTGTGCCTTCACCGCCGGGTCACATAGTTGGTGGTGAGGTGGTATTGAACGGTCGCAACTTGTTGGATCTTTCAGAGCGCGAGATGACGCAGGTGCGGGGTGGTGAAGTTTCGATGATTTTGCAGGACCCGATGACGGCGTTGAACCCGGTTTTCACGGTTGAGAACCAGGTTGGCGAGGCGATTCGGATTCACCAGAAACTTCGTGGCAAGGATCTCTGGGACTCGATTGTCGACGCGTTGCGTAAGGTTCGAATCCCGGCTCCGGAGTCTCGAGCTAAGGACTATCCGCACCAGTTGTCTGGCGGCATGCGCCAGCGTGTTGTCGGAGCGATCGGAATTTCGACGAGCCCGGACGTGATCATCGCTGACGAGCCGACGACGTCGCTCGATGTGACGATTCAGGCGGCTTATCTTAGGCTGTTGCGTCAGATTCAGCGTGAGGCTGGAGTGGGCATCATCTTTATCACTCACGACTTCGGGATTGTGGCCAAGATGTGCGACCGCGTGGCGGTGATGTACGCGGGCCGTATCGTTGAGACTGCTGATGTTCGAACGATCTTCAACGAGCCGTTGCACGAGTACACGAAGGCATTGATCACCTCGGTGCCGAAGCTCGAAGAGAAGACGGGTCGACTGCCTCAGATCGAGGGTCAACCGCCGTTGCTGTACAACCTTCCGGAGGGCGACGCGTTTGCTCCGAGGTCCCCGTTGGACTTTGAAGAGGAGGACGCGTTGATTCGGCCGGAACTGGTGGAGGTTTCACCAGGGCACATGGTCCAGCTAACGCGGTCTTCGGTGGCAGATTTCGACAAATACAAGCATTTGGTTTCGTACGGATGATTCCGGTTTCCGTCGGAATGACGGACGGAGCGTACGATCGGACACAACGGTTGAATAGGAACTTCACAGATGGCTAGTAACACAATGACCCCAACGGTGATCCCGGATGCTCCGGGTGCATCAAACCCGTCGGACGCGATATTGCAAGTTCGTGGTCTGCGGAAGTGGTTTGACGTTGGGGGGCGCTTCCTTGGTATCGGTCAGCGAAGCTGGCTCAAGGCGATTGACGATGTCAACTTCGATGTGCGGGAGAGTCAGACGTTTGGCCTCGTGGGCGAATCGGGTTGTGGGAAGACGACGACGTTGAAGGTGATTTTGGGGTTGGAAGAGCCGACCGAGGGCAATATTTACTGGCAAGGCGAAGATGTCGTGGACATGACGCGTGCCGGTCGGCGCGAGTTTAGGCGTTCGGTTCAAGCGGTGTTCCAGGACCCGTGGTCGTCGTTGAACCCTCGGATGCGGGTGCAGGCGATTGTTGGTGAGCCGCTCGAGATTGCGACCACGATGTCGCGACAGCAGATTCGAGACCGGGTGGGCGATTTGCTCGTAGAGGTTGGATTGAACCCGTATCAGATGAACCTGTATCCGCACGAGTTCTCGGGTGGTCAGAGGCAACGCATCGGTATTGCGCGGGCGCTGGCATTGAATCCTAAGCTGATCTGCTTGGACGAGCCGGTGTCGGCCCTTGACGTTTCGATTCGTGCGCAGATCATGAACCTTTTGGTTGACCTGCAGAACGAGCACGGTTTGGCGTATCTATTGGTGGCGCACAACTTGGCGACGGTGCGGTATATGTGTCACGAGATGGCGGTCATGTATCTCGGCGTTGTTCAGGAGATGGGCGACACGGAAGCGATCTTCAACAACCCGCTTCATCTTTACACGAACGCGTTGATATCTGCGGCATTGCCGTCGCACCCGGACATCACTCGAGATGAGATCATTCTGCCGGGTGAGGTCGTATCGCCGATCGACCCGCCACCGGGTGACGTGTTTATGACGCGGACTCCGATCGAGGTCGATCACTCTAATGAGTGGGCAAATGTGCGTCCGCCATTGGTGGAGAAGGAGCCTAACCACTGGGTAGTGGATACTCCTTGGAGCTTGGCGACGGACGAGGCTTTGCGCGCTTCGATCTACGACGAAGAGGCGGAGATCCGGAAGAGCGAAGAGGAACGGATGCGATTGGCGGCTGAGAACTGATTATCGGCGGAAAGCCGGACGGAACGAGAACGGGGTGTGTGCTTTAATTGGCACACGCCCCGTTTGATTTGTTGGCGGAGACCTGATTTAGGTCGGGTTTTGTGGCTCCCAGGCCAGGATTCGAACCTGGATTAGAGGATTCAAAGTCCCCGGTCCTACCATTAGACGACCTGGGAAAGAGCCTAGATTCAAGGATATATTCCGCCTTCGAACGGACGGTTCGGCCAAGGTGGTTGGATGCGACTAAAGGGCGAGCCGGTTGGCCAATTCGATGGCGGTTGATAGCGTCTTAGCGCGTTCGGTGGAGGACGCTGGGGAGCCAAGCACCGAAGAATTCGTGTTGACGAGTAGCTTGGTTTTGGGGAGCGCGCCTCGGAGGTCGGTAGCGAACTCTATCGGTTGTGGTTGATTGGTGGTGATCAGAGTCGCTTCGCCGAGGGTTAAGGCCGTTAAGGCACCGTCCTCGGATTGCGCGGTCTTGATTGGTGCGTTGCGGCGCGTGATGGCGTTTGGTGCGGCTCGGATGGCTTGTGTGGCCAAGAGGATTCCGAAGGCCTGGGCATCGGAACACGTTCGTTCTGCGTGGGATACGTCGGTGTTGCCGTCCCACCAATCAAAAGGACGAATGTCTGCCGATGCGCCTTGAAGGAATATAGCGGAATCGACTCCTGCTTGTTCAAGCGCGGCGGATGCGACGCCGGGGAAGTCGGCGGTCCATTTCTGGGTGTTACCGACGATGGTTGCCGGACATGCGAAGTTGTAGATGAGGCATTTGATGTGGTCATCCGATGTTTGGACAACGGATAGCTGGAGGGTTTCGCGTTCGGTTTCTAATTGTTCAGGTTGGTTGGGATTGGCGAAACAGCTTAGGTTGGGTAGGATCGCTGAGACGGTGTCGACTGCCGCGGGTTCCAAGGTGTGGGATGCTTCTAGTGCTGCGCCAGCGACGACGTCGGGTAGGTAATTGACGTAGTTGGCGTATTCGGGCGGTTGGTCCGCCTCGTCGCGCCATAATGGTGGCGAATTTCCGTTGGCGGTGCTCGTGATGATGACGCTGGATTGCGGGATATCCGTGCGTTGTGAAATCGCGGCGGTGAGGCGTTCGCGTAACGAGTCTGAGATCCCCCAAACGTCGAGTGAAACGAGGGCCGATGTTTGTCCGTAGCACTTAAAGACGACGCATCTGGCGGATAAGTCGTCGTTGATGCCGAGTGCGGGACGATCCTCAAATTCGGAGCCGGAGATGGTGAAGCCGATCGGAGGCGTGATCGTTGACTGCGCGACGCCAACATGAAGCTGGTTATCTAGGTTGGAAGTGTTCAATTGCGATGGGCTAGCTTGGGTAAGATTGCATTAATTGTGCACCTTTGAGGTGCGTTGAAGCTGACAGATCAGACCGATAGGATCGAGTCCATGTCTTTTGCCGCGTCATCCCGACATCTCTTGGAGGTCAAGAACCTCGAGACGCAGTTTCACACCGACTATGGTGTGGTGCGTGCGGTTGATGGTGTAGACCTGCACATTGACGAGGGCGAGACGGTTGGATTGGTGGGAGAATCGGGATGTGGCAAGAGCGTTGCGGCGCTGTCGATCGTACGGCTGGTGCCGGATCCGCCCGGACGGATAGTTGGCGGTCAAGTAGTTTTCGAAGGTACTGATTTGTTGCGGCTCGACGTGCGAGAGATGAGGCACGTGCGCGGGGCGAAGATCGGGATCATCTTTCAGGAGCCGTTGTCGTCGCTCAACCCGGTCCTGTCGATTGAGCGGCAACTAGTGGAGCCGTTGCAGGAGCACCTTGGGATGACGAAGCGTCAGGCAGCATCACGAGCGGCCGATCTTCTGGACATGGTGGGCATCCCGGACCCGTCGGCGCGGATACGCGACTACCCGCACATGATGAGTGGAGGACAACGGCAACGGATCATGATCGCGATTGCGTTGAGTTGCAACCCGAGATTGTTGATTGCCGACGAAGCGACGACGGCTTTGGATGTGACGATACAGGCGCAGATCTTGGAGTTGATGAAGGATTTGACGGAGCAGTTTGGGACGGCGTTGTTGATGATCACGCACAATCTCGGGGTTGTCGCGAGGTATGCGGATAGGGTGTGTGTGATGTACGCGGGGAAGATACGGGAGATGGCACGGTCGGGAGAGTTGTATGGGAATCCGAAGCATCCATATACGTTGGGATTGTTAGGTTCGGTGCCGCGATTGGATGCGCGTCGGGACACGGGTAAGCTGACGCAGATACCGGGGGACGTTCCCGATCCGACGCGGATACCGCCTGGTTGCGCGTTCAATCCGCGTTGCGATTATGCGGTTGAGCGGTGTTCGGCGGAGGATCCGTGGATGGAGGAGGTGGGTGAGGGGCACGTTGCGGCGTGTTGGGAGTGGGAGAGGGTGGGGTGAGCCGCGTTGCGATAAGATTTTCGGTATGAATTTCGAAGAAACGCACAAGTTTGTCGATTCGGTTGTCCAGATTGCCGAACTCTTTGACCAACTTGCGCGTGGTATGCAACAAAACCGGCGAACTTGGGAAGCTAGCGAACGCGCAACCGAAGGGCAACTGATCGACCCGGTCTTGCAGTTGTTGGGTTGGGATCCTATGAACGCGGACGATGTCGGACTGCAAGTCAAATGCAGTTCAGGCATTGCCGATTACGTGTTGCGGGTCGACGAAAAACCGATCGCGGTCCTAGAAGCGAAGAAGCTAGGCACAAGGATCGATACTGACGTTCGTTGGCAGGCGAGTGGTTACGCCGAAGCTCTATCCGCCCCGTTACTGATATTGACAAACGGCGATCGTTGGGAAATCTACGATTCCTCAAATCGTAGATCCAAACCGGCAGGAGCGTGGACGATAAGCAGGGATAAGACCTTCCGGTCGGCACTGGAAGCTGTCAAGGTATCGAAAGATGTCATGGTCGCGACATTTGGTAGCCGTATTACTCCTGATCACGAAACGCGTCCAGAACCGACGCCTACAGAATCTCCCGATCCGGCCGGAATAACCCAGGCTCCCGAGTCGGATTGGACTCCGTTAAGTGGGTTTGTGCAAACCCGTGGAAAAAGTGAAGGTACTAGGAAGAGGATACCCAAACCTCGAGGCATCAGATTTCCGGGTAGGCAGCCTGTAGATGTCTCGCGCTGGGGCGATATATGGATTCATTGGGGTTCCTGGTTGTCGGAAGAAATTCGAGACCTTGTTAGATGGGAGGGAATCGACGATACTCTCCAAGGTCGTGTCCGCACTCTTTCTAAACGCATCAGACCTGATACGTCGGGATTCCGCGGGAAAGCGTATCAATTGCCTAACGGTTGGTTTATCGACATGGGTATCGCCGGGCAACGAGATATGTGGCTAGCAATCGACTACTCGTCCAAGTATTTCGGGGTCGATTTAAATGACGTGCACGTCCGATTTTAGCGGAGTTGTCTAAACTCCTGACTTTAGGTGCTCTTCCGCCGCTATATCGAAGCGTCGGTTTGACCTTGTCAGCGGATCATAGTTCTCAGAACACCTTTTAGAACGTATCGGGCTACCCGTGCCGCAGGTTGGGCTGGATTTGCGTTGAGGTTTCCAAAATCCCAAAAGTGTGACATCTCAACTGAATAAACCCGAACATAAGTGCTATAATAAACTTGCGACGTTCACTAAACGTTCAGACTCGGACCTATGAAATCTTGGCGATGATGGCAATTGACACTTATGAGGCGGTTCAGGATCTCAAGTGGGCGGGGTTTACTGAGAGGCAAGCTGCGGCTTTGGTTGCGGTGATTCGGTGGGCGGTGACTTGGGAATACACTAGTTATTCGGAGTGGTTCTTTGAGTCGGGGATTGGCGGGGCCGCTGATCGCGAGGATGTCGTTATGCAGTCGGTTGCCGAGGACTCGTGAGTTTGCCACTGTGTGACATTTTTCACAGTTTCTGACTGTTTGTTACTTGGACATTGATGGATATTCATGCCTTCTGAACTCTTAGTTGAGACGATAGCGATGCTGAAACAGCGGATTGATCTACGTGGTGAGTATTTGGCGCGAAACGAAGTGCCGACGCGGCAGATGTTGATCGATCCGTTGCTCAGGGCGTTGGGTTGGGATTTTGAGGATACGGGCAGGGTGAGTTTGGAGCATCCCTCGGGACGGGGACGTATGGATTACGCGCTCATCGTGGCGAGTCGGTTGCGGGTTGCGGTGGAAGCCAAACGCTATGGGGTTGAGTTGACAGGTCCAATGCGGGATCAGGCTTACGGCTATGCGCGGCTAAGCGGCTCGAAATATGCAGTCGTGACGAACGGTAACCGATGGGAGATGTTCGATACTTCGAGACATTGGACGCATGCTGTAGCCAATGTCGGCGAAACCGAGATCATGGCTGATAATCTGTATAAGTGCGCGGAGGAGTTGGACAAGCTATCGTTCCGACAGTTGGAATCGGAACTGTTTTTGCGGATACCGAAAACTGAATCGGCCTGAAAATGAGAATCAACTGGGCCGAGCGGAGTCACCTATGACGATTGGTCAAGAACGTCGTGAACAGGCGAATGCCAATGGAGCGCCCGTGAATGAGTGGTCGGCGCTGGTTGCGGTGTATCCCGAGTTACTTGGCCCCGAACCGACGGTGATCCGATTTCCGAACGGAGATAAACGTGAGGCAGGGACATGGCATGACATGTATGCCCAAGTGGCATCTTGGCTCGTGTTGCAAGGGAAGATCAATGAACCTATCGCCATGCCGGTGGGGTCGTCTCGCTATCTTGTAAACCTTTTGCCACAGCATGATCATGAGAGGTTTGATCGAAGTTTCGAGTTGCCAAATGGTATGTGGTTGGAAGGTGGAGGTAATTCGCAATTGGTATTGGACCGGACGGTGATGCTGTTAGAGATGTTCGAGATCGATCCAGCCTCGGTTGACGTATATCTTGAGCAGCGCGGTGAAGACGGATGGATTCGTTAGCAGTCCATGGCAATCCACAATGTTCGATTTGGTCGTGATGGTGGCTCGCTCTCCTCTGTAGCAGAGACCACCTCACGCGCCACTGCGGTGGCAACGTCGCCGGATGCTGTCGCGGCTATGGCTTCGATGGGCGAAATAGCGGCTGTCAACCTCGGTGCGGTGCCGTTGCTTTCAGTGCGGGATTTGAATGTGCACTTTCCGATTACTCGGGGGTTTATTCTGCAGCAGACTGTTGGGCACATTCGGGCGGTGAATGGGGTGTCGTTTCATGTGAATCCGGGTGAGACGTTGGGGGTTGTGGGTGAGAGCGGTTCGGGGAAGACTACGGTGGTGCGGGCGGTGATCCAGTTGCAGAGGCCGACTTCGGGGAGTGTGGTTTTTCAAGGGGATGAGCTTGTGGGTGCAAACTCGGAGGTTTTGCGGGGTGCGCGGAGGAATATGAGCATGGTGTTTCAGGACCCTTATGGGTCGTTGAATCCGCGGATGCGGGCGGGGAATATCGTCGGAGAGCCTCTGCGGGCTCATCACGTTTTCGCATCGAAGAATGAGTATCTGGAGCGTGTGGCGGAGTTGTTTCAGATGGTGGGGATGCATCCGGGTGTTGCGAGTAGGTATCCGCATCAGTTTTCGGGTGGGCAGCGTCAGCGGATCGCGATCGCTCGGGCGTTAGCGGCGAATCCGCAGTTGGTGTTGCTGGATGAGCCGGTGTCGGCTTTGGATGTTTCGATACAGGCGCAGGTGATCAACTTGCTGGAGGATTTGCAGGACGAGCACGATTTGGCGTACGTGTTTGTGGCGCACGATTTGTCGGTGGTGAGGCATACGGCGCATCGTACGGCAGTGATGTATCTCGGCAAGATCGTTGAGATTGCGGATGGCGATGAGATCTACGACAATCCGTTGCATCCTTACACGCAGGCGTTGCTGTCTGCGGCGCCGATGCCCGATCCGGTGTTGGAACGTAAGCGGGAACGGATCGTGTTGACGGGTGATATTCCTAGTCCGGCGAATCCGCCTTCGGGTTGCGTGTTCAGGACGCGGTGTCCGATCGCTATAGATGATTGCGCTGAGGTTGTGCCTCAGATGCGGAGCACTGGTTCGTTGACGCAGCGGCACGAGGTGGCGTGTATCCGGGTGGAGTTTTAGGCTGTTTGGGGCCCCCTTTGTCCTGCGGACATTTTCCCCGTTAACGGGGGAAACCCTGCCCTCGCCCCTCTGGCTGTACGTTCCGTCGGCTGAAGCGCCGTGTCGCTGACGCAGGGGCAGTAGGTTGCGTGTATCCGGGTGGAGTTTTAGGCTCTGTGGGCCCCCTTTGTCCTACGGACATTTCCCCCGTTAACGGGGGAAACCCTGCCCTCTCCCCTCTGGCTGTACGTTCCGTCGGCTGAAGCGCTGGTTCGCTGACGCGGGGCAGTAGGTTGCGTGTATCCGGGTGGAGTTTTAGGCTCTGTGGGCGCCCCCTTTGTCCTACGGACATTTCCCCCGTTAACGGGGGAAACCCTGCCCTCTCCCCTCTGGATGCCCGCCTACGCGGGTATGACGTGGTTCTTGCAAAATCGCTTCAAAAGGCGTTATGAATTACGCGTTCTGGTGTGTGTTTTGTGGTGTTGAATGCGTGTAAAATCATTTGGCATTAAACGACATGAATCCAGATATGGAGGATTGAGATGGCTGTTGCGACGAAATCCGTCGTGAGCGATTTTCAGGAGCAAGGTTTCGTAAAGGTCAAGGGAGTTCTTGATCCAGCGACGGTGCTCGACCCGATCATCGAGGAGTATGAAGGCGTCCTCGACGATCTGGCGCGTGATCTCTATGAAGATGGTGAGATAGCGTCTGAGTACAAGGCGTTGCCGTTCGATGCGCGCATCTTGAAGATTTATCAAGAGACGGGCCGGCAACATGCGCAGTACTTTGACTTCTCGCTGCCGTTCCAAGATGTCAAGGAAGACACTCCTTGCTGGTTCGGTCCGGCGGTCTTCAACGCGTTTGTAAACGAGAACTTGCTTGATGTCATTGAGCAGCTGATCGGGCCGGAGATCTCATCGAACCCGGTGCAGCATGTTCGTATCAAGCCGCCGGAGAAGTACCTGCCGAAGACTGAGCAAGGTCAGCCGCTAATCGGCGCGACGCTTTGGCACCAGGACCATGGTGTCGTTGTGCCGGAGGCGGATGACACGAACATGGTTACGGTTTGGTTCTCATTGACGGACACGCCAGTGGAGTCGGGCCCGTTGAACGTGGTTCCAGGCACGCACCGCGGCGATCTGTTGACGCATTGCGACAGCTATGCGCACAACACGACGATGGTGCATGGTCGACAGATCCCTGAGAAGTTGTTCCCGTACCGAGCGGCGACGCCGTTGCCAACAGAGCGTGGAGACGTGATCTTCATGCACAAGCGGACGGTTCACGGATCGTTGGGGAACTTGAGCGAGAACATGCGCTGGTCGTTCGACCTTCGTTACCACAACACCGGTGCACACTCCGGCCGCGTCGCGTTCCCGGAATTTGTGGCGAGGAGCAGGTCCAATCCTGACTCAGAGCTGCGAGACCCGGTCAAGTGGCACGACATGTGGATGGATTGCCGCAAGCGGATGTCGAAGATCAACCAAGGCGGACAGTTCGACATTCCGTTCGGCCGTTGGGAAGACGGGCACCCTGACTGCGAGAACTAGGCGACTGACGCTTGTTCTAAACCCCCTTTAATTCCCCCTTGGACATCAAGGGGGAGGGTTTGACGATGGTCTCTGTCGAATAGAGACGAATTCGTGGTGCCGTCGTCAATTCGCGATCGTGACCTCGATTTCGATGTCGGGTTCGTCTGGGACGGTCGCAGGTGCTAGGATCTGCGAATCTGCCCGTATCGCATCGGGGAATGTGAAGTCGATGTTGTACTGCGGCGAACGGGCTTCGATGGCGTAGGTGTCGCAGCTTCGACGATTTCTGGGATTGAAATTCCACGTCATCTCATAATCCAAGATCTGGAAATTCTCGGGGTGCACTGCGATGTTGATTTCGAGGTTCAATCCTCGGCTCCACTGCGGGTTTGGTTGATCGATGTTGATTTCGATTTCGACTCGGTTCGTAGTGCGAGACTTGACGGTGTAGTCGGTATCGTTCGCGTATACGTTGATGTCGGAAAGGGTCTGTAGCAGCGAAGAGAAGCCACCTCTGAAGGTCGTCGCGTCCGTTACTCTCTGGACCTCGACATCGCTCCAATTTCGTCCTCGTCTCAGCCACCACTCGCTTGCGCCCCAATCGTCCGGGTTACCGATGTAGTAGTAGCGATAATTACCATCGTGGAAATGCCGCCAGGTCGCTGCGTGCGCAATCAGATTTGCCGACTCGAGCTGCGCCCATCCGAAGCCGTCATTCCCGGAACATCCGGGCCAACCGCCCTTGACTTCGAAGCTGAAGGATTCGGCGTCCATCAATGTGGCGTGGGCGCGACGCAGCAACGCGGGGGCTGAGAGTTCCACCGGTTCAGGTGGGTCGACGAGTTCGTCAGTGAAGACGATCAGGTCGAGCACTTCTTCGAATGACATCCCAGGCTGGACCAGCGGATGCGCGTGAAGTGCGAATAGGCCGCGGTCCATACCGTCGATCGTTGAATAGTTGAGTGCATCGTAGCTCATGACGCTGGTGCGGTCGTGATGGCGATGCTTAATGTTTGTCAGTGCGTGCAGCAACTCGTGGAGGGTAGCCGATCGGATCGCCGCGTCTCGTTGTTTTTCGTCTTGGAAACGGTTCGACCAAATGGAGATGGTACTGGCTGTTATTCGTCCATCGTGGTCAACCCATGTCCTCGCACACCCGGCGAATTCTACGCAGTCCAGTCCGGTCGAATCTGCGTTTTCCCTCGGCACGCCGGTATGGACCTTCAGTTGCGCTTCGCTCTGTGTAGCCACACGTTCGATCTCCATATTCAGGAACGATGCGACATCTTCGACCACTTCCTCGAGTATCTTCAGATAGTCCGCATCACCGAATGACCACAATTTGATGGCTTCATCGATGGGCCACTTGGTGACGTATTCGCGATCCCAACCGGCGCATCCGACGCCTTCGTCGTTTGCGTCTTCTTCGTTGTCCTGTTCGGAGTCGTCGACGATGTTTGACGTATCCCTGAAGCAGCTCCAAACATCTCGCTCAACCCCAATAATTCGTTTTGGGACGTTGATCGATGTGGTTCCCGGCTCAGCCGCTCCGTAGCTGATCGCCAGGTTGGTATCTCCGCGTGGTAGCTTCAGCGTTTGAGAGATCAGCGTTGGATGGACATCCGCTTCCATTTCGACAGAGAACTCGGCACCGCAGTCGTCAACAATGACATCGTTCTGAGAACACGTGATGACCACGGTTTGGGATTCGTTAGTGCCGTTGTTTATGAAGGTCAGATTCAGGTCCACGTTTGCGGACCCGTCGCTCCAGTAGAGCGCGATTTCTGGTGTCGGTATCTTGCTCAAGGTCCAGACCAGCTCGGGCGCGTCTGGCACCACGAAGGTGTGGTCGATGGCGTTGAGATTCCCCCAACGGAAGGTGTCTTCGTTCTCAACGGCGAAGATGCGCGTGGGCGTGTCTCCGATTGGCAGCCAGAGACGCATCTCGGTTTGAACGGATTCTCCCACTAGGACCTCGCCTGATTGGCTAGAGGTCGAGCAGCTATCTTCAGCTTCACCGTCGCAGGCGATTCCGATGTAGAAGGTGCTGGTGTTGTCGACCCCTTCGTTCGTCACTTCGACCGTTGTTGACATGAGGGCTTTGCCGTCGCCATTCCAACCCAGGATTTCGGTAGCGACTACGTTGGTGCGAAGATCGGCGAATTCAACATCGAGCGTTAGTTGTGCAGAGTTGTTTCCAGAATCGCCTTCGATGGTTCTGGTGGTGGTGGTGAATTGGAAATCATACGAGCCAGGGCTGAGTTGAATCGGCACGGTAGCGGTGGTGTGTTCGCCGGGTCCGAGATCAGGGATTTCTTCGCCGTAGATCTGTTCGCCGGAAGGATCGCCATCTGTGCCGTGCCACGTGCTGGTCAATGCCAGTTCCTCCGCGATGAGATCGCCCGAGTTGGTGATCTGAAGATCGAACTCTACGGATCGTCCGGGTATGAATCGGTAATCGACAATCTCGACATCGATATCGGCACCTGCGACGGTGATGGTTGGCACCCTTGCGGAGTCACCGACCTCCAATCGAACGGTGTGTTCTCCTGGTGTCAAACCAAAACTGAAGGTGAACGTTACCGTTTGTCGGCTTTGCAGCGAAGAGACGATGTAGGCGAGCTGCTTGTCGCCATCGTTGATCTGGTAGTCGACACGTTGGACACCGGAGAAATCGCTCTCGCTGGAATTGGCAATGGTGACTCTTGCCTCGTAATTGATGGCGCGTGCGGTTTCACCTGACTTATTGATTGTGAGCGACTGAATCACTAGGCCATTCGAAGGCGATTGGGCGCTTGCACTTGAATCGAAAGCCAAAACCGTTGCCGCTCCGAGCGCGATTACGGCGAACAGGGCCGTTACGATCCGCGACTTACGTCGCGGGTTGATGGGGTAGGTGATGAAAGGCATCGTTTAGATGCTGGACCGTTGCCGAACCGCCTCGTAGAGCGCGATTCCTGCGCTCACTGATGCATTCAACGAGGCGAGTTGGCCGTGCATGGGTATCGACATTGATGCGGTGCAGCGTTGCAGGGCCAGGCGCCCGACGCCTTTTTCTTCGGAGCCGACGACGATGGCCGTAGGAATTGTCAAGTCGGCTTGCGTGTAGTCGGTGTCGGCATCGGCGGCTAAGGCGACGGTTTGCAGGCCGAGGGTATTGAGGTATTCGATCGTGCGATTGATGTTGACGACTCGGGAGACGAGCGTGTGCATCAGTGCCCCGGCCGAGGCTCGGATTGCGCCGGGACTGATTCCCGCCGCTCGACGTTGCGGAATGATGATGCCATGACCTCCTGCCGCGTCTAGGGTGCGCGCGATGGCGCCTAGGTTGTGAGGATCGACAATGCCGTCTAATACGACGATGAGAGGAACTTGCGATCTGTTGTCGGCTTCAAAGATGATGTCTTCAACGTTGACGTACCGCGTGTCGGGAAGAACCGCGATGACTCCTTGGCTTTTCTTGGTTTGAGATTGGCGGTCGATTTCTCGGCGATGAAGACGTTCGACGCTAATGTCGGCGGATTCCGCGAGCGAGAATATCTCCTGCATCTGGTTCCCGACGTCGATGCCATCGGCGATCAACAGACGTTCGATGTTGCGCTCGGCGCGCAGTGCTTCCAAGACCGCGCGGCGTCCCTCGACGGTGTTGGCGTGTACCTTGCGTGCTCTTGCGTAGCGGCTCATTGTCGGTTGTGGCGATGCGCTTGGGCGATGTGTTTGGGGGTTGGCATACAATCGCTTGATATGCGGGTCGATAACCGAAGGCAAGAGAATCGATCAAAGGAGACCCGTCATAGGACTACCACATTCTATTTCCAAAGACGTCGCGGACGCAGTGATGGATTTGATGCGAACGCGCCGCAGTATACGCGAGTTTGATGATCGTGCAGTGCCGCGCGGGATGCTGGACCAGATTGTCGAGGCGGCGAGTTGGGCACCGAATCATCGACACACCGAACCTTGGCGGTTCGTGGTACTTGAGAAGGATGGCGATGCGCGTGCCAAGGTCGCAGACCTCGTCTACGAGTGGACTTGGAATTACGTCAAGAATCCCAATCCCGAACGACGAGCGAAGAGTTCAGCAGAGGCTCGTGATGAGGTTTTGGAAACGCCGATACTGATGCTTGTTTATTCAGTGCCGGGATCCAATGAGGAGATCACGGAAGAGAACTTCGCTGCGACGTGTTGTGCTGCCCAGAACATGTTGCTGATGGCGCACGCGATCGGGCTTGCCATCGGGTGGTCGACCGGGCGAGTCTGTAAGAACGAAGAAGTCCACAAAGCAGTTGGTGCCGAGGCGGATTGGGCTGTCGTCGGTGCGTTTTTCATTGGATTCCCGCTAGCGATACCGGAAGCAGAGCGCAAACCGGTGAGCGAAATCTGTACCTACTTGAATTAACTGATCGAGTGCTCGATCGACGTACCAGAACAGGAGACTAATTGATGGCAGGAAGCGACTTAAATCTCAATTACGTTGGCGGACAGTGGGTTCCGGCTTCGACTGGCAAAGTGTCGCAGAGCGTGAATCCGGCTGACTTGGATGACGTGATTGGCGAATTCCAGGCATCGAACTCGGTTGATGCGGAGGGCGCGGTTGGTGCGGCGGCGGATGCCGGGCGCGTTTGGGGTTCGATGTCAGCGTTGGCGCGGGGCGGGCACCTGTTGGCGGCGGCGGACTACTTGAATCAGAATTCTGAGCGGTACGCCCAAGCGATCACTCGGGAGTGTGGCAAGGCGATAGTTGAAGCTCGTGGCGAAGTGGGACGTGCGGTTGCGTTGCTCCAGTACTTCGGTGTTGAGGGGTCGAACCCGGTCGGCGATGTTGTGCCTTCGGTTGATCCGAACATCTTGCTTTACACGAAGCGTGTGCCGATTGGAGTTGTGTCGCTAATAACTCCGTGGAATTTCCCGTTGGCGATTCCGATTTGGAAGATGGCGCCGGCATTGGTTTATGGGAATACGATCGTGTTGAAGCCGGCATCGGCAACTCCGCATCTCGGGGTTTTGATCGCCGAGATGTGGGACGCGGTCGGTCTGCCTCCGGGAGTTTTTAACCTGGTGACCGGCTCTGGCGGGGCTGTTGGAGACGCGCTCGTCGGTTCAGACGGCGTCGCTGCGGTCTCTTTCACAGGTTCGACGCCGATCGGCATGGGGATTGCGGCGTCTGCGGCGAGCCGGGGTGTGAAGTTCCAACTGGAGATGGGCGGCAAGAACCCCGTTATCGTCATGCCGGATGCCGACCTCGAGCAAGCGGCTCAAGTCACTGTTGACGGCGCGATGAAGTACTCGGGTCAGAAGTGCACGGCTACTTCCCGCGCGATCGTGATCGGGAACGTCATCGAAGATTTCACCAATCTGGTTGTTGAGAAGACTGAGGCGCTGGCGATTGGTCCGGGTGCCGAAGCCGATTCGGTGGTGGTACCGGTTATCGACGAGGCGTCGCGACAGAACATCGTTGCCTCGGTTGAACGCGGCGTTAACGACGGTGGGAACGTGCTGACGGGTGGCGGTGTGCCGTCCGGAGGATCGTACGAGTGTGGGACGTATGTGGAGCCGACGGTGTTGTCGAAAGTCTCGCCGAACGACTTCGTTGCGTGCGAGGAGATATTCGGCCCAGTGCTCGGAATTATCCCGGCCGCGGATATCGACGACGCCATTGGTATCGCAAACGACGTTCGCTATGGTCTCAGCGCGGGCATATTCACACGCAATCTGAACGCGGCGATGCAGTTTGCGGACCGGATCGAGGCTGGGATCGTGAAGGTCAACGGCGAAACGGCCGGTGTTGAGCCGCAGGTACCTTTCGGCGGTATGAAGTCGTCGAGCAGCGGATCGCGTGAACAGGGCAAAGCGGCAATAGAGTTCTTCACTGAGACGAAGACGATTTACGTGAACCAGAGCGCGAGTTGATTGCGGTTACGTTTGGTCATAGATCGGATCGGCGGGACTGCGAGCCATTGTGACGGTGTTGCATCTCCGCCGTTCTTGCACGGTCTTGTAGGGCGTGATTTCGTAGCGTAATTTGCTTTGCTTCACCACGTTCGTTAAGATTCGCTGTTAAAGTGCACACTATCCATATGTGGTTGGAAATCCAAGAGGAAAAATGATGGTACTTGCGCAAACCAAGACCGATTTGGACCTGGTCGCACACTTGCTTCGGCGGGCAGGTTTCGGGGCCGACAAAGCAGAGATTGAGCGCTACGCCGGGAAGTCGTACGATGAAATCATCGACGATCTCGTCCATCCCGAGCGGTTCTCTCAAGTCGAAGACGACTTGTTGGGGCGCTTCTACCCCCACTTAGCTGCGAACAAAGACAACGGCGCAGTATGGAATGGTCGGTGGTTGTTCAGGATGGTCAACACGGAGCGTCCGTTGCAAGAGAAGATGGCACTGTTCTGGCATGGCATCTTGGCAACTGGATGGACCAAGAGCGAGCACACACCAAGCATGGTCAATCACATCCAGATGCTCCGGGACAACGGATTGGCAAACTTCAGGACGATTCTGCTGGAACTGTCAAGAGACCCGGCGATGATTTTCTGGCTCGACAACAACGAAAATCACGGCGCTGCGATCAACGAGAACTATGGTCGTGAGATCTTGGAATTGTTCTCGATGGGAATCGGGAACTACACCGAGGACGACATCAAGAACGCGGCTCGAGCGTTCACTGGTTGGACATTCACGCAGCCCTTGCCGCTCTATCCGTTTGGTCACTTCGAAGCCGAGTTTGTGTATCGCGCGGATGACCACGATGAGGGCGAAAAAGAGTTTCTTGGGCAGAAGGGCAACTTCAACGGCGAGGACATCATTGACATCATCGCCCGTCAGGAGGCCACAGCCCGATTCATCGCGCGACATCTCTACACGTTCTTCGTCGCCGATGAACCTCAGGTTCCGGCGTGGAGTATTCAGCCGCCGCAAGACCCAGACGCGATCCAGACGCTGGTCGATGCGTGGATGGATTCGGACGCGGATATTGGTCACGTCGTAAGCACGATGCTGAAGTCGGAGTTTTTCAAAAACGCACGCATGAAGCGCGTTAAGTCGCCGACCGAGTTCGTGGCCAACGTCGTTAAAATTTCGGGCGACTACCGCGAAGTCGACGTAGGGTTGGAGAGTTTCCAAGGCACACTCGTGGCCATGGGCCAAACGCTGATGGATCCGCCGTCCGTCGAAGGTTGGCACACCGGCAAGGAGTGGATCGATGGCGGCACGCTAACCGAACGCGTGAACTTCGCAGTCAACACCCTCAACGACGCATCGAAACCCGGAGTGCGCAACATCATCGAAGATATTCGTAGCTTGGATCAACCACGTACTCCTGAAAAGGTTGTCGGGGTAGTTCTCGATCACCTTTGCCGCTTGGATGTAGACGACGAGACGCGCGAGGCGCTCGTTGAGCACGCTTACGATGGCGGCGACATCGAGTTTGAGGACGAAGAGGAAAGCGTGCAGCGCATCCTCAGATTGGTAACACTCGCGGTATCGACTCGCGAGTTTCAGTTTGAATAAGTGAGTACCCCCTCTGAATCTCCCCCTGAGAGGGGGAGGGAAGAGGGATCTCCCCATGAAAGCGAAGAGACAAGGGCTCTCACTAATGAAAGCAGAGAGCATGGGTCACAAAGTAACAAATCGGAGCAACTGAAATGGCACTGAACGGCAACGGTAACGGGGCGAACGGGAAGCAGAAGGATCCCGTGTTGGTCGTGATCCAACTGTCCGGCGGTAACGACTTCATGAACACGGTGGTCCCATACACCGAGGGCATGTATTACGACGTGCGGCCGCTCGTCGGTATCCCTGAGGACCAGGTGATTCCGATTACCGATAAGGTTGGATTCCACCCCCGGGCGACGGCGCTGAAGGAGATTTGGGACGAGGGCAAGGTGGCAATCGTTCAAGGGATCGGTTACGCGAATTCGAGCCGTTCTCATTTCCGAGCGATGGACATCTGGCACACGTGCGAACCGGACACGATCGCGACCGAAGGATGGCTGGCAAAGGTCATCCGCGAGTTCGACCCGAATAGTGAGAACCCGGTAACGGCGGTGAATTTTGGTCGCGGATTGCCGCGAGCCTTGGCGGCGCCGAATGTGACCGCGACCTCTATCGGGGACCTCGACAACTATGGACTGATGTCGAGCATCGAAGTTGTAGATGAACGTGACGAGAACCTTGAGATCTTCAAGCGGATGTACACGCCGGCGGTCGGCTCCGGCCTAGTGATGGACTATCTGGGGCAGACCGGTCGTGACGTGCTCAAGGGTGCCGACATGCTCGCGGTAGCTCCAGAGATGTACAAGTCGAACGTCGAGTATGCGGACAACCCGATTGCACAGTCGCTTCGAGACGTTGTGCGGGTGCACACCGCAAATCTGGGTACGCGGATTTTCTACACGAACCACTTGGGGTACGACCACCATGCACAGGAAATGCCGGCCCACAACAAGTTGATCGGCGAGCTGTCTGAAGCAATCCGAGACTTCATGCAGGACCTCCGCGACCACGACGCCGCAGAAGAGGTGACGGTCTTAGTCTTCACCGAGTTCGGTCGACGCATCAAAGACAACGGTTCTGGTACTGACCATGGCTCTGGCGGCGGTGCGTTCCTCATTGGCGAACACGTCAAGGGAGGGCTTTACTCCGAATATCCGCCACTTGACCGGCCAAACTGGTTGAACGATGAGGACTTGCGTCACACCTACGACTTCCGAGGGATGTACGGCACGATTCTCGAGCAGTGGTTCGGACTCGACCCGGTCCCGATCGTAGGCGGCAGTTTCGAGAAGCTCCAGCCGTATGAGAAGACGTTGGTCTAATCGGAAATCCTCTGATCGAATATCGGGGGCAAGTTAAAACACACCCGGAGGGTTTGACCGTGAGCGAAAACGGCAATGGCTCCATGAACGGAACGAATGGTAGGCCTCACGCGCTGTTGCGCGCTGGCTTCCCGTTCTACACGACTCTCGGCATGCGCCGAGTTACGACGTACCCGATGGACATCGTGATCGGCGAAGAAGACCGGTTATACGTCTTGAACCGCACCGATGGTCAAGGTGGCCAGATTCGACGTATCAACTGGGACGACGACGACCTGGATATCTTTGGTTCGAATTTCGTCTGGCCGGTTCAGATGCTTCGTGATGCCGACGAGAACGTCTACGTATCGGATGAAGGCAACCACACGATAACTGTTTGGCGACCTTCGGACGGTGAGCTACTTGATACGTGGGGGACGCACGGAAGCGACCCTGGCCAGCTCAATCGACCTTCGGGCATCGCGTGGGACAACGATGGCAACATGCTCGTGGTAGACACGCAGAATCACCGGGTGCAGAAATTCACGTCATCGGGTGGGTACATCAGCGGATTTGGCGAGTTCGGCACTAACGACGGACAGTTCAACTATCCGTGGGGTGTCGGCATTGATCCGTATGACGGTTCGATCTACGTCTCTGACTGGCGTAACGACCGACTGCAAAAGTTCGATGCAGACGGTGACCACATCTGGACGGTCGGATCGAGCGGTGAAGATATCGGCGAGTTCAATCGACCTGCTGGTGTGACTGTTGACCGGCACGGCGATGTCTACGTGGCCGACCGTGGCAATCACCGAGTTCAGCAGTTCGATCTGAACGGCCGCTATGTTGATCGCTTCATCGGAGACGGGATTTTGTCGAAGAGCGGCAGGATCTACATCTCTTCGAGTACTACGGTCCTTCGCAACCGTGAGTCTGCGCAGCTAGAGGTTACGCGTCGCTTGCGTGGTCCGGCGATGATGCGTTTCCACCACGATCCTAAGCGTGGCGACTTGCTTTACATCGCCGACTTTGGGTGTCACCGTATTCAGGTCTACCGCAAAGATGCAGACGAGCTGATGCCAGATCAGATCGCCCCGGTGCCGACGGCGCCGACGCTTTACACGGTTTAGAGACTGATTGACGATGCAGATTTTGTCGATTGACCAAGCACTAAACGGACAAGGATAGTTGAATGCCCAACAATAGTTCAGACTTGGAAGCGGATAGCTATCTGATGATTCAAAGTGTCCAGCTAATAATTCACAACTCGAATCGTGGAAGTCCGATCTGACAGCAGGCGGTGGGTATTTCGACGGCGAGTCGGCACTTGAATCAGCACTAAAGCAGATTGGGGCCGAAGTATGGTGCCATGTGCGTGAGTCAGTGGATATGGTTTACGGTAGATGATAGGGACATAAAAGGAGAGGAAATGGCCAGTAGCCGAGCGAGAAGATACGGGACCCTGTTGAGCGTCGTCCTTGCGCTGTTCCTTGCGATGGCCCTCGCGGCCTGTAGCGATGGAGGCGACCCCGGAGAGGAGGGGACCCCCGGCTCGCTCCTCGAACGGGCGGTTGAGGGCGAAGCGACGCAGGAGGCCGGGGACCCCGAACCTACGGGCGAAGGAGTCTTCGGCATCGGCAGCCAGGACACCGCCGAGCCGGAGGCCGCCGGGGATCGGGCCGCAGCGACGCCTCAGACCGAGGCCGGGGACCCCGAGCCCACGCGCGAGGGAATCTTCGGCATCGGTAGCCAGCCCACCGCCGAGCCGGAGGCCGCCGGGGATCGGGCCGCAGCGACGCCTCAGACCGAGGCCGGGGACCCCGAGCCCACGGGCGAAGGAATCTTAGGCATCGGCAGCCAGTCCACCGCCGAGCCGGAGGCTACCGATGAGCCGACGGCTACGGAATGCCCCTCAGTTGCCATTGGGCGACCCTCGGTGGCAACGGACCGGGAGGCGCTGGTTGCCTTCTACAACGCAACGGACGGCCCGAACTGGGATGACAATGAAAACTGGCTGAGCGACGCGCCCCTGGTCGAATGGTACGGCGTCACCACCAACGTCGACGGACGCGTTACATGGCTGGTCCTCGAAGAGAACGATTTGAGCGGTGAGATACCGCCGGAGCTGGGCAGCCTCTCCAACCTCGTAGGGCTGTCCCTCCACGAGAACGGGTTGAGCGGTGAGATACCGCCGGAGCTGGGCAACCTCTCCAACCTGGAAAAGCTGATCCTCACCCGCAACCGGTTGAGCGGTGAGATACCGCCGGAGCTGTGCAACCTCGCCAACCTGGAAGACATGGCGCTCAGCTGGAACGGTTGGTTGAGCGGTGAGATACCGCCGGAGCTGGGCAACCTCGCCAACTTGGAAGAGTTGCACCTCACCCGCAACCAGTTGGAGGGGGAGATGCCGCCGGAGCTGGGCAACCTCGCCAACCTTAGAGTGCTGGACCTCCACGACAACCAGTTGAGCGAGAAGATACCGCCGGAGCTGGGCAACCTATCCAACCTGGAAGTGCTGAACCTCTACAAGAACGGGTTGGAAGGGGAGATACCGCCGGAGCTGGGCAGCCTCTCAAATCTGGAACGGCTGCACCTCGACATCAACCAGTTGAGCGGGGAGATACCGCCGGAGCTGGGCAACCTCTCAAACCTGGAAGAGTTGAGCCTCTGGGAGAACGATTTGAGCGGTGAGATACCGCCGGAGCTGGGCAACCTCGCCAACCTGGAAGGGCTGCACCTCAGCGAGAACGGGTTGAGCGGTGAGATACCGCCGGAGCTGGGCAACCTCTCAAACTTGGAAGAGTTGAGCCTCCGGGAGAACGATTTGAGCGGAGAGATACCGCCGGAACTGGGCAGCCTCTCCAACCTGGAAGGGCTGTTCCTCCACGACAACCGGTTGAGCGGTGAGATACCGCCGGAGCTGGGCAGCCTCTCCAACCTCAGATATCTGCGCCTCGAAGGTAACGATTTGAACGGATGCATGTCCGACCTCCTGAGCGACCGCGTCGACTACGACGGCGAGGTACCGGTATGCGCTTCCGAAGACCACCCCGGCGACACCGAGACGCTGATCGCTCTGTACAACTCCTGGGAGAAGCCGGCGGGCCTCGACAATTGGCTAGAGCCGGGAGTGTCCATCCGCGATTGGGTAGGCGTTTCCGTGGACGCCAACGGCCGCGTCGTAGCCTTGAACCTGGCAAACAGTTTGGCGGGAGAGATACCGCCGGAGCTGGGCAACCTCGCCAACCTCATAGTGCTGGACCTCGGCAACAACGGGTTCCGCGAGATCCCGCCGGAGCTGGGCAATCTCTCTAACCTGAGAGAGCTGCACCTCAGCAGAAACCGGTTCAGCGAGATCCCGCCAGAGCTGGGCAAACTCTCAAACCTGGAATCGCTGACCCTCTACGGCAACCAGTTGAGCGAGATCCCGCCGGCGCTGGGCAACCTCTCCAACCTGAGAGAGCTGCGCCTCCAAGGCAACGATTTGAGCGAGATCCCGCCGGAGCTGGGCAACCTCTCCAACCTGAGAGAGCTGCGCCTCCAAGGCAACGATTTGAGCGAGATCCCGCCGGAGCTGGGCAACCTCTCCAACCTGAGAGAGCTGCGCCTCGGGCATAACCAACTGAGCGGGGAGATCCCGCCGGAGCTGGGCAACCTCGCCAACCTGGAAGTGCTGCACCTCAGGGAGAACGATTTGAGCGGTGAGATACCGCCGGAGCTGGGCAACCTCGCCAACCTGGAATGGCTGTACCTCAGGGAGAACGATTTGAGCGGTGAGATACCGCCGGAGCTGGGCAACCTCGCCAACCTGGAAGGGCTGTACCTCAGCGAGAACGGGTTGAGCGGTGAGATACCGCCGGAGCTGGGCAACCTCGCCAACCTGGAATGGCTGTACCTCGACGACAACCAGTTGAGCGGTGAGATACCGCCGGAGCTGGGCAACCTCTCCAACCTGATAGATCTGCTCCTCGGCGAGAACCAACTGAGCGGAGAGATACCGCCGGAGCTGGGCAACCTCTCCAACCTCGTAGGGCTGCTCCTCTGGAAGAACCAATTGAGCGGATGCGCTCCAGCCAGTTTGAACCGCGACGGCTTCTGGTTTATTATGCCGGAGAACGTGGACGGCTTTTGCCCGTAGAGGTTTACGCGAGTCCCAACCTCTCCTCAACACCTAACAACACGTCGCGCGCGATCTCTAATGCGCGCTCCGAATCCAGTGCCTCGTGAGTTTCGCATGGCGCGCCGCCGATTAGCGTCTGTGGGTATCGTGCGCCGACATAGTGCTTGTCTAGCAGTCCGGCTATCGATTTGACGAACTCGAAGGATTGATCGAAGGCGGTAGCATCGGCGCAGAGATCGGCTAGAGCGTGTCCCCAGACGTGTTCGGCACCGTGGTTGTAGAGGAACGCTACCACAGCCTTCTCTGCCGATTGCTGAGCCAAGAAGCAGGCTAAAGCATGCCTTCCGTCATCGGCATTGGCTGTCGCGGCTTCAAGGTCGTGCTTGGACTGTACCAACCAGCTGCGCGGCACACGTTTCAGTGAGGAATAGTCGGTCATGGCGATCCTTCGGTGGTGATCTAGAGATGGGGTTGATTGGTGACCGGTTAACGAGGTTCAGTAAAGCTGGTCGCCATATTGCTGTGCTCTGACCAGCATCGGATCAGAATCGGCCAACTCAAAGAATTCTGATTCGGTGAAGACATGAAACGTCGTGCCTACCGCAGGGCGGAGATGGGTGACCCAAAAATCGGATCGCCGGTGGAACGGTTCGTCAGTCTCTTGCACCACAATCAGCTCGAGAGTGGTATCTGGTTTGGTCGGTTCGCCGCTGACGAGATCGCCGACGAGGATCAATCGCGTCATGCCTAACTGCGGCATTTCTTCGATAAAGCGCTGCATCTCGGCTTCGATCATCCTTCGGCGTTGCCGCCCGAAGCCGAACATCATGGGGGACATGAAATAACTCTCGGTGACGTTGATTACGTTCCAACCAAGGCTAACAGCGAAAACAACAAAAAAGAGGCGGGTGGCACCACCGGGACAGGCTTGGTTTTGCCTATCCGAGTGATGCCACCCGCCGGGAGGTGCCTCGACCGAGATCAGAGGTCACCCCGCACATTTAACTTCTTAGCACTCGGGCTAACCCAAGTGTTTGGAAGGTTTGGGGGATCTCGTCTAAGTCGAGACACCTCTCATACGGCTATATGCCATTACCTAGACGTCCCTCCTTTCGTGTAGTATCCGGCTCGTGACACGGTTGCCACCGCCTCGGCAAACCGTCAGGGAGGTTCACCGGCACACTAATTATAGCGGACGACGCATCTTTGTCAATGACAGCAACAAGATGACATCGTCCTGCTGTGCGCCGCTGCGCGCGCGCTGAGACCTCGGTGGTTATCCGAGTTCTTTTGCGAGGGTTTCCGCATCCGCCTTCGAAAGGATTCGGAATACTTTGTTGCCCGCTGGCGACAAGCCCTGGACGGCCTTGCGACCATTTTTCATGGTGACGATCTCAGGGTTCTGGACCGGCACCGTGGCCTTTTCTTTGACCGAGTATGCAGTAATATCCATGCTCTACCTCGTTTTCTGTTAAGCAACGATACGGCCGAGTTTGAATTCAACTCGGTATGCGCCTAAGATTATAGAAATCGCTTCGAAAGTTGGGAAACATCGCACGCGTTTACTCGGTGAATCGGCCCGATTGCGTTCTGTTTGAGGATGCGGGTTAGGTCACGCGCCCAATTTGGCGAACGAAGCTCTAATCCGGTCAGCGGCTTCATCTAGCGCGGATTCGGCAGCGTGGATGTGGCCTGGTTGGCAGTTGAATCCGTGGAGAACACCTTCGTAACGGGTCAATCTAGTGTCGACTCCGGCTTTTTGCAGGTCGGCGGCGTAATCTTCGGCTTCATCGCGCAGTACGTCACATTCGGCAACAATGACGGTCGCATCGGGCAATCCGCTTAGGTCCTCGGCTTGAATCGGCGATGCATACGGATCGGAACCGTTGCCGTCCGGGCCGAGATATTGTTCCCAGAACCATTGCATCCCAATCTTGGTGAGTCCGTATCCGTCGGCGAACTCATCGTATGACGGGCGAGTGAAGTCGTGGTCGATCACAGGGCAGAACAGGACTTGGTGCGAGATTTTAGGTTCGCATCTATCGCGTGCCATTTGCGCAACAGCGGCGGACAAGTTTCCGCCCGCGGAGGTGCCAGCGACTGCCATGATGGATGGATCGCCACCGAACTCCGTAACATTGTCGACTGCCCACTTAGCGGCCGCGTAACAGTCCTCAGCGGCTCCGGGGAACCGTGCCTCAGGTGCCAACCGATATTGCACTGAGACCGCGATCGCACCTACTCGATTCGCCAGACCCCGTGAGGTCGGACCTTCCAGTTCGTAGCTCCTTATGGTCCAACCGCCGCCGTGAAAGATCATGACGACGGGATAGGGCGGTTCGGCACCCTCCGGGATGTAGATGCGAAGAGGAACTTCGCCTCCGGGACCATCGAACTTTCGCCTAATGACCTTCCGAACGGGTTCGATGGCCGGTTTAAGGACTTGGCTGCGGGCATCTGATGCGGCTCGCAATTCTTCTGGCGTACATTCGCCAGCGGCAGGCCCACCGATCTCTTCCCCTTTCTTCATGTAATCAACCGTTTCGGGGTGTAGGCGGGGGTCATACATTGGTATTTTCTCCGTACGTGCTCATAGACTCAATGAATGATCGATTTAGAACCAGTTCTGTTTGTCGACTAGGTTACGCAGAGGTTCTCCGGCAGCGAACCGGCGCATGTTGTCGGACACGACTTCGTAACGCCGCTCGCCAAGGTGGCGGCCTTCGTCGGCTGCGATGTGCGGGGTGAGGATGGTATTGGGTGCATTCCATAGCGGATGATCGGCAGGTAGTGGTTCGATTTCATAAACATCTAAACCGGCACCGCCGATGACTCCGTTCCTCAATGCCTGGTTGAGGTCGTCGAGCTTAGTGGTCATACCGCGTCCGATATTGATGAAGATAGCGGTGTTCTTCATCAGCGCAAACTTGGTGGCATCAAACAGCCCTTCAGTTTGGGGGGTGTGAGGGATCGTCAAGACGACGAAATCGGCTTGCGGCAGGACATCGTCCAATTCGGACGACTCTCGCATCTCGTCAACGTGATCACGTGCCCCCGGAGATTCCCAACGCGCATCGACTCCGACGACATTGCATCCAAGGGCTTGGCAAAGACGAGCCGTCTCGGTGCCGATTCCGCCCACGCCAATTATCGCAACCGTCGAATCGGGCAAGAAGATATTGTTGTATTGGTCGCCGAGCAGTTTGTTCCAGTTCCGGTCGCGTTGCTGGTCGCGGTAGACGTTGAGATGCTTCGTGAACGAGAGCATCATCGCGACGATGTGAACCGAGATGTGATCGTTGTAGATCTCGCGGAAGTTTGAAACTTGGACCGGGTGAGCGATCAACTCGTCGAAATAGTATCCGGCCGGAGGCGCTGCGGCCGGCGCCTGCAGCCATCGAAGCTTCGGGGCTGCGGCGACCAATCTTGCGTTCATCGTGCCAAACGCGGCATCGGCGTCGGATAGCTCTTTGACAGCTTCATCCTCGGTCATCGGTGCGACCAAGTTGGCGTCGGGGACCGAGTCCTGCAACCTCGTCATGAAATCAACGTTGTGTTGCGAATTCGGTGGCAGGAAGACCATTTTGAACGACATCTGCGCGCTTAACCTCTGTGTTGGTGTTGGATTTCGATAAACCGAATGATGCTGCACAAGGGATCATCGTCCGGGCAATTGGCATTAACGCAATGATACAGAGCAACGAATACTGGATTGGGGTAACCTGTAGGTAAGGCTAGTCGGTTCCATGTCGGTGCTGCTAGGCGTCATCGCCACAATGGGGACGTTAGTCCAGCGATTGGGGACATTTCGAGATAATCCATTGCAGATACGTGATTTCCAGATAGACGTTGACCCGACGGCCTTCGATTCGCCGCACTGTATTGTGACGTTGCGACCGTGGGTAAATGTGGGTAATGTAGGGCGGATTGTTGTGAATCGGCTCGGTCGGATCTACGGTGCGAAGAAGATCGGCGAGTTGATGAGGCCGGGCAAGTTCTATGACCACACTCGCTATCGACCTCGCATCCGGATGCGACGCGGCGAGCGGACGTTCCGGATACCAAACACCGAGGTCACCGCAGCTCGGGTGCCCGATGGTCGGGATCTGATCTTTGTCAAAATGCTGGAACCTCACGCTTGGGCGGAAGATTTCAACGACTCGATACTCGAACTGCTTCAAGCCTTCAACGTTGAACGTTATGTTTTGGTTGGCTCGATGTACGACTCGGTGCCGCACACGAGGCCACTAAAAGTCACAGGTTCAGCACGGGGTTGGGAGCCACCGATCCGGTTCAGGGATGGGGTACGACTTGGCAGAAGTCGATACGAAGGACCGACTTCGATGGCATCGCAATTGACGGAATTGGCGCGCACCCAACTTCACTTGGAAACACTATCGATGATTGCGCACCTGCCGTTGTATCTGAAGCTGGACAACGACTACGTCGGAGCGGCTCGGGTACTGTCGGTGTTGTCAGAGATTTACAACGTGCCCATGGATCGGATGCCTGAGATTCGCATGGGTGAGACCCAATACTCTCAAGTTCAGATCTCGAGTTCGGACAATCCGCGACTAGCGCAGTTGGTCGCCCGTTTGGAATTGGAATACGACGGTGAAGAGGTGGAGCCGGCTGAGGAAGAGGAGATCGAGCTTTCGCCCGAACTGGAAGAGTTCCTGCAGGATTTATCGCGCGGTTGGGACGAAGACGAAGGGCGTAGGTAAGACTGGACGTTGGTCAGCTCGATTGCGCTGGCCAACGCCCAGCCCTGACGGATCGACTAACTAAAGTTCTTTGACTTCGACGCCGGCTAGCTGCTCGACGTAGCGGAGTATCCCGGAGTGGTCGTTTCTTCCGTCACCACCGACCACAAGTGACGTCAAGACCTGTTGCAGGTTTGAAGTAACTTGCAATGGCACGTTCAATGCACGCGCGGTTTCCATCGCGTTGTTGATGTCTTTGTAGTGCAACTCGATGCGGAAACCGGGCTCGAAATTCCTGCTGACCATCATTGGGGCCTTGGCATTCATCACGTTCGAGCCAGCGAGTCCGCCTTGGATCGCCTCGAACACGGTCTGTGGGTTTACACCAGCCGCGGTCGCGAGCACTAACGCTTCGGCCAAACCGTGGATATTGGCGCCAACGACGATCTGATTCGCCAACTTCGTCACATTGCCAGCGCCATGTGCGCCGCACAGGACTGCCGATTTTCCGACGACGTCGAAGAGCGGTTTCGCTCGTTCGAAATCGGCGGCACCGCCGCCGACCATAATTGCGAGGTCGCCGGAGATTGCGAATGGTTCGCCACCTGAAACCGGCGCATCGAGGAAGTTTATGTTCTTACCGGCGAGGCCTGAACCGAGCTCTTGTGACACTCCAGGCGCGATGGACGACATGTCGACGACCAAATCACCTTCGGAGGCCCCGTCGATTACACCGCCTTCACCCAGGATTGCTTGACGAGCCTGCGGTCCGTCTTGAACCATGGTGATCACGATGTCGGTTTTGCTTGCCACGTCGGCGCTAGAGCTTCCAGCGGTAGCACCAGCTCCCACCATTTCCTCGATCGGATCAGGGAATATGTCGTAGACCGTAACGTCGTATCCCGCGTTGATGAGGTTTTTGGCCATGGGTTTTCCCATGATCCCCAGCCCAATAAAACCGATTTTCTCTGCCATGTCGATGCTCCTCTTAAAGTCGGCATAGGTATTAGTCGCCCGATATCTTCGCTTCGGTCGATTCATATGTCGCGCCAACTCTCGATGGTAAAACTGCGGATGCTCTCTACGCCCTTAATCGTCTTCCTTCCAGAAGCGCTCCTCTTCGAAGTGATAGTCAGTGTCTGCGTACCGTTCTTTGACGTCTTCGATCATCCCGGGATGGCCGCACGCGTAGATAACGGTGTCGGCAGGGTCTAGCCCGCGATTCTTCACGAAATCTTCAACCAGAGTATTGATACGGCCTTTGGCTCCATGCCATTCACGGTTACGGTCCTCGTCCGGACGGCTCACCGACCCGAAGAATTCGATGTTTTCATGTGCGGACGCGAGGTCGGATAGCTCATCGTCGTAGCCAAATTCGTCCAGATAACTTGCGCCTTCTAACACGTAGAAACGGTAGTCGTCACGATCAATCGGGCCGTTGGCGTTCCAATCCGGATCTTTCAAGAACTTCCTTAGCATCGAGACATAGGGCACGATCCCCGTGACGGTTCCAACCATCACATGATTCTTGAATTCGGGTTTGAAGACGAAGATTCCCTTCGCCCTGGGTCGCAACGTCAATTCGGTGCCGACTGACAGGTCGAACAACACCGGCGTTAGGTTGCCGTCGGGCGGCGGCACGAGTTCGACGAAGAGTTCAATCTCAGCTTCGTCGGGTGATGAGGCGATCGAATACGGACGCTCAATTCCTTCGGCCCCGATAGTGCAATATTGACCGGGTTTGAACATGAACGGTTGAGCTGGTTTCAACCAAATCTTCCAGAGGTCCTCGGTTAGATCAATTCGTCGCGTAATCTCGCAGGTTGTGAACCGACCTCTTATTGTCGGCCTCGGCGTCTCTCTCTGCTGTGTCATCTCACCTCTCGTATCCAACGTATCGCGAGAATCAGGTTACAACATGCCGAGGATCGATCCTGCTTGGAACCAATTGGGCGCTGGTGATACCATGATTTCACGATTTCTATACGGATTTCCAATTGCTGGAACTATTAGGGAATCGATAAACATCCGTTGTCATTGATCAGGGAGACCAAAATGGCAGGTCCAACTCCTGGAGTTGCGTACAGCATCACGATCCGTGCCGAGTACCCGAACCGGCCAGGCATGTTGGGATTGATTACGTCGGCCATCGGTTCGTGCGGCGGCGACGCGGCAGCTATTGACGTCGTCTCCACGAGCGGCGGCAAGATGACGCGTGATTTCACCGTCAACACTTCCGGCGAAGACCATTCGAACCGAGTTATCGAGGCGATCGACTCCATCGAAGACGTTTCGGTCAACAGTGTCTCCGACGCAACATTTCTCATGCACGTCGGCGGCAAGATCGAGATGCGTTCTACCGTCCCGGTGACAACGCGTGATGACATGTCGAAGGCCTATACCCCGGGTGTGGGACGAGTCTGTATGGCGATCCACGAAGATCCCGACGCCGTCTGGGCGCTGACCGGCAAAGGACACACCGTCGCCGTCGTAACGGACGGCTCAGCGGTTCTCGGCCTCGGCGACATAGGTGCGGCCGCCTCCCTGCCGGTAATGGAAGGTAAAGCCCTCCTTTTTAAGGAATTTGGACGCGTCGACGCCTGGCCTATCTGCCTAGATACCAACGATCCTGACGAGATCATCTCCATCGTTACCGCCATCGCGCCTGGCTTCGGCGGTATCAACCTCGAAGACATCAGCGCGCCGCGTTGTTTCGAAATCGAAGATCAACTCAAAGAGCGACTCGACATTCCCATCTTTCACGATGACCAACATGGCACCGCGGTGGTCGTGCTCGCCGGATTAATCAATGCGCTGAGCATCGTCGGTAAATCGCCGGAGTCCTTGAAAACAGTCGTTTTAGGCGCTGGTGCTTCAGGAACCGCTTGCACCAAGATACTGCTCTCTTACGGGGTTAAGAACATCATTGGATTCGACCGCCAAGGTGCTTTATCTCGAGACCGGTCTTACGACGACAATGTGATGAAGCAATGGTTCGCTGACAACACGAATCCCGAAAACGTCAACGGCAGTCTTACCGAATGCATCGAAGGCGCCGATTTCGTGCTCGGGCTAGCTGGTCCGGGCTTACTGACACGCGGCCAAGTGGCCAGGATGGCTAGCGACGCGATCGTGTTTGCGCTGTCGAATCCTGACCCCGAGATTTTGCCCGAAGAGATCCCAGATAACGTCACCATCATGGCTACTGGCCGAACCGACTACCCCAACCAGATAAACAACTCGCTTTGTTTTCCGGGGCTGTTCCGCGGCGTGCTCGATGTTCGAGCTTCGGACATCAACGAGGAGATGAAGATCGCCGCAGCGCAGGCGATTGCCGATGTGATTCCGGAAGAACACCTCGGCCCAGATTTCATCATCCCAAGCGTGTTTGACCGCAACGTGGCGCGCAATGTCGCCCAACGCGTCGCGATCGCCGCCCAAAATTCAGGTGTCGCACGCCGCCGACGAAGGCAGACCGACGAGGTGTATGCCACCATGCGAACGCGATAGTTCTGAGGTCATCCTGGTATCGACTAGAACCTGATCCATGAGTTACGACGCGATAGTCATTGGCGGCGGGATTAGCGGCTGTGCCACGGCGTATTACCTCTCATCCGCAGGCCATTCAGTAGCCTTGATCGAGAAGGATTCGCTAGCCGCACACGCCTCCGGCTTTGCATTTGGATCACTTCACACAAGGTTCCAACCGCCGCCGGGTAGTCCCCCGGTCGAATGGTTCCGCGCAGAATCGATCGAGCTGCATCACGAATTGGCTGAGGTCCTCCCCGAACAGTCCGGTGTCGACTACCACTTCGTAGAAAAGGCGGGTTTGGTATTGGCGTTTGACGAAGCCGAAGCCGCGCAACTGAAAGCGTCAGGTGTCGCCGGCTTTCTTCGCGACGATTGGCCGGAAGACCGACTCGATGTCCGTTGGCTAGCTTATGGGGAGTTCAGTCATATCGAAGCACGGGTTTCGACCGAGGTAATCGGAGCTTTATATCTGGGCGGTACCAGAGAGATATCGCCAGGGGGTTTCACCAACGCGTTGTGGGCGGCGGCGGAAGGAAACGGCGCGACGATGATTAATGCCGAGGTGTCGGAAATAAACTTGGCAAACGGCGCCGTATCTAGCGTGACCACGACCGATGAAACAATTTCCGTCGACACCGTCGTATTGGCCGCCGGGGCGTGGAGCCGAACGTTGTTGAACCAAGGTTCCTCGACATCTCACATTGATCTACCGGTATTCCCATTGAAGGGTGAAATACTGCGCTACGATCTTGGGGACGAGCCGCCCCTTCCTGTCTCGCTCTGGTGGGGTTCGGACTATGCGTCATCAAAGCCGGATGGTTTGTTGCATGTCGGAACTACCCACACCGATGCCGGATTCGACGAGAACCCGTCAGAGTCGGGTCGTGGCACGATCGCGCGTTCTGCTGAACATGCGCTCCCGTTCCTTGCCCGAAAAAAGGTCTCGCGACATACCGCTTGCCTGCGTCCTACATCGTTGGATGGCCTACCGATCATCGGCGAGATGCCAAATGCCAAGGGCCTCATCGCCGCAACTGGGGGCGGCCCCATCGGCATTGAATTGGGACCCGCAATCGGGAAACTCGCCGCGAGCATCGCCATCGGTCAAAGTGAAAACAATCCAAAATACCGCGAGTTCAGTCCGGCTCGATTCGCGTGATAGCATCGATTCTCAGACCAAATCGTTAGATTTCACTGGAGCGAACAAACCGCTAGCTTTCTTCCCGAACCAACAACGGCCTTTAATTCAGTCCTGTGTGGCTGGCAAGGTGCGAACCAATCCCAATTGTCGGAGCATCACCGTGTCTAGGCTTAGACACGACTGACCCAACGAAATTGCAACGCCCTCGTCCGCCCAAGACGAGGGCGTTTTGCTAGGGCTCCATCTAGGGTCTGCACCCCTGGCTCGCAACAAAAACCGGATGACTGACACCGAACAAAACCAAGAACGCACGTTGATGACCGGCGTCGAGGTGCGTCGTGCATTGGCCCGCATGGCCCATGAAATTATCGAGCGCAACCACGGTGCTCACAACCTCGTTATCGCCGGTGTCCCAACCCGCGGAAAATATCTCTCCATCCGTCTCGCCGATCTCATCGAACGTTTCGAATCGATTCGCCCCCGTACATCGATCTTGGATCCTTCGAATTTCCGCGACGACGCTCACCGGCGACATGTCACCGGTGCAAACGGCGCGATTACTTCGAACGGGATGGACGACGTCGATATTACCGGAACGCGCGTGGTGGTCGTAGACGATGTCTTTCACACGGGGCGAACCGCGCGTGCCGCGCTTGACGCCCTAATGCAATCGGGCAGACCCGCCTACGTCCAGCTTGCAACGCTGATTAACCGCGGCCACCGCGAACTTCCCATCAGTCCGGATTTCGTTGGTCGGCATGTCCCGACATCCCGAACAGAACGTGTTTTCGTTCGTCTCCAAGAAGTGGACGGGGAAGACTGCGTTGCGTTGACGAGGACCAACGCGTCGATACAACATCGAGGTGCTGGTAAGTGATCGCCAACCCGGTCACAGCAACTCGGTCGAGCGGTGCGCCGTTGACCGCCGATTCCAAGCACCTTCTTGACGTTGATTCACTTTCCCCCGAACAGATCCAGACTCTAGGCTCGCGCGCCATTGAGTTCCGTCAACTTCGCGCTTCTCAGCCGTTCAAATCAGATTCCTTGCGAGGTGGATCGATCTACACACTGTTCTTCGAGAACAGCACTCGAACTCGCGTGTCCTTCGAGCACGCCGGAAAAGCCCTCGGTGCCGACGTTATCAACATTGCTGCTTCCACTAGCAGCGTCAATAAAGGTGAATCGCTTCTCAACACCGCGCTAACGCTCGATGCCATGGGAATCGACGCGCTGATTGTCCGCCACCCACATTCCGGTGCACCGCACTTCATCGCGCGTCATGTCAATGCGGTGGTCATCAACGCCGGTGACGGCGCTCATGGTCATCCAACACAAGCCCTGTTGGACGTCCTGACGCTGCAAGACTATCTCGGCAATCTCAAAGGTACGAAACTTGCGCTGATCGGCGACATCCTTTACTCCAGAGTAGCCCGGTCCGACATCATCGCTTTCCGGAAAATGGGCGTCGAAATCGCCATTGCCGGACCGCCGACCCTGCTGCCACAAGGCTGGACACCTGGCCCGAACTCGTTGGGTATCCCGGACACCGAGGTGACGGTCCACGAGAACGTAGAAGACGCGGTCAGGGACGCGGACGCGATCATGTGTTTGCGTTTGCAGCTCGAGCGCCAGACCTCCGGTTTGTTACCTGACGTCAATGAATATTCACGCGTCTGGGGTATCAATGCCGAACGCTTGGCGTTGGCTTCACCGGGCGCACCAGTGATGCATCCGGGTCCGATGAATGAAGGTTTAGAAATAAGCACTGATATTGCCCATGGTGATTTGAGCCTAGTCGAAAACCAGGTCGAAAACGGTCTGGTGATGCGGATGGCGGTGTTGGAACATTTCTGCGCTCCCACAGGGGAGATAGCGTGAACCAACAAGGACGACCAATAGTGATCCGAAACGGTCGTGTGATTGATCCTTCTCAAGGGATCGACGCAATCGCTGACGTCGCCTTAGTGGACGGTGTGGTCATTGGAATCGATTCGGCTGGCGCGACCCAATTGTCGGAGGGTTGGAGCGAATTCGACGCCTCGGACAAGATCGTCGCTCCCGGCTTCATCGACCTCCATACTCACTTACGAACCCCCGGCCAAGAGTGGAAGGAAAACCCGAAGACGGCGTCCGATGCAGCGGCGCGCGGTGGTTTCACCACCATCTGCGCGATGCCCAACACTTACCCCGCGCAGGACAACGCTTCTGTAGTCGGGGAGTTGATGCAACGTTGCGTTTCCGAATCTGATGTGCGAGTCCGCCCGATCGGCGCGATCACCAAAGGCCGCAAAGGGCACGAGTTGGCTCCGATGCACGAGCTCGCCGACGCTGGCGTGGTTGGTTTTTCAGACGACGGTGATCCGGTGATGTCGCCACACCTGATGCGCCAAGCATTGACTTACTCCACCGACCTCGATCTGCCAATCATCAACCACGCCGAAGACCGTGGTTTGGTAGCAGATTGGGACATGAATGAAGGTGCCGTTGCGACTCATCTCGGACTGCGTGGCATTCCTAACAGCGCCGAATCGGTGATGATTGCCCGCGATATCGAACTTGCGCGTATTACTGGTGGTCGCCTGCATGTGCCTCACGTTTCAACCGCCGAATCTGTCCATATGATCCATCGGGCGAAGTCCGAATCGATCAATGTCACCGCGGAGGTCACACCGCATCACCTCGCGCTCACCGAGCAATGGGTTTACGGCGAACGCGGTAATGTGCCGACGGTGCTACACGCCAATGCGTACGACTCCAATGCCAAGATGGCACCTCCACTACGATCCGAAGAGGATCGTGTGGCCTTGATCGAGGGTTTGGAGGACGGAACGATTGACGCCATCGGCACCGACCATGCTCCGCACGCCGACACTGACAAAATCTGCACGTTTACTGAAGCGGCGAACGGCATCATCGGCCTCGAGACTGCTCTCCCGCTAACTATCGGCACGGCGTCGATCAACTTGAACCTCGTGATCGAACGACTAACTGTGGGACCCAGCGCAATACTCGGCGACACTACCATCGGCACGCTCAAACCCGGTGCAAAAGGGGACGTGATCATCATCGACCCCGACGCCGTGTGGCACGTCGACCGCACGACTCTGGGATCCAAGAGCCGCAACACTCCGCTGTTTGCTAGCAACGCGAGGGGACGCGTTTTGGCGACCTTCGTTGCAGGGGCAAAAATCTGGGACGCTGACGGACACGGAGCGTCGGATGCCTAGCGAGACCCGCGGCCCGACACTTCTCGCGCTGAGCGACGGCTCCGTCTTTCGTGGCCGAAGTTTAGGCGCTAAGACCGACACAGTCGGTCTCGTTGTGTTTAATACGTCGATGACCGGTTACGAAGAGATGCTGACGGACCCCTCGTATGGCGGTCAGATCCTCGTGCCCACGTATCCGCTAATTGGCAATTACGGTATCAACCTCAAAGACGCCGAATCCAAACGCATCCAAGTTAAAGGGTTCGTAGTCCGCGATGACTGTGACGCGCCCTCGCACCCTCATTCTGAGATGACGGTTCACGAATATCTCGAAACCAACGGCATCGCAGGAGTGTCGGGTGTCGACACCCGAGCCATCACGCGGCGCATCCGATCAACCGGCGTGATGATGGGCGCAATCGTCCAAGGCGACGATACCGCGGCGGCGAACTCCGTGCTAGAGGCTGCTCAGTGGTACGGCGATCACGATTGGGTCGGAGAGGTCGCAACCGAAGAAGAGTTCGATTGGATTGGGGACGGCACTACCGGAACTCGTCCCGCGGAAGAGCTGATTATCAGATCCCACCGGTCAGGGGTTGCGGCCGAGGACAACGACCGTATTCGACCTTTGCGTATAGCGGTCATCGACTTCGGGGTCAAATGGAACATTCTTCGTAGCATGATGGCGCGACATTGCCAAGTCAAAGTATTCCCATGCGACGCGACTGCGACCGAGGTCCGATCATTCAATCCCGATGGCATCGTCCTATCTCCGGGTCCCGGCGACCCGGCTGTTCTCGACGGTCCCGTCGAAACCATCCGCGAACTCTCCGACCTGAATGGAGACGGTTCGAAATCGATCCCGACCTTGGGTATCTGCCTGGGTCATCAGTTGGTGGCTCGCGCATTGGGTGCGGACACCTTCATGCTCCATTTCGGACATCGAGGCGGCAACCAGCCTGTACGAGATGTCAGAACTGGCCGCGTGTACGTAACCGCGCACAACCACGGATACGCTGTCGATCCCGACAAACTTCCCAAGCGCCCCGGAGTGCGAGTAACCCACATCAACCTTAACGACAACACTGTTGAAGGCTTGGCCGACGAAACCCATGGCATCATGACGATCCAGTTCCACTCTGAGGCGTCGCCCGGTCCTCACGACAGCGAGATGATTTTCGACGAATTCGTCGCTGCGGTCAAACAGCGCGTCAATGGCAAGTAGCTGATATTTATGCCTCGAGACGAACAACTGAAAAAGGTGCTGGTCATCGGGTCGGGCCCTATCGTGATCGGTCAAGCCGCCGAGTTCGATTACGCCGGTACTCAAGCCTGCAAGTCCCTCCGTGAAGAAGGCGTAGAGGTCGTTCTCGTCAATTCCAATCCAGCGACCATCATGACCGATGAAGACGTCGCCGACCGGGTCTATATCGAACCACTGACGGTACCCGTCGTCCAGCGCATCATCGAACGTGAAAAACCAGACGGCATCCTCGGCACTCTTGGCGGACAGACTGGCTTAAACCTTACCGTCGAGTTGGAGGAAGCCGGGGCGCTCAAAGACATCGTCGTCATGGGTACCAAGACCGACAGCATTCGCAAGGCCGAAGACCGGGAGCTCTTTGCATCGTTCATGGAGGAGATCGGTGAGCCTATTTCGTACGGTATTGCGGTTACCACCATCGCCGACGCCGAAAAAGCCGCTGAGGAGATTGGGTACCCCATCGTGGTTCGACCCGCGTACACCCTCGGCGGGACAGGCGGTGGTGTCGCGAAGAATGTCCAAGAACTTCACGAGATCGCAGAAGCGGGCTTGGCGGCTTCGTTGGTCGGGCAAGTACTAATCGAGAAATCGCTGCTGGGTTGGAAAGAAATCGAGTACGAGGTGATGCGCGACAGCGCCGGGAACGTGATCACGGTTTGCAACATGGAAAACTTCGACCCGATGGGCGTCCACACCGGCGATTCCATCGTGGTCGCTCCCAGTCAGACGTTAACCGACAAAGACTATCAACGCCTCCGAACCGCCGCGTTGCACATCATCGACGGCCTGAAGATCGAAGGTGGTTGTAACGTCCAATTCGCCTATCGCCCGGGCAAGGAAGTCGGCGAGAAACTAGGCGAAGGTTCTCGTTACGACGACGATGGCCCGATGTATACGGTCATTGAAGTCAATCCGCGCGTATCTCGGTCTTCCGCGCTGGCCAGCAAAGCCACCGGTTATCCGATCGCCCGCGTCGCCGCGAAAGTCGCCCTCGGTTTACATCTAGACGAGATTAGCAACGTCGTGACCGGCAAGACCCGCGCGGCATTCGAACCAGCTCTCGACTATTGCGTCGCCAAAATACCGCGCTGGCCCTTCGACAAATTCGGCGGCGGAGACCGTTCACTCGGTACCCAGATGAAAGCGACCGGCGAGGTCATGGCCATCGATCGCAGCTTCGAAGCCGCTTTGATGAAGGCAATTCGATCCCTTGAAGACGGTAAACGTTCTCTGCGTTGGGAAGACCCGGAGTGGCGTAACAACGGGCTTCCAGATGAAGAGCTTTCGGGCGACGACATGCGCCTGTGGAAACTAGCGTTCAGACTCCGCACTGGTACTACTCCTGAGGAACTGACACTGACAACTGGCATCGATCTTTGGTTCACTCGATCATTGGCGCGCGTCGTTGACATGGAGCGAAGACTGCGCGAATCGGAATTCCTTAGCGCCGACCTGCTCCGTGAAGCAAAACGCATCGGGCTAACCGACGAAGACATTGCCGAGTTTTCGGACCTTGGCCTCGCCGAACGCGTGCGAGAGATGCGTCGAGATCTCGGTATTTTTCCTGTCTACAAGATGGTTGACACTTGCGCGGGCGAATTTGAAGCGACGACACCGTATTTCTACAGCACCTACGAAGAAGAGAATGAAGCCGAACCCATCGGCGTCGCATCGGCAGTTGTCATCGGTTCGGGACCGATACGCATCGGTCAGGGCATCGAGTTCGATTACTGTTCAGTCCACGCGGCATGGGCCCTCCAGGACGAGGGCATGCGCGCTGTCATGATCAACTCGAACCCGGAAACGGTATCGACAGATTTCGACACCTCTGACCGTCTCTATTTCGAACCACTCGACGACGAGAGCGTTCGCGACATTATCGACAACGAGATGGGCAACGGCACCACAAAGAGCGATGGTGTCGTCGCGCCGAATATCGTCGTTCAGTTCGGCGGACAAACGGCGATCAACCTGTCGCAGTCGCTAAACGCGGCCGGATTACAAGATCTTATTCTCGGCTCCGCCCCGGATGTCATCGACAATGCGACAGACCGCGGTCGCTTTGAGCAGTTGGCGGCATCGAATGGATTACCGTTGCCACCAGGCGGAACCGCCACGAACACCGAGACTGCGTTGGCTCTGGCCGAGAACCTCGGTTACCCGGTGCTGGTCCGTCCCAGCTACGTCCTCGGTGGGCGCGCGATGGAGATCGTGGACAACAGCAACGAACTGGAACGCTATTTCGATCGCGCCCTGCGCGCAGCCCCCGGTCAGACGATTCTGGTGGACCGTTATTTCCAAGGGATTGAAGTGGAAGTCGACGCCGTTTGCGATGGTCAAGACATATTGATTCCGGGTGTCATGCAGCACATCGAACGTGCCGGCGTGCACTCTGGAGACTCTTTCGCTGTCTATCCTGCCATTTGGTTGACTGGCGACGAAATCGAGACCATCGTCGAATACACCCGACGAATCGGCCGAATGCTCAATGTGCGTGGTCTCATGAACATCCAGTACGTCATAACCGGAGGTGGCACCTACCGCAGCAACGCCGCCGACCCGGGACGCACAGAATCGCAGATTAGCGAGAGCGAAACGTTCATTATTGAAGTCAACCCACGATCCTCACGCACCATCCCGTTCATCTCCAAAGTCACCGGCATACCGATGATCAAGATCGCCACGCAAGTCATGCTCGGCAAACAACTGCGCGACTTGGAGTGGGGCACTGGACTCATGCCTCGCAAAGACCTAGTTGCCGTAAAGGCACCGGTGTTCTCGATGTCCAAACTCACCAGCGTTGACACGTTTCTCGGCCCGGAAATGAAATCTACTGGCGAGGTTATGGGAATCGACCGCTCCTACGTGCCTGCCGTCACGAAAGCCCTCATCGCATCGTCGCATTCCATCAATCAAGGCGACAATGTTCTCCTGAGCATCGCCGACTCCGCAAAACCCGACGCTGAACGGCTAGTCCGCACTCTCGGCGACAACGGTCACGGGATCTATGCCACCTCGGGAACCGCGCGCTTCGTTGAAAGTCTCGGTTATCCGGTAACCGAAGTAGAGCGGCTACTCTCCAGCAACAAAGCTAACGTCGTGACCGTGATCAACGACGGTACTGTCCAAGCCGTGGTGAACGTCCCAACTGGCGGACGAGATGCCGAACAAGACGGTTTTTACATCCGCCGAGCCGCGGTAGAGCGTCGCATACCGTGCTTCACATCCATCGACACCGCTCGTTGCGCCGTGGAGGCTGTCTACGCTCCGGAAACAGAGACAGGTTCAGAAGACGGATTCAAGGTAATGACCGTGAGCGAATACGTCGACGGTTGAAGGAAAATCTTCACCGCGTGGGTAGCGGCGTAGTTGCAGGTTGCCGCCTACTTCGCCCGTTTCGCGGTGACAGTCAACCAGATCCTAGGAACTGATTCGATCTCCATCTCCTTGAAGACCTGACTGAGTGATTTCTGAAGTGCGTCTCGACCTTTGCCAAGCGGGACCCCAGGCATGATGCCTTCGATCCAGTCTCGGAATCCGCTGATATGGTAGAAGCCGACCTCGGGCACTTGGACCGTGAAGTCTTCACGTCGCACTACTTCAAACCCAGCTTCATTCAACAGCTCTTCGTATTCCTCGGGAGTAAGCTGCCGACGTGCTCCAGTTTTGTCGGCATCCTTGTCTGGAAACATCCCATGATCTCTGCGCAACGTCCGGAGGGACCGCATCATCCAACGGCGATAAAAATCGTGCGATTCGGGCGGATGAGAACCTTCGAAAAACGAAGTGTTGAACGCCAAAATTCCGCCCGGTCGCAACCGATCGCGGATCTGTCTCAACAACATCGCCTTGTCGTTGACGTAATGGATCGAGTTGCAATAAATGACCGCATCGACTTGTTCATTTACCGATGTAGCCAAGTTCTGGACTTCGGAGTGCACAAATCGGACGACCGCTTCCCTGCGTCCACCTAAATCATCGACGGCAGACCTCAAGGCTGAGGCTGAGTGATCAACCGCATATATGATGGTTTCTTTGGTACCGTTGAGACGGTCTAGGATTAGCTTGGTGATGCCGCCGGTTCCGCAACCCAAATCGATGATCTTATGCTGATTGAACACGCCCGACATATCGACTAGTTGAGAGTTGACTCGGCGATAAAAGGGTTGCGAAGAAAACTCGGTGAAAGAGTATTCATCCGAATGGTGGGAAGGATCGGAATTCGGCATCGAAACCTCGAAGTTGCTGGTTGACTGATGGATGAGGCGAGCCTTCTTAAGGTCAACTCCTAATTTTATCAGGGAAATCAAGTTGGTGTACATGCGGCGACTAACCATCATCGCGGTTGCCATCGCGCTAGGATCGGCGATGGTGATCGGATGTTCGCGTGATGCCGATGTGCCGTTGATCCACGCTGCCGCATCGCTTGTCGACGTGTTGGAAGAAGCGGGTGCTGAATACGAAACAAAGACCGATAAATCGGTGCGCTTCAGCTTTGCCGGCTCGAACCTGATAGCGAATCAAATCATCGCTGGTGCGCCCGGCCATGTCGTCATATTCGCTGGCGAGACTCCCATTGATAAACTCGTCGTTGCCGAAAGAGTGGCGGAGAGCGAGATCGCGCAGATACTGTCCAATCGCTTGGTGGTAGTCACATCATCGTCCACGGCGGCATTTCACAACGACCCGTCTCAATTGATCGGGGCCGGAAAGATCGCGATTCCCGATCCTGCGACTTCGCCGGCGGGGGAATACGTTGAGGCCGCACTCCTCGAACTCCGCCTACTTGACTCGTTGCGGGATCAGATCGTGCCAACGCTCAATGTGCGAGCCGCGCTCGCTGCCGCCGAATCAGGCAACGTAGCGTACGCTTTCGTGTATCGAACCGATGCCTTGTCTACCACTAGAGTTGAGATTGTGTTCGACATCTCCGGGATGACCGAGACGACTAAACCGAAATACTACGCGGCACCGATATCAGGAGACGGATCTACCCGTGAATTCATCGATTTCCTGCAATCGCCATCCGCGCGCACTATCTTCGAAAAACACGGCTTTGAGCGGTAGATACACGAGGGGTGATGCAATTGCTTGACGTGACCCTGTTGTCGTTGCAGACGGCATTAGTCGCGACCGTCGGCATGGCGGTGCCGGCGTTCTTCATAGCTAGCTACCTAGTTCGGAACACTGGCCGCGTCGCCTTCATTCTCGACCTGATGGTCTCGATGCCTTTGGCATTGCCGCCGGTCGCAGTTGGGTTCATTTTGCTCTGGTTCTTCGGTGCGACGGGCCCACTTGATCCGCTTTCAGAAGGATTGGCGTTCAGTTGGGTAGCGATGTCGATAGCGTCGGCCGTTGTTTCATTCCCTTTGGTCGTGCGCGCATTCGTAACGGGACTTGGGGAGGTCGATCCGCGTTTGGTGTTCGCAGCGCGCAACCTCGGTGCTGGCCGACTGCGCGCGACGTGGGACGTCATCCTGCCGCTAGCGAAGCGTGGGATCGCTGCCGGGTTGCTTCTCGGATTCGTTCGATCATTCGCAGAATTCGGAGCAACGATCGTATTTGCTGGGAACATTCCCGGTAGCACTCAAGGCCTGCCCAGCGCCATTTTTTCCCGCATCTCAGCGGGAGATTTTTCGGAAGCATGGTCACTAGCCGCAGTATCGATAGTCATCGGTGGGATCGCGTTGGCGGTACATAATCGGCTCGTCGCGCAGCAGCGTAATCGCATGGTTTCTAGGAGTGGCTCGAATGGCTGAGCGAGACAATCCTGTTCTGGATTTCGACCTGCGGATCAGACTCGGTGATTTCACTCTCGATGCATCCGGGAAATTCTCGAATGGCATCACGGCAGTGTTTGGCCCGTCGGGTGCGGGCAAATCTACGCTATTGGCTTGCTTGGCTGGGATGGTCACACCCGACGATGGCTACGTCAGGTTCGCCGGAGAGACGATATTTTCCTCAACCGAGCGGGTACGGCGATCACCGCAATCGTTTCGTACGGCGATGGTGTTCCAAGATGGAATGCTGTTTCCTCACAAGACGGTTAGGCAGAACATCGAGTACGGATACAGGCTTACGCCACCCGACCTTCGCGTAATCGACCCCGATGAGCTGTGTCGATTTTTGCAGATTCAGGGCCTATTGAATCGATTTCCTGATTCGTTATCCGGCGGCGAACGCCAGCGTGTGGCGCTTGCACGCGGTGTCGCGACCTCGCCCCGTCTCCTTTTGTTGGACGAACCAGTCGCTTCCCTGGACATCCGATTACGCAATGAAGTTGTGTCCTATCTAGGGCAGGTTCACGAGCGATACGGTATCCCGATGGTCTATGTCTCGCACTCTTTATCGGACGTTATGGCGCTGGCGCGGCACGCATTGGTTCTCGATCAGGGGCGCGTCAAATCGTTCGGACCGGTGGTTGACTTGGTCGCAGAGGTGGCATCCACCACCAGGATAGGGCGAGACGACATCGACAACCTATACGTTGGAACCGTTACCGAAAGTGGTGCGATCCGCATCGGTGACATCGACGTTGTCGCGCATGTTGGTGATTACCAATCCGGGCAACGGGTTACTGCATCGATCAGTGCATCCGACATCATGTTGGCATTGCAGCGGCCAGACGCGATCAGCGCGAGGAACATTTTGCACGGTACCATCCAACGCGTCGAGGAGGGAGAATTTGCAGCATTCGCTTTCGTAGACGCGGGTCCCGAGTTCGTCGTCGAGTTGACCTCAGATGCCGTCGAAACCCTCAATCTAAAGGAGGGCGTCGATGTTTATGTTCTCTTCAAGTCGAGCAGCATAACCATTACGGCTGGGTAACGCCAAGTCCGACAGGGCAATTTCCGGCAAGCACGCACTTGTCGCAAAGGGGTTTCTTTTTGCAAATGCGAGCGACGTGGTAATCAATTAAGGCGTGGTACTCGTTGAAGAGGTATGCGTCGTGAGGGAGGATCTCGTGGAAGAGTTGCTGGTAGGCCGAATAGCTCTTTCCCTGGATATCCCATCCCAACCGCTCGAGAATGCGGCGCGTGTAGGCGTCGACGACGAACGATGGCTTGTTTGCTCCGTACAAGATGATGTCGTCTGCCGTCTCTTCTCCGATGCCCCATACCGAGAGCAGTTGACTTCGCATTTCGTCGATCGGTAGCGCGAAGAGGTTTTCCAGATCACCATCGTGACTAGTCAGGATGAAATCTGCAAATTCCTTGAGTTTGCGGGTCTTCGCCTTGTAGTAGCCGGACGGGCGTATGAGGGCGTGCATTTCTTCGTCGGGGGTGTCCAAGATCGCTTTGAAGGTCCAAACGTCGGCATCCCGCAGGTTGATCAACGCGCGTTCGGTGTTGGACCAAGAGATGTTCTGCACCAATATCGCGCCAATGACCATTTCGAACGATCCGCCGTGGATGGTTGGCCACCAGTGTCGTGGCCCGTACGCGTCGTACAACGCCGTAAATAGCCACTCGATATCCTCCCGGCTAGGTGCAACCGGTTCTCGAGCGCGTGGGTCGGAACGAACGTGGCTGAATTCGTAGATAATTTCAGGTGGTGTATGCATCAAACTAGTGGGGATACGAAATGATGGTCGTTGCTACCGAGAGAATGTCGGACAGGTTGAGCTTTGGACGTTCTAGATCTGGCAGTTGTGTATGCGTGGGACTTGATCCAGATCCGACCAAGATGCCGATCGATGATGTGTTCGATTTCAATCGTGCAATCATTGACGCCACTCAAGATTTGATCGCCGCTTACAAACCGCAATATGCATTTTATGAAGCGATGGGGATCGCAGGTCTCGAGGCGCTCGAAAAGACGATCCGCCACATCCGAGATGTAGCTCCACATGCGTTTGTATTGGCCGACGCAAAACGCGGGGACATTGGCAACACTGCGGAGGCGTACGCGAAGGCGATGTTTGAGTTTTGGGATGTAGATGCTTGCACGGTGTATGCGTACCAAGGTTGGGAATCGATCTCACCGTTTTTGGAGTATAGCGACCGGGGCGTGTTCGTTGTCTGCCGTACCTCAAACCCTAGTTCGATCGAAGTGCAGGATATAGTCGATGCCCGAACCGGCAAAATGGTGTATGAGATCGTGGCGGAACAGGTGGTGTCTCGATCGGCCGGAGGCAATGTCGGACTCGTAATCGGCGCTACGTTTCCCAATGAATTGGCGTCTCTGCGGGCGAAGTTTCCCGATGTTCCCTTCTTAATACCGGGCGTCGGCGCGCAAGGTGGCGACGCGACTGAGACGGCGAGATTGGGCGGTGAAGCAATCCTCATCAACTCGTCTCGGGGAATCATCTACGCTTCCCAATCAAAGTCTGATTTCGCTCAATCGGCGCGCGTAGCGGTGGAAGAGCTGCGAGCCGAAATCGCACTTGGTCGAGGATAGGAAAGGTGAGTTCGCCGGCGCGCAAAGACCGTGAAGTGGTGCCGTTTGAGGTTGGTGATTTGGTTGTATTGCGAAAACTCCATCCTTGCGGATCGAATGAATGGGAGGTTTATCGTATCGGCGCGGATATTGGTCTTGTTTGCTCGGGCTGCAACCGTAGGGTCATGCTTGAGCGGCCGTTGGCGCAACGCCGGATGAAGTCGCGAATCCCGGTTGCAGAACGGGCGGGGTTGTAGGTGGTTTTCGGGCATCCCCTGCGTGCTTCGCACGCGTCCCCTTCGCGGGTCGAAGGAGAGGTTAATGGGATTCGTAGTAGAGTATGTGAATAGGTGTTCAGCCCGACGATTTGTACACGTTTGGGAGGGGTGCCGCACCAGGCAACCGCAGCAAAGTCAAGGAGATGTCCGTCATGCTGGAGGTGGAGATTCACCAGATTACAGTTGGGCGTGACGGTTCCGCCGAGCGTTGCCTGATCCTGCGACCGAAAGATCACGAAGATCGACGCGTTTGTCCCATCATCATTGGTGCGAACGAAGCGGCGGCGATCGTCGCGCCGACAAGTGATGCTCCGGCCACTCGGCCAATGACACACGACTTGTTGTTGAATTCCATTACCGAGCTTGGCGGCAAGGTTCAACACGTTTACATCCGCGGTCTGAACAAATCTACGTTCTTTGCAGATATCAGTGTGCGTGTCGGGGATGATGTGATTGTGTTGGATGCTCGACCGTCAGACTCGATAGCGTTGGCGGTGAGGGCGCGGGTACCGATCTACATGGCTGAAGATGTCATGGAGCAGGTCGATAGCGATATCCAGGGTCGGCGAAGCACCGAAGAACAGTCTCGCCTCGCGGCACGCGAGAAGCAATTTGAAGAGGCAGCCTCGCCGGTTACTCCCGAACAGCGCGAAAAGTTGAGCGCCTTTTCGGAGTTCATGGAATCGTTGAGTATGGACGATGACGGTGACGAGGTAGCCAGCACGTAGTCTTTACCTGCCTTCCAAGATGAAATCGGTGATGCGTTCGCCGATGACCATTGAGGTCACGTTGGTATTCGCGCGGATGCAGTCCGGCATGTTGGACGCGTCTGCGACCTTCAAGTTCTGCAGTCCTTTGACGTTGCCGTACTGATCCAACACCGCCATATCGTCGGAATCAGGTCCCATCTTGCAGGTTCCCGACGCGTGGTGGCTAGTGCCGACTCCGCGCATGATGAACTTGGTGAGAAGGTCGTCTGAGGCTAGTTCCTCGCTGGTCGGCGCGACCAGTTCTTCGATGATTTCGTCGTACGGTGTCTGCTCACCGATCTTGACGCAAAGGCGGACCGCTTCCCTCATACGTACCTTGTCGAATTCTGCGTCGAGCAAGTTGTAGTCGAGATGGGGTTGGACGTGCGGATCAGCGGATTGCAACTTGACTTCCCCGGCCGATTCGGCGAGATAGAGAGCGGAGATCATCGATATGCCGATCGGATGCGTGTTGGATATCAAGTAGACGCCCTCTTGAGTGGCACAGGACAGCGGATGAATGAACATGTCGTTGCGCCATTTCGATCCTTCGCAGGTGAATTTGAGGTTGACCTGGATCTTAGGCGCTAATGGATCTTGTCGGAAATCTGACTTGGTCCGCCACGTAGTGGATATCTGAGGGTGATCACGCAGATTCTGACCTACGCCCGGGGAATCGAGTTTTAGAGGAATGCCCATCTCGGTGATGTGGTCCGCAGGACCAACACCCGAAAGCATGAGTATCTGAGGCGAACACAGGGCACCGGCCGAGAGAACGACCTGGTCGGCGTGGACGTTGAAGAGTTCTCCGCCGGATTCGACAGTTGCTCCGATGACCCGGTTACCTTCGAATAGCAGGCGATGCACGAGGCAATCAGCGCGAATTGTGAGATTCAATCGATGTCGTGATTGCGACAAGTATCCGATGTTGGTGCTCCATCGGACGCCGTTCGGGTTGTTGAAAGGTGGTGGTCCAACGCCGGTAGTGTCGGGGTCGTTGGCGTCGTGATATCGCGGGTAACCTAGCGCTTGGCAGGCTTCGACAAAAGCGTCCTGATCTTCGTTCCACTCTTCCGGTTTCCATCGGCGGCAAAGTATCGGACCTTCTGTGCCGTGGTAGTCGTCGGAAAAATCTGTATCGGTCTCGATGCGCCTGAAGTAAGGCATGAGTTTCTGGAACGACCACTCGTCGTTGCCCCAAGAAGCCCAATCGTCGTAGTCTTCGGGCAGTCCTCGGAGAAAAATCTGAGCGTTCACGGAGCTGGAGCCACCGACGAGTTTTCCTCGGGGGACGAGCATTTCGGGATTGAGGTCGTTCGACCGGGCGGTGAAGTTCCAATTGTGTTTGCTGTCTTGGCCAAAAGCGCGAGCCCAGATGTTGCGGTCGAAGCCGTATCCGAGTTTGATCTCCATCGGAAGGTCCTCGACGTTCGGATAGTCAGGACCGGCTTCAAGGAGGAGGACCGAGACATTCGGGTCTTCGCTAAGGCGGGAGGCGACAATGGCACCTGCGGAACCGGCGCCGATGACGATGAAGTCGTATTTCATGGATTTCAACCTATGAGCGGTAAGGCAAGTTGCGATGCGAATACGTTATCGCGTGTGGGCGTTGTTTGCACAACCCGCGTCATTCTGGCGAAAGCCGGAATCCAGAAGAGCGAACGGGCGGCATGCTCGCAAAAGTGACGGATGACGTTGCTATCATTTTCCTCGTCACTTGCTTCGCAGAAACGTTTGCTTAAATGTCGTCTGAACCTCCGATAGACCCCATCCGCTTTGAGGTCATACGCAACGCCTTGGTCGAAGCTACCGAGGAGATGGCTTCGGCTCTCCGCCGCAGCGCGTACTCGACCAACATCAAGACGCGGCACGATTTTTCGTGTGCGATTTTTGACTTGAAGATGCGTACCGTGGCGCAGTCGTTCAGTCAGCCCAATCACCTCGGGTCGTTGGTGGAGACTATCCCTCGGGCACTTAATGCATATGGGATAACCGATCTTCATGAAGGAGATGCGCTTCTGGTCAACCTTCCGTACACGGGCGGCGTACATCTGAATGACATCACGCTGATATCACCGGTTTTTTACCAGGAAGCTCTCGTAGGTTACGTCGCGAGTCTCGCTCACCATGTGGACGTCGGCGGAGGGGCTCCTGCGAGCATAGGCGCATTCCGAGAGATCTACCAAGAGGGCATCATCATCCCACCGGTGAAGTTCGTTCGTGGAGGCGAAATCAATCGTGACGTCTTCGATCTGGTTCTTGCTCAAGTCAGGGCGAAGCGAGAGACTGCGGGTGACTTCCGTGCTCAGATCGCGGCGAACAATACCGGCATCCGTCGGTTAACTTCACTGTTGGATCGAATGGGCCCGGAGACGGTCGCTCGTTACATAGACGAATTGATTGAGTACACCGACCGCCGTACAAAGTCCGAATTGGCGAAATTGCCCCATGGTATCTTCGAGAGTACGGGGTATATGGACAGCGACGGTTACAGCGATGAGCCAGTCAAGCTCGTGGTCAAATTAACCATCGACGACGATGGTCTGTTGTTCGACTTCACGGGAACAGATGAGCAGAGACGGGCGCCCATCAATTCCACATTCGCCCAGACGCACTCCGGGGTTGCTTTCGTTCTCAAGTGCCTCATTGACCCCGACGTTCCCGTTAATACGGGTTTCTATCGCAATGTACGGATGCTGGCCCCTGAGGGTACGGTGGTCAACTGTACCGAACCGTATCCGGTAGTCGGTGGTTGGGAGACCCAACTTCGTCTCACCGAAGTGATTTTGCGGGCGCTGGCCGATGCAATACCAGAAAGAGTGCCTGCCGGCACTGAAGGCATGATCTGCCACTCTGGTTTCGGTGGATTCGATCCGTATCGAAACGAGAACTACTGTTTTCTCGAAACGATCGCGGGAGGATACGGTGCACGCGCAAATAGCGACGGCCCAGATGCGGTCCAACCTCACGGCAAGAACACCGCCAACGCACCCATCGAAGAGACCGAAGTCAACTATCCAGTTCGAATAACTCGGTACGAACTTGTGGAGGATTCTGAAGGGCCGGGTCGGCACCGCGGCGGGTTGGGACTGCGTCGCGACTACCTTTTCCCTGACCACGAGGCCTCGTTCACGATACTTGCGGACCGCGAGTGTTGGGGACCGCATGGCCTATTCGGGGGACTTCCTGGCGAGAAGGCACATTATGTACTCAATCCCGAATCCGATTCCACCGAACTGGGTTCGAAGGTGACGATCCAACTCGCCGAAGACGATATCGTTAGCTACCGAACCTGTGGTGGTGGTGGCTACGGACCACCTGAAGATCGTAATCCTGACGATGTACTGCGCGATGTCAGAGACGGCAGGATCAGCCCGGAACGCGCTCGAAAAATCTATCGCGTCGCTGTCGACACTGAACAATGGACAGTGGATATTGAAGCCACACGTATCCTCAGGTCGCGTCATCCGGAAGAACGAGGTTCCTTCCGATGACCGAGCAATATCGCATCGGCGTAGACATCGGCGGGACCTTCACGGACGGCATTCTTCTGAACGAAATCACCGGTGAGGTCCGAACTGGCAAGGTGCCATCGACTCCTGATGACCCATCCGAGGGTTTCCTCCGGGTGGTCAACAGAATGCTCGATGATAGTGCGATCGCGCCAGAAAAGGTGAAATACGTTGTGCACGGAACCACCGTCGCTACAAACGCGATTATCGAAGGAAACCTGGCAAAAACCGCGTTTATCACCACCGAAGGGTTTCGCGATCTTCTGGAGATTCAGACCGGGATCCGACCCACGCTGTACGACTTGCAGTTCGAGAAATTGCGTCCCCTAGTCCCTCGGTATCTCAGCTTCGGGGTACCGGAACGATTGGATTTTCGGGGTGACGTATTGGTTCCATTAGATGAAGGAGCGATGAGGCGCATCGTAGATGAATTGCGGGGTGAAGGCGTTGAATCGATAGCCGTATGCCTGCTGCACTCGTACATCAATTCGAAGCACGAAGAACGGATCGGCGAGATCCTCGGTGAGGCGTTGCCAACGGTACCTTATTCACTGTCATCGGCAGTTGCGCCGGAATTTAGGGAGTATTTTCGAGCTAGCACCACAGTCATCAACGCGGCGATCCGCCCGGTGGTTTCACAGTATCTGGGCAAAGTCAAGTCGCGTTTCCAAGGTTACGGGATATCTGGAGAATGGTTGGTGATGCAGAGTAATGGAGGCGTTTTCACTTTCGAAGCGGCGATGGAACGGCCGGTTTTCGTGGTCGAGTCGGGTCCCGCAGCGGGCGTCATCGCAGCCAATCATCTAGGCAAAAACCTCGGGCACGAGAACGTCATTTCATTTGACATGGGTGGTACTACCGCGAAGGCCGGACTGATCGAAAACGGAACGCCGCGGGTGACAAAGGATTACGAGGTCGGCGGGACCGCCGCGACAACTGAACACGGTTCTCGCGGCTCCGGTTACCCGATCCGCACGCCAGTGATCGATCTGGTTGAGATCGGTGCGGGTGGTGGATCGATCGCATGGATCGATTCCGGTGGAATTCTGCGCGTGGGACCTCGCAGTGCTGGTGCCGATCCAGGTCCGGTTTGCTACGGACAAGGTGGCACTGAACCGACGATTACTGACGCGAATCTGGTTCTTGGAAGGATATCGCCCGACTACTTCTTGGGCGGCGAGATGCGGCTGGATGTGGATGCTGCGCGGCAAGCCATCAAAGAACGGTGCGCCGATCCACTCGGCATGGGCGTGGACGAAGTCGCCCTCGGCATCGTGGAGATAGCCAACAGCGCGATGGTCGGCGCACTCCGCAGAGTGTCGGTCCAACGCGGTTACGACCCCAGAGATTTTGTGCTGGTAACGTTCGGAGGAGCCGGCCCGGTTCACGCCAATCGACTCGCCGCCGAACTCGAAATGCCCACGCTGCTGGTGCCGATGAGTCCGGGCACGACCTCGGCGATGGGTCTTTTGGTTACCGACATCAAACACGATTACTCAGTAGCTTTGATCCAGCGAGCCGATCAAATCGATATCGGCGCTGCCAACGCACAGTTTCAACAAATGAGATGTGAAGGGCAGATGGCACTTTCCCGTGAAGGTGTGGCAGACGAAGCCACTCGTTTCATAAAGCAGGCCGACATGCGCTACGTCGGCCAAAGCTATGAGCTGACAGTTCCTTTACAGGAAAACGATCTGGATGCCGATGCGTTAGATGAGATATTGGCGCAGTTCCATCAAGAGCACGAGCGATCCTACGGTTTCAAGGCTGAAGGTGAACCAGTCGAATTCGTCGCATTGCGTTTGAGCGCGATAGGCGTGATCCCCAAACCTCGATCGCGGAAGGTCAGGCGCGGCGGCGACGCTACGATCAACGTTGTCAAGGAAACGAGACCCGTCTATTTCGCCGAGACAGGTGGGCGCGTGAACTGTCCGATATACGACCGCTACAAGCTCGGCTCAGAAGATGAGATCGCAGGCCCGGCAATCATCGAAGAGGTCGACTCGACTACTGTCATTCATCCCGATTACCGAGCGACAGTCGATGCGTTCGGGAACATTTTTCTGTCGAAATCGTAGTCGCGAGGATCGGAGATTCTAGCGGTTTCGCACGAGCGGTGGTTCCAGTCTGTCGATGCCGGGAAACGAATCGAAGTCTTTGTCGTAGCTCACGATCTCGTTTATGTCGTGGTGTTGCATGTGGGCTATGGCTATGGCGTCTTCGAAATCGAGCGATGTTGAGGATGCATAGATGTTCAGGGCGTTGATATATAGCTGTTTCTGGTGTAATCGCAGACCGCGAAGCATGAGGATGGGAACGAGCCGAGCGCTAATTTCGTCGCGATTCAGGCCGTAACCAGCTCGTGGGGAGCGCAGGACGTATACGACTTCCGCGATGATAGCTTCGCAGGTGATTAGGGTTTCCTCGCCGCTGTTGACCCTCTGGAAGAGTTGGTAACAGGCTTCCGCCTTTTCTGGGTCGTCGCGGGTGAGGTATCTGAGGATGACGTTGGTGTCTAGGAACTTCACCGTTTTCGGAGTCCCCGGGCGGTCTGCTCAGCCTTTTCGTCTTTGACATCACGGATGATTTCGTCTAAGTTGCGGCCGTCGGTGATGGGCTTAACCGATCCGTAAGCGGTCTCTAAGGTGTATGCCGCCGCGGCGATTGAGACATGACCATCGTCGTTGACAGTGAAGGAGACTTTGTCCCGGGGGTTGATACCGAGGATGCGGCGAACTTCGGCAGGGATGGTGACTTGGTTGCGTTGGGTTGTTGTTGTTGTGAATTGGCGCATTGGGATGAGGTGGATGCAATGAAGATGTGGTGATTCATTGTATGTCTTGAATGTGAGAGGCTCCTCCGTCATTCCGACGAAAGTCGGAATCCACAGGTTGAGGAGGCGGTCACATGCGGCGTTCCATCCGTCGCGGATGAGGGTATGAAAATTAAGGTATGAGTTACATACCTGACTAAAAATCACCCATAGGAGGGTACCTTGTCGAAGCTTGGTCTGATGGTCGTGTCCGTCGTGATGGTCGTCTTACTGGCGTGTTCTGCGCCAGAGCCGACTCCGACTCCTACGCCAGTCCCCACACCAACTCCGATACCTACGCCCACCCCGAGCCTGTCGTAGTGTGCGTCCCAGAGGTCGTCGACTACGTGACGGACATGGCGGAAGAAGTGGAGACGGTGATCGAGGCAGGCGAGGAACTAGACGCGTTGCTTGAGGATCCTTCGGATGACTTGGTGTGGCGGGCGAGGGTGGCCAAGGAACTGTTGGACATGGGCGGTGCTGTCAACACCATAGCTTCCACCGTTCCGCCTGAACCGTTCCCCACGGTCTATGAAGCGATCAAAAACATAGCCACCGACTTCGAACGCATTATCGAATCCGCTGACGCAGCATCTGGCGAAGCCGCGGACATCGCGCTGGAGGAGGCTATAGAGACCCTCAGACGGGCGGTCAGCGACGCAGTCCAGAGCCACGACCTCATCGTCGAGTGGCTGGGCGGCTGCAACAACTGAACCGTTGTGTAGTCACGCTTCTAGCTCCCAATACAATCCATTGGTGATAATTTTTCGCGACGGAAAACGGCGCCGGGCAGCGGTTCTCGCGGCAATCAATTTGGTGCTGTCGAAGGCATCCTGGAGCGATAGGCCGGATGTTGGAACGATGATTATATAGTATGTATGTTACGATAGTCAATAGGTTGACCTCATAACAAGTTAGAGGATGGATCTTACTACTCGAACATCGATTGCACATCAGCTTCAATGAACACCGTCCCTACAACCCAAAATCCAAAGCGGCAACACGTCATTCCACGGATGCTGTTGCGGAACTTCCAAACGCAGTGCGAAACTGTACACGCGTACAGCAAGCTCGAATCACGGTACTTCAAAGTGGCTCCTAACAACGTATTTGTCCAGAAAGACCGATATACCCAGCGTTATGTCGAAACCGATGATGAACGGTACGAAGTTGAACGGCGCCTTGGTGAAATCGAATCGCAAGCTGCGCCTGTCATTGACAAGATCATCAGATGCCGCAAAGCACGACTGTATCCACCGCTTGCCAAGGAAGATGGCGACGCTGTCAAGTTGCTCTTCATGACGATGTTCTTGAGAACAGATCATCACGCTGACGAAATAGTTCCGTTCGACCGATATGAGCATCTGTACAGGCAGGGATTCTCGAGGGAAGGTGAGATTTACGAGTGGGTTGGCGATGAACGGCAAGGGTGGGAAGATTTCCAAAGAGGGCCGGATGCTACTGCGTTAATCCGAGGTCAACTAATTCCGGATCTGAGAGCGCGCGTTGCTGTGGGCATGCCACCGAAAATCGCTGATGAAATTGACCGTTACATGTTGGAATCGGGATTGCTAGTCGCGATGCCGGGCAAACGAGTCAGCGGCTTCATCTTAGGCGACTGCGGTGGGATGCGTGTGTTTGAATCTGACAACTCGGATGTTTACCATAGCTGGCTACCAGTCAGCCGCGAAGTCATTTTCGGCCCTACGATGGATCCAGAGAACGTTTTGTTCATGAATCTATATCGCAAAGATGTCAATAGGATCAACTGGACTACGTTTGAGGCCAGCGACAATGTGGTTGCCAAGCGCAGATCGGATTTGGACTACTGCCTTCGCAGATGGGAGAATGGCAGTTCTGAGACGAGGTAATGTCCGCATTCTATACATGTGCGGGTGCCTGCCAAGTAGCTTGCTGGTTTATCGGTTCATCGCGTTGTTCAGGGTACGCAACACCGCGTCGTTGTGTCCCTTCTGCACTGCGATGTCTATGGGAAGTCTGCCTGCATTGTCGGTCCCGTTTGGATTTGCTCCGGCATCCAGCAGAATCTCCACTCTAGTCCAAGAAACTTGCCGAGGATCAAGGTTCAACAATCCGAACAAATAGCCAGTAGGATTTGACAGTTTACCTCCACGACTCAAGAGCGTACGCAACACCGCTTCGCTGTGTCCCTTCTGCACTGCGACATCCAGTGGGAGCCTGCCTTCGTCGGTTCCGTTTGGATTTGCTCCGGCATCCAGCAGAATCTCCACCCTGGTCCAAGAAACTTGCCGAGGATCAAGGTTCAGCAATCCGAACAAATAGCCAGTAGGATTTGACAGTTTACCCCCGCGACTCAGGAGCGTACGCAACACCGCGTCGCTTTGTCCCCTCTGCACTGCGATGTCTAGGGGAAGTCTGCCTGCATTGTCGTTTCCGTTCGGATCTGCTCCCGCGTTCAGCAGAATCTCCACCCTAGTCCAAGAAACTTGCCAAGGCTCAAGGTTCAACAATCCGAACAAATAGCCAGTCGGATTCGACAGTTTGCCCCCGCGACCCAAGAGCGTACGCAATACCGCGTCGCTGTGTCCCTTCTGCACTGCGACGTCTAGGGGAAGTTTGCCTGCATTGTCGTTTCCGTTCGGATCTGCTCCCGCGTTCAGCAAGATATCCACTCTAGTCCAAGAAACTTGCCGAGGATCAAGGTTCAGCAGATCATGTAGTTGGGCGCTCATCTCTGTTGAGGATGAGGGCGGTGTCCGTGTCGATAGATGGATAGGATTTGCACTTGACAGCCCAAACTGCTCCGTGTATGAGGGCGGTCTGTGTGTCAGTAAAGGGGTAGACGTTGGTACTGAGGCGGGTGTCGGGTTCGGGAGAACTGTAGGGACTAACGTTGCCTGAACAACCGGTTCTGTCGTCGCTCTAGGTAACTGGGTTGGTGCAGGTGTACTTGCGCTCACTTGAGCTCGGGACTGACGTCCCACTGCCTCGCGGGTGGCGATGTGCCGGGCCATTTCCTCGCGTACGCGGGTGGCCTCGCGTACGCGGATCGCGTCAGTGCTGGCAACTGTTGGGAGCCGTCGCGCTTCTGGTGAGTTGGAAACTGAATCTGGCGAATCGCCGAGGTTTTGCCAGATATAGAAAGAAGCGACACCCAAGATGAAAATCACGAAGAGTATCAGAATGGGAGATAAGCTGCTTCCATCAGCTCGTTGTGCCTCTTTGCGCAGTCTTCCCCGCTCGCGTTGTTCGTGTTGTTCGCGTACTCGACGTTCTCTCGCTTCGCGTTCAGTTTGTTGTCGTCTGCGCTCAGCCGCTTCGCGCTGGCGACGTAATTCGGCTTTACGTCGATCTTGCTCTCGCTGTCGATCTTGCTCCTGACGTTCGAACTCGCGCCTTTCTTCCTCTTGTTGCCTTCGTGCCTGTTCGGCCATTTGGGAACGCATGAGGAAATAGTGCCGGTCGTACTCAGCCCTGAATTCGGGAGTAGTTAGGACGAGACGAGCGATACCCACCAGGGCAAGAAAAGCAGAAGCGGCGGGGTCGCGGGCGAAACGTGGATTTTCATCGATGGTTTGTCGCAGATAGATATACGCGAGGTTGACCTCATCAAGCGTTGCGTTGATAGAGACTCCAAGGATGTCGTAGAGATCGAAACTGCGTTCTAGCAACCAAGGCAAAAGGACTTCGCGGAACCCCTCCATAGGGTCTCGGTACTGGCCGGGACGCGCCTGTCGCTCTCGTTCCCTGTCGTACTTTGCTCGCCGTTCTCGGTTGCCTAGCACTCCCCACGCTTGGTTGATGAGTTGCATCATCCGTGGCGCGTTGGGGTCTTTGTTGCGGTCAGGATGCCACTTCAACGCTTCTTGGCGATAGGCGTGGCGAATCTCATCCACCGACGCGTCGGGCGACACGCCTAGTGTGTCGTAGTAATCGAGTGGCTGGTTCTGGTCGCGCATGGGTACTTGGCTTCAAGCCCCAAATGTTACGCCAAGCGCGTTTTTGCCGAGATACTTGTGGCATAAATTGACTTCTAAGGCGCATCGTTTCCGGTTGTTCGGATGTCCTTTGCGTTCGATTCGCCTGAAGTAGGACAGGCCCTGCGGGGATGATGGTGGTTTTGAACGGGGATTTGGAAGATTGATGGAAGGTTTGTGTATGGCTTGTTCACGTACTATTCCAAAAGACGACAGGAAAGGCATTTGTGAAGATGGACAAGAGTGATAGCACAACTAAGGTTGAGGTCGCTATTGAGGAGTCTGATGACCCTGACACTGATTTGGAGTTGCGGGAGACGATTTCTGCGGAATTGAGTGCATCTGTCGTGGAAGTTGAGAATGGAGCGGCAACGCATGGCCTCGATGAGGTGTAGCGGCGTCTGGGTTTGACTTAGTGAGCTACCGCGTCGAGTTGACGAGCAGAGGGAAAGAAGATCTGGCTCGTCTATCGAAGCGACAGGCGCAACTCATGATTGACCGATTGCGCCGTCTAGGCGAGAACGCCGAAACAATTGACCGCTTCTGGCCTAGTTCAGGAGCGATTAATAACCTCGAGACGGTTGAGTAGCTGACTCACCTGTTGGGCGAGGCGTTGTATTTCGTCGAGTTCCAACCAGTGTTCGTAGAAGTTGATGTGCAGGAGGTTTGCAGCGTTGAAGAGATCGACCAATCCTTTGTCACCGGTTTCGTTGACGAGATTTCGCACGATCTGGTAGAAGTGGGCATGAGAGTCGTGTTGCCACCTGCGTTGTTGCGCAGTGGCTTTGAGAGCATGTGCGGCGGCGCCCCAGAACTTCTCGGATGCTTGGACTAGGTCGCCAGCTTGCAACTCAACTTGCGCTTGATCGAAAAGCGTGGAGGAAACGGAGCGGTATTGTTCGACGGTGGTCATAGTTATAACGATTGTAGCAGTTTTACCTTGCACCCTCAAACAGGTTCGCTACATGTGCCTAAGATGGTATACCCCTGCGTCTCGCTATGGTTGCCGCGTCCTCTTTTGCTTCGCAAAGAGGGTGCTGTGCATAACCACCGTCATTCCGGCGAAAGCCGGAATCCAGAGAGGCCGGGCAACGGAGTGCAAAGCGAAACGCCAAGTCTAAACCCCCTTTAATTCCCCCTTGGCATCAAGGGGGAGGGTTGTGCACAGAACCCAAAGAGGGGGAGATTCCTCGGCTCCGCTCGGAATGACAGAGTTTGTGTGAAGTGGGGGAGAGTGGCGTGCTTTGTTTTTCTCTGGATTCCCGCGTGCGCGGGAATGACGCGCGTGCTTGAATGGTCAGGTGTGCTGGAACGTCGGGTGTGTGGGAATATGATGTCGGGTTGCCGTCGTGATGGCGTGGTTGGTTGCTTATAATTGTTTGAAGTGAAGGCGGGTTTTTTGATGCCTGACGAGCGGACTCCGAAGAGTGTGCCAAGTATCATCCCGACTTTGGCGCGATTGACCATGATCGGTTGGTTCGTCGGCGTGAGCATCGCCGGTGGAGCCTTGATTGGATGGTGGTTAGATCGACTAGTCGGCAGCGCACCGTTGCTGCTGGTGGTCGGGATCCTATTGGGGGTCGCAATTGCGCTGGTCGGCATGGTGCGGATGTTGTCTGACTTCGGTAAGGCGAAGCGTTAGGCGATCCGGTCACCCAACCTTCCGACGACTTGATTGCAAGATGACGATCGAACCGAATCAACAGGCAGGGGGAGAGTTTGCTCTCATCCCCTAAAGCGATAGCCATAGCGGTTTTCTTGCTCGCTGTGGCACTTATTTCGGTATTGGGCGGTGCCCTCGGCGCCGCGTTCGGTGGTGGATTCCTCGGTGGTGCGGTTCCTCTAATCCAGATCCCATCGGAGCTTGTTACGCATATCGGCGGTTACAAGCTCGTGAACACGGTTGTGATGTTTGGTGCGGCCATGCTGGTGCTGGTGCTTCTGACCTGGCTGGCGACACGAAAGCTCTCCGAGGTGCCGGGACGTTGGCAAGCCATCATGGAGCTGCTTTACGAGTTCTTCATCAACCTCGCCGAATCTACATCTGGCAAGGCGGGTCGGATTTTCCTGCCAGTCGCGACCGCGATCTTCCTAGTCGTGTTGTTCTCGAACTGGCTCGGAGTATTGCCTGTGGTCGGAACGATTGGGCGCGTAGAGACCACTCAAGAGTTTTTCTTCCACAAGTTGGAGAAGAAGCTTGCGGAGGGTAATCAGACTGAGTTGCTGGATGGGCTGCACCACGACGTTGGGAAAAACGGCGAGGGTTTGGGGCACTTCATCGAGTCTCACGCCGACAGTGAGGATTTGCAGAAGTATCTCGGCAAGACTTTGGAGACGTACGGCGAGCAGCGATTTGTGGTGTTTGATGGTGGAGGAGTGCGCATACTGCCGCTTGGTCGGGGCGAGGACTACAAGGTCACGCTAATCGACATCGCGGCGTATGACATCGCCGACCCGGTGCATCCGACCGAGGAAGATGTAGTGAAGATTGGGCGCCGAGTTGACGAGAGCGTGGCACCGGGGCCCGTCCCGAGCACTGAATTTTTCACGGAGAACCCTGGCAAGTATGACGGGTTCGAGGGCAAGCGCGTTGGGTTGTTAGTGCCGTATCTCAGAGGATCAAGCACGGACTTGAACATGACGTTGGCGATTGCTTTGTTTGCGATGGTCAGCGTGCAGTTCTGGGGCATCAAGACGTTGGGCATTGGTGGTTACTGGGACAAGTTCATCGGTAACCCGTTCAAACGTAATCCGATCGATCTATTCGTCGGCGTGCTTGAACTGGTGGGCGAATTCATCAAGATCATCAGCTTCACATTCCGTCTGTTCGGCAACATGTTTGCCGGCGAGATACTGCTGATCGCGATGGGCTTCCTGTTCCCATTGATCGGCATGATTCCGTTCATCGGACTGGAGCTATTCGTGGGCTTCATCCAAGCGATAATATTCTCGGTCTTGACTCTTATGTTCGGTGCGTTCGCGATCATGCCGCACCACCATCCGGAAGGCGATCACGCCGACGGTGCGGGGGGACATTGATGCAGTACTGCACGACGGTCAGATGGAACGCTTGGCAATTGAACGCTGCCCCAGTCATCGTCGCCAATCGCGGCGCAAAGGGTACCTACAAATTTGGCATACTGCGTGCGACTTGCAGAGCAAAGTCGAGCGCGTGTGATGAACCTTCGACCCGGTCTAAAGGATCGAGCGTCGAACTCAACGACAATCGAGACCAGGAGGTCTAAGACAATGGAAGATTGGGCACCAATCGGAGCCGGGCTTGCGATCGGGGCGGGAGCCCTCGGTCCAGGGCTTGGCATCGGCATGCTAGCAGGCAAGGCGATGGAAGCCCTCGGCCGAAATCCTGACGCCGCAGACGCGATTCGGCAGAACATGATTCTTGCCATTGCGTTCACGGAAGCCATCGCGATCTACGCTTTGGTCGTCGCCATCATCACGCTGTTCGTTTAATCTGCACCCTGCCAGCGCTTCGGCGGACGGATCGGCTTCAATTGATTGCCGACGCCGTTAATCCCGCCGACGCGGCGGTGCAACGATCAGTCCGATGTAGAACGATTCGGAGATTCTCATGGATGCATTGGGAATAGACCTACCCCGCCTTTTGACCTTTTTGGTCGGGTTTACGGTCATCGCGGTCTTTCTGCGGATGTTCCTATACGGCCCCATAACCCGTATGTTGGATCAACGCGCCGAGCGCATCCGCGAAAGCTTGGACGCGGCGGAACGGGCGAGCGCAGAAGCTGCGTCGTCCGCGGAGCGCGTCGAACAAGAACTGGCGAATGCTCGTGGCGAAGGTCAGGCATTAATCGCCGAAGCCCGAGACGCGGCGTCGCGGTTGAGGGATCAAGAGGTTGAACGCACGCGTGCTCAGGTCGACGAAATGCTTGACCGGGCGCGAGAAGAGATTCGACGCGAGCAGGAAGCCGCAGTCGAGGAGGTGCGTCGAGAATTCGCCGGCATTGCGATCCTGGCTGCAGAGCGCATTGTGGAGCAATCCCTCGATGAAGGCGCACACCGTGAACTCATCGATCGTGTATTGGATGAAGGCCTTGACGCCCGGCGCAATTAACCGCGCAACGCGGCGGGAGATTTAACTTTCGGATGCCATCGACCTCAGTGAGAAGATACGCACAAGCCGCATTCTCGATTGCGATTGAACGGAACGCGCTCGATGTTTGGCAACGCGACCTGGCAAAGGCGCGACATATCTTTGCGGAGTCGGACGTCCAAGCGTTTATGGCTGCGCCGTCGGTGCCGGAAGCCGTCAAACTCGACGGCATCAAGACATTACTGAGCGACGCCGATCCGTTAGTGCGGAATCTGGTGTCCCTCATGACCACGAACGGCGACGTCGAACGGTTCGCTGGCTTCTGCGACACATTTAGGGATCTGACAGACGATCACTTAGGTATCGGGCGAGCCCAGATAACGACTGCGGTTCCTTTGGATGATGCAAGACGTGAACGCATTGTCCAAAACTTGCAAGAAATGACCGGTTACAAACGAATCGAAGTGTTGGAACAGGTTGATACCAAGATTATCGGCGGAGTTGTTGCCCGGGTGGGTGACCGTTTGTTCGATGGAAGCACGCGGACGCGATTGCAGTCGATGCAGGAATCGCTTGCGCAACGACCAATTTCGGGATGATTTAACTCGTTGAGAAGTAAGAGACGCCAAATACGCGGAGCAGGATATTCCGGCTTCCACTCTAAGGAGAACTAATTCGATGACGACCGCAGGGCAAGATATCGCTTCAGTGATCAAGCGTCAGATCGAAGAGTTCGGCGGCGAACTCACGATGGTTGACGTTGGCACTGTCGTCGAAGCGGGCGACGGTATTGCTCGCATACATGGGCTGGCCGGGGTCCGCCTAAACGAAATCCTTCAGTTCCCCAATGACATTCTCGGGCTAGCGCTTAATTTGGAAGAGGAATCGGTGGGTGCGGTGATCATGGGGGATTACCTGCGCATCCGTGAAGGGGACGAGGTTCGATCCACAGGCCGAATTCTCGAGGTTCCGGTGGGTGATGACCTGCTTGGTCGAGTAGTCGACCCGCTGGGCAGGCCGCTGGATGGTCAACCGGCACCGCGCACGACAGAGACCTTGCCGGTCGAGAAGATCGCGCCTGGTGTCATTTCTCGTCAACCCGTGAATCAGCCGGTGCAGTTCGGTCTCAAAGTGGTTGACGCAATGGTCCCAGTTGGCCGCGGACAGCGCGAGTTGGTTATTGGCGACCGTTCGACGGGCAAGACATCGCTTTGCGTCGACGCGATCATCAACCAGCGTGATTCTGACATGATCGGCGTATATGTGGCGATTGGCCAGAAGGCATCTAAAGTCGCTGGTATTGTGCAACGATTAGCCGACCAAGGAGCGCTCGACAACACGATTATCGTAGCGGCCAACGCGTCAGATCCGGCCGCGACGCAGTTCTTGGCTCCGTATGCGGGTTGCACGATGGCCGAATACTTTATGTCGAAAGGACGAGACGTCCTCATCGTCTATGACGATCTCTCGAAGCATGCGTGGGCGTATCGCCAGATGTCGTTGCTGTTGAAGCGTCCCCCCGGGCGTGAAGCCTACCCCGGCGACGTCTTTTACTTGCACTCCCGACTCCTTGAACGGGCAGCGCGCATGTCGCCGGAATACGGAGGAGGATCGATCACGGCGCTGCCGATCATCGAAACTCTAGCGGGAGACGTTTCGGCGTACATTCCGACGAACGTCATTTCCATTACGGACGGTCAGCTATTCTTGGAGCCCGACCTATTCAACGCCGGTATCCGGCCAGCGGTCAACTCCGGTATTTCAGTTACACGAGTAGGTTCATCGGCGCAACGACGCGGGATGAAATCTGTTGCCGGTAGCTTGAAAACAGAGATGGCGCAGTTCGACTCGTTGGCCACTTTCGCGCAGTTTGGCGCAGAAGACCTCGATCCGGTCACCCGGCGCCAGTTGGCGCGCGGTGAGCGCTTCCGCGAGTTACTGAAACAGGACGAGAACTCTCCAGTCTCATATGAAAACATGGTCGCCCTCTTCCATGTTGCCAACGAAGGCGCGTTGGACGATGTGGATGTCGAGAAAGTCGGCGAGTTTGAAGGGCAATGGTACGACTACATGGCGGCAAACCTGCCAGATGTATTGTCGGCGATCAGCGACACCGGTGAACTCAGCGATGAAAATGGCGACCGATTGATGGAAGCCGTAAAGGCATTCAAACAGACTGCCGGATTAGTGGCCGCTTAACAGCAAGGAACCGATGGCTCGAATATGCCTAGCCTGAAGGACATACGCGACCGGATTCGGTCGGTAAGCAACACCGCGAAGATCACGAGCGCGATGCAACTGATCGCTGCGTCTCGTATGCAACGCGCCCAGCAGATGGTAAGAAACGGTCGTCCGTACGCCGACCAGATGCGTGAAGTGTTGTCGCACTTGGTGATGCGGTTGGAAGCTGAAGATGAGACGTTAGACCCACTGCTTCAACGGCGTCCGAACCAGCGCGAGCTTCTTGTGTTGGTTACTCCTGATCGCGGGCTGGCAGGCGCGTTGGTGGGAAACATCCTGCGTGTGGCGGCACAAGAACTGCGCGACGCAGAGGTGCCGGTTGACACGGTTGGGATTGGCCGCAAGGGTGAGCGATTCGTGGCCCGGACTGGGCAGTCGTTGGTTGCTAGCTTCTCGGTTGGAGATCGTCCGTCATTAGGGGATACGCTCGACATCTCGTCGTTCGTGATTGACCGCTATCGTTCTGGTGACGTGGATTCCGTAAAGTTGATCTACGCCCAGTTCGTTAATACTTCTGTCCAGCGGCCGGTCAATCTGCAACTGCTTCCCATCGCAACGACGTCCTCTGGATCAGATTCGGACGATGGGCCGACGCTGTATCTCGATTACATCTATGAGCCGTCGCCGGCAGAAGTTCTGGCTAACATCGCCCCTCGGTACGTTGAGACGCAGGTTTACCACGCGATCCTTGAAGCGCAGGCGAGCGAACACTCAGCCCGCATGATCGCAATGCAGAACGCCACCGACAACGCGAACGAATTGATCGAGGATCTGACCCTGGACCTGAACAAAGCTCGGCAGGAAGCCATAACCGGCGAATTGCTAGACATCGTGGGTGGTGTCGCTGGCGTGCAGGGTTGAGGTTGCATCTTTCCCGAATGAAGACAAACCGGTCATTCAAGACATGACCACAATTGAGCAAATCCGCCCGGCCGAGCGTACGGCAGGGCAACACCAAATAGGAGCCTGACGCAAATGGCACAAGGTAGCAAAGGCAAAGTAGTCCAAGTTATCGGCACGGTCGTCGACGTTGCATTCCCGCCGGACGATCTTCCCGAGATCTACAGTGGTTTGGAAGTCGACAACGAGGGCGAGCGGCTGGTGCTTGAGGTCGAACAGCACGTCGGCAACAACTGGGCGCGATGTCTTGCGCTCGGGACTACCGATGGACTGGCGCGCGGCGTCGAAGCCGTAGACACCGGTCAGCCGGTTGCGGTGCCGGTAGGTGAGCATTCGCTGGGTCGCATCTTCAATGTGCTCGGTGAAGCGATCGATGGCGGCGAGCAAGTTCCGGCTGACGCTGAGAGACTGCCGATCCACCGTCAACCACCGACTTTCGCAGAGCAGTCCGGTACCACCGAAATCCTGGAGACAGGCATCAAGGTCTTGGATCTGATCACGCCGTTCCCGCGTGGAGGCAAGGTGGGAGCCTACGGAGGTGCGGGCGTTGGCAAGACCGTGATCATCACGGAGCTGATCCGAAATATTGCACAGGAGCACTCTGGCGTGTCCGTGTTCGCGGGCGTCGGTGAGCGATCTCGTGAAGGCAACGATCTTTGGCACGAGATGAACGAGTCGGGCGTCATCGGTTCTACCGCTCTCGTGTTCGGGCAGATGAACGAACCGCCCGGCACGCGTGCTCGGATCGCGTTGACCGGCCTCACGATGGCCGAATATTTCCGTGACGAGCGCGGACAGGACGTATTGTTATTCGTCGACAATGTTTATCGGTACATCCTGGCTGGCATGGAAGTGTCGGCGCTGCTCGGCAGAATGCCGTCGGCAGTTGGATACCAACCGACGCTGGCCACCGAAATCGGCGACTTGATGGAGCGCATCACGTCCACCCAAGCCGGTTCAATAACATCTTTCCAAGCTGTTTACGTACCGGCGGACGACTATACCGACCCCGGCATCGTGACGACGTTTGGTCACTTGGACGCGAACGTATCGCTCGAACGTTCGCTTGCTGCGCAGGCGCTGTTCCCGGCAGTCGACCCTCTGGCGTCGAACTCCAGGATTTTGGAGCCCGCGGTTGTGGGTGAGGACCATTACGAGGCGGCTTTCGGTGTCAAGCGTGTGTTGCAGCGTTACAAGGACCTGCAAGACGTCATCGCGATCCTCGGCATCGAAGAGCTTTCCGACGAGGACCAGCTGACGGTTTCTCGCGCCCGTAAGATCCAACGTTTCCTAACGCAGCCATTCTTCGTTGGCGAGGTATTCACCGGATTGCCTGGTGTCTACGTTAGCCGCGAAGAAACGGTCAAAGGCTTCTTGCAGATATTGAACGGCGATCACGACGATCTGCCTGAGCAAGCGTTCTACATGGTTGGCCCAATCGAGGATGCCGTGACCAAGGGCTCGGCAATGCAAGCGCAAGACGCAGCATAGATACGTCCCGGGTTGAGGAACCGTAATACGAAGGAATTGAGAACGCCGCTATGGCCCGCATGAACCTCAACATAGTGACCGCCGAACGAGAGACATTCTCAGGCGGAGTGGACTACGTTTCCGCTCCAGGCGCCGATGGCGAGCTGACGGTTCTACCGTCACACGCTGCTTTGATGACAACGCTCGTTCCGGGTGAGATGCGTTTCGGCGCTGATGGCGAGGAACAGAGTGTCCTGGTCACCGGCGGATTCATGGAAGTCTTGGCAGACAACATTACGGTGTTGGCCGATGCGGCCGAACGCGAGGATGAAATTGACGAGGATCGTGCCGCGGTGGCCGTGATGCGGGCGCAGGAGCGGATTGACACGCACGGTTCCGATCTCGATATGGAACGGGCCCTCGCGTCGTTGCGTAGAGCTCAGATCAGATTGCGATTTGCGCAACGGCGTCGAAGCCAACGCTAATCACATTTCCGAGACTACGCGGCACTCGCATCAGCGTCCGAGTGACAGCAATTCATCCTGTTTGACGCTTACTTGAATCGGCTCATTTCGTCACACCAGGCAATGATTGGCAAGGCACGCCGTCGTTGTTGCCATCGAGCCCGTGTGGATCCGAGTTGGGTCCGCCAGCCTGGATGAAAAACTGGTTAGATTCAACCCAAGTTTCGAAATCACTGCAGTTTACGTCGCCACCAAAGCTAGATTCTTGACGCCATTGCCGATTCAACCGATTGAGGACGCGCAGTGTGTCGTCCAAAGGCGGTAGGGTTTCACAAGGGCGGTTGTCAACGTCGCGGTCCAATCCGTACAGATCTGCGTCTCGTTGGTCATAGAGTTCGAAAAAGTGTTCCGCCTCGTCGCGGTGTTGGAAATCGTCGCAAACGACGTCGAATTCTTCGTGGTTAAGGCGACCGCTGGGCATGATTCCCTCACAAGGAATGCCGTTGCCATTTGAATCGAGCCGGAGGATCAAGTCTGAGGTTCCGTCGCTATTCTCGAAATAGCTATTTGCCGCGTCCCAAGTCGAGAAGTTGTCACATGTGACCTCGTGAAACATGAACTGGTCAGCGTCGTTTCCAAGCACGCCTTCTGCGATCTTGATCGTGCCGAGTGCGAGCGACCCAAATCCGACCAGGATTACGATGACGGCGACGATTGACAGAAACGTCCGATTCGAAGACGCATCAGTTTGAGTTTGTACGCAAGGCGACGAGGAAGAAATGTCGCGCATTTTTCGCATAATGTCAGAACAATTGAAGTAAATGCGTTGAATAAGCGAAGTTCCTTGCCCGTTGCTGCAGGTTCGAGACTTCAAAATCGCCGGAATCAACCCCGGAATCGACCACAACAAGCTTACAAACGGATTTCATGGTTCGCAACCGCAACGCGACCATGTTTCTCGTGGATTAGGATTCAGTGTTTTAGCCGCCCAAGGAGAGAGTCGTCTCAAGGTTGAGCGACAATCCCAGTGGGTCACTCTGATGGGAGATAATCCGACATGAAGATCACCGACGTCGATATATTCAGGATGCGCACTCCGGTGCACAAGACGGCGGGTACGAACTGGATGTTCGTCCGCATTACCTCTGACACTGGAGACTACGGATGGGGTGAGGCGAGTACCCAATACAAAGATGCCGGCGTTGCAGCTGAGATCAATGATTTCGCGAAGTACCTGGTGGGCAAAGACCCGTTTCAAATCGAGCATATCTGGACTTCATTGCATCGGCGAGTAACTTGGACCGGTGGCGCCGTGACGATGAGCGCGATCAGTGGTATCGACCTCGCTTTGAACGATCTGAAGGCAAAGGCGCTTGGTATCCCCGTCTATGAACTGTTGGGCGGTAAAGTGCGAGACAAGATCAGGGCGTACGCGAATGGTTGGTTCGATCCGAGCGAAGACGACGAGTCCGAATCCGGAGCAAAAACGGTTGACGACTATCGACGTCGGTCAGCCGAGTTGGTCAGTGAGGGATGGAGAGCGATGAAGTTCTATCCGTTTTACGGTCCGCAAGTCATTTCGCAAGAGAGATTGCAACACGGCGCCGAATTGGTGAAAGCGGTACGAGAATCTGTCGGGCCATCAGTCGAGGTCGCCTGCGATATTCGGGGTCGCCTTGACGCCTGGAGTGCGGAACGAGCCGCCCGAGTGATCGAAGAGTACGACGTCGCTTGGCTGGAAGAGCCGATACTGTGGGACAACATCGACGCTCTTGCGGCATTGGCGAAGCGGGTCAATATCCCGATTTCAACAGGAGAGCAGTTATACGGTCGGTGGGATTTTAGGCCGTTGCTGGAATCGCACGCGGCGAGTATTATCCAACCGGATATCTGTCATGCTGGCGGCATCACAGAACTTCGAAAGATTGCCGCCGCCGCTGAGACCCACTACGTTTCAGTAGCGCCGCATAACTCTAACGGCCCAATATCGACCGTCGCGAGTCTGCATCTGGATCTGACGATGCCCAACGCGTTTATGCAGGAGATATTTGTCAGTTTTCTTGGCGCGTACGAACGAGTTTTAACCAACATGATCCCGATCGCCGATGGTGATGCTACTGTGCCCGACGGACCGGGATGGGGCACCGAGATCGATGTCGAAGCGCTTGAGCAATTCCCGCCGTGCGATTACGTAACTGTCGAAAGCGAGCCGTACTTGGCGTTTTGAGCAAAGTTCCACCGACGAAAATCGTAAAAAGGAGTAGGTAGATCGATGCACATTGTGGCTGCGGTGGTAACGTTGCACATTCACGCGTCGGCGTCGCTGAAGGACAAGCGGCGCGTTATCTATTCAGTGGTCTCGAAGCTGCGCAATCGGTTTTCCGTATCCGCGGCCCAGGTTCATGCCAACGATTCATGGCAGTCGGCGACGATTGGTATCGCAGTTGTCGGTGGGGATTTGCGCACGTTGGAGCAATTGATGGACCGCGCTTTGTCTTTCGTAGAAAGCGCGGCTCCGGAAGCCGAAGTGGTAGGCGTGGAAACGGACGAGTGGTCGTTTGGCGTCGGTTCCAACGCCTAGTATTAGACGGCGAGGTTACCTGATTTTGGGCAACAAAAAACGGTTCGGCGGCGTACAGCTACCGAACCGTTTTCTCTGCGCCGAGCTCCGGGCAGCTCAGCGACTTGCTGAGCTAGGCAACTTTGGCCACTGCAGGCGTTGTTTCGCGTTGCAAGTTTGCAAGGATCTCGCGTGCCTGCGCCGGGCTAATGGTGCGAGTGCACTGTATGCACTTGAGCATGAAGCCGTCGAGACCTCGTCCGAACTGGACGTCGCCTTGGCATGTCGGGCATTGTTGGGGGAATATGGCGGTCTGTTTCATATCGCTTGTCTCCATTCTTGACATTGCGGTTGGACGGGGCAGTTGATGTTTCTTGACTAAAAAGCCCCGATTCTCGACCGGGGCTTCAATTGGGAGTGAGTTTCGTAAGTCACTCCACTTTCGATTGCCCCAGTCGTCAAGCGGCTGGTTGTTCGATCCTTTGGGTGAGTAGCTCTCGTGCTTGATGACGGTCGATAAGTCGCGTACATTGCAGACACTTGAGGGTCGGTCCCTCGAGCCTTACGGCGAACAGAATGTCGCCTTGACAATGTGGACAACGCTTTTCGTAGATAATCGTCATGTCTGTCTTGGTGGGTCTCTTGATCTGGTTTCTTGTTGCTCGGTGTACCGGTCGATACACTTATTTGGGTGGTTCGGGAAACCTCCGGGGCCTTCGCCTGCATGGTTGTTTTCGCCGAATGAAAACTTTTTAATACATGTCGGATGGGTTTGTCAAGCGGTTTTTGGAAGATTTCGTAAATTTCTCTTGTCTTCGCCTTGTTTTCTTCGGCCAGGTGATGGATTTCGTCAAACCTGACACTAAGCGTATCATGTATATTACTATGAATAACAGTATGATTCAAGTGAGTGCCGATAGCGGGCCCAACCGTGCCTTGCTTATTTCCTTCATGGAGTTTGTGTGACACAGAGATACGAAGAGGAACAGAATACGGATGCAGGGGCATCGATCCCTAATGCCGACGCATTTGTTCGTCTCGTGAACAAAATCGCAGCACAGGCTGCGCGTCGCGAGATGATCCGACGGGCGCAGGAATCTGAGCGCAACCAAAACCGACGCAGGGTACGCGTCCGGATCGCCGGACGGGGCGACGCGTTGTACATCATCAGCATCGCGGCGAAACTCGCCGAGATGCACCCACAGACCTTGAGGAAATATGATCGCGAAGGTTTAGTAAGCCCATCACGCACTCAAGGAAGTAGGCGACTTTATTCCGAAGAAGACCTTGAGCGGCTCCAAATCGTGCGCAGACTTTCCGAAGATCTGGGATTGAATCTCAACGGTGTTGGACTGGTACTCGAGCTGGTTCAACATATGCGGGGCATGTTGGAGGTGCTGGAGCAGAGTGAGGACTTGACGAACTCGGCATCGGCGCAAGCGGTCGCCGACGAGATTAAGGTGATCTTGAATTACCTGGGGGTCGAATGATTTTGTTGAATGGATCGGAAATGTACGAAGGATGGGGGCCACGTTCGCGGAAGACAGCACGAAACATTCTGCGCAACGTACGTGCTTCCAGAACACAGCGCCGATTGACCGCCAAATGTAACGAGTTGCAATCGCAATTGGACGACGCACGCGCTGAAATGCTACAAATCAAGTCTGAACGCGACGAAATACGTCAAATGATCGCCGATTACGAAATACAGGTGCGCCACGTTCGATCGGAGATTCAACGGGCGCACAGTGACGCTCAACGTAGCAAACGATCGGCTGCCCGTAATGAAAAGCAGGCGGCGGAAAAAGCGAAATTAGCGGTCGCGAAGCGCATTATGACGGTTGCGGACGACTTCTCCAGCGCGATCGAGGTGGCCGAGGATCAAAAAATGGATCCGCAGTGGTTCAACGGATTCAAGGCCATGGCCGAAAAGATCGACAACTGTCTTGCGGCGGAAGGGTACCGACGATTCGAGTCACTTGGCGAAGATATGGACCCGTCGAGACACGAAGCGTTGGCCACAATGCCGACATCCGACGAAGACGCCGGTAAAGTGATTCAAGTCATCGAGGCCGGATACGAGGATGCCGAAACTTCGAACGTGGTTAGGGTTGCCAAGGTGCTAGTAGGTAGATCATCGGACAACGCTTAAACCGCATTGAACTAAAGAATAACGACAAGCCAACGGTTGACAACCAACGTTGGCGGATAGAAAGGCAAGAAACAACAATGGCTAGAGCTATCGGTATCGATTTGGGAACCACCAACTCGGCAATGGCGTACATGAGCGCAGGGGAACCGGAGATCATTGAAAACTCGGAGGGACAGCGCATAACGCCTTCCGTGGTGGCTATGAATACCAAAACTGGCGAGCGACTCGTCGGCATGATGGCGCGCCGTCAAGCGGTCACCAATCCCGAACACACCGTCTACTCGGCGAAACGGTTCATCGGGCGCCGTTTCGACGATGAGTTGGTGCGCTCCGATCAGGAACGCATGCCGTTCAAGTTGGCGCCGGTGGAAAATGGCGATGCGGGTGTTGAGTTCGATGGTGCGGTGCGGCCACCGGCTGAGATTTCGTCAATGCTATTGGCTCGGCTGAAGCAGGATGCGGAGGAGAAGCTAGGCGAACCTGTTACTCAGGCGGTGATCACCGTACCGGCGTATTTCAACGATGCGCAACGGGAGGCCACGCGTGTTGCGGGTACCATCGCCGGTTTGGAAGTACTCCGCATCGTGAATGAACCGACTGCGGCGGCGCTGGCGTACGGACTGGAAAAGCAGGGCGATCGCACGATTGCAGTCTACGACCTCGGTGGGGGGACGTTCGACATCACTATCCTGCACGTGGGCGACGGTGTGTTCGAAGTGAAGAGTACGAACGGCGATACCCACCTCGGTGGTGACGATTTCGACATGCGGCTTGTGGAGTATCTGGTCGACGAGTTCAAAAAGAAAGAGTTCATGGATCCGAGCGCCGATCCGTCGGCGGCGCAACGTTTGCGTTTAGCTGCTGAGGAAGCAAAGATCGAACTTTCCTCGCTCACGAGTGCCGAGATCAACTTGCCGTTCATTTCCGCAGACCAGAGCGGCCCCAAGCACTTGGTGCAATCGCTTACTCGGGCAAAGTTGGAAGCATTGACGGCGGACTTGATTGAGAAGACGGTAGCGCCTTGCGAAAACGCGATGCGCGATGCTGGCGTCACGCCATCTGACATCGATGACGTGATACTCGCTGGTGGAATGACGCGCATGCCATCTGTCATCAGTCGGGTAAATGAGATCTTCGGCAAGGAGCCGAACCGTACGATCAATCCGGATGAGGTCGTTGCTCTTGGAGCGGCGCTTCAGGCCGGTGTATTGCAGGGTGATGTCTCCGGCATCTTGTTGCTAGACGTGACGCCATTGACATGGGGCATCGAGACGCTGGGGGGAGTGAGAACGGAACTGATCCCGCGGAACACGACGATACCGACGTCAAAGTCAGACACGTTTACCACCGCGGCCGACAGTCAGTCTTCGGTTGAGATTCACGTCTTGCAGGGCGAACGTCCGATGGCGGCGGACAATACTTCGGTCGGTCGTTTTTCATTGGACGGAATTGCGCCGGCGCCACGAGGGGTGCCGCAAGTCGAGGTTTCTTTCGATATCGATGCCAACGGCATCATCACGGTCACTGCCAAGGACAAGGCAACGCAGCGAGAGCAGCACATCACGGTGACTGGTCGCTCAGGGATGTCGGATGACGATATCAAGGCGAAGGTCAGCGAAGCAGAGGAGAACGCGGAAGCAGATCGACTGCGCCGAGAGGCGGTTGATGCTCGGAACCTCGCTGAATCTACGGCCTACCAGGCTGACAAGTTGATCGAGGAACACGGTGAGCGGTTGCCGGATGATGTTAGATCGGACATTCAATCTAAGGCATCGGAAGTTCGTACCGTGCTCGCCGACGAAAACGTTGACCCTGAGCGGGTCAAAGCGGCTTCGGAAGCATTGCAGCAGGCGATGATGGCTGCTGGTCAGCATATCCATGCCGGTGCGGCGGCAGGAGCTGCGCCCGGTTCTGATGTTCCTCCCGATGCTCCTGATGGTCCTCCGGGTGATGACACCGTCGAGGGCCGGTTCCGAGAGGTCTAGATTTCGGATTCCTCCGAGAAAACCCCTCTCTTTCAATCCTAGAGGGGGGTGTCTTGCGGGCCATTTGCTGCGCGTCGCGCCATCCGTTAGAGGCCGAAGCGTGGGAATATGCTTTGTCTAATTTCAGTGATCGTTGAATCGTTGTGGTTGACTATGTCGCTTTGGATGTTGGGGTCGATACGATATTCGCCGGGGTCGTGGAAAATCGTGACGTTGGACAGGGACGCGAAGGATTGTGGGACGGTGTCAGGGAGTTCGATGTCCGCCATGGTTGCGAGGTCCATGGTCCATGCTCTGGCGACGGCCGACATGTCGTAACCTCCTCCTCCTACTGCGATCCATAGGCATCCGATTTCGTGGACTAGGGTGGCGAATTTCTGGACGGCGAGGTTGTGGCCTTGGGTTGTGAGGGATAGGTGGGCGAGGGGGTCGTTTCGGTGGGTGTCGATACCGAGTTGGGTGAAGATGAGGTCGGGTTCGAAGGCTTTGGCGAGGTCGGGGATGATGGCGTCGAATGCTCGGTGCCATAGCCGATCGTCGGTGTAGGGAGCCAGGGGTATGTTGACGCTGTAGCCTTCACCGTCGCCGATGCCGGTTTCGTTTGGTCCGCCGGTTCCGGGGAAGAGCCACTGGCCGGATTCGTGGATGGATACGGTCATCGCTCTTTCAGTTTCGTAGAGCCCGGCTTGAACACCGTCGCCGTGGTGCACGTCGATGTCGACGTAGAAGACGCGGAGTCCTTGGTCGATGAGATGCTTGATAGCGATTACGGCATCGTTGAAGATGCCGAACCCGGATGCGCGGTTGCTCATGGCGTGGTGGTGCATGCCCCCGGCGGGGACGAATGCGTTTTTGGTTTGGCCGCTGAGGACGCGTTCGGCGGCGACCATCGCGCCACCGGCGGCTAGGGCGGCGTGGCGGTACATGCCGGAGCGTGGCGGGTTGTCGCCGGGGCCGAAGCCGAATTGATGCATCGCTGGGACGATTGCGCCAGCGTCGATGGCTTTGACTACGTCGATGTAATCGATGTCGTGGAAAATAGCGATCTCGTCGTCGGTGGCTAGACGGGGTGCTTCGGTAGCGATGTGTTCAGTATCGAGGAGGCCGACGCTGCGCATGAGTTCGTACATGTGCATGAGCCTTATGGGGCGCATGGGATGCGTTGGGCTGAGGACGTGTTGCGACTGTTCGTGGGAGTAGATGAGGGACGTGGTCTGGATAGCGGAGGTCATCAGGGATTGATGTTACCGCGAAGGATGTCGGTTAGGTTTTGAATCGTCGGTACATCAACGCCATGAGTCCTAGCCCAATGAGTAAAAATACGATGATGGCGCTGGGTTTGACGGTAGGCCATTCGTCGTCGGGACCGCCGGTGAAGTATACGCTGGATGGCGTGGGGATCGGGGTTGCGGCTGGAGGTTGTTCGGGAGCGACGGTAGTTTGTGGTTGCGGTTCGGATGATATTGGTGCTGAAGTGGCTCTAGCTATGGGTTCTGGTTGCGGAGTTGCGATGTCGTCGATCTCCTGATCGGTTCGGTTCAATTCCGCATCCAACGTGCCGGTTGTGATGGTGGGTAGTCCGGGGATCGTGGGTGGCAGGTCGGATTGGATGTCGATGATTGTCTCGATCGAACTGCCGACTGGGGGTAATCGCCATTCTCGGCGCCATTCGTTCTCGATCTGGGTCAAGTTTCCGCCGAAAACAGATTGCATGGCTTCGTCGATTTCTTTTCCGGTGTTGAGTTCGTCGAGGAGCTTGCCGACGGAATCGCGTCCGTGGTTTTCGAGGAGGAATCCTACGAAGTCGGCGGACTGGATGTAGAAGCGGTGGATGTCGGCTCGGATGCCGGGCACCGAATCCATCTTCGCGAATTCGCTGACGTTTCCGGAGCGGACGAAGGGTGCGAATTCTCGAGATGGTTTTCGGCGATCGCCGGTTTCCCAGAAGCTAGAGTTGCCTTCGTTGAGCCATCCGGGTGCGGCGGTTGCATACGGAGAGGTGAATTTGCGGGCGAATATGAGGTGGGTCATTTCGTGGACGAGGATTTCGACGGAAGGGGATGACATGATGGTGAGGTTGTACGTGTCGTATGCGAAGCCACCGAAGTAGGTGCCGTCGGTTGCTGCTTGGCTGATCCGTGGTCCGTGGATGGTGAGTTCGCGTAGGTTGGGGAATATGACAGCTCGGTATTGCGGGCTGTCGGTGACTCCGAGTGCCGAGTTGATCTCGGGGAGGCGCGATGCGACTTGGGAGTGGAGGTTTTCGATTGATCTGCGGTTGAGGCCGTAGTAGACGATTTCGAGAATGTCGTCGGAGACTCGTTGCCAGTCGTGGGCGGTGCCGAGGTGTTCGAGGTGGTAGGTGTTGGAGGTGTAGATGTCGTTTTCGACGGAGACGAATTCGAAGCGAACGTCGAAGGTGGTTCCCGGGGGAAAGTAGGAAGGAGACTGGAGGTCGATTTCGCCTGAGGCTTTCAGACCGTTATTTCGAACCGGTTCGAACTCGACGTAGCGGTAGGATGCGATGGTGTCGTTGCCGCGGGGTCGGACCCAAAGGCGCGCCTCTTTGATTTCGACGTCGATGTCGATTTCAATATCGACGGTGATTTTGTCTGAGAGGGTGACTTGGTGGGTTACGACCTCGTTTTCCGCGGGCCGTGGAGATTGCGCTAAAGCGGGAACTGAAACGAAGAACGCGAATCCGATCAACGCCGTCGTTGCGATGAGGAACGATAACGATTTGGCTCGCGGTCTTTTGAGTCGTGTCGGGCGCATGGAATCCTTGAATCTAGGCGTCGAAGAAAGTCGGCATGAATTTGCTTCGCTGTATATGAATACGGCAGGGGGCTGATGACAGATTTTATGCTCATTGCTGTAAAGTGATTTCGTCAGGGATCGCAAGACCGGATTTGAAAGGCGAGCAGATGCGTTACTACCAGTTCCTAATCGGCGATGAGGTTCATGTTGGGGTTGAGGCCACGGATGGCATGGTTACCGACTTGACGTCGATAACCGGAGAGGCCGATTCGACGCTGTCGTTGTTCAAAGCTGCCCATCTAGGCGGTGTGGGAATCGATGACGTGGCGAATGGAATTTTGAGACGCGGCGGTGGAGGCGAGATGTCGGCTTCGGAACTGTGCGCCGGGGATGGGGATGCTCGGTTGTTGCCGCCGATTTTTGCTCCTGAGGTTTGGGCTTTTGGGGTCACGTATATGGACAGCATGCGGGAGCGGCAGGCGGAGAGCGGGTCGCCGGATGTATATGCGTTGGTGTATAACGCGGACCGGCCAGAGGCGTTTTTCAAGGCGACGGCAGAGCGGCTGGTTTCGCCTGGTGATGCGGTGGGTATCCGTGCGGATTCGGAGTGGGATGTTCCGGAGCCGGAGCTGGCGTTCGTGCTTTACGGGGGTGAGATCGTGGCGTACACAATCGGGAACGATATGAGCAGTCGATCGATTGAGGGGGCGAATCCGCTTTATCTCCCGCAGGCTAAGGTTTATGATCGGTCGTGCGCGATCGGGCCGTGTATTGCGACGCCGGAGGTTGTTGGTGATGCTCAAAAGTTGGATGTCGGTCTCCAGATCGAGCGGGATGGTGAGGTGGCGTTTGATGGATCGTCGAACACGTCTCAGATGAAGCGTGACTGTAACTACTTGGCGGATTGGTTGCAACGGCACAATCAGGTTCCGAATGGGACGACGGTCTGCACGGGGACGGGGACGATTCCGCCGCCGGAGTTCACTTTGGCGGAGGGTGATGTGGTGAGCATATCGATTGGCGGGATTGGGACTTTGGTGAATTCGGTGGTGGTGGTTTGAACTAGGATGTGAGGGATTTTGAAGGATGCGCATGATGGGGTGTTGTGTGGTTTGGGAACTGCGGTGATGGTGGCAGCGTTGGGCCCGCCCCCTCTTAATCTCCCCTTGGGAGGGGCGGTTGCTCGCGAGAGAGGGGACGGTTGTTGAGGTTTGGGGGTGTTGCTGCGAGGGGGTTTGAACTAGGATGTGAGGGATTGGGAATGATGGGGTGTTGTGTTGTTTGGGGCGTTGGGTGTTCACCAGGTTCGCCGAATTGTATGGTTGTCGTGGCTTTGCTATCGGTAGGATGTTTTGGGTTGGTTGCGTTTAAGATTAGAGGTTGCGTTGTGTGGTTCGGGATGGTGTGCTGAAGTCAGATATCGAGGTTCTCTTGGCTCAAACCGCAGAAAAACTTGGGGAAACTACGGAAACGGATGTTGATGCTGCTTTCGTGCAGGATTTCGCACGGAAGGTACGGGAGAACGTGCAGCGGGTGTTCGTTGGTAAGGGTGATGCGATAGATCTTGCGATAATAGCGATGCTTGGTCGTGGTCATGTGTTGTTTGAGGATGTGCCGGGGACTGGTAAGACGACGCTGGCGAAGACGATTGCGGCGTCTTTGGGATTGGATTTCAAGCGGGTCCAGTTCACGCCGGACTTGGTGCCTTCGGATGTGTTGGGAGTGAATATCTACAATTCCGGTTTGGGTGCGTTCGAGTTCAAAGCGGGTCCGATTTTTACGCAGATATTGTTGGCGGATGAGATCAACCGGGCGACGCCGCGTACGCAGTCGGCGTTGTTGGAGGCGATGCAGGAGCAACAGGTTTCGGTAGACGGGACGACGATGCAACTGAGTTCTCCGTTTCTGGTTTTGGCGACGTTGAATCCGGTGGAGATGGAGGGAACGTTTATGCTGCCGGAGGCGCAGCTGGATCGGTTCTTGTTGAAGCTGTCGATCGGGTATCCGTCGGACGAGGAGGAATCGGTGATGCTTCAGCGATTCCAGACCGGCGACGGTACGATTTCGGTTGATGTGTGCGCGGATGCTTCAGATGTCGAACGGGCCCGGGAAATAGTGGAGACGGTTCGGGTTGCGGACCATGTGCGAGAGTATTTGGTTGCAGTAGTTAGGGCAACGCGGAACAATGCGCAGATTCGATTGGGTGCGAGCCCGCGAGCGTCTTTGGCATTGCAACATGCGGCGCAGGCACGGGCGGCGATGCATGGTCGGGATTACGCGATGCCAGACGATATCAAGATCTTGGCGGGCGCGGTGCTTTCGCATCGGGTGATTCTGGAGTCGAGCATGCAGATGCGGCGTCGGGAATCGGCGCAGGTGATCGAGGATGTCGTGGCACAGGTGCCGGTGCCGATCGAGCGGTGAGATGAATTTTGCCCTCACCCCCGAATCGAGTCCGGGGCAGGCTCTAGCCCACTCCCGCCGAGCGGACGAGGGGACCGGACGTTGTTTCGACCGTCTGTGGTTTGACGGGGGATGGAGCGGCGTGCTTTGCCTTTTTCTGGATTCCCGCGTCCGCGGGAATGACGTTGGCGTGGGTTTCGGGGCGGGATCGCAAGCGCCTCCCCGTTGCCCTTCCCCTCTGGATTCCGGCTTTCGCCGGAATGACGTGAGGATTGCGGGGTTGAGGTATTGATTAATCCGATGATGAGGACGTTCCGTGAGAAGCGGACTCGGGATCTGCGTGCGCCGGATGTTATTGGTGAGTTGTTCATGTTGTTGATGGTGGTGGTGATTGGTGTTGGCGCGGGGACTGGATCGGCGTTAGTGGTGGCTTTGGGGACGACGGCGTTTGTGATTTCAGCTGGCGGGACGTTGTGGTCTAAGTTGTCGTTAGCGGAGGTTGCGTATGATGCTGAGCCTTCGGACACTCATGCGTTCGAGGGTGATGAGATCGAGATCGTGATGACGTTGGAGAATCGGAAGCCGTTGCCGATACCGTGGGTGCAGATCATCGAGTTTTTGCCGACGGGAATGACGCCGTTGAGTGACGAGAATGTGAAGCGTCGGGCGTATGCGGGAGGCAGCGAGATCGTGGAGACGACAAGTTTGGCGGGATACGAGCGGATCCGGTTCCGGCACCACGTTCGGGCGCATCATCGGGGGCATTATTCGATCGGCCCGACGGAGCTGCGGAGTGGAGATTTGTTTGGTTTATTCGGCACGGTGCGGCGCGATTCGAGGTCTGAGCACGGGATAACGGTGTATCCGCGGATCGTGCCTCTTGAAGGTTGGGAGTTGCCGGCGGCCAAGCCGATGGGTGACATATTGGCTCGCAACATGCTTTTGGATGACCCGTCAAGGCCGCGGAGCGTGCGGGGCTATCGTCCGGGTGATCCATTGAAGCGGATTGATTGGAAGTTGAGTGCGAAACGTGACGAGTTGACGGTGCGGACGTATGACCAGAGCGTGAGCAACGACGTGGTGGTGATGCTCGAGTCGCGGACGGTAGACTACGCTTGGCACGGTTACAAATACGATGTGCTGGAGTCGGCGGTCACGGGAGCGGCATCGATCGCGGTTCGTTGCGCGGACTTGGGATATCGCGTGGCGTTGGTCGCGAACGGGGTTCGTCCAACGCGTGGGGTGATGTCGGTGGTGCCAGCGGGAGATGGCCCGCATCACATCAGGACGATATTGGAGGCATTGGCATTTGTGCAGCCGCTGTCGTTTACGGCGTTAGATGCATTGGCGATAGATCGTGGGGCGCAGGCGATATCGAGTGGTTCTTCCATCATCATGGTGGCGGGATTCTTGACGGAGCCGGTGGTTGCGTATCTGCATCGCGAGCTGCGCGAAGGCCACCGGGTTTCGATTGCTTGGGTCGGACGCGAGCCGCCGCCGCAGGTAACGGGAATACGGATTGTTGATGCGAGGGAGACGTTCAAGACCGATGAAGACGCGGAAGATCTGATGATGTCGATAGTTGACGAACAGATCGAGATGAATGCTCGGATGAATCTACCGACGCGCGAGTACGACCATGTCTGATTGGCGCAACCAGGTGGTGTTTACCGCGATTGCGGTAGCGGAGAGCGTGGTTGTCTTCACGATCCTGGCGGTGATCGGCGCGGGATTGAGTCTGGAATACACGGCATTGCACTGGAGCACGGTGTTGCTGGTGTACGTGGTTGGGATGGTAGCTTCTTGGGTCGTCGGCGGATTGCGAGGCGGTGTCGCGACGGTGGCATTGATCTACGGTGCGACTGGACTTGCGACGATATACGCGGCGGTAGCGACTACGCGATTGGAAGATGGTTTCAATTTCGATCTGGCTTGGATCTATCACGTCTTCAATCGAGATCTGACGGGGGAGTCGGTTGCCGCGTTATTGATGGCGTTGATCGCGACGGTGCTGATATGGCGTCGATCGTCGACGATAATTCGGGACGACCGAGATGCGCCAGATCATTTGAAACGGATATTTAAGCGCGGATTGGTGGTACTTGCGATCGGGTTGATCATCGACGAGATCGCGTCGACCGAACTGGGATTGGCGCAGCTACTGATTCCGTATTTCATCGCCACTTTGGGCGGGATGGCGGTGGCGCGATTGCCGGCAGATTCGCAGGTCGCAGGTAGGTGGACGCGGATCATACTCGTGGCGCTCGGTGCGTTTCTGGGAACCGGACTGATCGCGGGATTTTTCGGTGGTCGATATGGATACGCGGGATTGAACGCGCTCTGGGTGGTTTGGGGTTGGACGGTGGATGCGATCTTGTGGTTGTTGTACTGGCCGTTGACGGCGATCGGTTGGATTGTCGCAAAGATCATCGAGTTGTTGCAATCGCTGTTTGCGGCAGAACCGCCGGAGCAGGAGGAGCAACAGGGGCAGGGGGAGCGTCCGGAGTTTGGCGAGCGTGAGGGTGCAGAGGCGGCCAACAACGATTGGGTGGAGGCGGTGTTGGAGGCGTTGCAGTGGCCGCTGACTATTTTGCTCTTATTCGTGGTATTGATCATCGCAGCATTGGCATATCGACGGATCGTGAGGCGGATGTCGCGGGATGATGGGGTCGAGCGCGAGACGATCAGGGACGAGGTGGACGAGGTGACGTACTGGGATCTTTTAAAGGGGTTGTTGCCGGATTGGATGACGCGACGGGGGCAGCCTAGGCACCTATGGAGGTATCCGGATGAACCTGGGATCCGGGAGGTGTTCATGCTGTATTTCGAAACCTTGGAGATGGCGTTGGCGCGTGGGTTGGAGTTCAATTCGCGTCTTACGCCGACGGAGCGACAACCGGACTTGGCGGCGGTGCTGGATGGCGCGCCGATCAGGGATATCACGTCGCGCTTCAACGCGGCTTGTTACGGGAATGTTCCGACTGAGGAATCTCAGGTGGAGTCGTTGAGGTCGCGATTGGCCTCGGCGGTTGAGACGTTGGATGCGCGACGAAAGGAAGCGGGTGACGAACCGGCGCCCGGGCATCCGGTCAGTTAGGAGCTTCCTTGGTCGTCGTCACCGATGGTGATTACGCGGAGGAGGTTTGTGCTTCCAGTCTGGCCGGTGGGTACACCAGCGACAAGGACGACAGTGTCGGCATCTTTTGCGAAGCCGATTTCTTTCGCGAGATTGGCACTGTAACCGAACATCTGGTCGAGATCGGCTAGTGATTCGGCGAGGATTGGGATTACTCCCCACCGCATGGAGAGGTTGTTGAGGGTTTTCTCGTTCGGGGAGAGAGCGATTATTGGTGTCCGTGGTCTGAATGCGGCAACGCGGTCGGCGGTGGTTCCGGTCTCGGTGAAAGTTAAGATGGCCTTGGAGCGCAGAGTGTCGGCGGTACGTGCGGCATCGAAGGCGATGATCGAATTGATCTGGGCGTGTCGGCCTTCTTTGTCAATGATCGCCATGCGTCGGTTGCGGAGCATTTCGGTGTCGAGGTATCGTTCAGCCATTTTGGAGACGCGCGCCATGAATTTGACGGCTGCGACGGGGTAGTCGCCGACAGAGGTTTCGGCGGATAGCATGACGGCATCGGTGCCGTCGCGGACAGCGTTGTAGACGTCGGTAGATTCGGCGCGCGTGGGGTAGGGATTGTCGCGCATCGACTCGAGCATCTGGGTTGCGGTGATGACGGGTTTGCCGACTTCGTTGGCCATTCGGATCATGCGTTTCTGGGTCGTCGGGACGAGGTGCAGCGGCATCTCGACACCGAGGTCGCCACGGGCGACCATGATGACGTCGGTTTCGTCAAGAATCTCGTTCAGGTTGTCGACAGCTTCTTTGATTTCGATCTTTGCGACCAATACTGGGTTACGTCCGGCGTCGGCTAGCCACTTTCGGACGGCCCTGAGATCGTCGCGATTTCGGATATACGAGAGACCGACGAAATCGACATCGGCTTTGACGGCGAAATCGAGGGCGGCGACGGTTTCGTCGGTAAAGTAGTCGAGGGTTGATGTGTTGCCGGGTGCAGTTACCGCTTTGTCTGATTGGATGAGGCCGCCGCGGCGGACGGTGCAGTGGATCTCTTCTCCGTCGACTTTGTCTACTCGGAGTTCGACGGCGCCTTCGTCAATCAGGATGCTGGCTCTGGGTCTGATGTCGTGATGCAGACCGGCGGGCCACACCGTGCCGCGATGGGTGGTAGTGTGAACGCGTTCCGCGGTGAGGACGAAATTGTCACGAGTATTGACGGGTATCCCTTCGCGTCCGCTTTGTTTGACGGCTTGTTCGGGGTGCACAGTTCCGATGCGATATTTGGGTCCCGGGAGGTCGGCGAGGATGCCAACGTGGACACCGATTTGCTTCGCGGCTTCGCGCACTGCGGCGACATATTCGGAGTGATCTTCGGGGCTGCCGTGTGAGAGGTTGAGACGTGCGACGGACATGCCGGCGCGGATGAGTTGCCGTGCTCGGTTTACATTTCCGGTAGCGGGTCCGATGGTGCAAACGATGCGGGTCCGCGGCAGGTTCTTGACGAAGGGTGGAAGTTGTTGCATGGTCGAAGCGAAATCTCCGAATGTGAATAACGTCTCGGTTTAATGTATAACGCGCATTGGGGTGGGTCTTTGCCGTCGACGAAAAAAGGCGTGAATCATCGTGATTTGGTTCATTTGATATGATTAAGTTAGATGGGTGCGCGCCGTCGCGCGTCTACTGGGAAACATGGGGGGAGCCCGAGATTTGAACACGTTTGAAGCTCTGCTCGCATTGCAAGAGATCGATCAGGGACTGTTGCGTCAGCGACAATCGTACTCGCAGATTGCGCTTGATTTGCAGGACAAAGCGAATCGATTGAAAGCCCTGCGCGAGAAGTGCGAACAGGCTAAGCGATCGCAGATGCAGACAGAGGTGGCGATGAAGCGGATGGAGTTGGAACGGGCCTCAGAAAATCAGAGTCGTGCGGAGATGGAGGAGTTGCTGTACAGCGGCACCGAGGTGACGAATCCGCGTGACTACTACCGTATGGAATTGCGTTTACAGGAGCATGCGAATCGAATAGACGCGATCGATCAGCGGTTGGATCCAATCAAGACGGCAGCAAATGAGGCGCGTCAGGTGCATTCGGACTTGCTGGTCCAACTCGAAGAGATGGAAGATGAGTGGGTGGAGCAAAAGCGCGTTGGAACCGATAAGCAAGCACGGATTTCGGAGCAGTACAACGAAGCACTCAAGCACCGAAACGAGACGGCCGAGAATATTCCGTCGGGCCACTTGGGGGAGTACACGCGGTTGTTCAAGAGCAACGGCGGGATGGCGGTGACGATGGTGGAACGCGATATCTGCGTGGGTTGTTCAGAACGCGTATCGATGGGTGAATTGAACGTGCTCAAGCAGGCCGATGATCCGATATTGTGTCATTGCGGGAAGTATTTGATCACGCTTAGCACGGACTGATCGGCGATGCGGGCCATCGGTTATGTCCAAGTTCTTGGAACCGTCAACGGTGAGGCGTATTTTGACGACGAACGTCTCAAAGATATGGTCGGAACGGTTGCCGATGTTGCAGGATCGTGGGGCCAGATTGCTGAGATCGAGAGTCGCCTGAAGAGTTCGGCCGAGGATCCGATTCAGCAGATCGTCGACTTTTGCCGCACGGGCGGGCACCGTCTGATGACGATACTTAGTCCGGATTCCGAGGATTCGTTGTTTTCCGCGGTCGAAGCGGAGTTGAACGCGTCGATGGGCACCGCGTTTCAAAGGCAGATTCCTGAGGAGTTTGGCGACAAACAGTTTGCGGAGTTGATGGAGCGTTTGGAGGGTCCGCATGGCCAGCCGGCATTGGTGGTGATCCCGGACGCGACACACCTCGCGTCGGATCTGGAAATGCTGGTTGAGCGACTGCTGTACATCAGGCGTTCTGGTTCGGATGCGATCTGTACGGATATCGAGATGCCCGATCCGTTGCAGAGCGGCGAAGAGTTATTGGGTTTGCGCGGCGAGCCGGACTGGTTGCGGAAACGGATTCGCGAGAGGATTCGTGAAAAGGCTTCGCGAGGCAAGGTCCTCGGTCGGACGCCATATGGGTATCGGTGTGGTGCGGATGGGACGCTTAAGCCGGTGGTCGAGGAAGCGCAGGTGGTTAGACAGATTTACGACTGGTACATCGGCGAAGAGGGCGAGGACGGCAAGGTGGTTCGGGATGGAATGGGAATGCGTCTGATAGCGCAGCGGTTGGCGGCGGATGGTGTTCCCACACGCACCGGCAAACCCTGGTCAACGGCTACGGTTTCGATCATTTTGAAAAACCGAGTGTACGTCGGGACCTACACGCGGTATGGATTCTTGGTGTCGGGCAACCACGAGCCGATTATTGGCCGATCGACGTTCCGCAAAGCGCAGGACGCGTTGGTGGTCAAGCAACGGCAGCGTCGGTTGTCGAAATCGGAAGATCCGTTCTTGCTTGGCGGGTTGTTGCGATGTGGTCAGTGCGGCCATGGTGTTCCGGGTTTGACGAGACGCCGAAGTTGGCGACGCCAGGACGACACAACGGCGACGAGGACGTATCGATATTACGAGTTTTACGAGTGTCAACATCGGCGTACGGCGAAGAATGGCGACGGGGATGCAATTAGGTGTCCACGATGGCGTGCAGACGAATTGGATGGTGAGGTTCGAAAGGCTGTAGGTGGTTGGTTGCCGGAGACGGTGAAGCGGATTCGACCGATCGAAACGGAGTTGTCTTTGGGGGAGAAGCTGGAGAACGCCGAGAAGACATTTCTGAGCGAGGCTCGGGTAGTTTCTACTGGGCGTGGCGACTTGGAGAACCTCGAACCGTTTCTTTCGGAGATCAAACGGATTCGCAGTTTAGTTGAGCAAGAGAATCGGGTTGATGAGCAGAATGGGTCAACCGGTAATGGGAAGGTGCCACGTGAGCGGATTACGCGAGATTTGATCGCTGATGTCGTAGGGTCTGACGACGTGTTGAGGGCAAGGGAGGCTCTGACTGCGCTAGTGGACGATGTGGTAGTGAACGAAGATTCGGTGACGGTACAGCCCCGGGTATCGGCGTAGGTTGGGGGCGTCAAATTTGGCGCGATGTTAGTCTGAGGTCAAAGCGAGGCGGATGGGCGACCGCTGCGGGTCGGTGAGAACCGGCCTTGTGGAGGAAAGTCCGAGCACCAACGGGCAAGGGCGCCTGCTAACGGCAGGGCGGGGTGACCCGACGGAAAGTGCAACAGAAAGAATACCGCTTTCGATGTGGGCTAATAGTCCGTTTTCATCGAGAGTAAGGGCGAACAGGTGCGGTAAGAGCGCACCGCGTCGGCGGTAACGTCGGCGGCAGTGCAAACCCCGCTCGGTGCAAGGCCAAATAGGGGGGCGTTAAGATGATTGTCCGCATCAGCTCCCGGGTAGGCCGCAAGAGGTCACGGGCGACCGTGATCGCAGATGGATGGTCGCACAGGGTTGGCGGTAGAGGGAAGAAGGCTGCGAAGCCGTAAACCTCGCCGCGGTCTGGACAGAACTCGGCTTATAGTCCGCCTCGCTGAGACTATCGGTTTGTATTCGTTATTCCTTTGTCACCACATCCGTCGGACGCCGTAACTATCGAAGAGGGTTTCGTTGGAGACTAGCGTTAAGTTGTCGGTTATGGCCTGCGCGATGAGGATACGGTCGAACGGGTCGCGATGCGGACCCGGAAGGGATCCGGCGCGGAGGGCGTGCTGTACGGTGATTGGCAGTTCTTCAAACCGTTGTGTTGCGATTCTGCCGGCAAAGTCATTGACCAATCCTGCAACGCTCGGCATTTTACCGATACGATACTTGGTCGCGATTTCCCAAGCGGAAGCTGCACTGGCGAATACGTCGTTGGACGGTTGCTCGATCGCTTGCCGCGCGGTTGCGGAAAGTCTACGGTTCCTCGAGAACCACCACACGAGCGCGTGGGTGTCTAACAGGAGCCGCATCGACAATCCCCTTCCCAGGCGGCAAGTTCTTCCTCTGGCAACGGATCGAAGAAGCTATCATCCAATTCGATCAATCCAGCCATAGATCCAAACTGTCGTTTTCCTTTGGGGGCGTACGGAACTAACTTGGCAACCGGCTTGCCGTTTCGCGCGATCACCACATCCTCTCCAGCTTCGGCATCTGCCAGAAGGCGCGAGAGATGTGTTTTCGCTTCATGAACATTGACGGTGACCATCGCCGACTCCTTCGATGCTTGGTTAGCTAAGTATATGACTATTCGAGATTTTTCGAGTTACTGACCGTTTGACCGACATCCCGGCCGCACCCATGGATGGACGTTCCGTCCGCTGAAGCGCCGGCTTTCGCCGGAATGACGAGATTTCGCTGGAAAGCCGGGGCGCCCGAATGACCTTCGCAACTGTGGGCGTATCAGTCGACGACTTCTAGGGTGGAGATGCGGGGTGCGTGGATGTCTAGGGAGGCTCGCATGAATTGGTAGACGGCGTCGGTCATGGGGACGCATTCGGGGCACTCTTCGTTGGTGCCGGCGTTGTATTTGACCTTCATGAAGTCGTCGGAGAGTTCGAGGAGTTCAAGTGAGCCGCCTTCAGAGGCGACCATGATGCCGATGTTGTCGATGACCATGTTGATTGCGGGGTCAGCGGTTTTCATGTTGCGGATCCTTGGGTTTTATGGGCTTTTTCGTGATTGTAATGGAGGGGTATGGCCGAGGGCATTTCCTAATTAGGTAGTGTTGGGCTTCTGGATGGACGTTTCGTCCGCTGAAGCGCTGGCTTGCGCGGGAATTTCCAAAACCCCCTTCAATTCCCCCTTGAGCTTCAAGGGGGAGAGTAAGGCTCAGCCGTCGGTGCGGAGGTTGACGTTTGAAATCTGTTGTTGGATTTCGCCGACTACTTCGTTGCGTTTCTTGCCCCATCCTCGGTTTAGGGCTTCGATTAATCGAGTTTCGGTGAGGTTGGCAAGGGGTTGTGGGACGCGGTGGGCGCGTCCGATCTCGTTGGCTAGGCGGACGTCTTTTGCGCCGAGTTCGAGATAGAAAGTGAATTCGGTGTCGTCGAAGTCTTCGGGCGGGCGTTCGAAGCCTTCGAATGGGGGACGTTTGCCGCCGGTGCCTTCGTGGATGGCTTTGACGAGGACGTCGAGTTCGACGCCGGCTTTGACACCTGCGGTGACGACTTCCATGCGTGCCATTCCGACCATTGCGCCGAAGAGTTGGTTCATGAGTTTGCAGATGGTGCCGGTTCCGAGTCCGCCGCAGTACTGGACTTTGTCACCCATTGCGTCGAGGGTGGGTTTAATGTGATCGTAGGCATCACGATCTCCGCCGACGTAGACCGAGAGGTCACGTTCCATGGCGCCGATTACGCCACCGCTGACAGGCGTGTCGAGGAACGTGATGCCTTGGTCGGCGTATCTCGCGTGTAGGGATCTGACCATTTCCAGCGAGTTGGAGGTGCAGTCGATCACGATGGTGCCTTCGTCGACTCCTTCCGAGATGCCGTCGACGCCGAAACTGACGGCGTCGACATGTTGCGGCATAGGAAGGCATGTGACGACAAGGTCTTTGCCTGCTGCGGCTTCGGCAGGTGTGTCGGCCCAGTTCGCACCGTCTTCGAGCATGTCGGTTGCGGTTTCGGGATTGAGGTCGTGGACGGTGAATTCTTCAGCGGCGGTCATCATGTGTTTGGCCATGGGTTTGCCCATATGACCGATGCCGATCCATGCAATTTTCATTTTCGGGTCCTCACTGCATCCTTCTCTTTATTTCTCCCTCTGGGTCAGGAGGAGGTGAATGCTCCCGACAGAAGGACATTTGGTTTTGCGTTGTCAGTCTAATTGGCGTAGCCGGGGGTCGAAGCGGTCGCGGAACCAATCGCCTAGGAAGTTGAAGGCGAGTACGGTGAGCATGATGGCGAGTCCGGGGAAGAAGGATATCCACCATTCGGTGTAGATGTAGTTGCGTCCTTCTGCGACCATGACGCCCCATGCGGGGGTAGGCGGGGGAATGCCGACGCCAAGAAAGGAGAGGCTTGCTTCGGTGAGGATTAGGGAGCCGAGGTGGAGGGTTGTCACGACGATGATGGTGTTGATTAGGCCGGGAGTGAGGTGTTTCCACAATATGCGCCAGGTACTAGCACCGGCGACAAGTGCAGCGTATACGTAATCGCGGGTTTTGAGGCTTAGGGTTTCGGCGCGTGCTTGACGAGCGACGCCATTCCAACTAAATATCGTGAGGAGGATGATGACGAGCGCGAACGACTGGCCGTACACGATGACGGTCACAAGCGCCACTAGGATGAACGGCACGGCGAAGGTGAAGTCGACGATGCGCATGAGTACCTCGTCGATAGTTCCTCCCACGTATCCAGCGAGTAGTCCAACGATCAATCCGAATATCGTGCCCATAGATAGGACGATGGTGGCGATTAGGAGGGATGTACGAGCGCCGTAAATGATCCGGGCGAGAATGTCTCTGCCCAGCGGGTCCGTGCCTAGTGGGTGTTCGGATACACCACCTTCTTGCCACATCGGAGGAATGTTGCGGGAGATAAGGTCGTCTTTTTCAGGATCGTATGGTGTCAGAACCTCGGCGAATATCGCGGCTGTCAGGAGGAGAGCGATGAGGAACATGGGTACGAGCGGCCATGTTCGGATGATGCGCTTGAGGTTTTGCCCCATAGATTTTGAATCGTTGGCGTCGGTGTCGACTTGCGTGGGCGCCGAGACGGTTGTCGAAACTTCTCTCACGGATTCACTCGAGTCTGATGCGCGGGTCAGCGACGGCGTAAAGGAGATCGATAAGAAGCGCCATACCGGCGTACGCAAGGGTGATGACGCAGACGATGGCGGTGAGGACCGGGAAGTCGAGTTGAAGTACAGAGGTTACGGCGAGGCTGCCAAGACCGGGCCACGAAAATATCGTTTCAGTTATGACGGCCCCGGTAATCAGGCCTGCGAGAAGAAGCCCGGCGTAGGTGAGTGACGGGAGCAAAGCGTTGCGGAACGCGTGTTTCCAGATGACTCGGCTATCGTGGACACCTTTGGCGCGGGCGAATTTTATGAATTCGGAATCCAGTACTTCGAGCATCGCCGAGCGGGTCAGACGGAGGAAACTAGATGCGAAAAGCCATCCGAGCGTGATAGAAGGGAGGATGTAGTGTTCCCATCCGCCACGTCGCGCCACCGGTAACCAACCTAAATTGACGCTGAATATTAGGACGAGTACGATGCCGAGCCAGAATACAGGCGCGGCCTGCCCGACGAGTGCGAACGTTCGGCCGATGTAATCGAGGATCGAACCGCGCCGAAGTGCCGAAAGCACGCCTAGCGGGATCCCGGTGATCATCGCAAAAAGGAAAGAGCCGGCGGCGAGTTCAAGGGTTGCGGGGATGCGTTCGGCAACGACATCGAGCGATGGTCTGCGTTGTCGAATGGATTCGCCGAAATCGCCAGTTACCGCGTTTCCGAGCCAGATTACGTATTGTTGCCAAGTCGGTTTGTCGAGTCCGAGTTCGACTCCCCAAGCTTCCCACTCTGCCTTGGTGCTCTGTTCGCTTAGAAAAAGGTGGCGCGGGTCGCCGGTTTGTCTAGACATGACAAAGACGAAGATCGTAGTCGCGAGCAACAGCACGATGCTGTAAGTGATGCGCCTTGCGAGAAACGTCTTCATGTTTTTTGGGTCTTCGAGCGCGAATCAGTCGCTAGCCGATTTGCCGGGTTGGCAAATGCTAGCAAACCATTGGGGTCGACGCCGAATCTCCGCGGCGGAGAGGGTTGATAGCCGTCTCCGCCGGGAAGTGATGCTGAGGGATAACCAGACGCTATCGGTCGAGAAGCATGGTCTCGAACGAGTTCGGACCGTTCTCGTTGTGGCGGTACGGTTTCCAGCTCAGGATTTCTGGCCCCAAGACGTACCACTTTACGAGTTCAACTACCGGAACCTCGACTCCGACATTTTGGACATAGTCCTCGATTTCGGTGTTCAACGATATGATCTGGTCGCCTTGTGTGTTCCTGTCGAGCGCCAGGTACCTGGTGTCCCAGTCCTTCATGACGTCGTACGGGAATTCGACCCCGGAGTTCCATCCTGCACCATGCCGCCATCTGCCGTACATGTTGCCGAAGAATCCGCCTTCAGCGCTGTTGATGAAGTGCCAGGGGATGTCGATCGATCGGTCGACCAGCGTCGGTCGCCTTGCCGAGTATGCCGTGTTTTCGATCTGGACGTCGATCCCCACGTCGCGCCATTGTCCGGCGATGGCAACACCGACCTCAGGATTGACGAACGGACTGTCTGACGGAACCCAGAATCCCATCTCGAAACCATCGGGGTAACCAGCTTCTGCGAGCAACGCTCTTGCGCCCTCAGGGTCGTATTCGACGAACCAGCGGTCCTGCCAATGGGGAGTGCTCTGTTCGTACCCGGTGTGGGTGTAAATGGGCTTGCCCAACCCGGTGAGGATGCTGTTGTTGATGAGTTCGCGGTTGATCGCCATCGACAATGCACGGCGGACCATGTTTGCGTTTTCATCGTCGGGGCCGGTACCGATCCACGGGTGGTCATCGTCAGGCGTGTGCCCGGGCCGCGGCTCGATCGGCTCATCAGAAAGATGGTTGCGATCGGTCCAGAAGTTGCCTCCAAAGTAGATGGCTTGTCCACCGAGGCCGGCGTTGATCTGAACACGTCGACCGCGTGAGCGGTTTTCGGTATTGAGCACCAACGAGCTGGGAATCTGCGCCAGGTGCACTTCACCGGTAGCGAGTGCCGCGGCGGCCTGCGAAGGTTCGCGGATCTCAATGATCCTGAGCCGGTCTGCGAGCGGTGGAGCGCGCCAATGGTCGGTGACGGCATCCGCAACGAGTTCGTCGCTGCCGACGTGCTTGACGACGCGCCAAGGTCCGCTGCCATGGGGCTCAAGGATGGCTTGTTCTTCTCCAAGTTCGTCGAAGACCCGCTTGCTGTGGATTCCCACCTGACCGTTTTCGTTCGCTATCAGGTAGAAGAAGTCAGGGTGCAATCGCTCAGGGTTAATGGTGCACGAGAATGCCTGATCGCTGATGGTCAGGCAGTCCCAAACGCCGGAACCGCTTGGCTCGCTAAACGTTGGAGCACGGGCGGCTCGGCTGCCCTCTTTACCAGCGTCGGTAAAGGAGTGGACCACATCCTCAGCAGTCAAGGGACCCCAATCGGTGTCAACACCACGGAACTGAATTCCTTCTCGAACATTGAAGGTGATGGAGTCACCGTCGATGGACCAACTGGTGCCGATACCGGATTCGCCAGCGATTCCGTATGCGGGTGGAGGAGCGTCGCGGTCAGTCCGGAGCAGTGTTTCGGTGATGCCCCACACGTGGAGTTTCCAATATTCGGGTGAGGGCTGAGCAGATGGCAGGTAGAGCGGCGGCGGCACGTAGACGGTTGCTACGTTAATTTCGCCACCGGATCGTCGCGGTGCTTCGACTTCGCGTTCGACGACGACCGTCTGGACGACGGGTTTCTCGACCTCGACGACCGTTTCCTTCTCGACGATGACCGTCTGGACCATCGTCTCACCTTCGATGACGACTTCCTTTTCGACGACGACGGTTTGAGGAACGGCAACTTCGACGCGTTTTTCCACGACGACCGTTTGCACGACAGTCTCGGTGCTGCCGCAAGCGAGGGCCGTGGCGGTTGCCAGGACCCCGACTAACGCCAGCAGGATTAAGCTGGCCCATCTATAACGGATGAATCGATTCATCTTGGATCTCCTTAATGGGATGAATGGCGCTGATCAAGTTCGGCTATCAGAATCGGCGGCGGGCGCATAGATTCAAAGCCAAAGTCATGGCATGATGTTATTCGAATTCGGCACGGTTAGGTGTCCGATGCGCTCAAAAATGCAATAATTCGTCTCTTAGGTACCGCATTCAGCGCAAACGATGTGCGGATTGTGGTGATGGCCCGTATTGACGGCGGACGGGCGGTGTATCCTTTGTGCCAACAAATCTGTCAACACGGTTTGGTGTAGGTATCGAAAGTTGGTGCCACTCTGTGTTCGAAGATTGCGCGTCGAGGTCAACATGTACAAACTTGAAGTTGTGAATCCTGTGTCACCTCAGCGAGGAGAGGTGAGTGCGTTTCCTTACGCTCTGCGTCCGTCGACGCTCAAAGACAAGGTGATCGGTTTGATGTGGAACGGTAAGGCGCATGGAGACGATGCGTTGAAACGGGCGGGTGAGTTGATCAAGCAGGCAGAGCCGTCGGTTGACGTTCGGTTTTATTCGGGGGCATTGCCGTTTCCGGACCCGTTGAGGTCGAAAGCAATTTCGGAGATTGACGTCGCGATTGGCTGTACGGCTGATTGAGGGAGCTGCACGTCGTGGCTTGTCTACGACATGGTTGAACTGGAAAAGGCGGGGATTCCGACCGTCGTGATCCTTTCGAACGGTTTCCAGCATGATGCGGACGCGAGCGCCAAGGCGTTTGGAATGGGGCCGATACCGCGAGTGGAAGTGCCTCTGGTCTATAACAACATCACGACTGAGCAGGCGGTAGCGCAGACGGATCCGGTGGTTAAAGAGATTATGGAGCTCTTGACGCAGGGCATCACCGGTGAGGAGATTGAGAATCAGGCGTTGCGTGATGCGCAGGAGAAACGCTTCACTTTCAATGGTGAAGATCAATTTGGAGCTCTGGACGCGTTTAACAAAGAGTTCTTGGATCGGGATTGGGGTGATGGTTTTCCGCTGATACCGCCGACCGACGAAAGGGTCGAGAGGATGCTGTCGGGAACCATGTTGGATCCCGAGGAAGTGGTTTGCACGTTGCCGCCCGGCAACGGTATCGTCACGGTGCAGAAGATTGCGGTCAATTGTGTGATGGCCGGATGCGAACCGGAGCATCTGCCGGTTGTGATCGCGGCTTGTAAGGCGATATCGAGCATGGAACCGTTCGAGGTGCGCGGTTTGTTGATGTCGACATCGGCAGGTGCTCCGTTGATAGTGGTTAATGGCCCGATACGGAATGAGATCGGATTGAACTACCGTAGGGCGACATTAGGACCGGGCAAGATGTCGAAGGTGAATGTGACCATTGGAAGGGCATTCACGTTGACGCTTAAGAATGGAGGGCATTGGTACCCCGGGGTGTTGGACATGGATACGATCGGGACGCCGCGCAAGTTCAGTTTTTGTATCGCGGAGAATGAGGAGGATTCGCCATGGGATCCGTTCCATGTTGAGAAGGGTTATCGGCCAGAGCAGAACGTGGTGTCGATATTTCCGTCAGGTGGAGAACACGATCATGGAAACCAGGGCGTGGATACCGCGGATGGATTGCTGAAGTCGCTAGCGGCGTCGTGTCCGGCGTCGAGTTCACATATCGCCAATCTGCACGGCGAGTTGGATGAATCGCCTGGTGGAGCGACGTTGATATTGCTTGCGCCTGCTCATGCCAGACCGATAGGGGAGTCGGGTTACACGAAGAGTGCTGCGAAGGAGTTTTTGCATCAGCACGTTAAAGCACCGGCGAGCGAGATGGTGGCGCACTTCAACGTGCCGGAGAAGGTTCGATACGAGTGGCGTTGGCTATACGACTTGCCGCCGTGGGAACAGGAGCGAGTGATGCTTCACGGTCAACACGATTCGAGCCGTTACTTCATCGTCTGCGTCGGTGCAGATGATCGAGCGAAGAACTTGATCATCGGATCAGGTACGCCGGGGATGGCGGAGGTGACTGATCGGGCCTAGGGCACGAATGCGCTGAATGTAGCCGCTTGAACGCTGTTCGCGGTGTCGAGTGTATGGATAGGGCTACGGGCAAGGTAACGCACTTCCGTTATGGTTATTTGAATGGCTCGGCAGAGATTGCTACGGGCGTTGACAGTGATCAAACAGGAGATCGGGGTGCAGATTTGACTTTAGTGCAGGAAACCCGCGAAACGGAGCAGAGGACTGATGTCGCCGTATCGGTGCGGGGCGTCTACAAGGTCTTCGGAGGTGATGTTGACGCGGGGATCGAGATGGCGAAGGGCGGGGCGAGCAAGGATGAGATTCAGGAGGCTACGGGTTCGGTGTTGGCGCTTTCGGATGTTTCGTTCGATGCTGCCCGAGGGGAGATATTCGTGGTGATGGGGTTGTCGGGTTGTGGCAAGTCGACCTTGATCCGTTGCATCAATCGTTTGATTGATGCTGATCGTGGCGAGATATGGATCGGCGAAGATGAGGTGCGGTCGATGAGTGACGAAGAGTTGTTGGAGATGAGACGGTCGAAGTTGGCGATGGTGTTCCAGCACTTCGGATTGATGCCGCACCGCAGCGTCGTCGACAACGTCTCTTGGGGATTAGAGTTGGGTGGGGTAGGAAGGCGCAGACGGCGTGCGAGAGCGCTGGAGGCGCTGGAGGCTGTTGGCTTAGGTGGTTGGGAAAGGAACATGCCCGACGAGTTGAGCGGCGGAATGAAGCAACGAGTCGGTCTTGCCCGCGCGTTCGCGATGGATGCGCCGGTCATGTTGATGGACGAACCTTTCAGCGCGTTGGATCCAGTGATCCGTCGTGATCTGCAGGAAGAGTTAGTGCAGACGCAGGCCTCGATGCAAAAGACGATAATCTTCATCACGCATGATCTCAGCGAGGCAGCAAACATCGGTGACCGGATTGCGATAATGCGTGACGGTGCGATCATTCAGTCAGGAACGCCGACGGATGTCGTGTTGCATCCCAAGAACGCGTTTGTCCGGGATTTCACCAAGGATGTGAGGCAGTATTCGTTGATGACCGCTGCGGCGGTGATGGGTGAGGCCGTTCATGTGGTTTCGCACGACAGCTCGGCTTCGGACGTATTGGAGAAATTGATTGAAGACGACCTCGGTTACGCGCTGGTAGTTGACAGTGAGAAGCGATACGTGGGGACTGCACGCCTGCAACGAATAAACTCGGCGATCCGGCGCGGGGTCGATAAAATCGGTGATGTGACGTTGACGGTTGACGAGGCTGTGAAGAGCGAGACTGTGTTGGACGAGTTGGTGCCTTATGGACTGCGTGCGGACCACTCGGTGCCGGTGTTGGATGACGACGGGCTACTCATCGGCGAGATCGAATTGGAGGTGTTGGCTGAAGTGATGGATCCAAACACTGCGATCGAAGAAAACGGTGCGCAATAGCGAGTAAGGGAAACCTCGGATGGATATTCAAACAACCAAGCAAACCGCAGACACACAGAATGTAAATTCGGTGATGCGATTGGTCGGTCGCATCCCTCACTGGATTCGGTGGGGTGCGATACCGGCGGTGATCACAGTATTGATAATCGCGTTCGGAGGTGAAGGCGGTCGTGAGTTCCCGATCGACTATGGGCGCGACATCGGTTTGCGGATCGACCAGGTCATCGATTGGATGAATGTGAACTTGGATTTCATCTTCAGTTTTATCAAAACTGCGGTATTGAGCGTGTTGGTACGGCTTGAAGACGTGATGATCTGGATTCCGTGGCCTGCGTTCATTGCAGGTGTCGGCGTGTTGGGTTGGCGCATGGCGGGAATTCGCGTCGGCGTGTTCTCGGTAGCTTCGCTGTTGGCGATCGCAGTGTTCGGGTTGTGGGACAGCGCGATGGAGACGGCGGCGTTGATAGTTGTAACGGTGACGTTGTCGATCGTGATCGCGGTGCCGATTGGGGTTTGGGCTTCCCAGAGCGACCGACTAGATGCGATACTGCGCCCCATCTTGGATGGCATGCAGACGATGCCAAGTTTCGTCTACCTTGTGCCGGCGATAGCGTTCTTAGGTCTTGGGAATGTCTCAGCTGTTTTCGCCACGTTGATCTACGCGGTTCCACCGGCAGTCAGACTGACGAATCTCGGCATCAGACAGGTTCCGGAAGAGACGATTGAGGCAGCAACATCGTTCGGTGCGACGAGTACGCAGTTGTTGTTGCGAGTGAAAATTCCGTTGGCGATTCCGACCATAATGGCCGGGGTTAACCAGACCACACTGATGGCGCTCGCGATGGTGGTGATAGCATCGTTAGTTGGTGCGGGTGGATTGGGTGAAGATGTAAATCGAGCTTTGGGACGAATCGAGCCTGGCAACGCCTTCTTGGCGGGACTTGGGATCGTATTTCTCGCCATCATCATCGATCGCATCACACAGGCGTTCGCAAGTCGCCAACGTGCTGCGATGGGTATCTCGGACGTGGGTGGTGCTACGGCTGGATGATCGGTGGGAATTCCCCGTTGTATTCGATTAGCGCGTCTTCGCTTCACTGCCGACGCACAGAACGAAAAAACCAAGGAGAGAAACGTTGCTTTTTAGAGCAAAGAAACAAATCGCTAATTCCGGCGCATTGGCCCTCGTGCTACTGCTTGCGGGATTGAGCGTGGTAGCGCTGGCCTGTGGCACCGAAACCGTTGAGGTCACGCGTGAGGTGGAGGTAACTCGAGAAGTAGAGAAAGAGGTGGCGGTCGAGGTTGAGGTCACTCGCGAAGTGGAAAAGGAAGTGGTCGTTGAAAAAGAAGTGGTGGTCGAGAAAGAGGTCGTGGTTGAGGTCATGGCTGAAGTCGAGAAGGAACCCATCATATTCTCCGACTTGAACTGGACATCGTCTGAGATTCAGGTCCGCGTCGCGAAGTACATCGTGGAACACGGTTACGGCTATCCGACGGACGCAGTCGCCGGTGACACGATTTCGCTGTTCGAAGGCCTGAAAAACAACGACACCGACGTCACGATGGAGATCTGGCTACCCAACCAGCAAGAGGTTTGGGACGCTGCATTGGAGAGTGGTGTAGTTGTAGACGTCGGCAAGAGTCTTGAGGACAACTGGCAAGGATTCGTGATTCCCCAGTACGTGAAGGATGCGAATCCGGGACTAGTTTCGGTTACAGACCTTCCCGAGTACATGGATCTATTCGTGACTCCCGACTCGAACGGCAAAGCCCGACTCGTGACCTGTATCCCCGGTTGGGCGTGCGAGGTTGTTAACGCTGAAAAAGTCGTAACCTACGGACTTGAAGATGTCGTGGAACTGGTCAACCCCGGTTCTGGCGCGGGCCTGTTCGCTGACCTGGAAGGGGCCTACGCTCGAGGCGACAATTGGATCGGATACCTATGGGGACCGACGAAACCTTCGGCAGAACTTGACCTTTACATCTTGGAAGAACCGGCATACACAGAAGAGTGCTGGGCAGCCGACAAAGGTTGCGCATACCCGACCGCAGAGATTAAGATCGCGGTGCATGAGTCGCTCATCGAACGCGCCCCTGAATTGGTTCAATTCTTCCGCCGTTGGGACTTTACGGCAGGAAGTCACATCGAAACCGAGGCGTGGATGACCGAAAACAACGAGACGACGGACGCGGCAGCAGTCTACTACCTCGAGAACTTCTCCGACATTTGGGAAGAGTATGTTCCACAGGACGTGGCAGATCGAGTCCACGACGCTCTTGCCCAAGAGGGTTAGGCTTCGCTTATCGCTAACGCGGTTGTAAGCCAGATAGTAATCGGCCCCGTCTGCCATTGGTTGACGGGGTCGATTGCGTTATTGAAGCGAGAAAAGCACTGTCATCAAGTGCGGAAATCGCGTCAACGGTTCTGCCCCTCGTAACCTTCACGTTGATGATCGGACTGAGTTTCTCCACTTTTGCCTGAGGTTCGGGAACCGTAGAGGTCACCCGCGAGATTCAGGTCGAGATGTGGACTGATCATGTCGCCCTCCTTGGACAGTCCCTCGACTGCGCCGTGGGTGTTGTGCGCAACCGCTGGTGGGACAGTATTGAGCGGAGCTCAACGACGCATCACCGTTGCCCGCCCCTCTGGATTCCGGCTTTCGCCGGAATGACGGTAGTTGTGCACAGAACCCCAAGGGCGCTGAGTTCAAGAGTTCCGTTGACGCCTGCGGAGGCAATCCGACGAGCAGAGCTCGGTCCGATGGTTTTCTTCGACGCGCGGTGCGGGTTAGCGAAATCGATTTCCCGCAGTTGCGTTTAGTTGAACTGGTCTCCCCAGGATCCTAGCGTTAGGGTGATGGGGATGGTCTGGTTGTCGCGGAGGACTTCGATGACGATTTGGTCGCCGGGGGAAGTGTTCAGCATGATGTAGCTGCGGAGGTCGTAGATGTTTTGGATGGTTACGTTGTCGATGCGGATGATGACGTCGCCGTCGCCTTTGGGTTGTGAGACGCCGGAGTCGGCTCGGATGCCGGCCTTGTCGGCTGGTCCACTGGGGGAGACTGCGGTTACGAGGAGTCCTCTTTGATCTTCGTCGAGGTCGAGACGCTCTGCCCAGGTCGGTGTGAGGACCCATGAGGAGATGCCAATTAGCGGGTATTCGTGGATTCCGTCTTCGATGAGGTTGTTGACGACGCGGCGGACGAGGTTGATGGGGGTTGCGAAGCCGACACCGCTGTTGATGTTGGAGATGCTTCGGATCTGGGTGTTGACGCCGATGACTTCGCCGGCGCTGTTCAGCAGTGGTCCGCCGGAGTTTCCGGGGTTCATGTCGGCATCAGTCTGGATGACGGAGGGTATTGGTATGGAGCTGGCTTGGGACTGGATAGATCTGGCGAGACCGCTGATGATGCCGTGGGTCATCGAGAATGCCTGTTCGACGCCGAAGGGGTGACCGAGCGCGATGGCGGTCATTCCCGGTCGGAGATTTGCGCTATCGCCGACTTTCAGGGTTTTGATCGTGTTTGGTTCGGCGTCGATTTTGATGACGGCGATGTCGGAGATGTGATCGCCGCCAATGAACTCGGCGTCAAAACGGTCGCCTTCGAAGGTTTCGACGATGATGTTGGGAGGTGTCAGTAGACCAGTAGTTGGTCTTACGACGTGGTAGTTGGTTACGATGTGGCCTTGGTCGTCCCAGAACCAACCGGCGCCGGTTCCGTTGCCGCCGAAGAGGGAGGTTTCGAGGTTGATGAGCACGACGCCACCGATGGAATCTTCCCAGATGTCCATCAACCGGTTCTCCCAATCTTCACGTTCGCCGGCGGCGTGCGCTTCGATGGCGATCGCGTCTTTCAATGTGTCGTCGTCCAGAAGCTCGACGTCGCTGATTGGAACATCAAGGGCGCCGGGGGTGACGAGAGAAAGTGTTGGCGGTGAGATGCGTGCAATCAACGAATCGGGTGCCGATGTGTCGCCGGGTATTTCTTGATCCTCGTCAGCAATTCCGACGGCTTCGTTGGTGAACGCCTCGGCGGTCTCGATGAAGGCGGTTTCTGATGTGGGGATGGAGGAATCGGTAGGTGAATTTGTTTCGGATTCCGATGAGCATGCGATCGCGAGGACCGCGATCGCTGCAAACAGTGAGATTGCGAGTGTTCGTTTGATCATGATTCGCATCGGTGCTTCGGATAAATATTCTAAGTATGTGTTGATGTTACTGGTTGTCTCTTGGGAAGGATTACGCAGACGAGTGTGGCGGCGGATTTATGGGTACGGAGTGGGGCAGTATGAACCGGCAGCGGTGGGTGCCCTCACCCTCGGATCGAGTCCGGGGCAGGCTCTAGCCCTCTTCCCCTCTGGATTCCCGCGTGCGCAGGAATGACGGTGGGCGCGCTTGGGAATGACGACGGGGGCGCTTGGAGATGACGGTGGAACTTGGTTCGGTATTTGTGGCGCTCAATCGATCAATGGCGCCAGCGGGAGGCTATGGGCATGCGGCGATCCCGTCCGAAGGCTAGACCGGTTACTTTGATGCCGGGGGGAGATTGTCGTCGTTTGTATTCGTTTATGTCGACCATGCGGAGGATACGCGCCGCGGTGGCGTGGTCTACGCCTTCGAGTTCTTCAAGGATCTCTTCGCTGGAGCGGCGTTCTTCGATGTATGCTCGGAGCAGAGGGTCGAGTTGGTCGTATGGTGGTAGCGAATCGATGTCGAGTTGGTCGGGGCGAAGTTCGGCGGTTGGCGGTTTGTCGATGACGGACTGGGGTATTGGCGGGTGGTCGTCGATACTGTTGCGGTATTTAGAGAGTTGGTAGACGAGTTGTTTAGGGATGTCTTTGATCACTGCGAAGCCGCCGGCCATATCGCCATATAGTGTGGCGTATCCGGTCGCCATCTCGGATTTGTTGCCGGTGGTGAGGACGAGCCAGCCGAATTTGTTGGCGATTGTCATCATGACGTTGCCGCGGATGCGAGATTGGACGTTCTCTTCGGCAGTATTAGCATCGTGTCCGCGTAAGGTTTCGGCGAGCATCTGCTCGAAAGCAGCATGTGCGGGTTCAATGGGAATTCGCCAGAGGGGGATTCTTAGGCGGTCGGCGAGATCTTGGGCGTCGATGAGGCTGCCTTTGGAGGAGTAGCGGGACGGCATTCCGACGCCGACGATGTTCTCGGATCCGATCGCATCGGCAGCGATGCAGGCAACAATCGAGGAGTCGATGCCACCGGATAAGGCGATGGCGACTTTCTGGAAACCGGTTTTGTGGATGTAGTCGCGAGTGCCGAGAGTTAATGCGGCGTAGACCTGTGAGATGTCGTCTTCAAAGTTGGCGTCGGGCGAGGGGATTTGGGTTTTGGCGTCGATGTTGAAACGTGGCGCGGCGAGTTTGTTAGGCCGGAGCGATTTTTCACAGCACTCTTCGTCATGATCGACTGCGGATGCGTCGTCATGCAACTCGATGTCGATCGCCGTGACTGCCGATTCGAATCGGGGAGCGACGGCGAGCGTTTCTCCTTGAGGTCCGACGAATATGCTGGAGCCATCGAAGACTAATTCGTCTTGCCCGCCGACTTGGTTTGTGTAGATGGCGTAGGCTTGATGCCGCCTGGCGAGATCGGTGACCAATTCGATGCGGGTATGGAGTTTTCCGATCTCGTACGGTGATGAGTTGAGGGTGAGGATGAGTTGAGCACCGGCGACGCACTGGGCATCACCAACTCCGGGGTTCACCCAGATGTCTTCGCAGATGTTGACGCCGACGGCGATGCCGTTGATGTCGATGATCTGGCAGGTCATTCCGGGAGTGAAGTAACGGAGCTCGTCGAAGACGCCGTAGTTAGGTAGTTCGTTCTTGTGGTAGATGGCGACGATTTGGCGGTCGACTATGATTGCGGCGGCGTTGAAGATGTTTTTGATGTTGCCGTTTTCGTCTTCGTCGTAGTCAACGATACCGATCATTGCGGCAATGTTGGTGCAGTGTTGGGCGAGTTCGTCTAGGGCTTGGCGGTTGGTGCGAACGAAGTGTTGGGATAGAAGGAGGTCTTCGGGCGGGTAGCCGGTGATGGCGAGTTCCGGGAATGCGACGATATCGGCACCGATGCTGCGCGCTTCGTCGATCGCGACTGCGATCAGCTCGCAGTTGCCTGCAATATCGCCGACGGTGGTGTTTATCTGTGCGGAGGCGACTCTGATGGTGGTCATTTCCGCGGGTCACCTATTCTGCGCGCGGAACCGTTTGCGGATCCGCATGTTGGCTTGTTTGGAAGAGGCTCAGGCGTACACCGGGATTGCAGGCCGTGCGTATCCTCGCACGGTGGGCAGGGAGGATCGACCGGAAAGATACAGATCGACCTCGCGTGCGCACTGGCGTCCGTTGGCGATGGCGTGGACGACGAGCGACTGTCCGCGTTGCATGTCGCCGCACGCAAAGACTTTTTCGGTGCTGCTTTTCAAAGTTGGGTCGGTCTTAACGTTTCCGAAGGGATCGTATTGGATTTCAAGATCGTTGAGGAGGCCGTCGTGTTGAGGATGAATAAAGCCCATGGCGAGGAGTACGATATCGGCGGGGATTGTGAACTCGGATCCAGGTATCTCGACCATATTGGGGCGTTGGCCATCTTCGAAGACCCAGTCGACTCGGACACATTCTAGATGAGTGACTTTGCCTTCGGTTCCGACGAAGCGCTTGGTCATGATGTTGTAGTCGCGTTTTCCGCCTTCTTCGTGCGCGGAAGAGGTGCGGAAGACGTGGGACCAGTCGGGCCAGGGGTTGGTGCGCGATCGGCGTTCAGGTGGGCGAGGGAGGAGTTCGAGTTGGATGATGTTTTTGGCGAATTGGCGGTGCGCGGTGCCTAAGCAGTCGGCTCCGGTGTCTCCGCCGCCAATGATGACGACGTGTTTATCTTCGGCGGTGAGGGTTTCCTCGGGGGAGAATTCTTGGCCTCGGAGACGGCGGTTCTGCTGGGTGAGATAGTCCATTGCGAAATGGATGCCGTCGAGATCGCGGCCTGGGATCGGGAAGTCTCGTGGGACGGTTGACCCGCCGGCTAGGACTATGGCGTCGTTTTGTTCGACTAGCTCTTCGGCTGGGATGTCGACGCCGACGTCGGTGCTGGTTTTGAAGACCACGCCTTCGTCGCGCATCTGCTGAAGTCGGCGTTCGACGACTGATTTCTCGAGTTTGAACTCGGGAATGCCGAGGGCGAGGAGTCCGCCGAGGTATTCCGCGCGTTCGTAGACGGTCACGGTGTGGCCGGCGCGGTTCAGCTGTTGGGCGGCCGCGAGCCCGGCCGGTCCGGAGCCAACGACGGCAATCTTTTTGTCGGTGCGGTAGTCAGGTAGTTCGGGGGTTATCCATCCCTCTTGCCAGGCCCGTTCGGAGATCTGTTTCTCGATCATCTCGATCGTCACAGGTTCCATGTTGATAGCGAGGGTGCAGGCAGCTTCGCAGGGTGCGGGGCAGATTCGGCCGGTGAATTCGGGGAAGTTGTTTGTGGCGTGGAGTCTGGCGATGGCTTCTTGCCAATCGCCAAGGTATGCGAGGTCGTTCCATTCGGGGATGAGGTTGCCGAGCGGGCAACCGTCGTTGCAAAAAGGGACACCGCAATCCATGCAGCGTGCAGCTTGTTGGCGGGCATCTCTTTCGTCCCACTTGAGGTAGATTTCTCGCCAATCGTTAAGACGCTCGCGGTGATCGCGGCGCGGTATGGGTGCGCGTTCGAACTCTTTGAAACCGTCGGTACTTCCCATGATGAGTTAGACCGCTCTCCCGGCGAGTTCTGGGGTGGCCACAGTTCCCCCGTTGAGTGAAAAGTTGGCCGCGTCGTCGACTAGTCGTTGCCTAGCTTCTTGTTGCTCGAGCAAGATCCGGGCGTAATCGCGAGGCATTATCTTTTTGAACTGGTTGACGGTGTTTGTCCAGTCGTCGAGTAATCGTCGTGCGACGTCGCTGTCGGTCCAATGGAGATGCCTCTCGATGAGAGCCTTCGCCTCGGATTCGTCGTCGGAGCCGGGGACGAGTTGCTGCAGGTCTGCCATTCCGTCGTTGAAGCGTTCGTGCAAGGAGTTGTCGGGATCCCAGACGTAAGCGATGCCGCCACTCATTCCGGCGCCGAAGTTTCTGCCGGTGGGGCCGAGAACGACGACGCGTCCGCCGGTCATATATTCGCAGCCGTGGTCGCCGATGCCTTCGACGACGGCGTTAGCGGCGGAGTTACGGACGCAGAATCGCTCGCCGGCGATCCCTCGAATGAATGCCTCGCCGCCAGTTGATCCGTAAAGTGCGACGTTGCCGATGATGATGTTGTCTTCGGCGACGAATTTCGCGTCTTCGGGTGGGACGATTACGAGTCGGCCACCGGAGAGCCCTTTGCCGAAGTAGTCGTTGGCGTCGCCGTATACCTTGAAGGTGACGCCTTTAACTACCCATGCGCCGAAACTTTGTCCCGTTGAGCCTTTGAAGTTAATGTTGATCGAGCCGTCGGGAAGGCCTTTTCGTCCGAGTTTCGACGCGATGCGTCCGCTCATCATGCCGCCGACTGTGCGGTTGCGATTGCGGATGTCGATGGTTTCGGTGATGGTAGTTTCGCCACCGTCAGCGATGGTCTGCTCGGTCAACTCGATGAGTTTGTGGTCGAGAGCGAATTCGAGGGCGTGGTCTTGTCCGGTGCACTGGTACGAGTGGTCACCTTCTAACGGCTGCGAATCGACGAGGATTCTGGAAAGGTCTAAGGTCTTGGCTTTGAAGTGGTCGATATCGTCGCGCTGTTTCAGCATATCGGCGCGGCCGATCATCTCGTTGACGGTTCTGAAGCCCATCTGAGCCATGCGATTTCGGAGTTCTTCGGCGAGCATCGTGAAGTAGTTGACGACGGCTTCCGGGGTACCGGCGAACTTGGCGCGCAGTTCTGGGTCTTGGGTTGCGACGCCGACCGAGCAGGTGTTCATATGGCACTTGCGGAGCATGATGCAGCCCATGGTTATCAATGCGGCGGTTGCGACGCCCCATTCGTCGGCGCCAAGAAGTGCGGCCATTGCCACGTCTCGGCTGGTCTTGATTTGACCATCGGTCTGGACAACGATTCGATCGCGCAGGCCGTTGGCTACGAGGACTTGCTGGGTTTCGCTGACGCCGAGTTCCCAAGGTATCCCGGCGTGTTTGATGGAGGATAGCGGCGATGCGCCGGTGCCACCGGAGTCACCGGATATGAGAACGACATCGCCCTTGCCTTTTGAGATGCCGGCAGCGATGATGCCGACGCCAGAGCGGGCCACGAGTTTGACGTGGACGCGGGCATCGGGATTGACGTTCTTGAGGTCGTGAATAAGTTGGGCGATGTCTTCGATGGAGTAGATGTCGTGGTGAGGTGGCGGAGAGATTAGTTCGACCCCGGGGGTGGTACGTCGGATGGATGCGATATATTCGCTGATCTTGTGTCCGGGTATCTCGCCGCCTTCGCCGGGCTTCGCTCCTTGCGCCATCTTGATCTGGAGATCTTTGGCGTTGACCATGTATTCGGCGGTGACGCCGAATCTTCCGGATGCGACCTGTTTGACCGCTGAGTTACGAGAATCGACGTCGTCGAAAGGTACGTATCGCTCGTCGTCTTCGCCGCCTTCGCCGGTGTTGCTTCGAGCACCGATGCGGTTCATTGCAATGGCGAGGGTCTCGTGAGCTTCGCGGGAGATCGATCCGAGCGATATTGCTCCGGTGGCGAACCGGGGCAGGATTTTATCGATCGTTTCAACTTCTTCGAGCGGTATCGGCTGGAAGCTGCTTTCGTCGAAATCGAGCATCTGCCGCAGGGCGGTGAAACCTTCAGGTTCTTCGTCCGCGGCGTCTTCGAACTGCTTGTAGATCGTCTTGCTGTTGAGAGTAGACGCATTCTGAATGAGCGAAATCGTCCGTGGGTTCCACATGTGTCTTTCGCCGGTGGCTCGCCACATGTAGAAGCCACCGAGGTCCAGGCGGAGGTTGGATGGAATTTCGTATTGGGGATAGGCGCGTGCGTGGTTGGCTATGGAGTCTGCGGCGATCTCTTCAAGGCCGATCCCACCGATGCGGGAGTTGGTCCACGTGAAGTATTCGTCGATCAGATCTTGTGAAAGTCCGAGCGCTTCGAAGATCTGAGCGCCGAGGTAGCCTTGCAGCGTGGATATGCCCATTTTGGACATCGTCTTCAAGACGCCTTCTTCGGAAGCCTGACGGTAGTTTTCCTCGGCGACGTCTTGCAACGGCATGGTGCCATCGCTGGCGACGGATTCACGTATGTCGGCTAGGGATTCGAGTGCGAGATATGGGTTGATGCCACTTGCGCCGTATCCGAATAGGAGCGCGAAGTGGTGTACTTCTCTGGGTTCGCCAGATTCGACGAGGATGTCGGCTTGCGTGCAGGTCTTTTCCCGGATGAGGTGGTGGTGTACAGCTGCTGTAGCGAGCAATGACGGTATGAAGGTGTTTTCGGCATCGATCCCACGGTCGGAAAGAACGAGGACGGTGTAACCGTTTGCAATGGCCTTGGACGCTTCTCGGCGAATTCGTTCGAGCGCGGATTTGAGACCTGCAACCCCATCGGCGACGGGGAAAAGTGTCGATATGGTGATGGTTCTCACGCCGGTTTTGGTTGACTGCTTGATTTGCGCCAACTCGGCGTTGCGCAAGATCGGATGATCAATACGCAGTAGGCGCGCGTGTTGTTCGGTTTCGTCAAAGAGGTTGGGACGTCGACCAACCGGCACCGCCATCTGGGTGACGAGTTGCTCGCGAATAGCATCGAGCGGCGGGTTAGAGACTTGTGCGAAGTCTTGCTTGAAGTAGGCGAAGAGGTTCTGGGGTTTGTCGGAAAGAACGGCGAGAGGCGCGTCGTTGCCCATTGAGCCTTGCGGTTGGTGCGCCGTCACGCCCATCGGACCGATGAGCATGCGCATGTCCTCTTGGGTGTATCCGAACACCATCTGGCGCATGGATATTGTCTCAAGATCGACTTGCGGCACGTTTTGTGGAGGGTCAAGATCGTCGAGAGTCAGGCGCTGATTGGAAAGCCATTCGCCGTATGGTTGGTTGGAAGCCAGTTTTTCGGCGACTTCCTCGGGTTCGATAATGCGCTTCTCTTCGAAATCGACAAGGAACATTCTGCCTGGGCGGAGTCGCGAACGATAACGGATCCGGTCTGCTGGAATATCGAGTACGCCGGTCTCGGAGGCCATCACGAGGACGTTGTCGGTGGTCACGGAGTATCTGAATGGGCGAAGTCCGTTTCGGTCGAGGACTGCGCCGAGCATGTGCCCATCGGTAAATACGATCATCGCCGGACCGTCCCAAGGCTCCATGACGCCGCCGTGATACTCGTAGAAGTCCTTGACGTTTTGCGGCATCGATTCATGGTCGTACCATGCGGCGGGCATCATCATCGCTGCCGTGTGGTCTACGGATCGACCACCCATGTATACGGCTTCGAACGCGTTGTCGAGTGATGCGGTGTCAGACGGTTCGTCCGTTTCGCAGATCGGCAGGATGTCGGAGATGTAGTCACCGAAGAGCTCGGATTCTAGGGTGAGTTCCCGAGCGGACATCCAGTTGCGGTTGCCGCGGACGGTGTTGATCTCGCCGTTGTGCGCCAACATGCGATAGGGGTGAGCGAGTTTCCAAGATCCAAGCGTGTTGGTGCTGAATCGGGAGTGGACCATGGCGAAGTGCGACTGGAGATCGGGATCCGATAAGTCTTTGTAAAACTTGTCGGTCTGTTCCGACATCAACATGCCCTTGTAGACGATGGTTCGGGTGGAGAGGGACGGTATGTACCACTCGTTGAGCAAGGCGTTAACGACCGCCGCGTCTTCGTCGGTGAGGATTGCGCCGGATTGGCCTTCGATTTCGTCGATGCATGATCGAATGACCTTTTCGGTAGATTTTCGGATTACGTAGAGCCTACGTTCGAGCAAGGATTCGCTGATATTCTCTGGCGCTTTGAGGAAAAGTTGCGAAATATAGGGCATACGTGCGCGAGCCCACACACCGACGGCGTCGGGGTTGACTGGCACGCCTCGCCAGCCCAAAGGTTCGATACCGTGTTCGCGTGCGCTGGTTTCAAGTGCTGTCTGGCAAAATTCCCGGAGCTCTTGATCTTGGGGCAAGAAGCACATCGCGACCGCGTAATTGGGCGAATCGGGTAGTTGGATCCCGACCTCGTTGGCGACCTTGACCATGAATTTGTGCGGCATCTGCACGAGGATGCCCGCTCCGTCGCCGGTTTCCGGATCGCAACCGCATGCGCCGCGATGCCCGAGGTTGCGGAGAACTTCCAGACCTTGTTGGATGATGTCGTGGGATACGTGACCGTCGATATTTGCGACGACGCCGACGCCACAAGCATCGTGTTCGTGGCTTTTGAGGTACAGCCCCTCTTGTTCCAAACGACGAAACTCGGCGTCGCGTTCAGCAACGCGTCGTCGCATTTCATCAGTTGTGTTTTCCAACGTCATCGACCGTGTATCTCAGGAAGGTCAAACTTGAATCTTAATATCGTGCCCGCAAAATCGTTCGCCGGACGCCGCAACTGTTAAAGAACGTCGAGATACCGGTTGGTCTCGAAATCGGTCACGGTGCGGTTGAACTCGTCCCACTCCAGGTATTTGTTGCGGCAGAAACTGTCTACCGCCCGGTCACCGAGGCTCTTTCTCAACAGTTCGCTTTTCTCCGCGATGGTGACTGCTTCTTGAAGCGAGCTGGGTAATCTTGGCAAGGCATGCGACCCGGCGAAGTGAGTGTCGGTGATTGGCGTTGAGAGGGGGTAGTCGTTCTCGACGCCTTCTAGACCGGCGGCGAGCAAAGCGGTAAATGCGAGGTATGGATTGCACGCGGCATCAGGCGCTCGGTATTCCACTCGCATACTGGCTTCTTGGCCAGGTCGAAACGCGGGAACTCGGATCAAGTCGTTCATGTTGCCTGCGGTCCACGAAGCAAAGATCGGAGCTTCCGAGCCTTGAACCAAGCGTTTGTAACTGTTGACCCATTGGTTCGTGATCGCGGTGATTTCAGGCGCGTGCGTGACTAATCCGGCGATAAATTTCTTGCCGATTTCCGAGAGATGAAATTCGTCTTCATCGGCGGAATAAAATGCGTTGTCGTCGCCGCTAAACAACGACATGTTCGTGTGCATGCCGGAGCCGGGACGTTCGGAGAATGGTTGCGGCATGAAGGTCGCGTGGCCGCCCATTCGCGCCGCGATCTCTTTTACTACTACTCGATATGTGACGACCGAATCGGCCATCGTAAGGGCATTGGTGTGTCGGAGATCGATCTCGTGTTGTCCCTGCCCGACTTCGTGGTGGCTGTGTTTAACGGGAATCCCCATCTTTTCGAGTGCCAACACGACTTCTCGGCGAAGTTCCGCTCCGCCGAGGTCAGGTGAGGTTTGATCGAAATAGCGGCTGGCGTGGGTGAATCGCGCCGACGCTTTGGAGTTCTCGTGGTCGCCACCGCTGTTCAGGGTTGAGCGCCCGCCCGCGGGTTTGTAGTACTCGTCGCTGTCGTCCGCGTAGTAGAACTCAAGTTCCGGTGCGACGTAAAAGTTGTAACCAAGTTTTCGGGCCCGGCGCATCACAGATCTGAGAATGTTCCGGCCGTCAGTAGGCAATGGTTGGCGATCGGGTGTGCTGAGGTCGCAGAACATGCTGGCGACGGCGTCTTGGCTGGGGCGCCAGGGGAGTATCTGCCAAGTAGTTGGGTCGGGCAACGCGACAGTGTCGACTTCGTCGCTGCGCGCAAGACTGTCGATAACAGCACCGTCAAAACTGGCACCTGAGTTGAGCACATGCTCCAACTCGTCGATTGTTATTGCGAAACCCTTAACTGATCCGAGGATGTCTGTGAACCACAACCGGATGAAGCGAACGTCTTGTTGGTTCGCCGAACGCAGGACGAACTCTTTCGCTTCATCATCGAAAGTCCTGGAAGCGTGACTTTGAGTATTTGACGCAGTCTGCACGGTTTTCGTTTTGGCGGTAGGTCTGTTGGTTGTTAGGTGACGCGAAGTTGAACTCGATTACAGCGCGGCGGGACCAAATTTCTGGCGTCACCGAGCGGCTCGCGCGACCACGCCCCAATCGCCGATCGAGAAAGCATGAATTTTATCAAATCTGCAGGTTCAAAGTTACGCTGCTCCTGCCATCGCACGACCTCCGCTGCTGCTGGGATTCGCACGAACTTCGGGTACCCTGAAGCGATATCCGACTCGCCACATCGTCTCAATAACGTTGTGGCTGACGTCGTCGAGTTTGCTACGCAATCTTCGCACGTGAACGTCGACGGTTCGCGTGCCTCCGAAGTAGTCATCGCCCCATATCCGATTCAAGATGTCTTCCCGACGAAATACACGACCTGGATTGGACGCGAAGAGTTTCAGTAATTCGTATTCCTTATACGTGAGCTCGATGTTGCGTCCATTTAGCGAGACGGCAAAGCTATTCACATCAATCGTCAGGTCACCGTGAACGATCATCGGCTCCGACTGAATAGTCGCCCGTGCCCTGACGGCCTTGATTCGCGCCCGGACCTCGCTCGCCGACGGGTAGTTGAAGCACAGTTCGATGTAACCGGAATTGAAATCGAAAAGATCGGCACAAGATTCTTCGGTAATCGCGACCACCGGTGTACCTTGTCCAGCGATCTCATTCGTGACTGCTATCGGTAGCGGAATTGAAGAACCGATGCACCAGATCATCGCTACCTCATCGCGCACCGCAGGATCATACTCCCGGTCTTGTCCCCATGCAACATTGACAAAAGCCAGAGACTCGTCCTGGAACCGCAACTCGTCGATCAGGGCGTTCGAGTGTGGGTCATTGAACCCGTAGAGGATCAGCGTCGTCATGCTGGATGAGTTGATGTTGCGTAACAGTCGGCAGGTAGGTTTCAGCAGGTTTGAGAGCCGCTGCGCGCAGGCTTGGCGGGCGCGTTGTGCGCGAGCGCGTTGGCACTAGGATATTACAGTCGTGCCTCAACACCTAACGCTTCGGCGGCAGTGGCGGTTTGATGATGGATTGATGCTTGGGAGTTTGTTGACGATGCACACCGCGATTTGTATGATTTAACGTTTAGCGGTTGTAACGCATCTGCCGGTCCTGCTTTGGCGCGCCTTTCATTAGTTGGCGCGTGGATGGGTGAGTTCGGTGAGAAGATTTGCGTTACGCGCCAAGCAGTCATGGAGAATGCGTTGCCGACGCTCAGCCAACTCGTAAGAAAGCCGCGCAAGCGGACGCGCAAGAAGCCGAAGACACCGGCGTTGCGCGCGATTCGTAACTCGTTCACTGGTCGAACTCGTGAGCTTCAAAAAGGCTCGCCTCAAAAGGCTGGTGTCTGCTTGCAAGTTCGCACCGTCACGCCGAAGAAGCCGAACTCGGCGCTTCGCAAAGTGGCACGTGTGCGCCTTTCCAACAACGTCGAAGTTACGGCTTACATCCCGGGCGAAGGCCACAACTTGCAGGAGCACTCCGTGGTCCTGATCAGGGGCGGTAGGGTCCGTGACTTGCCGGGTGTCCGGTACCACGTAATCCGTGGAACGAAGGATACCGAAGGTGTCGAAGGCCGAAGACGAGGCCGCAGCAAATATGGGACTCCTCGCGGAGTTTGAACGGGGTGGTGGGTATATAATTTGTTGCTGAATTCGTAGAGAATCGCTTAGGCAAAGCTGATCGACGCTCTATTGTCGTCGAAATCCGTAGCGCCGAGCGGACAATCATCACCTTAGTCTCGCGGTGTCAGGAGACGCGACACCTTAGGGACGTAGCCGAGATGGCATCTAACCCCGGTTAAGAAACATCGATCAACAAGCACGTATCGCGGCATCACGAAGCGAACCATAAGATGGCACGAAGACGAAGAGCCGAAAGGCGAACAACCCAACCAGACCCTCGTTATGGCGACGAGGAGCTTGCGCGATTCATTAATCGCGTAATGCTCGGCGGCAAAAAGAGCATTGCTCGCCGTGCGGTTTACGACGCTCTGGGTCTCCTAGGTCAGCGTTTGAATATGAACCCGTTGGATGCGTTCCATCAAGCGATGTCGAACGCAACGCCGCTGTTGGAGGTTCGACCTCGCCGCGTCGGTGGCGCCACTTACCAGGTGCCGAACGAAGTTCGACCTGAACGTCGAGAGGCGCTTGCGCAACGCTGGCTGGTCAGTGCAGCGCGGGCTCGCAGAGGGCAGCCGATTGCCCGAAAACTTTTTACGGAATTGTTGGATGCTGCTAACAACACGGGTGCGGCGGTGCGACGGAAGGACGAGTTGCAGCGAATGGCTGAAGCTAACCGGGCATACGCCCATTTCAGGTGGTAGACCGAGACGATTGTCGCCGACCCGCAAATTCGGCGAGTTTTTGAAGAGGACAGGAAAGCTAACACGTCACAGGAAGGATTGATTTCCAGCACGAACGCCGAAATTCGAACGGCGATTGCAGACCTATCCCGAACCTAAGACCCGAAGGGCAATGACAACGACATCTAAAAAAAGAACCGCATCTGAACTGGCTTCGGACTCGAACGGCCGAGACCTTCGGAATCTCCGAAATACCGGTTTTATCGCGCACGTCGACGCCGGCAAGACCACGGTCAGCGAAAGTGTGTTGTACTTCACCGGCGAGACTTACAAGATTGGCCGTGTGGACGACGGCACCGCGCTTTTGGACTATATGCCGCAAGAGCGTGAGCGCGGAATCACGATCACCGCGGCGGCACAAAACGTCTCGTGGCGCGATCACCAGATCAACATCATCGACACCCCGGGTCACGTCGATTTCACCGCCGAGGTGGAACGGAGCCTGCGTGTGCTCGACGGTGTGACCGTCGTACTCGATTCGGTAGCCGGAGTACAGGCGCAATCGTTGACGGTTTGGCGACAGGCCGACAAGCATCGAGTTCCGCGCATTGTATTCGTCAACAAGATGGATCGGATCGGTGCCGACTTCCAATACGCGGTTTCGACGCTGAGAAACCGCTTGTATGCGAATGCTGTCCCCATCCAGATACCGATCGGGCAGGAAGCAGATTTCCAAGGCGTTATCGATCTGGTAGATATGAAGGCTTTCTACTACGAGTGGGGAGACCCCTCTGCCGAGGTCGACCGAAATGGTCGTCTCGAGCCACGTGAAGCCGAAATCCCCGCGGATCACCTGGATTTCGCCAACGCCGCCCGGGAAGAGTTGGTTGCCAAGGTTGCAGAATTCGACGACAACTTGGCAGAACTTTACTTGATGGGCGAGGATGTGCCGGCAGACCAATTGAAATCGTCGATCCGTCAGGCGACAATCGACATTAATATCTTCCCGGTCTTGGCTGGCGCTGCGTTGCGACACCGTGGCACCCACCAGCTGTTAGACGCGGTCTTGGACTATCTGCCTTCCCCGATGGACTTGCCACCTGCGGAAGGGTTCGAGCCGCTGCAACCGGATCACAAGTTGGAGCGATACCCTAACGACGACGAACCACTGAGCGCGCTTGCTTTCAAAGTCATTTCCGACGAGCACGCCGGTCGTTTGATATTCGTCCGTGTTTATTCAGGTGTGTTGAAGCGGGGAATGACCGTCTACAACCCGTCAGTCCGAGGTAGAGAACGCATCGGACGACTGTTGCGGATGCGTGCTGATGTCCGAGAACCTGTTGACGAAGCTGGAGCCGGCGAGATCGTAGCGGCGATCGGACTGAAATCGACGAAGACAGGGCACACACTTTGTGCAGTAAACGCGCCGGTAGCGATGGCGCAGATCCAGTTCCCAGAACCGGTGTTGTCGATCTCTGTCGAAGCCGCAAGCCGTCACGACAAAGACAAGCTGACAGCCACGTTGATGAAGTTGGTGGATGAGGATCCGACTCTGATACTTTCGACCGACGATGAGAGCGGACAGCTCTTGCTAGCCGGTATGGGAGAGTTGCATCTGGAGATCATTCTGGATCGCATGAGGATCGAGTACGGAGTCAATTGCACCCGCGGTCGACCGAGGGTCGCGTACCGTGAGACGATTGGCAAGATTGCGGAAGCCGAAGGTCGTTTCGTGCGCCAGACTGGCGGGCGGGGCCAATACGGTGTCTGCGAGATGCGAGTGGAACCATTGCCGCGAGGCTCAGGGCTCGAATTCGAGAGCGAGATCACTGGCGCGACGCTCAGCACCGAGTGGTACGGATCCATTGAGAAGGGCTTCCGGGAGGCTGCGCGATCTGGGATTGTTGCTGGTTACCCGGTCGTTGATGTCAAAGCGGTGCTCACCGATGGTGCGCAACACGACACCGACTCTTCCGAGATGGCTTTCCAGATCGCTGGTTCGTTGGCGTTCAAGGCCGCGATGCGCAAAGCTACGCCGAGGCTGCTCGAACCCATCATGAGACAAGAAGTTGCGATGCCGGCCGAAATGCTAGGTTCGGTCATTGGCGACCTGAACTCACGACGGGCGAAGATCCAGTCGATGGAGACCTCGGAACCAAAGCCAGGGCAGGCGGGCATTGGTGTCGTGATGGCGTACGTTCCGCTTTCCGAGACGTTTAACTACTCCACGGATCTGCGGTCATTGACCTCCGGGTTCGGAGATTTCAATATGGAACTCGATCACTACGACGTGATGCCGCAACACGTCTTGGAAACATTGGATAGGTAGGCAATAACAATGATGGCTACCGGCAAGATGCGCATAATGCTTCGTGGTTACGATGCACCCCTGTTGGAGCAGGCGACGGAGCAGATATTAGACGCGGCGACGCGAACGGGCGCGCAGATCTCGGGCCCGGTTCCGATGCCGACGCGGCGACGTAGATTCACGGTGATTCGATCCCCGCACATTACAAAGGACTCGCAAGAACATTTCGAGCTTTGGCTGCACAAGCGCCTCGTAGACATTGTGGAACCTAGCTCCAAAACGATGGACGTACTCCAACGATTGAACGTCCCGAATGGCGTGGAGGTCAGCGTAAAAGTAATTCAATGAAGCCGCGGCGGCTACGAGATGGCCCGCGGCTTGATGATTTGAACGGCGAGAGATGACGACGAAAGAACAAGTGGTCAGCGAATCGACGATGACGGATGACATCGCCGTTCCGGAAGCGCCGCAATCCATGACCGGATTGCTGGGGCGCAAGATCGGCATGACCACGGTCTACGACGACGAAGGCCGGGCCAACGGAGTCACGATGGTCGAGGTCGGTCCATGCGTGGTCACTCAGGTGAAGACCGAGCAACGCGACGGCTACCAAGCTGTGCAGGTCGGTTTCATGCGGGCGAGCAAAGTGAACATGCCGATGCGTGGACACTTCGAGCGCTCAAGCGGTAATTTCAGGCATTTGCAAGAGTTCAGAGTGTCAGATCTCGGCGAATATGAGGTCGGACAGGAGATACGAGCCAACGTCTTTTCGACGGGCGATGCCATCAAAGTGACGGGCGTATCGAAGGGCAAGGGTTTCCAAGGCGGCGTGAAACGACACGGCTTCGCGGGCGGACCTAAAACCCACGGTCAATCGGATCGTCATCGAGCCCCAGGGTCAGTTGGTGCTGGCACGTACCCAGGTCGCGTTTGGCCAGGCACTCGGATGGCAGGGCACATGGGAGACCGCCGCACAACCACTCGCGGGTTGTCAGTTGCGGGGGTCGATCCCGCCCAGAATTACATTTTGGTCAAAGGTTCGGTGCCGGGGGCTCGTAACAGCCTCGTCCGCATTGAGAAGCAGAACTGAATCAGGACCCGCCATGGAGTTATCTGTAAAAAACAGAAACGGCGACGTTGTCGACAGCGTCGATCTTAGCGACCGAGTGTGGTCCGCGCCGTCTAACGACTCGCTCTTGCATCAGGTTGTGCAAGCGCAATTGGCGAACCGACGCCAAGGGACGCACGAGACAAAGACGCGCGGCCAAGTCAACTACTCGACTCGCAAAATTCGCGCTCAGAAACACACTGGGCAAGCCCGTCTTGGCAGCCGAAAATCGCCCACATTGGTTGGTGGTGGAGTCATATTTGGTCCGCACAAACGCAGCTATCGTCAACGAGTACCCAAGAAGATGCGCCAAAACGCGCTCCGCGTCGCGCTTAGCGAAAAGGTGCGGGACGATCGTTTGACGATACTTGACGATTTCACCCTAGATACGCCAAAGACTAAGCAAGTAGTCGAATTGGTTCAGGCTCTCGGTGTCACTGGTCGAACGTTGCTGGTCACCGAGGCGAACGAACCAGTTGTCGTGTTGTCCGCCCGTGGTGCCGATCGCGTTGAGGTGACCTTTGCCGACTGTTTGAACGTGGTAACCACAGTCTCAGCGGCGCACATCGTTGCAACTCGAGGCGCAGTCGAACGCATCGATTCACTTTGGGGCGACGCTGGTGACGAGGCTATCGATGACTCTCGAAGCGCCGTGGAGGTGACAGAGTGAACATCGCACGGACTCTAATCCGACCGGTCATCACTGAAAAGTCGACGCTTCTCAACGAAGAGAATCGCTACGTGTTCGATGTGGCCATGAAGGCCAACAAATACGATATTGCGCGTGCTGTCGAATGGGCGTTCGATGTGAACGTTGTTTCAGTGAATACCTACCGTCGGCGCGGAAAGATGAAGCGCCGCGGCTTCCGAGAGAAGAAGCGACCCGATGTTAAGCGCGCGATTGTGACGCTGGCAGCAGGCGACACGATCGTCTTGTTTGAGGGTGCATAGTCAACGGATTTTTCGACATGCCATTGAAAGAACACAAGCCAACATCTCCCGGTCGACGCAACAATGTTGTGGACGATTTTGCGGACATTACCAAGAAGAAGCCCGAGAAGTCGTTGCTTGCCCCGTTGACCAAAAAGGGTGGTCGCAATAACTCGGGACGGATCACGGTTCGCCGTCGAGGCGGTGGACACAAGCGTCGATACCGTATGGTCGACTTCAAACGCAACCGCAGCGGCCTAGCCGAGGTACTTGCGATTGAGTACGATCCCAACCGCAGTGCCCGCATCGCGCTGATCCAATACCAAGATGGCCAAAAATCGTACATCGTTGCGCCACAAGGACTGACGATCGGTAGAAAGGTCGAGTCTGGGTCACGGGCACCGGATTTGCCGGGCAACACCAAGGCGTTGATGGACATTCCGCAAGGCACGATGGTTCACAATATCGAGATGACGCCGGGCAGTGGTGGTCAACTTGCGAAAGGTGCTGGCACCGGAGCACAGGTGATGGCCCACGAAGGTTCGTTCATATTGCTGCGGTTACCCTCCGGCGAAATGCGCCAGGTCCGTCAGGAGTGCAGGGCAACCATAGGGGTTGTTTCCAATCCGGACCACAAAAACATCAAGCTCGGCAAGGCTGGGCGTTCTCGGCACCGCGGGAAGCGTCCGAGTGTCCGCGGTACGGCGATGGCACCTGATGCACACCCGCACGGCGGTGGTGAAGGTCGTTCCGGTATCGGGTTCTCGAATCCGAAGTCGCCTTGGGGCAAACCTACACTGGGATACAAGACACGCCGCAACAAGCGCACAGATAAATTCATCCGACGAAGGCGCGATCAACGCTGATTTCGTCGTTCAACACGATCTCGAATCGATAGACGGGTTACAAGCATATGAGCAGATCAGTAAAGAAGGGACCATTCGTGGATCCCAAGCTGATGAAAAAGGTCGACAAGGCCAGGCGCGAACGGGCGCGTGGTGCGATTCGCACTTGGGCGCGCGCGTCGACCATCATGCCGGACATGGTTGGCTTGACCTTCGCGGTACACAATGGACGGACGTTCGTGCCGGTGCTGGTAACTGAGAACATGGTGGGTCACCGATTGGGCGAGTTTTCGGCGACGCGAGTATTCCGCTCGCACTCAGGAAACCGCTGAGGGGACGTAGATATGGCAATCGCACGAGCCAAAAACATCGGAATCTCCGCCAAGAAGCTGCGCCTTGTGATGGACGAGGTGCGCGGTATGAAGGTTGACGACGCGCTGGCATATCTGCGATATATGACATCGCCGAGCGCGGGGGAAGTCTTCAAGGTACTGCACGCGGCGGCCGCCAACGCTGAAAACAACGATTTGCAGGATCGCGAGGCGTTGGTTATCAAGCGCATCGTCGCCGATCAAACGGTTACGATGAAGCGTTTCCGACCTAAGGCGCGTGGTCGTGCTGGGGCATTCAACCGCCCGACCTCGCTTATCACCATCGAGGTAGACGAGGCATAGGACAACGGCGGCCAAGCGTCGTCTAATTCCGAACGATCGGACATTTAATGGGACAGAAGATACATCCGATAGGATTTCGCCTCGGCATTTCGGCCGATTGGCGTTCGAATTGGTTTGCCGGGAAACCCCACGGTTACCGGGAGCTGGTTCAAGAGGACTACCAGATCCGTGAGATTGTCGCCCGTGAATATCAAGGCGAAGGCGCGATATCACGCGTCGACATTGACCGCGGCGGCGGCGAGATCAGCATCAACGTTTTCACCAGCCGGCCTGGGATCATCATTGGTCGCAATGGCCAGCGCATAGATCGTTTGCGTCATGTGATTGAACGCTCCACCGGTCGACGGGTGCGAATTTCGGCCAACGAGATTAAGGTGCCGGAACTTGACGCGAAACTGGTCGGCCAGAGTCTGGCGGAGCAGCTTGAGCGACGCATACCTTACCGACGCGCAGTGCGGATGTCCATGCAAAGGACGATGGATTCGGGCGCCGAGGGAATCAAGGTGGTTGTCTCTGGTCGTTTGGGTGGGGCGGAGATTGCCCGTGTCGACAAACAGATGGAAGGGCGAGTTCCCTTGCATACGTTGCGCGCCAAAATCGACTACGCGGTTTCGGAGGCGTATACAACCTTTGGCGTCATCGGCATCAAGGTTTGGATTTTTACAGGCGATATGCCCGCAGAAGGCCGTTTGCAACGCGAAGGGAATTCGGGTGTTTCCCCTATCGGACTGGGGCGCGCGCCGAGACACCGCCGATAACCATCCCGTCATTTCGATCAAACGATTGAGGGCCAATAAAGATGCTACAGCCAAGGAGAACAAAATTCCGCAAACAGCACCGCGGGAAAATGAAAGGTGTCGCGAATCGCGGCAGTACGTTGGCGTTTGGTGACTTTGGCCTGAAGGCCGTTGACGCGAGTTGGGTTACATCCCGACAGATCGAATCAGGCCGACGTGCGATTACCGGTTACGTTCAGCGTGGTGGTCAGGTTTGGATCCGCATATTCCCCGATAAACCCGTTTCGTCTCGACCGGCTGAGACTCGAATGGGCGGTGGCAAAGGTGCCATCGACCATTGGGTTGCCCCGGTACGACGTGGGAAGATCATCTACGAAATAGCCGATGTTTCGGAAGCAGCAGCTCGCGAAGCACTGCGCCGGGCCGGAGCCAAATTCCCAATGGCGGTCAAGATCGTCTCCCGTGCGGACGAACTGTAAGCGCAATTGCGTTTCGAAGCCCAACAGGTATTGATCACATGCATATCTCAGAAGTCAGAGAATTGAATAACGTCGAGCTCTATCGGGAGTTGTCCCAGCAGGAGCGGGCGTTGATGAATCTGCGTTTTCAAAAGACCACGCGTCAACTGACGGACACCAATGCGTTGCGAACCACTCGCCGAACCATCGCCCGCATTCACACCGTCCTCAAAGAGCGCCAGATCGTGAAAGATCTGGGTCTAGACGAGGTCTCTTCTTAGGTTTGGCGACAATAACAAGCATTCAAGAGTTGAGGACATTCAATTAGATGGCAGGCATACGCAAGACGCGCGTCGGTACGGTGATCCGCGATAAGAACGACAAGACAATTGTTGTCGCTTATTCGTGGTCGCAACGGCACCGAGTTTACAAGCGCAGTCGGCGGCGCATTACCAAATTCGTTGCCCACGATGAGAACAATGATGCATCGGTGGGCGACCGCGTCGTCATCGAAGAGCATCGCCCATTGTCGAAGACTAAGCGTTGGCGTCTGCGTCAAATCGTTGAACGCGTGGACGTGGTTGCGCCGGATGACGCTCCGTCTGAGGTTGGCGAACACGACGTTGCCATTGGAGAAGGGCAATGATCCAACGAGAATCACGCCTTCGAGTAGCCGATAATTCTGGTGCCCGCGAGGTTCTTTGCATCAACATGACCGGGTCCGGCAACCGTCGCTACGCCGGATTAGGCGACGTTATTACCTGTGCGGTTAAAGACGCGCAGCCGGGTGGAGCGGTCGGGATGCACGAGGTCGTCAAGGCTGTCGTCGTCCGGACATCCAAGGAATACCGGCGAGTCGACGGTTCGTACATCAAGTTTGATGACAACGCCTGCGTGATCGTTGCAGACGACGGCAACCCGCGCGGTACTCGAATATTCGGTCCGGTAGCTCGCGAATTGCGCGAGCGCGAATTCAACCGCATCGTGTCGTTAGCACCTGAAGTTCTGTAGAAGAAACCCAATGCCCAACAAGATCAAAAGAGGGGACACCGTCCTCGTTGTGTCCGGCAAGGACCGAGGGGAGCGCGGCAACGTTATCGCTGTCGACCTCAAAAAGCAACGCGTATTCGTCGAAGGCGTGAATATGGTCAAGCGACACATGGGTCGCAGACGCGGTGTCATGCAGACCGGCATCGTCGAAGGCGAAGCGTCGATACACATCTCGAACGTGGTCCTTGTCGATCCAGATACGGGCGAAGTCGGTCGCGTCCGATGGCGAAATCTCGAAGACGGCACACGCGTCCGAACGGTAAAGGGAACCCGTAATGACTAGCTCAAACGGTAGCGCAACAATGATGATGCCGCGCTTGTTGTCGCGGTACCGATCGGAAGTGACACCGGTGCTCACGCGTGAGTTCGGGTACACCAATCCGATGCAGTTGCCAATTCTTGACAAGATCATCGTCAACATCGGGCTTGGCGAGGCGATCGACAACTCGAACTCACTCGACGCTGCCACTGGCGACATCGCGACGATCACGGGACAAAAGCCCATCGTTAACCGCGCGAAGAAGTCGATTGCGAACTTCAAGTTGCGTGAAGGCATGCCGATCGGCGCGTCTGTCACATTGCGTTCGAACCGGATGTGGCAGTTCTACGACCGCCTGGTTAATGTAGCGCTCCCCCGTGTCCGCGACTTCCGTGGAACCAGCCGCAATTCATTCGATGGTAATGGCAACTACAGTTTGGGTCTCTCGGAGCAGGTTGTTTTCCCCGAGATTGACTACAATCAGATAGACAGGTTGCGCGGACTGCAGGTTGCGATTGTGACCACTGCCCGCACTGATGAAGAAGGTCGCAGGTTGCTCGAACTTTTGGGTATGCCGTTTGCGACAGGACGATAATCTGCCCACTGAAAACTAAACCGCCGATAGATTCGGCACGAAGGTAGACGAAAAAACCAATGGCTCGCAAGGCAATCATCGAACGTGAAAAAAAGCGTGCTCTTCTCGTGGAGAAGTACGCGCAACGGCGCGCGGAACTAAAACGGGTAGCGAACGATACCAGTCGTTCATTCGAAGAACAAATGGAAGCAAGGCGCTTGTTGCACCTGCTACCGAAAAACTCTAGCCGCATCCGACAACGTAACCGATGCTTTGCCACCGGTCGACCGAATGGATACATCCGCTTCTTCGGTATGTGCCGAATCGTCTTCCGTGAACAAGCTCATCTCGGCAACCTGCCTGGGATCCGGAAGGCGAGCCTTTAGACCACCTACCGCCGTCAGGCGAGTACATCGAACCGACAACCTTATGCCAGTTACCGACCCAATATCAGACATGCTGACGCGCATCCGAAATGCCGTCATGTCCCACCACGAAACAGTGTCGATACCGCACTCGAGGATGAAGCGTTCACTTCTGCGCATATTGCGCGACGAAGGTTTCATCGAGAATGTTGAAACGCATCGAGACGGCGCGAAGGCAGATTTTGAAGTCAAGCTTCGTTACTACGAAGACGACGAATCAGTGATCACGGGACTTAAGCGGATCAGCAAACCAGGATGTCGCGTCTACGTCGGCAAAAACGAGATACCGCGCTATTTTGGCGGTCGAGGGGTTGCGTTTCTTTCGACCTCGAAGGGCGTGATGACATCGGATCAGGCACGCCGATCTGGCGTTGGTGGAGAGTTGCTCTTTTACGTCTGGTGATCTAGGGCGACCTGATCAAATCGTACGGGATATATCAAGATGTCTAGAGTAGGAAACAACCCAATCACGGTGCCGAACGGCGTCGAAGTAAAAGTCGCCGGTCGTGAGGTCACGGTCAAGGGACAATTGGGAGAACTCAGTCGAAATCTCCATGAAGGCATCGACGTGGCGGTCGAAGACTCGAATATCCTCGTGTCTCGATCCAGCGAAACCCGTGACCAACGTGCGAAGCATGGACTGACACGTAGCTTGATCAACAATATGGTGGTTGGCGTCAGCGAAGGCTTCTCGAAGCGTCTGATTATGTATGGCACCGGATATCGCGCTACGCAGAAGGGCAATGGTTTGGAGTTGTTGGCCGGATATTCACATCCGGTTGAGATCGAGCCCATAGGCAAGAACTCGTTGAGCGTCGATGGAAACACTACGATCATCGTCACCGGTCCCGATAAACAGGAAGTTGGCCAGCAAGCCGCGACGATTCGCGCGGTCCGCAAGCCGAGCCGATTCCAAAGCAAGGCCGGACGAGTACCGCTATTCGGGATCACATACCAAGGCGAACAACTGCGGTTACGTGTTGGCAAAACCGTCGCGGGTGTCGGAGGTTAATCGATAGATGGCTAACAGGAAATTCGACAATCGACCTCGTTGGATACGCCACCGCCGCGTTCGTCGTCGAGTCATTGGTCTCAACGATCGGCCGCGCCTCTCGGTTTTCCGAAGCAACAAACAGATTTACGCCCAAGTCATCGACGATGGAGTGGGTCACACATTGGTGGCAGCGTCTTCGATCGAGGTAGGCAACGATAGTGATGGAAAGATCGACTCGGCCACTCGCGTTGGGACGACGGTCGCGAAACGCGCGATCGAGCACGGCGTCAAAAAGGTAGTTTTCGACCGTGGCGGATATCAATACCATGGACGCGTTAAGGCATTGGCCGAAGCTGCCCGTGCGGAGGGCTTAAAGTTCTAACGATGGTTACTCAAACTAACACTCGCGAGCGAAGTTCAGACGGCGACCGTCGTGGCAGACAACGACGGCGACCGCGACGAGATGAGGCACAGGAAGGACCGGAGCTCTTCGAGCGTGCGGTCAAGATCCGACGTGTCTCCAAGGTCGTCAAGGGCGGTAGAAACCTTTCTTTTAGCGCCATGATGGTCGTTGGCGATTACAACGGTCGCGTAGGCGCAGCCTTGGGTAAGGCCGCCTCGGTTCCCGATGCAGTCCGGAAGGGACGGCAAAACGCGGAACGAGCAATGGCGCCGGTCACGACCACAGGTGGCACGATCCCGCACGAGGTTTTTGCGAAGTACGGCAGCGCGAAGGTGTTGCTATTGCCAGCCAAACCCGGAACCGGGGTCATCGCTGGTGGCGGCGTGCGCGCAGTGATCGAAGCTGCTGGCATCCAAGACGTGCTTTCAAAGACTTACGGCGGTAGCAACCCGGTTAACACCGTGCGGGCCACCCTGAAGGCCCTATCGCTGCTGAAGGATCCGCAGAGGGAACGTGCTCGACGGCTGGGGCTTGACGGAATCCACGTACCCGAAACAACCTCGGAAACCGAAACTGCCGAAGCAGAATCCGTCGAAACTGCTGAGGAATCGACGGAGGTACCGGACGACGGAGCGACCGCGACGTCTAGCGAACCTGTAGCCGAACAGGTGAGCGAAGGTGATCCAGGCGAGGTCGTTGCGACGACCGAACCAGCCGCTGATGTCGCAACCTCTGACAACGAGAACGAACAATCGTCATGAGCGAGATAGTCATTAAACAAGTTCGTAGCGGGATTGGGACGATACCCAAACAGCGTGCGACACTCAAAGCTCTCGGTCTGCGACGCATCAATCACGTCGTCACAAAGCAAGACACCGTTCAAGTACGTGGAATGGTCAAGAGGGTATCCCACTTGGTCGAAATCGTTTCTTGAAGCAAAGACGAGTCAACGAAATGCCAGGATTGCATCAATTAAAACCAGCCGATCGTTCGAAGCGCAAGCGTAAGCGTGTTGGGCGCGGCGATGGCAGCGGTAACGGCTCGTACTCCGGGCGTGGCAGCAAAGGTCAGCTACAGACCGGCAAGGTTCCGTTCCTTTTCGAAGGCGGTCAACTGCGTTTGGTCAAGCGACTGCCTTTCATGCGCGGTTTCACCAACAAGTTTCGAGTTGACTACACCCCCGTCAACGTGGCCAATCTGAACATGTTCGAGGATGGTTCGCAGGTCGGACCCGATGAACTCGTTGCGAACCGCATCGTCCGCAACAGCGGAGTGAACATCAAACTTCTTGGCGATGGCGAAATCGGTGGGAGCGTTCACGTTACGGTGCATGCCTGTTCCGCTAGCGCACGCGCCAAAATCGAAGCCGCAGGCGGCAGCGTCACGCTCATTGGCGACGACGCTGCATCCGAGGCCAAAAACTCCGACGAATAAACGAAGCAGCATCGGATAACCCCAATGCAGTCCACTGGAGCCCAAACCGGACGCGAATCCGCACTACCGGCACTCTTCCGAGCAGTCGTCGATTCGTGGCGGGTCCCGGATCTGCGCTTCAGAATTCTCTTCACGCTTGGAATTCTCGTCGCGTTCAGGTTCTTGGCGCATGTCCCGAACCCGGGCGTAGACCTCGAACTGCTCGAACGAGCATTTGAAGCGAATCCGGTTTTCGGAGTTTTGGATCTCTTCAGCGGAGGTGCGTTGAGCCAACTCAGTATCGCCGCGATGGGTGTCTATCCCTACATCACTGCATCGATCATCCTGCAAGTCCTCACTCCGGTGATTCCTCAACTCCGGGAGCTTTCCCGCGAAGGTGGTGAAGCTGGACGTCGCACACTTAACCGATACACCCATTACCTGACGGTTCCATTGGCGATACTCCAAGGATGGGCGTTGCTCAACACCCTAGAACTGCAAGGAGCTATCACCGGCATCGGTCTTGGTGGCGGCGAGTGGATGAACACCACAACTATCATCCTCTGCATGACCGCGACGACGATGCTGTTGGTATGGATGGGCGAAATCGTTACCGAGAAGGGCATCGGCAACGGCATCTCATTGATAATCTTCGCCGGCATCGTTGCGTCCTTGCCACAGACCGCTGGTCAGATGTGGGCGCTTCGAGATCAGGCCTTCCAAGTTTCGATGTTGGTCGCCATGATGCTCATCATCATTTTTGTGGTTGTGATCTTCAACGAAGCCCAACGGCGTGTCCCAGTGCAGTACGGACGGAGCGTATTCCGCGGCGGCCAGATGTATCGTCAAACGGGCGCTTCTTTTATACCCCTCCGCGTTAACGCCGCCGGCATGATCCCGCTAATCTTTGCCTTTTCCATCGTCACCCTACCGGCGACGATCGCGACCTACCTCGCCGACCCAAGCAGCAGTAGTTTCACCGCTCAAGCTGCAAGCTGGGTCACCCGAACGCTGACGTTCACGAGCGATCCCTATTGGGCGCTGATATTTATCTTGACCGTCGGCTTTACCTTCTTCTACGCCCTGGTTGTTCACAACCAACAAAATCTCGCCGAAAACCTTCAACGAAACGGCGGTTTCGTGCCCGGTATTCGACCCGGACAACCGACGCGCGAGTATCTGATGCGCATTGTCCTGCGAATTACGTGGGCAGGCGCAATCTTCCTCGGTGTTATCGCTATCACACCCTGGATAGCAAATCTGATCACCAACTTGGAAGCGTCATTGACGCTGATCCAGAGCACGAGCATGATCATCATGGTCGGTGTTGCTTTGGACACGATGCGCCAGCTCGAAGCGCAACTGATGATGCGTAACTACGAGGGATTCGTCCGATCGTGATCGTCGCTTCCCAAATTGTTGAAGATTTGAGCGCGTCGTTCACTAGGAGGGACTGAGATGCGTATCGTGTTTCTGGGCCCCCCTGGCGCCGGCAAAGGGACGCAGGCAGCGATCCTGACTGAGAAACTCGGTTACGTACACCTTTCAACTGGCGATATGATCCGCGAAGAAATGACTCGTGGTACCAAACTTGGCAAATTCGCCAAGACCTTCTATGACAAAGGCGATTTGGTTCCGGACCAGACGGTGATCGACATGATCAAAACTCGTTTGGCCGATACCGAAAACGTGATCCTAGATGGATTCCCGCGCACCGTTGTCCAAGCGGCGTCATTGGATGACCAATTGGCCGCCGCTGGCGTGTCCCTCGACAAGGTCATCTTCTTCAACGTTGATGTCGACGAACTGGTTGACCGGCTCGAAAAACGCCGCGAAATCGAAGGTCGCGTCGACGACGAACCAGAGGCGATTCGGAATCGCATGGGTGTTTACAACCGCGAGACCGCGCCGGTAGTCGACTACTATCGCGATGGTGGCCGAGTGATTGAGGTCGACGCCTTGGGCACGATTGACAATGTTCAACAACGTTTGAAGGGTGCTCTTGGTTGAAGCAGAGCATCGAACTATGGCTGGATCGAACGGAAACTGACGGTTCGGTTACAATTGCGAATGAAGTTGCGTTTTGAAGGATAGTCTCACGAACAATGTGGATACGGCCCGCCGTATCGCGCTCAAAAGTATGCGTGAACTGGATGCGATGCGATCGGCAGGCCACGTCGTGGCCGTCGCGTTGGATGCGGTTTTCGGTGCTTTGGAACCCGGTATAACAACCGCTGAGCTAGACGATATCGCACGGCGAAAGATTCGCGCTGAGGGAGCGAAACCCGCGTTTCTCGGTCTCTACGGTTTCCCTGCTGTGGCCTGCATCTCGCTTAACGCCGAGATTGTCCATGGCATTCCTGGGCCTCGCGTAGTCTCCGACGGTGACTTGGTGAGCGTGGACTGTGGCGCGATAGTAGACGGCTTTTACAGCGATTGTGCGCGTACCGCTATCGCCGGCGAATCCGTCGACGAGGAAAGTGCTCGATTGATCGATGTATGCCGCGAGTCGTTGAAGCGTGGCATCGCGCAGTGCTTACCGCACAACCGGGTCGGTGACGTGTCGGATGGTATCGAGCAGTATGTTCGTGATGCGGGTTTCGAACTGGTACGCGAGTACGTAGGACACGGAGTAGGGCGCGCGTTGCATGAAGCACCGCCGGTGCCGAACTTGGGCACCCCTCAGACGGGTCCGCTGTTGATGGAAGGTATGACTATCGCAATCGAGCCGATGATAATGACTGGAACTTGGGAAACCGAAGTCCTAGATGACGGTTGGACCGTTGTCACCTCAGATGGCTCGATATCAGCGCACTTTGAACATACAGTGGCGATAACCGCCGACGGGCCGGAGATATTAACTCAGGCTCGCCAAGATTGATCTAAATTCACCAGTCTGGTGCAACAATGGCCAAAAAAGAAGCAATAGAAGTACAAGGGACGGTGACGCAAGCTCACCCGAACGCGTACTTCAGAGTGAAGCTGCCCAACGATCACGAAGTCCTGGCACACGCATCTGGGCGGATCCGGAAGAACTACATCCGCATCCTGCCCGGAGACAACGTCATGGTGGAATTGTCTCCCTACGACCTTACGCGCGGCAGGATCACGTACCGTTTCCGGTAAATATCAAGCGAGGTAACTCCAACATGAAAGTTAGAGCTTCAGTCAGAGCGAAGCAACCCGGGAGCCGAGTTGTGCGGCGCAAGGGTCGCGTTTATGTAATCAACAAGCAAAATCCGCGCTTCAAGCAGCGGCAGGGTTAAGAATCTAAGGAGATTTGCAATGGCAATCATCGCCGGAGTAAACATATCCGACAATCTACGCGTCGTTATCGGCCTCACCGGAATCTACGGTATCGGCCCGAAGCGCGCGACTGATATTGCGGCCAACTTAGGCATCGCTTCGAGTACGCGCATGCGTGACCTGAGCGATGAAGATTTGGCAGCGATCAGGAACAGCGTCGAACGCGCTGGCATCGCGATCGAGGGTGATCTTCGGCGTGAGAACCAGATGAACGTCCGGCGGCTGGTCGAGATCCAGAGTTACCGCGGCCTGCGGCATCGGCGAGGATTGCCGGTCCGGGGTCAAAGAACCAAGACAAACGCACGTACGAAGCGGGGTCGCCGCCAAACCGTGGCCGGCAAGCGCCGTGCACCATCGCACTAGAAATAGTAGGAATAGCTGCGGCTTCATCGAGGCCGTTTCAATAGTAGGAGCGACAATCTAGGCTATGCCAAGAACCCGTCGAAGAAGCAGAGAGCGGAAGTTTGTTCCGCAAGGTCGGGCGTACATCATTGCTACGTTCAACAACACGTTGATCACGTTCACAGATCCGAATGGCAATGTCGTTTCGCAGAGCAGCTCAGGAGCCATGGGCTTCCGAGGCTCACGTAAGAAGACGGCATTTGCCGCGCAACGCGCTGGCGAAACCGCGGCCCGTTCCGCGGTTACTCACGGAATGCGGACGGTAGACGTGTTAGTCAAAGGTCCGGGGAACGGGCGCGAATCAGCCATTCGCGCTATTGCTGGAGCTGGTATCCGCGTCAGCTCGATTACCGACCAGACGCCGATACCTCACAACGGATGTCGGCCGCCCAAAAGACGGCGCGTCTAATCAGACCAGTTGTTCAGCTGTCCGGCCGCATTGCGCGCGAGTGTCATTCGATAATCGTCATTCGAAGTACCGAATCACGCCAATTCTAAGGATTGGAACACACCACCCAATTTAGAATCGATAACTTAGCACGCGGCCCGTGTTCGACGGGTCCCGCTTCCGATTCTGGGAATATTGAAGTCGGAACGCTACGAGAAAACAGAGAAGGTAATGGCAAGAAACACAGATCCAGTTTGCAAGATCTGCAAATCACAAGGCGAAAAGCTTTTCCTTAAGGGCGAACGCTGCTACACGCCGAAGTGCGCAGTCGATCGTTCAAGGGACAGTTCCGGTCGCCGAGGCGCATCTGGACCTCCAGGTGGGCAACGTCGCCGTCGCCGTTTGTCTGACCACGGCATTCAGCTCCAAGCGAAACAGAAAGCCCGGCACATCTACGGTATCTACGAGAAGCAGTTCCGCGGCATGTTCGACGAAGCTGCACGACAAGAAGGCGTTACTGGCGTCAACTTGCTTAAGCTGCTGGAACGCCGTCTCGACAATGTCATCTACCGCGCAGGTTTTGCGACTTCGCGTCCGCAGGCGCGTCAGACCGTCAACCACGGACACATTCAAGTCAACGGTCGCAAGGTCGACATTGCATCGTTCATCGTCAAACCCGGCGATGTCGTGTCATGGCGCGAGACATCGAAGAATTCGGGTCTATTCAAGGCCGCCAACGACAACGTTGGCCGACGTCGACAAGCTACGAACTGGATTACAGTCGATTCCGAGAATCTGACGGCAGCGATAGATTCCGCTCCAAATGAAGATGATGTCGACACCACGATCGATACACGATTGATCACGGAATACTACTCAAGGAGATAGACGAGAGATATGATAAGCGGCATTCGCTCGCCAATCTCAACCACCGTCCAGTTCGCGGACGAGACGGAGGATTTCACCCCTCAACTCGAGGTTGTCGAATCCACGGAAACTTACGGCAAATTCCAAATCGCGGGAATCGAGCGCGGTTGGGGCACAACTTTGGGTAACGGTCTCCGAAGGGTACTACTTGGTGCAATGCCAGGAACCGCGATCACTTCGGCTCGCATCGTTGGGCAACAGCATGAATACGGCTCAGTTCCCCACATGCGTGAGGGAATCGGCGAATTCCTGATCAACGCCAAAGGCATCCGAATCCGAGCGCGTGCCGAGACGACCCAAAAGGTCCTCACCCTTTACGCATCCGGTGAAGGTGAGGTTGTAGCCGGCGATATCAAGCCGCATAGCGTCTTCGAGATCGTGAACCCTGAACACCACTTGGCCACGCTGGACAGCGATGAAGGCGAACTTGTGGTTACGTTCGGGGTCGAGAAGGGCGAAGGATACCTAGCCTTCGATCACGAGGATACTCCCGGTCACGGCGTGCTTCCGGTCGATGCCGTATTTACGCCGGTGTTGAAGGCCAACTACGAAGTCGAAGGAATGTCAGGACGTTTGTCCGGGCGAGACCTTTTGACGATCGAGATCTGGACCGACCGCACGATCGAACCAATCGATGCCTTACGAACTGCAGCGGACATATTCAAGTCCAAACTCGACATGGTAACGGAGCAACCGGAATCTGAAGACCAACCGGCATCTGACGCCATGTCTGAGTTGCTCGATACAGAGATCAAGGATCTTGGAGACCAGTTAAGCTCCCGGATCATCAACGCGCTTTCCCGTTACCCCATCCGAACTTTGGGCGAATTGATGCGTTTCACCCCTGACACATTGAAGCAGGAGGTGCGGAACTTCGGCGAAGTTTCGTTCCGAGAGTTACACGATTTCATGGTTGCCAAAGAGCTTTGGCCGCCTGAACATGAAGAAGAATCGGAAGAGCAAATCTAACCTCTGGCGACCGAACCGGGAGAATCTGGACATCATGCGACATCGCCGCTCAGGACGAAAATTCGGAAGGGCGTCAGCCCCGCGCAAGGCCATGTACCGAATCATGGTCACCGACCTGCTACGGCACGAAGTGATCCGAACGACGCACGCCAAATCCAAGGAAGTCGCTCCTCTTGCAGAAAAGATGGTCACTTACGCCAAGCGCGGTGACCTCCATAACCGGCGACAAGCAGCCGCGTTCATCACCGATAAAGTAGTGCTCTCGAAGACATTCGATGAATTGGCAGACCGCTATCGCGAGCGCGATGGTGGTTATACGAGGGTCATCAAACTCGGTAAGCGCGCAGGCGACGGAGCCGAAATGGCTCTCATCGAACTCGTCGAATAACTTCCGTCGCGCGCGTCACACTCGACGGCGTGGACCCGACATGCTATTGGCGCTAATCGTAGAGTACGACGGCACCGATTTTAGCGGCTCGCAATTTCAACTTAATGCCCGCACAGTTCAAGGCGTATTGGAAGACGCGGCAATGACGATATTTGGTGCCCAAACTGGTCGCATCCGAATGGCGAGTCGAACTGACGCTGGCGTACATGCGGCAGGACAGGTTGCGGCTGTCGATACCGTTACTGAGATGTCTAATGGAGAAATCCGTAACGCCATGAACGGAAATCTGCCCGAAGATGTTTGTGTCAAGCTGGTCCAGAGCGTGCCAGCAGATTTCGATCCGCGGCGCGCGGCAATCGCACGAAAGTACCGTTATGTCATCAACGATGGTCACGCACCTTCGCCGATTCGTCGAAGACACGAGTACTACGTTCATCGGACTCTCGACGATGAGGCGATGGCGGACTGTGCACAGATATTCGTCGGTGTCCACGACTTCACATCTTTCGCCGCGGCCTCAATCGAGGATAGTTCGAATGTCCGTGAAGTCGAGACCGCGAAGGTCGGACGAACGGACGACGGAAGGATCGCATTTGACATACGAGCCAACGCATTTGTTCGCCAGCAGATCAGACGCATGGTCGCCTCGCTTGTCGCCGTAGGTCACGGGTCCAGAACGAAGGAATGGGTCGCATCGTTATTGGCAACGCCGCGCCGCGACGGTGCAACACAAAACGCACCTCCGCACGGGTTAACGTTGCAGCGGGTGGTCTACGAGTCCAAACTCGATCATGGATTGCCGCTTGACGAATGAGTGTTGCAGGTGGTTGACACGTCGCGCGCCAACAGGGATGAAACTTGTGCCCGCGCAAATTAGAATCAATCTGTTATGCCCACAAAATTGAAGCACTACAACCCGAGCGCATCGGATCTGAAGAATCGATGGCGTGTATTCAACGCCGAAGGAAGAGTTCTTGGCAGACTCGCCAGCGAGATCGCAATGGTGTTGATGGGTAAGCACAAAGCCGACTTCGTTCCACATTTGGCGTCTGGCGATTTCGTAATCGTTGTGAACGCGTCGAAAGTCGAACTGACAGGTAAAAAGGCGGAGCAGAAGATCTACAAGCGCCATAGCCAATACCCGGGCAATCTGAAACAGATTCCATTTACACGGATGATGGAGCGGACTCCGGAACGCGTAATCGAGCTTGCGGTTCGCGGGATGCTCCCGAAGAATAAGCTTGGGCGCAAGATGCTGACACGTCTCAAGGTGTACGAAGGTCCAGAACACCCTCACATGGCTCAAGTGATCGGTTCCGAACGCGCCGAGGCAGGCGACAAGGACGTAGAAATCGAGGCCTGAGAGATTTCCGCGCAGCGTTTGGTTGATGACCGCAATCCGAACCCGCAATAACTTCCGTATGACGAAACGGGCTTACATGCACCCAGCAGTGCAAGGCGGACGACTGAACATTGTCTAGACGATCTTCGCTCGTGAGCACAATCGATTCTGAGCGGCGATACGGCCGCGTGAGGAGCGCAATTTGACCACCGACAATGAAAATCATTACTACTACGGCACGGGAAGGCGCAAATCCTCCATCGCACGCGTCCGCGTCTACAACCGCGCCGGGGGAGTGACCCTGAACGGTAAGCCACTTAACGAAGTGATTTCCGTCGACGAGTGGCTGTCTGACGCTCTGATGCCCCTCAATGTCACCGAACTTGCGGGCAAGGTAACCGTAGTCGCTAAGACGCACGGCGGAGGGGTCCACGGGCAGGCGGTAGCGTTTTCGCATGGTCTTTCGCGCGCGCTAATCTCATTCGATCCTCAGCTGCGACCAGCCTTGAAAAGCTTCAAACTTCTGACGCGCGATCCGAGGATGCGAGAGTCTAAAAAATACGGCCTCAAGCGGGCTCGCAAAGCACCGCAATACACCAAGCGTTAATTCAACAGGCCGAATCGTATCTGTGCGCCGCGTGATTATCCGATGCTAATCACGCGGTGGAATCGCTCAACGTTGCATCGAATCCCTAGGATTTTCGCTATGGAAAATCGCACAATTCGTATTGGGAAGCTATGCATGCCTGTGTCTGCACGCAACACGATCAAGTCTCTGCGGAGCTGGAGCGCGGTGTTGGCAGGTGCGGCAATGGTCGCTGTCATCCTCGTCGCGTTGGCGAATCGGGATGGGCAGCAACTCGCAGCGCAAAACCCCAATGTCCCACCGACATTTCCAGCAATCGTGTTTAACGGCTACGTGACCATCAACGGCGAAGAACCGGAATACTCCGGATTCAAAATCACTGCTCGCATTGGGAATAAGTACGAGTCCCCGCCCGTCGTCGTCGGCTCATTGCCGAACAGACCGTATGGATACGCACACCTTGTAATTGCGCCAGATCCCAAACTTGACCTCTTCGGGTCGCAAATTGAGTTCTGGTTGGAAGACACCGTATTGTCCACTTCGACTGACTGGTACGCGGTGATCAACGAGTTTTCCGGCGAAATCTGCGGCGGTTGCACTTGGACGTTCCCGATTCGAAGAGAACTAGATCTCGATTTCCCCAACCTGCCGGAACCGACACCTACAGTTACGCCCACCTGGACGCCGTCTCCGGAGGTTCTCAATCCTGCGTTCTTCTCGGGCAGAGCTCGCACTCCCCGCGGCCCACTGCCGGACGGATCAGAAATCTATGTCACCGTCGGTGAAGATTTCCGGTCTCAAAACATCCAAGTATTCGGCGGTGAATATTTCATCACCGTCAATGTCACCGACAAGAAATACCGCAATGCCCCCGTCGTCTTTTATCTGGTCGACCGAAATGACCCATCGGGAGCGCCGAGATTCTTGAAAGCTCTGTCGCCTCCCGGCGCGATGGTAAGCGGTGCCAACTTTGAGAACGTGTCCTTGGTGTTCCCAGACCTGCTCCCGACACTCACGCCTACTTCTACTCCTACACATACGCCGACGATTACGCCTTCTCCAACGGCGACTCACACTCCGACGGTGACGCCAACCGCGACGCATACGGCCACACCGTTGCCGACCGATACTCCAACGGTGACGCCCACGCCTACTCCTACCGAGACTCCCATTCCAACGCCTACGAACACACCGGCACCTCCTACGCCGACGGTCTTCGCGTCACCCACGCCAACCGGCGTTCCGACCGCGACGAACACACCTGAGCCCACCAGAACGCCGCGGCCGACGGATATCGCTGGCGAAGCGACGAGAACGGTAGCAATAATTGCGAGCCCAACGCAGTTTGTTCCCGGTGCTAGTAGTGACGCAACGCCACAAACCAATGGCGAGAATGGTTCCGGTTTCTGCAACGCGTCGCCTAACCAAAACGGATCGATGGAAGCGACCATGCCATTGGGCATCGTCGCTATATTGGGCATCTTCGCGTGGCGCATCGCAGTGTCTCGCAAAGACGAAGCCCAGTTTTTACAAACAAAATATGACCACGTCCTGAATCGGGAATCATGAGGTGAACCCAGATGCACGATGACACCGAGCGTAACGCGATCCGTACCACACGCGCAACAACCGCGCCTGAGAATATGGGCATTCAAAGACGTCATGGTGCCATGAACGTGCACAAATGGGTACTAACGGTTGCGATCGCCACCGCAACTCTAATCGGCGTAGCGACGGTATTTGTGGACACCCGTCACGATGCCCAGGCTCAAACACAGTTGCCACCGAACCTCGCAGCCGTCATTTTCAACGGCTGGGTGACGGTTCAGAACTCACCACTCGATGTGGAGGGCATGGAACTCACTGCCAAGATCGGCGATTGGGTTTCTGAACCAGTCGTAGTCGGTCAAGGGACTGCCGATGTCAACGGTTTCAAAGACCTCACCGTGAACCCGCCAAGCGAACTGGTCGGAAACGAGATCAAATTCGTGCTCAATGGAACTGTTGAAGCCACAACCAATTCTTACTATGCGTTGATCAATGACGATGGCTCCTTCTGCCTCACCTGTGAATTCGGATTCCCAGACTTCCGAGACATCATCATCGATTTCCCGTCTTTGCCAACTGGAGGCCCACGACCTCCGGTCAGTCAACCTGACCCTGGTGATTCAACGGTGACGCTTTTCACCGGCCAAGCGTTCACATCTGAAGGTCGCGTACCTGACGGCTACCAAATCTTCGCGGTAGTCGGATCTTCCCTGCGGACGAACAACGTCACCGTTTTCGAAGGCACATACAACTTGGCCGTCGACACCACTGACGAGAGCTTGAACGGTATGCCGATCAAGTTTTATCTGATTGACAAAGGTGATCCGGCGAACCCGAACAAGGCGCTTGAGGCTGAAACCCCCAGCATATTCAACTCGGGGCAACCCGCTGAAATGCGCCTATTCTTCCCTTCGATTTCGCCCACGGCCACTCCCGAGCCGACTGCGACGCAGGTACCACCGACTGCGACACCAGTACCACCGACTGCAACACCAGTACCACCGACTGCAACACCCGAACCGACGGCTACCCCGATACCTCCAACTCCGACACCGGTACCGCCGACGCCGACACCGGTACCGCCCACCGCGACGCCGGTACCACCGACTGCGACGCCTGAACCGACTGCGACGCCCGTGCCGCCGACTCCAGTACCGCCCACGGCTACGGCTATCCCACCGACACCGGTACCACCGACGCCGACTCCGGTACCGCCTACTTCGACACCCGAACCGACCGCAACGCCCGAGCCAACCGCAACTCCGATACCGCCAACGGCAACCTCGGTACCCCCAACCGCGACTGCGGTACCGCCAACGGCAACGCTCGAGCCCGAAGAGACCGGTGGATTCAACGCCACCTTGCCTCTCGCGATCATCCTCGTGCTCGTCCTCCTCGGCGTAGCAGGATACTTCGGATACCAGTACAGCCGAAGGTCTAACGAAGAACAGGTTTAGTTCAGACCGCGAAAGCCATTTAAGGCATAACAAATGGCAACCGCCGGAATTAATCCGGCGGTTGCTGTGTTTTTGGGTAGATAGGGACTAAGCGCGTGGGCGCAACACGACCAACTGCCGGTCATCGGGCAAGTTGCTCCTAGTTACGCTGACGCGCGCCTGCGGTTCCTGACTCGTCTGATCGCCGCCCATCTCGCCGCGCAGCGACTTCAACATCGGACTAGGTTCGTTGCTGTCGGCATTCAGCCCATTCGCCAAGACCAATGAAGGGTCCAATGCTCCAATCAGAGACGAAAGCTCTTTGACATCCATCTCGAGCCGCGCCGCATCCAATAGCAAGACATCAACACGGCCGATGATCTGAACAGTCCGGGAATCGGGCGAAGCCTGAGGCCGCCCGAGCATATAGATAGTCAACCCCTCCGCATCGATCCGGAACGAAGTTACAGTCCTCTTCCCCTCTCCTGCCACCGGTATAGCGATACCCCGCAAGCCCAAATCCCCGATCTCATATTCTCCCGGATGCGAAATCACATCCGACCCTCCAATTCGCCCCGACTTACGAAAACTTGAATTGGCTGGCCGACTCCTCAACACCGCAGTCACCACCGTGTCATCCGCCGCGGACGAGGGAACGAACGTCGCCTCCTCCTCATTCGCCGGATCACAAATGACCGTCCCGGAGGCAGTCTTGACTAGGAATGCTTTCTGTCCGTTAAGCGATATCTCCATCTTTCGTATCCAACTCCGGTTGTGGGTATGTGATCTGGTTCCGATATCGAGTGTACTTTTATATGGAGCACTGCCGATTTCTCAATATGGACACTCTGAACGTCACAATCTACTCAATTGGCCACAGCAACCACACATGGGACCGCTTCGCTGAACTGCTAAGGCCACACGAAATCGAACTAATCATCGACGTGAGATCCTTACCCCGTTCGCGTTTCGCACCGTGGTCAAATCGGAATCAATTTGAAGAAAACCTTAATCGAATGGATATCGACTACGTGTGGAAAGGTGACTCGTTAGGCGGAACGCCACGAGGCTCCAGACGTTCAACCGGGAAACATGACCGATCGGCTGATGATTGGTACCAGACCAGGTCGTCTGCCCCGGATTTCTTGGCTGCCATTGTGGAAATTTCCCGTTTGGCCGCGGGGAAACGTTCAGCTGTTGTGTGTTCTGAAGGCGATCCAAGTCATTGCCACCGAACATTGCTTTTGGCTCCGGCGTTTGCGAAACACGGCGTCGATATCCGCCATATCCACCCCAAAATCCTTGGTGTAACCTTTTCAACGGCGTTCAACCTCTGATGGTTGCCAGAATTGGCGTGATGATCGTCTCGTGATAGATTCTCTAAGTAGGGAGGCGCTCCGATCCATTGACGGATCGCGTACTATGTGTCATGTCGGGACGGTCATCCGTAACCGTCAACCCTTTCTCTCGAAACATGCCTCTGCCTGAGCGAAGAAGCACCATACTGACCTTCATCGTGGACGACTACATATCGACCGCGGCGCCGGTTTCATCGAACGCGGTTGCAAGTTCCGCCGGCTTCAATGTCAGCCCCGCCACGATCCGAAACGAGGTCGGTGTTCTCGTCGACGAAGGCTACTTGCTACGGCCCCATTCATCGTCAGGTGCGATACCGGCCGAGAAGGGATATCGACATTTTGTGGGTGGATTGGATCTGACATCGCCTCCACCTGAGGGCTTAGTTACCATGTTGCAGCGGCAGGTCGATATCACCCCTGATGATGTCGATGCATGGGTACGAATCGCCGCTTCGGTGATCGCTGACCTTATCGGCGCGCTTGCATTCATCACTGCACCACGCACAAAAATGCCTGACGTCAAACAGATTGAACTGTTACGACTACAGGACATGTTGGTGATGCTGGTACTCGTGCTCCAAGAAGCGCGCGTTTACCGCCGCGTGATCGAATTGGACCGAAGCGTCAACGACTCCCAATTGGAGCGGGCCCGTAACAAGGTCACCGCAGAAGTCACCGGAAAGGGCGTCCACGAACTCGCGGCGAAAAAAGATCGCGAAGATATCGAGGACGATTTTGAACGGCAAGTATGGCACGCTACGGTCGACGCGTTGATGCACGCCGATTCCGTTCCTGGCGAGCGATACATGAGTGGTTTCGGGCATTTCATGTCAGATCCCGAGTTGGCCGCGCAACCGGCAAAAGGTGCTCTGGCGATTTCCGCGCTCGAAAACGACGATGCCTTCGCAGACTTGATTTCCGGCGTCACCTACCGCAACCAACCAGTGGTTTCGATCGGAACCGACAACGTTCGCCCCGAACTTTGTGACTACAGCGTAATCATGTGCGGCTACGGCGGTGAAGTCGACGCCCGCGGGGTTGTCGGATTGATTTCGCCTATGCGAACAGCGTACGGTACGGCGATACCCACCGTTACGTTTGCCGCCGAAACGTTGGACGCGATGGTAAACCGTGGTTGAGCCAGCCGAATCCAACAGCACCTCACATCTCACTCACGACATCGAAAGAACGGCCGTAACCCATGAGCGAAAAGCGCGACTACTACGAAGTGCTTGAAATTCCTCGCACCGCAAACGAGGAAGACATCAAGAAAGCATTTCGACGCTTGGCTTTGCAGTACCACCCAGACCGAAACCGAGAAGCGGGCGCAACCGAACGTTTCAAGGAGATCAACGAAGCGTACCAAGTCCTCAGCGATTCCGAGAGCCGCGCCCGTTACGATCGTTTCGGCCACCAAGGGGTTAATGGCAACGCTGGCAATGGCTTCGAAGGGTTCAGCGACTTTGGCGGTTTCGGCGACATATTTGAATCGTTCTTCGGCGGTGCCTCAGGCACACGCGTGCGTCGCGGGCGAGACGTCGAGCTAGCATTGAGCATTTCCTTCCGCGAGGCGATATTCGGTTCAAGCCGTGAAACCGACGTCATGAGGCGAGAAATATGTTCCCGATGCAACGGATCACGCGGTGAACCAGGTAGCCAAAAGACGACGTGCCAAACATGCGGCGGCAGCGGAAAGGTACGCCGCGCGCAACGAACATTGTTCGGAAATTTCGAGCAGATCGGCGAATGTTCCACTTGCCGAGGCATTGGAACCCGGGTTGACCGCGCATGCAATCAATGCAACGCGACCGGTGTCGCCAACAATCGACGGAAGATCTCGATCGACATTCCATCCGGGGTTGACGACGGCAACCGCATCGTGATGCGGGGTCATGGCGATGTAGGCGAACTTGGCGGTCAAGCCGGCGACCTTTACGTCCGAGTCCAAATCGAACCAGATCGAGTCTTCACCCGCAGCGGCAACGATGTCCTCATCCGTGCTGAATTGAATGTTGTAACAGCAATGCTCGGCGGAGAGATCACCGTGCCGACATTGGAAGGCGATAAAACGGTCACAATCGAACCCGGAGTCCAAACGGGCAACCAGAGTGTGCTCACGGGATTGGGTGTGCCACGGCTTCGCAACGATGGACCGCGCGGCGACCAAATCATCCAATTCGCCGTGGTTACTCCGCGCTCGCTGACCACCGAACAGAAGGACCTTGTCCAGCAACTCGGCGACACCATGCGCGCAACCGACGGCCGAGCACTCGATCCTGTCATCGTCGAAAACGATGTGACCTACGGAGCGCGATCCGCACAAAACGGCAGCGAAAACGGCATTTGGAGCTGGCTCAAGGGCGCATTTTCCGGACAGTAACGAGCGTAGACAAAGACGCTCGAAAATCTCCCCTTCCCCGTTAAATGAGCTGGCAGGACGCCCAAAACGATCGCTGGCTCGAAATCAGCGTCGAGCTACTCTCGGAATTCGCAGAACCGGTTACCCATCTCTTCTCACGTTACGGCGACGAGCGAGTGTTCATCTCTCAATCCGGTGATTGGGATGCCGATGAAGTCGGTCCAGATTACGCCCCGAACGACATCGTCACGGTATTTTGCTATCTAAAAGTCGACGACACAGTCGCGAATCGAAAGGGCATGATCGAAATCGGTCTGCGACTCATGTCCGAACTCGCCGATGTTGCTCCGCATAAAGAGCGCATCGTAACCGCCGACGAATGGTCCAATCAATCATTCCCTACAATCCGCGTTGGTGATCGAATCGTTATTTCCCCGTCCTCTAAGGATGCTGTGATACCAAAGGCGCGCCCAACCAGCGATGTCCAGGTCTATCTGTCGCCAGGGCTGGCATTCGGTACCGGAAACCATCCCACGACTCGGCTCTGCTTAAATCAGATCGTCGCTGAAGCCGACGAGGGTGACCTGTCTGGAAGTCTGATCCTCGACATTGGATGCGGGTCGGGAATTTTGTCCATCGTGGCGCTAAAGATGGGTGCCTCCGGAGCTTGGTGCGTCGATATCGACGAGACCGCGGTTCGCGCCGTACGCGACAATCTCGTCATGTCAGGCGTCTCCGAACACTCCCATGTCCTTCAAGGCTCGGTCCCCAACCCCGACCTGCCGAATTCCAAGTTTGATTACATATTCGCCAACATCACGTCAAGGGTTTTGATCGACCTCGCCGAACCTATCATCGACAACGCCAAATCAGGGGGTGTCATCTTGGCATCTGGCATCATGAACGACCAGTTCGATGCAGTCAAGCAAGCATTCACACACACCGGATCGCTGTCCATCTCCGACACCAAACAAGAAGGCGATTGGATGATGTTGCGAATGATCAAAACCAGCGGTTCGTAGGGGCGGTTACGAATGCACCGGTTTTACGTTGGCTCTAACCTTCCGGCCGGGTCAGAAATCGGCGCGCGAGTCGATCTACCCGAAGAGATCTACCACCAAATCCGCAACGTATTGCGGCTTAAGGTCGGCGAATCTTTTCAGATATTCTGCGGCGATGGCCGGGAATGGACAGCCAACGTGACACCTGAAGTCGATCGAAGGCAAGTATCTGCAGAACTTTCGGCGGTTACCGAACCAGACGTCGAGATGAGCACCCGAGTTACCATGGTCATGGCACTGAATCGTCCCCAGCGTTACGAGTTTGCTTTGGCCAAATGCACCGAACTCGGTGCATCTGAATTTCGCCCGATAATCACGGAACGCGTTCTGAAGTCTGAGGCGACCGTCAGCACCAATCGCAAGGTAAGGTGGTGCCGCATCGTCACGGAGGCCACCGAGCTTTCGGGACGTGTGCGACTACCGATGATCACCGAAGCCGCACCCATGTCGACCGTACTTACCGAGCTTTCGGCTCAAAAGACCCCAATAATCTTTCTCTGGGAAGGCGTGAACGGACCGATGATGTCCGACATTCTTACCGAGCTGCGGAACGACGATCAACTGCCCAACAACTTGGCTCTCGTTTTGGGGCCAGTGGGCGGTTTTTCAGAAAACGAAGCGATGCGCGCAATCGAGAAAGGCGCCATGCTCGCCAGCCTGGGTCCCAGAATTCTGCGAACCGAAACTGCCGCCATCGCCGCGATGTCCGTAGCCGCACAAATCCTTTGGTAGCGCCTGATATCGTATCGGATGCGCGACCCGATGATTCGAAGCGGTCATCGTACGGCGCGAAGATGCTCGAATCGTGCTAGTATGCATCCGTGCCGCATCGGAGTCGCGCGCATCGGTACTGAACAACACGCAATGAACCTACGCCCAGGCCCAGCAAAGAAGGCGATCTTGATCGGCACCGACGGTGCGAGTATGGAACTCTGGCGACACATGGCCGCGTGGGGCCGCGCGCCGAACATGAAGAAACTCTTGGAAAACGGCGTCTCACGTCCTATGTTGGGCACACACCCGACGCTGACGCCTTGCGGATGGACATCGCTGTTTAGCGGCAGTTGGCAAGGTACGCACGGCATCATGTGGTGGGGATCTCATCGCCAAGGCGAATCGATGAAGACGTCCCAATGGACGATGGCGGCCCACACCTCCGAATCCGAGCAGATCTGGACTACCGCGGAGCGCGCTGGCAAGACTCCGATCATGATCAAACAAGAGATCACCTGGCCCGCCACGCTCGAACGCGGAATGCAGATTGAGGGATCCGGACCAGGCGTCTCCAACTACCACCAAATCGCCGGATATCACCTCTTCGTATCCGGCAACTGGCGACCCCGACCAGTCGGAGGAACCATCGATCCGGAAGCAACCGACCCGAGCCGCGGTGGCACCGACGCGCCGTACGATTATGTTGAACTGTCACCCGCCGAGGGATGGAACAACCTTCCGATGTCTACTTCGGATCCACTGGAGACAGTCATCACCCTGACACCGCTTAAACGCGGCCGGACGATCCTACATCGGGGACACGACGGGACGTCGCAGGATTGGCACGTCCTTGTATATGCGTCGGGCAGTTACGGCTACGACCGAGTCTTGGTCGCCAAAAACAAAGACAGCAACGACGCATTCGCCGATCTCGGTGTTGGCGAGTGGTCTGATTGGCAACTCAAACCATTCGAGATCGACGGCGAGGATGTCGAAGGTTACGTCTCATGTAAGCTCATCACTCTTACCGGCAACGCCGACACATTCGAACTCTTCTTCCCGCAGATCTGGCCTCGACGCGGATATTCGAATCCGCCTGCAGTTTCTGACGAAATCGACGAAAAGGTAGGCAATTTCCTCCAGAACCCCGCGCGCGACGCACTCGGTTTCGTCGACGACCGAACCTACATCGAACTCTGCGACTTTCATCACGGCCGCATCGCCGATATCGCCGAAATGCTCACTCGCGACCACGATTGGGACATCCTAATGGCTGAAACCCATGCCACGGACTACTCTGATCATTTCTTCATGGGCTCGGCGGATCCCATCAGCGGTGCATCGCCAGATGTGGTCGAACGCTGCTTAAACGGATTAAAGGACACCTACGAATCTGCCGACAAGATGATTGGCAGACTGATGGCGCTCGTAGACGAAGACACAGTTGTATGCATAGTTTCGGATCATGGTGCGACTCCCAACCGCAGTGATCCGCCGGATGTCAAAGACATACTTGTCGATGCGGGATTACTCGTATTCACCGATAAACCGTCGAACCAAGACGCCGCGCGAACGGGTCCATTCGGCCCCGGTGCGGTTCCAGACCGCGTCGACTGGGACGTGATGATGCAGAACAAATTCGAGGTCGATTTTGACAAGAGTATCGCCATCCCGATGAATTCGATCGACATCTTCATCCCGGTTAAAGGCCGCGACCCCGAAGGACACGTCGACCCAGAAGACTACGAGAAAGTCCAACGCAAAATCATCGACACTCTAATGTCCTACACCGATCCGGAAACTGGGGAACACCCGTTCTCCGTCGTCCTCAGCCGTCAAGATGCCGAGATGTTGAATATCTGGGGATCATCTGCGGGCGACGTCATTTACGCTTTGCGGGCCGAATTCGACGGTGTTCACGGCAAGCACCTGCCATCGTCCGTCTTCGGCATCGGTAGCCAACACTCAACATTCGTCCTCGCGGGGGCCGGTGTCCGAAAAGGCGTAGAACTGGAGCGCAAAGTACAAGTCGTCGACGTCGCGCCAACGCTCTGCCATCTGTTGGGTTGGCCAATGCCCGACCACGTTGAAGGCGGTATCGTCTACGAAGCGCTTGAGGATCCTAATTGGTACCTCAAGGCGGAATAGGGTATGCTGTTGCAATACACAAAACTTCTCACTCGTGAGCAAACTCACAGGAATCATCCTCTGAAACGGTCCTAGGAGGGACGTCATGCTAAGAATTTGGATATCGAGATCAGGCGCAGCCTTGGCGTTCGCGCTGATGCTGTCCGCTATAGTGTTCGCCTGCGGTAGCGAAACGATCGTCGTTCAGACCGTCGAGGTCGAAAAAGTTGTCGAACGCACGGTCCCGCAGACAGTAGTCGTCGAGAAACAGGTCGAGGTTGCCGGTGAGACGGTGGTCCAGACGGTCGTCGTCGAAAAGGAAGTGCAGGTTGCTGGTGAGACGGTGATCCAAACGGTCGTCGTCGAAAAGGAGGTACAGGTTGCTGGTGAAACGGTTATCCAGACGGTCGTCGTCGAAAAGGAGGTACAGGTTGCTGGTGAGACCGTAGTCCAGACGGTCGTCGTCGAAAAAGAGGTCGAGAAAGAGGTACAAGTCGAGGTCACCCGTGAAGTCGAAGTCGAGGTCGTCGTAACCGCCACGGCCGAAGCCTACGGCGCGGGCGCAGGTGCCGAAACTTTAGCCGCGGCCACGGCAGTGGTTGAAGCACCGACGTCGCAGTCGGGCAAGTTAGTTGTCATTTCACCTGAAATCGGAGCCGGTTGGTTCACTAGTTCACCATACGATGATTACACCAGCGACAAATACGGTGTAGCGGATCCCATCATCTACGCTGACCCTGCCCCAGTTCCGCAACGCGGTACATTCAACCCAGCGATCAGTATCGCCAATGGTTGGAAGGTGGCCGAAGACGGAAGATCCATCACCTTCAACATTCGCGACGGCGTGCAATTCCACCACGGTTGGGGAGAACTGACCGCCGAAGATGTCGCTTGGTCGTTTAACGATGCCCTCCGTGAAGGCAACACAAACGGCCGCTCGGGATTCGTAGGCGAATACCAAGGCTCGTGGGAAGCTGTTGACGACAACACGGTCATCATGCACGTCAAAGAAGGCGCGACTCTGAGCCCGGTTTGGCTACTCGAGACATCCAACGTCTGGCGAAACACGCTGACCGCGACCTCGAAACGCGCGATCGATGAACTCGGCAAAGAAACCGGCGGCAGAAAGATCGGGCAAGGCCCGTTCATGATGATCGAAGGCGAAGCTGACAACTTCATCGAGTTCGAAGCAGTAACCGAACACTACCGAAAAGTGCCGGCTATCGAGGCGATGCGGATGGTCGCTATTCCTGAGCCTGCGACACGTGTTGCGGCCTTCGTTAACGGCGAGGTCCACATCTCTGTGATGTCAGCGCAATTCGTGCTTGAGGCAACTGGACAGGTTGATGGATCACGAGTTCAACCCCTTGGTGAAGGTCAGACGCTGCACATCTACATGGGTGGCAACTTCTGGCAGACATCAGACCCGGTCGACCCTTCAACAGAGTTCCCGCGGGAAGGATGGCAACCCGACGCCGAACACCCTTGGATCAGCGACCCTAACGACCCCGCATCAATGGAACGCGGAAACAAGTTCCGCAGAGCTTTGAGCATGGCCGTGGACCGCGCTGCCATTAACGAGGTTATCGGGCAAGGTCTATACCCACCGCACTATACCTTCACTGGATTCACGAGCAACGACCCGTTGTGGAAACCCGAATGGGAAGTTCCGTTCGACCCCGAAGGCGCACGGGCACTGATGGCCGAGGCAGGCGTGCCCGAAGGTTTTAGGATTCCGGTGTGGTTGACGCCAGACTCTGGATCTTTGCCTTTCGACATCGCCGAAGCTGCGGTGCTGCAATGGGCCGCGAACCTGAACTTGAATGTTGAAATCGATGCGACCGCGTACTCCGGTAATCGACCGAAACTTATCGGTCGCACGATTGACATTCCGCTGTACCACCACATGAACTTGGGCTACTTCGACGAACCTAAGGGGCGTTTGATGACGGCCGCTAAGGGTGGCGCAAACCGTGGCATTGAATTGCCTAACGATATCCTCGAGAAGACCTACTGGGCGAACTTGGTTGAGACCGACGCACAGAAACGCATCGAGAACAACATCCTCCTCACGGACTGGCTCGCAGAGACTTCGTTGGTGATGTCGATGGTCCGACAAAGCCAGCTCTACGCAGTCTCACCCGAAGTCGCTGAATGGATGCCATACACCGAAACGTTCGGCACCTTTAACGGCGCAGATACGGTCGTTCTCCGGTAAAACGAAAAACATGGTGTCGGCCAGTTAATCTACTGGCCGGCATCTGGTGGTCATCCGATATCAGGTTTCGGGCTCAATTAAAAAGGATTGCCACCGTCCGTCGAAAAGAGGATGTCAGCAGTCGCGATGACTGTTGAACAACGACTATGTGGCGAATCATTGTTAACCGACTAGCCTTCGGGGTAGCGATCGTACTGTTGATCACGATCGTCGTCTTCGGCCTGTCCCGCGCCGCCGGTGATCCTCGCAACATCTATCTCGACGAATATGCCACACCGGAAGCCTGGGACGCGTGGGGCGAGCGCATGGGTCTCGATAAACCCCTCTACGTCCAATACGGTGTGTGGCTCTGGGATACCCTCCGCGGAGATTTCGGTGAATCCCTCTACTACGATGTACCAAGTATCAGATTGGTGCGAGAACGCGTCCCTAACACGCTGCAATTGGGAGGCGTCGCGTTCGGAGTCGCAATCCTCATCGGCATCCCCTTAGGAGTGATCTCCGCAGTTCAACGCGGATCAATCATCGACTACGGCGTTCGCGGTTTCGCCTTGCTCGGCCAATCGGTTCCTGTTTTCTGGATAGGAATAATGATGATTCTCATCTTCTCCGCGACCCTGGGATGGTTGCCATCGAGTCGAAACGAAGGCTGGCAACATTACATCATGCCATCCATCGCACTCGGTTGGCTACCAGCAGCCGGATTGATGCGCATCACGCGCGGGGCTATGTTGAACGTCCTTGACAGCGAATATATCAAACTAGCCAGAGCCAAAGGCGTCTCCTCTGGCAAGATAATCTGGTCGCACGGTTTTCGCAACGCGATAATTCCACCGCTAACCGTCGCGGCCTTGATCTTCGCCGCATTCCTTACTGGCACCGTAGTCATCGAGACCGTATTTGCATGGCCTGGCGTCGGCCGCCTAGCCGTTCAATCCATCAAAAACAACGACTTTCCCGTCCTCAGTGCCATCGTGATCCTCTTTTCATCTTTCTACATCCTGCTTAACCTCATCGTCGACCTCCTCTACGCCCAGCTAGACCCGAGAATTCGGTTGGATTGACGGACAACCTAGATGTCCATCGAAGCAACATACGTTCCGTCGCCCCTCGACGATAGGCTACCGAGCAACCCGGTATTACGGGCACTGCGCGTCGGTTGGGCGTGGTCGCGACGGTACCCCGTCGTCCCATTCGCGGTCCTCGTATTGATGCTCGTCTGCGCAATATTCGCCGAACAGCTGTCACCGCATGACCCCCTGAGGGGCAACCTAAGAGCAGCGTTCACACCGCCAATATTTATGGACGGCGGAACATGGGAACATCCACTTGGGACTGATCACCAAGGTCGAGACGTCCTGAGCCGAGCCATCTACGGTGCTCGGATCTCCACGATCATCTCCACCGCAGTAATCCTCGCCGGAGGAATCGGCGGCACCGTTATTGGACTCGTCGCCGGCTACCGTGGCGGATGGGTCGACCAAGCCGCAATGCGCGCCGTCGACTTCACGCTCGCAATGCCGTTCCTCCTCGTCGCACTGGTGGTAGTGGTAGTTTTCGGCCAGAGCCTCGAACTCATCATTGTCCTTCTCGTACTTTTCGGCTGGGACAACTTCGCCCGCGTCGTACGCGCCGAAACCCTCACCCTCCGAGAATCCGACTACGTCAGCTACGCCCGCATCCAAGGCGCCTCGCAAGCCCGCATCCTCTTCCGACACATCCTCCCTGGCGTCGTAGGAACCGTCCTCGTCATCGGAAGCCTCCGCGTCGGATCACTCATCCTCACCGAATCCACCCTCAGTTTCCTCGGTGTAGGCGTACCGCCAGATACACCCGCATGGGGCATCATGGCATCCGACGGGCGTCAACACCTCTCCCGCGCTTGGTGGATCAGCACCTTGCCCGGCGTCGCCATCTTCCTCGTCGTGATGGGCTTCAACTTCCTCGGCGACTGGCTCCGCGACTGGTTCGATCCTAGATTGAGGCAGCTGAGGGTGCAGTAACGGATTTCCGAAGTTGATCGGAGTGCACCTACTCCCGCTGCAACTCCCTGCGCATCAACTCCCCCATCGCTTCGGTCGGTGGGACTCCATCGAACATGACATTGTGTGCCGTCTCTGTGATCGGCATCTCGACGCCTAGCTGCCGCGCGATCCGCAACGTCGCGCGTGTCGTCGGCACACCTTCTGCGGTCTGGCCCACGTACTCCAACGCGTCTTCGACAGAATCTCCTTCTGCCAATCTCGTACCTAATCGATAGTTTCGACTCAAAGGACTGTAGCAAGTCGTCAACATGTCGCCGACGCCGCTCAATCCTGCGAACGTAGCTGGTTTCGCGCCAAGAGCCAATCCCAAGAGAGTTATTTCGTGTAACCCGCGGGTCACGTAGGCCGCCTTCAAATTCGATCCCAAACCTGACGCGTCGATGAATCCTGCTCCAATTGCGATGATGTTCTTCAATGTCCCACCCAACTCGACGCCAATGATGTCGTCCGACGCATAGACGCGGAGACGTTCTCCGCTGGTCATCATCTGGACTCGCTCAGCTGTTTCGATCGAAACCGAAGCCGCTGTCGCTAGTGCCGGTAAACCGATGGCTATCTCAACCGAAAGATTGGGACCCGACAATGCGCAGATATTACCCATCGCATCATCGACCGTCACCGCGTGGTGAACCGAAATGTTCTCGGCGATGACTTCGCTCATCCGTTTCCCACTCTCGATCTCGAGCCCCTTGGTGGCGCTCACAACGATCGTCTCGGGTGCAATCTTCGCAACATAAGCTTCGATGACTTCCCGCATCGCAACTGATGGAACGGCGATGATCACGCAGTCAACGCCGGACAAAGCAAGCCGTGGGTCATGAAGGACCGACATTTCATCTGGGAATGTCATCCCTTGCAGGTAACGTTTGTTTTCGCGGTCGGCCGCCAACTCAGTTGCGCGCTCTTCAGTCCGGGCGAGTAGCCGCGTCTCGTTCCCTTGTCGCCCCAGCAACACGGCCAAAGCGGTACCCCAAGATCCCGCACCTATGATTCCGATTGCGGAAATCGGATCAAGCTCCTTGTCCGCCAGAGGTCGATTTCCCCTCCGCGGCGTTTATGTCGAGGCGGTTCTCCGTCCCTTTGCGCAATCGTGCAATGTTCTCTCGATGGCTGAAGAGGATCACCACGACCGTCGGAATTGCGAAGGCCAGATATTCGATCGGTTCCGCCAACACAAAGCTGTCGGTGATTGGAATATCGACGATCGCGATAACGATCAACGCCAAGATTCCCAGCGACGCTCCAATAATCGATCCGAGCGAAACATACCGCGTCAGTAACGCAATCGCCAAGCCGATCAACGTGACAACACCGGCAGTAGGCGACAACACCACGAGCGCGGCCCAACCCGGGGAAATGCCTTTCCCACCTTTGAATCCCGCAAACAGTGGCCACGTGTGACCCAGAATGACGCTCGTCCCCGCCATCCCATGCAACAGGTAGGAGCCCGGCACTAGGACTAACGACACCGCGATTACCAAGGCGCCTTTCGCGAAGTCCAGCACGAACACCAATGCCGCCGCTTTCTTCCCGGCGGTCCGTAACACATTCGTCGCACCCATCGAACCGCTGCCATGCTGGCGCGGGTCAACGCCTCCAAACATCTTGCAGACGATGAGGCCCACCGGTATCGATCCGACGAGATATGCTGCGGGTGCGATTAAGACCCACGCCAACCATTCGTTCATTTGGTCTCAAGCAGTGTCACGATAAAGCATCCTGATCGGCGATCCCTGAAAACCGAACGCATCTCGCATCCTGTTTTCCAAGTACCGCTTGTATGAGAAATGCAGATATTCAGCGTTTTTGCAGGTTATCACGAATGTCGGCGGACGTATGGCCACTTGCTCGATTGCCGATATGCGGACCCGCCTTCTGCCGTGCGCGGGCAACGGCCGATCACCTAGTGCCGTGTACAGGGTCTTTGAAAGTTGATTGGCTTCAACTCGTTTCGTGAATTGGGCAAAGGTGCGAATAACGGCGTCGGGAATCCGGTTGATTCCACGGCCCGTTAGCGCCGAGGTTAACAACACTGGGGCACCAACGATGAACTTGAACCGATCCTTTATCTCGTCCATGGCCTCTTCGAATGAGGTTCCTATCTCCCTAGACAAGTCCCATTTATTGACAATGACGATGCCTGACTTGTGGGCATCGCGAGCATATCCGCCAATGTGAGTGTCCTGGGCGGTGACGAATTCTTCGGCATCCAACACGAGGATCGTTACGTCCGATCTCTCAATCGCGCCGATCGTGCGTATGGCGCTGTACTTCTCAATTCCCTGCTCGGTCTTCCCGCGCCGGCGCAATCCGGCAGTATCTAGGAACATCATCGGTCTGTTCTGATACTCGTACACGGCATCCACCGTATCCCGAGTGGTACCTGGGACCGCGCTTACGATCGATCGCTGCTCGTGAGTCAACGCATTGAAGATCGCCGACTTTCCAACATTAGGCCGCCCGGCGATTGCTACCCGGATGACATCCCCGGTTACCTCATCCTCGGGATCATCATCGACGTGTTCGAAGACCTCATCCATCATCTCCGCCACACCGATATCGTGATATGCGCTAATCGGAATTGCCTCTCCCATGCCCAACGAGGCGAACGTATATAGCTCAGCCAATCGCGTCGTGTTGTCGGTTTTGTTCGCCGCCAACACATACGGCTTCCCCGATCTCCGCAAGAGTTCTGCTGCGTCGTAGTCTGAGGCCGTCACCCCCGCTGCTGAATCTACAAGCATGATCACCGCATCAGCCGTGTGGATCGCCCGTTCCGTCTGCGTCCGGACCTCGTCCCAAAGTTGCAGCTCTGCCGAGGGCACATCCTCGATACCCGCCGTATCGATCAGCATGAATCGACGGTCGAGCCACTCCGCATCTACGGAGACCCGGTCTCTAGTCGTCCCTGGCGTGTCGCTGACGATCGCGATGCGGCTGCCCGCGATGCGATTGAATAAAGTCGATTTCCCGACATTGGGGCGACCAACTATGGCTATTACTGGTAGCGACATCGTGTTTGTTGTTGCTGCATTGTCCCCTCTCCCAATGGAAGGGATTCCAATAGTCCCTTCTCCCTCTGGGAGAAGGTTAGGGTGAGGGCACGCTGTTAACTCTGGACGATGTGCTCCATTAACGCCATCTGTGCCCACATCCGGTTCTCGGCCTGCTGATAAACAACCGACGATGGATGCGACAGCATATCTTCAGAGACCTCTTCGCCAGGATGCGCCGGCATGTCGTGCATGAAGCGAGCTTGCGGCTTTGCATAATCCATCAGTTCAGGATTCACCTGGTAACCCCGGAAATCCTTCAAACGCTGCGCCGTCTCAGCTTCTTGACCCATGCTCGTCCATACATCGGTGTAGACGAAATCTGCATTTCTGGTAGCTTCAACCGGGTCACGCATCTGAATCACACTACCCATCTTGGCGACATCTGACGTGTAGCCTCCGACATCAGAGCGCAAGCCGTACGGCAGTTCATAGCCGTTCGGCGATGCTATCAAAATGTCACCACCCAATCCGGCCACCGCATACGCGAGACTCGCGGCAACGTTGTTGCCATCGCCGATAAACGCGACGCGCACATCGTCAAGATAGCCACGAATCTCCAACATCGTCATTACATCGGCCAGCGCTTGACAGGGATGCTCTCCATCCGTCAACGCGTTGATCACCGGAACATCGCTGTTTTCACCGAACTCATCCAGCGTGGATTGGGCGAAAGTGCGAACCACAGCCATGTCTGCCATGCTCGCGAGCACCTTCGCGACATCAGAGACCGGTTCGCGCTGGCCAAGCCCGACCTCCTCCGGCGAAAAGTACACCGGTTTAGCGCCAAGCTTTTCCGCACCGATCCAAAACGACAACTTCGTCCGTAGCGACGGCTTTTCGAACAACAACGCCACCGACATCCCCTCTAACGCTCGACTCTCCGCACCGTTCTTGAGCTCGATCGCCCGGTACAGCAACGGAGAAATCTCCGCCGGCGGGAGGTCTTTGAACCTTAAGAAGTGCCTGTTCATGTCGATGCCCTCACATCGCGCACAGCAAACCAAAAGCCGCGCAACAATACCTAAATTGTGCAACACGCGAAACCTCGACCAAAAACCGGGATAGAACCAGAAAGTCGTAAACGCTATGTCATTCCAGCGGAAGCCGGAATCCAGAGGGCATGGTGACGGATTAGAAGGATGTGGGAGCCGTCATCCCCCGAAAGGAGGTCAAGCCGGCGTGAAGTTCGGTAGCGTGTAGTCGTCGCTGATCTTCGTGAAAACCACTTTCAACGCCATTCCGATGCTGAAATTTTCCGGATCAGGATCCGCGCCGACGATGTTCGCCGCCATCTTCGGTCCCTCTTCCAACTCCACAATGGCCGCGACATATGGCACTTCGCCCATGAATCCGGGGTGCGGCGGGATGTGGACGATGCCGAAGGTGTGCAACGTTGCATTCCCTGACGCTTTCACCCACTCCAACTCGCCGCTTGGCGTTGCCAAACTGAACGCCCGCGGGTAGAACTGGTATTCGCCCGTGGCCTTGTCCCGTTGCAACCAAAGCTCTTCGTTCCGAGCACCTTCCCAATAGCGGTCAGATTCTGGCTGTGATACCGGTTCCGGTCGTGAAGGCGCATCAGTCGTCATCGTGTATTTCCTTCGCGGAGATGATTGCGTTTAAGGGTTTCAAACCGTGAGTAGATTGTAACCGCGCAGTGCGTCGGTTTGCCGATCAGCAACATACGTCCGCGACGTTACGGCAAAAAATCCTCTCCATCAACAATTACCCCCGTCACTGTCGCATCCCCGTCATCGCTAACCGAAACTCGAATCTTCAAATCCTGCGCCCGTTCGATTTGCCACCCGGTTCCCTCTGGCACGAAATACGTCCCGATCCCAAAATCGATTCTCCCACTCGACTGCATTTGACCGCGCACGAAGACATCACCGTTCCCCTTCGGCACTCGGTCATCGTCCAGATAGCGGATTGCCTCCCAGACCTCATCCTTTTTGACCAAAACCACGATCACATCGTCTCCAACCGCGAATTCGGTCTTCACGTCCTCAGGAATACCCGCAATCTCGTAGTCGAGAATCGCATAGTCCCCCTGCATCAGCGACCGGGGATCCACAGGCGCGCCTTGCAGAATCACCTCAGTTCCAGTGGCAACTGCATACTGCTTCACGGCAGCGAACGCCACTAGGCCGATCATCTGCAACGCGACAACCGCGAAAAACAGCTTTGTTGCAGTGTTCGTCATGAAACGGTCAACCGGTTTCGAATATCCCCGATGAGCCTACGACGTAATCTCTCCAGCCCTAACCCCATCGCAATCAACAACACGCCGGCAACGATGTACGCCATCGCCTGATCCAGCAATCCCAACTCAATCCCGATCTCGAAGTAGCGAGAGATGACAGTGATGCTGAAAAGTATGAACGCGATGTTGACTAAGTAATTGCGGTTAAACCGGATGCCTGCGTTAACCATTGCAACAACGGCAGCGATGATGACGGCATTGAAAGGCAACCAGAACCACGAGACCGATGCAAACAGCCCAACGAGCGTCAACAATGCGATACCGAATATCGCTAACACGCCGCTGACCTCCCATCTCCAGCGAGCAGATACTACGGTGCCTGTCGCATCCCACCTGTATCCGACGTACGTGACCACCCCTGAAACTGCAACTGAGAGTGCTATGGTCGCCCAATACTCGACCGTCAGTGTTGGCAAGTCCGAGTACTCCAACTCCGACCACAGGAACATCGACCCGAGGATGTAAGTCGCGACCCCGGAAATCACGAATCCCCAGATCTCATACACCCGCGCAAAATGTTGATACTCCGTCAGCCGCGCATGAAGCCTGCCAATCGCGAACAGGGCAGAACCCACCAACATATATGCGACAAGCCCCCAAAACCAAAGCGCGCCGTCATCGAATCCGGTTGTCGTCCACTCTTGCGACCGGAACCCAAGTCCGCTGAGCAGCAAGATCATCGATAGAACCAAGACGGCATTCGACCTCGTGGCATACGCGAGCGGTATGACGCCGATGAACCAAGCGATAACCAAGTTCGGATGATTGACATCCACGTTGAACGACTGCGCAATCAGATGTATCGACGCGCCGAACAAAATCGCGCCAAGCAGAATGATCGCGATACCGGTGCGTGGATATTCAAATCGATATGCCAACGACCAACCGACAATGTAGGAAGCAGTAGTGAAGCCTACCAACAGACCCAACTTCGCGAAGCCGGATAGCCCGTCCCAGTTCACCGCCATCAACCCGATAACACCGAGCCCCACAAGCACCGTGCCGAAAATGGCGATGATGCTCGAAAACCGGCTCAATCCAAACGCGCGACGATGCACTTCCGTGGTCTGATATCGGTTGGCCAGCGCCTCCGCCAACTCCGAGGAGATCAAACCCTCGGCACGCCACGTCTCGATCTCTCGCCGAATACTCTCTGCGAACTGAGGATCTAACCGCTCCGTATCTGCGTCGCTGGGCACGCCATGTTCCGACATGTGCGGATTATATGTTTGCCCGATGTGTTTGCCCGTTTAGGGCGCTGACAGGATCACCGTTCCTGTCGACGACAGGTAACCGCCAGTCCCATGCGCCACCGCCAAGTCGCAGTCGTCCAACTGCCGCTCGCCAGTCTCACCGCGTAGTTGACGAACCGCCTCGACGACAGTGAATATCCCGTACATTCCTGGGTGCGTATACGACAAACCGCCACCAGAAGTGTTTACTGGGAAATCACCCCCTGGTGCCGTCCGCTGGTTCGCCACCAAATCCGGCCCTTCACCAGGCGCACAGAACCCGAGGTTCTCCAACGACACCAACACGGTGTAGGTGAACGAATCGTAGATCATCATCAGGTCCAGATCCGAGTGTGAAACCCCGGCCATCGACAACGCCTGCTCACCCGTGTTCCTGCCAAACGCCCTCGTCAGGTCCGGCATCTGCGAAATCATCGAATGGTCATGACCTTCAGCCGCTCCCAGGATCGCGACGCCACCCTTGGCGCAGTCTTTAGCCCTTTCCGCGGTCGTCACCACGATCGCCGCGCCTGCGTCCGTTACCAGACAGCAGTCCAGCAGATGGAACGGCCATACGATCCAACGAGAATCGTGGTAATCGTCGAACGTCGCCGGGCGGTCGTAGAAATACGCCTTGTCGTTCATGTTGGCCCACTTGCGAGTCGATACCGCGATGTTGGCCATGGCCTCCCGCGTTCGGTCTTCACCGTACTGATGCATGTAACGCCGTGCAGCCATCGCATAAGAAACCGGCGGACCAATGATCCCATACGGACGCTCATACTGGTTCTGCGGCGTCCCAAGATTTGCCCCCAGACCGGCACGATCGTTACGCCCCGCCTGACCGTGTGTAATCAACGCGACCTCGCAATATCCAGCTTGAATCGCCGCAATCGCGTGCGCGATGTGAATCACAAATGATGATCCGCCAACCGAAGTGCTGTCCGTAAACCTAGGCTGAATCCCCAGATACTCTCCGACATCCAACGTCGACCACCCAGCCGTCATCAACCCGTCGACATCCGAGAGCGCTAGCCCCGCGTCGTCCAACGCATTGATCGCCGCCTCTGCGTGATGCGCCAACGGCGACTTGTCAGGCACGTTCCCAATCTCATCAGATTCGGCAACACCCACAATCGCAGATTGTCCAGAAAGCGCTTTCAGTCTATTGATGTTCGGCATGATGGATATCCAACTCCGTTAGCAACTCCGATGCACAGCCAGTGCGCAACAAGCATTTTACCCGCGCAGTGCCAAATGTAAACTTGAACCGCCAATTCAGATACCTAATGACTCTCCCGAAAGTTTCACTCCATGCCCGACGAAAAAGGCGCTCCTCCCCAAGTCCAAGTCAAGTCACTCGACGACTACCTTGAGGTTATGTCCAAAGCCGTCTTCCAAAGCGGCATGTCCTGGCAAGTCATCAACGCAAAATGGCCCGACACCAATGAAGCATTCCACGGCTTCGAAATTGGAAGAGTGGCCGCTTTGACCGAAGAAGAGCTAGATGAACTTGCACACGACACCCGCGTCATCCGAAACCGACGCAAGCTCGCCGCCATCGTCTACAACGCACAGCGCATCATAGAACTCGACGCTGAATACGGCTGCTTCATCGATTACCTCCGATCCCACGGCGACTTCTACGACGTCGTCAAAGACCTGAAAAAACAGTTCAAGTTCCTCGGCGACACCGGATGCTACTTCTTCCTATACGTCATCGGCGAACCAGTCCCACCACATGATGAGTGGATGCGCGTCAAAGAGGGCGCAAAATCGCGCCGCTAACCGTCATTCCGGCGAAAGCCGGAAGCCAGAGGTACGGGACTAAGGGCAATGACGCGCCAACCATATGAATACACCCCCTCTCCATTGATGGGTTAGAGATCGGGTGAACCGTCGTAGTCGCCCGTCCCCCGCAAGTGCTAAATTACCTACTAAACCATGCACAACGTTTCAACAGGATTCAACCGTGAAAGTCGTAGTAACCCCCATGCCCGGCGGCGTAGCCCCGGGCGAAGCCGACGATGCCGTCCTACGCGACCTCGAAGCGACATTCCCAGATGTCAACTTCGTCTGGTGCATAACCGAAGAAGATCAACTCATCGCCATCGAAGACGCCGATGCCTACTGCGGATGGCCAACCCGCAAAGTATTCCTCGCCGCCAAGAATCTCAAGTGGATACACTGCGCTGGTACCGGCATCGACGGCATCATGAAAATCCCCGAACTCATCGAATCCGACATCCCCGTCACCAACTCCCGAGACTCCCACGTCAGCCCGATGGCCACGCACGTCTTCGCACTCATCACTTCGCTTGCCCAACGCCTAAACGAGATGCTTCCTCAACAAATGGCCCGCGAGTGGAGACCCGAAACCTACGGATGGCATCAGATCGAACTCGAAGGCGCAACCCTCGGCATCTACGGATTCGGCAACATCGGACGCCGTGTCGCCAAACGAGCATCGGGCTTCGACATGAAGGTGTTTGCCGTTGATAAATCCCCCCGGTCATCCGAACACGCCGAAGCGGTATGGGGCTTAGAGAAACTCGACGACCTCATCGCCATGTCGGATTGGTTCGTTGTCGCCTGCCCGTACACCAATGAAACGATGAACTCCATTGACAAACGCCGCATCGCGCTGATGAAGCCGACCTCCCACATCATCGTGATCTCCCGAGGCGGCATCGTCGATGAAAATGCGATGTGCAAAGCGATTCGGAATGGTGAGTTGGCCGGCGCCGGTTTAGACGCCATGGAGCCAGAGCCGCCCGAAGCCGATAGCCCTCTGTGGGACACGCCGAACGTGATCTTTTCGCCTCACGCATCGGCGCTGGTGCCGGACATGTACCTAGGCCGCCGTGAGGTGTTCAAGGAAAATCTGCGACGATTTATCGTCGGCGAGCCATTCATCTACGAGTGTGACAAGGTGGAGGGATACTGATTTCGCCGCGCTGATGTAGGCATCCCCTACTGCATCGGCGAATAATCCGTCGGTGCCAGCAGCCGGTTCTCAATGTTCTTCACGATGATCCCATCGGCATGGGACTCTTCGAAGACCTTCTGCCACTCCGGGTCAGCCCTAAAACTCGCCCAAGCCTCGGCACGTTGGTTGTGGTCCTCGAACGCCACGAGATATACCAACTCATTGCTTTTCGGCCCGACATCATGCGTCCAATATCCGACGTTCTTGATGCCGTGCTTTTCGAACAATTCCATCGTGTGGTTTGCAAACCGAGAGTTCAGGTTCGGCAACTTACCGGCAAAGCACTCGTAGATGCGTAGTTCGTAGATCATGGCGTTGGCTCCTTGGGTCTGATTTGTGACGAGACTAGAGTAATCGTATCGCGCCATCGGCTTGTAGCAGCCTGTACCGTCCCTTAGCCACACACCGCGTACTCACTCCTCCACGATCATCTGGATCAAATCCATTTTCATCGTTCGGAATCTCTCACACCACACATCAACCCGGACGCGAATAATGCGACTCCTGGCCCGCCGGGAACTTTCCTTCACCGACATCGTTCATATATCGCCGCACCGCATCCGTGATTGCTTCCGCGAAATCCCCGTAGTGGCCCGCGTGACGCGGCCTGAATGTCGGATCCAACCCCAGCATGTCGTGCAGAACCTGTATCTGACCATCGCAGTGCGGTCCCGCTCCGATACCGATCGTCGGAATGCCCAACTGCGCCGTAATATCCTTCGACAACTCCGATGGCATCAGTTCCAAAACAACCGAAAACGCACCTGCTCGCTCCACCGCCAGAGCATCCTCAATGACTCGCTCGGCATTCGCGCCGCGTCCCTGCACTCGGTATCCGCCGAACGAATGGATCGACTGTGGCATGAAACCAACGTGCCCCATCACGGGTATGCCAGCCTCCACCAAAGCCCGGATCGTCTCCTCAACCGAAACCCCTCCCTCCAACTTCACCGATTGCGCACCACCTTCCTTCATCAACCGCGCCGCGTTTTTGATCGCCGTCGGAACGTCCGACTGATAACTCCCGAACGGCATATCCGCAACCACGAACGCCTTCTTCGCACCCCGAGTCACCGCCGCCGTCGCACGAACCATATCTTCCACCGTCACCGGAACGGTCGAGTCATACCCCAGGACCACATTCCCCAAACTGTCTCCAACCAAAATCGACGGAATTCCAGCGCTATCCACCAACAAACCATGGTTGTAGTCGTAAGCCGTCACCATCGGGATCAGCTCTCCCCGAGCCTTCGCATCCCCGAAGTAACGAACCGTCAAACGCTGTGGTGCCGCACACATACCCCAATTATCCACAATCGAACGGTTACACTTCACGCAGCAAAAATCTCGAAATAGGTGAATAACAATGACTGACCTCACGAAAATTAAGGCCTTGACGTGGGACGTCGGAGGAACAGTATTCGACTGGCGAAGGACTATCGAAGATGAAGTCCGGCGTATCGCAATCGAACAAGAAGCCACAGTTGATATCGAACAATTCGCTACCGACTGGCGCGTCTGGTCCTTCGACATGCTCGCGCGGGTCAACCGAGCCGAACTCCCGTGGACGAACCTCGATCACATCCATCGTCAGATCCTTGACGACGTCCTAGAAAAACACACCGCGATCACCCTGTCATCCGCGGAGCGCGATGATCTCACCGAAATCTGGCACCGCCTACGAGCCTGGCCCGGCGCCGCGGACGCGATCCACCGCCTCAGATCCCGCTACACCGTCATCGTCCTAACCGTCCTCAGCTACTCGATCGCCGTCGACTGCTCGAAACACAACGGCATCAACTGGGACGGCATCCTCTCCTGCGAGTTCCTCGGCGCATACAAAGGCCCGCCCAACGCCTACAACTCGGCTATCCGACTCCTCCGTCTCGAACCCTCCGAAGCGATGATGACCGCTGCCCACATGAACGATCTCAAAAACTCCCGGCGTGCTGGGATGCACACCGCGTACATCCACCGTGAAGGTGAATCGAACGTCACACCGGGCTACTCCGACATCACATCCGCCACTGCCGATCCTGAGATCGACATTGTCGCAGCGGACCTTCCCGACTTAGCCAATAAACTTCTCGCGTAACTGGCACGAAGCGGGCATTACACTTCATGCAGGTCAATTCCCACAGCACACAGGGAGCACCCGCATGAAGGTCGCAACCCGAGACACCCTCTACTACGAACACTCAGCCGCTAACCCGGTAACTCTTAGAGTGGAACCCGGCGAATGGTTCGAAGTTCAAACCCAAATGAATCGCGGCCCCAACGCCGAACTCGTCCCTGACGACATCCGAGACCTCTACAACACCTACCGATCCGACTCGCAACCCACCGACCGCGGCAACGCTTCATCCGGATGCATCTACGTCGAAGGCGCCGAACCCGGACACATGCTCACCGTTTACATCGGCGAAATCAAGACCCACCCGGTCGGTTGGACCCGGTACGGCGGCTCCACCGGCGCAATGCCCGGCTACCTCGGTCCCTCAAACATCGGACCGCAGTTCCGCATCTGCCGCATCGACGTCGAAAACGGGCAGATTATCTGGAACGACAAACTCACCTTCCCTGTCGAACCCATGCTCGGCGTAGTCGGCGTAGCTCCTGAACGCGAAGCTCGAACCAACAGCTGGGCAGGGCAGTGGGGCGGTAACTTCGACATCCAAGAAGTCACTAACGGAACAAAACTCCACCTACCCGTCTATCATCCAGGAGCCCTCCTACATGTCGGAGACATGCATGCCCGGCAGGGTGACGGCGAAATCTGTGGCGGTGGCGGCATTGAAACCGGCGGCTCCGTCACGATGAAGGTCGAACTTTCCCCGATGCCAAAAGAGATGACTTGGCCGCGCATCGAAAACGATACGCACATCATGACGACCGGCATCGAAAAGCCGGCAGAAGACGCATTCCGCATTGCGCTCTCCGAAATGATCCTTTGGCTCAAAGCCGACTACGGAATGACCCAAGGCGAAGCCTTCATCTTCCTCGCACAGTGCCTCGAAGCCCGCGTTACGCAGTTCGTCAACCCTACCTACTCCTACGTCTGCAAAGTCAACAAAAAGTACTTGGTCTGATGCCGCACGCTGGCCCAATTGAGATGCGTTCGCACCGGAGAAACACATGCCGATAATCGATTATGCTGATGGCAATACTCAGGAATATCGAGCCGCAATGCTCGACGACATCCGGCGCAAAAAGGCCGCTGATCCAGACTTCACCGTTGTCGACATCGGAGGTCGCCACAACCCTTGGGCAGACGACGTAGTCGATATATACGTCGATTTCTTCGAGTTCGAAACCGATAAACGTCTCTACGTCGGCGATGTCAACAGCGAAGGCATCTGGCGGCAGCTCGAAGCCGACGGGCCCTTCGACTTCGTCATCATCTCCCACGTCCTCGAAGACGTCCGCGACCCCATAACCGGCCTCAACTGGCTACCACGCGTCGCCAAAGCCGGTTTCCTAGGCCTACCCGTCAAACACCGCGAAGTCGCCAATTCCAAATCCGGATACTGGCTGGGCCAATCCCACCATTACTGGATTTTCGGTGTCAAAAACGACGACAGTGGCGATCCGATCCTATTGGTCGTTCCAAAGTGGCACTGCGTCAACTACTTCAACTCCAACACTCCATACGCCGAACCGCTAGGCGAAGAAGACTCTAACCTAGGTCCCCGAACCCTCTCGTGGTTCGACCCTGACAAAGCCGGTTACGATCGAGAACTGGGCGTGATCTGGCAAGAAACCCTACCTTTCTGGGTTCCCGATTACACGCTGATGGTCCCCGAACAAATTGAACTCCTCAGAAAGGTATTCAAAGATGGCGTCTGAATTCGGATTTTGGGGACTGACGATGGATGCTACCGATGTTGAATCGTTGGCCCGATTTTGGTGCAAGGCTACGGATTACGAAATTGCCGAATCGCACTACCCAATACTGGCCGTGCTCGCATCAAACAAAACTAACTACCCGCGCCTGCTTATTCTCCAAGTACCCGAAAGCAAGACCGCCAAGAACCGTCTCCACATGGAGTTCAAAGCCAACGACCTCAAAGCGGAAGCAGAGCGAATCGTAGCTCTCGGCGCCACACTAGTTGCGGAACGCAAATTCGGCGAGACGAAATGGATCGTCATGCAAGACCCCGAAGGCAACGAATTCTGCCTTGTCAACCCAGGCCATTAGGAACATCTACCGATGTCAACACAAGAACCAAAACGTCAAAGATCACGCCAACTGATGGAACGCGCCCGTCGCGTCGTAGCCGGCGGCATCTCTTCCCAAATCAGACTCAACGAACCGGGAGGGGAACCCCTCTTCTTCGACCATGCCCAAGGCGCGCTCATGTGGGATGCCGACGGCAACGAGTACATCGACTACATCCAAGGCATGGGCCCCAACCTTTTTGGCCACGCGCCCGAATTCGTTTCTCAGCAAGTTGCAGAGGACATGCGCAACGGCTACATCTTCGCCGCCCAATTCGAACGCGAATTGGAAGTCGCCGAAATGGCCGCCGCCGCAATTCCTATCGAAGACTGCACAGTCCGTTTCGCCGGCTCCGGCACCGAGATCGTGCAACTGGTTCTTCGCCTCGCAAGAGGTTACACCGGCAGAGCGAAGTTTATCCGATTCGAAGGTCACTACCACGGCTGGATGGACAGCGTGAACCACTCCGTTCATCCGCCGATCGAAGAAGCCGGTGACATCGATTCGCCACGACCTGTAGGCGAATCGGCAGGCATGGACCCCGGCGCCGTAGAGCAGGCGATACCGTGTCAGTGGAACGACATTGATCGCTTGGAAGACGCGTTTGAACGAAACCGTGGCGAAATAGCCGCGGTCATCATGGAACCGATCAACGCCAACACCAACTGCATCATGCCCGAACCCAGCTTCCTTGACGCCGCAAAAGAACTCGCCCATGAACACGGTACCTTGATCATCTTTGACGAAGTGATTACTGGCTTCCGAGTCGCCTATGGAGGCGCGCAGGAACTCCTCGGCATCACGCCCGATCTCGCTACTTACGCAAAATCCATCGCCGCCGGTTTCCCAATCGCCATGCTTGCGGGTCGACGCGAAATCATGGACATGCTCGGGAGCGGCGAAGTCTATCACGGCGGCAGCTTCAACTCTAACGTCATGTCGATCGCAGCCGCACACGCAACTCTGACGCATCTCCGGTCGAATGGCGACGCTTTTTACGCTGACTTAAATCGAAGAGGCCAACGCTTGATTGACGGCCTCCGTCGCGTCGGGATGGAGATCGAAACCGAAATCCATGTCCAAGGCCTCGGCAGCGTATTTGGCGTATCGTTCAATCGCAGCGGAGACGTTATTCGCAACTATCGCGACCATGCCACAAAGTGCGATGATGCTCGTTACGCGCAGTTCGCGTCCGAGATTATGAGGGAAGGAGTCCGTCTTTCCTCAAACGGTCGCGTGCATATGTCGTCCGCTCACACCGAAGAACAGATCGAAGCGACCATCGAGGCCGCGCGGCGAGCATTGTCGCGGATGTGAACCACGCGCCAAGATCGAAGGTGATTCGTCACAGTCGATATTGTTTCGACTCCGCTCGCTTTGCCAAAATCAACATCACGCATCACAAAGGATGACGTGTTGGACGAGGATCTACGTGGTGCCTGATGAATGCAGGAATTTGGAGAAGGACGCTTCATGCAACCAGAGTTTCCGTGGGGCTCGAGTTCCAACGTGTTGGCGCGATCGATCTCTGTTCAAGAGGCTCCAAATCGGCGGACGCGCTCCGACTGTTTCGCTGCCGCACTTTGCGAAAACTACGATGAACCCGCGGAAGTTGAGGCGATGTGCGACGACATCAAAGTACAGCTCGACGGCGAAACACCCGATCTTGCTCTAGTATTCGCGTCGGCCCCCAAGTACCAGAACTTCGAAAACATTCTGCCCGATATTCATCGGCTACTCGGTCCCGAAGTATTGATCGGTTGCTCAGGAGCTGGCGTCATCGGCGCCGGACGTGAACTCGAACAAGGCCCCGGACTGTCCGTCCTCGCCGCAACGTGTGACACCTCCGCCATTTACCCCTTCGCATTCAGCGATAAGCAAGCCAGCGGCAAAGAAGCCACGCCAGAATCGCTTGCCGATGCAATCGGCGTCGATCCAGCCGATTTTGAAGATGGTCTGATGCTCATATTCATCGACCCATTGACAGTATCCACCGAATACGCCTTGTCGATGCTCGACTCGGTTTACCCATCCGTCATGAAGTTCGGTGCTCTAGTCAGCGGTGGCCAAGAATACGGCGAAAACCGAATGTTCTTCGGCGATCAGCTGCGTCATCACGGCGCGGTCGGGCTACTACTTAAGCGCAACTTTGATGCCGAGACGATCATATCCGGAAGCGAAGAACCGGTCGGACCAAGCATGGTTATCACGAAAGCCAGCCGCAATGAAATTTACCAGTTGGACGACCGCTCCCCGTTGTCGGTCTTGGAAGAGGTATTCCTAAACGCCGACCCATTGAGCCAGATTCGGATGAAACGTACGCTCGTCGTTGGTCTCGAATCCAGTGGCGTGTTGTTGGATCCTGACTACGTAATGCGCAACATCATGGATATGGACCAAGAAACTGGAACCATGATGATCGGCGATCTAGTCGAAGAGGGCCAAGCACTTCGATTCCACGTCCGAGACGGCGAATTAGCATCGCAACGTCTCACCCAGAACTTGGCCAATTACGCGTCACAACTCCGCGACCGCGACGAGAACGTTGACGCAATGCTCTGTTTCAACTCGGTCGCTCGCGGCTATCGTATGTTCGAAAAAGACAATCACGATGCCAAGATCATTGCAGAAAATATCGGAAAAATCCCTATCGCCGGATTCTTCTCAAACGGCGAGATCGCATCCAAGCGTGGCGGATTTTCCGTGCTGGGCGAAGAAGAATTCACGACTCGGGTTATGGGCTATTCGGACACACTAGTCATGTTGCGTGACCTATCCCGGCAACGTATTCGCGGAATGGCCGGAAGCGGAGCATCGACCTCCGCGAACGGTTAGCAGATGTACCGCCACCACATCACAATTCTCGGAGCGGTTGCAGGACATCGATAACCGACGAGACCCGCTTCAACGAACTATTTAACGTTTTCGGGTCAGTTTCCGATGAGCAACTAATGGTCGCGCTGATGACGTAGTTGGCAAACGTTCCTAGAAGCGCCAGCACGACATCGCGCCGAAACGCCGTGAGCGGGTAGTTGGACCGAATGTCGGTTCGCAATGCAGCGTGGTAGCCGACGATCAGATCGTCGAAGTGACAGCGAGCATCCTCCGGCGACATAGTCGTCGAAAGGAATTTGGCCACGTCGCTGCTCGCGCCGCTGTACACCGCGTCTTGCCAATCGATCAACACCGTCTTGAGCCCATCGTCCGTTCTGCGCAACATCATGTTGGCCGTGTGTAGGTCACCGTGTGTCAGTGTTCGAGGTCGATCATCGAGTTCTTGCAAAACTTCCAACATGTTCGCGGCGAGAAAGTCGGCGACTTCGTTGACAGTTCGAGTGGAACTAGGACGCAATACTTCCGAGGCGGTCAATTTCGCCCAATTCGGCGCGAATTGATCTACGTCTTCGTCGAAGATGTCGGCACGGTATCCGTCGCGTATCCACCATCTGGTGCATAGCGATTCGTCGCCCCAGTAACGGGAATGGACTTGAGCAAGTTCGAAGAGTGCACCGTGGATGACCTTTGGCTCGAATTGTTGACGTTCGGGCAGATCGCCTAGGTCTTCGATTAACAATGCGGCGGTCTTGGCAACGGGATCGTAATGGGCGGCGAAAACACGTGGTTGGAAACCGCCCTGCATATCGATTAGCAGGTTGTACCCCCCGTAATCACGGGCATAGGTTCCGCTAACGGCCTCCTGTTCACGATCCGCCCTTAGTTTTGCCGGGATCTTGACGATTGCATGAGTCATATCCAAGGCATGACCCGAGATCCCAATTCGAAAGACTTGCGATTTCTGTGGATTCCCTCCATCGAGCGACCAGTATCGATCTACGGTCGCATCAGCCACCCCCGCCATCGCCAGCAACTCTTCACCGATCGAAGTCGGGTCACCGCGTTTGGCGGCGCGCTCGATGAGCGCCGTGATATCCGTTCGCGGCATGCGCATATCGAGCGTCAACGAACCTCGCCGTCACACGCCATGATGGCTGTATCATCACACGCAGGAAATACAGTTGGAGGTATGCAATCGATGGCAAGATTCGAAGGCAAATCCGCGTTGATTACGGGTGGGGCACTAGGCATCGGAGGAGCGACCGCGCGACGATTAGCTGCAGAAGGCGCAAGCGTGCTGATAGCAGACATTGACGACGGTGCCGCCGCGGATAATGTGGCACGAATTGCCGAAGCCGGCGGCAATGCAGTCGCGGCACACATCGACGTGTCTTCTTCCGAAGATTGTCGGCACATGGTTGAGGAGGCCGTGGATGCTTTCGGTCGCTTGGACATCTTGGTACAAAACGCGTTCAGTGTAATATCCGGTGAGTCTCGAATCCACGGCGATGCCATCAGCGTCGAGGAAGAAGATTGGGACTATGGCCTCGACGTTTTGGTCAAAGCTCTATACCTTGGCGCAAAGCACGCAATACCTCACATGCGTGAAGCCGGCGGAGGTTCGATCATCAACCTCGCGTCCGTGCACTCCCTTCTCCAAGAAACTGGGATGTTGGTTTACGAAACCGGCAAGGCAGCCGTGGTTGGATTGACGCGGCAACTGGCAGTGCAGTACGGACCAGACGGTATCCGTGCCAACGCGATTGGCCCTGGCCACATAGTCGGAGAAGGCCTATCTGACATGTGGGCCGAAAACCCGACAGGCCATGCGTTCTTCGCTAACCAATATCCTCTCAGACGAACCGGCAAACCTGAAGAGATTGCCGCCGGCATCGCGTTCCTATGTTCCGACGACGCATCCTTCATCACAGGTCACACGTTAATGATCGACGGCGGTCTGACGGTACAACTCCAAGAAAAATTCGGATTACGGCAAGCTCATTACGCGCTCGAAAATCCTGACCACAACTTCACTTTTGGCGCGCTTGATTAACCTGTAGTCATCACACCTTTGTTGGCGATCTCCTTGAGAGGTTTCCGATCGTTCGGAGATTCCCTCTCCTGCAAATCCTCGGGCAATGCTTCTCGGGGCCCGATCCGGCCCGCCACGAATCCGCACATCGCGGTGTAGTACTCGTCGGAAACGCCTAGCTTCTCGTGCACTGAGTCGTAGTCGATACCGGCCATGCCGTGGGTGTAGATGCCAAGCGATCGGGCTTGTAGCGCCAATGCCATCCAAGCGGCGCCGGTGTCGAATTGTGAAGTCCGTGGTCTCCGACCTTCTTGTGTCTTGGTTTCCGCAAAGATGAAACCGATGAGCGGGGCTTTGCTTGCCCATAGTTGGTTGCCGGGCATCAGTATCGAGTCGAAAGTCTCGCGATCCGGCCCATCGGTCTCGTAAACGAACAACCACGGTTGACGATTGAACGACGATGGCGACCAGCGCGCGCCTTCGAGTATCGATGCGATCTCGGCGTCGGTGAGCTGTTCATCAGAGAATGAACGCGGCGACCAGCGGTTTATGAACAATGGATCGACATCGGCGCTGGCGATGCGCGGGTTTTCCGTGGAGGGCAATTCGTGATTCCTATCGGTTGGCGACTAATAATTGAGGTCAAATTTCGATTGTAAGTCGGTTGCATCAGTCGGATGCTTGAGAACTCCGAAGTTGCGTCGAGGAAACAGGGTCCGAAAATTGGTGCTCAGGAATCTCGATCAGCAATTCTTCAAAACCCCGCGGGATGAACATGTCGCGGATCGTCTTGAAGTTGCCATCAGCGTCGTGTCGACCTCCGACGATAAAACTCGAGCCCAAGTCACGCAGCTCGCTCATCGCGTCCAGACTAGGTGTATGTGATCCGCTATCGGTATAGAACCGATCGTCGAAGAGCCTAATCGCCGTGTCGTAACCGATGACAAAGGTAGTACCCGGCATCAACTGGGCTTTTTCTAAGAATGTGGCGGCGCGAGTGATTACGATGATGTCATCCGGCTGTTGAAATTGTTGTAATCGTCGGTCCAGGTCAGAAGTTGCGATTTCTGGTTTCTCGACGTTGCGAATCGAGATCTCGAAGCACGCGGTCAACGCTTTCGCGGATACTGAGAGGCCCGTTTCCAAGAGCGCCCGGTGCGCCCGATGCAACGGTCGAAACGATCCGGCGAGCATAATGGCGTTGTTCGGCGGCGTTTCCGACCAGCCTTGATTGACGCGATAGACGGCGAGGGGCCGTTTTCCGGTAACGACTGGTTCAACGTGCGACGCGTTCGACAATTTCACCATCCAAAAGATTGAGTTCGAGCCGTTCTGCGATGCCGCATGCATCGGCAAGCGCGTTGAGGACGATTTCGCCGCACAGTTTTTCTTCTTCTGCGCGCTCGCGTTCGCCTTTATTCATCACGATTGAGTACGTCGCTCCTCGTTTTCCGTCGTGCCATCCAATGTGTGCGCGATTTTCCCCGCGCCGCAGACGGTCGGTAGCGATTGCCGCGGTGCACGACAGTCCGATAACTCGATCTTCTGCGCCTTTTGATCCAGATAGTTGGACGGCACGATCGTATGCCGTTTCAGCCATCACGTCAGCTTCGTTACGGGAAACGTGTTGCTCGACTTCGTTACCGACATATCCCGCGAGTGCGGTCCTGGAGTAGGGAACCTGAGCGTCCAAAACCGTACGTGAGGCACCAGCGACCGAAAATAGGGCCGATATAGCGCTGGTTCCGGCGCCGGTAATCACCAAACAGGCCTTCGCTGAGGAGGCGTGGATCTGTTTTATGAGCGCGGTGACGTGTCGATCGGTCATGCTGCCAATAAGCCTCCATCTATCCCTACCATCTGGCCCGTCAAGTACGAGGCTCGCTCAGACAGCAACCAAGCGACAAGTTCGCCCACTTCCTCGGGTTTCCCATAGCGCGCCAAGGGGACCGCGGCTTCAATCCTCCGTCTCACATCCGCATCGCCGCGATCGACGGCACGCATCATATCAGTGTCGATCGGTCCCGGGCAGATGCCGTTAATGCGAATGTTCATGCGGGCGTAGTCGAGAGCTGCCGCCTTGGTCAATCCGCTAACCGCGTGTTTCGTGGCGGTGTAAGCCGGCCGTCGGATGTCCGCGCGCAGGCCGTTGCGGGAAGAGTCGTTCACGATCGCGCCGCCATCTCCTTGCTCGATCATCGCTTGTATCTCCGCTTTCATACATAGCCATATCCCTTTGACGTTGACCTCCCAAGTTCTGTCCAGCACTTCATCATCCATCTCGTGGATGCGACCAGTGTCCAACAGCACCCCAGCGTTGTTGAACGCGCCGTCGATTTTTCCGAAAGTAGCGATTGTGTGCTCGATCATGCGATGAACATCCGTCGGGTTGGTTACGTCAGCCCTTACGTGCGTTGCGTTGCCCCCGCGGGCACGAATCTCTTCAGCGACTTGAGCACAAAGCTCGATTCTTCGCGCCGCAACAACGACGTTTGCGCCGTATCGGGCGACGATTTCTGCAGTGGCGCGTCCGATGCCCGAACTTGCTCCGGTTATTAAAAGAGTTTTTCCGTTAAGCATTTCGACCGCCCTGACGAATGTTGGCTATGTCCGACATGGTTGTTTGTTGATCCTTTTTCGTAGTCAGATTCGGTTCGCTTCATTTGACAAACACCGTTTGCGATGCTAGATTTACCCGCGTATTGTAAGCCGCGAGGCGTGATGTATGCTGTATACTCTGCGAAGTTGCAGTTGTCCATGGCGCAATCGTGGATACTGTTGAACGACCGGTTGGGGCTTGATGCGGCGGGTCCGCGTCATATAAGAACCATCTCCACCCGGACAATACAGGAGGTTCATTGCATGAAACTAACCTATCTAATCAAGCGGTGGGGATTTCTGCCCTTGATGGTGGCTGTTGCGGCAACCGCATTCGGACTTGCCTGTGGTAGCTCCGAAGAACCGGCGACACCATTGCCGGCGGCAACCGCAAGGCCTGCAGCTGAAGCGGCGCCAGCCCAAAAAGCGGCACCTGCAGCAACTGCACGACCGGCTGAAAAAGCCGCCGCCGCTGAAAAAGCTGCCCCGGCACAAAAAGGTGAGGCAGCAATGGACGCTGCCCCGGCCGCTACCGCCGCTCCGGCCCCTACAGCAGCCGCAGCCGTGGCTCCTAGGGCCATGGAAGAGGATGTTGAAGTCGTTTACGCTGTCCGGTCGGTTGGTGCCGTTATCGGTCTAGCAACGGTTGGTCCGTATTCAGGTACGCCGACAGTCTCTGGCGGTGTGGAAGAGTACTTCTACGTCTTTGAAAACGGTGACCCGATGACGCCAGAATTGGTTGAGTCGTGGGACATCGACCCCGCTGGCACTCGCGTGCGAATGACCATGCGACAAGGCCCCGATGGCAATGGTGTTCCGTACAACTCGCCAGTCGGATTCGAGGACATGGACTTTGGCGTCGCTGACGCCGATAGCATCGTTCGATACTTCAATGAGTCGAACGCCACCACGAACCCCGACACGACATACGGAAACTCCGGCGACCTCGCCGCGATCTTCTTGGAAGCCAAGAAGGTTGACGATTGGACGGTTGAAATCGGACTGGTATCCCCGGTCTATTTCTGTCTGCCAATCTCGCAGTTCGGTTGCTTGAGCGCAGCACGAGGTCTCTACTACCTCGCGCACGCCGACTCCATGGGAGTTGAGTGGGCCCGCGAACACCACATCGCGACTGGCCCGTTCGTCCAAGGTCATTGCGTACCTGGCGACCGCTGCACGACAGAGGCCGTCGACGACCACTGGCGCGTCAAAGAAAACGACATCGACTTGTTCACGCAGATCCAGGTCTCCGAGAACAACACTCGAATTGCCATGCTCCGTAACGGAGAAGCTGACTTGGCCGCTTTGGACTTCAAACTCGTTCCTGGCGTAGTTCAAGAAGGCTACCGCTTCCTTGAGACAATGCCTGGTGGCTTCGTTGGACAGTCCATCTTGTTCCCAGGTCTTCTTTGGGAACACTCGCACGCTCGCACTGGCGAACCGCTAGAGCCTTGGGCTTGCGGTGATGACCGCACCGGCGCGGCGATCGACAATGCTTGCGGATCTGGCCCGAACGAGGGTCCATATGAGCAGGACTACCCGTGGATCGGTAATCCATGGGGAACTGAAGACGCTCCTTGCGCCGACGGTGATGGTCCTGGTCTCGAACGATGCGGCAACGCACCGTACGCTGACACGGACAACCCGGAAGGCATCAGCGACATGGAACAGGCACGCCTGGTCCGTCTCGCCCTCTCCATCGCCATGGACAGGAACGAGATCAACAACGTCTTCCTCGATGGCAAAGGTACTCCGATCTACTCCGAGTACATGGGTCCTGAATACCCCGGCTGGGATGCTGACCGCAACACCGGCTGCTGGGACTGGATCGGTAACCGAGTAGAGTGTTCGCCTCTTGCCGCTGGAACACCGTTCGAAAACGGTGTCCCTTGGGAAACGCCTAACGGCGACCTCGAATTGGCTGACGCATTGTTGCAAGCTGCCGGCTACCCGCTAGTCGACGGCAAGCGCCAAGGCATCGAGAACCTGACGTTGCAGGCCTACGTTGCTGAAGCTGGTGAAGTTGGACTTGAAATTGCCGACTACATCACCTCGCAGTGGGAGCAACTCGGTATCGAGATCGAGCAGTTGATCGAAGACTACGGTGGAGTTATCTCGCAGCGCATGCGCCGACGAGTCCAATTCCTCCCGGTTCTCAAGAACGGCGACGTTCACTCGAACGTCTACCCGCTTGACTGGCCACTGCCGACCGTTGACACGTCATCCAGCCGACCTGGTTGGGGCGTTGGCTTCGAGTCGCAGCCTGGCGGCAAGTGGCTGTTCGAGATCCTAGCTGAGCAGGACAAAGCGGCTCGTGAAGAGTTGCACCTGACTTGGGTGGACTACTCGATGTACTGGGTGCAGTACGCTGGTGCGTTCCAGGTGCCGAAGGGCATCGTTGCCGGCCCGAGAATTGCTTCTTGGAACGGTAGGCAACAGCACTACAGCAACGTTTCGACAAACCCAGAGTTCATCAACCTGAGGTAGTTCTTCGAGACGAAGAAAAAATGTGGGCAAGGAGCCTCTTGATCCTGAACGGATCTGGGCTCCTGCCCTCGCTAGGTCTGAGTGATGTCGGGGAGCGCGGTTTTTCTGAAGCCTTGTTGCGCCGTCATCGCTCGGGCAAGCAGTGTTGAATGGTCATTCGGCACGAGGCGGAGCCTAGTTAGCGGCTTCCCGAATCGAATAGATAGATGATTTCGTCGGGCATCGCACAACGTGCATGTCCTGCGTTCCGACCGACTACCGACGTCAACCCTGTTAAGAGGATGCAAGGGATCGTTTGGGATTAAATCCGGGAGCCAGCAATGTTTCGTTTCTTGGCAGGTCGCATATTAACTTCGTTGGTGTCAGTCTTTGGTGCCACGCTGGCTATCTTCATCCTTGTCCATGTCAACCCCAAAGATCCGCGTGAGATCTTTGTGCCCCAGAGCGGCTACGGGTTGACACAAGAGAGCTGGAATCGCCTCGGCGACCGGCTCGGGTTCGACAAACCTGCCCCTATTCAATACATCGAGTGGCTGGGGCGCGTATTTCGACTAGACTTCGGTGTTTCATTAGGCTTGCAGATAGACGTTTGGGACATCATTAAAGGACGATTGGGTGCGACGGTGCAGTTGGGAGTAGGAGGGTGGTTGATTGCTGTGCTTATGGGTATTCCGACCGGTGTAATTGCGGCTGTGTGGCGGGGCGGCATATTCGATTACTTCGCACGATTCGTAGCCTTGCTCGGACAGGCTGCGCCCGCATTCGTGACCGGTATCGTGATGATTTGGATATTCTCAGTTACGCTCAACGGGATCCCTGACGACAGTCCGTTTTCGTTCTTACGAATCTTTGCGATGCCGGCAGGCGGTCGAACACCAGATGAATTTGATTTCAAAGAATACGTGTTGCCCTGTTTGGCACTAGGTTGGGGTTCGGCGGCAGGATTAATGCGTCTTACTCGGTCTTCAATGCTTGAGATTCTCGATTCGGAGTTCGTCAAGATGGCCCGAGCGAAGGGTGTTGGCAACACGACGGTAATCTTCAAACATGCGCTGCGCAATGCGTTGATCGCACCGATAACTTCGATGTTGTTGCTATTCGCGGGATTTTTGAACGGTGCGTTGGTTATCGAGATCGTGTTCTCTTGGCCCGGGATCGGTCAGGTCGCCCTGCAACAGGCCGTGCAAAATAACGATTTCCCATTGCTATTGGGAACAGTCATCGTTTTCCTAGCGTATTTCTTGGCCTTTGCGACGGTAGCAGATCTTCTCTATACGGTGATCGACCCTAGAGTGCGATTGAGATAACCGGTCATTGAGACGATCGTGCATATTTGAGGTAATTGCGCATGGCAACAGAAGTTGACAGGACGGAATCCGCGGCCGAAATGGCCGCGGTAGCAGACGACAGTGTTCGCATATACGGTCAGACCAGCAACCCTTTAGCTAAGGGGTGGTTCTACCTCCGCCGTTATCCAATTATCCCAGTGGTAATTCTGATCGCTTTGCTGATAGCAGCGATTATTGGTCCCTATGTTGCGCCATTCCCAAGAGACAAGGGTTTTTCTCACGACCGCAACTTGGGGCTCTGGGAAAAATCCCGAGCTGCATACATCCCTCTGGGCGGGACTACGATCGCTGATCTTAGCTACCGACCTTGTGACTTGATCGACCCAAGTGCCACGCCGACATCCGAGAATATCGAACAGTGCGGGAAGTTGCACATTCTGGGTGCTGACCACACGGGACGGGACATATTCAGTCGGCTACTTCACGGCTCGCGAATATCGATCGCGGTCGTCACCTTCTCGCTGACTTCCGGGATGATCCTTGGTACTGCGGTCGCGTTGTTCAGCGGATACTACGGCGGCATTCTGGACGAGTTGGTCACGAGATTTGTAGACATTTGGAACGCGTTGCCGTTCCTGATGGTGGCAATCGTCGTAACCCAGTTGTTCGGTGCGAAAGTTAATGTCTTGTTCTGGAAGGTGGACATGCTTCTTTTCGTACTCATGCTGGTGGCATGGGTTGGTTTTGTCCGCGTTATCCGGGCCCAGGTGTTTGTGTTGCGCGAGTTAGACTATGTAGCCGCAGCGCGAGTGGCCGGTGCCTCCGACATCCGAATCATTTGGCGTCACCTAGTGCCCGGTATTATGAACACCGTAATCGTGGTCGCTAGTTTGAACACCAGCGGTTTGATTCTCGCAGAGTCCACTCTCAGTTTCGTCGGAGCCGGTATTCAACCGCCGACCCCGGCATGGGGTGTCATGGCAAACGAAGGACGCGACTACATCCTTGAGGCTTCACACTTGACGCTGGTGCCCGGTTTCGCCATCTTCCTCGTCGTGCTGTCGATGAACTTCTTCGGTGATTGGTTGCGAGACCGGTTGGATCCACGGCTGCGGCAGGTAGCTTAGACCGTAATCAGGAGGTGCAGATGAACAAGAAAGCACTTGCACTCTTAATCGCTGTTTGGGCGATCATGACATTATCGGCGGCGGGTGTAGCCTGTGGTGAATCTACGTCGCAGTTCGAAACCATCCAGACATTCGAAGCCGAACAAAAAGTCGTCAATGCAACCGCTACGGCGGAGGCCGTCATAGCGGCCGGCGGCGATCCGGATGCTGGAATCCAGGTCGGTACTGGTTCGATCGCCGCGCAAGCGCAAGCAACCGCGGCCGCAAAAGCCACCGCCGATGCAACGACTGGCAGCACCGAAGGGGGCAAGGCGGTCGGAACAGATGCCGGTTCAGAGCAAACTCAAGTTGAAGGTGAGGAGGCTGAGGAGATCGAATTGCCCGAAGGCCCCGCGCTCGAAGGCGAGGCCACTGTAATTATGGCCGACACGGACGAATTCGATCCGCCGGTGATCAAGGTTAAGGTGGGAACTACGGTCACGTGGGAAAACCCGCGAGGCAGTCCAACGAGCGCCCGTAGCTTTGAAGGTGAAGCGGAAACATGGGACACTGGTGAACTCTGGAAATCTGCGTTCAATCCGGAAGTCTGTTGCGGCTCCCACACATTCGCTGTCGTAGGCTGTCACCGCTATCGCTCGGAGTTTTCTGGCGACACCGCAATAGGTGCGGTTTGTGTCGTGGAGTAGCTGCTGAGGCGGATCGATCCGGAATTTCCACGCGCCCCTTTGGGTGCTGTAGACAACCACTGTCATTCCGGCAAAAGCCGGAATCCAAAGGTGCCGTGCAAGAGAGTGCAAATCGGAGTGCCGAGTTTAAACCCCCTTTAGTTCGCCCTTGGGCATCAAGGAGGAGGGTTATGCACAGCGCCCCTTCGCTCAAACGAGCGAGTGGGCGATTTTGTCACCATCACCCGCCGCCGACGGGCCGGACGATCTCTAGCGTGTCGCCGTCGTCAATCACGACTTTTGCGTAGTCGTCTCGAGGGATCACGTTTCCGTTGTGAGCAACAGCGAGGCGGCGGCCGGCAAGTCCTTTATCGTCGAGATAATCCGCAAGTGAAATCGACTCGTGAAGTTCGAGTTCTCGGCCATTGAGCGTGACTTGGATCGGCATCCTATATTTAACCGACGCGGAAGGCGATTCGAGCCTGCGTCGAGTTGACTGCGCTATGCTGCTTGTGAAACTGCGTCAATGTCCTGGTCTATCGAATTCCCTTGGCTATCGACGATGTTGGGTCGTGCGCCACTAACGATCGTCTCTTGTGTAACGATGCATTTCGACGCGTCAGGACAAGACGGCAAAGCGTACATGGCTTCCATCAAAACGTCCTCAACGATTGCCCGCAAACCGCGAGCACCCATCCCTCGGGCTTGGGCGTATTCGGCGATGGCGACCATCGCGTCTTCCGTGAATTCAAGATGCACGTCGTCAAGGCCTAGCAACTTCTCGTATTGCGAAACGATCGAATTCTTGGGCTCGACCAATACCTTGACCAATTGATCAAGTGTCAAGTCTGACAAACCGACAACCACGGGGATTCGGCCGATAAACTCCGGTATGAAACCGTAGTTGCGCAAATCTTCAGGGGTAACGTCCGTGAGGTCACGACCGTCGCCGTTCTGTCTCTGAGGCAGCGACGCGTATGCGTCTACGATGGCATTGGTCCTGAAACCCATGCCGGTTCCTTCACGAGAACGCCTTTCCCGCCGACGGATTACCTGATCGATACCGTCGAACGCCCCGCCGAGAATGAACAGGATGTTCTCGGTGTTTACTTGGATGAATTCCTGATGCGGGTGTTTGCGGCCACCATGAGGCGGAACGTTAACGATGTTTCCTTCGAGTATTTTCAACAATGCTTGCTGAACGCCTTCACCCGACACGTCTCTTGTGATCGAAGGGTTGACGTCCTTGCGTGCGATCTTGTCTATCTCGTCGATGTAGATTATCCCCCGCTCAGCCCTCGCAACGTCCCCTCCGGCGGCTTGGAGCAGCCGCAAGAGGATGTTTTCTACGTCTTCACCAACGTAGCCGGCTTCGGTGATGGAGGTTGCGTCGACAATCGCGAAAGGGACCTTAAGGATTTGCGCCAAGATCTGGGCAAGGTAGGTCTTCCCGCAGCCCGGAGGACCGACCAACATGATGTTGGTCTTCTGCAGCTCGATACCATCATCGTCGGAACTGTTGTTCTGGCTAGCCAAAACCCGCTTGTAGTGGTTGTAGACACCGACGCTGAGGACTTTCTTGGCCTGTTCCTGGCCGATGACGAACTGTTGAAGTTGATCGTAGATGTCAACCGGCTTGGTCGGGTAGACGTTGGTAGGTTTAGTTTCCTCGTCATCAGACCTTGGGGCTTGCGTGGCTTGACGAATTATGCCTCGGCAACGTTCGACGCACTCGTCGCAAATGAATATGCTGTTCGGACCGGCAATCAGCATACGGATCTCTTGCTGCTGTTTCTTGCAAAACGAGCATCGCTTCTGAACCCGTCCTCTTTGGATAGAGGTTCTATCGCTGCCGCTGTTCATGTGCTCGGTCCGATTTCGATTATCCAATGCCCCGTCGTTGAATATCTAAGTTCACAGTTGCCTATGCCGCCCCGGCTTGAAGAATCCTCGCGTCTCGCGGGTTTTCCGTGGCCGTATGGACTTGATCAACCAACCCGTACTCAGCTGCTTGCTCCGCCGTCATCCAAAAGTCGCGGTCGCTGTCTCGTGCAACCTGTTCGTAAGGTTGTCCCGTGTGATCGGCGATTATCTGGCGCAGCTTATCTTGAATGCGCAAGGTCTCCCGAGCGTGGATTTCGATGTCCGACGCCTGACCTTGCATGCCGCTCCAAGGCTGGTGCATCATGATCGTCGCGTTGGGAAGTGCATACCTCTTGCCGGCGGCGCCTGCGGCCAGCAAAACCGTGCCAAAACTGGCACACAAACCGACGGATATCGTTGAGACTTCACATGAAACGAGTTGCATGGTGTCGTAGATTGCCATGCCGTCATACACCGAGCCGCCCGGCGAGTTGATATACATGTTGATGTCCCGCTCAGGATCGTCCGCCGCAAGGTACAGCAATTGGGCAACGATGGTGTTTGCTACCTGCGAATTGATCGGCGTTCCGAGGAAAATGATCCGTTCTTTCAACAATAAGGAATAGATGTCGTAAGCGCGTTCACCGCGTGTCCCGGTCTCAATCACCATTGGAATCAGGCTTTGCGGGGTTTCAAGTTGTGCCATTCGTTTGTCGTCTCCGTTCAAGGTTTGGTGTGGATCTGACCGATGATCAATAGGGATGTCTAGCTATGCGGTCGCTACTTCTGCGGGTGGGTCTTCGGACAACCCCCGCACCATGGCGATGACTTTTTCAATCGTACGTTGTCGTTTCAAATAGTTCATCACTGATCGACGCGTCTCATCGTTGTCGTCGAGTCTTTGCTCATCTGATGTCGCGTTCTCGTTCGCGCGTTCGATTTCGGCTGTGATGTCTTCCTCAGGAATCTCCAAGGCTTCGGCCTCAATCAAGCCATCAATGACCAACGCGTTCTTGATTTCCCTCTCCGCATAATCCTTGGCGCCGTTCACATCTTCTTCTGTGAGTTCGTCCACCGCGAACTGTTGACCGTTTCGCGCCGCCATAGAGCGCCGCTGCTGAACATATCGTTCGAGGACGTGTTGGCTTTCATGCTCCACTACGATCGGCGATATCGTGAATTCGCAAGCCTCAACCACTTCGTCGAAGAATTTGCTCTGGACTGAGTTGACTAATGTTTGTTCGGCGCGTTGTTCGAGTTGGTCACGGATGTGTTCCGTGAGTTGGTCTACAGTCTCTACTTCTGGCACCCCGGCAGAGACTGCAAGTGCGTCGTCCATCTCCGGCAATACTTCTTCACGAACATCCTTTAGTGTGACTTCGACGTGAGCCGTGGTACCCGCAAATTGCGGCGATTCGTGACCTTCCGAAACCTCAAACGAAAATTCTTTTTCGTCTCCGACCTCCATCCCGATCACACCTTGGTGCAACCCAACGAACACTTCGCCATAAGTTTCCAGATCCAAGTTGAGCTGGAACTGACGATCCGTGAAATCCCATACGACCTTGTCGTCCGCCGACACCTTAATGTCGATGGTAACGATGTCACTCTCCTGGGCCGGGCGCTCCGCAGCGATTGAATAGGCTTGGCTGCGACGCAACTGCATCAACAGTGCGTCTACGGCCTCGTCCGTAACCTCATCCGGTTGATCGTCGTAACGCACGGACCGGTAATCGCTGAGGACAACCGTTGGCTGGAGCGGGACCGTTGCTAGGATAGTGACTGTCGGTTCGGTCTGCTCAACGTCAACTTTGGGTGGAGCGAACGGCGTTATTTCCTGCTCTTTAACCGCGTCACCGACGGCTTCGGGAACCAATGACTCCATGGCTTCTTCGACAAGATATTCCTTGCCGACGAAATTCTGCAAGATCGCTCTCGGCGCCTTGCCTTTGCGGAATCCAGGAATATCTACTCGTTGTGCGACCCGCCGTGCCGCGGCGTTCATATGCTTCCCGACGCGTTCAGGCTCGACCTCGAGTCGGAGCACTATTTCGCCATTTACTGAGCTTTCTCGTGAAACGTTCAATCCGCACTCTTTCGTGTCGCGATGGCCAAGGTAGCGACCAACTTGCTACAAGATACGCGTCAAACAGGGATTTCTCTCAAAATCGACGCGTCACGACTCTTTCGATTTTAACTTATCGTCCGAATTTGCCCCATCAATGGACGCGATGGCCCACGATGTTCGCACGTTAACGACGGTAAGTCAGTCGTCGACTTCGACCGAAATGTGCAACTCTTCGAGTTGTTCGACGGCAATAGACGAAGGTGCGTCGAACAACGGATCCCATGCCGATTGAGTTTTGGGGAACGCAATCACCTCTCTTATGTTCGACTGCCCCGCAAGCATCGCGGTTATTCGGTCGAGACCCAGTCCCATTCCACCGTGGGGTGGCGCACCATATCGGAACGCCTTTAAGAGATGCCCGAATCGCTCTTCAATCTCGTGGTCTGGGTAACCAATCACATTGAAAACCTTCATCTGAACCTCGGGATCGTGGATCCTGATGCTTCCACTACCTAACTCGACTCCGTTGCAGGTCAGGTCGAAGAGGTCTGCATATACCCGTCCCGGTTCGCTTTCAATAAGCGGAATGTGCTCCTGCTTGGGTGCGGAGAACACGTGGTGTGCCGGCGACCAAGTTTCAGAGTCGTCATCCCAATTGAAGAGTGGGAAATCGAAAACCCACGCGAATTTGAACACGTTGGGATCAATGAGATCCAACCGTTCCGCCATCTCCGTGCGAAGCGCAGACAGTGCATTGTTCGCAACCGTTTGCCTGCCGGCAACGATTAGCACCAAGTCGCCAGGCGAAGCTCCAACAGTTGAAGCGATTTCCTTGACGATTTCCAGAGACATGTAATTCTTCAGGGGCGATCGAATATGGGCGTCATCTATGGCATCGATCGATGCAGCCGACTTATCGATGCCGATGTAGACAAGACCTTGCGCACCAGCGGCCCGCGCGACGTCGATCAGCTGATCCGTCTGTCGTCGAGTGTAGTCTGCGCATCCCGGAGCTACGAACGCGCGAATTGCGCCACCCGAGTCCGCCACGGCTTGAAACACACGGGCGTCGGACTTGGCGGCAATATCTGTGATTGTGCACATCTCCAATCCGAATCGAGTGTCTGGTTTGTCGGATCCATATCGCTCGATCGCGTCGTCGTACGTAAGCTTGGCAAATGGAGTCTCCAGCCGCGCACTAGGGCGTACCTCATTGACGATCCGCGCATACAATCCCTCCACCAAATCCATCACATCGTTCTGATGCACAAAGCTCATTTCAAGGTCGAGTTGCGTGTGCTCAGGTTGTCGGTCAGCCCGCAAATCTTCGTCACGGAAACACTTCGCGATCTGGAAATACCGCTCCACGCCAGACACCATCAAAATCTGCTTCATTTGTTGCGGTGACTGCGGTAACGCGTAGAACGAACCGGGTCGCACTCGCGACGGGACCACATAGTCACGGGCACCTTCGGGAGTCGATTTGATCAGGATCGGAGTTTCAACCTGCGTGAAACCATGCTCAGTAAGGTGATCCCAAATCAGATGCGTCACGCGATGACGCAGCCGCAGCCTTTCCAACATTTCGGGTCGACGGATGTCGATATATCGAAACGCCAATCGAGTCGACTCGTCCGCATCAGTATCATCCTCAACTTCAAACGGCGGTGTCATCGAGCGGTTCAACACAGTTGAATCGTTGACGATCAACTCGATCTCGCCTGTATCTAGGTTGGGATTCGCCGCGCCTGGCAACCTCGCCCTGACGGTGCCGCGGACCTGTATGACCCACTCACTTCGCATCCCCTCAGCAAGGCGATGCGCGTCGGGCGCGATCTCCGGGTTGAACACCACTTGCAACAATCCCGTGCGATCGCGAAGATCGACGAATATTAGGTTTCCGTGGTCTCGGCGACGGTGAACCCAACCGGCAACGTCAATCTCGTTGCCGATGTCAGAAGCGCGTGGTGCGCCGCAATCCGTGTCTTTATACATGTGGAATCCTTGGTTGAATGGATGATGGGAGTCGATGATTTTGCGGTCGAGTGTTCGAGCAGCACGTTCAGCGCAACGTCGGAATTGTCACTGCGGATTTGGACTTCGTCTGGACAGGCAATTCAAGTTTAGGAGCTTGACTATTCCCGGCCAGACAGTCGATTATCAGCCAGTTTCCACAATCCGGTAATCAATAGGGAGGCACCGACGGCCTTCAAGAAATCACCTGGCAGGTAGACGTACATCCCATCCATCAGCAATTTACCTTCGGAGGGCCAGCCGAAATCGCCGACCGCCAACCACACGAGCGCGGGTACATACAAGGCAATCCCAGCGATCACAGTGGCCCAAAGAGAGTTGGAACGATTGAGTCCGTATTGGCTGAGAGCACCGGCAATTCCGGTCATGAGCAAAAAGCCGATGAGATACCCGCCAGTCAGTCCGGTGACGTACTCCCATCCTGCCTCTGGAGTTGTAAACCCCCAAGGCTGATTGGCGAATGCGAGGAATCCCAGAGCCCCGATCACAAGGTAGCCGGAAACGGAAATTAGTCCCCATCTGAATCCCATCACGCCAGCCGCGGTCAAAATCGCCAACGTCTGGAGAGTCAACGGCGTCGGATTACCTGGGAGATAGAACCTGATCTTGCTGCAAACTACGATGAATGCAACAAATGCCACCATTGCTGCGATGTGATGAACGAGCTTCGCATCTGGGAACAGCGAATCGAATAGTGACGGGCCACGTTTCAGGGATAGCGACCGTTCGATCGCGGTGGGTTGTGCGACTGACGGCGTGTGCATTCGTCTATTATCTACTCCGCCGGAAGAGTCGACCGGACTGCATCGAGGTTACCCCTCGACCGGAAGGTTGTAGGTTCGCTTGCGAACGCCCAGAGAAACGAAGGTTTCGGTCCTCTGAACACCTGGCGTCTTGCCAACATGATCGCGAATGAACTCGCCGAGTTTCTCAGCGTTGGGCAAAGTTGCCCACGCGAAGACGTCGTAGGTGCCAGTGGTAATGCTGACCAAGGTGGTGTACTTGAACTCCGCCATCCGCGACGCAACCTCTTCAAGCATGTCGGGTTCAACTTGCATGCCGATCAAGACTTCAGACTGATAACCCATCTTCTGTGGGTCTTGAACGGTCACGATATTGATCGTCTTGTCACTAGTCAGTTTTTTGAGCCTCCGCCGTACAGTCCCTTCGCTCACCTTGACGCGTTTTGCTATTTTTGCGTTGGCGGCTCGGCCATCTTCATTTAATGCAGCGATTATTTGACGATCGATTGTGTCCATCCAGCGTTTGCTCCTTTACCAGTGGAATTGTCCTCAATTAGCCGGTTGATGTGTCGCATCGTGCTGCGACGGCAATCGCGCGGTTTCGAATTTCGGTGCACGACTGACAGAACTCGATATCAGATCAACCCATGGATACGATAACGTAGCACAAAACTCAATTATATAGCGCGATAACGTAGAAATCCACTCCCGCCCATGCCCATCCAGATTCTGATCGCCATCGGCGCGTTGGCTCGAGGAACCTGCGCAACTCGTGTAACGGTTGCATTACAATTTTAACCGCGAGGTGTTTCGGCTAACAACTGGATCGGATCCGCACCAGTTCCGACGCCAAGCGGAGCATGCCCGATAGTGGTTTTGCAAATGATTAATCGCAACGGAGATTAGAAAGCATGATTAACGAGCAAAGCGCCGCCATTCTGTCGTTTACACCGGCCGCACTTGACAAGCTGGTCGAAGTGATGGCAGAACAGGACGCATCCGACTCATACCTTCGAATCTCCGCATCTGCTACACCTCAAGGTGGCGTCGAATATGCGTTCGGACTTGAAGACGAAGTCGGAGACGATGACACTTCAATTGAGGGAGGTTCCGTAAAAGCCCTCGTTGACGAAGGTAGCATCTCGTTAATTACTGGTTCAAGCATCGACTACGTCGAAGGCTTCCAGCGATCGGGTTTCGTGATTTCGAACCCCAACTTCGCCGGCGGTTGCGCATGCGGCGGTGGTGGCTGTGGTTGCGGCGGATAACATGAACCGCCAAACGCGGTCTCTAAATCTCGGCGGTGGTCAAACCGATCCGTACGCCGTTACAGTCACGGGAGCAAACAGACGGTGACATACATAATCTCGAAAGGCTGCGTAGACGTCATGGACGGTTCGTGTGTTGACGTCTGCCCAGTGGATTGCATCTACTCGAAGCCCGGCGACAACATGCTCTACATCAATCCCGATGAATGCATCGATTGCGCCGCATGTGAACCTGTTTGCCCCGAAAACGCGATCTTCCCTGAAGACCAGGTTCCAGACGACGAGCAAGAGTACATCGCTCTCAACTACGACTACGACTACGACAGCTCCGAGCCGGGAAACAACACTTAACCGTTTTCGCGACGCGTTGCCTGGCGATTTTTTGTCGCCGGAGCAAAATCGTGCCACGGCAATAGGCATTGCGCCGTATTAGCCGATCGCTTGGAGCGCTTCCGGCAATGGCATCCGCAATGTTGTGAAGATGGGTGTCTCCGATGCCGTGAACTGGGAACCCGGCACTTCTCTCAGATCCATCACTAGAGACACGAACTCCGAAGGGTCGTTGGTCTCAAAAGCCACGACGAATTCCGGGTCGTCAATACCAAACGAGTACGTGGTATTGATCGTGACCCCCGGGTAACCGTGTCCGATCCGAAAGTGATCGTTCATCATCTGTTGCCGCTCTTCAAGCGACAGACCATACCATGGACGAGTTTTGGTCATCGGATAGACGATGAAATATCGCTTGTCTGTTCGTTCAACCTCGGGATTCCCCCCACCGTGTTTGTATCTCGTCTTGCGGCGGAGTGAGAGATAGGAGTGAGGTTGGTCAAAATGGGCGGCTGCCTCAGTACGGTTGATCGCAACCGCGGTCGAGTGAAACGCCTCAATGCTGGGCGCACTCTGAAACAGCAGCAAGTCGACGTCAGAGCGAGTTCCGACCGCGCTGAAACTCGATAGCGGCGCCCCCGTTTCCTTGCCGGCTTCTTGAATCGCGGAGACTAACTCTTCACTCAGCTGGGTCTTCCCACTCGGATCAAGCAGACGCCAAGACGGACGTGCCTTGAAAAAGGAGAATTTCACGTAGTCGCCGTATTCGATGTTGGGCATGGTTGACTAGCCTGATCTGGGGTTTGGATCGAGACACTGGACGACAACGTCCTGCGAATTCATGACACCTGAAGTATAGAAAACCATGTGTGTTTCGATATTTTGACGACTGGTTCGTAAACTGAACAATTGATGTGTTTGGCAGATGCGCCGGGTCTCGAAATTTCAACGCACCACGTAAATCAAAGGATTACACATGCCTAAGTTGGCTGTAGTTTCACTCATCGAGGACGATAAACCATTGAACACCATGGTCGATTTTGCGATCGAGCACGGATTCCAAGTAGTGGAGCTAATGGGCAGGTTTCATAGTTCAGAAACCCTGTCTGAAGAGGATCTTCGGCATCTGGAGAAGGTATCTGAATCGAACGGTATCACGTTCAATCAACACTACCTTCACGGCGCGCTGCCGGGATCCCATCGGACCAGCGTTTGGCACGATACTCTCGCGAGTTTCGAACGCAACTTGGAGATGGTGCAGCGATTAGGCGGTCGCGTAATCGTGTTGCATCCCGGGAAAATCGACGTTCCCACGCTTGCGCGCCCGGAGGACGGTTCTGAGCTAATTCGTCGCGAAGCGGTACGAAATCTCAAGAGATTCGTCCGAAGCGCCGTGCCTACCGCTGAAAAGCTCGGGATTACTATCTGCATCGAGAACCTGAAACACGATCCGGGATACGTCTTGAGTTCATATGAAGATCTGGCATCAGTAATCGACGATGCCGATAGCGATAACGTCGGAGTCGTGCTAGATGTCGGTCATTGCATCATCGGCGACGGGTTAACGCAAGCAATCGACGTGCTAGGCAACCGCATCCGCCACCTTCACCTCAACGACGCAATTGATGGCGTGGATCACGAAGAGATTGGGACCGGCACGCTGGATCTGGACGAAATGGCGCCGCTAATCTCAAGCGATATGAACATCGAGTTCGCGACGCTGGAAGTCGGCAAGACGCCAGACAGTTATGGCGTGATACTACGAAGTCGAGACGTGTTGAGGCAACGCTACGGCGATGCCGTCGACTGAGCGGCTAGGTTGCCGATGCGCTTTAGACCGCGCACTCGCCCTCGCCGCGTTCGAGCTTGTAAACCACCGTCTTACCCCAGTCCATGTAGGTCTGGATGTGCTCGCGGTCTAGGGGACCAATCTCGGCCTTCCAAGGAGCGAACATATCTTCGTATGGTTGAGTTCCGACGCGATCGACAAATGCGTTGAACTCTTCGCCATCCTTGCGGTTCGCCTTGTAATGATCGACGATTAACTCCAACGCTTCCCCGGCGCGCTTGGCGGGAACCCGGGCTCTCACCCGGTTGCCGACCCGTACGGGTCCATCGGTCGATTCTCCAGCAATGAAAAGCTCATACGCTGGAACCTGTCCGCCGGCGCCCTTCATAACTGCTCCGTGGAAACCGATGTTTGCCACATGGTGTTGTCCGCAAGAGTTCGGGCAACCGCTTGCTTTGATGTGAATCTTCGAGACCAGCGGGTCCGAAACATCCATCGTATCCAACTTCTCGCCAAGGGCCTCGTTTAAGCCCATTGATGAGGTGATGCCCAGCTTGCAGGAGTCGGTACCGGGACAGGTCACAATGTCACGAATCGTCTCTCGACCGCTTGTTGCCATCCCGATCTCTTTGAGTGCCAGATAAACGTCGTACAACGACTCGGTTCGCACCCATCGGAAAACGATGTTCTGCTGTTGGTCGATTCGAGCCCGACCGCCGGCAAATTCGCGGGCGATGTCCGCCAGTGGTTGCCATTGTTCAGCGTAGATATCGCCGCGTTCCACGCGGACGAAGACGACGTTGAAGCCATTTTGTCGCTGCTCGTCAACTGAAGATGCTTTCCAGAAATCGTAGTCCGGATCATTTGTGGGTTCAGGCGTGGGGTTCGACGGCACTGCCGGTGCATCGGCTGACTCGTCTTCGATGAACAATAGGGTGTCGAGATCGATCTCCTTATTCGCCCAATCTCCTTTGAGTTCCTCCTGTACCAATTCACGGAACTTCTCGATGCCAAGCCGTTTGATCGTGTACTTGATCCGAGCGCGCATCAAATTCTTTCGCTCTTCATCCTGCCTGTTGAAAATCCGCAAAGCGGCTTCTGCGTGCCGAATAAAGTCCTCGACTGGCACGAATTCGCTCAACGTCTCCGCCATCTGCGGCATGATCGATAAACCACCTCCAACGACGATCTTGAATCCGCGTTTGCCGTCGCGCTCCCGGGCAATGAAACCCATATCGTGGAACGGGGTCATCGCCTCGTCTGCGTCTGAACCAGAAAAAGCAGTTTTCGACTTGCGCGGCATGTTCTGCGTCGTTGGATGTCGGAGGAAGTAGCGAGCGTACGCAGCCGCGTACGGGGTGATATCAAATACCTCGGTTTTCGACACGCCAGCTGTCGGGTGCGCGACGACGTTTCGAACGGTGTTCCCGCAAGCTTCCCGTGTAGTCAGGCCGACGTCGCCAATTTCGCGCATCAACTCCGGAGTGTCATCCAACGGAACGTGGTGAATCTGCACGTTCTCACGGGTCGTAAGATGTCCTTTTTTGAGCGGGGCATATTTTTCGACGACTTCGCCTAGAACCTCCAACTGGCGAGCGGTCAAGCCACCGAACGGTGCTTTGATCCGAACCATCTGGCGGTCTGGTTGCCTCTGCCCATACACGCCTTGGCGCAGGCGAAATCGCATGAACGTCGTCTCTTCGAAATTTCCCGCCTTGAATCGCTCTTTCTGCTCTTCAAAATTGGCGATCTCTTCGCCGCTAATCAACATCACCCGAGCGCCAGCTTCGTCGGGTTTCCATTCGGTCTGTTCGGTCTCTACGTTTATGGTCACGATGTGTTCGCTCTTACAGATAACAACCCCTCGGCACGTCAAATTCGCCGATTAGTGGTAATCATACACCGCACGCCGAATCACCACCTAATGAAGCTGTAGTCGAAATACGACATCTCGCCAGCAAAACGACTCTTTGATGATTCTGTACACTTTCTGTAAATTCAACACTTGCGCCCCTTAGTGATCGACCCCTAACGCGGATTGGAAATTGCAATGAACGCATCCGAGTTTGCAGGCATCCACTTCATGATGCCCACACCGTTCGCAGCTGACGGCTCGGTCGACACCGGACCTATCGGCCGTTTGGTCGAAAAAGCCGCAAATGCGGGATGCACGGGTGTCGTCACGCTAGGAGTAATGGGCGAAGCCCATAGGCTTTCGGATCGTGAACGTGCTCCAATCATCGAAGCGGTCGTCGCAGCGTGTGGCGAACGATTAACCGTAACCGTCGGCATCAGCGGTCAGAGTGGCGCCCAAGCCGCGGACCGAGTTCGCGAAGCCCAGACCATCGGAGCGACCGCGGCGATGGCATCGCCCCCTACATTGCCCAAACCCAACGATGCCGGGGTTTTTAACTACTACCGTGCAATCGATGATGCGACGACCATCCCGATCGTGGTTCAAGATCTGCCCGAACAGACCGGCGTCCACATGTCAGCCGATTTCATAGCCAGATTGAATGACCAACTTTCAAATGCGAAATTCCTAAAACTCGAAGACCCGCCGACACCTCCTAAAATATCGGCAGTTCGCAGCGCCACTGGCGACAACATGGGCGTATTTGGCGGGTTAGGCGGCGCGTTCCTGTTCGAAGAACTGCGACGCGGTGCGGTCGGAACGATGACCGGATTCGCATATCCCGAAGCACTTGTAAAGATCTACTGGCAACTCGCCAAGGGAGAAATTGAGAGTGCGCGCCAAACCTTCTACGGTTGGTTACCGTTGATCAGATACGAGAACACCGCCGGACTGAGCCTGTCCATACGCAAACACTTGATGGCTAGGCGCAAGATGCTCGATTCGCCAGCCGTGAGACCGCCGACCCCGGCGATCGACGACCTCGGTATTGCTGAGCTTGACGACATCCTCCGTGCCATGGCGCCGTTCATCGAATCTGAGATTGCGGAGGCAACAATTGCGGCTTGATGTGCCACCGCGATACGCCGCCGAACTGTTTACCCATTAAGATAAATACAGATCGCATATCTATCTGCTCTCCGCGACGAATTTCGAATGTCATGGCGGTCATGGGTATCACTGTTCATATGCTGGACCCCAAGCAAAACGAATCTAACGACTTGGAAACGCGCACGATCTACTGCATGCACTGTGGCACAGCAGCTTCGGAAGGTGACTACGCATGTGATCGTTGCGGGGAGCGAGTCTATGTCCCGGATCCGGCGCGCGTACCGCCGTTGGGCTTCACAAGTTGCATGAAGTGCGCAACGGTCAACGAGGCACACGCGTCTTACTGCGCGGTTTGTGCCACCCAAATCGACCAGAGTACGAGAATATCCCCCGAAGGCGCCACAACGGATCGAGTTACATCGAACTCTCGCCGCGGAGCAGGTCGTGAAATGAACCAACCCACTGAATCCCGAAACGGTGGCTACAAGATCGGTGGTGGCACCTTCCGCCCTAGCCAATGGGGGCTGCCACGAAGAAAACGTTCTGAGGGGAGCGATGGAGATCATCCACCGCAGGAAATCCAACGTTGGAACTGGTCCGCATTCATTCTAGGCCCGATCTGGGGATTGATCCACGGTATTTGGTGGTCAATACTCGGTTTCCTTCCTCTTCTTCCCCTCCCGCCGACCTGGAGGTCCATCGGCTTCATTGTGTTAGTTGGCGTGATGATAACCCTCGGAATTAAAGGCAACGAACTGGCTTGGCGCGCCCGCAACTGGGACAACCCCGAAAAGTTCCTTGCGGTTCAACAACGATGGGCGACGTGGAGCATCGTGTTTGCCATCGGTGCGTTCGTCGCAATCATCCTGTTCCTCGTCGGACAGGGTTAGACCGGGCGATCAGATCGCCTTGAACTCGATTTTTCCTCGTGATGCCGTGTAGGCGAGGCATCGACGCTCTAACGATCGGCTGTAATCCAAGTTCGAAAAGGATGGTGTCGACATGATGATGGCGTCTTCACGGTTGTCGTGATAATACTTGTGCCGTATCCCAACGTCCGCGAAGCCGTATTTCCGATACAGCGCCCGCGCAACCAAGTTGGATTTGCGCACCTCCAGCGTCGCATTTGTCGCGCCGATCTTCTTCGCATCGGATAACGTGGCGATCAAAAGCAATTCTCCCACGCCCTTGCCGCGTTCGCTCGGCCGAGTCGCGATCACAACGATGTGTGCCTGGTCCACCGCAGTCCAGATGCCAACCAATCCAACTATCTCGCTTGCCGCTTGCTCCGATTCTGATTTTCCCATCGAAGACGAAAATATCGAACGGAACTTTCTTGTCCATCCAGCATTCCGTTCTCCTTCCGAATGGAAAAGTGAACCGTCAGCCCTGCGGTTTTTAGTTGCCACTATGTAAGTTGTGTTTTCGCGCTTGATGTCCCTTGCCGCGGACGATTTGGGCGCTGAAGCGCCGAACGCTTCTTTCACTACCTGATCGATCGCATCTGCATCTGCAATCGTCGCGTATCTGGTACCGTATGGGTTCACCAGCGAGTCGCGCGTCGTCGGATCAAGCGCGCGTTCAGGAGCGCCCATCGTTATCGAAGGATTTCCCATGCCACTGACTGTAGTTAATTTTGTCCCGGAGCGAACCGCGGCTGGCGCGTCGCGACTCTGCTTATCAATTCAATCACGACTCTAGCGCATGTTAAGCGAACCAACAGATTCGCCAGATTTGAATACCCGTTTAATCCGCCTTGACGTGCATCATTTCATCACAGTGAGCGAGAATCCAGATTTGATCATTAACCCGCTCACAACAAGGCGTAGAATCAGATATCTATGAGTTTCTTACTCAACCTGCTGACACGGTTGACCGTGGTGTCCGCTGCGTCAGCAACCGCACCTGCCGCTGGAAGCGCGTCTATGACCGACGCGGACAATACTGGCGGCGGGTTCCACGTGCTGATGCGCATTATCCGCATGGCACTGGAATACAAGATGTTCATCGCCGTCGGATTGGTGCTCATCGTTGGCGCTTCGATTTTCCAGCTCTTCATTCCATTGCTAATCGGCTCCGGCGTCGAAACCGTTGAAGAGATTTTCAACTCTGAAAATCCTGACATCGACGCCCTCAGGTGGACATTGGTGACTACGGCCGCAATGCTCCTCGGCTCAGCGGTGCTGCGTGGCCTCTTCACCTACGGCCACATGTATATTAGCGAAAACTTGGCGCAACGCCTCGGTTACCGCCTCCGCATGCTCTACTACGAGAAGTTGCAGCGCCTCAGTTTCGCGTATCACGACCGCGTCCACACTGGCGACCTTCTGACACGAGGACTACTCGACATTGAGGGTGTTCGCGCGTTCGCAAGCCGCGGAATGCTCCGTGTCCTCTATCTCGCAATATTCGTCGGAACCGGCACCTTCTTGATGATGAGAGAGGATTGGCAACTCGCCCTGATCAGCCTCAGCTTCGTTCCAATCGCCGCATGGAGGTCGGTCGTTGCAAGGTTGCAAACCTCGCAAGGTTGGCGGCGATACCAAGAAGAAATGGGACAGCTGACCAAGATCATGGACGAAAACCTAAAAGGAATTCGAGTCGTCCGATCCTTCTCGGCTGAGCCTTACGAGCTCGTCAAGTACGACAAGTCCTCCAATGAGGCGTTCAATCGTGCCTATCAACTGGTTACGGTTCGAGCTACGAATCTGTCGTATATCACCTTGGCCTTCTTTGGCGCAATGTCTCTGGTTCTGCTGGTCGGAGGACTTAAGGTTCTCGACGAAACGGATCCATTCTCCCTCGGCCAGCTCGCACAATTCCTAGCCTTCATGAGCATCATGCAAAACCCCGTCCGACAACTTGGCATGGTAGTCGCGGGATGGGCGCGGGGCGCAACCTCAGGAAAACGCCTCTTCGAAGTCCTTGACCAAGTCCCAGAAATCGACGACAAACCGGGAGCAAAGGACCTCGTCATCACCGGGGGCGTCCTTCGTTTCGAGCACATCGACTTCGCGTACATGGATCAGTTCGGAGATGAGCAAGTCCTCACCGACGTTACTTTTGAAGCCCGTCCTGGTCACACCATTGGCATCGTCGGTCCGCCCGGATCCGGCAAGTCCACTCTCGCACACCTCATTCCGCGTTTCTACGATCCGATCGCCGGACGCATACTGATCGATGACCAAGACATCTCGGAAGTCACACTCGCTTCGCTCCGACGCGCTGTCGGTGTGGTCGAACAAGACACGTTCCTGTTCACTACGACCATCGACAACAACGTCGCCTACGGCGACCCCTGGGCTGAGCACCGAAGCATCGAGAGCGCAACCTCGAATGCGCAGATGGGCGAATACGTCGAAAGACTTCCTAGCGGGTATGGAACACTGATCGGCGAACGCGGCGTCTCACTCTCCGGCGGTCAGCGCCAACGCCTCTCCATCGCTCGTAGCATCATGCTCCATCCCCAGATCATCGTCTTCGATGACTCGACCGCCGCGATCGACGCTGCAACCGAACAACGCATTCGGGCCGCACTTCAAGAAGTAACCGCCGACCGTGCAACGATCATCATTTCCCACCGCCTCAGCTCTCTCATGCACGCCAACGAGATCCTCTTTTTGGAGGGTGGCAAGATCGTCGAACGCGGCTCTCACGCCGAACTCCTTGAGCAAGGTGGCAAATATCGCGACCTTTACGAACTGCAAATTAGGCCCGAGGATGACAACGTCCAATCCAGTGGTGAGGTTTAGCAGTGGCTAGTCCGGATACCGCCCAACGTCGCCAGACTCAAAGCGAGGGCAACCGACCTGCGTGGGTCGACCAACGCAGGTCAACTGGCGACCTCGACGAACAGATATTCAGCGCCGCCTTTAGCGGCGACGTGATCCGGCGTTTCTGGGGATTCGTCCGACCATATCGTGGCGTGCTGTCAATCGGTCTCATCGCAGTATTGCTTTTCGCCGGGTCAACACTTGCATTGCCGTGGATCGTACGGATCACTGTTAATGACGTGCTCGATATCCACACCCGCGGCGACGGCAATCTGCGTAACACGCTATTCATCATGGTCGGCGCATTTTTTGGCGCGGTCGTGCTCCACGTCATCATGGGATACCTGCAAAACATGATCGTAGGGCGCGTTGCCGAACGTCTTCTCATCGATCTGCGGCGTGCGATGTACGAGCACTTGCAGCGCGTCTCGATGTCCTTCATGGACAAGACCGAGGTCGGACGTATGATGTCCCGACTCCAAGGCGACGTCGGCGCACTCCAAGAGTTCCTCGAAACTGCAGTCACCAGCGTCGGCGACTTTGTCCTTCTATTCGGCATCATCATCGCGATGCTGATCATGGACTGGCGTTTGGCGTTACTCACATTCGCCGTCGTGTCTGTTCTCGCAATCGCTCGTGCGATCTGGTTGCCGATAGCCAGACGCGCATTCCTCTATTCCAGACAGACATCTTCGATCACGAGCGGCGCACTCGCAGAGAACATCAACGGCGTTCGCGTCGTTCAGGGGATGAGCCGGGAACACGTCAACCTCGATCTCTTCAAAGAGAAGGCCGACGAGCAACTTCGGGCGGCGAATCGTGCCGCTGGCATTGGCCTTGTCATGATCGCCCTCGTCGATACGCTGTCCGGGGCCGCGATGGCAATCATCATCGTCGTCGGTGGTTCCATGGTGATCAACAACTCCCTCGAAATCGGCTCGATGCTCGCTTTCATCCTCTACGTGCAGCTTTTCTTCGATCCAATTCGCTCCATCACCATGCACTACGCGGTATTCCAGCGCGCCATGGCTTCCGGCGAACGCATATTCGAGGTATTGGACGTTCCCGTCGACATTAAAGACAAAGAGAATGCAGAAGCGCTCGAAGATAACGACGGATCCGTTGAGTTCAACGATGTGACGTTCGGATACCTAGAAGATGAACCGATACTCAAAAACATATCCTTCCGCGTCGAACCCGGGGAAACTATCGCGTTAGTGGGGCCAACAGGTTCTGGCAAAACCAGCATCACCTCGCTACTCCATCGCTTTTACGACATATGGGAAGGTGAAATAAAGATCAGCGGTCGAGACGTTCGTGACATTGAACTCAGCAGCATGGGCAACAACATCGGCATGGTCCTCCAAGAACCGTACCTCTTCTCAAGCTCTGTGTATGAGAACATTCGCTACAACAAATTTGACGCCACTCGCGAAGAGGTAGTCGCCGCCGCCCGCGCAGTTGGTGCACACGAGTTCATCATGCGATTGCCTGACGGGTACGACACCGAGCTCGAGCAACGCGGCGCTAACCTTTCTCTCGGTCAACGACAGCTCATCTCCTTCGCTCGCGCCATCGTCGCGGACACCAAGATTCTCATCCTCGACGAAGCTACTGCGTCCATCGATAGCTACACTGAGTTGCTGATTCAACAAGCCCTCGCTCGCCTACTTGAAGGCCGAACCGGTATCGTCATCGCGCACCGACTCGCCACGATCCGCGGCGCCGATCGCATCATCGTTCTCCAAAACGGCGAGATCATCGAAACTGGCAATCACGATGAATTGATGGCGCAACGCGGTTTATACGCACGCCTCTACTCGATGAACTACGCTTCCTTCGATGACATCCCCGACGAGCTGATCGCCGAGGCGACGGAATACTCTAGAACCGCCGCAACCTAACTGTGGTTCAGATCAACGGTCCCTGTCCAGCGTCCGTTGCCCGCGCGGCGCCCAAAGGCGCGCCGACGTGCGTCATGCCGCTCGGCGTTGCTCGCCGCCCTTGGGGAGTGCGCATGATGAACCCGATTTTCAATAGGAATGGTTCAACCACGTCTTCGAGGGTCTGAACCTCTTCGTTAGCAGAAGCAGCGAGCGCATTAATCCCTGCCGGTCCTCCGCCGTAGTTCCTGGCTAACGTCTCAAGGTACAAGCGGTCCAGCCGATCCAATCCCAGTTCGTCCACGCCTTCGACTTGTAATGCTTCGGCGGCTACCCCGTCATCGATCTTGCCTTCGCGTCTCACTTGCGCGTAGTCACGAACGCGGCGCAAAAGATTATTGGCGATGCGTGGGGTACCGCGCGAGCGACTTGCGATCACGTTGGCACCAGGTTGATCGATCGCAACCGACAGTATCGACGCTGACCGAGTAACCACATGCGTCAACTCCTCGACAGAGTAATAGTCGAGGTGATACGTCAGCGCGAACCTCTCGCGTAGTGGTGGACTCAACATGCCAGCACGAGTCGTTGAACCGATCAACGTGAACTTCTGCAGCGGCAAATTGATCGTCTTCGCAAACGCACCGGAACCAGTAATGAAATCGACTCGGTAATCTTCCATCGCCGAATACAGATACTCCTCAACGGCGTGCGACAGACGGTGTATCTCGTCGATGAACAACACGTCGCCATGCTTCTGGTTCGAAAGGATGCCAACTACATCTGCAGGACGTTCCAATGCGGGCCCTGAAGTGTGAACCAAAGTCGTATCCATCTCTCTCGCGATGATTTGCGAGATCGTCGTCTTGCCTAGCCCCGGTGGTCCATGAAACAGCGCATGATCCAGTGTGTCGCCACGGTGCTTGGCCGCCTCGACCGCGATCTGGATGCTATTTACGACCTGGCGTTGTCCGATATATTCGGTGAAACGGCGGGGGCGAAGGTCGTTCATGCCCGGCGCTTCCGAATTGATCGACGCGCGCTCGCTTAGCATTTCAGCGGCTCCGCGCTCAGCCATCGCCTCGTCGTCCGCGCCAGTTACGATGCGCTCTCTTGCAGAATCAGGCATTCAGTGATGGGAACGAATCAGTTATTTTAGGTCGAGGCCGCCGGCGTGTTGCGGAAGACGTTCCGGAGCAGTGCTTGTGGATCATCAACGAACGTAGGATCGCGACTGATCGCTTCGTCGACCATCGCGACCGCCTCAGTGTTGCGATACCCGAGGTTCACCAATACCGCAATCACGTCTGTGCGCGTGCTGGGTATGCGGCTGGCACGTTGGGCGGCAGTTTCGATCGGACGGCTGGCAGCAGCAGAAACCTTACCGCGCAGCGTCGCGACGATTTTTTGCGCCCCACGTTGTCCGATACCCGGCATCAACGTCAGTGTCACCATGTCTTCGGTTTCTATCGCGTATGCCAGCGTCGGAACCGGCATGGTCAACGCGGTCGCTGCCCGCGCCGGCCCGATACCCTCAACTTGAATGAACTGCTCGAAGAATTCTTTGTCGCCTGGATCTTTGAATCCGACCAAAATCGGCAACGGTTGCCGTTCCGAAACCGAGTAGAAGATGTGCAGTTCTATGGGGTTGCCAACGACCGGTTGCAGCGATTCATGGACGAATGCCGGTAGAACCACCGAATACCCAACTCCCGATGCAGTCAGCACAACTACCCTCGGTGGATTGTCGTTGACCTGTAGGACCTCGCCTTTCAAGTAAGAGATCATCCTATCCCCACCAATTCATTCACCTCCTGCGAACCCGTCACATGAACATGGCAGATCGCGATACCTACTGCATCCGCAACGTCTTCCTTCGCAATTTCTTCCGCCAAACCCAACCGCATCGAGACCGCCCGTTTCATCTGTGCCTTGTCCGCTCGACCGCTACCGGCGACGATGCTCTTGACCCGTGTAGGCTGATAGTGGTGCACCGGAATGTTGGCGCGACCGGCCGCCAGAATCGCGACACCGCGGGCGTGCCCCATGACAATCGCCGTTTTCAAATTCCGATAACGCGTATGAAGATCCTCGATGGCGACTTCATCCGGCTCGAACTCTTCGATGATCTCTCCCAGAGTCTCGTTGATCGTCCTCAGACGGATTTCCAGTGCTTCGCTCGACTTAGTCCGAATCAACCCACCTTCAACCAATGCGACGTTACCGCGCGCGTCCGCCGACACGACCGCGTAACCGGTCGTGGTGAGCGCAGGGTCGATACCCAATATCCGTCGATGACGTTCCATGATCCCCCGGCAACTAATCGTCGCTTGGCGTTAAGCCGATTTTAACGCCGAAACTAACCTCATTCGTCCCAAGCTTCCGGATCATCGATCGAGTCCTGCAAGAATCAATATGCGGTTTCCAAAACGTTTCTCTCGGAAGCTCATCGATCCGCATTCAGGCAACTAGAATCACACCAAAACATACTCCAACCAAGGCGTCAGGCATGCAACCCTTCTACAACGAACAGCAACAGATGCTTGCGACTACGGTCCGTGAATTCGCAGAGAACGATCTTGCACCCCTCGCTGACGAGGTCGATACCAATGAGGAATTTCCCAAAACGCAGTTCGCAAACCTGGCCGAACTCGGTCTGACAGGCCTCCTGATACCGACCGATCTCGGTGGCGCCGGAATGGGATATCGTGACTTCATGGTCGTCCTCGAAGAGATTGGTGCCGTATGTGGCAGCACCAGCACGGTACTCATCACTCATACTTCACTCGGCTCCGAAACCATCAATCGCTTCGGCAACGAGAGCCAACGCGCCCAGTGGCTCCCTCACCTAGCAGAGGGGGAGAAGATCGCTGCATTCGCCTTATCAGAACCGCAAACCGGTTCCGATGCCCTCGGACTCCAGACCACCATCACCGACGATGGCGAATCCTACATTTTGAATGGCACCAAGCTATTCATCACCAACGCGTCAGTCGCCGACGTCTTCGCGGTTTTCGTGACTGCAGATCGCTCAGCCGGCTATCGCGGTATCTCAGCCATCGTCGTCGAACGCGGCACTCCAGGATTTGAAATCAACGAACAGCACGGCAAGATGGGAATGCGAGGTTCCGGAACCGCCGAACTCGTTTTCTCGGATTGCGTAGTTCCCAAATCCAACCTCCTCGGAAACGTCGGAGACGGTTACAGCATCGCACTCAAAATTCTCGACTCCTCACGCATCACCGTAGCGGCTCAGTGTTTAGGTTTGGCAAAAGGAGCGCTCGACCAAGCCGTTGCGTACGCCAAGCAACGTCACGCATTTGGGCGCCCTCTCGCGACAAAGCAAGCGATCCAGTTCATGCTTGCAGACATGGAGACTGAACTCGACGCCGCCCGCCTACTCACTTACCGTGCCGCCTCACTCTACGACGGTGGTCTCCCGTACGGCACCGAGTCCGCAAAAGCCAAACTCTACGCCTCGGAAGTCGCCGGAAGAAATGTTGACAAAGCAGTCCAGATTCACGGCGGTATCGGCTATTTCAAACCAACCCCAGTAGAGCGCATGTACCGAGATCAACGCGTAACTCAAATCTACGAAGGCACATCCGAAATCCAGAGGTTAGTAATCAGCCGAGCTGTGATCGGGGAGATTTAACCGGCACTCACAACTCGCGCACTGCGATGAATCCCGCCGTCGCGGGTAACGAACGACGTGATTGTCCGTCGTCGTTTGAGCAATTGCCGCCTTCGCGACGGATCTCTGCAACGATTCAACTGGTCTGTATGCCTTACGTTTTCTCGGATTGACAAGAATCGTCGCTTCGATTTAACATAGGTTTGGTTGCGTATTGCGTCCTTGCCTAGGCGCGCGATTTCGGATTCAAATGTCATGCACTTCAACGTTTCGGGTCTGCTGACCGGTTCCGTGGGCGATGAAATCAGATTCCATTTCGCTCACGAGACTCTAGATAACGACGGACTGTCGTTTCGAGAAGTCGAAGCCCGCGGCAAACTGATGCGTACAGATCGGACGGTTTTCGCCGAAATGAAGGTGAAGGCGCAGCTCGATGCTGAGTGCTCAAGGTGTCTCGTTGACACCGTAACGCATCTCAGTCTCGACTTCGTTGAGGAGTTCAAACCTCTCAATGCCGATCTGATGCATCGCGACCCGGGATGGTTTGACCAATACGAGAGTACCGAGAACGACGAGGCGTTGACCATAGATTCAACTAACGTGCTTGACATATCAACCGCACTCTGGCAGGGTTTGAGCGTTGCAATGCCGATGAATCCGCTGTGCGACCCTTCATGCCAAGGGATGTGCGCCGGATGTTCTGCCGATTTGAACCACAGCAAATGTGCTTGCCAGATAGCAAAGTCATCCCCCGAATTTCCCAGAATCCGAAATCTGCCGACCACTAACTAAGTACCACGTGACATGCCCCCGCTTCCCAAGAAAAAGCACACACGAGCCCGCAAAGGTAACCGAGCAGCACATCACGCGATCGGTCTGCCGACGCTCGTACACTGTTCGAGGTGTGACACTCGTATTCCTCCGCACCGCGTATGTCCGGAATGCGGCAACTACAAAGGACGCACCGTAAAAGGAAATTGGCCGAACGCCGACGTTTACAACATCGATGTTGCTGATGCTTGATTTAGACGATAATAGTTTCGAACCGGATCCGCGACCAACAATCCAGTAGGGTTTCTCAGTTCCCGCAAAACGGAGACAAAAATGACTACAGGCCTCTCAGAATCCACATACACCGCATTTGTGTTCCCAGGACAGGGGTCCCAAGCTGTCGGTATGGGTAAGGACCTATTCCTCAACTCCAGCGCAGCTCGGGAAGTTTTTGATGAGGTAGACGATGTTCTGGGGCGGAAACTGAGCGATGTCATGTTTGATGGCTCAACCAGCGAGTTGATGCGAACTGAAAACGCACAACCGGCAATCCTCACGACCTCCATCGCCGCTTGGCGTGCACTTGAAGAAGTGACCGAGAGCATCGCCGTACCCGACATGACTGCTGGGCACAGTCTCGGTGAATATTCAGCATTGGTTATCGCTGGCGTTCTTTCCATCTCCGACGCTGTCAAACTCGTTTGCGAACGGGGCCGATTGATGCAACTCGCCTGTGATGAACGCCCAGGTGGCATGGCCGCACTTATTGGCATCGACGAAGTCACGGTCGCAGAGATCTGCCGTGAAGCTGGCGTTGACGTGTCCACCGTCAACACTCCAGAACAAATCATCATTGCTGGTGAGCACCGTGGCCTAGCCGTTGCCCTTGATATGGCATCTGCCCGCGGTGCCAAGAAAGCCATCCCATTGAGCGTCGGCGGGGCGTTCCACTCTGGATTAATGTCTCCAGCCCAAAGTGGCCTCGACGAAGCAATCGATTCTGTCGAATTCAGCGACCCTATGGTTCCCGTTGTCGGCAATGTCGACGCCGCGCCTTTGCACACCGCCGCCGAAGTCAAAAACGAGCTTCGAAGGCAACTCACCTCATGCGTCCAGTGGAGCAACGGAATCCGCCACATGCTCGACAATGGCGTTAACGAGTTCGTGGAGATGGGGAACGGCAAGATCCTCAGCGGAATGATCAGACGTATCGACCGCCGGGCTAACGTTGTAAACCTCGGCGAGTACGATAACGTTTGCGACTACGCAGCTGCCTAATCGGTACTGCCAATTTGAATGCGGCGTCGTTCGCAAGAACGCGCCGTTTTGCCAATGTCCACGCGACCGCAAAATCCCTCGCTGTCCCGCGAACAAATGAGCAATTGGCTTTCCGCCGCCTCAACTGAGGGTTCAGGATCGCGATCACCAAACTTGGTGGGCGACGACCCCAACGCTCCGGATTTCGAGGCAATACCCCGTGATAAGACCGGAGGGCGGGCCGCCGCCGTGCTATCCCTGTACGAATCCGACCTGACCAACCGACCCGCAGCGCAATGTATCGACTGGGTTACATCAGAGATGCAGTTGAACCGCAAGCTGCGTCAATTTGCCTATTCAATCGCGGCTGAGGTCGAAGACAGACGGTCAGAACTCGACCGCCAACTGAATGGCTATTCCCGTCGAGCGCCAATGTCTGAAACTCTGCCAGTCGTCCGAAATATCCTCCGAATCGCTTTGGCCGAGATGGATCTGTATCCCAACACGAGCACCGCAGTCATCATTAGCGAAGCGGTAAAACTTTCGCAGATGTTCGACACTCAAGGAAGCGGAAGATACGTCAACGGCATACTTGGCGCGTTGGTTCGGGACGGTGCGCGAGCGGTTGAACGCAGGTAACACACCCAAGCCACGACGAAATTGTGACGAAGCACGGTATATAATTGCGCTTGCGTCTTGACGCGATGATGTAACGGAAAACAGGTGATAACACCAGCTCGGGAGAGCAAAAAACGATGTCAACAATTTTGGATCGAGTACGGGCCATCACGGCCGAAAAATTGAGTGTGGACGAAGGCGATATCACACCCGAATCGTCGTTCACCGAGGATCTCGATGCGGACTCGTTGGACGTCGTTGAGTTGATCATGGCGTTCGAAGAAGAGTTCAGTACCGACGATAACCAAGTTGAGATTTCTGACGACGACGCTGAGTCGATTCAGACGGTGCAGAACGCCGTTGATTACCTCGGAAGCAAGGGTGTCACTAGTTAACCGATTGTTAGTTAGCGACAAATGTCGACGCGCGTAATGCTGATCGCGCGTGTTTGCCAGACAACCAAGTAGAGCGGCGCAGGCAATCTACGCCGCTCTGCCATTTGTTGGCAACTCACACAACGGAAGGTGGTAGCCTTGGATACCGACATGGTTGCGGAAGAATCCAAGGTTGAAATCCCGGCATCGGAACAACTTGGCGAAATAATCGCTGAGGTCGCGGGTTGCCATAAATGCCCTTTGGCACAGACTCGCAACAAAACGGTACCTGGCGAAGGCTCGCCGACCGCCGAAATCATGTTTGTCGGCGAAGGTCCTGGTCGCGACGAAGACGAGACTGGTCGCCCGTTCGTGGGTCGGGCTGGCAAGTTCCTAGACGAATTAATCGCGTCGTTGCCGATGCGGAGGGAGGATGTCTACATCGCCAATATCGTCAAGTGTCGACCACCCAACAATCGTGATCCCGAACGCGCCGAGGTAGATCAATGTTCTGACTATCTTACGCAGCAGATCGAGATTATCGATCCGCTCGTGATCGTGCCGTTGGGTCGACACGCCTTGGGTTGGTTCATGCCGGAACTTCGAATTACACAAAGCAACGGCAAGATATTCCGAAATAACAATCGAGTTTTGATGCCGCTGCTGCACCCGTCTTCCGGTCTTAGAAATCCCGAACACAAGCGCATGTTGCAAGAAGGTATCCACAACCTTAGGGACGCGATTTTGGAGGGAATCCGACTCCGAAATGAAATCGATCAACGCTCCCGAATTCCGATCGAAAGACGGCATGAGTTGCCACAGGGATCGCTCTCGCCCGATTCGGAGACAGCGGCCCCAGAGACGATCACCGAATCTGAAAGTACGGTCGTAGAGCAGGCCGAAGCGGTCGCATTGGCTGAGACAACGCCTGCAGAACCATCCGTCAACCTTTTCGAGCGACCCCAAACTCGAGACGAAATTCAGGCGGAATTGAATCGGCAGCGCGTCATCGACGCGGCAGAAGAAGCTGCCGAAGATGAGGCGGATAAGTTAGTGATTGACGATCGGCAAGCTTCGTTTTTCTAACCGTGACAATCTCCGCCAAGTCTTACATTCACGCATCCGACGGCCCCTTGGCTTACGCGGAAATAACAAACAACCGAACCTAAGGCTGATAAATGCTTGAAAACGATTTCGAATACGGCGAGTCCTCAGTCCGAATTATCCCATTAGGTGGGCTCGGTGAAGTCGGCATGAACATGATGGTTGTCGAGACTGACGACGACATGTTGGTCATCGACTGTGGCGTTCAATTCCCGGAATACAACACCCCGGGGATCGAAAGAGTCATCCCAAACATGGAGTACGTCCGTCAACACCGAGACCGCATACGGGCGATTCTCGTTACTCACGGACACCTCGACCACATCGGCGGTTTGCCGCATCTAATGCGAACTGTTGACGCACCGATCTACGCGCCAAGGTTGGCCGCTGAGATGATCCGACGAGAACTGAAGAAATCCGGCGGGCGAAGAATGGCCGACGTGCAAGTGAATTCAGTTCGACTGGAGAGGGACTATCGCTTCGGCGAATTTAACGTCCAATGGATCGGCGTGTGCCACAGCATCCCTGATTCGTGCAGCATCTACATGGACACGCCGCAAGGGGGCATCCTGCACTCCGGCGACTTCAAGTTTGACAATGAGCCGATGCTCGGTTTACCGACGGACTACCAAGCCTTAAGCGAAATCGGCCAACGCGGCGTTCGCCTGTTGCTCTCCGACTCGACAAACGCCGAAGATGAGGGATCTTCCCGTTCGGACCGCATCGCGGCGGTCGCTCTTTACCGAGCCATCGCTGAAGCAAAAGGACGAGTGATCATCGCCAGTTTTTCGACGCAGATCGCCCGGGTGCAGATGGTAGTAGATGCCGCGTACGAGCTTGGCAGGCGTGTGGCGATCATCGGCAGAAGCATGATCGAAAGCACCCGATTGGCGGAAGAAGTTGGCCACTTGCATGTCCCATCGGGAGTGAAAATCAGCATCAACGAAGCAAATAGCCTGCCGGATGACGAGGTCATCATCATGACCACGGGTAGCCAAGGCGAGTTCGAAGCTGGAGTTTCCCGTATGGCTCGGGGCGACCATCGTGAGGTCAAGTTGGTTGAAGACGACACACTGATCCTGTCTGCGCGGACGATACCCGGAAACGAGATCGCCGTGAACGAGGTGATGAACAACTTGGCGCGGCGCAATGTGCGTGTGATCACGGCTAGTTCGAGGCCCGTGCACGTTTCAGGTCACGCGAAACAAGACGAATTGAAAACGATGTTTAGCATCCTCCGACCGGAGTACTTCACGCCCATCCATGGCGAGTATCGAATGTTGAAGGCGCACAAAGAGATCGCAATCGATATGGGAGTGCCAGAAGCCAACGTGAACCTGATTCTTGACGGTGATGTTCTCGAGATGGATGTGGGAAGCGTGTCCGTGGCCAATCGAGTTCCGTCGGGCTACGTTCTTATACAAGGCCAAGGCGAATGGGACATCGACTCGAGCGTGATGGAAGAGCGCAAGTCGTTAGCCAGCGATGGGATTGTCATGGTGTCGATCGTACGAGATGAAAAATTAGTGGTCAGCAAGCCGCGAATCGTGACCTCCGGATTCGTTGATGCCTCGGATGAAGCGCGATTGATCCGAGATGCTTCGCAAGCGTTAGCTCAAGCTATTGAACCGGTATTGGCCGATCTCGTAGATTGGAATGAGATGGACCGACTAGTTCGGGCGTGCTTGGGCCGGTTCTTCTACCGTAGGACCAAGCGAAGGCCGTTGATTCTGGTGACCGAAATTGAGCTACAACCTGGACGCGCTAACTGATGAAAACGTGATCGACGACGAGACCGATTCTCGTTCGGACGAACGCGAGAAGCAAAGCAAGCGAACCAAGGGCAAAAACGCATCGAAAACCCAAAATCCAGACGGAGAATCGCGCCAAAGTGAAGGAGTGATTTCCCGAAAATCACTCATAGTCCACGGGATTTTCTTCACTTTGTCGTTGGCGGCCGCGGTTGCTAGCTTCTTGTTCCGCGATGAGATCATGTCGACCGTGGGCTTCGGAGCCATGCCTATCGGTCTATGGGCAGTACTCTTTGCCTACCTGTTGATAACCAACACGCGCTGGCTTATACGAAGGTACCGCGAGACAATCTCGTCCCTCGTCATCGTGTTCGGCGGCGTGACGGTGTTAGGGATATTCGACGCTCCTTTAGGCGCAACGACTGGAGCCACAATGGGTGGTCGCCTCGGCGAGATTCTGGCTCGAGATCCATTCGAGTGGCATCGCTACGATCTCGTGCTTTGGCAACAGGCATTGGCCTGGTTGCGCGCAGGAGCATTGTTTGCGATCGGTGCTGCCGTTCAGTTCCCAACAGCATTCGGGGTAACGATGAAAGTCATCTGGATCGGCACTCTGATGGTGATTTCGGCCTCGGTTGGCTTGTTCATGATGGCGGGCGGAGCAGCTATGAGCGTGGCCAGCATGCGCAAGAAGCCCAATCCCGAAATCGAAGCTTCAACCGATCCACCGACATCGGATCCGGAAGCCGATTCAGGACATGAAGACTCATTCGCATTTCAACGATATGCGAATGAGATGCATCCAGAAGTCTCGAGTGAACCTGAAGATTTGAACGACGCGGTTGTTGTGATGGGAAACGCCATCGTCCCGGATCATGACATTTACCAAGAAGAATATTCCGCAGATGAAGAAGATGACTTGATCGATCCAACTTCGGGGTTTGATCCGTTCGTTGACTCGCCCCTAGAGACGGACGATGGGATTGGTTTCATTGAAGTTGGCAGTTCAATCGGTGATGTCTCCGAGCCAATCCTCGATCACGACCTCCTTGCAGCTACTGAGCCCTTTGAGGACGGTGAGGCGCAGTCAATGGACGCGGATGCTGACGAAATGTTGCAGGTGATTACGTCAGGAGCGGCGATCGAATCAGCTATGAACGCGTTCCCGTGGCACCTGCCGACTTTCGAGTTCCTGGCCGACCCTCCCACGGGCGGTGTAGCGACGACTGAAATCAAAGCGACAAGTGATCTGATTGAGGAGACGCTCGCGGATCACAGTATCGCGGTGACCGTGGACCAAGTTAGAGTCGGTCCTACGGTAACGATGTACGGGTTAAAGCCCGGGTGGAAGGGCAGTGGGTCGCGATCCAATAACGCGCGTCAAAGGGTCCGTGTCGACACGATCCTCAATCGCGAGAAGGACATCGCGTTGGCATTGTCGTCGCCGAATATTCGATTTGAATCGGTGGTGCCCGGATCCTCGGTGGTCGGCATAGAAGTCCCAAACGCGAGACCAACGCCGGTGAATCTTCGCACGGTCATGGATTCAGAGGAGTGGTCCGAGTTCGTTGATGATGCAGCGTTGCCGGTCCCGTTGGGTATGGGTAGTGGTGGCAATCCAGTTATGGCCGACTTCTCAAAGATGCCGCACACGCTCGTCGCTGGCGCTACCGGTTCAGGGAAAAGCGTTTGTATGAATACGATCGTTACCGGCTTGCTGATGACGAGAACACCTGTCGAGTTAAGAATGGTGATGATTGATCCGAAGCGTGTTGAGTTGACGCCGTACCAAGGGATTCCGCATCTTTACTCGCCAGTCATCGTCGAACCCGAGCGCGCAGTCAAGGCGCTCAAGGCGCTAGTCAAAGAGATGATGGACAGGTTTTCCACATTGGAGGCGATGGGTGTGAAGAACATTACCGCGTTCAACGAGAAGAGCACTTCGAAGATGCCGTATCTGTTGATTCTCGTCGACGAATTGGCAGATTTGATGTTGACGGCTTCGAACGAAGTCGAGCAGCTATTGGTGAGATTGGCGCAACTTGGCCGCGCAACTGGCGTCCATCTAGTGGTCGCGACCCAACGCCCGTCGGTAGATGTCGTGACCGGTTTGATCAAAGCGAATTTCCCTTCGCGGATCAGCTTCGCTGTCGGATCGCAGGTGGATAGTCGGACGATTTTGGATGCCACTGGTGCCGACAAACTCCTCGGCAAAGGTGACATGCTTTACAAGCCGATCGATCTCAGCCAACCTGTTCGAGTGCAAGGCGCATTCTTGGCTGAGGAAGAGATTGAGGCCATCGTCGAATTCTGGAAAGAGGTCGGTGCTCCACCATTGCCGCAGCTCGACGTCGATGGCGATGACGACGACAGTAGTTTTTCGATCCCCGGGTTGTCAGAGGACAACGGTGATGCGTTGTTTATGCAAGCGTCAGCAATGGCGAAGAGCCAAAAAACGCTATCGACCTCACTGTTGCAACGACGCCTACGCATCGGCTATCCCCGTGCGGCACGGTTAATGGATGAATTGGAAGACGCCGGTATCGTTGGACCGGGTGAACCTGGGAAACCCCGGCAAGTAATCGCGAACGGTTGATCCGCGTTACAGTTGCGACGGGCGCAACTCTCAATCCGGGTCTAGCATCAAAGCGACTCCGGGTACTCATTTCGACAGGGATAAGACCGTCGCCGACGCAGGTTATCCGACGTGGCTTTACAATGCTGGATAGCGGTCAATTCCAACAGGCCGTTCCCGTCGGTAAACGTTTCATTTTGTGACGATCAAACCTCTATATCCGGATTTCAACGAAGGTTCAGAGCCCGACGAAGATCCGGAAATCAAAGAACACCCGCCAGTTGATCTTGAGGGCGAATTTTCGAATTGCTTGATCTGCGGTTCGAATCTGGAAGGTTCTGAGGAATTTCAGCGACTACGCGTCTGCCTCAACTGTGGGTTTCACTACAACATTCCGGCTCGGGCGAGGATTGAGGCCCTAATCGATCCTGGCACATTCATCGAATCGCATCGCTGGATTTCATCGATCGACCCGTTAGTGTTCTCGCCGCGCGTGTCCTATCAGGTCCGAGTGTTGAACGACCAGGTTCGCACTGGATTGTCGGAAGCAGCAGTTACTGGCGTAGGAAATATTGGCGGTGCCCCGTGCGCCATCATCGCCATCGAATTCGGTTTTCTCGGCGGAAGCATGGGTTTGGTGGTTGGTGAAAAGGTCGCGAGGATGATCGAGGAAGCGGCACGACAACGCCTCCCGGTCGTCACATTCGCCAACAGCGGCGGCGCACGTCTTCAAGAAGGCCTTCTGTCTTTGACCCAGATGGCAAAGACCGTTGTGGCGTCAAAGAGCCTGCGAGAACACGGCTTGCCGATGATTACAGTCTTGGCCAACCCATCTTCAGGCCAGATCCTGTCGAGTTTCGCGTCGATGTCAGATATCCGCATCGGCGAACCGGGTGCACACATCGCTTTCGCCTCGCTGGGCACACTGCGAGAAGTAGAAGAGACACCGTACGTTGGTGAACATGCCAACGCGGAAACGATGCTGTCGCACGGCCACCTTGATATGGTCGTGAGTCGCCTTGAACAACGTGATCACCTGGCATTGATGCTTGGTCTATTCGAAAAAGGTCTCAAGTCCGATGTTGGACCTCGTCGCCGGTCCATCCAGTACCGTCCGACTCGCCATGATGCGTGGGAATCGGTGCGTTTGAGCAGGCGAGCAGACCGTCCCAAAGCATCCAACTACATTCCATTAGTGTTTCGGAACTTCGTCGAGTTGCATGGTGACCGTTACGGTGCCGACGACGCGGGTGTGAAGATCGGTATCGGTCACTTAGGGATTTTCCCGGCAATGGTTGTAGCTCACGAACGATTGTCAACGGGCGATGATGATGTGCCGGACGACGATGCGATCATGACATCGTTCACGGAGCGATTTGGCTATGCCGACTTGAATCGTGGCGGCATCGGAGTCAGCGGCTTCCGTAAAGCTCGGCGGGCGGCTACGATGGCTGGCGATTTCGGGTTCCCGCTTGTGGTGATGATCGACACACCTGGACCGAAACTCGCCGTTGCGGAGGAATTGAATGGTTTAGCAAGCGAAATCGCGGAAATGATCAATGTGATGCTGGGCATCGAAACACCGGTAGTTTCAGTGGTTGTCGGCGAAGGTGGTTCAGAAGCGGCATTGGCGTTCAGCGTCGCGGATCGACTGTTGATGATGGAGAATACGATCTTCACGCCGATTTCACCGGAAGCTGGCGCAGCGACAGAACTACGCGACCGGGCTCGGGCACCAGAGGTGGCCCGATCGCTCAGACTCACGTCGTACGATGCATACTATATGGGGATCGCGGATCGATTGATCGCCGAGCCCGAAGGCGGCGCAAATCAGAACCCGACAGGTGCAGCACGAGCACTGCGACAGGTGTTGATATCAGAGATCGGTCAATTGAGTAAACGCAATCCACGTGTGCTTGCCCGTCAACGCCAAAGAAGATTTCGGCACATCGGTGAATACAGCCCACAATTCCGCGCCGCAGTGCGTTCTGAGTTGAGCTCTTGGACCTCGGCGGTCGGCGACCGCATGCGCCGTGTATTCGGGGGCGGATCACAAAAGGAAATCGACGAACCGACGACGGAAGATTGAATCCTGCTCTGACCGCTATTGAAGTAGCCTAGATGCGCAGTGATAACATTACTTTCATCGTCTACGAGTGCGGTTGCGGTTACGTGATGTTCAAAACACCATTCCCGTCCTTGGACAGTAAGACGCTACAGTGAATGTCTGGCGAAAGCGAAGAACCCGGCGAAAATAGGAGCGACAGAGTGTGTCGTCGTGACGACGTTCGCGCTCTCGATGAGGTAGTTCGGGCGGCTGTGGAACGCGGCGTGGTTTTTCAAGACCCCTACACGGCTTACTTGGATCCTCATGCACTGATCGAAGCCGGCGCGTGGGTAGGTGCGGGTACTCATATCCTCGGGAACACTCGGATCGAGCGTGACGCGCGCGTCGGTCCTAATGCGATAGTCGAGGACTCCAGAGTCGGTAGAGGGGCAATCGTTCAACCGTTTTCAAGCGTTATCGGCGGTTCAGTCGTCGAATCCGGCGCGGTAATCAAACAACGTTCTGAGCTACGCGGCAGCGTCATCTCCGGCAACGCCGAGATCGGCCCCAACGCGTTGATCGAAGATTCCCGAATTGCTTCGAACGCCAAGGTCGGACCGTTCTGCCGAGTACGCGCGGGATCTGAAATCGGCGTCGATGCGTATATCGGAACGCAAGCGGAAGTAAAAGCGAGCCGAATAGGCGATGGATCAAAGGTCGGACATTTCTCTTTCGTTGGCGATGCAGTTCTAGGCTGTGCCGTCAATATAGGTGCTGGATCAGTGACGGCAAACCACGACGGACAACAGGTGCAAGAGACCGTGATCGAAGACGGAGTGTCGATCGGAGCCGGATCCGTGCTCGTCGCACCGCTACGACTAGGTAGCGGGGCGCAGACAGGTGCCGGCGCAGTCGTCACACGAGACGTAGCCGATGGCGTTTTGGTGCTCGGAGTACCAGCGCGAATTATGGCGATGCATTAGAAGTCGAATTGAAGAAATGAATTCATCGAGATTGATGCGGCACCATTGCGGTGACGCGTGGCCTGAACAGGCAGGAAATGAAATGAAAGATGCGGACGATCCTTTAAGCCGCGATAGATGTTTACACATGGTTGTGAAGTTGGGAGGACGCACCAATGCTTAACGATTGGGTGCCTTGGGCAGTACTGCTCGCTTCCGCCTTCGCCTATGGATTGATGACTCTCGCGTTGAGCGTGTTGCAACCACAAGGCCTTGCGGCGATGCTCGGAATGGCTTCGACCGAATCATCCAACGATGTGAATCCGGGCAGCGCAGGGGACTACCGGGCAACGCGGATTGTTGTGACGACGTTTAGAAGCGCGTCATTCATCGCAATAGTGATCTCCGCGTACAACGCGGCGGGAACGGTTTATTCTCCGTCAAATGAATTCTTGCTACCTCTCGTAGTGGCGGCCGCGGTTTTGGTTGGTGTCGTTGCCTACCGAATGATGCTTAATCGAATGGCGAGTGCGTGCTACGAGGATGTGAAGATTTGGTTGGCCCCCATAATCTGGCCGGCGCGCTTTATTGGGCGCCGCATGAGACTGAACCGGGTCGCGAACTACATGCAGGATGTCGAGAACTCCGGTGAGTCGACAGATGAACCGGCTGAAAACGTGTTAAATGTTCTACATAATCTGTCATCGAAAGACCTGCGAGCTGATGACGTCATGCTGCCAATATCCGAGACCGTGGCGGTCCACGCGGACACACACCTCGACGACGTGGTCATGATGATGGATCAGCTGGACATTGACGACGTGGTCGTATACGACAAGACGGTTGACGAGGTATTGGGCACTATCGAAAGGGCGGATGCGCTGCAAGGGTTGAGAGAAAACAGTGACGGCACGTCCGTCTGCCGAGAATGGATCAGTCACTCGACTTTTGCTGTTCCGCTGACACAACAGGTGGCGACACTCTTCGATGACTTCAGGGATCGAATGGATGAGACCGCGGTCATGCTTGACGAGGAAGGCAAGGTCGCGGGGATATTGACATTCGCCAATTTGATGGAACAACTGCTTAGCGATGTCAGTTTGGTGAACGAGGGCTCAGAGGCGTAGAGCACTAGGTCCAGCACAGGTTGCTGTGTCTCAACGATGATCCATGTCGTCGATGTCTTCAGGCTATGTTCGGCAATGGCGCCAAAAGTGGATTTCGCCTCGTCGGATACGAATCCGTAACCATTGGCGCTTTCGATAGAACTTGACGCATCGAACACTAACTGTGATGTGAGTTAGCAGTTAATGACGACAGCCGTGATAACGGCCCAGCATTCAACCTCCGGCGAACATCGAGATGCCGTAGTCGGGTCGATGCCAAGCATGTCAGCACCCAATCTTTGATGTGATTAAGGATCGGCGATTCAGGGCTCCAACGTCTCACAACGTTAAACATCTGCTCCGAATACAGCGCGGGCGACAGGCAATGCTATTCCCAACCCAAGAAGCCGGTACATTCCGCTTTGCTCAAACCTTAGCTACAACCTTCCCAAACGGTGGTTCGACAAACCCACCTAGGAAGCTTGAACCTCAACATGTTGGACTCTTCGAGAGGCCGAAGAGCGAAACGGAAACTGCGGAGGCACCTAGACGCGCAAAAGCACTCTAGAGGTTACGCACCTCTAAAGTGCTTGCGTTGGGGGTGAATCAAAGCGTGAAGCCGATGATTACCGGCTTCACGCTTCAAAGGGTTCTACTGCCCGGGAGGGTCGCCCTTGGCGTTGACAACGATCAACGTTACCGTGGCTACGGACCCTTGGTCGCCTGTAGCGACGAGGGAATTCACGCTGCCTGCGGTGTAAGTGCCGGAGTCGAGGGTGACCCTGACGGCGAATGCGCCGCTTGCGTTGGCAGTTGCATTGCCGATCGAGTCATCGACGGTTCCACCCGGAACGGTAAGCGATACTGCTTCGCCGCTGTTAAAGCCTGAGCCGATGATGTCGGCCGGCGTGCCGGATGCTACGTAGATGATCGTGGGGATCGCGTACGTAACGTCGAGGGCCTGGAGGTCAGCGGAGTTATCCGAGCCTGGAGGGCCAGGTGCGCCTGGAGGACCAGGGTCTCCGGGGTTTCCTTGCGAACCTTTTGCACCTTGCTTGCCTGGAGGGCCTGGAGGGCCTGCAAGACCTGGGAGGCCTTGGGCACCTTGAACGCCTGGCAAACCTGGTTCTCCCGGTACACCCGGTGCTCCTGATTCTCCTGGTGCTCCTGGCTTACCTGGGTCGCCTGGGAGGCCTGGCTCACCCGGTGCTCCTGGTGCTCCCGCCTCGCCCGGTGCTCCTGGCTCACCTGGTGCTCCCGGTTCGCCCGGTTCGCCTGGTGCCCCTGGTTCGCCAGGGTTACCCGGTGCTCCCGGCAATCCTGGTTCCCCTTGGGGGCCAGCGCCGGCGAGGCCGATGATCGAGATAATGACTGCAATGACCGAGATTACGGCGATCGCCGTCAGCACTCGGTTCTCTTGCACGAAATCCATCGGGCTGCGCGATTCATTCATGAGGACCCGTCCTCCAATCTGATGGTGTCAGATTACTAGCTTGTCTCAAGCAATAATTGTCTTGATCGTTCGGCTTCAGGAACCCCTGATCGCCGTAGACCACGATGTTTGGCATCGAAGCACGGGCTGAGCCGTACTCCACCGTTCTCGTTCTTCGATGCACAATGAATAATCTTATGCCTGTTTAAGCGCGTGTGTCAAGACGGCTCGTGCAGCCAAACAGCGTATTCGAGTGCAATGATGAACGATCCTTGCCACGATAGGTGCATATTACATGAAAGAACTCGTTTCGTGCCCGCCTTGCGTGGGTTGGATTGGCGACTTTTGCATCGGCGCGTCTAATGGCGCTTCGGGAAGCAGACCGAATGCGGGACAGATCGGCGGTTTTTTGCCCCCCAAAGGCACGGTCGCAACGCGTAATGCATTGCCGAGGGACGATTCGGCTCGGTCGAGTGGTATCCTTATCGGTTGAGCTAAACGAGTTAGCGGAAGTAGAAACAGAGAAAGAACGAGCTGGCAGAGCGGAGCAGAGGTTGATCGTGAAAAATCCCACTTGCGAAAACCGCCAGTATGAAAGAGACAAGATTGGACGCCCAAGCGAAAACGCAGACGATCGAGAAATTTCGCAAGCACGAAAAGGATACCGGTTCGACTGAGGTTCAGATTGCAATTCTGACCGACCGGATACGGGAACTTACCGAGCACTTCAAAGTGCACAAGCACGACGCCGCAGGACGGCGCGGTTTGCAGATGATCGTTGGGAAACGCCGACGGTTGCTCAGATACCTCGCGACAGAGGATGTTCGAAGGTACCGAACGCTTATTGAAGCGTTGGGACTTCGCGGTTGAACGTTCGGCATTAGTCGCCGCGCGCGCCGCACACAAAAATGGCCGCCGCCGTCGAGTTGCCTAACTCCTCCTGTTTAACGCATGATCACACGCGCACGTTACATCCACTGAGCGCGCCGCGTACGAACGCCATCGTTTCGTTGCCCCCAACCAATCCAATCAAGTCGATTATCTCGCGCGCATTCTTTCGATAACCAACGCGCAATCGTTGCGCTCCCACAACAACCACGAATTGGCACCTAAACAAGGTTTGCTGAGAGAAAGAAAAGAGAAAGCTCAGAAATGACTCAAAAATTCGATATCGAGGTCGGAGGGCGATTAATGTCGTTCGAGACCGGAAACCTCGCGCCCCAGGCGGGAGGAGCAGTGACACTCCGCTACGGCGATCTTGTCCTGCTCGCAACCGCGACCGCAAACAAAACTCCGCGTCAAGGCGTCGATTTTCTGCCATTGACGGTGGATGTCGCTGAAAAAGCTTATGCGGCTGGGAAAATGCCTGGCGGATTCTTCAAACGCGAGGGGCGACCAGGTTCAGAAGCGATATTGGCCGCTCGATTGTGCGACCGCCCGCTGCGTCCACTGTTTCCCAAAAACTTCCACAACGAGACGCAGCTCATCATTACGATCCTCGCTGCGGACGAAGTAAATCCCCACTCAACGTTGGGAATCGTCGGCGCGTCAGCGGCGTTGGCCATCTCGGACATCCCTTTCGACGATCCCGTTGGTGCATGCATCATCGGCTACATTGACGGCGAACTCGTCGTCAACCCGACGTACGAAGAACTCGAGAAATCGGCCCTTGAACTGACGGTCGCCGGAACCTCAGACGCCATCATGATGGTCGAGGCTGGTGCAAAGTTCGTCTCCGAGGAGATAATCCTTGAGGCATTGAAGTTAGCTCAGGATGTCAACGGCGAAATCGTTTCCCACATTAGAGACATCCAGTCGGAGGTCGGAAAAACTAAGTGGGCAGCGCCCGAAGCGACCGAGGAAGAACTCGCTGCAAAGGCGGCGACGAGGGAGCGAGTAGGCAACGCAATCGTTGATGCACTCAATCTCGGCGGTGGCAAAGAGGCACGCGAAGAAGCTGTCAGCTTGATCATGTCCGAGGCCAAATCGGAACTGACATCGGGTGACGATGCGTTCGACGCGTTGCATGTTCAGTCCGAGCTGTATTCACTGGAAAAGGAAGCGGTGCGCCAAGGAATTTTGGAAGAAGACCGACGTCCCGACGGGCGAAGTCTAGAAGACTTGCGACCCCTCGACTCCATGGTTGGCTACCTCCCACGCGTACACGGCTCTAGCATCTTCCAGCGGGGCGAAACCCAAGTTCTTGGCGTGTTGACCTTGGCCTCGGCCGCGGACGCGCAACGGCTTGACAACCTTTCGCCGATTACGACGAAACGATTCATGCACCACTACAACTTCCCGCCTTACTCGACTGGCGAGGCCGGTAGGTTCGGATTCACGGGTCGACGTGAAGTAGGACACGGCATGTTGGCCGAACGGGCTCTCAGTCCGGTCGTGCCGGCCGAAGACGAGTTCCCGTACTCCTTGCGGTTGGTGTCTGAAGTCATGGCATCGAATGGATCATCGTCGATGGCCAGCGTGTGTGCAGGTTCTATGGCGCTGATGGATGGCGGTGTGCCGATATCCGCACCCGTCGCCGGAATCGCCATGGGTCTCATCACCGGCGAAGACGGCGTTGCCAAGGTCCTAACCGACATCCAAGGCGCGGAAGACCACGCCGGCGATATGGACTTTAAAGTCGCGGGAACCCGCGACGGCATCACCGCTCTGCAGATGGACATTAAGGTCAAGGGCATCACTTACGAAGTCATGTCCGAGGCACTCGAACAGGCTCGAAACGCCCGACTCCAGATCCTTGAGCACATGGAGCAGACCATATCCGCACCTCGAACAGATCTGCGTGACGGCGCTCCACGAATGACAACCATCAAGGTTCCGACCGACAAGATCGGCATGGTCATTGGTCCGGGTGGTTCCAACGTCCGAGGCATCCAAGAAGAGTTCGGCGTCAGCGTCGACATTCAGGACGACGGCAGCGTCACTATCGGTGGCACGGAGTCGGACAAGGTTCAGGGAGCTATCGACAACATTCGCACGATGACAAAGGGCGTTGAACTCGGCGAACTGTATACCGGCAAAGTCGTCAAGATCATGGATTTCGGTTGCTTCGTCAACCTGATACCCGGAAAAGACGGCATGGTTCACATCAGCGAGCTGTCCGATACCCGAGTCCCCGACGTTCAATCAGTGGCCAACGAAGGCGATGAGTTGGAAGTCATGGTAGTGAACGTTGACCCTAATGGTCGCGTTGACCTATCAGTTCGAGCGGTCATCGACGAACGCAACTACGGTGACCACGATCGCGCACTCGAAGAAGCAGTGGGCCGACGCCGACCAGGTAATCGTGGCGGACGCGGCGGTTCTGATCGCGGTGGCCGTGGTGGTGGTGGTCGTTACGACCGCGGTGGCGGCGGTGGCGGCGGCGGACGCGATAACTTTGATCGCGGCGGTCGGCGAGACGACTTCGACCGCGGTGGCCGTGGCGGTGGTCGCTACGACCGCGGCGGGCGCGGTGGCCGCGACGATGGCGACCGAGGTGGCCGACGAGACAACTTCGACCGCGGCGGACGCGGCGGTGGCCGACGTGACGATTTCGGCGATGGCGGCGACAACCGAAGGCCGCGTCGTCGCATGATCTCGCGCGACCGATAGCTTAGAATCTAAGCAACTAAATGCGGTTGCCTTAGATAACTGAAAGCAAACAGCACCCAAAGTTGAAATGACCGATATCACCGTCGCAGTTAACGGAGTGTTGGGCCGGATGGGCTCCACCGTGTTGAACGCGGTGGAGCAAGAACCAGGAATGGTTCCCGTCGGAGGAGCCGACGCGCTCGCCGGCGGTGAGAATTCGGTCTCAACTTTGGGAGGCATGGATCTGCCTTTAGCGTCGAACCTCGACATCCTTTTCGGAAAAGTCACCCCCGACGTCGTCGTCGACTTCACGAACGCTGAAGGCGGTAGCGCCGCGATGCGAGCGTGCGTCGCTCACAAGGTTCGGTGCGTATCCGGCTCGACCGGCATGACGCCCGAAGAGCTATCCGCAATCGGGGACCTTGCACGAGACGCAAATGTCGGCGTAATATCCGCTTCGAACTTTGCCCTAGGTTGCGTGGTACTCATTCACTTGGCACGAATAGCGTCGAGTTATTTTGAGTACGCTGACGTAATTGAGAGTCATCACGAGATGAAGATCGATGCGCCTTCCGGCACCGCGATCTCGATCGTCCAAGCAATGCTCGAGGGTAAAGGCGGCGATTTCGATCAGAATATCGTTGAGAAAGAGCTTCTCAGCGGCACGCGTGGCGGATCGTCTGGCGGCATTAATGTTCACAGCGCCAGAATGCCAGGCCGAGTTGCCCGACACGAAGTTGTGTTCGGAGCACTCGGACAAACTCTCACATTGCTCCACGATTCGATTAGCCGCGACAGTTTTATGCCGGGAGTAATGCTCGCGGTTCGGCGCGTCATGGATGAAAAATCGATGATCGTGGGACTCGACAAGGTGCTTGGCTTCTCTGACTGAGACGACCAGCCAGAAGTTTCAGATCACGCGATGAGCGGACCGCGTTGAAATTCGCTCCTGGGTCAAAGGAATTTGAGATGCGTGCATCAGATCTCGAAATCGCTATCGTAGGCGCAACCGGCGCAGTCGGTGCCGTTGCGCTTGAACTCTTGGCAGGACGCGGCCACCCGGCCGAAAATTTGCGTCTTCTTGCTTCCAAGCGATCTCATGGGAAGCAAATCGAATACCGCGGGCAATGGTTGATGATTCAGGAAGCCACACCAGAATCGTTTGACGGCGTTGATGTGGCGTTCATATCTGCTTCTTCCGAAGTGAGTTTGGCACTAGCTCCCGAGGTGGTCAAACGTGGAGGGTTGGTGATCGATGATGGTTCAGCGTATCGCATGGATCCAAGCGTTCCGTTAGTAGTTCCGGAGGTTAACGGCTCTGATGTTGAATGGCACTCCGGCATCATATCAATCCCCAATTGCACGACGACCCCATTGGTGATGGCACTGGCTGGTCTCCGAGGATTAGCGGAGATCAGTTCCGTTACGGTTTCGACATATCAATCGGTCACGGGTACGGGCGCCGCGGCGAGGGAGGAGCTGCTGGATCAGTCGCGCGAGATATTGGGCGGTGAAGAGATGTCGCCCCCTAGCCAGTATCCACATCCGATAGCGTTCAACCTACTTCCACAGGTCGACGATTTCATCGACGAGGGGTACACGAAGGAAGAGTGGAAGATGGTTAACGAGTCGCGAAAGATTCTCGGTGAACCCGAGTTGCGACTTACATCTACATGCGTCCGAGTTCCCGTTGAGGTTTCGCATTGTGAATCGGTTACGGTGGAGTTCCGCGATCCGGTATCTGTTGAAGAGGCGCGTCTGGTCTTAGCCGAGTTCCCGGGAATTGATCTGTTGGATCAACCGCATGAATCGGTCTATCCTATGCCGTCAAACTCCGCAGGTGAGGACCAAGTGATGGTTGGTCGCGTGCGGCGCGATCTTGCACACGAGAATGGCGTGGTCTTCTGGCTTGCGGCAGACAATCTGCGCAAGGGAGCGGCGCTCAACGCGTTGCAGATCATGGACGAATGCATTGCGCGAGAGTGTGTTCGACCGCGCGTCGCTGCGACGGTGTGACGCTTTGGCGAGGTGCCAATTCAGCACTTCGAACCTATTCCGAATGGCTTCGGATGCAGCCGTCGATGAGTGCAATGCGGGCGTTTTGGTATTAGCTCGTGTGATGTAAGATTCGATGCGTAAGGGAGTTTGAAATGGCAGAAATCGGACGAGTTCTCACAGCGATGGTCACTCCGTTCACGGAGGATGGCGAAGTTAATTACCCACAGGCTCGCAAGCTGGCGAAGTCGTTGTTGGCGTCCGGGTCAGATGGACTGGTCATCGGTGGAACGACCGGCGAGGCACCTTCGATGTCCGACGAAGAGCGCCTGAAACTATTCGCCGAGGTCAAAGATGCGATCGGAGATTCCGGCGCGATCGTCGCTGGCACGACCGACAATAACACCTACCGATCTATCGAAGTGTCACGCGAAGCTGAGGCCGTCGGCGCCGACGCAATCCTCATGACGGTGCCGGCCTACAACAAACCGACCCAAGGCGGATTGGCTAAGCATTTCATCGCGATAGCCGAAGCAGTATCGATACCTGGGATCCTTTACAACGTGCCAAGCCGCACGGCGCTGAACATGACGGCGGGAACGACGCTTAAGTTGGCTGAGGTCCCCAATATAGTCGGCGTCAAGGAAGCAAGTAGTGATGCGGATCAGATCGCGTACGTTATCAAAGGCGCTCCTGATGGCTTCAATGTTTGGTCGGGCAATGACAACGAGACATTTTCGATAGTTTCGACTGGTGGTTACGGAGTTGTAAGCGTCGCGAGCAACATCATCGGCAACCAAGTCAAAGGATTGATCGGTGCGGTTTTGGAAGGCGATATTGAACGAGCGGCCGGTGAACACCTGCGATTGTTGCCGATTTTCAACGCCCTGTTCTTCATCACCAACCCGATACCCGTTCGATATGCCATGAACCGATCGGGGTTCAACGCTGGCCCGGCGCGTCACCCGATGCAGGCGGATGAAGACGAGATGGCGGCATTCGCGGCGCAGTTCGATCCGATCATGGACCAATACCGAATCGACCTTCCAAACGGTTGATATTTTGATGATTGACGAGTCGCCGAAAAGAATCATTGAGGATCTTGGCGACGGGTTGATAATGCGTTCCGCGGTTCGCGAGGATGCGGACGCGCTAGCGGAGTTCTGTGCCAAGGTCTTCATGGACGAAAAATCGGGCACGGAAGCGTATTGGATTGCGGAGTGGATTCGCGATCTCGTGGGGAAGCCGCATCCGACTCTGAGCCTCGACGATGTCATCATCGTCGAAGATGTCGAACTAGGACGGTACGCGTCAACGACGACGTACTTTTCGCAGAGTTGGAGCTACGACGGGGTCGAGTTTGAGATCGGACAGCCTGAGATCGTTGGTACCCACCGCGATTACAGAAATCGGGGTTTAGTACGCAAACAGTTCGATGTGATGCACCGATGGGCATCGGAACGCGGTCATCTCGTCCAAGTTGTCTTGGGCATTCCGAGTTACTACCGACAATTCGGTTACGAATATGCCTTGCCTGCGGAGGGTGGACGCTCCGCTCCGATCGCTTTATTGCCGCAGTGGGGTGATGAGAAACGCGAGTTTCAGATACGCGATGCAACGGAAGACGACGTGCCGTTCATCACCGAAGTATTGAAGGACTCGACAAAGCGATCAATGGTGTCGCCGGTGTTTCGTGAGGACGAGGTGAAGTATTTCACGTTTGATCGCACCGCCCGGAGCGCGGTGTGTCACAAGACCGCGATCTTGTGCAAATCCGAAGACGAGGGACTCGGTAAGCCGATAGGCGTTCTCATGTACGCGATGGTTATCGAGATTGACCAAGGCATAATTCTGCGGATGGAGATGTCAGAGCCGCGATATTGGCGGGAAGCGTTACCTTCCTTGCTAAAAGAGGTTCGGAATTTGGCCAAAAAGGTCGCTGAAGGGCATGACGACCCGGAGCGCGAGATTAAGTCGATACGGCAGGATCTGCAACCGGATCATCCGGCGTACGTTTTCGATGACGGGGCGTTGGGACACGAACCGGAACGTCAGTACGGCTGGTACGTGAGAGTGCCTGACGTTGCCGCCTTCCTGCGGAAAATCGCGCCGGCATTGGAGGCGAGGATCGAGTCTTCGTTGCACGCGGGAATCACCGGCGACGTTGAGATTCGCGTAGACCGCGACAGAATTGCGATCAGTTTTGAAGACGGCAAGATAACTAGCGTCGAACATCAGACCGCGGTTCACCTGGAAAATGCATCTGGCGGGTGGATCGCATCTGCAAGATTTCCGGGTCAAACATTCCTCCCAGTTCTGTTCGGGATGCGATCTGTTTCCGAAACGGTATCCGCTCACACCGATGTCAACTCTGGGTCGAAGTCATCCAGGCATTTGATGGAGACGTTGTTCCCCAAGAGCTCGTCGGATCTCTCGCTTAATCTCACTTAAATGAGTTGTGGTTCAACGCGGCGCATTCGCGTCGTCACGGTCGGCGGCGGCACCGGTTCGTCGGTTTTGCTACGTGGATTGAAGCGGCACGTCGATCGGATCGACATAACGGCTATCGTCACGACTTTCGACGACGGCGGGTCATCGGGTAGATTGCGAAACGAGTTTGGTGTTCCTGCGCTGGGTGATATCCGCCGATGCATCGCGGCGTTGTTACCGCCTGTTTTCGAAGGTTCCACGATCGAATGGATGCTCGAGCACAGGTTAACCTCGGATGGCCCGTTGAATGATCACTCACTCGGCAACTTGATGTTGCTCAGCGCGTGGCAGCGTTCTGGGAGCCTTAGCGAGGCAATAGATTCGATCGCAGCTTCTTTCAATCTGATTGGCCACGTCGTTCCGGTAAGTGATGAAACGTCGGACCTATGTGCCGAGTTGGAGGACGGCGAGCTGATTCGTGGCGAATCTGCGGTCGGCGAACGTAACGAGATGCTGTTTGGCCCTTCGAGAATCTATCTTGATCCTCCAGTTACGGCGAATCCAGACGCATTGGTGGCCCTCCGCGAGGCGGATGTCGTGATTCTTGGACCGGGCGATCTATTCGCAAGCGTAATTCCGAACTTGTTGCCGGATGGTTTGATTGAAGCAATCAGCGAGAACTCGAGCCGGATACTTCAGGTTTGCAACATCGCGATGAAGGCGGGCGAGACGGTGGGATATACGGCGTCGGATTTCGTGAAGTCCGTCAATCGCTATCTGGAGTCGGGTGGGAAGGGAGTCGACGCTATATTGGTTGATCAGAAGGGTATCGGGTCGTCGAAAGTTGATGGCGCGATCGAGATCGACGACGGTCTTTCCGACATTGTGGAGGTTGTTACGGCGCGCGATCTGTCCGACGACGTTGCGCCGCGTCGTCACGACTCGGAACGGCTCGCGGCGGCGGTTTTAGAGTACGTCGACGCGGTTATCGGCTACCGTTGACGACCAAGGTGTCGTCGCGGTGGGGTCCGGTCGAAATCTCGGATGCCGGAATCCCGAGTAAATCTTCGAGTTTGCGGACGTAGTTCTGCGCACCGTCGCAGAGATCGTTCCAATCAGTAACGCGCGTCGTAGATTCGGTCCAACCGGACAGTTCTTCATAGATCGGTTCGCACCGGGCCAAACGCCCCCGCTCGATTGGGAAATCTTCGATGGTCTCCCCGTCGAGTGAGTACGCCGTGCAGACCTTGATGCGATCCCAATTGTCGAGTGTGTCCAACCGAGTCAACACCATCGATGTGAAGCCGTTGACTCTGGTTGTGTAACGTGCAGCCACCGCGTCGAACCAGCCAACTCTCCGAGCTCGGCCGGTAGTCGCGCCGAACTCGCCGGCCATCTCGCGAATGCGATCGCCTTCTGCGCCGTGGATCTCGGTTGGGAAAGGTCCTGCCCCCACTCTGGTGGCATAGGCCTTGAATACGCCGATGATGCGTTTGAATGAACTCGGTCCAATACCGGTACCGGTGAGTGCGCCGCCAATGGTCGGGCTGGAGGAGGTGACGAAGGGGTAGGTGCCATGATCGATGTCCAGCAACGCTCCCTGTGCGCCCTCCATGATCACGTTTTCGCCTGAAGCGATTGCGTTCGTGACGATCTCATCCGCGGACTTGATGTAAGGGCCGATCTGGTCTGCCCAGTGTTTTGTCTGTTCCAACACCTCGGTAACATCGATTGGTTCGCCACCATAGATCTTGGTGATGAGTTCGTTCTTGAACTCGATTATCGGCGGAAGGGTGAGCGTCAGTTCTTCGAGGTCGAGGAGTTCGCCAGCGCGGACGCCCATGCGCGCGACCTTGTCGACGTACGCGGGTCCGATGCCCCTGCCGGTAGTGCCAATGGCGGCGGCTCCGCGCCGTTCCTCTTCCAACCGGTCAAGCAAGACGTGGTACGGCATTATGAGATGGGCACGGTCAGAGATTGCGATATCGCCGGGCAACCCGTTCTCTTTGACCATCGCGATTTCTTCGATCAAAGCGTCGGGTGAAATCACTACACCGTTGCCGATGACGTTGATTGTGCCCTCGTAACAGACCCCACATGGAATGAGGTGGAAAACGAGCTTTCCGTAGTCGTTTACGACGGTATGCCCGGCGTTGTTTCCGCCGGAAAATCTAACGACTACTGATGCGTCGGCAGCTAGGAAGTCGATTATCTTCCCTTTGCCTTCGTCGCCCCATAACCCACCGAGCACGGCGGTCGTCGGCATTCGGATTCCCCTTCGCGCAGATGTCCCGCCACGTCGCTTCCTCCGTGGTGGGACACCGGGCACGTGCATTTCGAGTGTGCTTAACAAACGAATTATATCGCGGAGGTATGTCGCGCCTTCGAACTCGAAACACGGACCGCGATCACGTTACAAGCCTTCACTCGGTACACGATATGTGACTACGGTAAGGATCGGTTTACGAGTGACAGTCCGCGTTCGAGATTTTGCGTCCAATCCGGTTTGGGATGACGAATGGTGTTGGTGCAGACCCGGAAGAGACAAACTGCTTCGCGCAGGGCGAGTTGGCTCGGCGACCAACGGAAGCGCTCCAACGCGCTGGTTTTGAATGCTTCGTAAAACGCAGCGTTGGCACGGTTTTTGCGCTTCGATCCGAAGTGTGCGGCCCATTTCAAATGGGCTAAGCAGTTTCCAACGTCCAGCATCGGGTCGCCGGGGCCAGCCTCCTCGAAGTCAACGAGCGCGATTCTGCCGTCCGCTAACTGGATCATCTGATCGTCGTAAAAGTCATTGTGGGCGATGTGTGTGGGTCGCCAGGATCGGACAAATGGATCCAAAACTTCGACAGCTTGATAGAATTCGCGCCGCGCTTCGGTATCTTCGCCGATCTTGTTCCTGAATGTCCTTCGTGCAGTCCGGTATGCCCTATGCAAATCGAACGATTGACCTTTCCCAGATTCAACCGGCCGAGCCCACAACGACTCTAAGCCCGCAAGCATAGGCTCAACGTCAGGCATTCGGCCTTTCAAAATCTGGCGTCGCAAATTCTTACCCGGAATCTCCGAGAACCAGAGCACCCCTCCTTCGTTCCAGCAACCGACTATTCGCGGCACGACGAAATCCGTTTCACCAATCAATTGATGGGCTGCCAACATACCTGTAACGGTCTCTGGTCGAACGACACGCGCGTACAGCTTGACCCTTCCGGCAATGTGCCGGAACACCGCCCGGCTCCTCGGCCTATATCGAACCAGTTGGACGCGCACTCGCCTAGGGCGCATAGCCAAAACGTGCTTGTTGACCAGCTTGACCGCAGTTTCCGGATCTGCCACTTTTGCTAGTGCTGGAAGGCGTTCATCTTCCGGATATCGATAAAAATCCGTATCTTGCCCGCGCTCGGTTTTAATCGTCAAGTGTTGCGAAGGTAGGTAGGCTTCCTGGTTATATTCCAAGAGATAACTTGCCATTGCCATCCGACCAACGCTGTGAATAAAATGGCGAACGCGAATCGTTTCAGGCGTGTGGCCCTGTTCGCCAAATTCAGATTGGAATTTCCCCCAAATCCAGTTCGCATCGAAAAGTTTGGGTAGCTCAACCAATCCAGGATCTGGAGGGAAGTCAACCTGCGGACGAATTATGGGAGATGCGATATTAGTCGAGACCACTACGAACTGGTCTCCTCACTATCGTCATCATCGCTGTCGTTGTCGGTCAGGAGTCCGGTAGTGTCAACTCCGTCGGAGTCGGTGCCGTCGTTGTCGGTTAAGAGCCCGGTGGTGTCGATGCCGTCGGAGTCGGTACCGTCGTTGTCAGTGGGTGTCGGCGTGTCGATGCCGTCATAGTCCGTGTACGGCGTGTTGATGCCGTCATTGTCGGTCGGAGTTGGGGTGTCTATTCCGTCGCCATCCGTCAACGGCGTATCGACCCCATCGTAGTCGGTCGCCGGCGTGTGGAAGCCGTCGTTGTCTGTTAACGGCGTGTCGATGCCATCGTTATCAGAGTGAGGAGTGTAGATTCCGTCCCCATCAGTTCCGTCGATTTCGTAAAGAAGCGAGGTGTCTATACCGTCGAGATCAGTATCCGAATCGTCGTCATCGCGATCGAATTCGTCGTCATCATCGAACGACAGCGTTGGACGCGAGGGGAGCGCGACTTCGGCTAGCGCGTCGTAACTCGTGGGCAACGCGCTTGCCCAAATCAATGCGACAACCACCCCGACCGAAATTGCGAATCTCATGTCTCCTCCTCCCAAGATCGAATGACCACCACCTCCACCCTCACCAACGTCATCGAAAGTCCGCACTCTATTATATCCAGTTGACGATATGTCGCGATACAACCCCCATTCCTGATGAAATCAGTAAACATCCATTGGTTGAATTATCTGCATCAACAATGGGGTTCTGGATCAGACGGTCTCACTATCCTTCCCCATTAACCTTGAGCACCATCAGCCAAACAACCGAAACGCGCAAAATGTCTACGCAACCAAAATCCCCAATCGTCGTTTCCGCCGAGATCGACGACAACGTGAAGCAGTACCTGTTCTGGACCGTGATGTGGGTTTCGGCAGTGACGATCGTGGGGATACCGCTAATCCCAATAATCGCCATCATCTACTGGGTTTGGTACGCGCCTCGGTATCGGGAGTTCCACACATTGGAACTCGATGAGGTCAACGTGAAGTCGAAGCGCGGTGTCGTGTTCCGCAGCGAGACGAACGTTCCGCTCGAACGGATTACTGATGTTTCGGTGCATCAGGGTCCATTGATGCGTAACTTCGGCGTCTACAAAGTCAGTGTTGAGAGTGCGGGACAGACGCAATTGCAGGGTGCGGCAACGATTATCGGGGTTGCCGATCCTTATGATTTCCGGGATGCGGTCCTGGAGAATGTTGAGATGGTCAAGCAGCGATCTGGGGGTGATGTATCAACCGTGGCAGATGCGCCAGCCGGCGCGGGTTCGGATGCACAGACGGAGCTGTTGGCGGAGATACGAGACATCCTCAAACGGATCGATGCGAAGTCGTGATGACATGGATGGAAGGGATTTTGTTTTGTGTGGTGTGGTACACTTCGAGTCGTGTTCTGAGCGAGCTTCCGCGTGTATGAGTTTCATCGGCAAATATACAGTTGCGCCGGGCAATGATGGCGTGTTAGAACGCGTGTGTATTAAATCTACCCCCCCCCCTTATTTAGAACACTTGTTCCCAGACGTTTTATCTGGCTCGCATTTGTCGCCCTTCTCTCGCTCTTTCTGATCGCGATTTTCCCGCAGTCCCCGCGCACTTCCGCGCAGACCACGCCCACTCCGAACACCGACGGCTCGTACACCGTTCCTTCGAGCTGGAGCTTGAAGCCTTCCGCGATCGCCGCCGGCGGTCGTTTCCGTCTCTTGATCGTCACGTCCGCGACGAGGACCGCGCAGTCGTCCGACATAAACGTATACAACACCTGGCTGCAGAACCTCGTGACGAACAGTGGTCATGCCGACATCAGAGCCTACGGCTCGACCTTCAAAGTGGTCGGAGACACCACCAGCACGAACGCCGAGACGAACACCGGGCTGGCGACGACCGGAGGCCATCCGATCTACTGGCTGAACGGCAACAAGGTCGCCGACGACTACGCAGACTTCTTCGACGGCAGCCGGCAAGTCACTGTCAGGATTGGCGCCCACACGTGGGACGACGAGGCGAACCCCACCGACGAGACCGGCGCCGTTCAGACAGGTCACTCCTGCAAAAGCGCCTTCCAAGGCTGCTTTACGGGGATCAGGAGAAGCGGCTCCGACAGGAACCTAGGAGGGGCCAACTCCATCGCCATCGGAGTGTTGAACCACAGCAGCCACGATCCGCTGAACGGAACCAGCCAAAGCGCAGGCAATAGCAGAAGCATGTACGGCATCTCTCCGGTGTTCGTGGTGCAGGGCGGAACTGTAAACACCGCGACACCGACGCCCACACCGATTCCCCCGACACCGACGCCCACACCGACTAACACCCCGATTCCTCCGACGCCCACACCTACCAACACTCCGACGCCGACCAACACGCCCACCATCACACCGACGCCCGCCATCCCGCCGACGTCCACCAACACTCCCACCATCACGCCTACTCCCACTAACACGCCCACCATCACGCCCACGCCCGCCATCCCGCCGACGTCCACCAACACTCCCACCATCACGCCTACTCCCACTAACACGCCCACCATCACGCCCACGCCCGCCATCCCGCCGACGTCCACCAACACTCCCACCATCACGCCTACTCCCACCATCACGCCTACCCCGACGCCCACCAGCACTCCTACTCCGACGCCGGGCAACGACGCGACTGCGACCGCGCAGGTCGCGACCTCCACCGCGGTGGCGGCTCTCGCCGCGACCGCGGAATCTCTGACCGCAACCGCCGAAGCCGCGACACCGACGTTCACGCCCACGCCGACTGCGACTGCGTTTTCGACGGCGAGGATCGGCAGCATCGCGCCGTCGACCAGGGGCGTCACGCTGTCGCCGGGGGCGCAGGCGCGGCTGAGCGTCGACGTCTTCGGCCGGCAGGGCATAAGGGATCAGAGCCTCGCCGACAACTTCGACTTTGTGTGGGCGGAGGACGGTCGGAGAATCGAGGCTTCCGGCGACAGCGTCGTCTACACCGCGCCTCAGACTCCCGGGACCTACACCGTGACGGCGTCTCTCGACGGCTACGCGGAGTGCCGGGGCGTCGAAGACGGCGCCAACTGCACCGCCACGTTCGAGATCCGCGTTCGACGCCCCAGCCTCGCGCCGGCTATTGTGAGTCCGACGCCGGAGCCTGAAAACCCGTCGGGCGAGATACCCGCGGTGATCCCCGGCGACGGCGGCGCGCAGCACGAGGTCTTCACCCCCGAGCAGGGCGGAACTTTCGACGACGGCTCGGTCTCCATAACCGCCGGACCCGGCGCCGTGCCGAACGGGGAACTCGTCGGCATCAGAGCCGACGAGGCCGGCGCGGCGTCGAACGCCGGGGCGTCGAACCACCGATACTCTCTCGCCGGAAGCCGATACGCGATCTCGGCCGTCGACGCCGACGGCGACGCGGTCTCCGACTACCGCTTCAACTCCCCGATACAGGTGTGCATACCCCTGCCCGACGCGCTGCGCTCCAGGCTCTCGGACATCGCGATTGTCGCAATGGACGAGGACCGCGCCCTGACGGTGCTGTCGTCCCGGGTGCGTCTGTCCGACGGCGATGTCTCGCTGTGCGCCGGCGTCAGCGCCGTGCCGACAACCGTGGCCGCCGCGAGCCGCGGCGCGCCCGATGCGGTGCCGACGCCGGTCCCGGCTCCGACGCCCGAACCGCCCGACACCGGAGGCTCCGCGCCGTCATCATCAGGCTCCCTCGCCTGGCTCATGCTCCTCGGCGTCGCCGCCGCCGCGCTCGGAGCGTCCGCCGTCGCCGCGAGACGCGCCAAGCCGGACCTTTCGAAAAACCACCGCTAATAGAACCGCGCGCGCCCTGTCAATCAAATTCTCTCAAACAGTTAAGAACTATGATGCGAATGATCGGGAAAGATGGGAATGATCCCCCCAACCCCTATATACAAGGAAAGCCCAACAGCACCCGTCATTCCCGCAAGCACCCCCGTCATTCCCGCGCACGCGGGAATCCAGAGTAAAGCAAAGCACGCCAGCAAAAAACGGTTGTTTTTATGTCCCTGGATTCCCGCGTCCGCGGGAATGACGTATGACCCCTCTGGATTCCGGCCTTCGCCGGAATGACGGACGTTGTGCACAGAACCCTTCCGCAACACGGTACCCTCTGGGGCATCAAGGGGGAGGGTTGTGCACGGCACCCGGTAGGTTACACTAGGTTTTCCAAAGACTGTGAGGCTGTGAAACCGTGACCATCAAGAACATAACCGTATCGGTGGATGAGGAGACCCACCGCCAGGCGCGCATACGAGCAGCCGAGATGGGGACGTCGGTTTCGGCTCTCGTCCGGAGCTATCTCGTCGGCCTCATCGATGGAACCTTTGGAGCGATGCCAACAGGCGATGAAGCTGCTCTCAATGAGATTGATCGCCATCGTGAACGATTAAACCGTGTGATCCAAGAGATCAAAGTCAAACACCCTGATTTTCGGGCGGCGGATCGCCTCCCACGCGAACAGCTTTACGATCGCGCTGGAACAGGGTCGTAGGTGCTTATCATGGCAGCGACTCATCTTTCATGATCAACTGATATTCACATGACGCTCCAAGACGCGACCAGATGGGTTACAATCGCCGGCGGCTTCATTGCTGCCGCTGTTCTCACGGTTGCTCTGTTCGTAGACGACCCGTATTCGTACAGAGAGATCGACGCTTTCCATTTCATTCACGTATGGTCTCTGGCGTGGTTCTTCACCAACGTAGTCCGTTGGCTCGACACTCATCATGAAGCGTGGCTGAGGATTTCAGGGTTGGTGTTTCTCGGGGCGCTGTTACTGGTTTACGGCGCAATGCAGGGCAACAGCGCGGGCTTTTTAATCACCCCCGCTACTGCGAACGGGGTGGCTCTCGCGGCCGCTTCATCGGTCATCGGCGTCACCGCCCTGCTCAGCGCAGCTTTCTCGCACAGTTCAAACGCGGTTGATCGGACGCCCATGTCTCTTGATCTGATCGGCTCTATCCGCAGCGATCCTGTCAGGTGGCTGACCATCGGGGCCGGGACCGTGTTGGCGGTGTCGATATTCCTATCGCCGATCTACGTTCCCATCGCTGTAGCGACCACATGTGCAGTCAGATATGTCGACACCCTGCCGACAAGCCGTCTCATACGTCTTACGGGGCTTGCCGTCGTTGCAACCGTACTGCTCGTCGCAATCGTCCTTCTCTGGGGAACCGAGCTCGGACATGTGACAATACCGCTAGCGTTGTTGCTGCTCGCCTGCCTGCTGGCGATGTTCTCCAAACATGATGCCGATTCCCACTTGATCAATGGGATCTCGATGAATACTTCCGATATCTAAACACGACAGGTAGGCACTACAATCTCTTCAGCCCCTGCTAATCGAAGGACAGAACCATCGGTTCCCCGCCCCCTGAACACAATCCCAACCGCTTAACAGTGTTGTCCGTATCGCTCAACAAAGCGATCAACCACAACAAGCATTTCGCCTCTCATTCGCGAGCGCGTCTGATCCATGATCCTAACCGACAAATGGCCGTAGTATGCCTCCGCAATTGAGCCGGTAATGCACGCTAGGGTGTCGGCATCACCGCCGAGAGAAATGGCAATTCGGACGGCACTCTCGTAGTCGTCTGACTCGAGGAACGCGGTGATGGCTTCTGGCACGGTGCGTTGGCAGGTTTCATCGAAGCGGTAACTAGGTCGTATTTCATCGATGGTCCGTTGAAGATCGTAGCCGTATCTAGACTCGATCACACGACGTATTAGTGCTTTGTCTGAACCACGGCGCGCAACGTAGATGGCGTGGGCGATCGCTTGAGCGCCTTTGATGCCTTCCGGATGGTTGTGTGTAGGCAACGCCGACAATCTGGCCTGTTTCAGAGTTTCTTCGAGGGAAACGAATGCCCACCCAACGGGGCTGACACGCATCGCTGAGCCGTTGCCAAAGCTGTTGTACGGGAGGGGCGAAGCACTACTGAGCCATTCCGCGAATCGACCGCCGTATGAAGATGGATGCCGCTTTCCCCATGCGAGGTACGCGGCCTCGTAATTCGGTTCCGCAGGATGTTCGGCTCTATCCAAAATCGCCTGCGCCGTCGCGACCGTCAATATGGTGTCGTCAGTTAATTCACAGTTGGGCGCAAATAGTGGCCCGAAATCTGACGTTTTGGTCGGCGGATTGGCGAACTCGTGTGTCGCCCCGATGATGTCTCCAGCTATTGCTCCCCACATGTTTGATCTCCGTTTTACAAGGTTACGATACATACGAATCTGCACCTGCGAATCGGTTCGTTCGATCGTCTTTCGCGGAAACAATAACCCGATGCCGAAAAGGTTGACGGTTAGTGTGTGACGCGTTATAATTTTGGGTTACCCGCTGAGAGAATCATGCGTTTTCGCTTGGCTCAATCTGGTGGGTGCACCTAAAAAGTTGAATATCGATTCCGCATTCTCCGAGAACCGGAGCAAGCCGATTCAAGAAGATGGATCAAGCTACTAAGGGCACATGGGGAATGCCTTGGCGCTAGAAGCCGAACAAGGGCGTAGTGAGACTGCGATAAGCCACGGTCAGCCGTCTGGCAGGCTAAGCCGTGGATTCCCGAGTGGGGAAACCCGAGGCCGCGCGTTCGCGCGCGGTTTCATCTCGTAAGAGAGGGTAAGCGGGGGAACTGAAACATCTAAGTACCCCGAGGAAAGGAAATCAACCGAGACTCCCTTAGTAGCGGCGAGCGAAAAGGGAACTAGCCCAAACCGGGTGAGACTAAACGGCTCAGGAGCTTACGTCTCACGGGTGTTGTAGGGCTTGATTTGGAGGCTACCTGAGGCTTCCGAGGAGTTACAAAGCGCAACGATAGCTGAGCAGCACTGGAAAGTCTGGTCGAAGAGGGTGATAGCCCCGTAAGCGAAATCGTTGAGCCTCCTTTATCGAGTACCTGAGTACGGCGGGACACGTGAAATCCTGTTGGAACCTGGGGGGACCACCCTCCAAGGCTAAGTACTTCTAGCGACCGATAGCGAACTAGTACCGTGAGGGAAAGGTGAAAAGCACCCCAAGCAGGGGAGTGAAAGAGAACTGAAACCGTGTGCCTACAATCCGTTGGAGTCCACCTGCGGGTGGATGACAGCGTGCCTATTGAAGAATGAGCCAGCGAGTTACTTTGTGTGGCGAGGTTAAGGCGTTCAGCGCCGTAGCCGAAGCGAAAGCGAGTCTGAACAGGGCGTTCAGTCGCGCGGAGTAGACCCGAAACCGTGTGAGCTACCCATGGCCAGGCTGAAGCGAAAGTAACATTTCGTGAAGGGCCGAACCCGTTTACGTTGCAAAGTGATGGGATGAGCTGTGGGTAGGGGTAAAATGCCAAACGAACACGGAGATAGCTGGTTCTCCCCGAAATGCATTTAGGTGCAGCGTCGGGAATTACTTCGCGGAGGTAGAGCACTGATTGGGCTAGGGGGGGAAGACCTTACCAAACCCTGTCAAACTTCGAATACCGCGAAGGGTACCCCGGCAGTGAGACAGTGAAGGATAAGCTCCATTGTCGAGAGGGAAACAGCCCAGATCGCAAGCTAAGGCCCCAAAGTGTGTGTTAAGTGTTAAACGAGGTGGGGGCGCCCAGACAGCCAGGAGGTTGGCTTAGAAGCAGCCACCCTTTAAAGAGTTCGTAACAGATCACTGGTCGAGGGCTCCCGCACGGAAAATAAACGGGGCTCAAACACACCGCCGATGCTGCGAGAGGCGCGTTCGCGCGCCTCGGTAGGGGAGCGTTCCCAGCCGCGTTGAAGCGTGACCGTGAGGGCACGTGGAGTGCTGGGAAGTGAGAATGCTGGCATGAGTAGCGACAATGCCGGTGAGAATCCGGCACGCCGAAAGTCCAAGGTTTCCTACGCAACGTTGATCGACGTAGGGTAAGGCGGCCCTAAGGTAAAGCCAAATGGCGAAGCCGATGGATAGCTGGTTGAAATTCCAGCCCCGCCCCAATACCGATTGAGACGCAGGAGGGACGCGGATTGGTAAGCGATGCATACCACTGGATATGGTGTGTCGCCACCTGTAGGCCAGCGTTGCGAGTTAAAACGCGCAGCGCGTTATGAGCAGAGGGGTGGCTGGACCTTAAGGTACGCCTCGAGGAACATCGCTGATCCTATACCGCCAAGAAAATCTCCGACGTCGAGGTGTTGCGGCGACCGTACCGCAAACCGACACTGGTGGACAGGGGTAAATGCCCCAAGGCGTTCGAGACAACCATCGTTAAGGAACTCGGCAAATTAACCCCGTAACTTCGGGATAAGGGGTGCCGATGATGTATACGCGTTTACCGCGAAAAGCGTTGTCGGCCGCAGAGAACCGGCTCAAGCGACTGTTTACCAAAAACACAGGTCTGTGCCAAAGCGAAAGCTGATGTATACAGGCTGACGCCTGCCCAGTGCTGGTAGGTTAAGGAAGGGTGTGAGAGCTCCCGACCGAAGCCCCGGTAAACGGCGGCCGTAACTATAACGGTCCTAAGGTAGCGAAGTCCCTTGTCGGGTAAGTTCCGACCCGCACGAATGGCGTAACGACTTGAGCACTGTCTCAACGATGGACTCGGTGAAATTGCAGGACCCGTAAAGATGCGGGTTACGCGCGGCAGGACAAATAGACCCCGTGGAGCTTTACTGCAGCTTGACATTGGTTTGAGCTCAGGGATGTGTAGTAATAGGCGGGAGACTTCGAAGCGCAGGCGCCAGCCTGCGTGGAGTCGACCATGAAAGACCGCCCTTTTCTGCGTTTGAATCTAACCGTTTCTGGAACAGTGTCTGGTAGGCAGTTTGACTGGGGCGGTCGCCTCCCAAAAGGTAACGGAGGCGCACAAAGGTCACCTCAGGCTGGATGGAAATCAGCCTTAGAGTGTATTGGCATAAGGTGGCTTGACTGCGAGACATACAAGTCGAGCAGGGACGAAAGTCGGTCAAAGTGATCCTACGGTACCGTGTGGAAGGGCCGTAGCTTAACGGATAAAAGCTACCCCGGGGATAACAGGCTAATCTCCCCCAAGAGATCGTATCGACGGGGAGCTTTGGCACCTCGATGTCGGCTCGTCGCATCCTGGGGCTGAAGAAGGTCCCAAGGGTCGGGCTGTCCGCCCGTTAAAGCGGCACGCGAGCTGGGTTCAGAGCGTCGTGAGACAGCTCGGTCTCTATCCGCCGTGCGCGCAGGACATTTGAAGGGAGCTGATCCTAGTACGAGAGGACCGGATTGGACGAACCTCTGGTGTGCCGGTTGTGGCGCCAGCCGCATCGCCGGGTAGCTACGTTCGGAAGGGATAAGCGCTGAAAGCATCTAAGCACGAAGCCCACCCTAAGATGAGATGTCCCATCCTTTTTGGAGTAAGACCACCGGGAGACTACCGGGTAGATAGGCCGTAGGTGTAAGCGCAGAAATGCACTCAGCTAAACGGTACTAATCGGTCGAGGGCTTGACCATAAAATGCTTCATGTATCGGTTTGCTCCGATAATAGCGAGATTGCGGAATCGGTTTCAATCACATGCTCGACTTGCGTGTCGCGCATTGATTTGCTCGGTGCGGGGTAGAGCAGTGGTAGCTCGTCGGGCTCATAACCCGGAGGTCGCAGGTTCGAATCCTGCCCCCGCTACCAACGCGCCGGCAAAATAGCCGGTACGCGTAACACATATCGCAGAAGCTCCTTGGTGATAAGAGCGCGATGGAACCACCCGTTCCCATCCCGAACACGGAAGTGAAACGTCGTAGCGCTGACGATACTGCACCGCGAGGTGTGGGAAAATAGGTCGTTGCCAGGGGGCTTTTACAATTGTTGATGCATCTTGTTCTGCATCAATATCCGGGAGAGGTGGCTGAGTGGTTGAAAGCGCCGGTTTCGAAAACCGGTATCTCGGGCAACCGGGATCGCGGGTTCGAATCCCGCCCTCTCCGCCATTCATCATTCCAAGCATGTCCACCAACGGATACGCTTCGTGATGATCGCAGACCCGATGCCGCCGCGGAGAGGTGCCGGAGCGGCTTAACGGGCACGCCTGGAAAGCGTGTGTGGGCTCAAACCCACCGCAGGTTCGAATCCTGTCCTCTCCGCCACCGATATTTACACTTTCAGGAGGGTCGACCGCGCCGTTCAAGGCGATTGGTGCGAAAGCGTAGGTAAGTATGGCAACTGACGTGAGTGTGGGGGTAGTCGGCGACGGCGATCAGGTTCGGGATGGGCGAAGGCGGGGCTGGTCAGAAAAGAGCCAACCGATCGCGATCGTGGGCATGGCGTGCCGGTTCCCTGGCGCGGATAGTGTCGAGGCATTCTGGCAGTTGCTGGCGAATGGGGTGGATGCGGTGATGGAGGGCGAGCCGGGTTCCGGCGTCGGCAGGATCGGGAGGCTGTTCGGGGATGCTAAGGCCCAGAGCGAAGCTTGCCGGTTTGGAGCTTATCTCGATCAGGTTGACGAGTTTGACGCAGCGTTTTTCCGAATCTCTCCGATCGAAGCGCAGTTTCTGGACCCCCAACAACGGCTCATGCTGGAAACGAGTTGGCAGGCGTTGGAAGATGCCGCCATCGATCCAGAAGTATTGGTGGGCAGTCGAACCGGCGTGTACGGAGGCATCAGCAACAACGAGTATCGCCAAATGATCATGGAGTCGAGCGATACGTCGGAGCCGGCTGCCAGCCTGTACACGGTCAGTGGAACGTCGTACAACACGGCGATTGGTCGAGTTTCGTACGCATTGGGTTTTCAAGGACCCGCGATCGCTATCGATACCGCTTGTTCTTCGTCGCTGGTGGCGATCCACCAAGCGGTGACGGGACTCCAGCACGGCGAATCGGATTTGGCGCTAGCGGGCGGGGTGCACACCATTCTTAGCGGCAGGCTGCTCGAGTTACGTGGTAATGCTGGAATGCTAGCCCCCGATGGTCGCTGCAAAACATACGATGCTTCAGCAAACGGTTACGTAAGAGGTGAGGGATGCGGGGTAATCGTGTTGAAACGGTTGAACGAGGCTGAGGCGGACGGCGACCGCATCTGGGGAGTGATCAAAGGCTCGGCGTTAAACCAAGACGGCGCGAGTCAAGGGCTTACGGTGCCCAGCGCCGAAGCTCAGCGGCTGGTCATCGAAGATGCTCTAACAATGTCAGACGTCGAAGCGCAGGATGTCGACTATGTTGAGGCACACGGTACCGGGACGCCGGTTGGCGATCCGATCGAGATGGAGGCGCTGGGCGCGGCGTATGGTACGGATCGAGACCGATCGAATCCCTTGCTTGTTGGATCTGTGAAGACGAACTTCGGCCACCTGGAGTCAGCAGCCGGAGTTGCCGGCGTGATGAAAACAGTCCTGGCGATGAAGCGCGGCGTCATCCCAAAGCATCTGCATTTCAAGTCCCCGAACCCTGAGATCGATTGGGAGAATCTGGCGGTGCAGGTCACCGCGGAGGCGACCGATTGGCCGGATGTTGCAGGTCGGAAACGATTGGCGGGGGTTAGCGGTTTTGGATGGTCGGGGACGAACGCACACGTGATCTTGGAGGGATACGGCGTCGCCAACGGGGCCATGACAGACGAAGGCGTGTACACCAACCGAGGTGCCCCAATCGATGTTTCCGTTGAAACAACTGGTCCGTTGAGGGTTTCGATATCGAACCGCAGTAAACAAGAACCTGATCCATCGGCGCGTGCACGCAACACACGCGTTTTGCCGCTGTCAGGCAAAACCCAATCGGCAGTCAAGGATCTGGCTACCAGATATTTGTCGTGGTTGGACGCACACCCTTCTAACGTCAATCTGGATCTGGCGGATGTTGCATGGACCGCCGGTGTGGGACGTAGTCATTTTGAATGTCGAACCGGGGTTACATTCAACGGTGACGATCTCGAGTCTTTGAAACAACGGTTGAGCGAAGTCGTTGAGGGAGATGACGTTGATCTGGCTCCAAACCATAGATCCGTCGCTTTCGTGTACACCGGACAAGGCAGTCAGTGGGTTGGGATGGGCGAAACGCTTTATCAACGAGAGCCAGTCGTCCGTGCGGTGCTCGACCGCTGTGAAGAGGTGATGTTAGCGGAGCGTGGCATTTCGTTGCTGGATGTGATGTTCGGTCGACCCGAAGCCAATGGTGATCTGGACGATACGGCCTGGACGCAGCCCGCGGTGTACGCGTTGGAGTGTGCGTTGACGGCTTTGTGGTCGACGATTGGAATTAAACCTAGCGTGGTGATCGGCCATAGCCTGGGTGAGTTTGCAGCGGCACAGGCTGCGGGAGTGTTTGGCCTCGAGGATGGCCTGAGGTTCGTAGCAAAGCGTGGAGCGTTGCTATCTTCAGTTCCGGAGCTCGGAGGCATGGCCGCGATATTTGCGCCGAAACAAGAGGTAGAGCGGGCAGTTCGCGACCTCAACGCGATCTCGGGCGAAGAGCGATTGTGCGTCGCGGTCGACAATGGGGTCCACCAAGTCGTAAGCGGCCCGGAAGGGGAAATCGAGACGATTTCGGAACAGTTCGAGGCCCAAGAGGTACGGGTCCGTCGTCTGAGGAATCAAGCGTTCCACAGCGCACTGATCGAACCCGCTCTGAACGAGTTCGAAGAGGCGTTTGAATCGGTTCCATATTCCGCACCGGGGATTTCGCTCATTAGCAACGTCACCGGACGGGTGGTCGGTGTTAACGACAAGCTTGATGGTGGATATTGGCGACGCCACGCCCGTCACTCGGTCCAATTTCAGTCGGGCATCGATACGATGACCGACCTCGGGGTTGATCTTGTCATCGAGGTGGGACCTAACGCAGTTCTCGGTCCGTTGATCTCTATGGCGTGGCCCGAGGCTAACGCTGATGGCACAGCGACACAGGAACCGGTGGTTCTCGCGAGCCTGTTGCGAAACTACGAGGAGTTGCCTCCGGAGAAGTACGACGACGGATTCGTGACGGCTGTTGCGCGAGCGTACGAGGCAGGACTGGCTATTGAGTTCAAGGGGCTGTTTGCAGGGGAGTCGCGTCGTCGGATCTCGTTGCCTTCCTATCCGTTCCAACGGGATCGGTTTTGGGTCGATCCTCCCAAGCGCCGACGGGAAAGCTCCGATCATCCCCTGTTGGGCGCGCGGCACGAATCACCCCGAGGTGAGGTCTCATACGAGACGAAGATGTTCCCCGATGACCCGCCATGGTTGAGTGACCATCGAGTTTTCGGTCGAGTGATCATGCCCGGCGCATTCTATGGCGCAATGGCGGCCGCGGTTGTATCAAAAGAACAAATCGCCGACGTCGAAGTGGAGGACTTGCAGCTGCACAGCGCGATGGTGTTCGCTGAAGAGGACCGTGAAGAAGCCAGTATTGATCAAGGCCGATTGGTGCAACTGGTTCTGGAGGATGCTGAGAACGGGCTGACGAATAGATTCGAAATTTACAGCAAGGGCGTAGGCGAGGATGGATGGACGCTACACGCGGCCGGCGGTCTGGCGAAGATCGACACCGCGGGGTCAAAAGAACGGCCCGTGGACTTGGGAGCGTTGAAATCTCGGTTGCGGCCGCGTGACGTTGGCGAGTTTTACTCGGAAAAATCGAGCCACGGAATCGACTTTGGACCGACCTTCAGGTCGGTTGATTCCTTGTGGTCAGGTGAAGGCGAGGCAATCGGGGATATCCAACTAGCCGAGTCGCTAATTGGTTCGGATTTGGATGCACACCCCGTATTGTTGGATGGTTGTTTTCAGGTTCTTTCCGCGGCTCGAGCCACAACGAAAGACGCTGGCGGCAACACGTATCTGCCGTTTGGATGGGAGCGAATGTTGTTGTCCGGATCGTTGCCGGAAAGGGTCGTGTGCCACGTGCGGATGAATGATCGGGCAAGCGGTGCAGAGGTGGGCGAAGATGGACCATCGGCGGCGGCAGAGACGTTCACAGGCGACTTGCGGCTGTATTCAGTTGATGGTGACAAACTGGGAGAATTTGAAGGCTACGCGGTCAAACGAGCGACGCGCTCAGCATTGTTGGCGAGTACCGAGGAGATCGACGATCTGCTCTACGAAGTCATATGGCGCGACCGAGCATTAGAACCGGGGACGGTTCCGGCGGACTTTCTACCCTCGCCCGCAAACGTCACCCTATCGTCAACACCCTTTACGGCGTACCTATCTGATCAAGGCGTAGACCCGGGCAGCCGAACAGCTTTACTGACCGACCTAGAGCGCTTGTCGTGGTCGTACGCATTGGCCGCATTGGAGCGTTTGGGATGGACGCGCGAGCGAGGGGATCGAATCGACTCAGAAGAACTGCGCCGTCGCTTCAACGTGTTACCGGAGCATTCACGCGTGTTCAGACGGATGTTTGAATTGCAATCAAGGGCTGGCGTCGTACGCGAAGATGCCGATGGCTTCGTTGTGGCGGTTGGGCAGGGCGACTCGATGCCGGAGAATATGCCAGCCGATGGGTACGAGTTCGCCCAAGAAATGCTGGAGCGTTATGACCATGGATCGACGGAGGTGGGACTATTCAACCGGTGCGCCGGTGCGCTGGCCGATGTGCTCACGGGTCAAGCCGACCCGTTGACGTTGCTGTTCAGCAGCGGTTCACCGAGTGCCGCTGACCTCTATCTGGTAGCACCGGTAGCTCGTGCGGCGAATAACATGCTCGGCGACGCCGTTACAGAGATGTTGGCGGATCTGCCAAGCGAACGGACGTTGAGGGTCTTGGAGATAGGTGCCGGGACGGGATCGGCGACCGCTTCAATTCTGCCGATCTTGCCTCAAGAGCGGTACGAATACGTCTACACCGACATCTCCGCCGGATTCTTTGCCGAAGCAGAGAGTCGTTTCGGTGGTGCGGAATCTGCGATCGATTATCGAGTACTCGACATCGAAAAGAGTGCAGTGGCGCAAGGTTTTCAAGCACATGGGTACGACTTGATCATCGCATCGAACGTGTTGCATGCCACTCGATATCTGAACGAGACACTTGAAAACTGCCTGGAGTTGCTCGCACCATCAGGACTGTTGGTGGCGCTCGAAAACCTGCGCGGACAGGGTTGGTTGGACCTGACTTTCGGACAGCTAGACGGTTGGTGGCGGTTCGCTGACGAATATCGACCACACCATGCTCTCGCAAGCCCCGAGATCTGGGAGCGAGCACTTGACGATGCCGGATTCGAAGGCGTCGCAGTCCTCGGCCCTAGCGGATCAGCCAACGGTTCGAACCGTGATCAAGCACCCGATCGCGGCGTCATCGTCGCTCAGGGCCCGGTTGACGTGGTAGAACCTCCCGGCACTTGGATCGTCGCGTCCGACCGATCCGGTTTTGCCTCGACAGTAGCTCGCGCGCTCGGCGGCCGGAACCAGCAAGTCGTTGTGGCCGGCGATGAAACAACTTGCCACCCGGTAGGTGCTGACCCCCAAGCGAATATCGTCCGCGTATCAATCGACCAAAATCAACGGACGGACTGGAGGAAGTTGCTTGAGGATTTGCCGGACGATTCGCCAGTCAACGGTATCGTCCATTTGGTCGGAATGGACGGTCATGGCGCGGGCGCGACGTCCCACGAATTCGCCGAAGATGTCCGTCGCACTGGCGGCAGTGCGCTGGCCCTGACGCAGGCGTTGCTAGACGCCGATATTTCTCCGGCAAAAGGGTTGTGGTTGGTGACTCGCGGAGGTCAAGCGCTAGAGCACATCAGCCAAGGCGAGATTTCTGGCGCGTTGCTGTGGGGTTTCGGCAAGGTCGTAGATCGCGAAGCGGCCCATCTGCAAACTCGAATGATCGATCTCGACCCGTCGCAGCAGTTGTCGCCGGAAGAATTAGTGGACGAGTTCCTACACCCTGATGACGAGACCCACATCGCCTACCGGTACGGTCACCGCCAGGCAGCCCGATTGGTCAGAGTTGACGAGGTGCCGGAACGATTGAAGTTGCCAGAAAATCCGCTTTGGTTAGTGCAACCAGACGAAGATGGAGACCTCCATCGGCTTACTGTCGATGAATTGCGTCGTCAACCTTTGGCCGCGTATGAGATTCGGGTTGATGTCTTAGCAGCGGGGCTCAACTTCTGGGATTTGTTCCGGTCGCTGGGAGTGATCGACGAAGGAATATTAGGCGGCGAGTTCTGCGGTCGAGTGGTGGAAATCGGTTCCGAGGTAACGACCTTCGGAGTCGACGACCTCGTCGTTGGGTTGGCGTTCGGAACATTCGCCTCACAGGTAGTGACCCATCAAGACATGGTTGCACATGCCGTCGGAGGGATGTCGATAACCGGTCTCGCGACCATTCCGACGGCGTTCGTTTCGGCGCAACTATCATACGACGCGACCGGCCTAAATGAAGGCGATCGCGTTCTGATTCACGCCGGTGCCGGGGGCGTTGGGATGGCCGCAGTCCAACTGGCCAAGGCCGCCGGTGCCGAAGTCTATGCGACCGCTAGCAAACCAAAGCAGGATTTCTTGCGCTCCTTGGGCGTAAATCATGTCTTCGACAGCCGGAGCACAGACTTTGGTCAACAAATTCTCGACACTACCAATGGCGAGGGCGTAGACATTGTTCTGAACAGCTTGACCGGAGAAGGCTTCATACCCGCGAGCTTGTCATGTTTGAAGCCCGGAGGACGATTTGTGGAATTGGCCAGAGTGGACATCTTGAGCGAGTCCGAAATGGCCGAGGTTCGACCGGACGCTTCGTACAAGATTTTGCGGCTTGACGAGTTGAAGGAACACTATCCCGCGGAACCCGGGGATGCGCTCAGACGCGTAATGGACAAATTCGCCGCGGGTGAAATTGAACCGATCGTTCACACTCGTTGGTCCATGAATGAAGCTGGCCCGGCCATGAAATACATGGGCGCGGCCCGCCACATTGGCAAGATCGTTCTGGCGAATTCTCCCATTGAAGGGGGTAGGCTACGAGTAGATCGAACCTACGTGGTAACCGGCGGGCTAGGTGGCATCGGTACAGAAATAGCGCAGTGGTTGTCCGAGAATGGCGCTGGGGCGATAGTGCTCAATGGACGGAGGAACCCTGATCCGGATGCGGTAGACGCGATTGACGAGTTGCGGAGGCAGGGGGCCAACATACATATTGAATTGGCAGATGTCACGGACGCCGACGCGGTTGACAGCATGCTCGCACGCATCGAGGATGCTTTGCCTCCCATCGGCGGGGTTATCCACAGTGTCGGGGTCCTTTCAGACGCTTCATTGATGAATCAAAGTTGGGAAGGATTCGAACGGGTCTTATGGCCGAAAGTACTCGGCGCATGGCACCTCCACCGCGCAACTTTGCACCGCGACCTCGACATGTTCGTCCTGTTCTCCAGCGTCGCCGGCGTGTTGGGCAATGCAGGCCAAGCGAATCACGCTGCCGCCAACGCCTTCTTGGACCAACTAGCTGCGCACCGGCGCTCGCTCGGTCTCGCCGGCCAAGCCATCGCTTGGGGCGCATGGTCAGACCTCGGCGAAGCGGAAGAACAAAGGGAACGAATCGCCGAGCAACTCGAGGCGATCGGCACTGGATGGATATCACCACGCCAAGGTATACGGGCCTTTGATGCCATGATGCGGCAGAACCTGACGAGTGGCGTCGTCGCGGTGGTCGATTGGGAGATTTTGGCCACCGCCCGAGACGGTTCGCAAGCTCTGATCTCGGAGATGATTTCGGACTCCGACGATGCCACGGAATTTGATGCCGTTCCCGCAGAGGATGTGCTGACCCGTTTGAGGGGCAAACCATTAACGCAACGCGAGGAGGTCCTGATCGACTTTTTGCAGGACGAATTGAAAGCAGTGATGAGATTGCCTAACAAGCCGGCGACCCAGGTTGGGTTCTTCGATATGGGAATGGATTCCCTCATGGCCGTCGAAATGAGGAACCGATTGAACCGGGCCTTCGAAGGTGAGTACTCGGCGTCAAACACCATCGTGTTCGACTATCCAAACGTCGCCGAGCTGTCACGTCATCTTGCCGCAGAACTCGATGACCTCAGCGACGAACCGCAGGTCTTCTCGTTGCCCGTGAACGCCGCGCCATTGCCCGAAATCCCACCAGAACCCGCGCCAAGCGATTTGGACGGAATCGCGATCGTGGGAATGGCTTGCCGATTCCCCGGCGCTCGCAGCATCGATGAGTTTTGGCGGCTGCTGGAGTCGGGCAAAAATGCGGTCACTGACGGACGCCCTGACGACGGCTCCTGGGATGGCACGGTCGGCGATCGACACGCCGAACGTGAAGCATTACGCAAAGGCGCTTTTCTCGATCGCATCGACGAATTCGATTCGAGATTCTTCCGCATCTCGCCCATCGAAGCTCGAATGATGGACCCGCAACAACGAATACTGCTGGAAACTACATGGCACGCCGTCGAAGACGCGGGCATCGAGTCCCAAGCGTTGAGGGGTAGTCGAACCGGCGTCTACGTTGGGATGGGTACCGGTGAGTACCGAGACGTGATGGCGGCGAAGGGCATTCCCGGCGACTTTCTCGGCACGACTCCCAGTGTCGCCGTCGGCCGCGTCGCCTTCGCATTGGGGTTGGAAGGCCCGGCCGTTCCGGTCGACCTAGTCTGCGCCGCGTCTCTAGCCTCCGTTCATCAGGCCGTGAAGACCCTCGAGCACGGAGAGGTCGATATGGCGTTGGCGGGCGGAGTAAACACGGTTCTATCTGCTGAAACTACCGAATACATGACTGATCTCGGCCTACTCTCCCCCAACGGGGAAAGTAGGCCATTCGACGCCGGCGCCAATGGATACGTCAGAGGTGAAGGTTGCGGGATGCTGGTCCTCAAGCGCCTGCGCGACGCCGAAGCCGATGGCGACAACATCTGGGGCGTGATACTTGGTTCAGCCGTCAACCAGAACGGCTCCAGCGCCGGTTTGACCGTGCCAAACGGATCAGCTCAGCAACGCGTGATGCGAGACGCACTCCGCGCAGCAGGCGTCAATGCATCGGAAATCGATTATTACGAAGCCCATGGCGGAGCATCTCAGCTCGGAGATCCGATCGAGTTACAAGCTGCTGCCGCCGTCTACGGCGACCTGCGAACTCACGATCAACCGCTTCACGTCGGTTCGGTCAAAGCAAATCTCGGTCACCTTGAACGAGCCGCGGGCGTCGCGAGCCTCATCAAAGTCGTGCTCGCGATGAAGAAACGGAAAATCCCAAAGCAGCTGAATTTCGATGAACCAAATCCCCACGTCGAATGGGCCACGCTGCCGTTGCAAATCCCCACAGAAAACACCGATTGGCCAGATCGGCCACCCCGAGCGGCGATCAGCGGCTTCGCAATATCCGGCGCGAATGCACACTTAGTCGTTGGTGGCTTCAACGCTGAAATCGACCCATCCGTAGAACACCCTCCGGAGACCCCATCGCGAACGACACGCGTGTTGCCGTTGTCCGGACGGTCGGAATCGGCGCTAAGAGACTTGGCGAGACTCTACCTCGAATGGCTTGATGCAAAAGATGCGTCCAACCAGACAAATGCGGATTCCACTCTCGCCGACATGGCGTGGACGGCGGGCACCTGCCGGAGCCATTTCGGCCATCGGACCGGCATAGTATTCGACAACCAAGAATCTTTGCGAGATGCCCTACATACCGTCGCAAACTTAGACGCGGACCCAAACAAAGCGGAACCGGCGGAGCGTTCCCGAGTTGCGTTGGCGTACCCTGAAAGTTTCGAAAATCAAATCGAAGAACTTCGGGAACTCTACGTGTCCGAACCAGTGTTCCGCTCGGAGATCGATCGATGTGACGAATTGTCAACGTCGGACTCCGAAATCTCGTTTGCAGATTGGATCACGAAGCTGCATGCATCTGATGCAACGCCGGACGATCCGACTTGGCAAAAATCCTTGACAGACGCGATCGAACGCGCGTTGTCCACGCTATGGTCGAGCGTCGGTGTCAATCCGAGCGTTGTGACACGCGACGGATTAGAGACGCTCGGCGACAAATCCGTCGATGTCGTCGTCGACGCCATGGGCACCAGAGGGTTCGCCGCTGGCGTGGCTCGCGCATACGAAGCTGGGGTGCCAATCAATTTTCAAGGGATGTTCACCGGCGAGGATAGACGCCGGATTTCGATTCCAAACTATCCATTCCAACGCAGACGTCATTGGGTTTGACCGTGAATCAGGCGAACATGCACATTGCCCGTAAGAGGGAATCGATTGATGTTCATTTCGCGACGACCCGGAACGAACAATTCATGCTGACGATTTCGTTGGCTTTTAAGTGTTAACGTTGATTCGCTGACGCGGTGTCTCATCTCGCGTTTTCAAGCAATCCGAAAGGAAATAAGAATGGCATCAACCGCAGATCGGATCAAACGACTGGTAAGCGAAAATCTCGAAGTTGACGGTCAATCGGTGGGTCCGATCAATGACCTCAACAGCAATCTTAGCGATCTGGGAGTCTCATCCGTCGACATCGTTGCATTCGGCAGATTAGTGGTCCAGGAGTTCGGCGTAACGATGGAACCCGCCGATTGCGGCAAAATTCCCACCCTTCAGGCCTTGGTCGAATTCGTCGATGCGCAGGGTTCCTGAACTACAGGGTTCCTGAACTAATAATCGACTGTATATGGCATCGTGCCGGCGTTTGATTCACGGCGCGATGTCACAGAATTTCGATGTGCTCCAATCGTCGGAGCCGACTCGACTTACCATGCATCACTCCCGTACCGACCACTGGTGGAGGCCTTTTCGGAAGATCGACGGAATTGCAATCGAACATGTTGACCTGACGCCAAACGTCGATTTCGAAGCCGAAGCATATGTATGGTTGGACGGCGAGGAGAAGATTAGGCTCGAAAGATTCATGTTCCCCGGTCCCAAACGGCGTTTCGCCTTGTGCCGAGCTGCGCTCCGTCGGATTCTCTGCGATCGGTTGAGATGCGCCAACGATGAACTATCCTTCACAGAATCCTTTTACGGAAAACCCTCTGCGCTCGTCAAGGGACGCGCGGTGCCCGTCAGCTTCAACGTAAGTCACAGCGGTAGCTTCGGCTTGCTGGCATTCGCACCTTCAGGCCGGATCGGTGTGGATGTTGAAGAACGCGTTGCAAACCGAAATCTCGAATTGCTCGCGAGGACGGTGTTGGGTCCTAACGAAAGCCAAGAGATCGAGGCCATTCACGGCGAACAAAAAATCGAGATGTTCTTTAACCTATGGACAGTCAAAGAAGCTTTGATCAAAGCCCTTGGTGTCGGCATATCTTCGGATACGTCGAAGTTCGAGGTTCCGTATTCTATGCGCAGAGGTGCAAAACGTGGCTTGTTTGAGTTTCCACACAAACCCGGAACCACATGGCAAATCGAAGACCTGAGCAACCGTCAGTTCGCAGCCGCGCTCGCATACGAATTGCGGCTGGATGCCTAACGTCAGTCGCCCAAGGTTCAAATTTCACCGCAACAGACACGCAGGCAAAATACGCGCGAATTGTGATTGCTTAATTCAAATGACCGACCGCGCCACGAAGCGCGCATGTTGATGTGACGACTTTTCAAACCAAATGGAAACTTCCCGAACCATGCGATGTCCGTGATATCCGGGTGGATCACCACACGACGATAAAACTGCGACGCCACGGCAACCCGTCCGGCCCCAGATTGGTGCTAAGCCACGGCAACGGACTCGCCATCGACCTCTACTATCCCTTCTGGTCCATTCTTCTCGACGACTACGACCTTGTCGTGTACGACCAGAGGAATCATGGCTGGAATGATGTTGGCAGGATCGAAGACCACACAATTCCAACATTGGTTCGCGATCACGACACGATCGTTCAAGCGATCGATGACCTCTTTGGGACGAAACCCAAAATCGGGGTATTTCATTCAGTGTCTGGTTTGACGACGCTTCTATCTCCGACCAAGGGCAGCCAATATGCAGCAAGAGTCCTTTTCGATCCGCCACTATGCAAACCGGGACGGAGCTACGCGGAATTCGAAGAGGCGGCGACAAGAACCTCAAAGCTGATCGGGCAGCGCGCATATCGGTTCCGATCATTAGCGGAACTCGCCGATATTTTGCCCTACACACCCATTTTCCAAAAGGTCATACCTGGAGTGACAGAACTCTTCGCTCAGACGACGTTGCGAACGGATGATAACGAACAGGGTTACGTATTACGCTGCCCGCGCGAGTACGAAGCGCAGATCGTCGCATATGCTGGCATTTATGCCGTGTTGGTCGATTTCGAGACGTATGTTTGCCCAACCAAGGTTATCGGTGCTGACCCGCTGTTACCGTCCTCTTACCTGCCTACTCTAGAACTGAGCGACACAGTAAACGTTGACTACGATTTTCTTCCCGATGCAACCCACTTCCTTCAACTGGAAAAACCCGAAGAGTGTGTCAACGCACTGCTCGAATTCATCGATCCGATCGTGAAAGCACACTGAAGGCGAATGGTCGCCGGCGGCAAAGCTCGCAGACTCTCGATCCGCATTTGATCGCTATTTCGTACCCGCGACCGTGATCGTCACGATGTCCAACCCGTGGTACTTTTGATGCTTGACCGACGACGCGTAATGTCGTAGCAGTCGCAGCGATATGTCCGCCTGATCCACCGTTTCAGATTCGTCTCGGAGGTACGCAAGGCGATCCTCGATGTTGCTCGAATCGGAGACGGTGACAACCTCTAACTCAACGTTTGTACCATCCGAGCGCGCTGAAACGATCAAGCGGGGTGGATCATCGTTCTCACGCTTCGTGTATATGTTCGACAAGAGTTCCATTGCCTCTTCGCCCGCGGATCGTAATCGATCGGTCGAAACTTCGTTCCAACCCATTTTGTTTCCAACGCCTCGTAGGAAATTGTCGACCCGTGGCAACGCGGAAACGTCCAATACGGCCTCGATACGTTGCGATCGCGGGCTGGAGAGTTCCAAAAACGCGTTGAATGCGATTGCTGTGGCGGCACCCACGGTGATGCCGTTTCCGAGCAATATGCCCCAAGGATCTGGCAATAAATCTGCCAACACGTTATAGTGTTGCATCCCTAATCCGACCGCGAAGGCGAGCCCGGCGATCATCGCTTTCTGCGTATCAAGCCCGGTACGGACGAGCGTCTGTATGCCTTCGATGAAGAGCAATCCGACGGCGAATATCAGGAACCCTCCCATCACCGGATCGGGTATCGTAAGCAATGCGCCGTTCACCTTTGGGAAGAATGCCAGCAGCACGAGTAACGCAGCCATCACGTATCCAACGGATCTTGCCGCTACGCGCGTGATATTCACTAGGGGTACAGTCAAGGATGGATAGGTGGTTGGTGGTGGCGTCCCGGCGACTCCGGCCATCAGGATGCCGGTTCCATTGGCATAGATCGAGCCTTGGATCAAACGGAAATCGGTCGCGCGCGGCTTGTTGCGCGAGATACGTTGGACGACCATGCCGTCGCTGATATTTTTGATGGACTGGATGAGAGTGACGATGAAAAACATCGGCAGTAGCGCCCAGAAACCTATGCTCGGTGTGAAGTCCAGACCAGGGAATCGCAGATCCGGAACACCGATCCACGGCGCATCAACAACCGCATCGACGTCATAAATCCCGAACGCCGCACCAGTGATGCAACCGGCAATGACCCCGAGCGATATCGACCATGGACGCCAAAGTCTCGGAGCACGCATCACAAGAGCAGCGGAGGCGAAGACGGTGACCGCCGCGGCACTCGCACCAGCGACTGAAGGAGCATTATCAGGGACTTGACGGACTAGATCAATTGCGATCGGGACTATCAGCGCGGCGATCAACATCAACACTGTGCCAGCCACAACCGGCGTGATTATTCGACGAAGCAACGGCAGCCACATCGCGATGGCGTAATACAGGATGGCGGAAGCTACTATCAAACTTGCCAACATCGTCGGCCCGCCGTCATCCAGGGCAATAACCGAGACCGCTATGTAGTTTGGTGTTACTCCGCAAATAATCAAGTGCCCACCGCCGAAACGGCCGATCTTCACCGCCTGAAGCGCCATCATGATTCCGACGATCACCAGCGTCGCAAACGCGGCCCAGATTAGATATTGGTCGTCCTGTCCCGCGGCTCGCGCCGTTATCGCGACAACCAAAATCGTCGGTGCCAAGACCAGTATGATGCCCTGAAGCGCGGGACCGATCAACGCCGATGGCGGACACTTGTCGTCTGGTTCGTAACGTATCGCCGGATTCGAATTGTTCGACGCCACTTCAGACCTTCAATCTCATCCCTGTTTCGAATTGTGTGACCGGCAACCACCCGCGGCATTCCATCACCAACAACACTTTCCCACACGGTTGGTGTCAAGCAGTCTACAACCACCACGCACGCGTTCGCAAGCCGCGTTACCGATGACGACTCGGTCGATCTGTCGACGCAAGCGTGACTAAGACTTAGAGAGGCGACCTTCGCCACAAAGATTCGAACGAATGTAATGTTGTGTGTTACTGTGTTCTGAAGCAATCGAACGGCGAAACGAAGTTTTCCGTCGTTTGGCGAACAGGATCGAAAGAAAATTGACGATACGGATCTGAGAACTGTGAACGTTAATGAAGATTTGAAATACTGGGTGGCATTTCACCGCATCCAAGGTATGGGACCGAAGAGATTCAATCGTATGGAGATGCACTTCGGCAACCTGGAAGATGCTTGGAACGCCGATAAGGGCGAGTTGCGAGACGCCGGAATCGGTGCTGCGCTGATCGAAGATATCGGTTCGACGCGAGAACGAATCGATCCCGAAGCCGAACTTGATCGATTGGTGCGGAGCGGAATCCGACCTATCCATCTACGCTCGGACGAATATCCCGACCATCTAGCCGAATCGCCAGACGCGCCAGCGGTCATTTACGTCGCAGGCGACTTGGAACCGCGCGACAGCAACGGCGTCGCTATCGTCGGGACTAGGAACGCCACCGAGTACGGCATTGAAATGGCAACCGTGCTTGCTCACGATCTGGCCAGTTTGGGCATCACCATCATCAGCGGTCTAGCAATTGGAATCGATACCGCCGCGCATCGCGGAGCCTTGAAGGCTGGTGGAAGGACCATTGCCGTTCTTGCCGGCGGGTTGGACTCCATCTATCCACAACGCAATCGCGGCCTCGCTAGGCAGATCGTCGAAAGCGGAAGCCTAGTATCTGAATATCAACTCGGTGTCCGCTCGAAACGCGATCACTTCCCGCGTCGCAATCGCATCATCAGCGGACTCAGCCGCGGCGTAATCGTCGTCGAAGCAGCCAAAAAGAGCGGAGCAACTTGGACAGTGAAATGGGCGTTGGATCAAAATCGAGAGGTCTTTGCCGTCCCCGGCAACGCCAATTCGCCACAGAGCGAAGGGACCAACTGGCTCATTCAACAAGGCGCTAAACTTACCACCCGAGCCGACGATGTCGTACAAGAACTCAGCGCATTCTTCGGCGACCTCAAGCCGAACCCCGATGCGAACCGTCGCGCATCGGCCGCGCACATCCGTGCGACGGTGACAAAGCCCAATGGTCGGTCCAACAACCGGAACGCCAACGACTCCCGGCCTCGAGTGGAAGAGATCGAGACTTTCAACGAACTAGAACACTCCATCGCCAATTCGTTGCGCGACTCTGAAGGCCCTGTTCACATCGATGAAATCGCCCGAACGCTATCATTGTCAGTAACCGAAACAATGTCAACGCTTACCATGATGGAAGTGCGCGGCATCGTTCGGTGCACCGAGGGCGCTCTATACGATCTGTCGAACCGACGCGCTGAAATCGGCGCGCCAAGATTGTTAGATGACGGACAACCTGCATAATTACTGATCCCCCTGGGGTCGAATTCGGGCTTCGATAACGAGCTTTGAAAACTAGTGGAAGTGTGACGAATTGGCAAAGCGAACAAAGGCATCTGGCGACGACCTTGTGATCGTCGAATCGGCTGCCAAAGCGCGCACCATCGAACGCTACTTGGGTGATGGTTTCGCGGTAAAAGCGTCTGTTGGACACGTTCGTGACCTGCAGAAGTCAAACATGGGCGTCGACGTCGATAACGACTTCGAGCCGAAGTACAGCATCGTTTCCGACCGCCGAAAGGTCGTCAACGAACTTAAAACCGCCGCTAAACGTGCGGGCAACGTGTATCTTGCCACCGACCCCGATCGAGAAGGCGAAGCAATATCGTGGCACCTCAGCGAAATCCTCGGTATCTCACAGGATGATGCCCGGAGGGTAGTCTTCCACGAGATAACCAGAGACGCGGTGATGGAGGCGTTCAACGCCCCGCGCCAAATTGACCACCAACTCGTGGAAGCGCAACAAGCGCGCCGTATCCTCGATCGCCTTGTCGGTTTCAAGCTCAGCCCATTTATTCGTAACAAAGTCGCCGGTGCTCAGTCCGCTGGCCGAGTCCAGTCTGTTGCACTGCGGTTAGTTGTCGATCGTGAAGAAGAGATCAATGCCTTCGTACCCAAAGAGTATTGGCTGATCTCCGTCGACCTCGCAAAGCAATCCTCGGACATCTCGGTTGGCGCGCGTCTCTACCGGATTCACGGAGAGAAAAAAGACCCCAACAAACCCGAGAACGAACTGCTATCCAACGAAACCTCGGCGACGGCAATCGCCGATGAACTCAAATCTGCCGCATACACGGTTACCAGCGTTACCAAACGCCAAGTTAAAGTCCGTCCCCGTCCGCCGTTCATCACCAGCACTCTTCAACAGCAAGCCGCGCGTAGCCTTCGGTTCAACGCGCAACGCACGATGAGCACCGCCCAAAGCCTTTACGAGGGAGTCGTCCTCGGCGATGGCGAACCGGTGGGTCTTATCACCTACATGAGAACCGACTCGACCAATCTTGCCGCATCGGCTCTCCAGCAAGCGCAGGCCTTCATCCAAGGTGAATTCGGCGACAGTTACCACGCCGGGCATCGGATTTACCAAACCAGTTCTCGCAACGCTCAAGAAGCGCACGAAGCCATTCGTCCGACCTCCATCACCAACACCCCAGACCGCGTATCCCGATTCCTCAACCAGGATCAACGCAGGCTGTACGAACTCATCTGGCGACGAATGGTTGCTAGCCAAATGACCGACGGCATCGACGAACGCACCCGCGCAGACATCGATGCCGTCACGACAAACGGCAAGACCCACAAATTGCGCGCAACCGGCTCAGTGATGGTCTTCGACGGTTTCCGCAAGCTCTACATCGAAACCCGTGACGAAGATTCCGAGTCTGACGATGCGAGACGCCTGCCACCGCTCTTCGAGGACGAGTCGCTCAACCTATTGAAGGTCAACAACGATCAGAAATTTACGCAACCTCCTCCTCGCTTCACTGAAGCCAACCTGATCCGAACATTGGAAGAACTTGGCATCGGAAGACCTAGCACTTACGCCACCATTGTCGGCAGAATTGTTGATAGGAACTACGTAACACGCGAACGGAACCGATTCCATCCCACCAAAAGTGGTATTGCCGTGTGCGCCATGCTCAAGCAGTTCTTCCCTGACATCGTCGATGTTGGGTTCACCGCCGGCATGGAGACCAAGCTCGACGACATCGCGAGCGGTGACTTGGAACGCGTCGAAATGCTGCGCGAGTTTTACTCGCCATTCGACGCCGCGCTCGATCATGCCTTCCAAAACGCCCAGCGGATCCGCCGATCCGAATTCGACGTTGGCAGCGGCATCAAATGTGACGGTGGCACCGATCTTGTGGTCCGCAACGGACGGCGAGGAGATTTCTTGGCGTGTCCCGAGTTTCCGACGTGCAAATTTGCGATGGACCTGTATCCCGGCGATGATGCTGACGGCGAAAAAATCGAAGAGTGGCAAGGCGAGTTCACTCGCCGCATGTCGCAATGCCACGTCGCACACCCCGACGGCGTACCCGAACTTGAAAAACGTGTCGAGCTCGGCTCGGGCGTCATCTGCGACGGCGGCGTCGAACTCGTGGTCCGCAACGGGCGTCGAGGCGAATTCATTGCCTGCCCAGAGTTCCCCAAATGCCGCGTCGCACTCGATCTTAAACCGGAAGACGAAGCCGAACTCGCCGAATGGGACGAGAAACGAGTTCAGCGCATGCAACGGTGCTTCAAAGAGCATCCCGAAGCCGCCAAAAAACGAAGCACGCGCACCACGCGTTCAACCCGATCACGCGGCCGCTCCAGCAATAGCCGGGCGCGCACCTCTAGCTAACTCAACCCGACCTTCAACCATGATGCTCCAACCCGGAATCGGAACGAGCATCACATGACAACCGAACGTCGAGATCCGAGGGATCTAAACGTCCCCGGCCTTTGGGATGTTGTCGGCAACACCGAATGGGCACCGATCCTTGTCGAGTACCAGAAATACTTGACGTCGATTCGTCAGCTAGCACCACCCACAGTTCGCAATTACATGAACGACCTCGCAGCGTTCATGAGGTTCCAAGCCGAAGCTCGATCCCTCGACAAGATCAATTCTCCCGATCGTCGTCAGCTTAGAAGCTACCTGGCATTCCTCGCCAGCAATGGATACGAAAAGGCATCAATCAGCCGTAAATTGACCGCGTTGCGCACATTTTTCGGATGGATGCAGGAGACCGGCAAAGTGGCTCGGAACGACACCGACATGGTCGTCGCACCGCGCCAAGCCAAGAGACTCCCATACGTCGTGTCCGAAGTGGAGATCGAACGACTACTAATGGCGCCCGATACCTCCACAACACTGGGTCTGCGCGACCGCGCATTACTCGAGTTGATCTATGCCTCAGGTATGCGCGTCTCCGAAATTAATTCGCTGAACACCGGCGATCTCGACCTCAATTCTCGAGAGTGCCGGGTATTCGGCAAGGGAGCTAAACAACGCATCGTTCTGCTCGGCGAGACAGCCGCGCAATGGGCCGAAAAATACTTAAACGCATCGCGCCCTAAACTCGCAACCCGACGATCCCAAGACGCACTCTTCCTCAACAAACTCGGCGGCCGATTGAGCACCCGAAGCATCCAGCAAACCGTCAAACGCAACGCCCTCAAATCAGGACTCGACGCCAACTTCCACACTCACATCCTCCGCCATAGCTTCGCCACCCACCTACTAAACGGCGGTGCCGATCTCCGAGTCGTGCAAGACCTGCTCGGTCACGAATCGCCGTCCACCACGCAAATCTACACTCACGTTTCGGCAGAGCAAGCACGCAAAGTCTATCTCCGAGCCCACCCCGGAACGAACCTCCAGCGGCGCGCCACAAGGCGAAAAGACCACAACACGTTATAGCCTTGAATGTGGCGCGCGAGACATCATCTCGGGCGCGGTGCGAACACCTCCAATATCGAATCCGGGATTCACGATGAGACGCATATTGGTCATAAATGGCCCCAATCTAAACAACTTGGGTAAACGCGACGCCACGCAGTACGGATCCGTAACGCTCGCGGACATCGAGCAACGCGTCTCCGAGCGCGCCAATCAACTCGGGGTTAGCATCGCATTCTTCCAGTCCAATCACGAGGGTTTCATCGTCGATTGGATCCAATCCGAATCCGCGGACGCAGACGGCATCATCATCAACGCGGGCGCATTGACACAAGTCGGTTACTCGCTGCTCGACGCTATTTTGGACAGCAAACTGCCAACAATCGAAGTACACATGTCGAACATCCACGCCCGCGAAGAGTTCCGACGCCACTCCGTCATCGCACCCTTTGCCTTGGGCCAGATAGCCGGCCTCGGGTGGCGCGTATACGTACACGCCCTAGAAAGCCTCGTTGCACATGTTGAGGAAAACTCTGGATGAGCGCAACCAAGTTTCGCTACCCTAACCGTGTCGCAGCACTGCGCTCGTTGATCAAAGAGCAAGAACTCGGCGGTATGTTGATCTCCGATGTGCACAATCGACGCTATTTCTCAGGTTTCATCGGCACCGCCGGGCTACTCTTCATTACCGAATCCGACGCCATACTGGCAACCGATTTTCGGTACACCGAACAAGCAGCCGATCAGGCCACCGGCTTCGAAATCACGAAAATCCAAGGCCGTCTCGGCGAATGGTTCCCGAAATTGCTCGGCAAGTTGGGCGTCGACAACATCGGCTTTGAGGCCGACAACCTCACCGTCTCCGCCCTCAAGATGTACACAGATGCCATCGCTGAGAGTGAAATCGAGGTCAACCTCGAGCCAAAATCCGGCGACGCCGCCAAACTGCGAGCCATCAAGGACGCAGGCGAAATCGAGCTATTACAAAGCGCAATCGACATCGGCGATGCCGCTTTCGAGGAGACCGCCGGAAAACTGATGCCCGGCATGACCGAGAAGGAAGCTGCATGGGAATTCGAGAAAGCCATCCGTGAACGCGGCGCAGAATGTCTGTCCTTTGACACCATCGTCGCCATTGGCCCCAACGCAGCCCGACCACACCATCAAACCGGCGACTCCGAACTCAGAGAAGGCGAAACTATCGTCTTCGACTGCGGCGCAACTTACCAAGGCTACTGTTCAGACCTCACACGCACTGTGGTACTCGGTGAAGCCGACGACGAAATCGCACGAATCTACAACATCGTCCTCCAAGCCCAAGAATCCGCAATTGAAAAAGTCGAAGCTGGCATCACCGGAGGCGAAGCCGACGCCATCGCCCGCAAGGTCATCGAAGACGCCGGCTATGCCGGCAACTTCGGCCACAGCCTCGGCCATGGACTAGGTCTGCAAGTCCACGAGGAACCCAACGTCGGCCCCCGCGGTACAACACCGCTGGAAAACGGGATGCCATTCACTATCGAGCCCGGCATCTACATACCCGGTTGGGGTGGCGTCAGAATTGAAGATGTGGTCGTCTTGGAAAACGGACGCGCACGAGTCTTGAGCCACGCCGCCAAGATGCTGTTTTGATATCAACCCAATCTATCGAAATCAACCGAAACCAAGTTAGCAAAGAAAGCTCTCACCAATGACGATTTCCTCCTCCGAAATCCGCCGCAATATGACCATCATGTTGGATGGCGAGATTTACCAGATCATGGAGTGGCAGCATCGCCAAGCCCCCAAAGCACCGCCGACTCTGACCCTAAAAGTCAGGCATCTCAGCACCGGCAACGTCTTCGAACGCAAACTCGCCGGAAACCAGAAACTTACAGCCGCCCCCACCGAGCGTCGGAACGCCCAGTACTTATACAAAGAAGGCGATTTCTACGTCTTCATGGACATGGAAACCTACGAACAACACCTCATCAGCGACGCGCTCCTCGGCGATGCCGTTTATTTCCTACCCGAAGGCGGCGAATTGGTATTGCTGATGCACGACGAGAAACCGATACTCGTCGAATTGCCCTCCGCGGTGAACCTCACCATTGCCCAAACCGAAGTCGGCCTAAGGGGTGATACGCAAAGTGGCGCCACCAAACCGGCCACCACCGACACCGGCCTCACCCTACAGGTCCCACTATTTGTCAGTGAAGGCGACAACATCAGCGTCAACACCACCTCCAAGGAGTACATCGGCCGAGCCGTTTGATCGCCTTCTCAACGCATTTCCCCTTGCAGATAATGGTGGCAACCGGATGATGAACACCACACCTTCGCCCCAAACGTCTGCCAACCAATCTCAACCGCGCTCGGTCTCCGAAGTTTCTCAACTCATCCAAGGGTTGCTAAAAAACGACCCGCAACTCGCAAACATCACGATGATCGGCGAAGTATCCGGTCATTCGCAACCAGCTTCGGGACACAGTTACTTCTCCGTGCGAGACCGAGAAGCCGGGCTCCGTTGCGTGATGTTCCGCTACGGCCGCGGACATCAATTCCTCGAAGACGGCGCATTGGTCCTTTGCAAGGGCAGCGCAGGAATATACGCACCTCGCGGCGACCTCCAAATCGTTGTCACCTCCGTCGAACCCGCCGGCGTCGGCGATCAACAAGCTCAACTCGAAGAGCTGAAACGCAAGTTGCGCGCCGAAGGCCTCTTCGACCCTTCGCGCAAGAGACCCATCCCACAGTTCCCCCAACGCATCGCAGTCATCACATCCGAACAAGGCGCAGTCTGGCACGACATCCAAAACATCGTCCGGCGCCGCTACCCATTGATGGAACTCTTGCTCGTCCCCTCCGCCGTCCAAGGCGAACTTGCACCAGAAACCATCGTCCAAGCATTCGCCGAACTCCACCAATTCGTCGAGACCGATCACGTCGATGCCGTAATCATCGGCCGCGGCGGCGGTTCAGCAGAAGACCTCATGCCCTATAACGACGAGATGGTCGCCCGGACCATTTTCGCAAGCCGCATTCCGGTCATCAGCGCCGTCGGCCACGAAACCGACTTCACCATCGCAGATGACGTCGCCGATCTCCGAGCCCCAACCCCATCCGCCGCCGCAGAGCTAGTTTCGCCGGCGACCGAAGGACTAAAACTCGAAACCGCAGATTTTGTCCAACGATTGATGCGAGGACTGTCTGGACGCGTAACGCTCGCTCGACAGCGGCTGGACCTGACCCAAGATAGGCTTTCTGAGAACGCACCCGAAACCCAAAGATTCCGCGATCGCGTTGAAGAACTGAGGTCGCGTGCTCGAGTTTCGTGGACGCGATATGCCGCAATGAAACGCGAAGCAATGAAGCGAGTCGAAGCCGAACTCCGAGCCTTAGGACCCGACAACATTCTCGAACGCGGGTACGTCATGGTTCGCGGCACCGATGGAAGTGTCATTACTCGGGCCGCCAACGTCCAACCCAAGACATCGTTGGAATTAACCTTCGCCGACGGCACCGCCGAAACGAAGGTCCAATCTGTAAACCCCAACAACCGCCCAGGTACGCATAAATGACCGACGAAGACCAACCGCAGAACGAACAACCGACATCGTTCGAAGACGTCTTTACCAGACTCGAAACTGTAGTCCGTCGACTGGAAAGCGGCCAGATGTCGCTCGATCAGTCAACCGCGCTCTTCGAAGAGGGCATGCAACTCGCCAAAACCTGCACCGAAATGCTCAACGGCGCTGAACTCAAAATCCAACGACTGCAAAAAGGTTTAGTCGAGCAGTTGAATTTGGTCGCGGACGACTAATCGTGGTCAAGGCCACACAACCCACGGACCGTCGCCCATTGCGCATCGGTTGGTTCACCACCGCAAACGGACCCGGGTCACGCGGCATGTTCACCGCCGTCCTAAACGCGATCCAATCCGGGCATCTGAACGCAAAATTCGAGTTCATGTTCGTCAATCGCGAACGCGGTCAAACCGGCCCCACTGATAGTTTCATCGACCTCGCTGGAGCCAACGGCATCCCCACCGTAACCATGTCGTCGGCAACATTCCGCCAGCAACGCAAACCCTCTACGTGGGCGGAACTGCGAATCGAATTCGACCAAGCCGTGTTGGCCCGTCTGGCGCGCTTCGCCCCCGATGTCTCCGTAATGGCCGGTTACATGCTCTTTGCCCCGGAAATAAGTCGCCAGATGTTATGCCTCAATCAACACCCAGCTTTGCCCGGCGGGACGATCGGAAAATGGCAAGACGCAATCTGGGACGTCATCGAACAATATGCCCACGAGCATGGATCAATGATCCACATCGCAACACCCGAACTCGACCGCGGTCCTATCGTGACCACATGCAGTTTCACCATCCGAGGTACGAATTACGACCGCTTATGGCAAGACGCTAGCCACCGCAACATAGCTCACTTGCGAAGAGCAGCTGACGAAAATCTGCCACTCTTCGCCGCAATCCGCGAAGCCGGCGTCAAACGTGAACGACCGCTAGTGGTCGAGACTCTCAAAGCGATTGCAGACGGGAATATCGATCTGACCGCGATCCGCCAAGGTAGTCAGTCAAACCCGGTAGATATGACCGAGCAAGTCGAAACCGCCGTAGCAAGAAACCAGCCCTAACCCGACGACTCGTCCAACATCGCCGCCATCAATTCCCGCGTCGCGGCACCCGGGTCCGCCGCACCGAGTATCGAACGCACCACCGCCACGCCCACGGCACCGTTCCTAAGGACTTCTCTAACGTTCTCCGTCGTGATCCCGCCGATTCCAATCACCGGAAGCCTAGTCTCTCGAACCACGCGCGGGACAATGCCCACGCCGTGCGCCGCGCCGCCAGGATGCGACCCAGACGGAAAAATCGTGCCAAGCACAAAAAAATCCGCACCCATCTCCTTCGCTCGCCGCGCGCCATCCACACTATGAACTGAGCGCCCAACAAGCGAACCAGCTCCATACATCCGCCGAGCATCCTCGATACTCGCCCCCGCACTCTCCGAAAGTTGCAATCCGGCAACGCCCTGAAACAACTTGATTGGCAGAATCGACGGATTCACGATCGCCAATGCTTTATTTCCGACCACCTCAACGACACCGTTGATCAATGCATCAAGTTCGTCCGCACTCGCCTCGGGTGCCCGAACCTGAACCATATTCACGCCGTTGTCAACCGCGCTCGACACAGCATCGAATAACCGTGCAATATCGTTCCCCACAACGCCAAGATCGGTAACCAAGCACAACGTTGGAGTCGGAAGACGCAGGCGCTTCGGGTCCGACATACCTCTCTCTCAGCTCGTCCTAAACTACGCAGTTACGGCTAACGCCTCTTGTGGGCTGCTAGGCGACGCATCAGAAACCGGTATCCGACCCGCCAAGTAAGCCTTCCGTCCCGCTTCAACGCCTAATTTGAATGCTTCACCCATCAACCCCGGATTCTCCGACTGCGCTATCGCCGTGTTGACCAACACCGCGTCCGCCCCCATCTCCAGCACCATCGACGCGTCCGAAGGAACTCCCAATCCAGCATCGACAACCACCGGGACGCTCGATTGCTCGATGATTATCGCGATCTCCTCCGCCGTGTGAACGCCGCGACCCGAACCAATCGGCGAACCGAGCGGCATCACGGTCGAGCATCCCAGATCCTCTAGCTTCATCGCGAGCACCGGATCCGCATGGATATAAGGCAACACGGTGAAGCCTTCACTTAGCAGCATCTTCGCGGCCTCATACGAACCAACCGGGTCGGGTAGAAGATGAGCCGGCTCCGGAATCACCTCTAGCTTGATCCAACCCGAACCCGTAACTTCGCGCGCCAATCGAGCAATGCCTACCGCCTGTTCTGCGGTCCGCGCACCTGCTGTGTTCGGGAGTATCTGGTACCTGTCCCAATCCAATACATCCAAAAGCGTCTCTTCAGCGGGATTATCGAGATTAAGCCGACCGATCGCCACGGTGATTATCTCGGTTCCCGAAGCCACTACGGAATCGAGCAACTGCTGGGAAGAGCGGTGCTTACCGGTACCGGTCATCAGGCGCGAACTAAAGGATTTACCCGCAATTACCAGTGGGTCGTCTGTCATGTTGAAGGAACTCGATTGTTTGTCTGATCGTGACGAAAAGCGCTAGAACAAGTTGTGAGACTGTCCGCCGTCTACATTGATGCACGCACCTGTAATTAGGTCAGCATGTTTGGAAGCTAGGAATGCGACAGTTGCGCCGATCGGCTCTGGCCATCCGAATTTGCCCATCGGCAGGTTGCGTGCCACAAACTCATCGACGAACTCTGGTGTGTTGATCTCTTGGAATCTCTCCCAAGTGCCGCCCGGGAACAGAATCGATCCCGGCGCTACAGAGTTGACCGTCACGCCAGTGGGAGCGCTTGAGAGCGAAGCATGTTTCGAGAGCGCGATCATCCCAGCTTTTGCCACCATGTAGGGTGCTGTTCCCCCGGCTTCGCGACCGTAGATGCTGGATATGTTGATGATCCGGCCCCAACCGCGTTCCTGCATCCCCGGCAATGTCGCCTTTATCAATCGAATCGCAGAAAATAAGTTCAGGTCGGTCACCATAGCGAAATCCTCGACGGATGAATTAATTACGTCGCTAGTGCCCATGCTCCCGCCCACGTTGTTGACTACGATGTCGGGCTCCCCTAGATCGGCCTTCATCCGCTCGACAACCTGCTCCGGTGCGTCGGCATTGGCCATGTCGACTACGTAGCCGACCGCATTAACTCCGATATCGGAAATTTCGCCAACCGTCGCATTGAGAGTCTCTTTTCCGCGGGCGCAGATCGCGACATCCACTCCTTCATTCGCCAAAGCGAGCGCCGATTGTCGCCCAAGACCTCTGCTACTGCCGGTGATCAGCGCGCGCTTGCCTTTGATTCCCAGGTCCATTCTCGGTATTCTCCCATCGACGCCTCAAATCTGATGTCAACCCAGAATCGTCGTCGAATCTAGCGTGTTTCCATTGGAATCTAGAATACCGCACCCGTTGATACCAGATAACCCGAAAGTTAAGATGCAACAAGCCGTTCCATGATCGGCGCGCAGAACGCATTTGTGGGTAAAATCGTTAAGCACGAGCCGTGGTGGATGACGCTGTTAATACTCGCTGTTGCGCGATTACGAAACAGAATCGAAAAAACACCATGCTTATAATTAGGGCGTGCAGTCAAACGGGACTGCGCGGCGATACCTCAAGGATTTCTAATTGACCACCACAGAGACGGATCAGACGGCGGGCCCTGGAAACGTCGCCGTATTGACCGACGACACTGATCAGCAACAAGATGCTGAACAACCAATTCCGACTGAACCTGAACAGAGCTCGGAAAACGGCGATGACGTAAACGGCGAAGTGGAGGAGCTGGATCTCGTATTCAGTTACCTGCCAAAAGAAGGGTTGAGGCGCGGCGACATCATCGACGGCATTGTGCTTGACGCAGCACGAGATGGTCTTCTTGTAGATATCCAACAGAAATCCGAAGGTTGGGTCCCGATCCGGGAAACCCGTTTACTCACCGAAGAAGAGGGCGATGAATCGCTGCCGGATATCGGCGACGAAGTCATCCTTTATGTTTCAAGACCCGAAGGTCCCGACGGATATCCGTTGCTTTCCATCGACCGTGCACGCGGCGAACATGGTTGGCGTGACCTGGAAAAGGCGCGCGAAGCCGAAGAAACTGTAAAAGGCCGGATCATCGGATCAAACCGTGGCGGAGCGGTCATACAAGTCAAAGGCGTTCAGGGTTTCGTCCCGCTTTCCCAGCTCGTTGGTCCCGCACGAGACCTCTACGTCGGAGACGGCGCACCTCCAAAGCCGGGCTTCATCGGCATGGAGATCGATTGCAAAATACTTGAACTCAATCGACGTCGCAACCGCGCTATCTTCTCCGAGAGGGCCGCTTTGGAAGCCATAAACCACATGCAGAAGATGCGCCTTGTCCAAGAACTCGAAGAAGGCGACATTCGACGCGGACGCGTCGCTGGGATATCGAGTTTCGGTGCATTCATCGACCTCGGCGGTGCTGACGGCCTCGTCCATATCTCCGAGATGTCATGGTCATCCGTAAATCGACCAGATGACGTGGTAAAACTCGGTCAAGACCTCGATGTACTGGTTTTGAAGGTCGATCGCGAGTCCCTGAAGATCGCATTGAGCATGAAGCGATTGCTGCCTGAACCCTGGGAAAACATCGAGAACCAACTTAGCGTTGGCCAAGTTGTTGAAGGTAAAGTCACTAAACTGGCGCATTTCGGTGCTTTTGCTCGTGTTGGCGAAGGAATCGAAGGCCTCGTCCACATCTCCGAGTTGACAAACCGCCACATAAAGAGCCCCTCAGAAGTGGTAAAAGAGGGTGACGTGCATAACTTCCGTGTGATACGAATTGAACCAGAGCGTCGGCGACTTGGACTCAGCCTGAAACAGGTTGAAGGTTCCCAGGGAAGTCCGGACGCACGAGGCGGTTCGGACGGTGACAGGTCGAGCTTCGCCGACGGCGGGTTCGAAGACCTATTTGACGATTGATTTCGAACGGGCGCGTAGGGTGTCCGTGACAACCTGACTGAAGGGAGCGTTGAGCAATGCCCGACAGCAGTGAACGTGGATTTAACATGTTCTCAGCACCCGCACGACGGGTGTTTGAGACCGCCCAAGAGGAGGCCAAGCGATACAACCAGCGGTACATCACCGCTGAGCATCTCTTGCTTGCTCTGCTCGGCGAAAAGGAAGGCATTGTCGCTCAGGTTTTCACTAACCTCAAGGTTGACGTGCGCGAACTGCGCACCGCACTTGAGTTTTCCATCAACCGCGAAGCAACCCCAGGCGAGCGACCGCCCAGTCTCGGACCACGCGCCAAGAAAGCCATTCGATTGGCAGTGGATGAAGCGCGCCTCGGCGAGCTGAACCGCGTCGGCACCGAACATCTCCTTATCGGACTGCTGCGTGACGGCGAGGGTGCCGCCGCCGATCTACTCGTTCAGAACGAGGTCACACTCGATCGCGTTCGTGACGAAACGCAGAAACTGGAAACCGGCACCAAACGTTCCAGGCGTAAGGGTGCGGACGACAAAAAACGGCGCACACCCATGCTCGACAGCATGGGCGTTGACCTCACCGAGTTGGCTTCAGACGGAAAACTCGACCCGGTTATCGGGCGCGACACCGAACTCGAACGCGTTATTCAGATCCTCAGCCGCAGAACCAAAAACAATCCCGTACTCGTCGGAGACCCTGGCGTCGGCAAGACCGCCATCGTCGAGAAGCTGGCCACCACTATCGTTGATGGCGCAGTGCCAGACATGCTCAAGGGACGGCGCGTCGTCGCCCTTGACATGGGATCGTTGATCGCCGGCACCAAATACCGCGGCGAATTTGAAGAGCGCATGACGAAGATCATTGCCGAACTCAAAGCCAACCAAGAGTGCATTCTCTTTATCGAAGAAATCCACACCCTTGTTGGCGCTGGCGCCGCCGAAGGCGCCGTTGATGCCGCCAACATCCTCAAGCCATCTTTGGTGAGAGGAGAACTCCAGGTAGTCGGGGCCACAACCCACGACGATTACCGGAAGCACATCGAACGCGATGCTGCTCTGGATCGAAGATTCCGACCCGTCAAAGTAGAACCACCTGACGTTGAAGAGACGGTCAAGATCCTCCATGGCGTTAAGAAGCAATACGAGGACCACCACCAACTCTCCATCGCCGACGAAGCTATCGAGATCGCCGCACAGTTGGCCGACCGATATATCGTTGATCGCCATCTGCCTGACAAGGCAATCGATCTAGTCGATGAAGCAGTTTCGCGCGTCCGGGTCAAGAACACGATGCCACCGCCCGAGGTGCGCGACTCCATTCGAGTTCTCAACGACATCCTGCGCGAGAAGAACGAAGCGGTCACGCGCCAAGACTACGACGCCGCTTCGGAACTCTTCGAACGAGAGACCAAACAGAAGGCCGTAATCGCCAAAGTCGAAAAGAAATTCGCCGAATTCAACAAAGACAACATCAAGACTGAAGTAGGACCGGACGACGTAACCGAGGTCGTCTCGATGTGGACAAGCATCCCGGTGACTCGTCTCGATGTCGTTGAGGTCGAGCGACTACGCAATATGGAGGGCGAACTCCAGAAACGCGTTCTTGGTCAGGAAGAGCCCATTGGCATCGTGTCGAAAGCCGTGCGCCGCGCTCGTGCTGGGTTCAAAGATCCCAAACGACCAATTGGCGCGTTCCTGTTCTTGGGTCCGACCGGCGTTGGCAAGACGCATCTCGTCAAACAACTCGCCGAATACCTGTTCGGTGACGAGCGTTTGATGATTCGCCTCGACATGTCCGAGTACATGGAGAAACACACCGTCTCCCGCCTGATCGGCTCCCCGCCAGGATACGTCGGCTACGGAGATGGCGGACAACTGACAGAGGAAGTTAGGAAGCACCCTTACAGTGTCATCCTGCTGGACGAAATCGAAAAAGCCCACCCCGACGTGTTCAACACACTTTTGCAAGTGTTTGAAGATGGTCATCTGACCGATGGACAAGGTCGGAAGATCGACTTCAAGAACACGATCATCGTGATGACGTCGAACCTCGGCTCGAACCTCATCTCCAGCGGCTACAGGATCGGGTTCGGCACTGGCGAAATCTCAGACGGGACCTCAGAAGACGACTACCTCCGAATGAGGGATCGCGTGCTTGAGGAACTCAAGAATCCGAGGAACGGTTTCAAACCCGAGTTCTTGAACCGTATCGACGGCGTTGTGGTCTTCCGCGCTTTGGGTCGCGAAGACGTCCTCAACATCGTCGACCTGATGATGAGTGAGGTCGCTGAACGCGCCGAGGAACACGAGATGTCACTGCGCGTCTCCGATGCCGCCAAGGAATACCTCGCTGAAGTCGGTTTCGATCCCAAAATGGGTGCTCGGCCACTACGCCGCAAGATCCAAGACGAGGTCGAAGACGTCATCTCTGAGATGTTCCTAACCAAATCGATTTTGGAAGGCGACATCGTATTGATCGACGCGTCCGAAGCCGAAGAGTCGGCCGACCGGTCGATCGTGATCACGCCCGACGAAGAGCATCGCAAAATCCTCGAAGAGACCGCTTTGGCCGCACAAGTCGATGACGAACCCGTGGCACTGCCCGCCGGGTAAAACCTGCTCATAAAGGTGTAACGATAAAGGGGGATTCGTGAACCACGAATCCCCCTTTTGCATAACTTCAGTTGCTTCCAAATCATGCGCGACATGAAACTTAACCAAAAATCCGAGCGACTGTTCGCCGCAATCACTTCGTTCGAGTCTGCGATCGTCGCTTACTCTGGCGGTGTCGACTCTGCGCTCGTCGCGCAGCTGACCCACGACCTCCTTGGCCCATCCAAAGCGCTCATCGTCACCGCCGTATCCGACAGCCTCGCCGATTACGAACTAGAAGACGCCCGGGCAATCGCCGAACAACGCGGGTGGAACCTCCGCACTATCGCAACATCGGAGATGCAAGACGAACGATATCTGCGGAACGATGGCCGACGCTGCTTTTTCTGCAAATCCGAACTCTACAACCACCTTGAACGGCTGGCATCAATAGAAGATTTCCGGGTGATCGCCAACGGAGCAAATCGCGACGACCTTGGTGACTACCGACCGGGCATGAAAGCCGCGAAGGATTTCTCCGTCAGGTCACCTCTGTTGGAAGCAGACATCGGAAAAGATGAGGTCCGTGCATTGGCCGAAGAAGTCGGTCTTCCCAATTGGGATAAACCCGCTCAACCCTGCCTGTCATCCCGTATCCCGTACGGAACCCATGTCACCTCCGAAGCATTGAAGATGATCTCGAGGGCCGAAAAACACCTGCGTAACCTAGGGTTCCCCGAAAATCGAGTCCGCCACTACGGTGAAACCGCACGCGTTGAACTTCCATTAAACATGGTCACGGTCTACTCTGAACCAGCGACCAAGATGAAGGCCGAAGCCGGCATCATCGCCGCCGGTTACCGGAAGGTCGAACTCGATCCTAAAGGCCTCCGGTCCGGCAATCTCAACGAAGCTCTAAAATCCAAATAACAGACGACCTATGCGCACCTAGCGCCTAGCGAGTCCGTTGACTGCTGCCCACACAGCGCCACTAGTTCATGACCCGTATCGCATACCTCGACATCATCGGCGGCATCAGCGGTGACATGCTCATATCCGCGATGTTGGATGCTGGATTATCGCGCCAAGAACTCGAAACCGAACTCGCCAAGATCGTCCCGGATCCCTTCACGTTAAACACCGCCCAAACCACCCGCGGCGCAATATCCGCAACCCATACGGATGTCGCTCTTACGAACGAAGCCGATCGCAAATTGGGATGGCAAGACTTCGACACCTGCATCGACAATAGCGCATTATCCGAAGCCGACCGCGCTCAAATCCGTGCTATCTTCGACTGCCTAAGAATCGCCGAAGCCGACGCTCACAATACTCCAGAAGGCGAATCGCACCTCCACGAACTCGGAACACTAGACACGCTCATCGATATCGCTGCTGCTGTAATCGGCATCCGTATCCTAGAGATCGACACCCTCTACGCTTCGGCGTTACCGGGATCCCACGGAATGTCATCGAGCAGCCACGGCAAAGGCGCGTCGATCGCGCCCGCGACGATGTCGATCATTCAAAGCAACAACCTTCCAGTCCGCATATCGGGTGCAAATCTGCCGGTAGGGGAGAGCATCACCCCGACCGGTGCCGCAATCGTCGCAACGCTTGCAAGATTCATCCCCGCCAACATTCTCATCGAATGCATCGGATACGGCGCGGGCACACGCAACACAGATACCCCGCCTAACGTCGTCGGACTCTGGCTCGGAAAATCCCAAAAGCAACTCGAATCATTTGACAAGACCGCCGCCGACCTCGGCCTGATCCATCAATCCGACGTCGTACTCATCGAGACCAACATCGACGACATGACCGGCGAACAACTGGGCTACGCAACGGAAATGCTCTTTGAAAACGGCGCCGTCGATGTCTGGACAACCCCGATCCAAATGAAGAAATCGCGCCCAGCCGTGATACTCTCCGCTATCGTCGAACAATCCAAGCTAACCCAGATAGCCACCACCTTCTTCAAGCACACATCAACGTTGGGAATTCGCGTCAGACAGTTAGATCGGATGATCGCCCGCCGAGATATCGTTACTGCCGAAACCCGATACGGGACGATCCGAGTGAAGCGTCGCAAAATCGACGGGATTATCACGCAGACTGCGCCCGAATATGACGATTGCGCACGCATCGCATCGGAATTAGCCATCCCAATCCAAGAGGTCATGGATGCCGCAAAACAAGCTGCATCCCGTGTCCGCAATTGAAAATTCAACGTCGTCGCGCCATGAACAAACCAACCGCGTTCGAAAGGTCTTCCCAACGGTTCAAATTAGGTCGTCGCATCTGTATCTACGGACGCGGCGGAAAGACGTCTCTCAGTCGAGCCCTCGGTGATCTCACGGGATTGCCCGTGATCGAATTAGACGCCGTTTTCTGGTTGCCTAATTGGGTCGAACGAGACAGCGAAGAGATGCTTCAGATCGTCCGAGAGCGGATCGACGAGTCGCCGGACGGTTGGATCATCGACGGCAACTACAGCAAGATACGCCCGCACATCTTGCCGATGGCCGACACCGTGATCTGGCTCAACCTCCCTACTTGGAGCGTCACCATCCGCATCGCCAAGCGAACGATCTTCAACATATTGCGGCGCAAACGAATCTGCGGCGAAAATTACGAAAATCCGTTGAACGCGATCGCGCCCAACTCCGTGATTTGGTTCAACGCTTTTGGCGGCAAACGATCCCAACAAAGGGTAGCGGAGGCGCTGCGGACTTTCGAATCCGATGCCAACATCTACGAAATCAAGTCCTACCGCGAACTTCGCGATCTCTACCGGAACCTCAACGTCGACAAAAACGCGCACCTGACTTGAGGAAACGAGATACATGGCACGAACTCGATGGCATTGAACCGATGTGACAATCGATTTAACATCGGAGAAGAGGTCACGTCCGACTTCTTTCAGTTTTTGCCCCAGTGGCGCAATGGCAGCGCAGCCGATTTGTAATTGGCAGGTTGGTGGGTTCGAATCCCCCCTGGGGCTCCAAACAACACCATTAATCGCACCTGAATCGCCCCGATTCAACGCTTACGAAATTCGTAACTTGACAAGAGTGAAAACCCAATTGTGTTAATATGAAGGGTTGTGCAGGGATTGGGGAGCGGTCAAACCCAGCAGACTGTAAATCTGCCGCCTTGTGCTTCGTAGGTTCGAATCCTACTCCCTGCACCAGAGCAGGGCGTTAGGACGAAACTCGAGCCAAGAGAAGCCGAGCCCACATAGCTCAGTGGTAGAGCACATTCTTGGTAAGAATGAGGTCCCGAGTTCAAGTCTCGGTGTGGGCTCCATTCACTGTGGAGCCACCGTTGAGACAACCTGCAATGCCGGATATCGGCAAATCGGATTAAATTAAATCCCTTGAGGAAAGGGTAGGCATAGAGGAAAATGGCGAAGCAAGTCTTTGACAGGACCAAGCCGCACGTTAACGTCGGCACGATTGGGCACGTCGACCATGGGAAGACGACCCTCACAGCGGCGATCACGCAAGTTTTGGCGAACAACCCCGAGTTGAACGTTACCGCCAAAAACTTCGAAGACATCGACAACGCGCCCGAAGAGCGCGAACGCGGCGTCACGATCGCAACTACCCACACCGAATATGAGACCGCAAACCGGCACTACGCTCACGTCGACTGCCCAGGCCACGCGGACTACATCAAAAACATGATCACCGGTGCCGCTCAGATGGACGGCGCAATCCTCGTCGTCTCCGCAGCCGACGGACCCATGCCCCAGACGCGCGAGCACATCCTGCTCGCACGACAGGTAAACGTCCCGGCTCTCGTTGTCGCCCTCAACAAGTGCGACATGATGGACGACGAAGAACTGCTCGAGCTCGTCGAACTCGAAGTCCGAGAACTCCTCTCGTCCTACGATTTCCCGGGTGACGACCTCCCAGTCGTCCAGGTCAGCGCTCTTGATGCTCTCGAGCACGCCGATGACCCTTCCAACAAATGGGTCCAGCAGATCTACCACCTCATGGAATCGGTCGATGACTACATCCCGATCCCCGATCGACCCGTCGACCTGCCCTTCATCATGCCAATCGAAGACGTCTTCGGCATCAAAGGCCGCGGCACCGTCGTTACCGGCAGAATCGAACGTGGCAAGGTTCAGACCGGCGAGCCCGTGGAAATCGTTGGCTTCGGTCAGACACAATCCACCGTCGTTACCGGTGTCGAGATGTTCCAAAAAACCCTCACTGAAGGCATCACCGGCGATGCCGTCGGCTGCCTTCTCCGCGGTGTTGACCGTGAAGAGGTGTCCCGCGGTGCAGTGCTTGCCAAACCCGGAACAATCACCCCGTACACCAAGGGCAAGGCACAGGTCTACGTCCTCACCGCAGAAGAAGGCGGTCGACGAACCCCGTTCTTCTCCGGATACAAGCCGCAGTTCTACATCCGAACCACCGACGTCACCGGCGAAATCAAGCTGCCGGATGGCATCGAGATGGTCATGCCCGGTGACAACACCGAGATGGAGATCCAGCTGATCTACCCGGTCGCTCTCGAAGAGAACCTCCGATTCGCCATCCGTGAAGGTGGCCGAACCGTCGGCTCCGGCGTCTTCACCGAGGTCACCGCATAACCGACCCCGAGACCTATCGCCTGTGGTGCCCACGATACAATCGCTAACACCACAGGCGATTTTTGGGATTGGCGACACATCGCAACTCCCCAGATACGTAATTCCACATCGGAGCAATTGATATGGCAAGAAAAAACGCCGTCAGAACCTTGGTTCAACTCACTTGCGAATGTGGTTCGCACACGTATCACACCGAGAAAAACCGCCGGAACACGCCGGATCGCATCACCCTTCGCAAGTACTGCCCAGCGTGCCGCGCACCCAAACCGTTCCGCGAACAACGTCGCTAACCTTCAGACAAACCAGGATCCGACATGGCACAGAACCGAGCCAGACCCGAATTGCGATTGGCGCCGACACGGCGCTTTTCGATCATTGGATTCTTCGGTGACGTCATCGGCGAAATCCGAAAAGTCACCTGGCCCTCCCGCGAAGAAGCCACCCGACTTTGGCTTCTCGTCATCGCTCTCGCAGCCGTGATGGGAGTCTTCCTCGGATTCTTCGACTGGCTATTCGCCCGCATCTTTGCACTGCTCGCAGGTACCTAAACCTTGACTACCGCTCCATCATCAACAAGTGTGATCCCCAACACGGCTCACTGGTACGTGGTCCACACATACTCTGGCCGAGAAGACCGCACTTGCCAAAACCTCAAACAGCGCATCATCACGATGGACTTCGAAGACCAGATCTTCGACGCTGTCGTGCCGAAACAAACCGTCGTCCAAATGACCGACGGTGAGACTAAGCACGTCGAGAAAACCATGTACCCCGGTTACCTCCTCGTCCACATGGTCATGAACGATGACAGCTGGTACGTAGTTCGCAACACCCCCGGCGTCACCAACTTCATCTCCGTTGAAGAAGGCGTAGAGGGCCGGGCAAAACCGACTCCTCTTACCGACGACGAAGCGCAGCGGATGATCCAAGGTCCGTCGAGCGACAGTCCGCAGGTCAACTTCGGTTTCGAACGCGGCGATGTCGTGATGATCAAAGACGGCCCATTCGCAGAATTCAGCGGCACCGTCGACGAAGTCCTCGGCCAACGCGGCACCCTCCGTGTCACCGTCTCGTTCTTCGGTCAAGACACACCCGTCGAACTGCCGTTCCTCTCCGTCGAAAAAGCCTGATCCAAAAGCAATCACATTCACAATCTCATCGGAAGTAGTTTCACGTGGCAAGGAAAGTAGTCGCAAAGGTAAACCTCCAACTCGCCGCCGGAGAGGCAACCCCGGCTCCGCCAGTAGGACCCGCATTAGGCCAACACGGCATCAACATCCCGCTCTTCATTAAAGAGTTCAACGAACGATCTCAGTCCAACCGAGGCATGATCGTCCGGGCGGCCATCGATGTCTACGCCGATCGATCCTTCACATTCGTCGTTAAATCGCCACCCGCGTCCGCACTGCTCAAACAAGCAGCCGGCGTCGAAAGTGGCTCACCAACTCCTAGCACACTGGTCGCCGGAACAATCTCACGTGACCAGCTCAAGCAGATCGCCGAGACCAAAATCGAAGAACTCAACGCCAACGACATCGAAGCCGCAATGAAGGTGATCGAAGGCTCCGCCCGAAGCATGGGCATCCTCGTCGCCGACTAACCTCGAATCAATCGAAACGCCCACGAAAGTACCTCAACATGTCCCGGTCGAAGAAAAGCAAACGCTATCGCCAGATCACAACCGACCTACCGGCCGAACCAGTTGACGCCAACGTCGCCGTTAAGCTGACGCGCGAATCTGCCACCGCGAAGTTCGACGAAAGCATCGAGATACACCTCGCTACCCACGCCGACCCTCGTCACGCTGACCAGCAGCTGCGAGAGGTCGTAACGCTCCCGCACTCCCTCGGCGACGTCGTCAGAGTGCTCGTGTTCGCCGAAGGTGAACCCGCACGACTCGCAACCGAAGCCGGTGCCGACTTCATCGTCGACGACGACATGCTCGACCGCATCCAAGGCGGATGGACCGATTGGGAAGTCTCACTCGCTACGCCAGACCAGATGCCTAAAGTCGGACGACTCGGACGCGTCCTCGGCCCCCGTGGCCTCATGCCAAACCCACGCAACAACACCGTCGTCCAGCCCAACCAGCTCGAAAGCGCAATCAACAGCGCAAGGCAAGGACGACAAGAGATCCGCATGGACCGCCACGCAAATCTCCACGCACGAATCGGACGAAAATCATTCACCGACGATCAACTCCTTAACAACCTCGCCGCCGTATACGAGACCATCTCCAGAGCCAAACCCGAGGGTGTAAAAGGACAGTTCGTCAAAACCGCAACGATTTGCTCAGCTATGGGACCCGGATTCAAAGTCAACCTGCCCAGCTTGGACAGCCTCACAGTTTCCGATTAAAATAGATAAAACCCCGTCATTCCCGCGGACGCGGGAACCCATAAAACAAAAACAACGGGCACACAAAACCACGGAGTCAAACCGACAAAACCAAATCACAAAAAACGCAATCGCTAGCTGCAGACCGCGGGAGCTCTTCTACAGAGACGAAAGACAGACGATGTCGCCCGCCGAGGCTGATCCAAATACGGCCATAGCCAATTCCAAGGCCACCTCAATCGCTCCGCCTCGCGGCAGTCTGCACAACCTCGAAAACCGCAGTCAGCCCGAGGCCTTTTGATTCCCGCCTCCAAAACCGAAATACAAACAAAACAAATACCCCCGAAAGGGCAAAGATAAACCCATGCCATCACAACGCAACACACAGATGAAGGACAACCTCGTTGACCGGATGCGCGACAAACCTCTAATCGTCACCGCACGCTATTCCAACGTCAACGCTTCCCAGATGGACGAACTCCGACGCAACGTCACCAACAGCGGCGGAAAAGTATTCGTCGCCAAAAACACTCTCGTCAAAATCGCCGCCTCCGAACTCGGATTCCACGACATCGACGAAATCATCGACGGCCCCACCGCATACGTCGTCGCCGATGACGACATCGCCAGCATGGTTAAAGCCCTCAACGACTCCATCAAAGACCAAAACATCAACGTCGAAATCCTCGGCGGCATCATGGAGCAACAACTCATCGACGCCAACCGAGTAAAACAAATCGCCGACCTACCGTCACGCGAACAACTCATCGCCATGCTCGCATCAAACCTCAACGGACCCCTAATGTCCTTCGCACGCGTCCTCAACGCACCCGTGCAAAACCTCGCCAGCATGCTCGAACAAATCGCACAACAACGACAATCAGCCGAATCCGAGGCCGCCTAAACCAACACCAACCCGTGACGGCGGTACCACTCACACAAAAAGAAGATCGCCCAAACATCCAAAAAGCCAACAACCGCCCAAATCCCCAAATCCCCTCTCCCACTAAGCGGGAGAAGGCTAGGGTGAGGGCACAAAAGAAAAGCCCGAAAGGGCCAGGAGAAACAAAATGACCCTCACCAAAGAACAATTCATCGACGAAATCAAATCGATGTCCGTTCTCGACCTCGCCGACATCGTAAAGGCCATCGAAGAAGAGTTCGGCGTCAGTGCCGCTCCCGCAGCCGTTGCTATGGCCCCAGGCGTCGCCGTCGCCGAAGCCGCCGTCGAAGAAGAGCAGACCGAATTCGACGTCAAAATCACCGACATCGGAGCCAAGAAGATCAACGTCATCAAGGCCGTTCGCGAAGTCACCCCCCTCGGACTCAAAGAAGCCAAAGACCTCGTCGAGTCCGCTCCCGTCGTCGTCCTCGAGCAGATCAGCAAAGAATCCGCCGACGAAGCCAAAGAGAAACTCGAAGCCGCCGGCGCAGCCGTAGACCTCGTCTAACTAACGCCGTCTGGCAAGACTCCTCGTAACACCGGCGTTCGTCACCCCATCGAACGCCGGCACCACGGGACCCCCAACAAAAGACTGGCTTAAAACAGCGCGATTACCGCCCGTCCGGATCCTCTCCAGAACCTGAGAAACCCGGGCCGCTCGCCAAGCGGCTCTGTGCACAACTACCGTCATTCCGGCGAAAGCCGGCGCTTCAGCGGACGTCCGTCCGCCCGAAGGGGTCGGTCAACGGTGATGCATCGTTGATCTCCGCTCAAAACCGTCCCAACAGCGGTTGCGCACAACGCCTCAAAGAGCTACAAAACCTCCCCGCGACGAGATAAGCCATACTACGCTACACTTGAAAACAGCAGGTCCCCCCAACGTCTTCGCCGACGCTCTCCCTTGGCGCCTAACCTCGACATCACCCTCGGACCCGCCAATCGCCATCCCGATCCCGGCCCCCATGCCCATAACGGTTAACCCATACGTCGTCCCGCCGACCCCTTACGTCATCCCGGCGAAAGCCGGGAACCAGCGCACATAAAACCCATGACCACCAAAAAAAACACTGCCCGCAAGTCTCCCAAGGCAAAAATCGAAGAAGAAGAAATCGTCGAGGAGCCGCCCACCCCTTGCCAGCTTGAAGGCGCAAACTGCCATTGGAGAATCGAATCCCCCAACGGACCCGAATCTACCGGTGTATGCCGAAAATGCGGCACTAAACGACAGTTCAGAAACTCTTTCGAGTACTCATCATGGTACGGCGCAAAAGCCGCCGGAGGACGCGGACGCGGACGACCACGCAAGACTAGCTAGTCAGTCAGTTATCCTCCAACTGCTACCAGTCCCTCATCGACCTCACAATCATCTAGCGTGACTTTGACCAGGCACATCCGCGTTGGACTCGCGCGCCAAAACCATATCTCAACCTTCAAACGATAACGAACTTGTTGCGTTTTCGGCCAAAGTACAAGGTGAGAATCTCTCTACGCCTTGCTCGGATCGTCTGCGGCGTTCCCTGACCCTTCGTTGCCTCTCATTAACCCGTGCATGCCAACTCGATGCCGGTTGGCATCCCATGCCTTGTGCCTCAAATTGGCTCGATGTGAGTAAACATATCTGATGCAAGGCAAATATTCAGCGTAACTCGTCAGCTGGTAATGATTGATTTCAGACTATGAAGTGGTCGATGGTTCCTTTTGTAAATGAGACATGGTTGCAATTGAGATTATTGATACTGTGTATTAATAATCACCGGTGATACAGATATAAATTAATATAATTTCTTCAGTTGCGACCTGTCTGGTGTAGCTGGAACGAGGGCGATTCTCGCAAACACACACCCGGGAGGTCAACGGTGACGCGTGACCGGATGCGATCATTTGGTGAGAATTCGACGAAATAGCGTTATTGCTGTTGCCTTGGTCGCCATAACACTATTTGGCTATACGCTCGCGTCGATATCCGGATTCACTTACGGACCAACTGTCACTGACGAACGGTCATCATTCATCCACGCTATGGATGATGAACAACTACTGAGAGTCACTCCTTCGTTGCTGCCCGCATTGCCGAGCGACAGAACACTCTTCCAGCGACTGACCGACCCAGCCGATTTTGATGTCAGCGTTAACGCAACTCGCAAAGACACAGAAACGCATACCGGTTACTGGGATGTTGTTCTTACAAACCACAGTCACTCCGACGGCACACTGTCGGTGATCCCCACCTCCAGCATCGGCACCATCGTCACCGAAACGACCGGGGCATGCGACGCCAGGGATGAAGGTTGGGACTGCGACGTCACCGCTAACAGCGAACTCACCATCACATTCGCAACTTCGATCCAATATATCTGCGGCAACAACCGCGTTCGGATGACAGTCAACGCCACTATCGATGGCCAATCGATCATCGCCTCGAATCCAAGCCGAATACTCACACATCGAGAATTCAACTGCCCAAGAATCCGCATCGCCGACCCTCAATACGACACCGATTCCGCAGTCGCAACTTGGTCCACTCGTGTTGATAGGCGCAGACTAGACGACGACCCCGGTATCGAAATCTCATTCGAACCCGGCACAAGCTTCGACAATCTGCCAACGGGATGTTCCGCATCAAACTCCGTCGTCACCTGTCAGATTTCGACCTTTGACAACTCACGAGAGACCTTCATCGCAAACCAAACCCTAGGTCAAGAATGCAACACCACACAACACTCCATCTCCGTCACAGCCAGATTTAGCGATGACCACGCAGACATACCCGTCTCCCCGCAAAACGGCCTTTCGCTAAACGTGCCTAGCGTCGATCCATGCGTCACCAGTGTCGATATCGAACCGGTCGATATCTCAGTGGTCACAGGATCCACAACCCAATTCGAGTTAACGGTATACGACGGCGACAACAACGAAATGGATCAACTCCCCGACAACGCCGAACTCACATGGACGGCAACTCACGGCACCATCATTGCAGAGACCGGCACAATCGCCAACTACACCGCACCTACATCGGCGGGTCAAGGCGTCGATCAAATAAACGCATATTTGCTGTACGCAGGTAATCGTTACACCGCAACCGAAACCGTCGCGGTAACGGAAACGCTGAATACTCCCACTCCTATACCGACCGCTACGTCCACGCCTACGCCAACCCCACCGGCTACACCGACACCCACACAGACTCCGATTTCCACACAGACTCCTACCGCTTCACCCACGGCTACGCCAATCCCAACAGCTACACCGACGCCTACACCGACTCAGACTGCTTCGCCCACGGCTACACCAACCCCAACGGCTACACCGACACCCACACAGACTCCGATTTCCACACAGACTCCTACCGCTTCGCCCACGGCTACGCCAATCCCAACGGCTACGCCGACTCAGACTGCTTCGCCCACGGCTACGCCAATCCCAACAGCTACGCCGACTCAGACTGCTTCGCCCACGGCTACGCCAATCCCAACAGCTACGCCGACTCAGACTGCTTCGCCTACAGCTACGCCAATCCCAACAGCTACGCCGACTCAGACTGCTTCGCCCACGGCTACGCCAATCCCAACAGCTACGCCGACTCAGACTGCTTCGCCTACAGCTACGCCAATCCCAACAGCTACGCCGACTCAGACTGCTTCGCCCACGGCTACGCCAACCCCAACAGCTACACCGACGTCCATACAAGAGCCTATTGAACTCGTTGCAGTATTCGACAAGCTGACGAACGAAGGCGCGACAATCACTTGGCACATCGCAACGTCGACAGGCCGAGAACCGTCGAGACACGAACTCGGTTGGGATCCGTTAACGGCAGACGCTCCAGCAATGCCAGTGATCCTGTTGCCTTCCGTCTCCTCGTACACCATCCCGAACGTTGAAGCCGGCATCAGATACGAGATTCATATCGACGCAGTTTTCGACGATGGAACCGTCTCAAACGCAGGTACAGTTTTTTTGCTAAACGTCCCACGGAAACCCAAGGCTAAGGTGCTAGATGTCACTGAAACCAGCGTCAGCATCGAATGGGAAGAACCAGAGATCGGGACGGGCACAATACGACGTCCAGTCAACGGGTATGAGCTGTCTTGGAGAAAAGATGAAACTGGATCGGCCGTTAACACCGCGACGATCGGATCGGACGTTTTTGCATTCGATGTCGCGCAACTGACTCCGGGCACCGCTTATGTATTCGATCTTCGCGCCAAAAACCCACTCGGTTATAGTGCAGCCTTCATTGAATCAGTTATGACATTGCTGCCCGCGGCCACGAGTACACCGACAGCTACGCCGACATCGACTCCAACCCCAACTCCCACCGTTACCCGGACGCCCACCGTTACCCCGACGCCGTCACCACGGGGGTTAGCCCTCAGATTCAAAGATCTGACCACGGACGGTATCAAAGTCGAATGGAACCTAGAACCCTCTGACGAGTCGTTGCTCAGCCAATATGAAATCAGTTGGTCACCTGAACCCCCAGATTCGACTGATTTCCCGATCCAATTGCCGCCATCCGTCACAAGTTACGCGATCCCCGACATTCAAGCCGAGATTCGATATGAGATTCAAGTAACCGCCGTCTATAACGACGACGATCGTATTACGGAAAATATCGGCGTTATCCCGCATGTCCCACGTCAACCCGAGATGATCAACGAAGATGATGTGCCAACCACGGACACGAGCGTAACCATCGAATGGAATGAGCCTGTCAATGAAACGGGAACGATACGTCGACCAGTCTCGTCATACCTATTATCTTGGCAACGCATCGACCAACCTGGAACCGACAAAACGGTATCGTTGTCTAGCGACACTCGTTTGTACACGATCGAAAGCTTGGAACCAGAAATCATGTATGAAATCGCGCTGCGCGCTCTGAACCAACTTGGTCAAAGCGAACCTTTGATCCTGTCGGTCAGAACCGATCAAGTTCCGGTTTCATCGACGCCTACACCGACCCCAACGCCCTTTGCTGATTATTCGGTCACTCCCACACCGATCCCGACTCCTGTTCCCATTCCCAATCCAACCGTTCGACCAAATCCTAAACCCACAACAACAAAGGCTACATCCCGGACTAGGCGCGACTCCGACCCCGATCCACCTGAAGAATTTGACGCCGTTCACGGACGTCAAGGTATTGTCGCTTACTGGGACAACCCACGATGGGACGGCGGCACGGACATTCTCGCCTACTCCGTGGATTGGTACCCTGAACCTCCGACGTTTCCAATATTCGTTCCTCCAACCGAACGGTCCACGCTGATTCCGGGGATGAAATCCGCCGTCAATTACCGCTTGCGCGTACGAGCATTCAATCGACGGAACGACAGCATGCCAGCGGCCCAAAGGATTGAGTTGCAAGACACGTTGGTCAGATATCGCAGCTACGATCCGTTCAGCGGTTCGATCGCCAACGGTCGATCCACGATCTTGCAGAATGAAACCGAGCTGCCAGGATTCGAAATACATGCTGACTCGCACTCAATGTTTTGGGGCGACCAAATGTTCATCTCAGTTCGGCGAATTGCCAAGCCCAATTATTCAACGGATTTTAATAATGCTGAAGGATTCAAAATTGCTTCCGATATATTCGAAATCACTCCGAGAATAGAATCACGTCGCAAACGATTTGAAAACGAAGCCACGAATTATGTTTTCTCAAAATCAATTCGTATCTGCATTTCATCTGCAAATGAAATATCACATCCGCACGCGCAAACTTCCGTAGCTAAATTGGTAATGATCGGCAATCAAGACACAGCTGAAGCGATTTTCGACAGCACACAATTTGATGGCGATGGCCTAACAAAGACATGCGCAAACGTGTCTCAGTTGGCGATAAACGAAATAAACTCGTTTGTTGCCGTGATGAAATCGCCAAGTGATATTCATGGGATGGTCGTCAACTCCCATCGACGTCCAAGATTCGCATTCGCGTCAGCTCTATTCCTATTTTTGGCCGGACCTGTGTTAATCCTGGCCGGTACCAAATTACTCAATCGCACATCACGCGCGGCGGCGGATTCAACACCGGATGAATCGCCAACAACTTGCTCGGCTCCGTCGACGGATTATTCGTAGCATGGCGCACCAACGGCTCGCACAAAAACACGTCGCCCGCCGGCAAAGGTATCCCATCCTCCGGACCATAAACCGCCGTCATCGATCCCTCGATGCAAAACATCGTCTCCTCATGCGCCGGATGGTAATGATTCGGCGTATGCGTCCCCGGCGAAAAACTCAACTCCGAAAAATACGAACTCCGAGCTCCGCGGCTATCGTCAACCATATCCACCCGCATCACCCCTGGCGCAAACTCAAACGCCTCATACTCCGACCGAATCAATACATTCTCTCCCGGCAAACCATCAACCACCTCACCCATCTCAACCTCCTTCCGAACCACCGACGGATCCGGACTCATCGTCACAATCCGCGCAGGCGCCGAACCAGTATTCTCCACCGACATCCCAACCCCCTTCGCCACCAACACACAATCCCCAGATGTCAACGAATAACGCACCGATCCCTCGATAAACGTCACATCCCCCGAATATATGAACCAAGACTCCTCATGCGAAACATTCGCCTGATACGGCGTCGAACCACCAGGACTCAACCCAATCTCCAAAACCGTCATCATCTTCGAACCCGTCGAACTATCCGACATCACCCGAATCTCCACATCCGAACACGGCGAGCTAATATCCTGTTCCCCCCGGCGATTGATACCCATCTGCGTCGTTCCTTTCCGTTGTGCGTTAACGATGATGCTCAAACTATCTTAATTTCAACCAACCACTCAACCCCGCAAATGCTCCGTGCTGTTCATCAAGTCCAACCCGAAACTCGGTGCACCCCCAACCATCTCACGCGAAACAACCGTGATCCCCGTATTGCTCTGCGCAAAATACCTCACCGCTCCGATATGCAACGCCAAGAAAACCGACATCAAAGCCCGGATCGTCCCCCCATGCGCAACCAAACAAACATCACTCTCAATCTCCAAAATCCCCGACTCCGCAACGAACCGTCCAACCCGCGCCACCAAATCAAGCCACGACTCCCCATCCGGCGCCCGACCGTAGTTCCAACGCCAGAAACGCGCTTCCTCCGGAAACCGCTCCTGAATGTCAGCAATCAACAATCCCCCGAACTTGCCCGTATTGATCTCTCGTAGCAATGGATCCGTCGAGTACTCGCGACCCAAAGCATCCGCCGTCATGGTGCACCTTGTCAGGTCGCTCGAAATCACCCGCGCAAACTCATAGTGCTTACGCACATGGGCACCCAGCAGCTCCGCCTGCCGCATCCCCTTTTCGTTCAACGGCGGATCCATCCAACCTTGCGACCGCCGATCCGCATTCCACTGCGTCTCACCATGCCGAATCATAACTATCCTGCTCATCGCAACTCCTTCGTCATTCCGGCGGAAGCCGGAATCCAGCGGCGGGGTAAAGGGGCGCTCATCTCCATTTAAATACCTCCGCGTTTCAAATCGGGCCGCACTCGATGGTAATTCCGAGTATCGATGATTCGCTTCGCAACTCCAAGATCATCCAAAGTGTCAATATCGAACAAACTCAACAACCGCGGATCAACCCGCTCCACTTCATCCTCCGTCATTATCTGAATCGGATGAATCCCCTCCTCCAACACCCGATGCATCAGGGTAGTAGGGGAGCGCAAACCCTCGCCCAGCGCATCCGCAGTCAACCCCCGCCAACTGTCCACCGGATACACCGCATGAAGCGGATTCAACCGATTTCCATACCGAACAAAAACCGCAGCATCTCGACCATGCCGCTCAACCTGCGCCATCCTCATCATCTCGATAATCAACGCCCGCGAAAGAAACGGGTAGTCAGCACCTACCACGAAGGCCAACGGCGTCGTTGCCTGCGTCAAACCAGCCGATATCGCCGACAACGGCCCCTCCGATCCCTCAACATCCGTCACCACATGCATCCTTAATGCAATCCCCAAATCCGGCACATCATCGCCCTGACCACGACGTACCACCACGATCAACTCCTTGCACAAAGACTTCAAAGTATCCGCCACCCGTGCTAGCAACAATTTACCACCCAGACCAATCAACGGTTTAGGCAACGCCATACCCAGCCGCTGCGACTGCCCTCCCGCAAGTACGATGCCCGTCAGCGATGCCGGATTAAACATCCCTCAACCTCCGCCCACGAAAACGCCCACGTGCCTCACAGCACCAACTCCACATCACCGTGGAACTTCGACCACGCAAACCAAAACGCCAGCTGCCCATCCAGCATCCGCAACCGAGTCCCCGCAAACTCACCCTCAACACACTCCCCCTTCACCGCATGCCAAAGACTCCCCGTCTGCTCATCCCTCACCAGCCACGGCTCATACTCCGAATGCGGCACGGCGTCATCGCCAACTTCCTCTCCACCTTCCTCCAACGTCTTCTTCTCAACCACTCGATTGGGTCGGAATGAGTTCTTAGTCTCGCCCTCAAATGTCAACCTTTGCCCGTCAACAACACGCTCGAACGCCACATACGAAGCCGAAGATCGTTCGTTCAAAACGACAACTGGCATGCGACCCAGATCTGTGTTCAATAACGGTTCCCGCTGCATCATGTGTGCCGAAAACACCTTGACATCCCCCGAACCTCCACCGACTACGTCCCGCTCCGAAATCCCCATAACCACATCCTTGTCCGGCAAACGCTTATCTCTAACCGGTTGCGTAAACAACCCCGCCCTCGTCGATGCGTAGTATCCCTCGAAAACATCCGTCTCCGGCGTTTCGGCAGGCGAGAGCATCTCCGAATTCGGCCACGCGCTCGACCACGCACCCCAAGTCGTGTTCAAGCAAGGTATTCGCTTCAATTGATGCCCAGCGTCCGGACCCATAATCGCCTCACCCGTGAACTGCAAATACAGACTCCCGTTCTCGGCCTCAAGCAACGGACTGTTCAACACCATCTGGTCCGTCGGCGCCAACGTAAAGGCCTCACCATCCGGTCCCACGCTCACATACACCCGCGCCGCATATGTGATCGGCGACCACGTAACCGAAACCGGCAACTCGCCAAACTCCTCATTCGCCACCTCCCGCAGCGCCATAGCCGACAACGGATACGCAATCGCATCCTCACCAATCTCCAACCCAATCACCCGGTCATCTTTCGATACCGCATCATCAGCTTCGTCCGCATCCAAATACGAAACGTCATCCCAAGTCTTGAAACGCACCCCGCCTTGGATCGAGCGAATCTTCTCCGGATACGGGTGCGCCCTGCCCGGCAACTGCAAAGTCACCCGCCTCGCGAAATATCCTGACCTGAAAGCGAAATACAGAGCAAACGCGGCCAACCAAGCCGACCACAAGATTCCCCACAACAACCCATAAACCTGAATCACGAGCGGGTACAGCACCAGCGCCACACCGAAAAACACCGTCGCAGCGCGTACCTTCGGTTCCAACCTGACCAAACGCAGATTGAACCACTCTAAAACTTGCTTGATGAGACTTACCGTTGCAGACATGCTTGCTCGCATCGATGATGGACAGGACTAACAAGATTCTAGTCGGATATACTTCCAAACCGATTCACTCCCGTTCCGAATTCAAGGATCCCTCGATGGCCTCTCCACTAGCAACCGTGTCTGATGAACTCTTAGATCGCTATCGCGCCGTCTCCAACGCTACTGTCCTCGGACAATTGCTCCGACGCGGTTACGAAAAGGTCTACATGCACGGCGTCGAAAGTCTAGCCAAAGGTCGTCGATTAGTCGGCCGGGCAGTCACACTCCAATATCTCCCGTCCCGCCCCGACCTCGCCGAGACCATCGCTACCGGCGAACACGGCGAGGGCTTCAACGAGACCCCCCGCTGGCAAGCGCTTGAAGCACTAACAAAAGGCGACGTTCTAGTCGCCGACGCCATGGGAATGGCCAAGACCTCAACCGGCGGCGACGTCGTCTTCTCCCGCATCCTTACCCAAGATGCCGAAGGCCTCGTCACTGACGGTGCCGTCCGCGACGGTCACAAAGTCATCCGCTACGGCTACCCAGTATTCGCCGGAGGCAGCACCCCAACCGTCGGCGAACCAAACATCCTCCCTTACCAGGTCAACGAACCAATCCAATGCGGCGGAGTGCTAGTCTGGCCCGGCGACATCATTCTCGGCGACGACGACGGCATCGTCGTTCTTCCGTCAGGATTGGCCGCCGAAATTATCGACGAGTGTGAACACCACGACGAAGTCGAAGAAGCTGTCCTCGACTACACCCAAAGAGAACGTATCTCGCCCAAGCATTTCTATCCCTTCAACTCAGAAACCGAGCGCATTCACCAGGAATGGAAATCGCGACAAACCAAGTAACCCGATCCTGACACCAACTATGCACAAAATCCGAATCACCTCCGGCGACGTTTCGCTGACCGCATCGCTCAACGACTCCCCAACCGCTGAACTGATCTGGGACGCGCTCCCCATCGTCGGCACCGTCCAAACCTGGGGCGACGAGATCTACTTCCCGATACCGGTCTCCGCATCGAACGATGAGACCGCGGCCGAGGTAGTGGATAAAGGCGCAGTAGCCTACTGGCCTCCCGGCAACGCTCTATGCCTCTTCTGGGGGCCAACACCCGCCAGTCGTGGCGACGAAATCCGACCCGCGAGCGCGGTCAACGTGTGCGGGATGATAGACGGCGATCCGACCGCGTTGGGTAAAGCACCGTACGGTGGGGAGATTCGTATCGAACGGGCCTAAAACCGCCCGCAATAGCCGCCCGCGATCGCGCTCTACTCGTACCGCAGAGCTTCTGCAGGGAACACCTGCGAGGCTTGTCGGGCCGGCACGTATGTGGTGATTAATGCGGCCGCCACCGTAATGCCCACGACCACCAGAATCGACATCCAGGGTATGTTGAACGACAATCCTTGGTTGCTCCCAGCTATGTCGTCCAAGAATGACCACGAAATCAGCGCGCCTAGTGCCAACCCGAGCCCAGTCCCGATCACCGTGATGAAGATCGATTCCATCATGAACTGAATCCGGATCATCCTTGCACGATAACCGATGCAGCGCATGATCGCGATCTGCATCCGCCGTTCGTTCACTGCCCGCAGCGAGAGCACACCAAGCGCCGCAACTCCGACAACCAACCCAAGTCCCATGAAACCCTGGAACAGCAAACTAAACTGTTCGTTCTGGGCGACATTGGTGCGAAGTTCCTGATCAGTGTCAACCGCCAACATGCTGTGATCCAGAAACACCGTCTGTAACGTCGCGGCGATTCGCGACGGATCAACGCCCTCAGTGACTTTCATCCGATAGATGGTGAAAGGCACTGGTTCGTCCGTCAACTCACCGAAAATCTGGTAGTCCGTGTATATCCCCGCAAAGCCCGGAGCCGGCCCCCCATCCGATTGACCTTCAATGCTCTCCGCAATATCGTCGATTACCGCGATCACTGTTCGCTTTGCACGCCTGGATGTATCGGCCTCGCCGCCGCTAATTATCTCGATTTCTGTCGCATTGAATTCCCCGGAGGTGATGTCTCCCGGATCCTCCAACTTCAACAAATGGTCGTTCGAAGGCACACCGGGCCCTTGGATATCGATTACGTGTTCGCTCGCAATGACGGACAGGGTTGGGTCTTGCGCAAGCGCGTCCCAGACCGCGCGGGCCAAAGCATCCGCATCGTCTGTGTCGATCCCGGCGGGCAAAAACGACTTATCCGCGGCGGTAATCTTCAGCGCGGTTTCTTGGAAGTATTCAGGCTCCGTACCGCGTATGTTCAATTCCAAGAATCGCGCTTCCTCGCCATTGATTTCGCGTGCGGCTGCCGTTATATTGGCTTGGCCACCGACAAATGTGAAATCGCCAATGTTCAAGTCGGGCGATGCGGCGATCGCCGCATCTATGTCTTCAATCGGAAGATCATCGCTGATCTCCGCACGGACATCGAAACCGCCGGTCACGTTTTCGGGAGTCTGCAACAGAGCGCTGAAACTTTGATTGAGGATCGAGAACGACATCAACACGAAGATCACGAGCGCAAACATCGAGACCGTCAACCCGGTCCGGAATCGATTGGCTACTGCGTACGCAACCGCCGGCTTCATGATTGGGCGAACAACCGTAAACCGGCCAAATGTTGTCTGGAGCCCTTTCACGATGATGTCCGAGTTGAACATGATGATCCAAACCGAGGACGCGACCATAAAGAAACCCGCAAATATGAATATTTCGATACTGGCTTCCAAGTCTTCGGTAATGAACTTGGTGAACCGTTGCGGTAACGCCCAAATAACTAGGATCAACACTCCAGCGGTGGTGTATGCGATCCGGGAAGCGATCGCCTCTCGAATGCGGACCCGAACCATGATGGCGAGCGAGAGCATCGCCAAACCGTAGATCGCCAGGCTTGCCCCGATGTAAGCCTGCCAAGCACTTTCATTGATAAAACCGAGCGCGGTGAGCGCGATACCGACAATCGCGTACGGCCAGCCCTGCTTGAAGTAAGGGGCAAATATGCGGAAGAAGGCGGCGAGTAAACCGATAACCCAACCGACGACGAGGAATGTGAAGACAAGTTTGAGAATTGCGATCCCTACATCCTCATGGCGGCGCACAGACTGGACGAGACCAAAGATCACGTAGATCGGACCAAATACCCAGAACACGAATTCAAGCAGCCGCCGCAATATCGGTTTTGTCGTTGACGCGACGAACTCCTCGGGAAGGTTGCGAATTGCAACTACGATGTTCAACTTGCTGACTCGGTACGCAGAAAAGATCACTGTCAGCAGTGTGAGGATGAGGCCGATCGAGAATGCAACCAATATCGAGTAAATCGTGACGGTGAAGTCAATCGAAAAAGATTCGTCGTCCGCCGTGCCAAAAGCGTTGGCCATGACCACAACGAGTGCACGACTGACTAAAATGCCAACCGCGGTTCCAACCGCTGCGGCCCCGATCGCATAAGCGAGGCCCTCAAAAGTAAACATCTGAACGAGGTGTCCGCGTTTAGTACCGACCGCACGTGCGATCCCCATCTCTTGTTGTCGCTCCGATGCCAGCAAGACGAATATCAGGAAAATGAGGAGCAGACCAACGATCACCGAGAAGGAACCGAAGAACGTGAAAAAGGTGAAGAACAGATTTCCGACTTGCTCCGCGATGTTGGTTAGGAAGACCTTGTAAGGAGAAGTCGAAAGGCGTTCCAACTGACCGATGGCAAAAGCCAATTGCGGTAATTCCTCGGAAAGTGCTCCCAGATCGGCGCCACTCAATATCCCGAAGAAAAGAACCAAGAAGGTGTCACCGCCAAGAAGAACTCGGAAACGCTCAGTCGGTTCGTCGCGCTCAAGTTCTGTGATGAATTCGTTGAGATCATCTTCGTTCTCAGAGCTGAGTTCGTTGGTTCCGCTCTTTTCGTCGATGTAATTTTGGATTTCGGCAATTATGGTATCCCTGAACGGCTTCATGCCGGCGTGCAGTTCAGTCGCCAATTCGGCATCGGTGAACACCAACGTCAGATCATCGACGATCGCTTCCGATTCGGTGTCCAAGTCGTAGTTGTCGAGATCCAATGAAACGTCGACGCGGTCCGCGGAGCCAGTAGGTTTGTCGTAGATACGGTTGACCGTGGCGATTGACATGAGGACGCGCATGTCGTTGGCAGCCATACCGCCTCTCTGCATGACTGCTCGTAGTTTGAAATCGAATCGTCCTAATGGTGAAACGATAGTCAGTATGTCGCCAACCTGGGCATCAAGTTGGTTGGCGAGGACCTCGTTTATCAACACCTCATCGTCGGCTAGCGACGCGAAGTCGATCTCCTGCCCATCTACCGAAGGATTGAGCAAAAACGGCGAAAGTTTGCTGTCGGCGCTAGGCCCGCCGTCTGCTTGCGGTTTGAAGTTACCGATGGCGCCATCGATGTCGAATCCTCTTACCTCCGCTCGCGCTTCGGTTAATCTAGTTCGTTGGTTAAGAACCGGCGCTACTTCAGAGTTGATCGGCATGATGCCGTCAACGCGCGGATTGGAATAGAGATTAACCGCGATTTCCTCGATCTCTTGTGAAGAGATAGTGGGGTCACCAAGATCACCGAAAACAGGTTTGGTGATCCTCAAGTCGGTGTCGCCGACGCCTTCCAACACCGCATTGCGGATGCTGGCCGTGATCGTATCCCCAATAGCGAGGGAGGCAGCAACGATAGTAGAGGACAGCATCAACCCGACAATGATTAGGATGCTTTGGGTCCGACGCCGAGGAATGTTCCGCAACGAAAGCTTGATCAGGAAGCGATTTCGAACCGCGATTATCGCGATCACTAGTACCAGTATCAACAGCGTCGCCGACAACCCTGCGGCCAGGTACTGCATTTCCAGACCAAATAGCGTTTCCATGATTTTCCTTAAATGTCCTGCCGAAAATAAAACGTAAGCAGAAGCGTCATCATTCGTTGTCGGCGGATGCGTTCGACGGCATTTCGGATTGTCTGATCGCGTCTTGGAAACCGTGGTCGGTTATCTTGCCGTCGAACATCCGAATCGTTCGATCCGTAAGCAAGCCGACGTGCTGGGAGTGCGTGACGATGACGAATGTCTGACTCTGCTCCAAATTCAGCTTTCTAAGCAACTCCATGATCTCGTCTTCGTTAGAAGAATCTAGGTTGCCGGTCGGCTCGTCGGCCCAGACAAGGGCGGGATCGTTTGCCAAAGCCCGCGCAATCGTTACGCGTTGTTGCTGCCCACCCGAAAGCTCTGACGGGGTGTGATCGGCGCGGTCTGCCAAGCCGACGAGGTCCAGCTTTTCCATCGCCTTTTTTGATGCCTTTGCCTGCTTGACACCAGTCAGTACAAGGGGCAGTTCAACATTTTCTTGAGCAGTAAGAACGGGCAGTAGGTTGTAAGACTGGAAGATGAAACCCATCATTCGGGCGCGGTATTCGCTCAAGTCGTTGTCGGACATTTCGGCGATCACATTGCCCGCAACAGAAACATCTCCGCTTTCGACGGTATCAAGACCAGAGAGGCAATTCAACAGGGTGGTCTTGCCGGAACCGCTCGGACCCATTACCGAAACCATTTCACCCTTGTCAACTTTCATGTCAACCCCGTCCAATGCCCGCACTTCGACATCTCGCGTACGGTAGACCTTCGTGACGCCGTGCGCCTCAATGATGGCTTGCGTTTCCATGGGGGCTCCTCAAAATTCCTGCTCAAGAACGATACATGTGCAATGTTTGGCGACTGGTGACCGTACTTGATACGCATAAAAATCCGGTTCAGTTTGCTCGCTTCAAACTAGGCTGATGACTACACGAAAGTATAAATCGGGGTGTTGGCAATCAGCGCCCGTCTAGGGTTCAAGGAGACGAGGGAGACGGATACTAATCCTTGACGGCGCGGCAGACTAGGACTGGCCAGTGGAAGACGATGTCGTCGTCGGATATTTCTTGGATGCCGTATTCTCGCTTTAGTTGGTTGGATGCGGTGACGAAATCTCGGTGGAGGGATTGAGAGGTTTGTTGGGAGGTGCCGGATCGTTTCACCCAGTGGTTGAAGGTCATGTTGACTTGAGTTGCTTGGTTGTGAGTTATTTTGAATCTGGCGTCAGTGATCAGTGTTGACCATTGGGACGGGGAGGGCGCGGCAACATGGGAAGGGTCGCGCTCGGCTTCCACTCGTTGGTGCCATTGGGCGAGTTCGTGGTTTTCGGAAGTAGTGGTGTCGCAGAGGAGGAAGATGCCGTCGGGTTTCAGGATGCGATGGACTTCCGAGAGAAATTGAGGGATGTCGTGGAAATGATGGGCAGCAGTTCGGCAGGTTACGAGATCGATCGATTTGTCGGGGTAGGGGATGTCGTGGGCTTCGATGATTTCGAAGCGTACGTTGTGGATGTCGCGGTCATCGGCGATCTTCCGGGCTTGGTCGAGCATTGCTTCGGCGAAGTCGGAGGCGATAACGGTGTTGCAGAAATCGGCGATGGCAAACGCCGTAAAACCGGGCCCGGTTGCGATGTCGAGCGCCAAATGGTACTGGCCCATGGCCGCCAACTCGGATATGATGCCCAAGCTGTCGCTCGTCGCGTGCGGGACGCTGACGGCGTAATTCGCCGCCTGGCGGTTGAACTGTTCTTGGGCATCTGTGGGTTCCGCACTCATGAGAGGTGCTTCATCATGAATTCGACGGTTCGATCCATCGAGATTGTCGCCGCGTTTGCGTCATAAACTTCCGGGCGATCGTCGTTGCAGAAGGCGTGCTGAGTACCCTCGTAGATGAAGAATTCGTTTTCGACGCCAGCGGCGGTCAATCCTGACTTGAGGCCGGGGACGGCATCGGTGGCGTCGTCGTGCTCGGCGAAATGGCCTTGGATAGGGCACTGGATCGATGCGGCATCAGGGAGTCTAGTCGGAAGAACGCCGTAGAACGGCGCGCCGGCTTGGATTGCGTCAAGCGACGCCAGTAGAAGCGTCATACCCCCGCCCATGCAGTATCCGAGGCATCCGACCTTGCCGGTGGAGTTTGTTTCGTGGGATCGGAGATATTCAGCGGCGCCGATCAGGTCTTTGGACGCTTGTGGAATCTCGAGTTCATGCATGAGGGTCATTGCATGATCGGGCTCCGTGGCGGCCTCGCCGTGATAGAGGTCTGGAGCGAGCGTGACGAACCCGCGGGTGGCATAACGGTCAGCCATATTCTTGATGTGCTGAACTAGCCCCCACCACTCCTGAATTACAAGCAAACCGGGTCCAGAGCCGGACTCAGGCAACGCTAGATAACCCTTAGTTTCGCCGCCGTTGCTCGGATATGTGATCATCGAACCTGCCATAGTGTTATTCCTCCTCAGGTCGGGCGCAATCTGCCGACGCTCTTCCGAATTCCTATGGAATAAGGTTTAGCACATGGAGAAGCTGCTCAGCGTCGCGATCGGTGGTGCCGCAGGTGCAATGGCCCGCTACGGCACGGTCGTAATCTACCAAAGATATTCGTCGACAACGTTTCCGATGGCGATCCTCACGGTGAACGTGCTCGGTTCGCTGCTCTTCGGCTTGGTCTGGGCATACGCCGAAGACCGTGACTGGATATCTGAGAACATGCGTCTGCTGGTGTTGACGGGATTCTTGGGTTCTTTCACGACGTTTTCGACCTTCGCGTTCGACGAAGCAATGTTCTTCCGCAGCGGCAGTTGGGCGATTTTCGTCGCCAACCTGCTCATCAGCAACGCGGCTGCGCTGGCCGCTGTGTTTGTGGGCTTCCGGATCGGCAAGGTTTTATAACCGCGAGAATTTTGCACTGGACCTACGAATACGCAACCTAATGCCGCGTCACGCCCATCTCGCTGTGCATTATCGGTGACGACAAAAACGCGTCCGTGTCGACGTTTCCAAACCGAGCCGGACTGTACATTTCGGTGTCGATCCTGGTTCCGCCGTCAACAACGTGCTCGGCAAGCAGCAACCCGGAAACGGGGTTATAGGCAAATCCGCCGGAGTGGAAATGCGCCCCTACGTAGAGACCCTTCACGCCCGGTACCGGACCGATTACCGGCTTCACGTCGTGCGCCAAGCTAATCAGTCCGACGGTGTGGTAGTCCCATTCAGCACCATCCAATAGAGCGGTCCGGTTTACCAAGCCCTCTTTGATGAAGGGAAGCGCTTCTGGGTGCGGATCTAGTTCTGAGACGTCAAAGTCGCGTCCGCGCATCTCGTAGGCCTGGTGATCGACGGAGGTTCCTACCAGCAAGCGGTTGTCGTCCGTGGGACGCACATAACCGTTAAGGATGTGATCGTTTACCGCCGGCAGCCGTGGCGGCTCGTCAAATGGCTTAGTGACGAACCGTTCGTGCACGAAGTTCTTGTAGGGAATGCGAACGCCGACGAAAGACAATAATTGGTTCGTCCAAGCGTTCACGGCACATACGACCGCGTCGGCGTCGACGTCCCCCGCGACCGTTTTCACCCCGCGGATGCATTCGTTTTGCAACTCGAAACCAGTTACAAGTTCATTCTCTCGGATATCGACGCCCATGTCTTCCAACTTGGCCTTAAGGGCCGAGATGTAATGGTGTGGTTCCGAGAAACCGGACCGATGGTCCAACACACCAATATCGGAATCTATTGCTTCAAGGTCTGGGAATCGCTCGTTGATCTCCGCGCCTCGCAGGATGTCGAAGTAACCACCATTGCGTTGCCACATGTCACGCACGTCCGCGCTGTGGGCGAACGCTTCTGGAGTGAAGAGATTCAAGCATCCGACTTGATGGAAGTGGTAGCCATCCAAGATTCGGCTGAACCGTTCGAAAATGTCGAGACTGATGGCACGAGCGCGCACTTCTGTCGGCGTCGCCATCAACATCGTGATTATCCCACCGGACTGGAGACTCGACCCGCCGCCCACGCGGCCCTTATCGATAACAGTGACTCGGTCAACACCCTTTTCGACCAGATGGAAGGCGGTGCTCAGACCGGTAACTCCGGCCCCGATGACGACGACAGATTGCGGTTTATTGGTTCGCATGGCGTAACCATTCTATTCACGCTTCTGCGCGCGGCCCTCAGAAATCGACGACTGCGGCGTATAATTCGCGCCGTAGCCACCAACGTCGGCGTACGTTTCGCGATTTACACAACGTGTGGGGAATTTGGGATGCCACAACGAATGACTTCATACCGGCCACCGATCATGGGTACGACCCACATGGTCTCCGCGGGTCACTACTTAGCGGCATCCGCAGGGTATCGGATATTGGAGGAAGGGGGCAATGCAATCGATGCCGGTGTGGCTGCCGGCATAGCCATAAACGTAACGCTGCCGAACGCCACGAATTTCGGCGGTGTGGCGCCCATCGCAATCTACGATGCCGCGTCCGACGAGGTCGTGACCATCAGTGGACTTGGTCGCTGGCCCCGCGCGGCGAATATCGAGCACTTCAACGAGCATTACGGCGGTCAGATCCCTCCGGGGGTGTTGAGGACGGTTGTGCCGGCCGCACCTGATGCGTGGCTGACGGCAATCGCCGAGTACGGAACGATGACCTTCGAGCAAGTCGTTACACCTGCGCTTGAGTTGGCGGAGAGCGGCTTTCCAGTGTCATCCTACCTTTGCGAAGGACTACAGACCACTGAAGACGATCACGAGGGCGGAGTGGCGATGTGGCCGTCAACGCGGGAAATCTATATGCCCAATGGGAGGGTACCACGGGTCGGAGAGATTCTCGTGCAATCCGATTTAGCGCGCACATTCCGCCGGCTGATTGAGGCCGAAAAAGGGAGTTCGCACTTAGGCCGGGAGTCAGCGTTGAGGGCAGCGCGCGACAGGTTCTACCTCGGTGACATTGCCGAAGAGATGATCAAGTTTTCGGACGAGCAGGGCGGATGGATCACGATGGAGGACTTGGCTGAGTTCTCGATGAAAATTGAACCTCCAGTATCGGGCGAGTTTCGTGACTACACGGTGTATACATGCGACGCTTGGTGTCAAGGTCCGGTAGTTGCCCAGACGCTCCAGATGCTCGAAGACGACGATCTGGCCGCAATGGGGCATAACTCGACGGAGTACATCCATCTGGTGACGCAGGCTCTGGACCTTGCTTATGCGGATCGTCACGCCTACTACGGAGACCCCGATCTCGTCGATGTGCCAATCGAAGGTCTATTGTCCAAGGGATACACGCGGTCGAGGCGGGCGGATGTAGATATGACGAACGCATATTCCGCGATGCCGGAGCCGGGCAACCCTTGGCCGTATCAGGGCGTATCTAGCAACGGTAGTGCTCCTGCGGCCATGGCGGCGGCTTCTGGAGGAAGGATGCAGGACACGAGCTACGTGTGCGCGGTGGACCGGTGGGGGAACGCGTTCTCGGCGACTCCGAGTGATCCGATCGCACCCAGTCCAATCGTTCCAGGTCTGGGCATTCAGATGTCGTCACGAGGTTCGCAGACCTGGCTTGACCCTGAGCATCCATCGTGTCTCGAACCTTGGAAGCGGCCGCGGCTAACGCCGAACCCGGCCATCGCATTCAAAGACGGCAAACTGTTCATGCCATTCGGTACTCCCGGCGGTGATACGCAATGCACATCGATGGTGCAGCTATTTCTCAATGTCGCGGTTCACGGTATGGATCCGCAGCAAGCCATCGAAGAGCCGCGTTTCGCAACGTGGAACTTCCCAAACTCCTTCTGGCCTCACACCTATTTCCCGGGTCGGTTGGACCTCGAGGGACGGATCGATGCGGGCACGGCTGCGGAGTTAGTGGGCATGGGGCATGATGTTCATGTGCTGGACGACTGGACACCGACCGGCGGAGCGATGACCGCAATCAGAGTTGATCAAGAATCGGGCGTATTGTCGGGCGGTGCAGACCCGCGCCGGGACAGCTATGCCATAGGAAGGTAACGAAACCAAAAATGCCAAATCTAGATGAAAATCTCGCCTTCGCTTCCGCGACAGAGCTTCGGGCACTGATCGCCGAAGGTGAGATTACTTCCACTGAACTCACCGAGCTGTATCTGTCACGGATCGAAAAGCTAGACGACCAACTCCATGCGTTTTTGACCGTGACGCCCGAGATCGCACTCGATCAGGCCGCAAAGGCCGATGCGGCGACCGCACGCGGCGAAAGCCTCGGACCCCTGCACGGTCTTCCGATATCGATCAAGGACCTGCAGATGACGAAGGGGGTTCGCACGACCGGCGGTTCGTTGGCTTACAAGGACCGCGTGCCGTATGCGAACGCGGCCTACATCGATAGCATCTTCGATGCCGGTGCGGTGATGCTGGGCAAGACGAACACTCCAGAGTTCGGGCATCTCGGCGCCTCCGATAATAAACTCGGCCCGTCGTGCTCCAATCCGTGGAACCCGGAAAGAACTTCTGGAGGATCGAGTGGAGGTGCCGGCGCAGGATTAGCCGCGGGACTTAGTGCTCTTGCCACTGGCGGCGACGGCGGGGGATCTATCCGCATTCCTGCCAGCTTCAACGGAATCTACGGGATCAAACCGACGCAGGGACGAGTTTCCAGTTACTCGGGAGTCGATGGTGCGCCATCGGCGAACTTCTTCAGCCAGCAGGGGCCGATGTCGCGTACCGTCGCCGACTCCGCTTTGCTCCTCCAAGTCATGGCCGGATACGATTCCCGCGATCCCAGTTCGCTCCGTGCTCCGGTGCCCGACTTTACCGCCGCCCTCGGACGCGACATCGGAGGGTTAAAGATGGGCTGGAGCCTCGGATGGGGTTTTGCCGCGGTCGATCCTGAGGTCGCCGTTGGTGCCGAAGCGGGTGCCAAGGTATTTGAGGAGTTGGGATGCACCGTGGATGAGTGTGAAATCGTCCTTGAAGCGCCGTTCGACACTTGGTACGTGTTGTCTACGGCAAGTGCTATCGCCGCGAACGGTCATTTGCTCAAAGACCACGCGGATGATCTGACGTTTTACGTCCGGTACGGATTGGAATACGGGAGCAAATTGAGCGTCGTGGACTACGGGCGTGCGCTCGGCGAACGCGATCGCATGATCCAGCAGTTCTGGAACCAGTTCGAGAAATTTGACCTGTTGCTTTCTCCGACCATGGCATGTACCGCATTCCCGAATGAGCAGTATCCGGAAGAGATCGGAGGCGAACCGCCGACCGCCGTCCCGTGGTGGGGATACCTGCCGCATACGCATCCGATCAACACCATTGGCTTCACCGCTGCCAGCGTCCCGTGTGGCTTCGACTCCGACGGGATGCCGATCGGGCTCCACATTGTAGGCAAACCCGGCGATGAGGAGACGGTCCTGGCCGCCTCTGCGGCATTCGAAAAAGCGCGACCATGGGCGCACCTACGGCCGCCAGTCTCGTGAACCTCCACCTTTATGCACAAAGGTAAACACACGGGGGTCAAGACCACTGACACACCGATACGAAACTCCCATCGATAAAGAACTCGCCAAGGAACTCTTCGACTTCTGGCAATATATATTCGGACCTGAAGACCCTGACATACCCATCGGGGTCTTCCTCGGTGAAGAGGCAGATCACAATCGTCACGTCGTCCTCTTAGAACGAGATGGCGATGCGCTGACCGGGACGTGCGGCATCATGACGCCGTGTGCGACGCCTCAGTTCGCAGGAATCGGCGAAGTGGCAACGCGGCCGGAGTATCGAGGCCGCGGCATCGCAAACCGCCTTTGTCAACAGGCCCTCGACGAGTTCGTTGAACGCGGCGGCGAGGTGGTTTTTCTGGGCACCGAAAATCCTCGCGCGGCGCGGATCTATCACCGTCTCGGTTGGCGGCGGATCGCAAACTCGACCGTCTATGCCAACGTGACCTCTGGCGGATCTCCTGAGGATTATTTGGTCGATTACTTCCGGGCACCGTCGTCCGTGAATATCGTAGCCGGCGATGCCTCCCTAAGAGTTCCGATGATTCCTCTCCTCCTGACGCCGCATGACTGGCAGATTCTCGATGGCAATCTGCCCAATCCGATGGTTTCTACTCGTTACGCGATGCAGGACTCCTGCATGGGCCTGTGTCGCAAGTACTACTACCTCGTCAAGCACGACGATGCCGAGTGGTTCGCGGCGAAGACGAGCGATGGGCGACTAGTGGGTATCTCCACCGCATGGATTGATGCAGACAATGTGTGCAACGTCGATGGTTTCGTCCACGCACGGTTCAACGACTCTTATGATGCGTTGATTAGTGCCGCGATCGAGTGGGGTGAGCAACACAACGCAACTCGATTCGCCGCGAGGCTTTCGGTTGAAGATGAGGAGAAGCAAGCAAAATTCGAGACACTCGGCTTCCGCCCAACCTCCTCCCCCTTGCAAGGGGAGATTGAGAGGGGGGCACCAGATGGCAAATTCTCAGTTGGCGACCGCGATGTGCCCGCGCAAACAATGTTTCTAAACTAGCCTCTTGACCATCACGAATACTGGCACCTCGATCGTCTCGCTGGATCCGTCGTCCCGCAACAGGTGCCAACGGTCCATTACGGGTTTGCCACATATCCGGTATCCGAGGCTGCGATATAAACGGATCGCGTCTTCGTTGTCGATCTCTACTTCTAAGTTGACCTCTTCCATGCCGGATTCGGCGGCGATGGCCTCGACTGCTTTTATCAACGCGGTGCCCACACCTTTGCGTTGGAACGCCGGGCCGACATCTAAAGCGAAAAGACGCAATGAACCCTCCCTTTGATGACCCCACCCTCCAATGCTGACGGCGCCGACCGCCCGGCCCTCTAAAACAGCCACCAGCATGGTGCGAAGTCCGCATTTGCTTTCCTCCAGCCGCCTTTGGAGTTGTGCGACGGAAGTCCCATGGACAAAGGCATCGGCTAACGATTCCAAGTCGCGATCAGTAGCAATTCGAATTTCGACGGGCATCATTGTCGTATCACAGGCATTGCACATGTTTCGATCGCGTTGAAGCGCCTATCGCGATTCGCGATAGGACGTCGGACATGGATGCCATCAGGAGTGGCATATTCGCATCCGCGCTGACTCTTGCGGAAGTACGACACATAGAGACCCAGCCACCCTGCTAAGTCATGACACGTCGCCCACTAAGAAGTACGGCCCTTCGCATGTTTCGCTGAACCCTGCTCCGGCGTGTTCGTCTGCGATTTGCCGACTAATCGATCCGCCTCCACCGCGAATCTCGTCTCCCAGTCGCCAGGAGGCTATAGGAGTTTCGCCATCGCTGACTTCACCTGCGTATATGTCGACCGTGTCCCCCTGTCTTTCGATTGCGAGAACATCTTTCTGCCAGACGATTGCTGTCGTTGGAGCCTTAGAGCCGGGATTGGGATGTCTTCGGACTCGAAGGCAGCCATTTTCTTCTCCAAGGAAGCCAGAAATCTCGGCGGCCATCACGGTTGGTTCCACCGGCCGATCATCCGGACCGTCCGAACCGCAGGCGAAAGCGATGATCATCAGTAGAGCCAACAGTGAGAGTGGTATCGACGATCTCAACATCAGAGTGCTCCAGTTGCCTGAAGGGGAGAAGTCGTCCCTAAGACAATGCGTGGAGATCCGGCCGACCCGGTGGATCACCGGACTGAGCCCAACAAAAAGTACGGCCCTTCGCACATTTCCCTGAATCCTGGTCCGGCGTGTTCGTCTACGACATGCGTACGACTATGAAGATATCCGCCGCCACCGATAATCGGGTCTCCCAGTCGCCAGGAGGCTATAGGAGCTTCGCCATCGCTGACTTCACCTGCGTATATGTCGACCGTGTCCCCCCGCCTTTCGATTGCGAGAACATCTTTCTGCCAGACGATTGCGTCTCCTCCGGTGCCGGATGGTCCCGTGATTCGAAGACAGCCGTCTTCTTCTTCAAGGAAGCCGGAAATCTCAGCGGCCATCACAGTTATTATCACCGGCGGGTCGTCCGAACCGCAGGCGAAACCGATGATCAGCAACAAAGCCAACAGTGAGAGTGGTATCGACGATCTCAACATCAAAGTGCTCCAGTTGCCTGAATGGGAGAAGTCGTTCCTAAGACAGTGCACGGAGATCCGGCCGACCCGCTGGGTCACTCGATCGAGCCCATGAACCAGTACGGCCCTTCGCATCTTTCGCTGAACCCTACTCCAGCGTGTTCGTCTGCGATTTCTGGACCAATCGTTCGGCCACCACCGAAAAGCGGGTCTCCCAGTCTCCAGGAGGCTATAGGAGTTTCGCCGTCGCTGATTTCACCTTTGTATATATCGACCGTGTCCCCCCGCCGTTCGATTGCGAGAACATCTTTCTGCCAGACGATCGCATAGCCTATAGATTCGGATGATCCATCGATTCGAAGACAGCCGTCTTCTTCAATCAGAATTCCTTCAATTCCTGCGACATACACCGTTGGTACTACCGGGGGGGCGTCCCAAACGCAGGCAGAGCCGATGACCAACAGCAAGGCCGACAGTGAGGGCGTGACCGTCGATTTCAAATCTCACCTTCTTGAGAGGATCCCAGCGACGCATTCGCCGAAGTCCAGTTCGTCTATTCGAATATCAGATCCAACATCAGGATGTATTTGCGAGATTAGCAGACCGGGGGTCATGGCACCATGCTCACCAAGGAGTACGGATCCGCGCATCTTGCGCTGAACCCTGCTCCAGCGTGGTAGTCTGCACCTTCCGGAGTAGTCGCTCCGCCCCCAGCGAAAATCTCGTCTCCTAGTCGCCAGATAACGGTAGGGGACGGCGGTCCGACCGGCGGGTTTAAATCGACGATCAGAACCGCGTTCCCTCGCCTTTCGACACTAAAGACATCTTTCTGCCACACGAGTGCCCGGCTTTCGGTGTGGGGACGTACAACTCGAAGACAATCATTGTCTTCTGTCAGGATCCCGGTGACCTCGGCGGCGACCCTGGTCACTCCAAGCAAATCTCGGCGCGGATCATCCGAACCGCAGGCAAAACCGATTATCAGTAGCAGAGCCGACAACGAGAGTAAAACCGGATAACTCAATGTTCAATCGCTTATGAGGAATCCGGCCAATCAATCGCCGTCTTGATCCCAACGCACCATCTTGGCAACGGCTTCGTCACGAGTCATCGATGTCGCGTTGCCAAGGCGTTCATCGTAGAAGTGAGAAGCCAAACGAATGAAGGCCGCTTCACGGTCGATGAGGGTGTTGTCTAGATCGAAAAGTACGCCTTGGACAGTATTGACCAATTTTGCCTCCGATTTTCGGGTATCCATTAATCGTCGCATCCAATGGCATAATTCGGGGACGTCCTTTGAACGAGAGTCTGTCAACATGACTGTGTCCAGTATCGAACCTGCCCTATCCCCATCGCTCTACCATCGCCGAATTATGGATGCTACGCAGCCTTCGATGGCCTTCGACGGCGGCGATGTCTGGGAATGGCAGGCTCGCTTACAGCCTAAGGTGAGGGAACTTGTCGGACTACCTGACGATGATCGAATACCGCTCAACCCGGTCTCTATTTGGAAGCGAGACCATGCCCACGGCTCGATCGAAAAGATCGTGTTCGCCAGCGAACCGGGTTCAGATGTTGTTGCCTACCTCTGCCTGCCCGCAAACGCGACCGCTCCATATCCCTTCTTCATCTGCGTTCAAGGCCACACCACCGGCATGCACCACTCGATCGCGGTCGAGCGCGACGACAACCGAGTACCGATGGAAGTCGCCGGCGACCGAGACTTCGGACTCCAATGCATGGCCCGCGGGATTGGCGCGTTGTGCATCGAGCAACGTTCATTCGGCGAACGCCGCGAGCTTATTCAAGAGCAGGTATCCACGCATGGATGTCACGACGCAGCGATGCATGCTTTCATGCTCGGGCGGACATTGATCGGCGAGCGCGTGTTCGATGTCGACCGCGGTCTCGATTTTCTGGAGACGCGAGACGATGTCGACTGGTCTCGCATCGGTGTCATGGGCAACTCCGGCGGCGGCACCATCAGCCTGTTCTCCGCTGCTCTCTTGCCGCGCATCACTCACGCCATGCCTTCCTGCTACTTCAACACATTCCGCGATTCCATCATGTCGATCTATCACTGCGCCGACAACTATGTTCCCGGACTACTCCGATACGCCGAAATGGCCGACGTGATGGGACTTTTCGCGCCGCGCCCAGTAGTTCTGGTCTGCGGCGCTGAGGATCCGATTTTCCCGCTTGATGCAACGAGGCGCGCCTTCTCAGATCTGCAGAAGATTTACGGGGCGGCAGACGCCGCTGACCGTTGTCATTTAGTAGTAGGGCAGGGCGGCCACCGGTTCTACGCCAATGACGCCTGGCCGGTGATGCTGGGAGAGCTGGGGACGGCCGAGGGATCTGCGTTAAAGCTGAATAGTTGATGCTCGGAGAACATTGGTAGAATGTGGACGCTGTAGCATCGTTCATAGTTCCAGAAATCGTTGGTCGAGAATCGCCGAATGCTTGGCTAGATCACGTTGCTACGACGGGTGAATTCGGACTTATGCAGTTGCGCGTTACGAAATGTCACACCGTCAGCGATTAGTGATCTACGTTGATCGTTGCGCAACGTGCGAGGCGGAATTTAATCCCGAAACAGAGTTGTATCGAGAACAGCGATAGTCTCTCTGACTACTTCTTGAAAAAGGAGGAATTGTGGCCTACTACCTAAACATTTTTTCGCCGGAGACCTGGCGAGGATTTCGCGAGTCCGGTTCGCAGATCACAGGCGTTCGCGATAGATATCTGAATGCCGCGGGTCGGGTGAATCCTGGCGATTTGATGCTTTGTTACCTGACCCGTTTGTCGAGGTGGTCGGGTTTGCTAGAGGTTGAATCACACGTTTATCAGGACACTAGTGCCGTACACGACGAATTGGACGAGTATAAGGTGCGGTTCAGAGTAAAACCAATAGTTGTTTTGGATCTCGAGTCATCGATACCGATATACGACGACGACGTTTGGCACTCGTTGTCATTAACGAAAAACCACCAAAGAGGGAGGAGCGATTGGACGGGATTTTTCCGAGGTACATTGAATGAATTCGATATTAGCGATGGACAGTTCCTCGCCCAATTGTTGCAGAAGCAAGACACCGATCACAAGGCATATCCGTTCAGCGACAAGGATAGACGGCGACTCAACCGCAAAAGAAGGGTTCGCACAATCGACAGATTAGTCGAAGTTGAAGTCCCAGACGACGAAGACGACGAAGAATTCATCGAATCGGAGTCGGCGGACAGCGCAGATTCATCCGACACAAGAGTGTCGACTCATATACAAGCGAAAATCGCAACGATGGGTGCACAGATGGGTTTCCATGTATGGGTGCCAAGAAACGATAAAACTAGAGTTTTGGAACTTACACCTGGCACTCTGCACGACCGTTTCTTAAACGTGCTGCCTTTGAATTACGACGACACGACACTCCGAACAGTGGAGCAGATTGACGTCATATGGCTAAAGGGCAGATCCATGGCGCGAGCTTTTGAAGTTGAGCACACTACGGCGATTTATTCAGGTTTGTTGCGAATGGCCGATCTGTTGGCTCTACAACCGAACATGGATATTCGACTCCATATCGTGGCACCGCCCGATAAGCGAGGAAAGGTTCTAAGGGAAATCAGAAGACCGGTCTTTTCACTCCTGGATCGCGGACCCTTATACGATCAGTGCTCGTTCTTGTCATACGAGTCGATCGAAGACCTGGCAACGACGCAGCACCTTTCCTATATGAGTGATGCGATTATTCGCGAATATGAGGAGACCGCCGAAGTTTGAAAAAGGGTCGGATTAAAACATAGATTCGCTCTCGAGCATCGAACGACAGGCGCACCCGATAACTGTCACCTGATCGTAGGGCAGGGCGGCCACCGGTTCTACGCCGACGATGCCTGGCCAGTCATGTTGCAAGAACTCCAACGTTGAGGTAAATGCGCCGCGATATTTCTACAAAACCGAGCTTCGCGGCCACGCGCAGCGAAGCGGCGTTGTCTTCCCCGGCGCTCCAAACGGGAGTCCGACCAATTTCTCGAATGCGGCGCGCCACGATGCTCGCCGCCGCGGTGGCGAATCCTCTGCCACGCCATGCTTCATCGGTGAACACGCCGATATCGCCATATCCCGACGTCACGGCGTTCGTGTGGGCCACGGCAACCAGCTCGTTCTCCACCACGACGCCGGCAACCACACCATCCGTCAGCAACTCCTCGAAAGTCGAGAACCCCATCCTGTGCGGGTTGCTTTCATGCGCAGCAAGTAGGTCAGAATCTGCTAGCACAAGCTGTCGGACCTCGGGCGTCGAAAACACGTTTATTCGACCTGTCAACGTGTGGTAAACGTCGCTATAGTGATTGACTCGGACGTTTGCGTCCTGCTCAATGAGATCAGAGAACGGAACCGCCAGTTCGGCAGATACGTTCGGAGAGATAAGTTGCCCATCCCATGCGTCTAGCTCGCGCAGTAATCCCCATATGGCATCAGGATCACCCCCGAAACACCACGGTTCTCGCGGCAAGGAATGTGACTGGACGATAACACCATTGAAACTCGACGCCGAACCGTCCACGTACGCGGCCGCAAGGCCACGCCTCAGCAGATGAGCCGGTATCGCAGTCTCTGGCGAATCCCCAAGCGCATCCGCCACGACGTCGCGTTCTCTCTGTGAAAGCACCAAACCCATCCTACGCCCCTGTTCAGGATGACGCGTTTTCCGCCTGCTCCGCGAAATGGCGCTTCAGACGCGGATACAGCTTGCGATATCGCTCATATGCTTGGCCGTAACCGTCCGTCGTTTGAGGATTCGGTTCTAACCGGTCAAGCGGACGAAGCCACGCCCGACACCCCTCTTCAACCGATGCGAATTCGCCACCGCCGCCGGCTGCAAGTATCGCCGCTCCATACGGCGCTCCGCCCGACGGTCCTACCCGCACAACCGGAACTCCAAGTACATCGGCCTGCATCTGACGCCAGACCTGACTGCGCGCGCCTCCGCCGACAGCCACCGACTCTGAAGCATCGATGCCCAAACGCCGCATCAACTCAAGTGAATCGCGCAGGGCAAACGTCACTCCCTCCATAACCGCACGCACAAGATGACCACGCTGATGCCCGGCGTGCAAACCGACGAATACTCCCCGGGCATTCGCGTCGGCATGAGGTGTGCGTTCTCCGGTCAAGTAGGGCAAGAACGTTAGGCCGTCCGCCCCCGGCGCAATACAAGCAGCCTCGGCCACCAACTCGTCATATGCGGGTGGCTTGCTTTGGGGTCCAACCAACGAACGGCTAAACCACGCTAGTGCCGCGCCAGCGGACAGTACGACGCCCATCAGATACCAAGTGTCGTCAATGGCGTGGTTGAAAGAATGTATGCGCATTCCAGGATCGACGCGCGGGCGTTTGATCGGTGCCACTACCGCGCCGGATGTGCCGATGGAGGTCTGCATGGTGCCTTGCTCCACGACACCAGATCCGACCGCGGCCGCGGCGTTGTCAGCTCCTCCGCCAACTACAGGCGTGCCGGCTTGTAAACCCAATACATCCGCAGCGCTTGCGGTGAGTCCGCCTGTCACGCTCGCTGAACCTCTGACTGGCGGAAGAATCGCCGGGTCAATTTCCAGCGCGTCCAACATCTCCTCCGACCAGCGGTTCCTTCGGACATCGAACAGCAACGTCCCCGCGGCATCCGACGGTTCAGTAGCCCGGACTCCAGTCATCAAAAGCCGCACATAATCCTTGGGCAACAACACTGTGCGCACCGAGTCGAACAGATCGGGCTCCTCGTCGCGCACCCATATCAGTTTTGGCGCCGTAAAACCCTCAAGAGCAGGATTCCCCACAAACCGGCGCAATCCCGTCTTGCCCACTCGGTCAACAATGAAACGACATTGATCGGTCGTGCGAACGTCATTCCACAATATCGCCGGCCTAATAACCTCGTCCGCATCATCCAACAACACTGAACTATGCATCTGGCCCGACAACCCGATCGCCTTGACATCCCGAACGCCTGCTTGCGCGCACGCCGAGTGGACCGCATCGACGGTGCCACGCCACCAATCCGACGGATTTTGCTCCGACCATCCAGGCTGTGGGACAGATAACTTTTGCGGAGCTTCGGCCTCTCCGACAACCGTACCGGTCTCATCGACGATCAGTGCTTTGATCGCCGTGGTGCCGACATCTATTCCAAGGTAGTGCTGCGGCATGATTCTCTCCTATCCGAAGGCTACGGCATATCATAGACCGCACGCGGAAGAGGCACAACCAAAAAGGGAGTTACGTGATGTACGTGGGAACGCAATTCGGAGCGCGTCATGAGACGGATATCAGGCAGCTGGCGCAGTTGGGCGTCGAGCACGTTGACGTACCACTCAGGGAGCATTGGAAAGAGTGGACCGTTGACCTCCTTGTATCGTACCGGGAGAAATACGCCAAGTATGGAATCAACGTCGAGACCATACACTCGCCCCTCGGCTCCAGAGATGCCTTTACCAACGACATGACGTACCTGTTCCTCGGTCCCAGTGACGAGAAAGAACGCGAACTTGACAGCCTCTGCGAGATAATCCGCATGGCCTCCCAAGCCGGACTCAGAGGCCTGCTCTACAACATCACCATCCTCGGACATCTCCGTACGCCACCACGATACGGCCGTGGCGGAGCAAAACTCTCATCGTTCAAGTACGCGGATCTCGACCAATCGTTGCCGGAGTTCGAGGGCGGGGCAGCGGACGCTGACACGATGTGGGAGCGCATCGACTACTTCCTGTCTCGGATCATGCCAGTAGCCGAAGAGTACAGAGTCCAAATGGCATGCCACCCACAAGACCCCGGTATCAAGGACAACGAGTACCGTGGTGTCGCCCGCGTCATGGGTACCGTCGAGGGTCTCAAGAAGTTCGAGGCCATGCACGCAAACCCCTACCACGGCTTCAACTTCTGCCAAGGCACTGTCTCCGAGATGCTGGAGAAACCGGGCGAAGAGATCTACGACGTCATCCGCTACTTCGGAAGCCGCAAGAAGATCTTCAACGTCCACTTCCGCAACATCAAAGGCGGCGTTCTCGACTTCGTAGAAGTCTTCCCCGACGAAGGCGATGTCGACATGCTCAAAGCCGCCCGCACCTACAAAGAAGTCGGCTATCCCTACATGCTCATGCCCGACCACGTCCCCGGCATCGCTGGCGACGAAGCGAACCAAGTCGGCTTCGCCTACTGCTACGGCTACATCCACGCCATCATCCAAGCCGTGAACGAAACATAAGCACTCGCGGCTACGACCATGATGTGTGTAAAATCTCGTGGTCAGTATGAACGAAGTTGATCCACAACAAGCCGATTACCAAGCAATTGTTGGCGATTTGGCGAAGATCGTAGACGGTGCTAGAGCTTCAGCCGCTCGCTCGGTGAACGCCGCGATGACGGCCGCGTATTGGTTGATCGGGCATCGCATTGTTGAGTTAGAGCAATTGGGGGATGAACGGGCTGAGTACGGCACCGCGTTGATCGAACGACTGGCAGCGGATTTAACCCGTCGATTTGGTCGCGGCTTCTCGCGTCAAAACATCCAAAATATGCGCTTGTTTTACCTCTCATATCCTCAAGAGCAGATTCACCAGACACCGTCTGGCAAATTCACCCTGGCCTCACGATCCCCGATTCGCCAGACGCCGTCTGGCGATTTCACCCTGACCTCACCATCTCCGATTCGCCAGACGGAGTCTGGCGAATCGGAGATTAACGTCGGCGAGATGGTCCCCAGTGACCTTATTTCTGCCTTTCCACTGCCGTGGTCCGCCTACGTACGACTGTCGTCGATAAAGAACCCGCGAGCTCGCGAATTCTACGAAGCCGAGGCCATCAGGGGTGGGTGGTCAATCCGTCAACTCGACCGCCAGATCAATTCACAGTTCTACGAGCGCATCGCTCTGTCGAAGAACAAAGTCGCGGTATTGGAGAAGGAAGAGAAACCCCGTTCCGAAAACCTAGTACTGCCAGAGGACGAGATCAAAGACCCGTTCGTCCTCGAATTTCTCGACCTAAAGGACGAATATTCAGAAAGCGATCTTGAGGAAGCCCTCATCCGCCATTTGGAGACATTCCTATTGGAATTGGGCGATGAATTTTGTTTTATCGGTAGGCAAAAACGCCTGCGGGTCGGCGACCAATGGTACCGAGTGGATCTGTTGTTCTTTCACCGCCGATTGCGAAGCTTGGTGATCGTCGACTTAAAGATCGGTAGTTTCAATCACGCCGATGCTGGACAGATGCACTTCTATCTGAACTACGCCCGAGAACATTGGATGCGAGAGGACGAGAACCCACCTGTCGGACTCATTCTATGCTCTGAAAAAGACGAGGCAATAGCCCAGTATGCCTTAGAAGGGCTCCCAAACACCGTGATGGCTGCGGAATACCGCGTTACCTTGCCCGACGAGGACCTGCTGGCTGAGGAACTTGACCGAACGCGACAAGCAATAGAATTGCGAGCATCTGTTACAGTGCCGACAACGATCGCAGATGTCGAGATTTCTGTCAAGCCACCGAAACCTTAAGCGACGTCTTCGCCAAACCGGATGGTGGCCGGCGAGTTAAATCCAGCGTCGAAGAATCACCACCAACACACACCAAATCAGCAATCCAGACCATGCAATCCAAAGCAAAAACCGCAGAAGAATACCTAGCCGAGCTTGACGACGACCGTCGAGAACAACTCTCCATCGTCCGCAACGTCGTCCTCGAAAACCTGCCCGAAGGTTATGAGGAAGAAATGCGTTGGGGCATGATCTCCTACGTCGTGCCGTTCAGCGTGTTGGCCGACACTTATAACAAACAACCCCTCATGTATGCCGCCCTGGCTTCACAGAAACGCCATATGGCCGTGTATCTGACGAATGTCTATGGTGATGAGTCGGTCGAGAATTGGTTCCGGGAGCGTTACCTCGCCACGGGCAAAAGACTGGACATGGGGAAGTCGTGCGTCCGGTTCCGGAAGTTGGACGATCTGCCGCTTGAGTTAGTCGGGGAGGCGATCGGACGGACTCCGATTGATGAATTCGTCGAGGTTTACAAACGCTCTCGCGAGGGCCGGCGGAAATGAACTCGCACGCAAAATCTCGCCCTCTCCCTTGACGAGACGGGGCGAGGGCAAACCTACGCGTGTTGCCTGATATCCCGCCGCTCGAACAGCACGAACGATAACCCGATCAGGACTGCCGACAGCACCGCTAACACCGCCGCGTCAACCCAGTCCAATCCGTTGTTGAGTGGATCATTTCCTAAGTAATAGTGAAAAGGTGTCAACCACGCCAAATCCGCGATCGCATCGTTGAGCGCTCCCAAAGAGTTGACCAGATGAAAGACGACTGCCGCTCCCGCGGCGCCAAAGATCGATATCGAAGTTCGACCCGTACCTGCGCTAAGAGCCAACGCCAGTGAACCGAACACCAATCCCACCAGCACCTGCAAGGTCGCCGTCGCCGCAATATTACCGATTGACATCCCCAGATCCGCAATCAACGATCCCAAAGCAACTCCCGCAAAAGTCGCAAACCCGACCGCGAAAGCGAAAAGCACCATCGGTAACGCCTTCTCAAACATGATCCTCGACCGGCTTATCGGATTAGCGAGCAGCATCCCCATCGTCCGTCGAGATTCCTCGCCCGCAAACGCCCCAGCACCCATAATCGCCGTAACAAGGATCACACCCACCGGTGCCATCAAGCCGAACGTTTCGAGAGTGTACCAACCCTCGGGCGTGCTCAAGTCACCACCGCCGAACAGCGCAATCAACTGCTCCGGCAACTGCTCGAACGTAGTCAGAGTTTCCGCGGGTATCGACGCATACATCGGACCCATCATCACGCCCATCATCAGGAATGCCACTCCACACGTGATCAACAACAGCGTCTGGTAGTCCGTGACCGTCTTCACCCAAATCGACGACACCCGCGCCGATCCAGCAAGCCGACCAATCAAACGGTTCAGAAGGGGATTACTCCGCACCCGGTCCAACATCGTCGTCCCGACCGACTGCCCCTTCAAATCGCGACGATTGAAACCGATAATCGACGCCACCAACAGAACAACCGAAGCCGAAACCAACAACGCAATGTGTCCCCAAGCCACGCCGTTCGTCACCGGATCGCTACCGTCGAAATAGTACCAAGGCAGGAACTTCAGCAGCCCGTTACCTCCTTCGACCAGAGGTAAGAAACCAACTGCAAAAAACGACACGACCATTATCGCCGTCGTCACCCCCGTCGCCGTACCGCGATTGCCAGTCATCGCACCTATCGCTGTCGCCAGCATGCCGTAAAACAGTGCATTCACGAACAGGTGCAGCGACAACGCCTCGACATCCAATCCCGCGATCTCGACCCCGAGAACCGCGGCTATCGGATGAATCGTCGCCCAAACCGCCACCGTTGCCACCGTCACCAGCATCAACAGCGAACCCGTCTTCGACAACAACACGAACGTACGGCTCTTCGGATTGGACAGCAACATACCCATCGTCCCGTCCCGCTCCTCTCCCGCAATCGCCGAGGCACCCATCACCAACGCGATGGCCGCCACGACCAACCCGCCCCAAGTCCCAAACACCACGTTTATCGCCAAACCACCCACGTCGATGTCGTCCCCGATTCCCACTAGCGACCGAAACGCCTCGGGCAACGAGGTATAAATCGTCAAATCGATCTCGCGATAAACCGACATCCCAAAGAACAGAAAAACCGTCAACGAGACCGCCGTGATCGCCCATCCCATCCAACGATCACGTATCGTCTTCGAAAATACGTTCCCCAGCGTCATCCCCGAACCTCCTTTTCTTCCTCTCCATCATGGTAGTACGTCAGGAAAATCTCCTCCAGATCCGCCTCGCTCGTCTTGATGTCATCGATCCCGTAGCGTTCAGTCGCCATCGTCAGCAAATCTCCCATGTCACCACCAAAAGACATCTCGACATGGTTCCCCTCAACCATTACGTTCCGAACACCATCCACCGCCTCAAATGCCGCGACGTCAGCTTCCGCATCAAGCACGAACTCGACCTGACGCGTCGCCTTTGACCTCAACTCTGCAACCGATTCCACAGTTATCAGACGACCGTTCCGAATGATCCCAACACGGTTCGCCACGCGTTGCACCTCCGAGAGCGTGTGGCTTGACAAGAACACCGTCGTGCCCTCCGCCGACACCTCGCCAACCATTTTTTGAAACTCACGTTGCACCAGCGGATCGAGACCCGAAGTCGGTTCGTCCATGATCAGCAGGTCTGGACGATGCATAAACGCCTGTATCACTCCCACCTTCTGCCTGTTGCCCGTCGAAAGGTCGCCCACCTTCCTCGACAAATCCGAATCGAGACGGTCGGCCAGTTCATCGACATAAGACCAGTCCACGCCACCGCGCATATTCCCAAAAAAGGTCAGCGTGTCCATACCCGTGAGGTTTGGATACAGCGCAAGGTCTCCCGGAATGTACCCGATGTGCCGGCGTATTGCGACCGCGTCACGGTGCGTATCCATCCCAAGAATCGTCGCACTCCCTGAAGTCGGACGAATCTCATCCAACAACGTCCTGATCGTCGTGGATTTCCCAGCACCGTTCGGACCTAGAAAACCGAAGACCTCACCCTTCCGAACATCAAGATCAACGTCCTCCATGCCCAGATGACTGCCGTAGAACTTCGTCAATCCGACAGTGTGTATCGCAGACGTTTCCGACCCGTTACTCGACGGCATTTTCGCCACCTCCTGATGAATCACATCATACGTCAAGCGATTCCCTCGACCGCCGCAGCCTAGTCAAGCGGTGCAAGCACGAGGAGGCGATACTTCAGCGCTTACCCGGCGGCGACGGGCGCACTCTCGGCCGAACTCACGACCTTGGCGTCGTGCAAAGCCCGGATCTTGTCTTCGCCATATCCGAGGATGTCACGTAAAACCTCTTGAGTATGTTCCCCTACAAGCGGCGTCGAACCAACCACCATCGGCGTGCGGTTGAACTTGATGGCCTTACCAGTCACCCACATGGTGCCGGCGACCGGATCCGGAACCTCCATCATGATCTCGCGTTCGGTCAAGTGCGGGTCGCGGGCCGCCTGCGCAGTGCTATTCACGGGAGAGCAGGGCACACCGTGTGCGGCTAGGTGATCCGCCGTCTCCTGCATATCCTCGCGTTGCGCAAACCACTCACTCAACCCAACCTCCAACGCCTCGGCATTCTCCGAGCGCAGCGCACGGGTGGCGAACCTCTCATCCGTCAGCCACTCGGACTTCTCCGTCGCCTCGCACAGCCGCACCCACATGGCATCATTGGTCGCCGCGATCACGATCCAGCCGTCCTGCGTCTGGTAAGTTCCGCCCGTGCCTCGACCGTTACCCTCGCGCGGCTGCTCGTATCCATCGCCCAGATAAGCAGAAATCGGAATTTCATTCACCGTGTATCCCGTGTCGGCGAGACAGACTTCGATCTCCTGCCCGATTCCCGAGAATTCACGCTCCCGCAGCGCGGCCAGCGCACCAATCGTGGCGTGAAGCGACGTGATGCGGTCGATGAGCGGGAAGAACGTGCGGATCGGCGGATCGTCCGGAAAGCCGGTGAGCGACATCAGTCCGCCCATTGCCTGACCTATCGGATCGAAACCCACCCGTTCCTTATACGGGCCGTACTGCCCATACGCCGACGCGTTGATCATGATGATCCGCGGGTTCAGCTTCTTCAGCTCTTCATATCCGAAACCCATCACCTCGATCGTACCGGGTCTGAAGTTCTGCAGGAAGAAATCCGATTCCTTGACGAGGTCGCGCAGCACTTCCTTCCCGTCGTCGGTCCGCAGGTTGATCGCCAGGCTCTTCTTGCCCGAGTTGTACTGCACCCAGTACGCGCTCTGGCCGCGGACTCGCGGGCCGTTCCGACGGCTCTCGTCGCCGTTGAGCGACTCAATCTTGATGACCTCGGCGCCCAGCCGCGCAAACATCAGCGCGCAACGGGGTCCCGCCTGATAACGTCCCAAGTCGAGGAGCCTGAGCCCTTCGAGCGGTGTCCTCAAATCCTTCAAATCTATGACCTACCCTTCCGGTCCAAGAACGGCTTGAATCCCTCCAGCACCGGCGTCGGTGCCAGTTCATCTTTCTGAGCATCCAACTCGTTCTCGTAGTGCGAGCGCCAGCCCTCGCCAATATCTCGAATCAGTAGCCGCTTCACACCCTGAACCATACGCGGGTCGTTCGCCGCGATCAATCCCGCCAACTCCATCGCCTTATCCATCAGCTGCTCGCGCGGCACGAGGTGATTCAACAACCCAATCCGCAGCGCATCCTCCGCCTCGACGACCCGTGCCGTAAAAAGCAACTCTTTAGCCATCGGCCAGCCGACCTGTTGCGGAAGACTCCATGTGGAGTTGACCCGGCCATACTGAACCGCCAAGAAGCGGAACCTAGTCGCTTCGCAACCGACGCGCATGTCCAAGCTTGAGGCCAACACCGCTCCGCCGCCATAGGCGAGGCCGTTGAGCGCGCCGATCGTCGGCTTCCTAGACACCGCAATGTTCCACGCAAATTCAGCCCTCGTCGGATCCGACGGCGGCGGACTATCCATCTTCGCCAACTCCGCCATCTCGTGGATATCCGCGCCAGCCGAGAAGGCTCGTTCGCCCGACCCGGTGAAGATGATCGCGTGAACGTCATCGTCGTCGTCGAGCTGCCCGACGGCCGCATTGATCTCGCTCGACAGCTTCCGGTTCATGGCGTTGAGAACCTCGGGCCGATTGAGCGTGATGACGCCGACATGCTCGTGGATGTCAATAAGCAGGTGCTCGTAACTCAATCGCTGCTCCATTCGCCGCTGGTTGGTGCCATCAGATGAACCGATCGAATAGTCGGCAAGATGGCTACGATTGCGAATCGTAGCACAAGGACCACCCCCCTTCGCACAGCGAAGCGGGCGCGAGCCAGCGGAGCCCAAAGGATCGACAACAAAGCGGGGGATGCCCACCCACGTCATTCCCTCCCCACCATCAACTAAAATAACCTAGCAAAATCTAAACTATCAACCGAGTACGAACCATGAAATTCAACCCTCAAGACCACTTAGCGCCCATGGACCGCCGCGTAACGCTTTTCGAACGCGACGATCAACCCGCATCCGCGGTTACCCTCTCCCGCACTTTCGACACCAACGTCGGCGACCTTTGGGACGCTGTCATAAATCCCGACCGCATTCCCCTTTGGGCCACGAACGTTACCGGCGACCTCCAACTCAATGGTCGCTTCCATATCCAAGACAACGCAAGCGGCACCATCATCAAGTGCGAACCGCATTCACACATCGCCCTGACATGGGAATTCGCCGGAGACACCAGCTGGGTAGATTTCCAATTCGCCATCGAAGCACCCGACCAAACACGCCTGACCTTGACCCACACCGCCCACATCTCGCCGCATTGGGACACGTACGGCCCCGGCGCTGTCGGTGTCGGCTGGGAGACGGCCTTCCTCGGACTCGTCCACCACATCGAAAACCCCTCCGACCCAAAACCCGATGAGATGGAGTTCGTAACCTCGCCCGAGGGCATCGCCTTCATCACCAGCAGCAGCGAACAGTGGGGAAAAGCATCAATCGCATCCGGCACCGACCCCCAAACCGCCCAAACCGCCGTCAACCAAACCACCGCCTTCTACACCGGCGTTCCGATCTAGGCTTGCCCGCCCCATCCTTCCTCCCCTTCGCAAAGCGAAGGGGACGCGTGCGAAGCACGCAGGGGATGCACGCGGTTTTGAACTAGGATGCGAAGGATTGGAAAGGATGGGTTGTTGTCATTCGCGATGCTGCGGTGATTGTGAGCGGTTGGTGGTTTTGGTGGTAGGGGCAGGTTTCAAACCTGCCCCTACGGGTCCGGCGAGGGGGCGCACACCATACACCATCCCCTCAAACATCCCGTCATCAACGCACCCCCCATCTTTACCCATCTTTCACAATCATTCAAATCATAGTTCAAAGGCGCGCCCAAAACCTACCTCGGATACCGCGCCTCCAACTCCGGTAATTCAGGAAACGGCGCGTGTGGCGCAACCTGATACCAGTACGCCACCGACGCAATGTCATCCGCCAGCGGCTGATACCGACTATTCGGCTCTGGCCACCAACCCAGCGCCTGAATCGTCACCCGCAAATCCTCCTCGAACCGAATCGGATCGAGGATATGCCAGCGATACAAACTCCACTTCGGCGGACCCTCACTTCCCGGATGCTTCAACACATTCCCCACATACGCCGTCGAATAAACCTCCGGGAAACCATAGCTACCCAAGAAATAGTCCTCCGTCCCAGTCCCGCATATCGTCGGAAACTCGCCATCGCCATCCATATAGAACTTGATCTCACCCTCGCCGAACCAGCCGTCTGACAGCTGCGTCCAAGCCAAGAACGTTCCTACATACTGACCCTGCCCCTTCACACCGTCGAGGATCGTGTAGTCCGGATTCGACCGATCCGTGACTGCCCTTCGCCACTGCGCGTGGAAATACCCCGCATTCTCCGGCACCTCATTCTCCGCATACGTGATCTGGTAGAACAGCCGAATATCCTCCTCCCACTCGTTCGTGATCGTCACCCGAGCGTGACCCCGAAAAGGCATCGGCCAGTAGCAGTTCAACGCCGACGTCGGATTGACGATCACCGCCAACGAATTCACCGGCGCATAAAGATCGTGCCCCACCGCAAAGAAATCCGTCAACGGCACCTCCACCGACGGAGACTCCTCACCATCCCAATAAAACCGCAACACACACCCACGCCCGCTACCTCGCCACTCCCGCTGCGTCGTCATCCAAATATGCTGGATCACCCCCGACCCCTCAACATCCATCAATGTAGTCGACTCTCCCGACCTCAACCAAACATAAGGCCGCACCTTCCACCCCTGACCCAACACCCTCGCCGGCGAAGAAACCGACCACTCAGCACTCTCCGGATCCGGCACCGCCATCCCACCCATGCCCCTCTCGCCCGTAGGATTTTCAGCGGAGACGGAGCGGGTGCGTGCGTTGGTGATAAGCGGGAGGGCACCAAGGCCCGAATTCAGTCCTTGCATCGGATCCACGGTATCTATTCCTCCTCTAGGTGCCTTTCGAATCTGACGGTACTCTACTATGCAATGGAAACCTCTCCTTCGCTGAAACGAAGGAGAGGTGGAAGCGAAGCGACCGCAGGGGATGCTAGGGAACGGACGGATCGTTTGCCCCCGTTAACGGGAGAAATGCCCGAAGCGAAAAGTGGGCCGTCACACACCCGCAACCCCTCCGCGCCGACACCAGCGGATGATTTTCCTTCGCCGCCTCTACCTTCCGAGACGTCGCATAAGCGCCCGCTCAGGCATCGTAACCCCTCCGCACTAATTCGCGACAGTCCATCCCCGGATCATTAACAGTCCCCATTCCCAACTCCCTCTCTTACAAGCGAAATCATCCCAGCAATTTACTCCTACAAAACACCCCCTAACCCAAGCCGTTGCAACCTTAATCGGATACTCCAGACGCTAGACCACAACCAATTGACGCCCTCATGCGCGCTGTTTGGACCACTGCGGCGATACAAAGCGCAGGATCAGGTAACCCACAACCCCTGCAACGAGCGAAGCCCCAAATATCCCCATCTTGCTTTGGTCGATCAAGGCGTGATCATCGAACGCGATCCCCGACACGAAGATGGCGACCGTGAAGCCGATGCCAGCAAGCAACCCGACACCGAGAACGTGCCCCCAGCGTACAGTCGAGGGCAGTTGACCCAAACCCAACCGGACCGCCAGCCACGAAAAGCCGAGTATCCCAATCACCTTTCCGACCAACAGCCCCGACGCTACTCCAATCGTGACGTGACTGTTGACCGCTTCGAATAGCGTGTCGGACGTGAAGACGATTCCCGCGTTGGCGAGCGCGAAGAGCGGCAGGATCAAGAAACTCACCCACGGATGCACCATGTGCTCGAGCCGCACCAACGGCCCTTCGGTGCCCCGGCTAAGCTTCTCCACCTGCTGCGTGATCGACTCTGCCTTCTCGGTGTCGCCCCGCTCCATCGCCAGCTCGAAATCGTGCAACAGCGGTTCCACCGCTTTTCGGTAGTGCTTGCGCTCCAGATCCGGCTGATCCGGCACGATCGCCGCCACCGCGACGCCGGCAAGGGTGGCATGTATCCCCGATTCGAGCAAGTACTGCCACATCAACACAAACAGGATGATGTAGAAACCGAGCGAACGAATTCCCAAGCGAATGAATCCCCAAATCACGACGAACATCCCAACCGCGAGGCCCAGATGTAACCAGTCGATCGTATCCGTGTAGAACGTCGCGATCACGGCGATCGCTCCCAGATCATCGACCACCGCCAACCCGAGTAGAAAAACGCGCAATTCAGCAGGAATATGCTTGCCCACCAGAGCCAGCACCCCGAGCGCAAATGCGATATCCGTCGCCATTGGAATTCCCCAGCCAATCGCACCGTCGCCCGAACGGTTGAAGAGCAGGTAGACCGCCGCCGGCACCACCATCCCGCCGATCGCCGCGAACGCCGGCAGAGCCGCTTTCCTGAACGTCGAAAGCTCCCCGTGCCTAAGTTCCCGTCGAATCTCCAGCCCCACGAGAAAGAAGAACACCGCCATCAACCCATCGTTGACTAGATGCTTTAGATCCTCCGAGATCCCAAAGATGTGGATATCGAACGCGATGTGCGTGTGCCAAAAATCCTCGTAAGTGTGCGCCCACGGCGAGTTGACCCAACCGAGAGCCGCCACCGCGCCCAACAACAGGATGATCGCACCGATCTGTTGGGTGTGGATGAAGTCCTGAATCGGCTTTCGGACCGCGTTGACGAGGTACGCCGGGGACTTCGGCGGCTCAGGAGCCTTGACTGCTTGAAGTTTTGCCAAAATCGCCTTCTACATCGAACTCGGACTCTGTAGCTCATTCAATCCGTACGGCCACCTTAGAATCATACAAATCAACGCTTCTAACATCACCAACCAACGCCAAAGCGCCAACCCAATTTCCATACCGTTTCATCTCAACAAACCTATTTCGAGGACATCGACCCCTTAGACGCTAATACATGGTGGCCCACTTAGTTGAGGGTGGGAGCAAGCGGAGCGATGCGAGCGGGGTATGCCCGGGCAGGGCGGCGAGGTTTCCGCTGTTTACGCGTAAAATTCCTGATAAGCAAACGGGCACCTGCGCCACCCTCTTCCATTTCGCTCTGGCGAATGGCACGCGGGAGCGAACCGTCAACAGGAATTTCGGACTCTTCGCCCAGATGTCGTTCAGTGTCTTATCCCGCACTTTCCGGAATTTCAGGAAACGCGCGAGTGAACCCTTTTGGTCCATCTTCAGTGAGACGATATGCACCAGATATCTTCGATCGCCCGTGGTAAACGTCAACGGCATCTCCGCCAGTGATGTTCTTTTCTCCCACCACAACCCAACAAAGGTCGAGGTCGTGCTCGTCCAAGTATTTCCTCAGCAAATCTTCTCGCATTAGAGTCGCGTTAGGACCTGGTTCTTTAGCGGTCGGGTCGAAGACCGCTTTCTTACCATCTTCGTCGCAATAGTCGGCATGCTTCCCATGCCAGCGAAGTTTGAAATGGTTTATGAAACGAGGGTGGGGCACACCCAAATGGAATCCTTCGTCGATTGAGCAGTCGAACCCGCCACGTTCGGCGGCGCAACGCGACGATGCCAATTGAAATGTCACCGGAGATTCGGCGTTCGGCGCGTTCGTTCCTTGCCATTCTTCACCGCCAAAGCGCTCGTCGTGAAAATACCGGTAGGCAGGTGACCATCCGTATTCACCGAAATAAACCGAGTCCCACGTAGCCGGTTCTGGCATCCACCTTCCCCAAAAATTCACGGTCTTCGCCCATGCCATGAAGCTGTCTGAATCCTGTTTTCTAACGAAGTATCCCGTAATCCCGATCCATATCTCTCTCCGATTGTCATCGAAAAAGTCTTCGTCGGCTGGATGCGGTTGGCGCCATACGAAATTCCCATCAACGTTCAACCAGGTTTGATCCTCGTGCTGATCGACAGCAACCATTAGTTGTTCGATCGATGGCAGGTCGTCGTAGGTCGACAACCAGTCCAGGTGACTCATCCCTTCGCGCCAATCTTCGTATGATTCTTTAGCCCACCACGAAGGTGAGTGTTGACCCCAATCCATGCCGCCTGGAACGGACGCAATCGTGCACGATGGATCTAAGTCACGCAGGTGTTCCTGCCAAGGTCCTAGGTACCCTTCATCAGCATGGTCGTCGTAATATGGATGGCGGTACTGGAGATGGTCTGCGATGTAGGCAAGGAATTCGTGGTATGCAATCCACTGGTACTTTTTCCCGATGCGTTCGGGTTTCGACGCGTCCCTGCCTGAATGACCGATCGTGAATTCGTCGAAATCGCCGAATCGGTCTACGGTCCAACCTAAATCGATAACTCGCCCCAGAATGTACCGTTGGATCAACTTTTTGTCAAATCTCGGACCATGCCTCTTCGTCCAATCTTGCTCGTCGACGAGTATCGACTCCAACTCGATCCGATGTTCGGGAGTCAATCTGCTACTGAGTTGCGCGTACGCTTCCTTAACGCGTTCCCGGGCGACTTCCACGTCGTGTTGATCTACATCATCAGGAAACCTCGTAATCGTTTCGAGTGTTTCTCGATTCGCTCCAACCGCGTCAAATTCAAACACTACCGGTTCCGCCCTTTCGGCATCTTGATATTCCACCCAACTAGATTTAGCTGATTCAGGTAACTTTCGTATCAGATCTTGTTTTCGCTCTTCCGGCGATGACCAAGGTTTATCTTTGAGGCTCAACGCCAACCAACTTGATAACGAATCCTTCCCGATCACATAGAAATAAAAATCGTCATCCATCACCGATCCTCGGATTCGGTCGCGAGCCCACTCAGGGTTTCGCTGATTGCGCGATAATCCATTCCTGTCGGGATACAAAGCCTTGATGCACTCTACGGTAGGAATTTCGGGAAATTCGCTGCAGTACGGAGGGCGGATCAGCTTTTCTTCGATTGGAATGTCCGCACCCAAATAGATACCGCGTTCCACAACTCCGCGAGCGTAGTCCCTCAAGAGAATGTGCGCTGGCGGAGTGCCCTTCGCGAAGACTTGGTTGTACACCAGTTCAGCTAATTCACCTACTTCAGTGACATCATGACTACGCATCACAACTCCATACGCGACGGCATACACGCGTTCAGAAACATACGGATCGTCAATATCAGCGAATCGTTTCAGCATTCGCACCGTCGAGCGATGCCGACCAGTGAGTAACGCAACCGTGGCTTTAGTCGCTTTGTCCCGCAGAAACCTGTTGGAGGACGTAAACGACCAAACCATTGTCGTTACCGCCAAATCCACAACCTCGGCGTCAATGCTGATGGTTGGCGTTACTCCTGACGCCCAATTCACCAACCTGAAGATGGCGCCCTGTCTTTCCCAATCTTCGTGAAGAAATACACTCCACCAAGAATCCCGATCCGCCATGGGATCTTTCCTTAATCTGCTGTTCAGATAGTCAGCGTTGAAAAAGTGACCCGGGACCGTAGAAACTGCAAGCAGCGAGTGGAAAGGATTGTTCCAGAGCTTCCTTTCGCAGGCGAGTTCGTTCAACACTGCGAGCGAGTCGTCAGAAAACGCACCGAGACCCCTCCAGATTAGGCTTTGGAGATAAGCGTCTCCGATGCCCGATTGTTCAACAATCTTTGGTTCGAATCTCGTCAGTTCTTTGCCGGTTTTCTCGGGAACTTGGACGCACAAAGCTTCGAGCAGACCAGGATCCATATACCCGTCCCAATCCCGTAGAGACGGTGATCCACGTTCGCACTTGACCATTTGTCTTATGCCGCTTGGAACAACGCGATCAAATGTCGACTTGAACCAAAGCAATGTAGCCTCAAATGTCGAGCTGTTCGCATCCAGATCGTGCCTGTCGTCCAAATTAACTTGCAACAAATGGTCCGCGATTATGTGATCGGCATAACGGTTATATGAGATGGTGACGACCTCATCTCCGGCATTCTCGGTCGCCCATCCCATGTCCTCAGACAGAACACTTTCACTTATAAGACCGGCATAGAGAGAAACGTCGAAACTCCGACCGGGGAGTAAAGCGTTGACGACTTCAATTGCCTGATCTCGTGGCAGTTGACCGTTCTGTGAGTGCACAACTGCTCTTGCAAAATCGTCAAGGGCACCTCGTACCAAGTTGTTTTTCGGATCGTAATTCAGTTCCTTCGCCAACCGTCTATTCACAGTGTCGAGGTACAAATCAAATATTGCGGTGATCCCTTGGAAGCCGACAGGGATGCGCGTCTCACCTCGTTCTTGGAGTCCTGTGCAGATTGTCTTGAGAAACAGTGGATTCTTGAACTCCGGTTGGAGCAACGGAGATGAATGAACTTCGATTCCATAGTGCGCGAAGTAAGATGCGATTGCGTTAAATTCCACACCAGCAAAACCATCATGTGTTAACTGCGCAGCGGCACTTCGCACATTTTCCGGGATCAAAAAACCCTCATAACTTGAGCGAACAGAAAGGATGACAGCAATCCAAGGAGATTGTTCCAATCTTTTCAAAAATGATGACAATTGATCTGGCCAGATATCCCGCCCTTTGCCTTCATTCAGAGCATCGATCACCACCAACGCGCGGCAATTTGAAGCTTGTGCAGCGGCTTCCAAAGCCCCGACAAACCGCTCCGCACCGCCTGAATGCAAATCCAATCGCTGCAGCAGTTGTGACCATGGATCATCCGAACCACGGAACCACTGTCCTAGCAATAAAACCGTCGGCGAATTTGTTGCGAGTCTTGTCTGTGCAAGATCGCACAAAAGATGCGTTTTTCCCGTGCCTGCATCGCCTTTGATTAGCAACACGTCAGTGTTTGCTAGTTTGTTGGCGCGGGTACAAGTGGTTGACACCCGTTCGATTTCCGAAATCAGGTACCTTTGGTAATACAAACAACTACGGAAACGTTCATCGAGGTCGGGCGAAAAACCTTGAGTAGATTCCTTTGCGGATTCCACCTGAAGTTGCCGATCTCGCATCTCAGACAGGATCCGGTCACCTGTTCCCACAGCATCGTCCGCCGCCGTTTCAATGTCCTCAAAAGGCAGGTCACCTGCGGGTGTATGTCGGATTCGGCTGAGAGATTCGAGTATTGCTCCTGTTTCTGCGATCCAATCGTCCAAGTCGATGCCAAGGGCGTCTCGTGAGAGCGACTTAATAGAAGCCATCAGTCCGCGATGCGCTTTGCGCATCGCGATGGCGGTTGACTTCACTTCGTCAAATACAAAAGTGGTTCTACCGAATCGCTCAAGATCCTGGGCAATCGGTAAATCGATATGGACTTCAGGAGTATATCTGGGCCCCGCGTCGGCAATAGCTTCGTCCAAACGCTGCTGAAACCAGTCGTTGTCAAAAAACCTCTGGCCGAACCAAAACCAACGGCGTCCGAGGTGCTCGTCCTGAGACAGTCGTTCAATTAGTTCTGAGGAACCCCACCACACGAAGGCAACTTGCATGTCGCGTTGTGTTGCCCAACATTCCCATTTTGCGATGTGTTCCGCCCACCGATCCATCGCCGATTTCTGACCGTCTCGTCGACCTTCAGCCCTATCCTTCGGCGTACAAACGTAGTAGCGCGCTAACCGTGGGTGTTTTTCGAGGGCTCGCTTTACTGATTCATCTATCTGTGGCCAACGCCGTTCGTCGAGGTCGGAGAGGAACTTCGCCTGCCATCCCCATTCGCTGCCATCCTTTAACACGGAATAGCATTCGACTCCGGCGTCAGGCGTTCCTTTCCGAAAGAATTCGGCATCATCTGGACATTCTGATCGAGCAAGTTGTGCACAGAGCTCTTCAAAACCGGTTTTTTGAGATCCGTCGATCGATCTAATTTCGTGCCAATTCATCGGTGTTTCAGCGTCGCATTCAATTGAAAACTAGTTCATTCAATTATGATCGTCCGGATAACTCTTCCGCCTACCAACGCGGACCGAGAATACGCGTTCACTGTTGCTACGATTCCCCATGCAAATCCGCGAACTAACAAAACCCGACGCCCCCACTTACCGCCTCCTCCGTCTGCGCGCCCTCAGAGAACACCCCACCGCCTTCTCCTCGTCCTACGATCAGCAAAAAGACTGGCCTCTAGCGCCATTCGCCGAGCGACTACCAGACACCCCCGGCTCAACCGAATCCTTCCTCCTCGGCTGTTTCGTTGAAGGCAACCTCGTCGGCTCGATAGGATTCTTCCGACTAGATGAACCTAAGAGCAGGCACTTGGGCACCATCGTCGGCATGCACGTCGCCGCCGAGCATCAGGGCAGGGGATACGGCCGCCGCCTCGTCAACGCCGCTCTGGAACGGGCAATCCGCACGCCCGGCCTTTCGATGATTCACCTGGCAGTTACGACCACAAACAAACCTGCAATCTCACTCTACGCATCCTTAGGTTTCCAGATCTACGGCACAGCACCACGCGCCATGTTCGTAGATGGTCAGTACCTCGACGAACACCTGATGGCGTTAAAACTCGATTAACCGCCCACCATCAACGCAGTACCCAAACAACACAACACCCGATCCTTCCCATCCTTCCCAATCCTTCACATCCTGGTTCAAACGTCCCCCATCACCCCCTCCGAGCCAGCACCAAAGGATGATCCTCACTCGACGCCAGCACCGGATCCCTCCATCCCGCGCCAGTCGACGATACTTCGATAACCTCAAACCCCGCTTCCGGAAGAATCTCCAAGTATTCACCCAGCCCGAAGTTGCTCCAATACATCGTCACGCCATGGAAGTCAGGCTCCGTATAACCTGCCTCGCTTCCGTGACTCAGGGTGCACAGCAGATACCCGCCCGGCCTGAGCCAACCGTGAATCCTCCGAAACAACGCCGGATGCTCCGCTCGAGGAAGATGGAACACCGAGTAAAACGCAACCACCGCATCAAAACTAGAAGGCTCGAAATCCACCGACATCACGTCGTCGCAAATGAACTCGCCAGTCGGCACATTTTCCCGGGCCCGACGAACCATCTCCTCCGAAACATCCACTCCCGTGACCCGGTATCGCTCAGCCAACGCCTTGGCGATCGGCACCCCAGACCCACAACCGATATCGAGCACCGCAGCACCGTCTTCGAGTCGATCCACCAGACCCCGTATCTCAATTCCAGGTTCGGTCCGACGCGACTCTTCATACGCCTCCGCACACGCGTCGTAGCTTCGCCTAACCAGCGCCCGGTAATCTGCCTCTGGGTCAATCGCAGGAATCATGTCGCCGAATATACACTACGAACGTCCATTCGAAATAGAACGAAAACAACCCAAGGAACACCATGAAAGTCCTCGGCATATGCGGAAGCCTACGGAAAGAGTCTTGGAATCTCAAGCTCTTGAAGAACTTGATCGACAAGACTGCGGATAGGGGAGTGGAGTCGACTATTTTCGATTTAAACACCGTCCCCATGTTCCACCCCGATGTCGAAGCTCAAGGCATACCGGCCGACGCCGAGGCCTTCCGTGACGCCGTCCGAGGAGCCGATGCCATCATCATCGCCTGCCCCGAATACAACGGCTCGATGACTGCCGCCCTCAAGAACGCCATCGAGTGGCTCTCCAGACGTGGCAACCTGCTCACCGACAAGATCTTCTTCATCATCGGCACCGGCCCAGGACGCTCCGGATGCCCGCGAATGCACATGCACGCCTCCTACAGCATCGAGTCGGAAGGTGGCCACGTCCTCCACCAACCCCGAGTCCTCCTCCCCCACGTCGCCAACTTCATGGATGAATACGGCAACATCACCGACCCAGAAGTTTCAACGCTCCTAGACCAGGCCGCCGATAGCCTCATCGCGTTCACCGAACGGAATTCCAGCGCCTGAAATCAGCCAACCAAAGAATCACAACCCCATCGAACGATAGACCGCCCCGATGTCCAAATGGCGTCGCAGATGCGCCGCAAGCTTTTCGAACTCTGCCTCTTGCGAAAACGGCTCTACTTCGTCGGGTGGAGCGATACCCTTCATGCGCGCCAGATTAGTGACGATGGTTCGCGTGAATGCGTCGTTCTTGAACAAGTCATGCAGGTACGTCCCAAAGACGCGACCTGTGCTGTCCAAGAACCCGACTGCGTTGCCACCATTTAGCGACTCCATCGCCACCGACGTACCCGTTGGCCTATCGCTCATCCCGACGTGAATCTCGTACCCAGACACCTTCAATTCGCGAGCACCGGCGAGAAGTCCACGGTCCGCCAATATCTTGGCATCGGTCCGTGTCGTCAGCTTATCGCCAGCAAACGCCGTATCGATGTCGAGAATTCCGAGACCATCAGCAAATGGTTGGTCTGACTCAATGCCTTCCGGATCATGTATCGAGTTGCCAAGCATCTGCAACCCGCCGCAAATCCCAATGAGTGCGCGCCCATTCCAGACGTGCTCCCGGATCTTCGACTCGATGCCGGACCGTCTGACGAAGTCCAAGTCCGCCACCGTCACTTTCGAGCCCGGCAATATCACGAGGTCAGGCTCGCCAAAATCGCTTGCTCGCCGGACATATCGAAGATGCACGCCGGACCGCAGAGCGAGCGTATCGAACTCGTCAAAATTCGCAATACGGGGCAACGCCACCACAGCTATCTCGACGTGGTCTTCCGCTACCTCGGTGTTTGACCGACGCGCCTCCCGAGGCGAATCCTCCTCAGGAACATACACATCTGACAGGTACGGCACCACTCCGATCACATCGACGCCGGTCAGGACCTTCAATTGGTCAAGACCATCTCCCAAAAGACTCGGGTCGCCGCGGAACTTGTTGATGATGAACCCCTTGACCAGTGCGCGCTCCTCCTCGCTTATGAGCGCATTGGTCCCGTAAAGCGAAGCGAATACCCCTCCCTTGTCGATATCCCCGATGATGAAGACTGGAGCGTCGGCGTACAATGCCACGGCCATGTTGACGATATCTCCCGCCCGAAGGTTGATCTCCGCCGGACTGCCCGCACCTTCCACCACCACGATGTCATACTGTCTCCGCAGCGAATCGAGTGAATCCTTAATAGTCGTCCACAGCAATTCACGCCGCGTAAGGAAATCTCTCGCCTGTAACGTGCCGTTCATCTTGCCCATCGAAATGAGCTGCGAGGTCGCATTCCCTTCCGGCTTTAACAGCACCGGATTCATCTCGACAGTCGGCTCGATTCCTGCTGCCTCAGCCTGTACAACCTGCGCTCGTCCGATTTCGAGACCGTCCGGCGTTACCCCGGAATTGCGGGACATGTTTTGAGCCTTGAACGGAGCGACCCGATATCCGTCCTGCGCGAAAACCCTGCACAACCCGGTTACGAGCAGGCTCTTGCCCACGGAAGACCCGGTTCCCTGCAACATCACAACCCGGCCAAGCAGTTGTGAGTCAGTGTCATCAATACGTGTCATGAGTCCATCGTACGTCGCCATAGGGCATTGACAACATTGGCAACTGCTGGTAACGTGAATCGAGAAAGCCAACCAAAACTGGTGGTGCTCGACGATCGAGCACAGATAGGGAAAGCGGTGAGAATCCGCTGCGGAGGCGCCACTGTAATCGGGTAGCCCCTCGCTAGAGCCACTGTCCACGATGGATGGGAAGGCGCGAGATGGGTGATGATCCGAAAGCCAGGAGACCTGCCGGATTTGGCTGAGCAGTCGCTCTTCGCCATAGGGAGCGTCTCAGGTACAGGCTGGGTCTCAAACGAGAACCCAAGATCTATCCGGTGCAATCCCTGTCGCGTAGTGGCGACGGGGATTTTTCTTTTGGGATCCGCAAGTTCCAGAGTGCCGCACCTGCGCTCTGAACGACGAAAATCGCGTGCCGGCAGATGGTCGGTGCGTCGCCGCGCGGGATGGCTACGCGCCGTCTCGGAATTCAGCAACACACCGGTGTTGGTGAAACTCGGCATGGGAACGGCGGTCCTATCGGTCATCGGGTTGGTGTTGGTGATAATCGCCGCCGCAGTTGGTCCGTTCACCATCCCTCCTTCTCTGACCATCGGTATATTGCTCGAACATCTCGGGATAGCCGAGACCACCGCTTCAGACGCCGAACGCGCCATCATCACTGCGATCAGATTGCCGCGCATCCTGCTTGCGTTAGTCGTCGGTGCTGCCCTTGGTGTCTCCGGTGCAGTGATGCAGGGACTATTCCGCAATCCGATGGCCGATCCGGGGATCATCGGCGTATCCGCGGGCGGTGCGCTCGGCGCGGTCATCGCGATTACGCTCGGACTCCACACCGTGATCGCCCTGGCTCTACCCGCAATGGCATTCGCCGGAGCCGCTGGCGCGCTCGCACTTGTCTACGTAGTCGCCTCACTAGGTGGACGATTCTCCATGGCCGCCCTGCTCTTGTCCGGCGTCGCGATCAGCGCCTTTATCGCCGCCATCATCTCCGCCATCATCCTCTTCACCTCAGATCTACAAGCGCAACGGGAGATGCTATTTTGGCTCGCCGGCGGACTCGGAGCGTCTACTTGGACCGATATCCGCATCTCTGCGCCCTTAGTGGTTCTCGGCATCGCCGTTGCAGTTCTTTTCTCCAGAGATCTGAACCTGCTGATGGTTAGCGAAGACGTGGCGAAAGCTCTCGGTGTCCGAGTCGTATTGACCCGTAACTTATTGCTGCTGGCCGCCTCACTGATCACAGGAGCCGCAGTGGCGTTCTCAGGCGCCATCGCATTCGTCGGTTTGATCGCACCTCACACGCTCAGGTTATTGATTGGTGCCGATCACCGCGCATTGATTCCGTTGAGCGCCATCGGCGGCGGGATCTTCCTAATGGCTGCCGATACGTTGGCGAGAGTCGCGATTGCCCCGGCAGAAATCCCCGTGGGAGTGGTCACCGCGCTCGTTGGCGCCCCCTTCTTTGTGCTGTTGCTGACCCGTAATAAGGCTCGCGCTTCAATGCTGTAAAACCCGAAAGGCAACGAATTGAAACCAACATTGAAATTCGGAATGATCGCCATCTTGATGGTGATAGTCGCGAGCGTGGCGTTCGTCGCGTGTGAATCAGAAACTGAACCGACGGTCGCACCGACTGCCGCGCCCGTAGTCAAAGCAGTGGTTGAGCCTACGGCTACCCCTGAACCCGAACCAACGGCAACTCCGGTACCGACCGCAACACCGAAACCAACTGCCACCCCGGTACCGACTGCTACTCCCGAGCCGACGGCCACACCCGAACCTACCTCAACACCGACGCCGACAGTGGTACCGTACCCAGCTGTCAAAGGGATCGTTGATCCGTCCAACCGCGATTGGCCACGCGAGATCCAGTTATCAGATGAAGTGGTGGTGATCGAAGAACGTCCAGAGCGAGTCTTGGCATATTCCCTCGGCCACGACGAAATCCTCTTGGCATTGCTGGACACCGATCGATTCGCGGCGGTCGGTCCGTTCGCAGCTGATCCCGCGTATTCGAACGTTGCAGACCAAGCGGCCGGTTTACCAACTTTCGAGAAAGGAGTCGAAAACGTTCTGGCGACCAAACCAGATTTGGTTCTGGTTTCGAAATACACCGATGCCGATGTTGTGAATCTCATCAGAGAAGCCGGCGTATCTGTAGCTCGCACCGCATTGGAGAGTTCGTCAGAAGGGAACATCCCCAACATTCTGCTTATCGGTTACATGTTAGGTGTCGAAGACCGCGCGCTTGAGTTGGTCGCCGAAATCGAGAACCGGCTAAAATTCGTCGCTGATCAAGTTCCGCCGCCCAATGATGCCGAGAGACCTGCGGTGATCGCTGTCTCCCGTTACTCAGATTCGATCTACGTTGCCGGCAGCGACACGACTGAGGGTGGCATCGTGGAGGCTGGTGGCGCTGTCAATGCCTCTGCGCGTGACGGTGTAGAAGGGCATCAGGTGATCGGCATCGAGTCGATCGCAGCGATGAATCCCGACGTAATCTTGATCACGCAACCTGTTGAGTACGGCGCGAATGAGTTCCGCGATGATCTGTTGAATCATCCAGCACTTGCGAGCGTGACAGCGATATCCGAGAACCAGTTGCACGTTGTTGATGGACGGCTCTACACCACGTTGTCACACTGGAACGTTCGGGGTATTGAAGAAACCGCCCGACTGCTTTATCCAAACAAGTTCGGCGATGTGACGTTTGAGGATTTCAAGCCTTATGACGGGGAGTGAAAACATGGCAGTAGCCGTTACAAACGCCACGATCATCGCAGATGATGTATCGGTCAAACTTGGCGAGACTCAGGCTCTCGATGCAGTCTCGTTCGAAGGCGAACCCGGCGAAATTGTAGGTCTCATCGGCCCCAACGGCGCTGGCAAGAGCACTCTGTTGCGAGTACTCGCGGGCTTGACACGACCCGACGAAGGCTCAGTCAGATTGGGTGAAATGCAGCTGGGAGGAATGAATGCCGAAGAACGCGCCCGCCGTATCGCGTACATGCCGCAGCACGATGCTAATCACGCCTTCACCGCGCTGGAAACGGTGCTCATGGGCAGGTATCCGCATCTAGGAAGGTTCGAACTGGAGGGAAGGCGCGACCGGAAGATGGCGCGTGCGGCGATGGATCGAACGGAAACGGTGAGATTCGAAAATCGTCAACTAGATCGGCTTTCCGGCGGCGAAAGGCAACGGGTGGTTCTGGCTCGCTCCCTTGTGCAGCGAGCCAGCGTGATCTTGCTCGATGAACCCTCTTCCAGCCTCGATCTGCGATACCGCCTCTCGATCATGGAAACGCTCAAACAGGAGATCGAGTCTCGTCAAGTCGCGGTAGTGGTTGCATTGCACGACGTGTTCCTGGCAAGCAGATATTGCGACAGATTGGCGCTAATGTCGGAGGGCGTCATAGATACGATCGGTGAACCAGTTGACGTGTTGACAACCGAGAACCTGCGCCGCGTTTTCGGCGTTGAAACCACCGTCCAGCGAGACCCCGAAACCGGAAGCCCCCAAGTTTGGCTTGTCGGTCCATCACAATAGGTAGGTCGACAAGATAGAGACTGGATCTTGGACATGTGAGTGAAATCTACGGGTTGCAAACGATGGAATGGCACATTTGGCCACAGGAATGGTACCTCGACGTTGTAGCGTTGCTGATCGCCGTGGCGCTGGACATGGCCTTCAAGGAGTTGCCAACCCCGGTGCATCCAGTAGCTTGGATCGGCAAATTGATCACACTGCTGGAACGACTCGGCCCATCTGGCAACCGACCGAACGCGGCACTGGGATGGGGAACACTAATGGCGATTTCCGTACCGCTACTGACAGCTGGACTTGCGTGGATGATCGCAAACTTTTTAAGGGAACTCGGTGTCATCCCGTACATTATTGGTTGCGCCGGGCTGCTAAGCACCACATTCGCCGTTCGTGCATTGGCCAAAGCGGCGAAAAACGTCCAACACGCGCTGGAAACTGGCACCATCGACGAAGCCAGAAATGGGCTCAAAAGCTTGGTCAGCAGGAATGCATCGGAACTCAATCGTACCCAAGTGACCGCCGCTGCGATTGAATCGGTGGCCGAAAACACGACTGATAGCTATATAGCGCCTTGGCTCGCGTTCGCATTGTTCGGACTTCCCGGTGCGTGCGCGTACCGTGCGATAAACACCCTCGACAGCATGATCGGTTACCGAGGCGAGTACGAGTACCTAGGTAAGGCATCGGCTAAACTCGATGACGCTGTAAATCTACTATTTGCAAGACTAAGCGCCCTTCTTATAGTGTTAGCCGGCATCCCTCTGAACCTTGATGTCTTCCAGGGTTGGAAATGGGCGTTGTCAGGTCGTCGGCTTACCGCCAGCCCAAATGCAGGTTGGACCATTGGCGCCATGTCCGGCCTGTTGGGCGTCGCGTTAGAGAAACCCGGTGTATACCGCATCGGCTTCGGCATGGTCGAACCTCGATCTCAGGATATCGGTAAAGCCGTGCGTGTCGCATATGTCGTCGCACTCTTCGGTATACCACTGACGGTGTTCATACTCGCCATACGTGGAGTGTTTACCGGATGACGATCTCGGTTCAGTTTCTCCAGGACGGCAAACTGGAACATGGCGGCTTAAACATCGCGGAATTGGATGGGCTTGGACTGCGTGCCAAAGATGTTCTCGATTTCAGTGCCAGCGTTAATCCGCTAGGACCGTCCTCATGCACAATCCAAGCCGCACAAAATGCAGATTTTGCAGCGTATCCAGATCCTGATGCTGTTCGCCTTAGGGATGCGATTAGCCGAGACACCGGGGTCGAATCCAATCGCATTCTGGTTGGCAATGGTTCAACTGAAATAATCCATCTACTGGCCAGGGCGTATTTAGGCAACGATGACGCCGCAGTTGTGTTTGGACCCACATTCGGCGAATACGCCGCCGCTTGCCGACTGCAAGGCGTGACACCCTCTGAGATCATTCCAAACGAGCCGGATTTCCGTTGGGATATCCAGAAATCGCTGCAGACCATTAGCGTGCGACGCCCCTCCTTAACCTTCCTATGCAACCCCAACAACCCGACCGGCGTTTACTTGTCTGAGCAAGAGGTGTTGAGCATCGCTGTGGCCGTCGAGGGCTTCGGATTAATCGTCCTAGACGAAGCGTACGCTCCATTCGTGGAGAACAGATGGGATACCGCGTCGTTGCGATCCATGCTGAATGTGGTGATACTGCGCTCGATGACGAAGGACCACGCGCTACCCGGACTTCGTTTGGGATACATGCTGGCGGATGAAGATGTCGTAAAACAGGTGGGACGATATCAACATAGCTGGAGCGTTAACGCCCCGGCGCAGGCTGCCGGCATCGTGGCATTGACCGACCGACAACATGTGGAGGCAGGCCGAGAGGTGCTGATCGAAGGGAAGCGGTACTTGGTACATGTCGCTGGTTTGCTTGGCCTCGAGACCTGCCAATCAGCGGCGAATTTCATAATGCTGAAGGTCGGCGACGCCACCAAAGTCCGGCGTAGGCTGCTGAAAGAACACAGATTGTGTGTCCGCGACTGTTCTTCGTTCGGACTACCGCAGTACATCAGGGTAGGTATCAGAAACATGGACGACAACTTGAGACTTGCCGATGCATTGAAGCAGGTGCTTGAAACGGGATCAAACGCTTAGCACAAATCTGACAAGAAAAATCTTGGAGACAACCATGACAGACACAACCGACGCGACAAGAGCACCCCAGGCGGTCAAAGGATCAAGAATCAAGAAAGGGCTTGTCGTCATCAACACGGGGAATGGCAAAGGCAAAACCACCGCCGCTCTCGGAGTACTGTTTCGCGCTTGGGGTAGGGAAATGCGGGTTGAGATGTTCCAATTCCTCAAACATACGGGAGCGCGTTTTGGCGAGAAACGGGCTGCCGATAAACTCGGAATTCCTATCAAAGCGATGGGCGATGGATTCACCTGGCGCTCCAAGGACATGGATCAGACTCAGGAACTAGCCCGCCAACAATGGGAAAACTGCAAACATGCAATCCTATCCGATCAACATGACGTGATCATCCTGGACGAATTCACATATCCGCTCCACTACGGATGGATCCCCGTAGAGCAGGTCATCGACACGTTGAAGCAGAAACCTCATATGATGCATGTGATCATCACCGGAAGATACGCACCAGATGAGCTTATCGAGTTCGCCGACCTCGTGACGGAGATGTGCGAGGTCAAGCATCCCTATCGAGAACAGGGAATCAAAGCTCAGCCGGGTTTGGAGTTTTAGGTTGCGGGTGAGTACGAGCGCCTTGCTCGTAGATCAATAATATTGGGCACTATATCGATGTGGGCGCGACCATCCGGAGTTCAACGGGGCCTCGGATTTTCGCGTGCTTTAACAACCAGATTCACACACACTTCGGACATTGCCCGTTCCCTGTGGAAACGAAGTACTCATCATGAATCAAGCACAACCTTTCTATGTACGTGTCGGCTATAGGCATCTCCCGGGTTTCGGAAAGCTTAAACCTTCCTCGCCTTTGCTCTCGGTTCACAAAGTAGCACCCGGTTTCTCGGCACCTGTCAGGATAGAAACAGTCCCTGTCCGGAATGTTTGGGCACATCACCCGTTCGGCTTCTAGGACACACTCCGGACATTGCCCGTACCCTGTGTAATCGAAGTACTCATCATGATACAGGCACAACCTTTTGGCACACGTATCGCAAGGTCCAAATTCTTCTCGTTCAGATTTATGCAACCTGAATCGACCATCTGCGCCACAACATACAAGAAACGGATTGTCAAGAAACCAATTCCCTTGAATTTGATCGCAGAAAGCGCAAACGTTGGCTAGATATTTCCGTCGCTCAGTGGCGCTGAAACGGCGATCAAGGATTGCTCCGTTAGCCTTAGCGAACGTCAGTTCCTCGTCAGTAAAATCATCCGGGAAAAAAGTTTTACCCTCCTTTGAACCAACTGCCACATTAACGTTCTGGCCACATTTCCGGCAGTCTTTGACGTGGATTGACACGATTCTCTGTGGAAGTGGTGACGCGCACTTTTCACACTTGGGTCGCTCGCAGAGCAAGTTGTGTGCGTCAATATTGACGATCTTCTTCTTTAAGTCTTCCAACCGCGCCTTCACCACCAAAGAAGTGTCGAGTGCTCGGTTAACTCTCTTACCAGCAAACCCCCTTCCAGTATTCAGATGGATTTCAACAACCTCGATGTTGTGCGCCAATGCGTATTCGTGGACGTTTGATTGAGGTTTGTGACTGTCGACAATCTCGATGAACCGGATCGGTGCTTCTTCCGAGTCAAATATCGATAGATCGGGTCGTACAGGTCCGACTTGTATGTTCCGCTTAACACTGTTTGCGCGCTCAACGAGATTGATAGATATCGGTTCGCCACACTCGTTGCAGGAGGCATCGGCTTCAAAAGTTTTCCCGATGTGATGGGAGACGTGCTGTTCAAGGATTGCCACCGCTTGTTCGTGGGGGCGGTTGTCATTTCGTCTTGTCGTTGCCACTATCCCGGTTACCTCGGTACGATGCGGTAAGCAATCGTGAACTGCGCGTAATCACGGTCTGTCAATTTGGAATCCATCTCAAAATATGGTAACCATGTGGGGTGTCGCTGAACCTGTTGGGGACTGTGTGGGTCAAGCGCACAAAGTTATAATCCCCACGAAATTCGTTCGCAAGATCGCATTGGTCATCTAATCCAATTGACCAACATCTTGAATGTCCGAGGACTCGTCACTCTTTCAATCGCTCGCGTTCCTTAGCGGCCTTGAACGCTTTCCGATCACGGACGGCGTCCCAATGGGCTTTGAAAAATGTCGCAATGGTTGCTAATGCGCCACTCCCACCCGCTGCAACAAAGACCTCTGAAGATAAACGGCACATGGGAGCTTCAGCCGTTCAGATCTCGGTTATTGAACCGCTGCAGGCCGATGGCGAATGATAAGACGGCGATGGCCATGAGGATTAGGGCGTGCCAAGGGGTTATGCCATTGATGAATGGTTTGTCGCCGATGTAGTAGTGGAGGATGGAGATGTATTTGAGATCGGAGAGGGATTCGATTATGGGAACGAGGATATTGATGAGGTAACCGATTCCGACGATGGCTGCTGGGATCGCAATCGCGAGGGTCTTGCTGCCAGTGGCGGCGCCTATGCTCAGAGCCATGAAGCCAGTTGCGTAGCCGAGCAACAAGAGGCTGAGGGACATGTAAAAGAGTCCGGAAAAAGATACCGAGTAGTCCATGATCACGGCGCCGAGTAGGATGGCGATGGCGATCGCGGCCACCGGGAGAACGCAGTCGGCGACTAATGCGAGGCTCTTGTGGATGTAGACGGTGGTCCGACTGATCGGATTGCCGAGGAGCTGATCTAGAGTGTGAGCATGTTCTTCACCCGCGACGGCTCCCATGCCTCGGTTAACGGCGAGGGCGATAATGATGACGGGAGTGATAATGCCGTAAGGGTCGGCGGTGAAGAATCCTTCTGGCGTCGCGAACTCTTCTGCGCTGCCGATGAAACCTTGTATGAACTCCGGGAGATCTTCTATCATGCCGGCGAAGCTGGTTGCGACGTCGGGGAAAAGGAGTGCGACGTACAAGCCGATGATGAATTGGCCGAGCGAGTAAAGGAGCATGGAGCGACGGCCGTCGCGGAGCGTTTTGAAGAAGACGTTGCTGTACATGATCTAAGCGTCGGTTTCGTCGACTGAGTAGTACTTCAAGAAGGCGTCTTCTAGGGATGCGTGTTGACTTTCGAAGGTTTGGACGGGATATTTGGCGGCAGTTTTGATCAATGAGTCCATCGCGCCTTCGCCGCTGACTGAAAGATTGAAGGTACGGTTGTCAATGTTGTCGGTTACGGCTACGCCGAGGAGGTTGTCGAAGGTCTCGGATGAGATGGGTTGAGTGAAGGTGATTTTGGCGGTCCAAAGGCTCAATTCGGTAAGGTGGGCGACGGTGTCGATGGTCACCAACTCGCCGTCTCGGATGATGCCTACTCGATCGCAGGTGGCTTCAACTTCCGACATGACATGCGAGGACATGAAGATGGTTTTGCCTTGATCCTTTTCTTCGTGAATCATCTTTTGGAATTCGTACTGGAGGAGGGGGTCTAAACCTGCCGTGGGTTCGTCGAGGATTAGAAGGTCAGGGTCGGTCATAAAGGCTTGGACGAGGCCGATTTTCTGTTTGTTGCCTTTTGAGAGTTCGCCAATTTTGCGCGACAGGTCGAGTTTGTATCGATCGCAGAGTGCTTCAAGTTTGACCGGGTCGGATTGTCGGAGCTTGGTGAAGTACTCGGTGACCGTCGAACCGGTCATGTGGTCGTAGGTCACGAAGTCGCCCGGTAGGTAGCCGACGCGGCGGCGGATATTGATGCCATCGCTTCGTGGCGACATACCGAAGACCGTAGCACTGCCAGATGTGGGTCGAATGAAGTCGAGGATCAGACGGATGGTGGTGGTTTTACCTGCGCCGTTTGGGCCCAGAAGTCCGAAAACCTCCCCTTCGGTGACTTCGAGGGAGAGACCTTGGATGCCGACTACATCTCCGTAATGCTTGGTCAAGTTTTCCAGCTGAATTGCTGAGTGTCCGTTGCCTCGCATTGGATTCGTCGCGATGATTACGTGTGCAGACCGCGGTTATCCGCCAACTTCCAGCATCCGCTCTAAGGCCACCAGTGCGTGTCGTTTAGTTTCGGAGTCGACTTGGACGACGTTGATTCCGACGCCGGCCATGATTCCTTCAAGCACCCAGAGCACATATGCCGGATGGATGCGATACATCGTGGCGCAAGGACAGACTACGGGATCAAGGCAGAAGATCCGCTTGTCCGGATTATCGTCACGGAGGCGATTGACCATGTTGATCTCGGTCCCAATCGCCCAAGATGATCCCGCTGGTGCGCCTTCGACGGTCTTGCGAATGAACTCGGTCGATCCGTAATAGTCGGCAGCATCCACAACTTCGCGCACACATTCGGGGTGAACCACTACATTCACGTTAGGGTCGTCGCGTCGCGCGTCTTCGATCTGTCGCACAGTGAATCGAGTGTGCACTGAGCAGTGGCCTTGCCAGAGGATGACTTTGCTGTTGTGTATTTCCGATTCGTTCAAACCGCCCATCGGTTTGAACGGATTCCAGACCACCATATCTTCCGCCGGGATGCCCTTAGCCAATCCGGTGTTTCGTCCTAGGTGTTGGTCGGGGAGAAATAGGATGCGCTTACCGCGTTCAAGCGCCCAATCGTAGGCCGCGTCGGCGTTAGACGACGTGCAGACCAATCCACCATTTCGGCCACAAAGAGACTTAATCGACGCGGTCGAGTTCATGTACGTGATGGGTATGATCTCCGCCATCCCATCGTTGCCCGCGCCGAGCACGTCCATCAAATCGTCCCATGCGTCCTCCACATCGTCCGTCGCCGCCATGTCCGCCATCGAGCATCCTGCAGCCATGTTGGGCAGTATTACATTCTGATCATCATCGCTGAGCAGATCCGCAGTTTCGGCCATGAAGTGGACGCCGCAGAAGATGATCCATTTCGCTTCCTTCGCGGCCGCGGCTTCTTTCGAAAGCAGATATGAGTCGCCACGGAAATCGGCGAACTGAATGACGTCGTCGCGTTGGTAATGGTGGCCGAGGACCACGGCTTTGGTCCCGATCTCTTTGCGAGCGTATCGGATACCGGCTTCGACCTGTTCGGGCGTCATTTTCAGGTAGCGCGTCGGAACCTTCTGCCAACGCACGCCGGACTGGAACTCTTGCTCAAGCGTTTTCGTGCGGAGATTCCCTTCGGTCTGACAGAACGCCGATTGTTCGAGTTCGGTGACCGGAATGATGGTCTTAGGTGTTGAATTGATGGAGATCATGGTGCCTCCTCGAGTTTTCAGCCGTTCAGATTGTCGGCTGACCGACTAGCGACCACGGTGTCGCCTCGGTTACTTCGACGGTTATAATCTCTCCGGTTCGGACGTTGCAATCGACATGCACGCCATCGTCGACGTAGACGATCTTGTCGTTGCGGTTTCTTCCAAACATCCGGCCACGTTTGCGTCCCTCCAAAAGAATGTCGGTCGACGTACCCACTAACCCTGCGTGTTTCTCCGCTTGAATCGCACATTGTACAGCGTCGAGTCGCTGATGTCGTCGCTTTTTCTCGCTTTGAGTCACGGTATCCGGCAATCGGCGGGATGCAACTGTCCCTGGTCGTTCACTGTAAGCCGCGGAGTGAACCTTGTCGAAACGGACCCGCTCGACGATGTCGATTGTGTTCTCGAACTGGTCTTCGTCTTCGCCCGGAAATCCCACGATGACATCGGTAGTTAGGGTGATGTCGTCACCGAGGATGTCGCGTATCTCGTCGATCTTCTCCAAATATTGGTCCCGGGTGTAGCCGCGCCGCATGTTCGCGAGAACCACGTCGTCGCCCGCTTGGAAGGGGAGATTTACGGTCTCACAAACCTTCGGAAGGTCGGCGATCGACTGGATTATCCGCGTCGACATGTCGTTTGGGTGAGAAGTCAGGAATCGGATGCGCTCGATGCCGTCGACATCTTGTACGGCTTCCATCAGGTCGGCCAAGTCTTTGCGGTCATCGAGATCGTGGCCATACGAATCCACGTTCTGGCCGAGTAACGTAATCTCTCTTACGCCGCGCTGAACGAGCATCTTGGCTTCGTCGACGAGTTCGGGCAGCAACCGACTGGTTTCGCGACCGCGACGATAGGGAATTATGCAGAACGTGCAGAACTTGTCGCACCCGTGAGTGATCGGAACGAACGTTGCGACCTTGGGGTCATTCGGAACGAGGTTTGCCAAGCAGCCATCTAGGTCGCCATTCTCAATCCCATGCCGAAACGCCACCGTTTCGAGAATCGGATTGAAATCTTGCGGGCGCGCCCACAGATCAACCTGAGGAAAGCGACGTCGTAGATCCGCGTCCGACGGCCCGACCATGCAGCCCATCACCACGATCATGCGATCAGGGTTTGCGTCCTTTACCTTCTTTAGCTTTCCCAGCATCCCGGTCGCCGTGTCCTCAGCAGTTTGGCGCACGACGCAAGTGTTGAGAACCACCACATCCGCGTCTTCAGGTTTGTCGCATTGGTCAAGACCGAGTCCGGCCATGCCCGCGCCCAACCGTTCCGAGTCGGACATATTCATCTGACAACCGACGGTCCAAACGTTATAGGAGGGCATCGCGCTTTGAGGATTTGGGGAGGTTCAAGGTTGCTAACAACCCTGTAAATTCAATTTTACGCCCTCTCAGACGCAATTTGGGTCGGTTCTCAGTTCATCCAGATGTTGCCATCTGGAAGGAATTGAGCCAGACGTCTTCGACCGTTTCTAGCGGCAGATCGATCAGATCAGCGAACCGTACGCGGTCGCCACCAACGGTTCCGATCCGTGTTGCAGGGACGCTTGCTTTAGATGCCGCGTTCAACAAGATCTCGGTATCCGCAGTAGCGCACGCGATGACGATGCGAGACTGAGATTCTCCGAATAATGCCGCCACCCAATCGTGGATCGTGACATCGTGCACGATGGTTACGCCGATATTCCCTTGAATCGCAGACTCGACTACCGCTATCGACACCCCGCCATGAGAGATATCGTGCGCCGATTTCACCAGACCCTTCGCAATCAGCGAACGGCAAAGTTGCTGAACTCTTATTTCCAAATCAAGGTCGAGCGCAGGTTTGCCAGCGACTTCGTGGTGTAAAACGGATAGCGCTTCGCTCCCGGCCAGACCGTTGATGCTGTCCCAGGGAGTGCCTGCGCCGATCATGACGACAACGTCTCCCTCGTCTTTAAACCCCGAATTCGCGTGGCGTCCGACATCTTCCAAGACACCGAGCGCGCCAATGATCGGCGTTGGCTGCACAGCCGATCCCGCGGATTCGTTGTACAAACTCGCGTTTCCGCTGACAACAGGGATGTTGAAGGCCACCGCCGCGTCGGAAATACCGGCGACCGACTCTTGCAGTTGGTATTGGATGTCTGGAGTTTCGGGGTTGCCGAAATTCAAACCGTCGGTGAGCGCCAACGGCTCAGCACCTACGCACGAAAGATTGCGGCACGCTTCTGCAACAGCGATCGCGGCTCCGGCGCGGGGATCAAGATAGACAAGCCTGCCGTTACCGTCAGTGGAAATTGCAAGTGCCCGTTGGGTACCTTGGATGCGTAACAGAGCGGCGTCACCACCGGGAGAAACCACCGTGTTGTTTTGGACCTGGTGATCGTACTGTCGCCAAACCGTGTGTTTAGACGCGATATTCGGCGACGCGAGCAACTTCAATAGAGCTTCGTTAGGAGTAATCTCCAGATCAGGGAGCGCCGTCAGATCAAACGACTGCAACTCTTCGAGCCACGCAGGCTTGGGCGAGTTGAACTGATATTCAGGAGCATCAGTCAGGGTTACAACCGGCGTCGAAGAGGCCTGCTGCGTGCCGTCTGAAACCACAACTTGGTTACCCACCTCAAAAGTGCCGATTATCGCAGCGTCGAGGTCCCACTTCTCGAAAAGCTCAAAGAGTCGCTCTTCATGACCCGGTTTGACGGCGAGCAACATTCTCTCCTGCGATTCTGAGAGCATGACCTCGTAGGGCGACATTTCGTTTTCCCGACGCGGCACCTTGGCGACATCGATGTTGAGACCAAGTTCGCTGCGTTCCGCCATCTCAACCGCCGCGCTCGTGATACCGGCGGCGCCGCAATCCTGCATCCCGACCACGCCGGGGAGATTAATCGCTTCTAGGCAGGCCTCGATCAGTACTTTTTCTAGGAAGGGATTGCCGACCTGGACCGCCGAGCGCATCTCGGCCTGTTCCTGAAACGTTCGTGATGCCAATCCGGACGCGCCGTGGATGCCGTCGCGGCCAGTTTTTGCGCCGACAAGCACTAGCAAATCGCCGGGAGCGTCGGCGCTAGCGCTCATTATCTTGGCATCTTCAATGATGCCGACACACATGGCGTTAACGAGCGGATTACCGGCGTATGAGGGATCGAATACGACCTCGCCGCCAACATTGGGAACGCCGATGCAATTGCCGTAGCCCGAAATGCCAGAGACGACACCGTTCAAGAGATACCGTTGTCTTTCGTCATCTGGAGAACCGAAGCGCAGTGAATTCATCAGCGCCATTGGCCGTGCACCCATCGCGAGAATGTCGCGGACGATACCTCCAATGCCGGTTGCAGCGCCTTCGTATGGCTCGACCGCCGATGGGTGGTTGTGAGATTCGATCTTGAATGCGACTGCGTAGCCATCGCCGATGTCAACGACGCCGGCATTTTCGGCGCCGGGGGCGACCAATAGACGGTCGGAAGTGTTGGGGAGAGTTCGCAGTAGCGCCTTGGTGTGTTTGTATCCGCAATGCTCGCTCCAAAGAGCACCAAAAAGACCGATCTCAAGCGGATTCGGCTCGCGGTTCAATCGGTCGACGATAGCTTCGTATTCGGCGCGCGACAGCGCCACTTCGTCGAGAAGCTCTTGCGAGATTGGCGACACGGTAATCAGGACTTACCGGCATCGACCGCGGCGGCGATCGATTGCCAAAGCGGATTGCCGTCGGAGCTGCCGAGTAACGATTCGCACGCCCTTTCCGGATGCGGCATCATGCCCAACACGTTGCCGCGTTCGTTCGTGATCCCCGCAATGTTGTTGCGCGAACCGTTAGGGTTGGCCTCGGCTGATGCTTGATTTTCGGCATCCACGTAACGAAAAACGATGCGGCCGCTAGCCTCAAGCGTCGCCAAGGTTTCGTCGTCGGCTTGGTAGTTTCCTTCACCATGCGAAATCGGCATGGAGACAACATCTCCGGTCAAGAATTGAGACGTGAACGGCGTCGAGGATGTCTCGACGCGGAGTGTTCCGGGCGAACAACGGAACTCGAGATGGTCATTGCGAATGAGTGCGCCGGGCAGGAGACCTGATTCGCAAAGGATTTGGAAGCCGTTGCAGCTACCGAAAACGAATCCGCCCTTCTCAGCAAAGTCTCTGATCGCACCCATAACCGGGGAGTGCGCTGCCACCGCGCCGCAACGGAGATGATCGCCATAGGAAAAACCGCCTGGGAGCAGTATTGCGTCGAAACCAGCGAGCTTGTCTTCGCAGTGCCAGACGTATTCTGCTTGGTAGCCCAAGACGTCAGACACGGCATAATGCATGTCGCGCTCAGACCATGAACCTGGGAAAACGACAATGCCGAACTTCATGTCGCGTTACGCCCTAGAGAAACGCTGAAAGATACCCGGGGAGAACGCGCCGAGATGCGCGTGCCGAGTGCTAAGCGTTTTTCTCAGTGGACTTGCGGCTCTTTCGCAGTTTGCCCGCAAGCTGCTTTTTGCGTGTGACCGACGGTGGTTCGAACGCCTTGCGTCGCCGCGCTTCGGAAATGATGCCTTCGTGCTGAACGCTCCGCGTGAAACGTCGGAGCATCGCCTCAAAGCTCTCGCCCTCTCGGTTTTTTACCTCTACCAACTGAATTCGCTTCTCCTGTGGTCAAACCCGATACGAATCTTCGCAATCGGCTTTCATCTACCGTATGAATAGTAACACTCTAGGCTCAATCGCTTCGATTGGAGACGTGCCCTTTGAATGCCTCAAGCCCTTTGCGCAATCGCGTGATCGTGCGTTCTCTGCCTAGGACCTCGATCGATTCGAAGAGTGGAGGCGCGATTCGTTTGGCCGTTACGGCTACTCGAATGGGTGTGAAGAGTTGGCCGGCCTTCAACCCGGTTAACTCGGTTAGGCCGCGGAGAGCTTGTTCGATCGATTCGGCGTCGAATGGTTCAACTTTCTCGAGCGCTTCGATGCTGGCGTTTAGAGACGTCAACACCATCTCTTCGTCCATCCGCCTACCGATCATTTCTTCGAGATTTGGGTAGACCTCGTCAACAAATAGGAAATCGATGAGCGCAACGACATCGGGCAACACCTTAATGCGTTCCCGCAGAACCGGCACCATCGCCTTCACAATGCCACGATCGATAGGGCGTTCGATTTCATCAAGAAACCCACCGTATTCTTCCGGGCGTTCGAGACAAGGCATGATCATGTCGGTGAGGGCATCTTCATCGGCCGTCATGATGTGTTGCTGGTTCATCCACTCGAGCTTCTGCGCGCTGAACTTCGCCGGATGCGACAGAATCCGCTCCACCTCGAAACGCGACGCGATTTCGTCGCGGCTCATGATCTCCGTGTCGTCGCCGGGCGACCAACCGAGGAGCGCAAGGTAGTTCAACACCGCGTCCGGCGTGTAACCGGCATCCCGATACTCGAGAGCCGACTGCGCGCCATGTCGTTTGCTTAGCTTCGCTCCGTCCTGCGCAGTAATCAATGGCACATGAACGTACTTTGGGGTCGGAATGTCGAGAGCCTGTTGGATCAAGACGTGACGAGGACAACTCGGTATCCACTCTTCGCCGCGAATGACATGCGTGATTCCCATCTCGTAGTCGTCAACCACGTGCGCGAGGTGATACGTCGGGAACCCGTCGGACTTCAGAATGACGAAATCCTGGAGTAGCGAAAGATCGAATTTCAATCGACCTCGCACCTCGTCCTCGATCTGCATCTCGCCATGATCTGGGATCTTAAAGCGCACGACGACATCGAGACCTTTGTCTCTGGACTCTTGGATCTGTTCGGCCGTTCGATAGCGCCCCCGATTGTCGTAGCCGGGAGCCTGCCCTGTCGCTTGTTGACGCTGTCGCAATGCCGCCAACTCTTCCGACTGCGTGTCGTCGTAGTAGGCATCGCCGGCGTCGATCAACTTAGCCGCGGCATCCTGGTACAGTTGCAATCGCTCGGATTGTGTATACGGGGCATGTGGACCACCGATGTCCGGGCCTTCGTCGAGGTCCAAGCCGAGCCAATTTAATGATTCCTTGATGTGCCACTCAGCATCCGGGTCATATCGATTGCGGTCGGTGTCCTCGATGCGGAGGATGAACTGGCCACCAGTTTTCCGAGCCAGGAACCAGTCATAGAGTGCGGTCCGGAGACCGCCAATGTGCATCACTCCGGTCGGACTCGGAGCGAAGCGTACGCGTGCAGGTGTTGAAGTGCTCATACTTTCCAATTTAGACGATTCAACCGCCATACGTGGAACTTGACGGCAAACCAATCTGACTCAACACGGATTCCAAGTCATCCGGCAACGGAGACTGAAACACCATGGCTTGTCCTGTAATCGGGTGCGTGAAACCCAGCCGATGTGCGTGAAGAAATTGTCGGCGCAGATCGATTTCCGGCAGATTGGTGCCGTAAACGGGGTCGCCGAGTATCGGGTAGCCGATGGCCTGCATGTGCACACGGATTTGGTGCGTCCTTCCGGTTTCGAGTTTTAGTTCAAGCATCGATAGCGCATTCCCTGCTACCGAGAATCCCGAGACAAATGCGAAACGGGTTCGCGCCGGCCTCCCGCCGTCGACAGCGCTTTGGCGCGTACGAATCGTAGGGTGCCGCCCAATCGGCCGATCAACGACACCTGCGCCTAGAGGCATCTTGCCAACCACCATCGCCAGATAACGTCTGTCAACTTCCCGCGCTTTAATTGCGGCAGACAGTGCGGCGGCGGCATCGACATGTCGAGCGACGAGCATAAGGCCGGACGTGTCAGCATCGAGACGGTGCACGATGCCCGGGCGCTCGACCGGTTCCAGACCCGCAAGTTCCGGGTAACGAGCCAGAAGCGCATTTACCAATGTTCCATCCGTCCGTCCGGCACCGGCATGAACCGCCATCCCTGCCGGCTTGTCCACCACGATCAAATGATCATCGTCGTAGACGACTTTGAAGTCGATATCCTGCGGCACCGGCGCAATTTCGTCCAATGCGTTGGCGGACATGTCAAATTCGACTCGGTCACCAGGATTTACCTGTGTTGAAGGCGTCGCTACGACACTTCCGTTGATTGATGTAGTGCCAGATCGGATAGAGCGTTGCAATTCAGTGCGCGACAGGTCAGGCGAATGGTGGCGGAGCAGAAGGTCTAGGCGAATCGGAGGACTGTCGCCGTCGATTTCAAATTTGAGTGTCGGGGACATTTGAATCAGCCGGGTGCAAAGTCCCGTATCGCATCGCATCAGCGCATTGGTGACATTTGCCGGAGGCGGTATGTACTGCGGTCGCTGTCGCAGCGATGGTGGAAGTCGCTTCATCTTCATCGCGGATTACGAAGAAATACCAGACCATCAACACCATGCCGACCGATATGCCTGAATCGGCAACATTAAAAATTGGCCAAGGCCCGACGTCGAGGAAATCAGTGACGTATCCCTGATTCAGCCGATCAAGCAGGTTGCCCAAAGCACCGCCGAGTTGCAGACCGAGCGCGAGACGGAGAATGAATGATTTCGAACCTGTAGTCCAATAGACCCACAAGAGCACGCCGACCGCGAAGATTGCGACAAAACTCAATATGTTGCTGTGGCCTTGGAACAGGCTGAAGGCGGTTCCGGTGTTGCGAGCGTGCGTAAACCGCAGGAAGCCTTCCGCCGGCCAAGATTCTCCCCAGTCCAACCACGCCACGATCAGCGATTTCGTCGACTGATCCAGCAACAGCACAACTAGCGCCAAGACCCACAGCATCCAGCTTTTCTTCACCCAGAAATCCCACACTCTGTATGCGATGTGATTCATCGTCGGTTGGGGAGGTTGGGCGGGATTTGCGCTCTCGTTTCGCGAGCGTGACGAGGGAAGGGCAGAATCGGGAGCGTCGTTCGGTGGAGTGTGCATGTCTGTGCAACATTTGAGTATATTGCCCACGTCAGTCTGTCCGCGCAGGTAAGATTCACACTAGTAACCAACCGACTCGATCAGATTGAGTTGCCGGAGCCAGCCCAGGAGCCAGCCAAAAATGGAAGCGCGTGTAGATCTGCGTAGCGATACCGTAACCTTGCCCTCGCCCGAGATGCGGCAGGCCATTCACGAAGCGGAACTCGGAGATGACGTTTACGGCGACGACCCCACCGTCAACACCCTCGAAGCCAAGGCCGCCGAGATGCTCGGCAAAGAGGCCGGACTATTCGTCACATCGGGAACGCAAGGCAACCTAGTCTCGATGCTCGCCCACTGTGGCCGAGGAGACCAAGTTCTGGTCGGTGACCGATCCCACATCTTCACCAACGAGGCCGGAGGCGCAAGCGTACTCGGCAGTCTCTTCCTTTACCCAGTTAAGACTGACCGATTTGGATTCTTGGAACCCGACCTAATCCGAGCCGCGACTACTCGAACCGACTATCACGTCCCGCCGACCAAGCTGCTGTGTATCGAGAACACCCATAACCAATCAAGTGGTCAACCGCTCACGGCAGACCAAACGCAGGCGATGGCCGACGCCGCGCGCGAAGGCGGAATGACAGTGCACATCGACGGTGCCCGACTCTTCAATGCGGCTGTCAGTCTCGGTGTCGATGCCGCGGATCTTGCCGCACCAGCCGATTCGGCGACATTCTGCTTGTCGAAGGGACTATCGTGCCCAATCGGCAGCGTGGTCGTCGGCAGCGAAGACTTCATCGACCGTGCTCGACGATGGCGCAAGATGCTGGGCGCAGGAATGCGGCAGGTCGGCGTCGTCGCTGGCGCAGGCGTTTACGCCCTCGACAACATGATCGACCGGCTCTCCGAAGACCACACCAACGCCAAGAAACTTGCCAAAGGGCTCGCCGAAATCGACGGCATCAGCGTCGATCCCGAAGCCGTAAAATCCAACATCGTCTACTTCAACATCCCACCCGGCAGCGGAACCTCAATCTCCGCCGAACTAAAGGAACGCGGCATCCTAGTGAACGCCGGCGACCCCGTAATGCGCATGGTCACCCACTACGGCATCTCATCCGAGGACATCGACTACACCTTAGTCGCGATGCAAGAGCATTTCAGGGTAGCGGTGGCGGCGTGAAACAGGCGTCGCGTCCAAGGAGCATTGAGAATTAGCAACCACGACGATGTCCACAACCGAGCACCGCCAAGTAGCACGGGACTTCCTCGCGGCATCGGATGCGGAGTTCGGGCAGGGAGATGTACTACAAGGTGCCGAGAAACTCTGGGGAGCGGCTGCACACGCCATCATGTCGGTCGCACAGGAACGCGGTTGGGGGCACGACAGCCACAGAACCATGAAAAATGCCGCAATACGACTAGCCGCTGAGCGAGAAGACCCTCTCATCGAAGCGTATTTCGGACTAGCTGAGAAGTTCCATGTGTATTTCTACCACCGTACGATGGAAGACTGGGAACGCGACCCAGACCGCCCGTTAGTGCGAGACTTCGTGCTTCGAGTGTTGGGGTAGAGCACTGTGGCGATAAGTTTTACGCCCTGGATAACATTATTGAAAGACTATTCAGCATCCCGCCCAGCCGCGCTGCCCCGACTCCGACGAATCGGTCCGTTCAAGTGCGATATCTGGCACTGACTGTTAGTTTTTGTGTTTTGAGGTCAGTAAACGCCGCGACCTGTTTACCGCGAACCGGGATTACTGTCATGTGTACCGCTCCAGAATCTGATTTCTGCTGATGATTAATACTGCACCAAAGCGTTTTCGGGAAATGATGTGATTCTTCGCACCGGACAGTAAAGAACACGAAACCATCTCGTTTGTTGTTGGAATAAACGCGCGGCAGTCATCGGTTGGAATCGTGCCTTATCAAACTCCCCCGTTTGAAATATGCCGGGTTATACCCAAGACCGACCAACATATCTTCGTAAGATTCTCGGGTCATCGATCGTTGTTCCTGATCATCGTCATGATTAGCTCAGGCGATAACGACTTTCATCACCCCGTAACCGTCGGCTCCGCGCACCATTGGTTCCGCAGAATCGCCAGCTGGTCTACTGTCGAATCATCTAACCCCAGAACTTCCTTGAATAGCCGACGATCGAGCTCTTGGCGTACAGTGTCGCGTAAGGCTTGGCTCGGAGGAAGAAGTGCCTCTCCGCACAGGTCTTCGAATATTGCGCTCCCTGCTTGGAGTTGAACGTCGGTCAACCTTTTGACATCTAATGCGGGAATGAAAGGAATGGCCGTCACAGTGGTACCGCCACGCCCGTTCTGCGAACGATTGCTCCGCTGCCAATAGCTCATGAGTCCCAAAGTGCTGTTGAACCACACACACATCATTTTTTCCTCATCTTGGTTACCCAGTTTTACGTTTGGCCATGCCCTAGCGCCCAGAGATTTCTGCTCGGTGTAAACGGCGCATGTCGAATCTCCGCTGAACGCACACTCGTTGCTGATATGCAAATGACTTACCCTTTCCCACAATCGGTGCGCTTCGTCGCGTCGGCCGGGTTTGACTCGACCATGGCTATCGGGTTCGACAATCATGCTTTTCTGAACGGCTTTCTTGCGATTCCATAGGAATGGCCACTCAGTGCCGCCGTCGAAGCCGTCGTGTTTTGTGAACGGACCTCGAGAGGTTTCTTGGTTACCCCCGGCAATGTCTCGATGCAACGGACCTCGATCGCCGATTTCTCCAAGCGGTGAAATCGGTACAGTTATTGGTTCCAAACGCCTAGGTAACTTCAAGAAGCCTTTGGATAATGCTTCCGTAGCGTGCAACAAATCGAGATTTGCAATTCGGACAGTAGACCACTTATCTTCCGGGTCGACTTCCTCCAAACGCACAGTGCCGACCTTTTCCTCTCCAACCGAGATTTCACAGTAGTCGGCAGGTTGGTTCAGTTTCGCTGTCGCTCGTTTGATCGATTTAGCGACCTCCTGTGCCGCTAATTTGCTATTCGGATGTTCCACTAGGTTAACGAAATGTGCTTTTCGATCAGGTGTTTCACCATCGTTCAACTTCCTTGCAACAACAATCACTTCCGCGAGATTCGTATCCGCCGAAAATGCGGCGTCCGATGCGGACCCCTGTGCGATGCTAACGACCACAATGTCGTTGTACCCATCCGCTAACATACGTCGGAATTTTTGCCAACTGGCCCCCGAACCTGCGTCGATTCCGCCGAACATGCTGGATGCAGGAAGTACTAATGCGATGTTCCCACCCGGTCTGACCATGTTGTTCGCGATCGCGGCGAAGTCGGTCCCTAGGCCGGCGTTACCATCTCTGATCGTGTCCTTGCCAAGCGATTTGACCTTTGCCGACATCGCGTTCTGTTCATCTTTGGTTGTCCCGAACGCTGCGAATGCGGGATTGCCTGGTTTTGCGTGGTCACCGGCGTGATTTGTCGGCGTCGTGAACGGCGGGTTCATGATCACGAGATCTTCGCTCGCCGGAGGCATATCAATTTCGACTGGCGCACGCGTGCCACTGGATCCGACTGCCATCTCCGCGCTTAACGGAAACGCTGCTTGTTGAGTCCTTGAGTTGATGTCGAGCAACCCGAGCGACCCGACGTGGACTTCGTCCATCACGTACATAGGATCGCCGTTGGTGTATTTCCTCGGGTTTCCTCGCGTGTTCATCTCTACAATCTTCTCGCCGTTCTTCAACGCGAATGTCGCACCGTAAAGATAGAGGACGGCTCGTGTGCCGCTGTATTGCACGCGAGGAGCGACCGAAGAGAGCAGGGAAGATGTCAGGTGCACCGCGGCTGGCATGATGTCACAAGCCGTGAGGGCGTTTTTCATCATGTGAGAATGCAATTCGTCTGGATCGCCGCCTTGAGCGCGATGCAATTCGCGGGCTCGATGGTACGCCGCAAGAACTAACCCGCCTGTCCCGCAAGCGTAATCAGCGATACGGTAGTTCTTCAGCGTATTTGGATCGCCCCAGTCGAGGTCGCCAGGGACAGACAAATACGCCGCTAAGGTAGTACTTTCGGGTCTCGTGTAGTAAGTCGCAAGTGTCTGCCGATCAGCTATCAATCTTTGGAAAATAGTCCCCGCGACATCATGTTGCTGGATGGCGTCTTGGATCGAATTCGCGGTGTCAATCATGCGTTCGAGTAACCCGCTAGTCGCTACGGTTGGCGGGATGATGCCAAGCAACTTGCTGGCTATGTCGAAAATCGCCCAGAAGTTGTAACTAAGTATGTTTTGCCATTCGGCAAGAATGTTGCTCGGATGATAACCAGCCGGTTCAAGTAAGTCTGCAAGACTTCGGATCGTGTGATCCCGGCATTCACCGTCAATTTCAATAGAAACGGAAAATCCCGCTAGGTTTTGGTGGTACGCCAACGCGTTGATAATGATGGCCGCGGCCATCTTTGCCGTCTGCTCGCGGGCCTCTTGATCGGCGCGTTCCTGTTTAATCTCCTGTGCTGATGCGGGGTCCGTTGCTGGATACGCCGGCCAGGGTTGGCGTAGTTCTTGGCCGATTTGTAAACCGAAGTAATAGCCGGGTAATTTGGCAGCGTCGAGCATGTGCCACGCGGCATCTTCGACTCCCTGCTCGAATGCCGTGGTCGCCGCGTCGATAACCGCTTGCGGTTCAGATGCCGGGCGTATGAAATCGATCAGATCGCGTATAGAACCTTTGATAAACCCGTCACTCGGAAACCTATCGTGATCATCCGCAGTACCTTGGTAGACGGCATACCCGATTTCATGCCCGTCTTCGAGCATCCTTTGCGCTTGATCTCCGGTATCGCATTGGTGTAGCTCATCAGGTGCACGTATGCCTATGACGGCGCTCACGGTGCCAGAAGTACCGGCTACGCCAGGGTTGAGGTCTCGACCGAGCCTCTTCATGCAGTCTTCAGCGAGGGTGTTCGCTGGCGCGTATTCGATCTCCAAAACGACAGCGGAGCCCCCAATTCGAGTAATCAGCACATCCGGCTTAGTTTTGGGTCCGCGTAACGCACCTCTTAATTCCTCACGCGCTGACCAACCAGCTGTTTTCGCCAATTTGTTGATGACACTGGCGATGCGTCCGTTGAGTTGAGGTTCTTCGAGCATTGTTTACTTGGTACCGAGCCGATTCTCGTAGTGTACCTGTGATGCTGATTACCTCATAGCACTTATGGCGAAAAACAGTAATTCCTAACAAATTGGTTTTGAGATTCGTGTATGGATTGGGCGGTTACTCATCCTTGTTGATCCCCTCCCCCCACCAACCCCGCAACCGCTCGGCAATCTGGCGTTCCGCTCCCAACTCCCCCGGCTCGTAAAACCGTTCTCCGCGCACATTCTCAGGCAGATTTTCGGCCTGCACGAAATGCCCCGGAGCATCGTGTGGATACTCGTAGCCCTTCCCGTACCCAATTCGGCGCATTAATCCAGTGGGTGCGTTGCGGAGGTGCATCGGGACTGGCTCGTCGCGGTTTGCCCGAACATGCCCGAGAGCTTTGTCGATCGCCAGATACGCGGAGTTGGATTTCGGCGCCGAGGCGAGGAAGATGGTCGCTTCAGCAAGCGGGATGCGACCTTCGGGCATGCCGACAAAACTGACGGCCTGCTGAGCCGCAACCGCTACGGCAAGGCCGTTAGGGTTCGCCAGTCCGATATCTTCCGCCGCCGAGATTACCAACCTCCGGGCGATGAAGAGTGGGTCTTCGCCGGCGTCGATCATTCTTGCCAGGTAGTAGACCGCTGCGTCTGGGTCCGAGGCACGGATACTTTTTATGAAGGCGGATATGGTGTCGTAATGCATATCGCCGAGACGATCGTAGCGGGACCGCTTCTCGATCGCCTGCTCGACGAGTTCCACTGTTATCGTTCGAGTACCGTCTTCCTCCGCAGCCGAATCAACGGCCACCTCGAGCGCATTCAACGCCGATCGTGCGTCGCCGTTCGAGGCCCGCAACAGAAAGGAACGCGCTTCATCATCCAGAGTTGGATTAACCGCAGCTAGTCCGCGCTCCAGATCCTCGAGTGCCGCGTCGATGATCGTGTTCATGTCGGCATCTTCAAGCGGTTCGATGGTGTAGACGCGGGTTCGCGAGAGCAGTGGGGCATTAACCTCGAACGACGGATTTTCGGTGGTGGCTCCGATGAGGATGAAGGTCCCCGCCTCGACGTGGGGCAGCAATGCGTCCTGCTGAGATTTTGAGAAGCGGTGTATCTCGTCGACGAATAGGATCGTGCGCGTCCCCGTCGAACCGATACGATGCTGCGCGTCCGCGGCTTCGCTTCGGATGTCGCGCACCCCTGAGGTAACGGCCGACATTTCAGCGAAGAAACTCTTGGTTACGCCTGAGATCAGTTGAGCGAGCGTAGTCTTGCCGCTGCCGGGCGGTCCCCACAGGATCATCGAATGAAGCCGGTCCCGCTCGATCATCCGCCTGACGACCCGTCCGGGTCCGACGAGTTTCTGTTGCCCGACGAACTCATCGAGATTCCTCGGCCGCATCCGCGTCGCCAGAGGAGCTTGGCGATTTAGTATCGCCTTTCTTCGATCATCGAACAGCGTCATGACAGAACGTTAAACCACTTCTGGACATCGCCGCGCTTTGGAGCGCCACGGGCGCGGGCTATTGGCCAGGATGTGAATCGACCGATCCGGCCAACGACCGTAGAGCCGCCGCGACCACTTCGCGTTCTTCAGGCAATACGGTGCGCGGATCTAGGAAGTACCGTTCGTTTTCAATCCTGCCGATGATCGGCGGATCGAAGTTTCGGAGATGTTCGCCGATGGTCTCCGCCGACAATCCCGAGTTGATCATCAAGCGTTTTGTCGGCAACGTCTGTCCCGGCACGCTACCGCCGCCGATGGCGGTCAAACCATCCACGACCTGAGAATCGAACTCCTTTGACCACCGCTTGGCAACTCGTTGCAATTCATCTACCGACGCCGACATCATGCGCAATATCGGCAGTTCTTCGATCGCCGCACCACGGATGTAGGAACGAAGCGTCGAGTTGAGCGCTGCTAGCGTCATCTTGTCGATACGAACTGCCCGTGCGAGCGGGTGTCGTGAAACTTGACCGACCAGATCGGAGTTGCCGACGATAATGCCCGCTTGCGGTCCGCCGAGCAGCTTGTCGCCCGAAAACAATGTCAGAGCAGCGCCGGCATCGACCGATTCCTGTACCGTCGGTTCATGTTCAATTCCGAACCCGGCCGTATCGACGAGACATCCAGACCCAAGATCGTGGAGCATCGGAATATCGTGGCGATTGGCTACGTCAACGATTTCCGGAAGCGAGTCTTCGTGGACAAAGCCCGCGATGGCGAAGTTCGAGCGGTGCACCTTCAGAATCGCCGACGTGTTCGGACCGATCGCTGCCTCGTAATCTCGGGCGTAGGTGCGATTCGTTGTTCCGACATCCACTAGGTTGGCGCCCGATTGCGCCATCACATCGGGAACCCGAAAACCGCCACCGATCTCGACCGCCTCACTGCGGGAAACTAAGACATCACCTCCGTGACCGGCGACGGTGCTTAGGGCGAGCAGCGCGGCAGCAGCGTTGTTGTTCACTGCGATACCCGCTTCAGCCCCAGTCACGGTGCTCAAGATCGAGGAGATGTGTTGATGCCGAGAACCGCGCCCGGCGACTTCAATGTCATATTCCAGATCTGAATACCCGAGCGACGCGATCTGTGCTGCTCTGGCCGCGTCTTCGCTCAGCGGTGCACGACCCAAGTTCGTGTGGATGATGACACCCGTCGCATTGATCAAACGCGTCGGCGAAGGGGCCCACCGCCGAGACGTGTCGTCAACGATGTCACTGACCAATCGTGCGATATCAGCTTTATGTGATACGTCAGGGTCATTGAGTATCGAAGCACGGATCGAGGCCACTCGCTGACGCGCCTGTTCAACAATGAATGTACGAGGGTAAAGCTGCGCTAGATCGATTAACGCCGGGTCCGCAAGAAGTGAATCGACGCTTGGGAGCGCCCGAAGCGACGATGCAACCTGACGTTCATCTTGAGAATTTCGAGGGGTCAAACCGGTGATTTTTCGCAATTCTGCGTTGCGAATTCTGCAAGACGCAATTCGCAGTGCGCAGTTCACAAAGTAGTAAAATATTCTACTTGCGGACTTCGCATCGAACCGCTTTGCGCGCTCCGCTAAAACCGTCGATGATCACCATAGCTGTAACAGGGGGTATCGGGGCCGGCAAATCAGAAACCGTCATTATCTTGGAGCGGTTGGGTGCCCGCACGGTGAACGCTGACCTGCTTGGGCACGCGGCATACGCCAAAGGCACCGCCGGATACTCTGAAGTGCGGGACACTTTCGGTGAGCAAGTGATCGGGAACGACGGAGAGATTGATCGTAAAACCCTCGGAAACATCGTTTTCGCCGACCCGACCAAACGTCGAGCACTAGAAACCATAGTTTGGCGTCGCATCCGCGAGATGCTCGAAGAAGCATTGGCACGAAATTCCCAAGATGGTGTTGCGTTGACGGTGATCGAGGCGGCAGTGCTGTACGAAGCCGGATGGGATGTCCTAGCCGATCACGTCTGGACCGTCGAAGCGTCATATCATCAAAGGTTGGCGCGCATCATGAAAAATACGGGATTGCCCGAACGCGATGTCCGTCGGCGAATCGACTCGCAACTTGCACCTGAAACCAGAATCGAACGAGCAGAAACGACAATCTGTAACGACGGTGATTTGACCCAATTGGAGCGACGTGTCTCCGCGTTGTGGGAAACGATCACCAACAATTAGCACCGAATGGATGCCCAATGGCGACTGAGCAGATCTACAACCAGACGATTATCGAGGAGTACGTCATCACTGATGAACCGTACTATCTCCCGTTAGCGGACGAGATCGAGATCTTCGAAGCCGCGTATCATCAGCGCGTGCCGGTCTTGCTCAAGGGCCCAACTGGAACCGGCAAAACTCGTTTCGTGGAGCACATGTCATGGCGATTGGGCGAGGAACTAACCGTCGCCAAACCGCACGCGAAAGCCGATGCAAGTTCCAATGGTCACCCAGAATCCCTGCCGCTAGTTACCGTGGCATGTCACGAGGACCTCACCGCGTCTGACTTAATTGGTCGGTACCTTCTCGACCGGGACGGCACAAGATGGCAGGACGGGCCGTTGACACGCGCCGTGAAATCGGGGGGCATCTGCTACCTAGACGAAGTCGTCGAAGCTCGAAAAGACACCACTGTCATCATCCACCCGTTGACCGACCACCGCCGCACGTTGACGATCGACAAACTGGGTCTGGTGATCGACGCCGCCGACGGTTTTTTGCTGGTAGTGTCGTACAACCCCGGGTATCAGAATGCGGTCAAAGACTTGAAACACAGCACCCGCCAACGCTTTGTTGCGTTGGAGTTCGATTTCCCGGATGAAGAGCACGAGGCGCAGATCATTTCACACGAATCTGGTTGCGAAGGCGAAAACGCCGCACTGCTCGCGGCGTTGGGTGGAAAGATACGTAACCTGCGAGAACACGGTCTGGAAGAAGGCGCGAGCACGCGTGTCTTGATCTACGCGGCCAAATTGATAAACGAAGGCATCAACCCGCGCCGTGCGTGTCAAGTGGCGGTCACGTGGGGCATCACCGACGACGCACAAGTGCAACGCAGCATCGACGAAGTTGTTTCGTCGATCTTCCCGTGAAACAACTCCCGGCATCCGAGTTCATGGCATACGCAAAGCGCAGACTGACGCGTCCGCACATTGGGGAGTTGCCTGGTGAAACCGCTCCACCCGAGGGGTTAGATCCCGGATTACCAAGACGCAGAGCCGCGGTTGCGGTGCTGTTTACAACTCGTGGGAAAGATCCTACGATGTTGCTCATTAGGCGGGCCGCTCACCGTGGTAATCACCGGACGGAATGGGCTTTTCCCGGAGGTGTTGCCGAATCCTCCGACGAATCTCTGCTAGCAACCGCGTTGCGTGAGACTCATGAGGAAATAGGGGTTCCGCAGACCCTGATCGACGCGTGGGGACCGTTGCCGAAAGTGATTACCGGAACTGGCTTCGAAGTCTGGCCGTTCGCTGGCCAGTTGTGCGAGAATGCACACTTGACAATTGCGGAAGAAGAGGTTGGCGATTACGCGTACATACCGGTTCTTCGTTTGGTCGACGCATCGTCGCGCCGGCAAATAACACTGATGCGAGACGACGTAACGCGCAGGTGGGACGCGATCGAGCACGAAGGCAGAATCATTTGGGGCGCAACCGCAAGGATTATTCACAACACGATGTCACATCTCGACATCGACGAGATGATCGATGACCCAATCAAATGAACACACAATGTTGAACGTGCGGAGAGAGCTTGGGAGTTTCCCATCGCCCGTCCAGTCCAACTTTGACCTCGCACGGGAAGCCCTCACGGGACGACTGGCAGACGACAAACTTGACGATTGGGCGCAGCTAGGACTGACGATCTCAAAGCGGACAGTACGGTCGTGGGAAGCGGGCGCGGAACTTTTCAGCGCATCGGCTAACGTGCAGCGCCAACTCCCGGCCGGACAGTTCATAAGCTGGGTGAAGATCGGTGACCAGTTGTGTAGCGCTTCACCAAGTCTCGCAGTGGCATATTTTCGTGCCAGCCCCGGAGCGATTGAACGCCTTCGACCACGCTACATCGGCGATTGGGCTCAATCGTGCCGATCCCTCTATCGCGGCACCTGGAAATCATCTGCTCTTGCGTGCAAGCTCTTCGAGGCGACGCCACAACTCTTGGAATCGCTATCCTTCGATGAACTCCGCCGATTCGCGGAGTTCTTGGAAGAGGTTTCGCACCGTTCATACGACATGGCCGGAGATGCGCTCGATAAAGGCACCGATCTGTTCCCAAAACTGGGGCGAGACGCAGGCACATTCATCGGATTAGCCAACACCGTCGCTGACAATTCATGGCGGCACGTCCAGCCGATGTTTGATGCCGCTCAATTTTCGTTGGTTGAGATGCCGCGTGAGCAGCGTTCCAGCTTTATTTCGCTGGTCAATCGTCTCGCAACCAAAGAAGGTGTCGATCCATCCCGCGTTATCCGTGACGGTGCGCGCGCCATCGGCGGCGTTGGGCACGAATGGCGAGACACGATGATCGACCTGACCCACCGGATCGCGGCCGAAGGGTCGGCGGAGGCTTCATCAGCATTTTTGACGACCGGACCGCGCGTGCTCGAACGAGTCACGTTTCCCCAACTCATAGAGTGGCACGGGCGAGGAATGGAAATACTCGCTGAGAAACCCACCGCGGCAGAACCCTATTTCAAGAACGAATCGGCGCAGTCTCACGAGATGCTTGACGCATTGTCGTCGAGCGTTGAGCTTGATCGTGTCCGCGAAATCATTCGCATGTACAGCCGCATGTTGGCGGGGCAGGAGATCGAAGTCCAGGCGGCTCAACAGTTGGTCGACAAAAACATCGGTTGGTTCCAAGGCGAACTACCGACGACCGAAGGCACAACGATTTATCTCCCCAAGGTCATCAATCGCCATCCGAGCAAAGACCGTAACTTTGCGTTTTACAAGGTCATCTCGACGCACCAGACCGGACACATCGAGTTCGGATCATTCCGTTTCAGCTTCGAACGACCGTCATCGATGTTTACCGATCTGAGGCCGCAACTTATCGGCGCCAATGGTTCTGTCCTTGACGCGGTACCCAGTGAGATCGCAGAAAAACCGCAAGTTGAATCTCCATCTACCAACAATGGCGCACCGCCAAATGGGACGGACGAAGAACATTCGCCGATACCAATGAGCCGGTTCTTTGACCTATTCCCAGATCGCAAACTCGGCAACGATGCATTCACCATCTTTGAAAGCACGCGTGTCGATTCCAAGGTAATGAACGCCTATCGCGGCTTGGCAGTCAGCTTTAGGTCGGTGCAAGACGATGCGTTGGGATCACGTCCTGACATGACAGAACTACCGGCCCGCGAAGCACTGGTCGAGTTCATGATCCGCATCAGCCTCGGGCAGTCTGCAAACCTAATCGCTCCGAAACGCCATATGGAAGTGGCGCGGAAATTGCGACGGTTAATCCGATTGATGCAGCAAGACGTTGCCATAGTCGAAGACGCCGCCGAAGCGACCATCCGGGCTTGCGCGTGGCTAACTGAAGTTAAAAACGAGGAGTTAGGCGAGGACGAGTTCGACAATCTTGATGATGACGAAGACGATGACGAGCAGCAAGACGACGATGACGAGGAAGACGACCTGCAGGGAATTATTCAAGCATTCATCGAGTCGATGCAACCCGGCGAAGGCGCAGGTGATGACGAAGAGTCGTCTGAAGAGTCGGACGACATGGAAATGGGCGAAGACCAAGACTACTCTTCACCGCAAGAGGTCGATTACCGTGGCGAGTTTAAACCAGAGCTTTCACAACTGCTGTCGCAGGCGCAGATGCAGATGATGGACGGTGCCGAATTCGCTGACGATGACATGGGCGAGATGACTCCATTGACGCAGGAGCAGCTCGAGGAGATGATGAAAAACTCCGCAGAAGTCGACATCCAAGAGGGGCAGGACGGCGAAGAGATGTCCTCCGAACTCGCGGAGATGCTCGAAAATCTGCTTAAAGAGATGCAGCGTCGCGATCCGCAGGCTCAAAGCCAATCCTCCGGCCCGATGCAACACGTTGATGAGGACGGCGGACCCCTAACGCCGACCGCTTCGGACCAATTCGTCTACGACGAATGGGACTTCCGAGCCAACGAGTATCGTCCGCGTTGGTGCATGGTGCACGAAAAAGAGATGAGCAGCGGTGACACTAGTTTCTACCGCGAAACTCTCCTCGAACGCGCATCGCTTTTGACGATGATCAAGAAGCAGTTCGAACTCGTGATGCCAGAGATGTATCGCAAGCAGAAGCGGCTCGAAGATGGTGAGGAACTCGACTTCGACCCGATGCTCGAGGCCGTCATCGATCTTCGTGTCGGAACCACACCAGACGAGAAGATATATTGGCGGCGCAACAAAACCGAGCGCTCGGTAGCGGTCGCTTTCCTCCTCGATATGTCCGCATCCACGGCCGAAGCCATCGAAGAGGCTAAACGCCCAAACGACGATTGGGGTGCGCCAGATGATCCGGTCGAATACATGGTCTGGCTACGATCACGACGTACCGAAGGACTGCGAAAGTCTTACAAACGCATCGTCGACGTTGAGAAAGAGGGCGTAGTTCTCCTAATCAACGCCTTGGAAACCCTCGGCGACGACTACGGTATCTACGGGTTCTCGGGATACGGTCGCGAAAACGTGGAGTTTTACGTCATCAAAGACCTCGACGAAAAGTTCACCGACGAGATACCACGCCGTATCGACCGTATCGCGCCGCTCCACGCTACGCGCATGGGACCGTCGATTCGCCACGCCACACAGAAACTCGCCAACCAAGATTCACGTTCCCGCTTCCTATTCCTCATCTCGGACGGTCGCCCGCAAGATCGCGGCTACAGCCGAGAGGGGGTCGAGAAAGAGTACGCGGTGCACGACACCCGCATGGCGTTGATGGAGGCCAAGCGTGAGGGAATCGTCCCGTTCTGCCTGACCGTCGACAAACAAGGCCATGATTACCTGAAGGTCATGATGGATGACTTCAACTACGAGGTCCTTCCAGACGTCAGCATGCTTCCGCAACGCCTTTTGATGCTGTACAAGAGATTGACCACCTAAGTCGGCGACTTTTGTGTCGACGCATCGTGTCCAATTGGGGCTCTTTGCAAAATTACCGTCATTCCGGCGAAAGCCGACGCTTGAGCGGACGGAACGTCTAGCCAGAGGGGGCGGTCAACGGAATGCAAAGCGAAACGCCAAGCCTAATCCACTTCAATTGGCCCTTGGGCATCAAGGGATAGGGTTGTGTACAGAACCCATTGGGCAGGAACAGACGCGATTGTGGGAGATCGCTCCCATGTTCGTTTCCCTAGCGAATTCGTCCGGGTAGTTGTGATTAGTAAACTTTCCCATCAAACACGCCAAGTACCCGCGTCCATTCTTGGGCGCGCAGATCCGTGATACCAACCGCCGGTACAAAGGAGACCGCCGATATGAAGCTCTCTGCACGTAGCACCAAAGCGAAACAGGCCGCCTACTCGATGGCTTTCGCAATAGCCATGTTTATCGCCGTGGTCGGCGCTTTGGGGTCGGCTACGGCTACAAATTTCGGTAGCGCCACGGCATTTGCCCAGGAACCCACCGGAATGATCGAGACGATCACTCCATCGACGAGCAATCTGTCGGTCAATCCTGGTGACACGGTCTCGCTTTCGATTAACGTGATCGGGCTTCAAGACGTCCGCGATCAGAGACTAGGGTCTGACGTCACATTCAACTGGTCGGCAACCGGCGGCGACCTGCCACCAAATAAAGAAGGCAACACCTCGGTTCGTTACAAGGCACCTGACAGCCCGGGCAACTACGTGGTCACCGTTTCGACCACTTCAAATTGCAGAGGCACTTGTACCGCAACGATCGACATTAGAGTCCGACGCCCGGGATCGACTGACACTGTAGTCGGGACTCCCGTAAATCCGCCCGGTGAGATTCCGACCGTACTCTCCGACCCCGACGGCAACCAATATGGAGTGTTCACTCCGGAAAAGGGCGGCACATTCACGGGCGACCAATTCTGGATTACCGCAACGACCGGCATCGTGCCTAACACCGAATACATCGGTGTCAGAATGTTCGAAAACGGTTCGGCTTCCAATGCTGGCATGTCCGGCCATCGATACACGCTCGGAGGCACAAAATATAGCGTCGCCGTTATCGACAGCGAGCGCAATTCCGTCGCATCCTACCGTCTGAACGCCACCGTTGAGATCTGCATTCCAGTTCCGATGGAAATGCTGTCGCAAATCACGAACGTGGAAATGATCGCGACCAGCGACGACGGCACTGAACTCACCGTTCTCTCGTCCTCGGTACGTGTAGTGCCGATTCTGACCATCTGTGGGAACACCAGCAGCCTCCCGGTAAACGTTGCCGCCGGAATACCAGGCTCACCGCCGATGCCCGAACCTACACCAGATCTAGCGCCAGCATTACCCGTAACCGGAGGCGCAGGGCCATCGTCAACCGGTGTTTTGGCCTGGACGATCCTAATCGGGTTCGCTCTACTCGCAACTGGAATGTTCGCCGTTTACCGACGTCGTCAACAAAGCTAACTGAAACTTCCTCCCGTTCGTCAACTGAACGGGAAGACCAATTCTCGGTTTCGCCAACTACTGCCGACTGAGTTCGAACATCGCGAGCAATTTGTCGGCCCAATCCTTGTCGACCCTGATGATGTCCTGCGTCTCGTTCGCTACCGCGTAACGATGGTCGCCGTCTGGGGTCACGTCACCAATCACCATCGATGTCCGGTAAACCTCAGTTAACAACTCGCGCACCTCGACCTCACGTCTGATGTGTACGTACGGCGCGTCACGGTCGACGCCGTACGGCACATAGTCTGCCAAATCGGTAACGTTGAGCACCTCCGCGCCGTCGATTACTGGGTTTCCGAAGTGCGTCAAATAGTCGAGTATCACCTCGCCATCGGCAGCTTCGGTACCCTTGCATGGCGCGTCAACGGCAGGCAGATCGCAGACCACCCACTCCCCACTCTCATCATCGATCGCGAACCCCGAAGTGACCTCGTTCTCTTCAAACAACAAGATTTCGGTGGCCTCCGACGGATCCATCGTGAAGAACCATTCGGGGTAGGGCGGTTCCTCAACTAACCGGAGCATGACATCACCCCAGGAATAGTCAACCGTGTAAAGCTGGTCGTAGCCGCTCTGGCTCGCGTAGTGAGCGCCGCCGTCTGGCGTCAGGTCGCCCATCTCTAACGTAAGTTCGCGTTCATCCCTCAAACGGACCGTGATCGACAGCAACGGATCGTCCAACCCGTAAAGCTCCGGATTGTCAATGGTCTTTTTCAACTCTCGTTGCGAACGTGGTCCTCCTAGCAACTGAGTGATACCACCCCATCGGTACAGATCGGTCGGCACGTCGCTCTCGTCGTCGAAATACCACCGGCGTTCGTCTTCGCGGAAATGCCATGCAGTCGAATTCTCGCCACTAGATATCGAGATGTTGCGGAGATCGTCAGGCGAAAGCGTAAAGAAGAACGGCGGTTGCTCCGCGCGCTCTTCCTGCCCGAGTTGCTTGATCACAATCGATGCACCGATCGCGATCCAACAAGCGGCGATCACCAGAACCAATGCGAACCTTAGGCTCATGGGTCAGCGTCTTCTCCACCAAGCCCAGATGCCCGCCAGGGCCACGAGAATCGGCATCAGCAACCAACCGCTCCAGCGCACGAAGTTCCGCTCCGAATCCGTCAGCACCAGTTCACGGAATGCCACCGTCTTCGGTCGCAGCGTGATGAGTTCGTAATCATCTGCCAAATAGTTCACTGCGTTGACGAATAAATCACCATTCCGAGCCGAGCCGAAATACGCGTTGCTGGCGAAATCGGTGTCACCGACCAGAACCATCTGCGTCGTAATTAGTTGATCATTCTCAGTGCGCGGACTACCACCGATCTCCGATACCGCCTCTACCGATACCGCGATTGGATGCGGACCACCTTTATCCTCATCGACCTGGAACTCGATATTTTCGACGTCGGTCTCCGCCCAACTGTTCAATGTGCTGATCGCAACCAACTCCTGCCTCACATAGGGAATTCCGCTGTCGGTGATCGGAATCGTTTGCGGGTCGATGGCATAAGAAAACGACGTCGAACCGGGCATATAAAGGACATCGAAATCCTCAGTCAATGGGTGCTCCGGCAGTTGGCTGTTCGTGTTTTTTATCTGGAGGAACGACGGGTTTGGAGCAACATAACTCGCGGTGTCGACCACCGTGCCTTCGCCGACACCGATGCCGTAGCGCGAAAGAAAGCCTTTGAACGAGTCGGGTGTGACCTCAGGCTCCAAAAGCAACAGTACGCTGCCGCCCCGACGGTTGTACTCCAGCAATATGCCTTCTTCAGATTCCGTCATTTCATTCGTCGGACCGGCGAAGATTACAACTGCCGGTAACAGGGTCGGATCATTCGTCTGCAAGCGCTGTCCCAACTCCTGCATCGTCTCGTTTGCGATGGCGTAGTTTTCACGTACCAACGCACTCGCGGCCAACGAATATCCGCCGCCGCTCCGAGATGTGTCCAGCAAGTCCCGAACCGCGTGGCCGCTGATGAACGCGACCGTTTTCTGCTTGATCTGATTGACGACCAACAAGCCAGTGATGATGTCCTGCTCGGAGAATACGTTTGTGGTCTCGTTGGGGTTGAGTCCCGGAATAACTTCTGTGCGCCGACTCTCCGTCGCCTCAATCGCCAACGACGGGAACTGCGTAATCCCATACTCCGCGGCAACGTTCGGTTCAAGCTCGGGGTCGACGAGTCTGAACGTCAACGGCTGCTCCGTCGAACGTCGTTTGAACTCGCTCAAGAGATCCTCCGTAACGCGCCACGCCGCCTGTCGTTGCGGGGTGTTGCGACGGAAGAAAGCCACCACGTCTATCGGCTCTCGGAGGAGCGAAAGCGTGTTCAACGTCTGGTCTGAAACGATGAACTGTTTCGTGCTCGTTGTATCGACACGTAGGAAACCGGGAGGATCAGGTCGGTTCAGCGACCAATGGATCACGAAGTTGACCAACACTGCAATCGCGAGAAACGCGATCAGAACAATCGCCGTGTTCAACCCGTACCGACCGCGTCGCCCAAATATCGCATACCGCACCGCATCGAACGATATCGCGGCATCGACAAGAAGCACCACCAAGCCGATACCCATGACGATGTACGAGTAAGTCTCGAGATCGCGCAGGAATACCCAAGTCAGAGCACCGAGAATCAAAATCAAAGTGCCAGCGAGGGCGAGAGCCTGTCTCAACGATCGCGCACTAGCCATTATCCGCTCGCGTAGCGGAGTGTCGTCTACCAGCTCCGCCATCGTTGGGCGATTCTCTGGTACGTCTGGCATTTGACTGTCTTGCGTGGTCATGGAGATTCGGTTACTGTGATGCGCTGTGTCCCAATACGGCCAGCTTTAGCGCCATCGGCGAGTTTCCAGCGCAATTACCGTGAGCATCAAGAACACGGCTGTTATCGAAAGGTAATAGACGACGTCGCCAACTGACAATATCCCGCGGGCAAAGTCAGCAAAGTGTCCCGACTCGGCGACACCAAAGCTGTCAAGGTCGAATACGGAGAATGATGCGCCGAGTTGCAGCGCATCCAGAATCTCCGAGGTGATGCCGGTGACCCGGTCCGAAACAAAATCGATGATCGTCAATCCGGTCAACAACCCAGCGCCAACCACGAGCCCAACGATCTGATTCGGACTCAAAGCCGAAGCGAATAGACCAATCGCCAATGTTGCGGCCGCGTAAAGTACCAACCCGAGGTAGCCGGTCAAAATCGGTCCGACATCCGGAATGCCGTAGACGAACAGAATGATCACAAAGTAAAGCGACAACACGAGCATCGCTAGAACCGTGATGAAGGCGGCAAGGAACTTCCCGACCACGATCTCGAACTCACGCACCGGCGAGGTGAGCAAAAGCTCCAATGTCCCGATCTTCTGCTCCTCGGCGAGCAAGCGCATCGTGATTGCAGGCGACATGAAGATCATGAAAAATACCGCACCAGCTAGGAATCCTCGGACTGACGCTTCCGAAAAAGCATCGGATACCGAAGCGACGAAAAAGAATCCTGTGATCGCGAGGAACGCCGCCGACACCACATACGCCATCGGCGATGCGAAATAGGTGCGTACCTCTTTATTGGCGATATACCAGATGAAACGCACGGTTCAGCCCAAATCCTCTTCGGTAGTCAACTCCAAGAAGATCTCCTCCAATGTCAACGGGAGCGGCGTCAGATTCACCAGCCCCCAACCTTGCTCAATCACTTTGCTAGCGATGACCTCAGTAGCCCGCGCATTCGGCCGCGCATCCACGATTAACGGCATCGTCCCATCGCGTTCAGCTCTCGCAACGCTCTCGGCACGATTGTCGCGCCGCGCATCGACCACCATCGGTAGATCCCGCATCTCGCCAATCACCGCACGCGGTTCCGCACCTCGGATCGTCAACTCGATTCGTTCTGAATGTTGGAGCCGCTCTGAAAGATGATCCGGCCGATCATCCGCAACTATTCGACCGTCGTGGATCACCAACACCCGACGGCAAATCATACTCACTTCAGGAAGTATGTGTGAACTGAGTAGGAGCGTGTGGTCCTCGCCCAACTCACTAATCAATTCCCGCGTCTCAACCACCTGTATCGGGTCGATACCGATCGTCGGTTCGTCGAGGATCAGCACGTCTGGTTCGTGCAAAATCGCTTGCGCGATTCCTGTCCGTTGCCGGAACCCCTTCGAGAGTTTGCCCACGAGCGCATCGCGATAATCGTTCAGGCGAACCGTATCGATGACCTTGGGGACCCGCTCATTGACCCATGACCGGTTCATTCCCCGCAAACTTCCCATGTAATTCAGATAGTCCGTAACCGTCATATCCAGGTACAGTGGCACCGTTTCGGGCAGATATCCGATGTGCCGACGTGCATCGAGCGAGTGGGAAACGATGTTGTATCCGGCAACTACCGCGTCGCCACGGGTCGGAGGCGTGTACCCAGTCAAGACTCGCATCGTCGTTGTCTTGCCAGCCCCGTTCGGACCCAAGAAACCAACGATCTCACCCTTCAAAACCTCAAACGAAACGTCGAGAACTGCCGGGTAGGGCCCGTAGTACTTCGACATGTGCTCAAGTTTGATCATGATCTATGTTGTCTGCAACGGCTGTTTGTGTCGCTCGGCGATAGGTTCACATACGCACGCATCGGCACCAAAGTTTGAATCCTAGTCAAGCATAAAAGTTTAACAACCCGCATGCCCGCATCGTCGGCAGACTTTTCTGTGGAATAAGAGAAGTTGGCTACAATCATCGGTAGTTACTACCCTAGGGATTCGGAATGGTGCCCGCACTTCAAGACTTCGACGATACGTCACGTCTCATATATCTGGATCACGCCGCGACAACGCCGGTCAGACCAGAGGTGCTCGAGGCAATGCTGCCGTACTTCAACGAGGCGTTTGGAAACCCGTCTAGCCTCTACGCCATCGCTGGCGAATCCCGCAATGCGATCGACGAGGCAAGGGCCCGAGTCGCATCCGTTTTGAACTGCCGCACCAGCGAAGTCGTTTTCACCGGCGGTGGCACCGAAGCCGACAATATGGCGGTCAAAGGGGTTGCCTCGACGTTCGAACAGCCCGGCGACATCATCATCTCCGAGATCGAGCACCACGCCATCATCCACGCCGCTGAGCAACTCGAAAAAGATGGTCACCACGTCGCCACCGTACCCGTCGATCGCTATGGCATTGTCGACCCTGAAGATGTGCGCTCGCGACTCGGCGACCGCGACGCCGTAATCAGCATCATGTACGCCAACAACGAAGTCGGCGCGGTAAACGATATCCCGCAAATCGCTCGCCTCGCGAAGCAGCACGCTCAAGAAAACGGCACCAACGTGCTGATGCACACCGACGCAGTCCAAGCATCCGGCAAGCTCCCGTTGGATGTCAAAGCCTTAGGAGTCGACTTGTTGTCATTATCGGCGCACAAAATCCACGGACCGAAAGGCGTTGGAGTCTTGCACGTGCGGCGCGGCGTAAAGTTGGACGCTTTGATCGCCGGAGGGGGACAGGAGCGCCAACGTAGATCAGGCACCGAAAACGTCCCCGGTATCGTCGGCATGGGACTCGCGCTCGCGCTAGCCGAGAACGAACGCCAGCAATTCTGCGAACGCACTCGTGCCCTCCGCGACCGGTTCTTGGCCGCCGTCACCGAACGTATCCCCCGAGTGGTCGTCAACAATCATCCCGAAAACTGCCTCCCAAACATCGCCCACATCTCCGTGCCCGGCCTCGAAGGCGAACCGATGCTCCTCGGACTCGACTTCAAAGGCGTGTGCGCCTCCAGCGGCAGCGCTTGCAGCTCCGCATCTATCGAACCGTCCCACGTCCTCCTCGGAATGGGAATGAGCCACGAACTCGCCGCCGGCAGCCTCAGATTCTCCTTCGGCAAGGATTCCAAAGACGAGGATGTCGACTACGCAGTTGACGCGTTGACGGAGGTCGTCAACCAACTCCGAGGGATGCCATCGATGCGTAAGGAAGCGATAGCGAGTTAACCCCTCGGAAAGAGTAGAAGCGTCAAACCTCTCGCCGATCTGCTTTCAGCCGGGACAGGCATCTCTCGACAATCTCGGCCACGCTTGACTGCTGAACATCGACGAGGACATATCCATTCCGGTTGACGATCTCTGTCATCAGCGCGTCATAGGCGAGGGTACGTTCCAAAAACTTGTCCACCATCGCTCGCTCCTTCGGAGTTTTACAACGATACTGACTTTCGCTGAGAATTCTCTTCCGAAACACTTCCTCGCCCGTCGTCAGCCAAAACGCGCCAACATTGTCGAGTTTCATTCCCTTCACAAAATCAGGCAAAATCGCCGATCCTTCCAACACCACCCCCGCTTCGGGCGCCTTCCTCAAATGGGTCGCGACGATGTCCTCGATCTTCGGCCACACGTTGGACTGATAGTGGAGCAACACGTCCTCCATTAGTTCCGCGATTGACAACGAGAGATAGTGCTTCGCCACGTGGTCCGGAACTTTCTCCGGTTCCGGCCTCCATGGCCGCCCGGGATGACGCGCAAGTCCGTCAGTGGAGATCTGAGTCCAGCCCAGCATTTCTGCCAACGAATCGGCGATTGTGGACTTCCCAACGTGGGAGGACCCGCCGATGAGAATTACTCGAACGTTCGGTATTTGGTCACGCATTCTCGTTCATCTCGCGGATCCGGGTCGATCAGCCTATCATATCCATTGCTATGGCGTTAGCGATTTCATAGAACTCAACGCATGGGTTTGTATATTTGATACCTAGAATTCCGTTTGTTGGAGATCGAACCGAACCATGGCCACCACTGAGCGACCAGAAGACCACCTGGCACAATCTGACGATGAAGCAATGGTCGAAGCATCGACCATCGAAAACTTCATCGAAGGCGATGCCGCTCGTGACGCACACCCCACCGAGGTGGCGGCCGCACTCCAATACGCCGAGCAGAACAAATACGACTACGGCCCGAAACTACGCGATGCCGATTTCCAATGGGAAATCAATGGCGTAGCCACGATGGACAACGGAATCTCTCGCGTTTTCATCGACTACACACCCTCCGCGTCATTCCGTGGTTCCTCAGGATCCGAATACATCGACGTCGATTCATCCGGCACCGTTCTAGCCCGACGACAACTCCGGGTACCCAAACAAAATCTACCGGTAGTGCTCATCGCCCTAACCGTCGTCTCGCTCGTTGCCCTCGCCGTCGTAGAAGTGCTGCTCTGGGCCAACCCATTCGAATCGGGACCTGATCTATACGTCGCTGGCCGGACCTTGTGGATCCGCGCCGAACAGCCGCGCGCCCAACCCTATGTCGTCTACCCAGTGCCTACCAGTCTCGGCGATGTCAACCATTGGGCAATCAAGCCCGAAGGTCAAGGCACTGAAATCGTGATTGTTGAAACTCTGCTCACCAATCAGACTTCAGGAGCCGTGCGCATGGTTGTCGACGAAGAAGCCGCCGAACTCCGCATTAAAGGAAGCATCGCGCTAAAACCCATCAATGTAATTGAACGTTCCTACATCGTAGAAACTACCACCAACGACCGCTACCTAGACCCCGAATTCCGATCCATATGGGGCGGGTACACCCTCAACCAAGGCGAAAAAATTCTGGGACACGTCGTCTTCGAAGCCCCGGTAGGAAGCGACTTCTCCGACTTCCGCTGGCTCGCCGGCGACACCGCGGTCGTTCGATACGAATAGTTGCGCTATTCTTTCGGTTTCCGTATAATTCCGCCGCATGGCGTGTTGCACCGCACCGAAATGTTTCGGCGCGCCTCAATTGCACACGAGCCAAACCAAGTAGCGAATCAGCAAGGTTGAGATGAGCATTACCTACATCGGCGCTCGCGTCGGAATGTTCATCCTCGTCGTGTGGTTGGCCACAACCGTCATCTTCTTCCTCCCGCGGATCGCCAGCGACCGAAATCCGGTCCGAGAGCGGATGATCATGATGGCCGCAACGGGCAACCTTTCCACCGGAATGGAAAAAGTCGTCGCCGCCTACGAGCGTGACTACGGTCTCGACCAACCGCTCTACCTCCAGTACATCAGATATCTGAGCAGCGTTCTACGAGGCGACCTCAACGTCTCGCTGATCCGACACCCCACGACGGTCATGGACCTGATACGGGAACGAATGCCTTGGACGCTGGGATTGGTCGGATTTTCGATCCTCGTTGCATTTGCTCTGGGATCGCTTTCCGGGGCAACCCTAGCGTGGCCGGGAGCACCGACTTGGTTGAAGGGTGTGCTGCCAATATTCCTGACGTTGTCACCAATCCCGTACTTCATGCTGGCCTTTTTCTTGATCTTCATATTCGCCGTCAGGCACGAATGGCAGCCGGAATGGTGGCCGATGCTGCCGATCGCCGGCGCATCCAAGGTGGGAACGATCTACGACGGCTGGGACTTGGCACGAGTATGGGACGTCGTCAGACATTCGATATTGCCCGCGTCGTCGATAATCCTCTCGCAAGTCGGGTTTTGGGCCCTGGGCATGAGGGGAATGATGATCACCACGGCGGGCGAGGACTACGTAACTCTCGCCCAAATGCGCGGACTGCGACCGGATCGGATCTTCGGCCAATATGGCATGCGAAACGCTCTGCTGCCGCAATTGACATCATTGGCGCTTGCGATGAGCCTCATCGTGTCGGGCGTCATTTTGGTCGAATACATCTTCCGATACCCCGGAATGGGTTCATTGCTCTTCGACGCAATCGCTGGGTTTGACTACTTCGTGATCTATGGCGTCGTTCTGGTACTGATCATCTTCGTCGCAACCGCGACGTTGGTGCTTGACCTCGTCTATCCACTTATCGACCCGCGCGTCCGGCGTGCTGCGTGATCGCTCAGTTCGCAAACTTCCAGGTTCATACCAATGCAAGATCAAAGCGCCGAAACGGGTCAGTCATCCGCCGCCGTACGTGCCTCCTCGGAAGCCGACGAAGCTCGCTCTTACAGCGCGTGGTCGCAGATCTGGTACTACTTCCTGCATGAGCGCATGCTAACTGCCGGTGTCCTGATGCTGGTCGCCCTACTCGCTCTGTGGTTGATCGGCGGGCAGTTGGTCGACCCGAAAGGCGCGGAACCGATTTCCGGGCCCCAGGCCGCACCCCCACAAGCGAAATACTGGCTCGGAACCGACTTCAACGGTCGCCAAATCTTGCCCCTAATGATCCACGGCGCACCTTTGACGCTGCGCATTGGCCTCTACGCCGGCATTGTCGGACTGGGCGTTGGCATCATCCTCGGATTCATCGCCGGCTACATGCGAGGCACCGTTGATGCCATCGTTCGCATAATCTCCGATGTTTTCATCACGATACCCAGCTTGGCCGTGCTCGTCGTCGTGGCGTCCACGATAAAAGAAGGCGCTGGCCTATCCGTCAACGCCATGGGTTTAATCGTTGCTTCATTAGCGTGGATGTGGCCCACCCGAGTCATCCGCGCACAAGTCCTGAGCATGAGGGAGAGCAACTACGTCGAAGTCGCGCGGTTGAACGGAATGGGTGACCTCGAGATTATCTTCCGTGAGCTGATGCCGAACCTGCTACCATTCCTGGCCGCCAGTTTCGTCGGCGCAATGGCCAGCGGAATCCTGGCGGCGGTAGGACTCGAAGCACTAGGACTCGGCCCGCAGCACGAACCCACGCTCGGAATGACCATCTACTGGTCGATCTACTACGGCGCGTTGCTCAGCAACTGGTGGTGGTGGTACGTTCCACCGACGATCCTGGTCGCGTGGATCTTCGTCACCCTCTACCTGATCGCGTCAGGACTTGACAAATGGGCGAACCCGCGATTGAGGCAGAGCCTGTAATGGCGGAACCCGTACTCACCATCCGCGACCTGCGCGTCTACTTCAACATCCGCGCCGGAACTGTCCGTGCAGTCGACGGCGTAGACCTCGACATAGCCGAAGGTGAGAAACTCGGTCTGGTTGGAGAGTCCGGGTCGGGAAAGACGACAACCGCTCTGGCGATCATGCGAATGATCAAACCCCCCGGTGAAATCGCGGGCGGGACCATCTCACTCGACGGCCGAGATCTCGTAGAACTCTCCGAACCCGAAATGCGCTCCGTTCGCGGCAATGACATCGCCATGGTCCCGCAGGCCGCAATGAATGCCTTAAACCCCGTCCGACGCGTACGCGATCAGATGCTCGACGGACTCCGAGACCATGGCGTAAACGAATCGCGCAACCGCATGCAAGATCGCTTGACCACACTCATGGCACAAGTCGGACTTAACGCCAACGTTTTAGACCTCTTCCCCCACGAACTCAGTGGCGGAATGAAGCAACGCGTCACTATCGCGATGGCCATATGTCATAACCCTCGCTTGATCCTCGCCGACGAACCGACAAGCGCTCTCGACGTTGTCGTTCAGCGCCAAGTCATGGAGACTCTCGAAGACGTCCGGAGTGAGATCGGTGCGGCAGTGATCCTCGTCGGCCACGACATGGGACTAATGGCCCAGTTCGCCGACCGCATCGGCGTCATGTACGCCGGAAAACTCGTCGAACTAGCAACCGTCGAGCAAATCTTCGCAAACCCGCGGCACCCCTACACGCGCCTGTTGATTTCCAGCCTTCCCGACACCGACGGCAAGAAACGACTCCAAGGCATTCCCGGATTGCCACCGTCGCTGCTCGCGGTCCCGCCCGGATGTCCTTTCATGCCTCGATGCCCCGAGGCGATGGACATCTGCGGGGTCGAGGTGCCTGAACTGATCGGTGACATCGACATTGTCTCGTGTCATCTACACACCGAGGCGAGGGTGGTATGACCACGATCGCACAAACGAACATGTCTGCCCCTTCGGCCGCCGCCACCTCGCCGTTGCTGGAACTGCGCAACGTCACACAAATATTCTCCTCCGGCCCGATCTGGAAACGTGAGCACAACTACGCAGTCAACGACGTTTCCTTCAGCCTGACCGAAAAGCCCGCTTTGATCACCGCCGTCGCCGGCGAGAGCGGGAGCGGCAAGACTACGCTCGGAAGAATCATGCTCGGATTCCAACGTCCAACCAGCGGGCAAGTTTTGTTCTCCGGCAGGGACGTAGCCGGAATGGGCGGAGGCGAGCGACGCCAGTACCGACGCCAAGTGCAGGCCATATTTCAAGACCCGTTCTCTGTTTACAACCCCTTCTACAAGGTCGACCACATCTTCACGGTCGCCATCGCACGCTTCAAATTGGCTTCGTCGAGCGATGAAGCACGCCACCTCATCGAAGAAGCGATCTCTGGCGTGGGATTACGACCGTCCGAGACTCTCGGGCGCTATCCCCATCAACTCAGCGGAGGCCAGCGGCAGCGCGTTATGGTCGCGCGATCCCTCCTCCTTAAACCGCAAGTGATCATCGCCGACGAACCTGTATCGATGGTCGACGCCTCTCTGCGGGCAACCATCCTAGAGACTCTTCGCGCCCTAAACCACGAACTCGGGATCGCAATCCTTTACATCACGCACGACCTCACCACCGCGTATCAAGTCGCCGACAACATCATGATCATGTACCGCGGTCACGTCGTTGAGGCCGGCGATGTCGAACACGTTATCAACGATCCGAAACACCCCTACACTCGGCTGCTCGTCCAGTCGATTCCGATGCCCGATCCGAGTCGCCGTTGGGCCGATATGAGAGGCGTTAACGATCCGCCGTTCTACGGCGTCGATGTGACCCAAGGTATGTGCCCATTCGTCAACCGGTGCCCGGACGCACTCGCGACTTGTGTCGAAGACATCCCCAGCACCTACGCTCTCGACGAACACCGAATCTCGAAATGTTTCCTGTACCAGGACGCTGGGACCGTTCCAAATGCGGATATCGCCGCATATTTCAACATCCGCGACGCATCGCCTTCGAACGGCGATGCAACCGGTAACATGTGATAACGTGATTTGCATATTTGAATTCGCACACCAAGGCAACTGAATCCACGTAAGGAGGGAACCCAAATGCCGAAAATCAAACGCATCGTGCCAATGCTCGTATTGGCCGCGATGCTCTCGTCACTGACCTTCGCACTAGCGTGCGGCTCTGAGACGATCGTTCGCGAGACCGTCGTGGTCGAGAAAGAGGTCGTCAAAGAAGTCGAGGTCATCAAAGAGGTTGAGGTCGAGAAGGAAGTTGAGGTCGTCAAAGAAGTCGAGGTCGAAAAGGTTGTCGAGAAAGAGGTCGCCGTTGAGGTGACCCCGACTCCCGTTCCGCTCGGCTACCAGGACGTCCCCAGAAACCGGACACTAATCATGGCCGGTCTCGGTGGCGAACACCCCGGTGCCTTCACCGACATCGAGAATTTCAACTCCCACACTGGCGGTCTCTCGCGTAGCGGTCTATATCAGGCCGGCAGCGAAGGACTGTTCTACTTCAACATGCTCACCGGCGAACTCATCCCTTGGATGGCCACCGACTACACGTACGACGATGACTACGGCGGCGTGACGGTCAACATCCGCGAAGGGGTCGAGTGGAGCGATGGGACACCATTCACCGCTCACGATGTCGCATTCACGTTGAACATGGCGAACACGAACGACAAGACCGACCGCCATGGCGCAGTCGCCCAGTGGACCAAAGAAGCCTCAGCGATCGACGATCTGACGGTCTACATCGAGTTTCTAGGCCCCTCGCCGCGGTATGTGTGGGACCTTCTGATCTTCCGGGCCGACATCGGCGTTCCGTGGATCCCAAAGCACATCTTTGAAGATCAAGAAGACGTTTCGACATTCACCCACTACGCCCCCGCAAAGGGTTGGCCAGTGGTGACCGGACCGTATCGACTTGTCCACACCGACGTTGAAAAGAAGATATGGGACCGCCGCGACGACTGGTGGGGCGCCAAGATCGGATTCCACGACCTGCCCAAGGTCGAGCGTCTGATCTTCCTACCCGGAATGAACGAGATCACAATGGCCCAACTGTTGATCACCAACGAGATCGACATGGCATTCTCGCTCACCGTACCGAACTACAAGGCCGTAGTTGCACAGAACCCGAACATGACATCTCACTACTACGGCGAGGCACCGTTCGGCTATGAAGACTGGTGGCCAGTTGGTCTTGGTCTAAACACCAAGCGACCTCCGTTCGACAACAAGAACGTCCGATGGGCGATCTCCTACTCCATCAACCGAGAGGAAGTCATCGAATTCGGATTCGGTGGCGGTCAGATCGTTCAGCAACTTCCCTGGCCGTACTACGCGCCCATGCAGAAGTACCACGACGAAGTCGCCGACCTGCTCGAAACCTACGACACCAGCGAGTACAACCCCGAGAAATCGGCAGCACTCATGGAAGGCGAAGGCTACACCAGAGATGGCGACGGATTCTGGGTCAAAGACGGCGAACGCGTGAAGATCCACATCGTGACCTTCCCGCAGCACCCATCAACAACCCCGGCCGCTCCGGTCGTGACGCAGAACCTGCGACGTAATGGGTTCGACGCCAGTTTCTCAACCCCGACCGACTTCATCGACCAGATCTTCCAAGGTCACGCCGATGGATTCATTTGGGGCCACGGCTCAATGGTCGACCCCGAACCGGTACTCAAAGGCTACCGCTGCGAACTCGTGACCGAGGGCGACACCGGATTCATCGCGTACCCTGGTTTCTACCGATGGTGCAACGAAGAGTTCGATTCCTATGTCGAGCAGATGACCGCACTGCCAGAAGACAGCCCAGGAGTCCTCGAACCATACCGCAAGGCGATGGAAATCTGGCTCCCCGAGCTGCCCGACATCCCACTCACATCGACAATCATCACGTTGCCGATGAACACGACATACTGGGAAGAGGACTCATGGCCTCACGACGACAACCAGTACATCCACGAGGGATTCTGGCACCGCACCGGCCTCCACATATTCCTGAATCTGGAACCTGTGGAATAACCGCCTAGCCGAACAATCGGTAAACAAAACGCCCCTCGGTTTCCCGACCGGGGGGCGTTTTCATATCTTTCTCGCCACCAGAGGCTTGCATCGATCAGTACGCATCTAAAATCGCGTGCAGAGCCCATGACCACCTCTGCCAAACAGACACCCGCCAAAGCAACGCGCTCCAATTCAAGGCGTGCCGGTCGCCACAGACTCTCCCCAGGCCGCCGCCAGTATCTCAAATTCAAGGCCAAACACGCCGATTCACTCCTCCTATTTCGCATGGGTGACTTCTACGAGTGCTTCGATGAAGACGCCCACACACTCTCCAAGCTCCTCGACGTCGCACTCACCGCACGCGACGTCGGCGGCGGACAGAAATCACCCCTCGCTGGCATTCCTTACCACTCCCTCGACACGCACATCGGCCGACTCGTCGCATCCGGCCTAAAGATCGCTATCGCCGAACAAACCACCACTGAACCCAACGCCGATGGCATCGTCGATAGGGCAGTGGTCCGCATCGTGACTCCCGGGACCGTCCTTGATCAATCACTCCTCGAACAGTCCAAACACAACTACCTAGCAGCATGTGTCGTCGAAGGCCATCGCGCCGGGCTGTCATGGCTTGAAGCATCCACTGGTGAATTCGCCGCTATGGAAATACCTGCTGCTAACGTCATCGACCATCTCGAACGCCTACAACCCGCCGAGATTCTCGTCGATACCAACAGCGGAATCCTCCTCGACGACATCACCTCCCGCGACATCAACCGAAAATCCGCCTTAAGCAAAACCGTCATCCGATCTCTCGACGAATCAATCTTAGACCCCGAACTCGCCGCCGACAGCCTGAAAAAACACTTCAGCACAGACAACCTCGAACCCTTTGAACTCAACGGCCATCCGTTAGCCACTATTGCCGCCGCATCAGCCATTGATTTTCTCGCCCAAACGCAAATCGGGCGTCTACCCTTCATCACTACCCTCCGGCGCCATCGGCCGGACCGCTACATGTACATCCCCGCGGCCGCACTCCGCGACCTAGAGATCCTAACCCCTACCATCGACGGCGGACCAACCCTCCTATCTACCCTCGACACCACTCGCACCCCCATGGGCGCGCGTCTCCTTCGCGACTGGCTCTCGGCACCGCTAACCGACCTCGACGAACTCAACACCCGCCAACTCGCCGTCAACACCCTCGTCCATGGCACAACCCTTCGCTCCTCACTCGACCAGACCCTAACCAACACGCCTGACCTCGCTCGCCTTGTGAATCGCCTAACTCTAGGCCAATCCGAACCCCGTGAACTCCGCGCACTCTTCCGTGGCCTAGACAAAGCACCAACCCTCCGGGAACTGACCATCAACCAATCAGAAGCGAAATCCATCTCGCCTCTCTTCGAAGGCGTCGCCCCTCACGATGAAGTCCGCGAACTCATCGACCGCGCCATCGTCGAAGACCCCCCGTTTCGCGTCTCCGATGGCGGCATGATCAAACCCGACTTTGACCACGATCTCGACCAACTCCGATCAACCGCCTCACGCGCCCGCGCCGGTATTGCATCCATCGAAGCAAAAGCCCGCGAGTCCTCTGGCATCCCAAACCTAAAAGTAGGGCACAACAGAGTCTTCGGCTACTACATCGAAGTCTCCCGGTCCCACCTCGAAAAAGTTCCGCCCGAATTCCAACGTCGCCAAACCCTCGTCAACGCCGAACGCTTCATAACACCCGAGCTCAAAGACCTCGAAAACCAAGTCCTCCGCGCCGGCGATCAAATTAGCGAACTCGAACAATCCATCTACCGTCGTGTCTGCCAGCAAGTCGCCGAGCATGCTGCCGCCATCATGCGAACATCCGCAGCGATCGCCAACATCGACGTCTGCCTCGCGCTTGCCCGGACCGCAGCCGAAAACGACTGGACGATGCCATTTATCGATAACGGCGATCTCCTCAAAATCGACGACGGGCGGCACCCCGTCGTCGAACACGTCCTCGGATACGGACGCTTCGTACCCAACGACATTGACGCATCAAACTCCGGTAGCCAGCTACTCATCATCACCGGACCCAACATGTCCGGCAAGTCCACATACATCCGTCAGGCTGCAATCCTCGTCATCCTCGCCCAGATCGGCAGCTTCGTCCCTGCAAAGTTCGCCCGTGTCGGCATCGTAGACCGCATCTTCACCCGCATCGGCGTCTCCGACGACATCGCCGGCGGACGCTCAACGTTCATGGTTGAGATGGTCGAGACTGCCAGCATCCTCAACCAAGCCACATCCCGTTCCCTCGCCATCCTTGATGAAATCGGACGCGGTACCTCCACCTACGACGGACTCGCCATCGCCCGCTCCGTCGCCGAATTCATCCACAACAGTCCCGCACTCGGCTGCAAAACCCTCTTCGCAACCCACTACCACGAGATGACCGAACTCGGCGATACCCTTCCACGCGCCAAAAACCTCCGAGTTGCAGTAGCCGAAGAAGGCGACTCCATCCAATTCCTCTACAGAATAGTGCAGGGCGGAGCCGACCGCTCCTACGGCATCCACGTCGCCCAACTAGCTGGAATGCCATCCCCCGTAGTAGAACGCGCCCGAGAACTCCTAACCGAACTAGAAGCCCACACCAACAACACCGCACCAACCAACACCTCCCAAGATCACCTCCAACTAGACCTCTTCAACACCAACGCCAACAATACCGACTTCTTACGCACCATCACCGAAATCGACACTGACAACCTCACGCCAATAGAAGCCCTAAATCGCCTCTACGAACTAAAAGAATCGGCCACCAAAGAACTCGAAAACTAGGTTTCCCTCGCCAAACAATGTCATTCCCGCGCACGCGGGAACCCAGTGCGTAGAGGCGACAGGCTTTCCCCCGCTCGCGGGGGAAATGTCCGAAGGACAAAGGGGGTAAGCACAATACGAAACACCACGTATACTTATACAATAAATACGTATACGTGTGCATGTTCAAAGAAAATCCTGAATCATGAAACGCAAACTCACCATCACTATGGATGAGGAACTTATCCCCATTGCCAAACGCTATGCACGTTCTCGTGGCGTCTCCTTGTCGTCGCTTATCGAAGATTCCTTGCGGGAGGCGACTATCGAGCGATCGCAGTCGTTTGCCGCGCGGTGGCGGGGCAAGTTTCAACCGGCGGATCGAGATGACCCACGGTACGAAACGCTAGCCAAAAAGTACCTCGAATGATCCTTCTCGACACTGATGTCTTGATCGACATCGCACTCGACCGCCAACCGCACGCCGAACCCGCATTCGAGATCCTTGACCGCATCGAACGTGGGTTAAAACCCGCATCCATCGCCTGGCATTCGATCTCGAATCTCTACTACCTCGTCAAACCAACACGCGGCGACGCCACAACCCGCGATTTTATTCGGGAGTTAACCGAATTCGTGCAAGTCGCTCAAACCGATACCATATCAATCCGATTCGCTACCCAACTCCCCATGACCGATTTCGAAGACGCCATGCAAGTAGCCGCCGCGCAAGCATGCAATGCCCAGTACATCGTCACAAGAAACATCAGAGATTACCAACAATCCCCAATACCCGCCATCACGCCCCAACAATCGCTCCAACAAATCCTCTGACTAAGCCCTCACCGCCGCGACCGCCTCAACGAAATCCCACCCATACCCTTAATTCAAAAATCCTCACTCCACCAGTAACATCTAACATCACTAAAGCGCCAACAACACATCCCCTCTCCCGCGATTACTCCCCCTCTCAATATCCCCCTATTAGGGGGATATTGAGAGGGGGTCAAAGGGTGAGGGCCCAAGGAAAATCCCATGATCATCACCGACATCAAAGTCACAACCTTCACATACACCTCCAACACGGTCCAAGACACCGACGGCCACACCCACCCCGGCGACCCCCACGACGCCACCACCGCGCTCCTCACCATCACAACCGAAGACGGCACCAGCGGCTACACCTTCGGCTCACCCGATGCCCTCCGTCCCGTCATGATGGACAACTTCATCAAAAAGGTCCTCATGGGCCAAGACGCCACCGACCGTGAGCGGCTCTGGCAGGCCATGGCCCGCTGGCAGCGCGGCAGCGGAGGTTCGTTCAACGACCGCTCTCTCGGCCTCGCCGAACTCGCACTATGGGACTGGTTCGGACGCAAGATCGACATGCCGGTATGGAAAATCCTCGGCGGTATGCGCGACAAAGTCCCCGCATACGGCTCCACAATGTGCGGCGACGAGATCGAGAACGGTCTCGCCACACCTGAAGATTACGGACGCTTCGCCGAGTGGCTCATCAACCGCGGCTACTCCGCCATCAAACTCCACACCTGGATGCCACCCGTATCATGGGCTCCCTCCGTCAAGATGGACATCGCCGCCTGCGCCGCCGTCCGCGAAGCCGTCGGACCCGACATCCCACTAATGCTCGACGCCAACCACTGGTACTCCCGCACCGAAGCCTTCGAACTCGGCAAAGGCATCCAAGACCTCAACTACTACTGGTACGAAGAGATGATGGACGAGCACTCCATGTCCTCCTACGTCTGGCTCGCCGAAAACCTCGACATCCCCATCCTAGGTCCCGAATTCGTCGAAGGCAAGTTCCACTCCCGCGCCGAGTGGGCAATCCACGGAGCCGCCGACATCCTCCGCACCGGCGTCATGGACGTCGGAGGCATCGGCCCCTCAATGAAAATCTGCCACCTCGCCGAATCCCTAAACATGGACTGCGAAATCCACGGCGGCGGCCCCGGCAACCTAGCCGTCCTCGGAGCCTTCTTCAACGGACGCTGGTACGAACGCGGCCTCCTCCACCCATTCGTAGACTACGACCAACCACCCGAATACCTAAACACCATCATCGACCCCATGGGCAAAGACGGCCTAATCCACATGCCAACCACCCCCGGCCTAGGCGAAGACATCAACTTCGACTGGATCGCGGATCACACGGTGAGCGAGCACTAGGTTCAAATTCCCTCTCATTGAGGAGGGGGTTAGGGGAGGCCCCTCCCCTTCGCGCAGCGAAGGGGGCGCGGGAGCGAAGCGACAGCGGGGGATGCCCGCCGAAGCGTGAAACTGTCAAAAACCACAATCCCATTTCGAAAACCACCACTCCACCAACCAGACAAATCCCGCCAAGCCCCGTACAAAAAGAGACGCCCCCTTTCGGGGACGTCGGGCCAGCGATGCGATCGCTGGGGGGGTAATAACTCCCATGTTACAACATTCTCAAGACATTTTGCGACCCGAGAATAGCGTTAGCAACCCTCAAAGATCCATGTTGCCTAAAGAACGTGTAGGAGTATACATCGACGGCTTCAACCTCTTCTATGGTATGAGATCGCGAGGCTGGCGGCGTTACTACTGGCTGGACCTCATGAAGCTAGCCCACAACTTGATACGACCTACACAATCCCTGCAAATCGTCAGGTACTTCACGGCGAGTCTCATTCCCGATCACAACGACGCTGGAAAAGACGCCCGGCAGAGAACCTATCTCGATGCATTGGAGACATTGCCAAATCTCTCCATCCAACTGGGATACTTCCAACCCCAGAGATCGCAATGTTCCAACTGTGGCAAAGTCAGACAAACCTACGAAGAGAAGATGACCGACGTAAACATCTCAGTCGCACTTCTCAACGATGCACAAGACGACCTTTTCGACACATCAATGGTCATCTCAGCCGATAGCGATCTAGTAGGCCCGATCCAATCGGTATTGACCCGCTATCCAAACAAACGAGTGATAGTAGCCTTTCCCCCGGACCGAAAATCGAAACACCTGCGTCAAATCGTCAGCGCGTCATTCACAATCGGCAGAAACAAACTCCGAGACAGTCAGTTTCCCGATGGAGTGACTCGGGACGATGGCTTCCTGCTGATACGCCCGCCATCTTGGACATGACCCACCTGTCCCTTTCGCGACGGGAATTTTATACGGTTTTACCCACGCAACGCGGAGATAAATTCATGACCAAGGCCAAACTCACACACTTTAGGGATCCTGCTAGGATGGGACGCCCCCGGCAATCCCGTTGCGGGCGGTCGAACACGAGACTCGTGGACGAAGAATCAGACGTAACTTGTGAAACGTGCAAGGACGTCCCAAGGCGGATAGCGATAGCGAAGAAGAAAGAAGAAGCTTGGGCTGAAAACAAACGCCTGAAGGAGCGCGTGATCGTGGCACGCCATTCGCAAGCAGGCACAACGGTGCCCAAAGACGGGGCACGTGATGAAGTGCGAGAGCAGGTTTACCATGATTACTCGCTGTACCCTTTCCCCGCCGCTATCTATCCGATGAGCTTAGAGCGAATACGAGAACAAAACGCAAATTTGAGAGACGAACTGGGATCTCCCGTTAATGGGTAACATCGTATATAAGTCCCTTAGCGAAGCCCAAAAAGCCCGACAACAGGGGCGCGGAGCGCAGCGAACGCCCACCGCGGCAACAACCGCCAACAAAAAGAAGACGCCCCTCGTGGGGACGTCGGCTCAGCGATACGATCACTGAGGGGGTTGAATCCAATATTACACCAACCGCCACCGAGTCCTTCAATCAGTCAAGTCCGTAGCTCACTACAATCTCATCACGCCAATCAATGCCGGCATCGTTGAAACAGTCCTTGACGAACAGGTTCACAGTTTCATTGAAACTATCTTTGAGACCAACTTCGTACCGCGGAAACCAGTGATCACCACATTTGAGGTCTGCGAGGTCTTGTATAAAACTAGGCTCAGAAAAGCCCAAGAAAACGGCGGCTTCCCCAAAAACTACCAGTTGGGCTTCGGCACCATACGAGAGTGCTGGTAAACCCGCTTGGATCCTAATCCGCTCAATGTTACGAAGGGTGTGAGCGAACCAAAATACCACCCGACGCAAAGGCAATACGAGACGTTCCTGATATCGTGAGTTGTCGGCGTACCATACCTCCATTCCGCCATTCGACCAAAGAGTGAATTCGCACTTCGGAACACTTTCGCCGTTAGTAGACACATGGCGGTAGAGTTTAGTGCCCCGAACAGTAGCCCGATTGGCATAGGTATTCGACGGAGGCAAAATCGCGAAAGGGTTATTGGAATCGCTGCTCAGATGAGCCGACAAGTGATTGGGGAGGGATAGGACAGCCTGATTCCTACGCACATCACCGAGATCTACGTCATCCAATGGGACGAAACTCAACCTGAAACAGAAACCGTTGGTTTGGCGATTCGCGAATTCGTCGAATTTACGATTGAATTCTGTTTCCCGTCTTGTAAACTCCGCCTCAATCTCACTGAACCGACTCGCCGAACGCAAAGTCATATCCTGAATATCCCTCATGTCCATCTCGGAACGGATTCTGAACCGCGCCGACGATAGCTACGATGGTCCCGATCACTCATGTGCGGTGCTCGAATCGACCTTGGAACATCGAATACGACCACCCCTGAACCGTCCTGCTCCGTTGCTATTCCACCCACATCCAAACGCAACACGGGTGGATTAATCAAATCTGCACATGCGCGCCCGAGTCTGTCAGCCAAGTCACTGCAATCAACAAGGGGTGCGACGGCGGCGGCAACAGGCGGATTTCCACCATCCTCTTCGATGCCAATAAACAAGCGCCCCCCGTAACCATTGGCGAAAGCCACAATTTCCTTGAGAACTTTCGCCTTATCGTCGTTTGTGATGCGAATTTGACCTGCCGCTTGCCCTGCATTCCCGCTTGAAGAAAGCCCCTCTTTGAATTCGACGTGCTCACCTTCCTGGATCTGGTTTGTAATCAATCCGCGGATATCTTGAGCAGTTAACTCATCAACGGGTTTTGTAAGCGCGGGTATTGTCAAGGGTTAGTTCTTTCTGTCGAGTGCCCGCGCATGCCATGATGTACGCCGAATTCCGACATTACAGTTGTACTGCAAAAACTTCTCCAACCAACATCCCCATCCTTCCAACCCTAATTCAAAACACCCTCCTCACCCCACGCACACGAGATTCCGAGCACCACTTCAACCGCAACAACCTCTACTGTCCAACTCCTCCCGACTCTCATCCCGCCAAACCTCATTCGTCGGCAGAATCTCCCGATCCAGAATCTCCCGCAACCTCCACCCCCCGCCACATCCTTGACAAACACCACAAACGTAGTAATATAAAAACTGTTAACAACAAACATCGCCGTGCTGACGAGTGCGGACACCAATCTAGCCGTTGGACGGCAGGGAGCAAGCGTTAGATCGTGAAAGCGCAACACATAAAAAGCGAGTACACGGGGTCCTGCGAAGGTAACCCGGATTCGCGTGTTCGCGGAAGCCATCTCTGGCGACGCCCCTCAACCGAGTTAGAGCCGGTTGCAACGTCCAGCGGTTCCGTTCGAAGCGATCGATGTAACAAGTCCCGGTCGCCGAGGGCTAATGCACCCTCGGCAACACGAGCCAGCAAGACATCCAACCGATGTCTAGCCAAGGGCCGGGTAAGCGGTCGTGAATTCGGCAGACGTCGGACCCTTGTCGCCAACGGGTCGCGGCTACGGCACGAGGATGTGCAAAACTACCCGATGGGAAGCGGCCGAGCTCAAACTCCAGGCCGCAACCCGGGCCCACGGTCTGGCAACGTGGGCAGTGACCGAATGAGGGAAGCTAGCAGTTCAATATCTCGCACAACGCGGCGATGTTAACCCGAGCAGAACTTCAATACCCGAAGCCCGCTCAACACACGAAACCTTCAACCCATACATGAAGATGAACTATCCGATTCCGTCGCTCTCACGTGGCGAATAGCCGTAAGACGTTTGTCCCCGCTCATAAGGGATTTGTCCGAACGGACAATGGGTGCATATCTCGTTCAATTCAACGCGCCCTAATATAATTGCATCGGGCAACGGGTACACCGCTGCTGAAATCCACAGGAGATACCGCGATGGCGTCGACAACATGGGCCTTCTTCAAAGGACAACAAGTCCCGCTGGAGGAAGCCAATGTACGGGTCGACACCCACGCCCTCCACTACGGAACCGCCGCCTTCGAAGGTGTCCGCGGCAACTGGAACGAGGAACACGGCAAGGTCTACATCTTCCGCCTCCGCGAGCACTATGAACGCCTAATTCGCGGTTGCAAAATCCTCCGCATGGATATCCCATATTCCGTCGACGACCTTTGCCAAATCACCGTTGACCTGCTTGAGCGAAACGGTTTCGCCGAAGACGTCTACATCCGCCCCCTCGCCTACAAATCCGAAGAAGCCGTCGCGAACCTCAAACTCCATACCCTCGCAAGCGACTTCACCCTGATGATCCTACCCTTCGGCGCCTACATCGAAGCCGAAGGAGCCATCAAATGCCAGACCTCGTCATGGCGACGCCCTGACGACTCCATGATGCCCACCGGCGTCAAGATCACTGGCCTCTATACGACCTCCATCCTTGCCAAAACCGAAGCTGTAATGGCCGGTTTCGACGAAGCCATCCTTCTCAACCACGACGGCTCGGTCTCCGAAGGTAGCGGCGAAAACCTCTTCATGATCAACAATGGCGAGATCCACACGCCCTTCGAGACGGCCAACGCACTCCTCGGCATCACCCGCGACTCGGTCATGACGCTGGCCAAAAACGAACTCGGGATCGATATAGTGCAAAGACGCATCAACCGAAGCGAGCTCTATCTCGCCGACGAGGTCTTCCTTACCGGAACCGCCGCCCACCTCACTCCCGTCGGCAGAATCGACAACCGAGACATCGGCGACGGCAACACCGGACCTTTAACCCAACAATTGCAAGACATTTACTTCGAATGTGTAACCGGAAACAATCCCGACTACATGGACTGGTGCACGGGAGTCACTCCCGGCGGCGGATAAAACCCGCTCGATTCTGTCATTCCGGTGAAAGCCGGAATCCAGAGGCGCGGGGTTGAAGCCCTTATGAGCGACCAGATCGAATCCGCCGCATCACTTATGGTGCGCGACTATCTTATCCTCGCGTTCCTCGTCAGCCTCGGCGCACTCCAAATCGCCGTCTCAATAAGCGAAATTCGCGGTCTATGGCTATTGCCAAATCAACTTCTGACCCGCGCCCTCGGCATCCTACTCGTCTTGGTCGGTATCGCAACTTACATCCTCTCTCCGCTCTGGGTTGAAGGCCCATGGGCCGCTGGATCCGTTGCCGATGGCACCTCCGTCGGTCGCGAGTGGGGCACCGCCACAATCAACGAGATATCAGCCGCACGAAACATCAACGACATCCACGGCGGCATGGCCGGCACCGCCTACGCAATAGTCTTCATGCTATCCGCTGTACTAGCGACCACATTCGCCGCCATTATAGGCGCTCTAAACATTCGCATATGGAATTCCCCCTCCTCCAGGAGAGGCTTAGGGGGAGGTCACATCGACGGCCTCGACGGCTTGAGTCAAACCGACGCAATCTCGACCTTCGCATCATCGTTGCGCAACCTATTTCGCACCGTCAAAGCAGACGCCAACGAGCATATGCTCACCACCCACCGCTGGAGTATCCCGTCACTGATCGTAAGGATGTGGCGAAATTAACTCCTTCGACACAGAGTTGATGCTGTGGATCAACGGCTTCGTCGGCACCTCGCCGACGTTCGACCACATCGCCAGAATCGTCGCCTCCGACTATCTGATGCCCCTTGCATTCTCCGCGGTCATATTCTCCATCTGGTTCGTCGGCCGAAATCTTGCCGAACGCCGACGCTATCAACGCGGCACCCTCTTGGCTGCGACCGCCATCGGCATCAGCAACCTCATCGTCGACATCATCGACTCCGCATACGACCGCCAAAGACCATTTGACGAGCTGGGCGACTCCCTCCAACTGATCTTCTATCGATCGACCGACCCATCATTCCCGGCCAACCCGATGGCGGTCGTATTCGCCATCGCAATGGGGGTCTGGTTGGTCGATCGCCGCATCGGATGGACACTCATGGCCGGAGCCACCATCTATTCTGTGGTCCGTGTATACGTCGGAACCTTCTACCCAACCGACGTCATTGGCGGCGCTGTCATCGGAGTAATCTCGGCACTGATCGCTTGGTTCCTCTTCGAACTCCTCAAGCCAATACCCGAACTATTCCTCCGCCTACTCCGAGGCATCGGCATCGCTTGAACCTACCGCCGTCGTCTCCGAGCCGAAATCCTCCGGAACGCCTCCCCATACTCAAACGGCATACCTTCCGCAACCGACCGGGCTCGGTCGCGGATCCCACGATCGGAACCCGACTGCCGTGTCAGACCAGGAACCTGACTGGCATGTTTGCTCAACGCGTCAATGCGATTGTCGATCGACGTCGTGATGTCAACGACCACATTCGGCTTGTCCGCGTGCCAGAAGCAAACGTCGCTCACAATGTACGGTTCGAGGCCGTCTTTAAGTTGCTCGGGAAAGTGCAGATGATCCCTTGCATAGGGATAGACCGCGTCTTGAACCGTGATACCAGTGTTTCGGTGATCCCGGTGGTTGAACCCATCGAAACGGAAAGGATCGTGAGTGAAAATCACATCCGGACGATGAGTCCGGATCGCCTTGACGATGTCACCTAAAAATTCGCGATTGGCCTCCAACATCCCGTCTGGGTACGGCAACATCACCAGATTCGACACCCCGATCACCGCCGCTGCCTCCTCCTGTTCCCGCCGACGAATGTCAACGATCCGATCCGAAGTCATCCCCTCATCGTTGCTGCCGCTGCTGCCGGTGGTGCAAACAACGTACGAAATCTCGCAACCATTCGCCGCCCACAATGACGTCGTGCCGCCGGCACCAATCTCAGCGTCGTCAGGATGCGCGCAAACCACCATCGCGCGTTCCGGTATCTCGTCGAACTGCTCCAATTGCGCCACAGGACCTTCCCGTTCTTCTATTCGGAATGCGTATCCAACGGACACACATCGGATTCATGATATCTGCGCATGTCCACCGCGCGCCGCACGAATAGACTCGACTTAGTGAATGTGTGACACCATGCGAGCCAACAATTGAACCTGCAATCGAAAGACCCACGAATCGCCGAGATCATCGCCGCCGAAGAACGCCGTCTGCGCGAAGAAATCGTCCTTATCGCATCCGAGAACTACGCCAGCAAAGCAGTTCTCGAGGCCACAGGATCGGTGTTGACGAACAAATACGCCGAGGGCTACCCCGGACGCCGCTACTACGCCGGCACCGAAAACGTCGACGCCGCGGAATCCCTCGCCATCGAGCGCGCCAAGCAGCTATTCGAAGGTGCAGAGCACGCAAACGTCCAGCCCCACAGTGGATCGCAAGCCAATATGGCAGCATACTTCGCCGCCCTCGAGCCCGGCGACCGAGTCATGGGCATGTCTCTAGATCACGGCGGACATCTCACGCACGGTTCTCCAGTCAACTTCTCCGGCCGCATATACGACTTCGTCCACTACGGCCTCGACGAAGAATCGGAGATGATCGACTACGACGCCGTCGAGCGCATCGCTAACGAACTGAAACCCAAAATCATCGTTTCCGGCTACTCTGCCTACTCCCGAACCATCGACTTCGAGCGTTTCGGTCAGATCGCTGATAGCGTCGGCGCGTTGCACCTTGCCGACATGGCCCACATCGCGGGTCTCGTCGCCGCGGGCGCCCACCCGTCACCCGTCCCACATGCCGACATCGTTACCAGCACAACCCATAAAACGCTGCGTGGACCCCGCGGGGCAATGGCGCTAACAACCAAGGAGTGGGCGCGCAAATACGACTCTGCAGTATTCCCAAGAATGCAGGGCGGACCTATGGGTCACACGATCGCTGCTAAAGCGGTCGCGTATAAAGAAGCTCTGTCGGACGATTTCCGAAACTACGCGCGCAACATCGTCAGTAACGCTGCCGCGCTTGCGGATGCACTCTCGAACCGCGGAATGCGAATCGTCTCAGGTGGAACCGACAATCATCTCATGCTCGTCGACATGCGAGGCGTGAATGTCACTGGAGCCGCAGCCGAGGTCAAAATGCGCAGCGTCGGAATCGTCGCCAACAAGAACATGGTCCCGTTCGATCCCAACCCGCCGCGTGTCACGAGCGGTGTGCGCATCGGCGTGCCGTCAATCACTTCTCGCGGTATGGACACTGGAGACATGGAGACTGTGGCCGAGTTCATCGTCGAATCGTTGCGTGTCGAAGATGACTCTTCGGAGCAACGCGACCTCTCCCAACGGGTGAAAAAATTCGCCAGTTCGTTCCCGGTCCCTGGTATCGATTCGTAGTGCCGAGGTGCGCTGCAAACGGCGTAGAGTTCAGATTGAATACGCCCCGAATATATAATCGGGATTCATCGAATCCGTGCCATTTGCACGGATGATGGCGCGTTCATGAGACACCAAGTGGGTTGCAATTGAGAGACTACGAAATCGTGTGGATACTAGGCGGCGGAGCCGGCGAAAAGGAAGGCGAAACTTCAGCCGAAAAAATTCGCGCGCTTGTGGGGTCTCTTGGCGGAGAGGTCGGCGAAGTGAATCCTTGGGGAAGGCGAAACTTGGCTTACCCGGTGGAAAACAATACCGAAGGCTACTACATCGAGGCTCAACTTAAGCTCGATCCCGCCAGTTCCCCTCAGTTGGAACAGGCCTGCAATGCCGACCGCGAAATTATTCGCCATTTGATTGTAAGGAAATAAACACCTTGCCATAACCTGTTGCTGATGAGACGTCGAAGATAT